>NZ_JAHSPF010000030.1 GCF_019132875.1 Erwinia phyllosphaerae
GTATTATACGAGTTTCATCCGGTAAAGCGAATGATTAGAGGCATTGGGGTCGAAACGGCCTCAACCTATTCTCAAACTTTAAATGGGTGAGATCTCCGGCTTGCTCGAATTCTTCGTGAAGCCGCGAGAATCGAATCAGAGTGCCAAGTGGGCCATTTTTGGTAAGCAGAACTGGCGCTGTGGGATGAACCAAACGCAGAGTTAAAGCGCCTAAATCGACGCTTATGGGATACCATGAAAGGCGTTGGTAACTTAAGACATCAGGACGGTGGCCATGGAAGTCGGAATCCGCCAAGGAGTGTGTAACAACTCACCTGCCGAATCTACTAGCCCTGAAAATGGATGGCGCTGGAGCGTCGTGCTTATACTCTGCCGTCAGCGGCATGTGCGGTCTGACGGGACTTCGTCTCGTCGGCCATGAAGCCCTGACGAGTAGGAGGGTCGCGGCGGTGAGCGCAGAAGGACTGGCCGTGAGGCCGTCTGGAGCCGCCGTCGGCGCAGATCTTGGTGGTAGTAGCAAATACTCCAGCGAGGCCCTGGAGGACTGACGTGGAGAAGGGTTTCGTGTGAACAGCCGTTGCACACGAGTCAGTCGATCCTAAGCCCTAGGCGAAAGCCGATGTTGATGCGGT
>NZ_JAHSPF010000031.1 GCF_019132875.1 Erwinia phyllosphaerae
ATCCCTTCCTCCCCGCTGAAAGTACTTTACAACCCGAAGGCCTTCTTCATACACGCGGCATGGCTGCATCAGGCTTGCGCCCATTGTGCAATATTCCCCACTGCTGCCTCCCGTAGGAGTCTGGACCGTGTCTCAGTTCCAGTGTGGCTGGTCATCCTCTCAGACCAGCTAGGGATCGTCGCCTAGGTGAGCCGTTACCCCACCTACTAGCTAATCCCATCTGGGTTCATCCGATAGTGAGAGGCCCGAAGGTCCCCCTCTTTGGTCTTGCGACGTTATGCGGTATTAGCCACCGTTTCCAGTGGTTATCCCCCTCTATCGGGCAGATCCCCAGACATTACTCACCCGTCCGCCACTCGTCACCCGAAGAGCAAGCTCTTCTGTGCTACCGTTCGACTTGCATGTGTTAGGCCTGCCGCCAGCGTTCAATCTGAGCCATGATCAAACTCTTCAATTTAAGTTTGATTTGCTGCAACAAGTGCAGCGATGCTCAAGTGTAAAACGTCATAATGAATTTTCATTATGTGTTCACTCTTAAGACTTGATATTTTTTTGCGTCCGGAGACGCTGATATCAATCCTGCGAGTGCCCACACAGATTGTCTGATAAATTGTTAAAGAGCGTTGC
>NZ_JAHSPF010000033.1 GCF_019132875.1 Erwinia phyllosphaerae
CGGGAATAGCTCAGTTGGTAGAGCACGACCTTGCCAAGGTCGGGGTCGCGAGTTCGAGTCTCGTTTCCCGCTCCAGAATTTCTCTCATCGTATATGCTTCTTACATCCTCTGTTTTTCTGCATTTTTAGCATCATTCTCACATCCTCTGTTCTTTCTATTCGTACCATCATTCTTACATCTTCTGTTTTCTCTATCCGAACCATCCTTCTTACATCCTCTGTTTTCTCTATTCGTACCATCCTTCTTACATCCTCTGTTTTCTCTATCCGTACCATCCTTCTTACATTCTCTGTTTTCTCTATTCGTACCATCCTTCCTACATTCTCTGTTTTCTCTATTCGTACCATCCTTCCTACATTCTCTGTTTTTCTCTGTTTTAACAGCCTTAAAATCTTTATAAGCTGCTGTGGTGCTGTGGTGCTGTGGTGCTGTTATATTTGACTGCTTGACTGCTTGACTGCTTGACTGCTTGACTGCCTGACTGCCTGACTGCCTGACTGCCTGACTGCCTGACTGCCTGACTGCCTGACTGCCTGACTGCCTGACT
>NZ_JAHSPF010000034.1 GCF_019132875.1 Erwinia phyllosphaerae
GGCAGAGATGCCTTAGTGCCTTCGGGAACCGTGAGACAGGTGCTGCATGGCTGTCGTCAGCTCGTGTTGTGAAATGTTGGGTTAAGTCCCGCAACGAGCGCAACCCTTATCCTTTGTTGCCAGCGATTCGGTCGGGAACTCAAAGGAGACTGCCGGTGATAAACCGGAGGAAGGTGGGGATGACGTCAAGTCATCATGGCCCTTACGGCCAGGGCTACACACGTGCTACAATGGCGCATACAAAGAGAAGCGACCTCGCGAGAGCAAGCGGACCTCATAAAGTGCGTCGTAGTCCGGATCGGAGTCTGCAACTCGACTCCGTGAAGTCGGAATCGCTAGTAATCGTGGATCAGAATGCCACGGTGAATACGTTCCCGGGCCTTGTACACACCGCCCGTCACACCATGGGAGTGGGTTGCAAAAGAAGTAGGTAGCTTAACCTTCGGGAGGGCGCTTACCACTTTGTGATTCATGACTGGGGTGAAGTCGTAACAAGGTAACCGTAGGGGAACCTGCGGTTGGATCACCTCCTTACCTGAAGATAC
>NZ_JAHSPF010000003.1 GCF_019132875.1 Erwinia phyllosphaerae
CTCTGCTCTCTGCTCTCTGCTCTCTGCTCTCTGCTCTCTGCTCTCTGCTCTCTGCTCTCTGCTCTCTGCTCTCTGCTTTCTGCTATCTGCTTTGTGCTCTCAGCACCAGGCTCATCTTGCTGCGTCTTCCTGTTTTAGTGCCAGAACCGGCAGCGACAAGGCTTTCCTGTGCGGCCATCCTCTATAAAAATCAATCGACAGCCTGCACTCAAAGTGCAAAGAACCGCGTCAGCGCACAGGGTGCAGATAATTCTGTCGTCAGGGCCACTAAAACCCTTCCCGTCGACTAGTATTCTTGATTATAATCGCCGGTGCTTTTTAGTTAGCAACCTAATAATCAGGCCCCTATACATTGAATCTACAAGATCTCACTTTCTCACGATTGCTTCACCTGACCGCGCAGGCCTGGCGCCAGGCGATCGACCGTCGCATGAAAGAGGACGGACTCACGACCAGCAGCTGGATGGCGATAGCCACGCTGGCGGCGCAGAGTTCGCCTGTCAGTCAGAAAGAGCTGGCCGTGGCGCTGGGGCTGGAAGAGGCCACGCTGGTACCTTTAATCGATCGCCTGGTCAGGCAGCAGCTTATTGAGCGGACGCAAATAGCGGAAGATCGCCGTAAGCGGCTGGTGCATATTACTGAGAAAGGCAGAGAGCTGCACCAGCGGCTCGCCGTAGAGATGGATAAGCTACGCAACGAAATGTTAACGACGGTAAGCCGGGACGAACTCATTGTTGCGCAGAGGGTCTTACAAAAAATTCTGCAAGCGACCGGGACGAAATAGTATGCGCAGTAACCGTCCCGATCCTTTCGCGCCGCGCGAATGGGCACCGGGCGAAAAGCCCATGTTGCCCGGTTCACCTTCGACGCCGCTGCATCCGACCCATAAACGTATCGCTTTTGGCATCATTGGGCTGCTTATCTCTATTACCGGTGCGTTAAGTAATGCGCTGGTCACGGCGAACTTAAGCAATCTTCAGGGAGTATTTGGCGCATACAGCAATGAAATTGCCTGGCTGCCTGCGGTCTATGTGATGGGCAATATCTCTATCAACCTGCTGTTGGTTAAATTCCGTCAGCAGTTTGGCCTGCGTGCTTTTACCGAAGCCTTTCTGGTGCTCTATGCACTGGTTTCCTTTTTCCATCTGCTGGTTAACGATCTCAGCTCCGCTATAATCGTGCGCGCTGCACACGGTATGGTTGGCGCGGCGCTAAGCTCGCTGGGCATCTATTATCAGACCCAGGCCTGGCCTGCGAAGCACCGGTTAAAGGCTTTGACTATCGGTTTGGGCGCTTCGCAGCTGGCTATCCCGCTGGCGCGGCTTTTTTCCAGCGAGCTGTTACAGCTGGACGAGTGGCGCGGTCTCTATCTGTTTGAGCTGGGGCTGGCGATGATTTGCCTGGGCGCGGTGCTTATTCTGAAGCTGCCGCCGGGCGACCGAATAAAGGTATTCGAAAAGAAGGATTTTCTGACCTTTATGCTGATGGCACCGGGTATGGCGCTGTTTTGCGGCGTGCTTTCCCTTGGCAGGATTGAGTGGTGGACCAGTACGCCATGGTTAGGCATCTGTCTGGCGCTGGGGCTGGTACTGGTGATTGCCGCCGTGGTACTGGAGCATAACCGCAGTAATCCGCTTATCAATACGCGCTGGTTGCGAACGGGGTCGATTTTCCGTCTGGGGATCGTCATGATTATGCTGCGCGTCACGCTGGCCGAACAGAATACCGGGGCTATCGGTTATCTACAGCAGATCGGTTTGCTAAACGATCAGATGCAGGGGCTGGCGCTGGCCATTCTGCTTGGGGTCATCGCCGGGATTACCGTCAGTGCGCTGACCATCAACGTCAAACACCTTAGCTGGCCGATAGTGATATCGCTGCTGTTAATCATGGTGGCGTCGTTAATGGATGCGCACTCCAGCCCCGTCACCCGCGGCAATAATATGTATATCAGCCAGTTTCTGCTGGGCTTCAGCAGCACCTTTTTTATCGCGCCAGCGCTGCTGCTGAATATTGGCAGCGTGGTAACGCAGCCGAAAAATCTGGTCAGCCTGGTGGTGTTGTTTGGTATGAGCCAGAACCTGGGCGGCTTGATCGGCTCTGCGCTGCTGGGCACCTTCCAGACCTGGCGGGAAAAATATCACTCCAGCCTGTTGGGCGATCAGCTCTCTTATCTCGACAGCAACGTTACTGACCGGCTGGCGCAATATTCCAGCCTGTATAGCAGCTATATCGGCGATCCTGCGCTGCTCAGCGCGCAAAGCACGACGCAGCTGCAGTCGGTCGCTACTCTGCAGGCCAACGTGCTGGCTTATAACGATACCTATCTTCTTACCGCCGCGATGGCTTTTGTAACGTTAATCTGGGTGCTGTGGCGTTTATCGCGTCTGCGCTATCTCAACTGGCAGCAGGCGAAGCGCGAAGCGGAAGCGGAACGGCGAATGCAGCAACAACAAGTACGGGGAACCAATGAGTCAGCAGGAACAGAGCCAGCTCGCTGAGCGTGAACGCAACAATAAATTACGGATTTTATCGATAGCGATGGGGGCGGGCATTGCGATTGTCGGCGTACTGGTCATCCTTTATGCCTGGCAACTGCCGCCCTTTACCAGTCAGATTGAATCTACGGAAAATGCCTATGTACGTGGTCAGGTGACCTTTATCAGTCCGCAGGTCAGCGGCTATGTCACCGCCGTAAACGTGCTGGATTACCAGCCGGTGCACAAAGGCGAAGTTATGATGACCATTGACGACCGCATTTATCGTCAGCGCGTCCATCAGGCACAGGCGCAACTGGCGATGAAGAAAGCGGCGCTGGACAATAACGTCCAGCAACGGCGCAGCGCGCAGGCGGTCATAGAGCGTAATCAGGCCGCACTGAGCAATGCTAAAGCGCAGGCGGTGAAAAGCGGGCTGGATTTAAAACGCGTCGACAATCTGGTGGCGGATGGTTCGCTGTCAATTCGCGAACGCGATGCTTCCCGCGCCAGCAACAGCCAGACGATGGCGGAAGTGGAGCAGGCGAAAGCGACGCTGGAGGTTTCCCGCCAGGATTTACGTACCGTCATTATCAATCACGCCTCGCTGGAAGCGGATGTGGCTAACGCCCAGGCCGCGCTGGAGCTGGCGCAGATCGACCTTGGAAATACCCGGATTATCGCGCCGCGCGACGGCCAGCTTGGACAGATTTCGGTCAGGCAGGGCGCTTATGTTGCGGCCGGTACCCGTCTGACGTCGCTGGTCCCGCAGCAGATGTGGGTCGTTGCCAATATGAAAGAGACGCAGATGGCGCACGTCAGGCCAGGATTGCCGGTTACTTTCACCGTTGACGCGCTGGCGGGCGAGAAATTTCAGGGCGAGGTGGAGTATATTTCTCCTGCGGCTGGCTCGGAGTTCAGCGCTATCTCTCCCGACAATGCGACCGGCAACTTTGTCAAAATAGCCCAGCGCATCCCGGTGCGTATTAAGATTACCGGGGATAACGCGGCCCGTCTGCGGCCCGGCATGTCGGTTGAAGTCAATATTGATACTTCCGCCGCCGTGCAGGAGGCGAAATAATGCGTCAGACTTTGCCGCTGCTGGCTCTGGTGCTGGCAGCAACGCTTGGCGGCTGCGCCACTAAAGTTGAAAAGGCGCCCGGTTCACTGCCCGTGCCCACGCAGTGGCGTAACCAGGCGGGGCCTTCCTCGCCTGTTGAGGCAGGGTGGTGGCGTGCCTTTGACGACCAGGCTCTGAATACGCTGGTCGATCGGGCCTTAAAAAATAACCTTGATATTCTAACCGCTCGCTCCCGTATCGATCAGTATCGTGCAGAATTACGTGCGGCCGAAGGCGACAGTTATCCGACGCTGGATGCCGGCGTCTCCGCCACGCATGCCAGAGCGCTTTCGTCGGTCACCGGCCAGCCTTATGAATACGCGGTGTTTCAGGGATTATTGCAGGCCAACTATGAGGTGGATCTCTGGGGAGCGCGCAGCAGCAATATTGCGGCAGCCCGATCTTCGCTGGCGGCAATCCAGGCTGCCTCTTCCGCCGCCGAGCTTACCGTTGCCAGTTCTGTCGCCTCGGGCTATATGACGTTGCTGGCGCTGGACGAACAGCTACGGGTTACCCGGGCTACGCTCGCGACACGAGAAAATTCCCTGCGGCTGGCCCAGCGGCAGTTTGAAACCGGCTACACCTCAAAGCTGGAGTGGGTACAGTCCCGGTCGGAATACCAGACGGCTAAAGCGCAAATTCCGGTGTTACAGCATCAGATTGCCCAGCAGGAAAACGCGCTCAGTATCCTGGTCGGTATGAACCCCAGAGAAATTGCGCGGCGCAGCCGTTTTACGCAGGTCATGCCGCAGCAGTTACCTGCGCTACTGCCTTCAGAGCTGCTGCAGCGCCGCCCGGATATTGCCCAGGCACAGCGGTTGCTGCTGGCTGCGGACGCCACGCTGGCTTCATCAAAAGCGCGTCTGCTTCCCTCATTAAATCTGACGGCGAGCGGTACGCTGCAAAGCTCCGTGCTGCACGAGCTAACGGAAAATCCTTTCCGGCTCTGGAGCATCGGCGGCAGCGTGCTGGCACCGATTCTTAACAGGGAGGCGCTCACTGCTCAGGTTGATGTTTCAATGGCGGCCCGCAATCAGGCGTTGTTTAACTATGAAAAGGTAGTACGCAATGCCTTTAGCGAAGTGAATAACGACCTGGACGCGATAGCGCGCTACAAAGAACAGCTTGGGGAGCTGCAACAGCAGGAGCAGGTGGTCAGCGAAGCGCTGCGCATAGCACATAATCGCTATCAGAATGGCTACGCTTCTTATCTGGATGAGCTGGATGCACAGCGCACCTTGTTCAGCACGCAGTTAAATCTGGTTCAGGTGAAAAACAATTTACTGCAGGCGCAGATAGATCTTTATCGTGCGCTGGGCGGCGGCTGGCATGCTGAAGCCAGCGACAAAACGGGATAATCTCGTCACACATATCATTGCGGTCAGGCCGATGATAGACCAATGGCGTAGACCTGCTTTTACGCATGGACGCGTGAAACAAACCACCCTGTACGGCCAGGAAGGCTACCGTACGCATGCTAAAGTGTTCTGAACCGCAGATAACCCTCATCTTATCCTTATCATAATTAATCCCTATAGTGAAGGGGCAGCGCGCCAGCCCCTTGTTATTGCAGCAAAACTGCATTTTCCTTGCATTGTGTTTACATTAATATAACAAAAGTAAGATAAGCTTTAATAACTTATTGATGTTCACAGCTAAGATGAACAAGAGCGTTATTTTAGCGCCAGCAATAGCTACGAGATCTTTAATCCGGACCCGCTTTCTACGCAACTCAATGGTGAATAATGTGCTGATTAAGAAAAAGAAGGTCAGGTCCCATACGGAAGATCGCTACCTGGCTCTGGTACTGGCGACCACGGCAGGCGTACTGAACGCGATGGCGCTGGGCGCTTTTGGTTTTTTCCCTTCACATATGACGGGGAACACTTCGCAAATCTCCTCAGAGGTGTTTAGCGCGGATTTTCACGATTTAATCTTTCTGGCCGTGTTGATTATCGCCTTTGTGATTGGCTCGGTAAGTGCACGCTTTATGGTGTTGGCCGGCCTGAAAAAAAAGCTCAGAACGATTTACTGTCTGATTATTCTGGCGGAAGGCATCGCATTAACGTTTATATCATTGTTTGAGCTAAACTTTTTCTCGCCCGGCAACAATCGGGAAGTTTCGGTGCTGCTTGGCTTTTTAATGGGAATTCATAATTCGACCTCGACCCAGCTTTCCAATGGGCGCGTCAGAGCCACGCATATTACCGGGACGCTCACCGATGCGGGCATTGCTCTGGGTTCCTTTATCTCTTCTTTTATCAGCCATGTCTCCTATGCCGACCGACGTTTCCAGCAAAAGCAGCTGTATACGCATTTAACGACCGTTTTCTCTTTTCTGAGCGGGTGTATCGCAGGCCTGCTCTTGTTCAAAGCTTTCGGCTTTGTGGCGATGTTTGGACTGGGTGTTTTCCTGGCGGTCGTAGCGCTCTGGGGCGCGCTTACCGCCTTATTGCGAGCCAGAAGACGTCTGTACAGTTTTAAAAAAATCGGAATATATTAGCCCGCATAGCCAGTCCGGATAAGTGCCGGACTGGCGCAACCCTGCCCGCCACGCGCTCCCGGACTTGCAGTCTCTGCCCGCACGCTGATAATCTTCACGCTGTTTATTACTTTGTTAATAAGCCGATCTACTTTATGGCATGCTGACGTAAGGAAAGATGAGAATGGAAACTCGTGAAGATCGATTACTGGCATTGACCGGGCTGCTGGGCGCAAGCCTGATTGCCGTCGTGGTTATTTTTATTCTGACCTGGCTTACCGATGTACGCCGCGTGCCTGAACCTGTTGCATCCTCGTCACAGGATTGTCCGGTTCAGATTGTTACCCGGCAAGATTCCTCATCTTAATATGCTGACTGCGGATTTCCAGCGCATAAGGCTCGCAGATAGTCCGGTTGCCATTAGCGTCCGGTAAACCGAACAGGCCACCCGGCGAACGGCGGTCGTCGGCCCATGAAGGGTAATCGACGGCGGGATAAATCGAAAGACCTTCAACCGCGACGCCGCCATCATGTGCCAGATTAACCTGCTCGACCACGCTTCTCAGCCAGGGCGCGCGCTGGTCGCCTTCCGCGCCCGTTTCGGCTATCAGCAGCGGCCGCTGGTAACGCTGCCAGATCTCCCGCAGCAGGCTGGCAAGCGGGCGGTATTCCCCCTGTTCAGGCGTTAATAGATCGCCGCTGAGATACCATTGATTATCGGGATAATAGTTGACGCCAACCACGTCCAGCAGCGTGCCGTCGCCGCCCAGCTCCGGATGCAGTCGTCCGCTAAGCATATCCCAGGCCTCATATTGCGCCTCGTGCTGGTGCCGGGCTTCTTCCTGCGCGGCCGCCGAACTTTCTTTAGTCACGATATTCACCAGCGGATCGGTCAGCACGAAACGCGCGCCCGGCAGTTCTTCGCGAATAGCGCGCATGGCGGCAATGGAAGCTCTTACCAGCTGCTGTTTTAACGCCCGTCCGCGGCCCGTCACGCCAGGGTTAAACAGCGCAACTTCAGCACCCGCCCATGCCCAAAACGAGATTTGGTTAACGGGAGTAAAAAACGGCGTCTGATAGCCTTCATCGCGCATCAGGCGGGCCATAGCGCGGGCGAAGGCGGCAAAGCTGTCAACAAACTGCGGCTGCCAGATATCGAGATGATCGGGCCAGCCAAAATGCGCCAGCTCCCAGATTATCTCCAGCCCGTTGTTTTCTGCGGCATGCAGCATGGGCAAAAAGGTTGACCAGTCATAGTTACCGGGCGTTTTTTCTATCAGATACCAGCGTGCGCTGTCGCGGGCGGTAAGCAGTTGATGTGCGGCCAGCAGCGCGTAATCTTTTTCGAGCAGCAGATCGTGGCCGCTATTTATCACCAGATCCACGCGTTTGCCTTCGCCACGGCAGGCGGTGGAACAGGCAAAGCTTCCCTGAAAAAAACTTTTGAACAGCGGCGGAGTGCGTCCTTCCGACGACGCTGTAGGCGTAACTCTCATAACGTTTCCTCAGGGTTACTTTTACGATATGCGCTAAGTTTAGACCACCAGGCAAACTATGATTATTTGGCCAGCCGACCCGCTATCAGAACTGTCGCATGACAATTGGTCACAACAGCGACAATAATAGAAGGCAGACTGCATCCGCCGTCAGATAAAAAGAAGGAATAACCGTGGTTGAAGCTTTTACGCCAGAAGAACCGTTTGCGTCCACGTCGCTGACGCGTGCCGTTTCTCCCCTGGCGGAAACACATCCTGGATACAGTGGCATTTATCCGTTGGAAGAAGGGCTGGATGCGTTTGCCGCTCGCTATCAGTTAATAGCGATGGCGGAACAGACGCTCGATATTCAATATTATATCTGGCAGAACGACATGTCGGGCCGGCTGTTGTTCAGTGCGATACTGGATGCAGCCGAGCGCGGCGTCAGGGTGCGCCTGCTGCTGGATGACAACAATACGATGGGGCTGGACAGCACGCTGAGCGAGCTCTGTCGTCACGATAATATCCAGATCCGTCTGTTTAATCCCTTCTCGTTTCGTACGCTGCGCGCGCTGGGTTACCTGACGGATTTCGCCAGGCTAAACCGGCGTATGCACAACAAAAGTTTTACCGTGGATGGCGAGGTCACTATCGTCGGCGGCCGAAACGTTGGCGATGAATATTTTGGTGCAGGTGACGAACCGCTTTTTTCCGATCTGGACGTGCTGGCCGTTGGCCCGGTAGTGGAAGAGGTCACGGATGATTTCCTGCGTTACTGGCACAGCGGAGCCGTCGAACCGTTCAGTAAAGTCGTGGATGTGGAAAACGAAGCGGAAAGCGCGGCGGCCTCGCTGCCGGAGGAGTGGCGCAACGATCCGCAGGTTGAACGCTATCTGCAACGGGTCGAGGCTTCCAGCTTCGCCACGCAGCTGGCGGCCGGAAAGCTGCCGCTGACGTGGGCCAAAACCCGGCTGTTAAGCGACGACCCGCGCAAAGGACTGGGACGCGCCAGGGAGGCTTCCCTGCTGCCGCAGCGTATGCTGGAGGTCATCGGCAAGCCACAGCAGCAGTTTGATATTATTTCCGCCTATTTTGTGCCCACCCGCGCTGGTGTGGCGCAGCTGCTGGGGCTGGTCAGGAAAGGGGTAAAAATCGCGATCCTCACTAACTCGCTGGCGGCGAATGATGTTTCGGTGGTGCATGCTGGCTATGCCAAGTGGCGTAAAAAGCTGCTGCGGCACGGCGTAACGCTTTACGAGCTTAAGCCTAACAACGGCACGCGCGACGCGCCGCACGATCGCGGCCTGACGGGGAATTCTGGCTCCAGCCTGCATGCTAAAACCTTTAGCGTCGATAACGAGAAAGTCTTTATCGGCTCGTTTAATTTTGACCCGCGCTCGGCAATGTTGAATACGGAAATGGGCTTTGTAGTGGAAAGCGAACAGCTGGCGACCAGCATTCACCAGCGTTTTATCAGGCAGATACGCGATCGCGCCTGGACGCTGAAGCTGGACAAGTGGGGAAGAGTAAACTGGATAGAATATCCGGGAGAAGAGCGAGAGATCGTGCATCGCCGCGAGCCGCGCACCCGGTTTATGCAGCGTTTACTGGTTCGGCTGGTCTGGCGGCTGCCTATCGAGTGGCTGCTGTAGCCGCTTCCTTTAAGTTAAGCTTATGGCCCGGCATCACCGGGCCATAAGCTTTATTTCGTTTGCGGTTTACCGGAAAACAGAAAGCGCAGAAACGGAACGCGAAGATGCAGTTCATAAAGCATAAAAGCGATGCCGAACACGAACAGCAGACCGACAAAAAAGCCCAGCGTATTATTACCGATATGCGGCACGAGGAAGATGCCGTAAAGAATGGTCAGCGGATGGTGAACCAGGTAAATAAACAGCGAAGCGTTAACCAGATAGGTGACGCGTGGCGAGTGCGAATTCAGCAGGCGATGACCCAGCGAAAACACCACGTTGACCATCCATAGCCCCATCATCATGGAAACCACCGCATCAATCTCATACAGCCAGCCTTCACCTTTGCTCCAGGTCTGGTTAGCCACATAGGCGACAAAAGCCAGCGCGGAGCCGATAAAGGTCCAGGGTACGGGTTTGATCAGCAGTGCCTTAATTTGCGGGTATTTCCACGCCATCGCGCCCAGCATAAAGAAGGGCAGGAAAAACAGCGTCTGCATCACGGCATAGTTAAACAGGCCATTGCTTAACAGGTCCGGTGCAAAAATAAACAGCAGGCGACGAACCGCGCCCCAAACGACGCTGCAAAGCAGAATAGCCAGGCTAAGCCGCGTCCAGTTAAGCTCAGAATAGTCTGTTTGTTTGCCATCGCGCAGCCGCTTAAATAGCCAGACGCCAAGCACGGTCAGCGCCACCAGCACCAGTAAAAACCAGAGGTGTGATATCAAATCCCAGCTGAGCGCATTAAACTTTTGGTAAAAACTCAGCTGGCTCCAGTCGCCAATTTTAGTGGTCCAGGCTTTCAGCATAAAGAACTGCGGAACGGTCAGCAGCGGTATCGCCGCCAGCATAGGAATGCCAACGCGTTCCAGACGAACTTTCAGCCAGCGCTTTTGCTCATAGCGTAAAAAAAGCATATAGGAAAAATAGCCGGAAATAACAAAGAAAACCTGCATACGGAACGCGTGAATAAAATCATTCAGTAAAGTCAGCCAGTCGGAAGAATGCAGACTATTTACTGACCAACTCTGGCTGGAATAAATCAGGGAGACGTGAAAAGGTACGCCTAAAAGCATCAGATACGCTCTGATTGAATCAAAAAAATATTCTCGCTGTCCGGATTTTTTAATCATATTCATCCCATATTCAACGTTTTACAGCGTTTGCTCACCCTGAGCCACGCTAAAGCTTACCGCTTACTCTAGTTGAGAAAAGGCAGGTATACTATCAGGGGAATCCGTATCCGCTAAGCAGTTGAGAACAGGGCGCTAAAAGCAACAAACACGAGGAACAAAGATGTTGTTGAGCTGTCGGAAATGTGAATTATCCATTAAGATGGATGGGATTGTTTTAGGCACACGAAAGGGGGAGATGTGCTGATTAAAATGAAGAATAAGCCAAAACTGATGAATTTGCGTCTGCTTGGCGCAACGGTTTTGCTGTCAATGTACGCCAGTTCAGTCTGGGCGTTTGGCATTGATGACGTAGCAAAACAGGCGAAAGATTTGGCCGGGAAAGGGTATGAAGCGCCCAAAAGCAATTTACCTTCCCAACTGCGCGACATGAAGTATGCTGACTATCAGCAGATCCAGTTCAATCGCGATAAAGCCTGGTGGAGCAAGCTGAAAACCCCGTTCAAGCTGGAGTTCTACCATCAGGGTATGTACTTTGACACGCCGGTTAAAATTAATGAAGTGACGGCTTCAACCGTGCATGAGATTAAATATTCGCCGGACTTTTTTAATTTCGGTAACGTTAAGCACGATCCTGAAACCGTTAAAAACCTCGGCTTTGCCGGTTTTAAGGTTCTTTATCCGCTTAACAGCAAAAACAAAAAAGACGATGAGATTACCAGCTTCCTGGGTGCCAGCTATTTCCGCGTTATCGGGGCAGGTCAGGTATATGGTCTCTCATCCCGCGGGCTGGCGATTGATACCGCGCTGCCTTCCGGCGAAGAATTCCCTCGCTTTAAAGAGTTTTGGGTCGAGCGTCCAAAACCTGCCGACAAGCATCTGGTGATTTATGCGCTGCTTGATTCACCACGCGCAACCGGTGCTTATCGCTTCCTGATCACGCCAGGCAAAGAGTCTACGGTTGACGTAGAGTCAAAAGTTTACCTGCGCGATAAGGTGGGCAAACTGGGCATCGCGCCGCTGACCAGCATGTTCCTGTTTGGCGCTAACCAGCCTTCGCCACAGACTAACTATCGTCCATCGCTGCATGATTCCGACGGCCTGTCGATCCATGCCGGTAACGGCGAGTGGATCTGGCGTCCGCTGAACAATCCAAAACATCTGGCGGTCAGTACCTTTACCGTTGAGAGTCCAAAAGGCTTTGGCCTGCTGCAGCGCGGTCGCGACTTCTCGCAGTACCAGGATCTCGATGACCGTTACGATCTGCGCCCAAGCGGCTGGATTGAGCCTCAGGGCGACTGGGGTAAAGGCCGCGTAGAGCTGGTGGAAATTCCTACCGCTGACGAAACCAACGACAACATCGTTGCGTTCTGGACGCCGCAAACTCTGCCGGAACCAGGCAAAGAGATGAGCTTTAAGTATCGTCTGCACTTCACCCGCGACGAGAACCAGCTGCATTCGCCGGATATGGCTTTTGTGAAGGATACGCTGCGTTCAACGGGCGACGTGAAGCAGTCTAACCTGGTACGCCAGCCTGACGGCACCGTCGCTTTTATCGTCGACTTCGCCGGTCAGGATATGAGCAAGCTCCCGGCCGATACGCCGGTTGCGCCACAGGTCAGCATTGGAAACAACGGCGAGCTGGTAGAAAACAGCGTGCGCTACAATCCAGTGACCAAAGGCTGGCGTCTGGTGATCCGCTTACGCGTTAAGGACACCAAACAGCCAACAGAGATGCGTGCTGCGCTGGTTAACGGCGACAAAACGCTGACAGAAACCTGGAGCTATCAGTTGCCTGCCAATGAATAAATCTACTCAAGCTGATTACATTGATGCGCTGCCTCTTTCCGCCCAGCGGAAGGAGGCGCTGCTTGGCTCGTCTGCTGAAGGGCTGAGCCAGCTTCATCAAACCCTGAGCGAGGCACCCGTGCCGGATCGCGTCGACGACGCGCCGCTGGCGTCGGTCAAATCGCGCATTGAAATGACGTGGCCGGACTCCGTGGGCAAAGGCGAACAGTTTGGTGAAGATGCGCTGCATCGCACCACGCTGAAAGCGATGCCGCGCCACACTCGCTCTTCAATGTACCCGGAAGCATGGCGAACCAACCCGGTTTCGCGCGCGTGGGATTCCCTGCGTGGTCATAAATCCAAACCGCGTTATGCCAATGCCGAAGAGCAGCGGGCGGAGGAGAAGTGGCGTCACGTTGGCTCGATTCGCCGCTACATCCTGCTGCTGCTAACCATTGCGCAGACGGTGATTGCTACCTGGTATATGAAAACCATTCTGCCTTACCAGGGCTGGGCGCTGATCGATCCCATGGAGATGATCAACCAGAACTGGCAGCAGTCGGTGCTGCAAATCCTGCCTTACGTGCTGCAAACGGGGATTCTGTTCCTGTTCGCCGTTCTCTTCTGTTGGGTTTCGGCGGGCTTCTGGACGGCGCTGATGGGTTTTCTGCAGTTGCTGATCGGTAAAGACAAATACAGTATTTCCTATAACAGCAACGACAACGATCCGATCAACCCGGAACATCGTACCGCGCTGATTATGCCGATCTGTAACGAAGACGTGGAACGCGTTTTTGCCGGCCTGCGCGCCACCTGGGAGTCCGTGGTCAGAACGGGCGAGCAGCAGCACTTTGACGTCTATATCCTGAGCGACAGCTACAACCCGGATATCGCCATGGCCGAGCAAAAGGCCTGGATGGAGCTGGTGCGTGACGTCGGCGGGGAAGGGCGCATTTTCTATCGTCGTCGCCGTCGTCGCGTGAAGCGTAAAAGCGGTAACATCGATGATTTCTGCCGTCGCTGGGGCAGCCAGTACAGCTACATGGTCGTGCTGGATGCGGACAGCGTAATGAGCGGCGAATGTCTGACCGGCCTGGTGCGTATGATGGAGGCTAACCCGAACGCCGGGATTATCCAGTCTTCGCCAAAAGCTTCCGGTATGGATACGCTCTATGCACGTTGCCAGCAGTTTGCCACCCGTGTTTACGGCCCGCTGTTTACGGCCGGCCTGCACTTCTGGCAGCTGGGCGAATCACACTACTGGGGCCATAACGCCATCATTCGCGTTAAGCCTTTTATTGAGCACTGCGCCCTTGCGCCGTTGCCTGGTGAAGGCTCTTTCGCCGGTTCTATTTTGTCGCATGACTTTGTGGAAGCCGCGCTGATGCGCCGTGCAGGCTGGGGCGTGTGGATTGCTTACGATCTGCCGGGTTCCTATGAGGAGCTGCCGCCAAACCTGCTGGACGAACTGAAACGCGACCGCCGCTGGTGTCACGGCAACCTGATGAACTTCCGCCTGTTCCTGGTAAAAGGCATGCACCCTGTGCACCGTGCCGTGTTCCTGACTGGCGTAATGTCCTATCTGTCGGCCCCGCTATGGTTTATGTTCCTGGCGCTTTCGACGGCGCTCCAGGTGGTGCATACGCTAATGGAACCGCAGTACTTCCTGCAGCCAAGGCAGCTCTTCCCGGTCTGGCCGCAGTGGCGTCCGGAGCTGGCGATAGCGCTGTTTTCGACCACGATGGTGCTGTTGTTCCTGCCAAAACTGCTCAGTATCATTCTGATCTGGTTTAAAGGAGCGAAGCCTTACGGCGGCGTACTGCGCGTAACCGTTTCACTGTTCCTGGAAGTGCTGTTCTCCGTGCTGCTGGCACCGGTGCGCATGCTGTTCCACACGGTGTTTGTGGTCAGCGCGTTCCTGGGCTGGGAAGTGGTGTGGAATTCACCGCAGCGTGATGATGACGCGACGCCGTGGAGCGAGGCCTTTAAGCGTCACGGCTCGCAAATGGCGCTGGGCATTGTCTGGGCGGCAGGCATGGGCTGGCTCGACCTGAACTTCCTGTGGTGGCTGGCACCTATCGTCTTCTCTCTGATCCTGTCGCCTTTTGTCTCGGTCTTTTCAAGCCGCTCGACAACGGGTATGGCATCAAAACGCGCGAAGCTGTTCCTGATCCCGGAAGAGTTTGAGCCGCCAAGAGAGCTGATTGATACCGATCGCTATAACGAACTGAATCGTGAACGCGCGCTGAAAGATGGCTTTATGCACGCGCTGTTCCATCCGTCGTTTAACGCTCTGGCCAGCGCTATGGCAACCTCGCGCCATCTGCAAAGTGAAATCCTGGAATTCGCCCGTGACCGCCGCGTCGAGCAGGCGTTAAGCGAATCTCCGGCGAAGCTGGACCGCGACCGTCGCCTTGCGCTAATCAGCGATCCGGTTACGCTTTCGCGCATGCACTATCGCCTGTGGCAGAATGCCGACAAGTACCATGACTGGTTTGACTATTATAAGTCGCTGAAGATGAACCCGCTGGCTATCCAGCCAACGAAAATCTAAGGTTACGACCAATAAAAAACCGGGAACGAAAGTTCCCGGTTTTTTTTACCTGAAGCGGCAGCTATTTCTTCGCTTCAACACCCGGTGCAGCAGAACGGGTCAGGAACTGTTCGGTTACGTCCGGCAAATGGTTCAGCGCCCAGTCGGCCATTGCCACTTCCTGTTCGCGAATTTCGGTAAACACTCTTGCGCCTTCGGTATCGCCTATCAGTTCAGCGGCCGCAATCAGCGCCGTGTAGTTGGCGATTTCAAAATTCTCAAAGGCATAGCTGCTAATCGCGCCTTTAACTACTTCGTCATCCGCCAGCATGCCGCCCATCGCCTGGCCAAAAGCCGTTAGCTTGCCAACCGTATCTTTTAATACGGAATGCGATGTGTCATAGCGATCGATAACCGACTGTACCATTGCCTGCTGCTGGCGAGTTTCATCAATATGCTGTTCAATACGGGCTTTCAGATCCGGATAGTGTTCCAGGCGCGCAGCCTGTTTTTCCAGCATGCTTTCCGCCTGCTTTTCCATTGCATGCGCGTCTTTTACCCAGGCCAGATAGTTCTCTTCATGCGTCATGGTGTACCTCGTAAGTTTGTAGTCCGGCTTCTCTGAGTGGCCAGTAGAAAATTATTGTTGTTCTGCGATAACGGTCAGCTTGTCGTCGGTAGCTTTCTCTTCTTCAAGCGTTTCTCCCAGCAGACGGGCGGCTTCTTTGTAGCCCAGCTTTAAGGCCAGCGCGCGCAGCGTACCGTAGGTGGCAATTTCGTAATGTTCGACTTTCTGCGCCGCGCCAATCAAACCAGCATCGCGCACCGGGCCTGCCTCAACGGAGTCGATAATCTCCTGGGCTTCTTCCACCAGACCTTCCAGCGCGTGGCACTTCATACGCTTAATGCGTACGCCATCGGTACTTTCCACCAGCTGATCCAGGCGCTCTATCTGGCCGTGCGTCTCTTCAAGGTGCTGTTTAAAAGCGGCTACCAGCTTCTCATCAGTAGCGGCACGGGCCATTTTCGGTAGGGCGCGGGTGATTTGCTTTTCTGCGCTATAAACGTCTGATAAATCATGAATGAATAAGTCTTCCAGCGTCTTGATGGTCATAGTTCACTCCGTTTTATAAGCGGGAAAAAAATCATTTTTATCAACGAGTCGTCGTACAACAGCATTAAGGTTAGTCTGAACTCACCGTTTGTGACGGCTAAAATCCAGAAATTTCCAATTCAAGGATTATTCCGAGAACGACGTCACAGGCAGAGGAATTATCTTTATAATAATTGATTAACTTTACAATGTGGCGCAGCGGTCAAAAGCATCAACATAAAATGAGATGCTGTGTTCACCGCTAATGGGATACTTTCAGGAAAAGGGAACCGCGATGAATAGTGGAAAGCGTCCGCCGTTACAGGCAACGGCGGACGGCGTTAAGGTCAAAGCGTGGCCTGAGTACTTGCCATTCCCGGCACCAGAATAATCTTGCGGCAGTCTTCCTGGCGCTTTTCAAAAATTTCGTAGGCGCGCTTTGCATCTTCCAGCGGCATGTGGTGGGTAACAATCTCTTCGGGCTTGAGGTGACCTTGCTCAATCAGCTTCAGCAGGTCAGGCAGGAAAGCGTGGACGTGGGTTTGCCCCATTTTAAACGTCAGGCCTTTATCAAAGGCGTCGCCAAACATAAAGGCGTGAATAAAGCCTGCATAAACGCCCGGCACGCTGACCACGCCGCCACGGCGTACGGCGGCAATACACTGGCGAAGCGCTTTGCCGCTACTGCCTTCCAGCTTCAGGTTGCTCAGCACGGTTTCCGTCAGGCTACCTTTGGCTTCGAATCCGATGGCGTCAATGACCGCATCCACGCCGCGATGGCCTTTGGTGTTTTCTATAATCCAGGCTGCCGGGTCATCGTTCTCATCGAAATTAATGGGGATCACCCCGTAACGTTCGCGAGCAAATTCCAGCCGGTAGGGATGATGATCGATCATAAAGATCTGTTCGGCGCCCGCCAGCCTGGCGCAGGCCGCGCTCAGGAGACCAACCGGGCCAGCACCAAAAATCGCCACGCTGGAACCCTGTTTCAGACCGGCATTCTGCACCGCTTGCCAGGCCGTGGGCAAAATATCGGATAAGAACAGCACCTTTTCATCGGAAAGCGTATCCGGCACTTTAAACGGGCCGGTGTTGGCTTTAGGTACGCGAACATATTCCGCCTGTCCGCCCGGGATGCCGCCGTAGAGATTGCTATAGCCAAACAGCGCGGCAGGTGGCGTAATGCCTTTACGATTGAGAATAGCGCCACGGCCGCTGTTGGTGGTTTCGCAGGCCGCATACTGATGAAGCTGACAGAAGAAACAGTCGCCGCAGGCGATAACAAAAGGGATCACGACCCGGTCGCCCCTGGCGACTTTTGTCACGGCATTGCCCGTTTCCACCACTTCGCCCATAAACTCATGGCCAAAAATATCGCCATGGTTTGTCCCCGGAATTTTGCCGCGATACAGATGCAGATCGGAACCACAAATAGCCGTAGCCGTTACGCGCAGAATAATATCGTCAGGCGCTTCAATGGTAGGGTCGGGCATGTTGTCGACGCTGACCCGGTGCGGGCCATGGTAGGTGAGGGCTTTCATATTCTGGCTCCAGTTCGTAAATGAGCAAAAGGGGAAACCTCTTGCGATAACGGGAAGTTGCCCACAAAGCATAGAACAGGAACAGCATTGTATGGACAGCGAGTAAAAGTCACGGCCCGAAAAGAAGGGGACAGATGAGATAGCGGCAATAAGGCAGGAGCGGGCCAGTACGGCGGGGTTTTACAGATTTTTTGCGTTCAATACGCTTATTAAGCCGATCTATTGCTGTACAATGGCGCGTTTTTTATTCAAGACTAAGAAGATGATCACGTTGATTCGTACTTTACTGCTGGGACTTTCCCTGCTGTTGCTGACCGGCTGCGGCAGTATCATCAGCCGGACCATGCCCGGACAGGGGCATGGTAACCAGTATTACCCGGGCGTACAGTGGGACGTTCGCGACACGCCCTGGCGCTTTCTGACGATTATCGACCTGCCGCTGTCGCTGGTGGTCGATACGCTGCTGCTGCCGGTGGACGCGCACCACGGCCCTTACGATTAAGCCTTACTCCCAGCGATCCGCACGTTCGGAGTCGCTGTTATCGTCTTCCCATTCGTCCGCAGCGGCTTTACCTTCTTCGGTATCGCCCGGCGGCTCCAGCTGAAACTCGCCTTCATCCCATTCGTGCAGCGTGTTTTCCGGCAGCCACTCCTGACGCAGCTCGATTTCGTCAAAGTCGCCGTCGAAAATCGCCTGTGCCGCTTCACCGCTGCGCAGAGCCAGGATTTCGCCTTCGTCTACGTCATCGGCTAAAAATTCCGCCTGCCACATAATATCGCCATCCTGCATCACATACTTTTGCAGGTTAAACTGGCTGACTGACGCTTCGTCCTCTTCCATTTCCGGGTTGGCGGCCAGGAACTCTTCGCGTGCGGCGTCAATAGCCTCTTCCAGCGTTGCATACATGCTCATCGGGTTTCTCCATAACAAAAAACAAAAGTTGCAGGTTTTTATGAAGGATAGTCGAAGATTGGCTGGGGTAAACCCGAATGGGAAAAAAAACTAATGATAATTTATGATTAACTATCAGTATGTTAGTTAGATTAGCATCGGTAATGTGGCAAAGAATACCCTGGCTGCTGACGGGTTTTACACAAGGCGACTGGCTTCGCGCCAGTCGTTATCCTCTCTCATCGTTAATTACGGCGTTTCTGCAAAGAAGAATGGATAAAATCTAACGCGTTAATCCTGCGAAAGGTATATTTTAACGCCAGGCCGCCAAAGGCTATAATATAAAGGCCTACATAAAATAAAATTTTCTGGTTTTTAATGATTTTGTCGATAGCCATAGATTCTTTTTTATCCTGAAATGCCTGACAGATGCCGTTAACCGATCCCAGAGTGATACCGGAGCGCCTTGAATAATCGCCCTTGTTATAGCTTGTGTCTGCACAGTTATCAGCGGTAATGGCGGCCTCATTAAACAGGGGTTTTGCTCTTTGATGATTAATAATAAACCAGGGATCCTGCTTGCTAAGTTTGACAATTGCGTTTGGGGTTAGTCCGCACAGGGATACAAACAGACCAGACAGAACCAGGAAAAAGAAAGTTAACAGCAATAAAAAAGTCATACTCCTGGCAGGTTTACTAACGTTAAGCTTAGCAATACTAAACCAGCCCTTTATACCAGAAATCTTCCGAATATCATGGCCATTTTCCTTGACCCACTCGGTAAATTTCTCCAGCTCGGCAACATTAGCGGCGTTTAAATTATAGACGGAATTGAATTTATCGACATCGTGTCTCTCTTTATGAAACGTATCCAGTTTTTTGTTGTAAAAATCTTTCTGACCAACAAATATTGACCAGAGCTTGTCCGTCATACTGTAGCTTGAACCCGTTTTTTTATAAAAATAGAGCCAGATGGTAATAATAATTAGCAGGGCCAGAAGTAACTTGAAAAAGGAGTCATATTTTTCGATAAACTGGACAAAGTCTTCCATAGAGTAAGTGTTGTTTATTGTTCAGATTGAATGTGAATATTCTCACCGGCCCTGCTGGTAAGCAAGGTATTCAAAATACTTCACAGGTATTTAGCGAATTATTTTTTTGGCTTGAGCCTTAACGAAATTTTTCTCTCTTCTAAAGAAAAATGGCGGTGGGATTAAAAAAACATATTGCGGGGACAGGAATTATCACGGGCAAGTTTTATGGGGGCCAGACAGGATGCCGGGCAAAAAATTGCCTTGCCTTTACATGCTGACCACAAAACTGGCAATAAAAAACCCGGCCGGAGCCGGGTTTACTGAAGCGACAGAACTTACTGCAGCAGAGACAGAACGCCCTGTGGAACCTGGTTGGCTTTTGACAGCACGGAGGTACCAGCCTGCTGAAGGATCTGCGCCTTCGACATGTTTGAAACTTCTGTTGCGTAATCAGCATCCTGGATACGTGACTGTGACGCAGTCAGGTTGGTCACAGAAGTGTTCAGGTTGTTGATGGTAGATTCGAAACGGTTCTGAATCGCACCCAGGCCGCTACGTGCGGTGTCAACGTCCTTGATGCGCGCATCCAGGTCTGACAGGTCGCCGCCGGTTACGTCGAAGGTTGCGCCCAGGCCAGAAGTCTGGAAGCCAGCGCCGGACAGGTCGATGCTGATAACGTTAGCGTCGGTAGAGTCGTTCGCGCCAACCTGAATGTTTACGCTGCCGGTAGAGTTGAAGATTGCCGTGCCGTTAAAGGTGCTTGCTGCGCCGATACGGTTGATTTCAGACAGGCGTGCGTCAACTTCTTTCTGGATTGAGTCGATGTCGTCGGCGCTGTTGGTGCCGTTTTTCGCCTGCACGGTCAGTTCACGAATACGCTGTAAGTTGGTGTTGACCTCGTCCAGTGAACCTTCAGCGGTCTGGGTCAGAGAGATACCGTCGTTGGCGTTACGTGATGCCTGAGTCAGACCTTTGATCTGTGAGCTCATGCGGTTAGCAATCGCTTCGCCCGCGGCGTCGTCTTTAGCGCTGTTGATACGCAGGCCGGAAGACAGGCGTTCGATAGCGGTGCTCAGAGAAGCCTGTGATTTGTTCAGGTTGTTCTGAGTGGTCAGTGACATAATGTTAGTATTGATAACGGACATGATCGTTTCCTTAAAATTTTACCAGGGTTCGGATACGGCGCCAGGATGCCCGTCACCGTCTGTATTATTTATCGTCACACACTGAAAAAACTTTAAACAGAATCGACATAAATCCTGTACAACTGGCCTGGCCAGCACTCTTATCTGATAAATCAAAAGCTTAATTATTTTTTACCGTTAACGGGTGACCTGCAACGGCTAAATGCATTTACATATTTAAATGTTTAAATATAATGGGCGTTTTCAATTAGCAGGATAATGCGCTCTATGAACACTAAAACTCTCTTCACGCCTTTGCAGATGGGCAATCTGACGTTGCGTAACCGCATTGCGCTGCCGCCGCTGACGCGCTGCCGTAGCGAACAACCAGGCAACATTCCCGGCGAAATGATGGTGGACTATTACCGTCAGCGCGCCAGCGCCGGTTTTATGATCACCGAAGGAACACAGATTGAACCGCGAGGGCAAGGCTATGCCTGGACACCGGGCATCCACAGTGCAGAGCAGATTGCCGGCTGGAAAAAGGTAACGGAAGCTGTTCATCAGGAAGGTGGCACACTATTTTGCCAGCTCTGGCACGTTGGCCGCGTCTCGCACAGTGCACTCCAGCCGGGTAAACAGCCACCGGTCGCCCCTTCCGCTATTGCGGCAGAAGGCGTACGCGTATTTATTGAAACCGCTCCGGGCGAAGGCATGCTTACCGCGCCGGAGATGCCGCGCGAGCTGACAACCGCAGAAGTAAAAGAAATTGTAGAACTGTACCGTAAGGCTGCGGAGAACGCGCAGGAAGCCGGATTTGATGGCGTAGAGCTGCACGCTGCCAATGGCTATTTGATCAACCAGTTTATTTCGCAGCACAGTAATTTTCGCACCGATGAATATGGTGGCTCGCTGGCAAACAGGCTGCGTTTTTTACAGGAAATCATCGCGGCGGTCAGCTCGGTGTTTGGCAGCCAGCGCGTAGGCGTAAGATTCGCGCCGCTATTTACCAGCACCAGTGAAGAGCGAGTTTATCTGGGCCTGGTAGAAAACGATCCGCAGACCACCTATATCACGGCGGCAAAAATGCTGGACTCGCTTAACGTTGGCTATCTGTCGATTGCAGAAGCTGACTGGGATAACAGCCCCGATCTGCCGGAAAGCTTCCGCAACGCACTGCGTGACACGTTTCATGGGCCAATTATGTATTCCGGCCGCTACACGCAACAAAAAGCTGAACACATCCTGCAGCAGGGCTGGGGCGATCTGTTCGGCTTTGGCAGGACTTTTATTGCTAATCCGGATTTACCGCTGCGTTTAGGCAATGGCTATCCGCTGAACGCTGTGGATGCAGCATCGCTGTATGGCGGCACCCGTAAAGGATATACTGACTATCCGTTTTATCGTTCCTGATGGTTGTGAGGCTGGATGACCCCTGAAAATGCCATGAAGTTGCTGGCAAACCCAACGCGTATGGCCGTGCTGAGCTGGCTTAAAAACCCGCAGGAGGCTTTTTCCGGTTACAGCCAGCTATACGATTTTGGGCTATATGGCGTATGCGCCAGCCTTATTCAGGATAAGGCGGGCTTATCACAGCCCGCCACCTCGCTGTGCCTGAAAGTGTTGCAGGAAGCGGGGCTTCTTGAGGCGAACAAGGTCGGTAAATGGACTTACTATCGCCGCTGTGAACCTCGTATTAGCGAGATCGCCGGAATGATGACTCAGTTTCTTAACGAGCTGTAACCTGTTATTCGGCCTGAGCAGTCCGGTAACGTAACGTGTACCAAGAGTAGACCGCGTTAAAAAGTACCACGCCAGCCGTAACCATAAACACCGCGCGAAAACCCCAGTGGGCAGAGACTACCGCACCCATTAGCGGGCCGGTTACGTTACCGATATCGCGGAAAGACTGGTTATAGCTAAAAATGCGACCGGCCACGCCGTTGCTGACGTTATAGATCAACAGCGTTTGCACCGCAGGCAGCAGCGCGCCGTCAGCCGCGCCCAGCAAAAAACGCAGAATGCCCAGCTGAAGAGGGTTCTGTACCAGCGACATGGGGATCAGCAGCAGCACGGAAACGATCAGCATAGCGATCAGTATACGATCCGGGCCGATCCTGTCACCTAACTTGCCCAGCCGTGGCGCGCTGATCAACGCCGCCACCCCCGGAACTGAAGCGATCAGCCCGCTGACGAAGGCCAGATTTTGAATATCGCCAGCCAGATCCCGCACGTACAGCGTCAAAATGGGTGCGATAGAGCCTGTCGCAACCTGAATAATCAGCGTGGTGACAAACAGTGACAGCACCAGCTTTGGCTTCTTAATGGAAGTAAAAACCTCGCGGGCGTGCAGCATATCTTTTTTCTGCACCGGTACAAACTCTTCGCGGATGGCGAACAGCGTCATCAGGAAACAGATAAACAGCACGGTGGCGGTAATATAAAAGACGGGGCGCAGGCCGAAGCTGTCTGCCAGCAGGCCGCCAATCAGCGGCCCGATCAGCGCGCCGCTCACCGCCCCGGTCGACAGCCATCCCAGCGCCCAGCCGCTTCTTTTGCGCGGTACCTGCGTGGCAATCAGCGCATTCGCATTGGGGACAAATCCGCCCAGCAGGCCCAGCAGCGCACGCAGCACCAGAAACTGCCAGATAGAGGTCGCCATGCCCATCAAAACCATGATGATTGCCATCCCCAGCGCCGAACGCAGCAGCATGATTTTGCGGCCTTTGCGATCGGCCAGGCCTCCCCAGAACGGCGAAGCGATAGCGGAAAACAGAAAGGTAATGCTGAACACCAGACCGGACCACAGGTTCAGCGCCTCCGGGTCGGTCACGCCAAGCTCTTCTACATAGAGCGGCAGGAAAGGCATCACCAGGCTAAAGGCTACGCCGGTCAGGAAACAGCCGCACCACGCGATAAACAGATTTTTTTGCCAGTTGATGGCCGAAGGAAAGTCAGTAGTAGCCATAAGCGCCTGTGTATTTTATTAGCAAGCTAAGTATGCGCTCAAAAATACGGCGTTAATAGCGGAAACCTGAGAAAAAGCGGGCGATTAAGCGGGCGTTGAGGAAGCCGCTCACCGCCCGGATCGGTCAATACAGGGAAGGTTCACCCGCCGGGCGGGTTTTAAAGCGGCGATGCAGCCACATATATTGTTCTGGTGCCATCAGCACGCCATGCTCGACGACTTTGTTCATGCGCGCGGCGGTGGCGGCTTCATCGTCCAGCGGCATCGCATCTTCCGCAGGCAGGATAACCATCTCGTAGCCTTTGCCGTGTGGCAAACGGCGCGGCACAAAAGGAATAACCGCAGGCTGACCGCTGCGGATCAGCAAATAGCTGCCTTTGGTCGAGGCGGCTTTTTCCACGCCAAAGAAAGGCACAAAGACGCTGCTTTTTGGGCCATAGTCGTGATCGGGCGCGTACCAGATGATATCGCCGTTTTTCAGCGCGCGGATCATGCCTTTCAGATCCTTGCGGTCCAGCATGCTTTTATTTGAGCGCATTCTTCCCCACGTTTGCAGCCAGTCGAGCAGCGCATTGTCGTTAGGGCGATACACGCCAATACCGGGGTTATGAATACCGAAAATTCGCGCGCCCAGTTCCAGGGTCAAAAAGTGCATGCCGATCAGCAGCACACCTTTGCCTTCCTGATGGGCCTTATCAATATGTTCCAGACCGCTTACCTGAAACCATTTGCTGATACGCCAGTCTGGCCAGAACCAGGCCATGCCGGTTTCAATCAGGCCCATACCGACTGATTCAAAATTACGCACCACCATCGCTTCCCGTTCCGCTTCCGGCATTTCCGGAAAGCAGAGTTCCAGATTACGGCGGGCAACCTCTACGCGGCGGGTGATAAAACGCATGGCAAGGCGTCCCAGGCCGCAGCCAAGACGATAGAGCAGGGGGTAGGGCAGCAGCACCAACAGGTAGAGCAAGCCTATACCCAACCAGGTAAACCAATAACGGGGATGCAACAAAGCGCGCGTAAACTGAGGCAGCTGAGTCATGAGTGTCCAGATCGTAAAAAGGGCATTATTATGCTGCCCGGAATTTATTGTTTATGACCTATTGTGCCATTTTTTGACGGTAAACTGAATTAATGCGTGGGGATTCAAGCGGTTTATAACGCCAGACGCACGATGGCGCTGGCGTTAACAGGTACATCAGGAGTTAAACAGGCCTTTTACTTCATGCGGTTCGCAGCGCCAGTACTGCTCTGGTGCATCAACTTTTGCACCCAGGGCGGCAGCGGCATGCCACGGCCAGCGTGGGTTATATAACATGCCGCGCGCCAGGGCGACCATATCGGCCTCCTGCTCTACCAGCACGGCCTCAGCCTGATGTGGCTCGGTGATCAGCCCCACAGCAATAACCGGAACAGACACTTCTTTTTTAATCGCCGCGGAGAAAGGCACCTGATAGTTCGGGCCTACGCTGATTTTCTGCTCTGGCGCCAGGCCGCCGCTGGAGACGTGAATATAGGCACAGCCTTCTGCAGCCAGCGCTTTACTCAGTGCCACAGACTGTTCCAGATCCCAGCCGCCGTTCACCCAGTCAGTCGCGGAAATGCGCACGCCAACCGGCTTGTCCGCCGGGAAGACGCGGCGCACTTCACGGAAAACTTCCAGCGTCAGACGCATCCGGTTTTCCAGCGAGCCGCCATACTTATCTTCACGCTTATTGGACAGTGGCGATAAAAACTCATGCAGCAGATAACCGTGCGCGGCATGAACCTCAATCAGATCCAGGCCCAGGCGGTCGGCACGGATGGCGCTATCGACAAACGCCTGCTTAATCTCTTTAATACGCTCGGCGGTCAGCGCCAGCGGCGTATTGTCGCCCTCGTCAAAAGGGACGGCGGAAGGCGCGGAGGTCTGCCAGCCACCCTGTTCCGGCTGCAAAAATTTGCCGCCGTGCCACGGTACATCGGTAGAGGCCTTGCGTCCGGCATGGGCGAGCTGAATGCCGATCGGCATTTTGGAATATTTACGCACGTCGTGCAGCACTTCGCCCAGCGCCTGTTCGGTCTGGTCATCCCACAGCCCTAAATCCTGCGGCGTGATGCGTCCGGCAGGCTCAATCGCTGCGGCTTCAATAATTAACAGTCCCGCCCCGGAAAGCGCCAGATGGCCAAGATGAATGCGGTGCCATGCTGTTGCTTTGCCGTGCTCGGCGGAATACTGACACATAGGGGCAATGGCGATACGGTTTTTAAGCGTTAACTTACCCAGACTGATTGGGCTAAATAGCTGGCTCATGCACTTTCTCCATAAATGTAAGACTGAACAGGCTAACTATAGGCAGATTTTTTTGTGATGTTGGTCAGGATATGCTTTTTTGTCACTTGCATAACGCCAGCTTCGGTAGCTTCTTTTTTACAAACCCGCTGGATTTCGGTTTGATTCTGACAACATTCAGGTATGATAGCGCCCGCAAAATTTCTCAAAAGTCGCAGGAACGTACACCATGCCAGTGTTACATAACCTTGTTTCTAATGAAGAGCTGAAAGCGCGGATGCTGGCCGAGACCGAGCCGCGTACCACAGTCTCCTTCTACAAGTATTTCACCATCAACGATCCAAAAGCCTTCCGTGATGCGCTTTATATCGCCTTAACAAAATTAAAAGTCTTTGGTCGCGTTTACGTCGCTGCGGAAGGTATTAACGCGCAGATCAGCGTACCGGCCAGCCAGTACGAAGCGATGAAGGCGATGCTGTACGCTTTCGATCCGGCGCTGGATAACCTGCGCATGAATATCGCGCTCGACGATGATGGAAAATCGTTCTGGGTGCTGCGCCTGAAAGTGCGCGAACGCATCGTTGCCGACGGTATTACCGATGAAACTTTTGACGCCAGCGACGTTGGCGGCTATCTCAAGGCGGGCGAAGTCAACGCCATGCTGGACGATCCGGACGCGGTTTTTGTCGATATGCGTAACCACTATGAATATGAAGTGGGCCATTTTGACAACGCGCTGGAAATTCCGGCGGACACCTTCCGCGATCAGCTGCCAATGGCGGTTGATATGCTGCAGGACAACAAAGACAAAAAAATCGTGATGTACTGCACCGGCGGTATTCGCTGTGAAAAAGCCAGCGCGTGGATGCGTCACAACGGCTTTGAAAATGTTTATCACATTGAAGGCGGGATTATTGAGTACGCCCGTCGCGCGCGCGAGCAGGGCTTGCCGGTACGCTTCAAGGGGAAAAACTTTGTCTTTGACGAGCGTATGGGCGAACGTATTTCAGAAGATGTTATCGCACATTGCCACCAGTGCGGGACGGCCTGCGATACGCATGTAAACTGTAAAAACGACGGTTGTCATCTGCTGTTTATCCAGTGTCCGAGCTGCGCGGAAAAATATCACGATTGCTGTAGCCCAATCTGCATGGAAGAGCTGGCGCTAACGCCGGAAGAGCAGCGTGCTCGCCGGGCGGGACGCGAAAACGGCAATAAAATTTTCAACAAGTCGCGCGGCTTGCTGAATATGACGCTGAAAATCCCCACGCCGGATAATTAAGTTTTCAGCGCAGTTACCGGCACGGACGCCGGTCGCTTTTATATTTTTGAGCTTATCAGGCCCATATTATGCGGTTTGGTATTGGCTAAAGCCGCCGATTCTCATGGGCATTCTCTGACCCCCTGCTTGCTGAACGCTCGTCCTCATTGGCCGTTGCGGCATCTCTGCTTGCATAATGATGCCGTTGATAGTTACAACATACTAAAAACACCGTTTAGCGTCGGCTTTGGCTACGGAGTATGCTGGCTTATCTCAGAGCATGACAGCTGGTCAATAATTCATGTACCAGCTGCTAACACAGTTCGACAAAAGGGAAAACAATGAGCCATAAACCCCGGATTCTTGCCGTCGCGGGCAGCCTGCGTAGCGCCTCGGTTAACCATCTTTTTCTGCGAGCCATGCAGCTTATTAAGCCAGAGAACATAGATTTCAGGATCTACTCAGAGCTGGGCCGCCTGCCGCTGTTTAATGCGGATAATGATGAGCAGGCTGGTGAAGAGGTTAGCCGCTGGCGTAAGGCGCTTGCCGAGGCCGATATGCTCTTACTGGTAAGCCCCGAGTATGCGCACGGTGTTTCAGGCGTGATGAAAAATGCGCTGGACTGGATTGTTGGCAGCGGAGAGCTAATGGAAAAACGGCTGGCCTTTCCCAACCTTTCAGTGCGTGCAACGCTTGCGCAGGCGCAGCTGACGGAAATGCTGCATATCCTCGGTTGTCGATTGATAGAAGATTGCAGTCCCCGGGCCACTACTGAACATCCGCTAATGCTGCCTGCAATGGATGAACAGTCGCTGCTGGCTGACAAACGCACCGGGCCAGAGCTAAGAAAACTCTGGCTGCATCTTGAGCAAGCCCTGCTGGTGGATCCAGAAAATCTGCAAAGTAATACCGCCGGACGTCATCTCTGGGGATAGCAGAAAGACAGTAATCCCCTTTCTCTTCGGCATGCAGAAAGATACTAATACACCTTTTCCTTCGGCATGCAGAAAGACACTAATATCCTTTCCTTCGGCGTTTTGTAAAACGTCGGAGGGAAGAGGGCTAACGGCCCAGCTTTTCTGTCTGACTTGCACAATGGCCACACGATTTACCAGTGAATAAATCGGCTATTGCAGCGATTTCTGTCACAAACTTGATAAAAAGGAGCCTGTCGTATAGAGTAAATTCCCGTAAAGAAACGTTTTTACCCGCTGTACTTTCAAACTTTGCTGCTTTATAGCTTTCATTCCCTCTCTTCACCCCAGGCTCCACCGGCAACGAAAGCTATGATGCTGCCAGTCATTCTCACTAAGGGGATTGTATGAGCACGCAACCAGAAACCAGACACAAAAAGCACTTCTGGCAGAAAAAATCGAAAGAACTCACCGTAGACGATATCACCATCGTTGATAAAGACATGCTGAAGCGCGCCGTCGGTGCAGCTGCGCTGGGCAACGCCATGGAATGGTTTGATTTTGGCGTCTACAGCTATCTTGCGGTCACTATTGGTAAAGTCTTCTTCCCCGGCGGTAGCTCTGCGGCGCAGCTGCTTGCGGCTTTCGGTGCCTTTGCGGCGGCTTTCGTGGTGCGTCCCATTGGCGGGCTGGTCTTTGGCCCGCTGGGTGACAAAGTAGGACGTCAGAAAGTACTGGCCGTCACGATGATCATGATGGCTATCGGCACCTTCTGTATCGGCCTGATACCCAGCTATAACAGCATCGGTATCCTGGCACCTGTCCTGCTGCTGGTAGCCCGTCTGGTTCAGGGTTTCTCCACCGGCGGCGAATATGGCGGTGCCGCGACCTTCATCGCGGAATACTCTACCGATAACCGTCGCGGTTTTATGGGCAGCTTCCTGGAATTCGGTACGCTGGGTGGCTACCTGCTCGGCGCGGGCCTGGTTACCGGCCTGACTGCCGCCATGCCGGAAGCAACGCTGCTGGACTGGGGCTGGCGTATTCCATTCTTTATCGCCGCACCGCTTGGCCTGTTCGGACTCTACGTGCGCCTGAAGCTGGAAGAAACGCCGGCGTTCCAGAAGCATATGGAAAAACAGGACGCGCTGGAGCACAGCAAACCGCGCCTGACGCTGCTGCAAATGCTTAGCAAATACCGCGCGCAGATGCTGAAGTGTATCGGCCTGGTGCTGCTGTTTAACGTCTCTAACTATATGCTGACCTCTTATATGCCAAGCTACCTCACCGGCGTGCTGGGTCTGAGCGAGATGAGCAGCCTGCTGCTGATTCTGGTAGTGATGTTTGTGATGATGCCGCTGACGCTGTTTTCCGGTCACTGGAACGATCGCCTGGGCCGTCGTCCGGTGATCTTAAGCGGCGCAATTGGTCTGATCGTACTGGCCGTACCTTGTCTGATGCTGATTGGCTCCGGCAATATGTGGCTGGTGTTCGCGGGCCTGATTATTCTGGGCGTGCTGCATACCTGCTTCAGCGGTTCAATGCCTGCTACGCTGCCTGCGCTGTTTGCTACGGATATTCGTTACAGCGCGCTGGCTATCGGCTTTAACCTGTCCGTTTCGCTGTTTGGCGGTACGACGCCGCTGATGACCACCTGGCTGGTAGAAACCACGCATAATCTGATGATGCCTGCTTACTATCTGATGGGGGCTGGCGTTATTGGCGTGATCACCGTTTTCACTATGCGTGAAACGGCGCGTAAGCCGCTGAACGGATCGGCACCGGCGGTGGCCAGCAAAGCGGAAGCGCATAAGCTGATTAATAAGCTCCGTCTGCGTCAGCAAAAGAAAGACGCAGCGGCAATAGCGTCAAAATAATTTTCCGGGAAACTATAACGTTATTTACGGAAGTTATCTGAGTGGGAAAGACGGCAATTTATTGCCGTCTTTTTTTATTTAAAAGCGGCTAAGAGAGAAGGGCGTTAAATCGAATTCTGTCGATTTGTTTTGCGCAAACCGGGCCGCTATTTCACCTAATACCGTGGCAAATTTAAAACCGTGTCCGCTTAGGCCGGTAATAATCATCCTGTCCGGATTTAGCGTATCGATAATAAAATCTTCATCCGCCGTATTATCATAAGTGCAGGCTTCGCCACGCAGGCAAACGCCGACGCCGGGCAAAAAATGGCGTAAAAAGTTAAACAGCTCGCTGCCATCTTCGGCTACGGCACCAAAAGGCTTACGCTGTTCCGGCGCGGTAATCGGCTGACCACCGTCGTGCTTGCCGATTTTGATCGCGTTGTTATCTGCAGGAAAACCATAAAAGTGTGTGCCGTCAGGCATCTCGACGGTGAAAGCCGGAAATTTATTATTTTCACTGTAGCGGCCGTCAGCCTGATGCCAGGCGAAGACCTTTCTCACCGGCGTAATGGGTAGCGAAGGCAGCAGTGTTTTAACCCATGTTCCCGCACTGACCAACAGCTTTTTCCCGCGGAAAATGCCTTCTGAAGTCTCCACCAGCTGTAATCCGTCGCGCTCGCCCAGTGCCGTAACTGCACAGTTGAACAGCTGTGCACAGCCGGCCTGTTCACATAAACGGATAAGATGGCGTAGCGCCAGTTCTGACTTCAGGTAGCCGGAGCGCGGTTCAAAAACGCCGATATAACCTTCAGGAACAGAGAGTTGTGGCCAGCGGCGTGCGGCTTCTTCACCGGTTAACACTTCCACCGGTAAACTGAATTCATCGGCACTTTGCCGAACGTTGCGGATAAATTCGGAATTAACAGGAGCAAGATTAATGACGCCGCTGCGCTGCATAATACGTTCGCTACACCGCTGCTCCAGTTCGTCCCATAGCTGCTGGGCACGCAGTACCAGCGGAACGTAGCGAGCACCTTCGCCGTACGCGTGGCGAATTAAACGCGATTCACCGTGATGGCTCCCTTCACGGTGAGGCGGGTGCGCACGGTCAATCATCAGCACATTCAGGCCCGCCTGGTTAGCATACCATGCTGCCGCTGCGCCCACCGAGCCGCTGCCTACCACTATTAAGTCATATACCATCTGCACCTGGCTCCTTAGTTAAACGGGCAATCAGGGCAGGATAACAAAAGCGCCGCTAATGAAAAAGGCACCCGTATGGGTGCCTTCAGGGTAACGCGTTCGAAATTAGTGCTTTTTGTAATCGCGATCCTGATATTCTGTCGCTTCTATCTTGGCTATGCCAGCTTCGAGAATAGAGATAAATTGCCTGGCTACGTCGGTGGTCAACCAATAGGTTTGACCCACTTCTGCCTCATCGCTCGGCTGCTCGTTAGAGGTAAGCGAATGCAAACGGATCATCATCGCATCGTAGCTGTCCACGGTACTGATATCCCACCCAATGAGGGGATGCGTCTGGATAACCTCTTTGTTTCTGTCCATTATAACCCCCTTATTACTCGTGTTGACAATGACAACGAAGTGATTTATCGAGGTTCAAAGCGGCCTTTTTTCATAGAGCAGGATAATTATAACAGAAATTCTGCTGCCCACAGAACGAAGTTTCAATTAAGGCCATTTGACTCTGTTTTTAACGGGATTAGCGTACGCAGAAACTTTTAATCCGTCCCGATAATATAAATATCGGCAGAGAAATAATAAAACTTGAATAAATATTATTCACCCGGCTCGTTTGGCCAGTTCTTCTGCCAGCGCGGCAAAATGCTGCCGTTTATTTTCATCGTGCTCCGGGCGCGTTGCTTCCAGACGCAGCTTTTCAACCAGCAGCAGCGAAGCGCGCTCATCAAGACAAAGAGAGAGGGAAGAGAAGGCGACTTCGAGCACGCTCAAACGGCGCTGCTGATCGGCAATCAGCGCCAGCAGTTCACCAAAGGTCATCGCTTCTTCAGGGTTTTCGACATTCACAGCGTCCTCTTAGCCAACGGCGGTCATTAATCGGGTGTGACTACTATAGACAGATTCTGGCAGGCGCGAACAGGGGGAAGACGAAAAAAGCCGGGCGGCGAACCCGGCAAAAAACGGAAGAGAGGGCAGAGCCGGTCAGTCGGTGATAAACCAGTCGTCGGCGCTTTCCCAGGTTTCCTGCAGGATATCGGTGATTTGGTCTTTCGCCTCTTTACCGCCGCCCATCACCGTCAGATTATTGGCGGCTGCATAGCGCACCGAGACGCTGTGGGCGGATTCAGGAAATTGCTTGTCGATACGTTTGCTTAGCTCTGCCGACAGCGCGTCAATCGCGCCAGCCGGCAGAGAGGTAGTTTTTGCGACAGTGACTTCAATACGCATAAAAGCCTCCGATTAATGTACTGTGAATATATACAGCAAAGGAACCGGACGCAATCCTTTTTATCCTGCGTGTTACAGCTCTACGCGCCAGTTCAGCGTCTCGCCCGCCAGGAACGGTACCAGCGTATCTTCGCCAAGGGTCACGCTTTCCGGCACCGTCCACGGCTGACGTACCAGCTTAAGGGTACCTTCGTTCAGCGGCAAACCATAAAAGCGCGGGCCATTTTCGGAACAGAAAGCGGCAAAATGCTCCAGCGCGTCCATTTCCTCAAATACCGTAGCGTAGGCGGGAAGTGAAGAGGGGGCGTTGAAGACGCCCGCGCAGCCGCAGCTGGCCTCTTTACGATGACGCAAATGCGGTGCCGTATCCGTTCCCAGAAAGAAACGGTCGTTACCGCTGGCGATAACCTTTCTTAAGGCTTCCTGATGCACGTTGCGCTTCAGGATTGGCAGGCAGTAAAGATGCGGGCGCACGCCGCCAACCAGCATGTGATTGCGGTTAAACATCAGGTGCTGTGGCGTAATGGTCGCGCCCAGAAAACGATTGCCTTCCTGCACGTAAGCCGCGGCTTCTTTGGTAGTGATGTGTTCAAAAACCACCTTCAGTTCCGGATACTGTTTACGCAGCGGCTCCATCACCGTTTCGATAAAGCGCGCCTCACGGTCAAAAATATCAACGTGTGAGTCGGTCACTTCACCATGGATCAACAGCGGCATACCGATTTTTTGCATGCGCTCCAGCACCAGCGCAATAGAGGCGATATTGGTCACGCCGTGGCTGGAGTTGGTCGTGGCATGCGCCGGATAGAGTTTCGCGGCGGTAAAGACGCCTTCGTTAAAACCTTTCTCGACTTCATCCGCATCAAGCGAGTCGGTCAGGTAGCAGGTCATTAAGGGCGTAAAAGCGTGGCCGTCAGGAATGGCCGCCAGAATACGCTCGCGGTAGGCGATGGCGGCGGCAACGCTGGTCACCGGCGGCACCAGGTTAGGCATAACGATAGCGCGGCCGTTCACCTCGCTGGTAAAGGGCAGCACGGTTTTCAGCATCTCATCATCTCGCAGATGGATATGCCAGTCGTCTGGGCGGCGGATTACAAGCTGAGGGTGTGCAGTCATTACGGGCTCCGGCAGAAAGGAAATCGATATGGCGCGATTTGGCCGGGTATCAAGGATAGGGGCAAAGCCAAACGTTTGCACCTGCTTTATGAAAGAAGTTGCAAAAAAGCGCTGCTCCGTAAGAGAAGGGGAAGTTTGCCTGAAGCTTACCGTAAATTTGCAGCGTGTCGGACTGGCGTAACGGCCTGCCAGCAGGCAGGCCGTAAGCGATTAATTGGTAAACGGAATGATCAGCTCGCCGGGTTTTACTTCCAGCCCTTTGGCAAAACGCTTCGCCAGCGACTCTGCCTTGCTGCGATCCGTGCTCAGGACGTAAGCCGGTTTCTGATTAAAGTAATCTTTTAACGACTGATTCAGATAAGGGGTTAACGTATTCAGCGCGCCCTGCATCTTTTCCGGCTGCGCCTGCACGTCGGTGAGCTGCATATCTTTCAGGTAAATGACGCCGTTATCCTTGTCAAAAACCGGCTGCGCTTTCATGGTCAGCAGCATTACCGCGTGCTGTGGACCGAACAGCGAGCTGATATCCACCGTGGCTTTACCGGAAAGCGTTACCTTATTGGGTTCTTCACGCCCAATCTTGCTGCTGAGGTCGGTCAGCACAATATGGGCATCGACCAGTCCGGCAACGCCAATCTGTTTTTCAAAATTGTTATGTTTTTGCAGCGCCTGGTTTACTTCCTGCTCGCTGATGCTGTACTGCGTCAACTGATTACAGCCGGTTAACATACCCACCAGCAACAGGGCGCTTAGCCCCCAAAAAAACTTTTTCATAGTGCTCCTCTGAACTTGAGACGTCAGATACCCCTTCTGACGCGAAGCGCTAGCTTGCCGGACAAACGGCCGAGAGTCACCAGGCTGGCGGTAAAGGTTGCGGGAAAATTTGTGACGAAATAAAGCGGGGCCACGAATGTGGCCCCGGAAGATCAGGCGGCAACAGAGGAGAGCAGGGTAACCTGGGTCTGTTTCGCCATGTTGTCGCGATAGTCGGCCACGCGGCTGGGATACTCTACTCCTGCCACCAGCGTCAGCGAGCGCAGTACAGGGAACAGACGAATATCATCCAGCGAAAGCTCGCCGTTTACGGCATTGGGTTTCACGATTAGCTTATCGAGCTTGCGTAGGTCATCGTTGATATTCTTGATAAAGCCTTCCGAGTGCTGCAGCAGTTCTTCAAAGCTGCCAACGTTGGCCTCTTTTTTATTTTTAAAATAGCTGCGCGCCTCCGGCGTGGCGAATTCGGCGAAAGGTGCTTTGGCGATACGCGGCAGCAGAAGCTTATTCAAATAGCCGTTAACGTGGCGCAGCCAGTCGCTGATGGCCGGATTAGTGCGCCCCGTCAGCAGCGGTTCGCGGTCGCTTTTATCTACATAGTCGACGATATCAAGGCTTTCCGGCATGCAGCTACCGTCTTCCTTCATCAGGATCGGCGCCATTTTCTGACCGATCAATTTTTTCGGCGTTTCTTCATCATCATTGGCCATAACGATCAGTTCGACCGGCAGATTTTTTAAACCAAAAATCATGCGGGCTTTTACGCAGAACGGGCAGTGATCGTAAATAAACAGTTTCAAGAATGCCTCCTTACAGCGGTGAAGATTAACGGTCTTGCCTGTAATCTTCTGAATGTATTAAGGGAGTATGGAAGAGATTTAGCACGAGGGCAAACCGCGGTATAAGCGCGAAAATCAGGGAGAAGGCGGGAAGTAAGCGTCATTGAGAGCGCATTTTATCCGCTATTTTCAGCGGCTTCCGTCATTATTTTTTGAAATTTCACCCGCAATATTTTACATGGCTAACCGGGCGGTTATAGTGAAGAGAAGCTGCTTAAACCGGCCAGCCACTCTTTTGCGCCGGTATTTAACCTAACTGCCCCTGCTCAGGAGAGAAGATGTTTGGCTATCGTTCCGCTGCGCCCAAAGTTCGTCTGACCACCGACAGGCTGGTCGTGCGTCTAATCCACGAGCGCGACGCCTGGCGTCTGGCGGATTATTATGCAGAAAACCGGCTGTTTCTTAAGCCCTGGGAGCCGATTCGCGACGAGAGCCACTGCTATCCTTCCGGCTGGCAGGCGCGGCTGGGGCTGATAACCGATATGCATAAGCAGGGCAGCGCCTACTATTTTGCGGTGATGGATCCGGACGAAAACGAAGTGCGCGGCGTGGCAAACTTCAGTAATGTGGTGCGCGGCTCTTTCCACGCCTGCTATCTGGGCTACTCGCTGGGGCAGAAGTGGCAGGGCCAGGGCATGATGTTTGAGGCATTACAGTCGGCGATTCGCTATATGCAGCGCCAGCAACGGATGCACCGTATCATGGCTAACTATATGCCGCATAATCAGCGTAGCGGCGATCTGCTGGCGCGGCTCGGCTTTGAGAAAGAGGGCTATGCCAAAGATTATCTGCTGATTGACGGACGCTGGCAGGATCACGTGTTGACCGCGCTGACTGCCAGAGAATGGACACCTGAACGACGTGGATCCTTTTAATGAAAATGACGCTTTCGCCCGTTGAGGCGCGCATTATCGGCTGTCTCCTGGAAAAACAGGTCACCACGCCGGACCAATATCCTATGTCGCTGAACGGCGTCGTGACGGCCTGCAACCAGAAATCAAACCGTGAACCGGTGATGACGCTTGGTGAAACCAGCGTGCAGGATTCGCTGGACATGCTGGCTAAAAAACATCTGATTACCGCTTTTAGCGGTGCCGGGCAGCGGGTAGTAAAGTACGAACATCGTTTTTGTAACAGCGAGTTCGGCCAGCTAAAACTGTCCCCCGCCGAGTTTGCGCTGGTCGCCACGCTGCTGCTGCGCGGCGCGCAAACGCCGGGCGAACTGCGTACGCGCAGCACTCGCCTGCATGAATTTGCCGATATGGCCGAGGTGGAGCAGACGCTGGAAAATCTGGCGACGCGAGAAGATGGCCCTTTTGTGGTCAGGCTGGCACGCGAGCCGGGCAAGCGAGAAAGCCGCTATATGCATCTTTTCAGCGGTCAGGTGGATGAAGCGGCGCTGGCCGTTACCGATACAGCGACGGAAAATGGCGATTTGAACGAGCGCGTTGCCGAACTGGAGCGCGAAATGGCAGAGCTCAGGCAACAGCTGGCAAAGCTTACTGCCATAGTCAACGGTGAAAATTGACAGCAGGCGCGGCTTACAGAACCGCAACCAGCCATAGCGAGCGCGGCTGAAACAGCCTGAGTCAGATGATAGCGGGCGTAGCAGAATCGGATAAGTTAACCGGCGTCGCCGGATGCTGAAATAACGACAGGGCTTAAGGCCGCATAGTCGCCAGGAGTGTGTGATGACGTTACGTATAGGGATGGTCGGTTTAGGCAATATTGCGCAAAAAGCCTGGCTACCGGTGTTGGCTAACGCCCGGGACTTTCAGTTTGTCGGCGCGTTTTCTCCCGGCCAGCAGAAAGCCCGCGCGGTATGCGACAGCTGGCGTATTCCGCTTTACAGTACGCTGGACGGGCTGAGCGACGCCTGCGATGCTCTCTTTGTTCATACCTCCACCGCCACGCACTTCAGCATTGTCAAACAGCTGCTGCTGGCGGGAAAAGATGTCTGCGTCGACAAGCCGCTGGCGGCTACGCTTGCCGAAGCTGAGCAGCTGGTGGCACTGGCGCACAGGCACGGGCGCAAACTGATGGTGGCTTTTAACCGCCGTTTTGCGCCTCGTTATCTTCAGCTGAAGCAGGTTAACCCTCTCGCTTCGCTGCGCATGGATAAGCATCGCTGTGACAGCGTCGGGCCGCACGATCTTTTCTTTACCTTACTGGATGACTATCTGCACGTGGTGGATACGGCGCTGTGGCTGGGCGGCGGGGGAACGCTGCAGGGCGGCGTTTTACAAACCAACGATGAAGGCGAAATGCTCTACGCCGAGCACCATTTTCATTACGGCAATCTGCAAATCACTACCAGTATGCACCGACGGGCGGGGACGCAGCGTGAATCGGTAGTGGCGATAGCGGACGGCAGCGTCTGGCAGGTTGATGAGATGCGTGAACTCCGTCAGGAAACCGCTGGCCGCCTGATTATTGAGCCGGTACCGGGCTGGCAAAGCACGCTGGAGCAGCGAGGATTTGTCGGCGCCGCCCGTCATTTTATTGACTGCGTGCAAAATCAGACTATGCCGCAAACCTCCGGCGAGCAGGCGCTGGCCGCGCAGCGCGTTATTGAAAAGCTCTGGCGCGACAGCGACAGAGAATAACGTGTAACAATCGAATATGGTTATTTAGCGCTATATCAGTAGACTATGCCCACTTTCAGGCGGTTTGCCCGTGGCCGAGTAATTACCGTGGCCCGAGCCGCATCCTTGCAAAAAAATCAGGAAGAAAATGAACCTGTTGAAATCACTGGCAGCGGTCAGCTCGATGACCCTGTTTTCTCGCGTGCTGGGATTTGCGCGCGATGCCATAGTGGCGCGCGTTTTTGGCGCGGGAATGGCAACCGACGCCTTCTTTGTCGCCTTTAAGTTACCCAATTTGCTGCGCCGTATCTTTGCTGAAGGCGCGTTCTCCCAGGCTTTTGTGCCCATTCTTGCCGAGTATAAAAGTAAGCAGGGCGAGGAAGCGACGCGGGTTTTTGTCGCTTACGTTTCCGGTTTGCTGACGCTGGCGCTGGCGATTATCACGCTGGCCGGGATGTTTGCCGCGCCGTGGGTGATTCTGGTTACCGCACCGGGCTTTGCCGATACCGCCGATAAGTTCGCGCTGACTTCGGCGCTGCTGCGCGTCACCTTCCCCTACATCATGCTTATCTCTCTGGCCTCGCTGGCGGGCGCAATCCTCAATACCTGGAACCGTTTTTCCGTTCCGGCCTTTGCGCCCACGCTGCTGAATGTCAGCATGATCGGTTTTGCGCTGTTTGCCGCACCGCATTTTCATCCGCCGGTGATGGCGCTGGCCTGGGCCGTCGTGGCTGGCGGCGTGCTGCAGCTGGGCTATCAGCTGCCGCATTTAAAGAAAATCGGCATGCTGGTGCTGCCGCGCCTGAATTTGAAAGATGCGGGCGTCTGGCGAGTGATGCGCCAGATGGGGCCAGCGATACTGGGCGTTTCCGTGAGCCAGATTTCGCTGATCATTAACACTATTTTTGCCTCTTTTCTGGTTTCGGGCTCCGTTTCCTGGATGTATTACGCCGACCGTCTGATGGAGTTTCCTTCCGGCGTGCTGGGCGTGGCGCTCGGTACCATTCTGCTGCCTTCGCTGGCGAAAAGCTTTGCCAGCAACAATCACCAGGAATATAACCGCCTGATGGACTGGGGATTACGTCTCTGCTTCGTGCTGGCGCTGCCGAGCGCGGTGGCGCTGGGGATTATTGCCAAACCGCTGACTATTTCACTGTTCCAGTACGGCAAGTTTTCCGCTTTCGATGCCGCAATGACCCAGCGCGCGCTGGTCGCCTATTCGGTGGGCCTGATGGGCCTGATCGTGGTAAAAATCCTGGCGCCGGGCTTCTATTCGCGGCAGGACATTAAAACGCCGGTAAAAATCGCCATTATTACCCTGATAATGACGCAGCTGATGAACCTGGCGTTTATTGGGCCGCTGAAGCATGCGGGTCTGGCGCTGTCGATTGGTCTGGCGGCCTGCCTGAACGCCTCGCTGCTGTACTGGCAGCTTAGAAAGCAGAAAATTTTCCAGCCGCAGCCCGGCTGGTTTAGCTTTCTGCTGCGGCTGGTGATTGCCGTGGTGGCGATGGCGGCGGCGCTGGTGGGCATTCTCTGGGTGATGCCGGACTGGGCGCAAGGCAACATGCTGATGCGCTTACTGCGGCTGGCGGCAGTCTGTGCCGTGGGCGGCGGTGTCTACTTTGCGGTACTGGCGCTGCTGGGTTTCCGCGTGAAAGATTTCGCCCGCACAACAACCGCCTGAAAACAGCGGTAAAACAAAAGCAAAACCCCGGTCATCTGCCGGGGTTTTTTATGCGTGGCGCTCAACTGCGCCTTACTTTAAGGCTAACGCTTAACGTATCTTCCTAAAGACTTACACTTTACGATTCACGTAGCTGCTTGAAGTCGCCTGGCCATCCGGGCCGTAGAAGCTCTGCGTCTGATAAGGTTTCAATACCTCAATCGCCTTTTCAGTAAAGGAGATTTGATGATTCAGCAGCATGCCGTTGTGCAAATTGGTGTCGCGCAGTTTTACTGTCTGTTCCTGAAGGGCTGACCAGCGACGGGCCATTTCTGGCTGACCGCTGTAGGGCGCATAAACGCCAGCCTCTTTCTCCGCGTCGCGGCGCAGCTGCTCAAGAAAATTGAGCGTCGCCAGCAGAGAACCTTTATCTTCCGTAATACGCTGCAGTAAGCTGCTGTTGATCTGGCCGCCTGAGAGCTGTTGGTGCTCTGCCGTCATTACGTCAGCCAGACTTTTCAGTACTTCCAGCATTTTATCAAGCGCGGTCAGCAGCTTAGTCATTTACCTAGTTACCTTCTATAGAGTCTTTGGCCTGCTGAATCAGGGCATCGGCAATTTTGCCGGTATCCATTTTCAACTCGCCATTACGGATAGCGCTCTTCAGCTGCTCAACGCGCGCGGTGTTAATATCCTGCGAGCTGGCTTTGGTCAGCTGCGACTGGGCGCCGCTCAATACTACCTGAGTACCCGACGGGGTAGTTTTCGTTGCTGTCTCTGTCTTTTGGGCCTTGGGCGTGGCAACTTCGGGAAGATCGCGAGGCTGCACAGTGCTGGCTGGCTTCGTAGGCTGAGTTCTGTCGATGCTCATATCTGGCTCCTGTAAGTTCAGGCAAATCGCGGCCTGAATAGCTAAGTGTATTACGTCTGTTATTTACACTATCGGCAGAGATGAAGCCATCTTTAGCTGTTTATAGCGTTATAAGAATATTCCCATCCGGGCCGACTTTACCGCTGACAATCTGTCCCGAATTCATTCTGACTCTGACCAGCTGCGCGGCGGTCGCATTATTCATGGCGCGCCCCTCGCTGGCAACATTAAAACCGTCTCCGCTGGCAATAACGTTAACATTATCGCCTGCTTTTACTCGCCACGGCTGGCGCACCATCATCATCGTGAGCGGCTGGCCGGGAATAATGTCCCGCAGCGCGATGCCGTCAGCCACGTCGGCGGCATTAATAACCGCGCGTGCCGGTAACGTATCCAGACGGCCATGTACGACTTTTAAATCATCTGCGGTCAGCGCCGTGCCGCGTACCACCTGGCGGGCCGCCACCAGATAGTCACCCTCGACCTGAACCTGTACCTGCAGGTAACGACGGTTCTGATCGCAGTTAGCAGCCACGCTCATGTTGCCCCACATCCGGCTATTGCCCGGTAAAGAAAATTGTGGAGCCTCACAGGTGGGCCATTGCGTCTGTGGCGTTTTGACCACCACGCTCAGAGTATCGGCGCCCTGGCCGGTTTCTCCATAGCGCGCTTTAAAAAATTGATTGAGCTGGGCCGTTAAGTCGGCGGCGCTGGCGGACATTGTCGCCATCCCCAGTCCCAGCAGGAAGAAAGTCAAACCACGCATTTTTTTCATCCTCAATACAACATGGCAACAATTCTACTGACCCCCGCGCAAAGTCAAGGCGCAAATTAACGACGCTTTTTAGCGCTATTCCGCCGATCGGATTATTCCTGGTCCGCTTATTCTCTCCTCACTGAAATTCAACTTGCGGAGGAAGCATGCTCGACAAACTTGACGCGGCACTGCGGTTTAACACCGAAGCGCTAAACCTGCGTGCCCAGCGGCAGGAGATCCTGGCATCCAACATCGCTAACGCGGACACGCCGGGCTATCAGGCGCGCGATATCGATTTTGCCAGCCAGCTGAGCAAAGTGATGGAGCAGGGCCGGGCGCAGGGAACGGGCATGTCGCTGGCGACAACGTCATCACGCCATATCGCTGCACAGTCGGCGGAACCTTCATCAGCGGATCTGATGTACCGCGTGCCTTCCCAGCCTTCGCTGGATGGCAACACGGTGGATATGGACCGTGAACGTACCGAGTTCGCCGATAACAGCCTGAAGTACCAGACGGATTTGACCGTCATCAGCGGGCAGATCAAAAGCATGATGTCCGTACTACAGGGGCAATAATTTATGGCTTTACTGAATATTTTTAACATCGCCGGTTCGGCAATGGCCGCCCAGTCGCAGCGCCTGAACGTCAGCGCCAGTAACCTGGCCAACGCCGACAGCGTCACCGGCCCGGATGGTCAGCCTTATGTGGCAAAGCAGGTCGTCTTCCAGACCGACGCGCAGCCAGGCGAAGTAACCGGCGGCGTGCGTGTGTCGCAGGTCGTCGATGACCCAACGCCAGCAAAACTGGTTTACGAACCGGGTAATCCGATGGCAGACGCCAAAGGCTACGTAAAGATGCCAAACGTCGATGTGGTCGGGGAAACGGTTAATACCATGTCGGCCTCGCGCAGCTATCAGGCCAACGTTGAAGTACTGAATACCGTGAAACAAATGATGATGAAAACCCTGACCATGGGTCAATAAGGAACAGGCAGATGGGCATTACCGTTGGCGTTAATGAGTCACTTGATAACACAGCTATTACCTCGTCGTCGTCGACTACCGATACCTCGGCAGCCGACCTGCAAAGTAACTTCCTGACCCTGTTGGTCACGCAGTTGAAAAACCAGGACCCGACGAATCCGATGGACAACAGCCAGCTGACTACCCAGCTGGCGCAGATCAACACCCTGAGCGGTATTGAAAAACTGAACACCACGCTGGGATCGATTTCCGGCCAGATCAACAGCGGACAGTCTTTGCAGGCTTCCACGCTGATTGGTCACGGCGTGATGGTCGATGGCTCGCAGGTGCTGGTTGGCAGCAGCCAGACTACGCCGTTCGGCCTTAGCCTGACGCAGGCCTCCACGGCGACTACGGCAACTATTTCTGATTCGTCCGGCAAAGTGGTGCAAACCATCAACCTGGGCGCGCTGAGTGCCGGTGTCCATACCTTCTCATGGGATGGTTCACAGGCTGATGGCACCACGGCAACAGACGGTAAATACAGCGTGGCTATCAGCGCCAGCAACGCCAGCGGCCAGCTGGTCGCGCAGCCGCTGAACTATGCATTGGTTAATGGGGTTACTAACGACACCAGCGGTGCCGTTCTGGACCTCGGCACGATGGGTACGACCACCGTCGCGAATGTTCGTCAGATTATTTAACTTAACCCCAATTCAGGAATACACAGATGGCATTTTCTCAGGCAGTCAGTGGCTTAAACGCCGCCTCCAGCAACCTTGACGTTATCGGCAACAACATCGCTAACTCCGCAACGGTGGGTTTTAAATCCGCTACCGTTTCCTTCGCCGATATGTTCGCGGATTCTAAAGTGGGCCTGGGCGTAAAAGTGGCTGCGGTAACGCAGGACTTTAACGACGGTACCACCACTTCCACCAGCCGTGGCCTGGACGTGGCGATCAGCCAGTCTGGTTTCTTCCGTATGACCGACAGCAGCGGCGCGGTGTCCTATACCCGTAACGGCCAGTTTACCCTGGACGCCAACCGCAACATCGTCAACGCCAACGGCCTGCAGCTGACCGGCTATCCGGCAACCGGTACGCCACCAACCGTGCAGACCGGTGCTAACCCGGTTGCGCTGAGCATCCCAACAACGGCGATGGCGGCTAAATCGACCTCTACCGCAGCGCTGGTGGCGAACCTGAACTCTACCGACAGCGTGCCGACTACCACGCCGCTGGATATTAACAATACGGCTTCTTACAACAGCAAAGCGTCAATGACCACCTATGACTCGCTGGGTAACGAGCACAACCTGAACCTTTACTTCACCAAGACCGGCGACAACGCCTGGACCGTGAACGTGAAGGATGGCAGTGCAGCGGATCCAACGGCGGACGTGGGCACCTTTAACATGACCTTTAACACCAGCGGTCAGCTGACCTCCACGGCAACCCAGTCGGTATCGCTGGCGGGCCTGAACGGTTCAGCCGCGACGACTTTCTCGCTGGATATGACCGGCAGCCAGCAGCAGAACACCGGCACCACAACGTTTGGTAACCCAACGCAGGATGGCTACAAGCCGGGCGACCTGACCAGCTACCAGATTAACAACGACGGCACCGTAGTCGGCAACTACTCCAACGAGAAAAGCCAGACTCTGGGGCAGATCGCGCTGGCTAACTTTGCTAACCCGGAAGGCCTGAAGTCTGAAGGTAACAACGTCTGGTCTGCAACCGCGTCTTCTGGTCAGGCACTGATTGGTCTGGCAGGCACCGGTAACCTGGGCACCCTGACCGCAGGCGCGCTGGAATCTTCCAACGTTGACCTGAGTAAAGAGCTGGTAAACATGATCGTGGCACAGCGTAACTATCAGTCCAACGCCCAGACCATCAAAACTCAGGACCAGATCCTCAACACCCTGGTCAACCTGCGTTAATTCGGCTAACAGGGGAGTCCTATGGATCACGCGATATATACAGCAATGGGGGCGGCAAGCCAGACCCTCGAACAGCAGGCAGTCACGGCCAACAACCTGGCCAACGCCTCAACGCCGGGCTTCCGTGCGCAGCTTAACGCGCTGCGTGCCGTGCCGGTGCAGGGCCAGTCGCTGCCAACCCGTACGCTGGTCACGGCTTCAACGCCGGGGTCGGATATGACGCCAGGCGCGATGGACTATACCGGACGCTCGCTGGACGTTGCTGTTCGTCAGGATGGCTGGCTGGCGGTGCAGGCGGCAGATGGCTCTGAAGCCTACACCCGCAACGGCAACATGGAGTTAAACCCGGCCGGGCAGCTCACCATTCAGGGCAAGCTGGTCATGGGCGACGGTGGACCGATCGCCGTGCCGCAAGGGTCGGAAATCACCATTGCTGCTGACGGAACGATTACCGCGCTGAACCCGGGCGATCCGCCGAACGCCACTGTGCAGCTGGGACGGCTGAAGCTGGTGAAAGCCACCGGCTCGCAGGTGACTCGCGGTGACGACGGCCTGTTCCGTCCCACCGGTGGGGCACAGACATTGCAGAGCGACCCGACCATTCAGGTGATGCCTGGCGTGCTGGAAGGCAGCAACGTCAGCTCTACCCAGACCATGGTCGATATGATCGCTAACTCACGCCGCTTCGAGATGCAGATGAAAGTTATCTCCAGCGTCGATGAAAATGAACAACGCGCTAACCAGCTGCTGTCAATGAGCTAAGTGCAGAGGAATACAACATGATTAACTCTTTATGGATTGCCAAAACCGGTCTTGACGCTCAGCAAACCAATATGGACGTCATTTCGAACAACCTGGCAAACGTTAGCACCAACGGCTTTAAACGCCAGCGTGCCGTGTTTGAAGACCTGATGTACCAGACCATTCGTCAGCCTGGCGCGCAGTCTTCTGAGCAGACGACACTGCCTTCCGGTATGCAGATGGGTACAGGTACGCGTCCGGTAGCGACAGAACGTCTGCACACCCAGGGTAACCTGAACAAAACCGACTCATCGAAAGATGTGGCGATCAGCGGTCAGGGCTATTTCCAGGTGCAGATGCCGGACGGCACGCTGGCCTATACCCGCGACGGTTCTTTCCAGACTGACCAGAACGGCCAGCTGGTGACCAACGCCGGTTTCCCGGTGCAGCCTGCGATTACTATCCCGGCTAACGCACTGAGCATGACTATCGGCCGTGACGGCGTGGTCAGCGTAACGGTGCAGGGCCAGACTCAGCCGACGCAGGTTGGTCAGCTGACGCTGAGCACCTTTATTAACGATGCCGGTCTGGAAAGCAAAGGTGAAAACCTTTACCAGGAAACGCAGGCATCCGGTGCGCCAACGGACAGCACGCCAGGCAACAACGGCGCGGGCCTGCTCTATCAGGGCTATGTCGAAACCTCCAACGTTAACGTTGCCGAGGAACTGGTAAGCATGATTCAGACGCAGCGCGCCTATGAGATCAACAGTAAGGCAATCAGCACATCCGATCAGATGCTGGCCAAGCTGACTCAGCTGTAAGTAAAACAGCAGTAACGGCCGGGTTCGCCCGGCTCTGATAAAAGTTTTCATTCATTATTAAAGGTTAATTCCATGGCGAAGCAAATCTCAATGCCTGGACGCTTGTTGGTAGCCTTAGCGCTGCTGACGCTTAACGGTTGTGCTTTAGTTCCACGTAAGCCTCTGGTGGAAGGTTCGACAACGGCCCAGCCGCTGCCTGCTTCGCCACCGGTTGTTAACGGTTCCATTTTTCAGGGCGTGATGCCAATGAACTACGGCTACCAGCCGCTGTTCGAGGATCGTCGTCCACGTAATATTGGCGATACGCTGACCATTACCCTGCAGGAAAACGTCAGTGCCAGTAAGAGTTCCACCGCGTCTGCGGGACGCGACGGCAGTGCCACTGTGGGCCTGACCGCCGTACCAAGCGCGTTGACCGGCCTGCTGGGCGGCGACAAAGCTACGCTGGATGGCAGCGGCAAGAATACTTTTGCAGGTAAAGGCGGCGCTACGGCGAACAACACCTTTACCGGCACCATCACCGTGACCGTGAACCAGGTTCTGCCGAACGGCAACCTGAAAGTGGTCGGTGAGAAACAGATTGAGATTAACCAGGGCACGGAATTTATCCGCTTCTCGGGCGTGGTCAACCCACGCACCATCAGCGGCAGCAACAGCGTAATTTCGACCCAGGTGGCGGATGCCCGCATTGAGTACGTCGGCAACGGCTATATCAATGAGGCACAGACGATGGGCTGGCTGCAACGGTTCTTCCTGAACCTGTCACCATTCTAAGAGGTTAAAATGCGTAAGATTATTCGATTCACCCTGCTGCTGCTGACCGCTATCAGCGCCTTCGCCCACGCCGATCGCATTCGCGATTTGACCACGGTTGGCGGCGTACGCGATAACTCGCTGATCGGTTACGGTCTGGTGGTTGGCCTGGACGGGTCTGGTGACCAGACCACCCAGACGCCGTTTACCACGCAGAGTTTGAACAACATGTTGTCGCAGCTGGGTATTACTGTCCCAAGCGGCACCAACATGCAGCTGAAAAACGTGGCGGCGGTGATGGTCACCGCCAAGCTGCCAGCGTTCGGCCGCCAGGGGCAGGTGATTGACGTGGTGGTTTCCTCAATGGGTAACGCGAAGAGCCTGCGCGGCGGTACGCTGCTGATGACGCCGCTGAAAGGCGTCGACAATCAGGTTTACGCCCTGGCTCAGGGTAACATTCTGGTCGGCGGTGCGGGTGCTTCAGCAGGCGGCAGCAGCGTGACGGTAAACCAGGTTAACGGTGGTCGCATCACCGGCGGAGCCACCATTGAACGCGAGCTGTCGAATAACTTCGGCACCTCTAACGTCATTAACCTGTTCCTGAATGAAGAAGACTTCAGCATGGCGCAGCGCATCGCTGATGCGATCAACGGTCGCTACGGCTCAGCCCAGGCGCTGGATGGCCGTACCGTGCAGGTACAGGTTTCTGCCAACGGCACTTCCCAGGTTCGCCTGCTGGCCGATATCCAGAATATCGATGTGTCGGTGCCGATTCAGGACGCGAAAGTGATTATCAACTCGCGTACCGGCTCGGTAGTCATGAACCGCGAAGTGATGCTCAGTTCCTGCGCTATCGCTCAGGGCAATCTGTCGGTCACGGTTAACCAGCAGCAGAACGTTAGCCAGCCGAACACGCCGTTTGCGGGCGGCCAGACGGCAGTGACGCCGCAAACGCAGATCGATTTACGTCAGAGCGGTGGCGCACTGCAAAGCGTTAACGCCAGCGCCAATCTGAACAGCGTGGTTCGCGCACTGAACGCACTGGGCGCTACGCCAATCGACTTAATGTCTATCCTGCAGTCAATGCAGAGCGCGGGCTGTCTGCACGCCAAACTGGAAATTATCTGATGAGCGATACCCAGTCTCTGATGGGAGCCGCGTATGACAGCGGCGCCCTGAACACCCTGAAACGTCAGGCCAGCAGCGACCCGAAAGCGCATGCGCGGGAAGTTGCAAAGCAGGTAGAAGGGATGTTTGTACAAATGATGTTGAAAAGCATGCGTCAGGCGCTGCCGCAGGATGGCCTGCTGAGCACTGAACAGACGCGTCTTTATACGTCCATGTACGATCAGCAGATTGGGCAGCAGATCGCCTCTAAAGGACTGGGCCTGGCCGACATGATGGTCAAGCAAATGGAGCAGGCGCAGTCGCCCGATGAAAAAGCGGGCACCGTGCCGATGATGCTGGACAAAGACTTTATCAACACGCTGCCGCCGCTGGCGATGGAACAGATTGTGCGTAAGGCCGTACCGCGCTTACCAGCACCTGCGGACACGCCGCTCAGCGGCGACAGCAGCGACTTTATCGCCAAACTGTCACAGCCGGCCATCGAGGCCAGCGCCGGTACCGGTATTCCTCATCACCTGATCCTGGCGCAGGCCGCGCTGGAGTCTGGCTGGGGACAGCGCCAGATCATGACCGCTGAAGGCAAGCCGAGCTACAACCTTTTTGGTATCAAAGCGACGGGCAGCTGGCAGGGCAAAACCACGGAAATCACCACCACCGAATATGAGCACGGCGAAGCGAAAAAGGTAAAAGCCAAATTCCGCGTTTACGACTCTTATTTCGATGCGCTGAACGACTACGTAAAACTGATTGCCAATAACCCGCGCTATCAGGCGGTTACCACGGCGGCGACGCCGGAGCAGGGCGCGAAAGCGTTGCAGGCCGCAGGCTACGCAACCGATCCAAAATATGCGCAGAAGCTGGTGGGAATGATCCAGCAATTCAAAAATATGGGCGAAAAGGTCGTGAAGGCTTACACCCAGGATCTGGGCGATTTGTTCTGATTTCTCGCTCAAGTTTGCGTTAATTTTGCCGATAACTTTGTAAAGCCGGATTTGCGTTAACGCAGGCCGGTAACCGATTGTACTGCCGGGCCGTGCTGAGCCAGGGTGATAAGGAACCGACATGTCTAACTTAATTAATACCGCTATGACCGGTATCAACGCCGCTTCGGCCGCGTTGAGCACCACCAGTAACAACATTAGCAATTACAGCGTTGCCGGCTATTCACGTCAGACAACGGTTCTGGCTCAGGCAAGCAGTACGCTGAACGGTACGCAGTATTATGGTAACGGCGTTTCGGTTGCCAGCGTCAACCGCGAGTACGATGCGTTTATTACTAACCAGTTGCGCAGCGCCAGCACCCAGTCCAGCGCGTTGACCACGCAGTATAGCCAGATGTCGAACATTGACGATATGTTCTCCGGCACTACCAATACGCTGTCGACCACCGTGCAGGATTTTTTCTCTTCCCTGCAAACGCTGGTCAGTAACGCTTCTGACTCCTCGTCGCGTCAGGCAGTATTGGGCAAGGCAGATGGCCTGGTAAACCAGTTCAAAGTGACCGATACCTATCTGCGTAACGCGGACAGCAGCCTGAGCACCTCGATCACTTCCAGCGTCGACCAGATCAACGGCTACGCCAAACAGATCGCCAATATCAACCAGCAGATCACCAAGCTGAAAGGCGCGGGCGCGGGTAACTCCCCTAACGATCTGCTGGATCAGCGCGACCAGTTGGTCAGCGATCTGAACAATATTGTCGGCGTGACCGTCAGTCAGCAGGATGGCGGCAGCTACAACATCAGCATCGGCAACGGTATTTCGCTGGTGCAGGGCGACAGCTATAACAAACTGGCCTCTGTCTCTTCCAGCGCCGATCCAACACGTAAAGTAGTGGCGACCGTGGACTCCACCAGCGGTAAAACCACTGAAATTCCCGATAGCCAGATTACAACCGGCTCGCTGGGCGGTCTGCTCGCTTTCCGTAGCGATCTGGATACAACCCGTAACCAGCTTGGCCAGATGGCGATGGCGCTGGGCGACAGCTTCAACACCCAGCACGAAGCGGGCTATGACAGCAATGGCGATGCGGGCGAAGCTTTCTTTAACCTTGGTGGCCCGTCCGTCACGGCAAATACAAAGAATACCAGTACGGCTTCCGTCTCTGCGGCGTGGACAGATACCAGCAGCGTAAAGGCCTCAGATTATACGGTGAGCTACGACGGCACCAACTGGAACGTCAAGCGCCAGTCCGACAATGCCAGCGTGACCGCCACGGCGGGAACGGACAGCAGCGGTAACCCAACGCTCAGTTTCGATGGCTTACAGCTGACGGTCAGCGGCACGCCTGCGGCGAAAGACAGCTTCCTGGTCAAGCCGGTAGCCAACACCATCGCTAATATGAGCGTGAACATTACCGACGAAGCTAAAGTCGCCGCTGCCGATGCCGATAATGGAGTTAGCAACAACAACAACGCGCAGTCGCTGCTGAATTTGCAGACCAAAGGTGTCATTAGCGGCGGCAGCACGATTACGCAGGGTTATGCCAGCATGGTTGCCACGATTGGCAACAAAACCAGCAATCTGGAAACGACCAGCACCACCCAGACGAACGTGGTAACGCAGCTGACCAACCAGCAGCAGTCCGTTTCCGGCGTCAACCTGGATGAAGAGTATGGCAACCTGACGCGCTACCAGCAGTATTACACGGCGAACGCGCAGATTTTGCAGACTGCCCAAACCATTTTTAACGCGCTGATTGGCGCCGTAAGCTGATTCCTCAGAAGGATAAAATCATGCGCTTAAGTACCACAATGATTTATGACCAGCAGATGCGCGGCATTTCTGATTCGCAGGCCAGCTGGCTGAAGTCAGGTCAACAGTTATCAACCGGCAAACGCGTGGTCAATCCATCGGATGACCCGGTCGCGGCGGCTCAGGCAGTTGTGCTTTCTCAGGCTCAGGCGCAAACCAGCCAGTACAAAACGGCCCGTAACTTCGCTACCAGTAATCTGTCACAGGAAGATACCAACCTGTCTCAGGTAACTAACGTGATTACCCAGGCACAGACGGCGGTTGTTGCGGCGTCAACCGGTACGCTGTCGGACGAAGACCGCTCGACTTATGCGACTACGCTGACCAGCCTGCGCGATCAGCTGATGAACCTGGCGAACTCGACGGATGGTAATGGCCGCTATATGTTCGCTGGCTATAAGTCGGATACCGCGCCTTTCACCCAGGACGCCAGCGGCAACGTGACCTATAACGGCGGCGATACGGCAATCAGCCAGAAAGTGGATGACAGCCGTACTATGGTGACCAACCATACCGGCAGCCAGGTGTTTACCAGCCTGACCAGCAATGCCACGCCAGAGCCGGACGGCAGCGCCAGCGAAGCCAATATTTTTACCACGCTGAATACGGCGATTAACGCGCTGAAGCAGCCGCTGGCAGATGCCGACGGAACCACTAAAGACGCGGCGGCGGCGGATATGGCGAAGGCCAACCGCGGTCTCCGTAACTCGATGAACAACGTACTGAAAGTGCAGTCTGAAGTGGGTACCCAGCTCAGCGAGCTGGATAATATTGAATCTAAAGCTGACGATACCACGCTAAACCAGTCAACCCAGATGAGTAACCTGGTTGATGCGGACTATACCAGTACGATTTCGTCCTACACCATGAAGCAGGCGGCGCTGCAGGCTTCTTATAAGGTGTTCAGCTCAATGTCACAGATGTCACTGTTTAAAATTAATTCTTAGGTTTACCCATTTTGGACGCGCTTAAACCGGGTTCGTCCACCTTTTTCCCGTCTTCAGATTAACCTCCTGACGACGGGATTTTTTTTGCCAGTAATAAACCCCCCTGTTCAAACTGATGCAGCAGCCCGGTAAAAACGGGGCGAGCAACTTTCGCCATCTTCTCGCGCTATGCAGCATTTTCAAACTAATCTTCTGCCATAAAACTAAGTATGAAAATACAAGGCCACAGCCAAACGAAAGGTTTTCACTGGCCGGTAATGCTGGCCCATTGTCACCTTGCTGACAGGTAGCCCAAAAAAAAAGCCTCGGTTATCTCGCTGACAGGCGGCTAAAAAAAATCTCGGTCTCTTCGCTGGGAGGCAGCTAAAAAAGCCTCGGTTATCTCGCTGGCAGGTAGCTAAATAAGCCTCGGTCACCTTGCTGGCAGGTAGCCATAAAAGCCCCGATTATCTCGCTGGCAGGTAGCCAAAAAAGCCTCGGCTACCTCGCTAGCAGGTAGCTAAAAGAGCCTCGGTCACCTCGCTAACAGGTAGCCAAAAAAGCCTCGGTTATCTCGCTGGCAGGTAGCCAAAAAGCCTCGGTCACCTTGCTGGCAGGTAGCTAAAAAAGCCTCGGTCACCTCGCTGGCAGGTAGCCAAAAAAAAGCCCCGGTCAGTGACCAGGGCTTTTTATCAGCGGGAACTGCTACGGGCGCGTAGCCGGTGCAGTTGCCTGATGCGTTGCAGCGTGACCGCCCGCAGAACCTTTGCCTTCAAAGTTAAAAGCAGGACGAACCCAGTCGCTGTGACGGGCCGGCTCTTGCTGATAAACCGGCGCTGGCGCTTTGGTCATCGGTGCCGTAGCGTGATGCTTGAACGCTGGAGCCGCGGTTTCCGACTGCGCTTTTACCACGCTTTCCGCTGGCGCCGGTGCCTGCTGCACAGGCGCAGCATCGACCGGTGCCTGTGGCTTAGCTGGCGCAGCGGAAGCAAACGATCCGCGCGCAGCTTCAGGCTGAGCAGGTGACTCAGGCGCTGCAGTTGCAGACTGAGCCGGTGCTGCAGGCGTCGCTTCGTGCTGAACCGGTGCCGCAGGCGCGGTCGCTTCAGCCTGAGTCGCTGCTGCAGGCGCCGCTTCATGCTGAGCCGGTGCCTCAGGCGCGGTAGCTTCTGACTGAGCTGCTGCATGCTGTGCAGCAGGAGTAGTCGCTTCAGCCTGAGCCGCTGCTACAGGTGCCGCTTCTTGCTGAGCCGGTACCGCAGGCGTAGTTGCTTCAGTCTGAGCTGCTACAGGTGCCGCTTCTTGCTGAGCAGATGCTGCTGGTACGCTAGCTTCAGGCTGGGCAGAGGCTACTGGCGCAGGCGAGGCCGCAGGTGCAGAAGCATACGTCTGTGCTGCCGCAGCAACAGGTTCGTCGCGGGCGGGCACTGGTGCATGAGGCTCGGTAGTAGTAACAGGTTCTTCCGTTACTTCCGGCGCGTTCAGCACTTCTTCAACCTGACGTGCAGTTTCTGCATTAACATCCGTTGCAGAAGTTACGGCTGGCGTCTGCGCAACCGGCGCTTCTTCAGCCACGCCCTGCGTGCGGATGTCGGCCTGGCCCTGGTCGGCCGGGAAAGCCTGCTGTGCAACAGCTTCAGCCGCTTTTTCGTCAGCGCCCGAAATAACCGCAGGCTCTTCGTTCACCGGAGCGTCGATAGCGGCGGTGCTGTCAGCGATGACCGGTGCTGCAAAAGCCGCGTTCTCAGCAACGGTAGCTGGCTCCTGTTGTGGCTCGGCGATGTGCACCGGCTGCGCTTCGTCCTGCACTTCCTGTGACAGCGTTTCAGCGAGGGCGTCTTCATGACCGTAATCCGGCACGACAGACTGCTCGATTTCATTGTCGTCGGAAACGTGCGCTACCGGATAAGAGACCCATACCTTACCTGAAGCCATCTCCGGAGAAGCGGCAGCAAAGGTTAGCGGCATCGGTGACTGATTTGGATAACGCTCGTCACGATAGCGACGACGGCGCTGGCCGCTGACGCGCAGATGGCGTGGCGAACGGCGTGAACGACGCGGCATGCTGTTGCTGTCGCGATCTTCATCTTCCGCTTCGGTAACATCTGACGCGTTAGTCAGAGCTGGCTGCTCTTCAGCGGAATCCGGCTCGGCTGGCGCGAAAGAGCGGGCGGCGGTTTGCTCGGCCGTTTCAATACGCACTTTTTGATTGAGCTGGCGCGGCTTACGACGCGGCATAACCTGCACCGTCTCTTCGCTTTGCTCGGTTGCGGCTTCCGCTTCCATTACCGGTGCGGTTTCAGCAACTTTCTCTTCCTGCGCGGCCAGGCGTTTTTCTTCCTGGCGACGTTTACGTTCAGCACGCTGTTCGCGACGCTGCTGTTGCTGCTCTTCGCGCTGCTGGTTACGCACTTCTTCGCTGACTGGCGCATCTGCCTGTGGCGCAGCAACGTTACGCTTGTTGCGACGATTATCTTCACGCGCTTCCGCGTTTGGATCGATGTCGCGTACCATGCGCTCGTTACGGTTAGAGTTGCGGTCGTTACGGTTGTTGTTGCGATCGTTAGTGCGTTCGCCATTGCGATCGTTATTACGCTCGTTACGTTCGCCGTTGCGATCGTTGTTGCGTTCGCTACGGTCACCATAACGCTCGCTGTTGTTACGATCGCGGCGGTTATTCTGGCGACGGTTGTTGCGGCGTTCGCTGCGCGGTGGCGCGGCTTCCGGCGCTTTTTCTTCTTCCACTACTGCTTCAGGCTGCGGCTGCTCAACAGGTTTTTCCTCACCCGCGAACATTTTCTTCAGGCCACGAAGGAAGCGACCAACCAGACCAGGCTCATTGCCAGGTGCGGCAACAGCGGCAGGCTGAGGAGCAGCCACCGGCTCGGCTGGCGCAGCAGCTGGCGCTTCCTGAGGTGCAGGTGGCGCATCCGGCATAACAAACGCTGCCAGGGCAGGTTGTTCAGGACGCTTACGCTCGGCGTGCTCTTCTTCAGAAGGCAGCGCCATTTCCGCTTCATGCAGCTTCGGCAGGTGATAGCTCAGGGTCTGCGTCTCTTCGCCACTGCGCACGCGCAGCACGGAGTAGTGTGGCGTTTCCATCTGATCGTTTGGCACGATAATGGCACGCACGCCGCCCTGACGCTTCTCAATAGCGCTCACCGCTTCACGTTTTTCGTTCAGCAGGTAAGAAGCAATCTGAACCGGAACAATGGCGTGGACTTCTTTAGTGTTTTCTTTCAGCGCTTCTTCTTCAATCAGGCGCAGAATGGAGAGCGACAGCGATTCGTTATCGCGAATGGTGCCGGTACCGCTACAGCGAGGACAAACGTGATGGCTTGACTCACCCAGCGATGGGCTAAGGCGCTGACGAGACATCTCCAGCAGGCCGAAGCGTGAAATATGGCTGATTTGAATACGGGCACGATCCTGACGCACCGCTTCGCGCAGGCGGTTTTCTACCGCGCGCTGGTGGCGAACCGGCGTCATATCGATAAAGTCGATAACGATCAGGCCGCCCAGATCGCGCAGGCGCAGCTGGCGGGCGATTTCGTCTGCCGCTTCCAGGTTAGTATTAAATGCCGTTTCTTCGATGTCGCCACCGCGGGTAGCGCGAGCGGAGTTGATATCAATCGCGGTCAGCGCTTCGGTGCTGTCGATAACGATAGAGCCGCCGGACGGCAGGCGCACTTCACGCTGGAAGGCCGACTCGATTTGCGACTCGATCTGATAGTGGCTGAACAGCGGGATTTCACCGGTGTAGAGCTTAATTTTGCTGCTAAAATCCGGACGGCCCAGCGCGGCGATATGCTGGCGAGCCAGCTCCAGCACTTTCGGGTTATCAATCAGGATTTCGCCGATGTCCTGGCGCAGATAGTCGCGGAACGCGCGAACGATGACGTTGCTTTCCTGATGGATTAGAAAGGGAGCAGGGCGGCTGTCGGCGGCTTTTTTGATGGCTTCCCAGTGCTTCATCCGGAAGCTCAGATCCCACTGCAGCGCCTCGGCAGACTTGCCAACGCCGGCGGTGCGAACGATAAGACCCATGCCTTCCGGCAGCTCCAGCGCGGAAAGCGCCTCTTTCAGCTCGGTGCGGTCATCGCCTTCAATACGACGTGAAATACCGCCAGCGCGCGGGTTATTTGGCATCAGTACCAGATAGCTACCGGCCAGGCTAATAAAGGTGGTTAACGCCGCGCCTTTATTACCGCGCTCTTCTTTATCGATCTGAACAATGACTTCCTGGCCTTCACGCAGCACGTCTTTAATATTTGGGCGGCCGTGAGAAGAATAGTTAGCAGGAAAGTTTTCGCGGGAGATTTCTTTCAGAGGGAGAAAACCGTGTCTTTCAGCGCCGTAATCAACAAAGGCGGCTTCCAGACTTGGCTCAATGCGGGTAATTTTACCTTTATAGATGTTCGCTTTTTTCTGTTCGTGTCCGGGGCTTTCAATATCCAGATCGTACAGGCGTTGTCCATCCACGAGGGCAACACGCAACTCCTCCTGTTGAGTTGCGTTGATCAACATTCTTTTCATCGTAACTTACTCATTATTCTTACATTAGTGACAAAGCTACGGGCAATAGTAACGCTGGACGCTTCTGACCGATGGCCCCGTGTCTCATCGCAAAGCCGTCAACCTCCCGGTTATCGGCGGCTCAAGGGGCGCAAAATCTCGGTAGCCTGTTTTTCATCTGGAAAACAGCGCATTTATTAAAGAAGGGAAACCGCCAGAACTAACCAGAGTGAACCCATCCCGTCTTGTCGTCCAGGCTGCAACCCGCAGCCCGCTAAATGCCTGATTGCACAATACGTCTTACGCCATTGCTGCGTGTATGGGCTATCCGGCAAAATCTCTTATAACGCTTTTTTCTCGTTTCACAAGGATTAACCAGGAAAACGGAATCATTATTCCATCGCTAAGCTTGTGATAGCAAGGTGACTTTTCCCGCTCTGCGAAGTTTATTCCAGCAATTCAGACGATTTGCAGCGCTTTTCAGCAAATTGCCTAAAAAACAGTCTTAAACTCTGGCAGGATAAGGTCACTGTCAGTTAAGCACAGAAAAAGAAGTGGCGCTATCCTGGCGCTCTATTTAGAATCGCGAACCATGAAAACCAATACTCCTGCAGTACAAATGGTGACGATTTCCGCTGATGAAGCGGGACAGCGCATCGACAATTTTTTACGCACGCAGCTTAAAGGCGTGCCAAAAAGCATGATTTATCGCATTTTGCGCAAGGGCGAGGTGCGCGTTAATAAAGGTCGAATTAAGCCAGAATATAAGCTGGAAGCGGGGGATGAAGTGCGCATTCCTCCGGTACGCGTTGCCGAGCGGGAAGAAGCCGCGGTTTCGCCAAAGCTGGACAAGGTTGCCGCGCTTGCTCACGCCATTATCTATGAAGACGATCATATTCTGGTGATGAACAAGCCATCAGGCACGGCCGTCCACGGTGGCAGCGGGCTGAGCTTCGGCGTGATTGAAGGGCTGCGCGCGCTGCGTCCTGAGGCGCGCTTTCTGGAGCTGGTGCACCGCCTCGATCGCGATACCTCAGGCATTCTGCTGGTGGCCAAAAAGCGTTCCGCGCTGCGCTCGCTGCACGAGCAGCTACGTGAAAAAGGCATGCAAAAAGATTATCTGGCGCTGGTACGCGGTTCGTGGCCTTCCCATATCAAGGCCGTGCAGGCACCGCTGCTGAAAAATATTCTGCAAAGCGGCGAGCGTATAGTGCGCGTCAGCAGCGAAGGCAAGCCGTCGGAAACGCGTTTTAAAGTAGAAGAGCGCTACGCCAAAGCCACGCTGGTAAAAGCCAGTCCGATTACCGGGCGCACACATCAGATCCGTGTCCATACGCTGCATGCGGGTCATCCGATTGCCTTTGATGACCGCTACGGCGAGCGGGATTTCGACGCCCAGCTGGCAGGTACGGGACTCAAAAGGCTTTTTCTGCACGCGGCTGCGCTGAAGTTCACCCATCCTAATACCGGTGAAGTAATGCGGGTTGAAGCTCCACTGGATGATGAACTTAAACATTGCCTGGCGGTATTAAGGAAAACATCGCCGGATAAGTAACAGGCTGTATTGCAGGCTTTCTCAGATTAATCATTGTTTTTAAGCACGGCGGCTGACGTTCTCACGTCGAGAACGATTTGCGCATGGAAGCGCGGCTCTCACCACATCTCACTCCAGCGGATTCACGCCCGCCTCACGCAGCATCTCGCAAAGCGCTATCAGCGGCAGTCCCACCAGCGTATTAGGATCGCGGCCGGTTAACCGATCGAACAGCGTTATTCCCAGCCCTTCGCTTTTAAAGCTTCCCGCACAGTTAAGCGGCTGCTCTTTATCAACATAGTTAATGATTTCTTCTTCACTTAATAATCTGAAATCCACGCTAAAGGGTTCACAAATCACCTTCAGGTTATTATTTCGACTGTCAAAAAGTGCCAGCCCTGTATAAAAAATCACGCTGTGCCCGCTGGCCTGACGTAATTGCGCGCAGGCCTTCTCTTTAGTATGAGGTTTTCCGGTTATTTTACCGTCAATCACGCAAACCTGATCGGAGCCTATAATCAAATGGGCAGGGTAGTTAACGGCCAGCGCACGCGCTTTGGCAGCGGCGAGTCGCTGTACTAAATCTGTTGCCGATTCATTGGGTTGTGGTGTTTCATCCACGTCTGGCGCAGCAGTAATAAAGGGCATGCCTAGCTTCTCAAGCAGCACTTTTCTGAAAGGGGAAGTTGAAGCCAGAACCAGCTGTGTCATAATTTTTTCCGGAATAGATAGCGCAGGAGTGCAGGACATTTTAAACTATGCGCCGCACTGGATGCGAATAATGGGTGAAAGATGCTGTAAAACGGCCTTTTTCTTTGACTCTATCTCGTTACAAAGTTAATATGCGCGCCCTATGCAAAAGGTAAAATTACCCCTGACTCTCGATCCGGTTCGCACCGCTCAGAAGCGCCTGGATTACCAGGGCGTTTACACCCCTGAACAGGTGGAGCGTCTTGCCGAATCGGTAGTGAGTGTGGACAGTGATGTAGATTGTACGATGTCGTTCGCGATCGACAATCAGCGTTTAGCCGTGCTGAATGGCACTGCTGCGGTTTCCGTTACGCTGTCTTGTCAACGCTGCGGCCAGTCCTTTCCGCATGCCGTCCACGTAACGTATTGCTTCAGCCCGGTCGTCACTGACGAACAGGCAGAGGCACTGCCGGAAGCGTACGAGCCGGTCAACGTCAACGAGTTTGGCGAAATTGATCTGCTGGCGGTGGTAGAAGATGAACTCATCCTCGCCCTGCCTGTCGTTCCGGTGCATGATTCTGAACACTGTGAAGTGTCCGAGGCGGACATGGTCTTTGGCAAGTTGCCTGCAGAGGCGGAAAAACCAAACCCATTTGCCGTATTAGCCAGTTTAAAGCGTAAGTAATAGGAGTAAGGTCCATGGCCGTACAACAGAATAAACCAACCCGTTCCAAACGTGGCATGCGTCGTTCACACGATGCGCTGACCACTGCCACTCTTTCCGTAGATAAAGTTTCTGGCGAAACGCATCTGCGTCACCACATCACTGCGGATGGTTACTACCGCGGTCGCAAGGTCATCGTTAAGTAATTCACGGCCCAGCCGGCGATACTTTGACACGTTTGACCCTGGCGATTGATGCCATGGGCGGGGATTTCGGTCCCTGCGTGACAGTGCCTGCGGCAATGCAGGCACTGGCATCAGACGCGCAGCTGCACCTTCTTCTGGTCGGTCATCCCGACAAAATCACGTCATTACTCGCAAAAGCTGATTCCGCCCTGCGGGAACGTCTGCAGATTATTCCTGCCGAGTCGGTTATTGCCAGTGATGCCAGGCCTGCCCAGGCGATACGCCACAGCCGGGGTACCTCCATGCGCGTGGCGCTTGAGCTGGTGAAAGAGGGGCGGGCAGAAGCCTGCATTAGTGCCGGTAACACAGGTGCACTGATGGGGCTGGCTAAACTTGTGCTTGGGCCGTTAAACGGCATTGAGCGTCCGGCACTGATGACCGTGCTGCCTAACGTACAGGCAGGTAAAACGGTGGTGCTGGATTTAGGCGCTAACGTCGACGCAACCAGCGCCATGCTGGTGCAGTTCGCCGTTATGGGGGCGGTAATGGCAGAAGATATGCTGTCCGTTACGCGTCCTCGCGTGGCGCTGCTCAATATCGGTCAGGAAGAGACCAAAGGTTTAGACAGTATCCGGGACGCCGCAACTATTCTGCGAGAGTCGCCGGAAATTAACTATATTGGATACCTCGAAGGCAACGAACTTCTTACCGGCAAAACAGACGTCCTTGTGTGCGATGGTTTCATCGGCAACGTGACGTTAAAGACTATGGAAGGCGTGGTAAGAGTGTTTCTTTCGCTGTTGCAATCACAAGGCGAAGGTAAAAAAAGGGCCTGGTGGCTGTCGCTGTTAGGACGTTTTGTCAAAAAACGCCTGGCGAAGCGGTTCGGCCAGCTCGACCCTGACCAGTACAATGGCGCCTGCCTGTTGGGGCTACGCAAAACCGTGGTAAAAAGCCACGGCGCTGCCAGCCAGCACGCATTTGTTGCGGCAATAAAACAGGCAGAGCAGGCGGTGCGGCGGCAACTTCCCGAGCGGATTGCCGCCCGCCTTGAAACTGTATTACCTAAGAGTGACTGAGCGTACATGTATACGAAGATTATCGGTACGGGCAGCTATCTGCCCGAACAGGTGCGGACTAACGCCGATCTGGAAAAAATGGTGGATACCTCGGACGAGTGGATTGTCACACGAACCGGTATCCGTGAACGTCGTATTGCAGCAGCAGACGAAACCGTGGCCACGATGGGTTTCCACGCCGCGGAACGCGCACTGGAAATGGCGGGTATCGACAAAAACGATATTGGCCTGATTGTGGTGGCGACCACCTCTTCCAGCCACGCGTTTCCAAGCTCTGCCTGCATGATCCAGCAGATGCTGGATATTAACGATGCGGCTTCCTTCGATCTGGCTGCCGCCTGTGCTGGTTTCACCTACGCGCTGAGCGTGGCCGATCAGTACATTAAAAACGGCGCGGTAAAAAATGCGCTGGTGATCGGTGCTGACGCGCTGGCGCGCACGCTCGATCCTGAGGATCGCGGCACCATCATCCTGTTTGGCGATGGCGCAGGCGCGGTAGTATTAGGTGCGAGCGAAGAGCCAGGCATCATTTCTACCCATCTGCATGCAGATGGCCGCTATGGTCAGCTTCTCTCTCTCGCCAATCAGGATCGTGAGCACCAGGATCAGCCTTCGTATCTCAAAATGGCCGGTAACGAAGTGTTTAAAGTTGCGGTAACGGAGCTGGCGCACATCGTTGAAGAAACGCTGAAAGCCAATAACCTGGAGCGCGAAGCTATCGACTGGCTGGTGCCGCATCAGGCTAACCTGCGCATTATCAGCGCAACCGCGCGCAAGCTGGGCATGGAGATGGATAAAGTGGTGGTCACGCTCGACCGTCACGGCAACACCTCTGCCGCTTCCGTGCCGTCTGCACTGGACGAAGCGGTGCGCGACGGTCGGATTAAACCGGGCCAGCTGATTCTGCTGGAAGCCTTTGGTGGCGGGTTCACCTGGGGTTCGGCGCTGGTTCGTTTTTGATTAACAGGATAGAACAATGACGCAATTTGCAATGGTTTTCCCGGGACAGGGATCGCAGACGGTGGGCATGCTGGCCGAACTGGCCGCTGAAAATCCGCTGGTTGAACAAACTTTTGGCGAAGCTTCCGCCGCGCTGGGTTACGACCTGTGGGCGCTGGTGCAGAACGGTCCTGCTGAAGAACTGAACAAAACCTGGCAGACCCAGCCCGCTTTACTGGCTGCATCTGTTGCTATTTTCCGCGTTTGGCAGGAAAAAGGCGGATCTGCGCCAGCAATGCTGGCAGGACACAGCCTTGGCGAGTATAGTGCGCTGGTTTGCGCAGGCGTGATCGATTTTAAAGACGCCATTAAGCTGGTTGAACTGCGCGGCAAACTGATGCAGGAAGCGGTTCCGGAAGGAACGGGCGCCATGCAGGCGATTATCGGCCTGGACGACGCCTCTATCGCCAAAGCCTGTGAAGAAGCGGCGCAGGGCGAGGTTGTCTCGCCGGTGAACTTTAACTCACCGGGCCAGGTAGTGATTGCCGGAAATAAAGCGGCGGTGGAGCGTGCTGGTGCAGCCTGTAAGGCCGCCGGTGCCAAGCGTGCGCTGCCTTTACCGGTCAGCGTACCGTCTCACTGCGCGCTGATGAAGCCTGCGGCAGACAAGCTGGCCGTTGCGCTGGAACAGCTGACCTTCAACGCGCCGGCTATTCCGGTAGTGAACAACGTTGATGTGCGCTGCGAAACCTCGGCGGAAGCTATTCGTAGCGCGCTGGTTCGCCAGCTGTACAGCCCGGTTCGCTGGACCGAATGCGTAGAATTTATGGCGCAGCAGGGCGTAACGTCACTGCTGGAAGCCGGGCCGGGTAAAGTACTGACCGGGCTGACAAAGCGAATTGTAGACACCCTGACGGCGGCACCGGTGAACGACCCGGCCAGCCTGTCAGCGGCGATCGAGCAGTAAAAAGAGGATGAAGATGAACTTCGAAGGAAAAATTGCGCTGGTAACCGGCGCGAGCCGCGGCATTGGCCGTGCGATTGCAGAAAAACTGGTCGCGGGCGGCGCGAAAGTGATCGGTACGGCGACCAGCCAGAGCGGCGCAGAAGCTATCAGCGCTTACCTGGGCAGCAATGGCAAAGGCCTGCTGCTGAATGTGACCGATAGTGCTTCTATTGAAGAAGTGCTGGGAAATATTCGCGCGGAATTTGGCGAAGTAGACATTTTAGTCAATAATGCTGGCATCACGCGTGATAATCTTCTGATGCGTATGAAGGACGATGAGTGGCAGGATATCCTGGACACTAATCTTACTTCCGTATTCCGCCTGTCAAAAGCGGTAATGCGCGCTATGATGAAGAAACGCGTAGGCCGAATTATTACCATTGGCTCCGTTGTTGGAACAATGGGTAATGCGGGCCAGGCAAACTACGCAGCAGCAAAAGCGGGTTTGATCGGCTTCAGCAAGTCACTGGCGCGGGAAGTCGCGTCACGTGGTATTACCGTTAACGTTGTGGCTCCCGGTTTCATTGAAACCGACATGACGCGTGCGCTGACTGAAGAGCAGCGTGCGGGCATTCTGGCGGGAGTGCCGGCGGGTCGTCTTGGCGACGCGCAGGAAATCGCCAGTGCCGTTGCATTTTTAGCCTCTGACGAGGCGGCGTACATCACTGGTGAAACGCTGCACGTCAATGGCGGAATGTACATGGTCTGATAATCACGAAAAGTATTTGCGTTATTTGCGGTAAAACCCGCAAAATAGCGTAAATTCGTGGTTTGACCAGCCGGGATTTAGTTGCATCTTTTTCAACATTTTATACACTACGAAAACCATCGCGAAAGCGAGTTTTGATAGGAAATTTAATAGTATGAGCACTATCGAAGAACGCGTTAAGAAAATCATTGGCGAGCAGCTTGGCGTTAAGCAGGAAGAAGTTGTTAACACTGCCTCTTTTGTAGAAGATCTGGGCGCTGATTCTCTTGATACCGTTGAGCTGGTAATGGCTCTGGAAGAAGAGTTTGATACCGAGATTCCGGACGAAGAAGCTGAGAAAATCACTACCGTTCAGGCTGCTATTGATTACATCAATGGTCACCAGGGCTAAGTGAGCATCTCCAGGCGGTCACTCGACCGCCTGAGTTTTATCTGTACGTCCCACTGATTTCCCTATTTTCCCCTCCCTGGAGGACGAACGTGTCTAAGCGTCGTGTAGTTGTGACCGGTCTTGGCATGTTGTCTCCTGTCGGCAATACCGTAGAGTCTACCTGGAATGCTCTTGTTGCCGGTCAGAGTGGCATCAGCCCGATCGACCATTTTGAAGCTAGCGCCTACGCAACGCGTTTTGCTGGCTTAGTAAAGGATTTTAACTGCGAAGAATTTATCTCGCGCAAAGATCAGCGCAAGATGGATGCTTTCATTCAATATGGAGTTGTCGCTGGCATTCAGGCCATGCAGGATTCCGGTCTGGTCATTACTGACGAAAATGCTCACCGTATCGGTGCCGCAATCGGTTCCGGTATTGGCGGTCTTGGTTTGATTGAAGAAAACCATACGTCGCTGGTTAACGGTGGCCCACGTAAAATCAGTCCTTTCTTTGTGCCTTCCACCATTGTGAACATGATCGCCGGTCACCTGACGATTATGTACGGCATGAAAGGGCCGAGCATTGCCATTTCTACCGCCTGTACTACCGGCGTCCACAACATCGGTCAGGCAGCACGTATGATTGCCTATAACGATGCGGACGTAATGCTGGCCGGCGGCGCGGAAAAGGGCAGTACGCCACTGGGCATCGGCGGCTTCGGCGCGGCGCGTGCGCTTTCAACCCGTAACGACAATCCGCAGGCGGCAAGCCGTCCGTGGGATAAAGATCGCGATGGCTTCGTGCTGGGCGACGGTGCGGGAATCGTCCTGCTGGAAGAGTATGAGCACGCTAAAAAACGCGGCGCGAAAATCTACGCTGAACTGGTAGGTTTTGGCATGAGCAGCGATGCGTATCATATGACCTCACCGCCGGAAAACGGTGCGGGCGCGGCGCTGGCGATGGAAAATGCCCTGCGTGATGCGCAGCTGTCAGCAGAGCAAATTGGCTACATCAACGCACACGGCACCTCGACGCCAGCGGGCGACATTGCAGAAGCCCAGGCCGTAAAGTCGGTCTTTGGTGCGGCGGCATCCCGCGTGATGGTCAGCTCAACGAAATCCATGACCGGTCATCTGTTAGGCGCGGCAGGCGCGGTAGAATCTATCTACTCCATCCTTGCACTGCGCGACCAGGTCATTCCGCCAACCATCAATCTGGATAATCCGGATGAAGGTTGCGATCTGGATTTTGTGCCCCACACGGCGCGTCAGGTTAAAGGTCTGGAGTATGCTCTGTGCAACTCCTTCGGTTTCGGCGGCACCAACGGCTCGCTGATTTTCCGTAAAATTTAACGACCTGCTTTTATGACAGGCCCGCCGCGCGCGGGCTTTTTTGTTTTTATACCGGTATTACCCTTTTGGCGGCGACAGGTCGGGATAAGGCTTGCTGACCATAAAAACAGCGAATAAGGAACATTGATGATCTGGATAAACGGCGAGCTGCAGGAAACCATTCAGGTTAAAGACCGCGCCGTACAGTTTGGCGACGGCTGCTTTACCACGGCACGCATCATGCACGGAAAAGTTGTTGCGCTGAACGCGCACCTTAACCGTTTGCGTGAAGCCTGTGACCGACTGCTTATTTACCATATCAACTGGCAGATGCTGCAAAATGAAATGGTAATGGCCGCCGCCACGCGTTCGGCAGGCGTGCTCAAAGTCATCGTTTCCCGCGGTGCAGGCGGACGTGGCTACAGCGCCAGCGGCTGTCAGCAGCCTTCACGCGTTATCATGCTGTCCGATTATCCTGCGCATTATCATCAACTCAGGCAGAACGGCGTAAAGCTGGCGTTAAGCTCCGTCAGGCTGGGCCGTAATCCGCTGCTGGCCGGCATAAAACATCTCAACCGGCTGGAGCAGGTATTGATCCGCACAGAGCTTGAGCAGACCGCTGCCGACGAGGCGCTGGTGCTTGACACCCGGGGGATGCTGGTGGAATGCTGTGCGGCAAATTTATTCTGGCGCGAGGGCGAAAGCGTTTATACGCCCGAGCTGACAGAATGCGGCGTAAACGGTATTCAGCGCCGGTGGGTTATCCGGCAGCTTGCCGAGCAAAATATCGCGGTCACCGAAGTCAGCGTGCCGCCCTCGGCGCTTGAAAAAGCGGACGAAATTTTTATTACTAATGCATTGATGCCGATGTTACCGGTTGCTGAAATTGAAAACCGGCGTTACGGCTCAAGAGAGCTATTCAACCGGCTCAGTAAGCTGAACGATTTTCAGGGAAATTTATGACAGTAAAAAGCAAACTTCTTGGCGGGCTGATCGCGCTGGTCATCGCAGGCACGGCCTGGAGCTACTGGCAGGTAAAACAGCTTGCCGATTCGCCTCTATCCATTAATAAAGAAGCCATTTTTACGCTACCGGCCGGTTCGGGTCGCGTCGTGCTGGAAGCAGAGCTAAACCAGCAGAAAATCATACCGCATACCGTCTGGTTTGGCTGGTTGCTTAAGCTTGAGCCGGAGCTGGCTAAGTTTAAGGCCGGGACCTACCGGTTTACCCAGGGGATGACCGTTCGCCAGATGCTGGCGCTGCTTTCCAGCGGTAAGGAAGCGCAGTTTCCCATTCGCTTTATTGAAGGTTCCAGAATGCAGGAGTGGCTGGCACAGCTGCGTGCCGCGCCTTATATCAAACATACGCTGCCGGATGATAAACTGAGCACGGTCGCCACCACGCTGAAAATCCCGCCACAGGAAGTAGAAGGCTGGTTCTATCCGGATACCTACTCCTATACGGCTAACACCACTGACGTGGCGATCCTGACGCGCGCCCACGAACAGATGGTAAAAATTGTCGATACGCTATGGCAAAGCAAAGCGGAAGGGCTGCCTTATAAAGATAAAAACGATCTGCTGACAATGGCTTCGATTGTTGAAAAAGAAACGGCGCTGGGCGATGAACGCGGCAAGGTTGCTTCGGTCTTTATCAATCGCCTGCGTATTGGGATGCGTTTGCAAACCGATCCTACGGTCATCTATGGCATGGGCGACAGCTATAAAGGCACGCTGACGCGCAGAGACCTGGAAACGCCAACGGCCTACAACACCTATGTTATCTCCGGGATGCCGCCAGGCCCTATTGCCATGCCGGGTAAAGCATCGCTGGAAGCCGCCGCGCAGCCGTTAAAAACGGACTTCCTCTACTTTGTAGCGGACGGCAAAGGTGGCCATACCTTTACCACCAACCTGGCCAGCCATAACCGTGCCGTGCAGGCCTGGCGTCTTGCGCTCAAGGAAAAAAATGAAAAGTAAATTTATCGTCATCGAAGGGCTGGAAGGCGCGGGCAAAACCACAGCGCGCGAGGCGATTGTTGCCACGCTACGCCAGCAGAGCATTAATGACGTCGTCTTTACGCGCGAGCCTGGCGGTACGCCGCTGGCGGAAAAACTGCGTGAGCTGATTAAGCAGGGCATAGAAGGCGAAAAAGTGACCGATCAGGCCGAGCTGCTGATGCTCTATGCCGCACGCGTCCAGCTGGTTGAAAATGTTATTAAGCCCGCGCTGGCTCGCGGCGCATGGGTAGTAGGCGATCGTCACGATCTCTCTTCTCAGGCTTACCAGGGCGGCGGCCGCGGTATGGATACTACGCTGATGAACCAGCTGAAGCAGAGCGTGCTGGGCGATTTTGCGCCTGACTTAACGCTTTATCTGGACGTCACGCCGGAAATCGGCCTGCAGCGTGCCAGAGCCAGAGGCGAGCTGGATCGCATTGAGCAGGAGTCGCTGAACTTCTTTACCCGCACGCGCGAGCGTTATCTTGCGCTTGCCGCCGGCGATGCACGCATCAAAACGATTGATGCTACGCAAAACATTGAAGAAGTATCAGCAGCGATTAACCAGACTCTGGTGCAGTGGCTACAGGAACAGCCATGATCTGGTATCCGTGGCTAAACCAGCCTTATCGGCAAATTATCGGCCAGCACGAGGCAGGGCGCGGACATCATGCGCTACTGCTGCAGGCGCTACCGGGAATGGGCGACGCTTCGCTGGTCTGGGGCATTAGCCGCTGGTTAATGTGCCAACGTAAAGACGGACTGAAAAGCTGCGGTGAGTGCCACGCCTGTAAATTGATGCAGGCCCATACGCACCCGGACTGGTATGAACTGACGGCGGAAAAAGGGAAAAGCTCGTTAGGCATTGATGCCGTGCGCAGCGTAACGGAAAAGCTTTTTCACCACGCCCAGCAGAGCGGTTCAAAAGTCATCTGGCTGCCAAATGCCGCGCAGCTTACCGAAGCGGCCGCCAACGCAATGCTGAAAACGCTGGAAGAGCCGCCTGCCAATACCTGGTTCCTGCTTTGTTGCGAACAGCCTTCCCAGCTGCCCGCGACGCTACGTAGCCGTTGCCTGACCTTCCATCTGGCCGTACCGGACGAAGCGCAAAGCATGGGCTGGCTACAAAAGCAGAACGGTGCGCCGCAGCAGGATTGTCTGACCGCGCTGCGCCTGAGCGGTGGCGCGCCGGCCGCAGCGCTACAGCTGCTTGAAAATGGCTGGAGCGCGCGGCAGACGCTGTGCGCGGCGCTGCCTCAGGCGCTGCAGCAAGATATGCTATCCTTGCTGCCAGTACTTAACCATGACGATGCCGCGCAGCGTACAGGCTGGCTCTGTGCGCTGCTGGTGGATGCGCTTAAATGGCAGCAGGGCGGCGGAGAGTTTATCGCCAATGCCGACAGTCAGGCGCTGATTGCGCAAATTGCCCAACAGCTGCCCGCCAGTGCCCTTGATGAAAGCGTTCGCCAGTGGATGTATTGCCGGGATCGCCTGCTCAACGTGGTTGCCGTCAACCGCGAATTATTATTGACCGACCAGCTGCTGGCATGGGAGCAGATGCTGCATGCCTCGCTGGTGGGCCTGAAGTAGAGAACTATTATGTTTTTAGTTGATTCACACTGCCATCTTGATGGCCTTGATTACGAAAAGCTGCACCAGGACCTGGATGACGTGCTGGCTAAAGCAGCCGCGCGCGACGTAAAATTTATGCTGGCGGTCGCCACCACGCTGCCCGGTTATAAAGCGATGACGCAGCTAATTGGCGATCGTCATAACGTTGCTTACTCCTGCGGCGTGCATCCGCTTAACCAGGAAGAGCCTTACGATTTTGCCGAGCTGCGCCAGCTGGCGGCGGATGAGCGGGTCATTGCGCTGGGCGAAACGGGTCTGGATTATTACTACCAGAAAGAAACGCTGGCGCAGCAGCAGGCTTCTTTCCGCGAGCATATTCGTATCGGCCGTGATTTAAACAAGCCGGTCATTGTGCACACGCGTGACGCGCGGGAAGATACGCTGGCCATTTTGAAAGAAGAAAAGGTTGAGGAGTGCGGTGGCGTACTGCACTGCTTTACGGAAGATCGTGAGACGGCGGAAAAACTGCTGGATATGGGCTTTTATATTTCGTTTTCCGGCATCGTTACCTTTCGCAACGCGGAAACGATTCGCGAAGCGGCTCGCTACGTGCCGCTGGACAGAATTCTGGTGGAAACGGATTCGCCTTACCTGGCCCCCGTTCCTTATCGCGGCAAAGAAAATCAGCCAGCCTATACCCGAGACGTTGCAGACTATATGGCGGTGTTGAAGGGCGTCAGTATCGAAGCGCTGGCAGAGGCTACGACAGCCAACTTTTCCCGCCTGTTCCATGTGTCGCCCGAGCGCCTGCAGGACCAGTAATTATTCTGACTGTCGAAACTTTATTTTATTGCTCGTAATAAATTTGTAATACCAGCGAACCGTATTGCCCCAGCCCGGGGAATACGGTTTTTTATTGCGCAATTACTGGCGTGCTGACCAGAAATAAACTACATAGCAGGCGGTTGTTCAATGAAACGTGATAACCGTCAAACAAATGCTGAACGAATTATTTTACAGTTCGTAATAAATCACGAGGGCGCTTAGCGCTCCATTTTATAACGGATCCTCCCCCCGTTATCGCGCCTGAAAACGCGTAAAAGCACCTATACTCAGGAGTTTTACACTATGTTCAAAAACGCATTTGCAAACCTGCAAAAGGTCGGTAAATCGCTGATGTTGCCGGTATCGGTGCTGCCGATTGCCGGTATCCTGCTTGGCGTCGGTTCCGCCAACTTCAGCTGGCTACCCGCGGTAGTTTCCAACGTGATGGCGGAAGCGGGCGGATCGGTCTTCGCCAATATGCCGCTAATTTTTGCTATCGGCGTGGCGCTGGGCTTTACCAATAACGATGGTGTTTCCGCACTGGCTGCGGTAGTGGCCTACGGTATCATGGTCAAAACCATGGCGGTAGTTGCGCCGCTGGTACTGCATATGCCAGCTGCCGAGATTACCGCTAAACATCTTGCCGATACGGGCGTGCTGGGCGGGATTATCGCCGGTGCCATTGCGGCCTATATGTTTAACCGCTTTTATCGCATCAAGCTGCCGGAATACCTTGGCTTCTTTGCCGGTAAACGCTTCGTGCCGATTATTTCCGGTTTTACCGCCATTTTTGTTGGCGTTATTCTCTCCTTTATCTGGCCCCCGGTCGGGACTGCCATTCAGGACTTCTCCCAGTGGGCTGCGTATCAGAACCCGGTGGTCGCTTTTGGTATCTACGGCGTGATTGAGCGTTCGCTGGTGCCGTTTGGTCTGCACCATATCTGGAACGTCCCTTTCCAGATGCAGATTGGTGAATTCACCAACGCAGCGGGTCAGGTTTTCCACGGTGATATTCCTCGCTACATGGCGGGTGACCCAACTGCGGGTAAACTTTCTGGCGGCTTCCTGTTTAAAATGTACGGTCTGCCAGCGGCGGCAATTGCTATCTGGCACTCTGCTAAACCAGAAAACCGTGCGAAAGTGGGCGGCATCATGATCTCCGCTGCGCTGACTTCGTTCCTGACCGGCATCACCGAACCTATTGAATTCTCATTCATGTTCGTTGCGCCGATCCTCTATGTTATCCATGCTATTCTGGCCGGCCTGGCTTTCCCAATTTGTATTCTGTTGGGGATGCGCGACGGCACCAGCTTCTCGCACGGCCTGATCGACTTTATCGTGTTGAGCGGCAACAGCAGCAAAATCTGGCTGTTTCCGATTGTTGGTATCATTTACGGCCTGATCTATTACACCGTTTTCCGCGTACTGATTGCTAAATTCAATCTGAAAACGCCAGGCCGCGAAGAGACGACAGCTGAACAGACAGTGGGCGCTTCCAGCGAAATGGCCGCTAACCTGGTGGCGGCTTTTGGTGGCAAAGAGAACATCACCAACCTGGATGCCTGTATCACTCGCTTACGCGTTAGCGTAGCTGACGTCTCAAAAGTCAATCAGTCCGGCCTGAAGCGCCTTGGCGCAGCGGGCGTGGTTGTGGCAGGCTCGGGCGTGCAGGCTATCTTTGGTACCAAATCAGATAACCTGAAAACCGATATGGATGACTACATCCGCAATATGTAATGGCCCGAAATGCCGCGAGGGTTAATACGCCCCGGCAGTCCGGCAGAAACAACCATAAAGGGAGCGAAAGCTCCCTTTTTTTATGGCAGCAGGCGGTAAAAGCAGCAGCGCCGCAAAGAAAAGTCAGCGGAAGGTTGAAAGAAAACAAATATCTCGCTCATACTGCCGTAACTCCATTCATAGCTAAAGGACATGCACCATGGCTGAAGAAACCATTTTCAGTAAAATTATCCGACGTGAAATTCCGTCCGATATCGTTTATCAGGACGAACTGGTCACCGCTTTCCGCGATATCTCCCCTCAGGCTCCTACCCATATTCTGATCGTGCCTAATATTTTAATCCCGACGGCAAACGATACGGTAGCAGGGCACGAAGCCGCGCTGGGCCGGATGATTGTGGTCGCAGCCAAAATTGCTAAAGATGAAGGGATTGCGGAAGATGGCTATCGCCTGATTATGAACTGCAACCAGCACGGCGGGCAGGAGGTTTACCATATCCACCTGCATCTGCTGGGCGGCCGCCCGCTTGGGCCAATGCTGGCTCGCTAATCAGGGACACTTATGAAGCGAACTATCGCAATCGGCGCCATGCTGGCATTGCTGAGTGGCTGCACCAGCGACCGCACCACCATCGATACTTCGCAGTCGCTGGTGATGGAGTCGTCGGTATTGTCGGCCGGCATCATCACCGATAAGCCGGTTTTATCCGTGCATGAAGGGCAGCAGCGCGCTTCATCACAGCTCTATAACCAGCAGGAAAAACCGGTGAAGCTGCATTACCGTTTTTACTGGTATGACGATAAAGGGCTGGAAATTCTTCCCTTTGAAGCGCCGCGAACGGTCACCGTCGTGCCACATGGCAGTATTGAAATATCATCACAAACGGGTAACCTGACGGCCAGTAAAGTTCGTCTGTACCTGTATCTGTAGGAGACTGAAGGTGGAAAGGAAGGTCATAAAACTCTCTGGCGCTATGCTACTGGCGCTGATCCTGAGCGGCTGTGTTATGCAGCAGCGTCAGCAGCCCGCGCCGGTCGAGCCTGCACAGCCGCAGCCTGTTCCCGTGCAGCCGCAACCTGTACCAGAACAGCCGCAGCCGGTAGAAACGGTGCCGCAGCCGCCAAAAATGCAGTCTATCAACTGGGATGCCAGCGTTACGCCACTGGTGGCACAGATGCTGCGGGCCGATGGCGTCACCCCCGGCAGCGTATTGCTGATTGATGGCGTAAAAAACAGCACCAACGGCAGCCTGCAGCGCGCCAAAGCCACCGCCGCGCTACAAAATGCGCTGCAAAACAACAGCCAGTTTAAGCTGGTTGCGCCTGAACAGCTGGCGACGGCAAAACAGACGCTGGGCCTTTCAGCTGAAGATAGCCTGGGTTCGCGCAGCAAAGCCGTTGGTCTGGCTCGCTACGTTGGCGCGCAGTATGTGCTCTATACCAACGTGCAGGGCGATATAAAATCTCCTGACCTGCAAATGCAGCTCATGCTGGTGCAGACCGGTGAACTTATCTGGTCAGGCAGCGGTGTCGTACAGCACTGATCCGGCGCTTGATAAGCTGATTTGCCAAAGATTTCCGGCGGAGCAATCCGCCGGTTCTTTTTTTCCGCTGGCGGGACTGACCGGCCTGACCACAAAGATAGAACGGGAAAACAGCACGCTGCTGGCGCGTTATCAGCGCAAAGCCCAGCCTATTCCAGGAGTCGACCGGCATCGTGAATACCGTATCCTGCGTAAGCTGACCGCCAGCAACCTTGCGCCTGCGGTCTACGGCTATGCGGATAACTGGTTGCTGCTTGGCTGGCAGCCGGGCGCAGCGCTCAGCGAAAAGGCGTTTCTGGCTGCTCTGCCGCGCGTGGCTCACTCTCTTGCCAGTCTGCATCGGCAAGCGCCGACAGGGTATCCTTTGCAGATGCAAAAACTGCTGGAACGGTACTGGCAGCTCAGCCAGCCGGAAAGACGTCATTGCGGCTGGCTGCGCGCGCTCAGGCGTTTACAGCGCAAGGGGGAGCCAAAGCCGCTGCGCTATGCGCTGTTACATATGGATGTCCATCCGGGCAATATCGTTCAGTGTGATGGCAGGCTGCGGCTGATTGACTGGGAATATGCCAGCGATGGTGACGTGGCGCTGGAGCTGGCGGCAGTTATCGCCGGTAACGGCCTTGATAAAGAAAACTCGCTGGCACTGATAAATCATTATGCTGCTTTACAACATATCGACGCCAGCCTGCTGCTGCGGCAAATAGCGCGCTGGCAGCCGTGGCTGGCGCTGCTGATGGCCAGCTGGTATGAACTACGCTGGCAGCAGAGCGGCGAAAAAACATTTTTTACGCTGGCGGCGCAGGCCTGGCAGCGGGTAGATGACAAGAGGTAATTTGTGGGACCGGTAATGTTAGATGTGCTCGGTTACGAGCTGGACGCGGAAGAGCGCGAAATTTTACAACATCCGCTGGTGGGCGGGCTGATCCTGTTTAGCCGTAACTATCACGATCCTGAGCAGCTACAGGAGCTTATCAGGCAAATTCGCGCGGCCTCGCGTCATCGGCTGGTGCTTGCCGTCGATCAGGAAGGCGGACGGGTCCAGCGCTTTCGCGAAGGCTTTACGCGTCTACCGGCGATGCAATCTTTTGCAGCATTAAACAGCGAGGCAGAAGCGGCAACGCTGGCGCAGCAGGCGGGCTGGCTCATGGCCGCCGAGATGATAGCGATGGATATAGATATCAGCTTCGCGCCGGTACTGGATATCGGTCACGGCAGTGCTGCCATCGGTGAACGCAGCTTCCATGAGGATCCCGCTATTGCGTTGACAATGGCGCGCCATTTTATCAACGGCATGCACGAAGCAGGCATGAAAACCACCGGCAAGCATTTCCCCGGCCACGGTGCGGTTAGCGCGGATTCACACAAAGAGACGCCGCGTGACGATCGCCCCGAAGAGGTGATTCGCCAGCACGATATGCAGATTTTTAAGCAGCTGATTGACGAAAAAATGCTGGATGCGGTGATGCCTGCGCACGTTATCTATACTCAGATAGACTCGCGTCCCGCCAGCGGTTCGGCACACTGGCTGAAAAACGTGTTGCGTAACGAGCTGGGCTTTGACGGCGTTATTTTTTCCGACGACTTATCGATGGAAGGCGCGGCAATCATGGGCAGCTACGCCGAGCGTGGCCAGGCTTCGCTGGATGCGGGTTGCGATATGATTCTGGTTTGCAACAACCGCAGCGGTGCCGTTAGCGTGCTGGATAATCTTTCGCCGGCCGATGCACAGCGCGCTACCCGACTGTATCATCGCGGAACATTTACCCGTCAACAGCTGCTGGCGTCATCGCGCTGGAAAGAAACCAGCCAGGCGCTGACCGCGTTGCAAACGCGCTGGCTGGAAAAGCGCAGCTGACAGACAAACGAGGAGGAAGCCGATGATTATTTATCTGCACGGTTTTGATTCCAACAGCCCTGGCAATCACGAGAAGGTGCTGCAGCTACAGTTTATCGATCCGGACGTGCGGCTGCTGAGCTACAGTACGCTGCATCCTAAACACGATATGCAGTTTCTGCTGAACGAAACGGACAAAATTCTGCGCACCTCCGATGATGAATGCCCTATGATTTGCGGCGTAGGGCTGGGCGGTTTCTGGGCGGAACGGATCGGCTTTCTTAACGATATTCGCCAGGTAATGTTTAATCCTAACCTGTGGCCGGAAGAGAATATGGCGGGCAAAATCAACCGGCCGGAAGAGTATCTGGATATCGCCACCAAGTGCGTCAGCAACTTCCGCGAAAAAAATCGCGACCGTTGCCTGGTTATCCTTTCCCGTCAGGATGAAGCGCTGGATAGCCAGCGCAGCGCGGCGGCGCTGGCTGACTATTACGAAATTATCTGGGATGAAATCCAGAGCCATAAATTCAAAAACATCTCTTCTCATCTGCAGCGTATCAAAGCCTTTAAGACGCTGGGTTGAGGGCTAAAATTTGCCGGTGACCGCTGGTAAACCTTCGTCTGCCGGTAAATGCTGGCAGATATTCTTCTGCTGGTGAACGCTGGTAAATCTACTTCTGCCGGTGAATGCTGGCAGATATTCCTTTGCTGGTGAACGCTGGTAAATCTACTTCTGTTGGTAAATGCTGGCAAATCTTCCTTCGTCGGTAAACGCTGGCAGCTTTTTCTCTGCCAGCGTTACTGCTTTTATGACTGCGGCCACTGGTCAAGCACAATGTTTCTGCGCGAGGCCAGTTCGCTAAACTCCGCCAGCGTTGAGCGAATATCTGCATCCATATATTCCGCGCTACTGTGCTCGGCGATAATCATGCTGTTGTCGGGAATTTTAGCTAATAAATTTTGTAGCTGTGCGTTGTGCAAAAAAGTCAGGTTCTGATTAAAGCGCAGCACAAAACAGTCGTTGTAGCGGCTTAGCTGAATAGCGCTACGATGACCGGCAATAGTGCTGCACAGCAGCTGCATCAAAACACCGGCGAACAGGCCGGGCAACATGCCCACAAAGATAATACCAATAGTAGTGGTTATAAAAGGGATAAACTGGACGATGCCCTGGCGCCACTGGCGAACAAAAACCGCAGGGGTAGCCAGCTTGTAGCCGGTGTAAATCAGAATGGCGGCCAGACTGGCCAGCGGAATAGTATTCAGCATCGATTCAAAAAAGAGACCGCAGCAAAACAGCAGCATGCCGTGCAGCAAAACGGAAAGCTTACTTTTTGCGCCTGCATTAACATTAACCGAGCTGCGAACAATTACCGCCGTAACGGGGATGCCGCCCAGAAGGCCACTTAACATATTGCCTACGCCCTGGGCACAAAGCTCTTTATTTGACGACGGGGCCGGATGTTGTGCGACCAGCTTTTTCAGCGCCTGCTGGCTAAGCAACGTCTCCAGGCTTGCCACCAGCGCCAGCGTTAAGGCCGTCAGCCAGACTTTTGGATTGCGCCACGCATGAATAAAATCCGGATGCCGAAACTGTTGGGCCAGCGAGGAAAAAGAGTCTACTTCCGGCAGGGCCAGCCTGTCCAGCGTGGCGATAGCTTCTGGCATCACACGTCCGCCAATCGCTATCACCAGGCAGCCCCAGAGCACCGCGACCAGCTCGCCGGGTACCAGACCAAAAAAACGGTGTTGGGTACGAAGCTTTTGCCACAGGAACAGGATCGTTATGGCACCCAGCGCCACGAAGACCGAGACAGGCGAAAACAGTTTTGTCACCGTTTCACCTTCCGCATCAAGCGCCGCAGGCGTTTGCTGTCGAATCAGTAGCAGGCCGATAGCCACCATCATGCCCTGGATCACCGATCCCGGCACCAGGCTAATCCAGCGCCCGACGCGAAGAAAACCGGCGAGAATTTGCAGCGCGCCTGCAAATACCAGCGCTGCCAGCAACAATGAAAAGCTCTCCAGGCTTGCCATCGCCACGGTGATAATGGTCACCAGCCCTGCTGCAGGGCCACTTACTGCAAAACGGGAAGGGCTAAGCAGTGTCACCACCAGTCCACCAATCACGCCGGTCAGCAGACCAACAAACGGCGGCAGTCCGCAGGCCTGGGCAATCCCAAGGCTGAGCGGTAACGCGACAAGGAAAACCACAGTTCCGGCCAGGATATCACCGCGTAACGTTTTCAAATTCATTATTTATGTCCTTTTAAATCAATCTTTTTAAACGGCCACTGTGCAGTTCATACAGGCAACCATACACAGCTATCTCTTTTCCCTGCTGTCGCGCTGATTTAACCGGTGCAGAATGAATTAAATTAATTGTCTGCGCCAGAATATGATATTGCGTAAGCGTTTTAATATCGGTCGTGGCTATTTGTTTTTCCGGCTTAAAGATGGACATCCAGCCATCAAGATCCCGATAAAGCTTACACAAGCGCCGTATTAATGGATCGAGCTCTTCTGTTTGGCTCTTTTTTAATTCAAGCGCGGCCTTAACACCGCCACAGCCATAGTGTCCGCAAACAATAAGGGTGGTTATCTGTAAATGCTGTAGCGCATATTGCAGCACGCTCATCAAGCTTTCATCGTCCTCCAGTACCATATTAGCGATATTGCGATGCACAAATATTTCGCCGGGCGGCGCACAGGTCAGCACTTCCGCAGGCATGCGGCTATCGGAGCAGCCTATCCATAACGCCTGCGGTTGCTGGGCTGTCACCATCTTTAAAAAATAATCGGCATCGCGGTTTTTTTGCTGCTGTACCCAACTCCGGTTCCGGGCCATTAGCCTGTTAATTATTTTCATTCCTTGCTCCTTTGCTGTTAAAAGAAGGTAATGTAAATTTCTTAAGGAAAACTTAATGAACCAGGCATTTTTAGAAAATAAAGCTTTTGCGGTAATTACTGGAATGAATGCAGAGTTATTAATTAAATATAACTTTCTGTTGCTTTAAATGGTTTTTATAAAAATAGTGTCGCAGAAATTTTTTCTCAAAAAGTACAGCCTTTATGGAAATCTTTAAATTACCTCCTTCGCAGACCAGTGGATTTATATTTGCTGCGTTATTCATGTTAATTCCGATTAGCGTGTTAAATAACTATGTCTGTAACCTTAAAACATCCCATTTTCCTGGCTGGCCACCGTTTTGCCCATTTAAAACAGTGGCCTGTCAGGAAAGGGCTGAAAAAGTTGACCTATATCAATTTTTGCAGGACTGCCGTTTTTCCTCATGCTATGCTGCCTGTAGATAGCGAATAAATCGCCAACCCTATGTTAATTAAGGATATTATTTAACCTTTAATTAACGATTGGTTCACAATTTGAGGGGGTCGTTTGACTACACCAATGAAGAAGATTGTTATTGTCGGCGGAGGAGCCGGCGGGCTTGAGCTGGCGACGCAGCTTGGTCATAAACTGGGCCGGAACAAGAAAGCGGAAATCACCCTGGTGGATCGTAATCACAGCCATCTCTGGAAACCGCTGCTGCATGAAGTCGCAACGGGGTCGTTAGATGAAGGGATCGACGCGCTAAGCTATCTGGCCCACGCTCGCAATCACCATTTTCAGTTTCAGCTGGGGACGCTGACGGATATTGACCGCGACAATAAACGTCTACAGCTGGCGGAAATCCGCGATGCCCAGGGCGAGCTACTCGTTCCCGCTCGCGAGCTGGCCTATGACACGCTGGTGATGGCGCTGGGCAGTACATCAAACGATTTCGGTACGCCGGGCGTTAAAGATCACTGCATCTTCCTGGATAATCCGCACCAGGCTCGCCGCTTCCATAACGAAATGCTGAACCTGTTCCTGAAGTTCTCTGCAAGCGAAGGCTCACAGGAAAAAGTGAATATCGCTATTGTTGGCGGCGGCGCAACCGGCGTAGAACTCTCTGCCGAGTTGCATAACGCGGTCAAACAGCTGCACAGCTATGGTTACAAAGGGTTGAACAACAGCGCGCTGAACGTGACGCTGGTAGAAGCTGGCGAACGCATCCTGCCCGCGCTGCCGCCGCGTATCTCTACCGCTGCGCATCAGGAGCTAACCAAACTAGGCGTGCGCGTTCTGACCCAGACGATGGTGACCAGCGCGGATGAACACGGCCTGCATACTAAATCGGGTGAGTATATCAACGCCGATTTAATGGTTTGGGCGGCAGGGATTAAAGCACCGGACTTTATGAAAGAGATTGGCGGCCTGGAAACCAACCGCATCAATCAGCTGGTGGTGGAGCCTACGCTGCAAACCACTCGCGATGCGGACATTTATGCCATTGGCGATTGCGCATCCTGCGCGCTACCTTCCGGTGGTTTTGTGCCGCCGCGCGCCCAGTCAGCGCACCAGATGGCGTCGCGCGTGCTGGATAACATCCTTGCGCAGATGAAAGGCCATGCGCAGAAAGCCTACGTCTATAAAGACCACGGTTCGCTGGTATCGCTTTCCCGTTTTAGCACCGTCGGCAGCCTGATGGGTAACCTGATGCGCGGTTCAATGATGGTGGAAGGGCGCATTGCACGTTTCGTGTATATCTCGCTATACCGTATGCACCAGGTCGCGCTGCACGGCTATTTCAAGACGGGACTGATGATGCTGGTAGGCAGTATTAACCGCGTTATTCGTCCTCGACTGAAGCTGCACTAATCAAAATCAGTACCGTGTAAACGTTAACAAAAAGGCTTATAGCTATGCCGTTGCTATAAGCCTTTCTATTGTAAACTCCCGCCACAGCCCGCCTTAAGAACTCTCTTAAAAAGATTTGTATTTGAGTTAACATAACTATTTCGTCCGGAATTCTTATTGTCATAACTGGTCCTGATAAGCAAACTTTACGTATCAAGGCGCGTCGCACACGCCAGATCACCGCCAGCGCAACGGATCGGCACGGCAGGCAATGATGTGCGGTAACAGTTTCAGGAGGCAGTCCCGTGAATAAATCTATGTTGGCAGGTATCGGCATTGGCGTAGCGGCCGCGCTGGGCGTCGCTGCTGTAGCGGGCATGAACGTTTTCGATCGTGGGCCGCAGTTTGCCCAGGTACTTTCCGCCACGCCAATCAAAGAAACCACAAAAAATCCGCGTCAGGAATGTCGTAACGTCACGCTGACCCACCGTCGCGCCGTGCAGGATGAACATCGTATTGCAGGCTCCGTGCTTGGCGCAGTAGCGGGTGGCGTTCTGGGGCACCAGTTCGGCGGCGGTCGTGGGCGCGATGTAGCAACCGTAGCCGGGGCGCTGGCTGGCGGCTACGGCGGTAATCAGGTACAGGGTGCAATGCAAAACGGCGACACCTATACCACTACCGAGCAGCGCTGCAAAACTGTCTACGACAAGCAGGAAAAAACGCTGGGTTACGACGTTACCTATAAGATTGGTAGTCAGCAGGGAAAAATTCGTATGGATAACGATCCCGGCACGCGTATTCCGCTCAACAGCGATGGGCAGCTGGTCCTGAATAATCAGGCTAACCAGGCTTAATTCAGTTAAGTCCGCTGTCAGGGGGATTTCCACCGCGCTATCTGTTCGCTAAAAGTCTATGGCCCCATCTTCTCAGATGGGGCTTTTTTTATGGTTCAGGATGGGCCTGCAATTATCAGGTGGCTGAATTTTTTCCACACTTTCGACTTAATTTAAATTTAACTGGAAGCACCGTTCCTTTTTTTCCTTAAAACCCCACGCCCGGCGAATAAAGTATCTGATTAAATAACGCATTTATTTAAGTTTTTGCCTTCGCAAGCGTGATTCTTATATAATTTCCTCTGCATTTTCTCTTGAGGATTTTTAATTTGGGTGCATAATGTGCGCATAAAAATTCTCAGCGCCTGTTCTGTTACAGTTGTATGGTCGGTATTTCATATATGGAAAAGAACGGAAAATTTTTTCTGACGCACTAAGGGTGCTTATTTTCTCTGGTAAGAACCCGTCATCTGCGTGCTGTATGAGCGACTGACCAACTATGCCAGCCTGTGCCGGAGCGTCGATAGATCTGATTAAATCAGAATAAGGCTGGAAAACCTGCAGCGTGGCGACCCCTTCCTGCATACTGGTGCTGTACCAACAGGTAACCGGGATGCCTGTAAGAAAATCCTGTTCAGTACGCTCTGAAAGTTAATTAAACTTTTCCAGTAGCGTACTGATAAAGCAGGTGGCATAACCCTGCGTTAGCGCGTAGGGAGGACTAATTAAATCAGTAAAAAGGGAATGATAAACGATGAAAATGAATATCACAGCCGTAGCGTTACTTTGTACTGGCCTGCTTATCAGCGGTAATGTTCTCGCTAACAACCATACACTCTCCCTTGGCTATGCACAGAGCAAGGTTGAGGATTTTAAAAATATCCGTGGGGTAAACGTTCAGTATCGTTATGAATGGGCGTCACCTGTCAGCGTTATCGGTTCATTTACTTACATGAAAGGTGATGACGGCTATTCCGAGCATGTTGAGGCCTTTGACGATATCAGCGGTTATGACGGTAAAACCGATGTAAAATACTATTCGCTCCTGGCTGGCCCTGCATACCGTATTAACGATTACGTTAGTTTGTATGCTCTGGCTGGTATGGCGCATACTAAAGTAAAAGATAAAGTAACGTATCTCTCTGAGTATTCAGAACAAACTGACGTAAGTAAAACCTCTTTTGCTTATGGCGCAGGCGTGGTTATTAATCCTACAGATTACCTCTCCGTTAACGTTGGTTACGAGGGAACCCGCGTCAAATTTAATGATAACGTAACGGTAAATGGTTTTAATATTGGTCTTGGCTATCGTTTCTGATAATGAACCATATAAATCCCGACCTGGTTGTCGGGATTTATAAAAAGAGAGAATGGTTATTTGTTGTTGTGATTATGAAATATTGCATTGTCAGTTAAAGGGATTTCTAAATGACTCTGGAAAAGGATGCAGCAGATAATGGCAAATGAAAAGTTCAAACATTTAAAAGAAAGTAAATTCTTATGTAAAAGAAGAGAATCTGCAATAATAAATATACTTTGTATATGCACTTTTTTTACTTTTGCGCCGATGATCCGGTTAAATTGCAGAGATCTTTTGTTTAATCCAGTGGACTTGTTGGCCTGGATATTTATTATCGCAGGTATACGTTACTGTTACGCTTGCTGCTTTCAGCTGTGGCACTGGTACAATGGTGAGTAAAAGGGTCAGCAGCACGCTCTTTCCCTTTATCTGAGCAAAATCTTATCAGCAGGGCTTTGTCAGCGAACTAACGCTTCTTGCCGGGATAGCTTTGTTACGCAACCTGACGAAGCGTAAACGTACGTACATTTCTCCTTTCGCGTCATTGTGGGATATATTAGGCGCATTAGCGTAAAACTATCCTTTTATGACAGGTGACATCATCCATGGCTTTCATCCCAAAAAACTACGGTCGGCTGGAAAGCGGCTACCGTGAAAAAGCACTGAAAATTTACCCGTGGGTATGCGGACGCTGCTCGCGAGAGTTTGTCTATTCAAATCTGCGTGAACTCACCGTTCACCATATCGATCACGATCATACCAATAACCCGGAAGATGGTAGTAACTGGGAGCTGCTTTGCCTGTACTGCCATGACCACGAGCATTCCAAATACACCGAAGCCGATCAGTACGGCACAACTGTGATTGCAGGAGAGGATGCGCAAAAAGATGTTGCCGCCGCCACCTACAACCCCTTTGCTGACCTGAAGTCGATGCTCAAGAAAAAGTAACGCCAGCCTTAACCGCTTCTGGCGTGCAACTCCTCCGCGCAGCATAACACTACAGTCCCGACCCCGTTGTCGGGATGCCCCATCAAAAATCTCGCAGGATGTCCTTTGCCTGCGAGCGGGTTGCTATAGTACAAATATCTTTCTCAATCAGGACTTGATATGAAACTGCGTAGTTTGTCTCTTATTGCCTGCATAGCTCTCAGTGGAGCAGGGGTTACCGCCGCTCATGCTGAAGTCGGAACGAATTTAAGCGTCCCACAACCGCCGGTTAAAAATATTGTGCTGGTGCATGGACTATTTGCTGACGGCTCCAGCTGGGGAAAAGTGATTCCACTACTGCAGGCTAAGGGTCTTAATGTGACCTCGGTGCAAAATCCTACTACTTCTCTGGATGATGACGTTGCTGCGGTAAAACGCGCACTGGCTCTACAGAATGGCCCGGTTATTCTGGTCGCACATTCTTACGGCGGGATGGTAATTAGTCAGGCAGGGAACGATCCTGAGGTGAAAGGACTGGTTTATATTGCCGCTCGTGCACCTGCCGCTAATGAAGACTATACGGCACTGACCAAAAAATTCCCGGCCGCGCCCGCTTCTGCGGGCATTAAATGGCAGGGCGATTATGCGAAATTAACGGAATCGGCATTTCTTCATGATTTTGCCAACGACCTGCCGGAAAGCCAGGCAAAAGTTTATTATGCCGCCCAGCAGCCGATGGGAAAAGCCATTAAAACAGCCAGAACGACCGTGGCGGCGTGGCAGTTCAAGCCAACCTTTTATGCCGTTTCAACCCAGGACCGCACTATTAATACAGATCTGGAGCGCTTTATGGCGAAACGCATGCATGCCGATACGATTGAGCTAAAGGCCAGCCATGTCTCCATGATTTCACAGCCGGAAGCGGTAGCCGGACTGATAATGAAAGCTGCTCACGTGGCTGGTTACTGAGCTTAATCAGGATTGCGGGCACGATAGTGCCCTTTTTATCCTCTATAAGGCGCTGGCAGATGCTAAAGCCCCGTGCACGGGATAATCCGTATAGCCGCGCTCATCGCCGCCAAAAAAGGTGGTGCGATCATAGGCGGTGAGGGGTAAATCATGGCGAATGCGCTCCGGCAAATCCGGATTTGAGGTAAAGAGTCGACCAAAGGCGATCATATCGGCATCGCCACTTTTCAGCATCTCTTCCGCACTCTCAGATTTAAATCCTCCTGCCGCAATAATCTTCCCATGGTAATAAGGTCGTAAGTCGCGGCTGGCGACCGGCTCTGAATAATATCCTGCCTCTCTGTCTTCCGGCCCGGTAATGCGGGGTTCAATAATGTGCAGGTATGCCAGTTCAAAAGAATCTAGCTGTGCAACCAGGTAGCGAAATGTCGTGGTCGGATCGCTGTCATGCATATCCCCGTAAATACCACTGGGAGAGAGGCGTACCGCAACGCGTCCCTTGCCCCAGATATTGGTCAGGGCTGCAACGGACTCCAGCAGAAAACGCGCGCGGTTTTCCAGATTGCCGCCGTAGCTGTCGGTGCGTTGATTACTGCCGTCTAACAGGAATTGCTCTGGCAAATAGCCATTGGCGGCATGCAGCTCAACGCCATCAAATCCGGCGGCCATGGCACGGCGGGCCGCCTGTTGTAATTCATCGATCGGCTGTTTGATTTCATCTGTTTCCAGCGCGCGCGGCTCGGGAAAAAGTTTTCCTTCATAGGTTCCGTTATCATTTTTTGCCACACCATAAGTTTCCCTGGCAATAAGCGCCGAGGGCGCGACGGGCTGACGGCCCAGAGAGAGCTCGGGTAAAGACTGCCGACCGGGATGCCAGAGCTGAAGCACAATCTGACTGCCGCGCGCGTGCACCGCTTCGACCAGTTTTTGCCATCCCGCCTGCTGCCGATCGTTAAAAATACCGGGCGCATCCGCATAGGCATTAGCGTAAGGCGATACCGCCGTTGCCTCTGCAATAAGAAGCCCGCCTTCGCTTGCCCGCTGCCGATAATATTCAATCATCAGTTCACCAGGTATGCCACCCTGTACGGTTCTCATACGCGTGGTGGGCGCCATCACTATGCGATGCTTTAACTGCAACTGGCCTGCTGTTATCGGTGTTAATAGCGTTTTCATCATTTTCCCCTGTCAATAAGCAGGTGCCTTCAGTTATCAAGGCCCCGGCAGTCAGCTTTAAAAGTTGGTAAGATTCCGGATGGATCTACTGCTGCGCCAAAGTATGAGCAACCTGCGCCGCACTGATCCCCTCAAGCGCCAGGCCATAGCCAACGCCTTCGTCCATCAGGCGTTTCAGACGCTGCGTCAGCGCAATGCGGGTATAGCGTGAGGTCAGCGGCGGAAGGGCAGCAATGCCGTCGGCAATTTCATGTGCACGGGACAGAAGAGTATCTGCCGGCACGATTTCATTGACGACGCCCCAGTCTTTTGCCGTTTGCGCATCCAGAATCTGACGGGTAAGCAGGAAATAGCGTCCACGGATTGAGCCAATAACTTCAGGCCAGAGGATATGAACACCATCGCCGGGAACGATGCCGAACTCAAAATGGGGTTTATCCTGAAAAACCGTTTCTGACGTGGCCAGCACAATGTCGGTCAGCAGGGCATATTCACTGTGGAGCAACACGGGGCCGTTAAGGGCGGTAATCATCGGAACTTCGATATCCAGAATATTGCTCAGCACTTTTCTGCCTTCGCGCAGGATTTTGTCGAAGCCTGTGGGACTGAAGAAATCAAAACCTTCCGGACTGATGGCGTCCATAAAAGCCTCGCCTGAGCCGGTCAGGATAACCGCGCGGTTTTCACGGTCTTCACCGATGGCATGGAACAGCGCAACAAACTGTTCATGAGTATGACCATCAAACACCAGTTTTTCCCCGTGAGTATGGAATTTAACTTCCAGTACGCCATTAGATTTACGGGTCAGGCGAGCGTTAGGGAAAGCATGTTGGTAGGTTGCAAACGTTGTCATAGTGATGTTCCTTGTTCATGCCAGTCGGTATTGACTGACCGTGAAACAACACTACCCCATTCCATTATGAATGAGATCGCCGTCAGATTAGATAACGCCTATTCCTTACTGGAATGAAGAGAGCCTTCCTCGTTCATAATCGTTTCCACAAATCCTGCAAACTGGCGCGCTTTGGCACTTGCCAGCCGACCGTTCGGAAATACTGCCCACAAGTCGATGGCTGGCAGTTGCCAGGCCGTCAGCACTTTTCTGACCATACCGCTTTTAAGCTCTTCTGCAAACATCCAGTCAGAAGCGATGCACAATCCCATATTGCTCAGCACGGCTGCGCGTTGGCCTTCGGCGGCGCTAACGCGAATACGTCCTTTCACCGCCACAGAAGTCACCGCGCCTTCACGGGTGAATGACCAGAAGTTCGGCTGGGGGTTATAGAGAACGGCCTCATGCTCTGCCAGTTCGGCGGGTGTTGCCGGTTCTCCTTTATTCGCCAGATATTCCTCAGTAGCGATAACCGAGCGGGCGCTGGTGGCCAGCTTGCGCGCCACGGCAGAAGAGTCAGGTAACGCTCCCATGCGTAACGACACGTCGACACCTTCTGCGATTAAATCGATCACCCGGTCATCAAGAATGACATCAACGTCCAGCTCCGGATGTTCTGCAAGAAATTGCGGAAGGCGCGGGATGATATGCAGCCTGGCAAAAGTGGTTGCCGCAGAAATCCGGAGCTTTCCCGATAACCCTTTCCCTGCGCCTCGGGCGGCCAGTTCCGCTTCGTCCGCTTCCTGAATTGCGGCTCGCGCACGTTCATAGAACCGTTGCCCGGCTTCAGTGGGCGTCAGGCCGTGAGTAGAACGCGTCAGTAAACTGGTTTGCAGCCGTGATTCAAGCTGGGCAACGATTTTTGATACGGCAGGCTGGCCAACGTTAAGCTGCCTGGCGGCGGCAGAAAAAGAGCCCGTATCCACAACGCGTATAAACGTTGCCATCGCCTGAAAGCGATCCATGTTATTCCCCCGAAGAATAGTTGTTATCACGTGAGCATATCTACCATTCCTGAAACACGCCAGCCAATATGTTGTTCATCACGTCAAACCTGACTAACACTTAACAAGGAAACGGCCATGATTGATATCTATGCATTCGCTACGCCAAACAGCATTAAAGTCCCGATAGCGCTGGAAGAGTTGGAGCTTGACTATGTATTGCACCCGGTGAACGTGCGCCAGGGCGAACAAAAAAAGGCTGAATTTATCGCCTTGAACCCGAACGGCAAAGTGCCTGTGCTTGTAGACAGTACGGTAGCCTCCGACAGGCTGGTTCTGACGGAATCAGCCGCCATCCTCATTTATCTTGCCGAAAAAACCGGAAAGCTTTTACCCGCGTCGGGCGCTGCAAGGGCACGCGTATTTGAACAGCTGTTCTTCCATGCTTCCGCACTGGGGCCAGCCTTTGGTCAGGCGGGTTTTTTCCAGCGTCAGGCCGCCGAGCCACAGCCTTTGGCGATGCAGCGTTTTTCAACCGAAGCCGCCCGCACGGTAAAAATGCTGGATGGCGTGCTGGCCCGTCACGCTTTTGTTGCCGGTGAAGAATTTTCTATCGCCGATATTGCCCACTTTGGCTGGTTCTGGCGACGTGAATTTGCTGGCGTCAGCCTTGAGGATACGCCTGACGTGGCGCGCTGGTTTGATGCAGTCGCTTCTCGTCCTGCGGTGCAGCGTGCCATTGAGCGCGTTAACGCGCTGGTTTAATGCAGTCGCTTCCCGTGCTGTGGTGCAGCGTGCCATTGAGCGCGTTAACGCGCTGGCGACAGGTTAACCCTTTCAGGTACCGCCGCTTATAACCTGTCGCCTTTACGACAGCGTATATGTGGACTGTAATGCTATTTCCCTCTCTGGCGAGAAGACCCAGAGATCATTAACCGGAGTAAATAATGCAGAGAACTTTTTTAATTACCGGTGCCAGTAAAGGCATTGGGCTGGCGCTTGCCCGGCGCCTCGCCGACGCGGGACATCAGGTGGTCGGCCTGGCACGCGGAGCGGTCGATAACTTCCCCGGCACGCTGGTTAACGCCGATCTTGCAGACGTCGCCGCCACTCAAAAGACCTTTGAGCAACTGAGCCTTCGCTTCGCCTTTGACGGCATCGTAAATAACGTTGGGCTGGTCAAGCCGCAGCGCCTGGGGGAGATCGATTTATCCTCGTTTGACGACGTCATGCGGGTTAATCTTTATCCGGCTTTACAAGGTACTCAGGCGATCCTTGCCGGGATGAAAGAGCGGGGCTGGGGGCGCATTGTGAATATTTCCAGCCTTACGGTGCTGGGAAGCGTTGAGCGTACGGCTTATGCGGCTGCAAAAGCAGCGTTAATCAGCTTCACCCGCAACTGGGCGCTGGAACTGGCACAAACGGGAATAACGGTGAATGCGGTCGCGCCAGGGCCTACCGAGACGACGTTGTTTCGGGAAAATAATCCTCCCGGTAGCGAAGGGGAAAAGCGTTACCTTGCCGGTGTACCTATGAAGAGGTTTGGTAAACCCGAGGAAATTGCGGCAACGGCTGCTTTTCTTATGTCCGAAGAAGCTGCTTTTATGACGGGGCAGACGCTGTATGTCGACGGTGGTGCATCGGTGGGTAATCTGACTTTTTTGTGAAGCTTTGCTCTCAGGCGAACGGGATTAGATCATCGATCCCCGGCACGTATTATCAGCCAGATGCCGCCCGCAGAAATTGCCATCCCGGACGCCATCTGCCAGGACAGAGGCTCATCAAACATGGCCCAGGCCCAGACCAGGGTGATCGGCGGGCTAAGATACAGTACGCTGGCAACCCGGGTCGGGGAGCTTCGTCGCAGGCAGACCCAATACAGACCGTAGCCGCCAAAAGTGGACAGGGTGACTGTCCACAGCACGCTCAGAGCAAAGCCCATATTGCAGATCGGTGCCAGGCTACCCTGGCTACCCTGTATGGCGGCGAATGCGAAACTTGAAACGAAACACTGTAGCCAGAGATTGGGTATTAGGCCCATTGATTGTGAAGAGCCGATGCGTTTCTGCCACAACGTCGCTACGGCAAGGGACAGCATGCCCGCCACCGGCAAGCCGTAGGCCCATAGCGGCGCGTTGCCCAGCCCCAGCACGCTTTGCATCACCCACATCACTCCAGCCAATCCGACGATTAGCCCCAGCCAGACCTGGCGCGCTAACTGCTCACCGAGAAACACCGCCGCCAGCAGCGCCATACCCAGCGGCAGCAGATCTGCGCACAGAGCGACAAGACCGGCCGGAACGCCGAGCGCGATGCCTTGCGTCACGCCGGTCATATACCCGGCCATTGCCAGCAAGCCTGTCCCGGCATTTTTCAGCAGGATAAGAAAAGGTGTGGTCCTTAGTTGTTTGTAGACAAAGGGCAGCAGGAAAAGAGAGACCACCACGCTACGCCAGAACACCACAAGTAACGCCGGGGCGTAATCGATGGAGAAGCGCGCGCCAACGAATCCCGAACTCCAGGTCAGCACCAGCCCTGCCTCAAGTAAAGGCAGCGGCAGGGCCTGACGCCAGTTGCGGCACGACGGTTTAGCGGGTTGAAGCTGGATTGTTGTTTTCATTCTCAAAGGCTACGGGGCAGGTGTAATCTGGTAAATCAAAATAATATGAAGCAGTTGTTCATCAGGATTAAATCATGGCCGCCATTCTTGACATCGAGCTGTTACGTACCTTTCATACCGTGGTTCGCAGCGGCAAGTTCAGCGCGGCAGCCGAACAGCTGCATAAAAGCCCTGCGGCGGTGAGCGTTCATATTCAGCGGCTTGAGGCGGTAGCGGGTGGCCGACTGCTGAATCGCGATAACCAGTCAGTTTCTCTCACGGCGCTGGGGAAGCGTCTGTTAAGCGCTACCGCCGGGCTGTTACGCACGCACGATCAGGTTTTAGCCGATCTGCACGGCACTAACCTCACCGGGCGGATCATGTTGGGAGTACCTGATGAATACGCGATCAGGGTCATACAGGATATCTTGCCGACTTTTACCGCAGCCTGGCCAAACGTTGTGCTGGAGCTGAAAACGGGGCCGAGTTATGTATTACGAGACTGGGTGCAGCGTGCCAAATTGCAGACGGCCATAGTGGCCCAGTGCAAAGGGCTTATTGGCCCGAATACCCAACTGTTAATGTCAACTACGCCGGTCTGGGTCGGCCCAAAGAGTACAGCCGTGGCGCTTGACGATCCTCTTCCTTTGGCCGTCCACGCCGAGTCTTGCCCTTACCGTGAAGCGATGATTGAATCGCTCAAAGCGTCAGGTCGGCGTTCGCGCATCGTGCTTGAAAGTCCCTCAAATCAGGCAATTAAAGCATGCGTGGAAGCAGGCTTAGCCGTCAGCCTTATTGACCGTGGCAAGGTTACCGGGCGCATGAATATCCTCGAAGATATGCCAGTTATTCCAGACCATGACATCGTATTTATGCGCAACGCTGCATCTCGCGGGGAAGAGGCCGTTGAACTGTTGGCGCGCGCGATACAGCAATCGTTTCGGTTGTAGGCGGGGGCCACCGCTTATAAAGGAAATTGCGGAACCGTTAGGAGAGGGAAGTACCAGGCTTTCGCCATCGCTTATGCTCCGTATAGAAACCGGTGACAGGCTGTACCCCTTGCTATGGAATTTTCTGTCCGGACTGGCTGTCTTCGCCCCAATTTTTATAGCGTATTCGATGGCAGAGCCATCTTTCCACGGCCAGGGATAGATACGAGCACCATTATCAATAGCCAGACTAACGCACGTGGAGAATGACATAACGTCGACGATTACCGCGCAGTCAGCGTCTTTAGCCAGATAATCAATGGCAGATAAACCCCATTCCAGGCGCACATCAAATCTGTCCTGACTAAACCATTCCACGATATGTTTTCCGTTACAGGTTTCAATAACCTAAATTTAACATATCTTCGTTTCCGCTAAACCCATTGTGAAGCTATAAACTCTTCCCGCAGGCGGCGATAAGGTGAGTGACCAGCGCCCGTACCTTAGCCGATGGCCTGGGGCCAGCAGGAAAAACGGCATACGCCTTTAAAGGCTCAAGCTCATAGTCTGGTAATAGCTGCACAAGGCTGCCGTCGCTTCGCTCTTGTGCGGACATGACCGTTGTCACGTTGGCTATGCCCAAACCTGCCATTGCAGCCGCCAGAATACCCGGAGCCGCATCAATTTTGATTTGTCCACGCAGCGTTACAACCTGGTCTGCACCTGCCTTAAACAGTTTTAGCGTGCTCTTTTCAGGAAAGCTCAACTCGTGCAGGATCGCGTCGTGAAAAGCGAGTTCTTCCGGCTCTCTGGGCACGCCTTTCCTGGCGAGATAGGCTGGTGAGGCCACTAACATTCGCGGCACGGAGGCAATTTGCCTTGCGCCAAAGGTAGAATCCTCAAGGTCGCCCATGCGGATGGCTACATCAATGCCGGCAGCCACCAGGTTCTGCCGCTCGTCCCGCATGGTAATTTCAACCCGCAGATCGGGATAGCGTTCGAGAAAAGCCGGTAAGGCGGGAATGATCGCTCTGGTACCGTACATTACGGGTACTGCCAGGCGAACAGTTCCCCGCAGAGAATCAACTCCCCGAGCCGCATCTTCGGCCTCTTCTAAATCGGCAGCCGCCTGGCGAGCCTTTTCCAGAAACACTGCACCCGCTTCAGTTAACGCCATGTTGCGGGTCGTGCGCAGCAAGAGCTTCACGCCCAGACGCTTTTCCAGCCCGGTGATGATACGAGAAGTTGAAGGCTGTGACAGCCCAAGCTCCTGGGCGGCACGGGAAAAGCTTCCCGCCTCTGCAACACGGGTGAAAACCTCTATCTCAAGCCAGCGGTCATTCATTTATATTCCAGATAAGTGTTCTGCAAAATCGCAGTATACATTTACCAGAAGAAAAAGTTTAACGTGGATCCTTCACTACAGGTTGAGTTAACAATCACCGATCCATGAGGAAATTATGTCCATCAAAATTTACGGCGACCCTGGTTCAGGCAGCCTCCGACGTGTCACAACCGCCGCTGCGGTTATGGGTATTAATATCGAACGTATGAATATCGACTTGTTCAAAGGAGAAAGCCATACGGCCGAGTTTCTGAAGCTAAACCCGCACGGTCTTTCTCCCGTATTGCAGGACGGCGACACCATTATCTGGGAAGCGTCAGCCATTAACCTCTACCTGGCCGACAAAGCAGATTCCAGTTTGACTGGCCGCACGCCGTCAGAGAAGTGGGAAGTATTACAATGGATGTTCTGGTCCGGTGAGCAATGGCGGATATTCTCTACTCTGCTGTTCGATGCGTGGGCCGGGGAAACCTTTATGGATAAGCCAAAGGACGAAGCGATTACCCAGCTGGCGATAAGCAATATTCGTAGCGCGGCAAAGGTTCTGGATGAGCATCTTGCAAACCGAAAGTTCATTGTTGGCGATGCGCTGACGCTTGCCGATATTGATATCGCCGCACCTTTTTCGCAATACAAACGCACCGGCGCGCCGTTTGACGAGTTTCCTGGGCTGATAGCCTGGCAGCAGCGTCTACTGGAGACCGTGCCCGCGTGGGAATCGACGCGTGACGAAGTAGAAAAACGCATGGCTGGCGTTTTGAACGCGTCAAACTTTTAAAGCAACCTCAAGCCTGGGTATGCTCAAAACAGAATGCCGGAAATAGCCTGGCGTTCGGGAAGTTATCTCTTATCAGGCATCCGGTGTTCAAAGCAGGGTGCCTGCTGTTCTGCTAAAAGCATGCCTGCTTAGGCGACCATCCGGCCACGCCCGTCATCATTTTCATCATCTGCCCGACGCAACATGAATTTCTCTCATGTTCGTTGAAATTAAATCACTTTTTTTCATTCTGTGACTCAGGCATAAAGTATGCATAGTTATTAACACAGATAACATAAACACAACTGAATGAGAAAGCCTGCAAAGAACATCAGGATGTCCTGACAGCAAGCAACAGAATCAGGTTTATAACAGATATCAGGATACCGGATGACGATGACTAACGCATTTAGCTTCACCATTAAGAGCCTTCGTTTCGACGAAAATTACAACCCTTCCGAAAATACGCGTATCACCACCAACTTTGCGAACCTGGCAAGGGGTGAGAAACGTCAGGAAAACCTGCACAACGCCTTAGTGATGATGAACAATCGTTTCAACTCTCTGGCGCACTGGGATAACCCTAAAGCAGACCGTTATGCCGTTGAGCTGGACATCATCTCCGCCTGGCTGGACATTGAAGGCACGGGTAAAGCCTTCCCGGTCATTGAAGTATTGAAAACCAATATCGTTGATAAAAAAACTAGCCAACGCATTGACGGCATTGTGGGCAATAACTTCTCCTCTTACGTGCGGGATTATGACTTCAGCGTACTGCTGTCAGAGCACAACAAAAATCAGTCTGCCTTCAGCACGCCGGATAATTTTGGTGATTTGCACGGGAATATCTTCAAAAGCTTTATCAACTCGGACGTTTACAAAGAAAACTTCAAAAAAGCGCCGGTTATCTGCCTGAGTGTTTCCAGCAAAAATACCTATTACCGTACCGGTAATACGCATCCCGTGCTGGGCATTGAATATCAGCAGGATGAATATTCTCTGACCGACCGCTATTTCGCCAAAATGGGCCTGCAGGCTCGCTATTTTATGCCGGCCAATAGCGTGGCGCCTTTAGCTTTCTATTTTTCTGGCGACCTGCTCAGCGATTACACCAATCTTGAACTGATTGGGACTATCAGCACGATGGAAACTTTTCAGAAAATCTATCGGCCAGAAATTTACAACGCCAATTCCGCGGCAGGAAAAGAGTACCGCCCGGATCTGAATTATCAGGATTATTCCTTAACGCAAATTGTTTACGATCGAGAAGAACGCAGCCATCTGGCAGTAGAACAAGGGAAGTTTACTGAAGAGCACTTTATCAAACCGTACCAGACTCTTCTTGAGCAGTGGTTTGCACGTTCCGTTTCTTGATTAACCAAAAAAATATAAGGTCACCTGCGATGAAAAAATTATTACCTACTTCTACTGCCGGCAGCTTACCTAAGCCATCATGGCTTGCTCAGCCAGAGCAGCTCTGGTCACCCTGGAAACTGCAGGGTGATGAATTAGTCGACGGTAAAAAAGATGCGCTGCGCCTGTGCCTGGACGACCAGCAGCAGGCCGGTATTGATATCGTTAGCGATGGCGAGCAGACGCGTCAGCACTTTGTCACTACGTTTATTGAACACCTTGACGGCGTTGATTTTGAGAAGCGCGAAATCGTTAAAATCCGCGACCGTTATGAGGCAAGCGTGCCTACGGTGTTTGGTGATGTTGCGCGCCGCAAGCCGGTTTTTGTTGAAGACGCCAAATTCCTGCGTCAGCAAACCAAACAGCCGATCAAATGGGCATTGCCTGGTCCGATGACCATGATCGATACGCTGTATGACGGTCACTATAAAAGCCGTGAAAAGCTGGCCTGGGAATTCGCTAAAATCCTTAACCAGGAAGCCAAAGAATTAGAAGCCGCCGGTGTCGATATTATCCAGTTTGATGAGCCTGCCTTTAACGTTTTCTTTGATGAAGTCAACGACTGGGGTATCGCAACGTTAGAAAGAGCTATCGAAGGCCTGCAGTGTGAAACTGCCGTGCACATTTGCTACGGCTACGGCATCAAAGCCAACACGGACTGGAAAAAAACGCTGGGTTCAGAATGGCGTCAATATGAAGAGATTTTCCCTAAGCTGCAAAAATCTAATATCGATATTGTTTCGCTGGAATGTCAGAACTCGCACGTGCCAATGGAGCTGATTGAGCTGATTCGCGGTAAGAAAGTAATGGTTGGTGCCATTGACGTGGCAACCAATAACATTGAAACCCCGGAAGAAGTCGCCGCAACGCTGCGTAAAGCCCTGCAGTTTGTCGACGCCGACAAGCTTTATCCTTGCACTAACTGCGGCATGATTCCGCTGCCACGCCATGTAGCGAGAGGCAAGCTGAATGCCCTGAGTGCAGGCGCGGAAATCGTTCGCAAAGAGTTGCTGGCAAAATAAGACGGGTTAATCCCTTCTGAAACAGAGTTCGAAGCAGGGCGGCTGATACGGTCGTCCTGCTTTTTTTATAGCTTACCAGGGTTGATGGCAGCAAATACGGGTAAAAGGATTTAACCCGGCCCCTCACTGCCAGCCGCCAGCAAGGGGACAACGATGTCACTGATGGGGGTTGGAATACTCAGTGAGCGACCATAACGCTGAATAACGCCGTTGCGTGTATCCCACTCCAGCGGGCGGTTAGCCTGGCGGTCGGCGAGGATAGAAGTACCCAGATCCGCAGGCGCACGCTGAAAACCCTCGACGATCTCCTGTGGAACGTTATCCTGAAGTATTGCACCCTGCGCTCGCGCGACAGTCAGACATTCCCCCAGATAAGCCAGGGTCAGTGAGGTAATATCCGTGCGTGAAAACATCCCCGAGCGGCGATTTGCCAGCACCATCAGACCTGCCGCCGCATTCTGTAGCAGTTTTCGCCAGGCAATGGAGAGAAAATCTGACGACAACTCCACCGTGCAGCGCGTGCCGTCAAGCGCATCTACGACACGTTGTGCCTGCGGTAAACTGGGCAGAGTCAAACGCGGTTTGGCGCGAAGGGTAACGGAAGCATCAGGCTCGCGCTGCGCCGGAAACCATACTACGGAAGGCAGTACCGTTGCCCCGTTAACGTAGAGTTCCAGCTGGGTTTTCTGCTCCACGCCGTTTTGCAGGGCACAGACTACGGTATTTTCATTGCATAACGCGGCCAGCCAGTCTGCGCAGTCAGCTACCTGAGTAGTTTTTACTGCCACAAAGACCAACTCTATCGGATGGGTGACGATAGAGGCGTTATTCAGGACCGGGCCTGGCACGACTACTTCTCCCTTATCGTGATGCAAAACTAATTGCGAATGCGCGGTCCGTCCGCAAAGTATCGGCGTGCGACCAACTTCATGAAGCGCGGCGGCGATGGTAGTACCTATCGCACCGGGGCCAACGAGCGCAATTGTCGGGCGGTCAGACATAATAAGTCCTCCTGAAGTCAGCGTGGTTACATACCATACGTTAAGGTCCATTAAAGTTTGTAGGCCGGTTTGCCGATATACGTAGGCTACTACTTCTGACCTTGAATCTCGTTATAGATAATGCCTCGTGCATTTTGCGGGCAAGATAGCACTACAGAAACGGCTGCCGAACAGGCTGGCGCTTCAGTAAACAATGGGACCGGCCACCATGATCACTGTGAACAAACCCGCTCTTTCCGCCGTCTGGTCCACGGATAGCCAGGGCGTATGCGTCACCAGCCAGGAAAATCCGGCTGGCCTGATGCCCGCACTGAAAGGCGTCACGTTAAGTACATGGTTGAGGCTGGCACAGGCTGACGATGATACCAATATCGCGCTCCAGCTGACGGCGGCGCTGGAACGGGTGACGCCTTTTCATATCGAAATACCTATCCATTGTCTGGACGGAACCACGCGGCGTGTAATCCTTTCCGGCTTGCCGGATAGTCAACCTGGAGCATCGGAAAAACAGTATAGCGGCTTTATTCTTGATATCACCGGGCCGCGCAAAGCTCTTGAGGATGCGCTGCGCACGGCGGCGGAATATCGTCTGCTGATTGAAAACAGCACCGACCTGATTGCCCATTGCGATAAAGATGGCCGATACGTTTCTATCTCGCCATCCTATAGCGAAATGATAGGCTGGTCAGCCGATGAGGTGGTGGGTCAACTGGTAGTCAATTTCCTGCACCCCGATGACCAGGCACCCGCGACGGAGGCACTGCAACATGTCTTCAACGGCGGCACGTTGCCGGACGTAGTCGAGGTACGCAAGCTACATCGCGACGGTCACTATATTACGCTTGGCACAAAGGCCTGCGGCGTCAGGAATCCTTCTACGGGCAAGAATATTGGCGCAGTGCTGGTTTCTCGCGACATTACCCGTGATAAGAAAAAGATGCAGGAGCTTGAGAAACTGGCAACTCGCGATACGCTGACCGGCTTGCCTAACCGGGCCTGGATCAACAACCAGATTAGCGAAATGCTGGCGCAGCATGACAATCTGGCCTACACCACGGTCCTGTTTATCGATCTGAACGGCTTCAAGGCCGTGAATGATTCAATGGGACACGCGACGGGAGATGCCTTGCTGCAACAGGTAAGCGAACGGTTACAAGGTTGCATGCGCCCGGGCGACTCTGTGGCACGCCTTGGCGGCGACGAGTTTGTAGTGGCAGCCAGGTGCAGCAATCGGCAGGCAGCGTCCGCCATCGCCCAGCGCCTCATTGACAGCCTGAAAGAGCCTTTTGTCTTTAATGATAAGGAAGTACGGATCGGGGCGGCGATAGGTATTAGCCTGGCGCGGCCCGGGACGGCATCGGTTAAAAGTTTATTTGAGCATGCCGACATAGCGATGTACCAGGCGAAAGCACGACGTGATGGGTCATATCAGTTTTTCTGATCTGGCGTTCAGGCACGTCGTTAGCGGTAGCCTTCAGCAGCATATCGCCCGTTCAGTTTCTCCCCCCCCCTGAAATAGCGCACAAGGCACGGCCCGGAGGTAAAACTCGCAGCAGGCAGTGGTCAGCGACCCGTTATCCACTAAACTCATTACTCAAGCTGATGTATCGCTTCCATAAGGCAAGGAGATAATCATGTCTGAACAGAGTGAAATGACTAACGTGTTCGCCAGTAAAATGCGCGATGCCGATCTGAATTTTATCGCCAATATCGCCAGCAAATTTGGCGTAGGCCTGGGCGTTACCTTGTTTGTTAAAGGGGCGCTGGTGACGGGAAATACCATTTCCGGCAAGGAATATTACGAACAAATCGCCGAGTTTTTTGGCAAGGTTGAGGAAGGCACGGTAGAACAGGCGATTGCCAACTATTTCAAACGCACCGGCGAAGCCTATTACACGCCGGAAGATGATGATGCTTCCGTGCCGCTTAACTTTCTGCATCTGAAAGATGTCTCTTTTCGCCTCGGTTCCGAGCAGTTCTCACACCATAAAAATGGCCTGCTCAGGATCAAAATAGAAGAGATCGACGGCTTTATGTTGGGTATTTCGACTAACGACTGATGAGCCGGGAAAGCACCGTTTCAGCCGTTATTAACGTACTGAAACGGTGATGGTTCAGGCGGCCGCGTTTTCCAGCAGCTGTGCCATAAAGTCACGTACCCACTTCATGCGCAACTTGCGTTCAGCAAGCTCGCGCGTGAACTTCAGCTTAGTGGGGCCATCCAGCCGCCAGTTCTGCGGCTCCTTCTGCAGCAGGCCAATCAGCCAGCCTGGATCGGCCTTGTTCTTCTCGGCAAACTCGACAAAACCGCCTTTCTCGCTGGCCTCGACGCGACGAATACCAATCTTTTTCGCCATCAGGCGCAGCGCGGCAATGTCCAGCAGGTTGCGCGCCGCATCCGGCAGCTGACCAAAGCGGTCAATCAGCTCGACCTTCAAATCATCCAGCTCGCCTTCCTGCTGCGCGCTGGCAATCCGCTTGTAGAACGACAGGCGCGTATTTACGTCCGGGATAAAATCGTCCGGCAGCAGCGAAGGCATGCGCAGTTCGATATCGGTCTGGCTGTTGGTCAAATCCTCCAGCGATGGCTCGCGACCTTCCTTCAGCGCGTCGACGGCGTTTTCCAGCAGCTCCATATAAAGCGAGAAGCCGATGCTTTCCATCTGGCCATGCTGATCTTCACCCAGCAGCTCGCCCGCGCCACGGATCTCTAAATCGTGCGTTGCCAGCGCAAAACCCGCGCCCAAATCTTCCAGCGAGGCAATAGCTTCCAGACGCTTGTGCGCATCGGTAGTCATCGACTTCGGATGCGGCGTTAACAGCCACGCATAGGCCTGATGGTGTGAACGGCCCACGCGGCCGCGAAGCTGGTGCAGCTGCGCCAGGCCAAAGTGGTCGGCTCGTTCGATGATAATGGTGTTCGCCGTGGGAATATCGATACCGGTTTCAATAATGGTGGTACAAACCAGCACGTTAAAACGCTGATGATGGAAATCGTTCATCACCCGTTCCAGGTCGCGTTCGCGCATCTGGCCGTGACCAATAGCAACGCGCGCTTCCGGCACCAGCTCCGCAATGCGGTTCGCGGCTTTCTCAATGTTTTCCACATCGTTATAAAGATAATAAACCTGGCCGCCGCGCAGCACTTCGCGCAGGATCGCCTCACGTACCACCAGATTATCGAACTCGCGGACAAAGGTTTTTACCGCAAGACGACGCGCTGGCGGCGTCGCGATAATCGACAGGTCGCGCATGCCGCTCATTGCCATATTCAGCGTACGCGGGATTGGCGTGGCGGTCAGCGTCAGGATATCGACATCGGCACGCATCGCCTTAATCCGCTCTTTATGACGCACGCCAAAGCGGTGCTCTTCATCGACAATCAGCAGCCCCAGGTCGCGCCATTTAATCTCGCTCTGCAACAGCTTGTGCGTGCCGATCAGAATATCAATTTTGCCTTCGCGAGCTTCTTCCAGAATTTGCGTTTGCTCTTTAGCGCTGCGAAAGCGGGAAAGCATCTCAATGCGGACTGGCCAGTTGGCGAAGCGATCGCGGAAGTTATCGTAATGCTGCTGGGCAAGCAGGGTAGTTGGCACCAGCACGGCAACCTGCTTGTGGTTTTCCACTGCCAGGAAGGCAGCGCGCATCGCCACTTCGGTTTTACCAAAGCCCACGTCGCCGCAGACCAGCCGGTCCATCGCCAGCGGCTGGCACATATCGCTGAGCACCGCGTTAATCGCCTGCGCCTGATCCGGCGTGGTTTCAAACGGGAAGCTGTCGCAAAACAGCTGATACTGCTCGCGATCGTGCTTAAAGGCGAAGCCCGCTTTAGCCGCGCGCTGGGCATAGATATCCAGCAGCTCGGCGGCCACGTCGCGCACTTTTTCCGCCGCTTTTTGCCGCGCGCGCGACCAGGCATCGCTGCCCAGCTTGTGCAGTGGGGCATTTTCGTCCGCGCCGCCAGCGTAGCGGCTGATCAGATGCAGAGAAGAAACCGGCACGTAAAGCTTAGCGTCTCCGGCATAGGCCAGCATCAGATACTCGGCGGTAATGCCGCCGGTTTCCAGCGTGGTCAGACCGATATAGCGACCAACACCGTGCTCCAGATGCACCACCGGCTGGCCAGGATGCAGCTCCGCCAGGTTGCGGATCAGCACGTCCGGGTTAATGGTGCGGCGGCTATCCTGACGACGGCGGCTGACGCGCTCGCCCAGCAAATCGCTTTCACAAATCAGCGCCCGGTTGCGCAGGCTGTCGATAAAGCCGTGCTCGCTGGCGCCAATAATCAGATAAGCGCCGGGTTCTTGCGCGTCATTTAAGGCGTGAATGGTTTTCGGCGTGAGCTTGATGCGGGCCAGCAGCTCCTGTAACGCTTCGCGGCGGCCTTCGCTCTCTACCGAAAAGATCACCGGGCCGCTGAAATTCTCCAGGAACTGCCGCAGCGCGCCCAGCGGCGCTTTTGCCTGCGCCTGCACCGCCAGATCGGGCAGATTTTGATAGCCCAGATTGGTATTGGCCGCTTTTTCTGCCAGCTCGTCGCTTTTCAGCTGGACGCGCGGCCACTTTTTCAGCTCGCCAAACAGTTCGTCGGTGCGCAGCCAGAGTTTTTCCGGCGGCAGTAAGGGCCGCATCGGATCGACACGGCGATTTTCAAAACGCGCCATCACTTCCTGCCAGAAGCGCTCCGCCGCGCTTTCCAGCTCGCCGGTATTAATCAACAGCGTATTGGCAGGAAGATAGCTAAACAGCGAAGGTAGCGCCTGCTCAAAAAAGAGCGGCTGCCAGTATTCAATGCCAGAAGGCAGCGTGCCTTTGCTCACCTGCTGATAGATATGTTCAGCTTCACGTCTGACGTCAAAGTGTTCGCGCCACTGCGTGCGGAACAGCTCAATGGCTGCTTTATCGGTCGGAAACTCGTGGGCGGGCAGCAGGTTAATCGCCTCTACCTCTTCCAGCGTGCGCTGGCTGTCAACGTCGAACAGGCGCAGGCTGTCGATCTCATCATCAAAAAAGTCGATGCGGTAGGGCTGTTCGCTGCCCATCGGATAGAGATCCAGAAGCGCGCCGCGCGTGGCATATTCACCGTGCTCCATTACCTGATCGACATGACGGTAGCCAGCCTGCTCCAGCTGAGCGCGCAGCGCATCACGCGACAGGTGCTGGCCTTTACGCATCACCAGCGCATGACCGTGCAGAAAGCTGTGCGGGCAGACCCGCTGCATCAGCGTATTCACCGGCAGGATCAGCACGCCTTTTGTCAGCGTCGGCAGGTTATAAAGCGTCGAAAGACGTGAAGAGATAATTTCCTGATGCGGCGAAAAGCTGTCAAAAGGCAGCGTTTCCCAGTCGGCCAGGGTCATTACCGGCTCGTCGGTAAACTGCCGGATTTCATCCTGCAAACGCAGCGCGTTTTGCATATCCGGTGCAATCAGCATCACTGGGCCGCCGTGACGCGCGAGAATTTCAGCACTTTCTACCGCGCAGGCGGCACCGGTGAGTTGTCCCAGCTGACGCTGGTCGCCTGCTTTTGCTGGCAGGTTATATCGGGCATGTTCAGGCATAATCAGTCAGTCGGTCTCTTCACAAAAAGGGAGAGCAGGAAACGAGACGTTTCCTGTTCGGCTAACCGAGTATACCTCTATTTTGGCGATTGTTGCGTGTAGTGCATTCTGGGCCGGTCAATGTTTGCCCAGATCAACTCTTTTTCGCCGTGATAGCTGTGGTTGCCGTCGTCCCACTTTACGTAATAGCCCGCGGGCGCGTCGCCCTGTTCGAAGACGTTGACCACTAACCCTTTAATTTCGCCAGTTTTATGCCTGACAATACTGCCTTTAGGATATCTTGACATTATGCCTGCTCCCGCCTTTACTCACGTTGCCCAAAAGTTTTCCCCCGGGGGATAAGGTAAGTTTATGCCGTTTCCTGCGTAACAATTGGGTAAATAACGGTCGTTTTTCGTGTGATATTTCGCCACGAAGTGCGGCAAGCCTCGAGGATCATAAAACTTAGTAAAAGAGTCAGCGGCTTAGAGGTTCCATAACGCCGGGCTAACCTTTATCATCTTCGATCACTTTTTGCCTTATTACCGCCAAAAGACGGATAACATGTATCAACCTGTCGCGTTATTTATCGGCCTGCGCTATATGCGTGGGCGAGCATCGGACCGCTTCGGGCGGTTTGTTTCCTGGCTCTCCGCCATTGGCATCACGCTCGGCGTGCTGGCGCTGGTCACCGTGCTGTCGGTGATGAACGGCTTTGAACACGAGCTGGAAAAAAACACCTTAAACCTGATGCCCCAGGCGCTGATCACCAGCGAAAAAGGTTCTCTCGATCCGCAACAGGTTACTGCGGCATCGCTGAAGCTACAGGGCGTTGATCGCGTCACGCCGCTGACCACCGGCGACGCGGTGCTGCAAAGCGCGCGCAGCGTCGGCGTCGGCGTCATGCTGGGGATTAACCCCGACGAGCCGGATCCGCTGACGCCGTTTCTGGTTAACGTTAAGCAAAGCGAGCTACAGCCCAATCAGTACCGCATTATCGTTGGCGAGCAGCTGGCAGAGCAGCTTGGCCTGAAGCGGGGCGATCAGGTTCGTCTGATGGTGCCTTCCGCCAGCCAGTTCACGCCAATGGGCCGCCTGCCAAGCCAGCGCCTGTTTACGGTGATTGGCACCTTCGCCGCCAACAGCGAAGTAGACGGCTACCAGATTCTGCTCAACCAGCAGGATGCTTCGCGGCTGATGCGCTATCCGGCAGGCCATATCACCGGCTGGCGTTTGTGGCTGGATAAGCCGCTGCAGGTCGATACGCTCAGCGGGCAAAAGCTGCCTGCCGGTCTGGTATGGAAAGACTGGCGCGAGCGCAAAGGCGAGCTGTTCCAGGCGGTGAAAATGGAAAAAAATATGATGGGGCTGCTGCTTAGCCTGATTGTCGCCGTCGCGGCGTTCAACATCATTACCTCGCTTGGCTTGCTGATTATGGAAAAGCAGGGCGAAGTGGCGATCCTGCAAACCCAGGGCCTGACGCGCCGCCAGATTATGCTGGTGTTTATGGTACAGGGCGCAACGGCGGGCGTGGTCGGCGCGCTGCTTGGCGCACTGCTGGGCGTGCTGCTGGCCAGCCAGCTCAACAACCTGATGCCGCTGATTGGCGCTTTCCTTGACGGCGCGGCGCTGCCCGTCGACATTTCCGGCGTGCAGGTAGCCACCATCGCCGTCGTGGCAATGGCCGTGGCGCTGCTTTCTACCCTTTATCCTTCCTGGCGCGCGGCCGCCGTTCAACCCGCTGAGGCTTTACGTTATGAGTAACAACATCCTGTTGCAGTGCGACAACCTGTGCAAACGCTATCAGGAAGGCAGCGTCCAGACTGACGTGCTGCGCAACGTCTCTTTCAGCGTGGCACCCGGCGAAATGATGGCGATTGTCGGCAGTTCCGGCTCAGGCAAAAGTACCTTAATGCACCTGCTGGGCGGTCTGGATACGCCAACTTCGGGCGACGTGGTGTTTAACGGTAAATCGCTGAACGGCATGTCTTCGGCGGCGAAAGCCGAGCTGCGCAACCGCGAACTGGGCTTTATTTATCAGTTTCACCACCTGCTGCCGGACTTCAGCGCGCTGGAAAACGTGGCGATGCCGCTGCTGATTGGCAAAGCCAGCAAGGCGCAGGCAGAAGAGAAAGCCATTGAAATGCTGCGCGCGGTCGGGCTGGAAAAACGGGCGGCGCATCGTCCTTCCGAGCTTTCCGGCGGCGAACGTCAGCGCGTGGCGATAGCGCGTGCGCTGGTGAATAATCCGCGTTTAGTGCTGGCGGACGAGCCGACCGGCAACCTGGACGCGCGTAACGCGGACGCCATTTTCGATCTGCTGGGCGAACTGAACGTGCGTCAGGGCACCGCTTTCCTGGTAGTGACACACGATCTGCATCTGGCTAAAAGGCTGAACCGCCAGATGGAGATGCGTGACGGCGTACTCAGTGAAGAGCTGACGCTGGCGGGCATGGCGTAATGGCAAGTTCTCTTTCTCTTCTACTGGGCCTGCGCTTCAGCCGCGGGCGCCGTCGTGGCGGCATGGTGTCGCTGATTTCGGTGATTTCCACGGTTGGTATCGCGCTGGGCGTGGCGGTGCTGATTGTCGGGCTGAGCGCGATGAACGGCTTTGAACGCGAACTTAATAATCGCATTCTGGCGGTGGTGCCGCACGGCGAAATCGAGCCGGTTAATCAGCCTTTTACCGGCTGGCAGACGCTATTGCCAAAGGTTGAGCAGGTACCGGGTATCGCGGCGGCGGCACCTTATATTAACTTCACTGGCCTGATTGAAAGCGGCGCGAAGCTGCAGGCGATTCAGGTTAAAGGCGTCGATCCGCAGCAGGAAACGAAGCTCAGCGCGCTCCCGGCCTATGTACAAAACAACGCCTGGCAAAGCTTCAGCGCGGGCAAGCAGCAGATTATCCTGGGGCAGGGCGTCGCCAACAGCCTGAAGGTAAAGCAGGGCGACTGGCTAACCATCATGATCCCCAACAGCGATACCGAGCACAAGCTGCTGCAACCCAAACGCGTGCGGCTACAGGTTAGCGGTATTCTGGCGCTGAGCGGCATGCTGGACCACAGCCTGGCGCTGGTGCCGCTAAAGGATGCGCAGGACTATCTGGCGATGAACGACAGCGTCACCGGCATCGCGCTGAAGATGACCAATCCTTTCGCCGCACAGAAGCTGGTGCGGGACGCGGGCGAAGTTACGCATTCTTACGTCTATATTCGCAGCTGGATTGGTACCTATGGCTATATGTACCGCGATATCCAGATGATCCGCGCCATTATGTATCTGGCGATGGTGCTGGTGATTGGCGTGGCCTGCTTTAACATCGTGTCGACGCTGGTAATGGCGGTCAAGGACAAGAGCGGCGATATCGCCGTATTGCGTACGCTGGGCGCAAAAGACGGACTGATCCGCGCGATTTTTGTCTGGTACGGACTGATGGCGGGTCTGCTGGGCAGCGTCAGTGGCGTGGTAGTCGGCGTGCTGGCGGCCTATAACCTGACGCCGCTTATCCACGGAATTGAAACCCTGACCGGCTATCATTTCCTCTCCGGCGATATCTATTTTATCGATTTCTTACCGTCAGAGGTTCACTGGCTGGATGTGGCTATCGTGCTGGTGACATCGCTGGTGCTGAGCCTGATTGCCAGCTGGTATCCCGCCAGGCGCGCCAGCCGCATCGACCCGGCTCGCGTGCTGAGTGGGCAGTAAGATGTATTACGGTTTTGACGTCGGCGGCAGCAAAATTGCGCTTGGCGTTTATAATGCGGCGCGCCAGCAAATCTGGCACAAGCGCGTCGCCACGCCAACGCAGGATTACGCAGAGCTGCTGGCTAGGCTGGTGGCGCTAACGCACGAGGCCGACGCGTTTTGCGGTGAGCCAGGTAGCATAGGCATGGGCATACCCGGATTGCCCGTGCCGGATGACGGCACGGTATTTACCGCCAACATTCCGGCCGCGCAGGGGCAGCGTCTTCAGGCGGATCTCAGCCAACGGCTGGGCCGCGATGTGCGTATTGATAACGACGCCAACTGTTTTGCACTGTCGGAAGCCTGGGACGACGAGTTTAAAGCCTATCCGGTGGTGCTGGGCCTGATTTTAGGTACGGGCGTGGGCGGCGGCCTGGTGATTGAAGGCAAAACGCTGACCGGACGCAATTTTGTTGCGGGCGAATTTGGGCATATGCGCCTGCCGCTTGACGCGCTGGAAGTCCTTGGGCGCGATGTGGTACAGCCACTGTGCGGCTGCGGCAAGCGTGGCTGCATTGAGCCGTGGCTGTCGGGGCCGGGTTTTGCTCGCCTGTGGCGGCTACACTATCAGTCAGATCTTAGCGCACCAGAGATAGCCAGCCGCTATTATCAGCAGGACGAGCAGGCTATTGCCCATACCGCGCGCTACCAGGCGCTGTTGGCAGTTTGCCTGGCAAACTGGCTGACGCTGGTGGACCCACATCTGGTGGTGCTGGGCGGAGGCCTGTCTGGTTTTGACGCGCTCTATGACGGACTGGCGCAGCAGGTAGCGAAGCACCTGTTGCCGGGCGCAAAGCCGCCACGCTTTGCCAAAGCCCGTCATGGAGATGCAGGCGGCATGCGCGGCGCCGCCTTTCTGCACATTAAGGATTAGAGGATTTATCATGCGTACACCCCGTCGCCGGTTGAGGCTGGCCCGCTATAAGAAAAACCGCCGCAAAGTGCAGCAGCGTTTTCGCCAGCGCATTTTCGAACGCGACCGCACTCTGGAGATCGCCCAGCATCCATTACCGCGCGTGGTGGTGCTGACCGGCGCAGGCATTTCCGCCGAGTCTGGCATTCAGACTTTCCGTGCGGCTGACGGCCTGTGGGAAGAGCATAAGGTGGAAGAGGTGGCGACGCCGGAGGGTTTTGCCCGCAATCCGCAAAAAGTACAGGCGTTTTATAACGCACGTCGCCGTCAGCTTATGCAGACGGATGAGATTACACCCAATGCCGCTCATGCAGCGCTGGCGGAGCTTGAAGCGGCGCTGGGTGACCACTTCCTGCTGGTCACGCAAAATATCGATAATCTGCATGAACGCGCAGGCAGCCGCCACGTTATTCACATGCACGGCGAACTGCTAAAGGTACGCTGCGTTTCCAGCGGCCAGGTGCTGCACTGGCAGGGCGACGTAACAGAGGACGATCGCTGTCACTGCTGTCAGTTTCCTTCCGTGCTGCGGCCGCATATCGTGTGGTTTGGCGAGATGCCGCTGCAAATGGATGAGATTTATCAGGCGCTGGCGCAGGCGGACTATTTTATTGCTATCGGCACTTCCGGCCACGTTTACCCGGCGGCGGGCTTTGTGCATGAAGCGAAATTACAGGGTGCGCATACCGTCGAGCTGAATCTGGAACCGAGCCAGGTAGGCAGCGAGTTTGAAGAAAAAGAGTACGGGCTGGCGAGCGAAGTGGTGCCGAGGTTTGTGCATAAAATGCTGGCGAAAATTAAGTAGCAGAGTCGCGAGGGAAGTTGTTGCCGGGCAGGCGACTGTGTCGCTGGGACAGTCGCTGCTGGATTGGTGCAAAGCAGTGGGCAGCAGAGCAATGGCCAGGCTGAATAAAAATGTTAAGGCTAAACGGTTTTCCTTTGTGGCAGCGCCAGAACCAGATGCGCGATAATGCCGCCAATAAGCCCCCAGAATGCCGCGCCAATACCCAGCAGCGAAAGGCCGGAAGCGGTAATCAAAAAGGTAATCACTGCTGCTTCACGCTGTTTATCTTCTGCCAGCGCGCGCTGTAAGCTTCCCGCTATCGTTCCCAGCAGCGCCAGTCCGGCAATGGTATGGATTAGTGCTGGCGGGAGCGCGCTGAACAGCTGGCCAATCGCACCGCCGAACAAACCAGCCAGTAAATAGAAAAAGCCTGCGCACGCTGCGCCCCAGTAACGCCGTTGCGGATCCGGATGCACATCCGGCCCCATACAGATGGCGGCGGTAATGGCCGCAATACAGACGGAAAATCCGCCGAAAGGGGACAGCAGCAGCGAGGCCAGTCCGGTCCAGCTCATCAGCGGCGAAATCGGCACCTGATAGCCAGCTGCCTTTAACGTAGCGATGCCCGGCGCGTTCTGCGAGGCCATCGTCACCACAAAGAAAGGCACGCCGATACCCAGCAGCGTCGACCAGCTGAAGTGCGGCATAATAAATTGCGGCACGGCAAAAGCCAGCGGCTGGTGCAAAAAGTGAATTTCACCTTTCAGGGCCGCGACGGCCAGCCCAACCAGCAGCGTCAGGACAATGGCGTAGCGCGGCAGAAAGCGACGGGCGAGCAGATAAGCCAGACACATACTGGCCGTCAGCACAAAATCAGGTTGTAGCGAAACAAAGGCATCCAGGCCAAAACGCAGCAGAATACCTGCCAGCATCGCGGCAGAAATCGCCTGAGGAATATGATTCATCAGGCGCGCAAACAGCCCGGTTACGCCGCAAAGAAAAATCAGCCCCGAGGCGAAAATAAATACGCCAATCGTGTCCGCCATTGAGGTGCCGGGCAGGCTGGTGACCAGCAGCGCGGCGCCAGGCGTTGACCAGGCCGTCAGCACGGGCGCGCGATAATACAGCGAGAGCCCAATCGAGGTGATTCCCATTGCCAGGCCCAGCATGCTCAGCCAGCCGCCAAGCTGAGCGGTGGTGGCGCCTGCGGCACCGGCAGCCTGAAAGATAATCGCGGCGGAGCTGGTATAGCCTACCAGCACGGCGACAAAACCCGCCACGAGGGCTGGCAAAGTAAGATGACGTAATGAAAAAGCAGGCCGCATAACCTTCTCCGCGTTGACCGTTATAACGCACAAACCGATGGTGTGCGTTATAATGCACAAGCGCTATACTGTCAAAAAAAAGGAGGAGAGTGATGACGCAGGCACTGCCGGAACCTGGCCGGATGCTAAAAACGCTCCGCCTGGCGCGCGAATGGAGTCTTAGCCAGACCGCCGCGCAAACAGGCGTGAGCAAAGCGATGCTGGGCCAGATAGAGCGCGGCGAATCCAGCCCCACGGTTGCGACGCTGTGGAAGATAGCCACGGGCTTTAACGTACCGTTCTCGCTGTTTATTACGGCGGAAGCCTCAAATGCGGAGATTCTTCGTAGCGAAGAAACCCGACGCTGGCAGCAACAAAATAGCGCTATGCAGATTAGCTCACTGTTTCCTTTCGACCCGCAGCTAGGCTTCGATATGCTGGTGGTAGAGCTGGCTGCTGGTGCCCTTAGTGAATCCTCGGCCCACGACAGCGGCGTTATTGAGCACGTGGTAGTGATTGCAGGCGAGCTACAGCTGGCGATTGGCGAGCAATGGCATACGCTTAAAGCGGGTGAAGGGCTGCGCTTTCAGGCGGACGTCTCGCACAGCTATCGTAACAGCAGCACGCAATCGGTACGTTTCCATAGCCTGATCCATTATCCGGGTGGTAAAGCGAACCGTTAACAGGACGACGCCGCGCAGGCACTTTTCATTCAACTGACCTGACGCAATAAACGCCAGGCAAAAAGACAGATAATAAACATCCGCACTCAGAGGGAAGGCTGATGAATAATTTACTCGATCGCTTTTTACACTATGTCTCATTTGACACACAGTCTAAAGCTCACACCCGCCAGGTTCCCAGTACCGATGGGCAATGGCAGCTGGCCCGCGAGCTGAAAAAAGAACTGGAAGCGCTGGGTTTAAGCAACGTCACGCTGAGCACCCACGCCGTGGTAATGGCAACATTACCCGCGAACGTCGACTGGTCGGTCCCCACCATCGGTTTTATCTCCCATATGGATACCTCACCGGATTTTACCGGTAAAAATGTCAATCCACAGATTGTGGAAAACTATCGCGGCGGCGATATTGCTCTGGGCGTAGGGACAGAAGTGCTGTCACCGGTTATGTTTCCCGTGCTGCACCGCCTGACGGGACACACGCTGATCACCACCGATGGCAAAACGCTGCTGGGCGCTGATGATAAGGCGGGCGTGGCAGAAATTGTCACGGCAATCGCCCGGCTAAAAAATGAAAATATTCCGCACGGCGATATTCGCATTGCCTTTACACCAGACGAAGAGACGGGCAAAGGTACCAGCTGCTTTGACGTGGCGGCTTTTGGCGCTGACTGGGCTTACACAATGGACGGCAGCGATCTGGGTGAATTTGAATATGAAAACTTCAATGCCGCTTCCGCCACGGTAAAAATCACCGGTAATAATGTGCATCCGGGCAGTGCGAAAGGCGTGATGGTCAACGCGCTGGATCTGGCCATGCGTTTTCATGCGGCGATGCCGCAAAAAGAAGTGCCAGAGCAGACTGAAGGCTATGAGGGTTTTTATCATCTGCACGGTATCAAGGGCTGCGTGGATAAAGCCGAGCTGCACTACATTATTCGCGACTTTGACCGCAACAGTTTTAACGCGAGAAAGCAGACGCTGAAAGATATTGCCGCGACGCTGGCAAAGGACCAGCCAAAGGAAACGGCGATTGAAGTACAGACAGAAGACAGCTACTTCAATATGCGTGAAAAAGTGGAGGCGCATCCGCATATTATCGAGCTGGCGCTTCAGGCGATGCGCGACTGTGACATTGAGCCGAAGACGAAGCCGATACGCGGCGGCACGGATGGCGCAGCGCTGTCGTTCAAGGGGTTACCTTGTCCCAATATCTTTACCGGCGGCTATAACTACCACGGCAAGCATGAGTTTGCCTCGCTGGATATTATGGAAAAAGCAGTTGCGGTGATTGTGCGTATTGCCACGCTAACTGCCGAGCAGGCGAAAAAGTCATAGTGTTCGGGCCGCGACGTCCCTGTCGCGGCACGCTTTATTTATCTTCTTCGTCAGAATAGCAGTCAGGCCGTGATGACTATTCTTCTTCGCCAGAATAGCAGTCAGGCCGTGATAACTACTCTTCTTCGCTAAAGTACCAGTAACCGCTGTTTACCAGCGCTGCCAGCTGTGCCAGGAAGGATGGGTCATTTAACGCTTCGCCCAGTGCTTCCGCGCTCAGCGAATGATGGTTCGCCAGCACGCGCAGCGCCTGTGGCTGCTGGGATTCCAGCTTCTCACCGTTAACAAAGACGGCTTCGCCAATCGACAGCACGCGCAGGCCACCCAGGCGTTGCAGCCTGTCGCCCTGTTGCAGCGCATCGTAAATCTCATCAGGCTGATAAGGCGGTTCCGGCGGCGCAACGTCCAGCTCGTGACGCGACTGGGAGATAAATTCGCCAAACCACTGGTTAAAGTGCTCCGGCTGGTTAATCACTTCCAGCATCATCTCGCGGATGCCGTCCAGTTCCTGCGGAAGGATCTCCGCGGTGTTTTCACGCGCGGGCACATCCGGGTCGGTAAAGCGACGGCTGCCCAGCTCGCGCGAAAGAACGTAATCCGCAAAGCCGCTGATTAGCTCGCGGCCGCTTGGCGCACGAAAGCCTACTGAATAGTTGATGGCGCTTTCCAGCGAGTAGCCTTCATGCGGGAATCCTGGCGGGATATAAAGAATGTCGCCCGGCTCCATCTCTTCATCAATAATGGCGTCAAACGGCTCTACCTGCAGTAAATCGGGGTGCGGGCAGTGCTGTTTCATCGCCACTTTTTCGCCCACGCGCCAGCGACGGCGTCCGGTTCCCTGAATAATGAAGACGTCGTACTGGTCCAGATGCGGGCCAACGCCGCCGCCGGGCACGGAGAAGGAGATCATCAGATCGTCGGTGCGCCAGTCGGGCAGAAAACGGAAAGGGCGCATCAGCGCGGCAGAAGGCTCATGCCAGTGATCGACCGCCTGTACCAGCAGCGACCAGTTGTGCTCGCCAAGGTGGTCGTAATTTTCGAACGGGCCGTGGGCAACCTGCCACTTGTCGTCCTCATGGCTAACCAGCCGACTATCGACCTCGTTTTCCATCGCCAGACCAGCCAGTTCGTCCGGCGAAATAGGGTCGACAAAATTTTTAAAGCCGCGCTTAAGCACGACCGGCCGTTTCTGCCAGTAGCGCTGAATAAAATCGGGCCAGTTAAGATCGAGCTGATAGTCCATATTGCGAGTTCCTGAAACGCTGAATTTTATCGATTATAACAGCGGGGAAGAAGAGCGGGGAAAAGCATTTGCGGCGGCTGCCGCAAACTGGGCTATTCGCCGGGGTGTAGGCCTTCCTGACGTTTAAAAATGACCTCCATTCTGGCACCGCCCAGCTCGCTGGTGGAGGCAATAATATCGCCCGCATATTGCTCAAGAATATCGCGAGCAACCGCCAATCCTAAGCCTTGTCCTGGCCGCAATGTATCGGCCCGCTGCCCACGGATAAAGATCATATCGCGTTTGCTTTCCGGAATGCCCGGACCGTCATCTTCAACAATCAGATGTAGCTCGTCATCGGTCTGGCGACCGCGAATTTCAACAAACTCCAGACAATATTTGCAGGCGTTATCCAGCACGTTACCCATTACTTCCATAAAGTCGTTCTGTTCGCCGATAAAGGTGATCTCTGGCGAGAGATCCAGCGTCAGTTCAACGCCCTTTAACTGATAAACCTTGTTCAGCGCCGAGCAAAGACCATCGAGCAGGCCGGGAACGGAATGCAGCTCGCGTTTCAGAACGTTATGATCGGCCTGCATGCTGGCACGGTGCAGATAGTAGCCAATTTGCTGTGAGATGCGGCTGATCTGCTCCAGCATGATAGGTTCAGCCTGCTCAATCGAGAGATTGCGGCCGCCGCGCAGCGATCGCAGCGTGGTTTGCAGTACCGCCAGCGGCGTTTTCAGGCTGTGCGTCAGATCGCTGAGCGTGGTGCGATAACGGGTATAGCGCTGGCGCTCGTTATCCAGCAGGAAATTAAGGTTGCGCACCAGGCTTTTTAGCTCCTGCGGCGTTTCGTCGGCCAGCGTTTCGCGCGTACCGTGCTCAAGCTCACGCAGCTGTGCGGCAAGTGACCCAATAGGCCGCAAGCTCCAGTGCGCGGCAAGCCACAGCAAAGGGATAACCAGCAGCAGATTGACCAGCAGCACATAGCTGAACCACGACCAGACCACGTCCGAATGCTGTAGCTCTTGCGGAATCGAGTCCACCACTACCACGGTGAGCGCCGGGAGTGAGGTGGTGGCCGCGTAACGGTTGACCGCTACCGAGTGGGTAAAGGTATCGTTATTATTATCGTCATAGGCGGTCAGCTTATTCTGTGCATCCGGGTTATTACCCAGCGCGCGACGGCTGGTGCTGTTATCGGCGTCGATTTCGTAAAAGTCGGCGCGCTTCAGCCATTCACGCTTGATGCGGGTGCGAATTTCCGGCACGTCCCGCAGCTGCCAGAGCAGCTTGCCATCTTCGTTGTAAATAAAGACCAGCGTCGGGAAGTTAAGCGAGACCCGTTCCGGCTGCGCGATGGTTAACTGATGGTTTTGCCACTGTGCCAGCGTAAAAAACAGATTGCTTTCCGCGCGCATAACCCGATAGGTATTTTTATCGAAGCTGACCACATAGCCCACTACCGCCACCATGCCGTAGGAGAGTGACAGGATCAGGACGACCGCAGCCGTGGCAAGGAGAAAGCGGGCACGTAGCGAAAAGGGCGTTTCAGGACGAAAGAGCGACATTAAAGATCGAACCGGTAACCTTGTCCGCGGACGGTAGTAATCACATCTTGCGGATAAACGGCCTGGATTTTTTTACGCAAGCGACCCATCAGTACGTCAATGGTATGGCTTTCACGCAGTTCAGCATCGGGATAAAGCTGTAACATCAGCGAATCTTTACTGACAACCTTTCCGGCGTTGCGGATCAGCGTTTCGATAATGGTATATTCAAAGGCGGTCAGCTTAATCTGCTGCTCGTCAATACTCAGTTCCCGCCGGGAAAGATCAACCTGGAAAGGTGCGAGGGTAATAATCTGCGAGGCAAGTCCGCTGTTGCGACGCATTAGCGCCTGCATGCGGGCAACCACTTCTTCAATATGAAACGGTTTAGTCACGTAGTCGTCGGCACCGGCTTCAAGCGCTTCAACCTTGGCCTGCCAGCCTTCGCGAGCGGTCAATACCAGAATGGGCTGCTTCACTTCCAGACCACGCCAGCGGCGGATCATAGTCATGCCGTCTTCATCGGGCAGGCCCAGATCCACCAGGGTAATATCGGGGGTGTGTTCATTAAGGAAATAATCCGCTTCTTTAGCGTCTTCTGCCGCATCAACCTGATGACCCATTTCGCGCAGCTGGACGGCCAGATGGTGACGCAGCAGGGGATTATCTTCCACTATCAGTACGCGCATAACATTATCCTTTCTGTAGATTCGGTCAAAGACCGGGCCTGATTTTTATCTGAGAAAAGTATAGGTTAAAGCAGGTAAACAACAGGTTAACACAGGCCGACTTGCGTCGGCCTGAAAAGAGTATGGCAGGTTGTAGAATTAATTAAACGCAGCGCCGCAATTACGGCAGTTCATCAACCATTTGCACGGCGCGGCCAAGGTAGTTTGCTGGCGTCATCAGCTTCAGGCGCGTTTTCTCTTCTTCCGGCAGTTCCAGCCCATCGATAAAGGCTTTCATACCCGCTGCATCAACACGTTTGCCGCGCGTCAGCTCTTTAAGCTTCTCGTACGGCTTTTCGATGCCGTAGCGGCGCATCACGGTCTGGATCGGCTCTGCCAGTACTTCCCAGTTGTGATCCAGCTCGTCCAGCAGGCGGTCACGGTTAACTTCCAGCTTGGAAACGCCTTTCAGCGTCGCCTGATAGGCGATCAGCGCATAGCCCATGCCAACGCCCAGGTTACGTAATACCGTAGAGTCAGTGAGATCGCGCTGCCAGCGGGAAACCGGCAGTTTGCTGGCCAGATGCTGCATCACCGCGTTCGCCAGGCCCAGATTACCCTCGGAGTTTTCGAAGTCGATCGGGTTAACTTTATGCGGCATGGTAGAAGAACCAATTTCGCCTGCAATGGTTTTCTGTTTGAAGTGGTTCAGCGCAATGTAGCCCCACACGTCGCGGTCGAAATCGATCAGGATGGTGTTGAAGCGAGCGATACAGTCAAACATTTCGGCAATGTAATCGTGCGGTTCGATCTGCGTGGTATACGGGTTCCAGGTGATGCCCAGAGAGGTCACAAAACTTTCGCTCATCTGATGCCAGTCAACTTCCGGATAGGCGGCAATGTGGGCATTATAGTTACCTACCGCGCCGTTGATTTTGCCCAGTACTTCAATGCGTTCCAGCTGACGCAGCTGACGCTCAAAGCGGTAAGCAACGTTGGCCATCTCTTTGCCCAGCGTAGAAGGGGTAGCGGGCTGACCATGCGTGCGGGAAAGCAGCGGAATATCACGATACTGCACCGCCAGATCTTTTACTGCCGCAATGATTTTGTTCCAGTAAGGCACGACAACTTCGCGACGGGCCGTTTCCAGCATCAGCGCGTGAGACAGGTTGTTGATGTCTTCTGAAGTACAGGCAAAGTGAATAAATTCCGACACGGCGTGCAGTGCGGCAACCGGCTCCACTTTCTCTTTCAGAAAATATTCTACCGCTTTGACGTCATGATTGGTGGTGCGCTCGATGGTTTTGATGCGTGCCGCGTCTTCTTCGTTGAAATTAGCCACAATTGCATCAAGGTAAGCGTTTGCGTCAGCATCAAATGCAGGAACTTCCTTGATCTCTGCGCAGGCGGCCAGTTTTTGTAACCAGCGTACTTCAACCTCGACGCGGAATTTCAGCAGGCCAAATTCGCTGAAAATAGCGCGCAGCGGGCTGACTTTGTCGCCATAACGACCATCAATCGGGGAGACGGCAGTCAGAGAGGATAATTCCATCAGTGTAACTCCTGAAGATTAAAGAGATTGGGAACAACGGGATAAAATTTGCTTCGCCTCGGTGACGAGACGATTTCGGGAAAACATCAGCTGCAGTCGGCCACCGCCAACCTGCTGCCAGAGTACCGCAGCGCGGATACCGGCCAGAAGCGCGGCGCGAACTTTGCTCTGAATTTGCGAGTTTTGCAGCACGGCGGGCGAGCCGGTCACCTGGATGCGCGGGCCAAGCGGGCTAATGACGTCGACATAAATCGCCGCCATTGCGCTGAGCAGCGTATCGGACTCTAAATCGTAATGTACCAGCTGGCGGTCAAGCTGCGCGATGCGCTTTGACAGATCGTCCAGCGCCGTTTTGCTGGCGCTCAGCTTGCGCTCCAGCACCATCATGCTCAGCGTATAGCGGGTTAACTCTGCGCCCGCACCGTGGCGGCTGCTGCTGTTCAGCACCGCAATCAGCGTTTCTAAACCGAAACGTAAATTTTCCTCTTTACCGCCGTAAACGGCCAGGGTGGAAGAGGGATTCAGATCGACAACGCTTTCCAGTGACACCTTCAGCGACTCTGGCGGGCAGTGCCCCTGATGCGCCAGCTGCTGGACCAGATGTGCCGACTGGCAGATGCCCGCGAGAGCCAGCGTAATATCATAAAAATTTTTCGCCACGGTAACTCCTGTATGCGCCGGTAAGGCGGAAAAGCCGGGCAGGCGCCCGGCAAAATCCTTAAAGCGGCAGACGCTCTTCAATAATGCCGCCGCCCAGGCAAACTTCGCCCTGATAAAACACCGCCGACTGGCCTGGCGTCACGGCCGCAACCGGCTCGTCAAAGCGAACTTCCAGCCTGTCGGCGTCCAGCGGCGTTACCGTGCAGGGAATATCGCCCTGGCGATAGCGGGTTTTTACCGTACAGCGGAAGGACGCCGTTATCGTCTCACGATCGACCAGATGCAGCTGCTGGGCAATCAGCCCAACCGACATCAGACGCGGGTGGTCATGGCCCTGGGCGACAACCAGCAGGTTGTTTGCCACATCCTTATCCACCACGTACCACGGCTCTTCGCTGCCTTCTTTGGTGCCGCCAATGCCTAACCCTTTACGCTGGCCCAGCGTATGGTACATCAGACCCTGGTGTTCACCGACTACTTCGCCTTCCGTGCTGACAATGCGGCCAGGCTGGGCTGGCAAATAGCGGCCCAGGAAATCGCGGAATTTACGTTCGCCGATAAAGCAGATACCGGTAGAATCTTTTTTCTTCGCCGTCACCAGCTCCAGCTCTTCCGCGATGCGGCGCACTTCCGGCTTGGCCAGTTCGCCAACGGGAAACAGGCTTTGCGCAATCTGCTCATGGCCCAGCGTATAGAGGAAGTAGCTCTGGTCTTTGTTATCGTCCAGGCCGCGCAGCAGCTGGCTTTTACCGGCAACATCCTGACGGCGCACGTAGTGGCCGGTGGCGATGAAATCCGCACCCAGATCTTCGGCAGCGAATTCCAGAAAGGCTTTAAATTTGATCTCTTTATTGCAGAGAATATCCGGGTTCGGCGTGCGGCCAGCCTTATATTCTTCAAGGAAGTGCTCGAACACGTTGTCCCAGTATTCCGCCGCAAAGTTTACCGTGTGCAGATGAATGCCCAGCTTGTCGCAAACGGCCTGCGCATCCGCCAGATCTTCTGCGGCGGTACAGTACTCCTCACCGTCGTCCTCCTCCCAGTTCTTCATAAACAGGCCTTCTACCTGATAGCCCTGCTGTTGCAGTAACCAGGCGGAAACGGAGGAGTCCACACCGCCGGACATACCGACGATCACTTTTTTATTTAACGACATGAGAAGTACCCGACTTTGAGTTGCAGTTAAAGGCTGCACTTTAAAATTGCGGCGTATTCTATCACGCGTCAGCGGCGGGCGCATCCTCGCTAAAGGGCCACTGAAAAGCGCTCAGCAGCTCAAGCGGATAGCGGGTTCCCTGCTGGTAAATTCGTAAACTTTCGGCAACCAGCGGAGAACGAAGCTTTTTCGCGCCGAAAATCTCTTCCGGCGGCAGCCATAAAGCGCGATCGATATCGCGATCCTGCGGATAAGCGGGCAGCATTTTTGGTAAATCCAGCGCAAACAGAAAACGCAAAAAAGGTGTGTCGTCAGGCGCTATCCACTGATGAAGATGCAGAAAAGCCTGCGGCACACCCTCAATGCCGGTCTCCTCATACAGCTCACGCGCGGCGGCCTGCAACAGCGTTTCGTTGGCTTCCAGATGACCGGCAGGCTGATTCAGGGTCGCACGACCTCGTACCATCTCTTCTACCACCAGAAAGTGACCTTCCGCCTGGACCACGGTTGCTACGGTAACGTGCGGCTTAAACATGGCTGACTCCTTGCTGTTTTTAGTCGGGGAACTCGCTGGTGACGTCTCGCCATTCACCGGGCGATAAGTTTTCCAGTTCTACTTTGCCCATCGCAAAGCGGATTAAACGTAAAGTAGGGTAGCCGATATGGGCCGTCATGCGGCGCACCTGACGGTTTCGTCCTTCATACAGCGTGATCTTCAGCCAGCTGGTGGGAATGGCTTTTCGTTCACGAATCGGCGGATTACGCGGCCAGATCCATGCGGGTTCGGCGACGATTTCTACGCCGGCCGCCAGGGTCGGGCCATCTTTCAGATTAACGCCATCACGCAGCGGCTGAATATCGCTTTCCTGAGGTGCGCCTTCTACCTGAACATAATAAATTTTTCCGGTACGTTTGCCTGGCTGAGTCAATTTTGCCTGTAATGCGCCATCGTTAGTCAGCACCATCAGGCCTTCGCTGTCGCGGTCCAGACGACCGGCGGCATAAATATTAGTTATTGAAATGTAATCTTTTAGCGTGCTGCGCCCGGCTTCATCGCTGAACTGCGGCAGCACGTCAAAAGGTTTGTTAAAAACGATAACACGACGTGGGCCCTTGTCGGCAGCTTTTGCGCTACGGGCCGCGCCTGGACGTTTAACATGGTGATTATTAAAGGAAGATTTACGCATAGTCATTGCACTTGTTCATAATGGGCGCATTATAACGCAAAGCGGTGAGGATTGGCGCGGCGTGAATATTCAAGTAGTATTGACCCGCATCTTACAAATCATTAACAAAAAGCGTTCTCAGGAGAGGTTAATGGAAAGCAAAGTAGTTGTTCCGGCGGAAGGTCAGAAAATCACCCTGGATCAGGGCAAACTGAACGTACCAAACAACCCAATCATCCCTTTTATTGAAGGTGACGGCATTGGCGTTGACGTGTCTCCCGTGATGATCAAGGTGGTTGATGCCGCTGTACAGAAAGCTTACAACGGTGAGCGCAAAATTTCCTGGATGGAGATTTACACCGGTGAGAAGTCAGTCGAGCTTTACGGTCAGGACGTTTGGCTGCCAGAAGAAACCCTCGATTTAATCAAAGAGTACCGTGTGGCGATCAAAGGCCCACTGACCACGCCAGTTGGCGGCGGTATTCGCTCCCTGAACGTCGCCCTGCGCCAGCAGCTGGATCTGTATATCTGTCTGCGCCCGGTACGTTATTACACCGGCACGCCAAGCCCGGTAAAACGTCCTGAAGATACCGATATGGTGATCTTCCGCGAGAACTCTGAAGATATCTATGCCGGTATCGAATGGAAAGCCGGTACGCCGGAAGCGGACAAAGTAATTAAATTCCTGCGCGACGAAATGGGCGTGAAGAAAATTCGCTTCCCTGAGCAGTGCGGTATCGGCGTTAAGCCTTGTTCGGAAGAGGGCACCAAACGCCTGGTCCGTGCAGCGATTGAGTATGCTATCACCAACGATCGCGATTCCGTGACGCTGGTACACAAAGGCAACATCATGAAGTTCACCGAAGGCGCTTTCAAAGACTGGGGTTACCAGCTGGCGAAAGAAGAGTTCGGCGGCGAGCTGATCGATGGCGGCCCATGGTTGAAAATCAAGAACCCGAACACCGGTAAAGAGATCGTTGTTAAAGACGTGATCGCCGATGCGTTCCTGCAGCAGATCCTGCTGCGTCCAGCCGAGTATGACGTTATCGCCTGTATGAACCTGAACGGTGACTACATTTCCGATGCCCTGGCGGCACAGGTTGGCGGTATCGGTATCGCGCCTGGCGCAAACATTGGCGACGAATGCGCGCTGTTTGAAGCCACTCACGGTACTGCACCTAAATATGCAGGTCAGGATAAAGTGAACCCAGGTTCCGTTATCCTGTCCGCTGAAATGATGCTGCGTCACATGGGCTGGTTCGAAGCCGCAGACCTGATTGTTAAAGGTATGGAAGGCGCGATTGCTGCCAAGACCGTTACCTATGACTTCGAACGTCTGATGGATGGCGCTAAGCTGCTGAAGTCTTCAGAGTTTGGCGATGCTATGATTCAGCATATGTAACAATCTGGCTTTAACATGAAACCAACATAGTGGTTAATTTCTTGTTGGTTTCATGTTTGCTGCTTCTCTTCCCCAAAACCTCCCCAAAACTCTTCCCCAAAACTCACAAATTGGTTTTGATAGACAGCTTCACTCGGCTCAATGGAATAAGGTATAGTGAACAAATCCTTAACATAAAAAAAAGTACAATGACCACAAATATTGTTTTTGGTGATGTAATTGCGGCAGTGGATGAGCTTTGGACTGATAATTACAAGAGACCCTCTAAAGCGCCATTCAAAAAATTTTATGTTATGGATGACTCCATAATCTTTTTGTCCGGACATATTGATCCGATTTTAGTTGCTTTGGCTACTTACGTTGAAGCGCTTGGTATAGAAGAAGATTATATTGATTCGATGAGTATGCTTGTCGAAATGGAAGGTTCTGCGTACGGTGTTATTGAGGTTGATCGAGCTACTGGCCAAGTCCTTTACTCAGAGGGTGTTGACCAAAGAACTCTCAACAATTTATCTTTTTACGGTGGAGGTTCAGGCTCCGAAGAAGCTTTAACGACTTTCATGGCTAAATTGGAAGTTTTTAAACAGGTTAACGGGACTTGCCCGGATGACACTCAAATTCAGCAACTAATGCTTTCAAGTATGGAACATGCGTTGAGAAATGATGAGTGTTCTGGTGGTGATGTATGCTTCATTCAATGGTCTAACTCAAGTTTGATAGTAGACAATCTTTGCTGGGTACCTGCTTTGGAGTTAGACACGTATCATTCGAGGATTTGCCAGTGCATTGAAGAAAGATTTGTTAGTAAGGAAGACGTTCGTGACTTAATCGCAATGATGTCCGATGAAGAACATCAAGATGCGCAGGCACTCGAATTTGAGCTTAAAATGCTTGACCAGAACAAAGCTGAAAGCTATCTTAGTAAAGATAAGTTCAATACCACCGAGGAGGAAGCAATGAAAAATAACGATTTACCAGAAACCAGAGTTGCTACTCATACGGCTGGCTTGAACAACGGCAAACCTTTTAAGGCCGCTTCCTTGAAGGCTCGTATGCTTCAAAGAAAAGCAGAAGGTCGTAAGTAGCATAACTTAAAATTAAAAAGCGCTTATGGCGCTTTTTTTTGGTTGCTATCGGGATCTTATACAAATTAATGTCCTGTTTTTACTATGATTAATTAACTTTCACTACTCCCCATTCTTTTCCTCTATCATCATTATATTTATCCGTCATTTTTTGTGATTTATGACCCAGCAGTTTTTGCGTCTCCAGCCCTTGCTCCCGATACAGGCGTTCGGACAAAGAACGTTGCTCATGAAACGTCGGGGCTGTGCCTTCCGGCCATGTTATACCGCAACGATTTCTAGCTTTTTTAAAAGTTGTCGTAATAGAATTTGCAGATACCTTATCTCCCCGCACGGCTTGTGATGTTGTGTGCCAGAAATGAACCAAGTATTTACTCAAAACAGCATCACGGCATCTGGCTACAACATCTCGTAATGACATATTTATTGCCGTACAGGTCAGATCCAGCGGAATAGCCAGACGTGAACCGGTTTTCTCCTGGGTAACGTGCAGCATATCATCCCAGATATCCGAAAACTTCATATTAGAAATGTCACCTATCCGCTGGCCGGTCACTAAAGCCAATAGCATTGCGCACTGGAGGTAGGGCGGATGTTGTTCAGCGGCGGCATAAATGGTTTTCCACTCATTGAGCGACAAGCGCTGGCGTGTCACTCTGTTTCGGGGCTGTTTTGTTGCCTGTGCCGGGTTGTAGCCTGGCGGTACATGTCCGGCGTGTTGCGCCTCTTTGAAAACGTCAATGATAGCCATCCTGACGACCTGAGCCATACGGTTATGCCCCTGTGCTTTCACCATATCAATGATTTCTGCCACTTCCAGCGCAGTAACATCTTTCAGATAAAACATCCCTGAATGTTGGCGCAATAATTCGACAGGCTTCTTCTTTTGCTTAACTGAGTTGATTTTTATTTCGCCTGATTCAAGCCGTTCTTGCTGGATTTCAAGGTAACGATCCAGCCAAGTTGTGACGGTGATAAACTCTCTTGATTCCCGCATTCTGGCAATTTTCTCGTTAACGCTGAGGATCTGACGTGTACGCTGTTCAGCGATAATGTCGTTTGCTTCACTGGCAACCTGTTTAGCTTCTGCTGCATTAGTACCGAGGCTGTGAAATTTACCAGTGACAGGGTGCTTATATTGCCAATAAACCTTACCTGTGCGCTTATCGAGTTTTGCATAGAGATTGGGAATCGTTATGTTATGCGTTCTTGGTCTGGCTGCCATCTTCAATAATCCTTTTTAATAATGGGCTGGCATTCGGGGATAATCTGGGTGTAGCCAGCATACCGGTAAATCTGGCTTCCCGATCAATCATCCACCGTCTGCCTACTTTTACTGCTGGTGGAACCATCATTTTGCTTTTTGCGTATAAATTTAAGGTGCGTGGGCTTGGCGCTTGCTCACCAAATTCTTCTTTTGCCCACGCATCTAAACTTACCATTCTGGCCATATTTACCTCACAGCCAGGTTAAACCCTGGACAGAAATATTTAAAAAATTATCTTTTTGGCGCTGGTGGCCGGATATAGAGCGCCGTACCCGCAGGCAAAGACCGGTACAGCGATGGACTGCATACCGGTTTATCGCCGGGAAATAGCGGCTCGTCTGCAATAACTTCGCCAACCGGTTTAACAGCCAGCATGTTCAGTACGATTTGCGCCAGCGCGGTGACGTCGCCGGGCTTTGCACTATCTGTTTTTTTCATGCGCTCCAGTTCGTCGCGCGAAAATTTAAAATTCATGAATAATAACCTTCTTTAATTAATTCAGGCAGCGAAACACCAAGCGCTTCTGCGTAGCGTTCACATGTAGAAACTGACGGCTGCCCTCGCAGTATCGTCTTGTGTACTGTCCCGTGAGAAATGTTTAGAGCAGCCGCTAATTGCGTTTGTTTAATACGCTTGCGTCGCATCAATTTCAGGACGGCCAGACTGAACGAAAATTTATTCACCGCCTTTCTCCACTGGACGAAAACGCTGAGCGTGGTCGTATTCTTGCTGACATGTAATTGTCCAAAGTTCTCCGGCTTTTATAACGGAAGCGAAAAAAGCCAGGCATTTGCTTTTTGCTAAGTTTTCAGCCGCCAGCGCTTTTATCAGCGCTGTCAGTTCATTTACTTGCGCTTCCAGCGCTTCAACTTTTTCCGGCCATGTCGTTTGGGATTTATCAGTCATGGTTTCTATCCTTCAAAAAAATTATCCAGTGGGTCTTGTCACTTTTGCCGGTGCGCTGCCAGACCGTCGGTTTTTGGTCTGTCAGCGTCAGGATTTGGCTCGCCGGGATCTGCGTCTCGTTCCATTTAAAAATCAGCGTCCCATGCGGCCGCAACACGCGGAATGCTTCTGTGAACCCGGCACGGATATCATCACGCCAGGTTTCTTTATTCAGCACGCCGTACTTTTTACGCATCCAGCTGCGTTCGCCGGCGCGGATTAAATGCGGTGGATCGAACACGACCTGGGAAAAACTGCAGTCTGCAAACGGCAGGGCGCGAAAATCGGCGAGCACATCCGGGCTGATGTGCAGCGCACGGCTATCACACAGAACATGCGTTTCAGCGCGGATATCTGCAAACACGGCACGCGGATCGCTTTTATCGATCCAGAACATCCGGCTACCGCATGCCATATCGAGTATTTGCATGCTTACACTCCGTATTCCGCGCGCATGTCGTTCGCTGCGACAGAAAACCGTTGAAATTCGGCGGAATCGAGATGGCGTTTTGATTTATTAATCAGCGTTATCAGAGCCTTTAAATGCGCTGCCGCGTCAGGTGAATTTGGTGACAGTTCATCGAATTTCGCATTGATTTCTGCCATCGCGTTCAGGCGGTAAAAGCGCTGAACAGCTTTATTTTTCAGCTCTGTGTACAGTGAGATGCCCAGCTCGTCTTTTTTATCCTCAATCTGCTTGCGCAATTCTGTAGCGCGTTCCGGCGTGTCGGCTTTCTGAATACCTTCGCGTAGCTGCTGTGCTATTTCAGGCTCTGCCGACTGCGCGGCAGGTTCTGGCGCTGCAGCGGCCGTCGGTGTTTCGCTGGTAGATTTTGTCGGTACCGGCTCTGCTGGCGGCGCTGCGCTGGCCAGTTCGCTGAGAACTACGCGATCGGCTGCTGGCGTGATGTCTTTCTCAACGCGCGGGCCTAATTCATCGTCGGAATAGACACCTAAAATGACGTCCGGACAGTACAGGCGAGCCCATCGCTTAACGGCCAGGTATGCCAGCTGCTGGCGGGGATCACTTGCCCACAGCGTAGAATTTCGCACCTGTGCCTGGCTGAGATAAAGCGTTAATTCGCGAGGTGTATCCTCCCCGCGCAGTGTCGCCCAAACTTTAACGCCTACGCCTTTTTCGTCTGCCAGGCTCCAGCCGGGGGCAATATATTTGTTGCCCTTCGACGAAGTTTTTTCGACGAATTTGCCGATCACGTTTTCCCACAACCCAAACCAGTCGTAATGGAGCCTGTCTTTTGTCGGTGCCATAGTAGTTATAACGGCGTTAACCAGTTGGGCTTCGTAGCCCAGCGTGCCGCTGACGATATGTGTTTTCTGCGCGACTGCAAACGGATCCATACCCCAGCGGGCCGCCTGCATAGCCGTGGCCATGCAAGTTTCAGGTTTGCCACGGTAATGCGCTGGCACCATTTCCCCGCTGTTGGCCATGACATTTGCCAGCACCTGCAGCCGGTTGAATAAATCGCCATTCGTCAGGATTGAAACGTTATCGATCGTGCGCACGGCATTATTGCCGGCGGTCGTAATTTCGTTCATGCTGCCTCCATTTCTTTCTGCAGCCATTCCAGCCGGCGCAGGTCGTAATCGTTGAGATCGTCGGTGTAGTCGTCAGTGATTGGCGCTGGCCAGTAGCCAGTTGTCATGGCGTTATCGATATCGCGCAGCGTTTTTTTGTATTCGAGACGGCCCAGCTGCAGCAGATCTGGAGAGGCTTCCACAATGGCAACCCAGCAGTAATTTTCGTCGCTGTTAATGAAAATCCAGTAGAACTGGTCGAACCCGGCGACGTCGGAATACATCGCGGCGCTGAGGTGGTAATCACGGCCCGTAATCTCGCGGTGAAGCCGCGCCTTTACCTGGTCCGCTTTAACGCCCCACATGCTGATAGTCTTCAGGTCCAGGCCGAGACGGCGGCCGCCGGTGGTGATTTCGATATCAGGCCGCACGCGGACTTCCAGCCCGGTGTCTTCGTCGATGCCGAAATAACTGACCTCCGATTCCCTATGTGGATGATTGAGCAGCGGCCCGATTGTCGGGTGCGCCAGCAGCGCAGCCTGTAGCGCTTTCGCATGCTTCATCTGCTTCTGTGTAACCGGAATACGGCCGTCATCGCATTCTTTCCATGATGCGATTAGCTCGTCGGCAAATACGGCATCCGGACGGATTTTTTTCACGATGGTCGTTAGCTCTTCTTTGCTGCCAGACGTGTTAACTGGCTGCGGCCGCTGGCGTTCGGCTGCAACGATCTGCGGCTCAATGGTTTCCAGCACGCTTAGCAATTCGTCGCGGCTGCCTGCCGTTTTCAGCGCTGCCGGCAACGTGGCGTTGTATTGCTTAATGGCCGCTTTCATAGCCGTAACAGTATGTTTTTGGTCTGCCGGTATGGTCTGGAATCCAGGCGGCAACATGCCGTATAACATGCCGGTTTCAGTCGCATCGCAGCCCAGCGTGTAGGGCTTTTTCTGTCCGGCGTTATACGCATCGATCCGGGTTTTTATATCGTCGATGCTCAGTCCCGGCTGTAGCGCGGCGTTGTACGCCTCGATCGCCTTTTTCATGCTTGCTGCAGTGGTAAACGCGCCGTCCGGGATTACTGGCTCAATATTGAATTCGCTGGCGAGTTTTTGCGGCTGCAATGCCAGTGTATGCACCAGATTGCCAAAATTCAGCGTGCTGGTGGCTTCGCGCGGAATGGTTTTCGCAACGTGGCGGCAGTGATACCAGAGCAGGCTTACACGCGCATCTTTCAACATTGTGCTGCTGATGCCGTTCGCGCCGTGATAAGCCGCGTTCGCCAGGTCTGGATAGCGGCCCGGTTCGAAATATGCCGGTTCTGGTTCGTCGGGAGCTGTATCTGGTTCGACATAGGCCGCTTCTGGTTCTATTGCAGCGCTGGCGAGTGGTGAGCTGGCAAACAGCGCGGAAACGTCATATTTGCCGTCGCCCAGTGGCGTAAATGCTTCCGGTGCGGTGGCGGCCATTTCCTGTTTTTCACCTTCATTTGAGGCATTTTTTACCGGAAGCGGATCTGCCAGCGTTTCCTGGAATGCAGCTGGCTGGCCTGCTGGGTTTTCAGCTGATTCAGCCTGCTGCGCAGTGTTTGCCAATACGCTATCCGCGTCTTGATGTTCCTGTCCTTTCTCATTTTCATTGTGCGTTCCTTCAGCTGGCAGCGCGGCGCATTGCTGTATGCCGCAAGCGGCAGCAACGGTTTCGGCGGTAGGGTAAGCGTGGTCTGATTCCGTCAGATTTCTGTTGATGTACTCGCGCAGCGCAACTGGATTTTGGTGAATATCGTCCGGCGCGCATTTGACGAGCGCGATAATTGCGGCGCGGGAATAGTCGAGGATGCCAGCGGAGCTGCGCAGAGCGTCGAACCATGCCGGAAACGGCCTCTCTTTGAGCTTCACGATATCGCGGGCGCGATTAATGACGCCGCCGCGCAGGTTATATATATCGAAATCCATCGCGCGGCCAACGAGGCCGATCGCGACTTCCAGCGCCAGCGTGTCGAAATCGTGTTTGAAATCCTCGCCGCGATCCGTGACATTACCGCCGCCTGCGTTCGTGCCGCTGGGCGTGCGATGTTCGATAACCGGTTTGTTATAACGTTTGACCCATTTTTCTACGACGTCAGCGCGGATTTTATCGCGGCCAGCACCCGCGCCAGTAGCGTCGTTGTGAGCAGCGAGCCATTCCTCAACGAACTTCAGCAGCAGACCGACGCCAGGCGCTTTACCGTCAACTGGCCAGATTGATTTCACGGCTGCGACGAGCATAAAAATGGTTTCAGGAAAAACGTGTTGCAGCTGGCGCACAGACGAACTGTTTACGGCCAGCAGCAGGTTTTGCGCGTAGGTTGCGTCAGTGTCATGCTGCAGGTGCGTTATTTCCCTACACTGCAGACGAGTTAATTCGCTGAAACTCTCATAGAGCCACGCGCCCAGCGTGCGCTGCAGCAGCGAGGCTTTTTCAGCGGTGCAGATTACATCGTTGTCAGATTCGGTTGCCGCTGGCGCTACTGGTTCCTGCACTGTTAGCGCTGCAACGTTGGCCGGTTCTGCTGGTTCACCTGCAGCTGGCGCGGTCGCGTTGATTTTGACAGTTTCCGCCGGGGCAGCTTTCAATTGCCACGTTGAGCCGTTCAATTCGTAGCGATCGCACCAGACTGCATCGAAAATGTTTTCTGGCGGCAGGTCGTCAAAAACAGGAAAGTCAGTGCGCATGGGTTTAAAATAATGAGCGCTGTCATAACCTGCTTCATCCAGCAAATAATTAATTTTATTTATAGCCGCTTTATCGTCTTTGGCTTCAAAATGAATAAAGAGGCTTTTTTTATCAAACTTTTGTTTCGCTTTGAGAAAATAAGAGTAAACGGACATTTTATTCATCCCCACCTAAAGCTCTGAAGATGGCATCGGCAATATCTTTGCCGTCTTGATTTCCTTCTGCCAGCTCGTCGCACATATCGATGAAATTAACGTATTCGCTATCGAGGAAGGCGTTCAATATTTTTGCTTGTTCTGCGGTAAGTTCGAACATGATTTCTATTCCTTCAGAGTTTACCGACCGCCGGAGCGGCCGGGCGGTAATTAATGACGGGTTTCAGGTTTTCCCAGCATGTCTTTGATGAAATCTTTTATCGTATTCGCATTTATCTCAAATGAGGCGAATATTTCTTTTTCAAATTCAGCACCTTTTACGGAATCCTTAGATAAATCAGCGTAGTTAGCAAAGAGCGCCCTCGCGGCGCACAAATGGCAGTCCACCTCGGGCAATTCGCCGAGAGCTGTAAATGGTGTAATAATTTTTTCTTCGCTAGTTACGTTTGTTGCTACATAACCAATGATTTTATCATCAATGTAAATAGCAGCGACTTTCCTGTCTGTCATTTCTATAAAGGTGACGGGATTGAATTCAATTAATAAAGCCAAACTTGATTTTTTCATGTTGCTGTCCTTTCTTCAGATTGAGTAACGTCCTGCCAAATGAATGACATATTTCCCTAGTGTGGCTAAAATTTAATACGAGTAGGCTTCGCGGAGCAGCTTATTTCCTAACTCGAAATTTCCTGATTTTGCGGCCGCTTGTGCTTCGGCCAGTTTATTGCGGTCAGTAATCAGAACAACTTTTGCAGAGCAATAATGCATTGCGTCCATAATTTTTATCGCATCTGCCCGGTTTAGAAGCGTATCGACTGAACCTATAACCCGATTACACCTGTTGCATAGAACCGGGTAATAACCGCCGTTGTCCGGTGTCCAGGAAACGAGCGTTCCCATGTTTTTTCTCCTTTCAATCCTGGCCAGCTGCAACTACCAGACCGACCACCACCAGCGCCAGGCTGGCGCCAACCATGCCGCCTAACAGCGCGGCGATACCTATCAACATTTGGTTCCCTCCGTTAGTTGATGCTGACCTTCCAGCCAGCATGGTCGGGATTCCAGTCCGTTTACTGCGACGAAGTTACCGACTCGGCGGATTCAATCCGGACGCCGCCGCGTTATTCCGGATCATTCTCTGCTACATGGTATACGTGCCGGTTACGGTTCCGGCGACGTCAATGACGCCCGTATCTGGCCCTGGTGTGGCCGCAAATCGTGTTTAGCTGGCTATGCCGTGGTAATCGTGGCAGGTCGCTATGAGTGCTGCGGTTCTCCGTCGGCACAGCCAGCTAAATTTTGTTTGCCCTTATCGCCGGGCCAGCGGAACATTTTGTTAGCCTGCCGCGCCAGCTTGTGCTTTTGCGCTGAAGAGATAATAAGCCTACAGCTTAATAAATCAAGCTAAGGTTTAATTTTTTTTTGCGCATTTCTTTTTAAATTATTGGTTTCAGGAAGGTTATTTTTTAGGGGAGCAGGCTTGAGGGCCAAAAAAAACCGGCTAACGCCGGCTTTTTTTCGGGGGGGAGGTTAAGGCAATGGTTTATTGGGCGCTGCGTATTTTTCGTAGTAATCCTTGATTTCCTGAAGACGCATTTCGAACGCAGCGAGCATGTTTCTTTTCTCAGATGCGCCTAATTGTCTATATATCTCAATAAGTTGCATTTCATCGGCGCTAAGTTCGCTTTGCTGATCCCCACCTTCACCCAGCAGCCAAGATAAAGAAACATCTAACGCTGTAGAAAGTTTCATTGCCGACGTCTTACTGATTGAACCTCTTTTAAACCAACCATTTACAGATTGGGGGCTGACGCCTGCAATTTTGGCCATATCCATTTTGCTTAACCCTTTTAGCTTTTGAAGCTGGCTAAGTCTGGAGGTGAGTGTCGATTCGTTTAGTTCTGTTTTTTTCATGACTCAATTTTAAGCCAGGCGCTGAAATGATTTAAAGAAGCCTTAGCTTGACTTTTTTTAAGCTGGAGGCTTAATATCTTCCTGTTTTAAACATGGAGCTTAAAAATGAACGGTCTTGATAAGGCAATCATGCACGCAGGTAGTCAGGTAAAACTCGCAGCATCACTTGGGATTGCCACGCAATCAGTTAACCGCTGGCTACGAAAATATGAGGGTAAAGTTCCTCCTGAGCGAGTAATACCAATATACCGATTAACGGGTGTAACTCCGCACGAATTGCGCCCTGATCTACATCCGAATCCATCTGACGGCCTGCCGCCTGATCACAAACATACCGAATCGACACAGGGAAATCTGAACCATGAAAATCAGCAGGGAAGCTGAAGCGGGCAGGATCGCCCGCGAAATTGAGAGCTGGGCTTCGGAAATCGGATGGAAACGAGTCGCTTTAAGCGTCGCCGAACGACGATCTGATTTCCGGGAATCAGCAGCAACGGCGCGGGATCTACACAATATTGAGCAGCAAATAAAGCGCGCGCTACGCGGTGAGACGGATTATTACCGGCGCCAGGCGGCAGAAATGGCGCCCGCGCTGGTCGCTGCATTGCCAGCAGAACGACGCGTACGGCTGGTGGATCCTGATAATCCAGCACTGCTGGCCACCGTAGCCGCGAGGGATGGAATTCAGGCTATAAACGCTGTGCATCTGAAAGCGCCGGCGTCAGTAATTGAACAGGAAGTGGATCGGGCTATAGCAGCACTAAAGGCGGTAAAACAGGCCGTCTTAAATGGCGCTGCGTTTGCATAAATTATTGAAGGTTTTTATGGCCAACTCATGGCTCCGACTATGGCACGACATGCCGAACGACCCGAAATGGCGAACGATAGCAAAAGCGTCAGGGCAGCCAATCGCCCTGGTTCAGGCAATTTATCTCCAGCTTTTAGTTAGCGCTGCACAGAATCCCGTCACGGACAGTAACGGCGTCACGTCACGTCACGTGACCGTCACGAACGAGGATATTGCGAGCGCACTCGACGTGACGGAACGTCACGTTGATGACGTGATTAATGCGATGCAGGGACGTGTTTTAGACGGAACAATTATTACTGGCTGGGACAAAAGACAGGCACCTGCAGCAGCTCAAAGAAGTGGCGGAAGGCCCGCCCTGACTGCTGCGGAGCGGGCCAGGAAATATCGTGAGCGTAAAAAGGCGGAGTGCGATAAAGAAACAACCGTCACGTCACGTCACGAAGCGTCACGTGACGTCACGCGCGTCACGCCACAGATAAGAGAAGAAGAGATAATAAAAGAGATAAAAGATCTAAAACCTAAAGATCTCTTGCCCGGAGCAAAAAAACAGCTCCAGGCCGACGCCAAACCACCAGCAGAAATTTTTATAACCCTTCCGCTCTCAGGAGGTGGCGGGGAATATCCGGTCAGCACGGAATTCATTGCTGAAATGGCCGGGTTATACCCAGCCGTGGATATTCGGCAGCAGCTGCGAAACATGCGCGGCTGGCTGGACAGCAATCCCAAAAAAACCAAAACCAGCCGGGGCATCCGGAAATTCATCACGAACTGGCTGCAACGTGAGCAGGACTCGCCGCGCCATCAGCAACGGGACGTAAATCATGTATCGGGAAACGGGGAATCACTGGCAGACCAGCAGCTCAGGGCAGGCCGCGAGCAGTGGCTACGAGAGCAGCAGGAGCAATACGAACGCAGCGGATACGCCGGCGTGGCGGCTGTGGGATTTGATGACCAAAATTTATTCGAACCGCTGGATCACGAAAAACGGGAACCGCCCGAATAAACTCTGGGAAACTCAAACGCAGGCAATGACTGCTGAACAGCTCAGACGGGTAGCGACGGCGTGCGTTGACCGATGCCGCGCCGGAAACAGCTGGCCACCCGATTTCGCTGAATTCATGCAGCTTGTGGCAGAATGCGGCAGCGGCGGCCTGGGCCTGACCACGGCAGACGTGCTGAACGAATTCAAGCGCTGGCGCGAAAACGAGTGGCGCTACAGCAGCGTTGATAAATTCCCGTGGAGCCAGCCGGTTTTATATCACATCTGCATCGAACTACGGCGCGACGGTATCGAGCGCAACATGACGCACGCAGAACACGAAAAGCGCGCTGCCGCGCTGCTGCAGCGGTGGGAGAAAAAAATTGCTGCAGGGTACCCCGTACCGCCAGTACGCGTCCAAATCGCAGCGCCAGCCAACCCTGGCGGCCCAACACCAGCCGAAACGCTGCGAGCAGAATTTCTGCGCCGCGAGGCTGCAGGATGGTTTAAGAAATAGGGTAAATATTAAAAAAATGATACGAATCTAAATCATCGCTAAACGAGGTGGTAAGACCAGCTAAACTAAAGTTCAGTAAATAACTCTTTAGGGGTATGATACGGCAATCTCAATTATTATTGGGTTTTAAAAAAAACAAAAAAATAACTTCACGGACGATGATATCTAAAAAATATCTGCTTAATTAACTAATTCCGTGAGATTATTCCCATGTTGAAAAAAATTTTCAAACGTCAGGATAAATTTGATGTCGTAATGCGTGATAACATTCGGCAGAAACTGAAAATGTTCGACGATGTGATATTTACATACGCTCTGATAAATAAAAATAACCCGAATTATTTTTATATCCTGAGTAATCGCATTGGCTGGTTTGAATCAGACTATCAGATAAAAAAACGCCACCGCACAGATCCAGTTATTATTACAGGCATAAGCGGTGTCAGTGATTTTTTTTGGGACCAGGCAACGATGACGCGCAGCCTGGGTGACGTTGAAATATTCGATGCTGCCCGGCATCACGATGTAATGCAGGGTCACACGTTTACATTGCACGACGAATTAAACAATGTCGCAATGCTGACTCTAATCAGAAAAACCGGCGATACACCGCAATTCCAGAAAACAATTGACCGAAATCGCGAGGCTTTTAAAAAAATACTGCGTGATTGCCATCAGCTAAATATGAAATTGCGTGGTGTTGAGGGGGAAGTGATTTATTCAGGATGTCGCCGCTATCAAATATACGAAACCGCCGATGCCAAAATCATCCGCCCGATTATGGATAATGAAATTATCGCGCCGCTTGATACGCTGGCAGAAATAGTAAAACGTCGGGCCTCCAATTCGCCCGCTGAATTTGATAATATAGCTTCATAGGTCTGAACAGCCTTTAGCTTGCCGCGCCATTTCGGAGAAACCAATGGCGCAATTGATACAGTTAGAAAAAATAGCACCAACTCTGCTGGCTCCGGCAACGATCGAGGCCAGCGAGTTTTTGCAGCGTGTAAAGCTGGGCGAGCTGGTGCAGGCCGAGTTTCGCCGCGTCCGCAATTATCAGTACCACAAACGATTTTTTAAACTGCTGCAGCTGGGGTTCGAATACTGGACGCCTGCCGGCGGCACGCTGTCGCCTGGCGAACGGCAAATTGTTGACGGGTTCGTTAAATATCTGGTCAGCATGGCTGGCCAGCACGGCGAGACACTCAGCGCGGCCGCCGATAACTATCTGCATGCAGTCGGCCAGCGGCGTGCTAAAGACATGGCGCTGCTTAAATCGTTCGAACCGTACCGGGCGTGGGCAATCGTTGAGGCCGGTTATTACGATACCGTAATATTGCCGGACGGCCTGCGTCGCCGCATGCCAAAATCCATGAGCTTTGCGCGGATGGACGAAGACACGTTTCACGCGCTCTACAAATCCGTTTTTAACGTTCTGTGGAATTTTATTTTATTCCACAGCTTCCGCACGCCTGAAGAGGCTGAAAACGTGGCCGCGCAATTGCTGGAGTTCGCATGATGAAGAAAGCAGAACAGCGGCCCTTCAGCGCGCCAGCCACTTCAGAACTATTTCTCTTTGCCCTCTCCACCACCGAACCGGCGAATGCGGCGTGGCAATCTAAGCAGGGCAGGCGATGTGGAAAAAAATTACGGTACCGAAGAATGCCTGCTGGCGCAGGTGTATGAGCTATTAAATGGAGAGTAAGACGTTGCGTGATATCTATGATGTATTGGATAAATGGGGCGCCTGGGCAGCTTCTGATAACAGTGGCGTAGACTGGCAGCCGATAGCGGCAGGCTTTAAGGGCTTATTACCTTATAGTAAGAAATCGCGAATGCAATGTGATGACGATACGGGGATTATGATCGATGGGTGCGTAGCGAGATTGAGAAAATTGAAGCCAGAAGAGTACGAGCTGATTATTGCGCATTTTGTGCTTGGTATTTCACTGAGAAGTATCGCTCGCAAACGTAAATGCTCTGATGGAACTATCAGAAAGGAATTGCAGACAGCCGAAGGTTTTATAAGTGGCTGCCTTGCAATGTTGAACATGGAAATTAAAATGTAAAGGTGATTTGCTAGCCATTTATTTCTTGGCTAGCTTTTTCAATGTCTCAGACTGCCTTTTGATAATTTTCTTTCTGTTCTTGATAACCGCTTCAAAATCAAAGACTTCTTTAATTCCAAGTAACATTGGAATCGCTGAGTATAGCGAGCAAGCTATTGCAGAAACTACAATGTTCGTTAATGTCTTAATATGATCAGAAATCAATTCTTGCTTGCCAGCCATACTAATTAAAATCACCCCTAATACTACGAGGATTTGCAGAATCATGACTATTAACGTAGATGACCTTTTTCTCTCGACTATTTGATTAAAATGTCTTAATTCAGTGCGCGACAAATCTTCTGCAGCATTCTTTTTTGTTTCAGAAAGCTTGGTGTAAAGCGTAATGCTATTGGCAACAGCGGCCGTGAGTACTACTATAACTGGCCAAGGTATACTATCTAGACTTATATATTTGGATGAAAATTTCCAAGTAAAAAATGACAGCAAAAGGAGAACTACCAAATGAAATGCAGCACTTGGTGAACGTAACCATTTGAACCTGCCATTACTCTTACTCGCCATCTTCCTCTATTTCACCAGTTCTTACTAAGGTCATTAGCCATTCATGCATTTGGCTATAAAGTTCATGTTCATCAATCAGGCTATTGTAACTCGTAAGCTTTACAGTCTCCCAGAGCCTTATCTCTTTACCCGTCAAACGAGTGCCGCCGACCATCTCAACCGTCACATCTTCATCAGGGTAATGTCGTGTAGCATCTACAAGGTTCCTCAACATTCTCTCACCACTATCCGATGTTTTTCGTTTGTAGCTGATAGTCAATCTCACTTCAAGATTGGCGTCGTCAAGGCAATCTTCCAGTTTACTCGAAGAGATAAACTTTTCCCACTGCTCTGCAAGCATCACTTTCAGCATATCAGAAGCGGCGCCGCTGGGTACCCAAGAAGGAGCATCTTCCATTTTTTTATGTTCAGATACAGCTACCACTGGCGCTCCAACAGAAACTGATTTTACAGGCCTTTTCAAGATTTCTTCTATGATTTCTTCTTTAGGTTTATCAGTCACTTTTAGTATGCATTCTGCTGGTATTGAGGTAGTCAGACTGCCAAGTAACCATTTAAGGTGGATTTCAAGTTCTCTGGTGGTAAGCGAACGGGACTGCATTACAACAATACTGTTACCGAATACTCCAAAGTAGAGAATAGAATCAATGAATTCTCTAATTACTTGCTCGTTTTCAGACTGAACCTTGTCAGCCTCTGCATCTGTCAATTTTGAAAGTTCAACAGAAGTCACCGACCTTATCTCGTATGATTCAGCATCGTCTTGCAACTGGATGTACCGCTGAGAGTGTCCTGGCTCAAAGGCGACTAACTGACAAAAAAGTACGCCATTGAATTCTTCACTCTTGTTGATAAGCCGGAAAAGCTCATCAGAAGCCGGATTAACCAACTCCTTTCGTTGGTCAGCCTTAGGGTGGGATTTTAAGATGGCAGTAAGCATTTCCTGTAAGGATTGATTACACCCTGGAATGGATACTTCTTTGTAAATTATTCTCTTAGTCTTAGTAATCTTGAGGTTCGCCATATAATTCCCTTTTAAATCAATATCTTAATAAGATTACTACCTGTAGTGTTGCAACAAAAAAATTTTAAGGTAGGTCTTCAATAGTCTTCTTCCTAAAATAATACCAAAAAAAGCTAATGCGTACGCAAAACTTCTTTTAATCTGCTATGTGTTGTCACTATGCGTTGACTCATAAAATTTAAAATCGCGCTATTAAGCGTTTTTTTGTTTCTGACCACAGAAAAGCGTGCCTCATTACCCCAGAGCCAGAGCGCTAGTCCGGAAGGTGTAACATACAAGGGAACGCGCTTCTTTGAAGTAAATGGCAGACTGTTAAAAATCCAGGTATTGACCGCTAGTGGATATTCAAAGCGTTATAAATGACCTGCTGTGGTAAATCCTTTTAATCGGCGGGGGCAGGTTCTGGTTTTTCTGGCTCACCGTAAGGCACCGGCCTACAGCTAACACACTCCTTGTCATATCCTCGCTTACCTGCTCCTGCGGGCTTTTTTATAGATTTTCTCAGCTTTCTACACAAGAAAAGCACAGCAGTATTTTTTAATTAAGGATCGTTACAGATGGCAGAACCCATCACTACCAGCGCGACCGCGATGGCAGCGAGCTGGGGCTTAGTTGCGTCAACGCTAATCGGATTTATAACGTCTGTCGATTACTCAATAGTGTTTGGCGCGTTTGCAGGCTCAATGTGCTTTGTCGTCACTGCGCGGGAATTGTCGCGTTGGCAGACGCTTGGCTATTTCGTGTTTGGGTATGTAGCCAGTCTTTTGTGCCATTCTTGTGTTGTTACCAGGCCTGAATGGGTGCACCTGAAACATAAACTGGAAGCCGTTTTTTTGAAAAGCTGGTGACGAGGTGTGAGATTGAGGAAAGCCATGCTGATATGCAGTTCAGAAAAGTGACTAAATAAAAGATAATTTATTTCCGTGATAATTTAAGCCCCTTACTTTTTGCTTGGGGCTTGTAATAACCTGAAACTATCTGGCTTTTAATGTCCCACTAAATTCAGAACCTGCGCCAGCAGAAAGGCCTACTACCATTAAGTACTTACCTGAATCAGTAACAGTTTCATTAACCTTTCTGGTTTCACCGTCTGCCGGGGCACCTTTTAGTGTGTCACCATAGTAGTAGTTAGCAGGATCTTCGTCTTGCGGATTACCACTACCATATTTTATGGTTGCACCTGGCTTATAGATAGTCAGGGCTGAGTTGCCGTTATTATCTTTAAGGTTAATATGCAAGCGTTGCCCGGATTTCAAAGGGAGATACCAGCATTTTTGTTCGTATCTCAATAAGTTACCTTTGAAGTTAACTTCCTGGCCTTGAGGCGCTTTTAGAACAGGTATGTCACGACAGCTAACCTCAGCATGCAACTGTGTTGAAAAAATAGCCGTCGCTAACGTTAACAGTACAAATTTTTTAGTCATAATCACCCGGTATACATGAATGAAAAAGATAGATTCCAAGGTATTGTACGCAATTTCTTATCACTTTCGAGGCATAAAAGGACAAAATCAAGCCAGGATTATTCAGCTGATGCCACAGTATCTACCAATCGTGATGGCAAAATATCAGATTAATACTTATTTAAGAGTCTGCCACTTTCTCGCTCAGCTTTGTAAAGAAAGCAAGGGCTTTTCCTCGTTAACCGAGCAGGGCATAGACCCGAATCACAATGCTTATGAAGGCAACAAGCAATTGGGAAACACTAAGCGGGGTGACGGTTATTTATTCAGAGGAAGAGGATTTATACAAATAACGGGCCGTTATAATTACAATAAAGTTGGTGAAGATTTACACAAAGATTTGATTCATCATCCTGAGCTTTTAGCCAGCGATATACAACTTGCCCTTGAGTCAGCTGGCCTTTTCTGGACGAAGCATGGGCTAAACAGGCTGGCAGATAAAGATGATATTGTGGCAATAACACACAGGATTAATGGTGGTGAGCATGGACTATCTGACAGGCGTTTATTTTTAGCCCGAGTAAAGGCTGCAATGCTTTAACGTGATTACTGAAATATCCGTGCTTAGCTCCATGGCAAAAAAGATAGTATAAGTATGCATAATATCAGTTAACGGAATATTGATTTTGTCCGAAGTTGGCGTATTATCTCCCTAAAGTGGGATTTCTGTGCATACGCCACTTATGATTTTGAACCTCGCCCCGGCGGGGTTTTTGCTTTCTGTATTTGGGAAATGAGCCCACAACCATAAAAAATTTAAGCTTGGTGTTAGCATATTTTTGTTTTTACTGTATTTTTGCTTCTGGGTACACCATTGCGCACGTATCCATCCCTGCTTCTGTCACTGGGTAACTGATAGTGGAATTTTCCGGCTCTCGGAATCCAATCGAAGTCTCCACCCAACCATGATTATGCGGACATTTAATAAGTATGGGGTCTCGCTCGACGTCAAAAACGATGAAAATTTGCAAACCTCCAACTTCGTACACTTTTATTTCAGAAAGGGCAGTACCGCCGTTATAGTTTTTGATTGCTTGTTGAAGCGTTTGCATTTATGTCTCGCTTTATAAGATTATCGTTATTTATTAAACGCATTGGCATGTATTTGCAATGCTTAAATTATGATGAATGCCTGAAATTCTTTAGTTTGAGACGCTACCTTATCAAGGCTCACTTCGGTGGGCCTTTTCTTTTTTTCGCCAAATGCATAACCCCCGCTCAGGGAGGTGGAGCTATGAAAATGCCAAATCGTGATCCCAGCACTTACGGCCTGCTGGCTTGGGCGCTGATCCTTGCTATGTCAATCTGGGGCGGCCTGGTGAAATATATCGTCGAGGTGCGCCGCAATAATCAGGTGTGGAGCTGGGTTGCCGCACTGGCCCAGGTCGTCGTGTCCGGGTTCGCTGGGCTAATCGGCGGCCTGCTCGCGATAGAGTCAGGACTCAGCATCTATTACACGCTTGTCGCCGCTGGTATGTCAGGAACAATGGGATCGGCAGCGTTGAACTATTTCTGGGAACGGCTCACAGGGATAAAAAATGGAAATCAGTAATCGCGGTACCGAGCTAATTAAACGGTTTGAGGGGCTGCGCTTAACGGCATATCGCTGTAGCGCGGGCGTTCTGACTATTGGCTATGGTCACACTCGCGGCGTGAAAACCGGCGATGTGATTACCGGCCATCAGGCTGATGCGTTTTTACGTGAGGATCTGCAGGTTGCAGAGCTGACGGTAAACACAAATGTCAGGACAAAAATGACGCAGGGCCAGTTTGATGCGTTAGTGTCGTTCGTGTTTCACGTTGGTACCGGTAATTTTACCCGCTCAACGCTGCTAAAAAAACTGAACGCCGGTGATTATGCCGGTGCTGCCGGGCAGTTTTACCGCTGGATTTATGCCGATGGCAAACCGCTGGATGGACTGCGCAGGCGGCGTACAGCAGAACGGGAGCTGTTTTTATCATGAACTGGAAAGCGGCGGCTTTCGGCTTGCTGCTGGTGGCAGCGCTGGGGCTGGGCAAAACGACGCTGTCCTACCGCGCACAGTATGCAGCGGCGGCAGAGCAGGCGGCAGAACGTCAGGCAACAATAGACGATATGCAGCAGCGCCGGCAGGCTGTAGCTGCGCTGGATGCGAAATTAACGGGAGAATTAACCAATGCCCAGGCTACTATTACTCAGCTGCAGCGCGATATTAGCGCTGGCCGCCGCCGGTTGCAGCTCGCCGTCACCTGTCCGCAGCAACCCGCCGCCAGCGCCGCCAGCCTGGCTAATGCAACCAGCGCCAGACTTACTGACGCCGCTGAACGGGATTATTTCACTCTCAGATATCGAATCGAAGTCGCCGGAAAGCAGATAGCCGGTCTTCAGCAGTACATTAGAGAGCAGTGCTTGAAATAATGACGCGTGAAAATCATAGCTTTTATTTTAAAAAATATTATATCCTTGATTTTTTGATATATAAACGAGGGTATGCCAGTCATGAGTCGTTTCAGTAAAATCGTTCCTGTGAGTGGAAAATGGTATCTGTTTGTTGAGGGCGACAAAAGCGTCAACACTTCTGATGCAGTATATCCAATAGCAGCTTGGGGTGAGTGTGAGTCTGATGGGACAATTGTCGGTCTTTCTACGGTGAGCAAGCTAAACCCTGCTCAATTGGTGGGTCCGCCTTCTGAATTCAAATGTTATTACCTGACCGAGGAAGAGCTTACTGAACGCCACCGCATATTACTCAAATCAACAACAAGTTTTCTCAAGCCCTAAAAGGAAATGATTATTCCGCACTAGACGCATTTGCGAGGCTTCTGATGATGATTAATTTTGCTTCACTGAGAGCGGTCTCAAAGCTAAGGTATACCTCATATTTATAAGGAGATTGTCATGCAAGACTGGTTCGTTTCTTGGCACGAGGCAGGAAATAAAGAAAATTGTGCATATCAAGTCTTTGTATCAGAGGATAAGGATCCTGCGCACGTACTGGCTGAGCAGATGAAGTTGATTGCCGCACACAATAGGTTAAATCCGAGGGATTTGTTAGTTGTGGCTTTTAACAAAGTATAAATACCAATTTTATTAATAAGCCGCCTCTGGGCGGTTTTTTTTATTGGAGTGAACAAGACGCATGGGCATACCTCGCGCCGGATGACGAGCTTAAGATGGAGCATGTGCCAAGGCGGACTGAATGAAATCCCATCGGTCGAGGTATTTTGAATCTTCACCTTTCCCAATCTTGAACAATGGAACAGTATGCTGCCAAGTGGATTGGCTGGCGACTATTTCGCTTGGGACAATGAATACTTCAGGGATATTTTTATGCGAAATGTCTTCGGACATGTTGCAGAAAACATAGAAATAATCAGGGGAGTTGGTAGGTATATGTTTGCCAACCATCCATTGGCGGGGCTGCGTTCTTGCCCAGGAGCCCTTAACCTGAATGCTTATGCTTTTGGAGCCATCGATAGTGGCAATGATGTCAACCGCACTCGATCCACTGGTAGTAAGTGCAGCGCTGATACCCAACTTTGACAGCATATATGCGACATAGTATTCACCTGCATCACCGGCGTTCTTAGAAGTTCGCTTAGCTATTTCAGACATATTAAATCCTTGGAATAAATAATGGCACTTACCGACAAGCAAGAAATGTTCTGTCGCGAGTACCTCATCGATTTGAACGCCACGCAAGCGGCTATTCGGGCGGGGTACAGCGAGAAGACCGCGAACCGTACCGCATCCCAAAACATGTCAAAACCTGACATTCGAAACAGAATCGCCGAACTTAAAGCGCAACGCAATGAACAAATTAACATCAATGCAACTTATGTGCTTCGTCGCCTTGTGGAGATTGATCAGATGGATGTAATAGACATTTTAAACAATGATTTATCACTAAAGCCGGTTGCTGACTGGCCTGCTTCATGGAGGCGTTATATTTCTGGTTTCGACCTGGCGGAAATGTTTGAAGGGCATGGCGATGAAAGAGAAATGGTCGGCATCCTTAAAAAGATAAAGTGGCCGGACAAAGTCAGAAACCTGGAGTTGCTCGGTAAGCACGTAACAGTGATGGCATTCAAAGAGCAGGCGGCGCACGAACACACTGGCAAAAACGGCGGCCCGATAGAAGTGGCTGCCCTGACCAAAGACGAGTACAAAGCTGCCCGGCGGGAGATGTTGGAGGATGACGACTGCTGAGCAGAAAAATTACGCCCGCCGGTTAGAGTGTGAGGAAGACGGTCTGTATTTCGCGCGGTACTTCTTCAAGCAGCGCACCGGCGGCAAGATGATTGTCGCGCCACACCATCAGGTTATTCAGCGAACGCTCGACCGCGTGGTTGATGGCGAGATAAACCGGCTGATTATTAATGTTCCGCCTGGCTACACAAAAACCGAACTGGCAACCATCAATATGATGGGACGCGGGCTGGCACTCAATAAACGTGCCCGATTTATGCACCTCTCATATTCTCATAACCTGGCGCTGCTAAATTCTTCGACCGCGCGCGGAATAATTAAATCAAAAAATTATCAGGCCATGTGGCCAATGGACTTAAGCGTCGACGCGGACAGTAAGGCGATGTGGTGGAACGAGGCTGGTGGCGGCGTATATGCATCATCAGCGGCAGGTCAGGTTACTGGCTTCCGTGCCGGACACATGGAGCCAGGCTGGCAAGGTGCGCTGATTATTGACGACCCGGTAAAACCGGATGATGCATTTAGTGAAACAGTGCGTGACGGCGTAAATAATCGGTTTAATGAGACAATAAAATCACGTCTGGCCGTCGAAACCACGCCGATGATCGTGATTATGCAGCGCATCCACTATCAGGATTTAAGCGGCTATCTGCTGCGTGGTGGCAGCGGTGAAATGTGGCACCACCTGAATTTGCCGGTAATGATTGATAATGCGCTGAGCTACACAGAGCAGTATCCCGAGAACACCCACGCGATACCGATTGATCATGGTCTGCCTGATGGCTGGCTCTGGCCTTATAAACATAATGAATCGCATCGCGTGTCGCTGTTCTCTCACCGCAGAACGGCAGAAGCACAATATATGCAGAAGCCGCGGCGATTTAATGCTGAAGGCGCCCTGTGGAATGAATCCTTGATCGCCGGCGCGCATAAGCTTCCATTGCGCGAAGAGCTGGTGCGTACCGTTGTGGCTATAGATCCGCAGGCGACTAACAGCGAGGAAAGTGATGAATCCGGCATTGTCGCTGCCAGCGCTTATGGCTCAGGAAAAGATAAGCAGTATTCAGTGGACGCCGATTATAGCGGGCGGTTTTCTCCCAATGGCTGGGCTACTAAAGCGATTAACGCTTATGAGCGACATAATGCTGATGCCATCGTTATCGAAACCAATCAGGGTGGCGATATGGCTAAGGATACGCTGCGTAATGCCGGTTTCGAAGGCCGCATCATTCGCGTACATGCTAACAAAGGCAAGTATGCCCGCGCAGAGCCAATATCTGCACTCTATGAGCAAGGCAAAGTAGCCCACCGTGGGAGTCTTTACACGCTTGAAAATCAGTTAATGGAATATGTTCCGGCAACTGCAAAAAAATCACCCGATCGGCTGGATGCAATGGTCTACGCCCTCACCGAATTAAGCGAACCTCAAAACATTGGTATGTTGGTGCGTAAGCGCTGACGGAGGACAACGTGACAACAGACAAAATGAAAGCGCTGTCCGTGGCAATTAATAGCCTGGCGGAAGGGCGTGCTCGTGCATTGTACGGGCAATACATCGGTAAATCTGGTAACACGAAACGCCAGCGCATTTATCAGGAATTTGGTTATCCCAACAACCTCACGTTTGACGATTTCTACAACGCCTATGAGCGCAATGCTATAGCCGGATCCGCAGTAAAACGCATGCTGGACGGATGCTGGGAAGATTTCCCCGAAGTCTTTGAAGGCGAGAAAGCAAAAGACGCGGAGGCCGAATCAGCGTGGGATAAAACGCTAAAGCGCCTACTGAAACGATGCTGGAAGCAGATTAAAGACGCTGACCGGCGCAATATGGTTGGCCGTTATTCAGCAATTCTTATTCAGTTGGGGGATAGCGGCAAATGGAGTGATCCGCCAAACGCAGCAGTCATCAGGCGCACCGGTGACAGGGCGCTGGTGAAGTTGATCCCTGTCTGGGAGTCACAACTTGACGTCAGCGTCTGGGATACCGATCCGGATAGCGAAAACTTTGGCCAGCCGAAAATGTACAGCTTTATTGAGTTACCGGTTGAAGGTCAGCAGGATGGCGCGCCGGCGAGACAAATTCCAATTCATCCGGATCGCCTCATTATCCTGGCGGAAGGTGCAGATGATGGTCTTTTAACGTCGGGTGTGCCAATGCTGAGGGCCGGTTTCAATAAGCTACTCGATATCGAAAAGGTTTCCGGCGGTAGTGCTGAGGGATTTTTGAAAAATGCCAGCCGCCAGCTTAATTTTGCATTCAGCGAAAAGACCGACTTCCGTGCGCTGGCTGGTGCTTTAGGCGTGAAAGATAACGAACTGGCTGATGCTTTAAATGAGCAGGTTGTCAGACTGAATGAAAATACCGATGCGGCAACGTTTATGCAGGCTGGTACGGCTGAAGTACTGTCGGTTGCGGCTGCTGACCCGGAGCCTACATGGCGGACGGCACTCAGTGAATTCTGCGCCACAATCCCTATACCGGTAAAAGTGCTGGTGGGTCAGATTACCGGCGAACGGGCATCAACTGAAGATATGAAAGACTGGGCACGCACGCGTATGTCGCGCCGTAACGGTTTTCTTGCCGATGTTATTGAGACGATTGTCCGCCGTTTCTGGTTAATTGGCCTGATTGCGCCAGCAGCTAACGATGAAGTAACCGTGTCATGGTCTGATCTACTGGCTCCCAGCCAGGCTGATAAAACAGATAATATGGCGAAAATGGCCGAAGTGGCTCAGAAAACCCAGCAGGCATTTGGCCGGGCTGCGGTGAAAGAAAACGAAATACGCGCAGCTGGCGAACTCCAGACGCTGCCTGAATACGAAAATGAAATGCCACCAGATCCCAACACTAAACCAACCGGTAAGGACCCGCTGACAGATGACGAAGACAGCGATAACCCGAATCGGAACGCCGATCGTACCGCGTAATAAAGCTGACCCCACGCAATCAGCACGACCAGTTGGCAGGATGTATCGCGATATTGAGCAGCGTTATCTTGGCATCAAGCGAAACCTGAAGGAGCTATTCGACCAACGTCTGACCGGACAGCAGCGCCAGGGCAACGCGCAGCAAAGTTATCTGGTCTGCAACAACGATGACGGGCCAGCCTCGTTCTACAAGTGCAATGCCGGCACCTACACCTACGATATGATTGCGGCGCAGCTTGCCGACCTGCTTCAGCGCGTCCAGACGATCCTGGACGATGCGCTGCTGGAGGGCGGCAGCCAGAATCTGTGGGCGCTGGATTATGTGGCCGCAGAGTATGAGCGCGGTACACATCAGGCATTCACAAATTTATCTGTGCAATCGCCGGTTTACGCTCAACAAACCACACTGATGCAGCTACTGAGTGCTCCGGCATATCAGAACCAGATAGCAGCCGCCTACGTCTCAACTTACAGCGACTGGGTGGGGCTCAGTGACGCGGCACGCGCAGACCTGGCAAATGTGGTTTCCGACGCCATAGGACGCGGCATTAATCCACGCGAAACAGCCAGGATAATCAGCAAGCGGCTGGATGTGTCAATGGCGCGGGCGAAGAACATGGCGCAGACCGAACAGGTTGGGGCGCTGCGTAAGGCACAATGGCAGGAAACAGACTGGGCGCGGGAAAGGCTGGGGCTGAATACTAAGCTGTTGTGGCTATCAGCGCTGAAACCGACAACACGGCGTTGGCACGCGTCACGTCACGGACGTACCTACACGACGAAAGAAGTGGAGGCCTTCTACGCCGAGAATAGCAATCGCTTCAACTGCTATTGCAGTCAGATACCTGTCATTCTCAAAGGCGACGGAAGTATTTCTAATAATGGGCTGACCCATAAGTTGGAGGAGGAGCTGAATCTTTGGAAGAAGACAGATTCCGATACATGATGTTAGATTTGAATTACTTTTCAAAAGGGGGTTCAGATGTCTAAGTATGATGAGTTGCGAATGGCTGTATCAAGTCTTGTTACTGCCGAAGATATATACTGGGAAAAGCTATATGATGCTTATTTCAACTTTCAAGCTAACTTCAGAGAATTTCTTGGCTTAACAAATGAAAAAGCAGTCGATTCTAAAGGTAAGACAGTACCAATTTTAATGACGGGCCTATACGACCCCTCCAGCAAGCAGATAATACCCACAGCACCTCCAGCTTTACCAAAAGAAGATCGGAAACTTTGCTTCCAGTTCTTATTGAATTTATGTAGCTATGAAACTGATGACATCCAAATAAGAAAGCTAATAAATGTCAAGGTAAGACGGCATGGTGACGAATATTATTTTGAGTTTGAAGGGTTTCCATCAGAGATTAAGTGCTATGAAATTGATGGCAATGTTGACATGACTCCACTTTTTGAGGCAGTTCATTCCGCCTTGATAACGAAATTAAACGTCAGAAATTAGCAGGTACCATCCTTAGGGTCGCTTAGGCGGCCTTTTTTTATTGCCTGAAATCCACCAAAGAGGACACAGCATGTCACGCATCTGCGTAAACGTGCTGTCGGTCATCAACTCCGCTTCAAACATCACCTCTGAAATCATCGATGGCGTTGAGCACATTGTCGTAAAGGACGTCTGTCCGGTCATCGACGATATTGTGCTCAATGGCGGGTTGTATCCGGCAGACGAAATAGCAAAAGGCTATAAGAGCCTTGAAGGCAAGTCCATGCCTTATGGGCATCCGAAAATTGAAGGCCAGTACGTTAGCGCCAGCAATATTCGCGCAGTGAACGAATACCACATTGGCGCTTTTGCCCGGAATGTCAGAAAAGATGCCGATCGCGTGCTGATGGATATGTGCGTGAACCTCCGTTATGCCGAAGCTACAGACAAGGGTAAAGAAGTGGTGAGCCGCCTTGAGGATATGAAGGCTGGTAAAGATGTTGAGCCCATCGGCGTTTCTACCGGTCTGGGACTGAATAAAGCGACGGGTTCCGGCACATCCAGAGGCAAAAAGTACAGCTGGATCGCGACCAATCAGGATTACGACCATTGCGCCATTTTGCTGCATGAAACCCCGGCAGGAACACCGCAGGAGGGCGTAGGCATTTTCGTAAATGCTCAGGGCGACGAGATGGAAATCCAGAACGCCAGCCTGGCGGACGCTGCTGACTGCACCAAAGAAGGCCTGCTTAACAAAACGAAGTTCTATTTCACCAATGCTTCCAATTTTTCCTTTGATGATATCCAGAGCGCGCTATCCAGCAAGCTACGTGCTGGCAAGCCTGCGGATTATTACGCCTTGCCGGAAACGGTGTGGCCCGACCGGTTCATCTATCGCGAGGAGCAGAAAACGTACCAACAGAAATACCTGATCAACGATGACTGCACTGCTGAATTTGTCGGAGATCGGCAGGAAGTCGTGCGCAAACCTACTGAATACGAAATTAAAACTAACGGAGAAAAAAGTCCGATGAAAACGATGATTATCAATGCGCTCAAAGCCGCTGGTAAGCCGACCGATGGTCTGTCCGACGATCAGCTGCTGGTGGCATATAACGAGCAGGTAGCGGCTGACAAGAAGGCAAAGGATGAAGCCGACGAAAAAGCCAAAAAGGAAAAAGAAGAGGCCGACAAGAAGGATAAGCAGCCAGCGCAGAACCAGGAAGAAATGCCAGCCTGGGCAAAAGCGCTGGCGGAGCGCGTCGACACCGTGGTTAACAGCCTGAGCGCTAATTCCGACAAAGAAAAAGGTGAAAAGCGCGCCGCGGTGAAAATGAAGTTTGGTCTTGATGATATGGCGGTAAATGCACTCGATGGTGCCGCGCTGGACGGACTGTATGCGCAGTGCCAGACCTCTACCTGCCTGAATGGCTCATTCCGCCAGGTCAACTCTAACCAGTCAGTCAGCGAAATGCCGGAGTAAATAATGGCTAAAGACGGAAAGCACGTAATTCACGCGGGCGGTATTTTCCATAACCCGCAGCTACATCGCGAAGGCGCGGCCGCAGCAGACACTCAACCAGGGACCATCGGCTACTTCGATAACACCACAAAAAAATTTACAGCGTCGGTAGCAGGTAACGAGGACGCAATTCTGTACGTGGCCAATTTTGACTATCTGCGCTGCAAAACGGTAGACGACACGATTGCTGCCGGCGACTGGGTTGTCGCATTCCACCCAACAGAGGGAGTTTTTTTCAATGTTCCTGCTGAAAAAGGCACGTATACAAAAGGACAGCCGCTGTCGATCGTCAATGGACGCGTTAAAGCGAAGGCCACAGGCGAATCTACGCGCTGTTTTGTTGAAGAAGATAACGCATACACCATTGCAACGGCAGGCGAACTCCTGCGCATTGTTATTAAGTAAGGAGCACCTGAATGTTTGTATTTTCCACTAAAAAGGCGACTGAGACGCGAAACCTTGAGGCTAACCAGGCCCAGTTTCAGGAGTTACAGTTTGCGCGTAACGCCAGCGCTCAGGCAGTGGCCGACTTTATCGCCCGAACCCGCTGGCGCGGCGCGGCAGCAAATGCTCCGACGCTGGACGCAGTGAACGCGATCGACGATATTCGCCGCCTCTATAAAGCCTATGACCAGACTGTTCTCGCCGAATTTGAGCCAAACACCGAGTTTACGCTGCTGAACGACCTGATGCCGCTGTCTCGCTCCGTTCGCCTGGAAGAGTCAGTGTACGAGTATGCGCGTAAAGGCGGCCGTGGCTGGGCGCACACGTCAATGTCCGGTCAGATCGGCGCGGCGCTGGATGCCAAGAGCTATACCTTCGACGGTACGATGGTGCCAATTCACGACAGCGGCTTCAAATTCAACTGGCGTGACCCGATCTTCAATAAAGGCTCTGCGTTGGCTTCGCTGGCTGACGCTCAGTCCGGCTCTGTTGATGATGTTCGTCGCCAGTACGTGAATTTTATTTGGGATGGCTTCCGCGATGCTGCTGGCAACTTCATTAAGTTCGACGATTACACCTGGAAAGGATTACGTGCAGATGAGCGCGTAGCTCAAATTACGCTGACATTTAATTTTGCAACCAGCACCGATCCGAAAGCTATTCGACAACAGGCAATTGACCTGCGCGATGTGCTGAAGTTGCAGAATTACCAATACGGTAAGCAGACCTGGTATGTTTCCGGCGAACTCCTGTCAAACTGGGAGCAGTATTTCGATGTCAACCAGACCCGCACCGTGCTGGCGGAGGTTTTGAAGCTGTCAGGCATTGAGGCAGTCAAAGAGGATGCCAAGCTGACTGGTAATGAAATCCTTATCGTTCCGTTGGGTTCAGGAGTTATCGCGCCAATCGTAGGCCAGGCATTTGGCACTGTTGCCGATCCGCGCCTGTTCTATAACAGCGATTACGTCTGGCGCACCTGGGGTGCTGCTGGGCTAATGGTCAAGCAGGACATTAACGGCCATTTCTCTGTCGTTCACGCCTCAAGCTAAGGAGCAAAACATGACACTCGTAAAAGTCCTGGGTAAAAACCTGTTTGCCGGTGCCGGATTCCAGAAGCTGGAAGCCGGGAAGGTGTATGAAGTGGCGGATTCAGTGGCGGAGAAGTGGATTAAATCCGGTCAGGCTGAAGTGTCAAAAGATAAAAAAGGGGAATCTCTACAGTCTGAAGTAGCCACGCCATCCTCAAGTGATTCAGCAGCCAGTGCTGACCTGCAATCTCAATTAGACGATGCTCTGGATCAGGTAAAACAGCTGCAGGACGACGCTGAAACCAAAGAAAAAGAACACGCCGATGCGCTGGCAGCAGAAACCAGGCGTGCCGATGACGCTGAAGCAGCACTGGCAGCAGCGACAAAAAAGGATAAGTGATATGGCCGCCCAAATTACGCTGGATGATATCAAGCCGTTTATAGCGGAACTGGGCTTTACGGTTCCCGATGCGTTACTTACCTTGCTGACAGAACAAGTAAGTGGAGTCTCCGCCTGTATGGAAGGGGCCGGGTATTCAGAAAACCTGCAAAAGCTGCTGCTTATCTACGCCGTCGCGCGCCTCGCAGCCTTGTCTGGTGCTCGCAAAATAGCGTCTCAGTCTGCTCCTTCTGGAGCATCCCGCTCTTTCACTTATGATTCTGCTGGGACGGATCACCTTTATTCGCAGATTCTGGACTGGGATAAAAACGGCTGCTTTTCGGATTTGCCGCTTTCCGGTAATAAGGTCGGTCTGTTTATGGTTGTCGGAGGCCGCTGATGGAGTGGGTGCCGGTAAGTCTGCGTCTGCCACAGCCATTCGAGCGCGTCTGGCTCAAAACATCAACGGGTCGGCAGTCTACAGGCTACGTTAACAGCAGCGGCCATTGGGTGATTAATTGCCCACGAATTGCAGCTGAGAATCCCGCAGTAACCCACTGGAGGTGATAGCCATGACCACCACAGCTAACTGGTCATATACGGCGATATGTACTCTCTGGCAGCGTTATCCCGACCGGAACGAGTATGGCGATACTGTCGGTTATGACTTTCCGGTAACGATTATGTGCGATTACCAAGGCGGACTGTCAAAACGGTTAGGTGATATCGGTGCTGAGAAAGTGGTGAAAAACACCTTCTGGACTGAGTTCGCCAGCGCCAGAACCGGTGATTACATTCTTATTGGTGAATCCTCAGAAGCCGACCCGCGCAAGGCCGGGGCAGATGAAATTATGCAGGTAATTCGCAACGCAGACACGTTCGACCGTCTGGCTGACGATTACATCATTATTACGGGAGTTTAATATGGGGGTGAAAGTAAAAGGTATCAGTCAGGCGCAGCAAGAAATGAATGCGCTGATCGATGACATTCAGGGCAGGAAGGCGGTGCGGGCTATCCAGAGCTCGCTTATTATTGGCTCTTCTCAAGCCGCTCTGTATACGCCAATCGATACGTCAACCTTGATGAACAGTCAGTACAGGGAGCTGAGTTTAGATGGCACCAGGTTAACAGGGCGTGTCGGTTACTCAGCTAATTATGCCGTCTATGTTCACGATCCAAACGTTCCGCAGACGTTCCGACGCGCAACGGCTCAAAAACTTTTTTTGGCTAAGGGATTTGAGGATACCCGCGAGCTTATCAACAGGACATTTAAAAAGGAAATGAGTCTGTGACCCCCCCGATGCACGTTCGTTTGCACAACTACTTTATCAGTGCGGGCCTGACCTTTGGTTTTTCAACCCAACTGCTGGCGTGGCGTGATAGCGGCAATTTATCGGATGCGTTTATTGTATTCCGGCCAAATGGTGGCTCAAACATCCGTAATGAACTTGGCGCTGAATATTACGTATTGGTCGATATTGTCGGTGCGAAGGATGATAACGAGGCAACTGACAAAGCAGTTCAGGAAATCATTGAACATATTCATGCTAACCCACTGCCCGGCGACTGCATTGGCTACATCGAAAACGTTGGCGGGATCCCTGCGCCAGTCCTGACTACCGAAGGCCGCCTGGTCTATCGGCTTCAGTTTGCAATCAAATACGGCGAATAGCCGCACTACATCACATCAAAGAGGATTTATCCATGGCAGATTGCCCATCAGACAACACCAAGTTGTTTGGCCGCGCCATTGTGCTCGAAGTAGCCGATGGCTGCCCTGATGTCTTCCCACAGGAATCAGAGTGGAAAGCTCTGGCCGCCGGCACAAGTAAGGGTTTCGACTTTAGCCCGAACAGCGTTACCAGCGATGCCGATGACACAAAAGGCTATGTCGAGAACATTGTCACCAACGCTGACTTCACTATTAATTTTGAAGGTGAGGTTCGCAAAAACGATAAGCTGGATCAGTACGGCGTTGGCCGCCTGATTAAAAATTTCAACACCGCAATTCAATCCGCGCTACAGCCCACGGTTTGGGTACGTATGGAGTTCGGTCCCGTCACTTTTATAGGCTACATGCTGATTAATGCACTAAGTTCGGACGGCGGTACTAATGACATCATTACGTTTTCCACCGAATTTAAGGTAGCGGCTGCTGACACAATCCAGATTCTGGATACAAACGATGTGGTCTCCGTTACGGGCGTGACCATTATGCCAGCTACCACGTCAATTGCAGCTGGCGCAACCCGCCAGCTTACCGCGACTGTGTTACCCGCTGATGCGACGGACAAATCCGGCATATGGAAAACGTCTGACACAACCAAAGCAACCGTCAACTCTACCGGCCTGATCACCGGCGTAGCCGCTGGCTCAGCGACCATCACTTTCACATCCAGTGATGGTGCTTTTACCGGCACGACTGCGATAACCGTTACTGCCTCATGACTGCCATTTCAGGGGCTTCCTGCTGGTGGCCCCAAAAATGTCTGTTACCGGATAAACTCATGACACCACAGAAAGAGATTGGCGAATGCCTAATAAGCCATGGCGAAGATGATTACTTTTTCCGGCCATCATTTGCAGCTATGTCTCGCATCGGCGAGCCGCAGGAGATAGTTAAGGCGTTTTATGACCTGTATAATGACGAGGTCACACCGTTGCTTCAGCAGGCGCTAGTGGCATTTGGTAAGTTGCCAGCGTGGCTGATTGATTTTGTGAACCGTAAGCAGATTGCCAAGTCAGCCATGATGGCAGCTATGGCGGTACTCACAGCATGCTGCGACCGAGACCCTGTAGCGCTTACTGGCGAAATTGTTCCCGGCAAATCTGGCAAATGGGCTTTCGTCTATCGCAAAGGGGCGATGCCGTCTGGCGACATGGTGTTGATTGCCCAGTCGCTCATTACCCACGGCATTATCGGCAAAGCGAAGGTTCGCCAGCTACAGCGGCATGAGTCAGGCCAGGCTACCACCGAATTTCGCGCGTTCGACTACATCAGCGCCGCCCGTAACCACTTCAACATGAGCCGCGCCGATGCTGAGCAGTTAACGATGACCGAATTTCAATTGCTGCTGGCTGCAAGATATCCGGATCAGAAAGGATTCACGCGGGAAGAGTACGATGCGGTTGCTGATGACTATCTGGCGAAGAAGGCGCGAAGATTGGCAAAGGGCTCTACTGCCTCTCGATAAAACTGAGTCGCTTAACTCTTTTCAAAATCTGCTCTATTTCCTTTTTTGAGTAACCTTCTAAGTTGAGAGATTCTCCTTCTGGCGTCTTAACAATGAATTTCTTTTTATCATTCCTTTTTAAAAAAGCGCGTAAAGCCAATGCGATTGGGGGAATAAAATATGGTGATTTGATTACTTCAATTACTATGTCATAAAGAGCAGAATCAAAAGCGTAGCCCTTCTTATACTTTTCTGATAATGCTGCTTCGACATTGTGCTCCTTCATTATCTTTATTATTAAGCCAACATCGTCGATTGGTACTGCTATGACGATGTTATGTAATTCATCTTTCATAAATATCTCCTGCAGGAAGTTTGGAATTAATTAGGGTCATTTTTTATTAGGAGCTAATAATGCTGGATATACCTCAACTAAAAAGTGCCGAACGTGGTTCACCAACCACTCGCAGCCACCAACCTCTTGGTGCCGATACCAAAGCCCAACTTTGTCAAAGGTTCCCCGATATTCCAGTGGGGAGTGGCTCCATAGAAGCATTGCGCGTGAGAAATCTAATGGGTGAGGTTCCGAAGTATCATCCGAGTATAAATCGCTGATCCAGACATAGAATTCATCATCAAGCCTTCGGAGAGTCTCAACGGATGCAGGCCTGCTGCTCGGGCGGAATGAAAAATCAAAGTATCCGGCGTAATAGTTCTCATATGGTCCAAAGTCACATCCAAATGTCATGAAAACCCCATCTGGACCATTAACCTCGCTGAGGAATTTTTTTAGCCATGGATAATTTTGCGCCTCATGGATTTCATTAATGCGTTTCGGTTCTAAAGTGAGATCGATACCGCCATTGTTGATTCTCCCATCTTCATGAATCTGTTTGCGATAGGGAAACCTCAAAAAATTGTCGTTAACGTTGTCTCTTTCCATGATGAATCCTCTGCTGTGAGTGTTAGCAGAGTATCCTGGCCCTAGCTTACACTCCATCCTGACAGATGATCAGTGCTTATGTTTTTTCACTTCCCCGCGGCCACACCGTGCTACGATTTGATTTTCATCATGGAGGTTCTATGTCTTTATCAATCTTTGCACAGCAAATTGAATCAATGTCTCGTAGCAAAAAAAAATTTGAGAGCGCAGCGCAAGATAAACTAACTGAAGCTCTGAGATCTTTCATTGCCGAAACGGGTATTGATTCTGGAGATGTTTTTTTAAAGCAGGACGGATTTTCGCGCGAAATTGCTGAAATACAGGTATTTAATGGAGAGTTTAAGTTTGATTGGGCTGTTAGAGTCTCGCATAATGAGCATCATCTTCAAGCGTCAGTTCCTGTTTACGCAGTCCAAGGTTGGGGCAGTGACTCCTTGATTTTCTTTGGAGTAGGTGAGCATTCAGCAGCGGGTGCAGTTGAGGATGAAATTTTCATGAAAAAATTAATTGATAGCCTGATGAAGGGAATTACTCAGGCCTTTAGATAATTCGACAGTATGCAAAAAAGCCCGCTCAGGCGGGCTTCCATTCTACATCCCATACACCCAAGCCATAAACTCATGCCATGTGAACAACGCGGCGACCACTATAACCACTGCTGCTGACATATAACCTAACATCCCCATACTCCGCCCTTTATTGGTTTGAGCGATGAGCTTCACACGGACGGGTGCGGATCATGAAAGAAGAAAGAGGACGATCTGTCCCGTTTTCTCTACTTCCTATCCTATCAGCTTCCCTTTAGGATTAACGCTACTGTTACTTATAGGGATAGGGATATGAAGAAGCTTTTGGGTATTGGCATTTTAATGCTCTTATCAGGATGCACCTCACCAAAATACAATTACATGCCGAGCACACAGAACATTAGTGAGCCACCACAAGGTTCTGTTAATACGGTGTATGTCGGTGACTCTCTGTTACGGCAAGGCGTGATTGCAAAATACGAAGGCTTGAAAGTGATTGCTCCTGCTAAGGTGTCATGGGCATATACTGTTACCCCCGGCTACTTGAAAAAAGTAGGGGAGGATTCAAAAGCTGAGTTTTATTTACCCACAGGGACGCCAGAATCAGCAAACGTAGATAAAGCAGCTCTGGCTGATATGTGGCAGGGGATAATGGCTAAAAAGGGCACAAAAACGCTGTGCGTTATAACTGTCTTTTCAGCTACGACTTGTGAGGACGACATGCCATTCGAGCATACAAATCTGAACGTCAGTAGCGATAGCAGCTTTCAACAGGCATTGCTCTACAACGGGCGTGTAGGTAACAAGATCAATATAGGTTACAGAGAGTCATCAGGTAATATGGCTCGTCCAGCTTTTAATAATGATGTTGAGTATGACCTGTCTGAATCGAAAACTATAGGTTATAAAGGCGCTCGAATTGAAGTAATTGATGCTACGAATCAGAGCATTAAATACAGGGTGATAAGCAATTTCAATTAAAAGCAAATTTTGCTGAAGACTTCGCTCCGGCGAGGTTTTTTTATGCCTGGAGACAAGCATGGCCGAAAAAGTGGGCGAAATTTATTACGAAGTCGGAGCTGATATTGCTCCATTATTGGGAGAAAGTGAGAAAGCTAAAGTAGCGCTCAATTCCCTCGGTGAAGCTGCAAAAGAAACAACGCCCGATTTTAATAAATTGAGTAAAGGTGCAAAAGCCGTTTCCTCAGCGCTGGCAATGCCGGAGGTCAATAAATTGTCTGCCAGGCTTGCTCAGCTGTCAGGAAAAATTGGTGCGTCTTCTGACGCCGTTCTGAATGCTTCAGATGCACAAAACAAATTCCACGGTGCCCTCGGCACGGTGGCCAGCAGGCTGGGGGCCGGGTATATATCGAATGTAGGTTCGGCCACAGCGGCGCTAATTAAACACGCTAAAGAAGCCGTGGCTGCCACAAATGCACAGCTTGATAACGCAGCATCCGCTCAAAAAGAAGTGGTAGCCTTAAAAGAGTCTGCATCTCAGCTTGTGGTAAAAGCAGCCGCCGAGAAAAAACTTGCCGAATCAGCGGTTCAGGTCGCCGCAACGGAAATGCAGGTAGCCGAAGCTGTTTTTGCGCGAAAAGAAGCTGAAGTAAATTCTCTCGCAGCGTTGCTGTCACGCCAGAAAGAAACCTTGCGTCAGTCAGAGGCAAACCTGCTTATCAGCAACTCAGAAAAGGCGGTTGCTCAGGCGATGCGCACCAGAAATGCTGTTGAAGCAACACAGGAAAAAATGCTCAGGCAGTCGAATCAGGCCGTCAAAGAGGTTACTGCTGCTGAAGACAGGGTGAGGCTTGCAAAAGTGGCATCAGCGGCAGCCAATGAAAAACTGACGCAGGCATTAGCTCTGGAGGCGGCGGCCGTTTCTACCGTAACAAAAGCCAGTGCCGCGGCAACTATTGCTGCTGAGAAACTGACTGCTGCCTCGAAGGTTCAGGCGGCGGCCGTGGCAGGTGCCCGCAGTGCATTATCTCTGCTTGGTGGGCCATCGGGTATTTTATTGCTGGCAGCAGCAGGCGTTTATTCGCTCTACCAGGCAATGAACGACACGTCCGGGATCGAAAATTATAAGCAGGAAATTGAAGACGCCGCCAGGCGTACCGAGTACTTAACAAAAGTGCAGGCTGAAGCTGTTGCAGGTAAGGCCAGAATCAAGCTGGTGGTAGATACCGCAGCGCTGAAAGATGCTCAAACTGAACTGGCCGAATTAAAAAACCGGCTCTATACAGCTTTGCAATTTAAAGCTGACCCCGGCGCTATTCAGTCGTTATCAGACCAGATTAGCGTAATGGCGGGGAAGGTTAACGGCCTTGGCGAGACGGTGCGAATAGGGCAGGAACGCATTGCGCAATTTACCCGACAAGCTGCGAAAGCTGGGGAAGCTACTACCGCTAATGCGGCTGCAAACGAAGTTTATGACAAATCAATGAAAAGTGTCATTGACTCTAATGACCTTCTGGAAAAGGCATTACATGAAAGCCTGGCGGCAGCGAGAGAAATGGCTGCTGAGAAAAGCCTGCGCAATGCACTGTCTGAAACGGGTGCATCGGCTGATGAAATGGAAAAGCAGGTGGCAAAACTCAAATCTGCTCTGGCAAAAAAGACTGAGCTCACTTTTGAACAGGAACTCAGGTCAATAGAGCAGAATATCGCAGCCCTGCGCCTTGAAATGGTCAGGGGGAAAGAGGCGGCAATTGAATACCGTGCAGCGATAGCGGCGGCAAATAACGGGCTTGATCCTGAGCAAACCCGGATGTATGTGGATGCAAAAAAAGAAGAGTTTGCGCTGACAAAAAAATTATCTGAACAGAAGAAAAAAGATGCTTCAGATAAATCCTCCGCAAAACGCGGGGCGAATGAGGCTGAAAAAGTCGCGCAGAAGCTCGCAAATATGAAGCGGCAGGCTGAGCTGGCAGCGAATTCTACCCAGGAATTAACGAGAGAGCAGCAGCTTTTAAGAGCTGAGCAGTCGCTCGGTGCCGGCGCTACGGAAAAGCAAAAGCTGGAGGCCAGAGATTATACAGCCGCTGCCATTGATGCTGCCGCCGCTGCAAAAGGTGTGACTGAAGCATTGAAAAACATTCCCGCAGAAGCAGAAAATAAATCCTATGCCGAGTCAGCCAAAAACCTTAAGGCAGCACTGGATGCGAGGAAAATCACACAGCAGGAATATGACGCCGTGTCCGAGAAAGCGGAGCAGCAGCACCAGATTAACCTTGCCAAAATCAGAGCGGAGAGTAATTCCGGCGTCACTGCAATTCAGGACGCGGCCGGTTCAGTTGATCCAGTGCAGGCTCTGGCAAACGAGAATGCCCGTAAGCTGGCTCTCATTCAGGAATTTGAAAACCAAAAGGTTATTACACAGCAGCAAAGTCTCGCTCTGGTAAACGCTGCAAACACTGAATATGAGCAGGCCCGCATCGATGCTGCGTGGAAGATTTGGGAGAATCAGAGCCAGGCAAACCAGATGCTAGGCTCTGCAATCGACTCGTTGCAGGGTGGGGCGACGAATGCGATTACCGGGCTTCTGAATGGAACTCAAAGCCTCAGCGAGTCTTTTGCCAATATTGGCTCCACAATCCTGAACAGCGTTGTCAGTGGGCTGGTGGAGATGGGCCTACAATATGTGAAGAACATGATTATGGGGCAGGCGGCTGCGGCTGCGGCGCTGGCCTCGACTACCGCGCAGGCGACAGCGGCGACAGCGGCATGGGCGCCCGCGGCGATGAGTGCATCAATCGCCACGCTGGGCAGCGCAACCTCTGTTGGAACAACTGCATATACAACGGCGCTGGCCGCCTCGAAGGGGCTGGCAATTGCTGGTGCTCGCAAAAATGGCGGTCCGGTCTCCGTCGGCTCAATATACCAAGTGGGTGAGGGCGGCATGCCTGAAATTTACCAGGCCAGCACCGGCAAGCAGTACATGATTCCGGGAGATAACGGCAAGGTTATTAGCAATAGTGACCTGCAAAATTCCGGCACTTCAGGCTCGACTATCCAGCAAAACAATTATTTCACCATTCAATCCTCTACGGGCGATCCGCAAGAGATCGCTAATCAGATGGCAAAAATAGCTTACGAGCAATCACTCAGGGCTATGAAAAATGAGCAGCGCCCTGGCGGCATGCTCCGCAATTAGGATTATCTAATGCCAGAAACTTTCACATGGAGCCCACAAAAAGGCTTCACGGTTAGCCGCGCTCCGAATGTGGCGGTAGTGAAGCTTGGCGACGGATACGAGCAGCGCCAGACGCGCGGCATTAATCCGCTGATGGACAGCTATTCGCTGACGTTTATCGGTTATGACGATGCGAAGTGCGTACGGCCTAACGTAGCGAAACAGGCCGAAGCGTTCCTGAAAGCGCGGATGGCCGTGGAGTCATTTTACTGGACGCCATCGGATACCGATACGCAGGCGCTGTTTGTTTGTCGGTCCTGGTCAATGAAGAAAACCGGCGGGCAGTACGAGCTGACCGCAACCTTTGAACAAGTACCGAGATAATTCAGGAGAGAGTATGAAAGTAGTTATCACTGTTGAAGGTAAAGAAATTTGGGCGCGGGATATTCTTTCTCAAGAAAATCTCACATCACTTAGCTATTTAAAGGACGGCACACAGCAGAAAATCATTGCCGCCCTTGAAGAATCACTTACACAGGCAAGAGCTCAAGAGAAGTTATCTTATAATGTTAATGGAATAGCGGATATTAGCTCGATGACCTGCAGGCAAGGCTAGCACCACATTCCAGTAGCCAGTGCTCGGGACAGAAATGTTTGCCGGCAGCATTTTATAGAAGCCTCCATAATAGCGGCAACTCCTGCCATTTTTATAATTGGAGTAATTCGTATCATCCATAAGCAGGACATTTATCTGATGAGAGCATTCAACGGATACAGTGCTTCCTCCGTCAATATATTCTCTACTGTGAATGTGTGACATGCCTTGTTCCTTAAGAGGTAATCAGCCATCCCTCATTGCTGTGTGCGCCCATGCCCCAAACATGGACGAGCTGAATACTCAACATATCCTTAACTGTCTATTGGCGAAATCCTGATATTCGATCAGTAACCAACCAGTGGTCGCCATAGTGCGGCCTTTTTTATGAGCTAAATATGAGAGATATCCCAGCAGAGCTAATCATTGAAAGTACTGACGCCGGAGTCGGCGCAATGCTTGACCTGTTCGAGGTCGAACTCCAGGCGTTCGGCGGAGACGTTATCCGCTTCCATTCCGGTACCAATGGCTATTACAACGATGTTATCTGGCAGGGGCGCGCTTACTCAGCCTACCCGGTTGCTGTTGAGGGCTTCGAAATAAAATCCGAGGGAACGTATTCACGCCCGACAATGAAAGTAGCGAACATTTTCGGCTTGATCACCGGCATCAACCATGATTTCGATGACGCACTTGGCGCGGTAGTGACGCGCCGGCAGGTATTGGTAAAACATCTGGATGCGGTGAACTTTCCGAACGGCAACGGTGATGCTGCTCCGACTATGGAAGCCGTGTCCCGCTACGTTATTGAAGAAATGGCCGAAGAGACGTTCGAGACCGTCACGTATAACCTGGCGACGCCGGTGGACTGCGATAACGCTATTATCCCGGCGCGAACCATTCTGGCGGATGTTTGCCAGTGGGTTTATCGCGGCGACGGCTGCGGGTATTCCGGCCCTGCGGTTGCGGATGAAAAGGACAACCCGACCTCTGACCTGTCAAAAGACAAATGCTCAAAGCATCTGCGCGGCTGCGAGTTCCGCCATCCCAAGCCTAACCCAAAGCCGTTCGGCGGCTTCCCCGGATCGTCAAGGGTGTCCTGATGATTGAACAAGAATGCCTAGCCTTCGCTGCGGCGTCGGCTAATGAAGTCTGCGGTCTGGTTATCGACGGTGAGTACCTGATGCGCTGCAGCAACGCGCACCCGGAGCCGGAGCGGCATTTCCGGATAAGTGACGATGATTGGTTGAAAGCGGAAGCGGCGGGAAAAATCACCGCCGTTTTTCATTCCCATCCCATCAATAAACTGGTGCTGTCCGGCGCTGACCGGCAGGCACAAATCGCAACCGGAATCGACTGGTGGCTTGCTAGCGGCGGCAGGCTCCGTAAGTTTCGACCTGTACCGCATCTGCTTGGGCGCAGCTTTGAACACGGTGTCACCGACTGTTACACGCTTTTCCGGGACGCATATCATCTTTGCGGTATTAATTTGCCCGATTTTGAGCGTAGCGCTGGCTGGTGGGTTCGTGGCGAAAACCTTTATCTGAAGAATATGGCCAGCAGCGGATTCAGTGAAGTGCCTGCCGCCAATATTCAACCTGGCGACGTCATCATCCGGCGCGCGTTTCCTGAGTCCGATCCCTGTCACGCGATGATATGGCTCGGCGACAATATGGTGCTGCATCACGAACAAGCTGGTCGCCTGAGCCGTCGGGAGCCTTACCGGCAGGCATACGTAAAACTTACTCATTCAATCTGGAGGCATGAGCAATGCTCAAATTTAAATTTGCAGGGCATCTTCGACGACATTTCCGCCAGATCGCTTTAAACGTTGATACCCCGTCGCAGGGATTACGCCTCTTGCTTGCCCAATGCCCGGCATTTAAACGCGATTTTTATCGTACCCGCATCAGGATGCGCGTTGATGGCGCTGACGTATCCAATGACACACTTTCACTTCATATGGACAGGCATCTGAAAGACGGCGCGACGGTGCTGTTTGTTCCGATCGTTGAGGGCGCGTTTACCGGTGCTGGTTTTGCTGTATGGGCGCTGGTGGCTGTCAGCGTGGCTTCTGTGGCGTATTCACTTTATATGACGTCACACATGAAAACTAAAACCAGTGCGGACTCAGCGCAATCAGATTCGATTACCAATAACTCATTTACCAGTATGGATAACCGGGTTGGTCAGGGTCGCCCAGTGCCGTTGCTTTTAGGTGAAATGGTTGTCGGCTCTAACGTTATTTCCCTCGGCATCGACACTTCGAATAACCAGGACTGGTCTATTTCCATTAGCTAAGGTGACACATGAGCTCAGGCGGCGGCGGTGGCAGCACTGCAAAACTTCTCGACGATAATCTCAAATCCAAGCAGTTTCTTAAAGTTCTCGACCTGATCAGTGAAGGGCCGATTGCGGGCCCGGTAGACCAGAGTCATTTATCATCATTCATGCTGAATAAAACACCCGTCACCGACGCCTTCGGAAACGTGAGCATTAACGGCGTAAGCGTAGCCTGGCGGCCTGGCTCGGCAACCCAGGCACCAATCACCGGCTTCTCTGCTATTGAGTCTACGACCATTGTTAACGCAGCAGTCACGCAGAACACGCCGCTTGTCAGAACGGTTACGGATACGGACGTAACGCGCGTGCGCATGAACATAGGCGTATCTGGTTTGGTTGAGCAGGATTCCAAAGGTAACCAGAAAAACGCATCGGTAACGATGGTGATCGAGACGCGCACCGGTAACAGCTCGTGGCAGACAGCGAAAACGGTGACGATTAAGGGGAAAATATCCGGGGAATACCTTGAGGCGCATCTGATTGACGCGCCGGACACAAAGCCTTTTGATATTCGTCTGCGCCGTGTGACTGCTGACAGCACCAGCGATCTGCTATCAAATGGCACCACCTGGAACAGCTTTACCGAAATTACCGACGACAATCTTTCATACCCTTATGCAGCAGTTGCCGGTTGTGTTGTGGATCGTGACCAGTATACCGACACTCCGACGCGAACCTACCACCTGCGCGGCCTGATTGTGGATGTACCGGACAACTATGACCCGATCAACCGCACCTACTCGGGTTTATGGACTGGTGGCTTTAAATCCGCCTGGACAAATAACCCGGCCTGGATTTTCCGTGCACTGGTAAAGAATACGCGGTACGGCCTGGCAAAGCGTGCTGGATACATTGATGTTGACGATGGCAGCCTGTACGTTCTGTCGCAGTACTGCGATCAGCTTGTTAATGACGGCTATGGCGGCCAGGAGCCGCGATTTACGCTCAATGCCTATGTAACAGAGCAAAAGAGCGCGCGTGACTTGCTGGACGACATTGCCGGGATGTTTCGTGGCATTGCGCTATGGGACGGCCTACGCTTTTCTGTCATGCTCGATAATCCGCAAGATCCGGTTGTGGCCGTGACGAATGCTAATGTTGTCGATGGCCTCTTCACATATAGCTCGATGAAACGTTCTGAACGCTATAACGCGGTAGTCGTATCCTGGACCGATCCGAATAACGGCTGGGAGCAGGTAAAGGAGTCCGTCTCTGATGACGAGATGATTGACCGTTACGGCTATAACGAAACGACGCTGGAAGCGTTCGGCTGTACGTCGCGCGGACAGGCTTTCCGCGCCGGAAAATGGTTGCTGGAAACGGCGAAAAGGGAAGCAAAGAAAGTCATATTCAGGATGGCGCGTGACGCAATCGCGTTTATGCCTGGCGATGTGATAGAAGTGGCCGACAATAATTACGCCGCGACGCGTCTCGGCGGCCGCATTATCTCGCATAGCGGTGCAGCTATTACTGTCGATGCCGATGTGTCTGGGCTGGCGGGCGGCGGTGATACCATGTCCCTGATGGGGTCAGATGGCAAATTCGTCAAATATCAAATTGCCAGAGTTAACGGCAAAGTGATCACACTCCGCAACACGCCAGCCTGGGTGAAAAATGGCACAATATTCGTTATCTCAACCGGCTCTGTAGCGACGCGTTTGTTCCGTGTAATGGGTGTATCAGAAGACGACAACAATTCCGCTTACTCTATCTCCGCAACGCTATACGACCCGAACAAACAGGCCGTCGTGGACGAGGGTGCTGTCTTCGATATCCCGAACGATACACTCAACGGATATCGCGTCCCGAACATCGAAAACCTCCGGATCGTTAACACCAATAGCGAGACCGTTCAGGTAACAGCAACGTGGGAGACGGGAACGTTTACGAAAAAAATCGTGTTCGAGCTGTACGTCTATAACGATGCTGGGGCTGTGGTTGCGCAGTACGAAACCGACCAGTTCCGGTATGAGTTTTACGGGCTGGTTGCGGGTAGCTACACGCTGGGCGTTCGTGGCCGCAATGAAAATGGCATGAAGGGGGCGGAAACGCAAGTCAGCCTGATTATCGGCGCCCCGGACACTCCATCGTTCATTCAATGGACGCCTGGCATATTCTCTGCTGACATTGTGCCGGTGATGAGCGTTACGGCCACAACCGATACCTCGTTCGAGTTCTGGTACACCGGCGAGATTCAGGCGGGTAGCATTGACAATATTGAGAATGAGGCACAATTCCTCGGCAGGGCTTCGCAATGGACGCTGCACGGGCTCAAAGCAGATAAGACATATTATATGTATGTCCGCACCAAGAACGCGTTTGGCGTGTCAACGTTTGTTGAAATAAGCGGTCAGGCGTCGGCTGATATCCTAGGGATGCTTGATTATATCGATGAGCAAATCAGAAAATCGGAAACGTTTGAGCGTTTGAGCGGCCAAATTGACACAAATATAGAAGGGCTGCTGCAGAACGCTCTCGACAACAATTCGTCAGTCGATTACCAGTTTCAGCAATTTGGAGAGGTCAGAGCCGATATTTTGACCGTGCGCACAACCATTGCTGATGTTAACCGCGCTATGGCTGAGCAGAGCACACTTGTGCAGGCGCAAATTGGCGATTTAACCTCATCTGTAAACCAGAAATTAACCGCCACGGTTAACTCCGATGGCACAGCCAGCGCGTTTTATGATGTAGGTCTGCAAATCCTGCGCGACGGGCAGTATTACAAAACGGGTATGGCGATGGGGATTGAGCCCTCTGGTAGCAGCTATAAGTCTACTATTGCCTTTAACGCTGACCAGTTTGGGATTTATACCGGCAGTAGTGCAGGGGGATATCAGCTGGCATTTGCCGCTATCAATGGACAGGTATTTTTACGATCGGCTTTTATACAGGATGGAACAATCGATAACACCAAAATCGGAAATTATATCCAGTCTACCAGCTATGGGAGCGGCGGTGGATGGCGTCTCAGTAAACCAGACAACAACATGGTATTCACTGATGAAAATAACACGGTCAGGTTTAAGGCGGGAAAACTGTCATGAGTACTTACGGATGGCAGGTTTTTGACGCAGCGGGCAATTTGCTTTACGACCATAGTGTCATTATGTCGCGCTGGCTCGGTTCTTACGATATCCCCCTGATGAGTTGGGGCGGGGCCGACTGGAGTCAGCGTATTAGTGGTATAGCTTTTAGCGGAGGCACGCCTTTCGCTTACTGCACGCCAATAGCAGGACTTATAGTCCCCTCGCAGCGGACTTATGCCTATTCACCGCCGGATATTTACTGCGGAACGAATTATATCGATATCTCATACAATGCTCGTATTCTTTCTTTCCCGGACGATACCAGCAACAGTCTGGCATTTGGTGGACTGACCGTTCACTGGGGTGTATACAATGGCTGAGTATGGTGTACAGCTGATCAATGATAAAAACTATGTTATTGCCAATGCCAGTGACGTTAATTATATCCTCCGCTCATCTGGCCAGATTAACAACTCTCAGTTTCCAACAAATACAGGAGGTTATTATTCCCGCGTGTATATGGATTTATCCGCATTTAATAACCCCATTATATTTTTCCGGCCTATGACAGCCGAGCAGCGAGTGGCATGCATTCCCGGTATTAACGACTTCCAGACGGCTGGTAGCGTAACGCAAAAACGTGCAACGGTTCTCAAGTGGCCGAATAAAGATATTGGCACTTTGCAATATTATATTTTTGATCGGTGGATACCACCGGAACGCTCAGAGTATGGAATGCAAATATTTGACGCAACAGGCGGCATAATATTCGACACTGGGTGGAATTTCATGATTGTGCGTGCTGTCAAATGGCTGGATCCCGGTTATCCGAACCACGATACGACCGATCCAGACGGCGGCAACTGGACAAATCTCGGCGCACTTGGCTCAGGTAACCTGGCGGTATCACTGCCAAATCCTCGGGGCTGGATTTACACAGGTTGGTCAACGTTTGGCGTTATGCTTTACGAGTGTGTTCACCTCACCGGCTCTGATAACCAGGCCGTTGTGTCTTTAGTACCACGCGGAGAGTATCTTGATATGGTTCCTGCAGGAGGGTGGGCACATGAAAATACACGATCACAAATGATGATTGTCGATGTTTCTCAATCACCAGTTAGCTATAATCCCGTAAGGATAGAAAATTAATTTAATTACCAAGGAAGGTATAAAGTGAAATTTGTTATTGCATATGTCTTGCTATTAACTTCTTGTGCTGCAAGTGATAATTTGGTTAAAAATGAGCAGGTGTTTTACCCGCGTAATGCGTGGCATCTGCGTGCGAGTGGGCAGGTGTCCTTGATTTATGATATAAATCAGAATGGCGAGGTGACGAATATACGGATCATAGATTCCAAACCTTACATGATGTTTGATGAAATTGTTAAGGATTCTATTAGGAAGTGGCGATTTAAGAGTGGTTTACCCAAAAAAGATATTCCCTTAACTGTTAAATTTGAAAGATAAACTTAACCCGCTAATTGGCGGGTTTTTTATTGGCGGAAAAAACATGGCAGCAGGAAAGATTATTTTTATAAACAACTCTACAGCGGTAACAGGTACGGAAACCGGATTTAAATCAGACCTCACTGCGAATGATTTTATTGTTACTGTAATAGGCGGTGTGACTTATACGTTAGGGGTTAAATCTGTCGAGTCAGATACCGCTTTAACACTAAATACAGCATTCAGTGGGCCAACGACATCCGGTGTCGCATGGTCAGCAGTAGCGAACCAGGCATTGGTTGGCATAACAGCACAGCTGGCAGCTGACGTAGCCAAAGCGATCCGTGGTTTAAATCTTGATAAGGCGAACTGGCAGGGCTTCTACACCGCTACTGGCGATATAACTATTAATCTGCCAGATGGAGCGCAGATAACCGGACCGAGCTGGCCCGCTATGCAAAAAACGCTGAACGGCGGCATAAGTGGGCGGGCCGCCAGCGGCGTAAACAGCGATATCACTGAGCTAACCGGACTAAAAACGGCATTATCTGTTGAGCAGGGTGGCACCGGCGCAACAACAGAAGAAGACGCACGTACTAATTTAGGATTAAAAGAGGCCGCTGTACTTGATGTCGGCACGACAGCGGATACGGTCGCTGCCGGCAACGATGCGCGATTTAATACCGTAAATGGTAAATCAGGAGGAAAACTTGGCGGCAGCCTGGGTGTTGGCGGCGCTGGCGATACTGATTTGAGACAGCAGGGTGCCTATCTGTCATGGAATGAATCAGCAGGGACTGGCGCAGGTTCGATCGTAGTGAATCCCGGCGGTGGTACGGGTGGTTTCTGGATAAGGCTGATAAATAATACTAACACTGCTGAAACCATGCGCTATACGTTCGAGCCGAATGGCATATTCAGAGCGCCAAACGGTTCCACATCTGTTAGCAACCGTGTCAGGGCGTTCACTGCCATAGCATCAAATTATTTAGAAGTTGTAGTGGATGATAACGCAAAGGGTATTAATTTTTTTGATTCAGATGAAAATCTGAAAGAAAATATTCAGGATGTCGATCCTGAAAAAGCAATTGATATTATCAGGCTGATACGGCCTGTATCATTTAAATTTATAGATACTGAAAATATAATCGGCTCCACGCATGAATTTGGGGTTATTGCGCAGGAGCTGGAGAAAATTTTGCCCAGTGGCGTAATAACCCTTTCAAATAAAAGTAAGACACTTAATCCGGGAGAACTAATAGGTTTATTACTGACTGCGGTTAAAGGTTTGATATTGAGAGTGGAAAAATTAGAGGTGCAATAAAAATGGCAGAATCAATTCAAATATCAGGTGTGCTCCGTGATCCGCTGGGAGCGATATTGTCTGGCACACGTATTACCATCTCGAGCACAATCAATTCTACATCTGTTCTCAAAAACCAGACTGTAACTGTCGTGACCGACAACGCCGGGAATTATTCATTTTCACTTTTACCCGGCGGCTATAGTGCATCGATTGAATACGCGCGCGGTGGCCGGCAGGCGCTCGGTAAATTCCAGCTACAGACGGGCAGTGAGCCAGGAAGCCTTAACGACTACATATTATATGGCGAGCCGATTCTTGCCGATCCTGTAATTTACAACGCTATCCGCACTATCCATCAGAGTGTCGATGTCTCAGCGAAAGAAGCGCGTACCGGCGCCGATAATGCTGCAGCAGTGGTAACGCGTGCAGAGACGGTGGCGCAAGACGTGACGCAGGCTAAAAAAATTGTGGCCGAAGCTATTGCTACATCAGAGGAACATGTTCAATCCGCCAGTAGTGCGGCTGTCGAAGCTGTGGCGGCGCGGGATGAAGCGTTAGCTGCGGCGAACACAGCACAATCGATAACGGATTCTTCGGGAACGTATTCCAGCGTGTCCGAAGGACTGGCCAACACGCTAAGCGGTGACTATTTTCGCGTGGCGCAGGGAACGGGTAGCGCGGCCAGCTTCATCTTTTATCGCAACAATAAAGGCGAGGCTGAGATTGTCACGTCGCAGGCCAGCGCAAACGCAATCAGCGCGCAAACCGGCACGGCGCTGGCAGAATTTCGGGACAGCAATAACCGACCCTATGCGCGCTTTGACAATAAAGGCGAGCTGCTGCTGCGCGGAATGGAGCGCGGCGTGCGTGAAAGCCTTAACAGCGTCGTACCGCACGTTAAAACCAGCTCATCTTCGCCGCTGCTGGAAATTCAGGACGCCAACGGCACGAAAATAATCTCAATTTCTGGCGGCGGCGATCTTTATATCCCAAAAGTGAAAGGCTCGGTGCAAAGCACGCTATCTGCAATGGCTGCCCAATCCTCGGTAAGCGCAGAAATCATCGGTAATGCGTCTCCGGGTAGCCGTGTTTACGCAGTTTTGCCGGACGGATACGCAGCTGGCGGTTATCAATGGACACGGGACGGCGAGGCGATAGCAAATCAAACTGCCCGGAACTATCTGATCACTGCTGATGATATTGGGCATTCGCTCGGCGTAACTGTCAGCAACGTTGTCAGTGGCGTGCATATAGCTGATAACAACAGTAACAGGATCGGCGGTATTGCACTGGAAACGGCTGGTGCAGCGGATACGATATATGACGGTTACGTTTTATCAGTAGGCGATGACTTTAACAATCTCGATATCATTTCTCCGGCCAGGCCATTGGGCCGATGGTTCACAACACGTACATATCTTAACCCGCCGCGTGGCTCAGATACGTTGTTGGGCACAATGTATAACACTGATCCTTACCACACTGGGCATAACGATTCGAACCGTGGCGTACCCGTTGGTTTTGACGCGATGGCCGTAACCAACGGCGTGCTAAAACTGACTGCGCGGCGCGGCACTGCTTCTGAACTAAAACACGTTCAGGGGAAACGAACAGAGTTAGCTGCGATGGTTTCGTCAGCCGCCGCCTTTGCATTTTACGCGGGCGAAGCGGGCCGGGGCGATGTAATTATTGAATGGATGGCCAGATTTACCCAGGCTGGGAAAAATCCGGCTGGCTGGCACCCCGCGCTGTGGACGCAAAGCTGCCTGCCGTCTTACACGTTTGATTCTGACGAAATGGATATCATCGAGGGCAACAGTAAGGAAGCTTACTCAAACTGGAATCTCTGGGGTTCGGACGGCAGCAGAACGGGCGGCGGATCGCTCGGCGGCGCAAAGGATCTTTTCGATAATGTTTTTCACAAAGTCACTGCAATCCTGAATACGTCCGGCGTAAAAATTTATATCGACGACGTTCTGACTCATACAAGCAGCGTTAACGCGAATTCAAAGTCAGAGCCAGGCTATCTGCTGATGAGCAGCCACGTCTATAACGGCAATTTTGACGGTGATCAATATAAGGCCGCTGAATGGGGTGCGCAGCCGGACGGAGCAACAATCTATGTTGACTGGGTGCGCATCTGGCGACGAGCTGACAGGCTGCACGTCAAACCTCTAGTGGCAATCGATCCAATTTCTGTCGATTACGGGCAGGAAGGAACGATAACGCTCCCGCCTGTTGGAGAATTATGGGGAGTTAATGTCGTTGAGCATGTACAGGTCATTATGGCCGAAGAAAACGAGCCAGGCGGCAGCCGGACAGCCTCTTATAACTGTTTGCCTGACTTCGTCACGTATGATGCAGTAGCGCGCCAGATTAAAATTTTTAGCGGCTACACAAAGTCGGGGCGCCTGAATTTTGTTATTTACGGCTATCTTTCTGACGGTTCAACGTGCGAACCGGTACGCACTTACGTAAATGTCGGTCCCAACATCAAGGTCGATAAAATTACGCTTTCCTCATCATCTACGCAGTTTGATTTATACGCAGCCTGCGACTGCGGTGTGCTCGTGACAGATGATAATAGCGTTAAAAAAATTATCACAGTAACCGGCCTGCCTGCGGCTATTAATTATGAATCTAGTGCTGGGCTGTTAAAACTGAAAACTACAGTACCGGGAAATTATACAGCGGTTGTTCATTGCACAAACAGTGCAGGGCAATCAGCTGAAAAACAAATAACGATTACGGTAAATTAAATGCTCATTTTAAAAAGTAACGTTGCGTTCAGCGGCAGTCATTGCGACCTGCCATTTATTGGCCCGCTCGATGGTTTTAAACCAATGATTGCGCTTTCACTGCGCCGTCTGTTTTCCTCTTATAACGGTCCGCTAATTAATGTCCGGCGTTCGAGTGACGAAACAACCGCTGATATCGGTTTCACGTCAGACGGCGTACTTGATGCGGCAGCGCTGCTTGATTTCGCGGGCGAGGGCGATGCATTTATTACAATCTGGTACGATCAGAGCGGAAACGGAGTCCATGCGACGCGCAGTGTTGCATCCGGGCAGCCACGCATTGTTAAATCAGGTGTTCTGGCGCGTGCCGGTGGCCTACCGGCCGTTTATTTTTACGATAAACGGGCGTTCAGCCTGGCACCACCAGTATCAGGGAAAACACGGCTGGAAGCCGCTGTAGTTGTGCGGCCGACAGCAAGCTCTGCAAAATGCGCGGTATTGCATATCAATATGACGTCGAGCCTGGCTCAGTTCGCCATCGGCGCGAACTACAACAGCAGCGGCAGAATGACACTGATAGCGCGAACGTCAACAGAGGATACCGTCAGCCTGACGTCTTCCGACAGCTTCAGCACGTCCCAGCTAACACAGCTTTACGCTGTTGCGGATTACGCCGTCGGCAATGTGGAACTCAGTCAGAACGGGCGTAGCGTGGCGGCCGGTCAGCTGACAGTTGCAGCGAACATCAGCTCGCCGTCTTCGTCTATTATCGGACTGAGTACGTGGCTTTCGTCGCCGATTACGTATAGTGGTTATATGTCTGAGGTAATTGTGTTTAGTACAGAATCGGGTGATGGTGACGGGATAAGCAGCGAACAGCTTTCCTATTATTCAGTGGTTTGATTGCTAAAAAAATTTTATGAAGGCAGAATTAGTCTGTTGTGTCTATTTTCTGCCTAATAAAAACTACTGGTTTATTAAAGAACTTTAGCGTGATTAACTTCTTCTTTAACTATATAGTCTATGGATGTTACATCTTTAATTGGTATTTCTGTTATTTTGTTTTTATCATTTCCGCATATAAATATGTATTCGCTAGAACGGAAAACCAGTTTTGCATCATTGATTGCTTTATCACCTATGTGCAAATCTATAGAAGAGTATCCGCCGTAGTTGATAGAGGATAATATTTTTTTATAATTACCTGAATCTAAAAGTAAAAAAGGTGAAATAATCATGAAAAGCAAAGTCATGATACTTAATATAGCCTTTCTGTGTGGGAGGAATGGTGAGCTTATTAATACTGGGTAAATGACAGATAAAAAAGGCAATATAATATAAGCTTTTAGGGGAGGAGATTGTGAGCTAAAATATACGATAAAGCAAGAAATAACCCCCATAAAAATTGAAATTAATATAATGAATTTAACATCGATGGGACGGTCGGGGGTAGGCTTAACCAGATTAAACAAAAAAATTCTAATCTTATTGCCAGCTTCCTTATGAAGTTGTATCTTTTTTTTATGATAGCCTTCAAGCTTAATAGTGAATTTTTTCATGAAATGAGAAAAGGCAAACAATAATAAAAAAAGTAATGTAGCCCCCATCATTGTCAAAAAAGTTACACTTGATATAGCAATAGTAATAAAAGGCGATCCTTCAACAGGTAGCCTGAATCCATTCTCAATTGAATACCAATACATTGCCACCTTATTTATTATAGCGAAATAAGTAGTGCCACTTAACGCAGTTATTAATGAGGAAATGACTAACTTTACAGGTGTGGCTAGATTAAAAAAAGACATTATCTTTTCTTTATTCATGTAAGGCCTTATGGTTTTTGTTTAAAGTGAGTTTATTCATGGTTGATGTTATTTTTTTTACGACAATAGATTACCATAAGAATTTTTAATTGGTAGCTGAGTGCAGTTGATTATGGATTTTTAAGATTTATGCCATAAGATATAAGTAATTAATGAATGGATTTCATATATTTTAAATTCTGTATAATTAAAAAAGCATATAAAAGATATTGTTCTTCCCTTCAGGGGAACAGGAATCACCGTGCCGTACTTAATATTTTTAATGAAAAAAGTGGTGCCGCCAATCAGAGAATCATTAGCACATTACACGATAAAATCGGTTATCAAAGTCAAATTTTTTTCACGCATAATCAACCAGTTACAATTTGAATATAACGTCATGCCAACCGAGAAAAAGTTTACTTTATTCCTTTTTTATCAGAGAATTACAAACATTTCTTTTAGCTAATGCTGCACTAAATCGGCTGGATATTCAACCAGCGATAAGTTGTAAAATGACGTGCAGCTCGTTGGTAGCTTTCCAAATGTCATCATGTGTATCGCCATCCCAATCCGGTGTCATTATTCTTTCTGCTCGCAGATACATTATTCGAATATGTATCTCAGCTATCTCATTGCGCCCACACTGAGCAGCTATACGTTTGAGAGCCTGCTGGGATGTAGGCTCCCAAGGTTTAAGGCCGAGTCGTTCCCGGATAAAAATTTTCGAGAGTTTTGTAGTCATAATTTAATCAATGAAAACTTGGCCCGGTGGCTGGGAAGTCATTTTATAATCTCTTTAATGAAAACTTCTTTAGGCTAATATTTTCTATCTGATAGCCTTAACCTGTATGTGATAGTTATATCTACTCTTACTGCAAGTTTACTTGCAAAATCAGTTGGTTTTACATTGGCAATAACGAGATCCAGCTATCATAACCTACGCTTACCAATTGTCATTTATGGCAATTTATTCAGCCTGTTCATTTATACAGCGGATGCGACTTGCAAAATCGGCTGATAAGCCCGTAATTCATTCTTCTTGCCAAAAGCTTCTGTGTTTATGTACTGTATATAAAAACAGTATTATAGAGAGAGCATATGGCACGCTATGATGACATCGGGACGGCATATAGGGAAAGCATCAGAATCAGCATGGCAGGGCGCAGGACAGTAACGACAGTAGATTTCGTACAGGCATTGGCACGATACAATCACATCTGGACGTTAAAAGAGGCGAACGAGTGGATCGAGCAGTATCAATGGAATTTTAAAGACGTGTCAACAGAAGAGGGAGAGCAAAGGACCTTTCAGCTCTACAACATAAATTAAGGATATTGTGCCTAGCGTTTTGAAGACATGAGTCTGTTAGCCAAATGCAGACTCGCATTTTAAAAAATAATTTAGATTTTCTCTTCCCCAAAACTAGTGCTAAGTTACTGTTTATTCATAGGTGTTTAGATAGCAAATAAAGCATGTTTCTCAGCTGTATATTGAATTTAAAACTAATTAAATCATTAGCTTAACGCAATTTCGCTTAGATACTGCTGCGTCACATGGGCTGGTTCGAAGCCGCAGACCTGATTGTTAAAGGTATGGAAGGCGCGATTGCTGCCAAAACCGTTACCTATGACTTCGAACGTCTGATGGACGGCGCTAAACTGCTGAAATCTTCAGAGTTTGGCGATGCTATGATTCAGCATATGTAAGCTGCTTCTTGCAACACTAAGCCAACACGATTGTTGAAATTGTGTTGGCTTTTGATAGCCTGCTAGCGGTTATCAAAATTTTATCAAAACCCGCCGTTTTAAAGCGCAACAAGCAACCATTCCTTGCCCCGATCGTCATGATATCTGTCGGTCTGTCTTTGCGATTTATGACCCAGTAAAAGTCTGGTATCCACTCCCTGTTCCCTCGAGAACTGTTCAGACAGCGAACGCTGTTCATGAAACGTTGCCGGCGTCCCTTCAGCCCGGGCAATATTCGCTTTGTCACGAGCCTTATTGAAAGTCGACCGGTTACGAATGAGCGTTTAGCGAATATGGTAGTGAAGCTATCAGAAGGCGAGCCGGACCTGACCGAAGATTTCGGGCTACAGCTATTAAAGTAGCATCAGGCCCGACCATTGCCGGGCCTTGCCTGAATCAATCGTATAGCCAGCGGCCTGCTTTTGCTGATTCAGCAAACATTGCAATTGTTAGTGGCTTCCGGGATTGCTTTACGGATTTTTTGGTAAACCATTTTCGGAAAAACCATGGGATTTCCCAGGGGAAATAATTTTCAATATTTAATACAGATACGTCGATACCGAATTTATCTGCATATCTGTCTATCGCCTGTGCCAGATCCTCAACTTCTGCATATTCTTGCAGGATGGTGTCTGGCTTCAGCTGAACGGGTTTCAGGCGTAGAGATGTTACCAGAGGCAGTTCTCTGCGGAAGAAATCCAGAACGTCTTCATCAGTCACCATATCTTGTCGTTTCCTCTGGCTATCCGGTTGTAGTTCGTGGTCGCCCTGAATGCTATTATTGCTATATCAGATGCACAGACTGCTCATCCAGGCACCGGAACGGTTCGTCCGACGAAAGCGCCAGGATTGTTAACAAATTTGGGCTTCAGGGTTCTGAGGCTGGCATTAGTAAATGTCGGTAGGCGGAACGGCAGCTCTATATTTAGATAACGACGCGAGGTTTCAGAAACTATTGAAGTACCCTTGGTTGCGCCTGCGAATTTACCTCTTGTCGGGCGAGTAGGTTGTCCCAGAATGACACCGGCCGCCGCTACAATGTCAGACACACCGAATTGTTCATGTACAGCATCAAGAAAAATCTAGAAAAACAATTCCCCCGCCGAAAGGTTGAAGACTCCTTTGTAGAAATAGGTTCCGTTTAACTCTTCAACAGTATCCATAACTTGTCCTTAAGTTGATAAATTTCCGACTACATGATGAAAGATTTTGATTATTACGTAAACACATGATCGCGGCCTGCAATAGTATCGCTTGCTTCTGTCGATAGGGTCTATCACTGTATATAAAAACAGTAATTGAGGGCGTATGGCGTGCTACGACGACATCGGCAGCGCATACAGATAAAGCATCAAAATTGACGGGAAAGGGCCAGAACGGTAATGACTGTCGATTTTGTGCAGAACCTGGCGCAATACAATTATATCTGGACGCTGCGCGAGGCGAACGAGTGGATTGAAATCTACCAACTCGGTTTCAAGGACGTTTCGACTGAAGAGGGCGATCGCCGGACGTTCCAGTTGTTCAATCCAAACAACGGCGGATTTTGAAGAATTCGCCGCAGATATTTATTCTCCAAAACTCATAGCAGTCAGCTGATTTTAGAGCGGTTTCAAGACACTAATTGTGGAGTAAATCCCTGCATAAAGTATAGGGAAAGTCTGCGCGTATCAGGAACATAACACTACTTTGCAAAAATACTGCTGGGTCACATGGGCTGGTTCGAAACCGCAGACCTGATTGTTAAAGGTATGGAAGGCGCGATATAAGGTTTGCCATTATAGAGTTTGTATTCAAGAACAATTCTGAATTTTGACGTAGGTAAAGCTCAGTGCTTCCTTTTTTAAGGTAAGTAATAACCCGGTAACTGACAGTATGGTCAAACGCCAGCGTTCGGAAAGGATAAATGCCCCCACAATTTCTATGCTGTGAGCACTGGCGCGCATAGCAGCTGTTATAGCTCATTCAGCTGTATCAAGGTTGGTAAAGTACTTGCCCCCTTAGAAAGGGCCAGATTTGAACAGACAAGATCGGAGATGTAGTGGTCTTATAAACATAAAATATTTAAGCCCTGGCATAATCGCGGGGGGAGTTATTGTTTGCATTTTATTAGTACGGCCTTCACCTTTGCCAGGTTTAAGGTTAAAGTTCTTCTTTTCTCAAGGAGGGGCTATGAAATTATTAGCTTTTATTTTTGTATTATTGGCTAGTCCATCTTTTGCCGCCATCAGTAACCCTCAAAAAGCTGCTCAAGATTTATGCGAAATGGAATGGCAAATAACCGATAAGGCTATGGCAACCGATGCAAATATTTCGTATATAGTTGACGGAGAGGTCAAAAAATTCAAAAAATCTGGATATTCATTATCAGATTTCAAGATAGATGAAACTGATTTTGTGAAAGTTTCTATTGAAGGGGCTGAAGGGTTTAGAAAAATGCAAGAAGGAATGACAACTCCTTATTCTGAAGCCAGAAGTTTCTTCAGACAGAGAATGATGCCGATTTGTATAAAAAATGTTTTGGGAAATATTTATAAAGATAGTCAGGATATAAATTAACTTTAATACCTCAAAGGCTCACTTCGGTAGGCCTTTTTTATTTCTCTTATAACACAGCCACCCGCTCATGAAGGCGAAGCTATGAAAATGCCACATAGAGCCCCGGCACCTATGGCCTATTGGCCTCGGTGCTCATTATTTTTATGTCTATATGGGGCAGACTGATTAAATATATTTTTAGATTTACAGGAAAAATCCAGCGTGGAGCTGGATCGCTGCTCTTGCGCAAGTTGTCGTGCCAGGTTTTGCCGGATTGATGGGCAGACTGCGCGTGATGGAATCGCGCCTCAGCATCTATTACACGCTCGCTGCCGCTGGCATGTCCGGGACAATGGGATCTGCGGCGCTAAATTATTTCTGGGAACGTCTGACAGGGATAAAAAAAAGAAATAAAGCTTAGTTTGCCGTCAGTACAAACTATACCAGTAGCGCAGAATGACACTGATAGCACGAACGTCAATGGATGATACGGTAATGACGTCTTCCGACAGCTTCAGCACATCCCAACTAACGCAGCTTTATGCTATTACAGATTATGCTACGGGAAACGTTGAACTCAGCAAGAACGGACCCGGTGTAGGAACGTTGACAGCAGTGCCGATTAGCTCGCCGTATTAGTCTATTATCGGGCTAAGTACGTGGTTTCCATCGCCGATTACGTACAGTGATTATATTTCTGGAGTGATTGTTTTTAATGTAGAGTCAGGAGATAGTGAGGGGATCGGTAACGAGCAACTTTCTTATTATTCGGTGGTGTAATTCATCGCAATAAAGGAAAGGTTATGGAAACGGATTTCACAGAACAGGCACGCGATGCTGTATGCCAGTTGTTCGGCGAGGCCGCTATTCAACTGCTGGCCGCGGGGCAGCCGGTCACAAATGAGAGCATGGCAAAGATGATTCGACAGCTATCAGACGGTGATCCGGATTTAGCAGAAGGGTTTGCTTTGCAGATACTTAAATAACAACAGGCCCGGCATTGCCGGGCTTTATATCATTTGGGTTTTTTCTTAAAAAGATAATCGCTAACGCAAAAGGAAATAACCAGATAGATAAAAGTAGTAACATGAAAATAATCAGGCCAGAAGTTGGCTGCAATCATGGCGAAGATTACAGTTGTACATAGCGGCAAGTATATTCTCGTAATTATTCTTATTAAATCTTGCCAAAAAACCCCTAGCATTTTTTTCATGATGTAATCCTTAAAATATTACTCGCTATCTCTTGATCTGTGAGGAATGATCTGCCAAAGTTATCAACTCTATTGATTAAGGGTTCAATAAGAAAATAAAGCATTTCTAATTCTTCTTGATAAAGCGCAGAATAATAAATTAAATTTCTCTTTTTTAGCCTTTCTGCTGCATTCGCGGCTTTTTGGACATAACCGTATAAATTTGCAGTTAAAACAGCTCTTCCTGTCCACACAGTGGTGGCGCTATCGATAGCAGCGCGCATATCAAAACCTGAACTCACAGCAGAAGCAATAGTATAACTAAAGGAAAGTTTTGTTAATGTTGATGTTGTAATCGATGAACCATTTCGTGCTAATATTCGCGTAATATTTCTGATTCTTTCATCGGATAAGCCTCTTACCATTTGGTCAACAAATATAGTGACCATTTCATTTATAACATTAGAGTTTAGGTTTTTTATTATTTTAATAAGCGCCTTGGCAAATCGTATATCTTCAATTTTTTGTTTTTCACAAACATCTTTATAGTTTTCAAAAAAACAAGAGGAATACCATGTCAGACGCTGGATTCCACTTTCAATGAGTTTAGCTTGCTTTAATGCTTCTTCTTTTGTTTTGTGTATGCTTTTTTCCAATAGTAAAGATAAATACCTGTCTGCTTCAAGTTTCTCCGCTAGTAATACATTATGTGACATTTTTACAATCCTTGTTGTTTTTCATAGATCTGCTGATGGGGACTCACAACATACACAGCAGAAACATATGGTTATCTATTAACCACAGTTATAATGTGTTCATGTTGTCGTTGTGTAAACAAATAATCCAGATAAGTTACTTGCCATTTCAAGTCCACCTAAATACTGTATATAAAAACAGTTTACTGGGAAGGCAGCTATGGCACGCTATGATGACATTGCAGCATACAGAGAAAGTATCAGGATAAGCTCGCAAGGACGCCGGACAGTCGCTACCGTGGATTTTGTGCAAAACCTTGCTAAGTTCAATCACCATTTCACGTTGCGGCAGGCTAATGAATGGATCGAGATCTACCAGTGCAGCTTTAAAGATGTATCGACGGAAGCAGGCGACAGGCGAACATTCCAACTATTAAATCCAAACAATGGTGAATTTTGAAGGATTTGCCGCGGATTTTATTCCCCAAAACTCATAGCAGTGAGCTGATTTTAAAGGGGTTTCAAGACATTAATTGTGAAGCACATCCCTGCATAAAGCATAGGTAAAATCTATGCTTATCAGTAACATAACACTACTTTGCAAAAATACTGCTGCGTCACATGGGCTGGTTCGAAGCCGCAGACCTGATTGTTAAAGGTATGGAAGGCGCGATTGCTGCCAAAACCGTTACCTATGACTTCGAACGTCTGATGGACGGCGCTAAGCTGCTGAAATCTTCAGAGTTTGGCGATGCTATGATTCAGCATATGTAAGCTGCTTCTTGCAACACTAAGCCAACACGGTTGTTGAAATTGTGTTGGCTTTTGATAGCCTGCTAACGGTTATCAAAATTTTATCAAAACCCGCCCTTTTAAAGCGCAACAAGCAACCATTCCTTGCCCCGATCGTCATGATATCTGTCGGTCTGTCTTTGCGATTTATGACCCAGTAAAAGTCTGGTATCCACTCCCTGTTCCCTCGAGAACCGTTCAGACAGCGAAGGCTGTTCATGAAACGTTGCCGGCGTCCCTTCAGCCCGGGCAATATTTGCTTTGTCTTGAGCCTTACTGAAAGTCGACCGGTTACGAATGAGCGTTTAGCGAATATGGTAGTGAAGCTGTCAAAAGGCGAGCCGGACCTGACCGAAGATTTAGCGCTACAGCTATTAAAGTAGCATCAGGCCCGGCCATTGCCGGGCCTTGCCTGAATCAATCGTATAGCCAGCGTCCTGCTTTTGCTGATTCAATTAACATTCCAATCGTAAAAGCTGGCACGGCTACAGGAGGTTTTTTTTTGAATGGATTTAATGATAACGGCTTTTGGGGATAATATGTATTAATATCAAAATTTAGCTTTTTAACTCTACATTGATTAAAGTATATCTCCATCAACTCTTCAGCCTCACTATCGTCCAGTTTTAAATCCGCATCAATATCGGTTTCAGCAGTCAATGATAGCTCTTTTAATCCGAATCCGGTGAACGCCCCCACCAACTCAAATATTTTACCTTCAATGTTATCTACCATATTTTATCACTACCTCTTGCAATGCGGTTATAATCTATCATTGTACGATATGTAATTTGCGATACGTCAGACGTTAAAATAAGCCAGCCCATCACAGGAATCGTGCGTCCTACAAATGTCCCTATATTTGCAACCATTCTTATTTTTAGACTTTTGGGATTGGTAATGTGACCAATTAATGTTGGCAGCTTAATCATGTATGGGAACTTTACATTTTTAAAAACACGACGTGAAGCTATTGAGGCTCGTGACGTATTCACAATCGTGCCACCAGGCTTGGTTCTGGTTGGGATATCATTTCTGCCTGAAACTATTGCGATAACCGCTCCTGTATCAGCTATCGTTAAACCCAATTGCTCGACAGTTTTTTCACAAAATATCATGAAAAGCAGCTCACAGGCAGTAAGATTAGATCTACCTGCGTAATAATATGTGTTATTCAGTTCTTCAACAGTATCCATCACTCATCCTTAAGCTAATAGTTGTATCGGAGCTGTCAATATGGATTTTTTTCGAGGTTACGTAAACACATAATTGCGGACTGCAACAGTATCGCTCGCTTTTGGTAATGGGCATTACCACTGTATCTAAAAATAGTTGTGTGGGAAGGCAGCAATGGCGCGCTGTGATGACATCAAAACAGCTTACAGAGAGAGTATCAAGATAGCCCGCGCGGGCGACGGATGGTTACGACCGTTGATTTTGTACAGAACCTCGCTTAGTTCAATCACCATTTCACGTTGCGTCAGGCTGGTGAGTGGATCGAGATTAAGCATCTGCCACTTTCTTGCGCAGCTTTGTAAAGGAAGTAAGGGCTTTTCTTCATTAACCGAGCAGGGTATAGACCCGAATCATAATGCCTATGAAGGCAACAAGCAGTTGGGAAAAACTAAGCGAGGTGACGGTTATATATCAAGAGGAAGAGGATTCATACCAATCACGGGTCGTTATAATTACGATAAAACTGGCGAAGATTTATACAAAGATTTGATTCATCATCCTGAAATTTTAGCCAGTGATATAATACTCGCCCTTGATTCAGCAGGTCTTTTCTGGACGCAGCATGGGTTAAACAGGCTGGCAGATAAAGATGATATTGTGGCAATGACACACAGGATTAATGGTGGTGAACATAGATTACCTGACAGGCGTTTATTTTAGCCCAAGAAAAGGCTGTAATGCTTTAACGTGATTACTGCAATATCCGCACACAGCCCAAGGAAAAAAAGATAGTATAAGTATACATAATATCAGTTAACGCAATATTAGTTTTTTCTAACATTAGCGTACTATCTTTTCAAAGTGGGATTTTTTCGAATGCGTCGCCTGTAAACTATAAGCCTGTGAGCTTAACGTAAGATAAAAGTTGACGTTAAGCTATTGACATAAAAGATTTGGGAATGAAGCGGCGACTCCCAGATAAAAGACCGCCCCAGATAAAAAGCTGCCAGGTTGGTGACTTCGGCTTAGACCCGGCCATTGCCGGGCCTTGCCTGAATCAATCGTATAGCCAGCGGCCTGCTTTCGCAGACTCTGCAAACATTCGCACAGTAAATTCTGGCCGATTTTTGAGTTTTTCTTTTTTTAATTTTTTACCATTTATAAGTTGCTTAATGAATGGAATTCTTACTATTGGACAGTAATAATTCATATCTATTACTGATACATCAATTTTAAATTTTTTACCGAAATCTTCTATAGTATACGGTAATTCATCTGGGGCCGCATAATCCTGCAAATGCGTATCAAGTTCAAGAGGGACTGCTTTCCCTTTCCAGTTAACAGGTATAGAAAGATCATCACGGAAAAACTTCAAAACTTCTTCATCCGTCACCATATTTTATCCTTACCGCGTGCAATACTATTATAATCACGAACTGTTTTATATGAAATTTTTGACATGTCTGAAGCCAAAATCATCCACCCCACAACGGGGATAGTACGGCCAGTAAATGTCCCTATTTTAGCAACCATTCTCAGCTTCATCGTCCGGGGTGTATAGCCACCAATAAAGGTCGGCAACCTAATTCCATAGGGAAATTTTGCATTTCCGAAAACTCTACGCGACGCCTTAGATAAGCGCGAGGTTCCCTCGAGCGCATCACGCGGTTTTGTTCGCGTTAACTGATCGTTCCTGCCTGCTAAAAGAGCAACGACTGCACTAAAATCCGCGATGCCAAGGCCCAATTGCTCGACAGTTTTTTCACAAAATATCATGAAAAGCAGTTCACAGGCAGTAAGATTAGATCTACCTGCGTAATAATATGTGTTATTCAGTTCTTCAACAGTATCCATCACTCATCCTTAAGCTAATAGTTGTATCGGAGCTGTTAATATGGATTTTTTTCGAGGTTACGTAAACACATAATTGCGGACTGCAACCGTATCGCTCGCTTCTAGTAATGGGCATTACCACTGTATCTAAAAATAGTTGTGTGGGAAGGCAGCAATGGCGCGCTGTGATGACATCAAAACAGCTTACAGAGTGAGTATCAAGATAGCCCGCGCGGGCGGCGGATGGTTACGACCGTTGATTTTGTACAGAACCTCGCTTAGTTCAATCACCATTTCACGTTGCGTCAGGCTGGTGAGTGGATCGAGATTTACCAGCGCAGCTTTAAAGACCTGTTAACGAAAGAAGGTGGCGGGCCTGTTCAATCCTTTGCCGTGGTCATCATTACATTTGTCCGTCTTTTTTTGTGATTTTTAGCCCACGAGTTTTTGAATATCAATTCCCTGTTCTGTTTCACCAAAAGGCGGCGATAAAAAAGTCTCCTTCTGTAAGGACAGCATGCGTCGCCGCTGGTCACGCGAAAATGCTTAAAACAGACCTGCCTGGAAGATCTTCGAGAAACTTGAATACTGCTATTTCAGATGCGTTTCCTGTGCACAAAAAAGCCGTTTACCGGCAAATAGAGATTATGACAGTAAAACTTTGATCTATCTGCGTTGTGGGCTTCCAGTAGCGAAAAAAGATAGCTTATTGAACTATCTCGACTTGCTATAAAGCAGGCACAAAAAAACGGCTGGTAGCCGGTCTTTTTTGAAACTGCTCCTGAGAGGTTTAAATATAGCAAGCAAGCTTTGATAATAGAGCGATCTGCTATGGAAAAATATGAGGGCTGCGCTGGTCGGTCGCAGTTTCTCGATAAGGGAAAGCGGATGACAGGGATCCGAACCATTATAAAACTGGTCGTCGTAATCATCGTCTGAGTGATGCGATTGGTTACCGATAAAAATAATTGGCGAAACGTAAGTAAGGCGCACCGATGACACCAATCAGCGCGCTTTTGATATTTTTTTTGCCTGTTTACCGAAGCGTTGTCAGATAGTTATATATCCCGTAAAGCTTTAACCCAGATAAGTAAAAATTTAAACGCTGCCGCATGTAGTTTACGACTTAAGAAGGGAAGTAAACCGCTCTTCAATCTATTTTATAAATTTATAGTTAACGATTGCGATTAGTACAGCAGTAATAAAAACCTGGAATATGTTTTTTATTGTCCAAAATTCCTCAGTGGAAAAGTATTTAAAAATTGAATTAACAATAATAAGAATTACGGCGCTTAAAATAGCCCATTTAATTTTGTGAGTTACCACCAGCAAGTTTCCCCATACTGAAGTGCTGCTATTGTCGCGCCTGATGCAGCTCCAACGGCCCAGCTCGCAATAGCTTCAACGCCGGATATCGTTACGCCATCGCCAAATGCTCGTGGCATATCTGGGGTTATGGCACTCATAAAAATTCCCTTTTGAATAAATGTTGAGAGTTCGGCCTGTTAAAGCGGTTTTTTATATTAAATATCGTAATTTTTTTCTGTGATGATTATCAAAAGTTCGCAGTGAATTTAAGATTTTAAATGGGGGGCGAATTTTTCCCGGTTGCATGTGCCTGTACCCATCCGACTTATACGGAAAATCGCCAGTTTCTCCGGTGTAAAAACATATCGAAAATGACCCATAAAATTTGTGATTAACCGGGTTTAGTTGTTCTCAACATTAAATAGGTTGTCATAGCCAACATCGAGGGAAATTAGTCAAGGTTTTTCATGTAAATAATTGCGAAATGGAAAAAACTTGTGGAGCACGGGTTTAATTCAAAAGAAATTGCTTTTCTTAAGAATCGGGTAGAGCGTGATGCGACGACATATCAGGCGATTTTGATTGGCCTGAGGAAAAGGTTTATCGGATGCATTTTTTATTGGTTATGCTTATTTATTTTGGTTGGGGTTATTTTATTAGAGAAAAAGCTGGTTTATTATCAACCTCTTTAACATTAGTCTTCTCATTTATTTTTTGATACCTGGTGCCGTTGAAGTCAGGTGCCCGATTTTATTTTTTATCAAGAGAAATGAATAATTATTTCGTTCGTTAATATTCGATATTGAAAATTAGCTTCCCGTTCCCTCTCAATACTGTGTTTAAAAATGCGTATAAAAATTCAGGGGTAAATTAACGGCGATTTTACCTACGCCACTCCTGCCACAATAAATCAGTGCGCGATAAACAAAACTCATAGCTGAATAAGTATTAGTGATTTTATTTTTCCTCGAAACATACGGATGGTATTTTTCTTCGTTTTATATCCGAGCAGTAATGGGATAACGCTCACAAAAGATTACGGAATCGCTGTTGTCTATTTTATTTTTAATATATTTCTAAAAGGCACCATCAAAAAAACTTTCTTTAAAAAAGCTTCTCTTTTTGTTTCTTATAGCCAATAGCAGGTGAAAAATGAAAACAGGATGGTATAGCGAACTCACCGGAAATGAAAAAAAGACCTGGTGGGCATGTTTAGGTGGATTCGTCCTTGACTCCATGGACAGCACGATTTTTGCGCTGGTGATGCCAATTTTATTAAGCCTGGCCATACTGACTAAATCTGAGGCCGGTATATTAGGCTCCGCATCGTTAATCGGTAGCGCGCTTGGAGGGTGGAGCTCGGGTATGCTGGCCGATCGCTGGGGCCGCATACGCGTCATGCAGCTAACGGTATTATGGGTTGCCTGCTTTACGGCACTTACTGCGCTATGCGGCGAGTTCTGGCAGTTTCTTATCGTTCGTTTTTTACAGGGCCTGGGCTACGGCGGAGAAGTGGTCGTTGGAGGAGTACTAATCAGCGAAGTTATTCGCGCCAGCTATCGTGGACGGGTTGGGGCATCGATTCAAAGTGGATACGCAATTGGCTATGCCATTTCGCTGGCTGTTTTACCTGTTTTACTGAACTTTTTCCCGCAGGAAACGGCATGGAAAGTGTTCTTTTTTATCGGCATAGTGCCTGCGGTTTTAGTGTGGTTCATTCGTCGTCTGGTCCCTGAATCACCCGTTTTTTCAAGGGCAGATAAAAAATCTGGCAAAGTCACAGAGATATTTCAGTCCGGCCATCGTCGTATTACCGTTACGGCAACAGTCCTGGCAAGTGGAATATTTGGCGGGGCTTACATAATGATCACCTGGCTGCCAACCTATTTACGTATGGAGCTTGGCTTGCCGGTAGTATCTATGTCCGGCTATTTAGCGATAAATATCCTTGGTTCGTTAGTCGGGCCATTTCTTTACGGCAGGCTAAGCGATAAATTTGGCCGCTGGAAAACTATCATACTGTTTCTGCTGTGCCAGATGGCGGTGGTCAGCGTTTATATGTTTGCCAGCTTCAGCTTAAATATCACGCTTGTACTGGGGTTTTTCCTGGGTGCTTTGCAGGGCGGTTTAGCTTCAGGTCTGGCACCCGCTTTTTCTGAACTTTATCCAACGCATATTCGCGGTAGCGGGGCTGGTTTTTGCGCCAGCTTTGGACGCGGCTTTGGTTCATTAATGCCTGCTCTGGTAGGAATTGCGTCGAGTCATTTTGCTTTAGGCTATTCGATGGGCATACTGGCGATTGTGTCATATTGCACTGGAATTATTGCCGCGCTGTGTCTGCCAAACGTAACTGGCATTAATCTGACAGAAGTCGATTAGCCATTATTGATGCGGAAGGGTGACTGAATATTTTCCAGCAAAAAGCCCGCTCATAAGAGCGGGCTTTTTTAAATTTGGCTCCTCTGACTGGACTCGAACCAGTGACATACGGATTAACAGTCCGCCGTTCTACCGACTGAACTACAGAGGAATCGGTTGATGGAGCGCATAGTAGCGAGGGTGGTTCGCCGTGTCAACAGGAAAAAAGTTTAACGCTTTCAACTGGCTATCTTTAAAACAACCGGCACGGTTAATGTACGATTTCGTCATTACTCACGCGCTTTAGCGGCTCCTGACGGTAAAAGCGGCAGAAATGCTGATAAAGCGCTGGAAAACGTTCTTCCAGCAGCTCGGGCGCGCTGAAAAAATATTCTGACAGTACCGCAAAACACTCTGCCGGATCGCTGGCCGCATAAGCATCAATCGTGGCGGCGCTTTCGCCAACCAGATCAATTTCATCCTGAATAGAAGCCATAGCCGCGTGTAAATTCTGCTCCCAGGCGGCCACGTTACGTAACGGCATAGCGGGAACACCGTTAGCATAACCGCTGCCACGGCTATCCAGCTTGTGTGCAACCTCATGGATAACCAGGTTATAGCCGGAGAGATCGAAAGAATCCTGCACGTCCATCCAGTTGAGCACGATTGGTCCCTGCTGCCAGCTCTGGCCGGAATGCACCATGCTTTCACGATGTACCAGACCAAATTCATCCTGCCACTCGTCGTCCACAACGAAAGGTGCCGGATAAATCAACACCTCGTGAAAGCCATCCAGCCATTCGTAGCCAAGGTTGAGAACCGGCAGGCAAAACAGCAGCGCCAGACGTGCTGACTTCACGTCATCCAGCACAAACTCCTGTAACGCTACCAGCCGTTTTTGCTGCAGGAAACGCGCCGCCAGCAGGATCAGCTGCTGCTGCTCGGCCTCATTCAATGCCCCGAGCAGGGGAATGGCCATGGCTTCTCGCCAGGGCATTTCATCAAACGTTGCCTCTGTGGCCCTCAACCATTTGATCATCGCGCCACCTTTAAGGGCAGGATTACACCCGTTTGAACTCGATCACCCAAACCCAGGGATTAACTTCCCAACTGGTGCCACCATACTGTAATGCCCACTGTTTGCGCCAGGCATCTTTTGGTGAAACGACTTCGCTGTGCATGGTGAAAAAGTTATTTAAAAAGTGGGAGTCGGTCTGCACGCCTTCGGCCAGCACGTCGTCATCGCTGATATCCTGGATTTTTTCGACGCGAATGCCGGTAATCATCAGATCGATACGGCTGGCCCAGCGCGGCATATGAATGCCTGCCTGCCAGCCGAAATGCTCATCTTCCTCGCCCGCGCTGGAAAACTCGCTGGTATCCGCGCGGTAGCGGCACCAGGCCGATGATTTAAACTGGGCCGGATTGCGTTCATATTCGGCCATCGCATCGGCAGGCACTACCGGGCCGCGCCAGGTTTCCCTGACCCACAGCCGGTCGCCAGGCTGACCGTAAGGGCAGTGGTAGCTTAAGTTCTCCATGCCCATTACGCGGTCGCCCTGTAGGTGATTGTTCAGTACGTCAATACCGTAGCAACCTTCGTGGTTATCCTGACCTGGGCCAAAGAGTTGTGACTTCATAATACGTCGGGTCTGGGTCTGCTGACCGGAGAGGAGCGCGCGCACCCGTTGATCGCTAAACAAAATCGGGCGTTCTTTCATAATTTGACCCCTGTTACTTATTAGTGAAAACACCGTTCACAGCCATCAGACGAAAGGGCAGCCCGGGCTGCTCTGTGTTAAAAAAGTGCAGTAAGAGTAAAGCAAACATTAGCTGTGCTTGTTTATTTTTGGACCAGTTGTTTACGCCCGTTTTCTTTGTTACGCAGGCGGTAAATTACTGATCTGACCGGCCTCTGGATATCGGCAAAATGCTGACATCGTCAATTTGAGATATGTCGTCTTTACAATCCCTTACAGTCATTATAGCGCAACATAATCTGGCGCTTTTGGTGATTTGCAAGATAAAAACAACGTGCCGCTCGGCTTTGATTCTAACTTACTGTGCGGCAAAATGCCGATAACTAATTGCAAATACTACATTATAAATATTTAACCATTTGCCTAAAAACAAGCCAGCTCGCGCTGGATGATGAAGTGAAACCTGTTGTGAAAGCGTTAAAATTAACGTTATAACCATGAGGTGGACGATCTCTTGCCTCGCAGTGAAGAGACTTAACTTACTGACGTTTCGACAAGTCCAAACTATAAGGAGAAGTCTATGTCACTCGCTCACTGGCAAACACGTTTTGAGAACTGGCTGCATGCCAGCTGGCCGCAGGATGATAAAGCGCATGACGTGGCGCATCTGCGACGCGTCTGGCTAACGGCACAGCGTATTATGAAAGGGATGACGGTCGATGAGCTGGTTGTGCTAACCGGCTGCTATTTTCACGATATCGTCAATCTGCCCAAAAACCACCCCGAGCGCCATCTGGCTTCGGCGCAGGCGGCGGTAGAGACGCGGCGTATTCTGCGCGAAGAATTCTCCGACTTTCCTGAAGATAAATATGAGGCGGTGGCGCATGTGGTTCACGCGCATAGCTTTAGCGCGGGCGTCACAGCCCAAACGCTGGAGGCAAAAATCGTGCAGGATGCCGATCGTCTCGAATCGCTGGGCGCTATCGGGCTGGCGCGCGTGTTCTATGTATCCGGCGCGCTGGGCCGCTCGCTGTTTGATAGCGCCGATCCGTTAGGCAAAGAGCGTCCTTTAAACGATACCGAGTGGGCGCTCGATCATTTCCAGAAAAAACTGCTCAAGCTGCCGCAAACGATGCAAACCGTTGAGGGAAGACGCCTGGCGGAGCACAACGCCGACTTTCTGATAACCTACATGGCAAAACTTTGTGCGGAATTAAAAGGGGAATTTTGCGAGCTGGATCCGGATGTGCTGCGGGAGTTTATCGAGGCGCGAGAGAAATATTAAATTTTTGTGACAGTATAGTTAAACTAAATTTTTCAGGCTACCGTGTGGCAGACATTTATCAGGAGAATCAGTATGAACGATACCGTCAGCTTAACTTTAAAAATCGATCCCGCGCTTAAAGAGACGTTGAAAAACCTGGCGCAGGAAAACCAGACTTCCCTAAGCCAGGAAGTTAGCCAGCTTTTACAGCTCAGCCTTGCTGCGCAGCAGCAGGAACCTGCCGTCGATAATCAGAGCGTGCCGGAAGAAGCCGACGCGCAGCTGAGCGCTAGCGAGCTTAAGCAGGTTCGTGCGCTGCTGAAAAAATCTAAGAAAAAGAAATAAGCATGGCGGTTTCCCCTGATTAGCGCATCAGGGGGTTGCTACTGCGCAAGCGATTAAAGCAGCATTCTGCCCGCCGACAGGGCTTTATGACTTCTCTTCTTCATCGCCGTAATAGAGCACGCCAAGCTTAATCAGCGGACGACCCTGGTTTTTGCGATGCAGATTGCTGTCACGCAGCGAATAGACGCAGCCGCAGTATTCCTGCTGATAAAACCGTTCGCGCTTGCTGATCTCGATCATGCGTGCCGAACCGCCTTTCTTACGCCAGTTGTAGTCCCAGTATACCAGGTCGGGATAAGGCGCCGCGGCGCGTTCACCGCAGTCGTTAATCTGCTGCATGTTTTTCCAGCGCGAAATACCTAAACAGCTGGTCATCGCCGGAAAACCGTGTTCATGCGCATAAAGCGCGGTACGTTCAAAACGCATATCGAAACACATAGTGCAGCGCGCGCCGCGTTCCGGCTCCCATTCCATTCCTTTGGCACGCTCAAACCAGTTATCGGTATCGTAGTCGGCATCGACAAAAGGCACGCCGTGCTTTTCAGCGAAGCGGATATTCTCTTCCTTACGCAGCAGATATTCCTTTTGCGGATGAATATTCGGGTTGTAGAAGAAGATGGTGTAGTCGATCCCGGCCGCGGCAATGGCTTCCATGACTTCGCCAGAGCAGGGCGCGCAGCAGGAGTGCAGCAGCAGTTTGTCAGCGCCATTCGGCAAGGTTAGCGGCGGACGTGTGATATCGCTCATTGTATCAGGCTCCATTTTTTTAAACAGGGCAAGTTTAGGCGGATGGTCGTGCAATGTCACGGCTTCAGGTCCGCTATAAAAGTCTGCGGGTTACCTGGCTTTCACCCCTTGAAGTGATAGACTGGCAGGCGTTTATTTCCGTTAACCGAGTGATTATGAGCGAGTTCGACAGCATCGCAGCAGCACCAGACCAGTACACAGAAGACCAGCAGCTAATGCAGCGCCTGCTGGCCGTGTACGACAGCAAAACGCTTGTGGCAACGCTACAACAGGTTGGTCACCATAGCTGGACGCGGGAAGCGTTAAGCCGCTGGCTGAAAGGAGCGGGCAATCCGTTAAGCGAGGCGGAGGCCAGCGCGCTGGCGGCTATGCTGCCGCAACCGCCGGCGCACCATCCGCACTATGCTTTTCGTTTTATCGATCTGTTCGCCGGCATTGGCGGTATCCGCAGCGGTTTCGAAGCTATTGGTGGCCAGTGCGTGTTTACCAGCGAATGGAATAAATACTCGGTCAGAACCTATAAGGCGAACTGGTATTGCGATCCGCAGGCGCACGTCTTTAACCAGGATATCCGCGACGTCACGCTCAGCGCCAGCCCGGTTAGCGAGCAGGAAGCCTATCGGCATATTGACCAGCAGGTGCCGGATCACGACGTATTGTTGGCCGGTTTCCCCTGTCAGCCGTTCTCGCTGGCGGGCGTCTCGAAGAAAAATGCGTTGGGCCGCGCCCACGGCTTTGAGTGCGAAGCGCAGGGTACGCTCTTTTTCGACGTGGCCCGCATTATTACCGCGAAAAAACCGGCTATTTTCGTGCTGGAAAACGTCAAAAACCTGAAAAGCCACGATAAGGGTAAAACCTTCCGCATCATTATGCAGACGCTGGACGAGCTGGGCTATGACGTGGCCGATGCGGAAATCAACGGCGCGGCGGATCCCAAAATCGTCGATGGTAAACACTTCCTGCCGCAGCACCGCGAGCGTATTGTGCTGGTGGGCTTCAGGCGCGATCTGCAACTGCCAAAATTCAGCCTCTCTGTCCTTTCCTCGCTCTATCCGCAGCAGCGCGTGATGCTGCGCGATTTGCTGGATAAGGAAGTGGCAGCAAAATATATTCTGACGCCAACGTTGTGGAAATATCTCTACAACTACGCCAAAAAGCATCAGGCGAAAGGCAACGGCTTTGGTTACGGCCTGGTCGATCCGCAGAAGGAGCACGGCGTGGTGCGCACGCTTTCTGCCCGTTACTATAAGGACGGTTCGGAAATCCTGATCGATCGCGGCTGGGACAAAATGCTTGGCGAAGAAGATTTTGACCATCCGCAAAACCAGCTGCGCCGTCCGCGTCGCCTGACGCCACGGGAGTGCGCTCGCCTGATGGGCTTTGAAACGCCAGGCGGCAACAGCTTTCGCATTCCGGTTTCGGACAGCCAGGCCTATCGCCAGTTTGGCAACTCGGTGGTGGTACCCGCTTTTGCCGCGGTCGCCAGGTTGCTTCAGCCCTGGATTGCGCAGGCGGTAAAGCAGAAGAAAGCTTCTCGCTAAAGGTCGGCCATCTGAATAAATCAGCAGCAGTGCGGCGCGCCCACTGCTGCTGATTGCTTTGCGGCCGCTGGCACAGAAGGGCACTATACTTAAGCCACGATAAGGAAGGTGCTATGGCTGACGTACATACCTCAGAAATCCGCAGTAAAAACATGCGCGCCATCCGCACGCAGGATACGGCGATTGAAACCCGGCTGGCGGAACTGCTGGCAAACCTGGGCTTCAGCTATCGCGTGCAGGACAAGTCGCTACCGGGAAAACCGGATTTTGTGCTGGAGAGCCACAAGGCCATTATCTTTGTCCACGGCTGTTTCTGGCATCATCATAACTGCTACCTTTTCAAAGTCCCCGCCACGCGAACCGAATTCTGGCTTAACAAAATCAACGGTAACGTCGAGCGCGACCAACGCTTTATCCAGGAACTCAGCGCAAGCGGCTGGCGGGTAATGATTATCTGGGAATGCGCGTTGCGCAATAAAAAGAAGCTGAGCGATGAAGCTATCGGTTCCCGACTGGAGGAGTGGATTTTCGCCGCAGAAGGCAACGGCGAAATTGACTGGCAGGGTATTCATCCACTGGACGATGCCCGTCCTAATCAGCCCTGACGGATTTAATCACCGGTCTGCCGAGGAAAAGATATTTGCCCAGCGTCACCAGCACCACCGCCAGCACGATAATGCCCAGCGCCAGCCATTCGCGCGGCGTCAGGCTCTCGCCGGCAAATCCCATCCCCAGCAATACGGCAACCACCGGATTAACATAGGCGTAGCTGGTGGCGATAGCCGGGCTAACGTTGCGAATAAGAAACATATAGGCGTTGATAGCGATAACGGAACCGAACAGCGTCAGATAGCCCAGCGCCAGAAACCCGGACAGCGCGGGCGCAGCGGCCAGCTTTTCGCCGCTGAGCTGGCTGCCCAGCAGCAAAACCATGCCGGCGGCTAACATTTCAACTGCACCAGCCATCATGCCCGCAGGCAGAGCAATACGCGATCCCCATACCGAGCCAAACGCCCAGCTGACAGAGCCGATCAGGATCATCAATGCCGCCCAGGGATTACCGGCCAGATGTCCGCTGCTGTTGAGCAGAATAATGCCCACCAGCCCGACGGCAATTCCCAGCCATTCTATCCAGCGGCCAGGCATGCCAAACAGGCGGCTAAAGCACATGGCAAACAGCGGCACGGTAGCGACCATTACGGCGGCAATGCCGGACGGCACCTGCTGGTGCTCTGCAATCGTTACCGCGCCGTTGCCGACCGCCAGCAGCATAATGCCGACCAGCGCGGCATTGCCTGTCGCCCGCCAGCCGGGCAGCTTTTCACCACGCAGCAGCAGGAAAACCAGCAGCACCGTCCCGGCCAGCAGAAAGCGGAGTCCGGCCATCATCATTGGCGGCCAGCTCTCCACGCCCACGCGGATCGCGAAATAGGTTGAGCCCCAGATAAAGTAAAGGGCAAACAAAGCGGCCAGGAGAGGAAGCAAAGCGGGCGAGCGGCGTAACATAAATTTTCTCGGTGCAGATAAAAGGCGGTTACGGTAACGTTAAAATCTTGTTTCAACCAGATGAATAGTCACTTTTTTTAGCTGAAAAAGCGATTCAGGCCACATAATTTGCATCTCTCGCGCATACTTGCTTAGTATGCTCTCTTTAACATCCTGTAACAGAGGCGGTGATGGCCAGTATCAAACTGACAGTCAGGCGGCTGTATAAACTCAGCGGCGAGCGGATGGTCAACACGCAGGCCACCGCGCGCATTTTCGTTGGCAATCGCCTGGTTGCCACGGAAGAGATTAGCGGGATGACCGAAAGTCCGGTCAGCAAATTTCTGCATCACGATTTGGCTGAAAACGCGCCGGTACGGGTAGAGTGGGATTGCGATGGCGTGGCGGATATGGCGGTAGCGGCGGTGGAAGTCTGCCCCTGCTGCCAGCATGATGAACATTAAATAAGGAAGGGTATTTTGGCAGGAAGTAGTTTACTGACGTTACTGGACGATATCACCACGCTGATGGACGATATTTCGGTGATGGGCAAAGTCGCCGCAAAGAAGACGGTTGGCGTGCTGGGCGACGACCTGTCGCTGAACGCGCAGCAGGTTAGCGGCGTCAAGGCCAACCGCGAGCTGCCGGTGGTCTGGGGTGTGGCAAAAGGATCCTTTTTAAATAAGCTGATTCTGGTGCCGCTGGCGTTAGCAATCAGCGCCTGGATCCCCTGGGCGATTACGCCGTTGCTGATGCTCGGTGGCGCTTACCTGAGCTATGAAGGCGTAGAGAAAGTCGTTCACAGCCTGCACGGTAAAAAAGAGAACAGCGACGAGGCGCGCGAACAGCGGCTACGTAATCTCTCACAGCAGGAAGCGGCCGCCTTTGAGAAGAAAAAGGTAAAAGGCGCGGTGCGCACCGATTTTATTCTGTCAGCGGAGATCGTGGCGATCACGCTGGGCATCGTGTCAGAGGCGCCGCTGCTTAATCAGATAGTTATCCTCGCGGGTATCGCTATTCTGGTGACGATTGGCGTATACGGAATCGTAGCCTGCATTGTGAAAATCGACGATCTAGGCCTGTGGCTGAAACAGAAATCTTCGTCGCTGGCGCAGGGTATCGGTGGTGTGTTGCTGACGCTGGCACCTAAAATGATGAAGGTGCTGACGGTGGTGGGCACGCTGGCGATGTTTTTGGTCGGCGGCGGGATTATTGCGCACGGCGTGCCGTTTATTCATCACTATATTGAGCATCTGGCCGCCGGGTACGGTGGCATCGTCAGCTCGCTGGTGAGCAACGGCGCCAACCTGGTACTCGGTTTTATTGTCGGATCGATCGTGCTGTGCGTGGTAAATCTGGCTGGCAAACTGCGGTCATAATCAGTATAAAGACAGCCCTTCACCAAACCGGGAGCGAAGATGAAAGACGATATGTTTGAATTTGATATTGATGCCGAGCTGGAGCAGGCGGAAGCCAACGCGGAAAAAAAAGCCAGCGAAGTGCCGACTGACCTGGGCGATGAAGCAGACTGCGAAGGCTGCAAAATCTAACCCTGGCGTCAAAACTTTTAAGCGGAAGAGCCTCTCTTCCGCTTTTTTTATGTCTTCTTTACAGGTTTGCCACTCTTTGCGGCTGGCTGGGCTGCTGCTGTTGCGCATTAACGGTACGCGACAGATAGCTCGCCACGTAATTCGCTGACGCCATGCTCAGATGGTTGTTATCAAACAGCAGCGGTTTACCGTTGACCAGCATGTTGCATTTATTCTGCTGACAGAGCACGGAAGAGGGCATAAAGCGCACTACGCCAGCATCAATATACTTTTTGATATTGTCGAACGCCGGATTGTTAAAGGCGAACTGCGGATCGCGTCCACGCGCCAGCGTGGTAGGAACATCAACACCCGGCGACGGCACTGGTCCAACAATAATTACCTTCTTGCCGTGCGCCATCAGCTGCTCAGCGCTCTCATTCAGATTGCGGTAGAACGAGGTGGGATAAGCTTCATAGCGTGCCACCATCACCACCACCTTAATCGCCTTGTCCGCTTCGATAAAATTGATGGCGCGCTGGTTGTGCGCAATACAGTTCGGCCGCACGTCCAGCTGGAAGCCAAGGGCCGGTGGGCAAGCGGAATAGGTGATTTCATAGAGCGAAACGTGGTTATTACCCAGCGCGCGGGAAAGTTCTACACCATGACTGTCGCCCCAGACGGCTACCGTCGGTTTCTCTGTGCCAAAGTGACAGTAGCTCGACGTTTCCGGCACGCCGCCGTTAAAGTGGCAGCTGCTTCTGGCCGGACTAAAGTCTTTGTGCGCCGCGATAAACGCCTGCGTCTGCGGGCTAAAGCGCGTTGGCCAGCCGCCTTTGGTCCAGGTTGCCGCGCTCACCGCGACCAGAATGGCCAGGCCGACGGCGCTGGTTTTATATAAGCGCGCGGCAGGAAAGGCGCTGCGGTTGCGGAAAGGACGTTCGATAAAGCGCCAGGAAAGCGTGGCGATCACTAACGACACCGCGACCACCAGCCAGCGTCCGCTGCTGTCCATCAGCAGATTCCAGTTGCGGAAAAAGACAATCAGCGGCCAGTGCCACAGATAAAGCGAATAGGAAATCAGCCCGATAAACACCACGGGTTTCAGCGACAGCAGCTTGCCAACCAGCGTTTGCTGCGCCGCAAAGATAATGCACACGCTGCCAAAAACCGGTAGCGCGGCGGCATAGCCAGGAAACGCCGTCTTTGCATTGAACAGGAAAACGCTGCCGACGATAGCGGCAAAACCGGCCAACGCAATCAGCTCATTAAGCAAAGCGCTGCGCGGCTTCGCCACGCGGTTCAGCGCCAGCAGTGAACCGGCCATGAGTTCCCACGTGCGTGAAGGCAGCAGGTAGAAAGCGGCGGAAGGTTTCGGGCCGGTAAGGAAAATGCTTAACAGGAAAGAGGCGGCAAAAATACCCAGCAGGAACAGGTCGGGCTTGCGCTTCAGCTTAACGATGATAAAGAACAGGATAATTGGCGCAAAGATATAGAACTGCTCCTCGACGCCCAACGACCAGGTATGCAGCAGCGGCCGCTCTTCAGCATCGCTGGAGAAATAGCCCGACTTGCGCCAGCTGACGATATTCGACACAAACAGCAGCGCCCCGGCAACCTCTTTTGGCAGGAAGTTGTAGTCGTCAGGCAGCAGCGCAAAAGGCGCCACCAGCAGCACAAATAGAATCACCGAAAACAGGGCGGGGAAAATACGACGAATACGCCGTTCATAGAAGTCGATAATGCTGTAGCTGCTGTTATGGATATCCTTCAACAGGATGGAAGTAATCAAAAAACCACTGATCACAAAGAAAACGTCAACGCCGACATAGCCGCCTGAAAACGTACTGAAGCCGGCATGGAAGAGTAAAACGGGCACGATCGCTAACGCGCGCAGGCCGTCTATATCCGGTCGATATTTGATATTCACAGAAACTCCTGTCAGAGGAATGTTACAAAGCTACGTAAAATAAAGACAATATAGGTAAATTTGTGTTAACTAAACCAGTATCATCTTAAACGAAGCCTAAACGGCATTTTTCAGATTAGTGCCGCTGATGTTTTTATAAGTCACTGTTTATTTGAATTTTTCAGAAGGGGTAAGGCAGTGTGCTTCTTTTGTTACACTATCCAATGCAGTATTATCAGGAAGCGGGACTCTGGCAATAGCATAAATAGTTAAGTATTAACAATATTCACATTCACATAAGCGGAATGCCCGGTATTAACATTGAGCTATTGTCCTCTCAAAAGCTTTATATCTACCTGCCACTGGTTCAACTTGTTATAAAGTGCAGTACGTGAAATCCCCAGTTGCTGCGCGGACTGGCGTAGATTGCCTTTTTTCTCACTGACTACTTTCAGCACATGTTGGCGTTCATTGTGCTGTAATGAAGGCAGCGTATCTGTACTGCTTACTCCTGCTTTCGTGCGGGTCATTTCCTCAGGTAAATCTTGACAGTCGATCTCCAGTTGTTCACATAAATTGACCATACGCTCGACCAGATTTTCAAGTTCGCGCACGTTGCCGGGCCAGTGCCAGTTTTGCATGCAGCTCAGGGCCTCGGCTGTTACGCGCGGAGTGATACGTTTAAGACGGGCACAAAGTGACTGAATAAAACCATTAACTAATTCGGGAATATCTTCCTGCCGCTGACGCAGCGGTGGAATTTCCAGCGAAATGACGTTCAGTCGATAGTAGAGGTCTCGACGGAAAGCCCCTTTCTCCACCGCATCCAGCAAATTACAGTGAGTCGCGGCGATAATGCGCACATTAATGCGAATGGGGTGTGCTGCGCCAATACGCAGCACTTCGTTTTCCTGCAATACGCGCAGCAAACTGGTTTGCGCCTCCAGCGGCATTTCACCAATTTCATCAAGAAACAGAGTGCCGCCATCAGCCAGCTCAAATTTGCCCGCCGAACCGCCACGACGTGATCCAGTGAAGGCACCATCACTGTAGCCAAACAGCTCGCTCTGTATTAAATCTCTTGGCAATGCGCCACAGTTCAACGCAATGAAAGGTTCCTGGTGGCGTGAACTGGCGTTATGAATTGCTTGTGCGAATAGCTCCTTACCTGTACCGCTTTCACCGGTCAGCAATACGGTACTGTCGGTTCGGCTGCTGGCGCGAGCCTTTTGCATGGCCTGTAATAGCGATGGCGCATTACCCCGGATCATTTCGAAACGGTAACTGGCACTAACACCCATCACTCTACGCGTAATAGCACGGATACGCTGGTTTTCGCGCAGCGATAATACCCTTCCGCCGTCAGGCGCTGGCATTAATGAAATCAGACAGGAAACAGGCTGCAGGCCGCCCGGAACAAATTGCAATTCACGATCGTTGCAAAACGGCATAGTAAGCAAAGAACCCTCCTGTGGCTGTAGAAGCGTGTCGATAGAGCCACTATCCGGGTCGAGCCCGGGAAATATTTGCCGGGCATAGCGGTTGAGGGTTTTGATGCGCCCAAAACGATCGCTGACAATCACGCCTTCATTCAGCGTTTCCAGGATGGATTGTTGCTCTGCCAGCAATCGTTGCAGCATCAGCTGTTGGCCCACGGCTTCTGCTGCTGCCTGAACGGTGCCCAGCGTATGCGTATTGAAATTATCTGGCGTAGCGGTCAGCGTCAGAACGCCAATAAGCTGCCCGCTGGCATCGCGAACAGGAGCAGCGGCACACTGGCGGTTGCGTTTGCGCAAAGCCAGCTTCCAGTTTTCACCACTTAATACATATACCAGTCGCTGCTCTGTCAGACAGCGGGCCGTGCAGTTTGTACCCAGCACGTCTTCACGAAGAATACTGCCAACCGGCGTTAAATCGGCACCACAATAATGTAGCGTTACCCCCTGGGCATCGGTCAAATTAATATGACTATCCGGGTTATAGGCCAGCAGGTTTTCCATAATGCTCTGTGCTACCCGGATTAGCGCTGCATTGTGTTCAAGGATACTGGCCAGTTCATCGGGGGGAGGAGCAACGTAATTAAAGGAGGATAAATCGATATTGCGCATTTGCGAGCGCTGCCAGGATTGCAAAATGCCGGGCCGTATCCAGGCAGGTTTTTCACCTCGTTCAAAGCTATGCCAGCCTTGCCAAAGCAAATTGTCCCAGTGAGCAAATTCCGTATTGGTCGGAAGGCTAAAAATAGGGTCGCTTTCATCTTTAAAAGGCAAACGTTCAATGGCGTACATAGCGCGCTCCGCATAGCAAATGAAATGTACATTTTATTGACATGTTAAGTTTACATGTAAATTTTATTGCCGTTTTGTGAGTTAAATCCGTGCCGCGTCTCACATAATTTCCTTTTTTGTCATTGGCATCAGCTTTGCAATAGCTATGGCAAGTGTGCTCATTGCGCAAAAAAGGAAATAAATAACATGCGTAAACATAATTTAAGGCTGATCCTTTTCATCTGCTCTATCGCTTCACTAAGCGGCGTTATCCTGGGTTATGACGCCTCGGTTATCTCCGGCGTTATCGATCCATTTTCGGAACATTTCAACCTTTCGCCCTGGGAAAGTGGCTGGGCCGTTTCAAATGTTATTTTGGGATGTGTCTTCGGGGCCTGGGGGGTCGGCTACATTTCCGACCGGATTGGGCGTAAATCGACGCTAATTGCTACCGCAGTTCTGTTTGTCATCTCTGCTGCTGGCGCAGCGTTAGCCAACTCCTTAACCGATTTTGTAATTTATCGGCTTATCGGCGGACTGGCAGTAGGCATGGCCTCCGCTATTACTCCGCTGTATATCGCTGAAATATCGCCAAAAGACTGGCGGGGCCGCATGCTGGGTTTGCAACAGATGCTCATGGTTGGCGGTCAGGTAACCGTATATGTGGTGAATTACTTTATTGCGCGCGGAATGACGCATGAGTGGCTGGTTAATGCAGGTTGGCGCTGGATGCTGGCTTCTGGCGTGGTGCCCTGTGCACTCTTTCTGCTGTTAGTGCCGTTTATGCCTGAATCGCCAAGATGGCTGGCGCTTAAAGGGAAAACAGAGCGCGCCCATGAGGTATTGACGCGTTTATCTAACGGACAGCATGCCGATCGTTTACTCCAGGAGATCCTTATTTCTTTCCGGCACGAAAGCGCGCAGTCAAACCAGCGCAGTATTTTACGTGACCAACGCGCCCGCTACATTTTGTTAATTGGCTGCGCTATTGCCGTTCTGCAACAGGTGTCCGGCATCAATATTCTGCTTTACTACGCGCCGTCGCTGCTAAAAAACATTTCTGGAAGCATGCAAACTTCGCTATTCCAGAGCATTTTTTTGGGCCTTGCGCTACTGGTGGGGGTAGCTGTTTGCCTGAGCGTGATTGATCGTCTGGGCCGTACGCCGTTGCTACGTTGGGGAGCGCTTGGCTGTGCGCTATGTCTGATGTTTACTTCATGGGCATTTATTACGCAGGTAGAAGGTTTATTGCCGGTAGTTGGTCTGGTGGCCTTTGTGTTGATCTTTGGTCTGTCATGGAGTCTTGGTGCCTGGCTGCTGATATCTGAAATTTTCCCTAACCGTATTCGTGCCGTGGCAATGGGGTTCGCTTTTTCATCCATGTATGTAGCGAATTTTATCGTCACGCAAAGTTTTCCAATGATGAACCGCAGCGTCCTGCTGATGGCACGCTTTCATGGCGCGTTTCCGCTCATGCTGTGTGCTTTGGGATGCCTGGTGGCGTTCTGGTTTGTAAAACGTTTTCTGCCGGAAACTCGCGGCGTTTCGCTTGAGCATATTGAACCCCTCATGCTTTCCAAATCCCGTCGTTTTGCCGAAGAGGCGCGGCGACCTTTAGAACCTCTTTCTACCCACATCGGTAACCCTGAACAATAAGGAGTAAATTATGACTTTTCAAAAACCACCGGTACGTGTTGGCCTGATTGGCGCAGGACGTATGGGAAGCTTTCACGCTGAAAACCTTGCCTGGCGCGTGCCCGGTGCAACTCTGGCAGCCGTGGCCGATCCACAGCCAGGCGCAGCGGCGAAACTGGCCGAAAAACTCGGCGTTGAAAAAGCTTATAGCAACCTGCATGAGCTGTTAATGGATGCTGAAATTGATGCCGTTGTTATCGCTTCGCCAGCCCGCACGCATGCTGAATGGGTTATTGCCGCAGTCAGCGCAGGCAAACATGTGTTTTGTGAAAAACCGATGGCGGTTACGCTGGATGAGGCGGACCGTGCTATTGCAGCGGCCAAAGGAGCAGGCGTGGTATTGCAGGTTGGCTTTAACCGACGCTTTGACAGCGGATTTGCGGCCGCAATAGCAGCAGTGAAAGCGGGTGAGAATGGCACAACGCAATTAAGCCGCTCGGTCACCCGCGATCCAGCCTTACGCGATCCGGCACCCATACCACAATGGACAATATTCCTTGAAACCCTGATCCATGATTTCGATACGCTGTTGCACTTTAACTATGGCGCTAAGCCGGTGGAAGTTTATGCGCTGGCTGATGCGTTGGTGCGCCCGGATTTCAAAGATAAGGGGTTACTTGACACCTCGGTAGTGACTATCCGTTTTGATAACGGCGCTATTGCCACCGCTGAGGCCAATTTCCAGGCAGTTTATGGCTACGACGTACGTGGTGAAGTTTTCGGTAGTAAAGGCATGTTACAGGCTGGCCATATCAACGCCACTAACTGCGTGCGTTACCATGCCGACGGCATCGCGATTGAAACCTCCCGCATGGACTCCGATCTGCTGCGTGAAGCCTACGTAATGGAAATGATTGAGTTTGCCCGCTGCATCCGCACAGGAGAAACGCCGCGTGCTACTGGCGAAGATGCACGCAACGCACTTGAAATCGCGTTAGCCTGTATTGAATCCGTGAAGCACGGCCAGCCAGTCAAGCTGGGAGGCCGCTAATGTGCAGCTATCAACTCTCCGTATGTGCCGAAATGGTTTTTCTCGATCTGCCGTTTGTAGAACGGGTCAAGCGTATTCACGAGCTGGGTTTTGGTGTTGAAATCTGGGGATGGGCCAATAAAGACATTGCCGCGCTGGCTGCTACTGGTGCACGTTTTACCTCTATGACCGGTTATCTGTCAGGTAATTTGCTCGATAAAGAAGAGATCCAACAGCTGCTCCAAAGCGCGGAAGCTTCGCTGGCCGTGGCAGAGCGCTTAAATTGTCCGACGCTCAATTTGCATGGTACCGGGCTCGATGACAAAGGCCTGCCGGTAAAGCCCGTGGAAACCATCACCGGTGAAATGTGGCTAAAAGCTGCAGATACGTTACGTAAAATAGCGCGGCTGGGTGAGGGCGCAGGTCGAGTATTTACGCTAGAAAACCTTAATCTGCCGGTTGATCACCCGGGAACACCGTTTGCACTGGCGGCCGATACGCTGGCGCTGGTAGAGACTGTTGACAGCCCCGCGCTGAAAATGAATCTTGACCTTTATCACGCACAAATTGGCGAAGGTAATTTGATTGCCCTGATCCGTCGAGCGGGCGCGGCAATAGGCGAAATTCAGGTCGCCGATGTGCCTGGCCGTCAGCAGCCGGGTACAGGTGAAATCAATTATCGTGCTATCGCACGCGTGCTGCATGAGGTCGACTATCAGGGAACGGTAGCGATGGAAGGTTGGGCCAGTGGGGACAGTACCGCCGCACTGCTGCAATTTCGCGACTGTTTTACACTATAAAAATTACGGTGACAGGCACTTTCCGTGACCTGTCGTTAAAATTTACTTTTGATATCAAACGTTGCTCCATTGTGAATAACCTTGTAGTCACCGCTCAAGAAACAATGGACTCGTTTGATATTCATACCACGCCACATATAGCAGCTCCTCACTTAAAGTTACCTGACAATACTTATTTCCTTTTTTTATTTTTCGCATTTTTAACTGCTTATTTATATTTAACAAAAGTTTTACCTACTGTTAACGGCGCAACGGACAATTGCCTGCTATACCTGAATTTCCCCCCAGAAAAGCATTTTGCATAAGGAGTAGGCATGATCCTGGTCAGTGAGGCGGTACAGCTTAAAGAAGGTGGTCCGGCGATGGTTGTCACCGGCCATGCCAGCGGCATGGTAGAGTGTCGCTGGTACGATGGGCACAGCGTCAGGCGTGAAGCCTTTCGGGAAGAGGAGCTTTGCGCCCTTAACGAGGAGCAAAACCAACTTGCCAGCTGAGCCGATAAACGGGACGAAAATTTTCGTCCTGTTTTCATTTACTTCCTGCAAATCCCTCAGGCACAACTAAACTGAAACATCGATTCTGCCATCAGGGAGCTTTGTTGCGTGAAGTTAGCTCAGGGTTTTTTTCATTCCCGCCCGCAAGCGGTGATTCACGCCTGTTTTCTGCTGGTCTTTCTCTTTTCCTCTTTTCTGACCTGGCGCGAGGCGGAGGTATTAAAAGATACCTATGAGCTTAACCAGCAGGCCAGCCTGAATATGCTTTCCGGCGAGCTGGATCGCCAGTTCCAGTTCAGCCTCGATCAGCTTCTCTTTTATCGCAATATGCTACAGCAGGTGATGCGCGCGCCGGCTGAAAGCAACGATATGCGCCTACAGCTGCAAAATTTTGCGCTGCTACGTCGCCAGCCGATCTGGCACCTTTATGCCAGCGCAACGCGCGGCCTGCCGTTAACCGGGATTGCAGACAGCCAGCTGGCACGCTTTCCGCTACTAAAGCGGGACAATGAAAGAATGCGCAAAGAGCTGGTGGCGACGCTGGTGATGAGTCTGATCCTGCAACTCAACGATGCCGGCAAAGATTTCCATTCACGCCTCTGGTATCTCTCGCGTTCCGGGTTCTGGCTCAGCTCAACGCCCCTGCTGCACGACAATGAAACGCTCAGCCACTTCGAACAAAGCACTAAAGCGTTCTGGTTTACCTCGATGCGGCCAGAGATTAACCCGCTGCGGCAATCGCGCTGGAGCGGCCTCTATGCCACCGCCAGAGAGCGGGACGTGCTGACGCTGAGCCTGCCGCTGGATCTGGATGGCTACTGGTATGGCGTGCTGGCAATGGACTTCCCGGCTAACCGCATCAGTCAGCAGTTGCAGCAGGCGCTGCCGCAGCGCGCTAAGGGCAGCCTGCTGTTTTACAACACGCATTTCACCTTACTGGCCAGTACGGCAGGCAGTAAAACACTTGTCGAACAGTTTACGCCGACGCAGCTTCACCGGCTAACAAAGGCTATCTCCCTCGGCGGCCAGGGCACGCTGCGATTAGGCTTGCGTCACGTTAGCTGGGTAAAAACGCACAATGCCGAAGGCGTCCTGATTAAGGTAGATACGCTACGTCAGGGGCTGGCCAGCGATACCGGAAGAGTAGCGCTGGCGCTGCTGGGCATGTGGCTGCTGTTTACCCTGGTGCTGCTGCTGTCGCATCAGGCCATTTTCCGTCTGGTCGGGCGCATGCTAAAGATGCAGGAAACTTTCCGCTGGCGCGCCAGTCATGACGGCCTGACGAAAATGCTTAACCGTACGGCATTTTTTGAGCAGGCGGAGGCGCTAATTCAGGAAAGCCAACAGCGGAATATACCTTTTTCTGTCATCCAGCTGGATTTGGATCACTTCAAGCAGATTAATGACAATTATGGCCATGAAGCGGGCGATCGCGTGCTGTCCTACGCCGCTGCGGTGATCCATGAAACTATTGGCGAAGCAACGGCAGGGCGCGTGGGTGGCGAGGAATTTTGTATTGTGCTCTCGGCCAGCGCCAGCGAGGCGCGCGACGTGGCCGAGCGAGTACGTCTGACGCTGGCCAGAAAACAGGTATTTGCCGGTAATTCTGCGTGGCTGCGGATTTCGGCGTCGCTGGGCGTCGCCTCCAGCCAGGAAACCGGCGAATACAATTTTGACAGCCTGCGCTCAATAGCCGATCGCAGGCTCTATCTGGCTAAAGCAACGGGTAGAAACCGCGTCTGCGACCGCGACTAAACGTTGCCTTCATTATCTTCTTCCACCGCCTTGTAAATCCGCTGCATAATATCGGGAAAAGCAGACTGCACGCGGCTCCAGCTGGGAATAAATGGTTTCTCATTGGGGCGTTCAATAAAGGACTGGCCCGCTTCCAGAATCGACTGGGTAAACATTTCGACCGCCGCTTCCTCCGCATGCTGGTCAAACCGTAGCCCGTTCATCGACGCTTCATGGCTATAAATTTCCATCATATCCAGCGCGTTACGGTAGTAGGTGGCTTTCAGCACGCGAAAAGAGTCGCTGGTCAGATTAACGCCCATCGTCGCCATCTTACGCAGTAAAGACTGCACAATATCGTTACTCATGCGCTTCAGCCCGCCGGTGCCATCATCTTCAGCCAGAGGCTGATGCTTGTGATCGTAGTGATGGGCGATCTCGACCTGGCAACTCTGCCGCGTGGTGTAGTTGCGATAAATTTCCGAAAGCACGCCGATTTCCAGCCCCCAGTCGCCGGGGATTTTGATGTTATTCAGCACGTGCGTGCGCATCGCGAACTCGCCGGAAAGCGGATAGCGGAAGCTGGTTAAATAGTCGAGATATTCCGAATGGCCGTAAACCTTTTGCAGCGACCGCAGCAGTGGCCCAACCAGCAGGCGGCCAACGCGGCCGTTCAGTTTATTATCGGCCACGCGGGCGTAAAAGCCCTTACAAAACTCATACTGGAAAGCCGGATTGGCAAGCGGATAGAGCAACCGAGCCAGCATACCGCGCTCATAGGTGACGATATCGCAGTCGTGCAGCGCCACGCAGCTTGACCGTTCAGACGCCAGCGTATAGCCGGTACAAAACCAGACGTTCCGGCCTTTTCCTGGCTGCGAAGGCGAAAGACCCTCTTTATCCAGCTCGGCGTCAATCGCCTTCAGGCGTGGGCCATCATTCCATAAAATTCGGTGACGCTGCGGCAGGCGGGAAAAAAATTCACGAGCGTGTAGAAACTGGTCACGGTCGGCGCGATCCAGGCCAATCACGATCTCTTCAAGATAGGGGACTTTCGCCAGTTCATCGACGATATTGCCCAACGCCGGGCCTTCCAGTTCAGAAAAAAGGGAAGGCAGGATTAACCCCATTTTGCGGCGCTCGGCAAAATAAACCAGTTCTTTTTCCAGCTCCTCGACCGGACGTGCGGTGAGATTATGAAAATTGGTGATAACGCCGTTCTGGAAAAAATCACTCATCGCGTATTCCTTAAGGCTGGCCCGTCTGGCGGGCGGGTTTATTGCGTTATATAGTGCGTCAGGCCTTCGCTCCAGCCTTGCGGGCCAAAACCTGCGCTATAAAAGATATGCTCTTTATCCTGACGTTTTAGCTCAACGGCGTTTTTACTGTAGCCTTTGATCACCACGGCATAATCGACTTTATCCAGCATGGGCGCGTCGTTAGGGCCATCGCCAAGACCTATGGTTATCCAGCGGCCTTTCCCGGAGGCGGGAAAATGCGTTAGTAGCCAGCTCAGCGCTGCGCCTTTACCGCGTCCCTGATTCATGACGTGCCAGAAGCGACCGCCCTGAACCAGCTCCAGTTCGTGTTTTGCCAGCGCCTGCTGAAAAAAGGTAAATTGCTCTGTCGTATCGCGCCAGATCAGGCTTTCCGAGCCTTCACGCGTTTTAGCAAGCGCCGCATCGTGCGGCGTCAGCCCTGTCCAGTCCGCCACCTCTTTCTCTGAAACATCCGCGAAGCCGGTAAATTTAAAACCGTGTTGCTCACGCAGCTGCGCGAGCGTGGCGCAAATCGCGGCATAACTTTTACCACCCGGAAGAGAAGCCGTAGCGCTATTTTGCTGCTGCCATTTAACCACGGCACCGTTTTCGGCTATAAAAGGCGCGCCGGTGATGCCCAGCGAGCGCTGGAGAGGGACGATTTCAGCAGCGGTTTTACTGGAGCAAATTACCAGCGGTACCGCAGCGGACTGCAGGCGATCCAGCCAGGCCTGAGCGGGCTGCCAGCTGTAGGTATGGTGATCCAGCAGCGAACCATCCAAATCGGTAATGATCATAAGCGGGTCATGCAGCGCTGGCATCGTTATTTCTCCTTCTGTCCGAACGCGGTGCAGGATAATCAAGTATAGCGTTATCCGCCGGAGGCGAAGGGTGGAGCGCTGTTTAAACGAGACGGTTGTACCAGGATTAGTCTCAAAAAACAGAGAGAAATGAAGAGGGCGGGGAAAAGCAGTCGCTAACTTTTGACGCCGTTTCCGGGCGGTTTTATGAAGGGCAGAAGGTGGATAAATTCACAGGCGTTTTGCATCAGGCGACGTGTTTAAGATTCTTCTTAAGAGCGGGTTCGGTCAGACTGTGCTTAGAGAGTTTTCTCTGTAACGAATTTTCCTTTCTTTCCCGGCTTCTGGCCGGGTTTTTTTTGCGCTTTTCAGCGCTATATCCCGGAAAAAAGACAAAAAAAAGCCCGCGCTGCGCGGGCAAAAATCCTTGTTACTTTTTAGGTTGACTGCGCCTTTGGGGTTGGTGCAGTGAGGACAGTGTAAGCCGTGTAGTTGTCAGAAGTCTCACTGTAAAACGTTAAAAAAGTGAAAATAACGCTTATTGATTACGTTGTTTTACACGCGCGCGCCGAGCGAAACGGCAAATTGCCGCTATAATCAATAAACGATTACAAAACAAGCTGTTATCCGACGCTATGGAGGCATCATGGATTTTTTACGTATTATTATCGCTATTCTTCTGCCACCGCTGGGCGTATTTATGCAGGTAGGTTTTGGCGGCGCTTTCTGGCTAAATATCTTACTGACCCTGTGCGGCTATATTCCCGGTATCGTCCATGCCGTATGGGTCATTGCCCGCCGTTAACGGCTACGCTATCTTAGCAATCTGGCGTGTTATCAGAGGAAATCAGATGAAGGTGAACGATCGGGTTACGGTAAAAACCGACGGCGGGCCGCGCAGAGCCGGAAAGGTGCTGGCGGTTGAAGACTTTAGCGAAGGCACTATGTACCTGGTCGCGCTGGAAGAGTATCCGCAGGGCATCTGGTTTTTTAATGAAACAGGGCATCGCGACGGCATTTTTGTTGAGCCGCAGCAGTAGCCAGCCATCCAGCAAAAGGGCGAATTTCTCGCCCTTTTTTATTGCCAGCTTAAAACCAGCTCCTGTCACCGTGGTTAACGACAGGGATTAATCAAAAAGTTTCCCAGTTACCGGCTTCTGCCAGCGCGGGCTTTACTGCCGTTGGCCTGGTCTTAGATGCCGCTGGCCGAACGCTGTTTTGTACGCTGCCGCTCAGATGGAAAGCGGCTACGGCCTGAGTAAGATGGGAAGCCTGATCTTCCAGCGAAGAGGCGGCCACGGTTGCCTCTTTAACCAGCGATGCGTTTTGCTGAGTCGCGTTATCCATTTCCGATACGGCCAGGCTTATCTGCTGAATACCACGGCTTTGCTCATCTGAAGCAGAAGCGATCTCGGTCATGATGTTCGTTACGCCGCCCACGGCTTCGACGATATCCGTCATCTTTTCACCTGCGTTGCCTACCTGATATAAACCCTGTCCGACCAGGCTCACCGATTCGGCTATCAATCCTTCAATCTCTTTTGCTGCACCGGCGCTACGCTGCGCCAGACTGCGTACTTCGCTGGCGACTACGGCAAAACCACGGCCCTGTTCACCAGCCCGCGCGGCCTCTACGGCGGCGTTAAGCGCCAGAATATTCGTTTGAAAAGCGATGCTGTTAATAACGGTGGTGATTTCAGCTATTTTCTTCGAGCTGGTAGAAATATTGTTCATGGTACTGATAACGCCGGAAACAATGTCGCCGCCCTGGCGAGCTTTGCCGGAGGCATCGTTAGCAAGCTGACTGGCAAAATGGGCGTTTTCCGCGTTCTGCTTCACCGTTGCGGTAAGCTGCTCCATGCTGGCAGCGGTTTCTTCCAGCGCGGCCGCCTGCCGATCCGTACGGGAAGAAAGATCGCTGTTGCCCGCCGAGATCTCCGTCGATCCCTGATAAATGGCCATTGCGCCCTCACGTACCGTGCCGACCGTTTTTTCCAGCGCCTGCTGCATGGTTTGCAGATGGCTGCCCAGCGTGCCGATTTCACTACGTCCCCAGCTTTGCGGCGTGGCGGTCAGGTCGCCGTGGGAAATACGCTCAATTCTGTCTACCGCATTGCGCAGCGGGGCGATAACGACGCGGCGCAGGAAAATAAAGGTTGCCAGCGTCAGCAATAGCGCGGCGGCAAAGGCGCTGGCCATCATGATAAAGCCCATACGCGTTTGCGCTTCTGCTCTGGCATTAATGGCGGTGGCGCGCTGGGTACGAATGGCAATTGCCTTTAGCAGCACGGCGTTATAAGCGTCATCCAGGTTACGAGTGACGTCCGTTTCCCGACTGAGCACGCTTTCAAAACTACCGGCCTGTGCATTCTTTATCATCGGTACCAGGCCCTGATTAAGGTAGGCCGTAAAGCGGGTAGTCAGTTCACCATCCAGCGCTTCATCCTCTGGCGTTTTAATCCGGCGATGCATATAGGCCTGAAAATTATCGGTAGCCAGCTTAATTCTGTTTTCAACCTGCTTAAGGTTTTTGTCAAACAGCTCCATATTCCCCTCACGCACCGCTGCGCCAGCGTGGATAAGGTTAAGCCGGGCCGTGCGCATATGGTTGGAGCTATTGGAAATAGCCATGCGTACCTGAATTTCTTCAGTAACATCCTGAAGTGACCGGTTACTCTGGATCAGGTAATAGCTGGCAAGCCCAATACAAAGCGCGAATAAAAGCAGGATAGCGCCGAGAATCGCGCTAAAAAGAGGAACCAGACGCAAATGTTGCCAGAAACTGATGTGGGAATCGCCCACATTTTGGGAAAATGATTTCATACCCTTTCGCTCTTTGCTGGGGAAACGAAGCGGCAGGCCTCGCTCTGTTTACAAGACATCGGCAGAAAGTGAGGAAAGATTACGGATGAAGTGTGATTTGGCTAACAGAAGTGAACAAAAAAGCCGACGGTGTCGTCGGCTTTTTTTTGTGCTTAGCGAACGTTAACGTAGATACCGCTGGTAACGTTATCGGTCAGGCGAACCACATGGTAAATAACCTGTTTGTTGTGTGTTTTAATCTTACGTTTAATATTGCCTTTGTGCGAAGAAACCGTCTTGGCCTTAATTTGCATTTTGTCCGATATTTGAATCGTATCGTGGCCAGACATCCACATTTTCAGCATGTTTGACTCGGTTTGGCTTAGCGTCAATGGATGAACATCGAAACCAGCGGAATAGCGAGGTGAAACATTTAGTTTTTTCTGGAAATAGGAAACCAGTAAATTATCAAGTGTCGCAGGCTTAATCGATTTTGACGTAATAATCAGGTTCTTACGAACGTAGAGGTATTCCTCAAAATGGATATTGGAGATAGCCATAAAGATAAAAAACAGTGTGTCAGGATGCTGTGTAATAATATCTCTGATGCGCTCACTGGCATCTGCTTCATAAATAAAACAATCTTCGTTAATAAACACGACGCCAGGTTGAACCTGTTGACATTTAATCTGTAGCTGATCGATATCGGTAACGGAAGTAATATATTTCTTTTTAACTCCCTTAACCGACATATAGTCAGTAAGGCCTAAGCGTGTGTAGCTGCATGAATCCATTATAATTGTTGGCATAACTGCGACCCTCACCAAATTGTTATTCGTTTAAACTAACGATGAATTACGCGTTGTGTAAGTTACGAGAGTAATATGTTCTGTTTTCAGTTTTATTATTTGTACTCAGCATTAACACTGTCAGTTTAGCGCTAATTTGATCGATCTATGCTTGAGATAACCGTTTAGTCCGGGCACATAATGCACAGCTACCAGGATAAAAACCGCTTCCAGGCCGAGTGCCTGACGGATGCAGACTGCATCCCTTTTGTGAACCACGCCACTATCGCGCAGAACGCAGAAAAACCTGATAGGACGATTCCTAAAAAACATTCACTACACGAATGAGTGCGTGACAAGCGGTGCTGACAATGCCGTAAAACGCGGTTTTATACAAGAAAAACTACAAAAAATAAAAACTTCAGTAAAAACAGTCCCTTTTGAAGCTCACTCTGTTTAACTTTCACGCAACATCCGAGCTGTTTCGTTAAACAAAATACGCTAAGTGGCTTTTAATAAGAATAATTTTCATTGAAGTCGGCAATTTATCAGATTTTCCTTAGGTTATTTCTGTGAAGCGTGGTTTGAAAAATGCACTAAAACATTCTATGCGCTTAACTATGCATCATTGGGTTGTCTTATAGGGTGGGGTAACACTTAAGTTTATCTGGCGGGAAGCTCATTAAGGATCTGCGAGAGTAAATCAAATACTTCACTAAACAGATGCTCGCAGAAAGGGGCGAGGAGCGGCATCATCAGGCTCATAAAGACAAGGCCGATTGATAAGGTGATGGGAAAGCCAATAGCAAATACCGACAGCTGAGGTGTAACACGGTTTAACAAACCCAGTGCCAGGTTAATGATGAGCAGCAGAGTTATCAAGGGTAGCGCTAATCGCATTCCATTAAGGAAAATCAAACTGGCTGCACGCGTTAGCGCCAGAAAAGCGTTGCCATTGACTAAATCACCGCCAATCGGCAGCGTATGAAAGCTGTCTGCCACCATAGAAATCAACCAGAGATGACCGTTAAAGGATAAAAACAGCAACATCGCGAGCATATCCATAAAACGGGCCAGCACCGGCATATTCAGTCGGCTGGCAGGATCGAAGAAGGTGGCGAAGGAGATTCCCATTTGTAAACCAATCACTTCCCCGGCTGTTCTCACCGCCGCAAAAGCGAATTGCATCGTAAAACCTATAGCGACGCCTATAAGAATCTGCTGAATCAACAGCCACAGGCCTGAAAATGAGAACAAGGCGATGTTCACGGGCGGCAGCGTCGGGATCAGCACATAAGTGATCAGCAGGCCCAGACCCAGCTTTACTTTTTTGCTGATCGATTTTTCGCTCAAGATCGGCGCGGTCATGATTAACGCCAGCACGCGGGCGAGAGGCCAGAAAAGTTGGCCTACCCATAACACCAGCTGGCTGCTGTCGAAGTTAATCATTTAGCCGATCATGGTTGGCAGGTTGGTAAACAAGGTGCGCATGTAGTCCAGCACCAGGTTCAGCATCCACGGGCCAGCCACCACGATAGTGGCAACCACGGCGAGGACTTTAGGAATAAAAGAGAGCGTCTGCTCGTTGATCTGCGTCGCAGCCTGAATGAGGCTGATAAACAAACCGCTAAACAGGGCAGCCAGCAGCAGCGGAGCCGCCAGCAGCAGCGCGACGTGCAGCGCATCATGACCAATTGACATAACCGATTCAGGTGTCATCACGACTCCGGGAAATAATAGTGCTTTGGAATGTCGTCAGCGCAGGTTGTGCCGCGACACCGTTGTTTCGGGTTAGCCCGTTTATGAGTAAAAACTTTGCGCCAGCGAACTAATCAACAGCTGCCAGCCGTCTACCAGCACAAACAGCATGAGCTTAAAGGGCAACGCTATCGTCGCGGGCGGTACCATCATCATCCCCAGCGCCATCAGTACGCTGGCGACCACCAGGTCAATAATCAAAAAAGGAATAAAGACGGTAAAGCCAATCTGGAAAGCCGTTTTCAGTTCGCTGGTCACATAGGCTGGCAGCAAAATACGCATTGGCACGGCTTCCGGCCCCTGTAACGGCGGCGTATTAGCCAGGCGGGCAAACAGAGCCAGATCCGCTTCGCGCGTCTGGCGCAACATAAATTCCCGCAGCGGCTGCGCGCCTTTATCAATGGCATCCTGCATGCTCATCTTATCTTCGCTGAACGGCAGATAAGCGTCCTGATACATCTTGTCGAACACCGGACTCATAATAAAAAAGGTCAAAAACAGCGCCAGGCCAAGCAGTACCTGGTTTGGCGGGGCGGATGGCGTGCCCAGTGCGTTACGCAGCAGGCCAAACACAATGATGATGCGCGTGAAGCTGGTCATCATCAGCAAAATAGCAGGCAAAAAGGTCAGCGAGGTAATAAATACCAGCGTCTGTACCGGCAGCGACCAGCTCTGGCCGCCGTTTGCCGTTGGGCGGCTAATCAGGCCTGGCAGCTGGGCGTGAACTTCAGGGGCCAACAGCAACAGCAAGGCCAGCAGGGGAAAAATGCGTTTCATTTTGGTTTTCCAGCGCGTTTAATTAGCTCTAAAACCTGACGGAAATCGCGCGGCGGCGGCTCTTCCGGATTTTCCTGCGCCGTTGACGGCGGCAGGGTATGCAAATGGGTGATCTGCTGCGCCGTCACACCCAGCACCAGCCGGGCATCTTCCACGTCAACAATCACTACGCGCTCGCGCTGTCCAACCTGACAGCTGGCGCTAACGGACAAACCGTGTTGTCCACGCTTGCCCGTTTTCGGCGTAAAGCCAAGGCGTTTGGCAAGCCAGGCGCAGGCCAGAATTAACAGAATAATCGCGGCCAGTACGCTGCTCACCTGGGCCAGCACCGAACCGGTAGAAACGGTCGGCTGTCCCACAGGCTGCTGTTGCATCATCGGTGAGTGGATAACCGACTGCTGGCCCGCATTGTTCTGCGTTTGGCTCGCAGACTGTTGCTGACCCGCATCGTTCTGCGTTTGGTTCGCAGACTGTTGCTGGCCCGCATTGTTGTGCGTTTGGCTCGCAGACTGTTGCTGACCCGCATCGTTCTGCGTTTGGTTCGCAGACTGTTGCTGACCCGCATCGTTCTGCGGCTGTTCCGCCGACTGCTGTGCCTGGCTGCTACTCATTAGCGGCTCAGTCGACGCATACGCTCGGAAGGCGTAATAATGTCGGTGATGCGCACGCCATACTTATCCGCGACCACGACCACTTCGCCCTGGGCAATCAGATAACCGTTGATCAGGATATCCAGCGGCTCACCGGCCAGACCTTCCAGCGCCACCACTGAACCCTGCGTCAGGCGCAGCAGCTCCTTAATGGTCATCTTGGTACGGCCCAGTTCCACGGTCAGCTTGACCGGGATATCCATAATCAGATCGATATCCTGTAGCGAACCGGCGATATCGTTGCTTTCCAGAGATTTAAACACCCCTTCAGACGCGCTGCTGGTAGTGTTTGACTGCTCGTTCAGCGCGTCAGCCCAAAGGTCGTCCGCAGAGAGGTCGTCAGCGGACGGCTTGTTGGTATCACTCATGGGGCTGTTCCTCATTCATCGAGTTCAAAATCGGGTTAATCAAATGTTCCACTCGCAGCGCGTACTGCCCATTCATGGTGCCGTACTGGCTGGTCAGCACCGGCACGCCATCGACATGCGCGATAATGCGATCCGGTTTTTCTATCGGTAATACATCGCCGGGCTTCAGCGCCAGCAGGCGCGAAATCCGCATTGAGACGTCGGCAAAGTTGGCGATCAGCTCCAGTTCGGAGTGTTGCACCTGCTTAACCAGCGTCTCACGCCAGTTCTGATCTTCCTGACGCGAGTTCTCCAGCGGCGGATTCACCAGCGTTTCGCGCAGCGGTTCAATCATGCTGAACGGAATACAGATATTGAACTCGCCGACCAGGTTGCCTATCTCCACCTGAAACGGCGTGGTAATCACGATATCGTTAGGTGAAGTTGTAATATTAGTAAATTTTACCTGCATCTCGGAGCGAACATACTCCACATCCAGCGGATAAATCGGTTTCCACGCCTCGCTGTACCCCTCAAGCGCCAGCTTCAGCATCTTGCGGATCACGCGCTGTTCGGTAGCGGTAAACTCGCGGCCTTCCACCTTGGTAGGGAAACGACCGTCGCCGCCAAACAGGTTATCCACGGCGATAAACACCAGGCTTGGCGAGAACACCACCAGCGCGGTGCCGCGCAGCGGCTTCAGATGAATCAGGTTCAGGTTCGTCGGGACCGGCAGGTTGCGAGCAAATTCATGGTAAGGCTGAATTTTAATCGCACCAACCGTGATATCCGGGCTACGGCGCAGCAGGTTAAACAGCGCCATCCTGTAAGAACGCGCAAAGCGTTCGTTAATGATCTCCAGCGCCTGCAGACGTTCGCGCACCATGCGACGCTGGGTATTGGGATCGTAAGGACGAATATCACTGTCGCCCGCACTGCTGACGTTCTCTTCTGCCGCGCTGTCGCTGTCGCCGTTGAGCAGCGCGTCGATTTCCGCCTGTGAAAGAATGCTGTCGCCCATTTTGTCTTACCTCAGGATAAAGGCGGTGAACAGAACGTCAGTCACCTTTTGCGGAGGTTGTCCCGGCACCAGCGGCGGTGCAAGTACGGCTTTAATCTGTTTCACCAGCTCCTGCTTGCCTTGCTCGTTGCCAAGCGCGGCGGCGTTCTGGTTAGAGAGCAGCATCAGCAGACGGCTGCGCACTTCCGGCAGATAGTCGTTGATGCGCTGGCTGGTTTCCTGGTCTGGCAAACGCAGCGTGAATCCAACATACAAAACGCGGTCAGGATCGTTATCCGGATTAATCAGGTTAACGGTAAAAGTATCCAGCGCGAAAAAGACCGGCGCGGGCGGTGGCGTTGGCTTGGCAGCTTCCGCCTTATCGGCAGGTCCGTGCATTTTATGCCAGACCAGATAACCTCCGACGCCACAAGCGGCTACAACGATCAGCGCTATGAGGATAATCAAAAGTTTACGTTTGCCGCTTTTGGCTTTCTTCTCAGTCATACTGGCGATAATTCCTGTGAGTATTTTCGGAAGCAATCTAATCCGCTCCCTGACGACGTTATGGGCAGATTATCCCGCATCGGTTGCCAAACAATAGGGCGAAAAGACGCGGGTTTTGCCGTTAGCTTTTGCGTTTGTGGCCGTCAGGCGAAAATATCAACAGCGCCGTTACCGGCTGCACGCGACTGCAGCGAGGCAGGAACGGCAATTGGCGTCACATCGTCATTGTCAGTCGTCAGGCTAAAAGTATTGCCACGGCTGTTATTACGCTGCTGATCCTGCTGGCCGCTAAAGCTCTGGCCTTGCTGGAACGCGTCGCTGCTGACGTTGGTCTGGCCCAGGTTAATGCCGTTCTGCGCCAGCGCTTCTTTTAGCTGCGGCATGGCGGCTTCCAGCGCGGCACGAACCTGGCTGTGGTTCGATACCATGCTCAGCTGCGCCTGATCGCTGTCCAGCTTAAGGCTTATTTGTATACTGCCCAGATCTTGCGGATGCAGATGCAGCTCGGCGGTCTGCTGACCGTTACGGCTGAACATCACAATCTGCTGGCCCAGCGCCTGCTGCCATTCCGGACTGCCCAGCTGTGAACTTAGCTGTGGCGCGGCCGGAGCCGTGACCAGCGAGCTGGCTGCTGGCGTCACCGCGGCAGAAGCTGCACTAATAACATTAGTGGTTATCGTCGATTGTGTGGCAGAACTTGAGTTTTCTTTATCATTATCCTTGCTCACCTGACCTAAAACCTGCTGGAAAGCGCTGGTCAGCGTAGCCGTATTGGCATCGGTTTTTTGCGCGGTGGCGGCGGTTGAGGTCGTCAACACATTGCTGCTGCCGGACTGGCTATTTTTATCATTGCCTTTCACTGATTCATCAGCGCTGGCCGTGGTTGCCTTAGCGTTTGATAAGAGCGAAGCGAGTGTCGCGTTCGCATTGCTGCCCTTAATGCCGCCGTCGGCCAGCGTATCGCTGCCTTTAGCCGCTGTGGCGGTCGCTGCTGGCTGCGCCTGTGCCTGCGGCAGCATGGCAAACAGCGCCTGTAGCGCCTGCATATCGTTATTGCTTAGCGTGGTCGTTGCGGTAGCGGCGGTGCCTTCGCTGCTTTCGCTGGTATCGGTCAACTCGCTATCTTTACTTTGCGTACCGGCTTTGGTGGGCTGTAGCAACGCATTCAGCGTTTCAGGCTTGTCCAGCGCGGCCAGCAGTGCGTTAAGCTTCGCTTTTGGCGATGAGGTATCTTTGTCGTCCGTGCTGGCGGCAGTGGCGGCGGTCGTGCTGGCAGGCAGGGCAGCGGTTTGCCCCTGCTGCGCCAGCGTTAACAGCTTGTTGCCAAGCAGCGTCAGAAAACCCGCGCTACCGGTTTCAGCCGCTGTTCCCGTCGCAGCGATGCCGGAATCCGTACCGATATCGGTAGCATCCGTAGCGCTTGCGGTAGTCGTGGCAGCAGACGTCGCTTTGGTAGCGTTAGTGGCGTTGGTAACCAGTGGCAAAGTGATCATTCACCTTTCCTCAATGATGCCCGTTGGGCAAATTCATCCATCCGTTTCTGATCGAGACGGTTTTCTTGTAGTAATGCGGTCGCTGCCGCGCGGGCCTGCAGGGTTTCATAAGCATGAAGCCGCTGCTGCTTTTCGCGCCACAGACGCAATGCGTTCTCTACGCGGCCGTTCCAGTGCGCCAGCTGCTGGCGGTGCTGGTCGATCGCTTTTTCCAGCGTTTCGATAAACTGGTGATAGTTGTACCAGCGCGTACTGTTGATGCCTTCCGCCATGGTGTTGTTCAGTGTTTTGCGATACTCATCCTGATAATTCAGCAGCATGGTCAGCTGTTCATCGGCCTGTTTCTGGCCGCGACGAACGTCACCAAGCTGGATGGCGGCTTTTTCCAGATCTTTCTGCGCCAGGCCGCACAGGGTTTCGATAGGCGATGCGTGTTTTGCCATGATTCAGCCTTAACCGAAAATCGCCTGCAGATGCAGACACGCGTCGTCAAAAGTACTGCGCTCAAACATGCCCTGCTGCAGGAAAGTTTCCAGCTCGGGATAGAGTTTGATCGCCTTATCCAGCATGGGATCGCTACCGGCTGCATAGGCACCCACGCTGACCAGGTCACGGTTGCGTTGGTAGCTGGAAAGCAGCTGTTTGAACTGGCGTACCCGCGCGTAGTGCGTGTCGTCAATCAGATGCGACATCACGCGGCTGATTGAAGCTTCAATATCTATTGCCGGATAGTGGCCCGATTCCGCCAGGCGACGCGACAGCACGATATGGCCGTCGAGGATGGCGCGCGCGGAGTCCGCAATCGGGTCCTGCTGGTCGTCGCCTTCGGTCAGGACGGTATAAAATGCGGTAATCGAACCGCCGCCGTCGATACCGTTACCGGCACGCTCTACCAGCGCAGGCAGCTTGGCGAAAACGGAAGGCGGATAGCCTTTGGTCGCCGGTGGTTCGCCAATCGCCAGCGCGATTTCACGCTGCGCCATCGCATAACGGGTCAGCGAGTCCATAATCAGCAGCACGTGCTGGCCACGGTCGCGAAAATCTTCTGCGATACGGGTAGCGTAAGCGGCACCCTGCATACGCAGTAAAGGAGAGACATCCGCAGGCGCGGCGATAACGACTGAACGCGCACGGCCTTCGGTGCCCAGAATATTTTCGATAAAGTCTTTTACTTCGCGGCCACGTTCGCCAATCAGGCCAACCACAATCACGTCGGCTTTGGTGTAGCGGGCCATCATGCCCAACAACACGCTTTTACCCACGCCAGAACCGGCGAACAGGCCCATACGCTGGCCGCGACCGACCGTCAGCAGGGCATTAATTGCCCGCACGCCGGTGTCCAGCACGTCGGTAATTGGCGTACGCTGTAACGGGTTAAACGGTGGCGTGATCAGCGGCGCACGGTAGCCGGTTTCCGGTGCAGGCAACCCATCCAGCGGACGACCGCTGCCGTCCAGCACGCGGCCCAGCAGTTCCGGGCCAAGCATCAGCTGTTTACCGCTGTGCTCGCCGGTGGCGCGTGCATAAACGCGTGCGCCAGGCAAAATGCCTTCTACTTCTTCCAGCGGCATCAGGAACAGTTTCTGGCCGTTGAAGCCGACCACTTCGCTTTCCACTTCGTTAATGCCGTTGCCGTCCACTCGTTCAATCACGCAGGTTGCGCCCAGCGGCAGTTGCAGTCCGGTCGCTTCCAGCACCAGGCCGGTTGCGCGGGTCAGGCGGCCATAGCGGCGCACTTCCGGCAGGGTTGCCATGCGTTGTTCAAAAGAGTCAAGCGCGCCAAGCCAGCGCGATAAACGAGTGGTCGTCATTACAGTTCTCCCGGTGCAGCCAGGCGGCAAAGTTCGTGCCAGCGCGTTGCGATGCTGGCGTCAAGGTCGCCATCTTCGGCGCTGACTTTGCAGCCGCCGGGATGGATAGTGCTGTCTGCCAGCAGACGCCAGCCGTGCAGGCTAAGCGTTGCGCCCAGCGTCTGCTCAACGCGTTGCAGATCGTCAGGATGCACGCGCAGCGTCGGTTTGCCGCTAAACATCGGCTCCTGCTGGATCATGCCCTGAATCTGGCGGAGCAGGGCGGTGCCGTCAACGTGCGGCGCCTGGCCAATTACCTGGCGAGCGGCCTCCAGCGCCAGCTGCATCAGACGAGCGGCGATAACGCTGTCCAGCGCTTCCAGCGTATGGGAGAACTCGGATACCAGTTGCTGCATGCGCGCCTGAAGCGGAGCCTGCTGCTGCTGCGCTTCCGCCAGACCTTGTTGAAAACCAGCGTCAAAACCGGCGCGCTGTCCTTCGTTAAAACCCTGCTGGTGGCCTTCGGCGTAACCCTGTCCCTGTGCTTCGCTGCGTGCCTGGTTCTGCATCTGCTCCAGTTCAAACTGCTGCTGGCTGAACGGATCGTCAGACGGTTCTGTCTGAACGATTTCCGGCTCGTCGAAGGAGGCCATCAGCGGCTTGTTTGGCTGCCCAAGATCGTTGGGCTGCCAGAGCCGCCAGGGCAGCGAAGATTTATCAGACATATTGTTCCTCGCCGCCGCCGATTACCATCTCGCCACTTTCCGCCAGGCGACGAACGATAAGCAGGATTGCTTTCTGTTCTGTTTCCACCGCCGACATACGCATCGGGCCACGGTTTGCCAGGTCGTCGCGCAGGATATCTGCCGCACGCGCCGACATGTTGCGCAGGAACTTCTCGCGCAGCGGCTGTTCGGAGCCTTTCAGCGCCACCAGCAGCGATTCCGATTCCACTTCCTGGAGCAGACGCTGGATACTGCGGTCGTCGACTTCCACCAGGTTTTCGAACAGGAACATCTCGTCGATGATTTTCTGGGCCAGCTCGCCGTCGAACTCGCGAACCGCTTCGATAACTGCTTCTTCCTGCTGCGTTTTCATCAGGTTGATGATTTCCGCTGCGGTTCTTACGCCGCCCATCTTCGCACGCTTGAGGTTCTGACCATCCAGCAGGCCGTTCAGTACTTCGGTCAGCTCGGCCAGCGCCGCTGGCTGTACGCCGCCGAAGGTGGCGATACGCAGCATCACATCGTGACGCAGACGCTCGTCGAACTGCGCCAGAATATCGGCCGCCTGCGAACGCTTCAGGTGCACCAGGATGGTTGCGATGATCTGCGGATGTTCGTCGCGGATCAGGTCGGCAGCCGCCTGAGGCTCCATAAAGTTGAGCGTTTCCATACCCGTGGTGGTTTCGCGGGTTTCCAGAATGTCTTCCAGCAGGCTGGAGGCGCGCTCTTCGCCCAGCGCTTTAACCAGTACGGAGCGCAGGTAGTCGTTTGAGTTGACGTTCAGCGCTGCGAACTGCTCGGCGTCTGTCTCAAACTCGCGCAGCACTTCGGTCAGCTGCTTGTGTGATACCTGACGCATATTTGAAATCGCGGCGCTCAGGTGTTGTACTTCGCGGGTACCAAGGTGTTTAAACACCTCGGCCGCGCGGTCTTCGCCAATCGTCATCATCAGAATGGCGCTTTTTTCGGTACCGGTGAGACTCATAGTTCGTCCTTCATCCACTGGCGAATGACCAGAGCCACCACGCGTGGGTCGTTTTCCGACATCTCACGAATACGCTGGCTCATTACCTCAGCACTCATGCGGTGCTGAGACTTACGTTCCTGGTCAAGCTCGTCTTTTGACAGCTTAACGGAGACGGCTTCGTTGTCGTCGCTGCCTGCTCTTGCCTGGCTAGCGGCTTCCACCATCGCTTTTTCCTGTGCCGCTTTACGTGCAAGCTGTGGACGAACCAGCTTGCGGTAAAGGATCCAGGCCACAATCAGTACCAGCAACCAGCGTCCTGCTTCCATCATCTGGTCGATGAAGGACTGCTGCTGCCAGAATGGCAGGTCGCCACCGGTTTCGGCCGTTTCGTTGAATGGTGAGTTAACAACATTCAGCGTATCGCCGCGCTGCTCTGAATAGCCCATCGCTTCACGCGTCAGGTTATCAATCTGCTTCAGCTGTGCATCGGTCAGCGCTATCGGCTTACCGGCCGCGTCGGTTTTGTAGTTCACCACAACCGCTACTGACAGACGCTGTACTTCACCTACATTCATCTTGGTATGCAGGATGGTGCGATCTACTTCATAGTTCGTGGTGTCATCATTACGGCTGCTTGATGGCCCCGTTTTCGCCGTGCTCGTGTTCTGGTTAGCGTTAGCGTTGTTAGCCGCTGCGCCGTTAGCACCGTTAGCACCGTTGGCATTATTGTTTGCTGCTGGCGTCGTTACCGGCGCGCTATTGGCTGGAGCTGGCTGGTTAGAGAGTGCACCAGGCACGCCGCCGTTCTGTCCGCCATTTTGTTCACTGTTGCTGCTCTGACGTGAACGAATCGCCTGTTTAGTCGGGTCGCTGTTCGGCTGATACTTCTCGTCAGTCTGCTCACGAGCGTTGAAATCAATCTGCGCCGTAACCTGAGCATGTACGTTACCGTTACCCACAATCGGGTTCAGAATCGCTTCGATACGCTGCTGGAAGCGAGCTTCAACATCGCTGGCATATTTCAGCTGGGCATCGTTAAGGTCGCGGTCTGCGTTATCGGACTGGGTCAACAGATGACCGGCCTGATCGATAACGGTGACGTTGCCCGGTGGTAAACCAGCAACGCTGCTGGAAACCATATGCACGATGGCGCTAATTTGTCCCTGATCCAGCGCGCGGCCAGGCTGCAGGGTTAAGGTTACCGACGCCGTTGGCGCTTTCTGTTCACGTACGAACAGCGACGGTTTTGGCATGGCGAGATGAACGCGAACGTTTTTCACCGGGCCTAATGTTTCAATAGTGCGTGACAGCTCGCCTTCCAGCGCGCGCTGGTAGTTAACCTGCTCGCTGAACTGGCTGATGCCGAACTTTTCCTGATCCAGCAGCTCAAAACCGACCGCGCCGCCTTTCGGCAGGCCCTGCTGGGCAAGACGCAGGCGCAGCTCGTGCACTTTCTCTGCGGGTACCATCAGCGCGCCGCCTTTATCATCAAACTGATAAGGCACGTTCATCTGGGTTAGCTGAGTGATGATGGCGCCGCCATCTTCATCGCTAAGGTTGTTGTAGAGCACGCGATATTCAGGCTGTTTAGCCCACAGCACCATAGCGATAATAATGGCAACGGCAGCCGCCGCAGCGATGATAATCGGGATGCGAGGATTTGCCTTTAAACGAGCGAAAAGATCGTTCAGACCTTTCTTCTCTGGTTGATCCTGCGTGACAGTTGCATTCATGACTCTTTCCCGCCTGACAGTTGACCGGACTGTTTCGTGTAGTGTCGTAACAAATCTGACTCCCTGATGTGCTGGCTAAACAAATTAATCCACCTCTTATGGGGAGCTATTATTTTCTGAATTGAAAAATTCGATGGCTGGATAAGCTGCGACTTTTGCGCTTATTTACGGGCTTTGTCTTATTGACATTGTGGTAAGTTTTTATACAACAAAACGAACTACCCTTTACACACAGAGGCAAACCATGGCAATTCAAGGCATTGAGAGCGTAATGCAGCAGCTGCAGACCGCAGCAGTACAGGCAACCGGCCAGCGTACTGATGCAACCAGTCACGCAGATTTCGCAGATGCAATGAAAGAAGCACTAAATAAAATCAGCGATACGCAAAATGCGTCCCGCACCGAAGCGCAGGATTTCGAACTGGGCAAACCGGGCGTCAACCTGAACGACGTGATGGTCGATATGCAGAAAGCATCCGTCTCTATGCAGATGGGTATTCAGGTACGTAATAAGCTGGTGAACGCTTATTCTGAAGTGATGAATATGCAGGTTTAGTGATATAGCTTTTTGATATAAAAAGACTATATTATATAGCGGCTTTGTTGTAGGGCATATGTAGGGCAAAGCCTTCAAATCTGCTGTTCAGCAGGTTGATTTGCTCGACGTCATTTTCCTGTATCCAGGTACCGTAAACCTGGTAAACCATCCGTGCGTCTGTGTGTCCCATTTGGCTGGCGACGAAGTTTGGGTTCGCGCCAGCCGAAAGTGACCAGCATGCATAGGTGTGTCGGGATTGACAGGCCTTACGATTCCTGACGACTGCTCTCTTAAAAGCAGCCGTCCATGTTTGCCGCAGAGACGCTACAGCATAATGAACGCCAGGCATGCCGCTTGAAGCGTTTATTGTCGGATTGAAAACGAAAGTGCATTCGTGCGTCTCGCTGCCTTTGTATTCTCGCGTCTCAACCTTAATCTTATCTTCCTTTCATTTACCGTCGGCCCATTTGGTGATCTGGTTATCAATTTTTCCGTCAAGGTAATGAGTAATCCGGGCAGAGCCTGTCTCAAGTAACAATGCAATACAAACTGCAAAAACTAAAACCAATGACACTTTGTTGATACTCATAACCTTTCCCTGTAAGAATTAACCAATTGTTTTCCCCCACCACTGCGTCTTAGTCATCTTACCTGGGATGACCCGCTAAGGGTGAGCGTCAAGCCATCTTCCAGCTTCTGCTGAACGAATAAGCAGATCTATTGTTATCGGTGAATGTGGCGCGCTCAAGTCTTCAGGGAAATAGCTTAAGAAGTTGATATCTTTGGGATTAATGTCAAACTCTTCTGCATAGTTAACAAGCAAGTCATAAGCATCCTCAGGCAGCATCTTAAAATCATTATTGAGGTCTGTTTCTCTTTTTAATACAGGACGCTTCCCCCTGAAAAGACCAGGCCCGTTATACGTTTCAACTAAATCAAAAACGGCTTTTTCAATATCACCTGTCACCATACCTTGTCTCCCTTTTTGACTATTCTGTTGTATTTATTCATTGTTTTCCAAATGATCAAATTAACATCAGATGCGACGATTACCCAGCCAACAACAGGAACCAGTCTACCAATCGCCGCTGCCAGATTGTTAGTCGTGCGGATCCTGACTTTAAAGGGATTAGGGCCACCGACCAGAGTGGGGATCGAACGGGGAAGAGTAAAATTTTTGATATATTTTCTGGCCCATAAGGAGGCCTGAGAAGTCCCAAAAGTTGCTCCGCCAAGTTTACCGGGAACATAAATGTTGTTGTCTCCAGCAAGCAATAATGCAGCAGCAGCTAGATTTATAGGAGAAGAAGCCGATCCGACAAAATGCTCAGCTGTTGTATCAACCGCAATCCAAAAAAAAAGTTCACCGGGAGAGAGGTTAGTGAATCCTCCGTAAAAATAGCCGTTGATTTGCTCCGTAGTGTCCATTCATTCTCCTTATGCTTAGGCCACTTTCATCATCGTTTCTATCGCCACATCGATGAACCGTCAGATATGGCTACTTTTCACCCAAAAGTCTCTTCCAGCCCCGAGCTTTACTCAATGATAACCTTGGCTAATTGAATATAAAACTGTCTATCGGGTGTGGTGAATATGCAGAATATAATGTTTTAATGTTTTGAATATTATGAGGTAAATCACATCGCCTCATTGTCGTAGCACGCATGTAGCACAAACTCGTTTAGTTTGGTGTTCATAAGCGTTAGCTGCCGGGTGTTGTTTTCCTCTACTGCTTTTTTAAGCTGCACCCCATCTCTGGCCGATAGCACAGTGAGAGCCACAACGCCTGTTTGTGGCATTCACCTTTGGGTTAAATACGAAGATTTTCTCATCGGTAAACTCCTTCCCTGACTCTCTCACGCAACATCCTGCTCCGAATCAGGTAAGCATAGATCGTAGCCGCTCGTATCGGACTTTCCGTCTGCCAGCGTAAACCGCTCTGCTACGCTTGTTAGCGGAGGTGCATATGTGTGGACGATTTACTCAATACAGATCGCGCGAAGAATATTTAGACATATTCGCCGGACAGGTGGAGCGTGACATAGCCTGGGATGATACGCCTGTTGGACGCTATAACGTGGCGCCCGGTACTAAGGTGTTGCTGCTTAACATGCGTGATGAATCTCTTTGTCTCGATCCGGTTTACTGGGGCTATGGTCCGGAATGGTGGGATAAGCAGCCGCTTATTAACGCCAGGGTCGAAACCGCCGCCACGGGAAGGATGTTTAAGCCGCTCTGGCATCACGGCAGGGCAATTGTAATGGCGGATGGCTGGTATGAATGGAAGCGTGACGGCAGCCGGAAGCAGCCCTATTTTATTTATCACGAATCGGGTAAGCCGCTCTTTTTCGCCGCCATTGGTAAAGCGCCCTATGATAAGCCGCACGACAGAGAAGGTTTTGTCATCGTTACCGCTGCCAGCAATGAAGGGTTAGTTGATATTCACGATCGCCGTCCGCTTGTGCTGGAGCCATCCGCCGTACTGGATTGGCTTAATCCTGATACCGCTTTAAAACAGATTGATGCAATTGTGCAGGACAAATCTGTTCCGGCAGGCGAGTTTGCCTGGCATGCGGTTACAAAATCGGTGGGGAGCGTAAAAAATCAGGGGAGCGAGCTGGTGGATGAGATAGAAAATCCCGTGCTTTAACACTCCGTAGCCGGTTCAGACGAAAAAAAGCCCGCAGCTAAGCAGGCTTCTTCTCACTCGCCGGGTAGTAGGAGTACCTGGCTTGTTCATAAATTCGGTGTCAGCAGTAAAAAAGCCTGCGTTACACAGGCATGAAACTGTTACAAGGGGAAATCCATTTTTCAGCTCGCGCTGAACTCGCCACCATACAGTGATTCACCGGGATTGATACAACGGATTAACTTTTACGCAGCAATAAGCACGTTGTGTATGTTTTAGAGAGCAAAAGTGTGTCTGGAGCCTGATGTTTGTAACCATCAGCAGAGAAGTTGAGCAGTTCCGTTCCATTTTTTACTGCCCAGGCTTGCAGGTCCGGTGTTTTTAACCGGGAAGGAACAAGCTGCATCAGCAATAAGCCTGGAAGAAAAAAAAGCGTTATGCCAAAAATGAATTTATTTATAAAAATGCCAGAATATTTTCTGGCATTAATTTTTTTTTATCACATCCTTGATGCTATAGCCGTCATCACTGACTATTCGCCTCAGGCGAATCCATGAAAAAAAGGCAATAATATGCAAAAAAGCGTTTTTATAATCTGTACCTTGCTCGTTCTGTGCGGCTGTACAGCATCATCAGGAAAAAATTTTGATGAGGCAAAGCTGGCGCAGATCCACTATGGCACCACCAGACAGGAACTGATTTCGCTTTTTGGGCAGCCAGCGACAGAAACGCCTTATCCGGAAGGGCGGCTGATTATGATGTGGTCCTGGAGCCAGGCCAATGCTATGAGCACGACTGAAGGTAAGACGTTGACTGTACAGCTTAATAAAAATAAAGTTTACGGCTACGCCATGAGTAAAACGTAATCTGGTGTTTGCCGCTTCGCCTTTATTTTACCAGCGCATTTTATTTATTCTCTGTTTTAGGGCAGAAAATGAGAACTCCGTTCGACAATAGCCAGCAGGAGTGTTAAGGTCAGTACTCAATTCAAAAAAAGTAAGGTTATTTTATTCCTGATATTAAATTCAGATGTCCGACATGCCACGGATGTCAGTACCGTTTTTCGCTTCACAGTATCACGCCTAAAAACCCCCACGGTGCTAAATGCATCTTCTGTAAAACCACTATGACGGTCAGCTACAAAGCCTTCGTAAGTTAAGCTCCTGCCTTTTTAATTATCAACAAATCTACGGACTGCCCCGGCATTGCCCGCTGACTGGTCCTGATATTTGCCGTTTCGCTTGTCTGGTGACTACCCCGATATTTGTACTGTCGCGCGCTGCGACGGTATGGCTATTGTGGAGAAACACCGTAAGAGGGCGAAAGGGGCTCAAGCTGTATGCCGAATCACGGCCACTTTTAATAACGCAGGCTATCGATAAGATAGCCTGTGCTATAGGTTATCGCCGTAAATCGCGTATTAAAAAGATGGCGACGCCAGTCAGTTCTGCTTCTGATGACAGCTCGACGGCAGGCAGGCGAGGATCGTCAACGGTTAAATAGCCGTTAGAAGGCCCTTCCAGATAGTGGTAAACCGAGATGCGCGTATTCACTTTTGCGAGCACTAAATCGCCGGATTGCGGCGCGGCTTCGGTATCTATAATCACGATGCTGCCGCTGGTTGCCTCCGCGCAGCCGCTGTTTCGATCGAGAATATAAGCACGCCAGCTTTTTTTAGCCTTTACGCCGTTTGGCGTTGAAACCACCTCTCGCGTTTTGCCGTTAACGTCCCAAACCGGTATTGTTGATGCGCTGGTCGCTTTTTCTATTTCACCTAATACGGCCTCGCCACGCATTTCGCCTTCGCCACTGGCCAGCCATTGCACGTTCACGTCCAGCGCCCTGGCGATATCAACCAGCTTGCGCGATCCTTCCGCCTTGCCCTTCGTCAGACGCCAGATAGTAGGTTGTGAGACGCCCGACGCTTCTGCCAAAGCACCCTGAGTGATTCCTATCATGGACATAGCCATGTTCAGCCGATCGGCCAGTGTATTTTTCATAGAGCAAAATTTATAGCGAAACGTATTTTTCGTCAAACACGCTTTGCTATTGCATCTTTAATAACCTATGCTATTAATTAAGGTGAGCTGATACTTAAACGGATAAAAAGCACGAGCGGGCTGGCGCCCTACTCTCCAGTCATGTGGCTCCAGGACGACGAAAAGGTTGAGTGATTTAAACCAGAAAAAACAAGCGAAGCGCCGCAGTAACAGGAAAATTTTCATCTGAAATCAGCGCCGTTTCGTTATGGGGTAGCGTTAAGGGAAGTGGCTGAAAACATTATTTTTACTTCTGTTTTATTCAATCGGTGAGGGGGCAAAATGCGAGACATGAAAAGCTTACTGGAAAAGTGGGGTGGCTGGGCGGCTACTGAACGCAGCGGTGTAAATTATGCTCACGTGGCTGCTGGCTTTCGTGGTCTGGTTACCGCAGTCCCTGCGGGCAGGCCTGTTTGTAGTGATAATGACGGTATGATCCTCGACAACTGTATTAGCAGGCTGAAAGTCAATCATCCCGATCAGTATGCATTGCTGGTAGCGCATTATCACTACCGTATCTCTTTACGCTCGATTGCCCGTCGCCGTCGCTGCGCTGACGGAACAATCCGTAAACAGTTACAGGCCGCAGAAGGTTTTGTGGAAGGTGTGTTAAGCGCGCTGGAAATAGAGCTGGAAGATGAAAATGATTTTTTCCTCTGCGCCGGCTGACATTTGCTGAAAACCATCCAGCCTTAAAAAACATATTGATGGTTAAAAAATTATACTTTTTATATGGCTTATATGCAGCCGTATTTATTCATCACCTGCGATAAAAATTTCACCAGGGAATATTTTATCGATACCGCACTGGCGGCTTTAAAAATGAAGAGGTGAAAAATGAGTAAGATAATTCAGATTCTGGCTTTTGAAGAAGGCTATAAGGAAAAACCCTATATCGACACGGAAGGTTATCCAACGGTTGGCTGTGGTATTTTGCTTGGGCCAAAAAATGCCCCGCTGCAAAATTATAATTTTACCGTCCCTCGTGAAGTTGGCGATGTGTGGATGGGGAAACTGGTGGATGCAAAAATAAAGGAGATGAATAACAGGCCGGTATTAGTGGCCGCATTAAAGCAGTGTAACGATGCGCGTGCAGATGTGCTTTACAGCATGGCTTATCAATTGGGTATTGACGGCCTGTGCGCATTCAAAAATACGTTGGTGATGATTTCCAACAACAATTTTACGGGCGCAGCGGAAGGTATGCTGAGCAGCGTATGGGCAAAACAGACGCCGGAACGGGCAAAGCGTCATGCGGATGCCATGCGTAGCGGCACTTATGATGCGTGGAAGGGGGCTATATGAGATTTCTTCTGTTTGTATTACTGGTCATGCTGGTGGCGCTTATTGTCTGGTGGATAAGTAAAAAAGGTAAAATTCAGCTGGTGGCTCACTCTAAGCTGCTGTTTAAAACCTGGTCCGTCTGGCTGGCCTCGGCGGGGTCGGCCATGGGCGCGTGGGTGCAATCTTTTCCGGATTCCGCCTCCAGCGCGCTAAGCGGATTGCCTGACGATGTGAAGACCGTTATGCCGCAGCATTTCTTAGGCATGCTGGCCTCGTTTATGGTTGCTATGGCGGTTATAGCCCAGTTTGTGCGTCAGAAAAAACTGGCAGCGGCTAATGCAGTGATATCAGCTGTTACGGCCCCTTCAGGCGCTTCACCTTCATCAGTCAGCTCAGCGGTGCCTGTGAAGCCCGTCGCATCCACTACGCCTGACGCTACAGCGAAAGCTGGCGCTTCGGATACATCGGCTAAATCAGACGTTTCACCTTCATCAGTCAGCTCAGCGGTGCCTGTGAAGCCCGTCGCATCCACTACGCCTGACGCTACGGCGAAAGCTGGCGCTTCGGATACATCGGCTAAATCAGACGCTTCACCTTCATCAGCCAGCTCAGCGGTGCCTGTGAAGCCTGTCGCATCCACTACGCCTGACGCTACGGCGAAAGCTGAGGCTTCTGCTGCGTCAGGGACTTCAGCTTCGGCGCCCGTTAAGGCAGATACGCCGGCCACCTCAGGCTCATCAACCCCGGCCGATGCTACAGGCCCGGCATCAGGAGATAAAAAATGACCACCTTTCTCTCTTTATTCAGCGGAAGCTGGCACGCGCTCGCCGGTGTTGGCGTAGTCATTGCGGCAATAGTTGCCAGCTGGTTCGGCGGTAAAAAAAGCGGCAAGGTGCAGGAAAAGGCTAAAGCCGATGTGCAGGCCGCCAAAGTTGAAACGGCCAAAATCTCCGCCGTAGCGGCAACTCAGGCAAAAAATAGCGAGGAGAGTAAAAATGTTCAGGTCGCCAATAATGCTCTTAATGATGACGATGCTCGTAATAAGCTGCGCGAATCGCAATACAACGACAAACAGTCCTGATGTAGCCATTGATTCGTCCTGCACGCTATTTTCACCGATACACACCTATGGGCAGGACTGGAAATTAATGGACGTCAGAACCGTAAAAGCAATTAACGTGCATAACGAAATATGGACCAAACATTGCGCAAAAGAAACCGGGAAATAGTTTTTAATCACCAGGGGAGCTGCGCAGGAGATTTTTTATTTAAAAGAAACTGCACGTTATTGTGGAGGTAAATATGATTGAAGTTAATTCTTTTGCAGAGTTGAGATCTATAAAGCCGGCTAAAAATGGCGAGCTGGCTTTATTGCGCCGCTATTATAATGGCGACAACTATTATCGGGGCGGCGGTAACTTCGTGGGTTTTGTGACGGCTTCACCGCCAGCGGATGACGGTGGCACCCTGGCAACCGGCAATGGTTTTTACTGGCGCAGGGTAATTAACGATCCGGATGAAGTTAATCTTTATCACTTTGGCGCAAGAGGCAACGGTACCACTAACGATACCGCGTCGGTAAAAAGCATGATCGACTGGGCGCTGCGCTATGACGTTACTATGCGAGATATCGCCGTGCGCTTTCCAGCCGGTAAGTTTTTGGTTAGCCCGATTGATTTATCGGCAACGGAAATTCCCTTTTTCTATTTATACGGCGACCACAACCCGCACGGCGGCATACCGCGCACCATTATTATCTCAGATAAGTCGGCCGCGCCCGTATTCAAAGTTAAAGCACGCCGTACCACTATCCAGGGTATCGCATGGCATGGTCAGGCGTCAGCGGACGTCGATAACCATAAAGAAGCGATCGCGGCGTCCATGTGTTCCAACGCGCAGCCGTTCTTTGAAAATACCATCGTTGCGGGTGAATCGGTGTTGATAAGCGCATTTCGCGCCAGCAACTGCAGCGGAACGGTGATCAAACTGCTTGATACGCTGGACTCGAAATTTAATCAAATTTATACCGCCAACACCTATGGCAGAATTTTTGATGTTGGCCACTCAAACGCGGCTTTTGGGGCCTGGGATCACTCAACGGCGGTCGAGCTTACCAACGCCCATTTTCACTACGGCTACGGCGATGCCAGCCTGTCTATGCCGCGCGTTACTCAGGGGATGATCCATAACGTCTGGATTGAGCACAGCCGTTTTCCTGGCAATCTGCGCGATGGCGAATGGATTGTGGACGCGCTGAGCGTGGAAGATTGTCCCAACAAGCTGGATATGACCAACAGCCGCGTACAGCTTCGGCAGATCAATCTGCAGGGCGAAAGCAAACTGGATTTACGTTACGATAACGAAAGCCGCTGGTTGTCTTCATACGAATACAGCTGGCGGCGCGATGAGCACTACGGCATTTTGCTCAACGGTTCTGTTCGGGCTGGCTGGTATTCCGGTTACCGGGTATCAAATAACAGCAGCGCCGATAAATGGTTTAACCTGGGGAAAATCAATTTCCCCAAAGATAACCTGCAGTGGATATTTGAAATTGTCGGCAGGCAGAACACGCAAGCGCTGGAGAAACCGGCGGGCAATCCCACGACCTCAACCGGCTCATGCATGACATGGCTGAATATTTCCCGCTGCTGGAACGGCATCTATGGCGACATTCAGCATAAAGGATTGCCTTCGGTGCTGGACGTGAAGATCAATCGCATCGGCATGACCTATGCAGAAGTCTTTATCAAAGTGAAAGCCAACAGCGGCGACACCTCTTTTAACCTGCGGGCGACAGGGCCAAGCCGTTTTGAATCCGGTGAGTGCTGTTTCTTTCAGCCCAACATGAGCGAAGTTACCGATATTAATCTGCTGGGAACGACTATGGTCAACGCGCGGATGAGTTTGCATAACGGGCTGGCGGGCGTTGGGGCGAATGAAAAGGGCGTGTTGACGATAGCGACAACACCTGCAACAGCGCCCTCAACGCCAACTGCGGGCTATATTACGATCAACATTAACGGTACCGATCGTAAAATTGCTTATTATTGACCCGCCGATGCTGCGTCTTTGCCACGAGCGGCCAGCGCGAAACCAGATTCAGCCGCCAGCGATGGCGGCTTTTTTACAACACAAATTCCGGACAGACGCGGTTTCTGCCGCTGCTTTTGGCCACGTAAAGTTGCTTATCGGCGCTTTTTATTGATTCGTCCAGGCTGTGGGCATCGATAAGGCTCAGCGTGCTGATGCCAATACTGACCGTTACGCTTAAATCCTGGTCGTTTAAAATGATGGCGTGCTGCTCAATGCTCCGCCGCAGGCGATCGGCCAGCAGGAAAGCGCGATGTTGTGAAATGCCTTCAATCAGAATCAAGAACTCTTCGCCGCCCATGCGGCTGATAATGGCCGTTTGCTGTAGCGTCTGGCGAATACGCTCAACGGTTTGTGCCAGCACATAGTCGCCTGCCGCATGTCCCCAGGTATCGTTAATGCTTTTAAAATGATCGATATCCACGACAAAGGCCGCGCCGTAAAAAACGTGGTTCCTGCGGGCGGCCAGCGCATCCAGCCTGGCGGCCAGGCCGCTACGGGTTAGTGCGCCGGTCAGCAGGTCGTAATCTGCGCGTCGGGTAATGCGCGCCACCAGCTTTTTATTGGCGGTGGCGCTCAGGGAAACAATCAGCGGGCTGATGGTCATGGCCGCCACGCCAAGACGCGCGGCGGCAAGACTGTCAATCAGGAAGAAGTCGTCTCTGCCCTGAATAGTAAACACGTTGCTGGCAACCAGAATAATTTCGGTAATACCCGTCGCCATCGTCAACAGGCAGGTGATAAACAGCGGATAGCTTACGGCGCACCACATCAGCGCAGGCAGAGGAAAAATCAGGCTGCCGCCGCCGCCAACATAAATCCCTAAGGCAACCGAGGCCAGCAGCGACATCAAGGGCAGCGGCGAAGCGGCTTTCATCTCTTTTACCAGCTCGGGCAGCTCATCGCTGCGGGGCAGGGTAATCACCAGCGGCAGCAGCATGATGGACGTTGAGACCTGTTCACAAAACCACGAAATCCAGCCTTTTACCAGGTCATCATGGAAATAGTGCTTGCTGGCAACGGCGCCGATCACGCCGCAGACGGCTGCACCAATCACGGAGGCAGGAAAGACGCGATTTAGCGCCTGCAGGCGGCGTGGATGAGGCTGGGCGGGATAGCTGGTCAACAATACGCCCATGCCGGTAACGATAAAAGCCAGGTTGCCCGCATCCATTCCAGCCGAGGCGCCAACCGGCGTACCAAAAGCGATATCCGCCGTTACCAGGCCTGCATAAATTGAGGGGAACGTCAGCGCCGAACTAAGCTGAGGAAAACGAACCAGTAAACCCAACAGCAGGGCGTTACACGGCCAGAACAGCGAAAGTGCGGCGTTCGTGCGGCAATAAAGTCCCAGCAGCGCCATGCTCAGCGTGATAAAAAATAACAGGATAACCAGGTTGAATTTATATTTGCTTAGTGGCATTGAGTTGCTCAAACTTTATTCATGGCAATGTCGTGGCAAAAGGGGCGTTAATGCCGTGAGAAGCGGCACGCGCTGTTTTTTATGCTTATGGTTTTAAAAGATAAAGTGAAGTAGCGCCAGGCGTTGCACCTTAATAAAATCAAGAGAAATAATCCTGTACGATTGCGCGTCAAGAATATCCTTGTGGTTATTCAATTTCAATCTTTCGGCCAGTTATGACACGCAACCTGATTTTCAATTGCTTTATCCGGGAAGTGCTATATATACCGTAAAAAAATGTGCTTTACGCACTATAAATGACTACCTTTTTTCTGTTTGAGAGAATTCCCAAAGAAAGGCGGTCCTAAAAATCAGAAAAAATTTATCGGGATCCGGCGCGAAAAGGGCAGCGCATTCACGCCGGAGAGAGAACAAAAACCGATCGGCTACAGTTCGTTTTTAATGCAAAACTCTTCCCAGCTCATGCCCAGCGCGGCGGCATGCTCGCGCAGGTAGGCCTCAATAGCCTGCGCCGCTATTTCTTTATCCGGTTCGGCCAGCTGAATAGCAAACAGCATGCCGTCGAGCTTTTTTTCACGCGTGAACGCGGCGTAGGCACGATCGCTCTGCATGCGCTGTAGCTGTGGCAGCGTCATACCCAGGCTGGCCGCATCCTGCTCGCTTAAGGCGGCGATACCAGCTTTGATTTCCGGATGCGCCTCAAGAAAAAGCGCGGTAGCGGCGGCGTAGTATTCTTCAATAGTCTTCATAAAACGGGTCCGGCAAAAAATGAGGCGTCAGTTTACACGGCTGTCGCCTTTTCAGCATCAGCTCAGGGCAAAAGAGCAGGGCAAAGAGCGAGACAGCTTGAATTGTACGGGTAAAAGATTATAACGTAGCGCCTGGTTGACGAGTCAGGAATTAAAAATGAAAAAGTGGATTTTAACAGCCGCCGTTGCGCTGGCTGGCTGTGCGCAAATACCCAATTACCAGAGCGCGGTGAAAACGCCGCCGCCCGCAAACCTGGTCGGCAACTGGCAGACAATGGGGCCGCAAAAGGGACTGGTCAGTAAAGAGGCCGTCGCTAGCCTGATTATTACCGCGCAGGGCGATACGCTGGACTGCCGCCAGTGGCAGCGGGTTATCGCCAAACCGGGCAAAATTACGCTGTTGTCCGGTGACTGGGTCAATATTAATAATGAGGTGCGCGTCATGCCGCTGGAGCTGGAAGGCCAGGCGCTGCATTACGACAAGCTGGTGCTGCAAAAAGTGTCGCAGCCGACTGCTGAATGTCAGGATGCGTTAAAGCACGTCAACGACAAGGTTGTGGCGAAGAAGGCCGCTTCCCAGTCTTCCGGCAGCGGCAAGTCGCATCACAAGACCATGCTAAGAAACGGCAAAAGCTGATGGAAAGAACCACGCGCCCGCGCGCGTGGTTTTTTTTATGCTTCGATAACCCAAACGCTGACGCTACCCGCATTACAAAAGAAAGTCGCGTTGCCCTCTTCGTCAGAGGTGACTTTTTCTTCCCGATGGCCCAGATAGTCTCTCCAGGTTTTTCCGGCAAAATCACTCCCCAGCGGTAGCGTCTTCTCGCCCTGTTCGCCGTTGGACATAATCACCACGCAACCCGCGTGTTCATCCGTTCCGCTGCGGGCAAAAGCTACGCAGTTAGCATGGTCGAACCATTCGGTCTGAACGCCGTGAGCAAACTCCTGGCGCGCCTGTAACAAAGGCCCCAGCTCCGGAATAACAGGCATATCGATTTGATACTGTTCGCCGTCGCCGCCCTGGTCTTCATAGCTGGCGCCAAACAGGTCGGGATAAAACACGGCGGGCACACCCTGTTCACGTAGCAGGATTAGCGCGTAGGCCAGCGGTTTAAACCAGGGTTCCACCGGCGCTTCCAGCGACTGCAAAGGCTGTGTATCGTGGTTAGCCACAATAGTTACAGCATGCCAGTGATCGTGTTCAACCAGCGTGCCGCTGAAAATCTGGCTGAGATCGAAGTTAGCTCCTTCGCGCGACGCATTATGAAATTTCATTTGCAGCGGCGCGTCAAACAGCATGGTTTTACCTTCTACCTGATGGATATAGTTTTGCAGCTTCTCCACCTCATGCGACCAGTATTCCGCGATAATCAGCATCGGCTGCTCCGCGACTTCCTGAATATGATCGATCCACTGCTTATAAAACCAGGCGGGAATATGCTTTACCGCATCCAGGCGGAAGCCGGTACAGGCAATCTGCTGCATCATCCAGCGCGCCCAGAACTTTAGCTCCTCGGTAACGGCATTGTTGCGAAAATCGATATTCGCGCCCATCAGGTAGTCGAAATTGCCCAGCTCGTCGTCAACCTGTTCATTCCAGCCGTCGCCGGTGTAAGCGTTAACAATTTTAAACACGCCAAATTCATTGGGGTTTTCAATGCAGTCTACGCCGTTAAAACATCTATAATCCCAGATGAATTTTGAGTACTGACCGCCTCGACCCGGGAAGTTAAAGCGTGTCCAGGCTTCCGCCTCAATGACTTCGTCATCAATTTCTTCGCGGTTTTCCGGGTTAACGCGATTGACCTGAATTCTTTCTTTCTCATCGGCACCCATTTTGTGGTTAAACACGACGTCCATGATCACGCCGACATCGTGCGCTCTCAGCGCGTTAACCGCCGCTATCAGCTGTTCTTTATCGCCATATTTCGTGGCACGGCTGCCTTTCTGTTCAAATTCCCCCAGATCAAAAAGATCGTAAGTGGCGTAACCTACGCCTTTTCCCCCTTCGGAACTTTTATAGGCGGGCGGCAACCAGACATCGGTAATGCCTGCCTGCGCCAGCCACTCGGCACGCTCTGCCACTTCTGGCCACAGCTTACTTCCGTCAGGGTAATACCAGTGAAAGAACTGCAATAAGGTGGGATTGCGCATGCCATTGCTCCAATAATTATCAGTGGGAACCTGAAGTATGGAAGAGGCGGCGGGAAAAGCGCGGGCCAGCGCAGAAATATTTTACGCTGCGCTGACCGGAGAAGAGACGTAACGAAAAACGGCGTCCCGGCTTATGAATTTTGCGGGAAAAGAATAACGCCTGCCATACCGCCGTAAGCTTTGTTGACGGATTTCTGACGGCTCGTCTGGCTAATCAATACAGAAAGCTGCTCTTTACGCGCTTCCAGCAGGGTTTTGACTTCCGCTTCGTTATCGAGAATATGGCGCAGCACAGGCCTTAACTGGGCCTGAGTCTGGGCCGGGACGGGTGTTTGTCGCGTACACTCCGCCAGTTTTCCCACCGCACTGACATAATCAGCTTCCATTTCGATCAATTGGTCCCAGTCCCCGTCCGTTGCCAGACGCAACATTGACTGACTAAGGACGAGTAACTGTTGGTAAAGCGACATCAGATGCGGTGCAATATTCATTAAACGGCGTCCTGAAGAACAGTAGTGGCGGTAACCTCTTTCCAGGCATCGGCAATGTTGCGCAGCAGATCTTCTACTTCCTGAACGGCCGCGACATCATTCTGCAGATTACCCTGAAGAAGGCGTCTTATCATGTAGTCATAAAGCGCGAGCAGGTTGGCAGCCAGCTCGTCGCCGCTTTCATCGATCAGGCCAACTTTCAGGCCATTTTCAATAATGTTGATGGCTTTGGAGATCGCATTGCCTTTGTTTTCGATCTGGCCATCCTGCATAAACAACCGTGCCCGAACCAGGGCGCTAAGCGCCCCGTCGAACAGCAGCGTGGTCAGCTGTTGCTGGCTGGCACCCAGCACGCTGCTTTCCAGTCCTACCTTGCGGTAAAGCTGTGCTCCTGAATCTTTATACATATCGTCGCCCAATTAGCTGTCTGAAGAGGAGAACTGCGACGTCAGATAGCTCGCCGTGTTGGTCAGTGAGTTTACGAGCGTACTTAAGTTCGTAAACTGCGTTTTATACCTGGCCATCGTCGCGTCAATCGAATCGCTCATTTTATCGTAGCTGTCGCTCAGCGTTTTTAACGTCGTATTAATACCGTCTTCGGCGTTTTTGATAATGCCTTCTTTACCGACCGTGGTGCTTAACATGGCGGTCAGAGTACTGTCCAGCTGGGTTGCGAAGCCGGTTTTGCTACCGTCACCGATAAAGAACTGGCTAACGGCCTGTGGGTTATCGGTCAGCGCGGCGGTCAGCTTGGTATCGTCCACGGTCAGCGCGCCGGTTGAGCCATCGCTTTGCGTGGAAGGATCGATAGTGATACCCAGCTGCGCAAGAATCGAGTAAGAGCCACCCTGCACCGAAGTCAGAATCGAGTTCATACTGTTTTCAACCGAGCGAACCACGCTGTCGCCTAACAGCGCGCCGTTGCTGCTTGACTGAGAAGCACCTGCCGACACTGCGGTATATTTGGTTACCGAGGCGATAGTCGATTTCAGCGAGTTATAGGCCGTAACAAAAGCATTGACGGTTTTTTTCGTGTCATCAATAGAGCGCGATACGGTCAGCGTCTCGCCTGAGGAGTCCGTGCTGGCTGCTTTAAGATTCAGCGTCACGCCGGTCAGGGCATCGGTAATGTTGTTGCTGCTGCGCTCTATCGCGACGCCGTTAATGCTGAGCTTGGCGTTTTGCGAGGCGGTCTGCACCGACATGTTTTGCGTACTGGTCGAGCTGGCGTCGTAGCCGATAACGCCCTGCAAAGTATCGTCGCCGGTCACGCTAACGGTCATATCGCCATCGGTACCGGTGCTTTTTGAGCTGAGCATCAGACGATAGTCGCCGCTGCTCGCCTTAATAATACTGGCACTGACGTTACCGGCGCTTTTATTGATAGCGTCGGCAATGCCGGACAGCGTCGTCTGGCTGTCGGTCAGCGTAATGCTTAAAGGCGTAGACGTGCCGGGCTGCGTAATCGTCAGCGTACGGCTGTTGCCGCTGGTAGTTGCGCCCAGCTGTGTACTATTACTGCTGACAGAGCCGGAAATCAGCGTCTGCGCTTTAGCGACCTGAGTAACGTCAACGCTATAGTCTCCGGTCGAGGCGGTGGCATCCGTCGTGGCAGTAAAAGCGGTATTGGTACTGGTCACCGCCGTCGCGCTGAAAGCCGTAGATTTGGTTAGCGCAGCCGCAGCCGTTTCCAGCGCCGCCATGGAACTTTGCAGCTTGCTATAAGAGCTAAGCTTAGAGTTATAGGTCGTTTGCTGATCGGTAATGGTGGTCAGTTTGGTCTTCTCAGCGGTTTCCAGATTGGTATAGAGCGTATCCAAATCGAGACTGGTACCAGCGCCAAGCGAGCTTACACTTGCCATAGGGGATCCTTAAAGAATGAGATATGGTCAATACACATATCGGCCGCAGAGAAGAAAAGTTTACGCCGGGCGAAAATTTTCAATAGGCAGAATAAGAGGGGGATTCGCAGGTAATTAACCAGATCGTTTTTTCGGCACTTCTCTATGATAGCTTTCATTATATCCCGCTCTGCTAAACGGGGTGGTGAAGAAACAAACAGCTTGTTCAAGCTGGTCAGTGATTTTAGTGCAATAGTTTCAATGAGTTAGTCGTTTATCAACTTTTTTTCTAAAGTTCGGATTAAGCGAACCGATAACGTGAGTAACGGTGACAGACGCCGTGAGCGTGAAGGCTCAGCTTAATAAACTTACTGATTTTGAAGGAAACTATTATGTCCGTTATTAACACTAACATCATGTCACTGACTACTCAGAACAACCTGAACAAATCACAGGCTTCTCTGAGCACCGCAATCGAGCGTCTTTCTTCTGGCCTGCGTATCAACAGCGCAAAAGATGATGCCGCGGGTGAAGCTATTGCTAACCGCATGAACTCTCAGATCAAAGGTCTGACTCAGGCGGCACGTAACGCCAACGATGGTATCTCTCTGACCCAGACCGCTGAAGGTTCACTGGACGAGGTCAACACCAACTTACAGCGTATCCGTGAACTGACCGTGCAGGCGAAAAACGGCACCAACAGCGCCGACGACATCGACTCAATCCAGAAAGAAGTTGACGCACGCCTGTCTGAAATCAACCGTATCGGCGCGGCAAGCACCTTTAACGGCACGGCAATCTTCAACACCACTGGCAGCGTAAACATCCAGGTTGGTGCTAACGACTCTACCGATGCTAACGTGATCAGCATCGACATGTCCGGCGCTGGCTTCCAGACTTCTGGCCTGGGTGCTTCTTTCAGCGTGACCGGCGGCGACCTGTCAGACCTGGATGCGCGCATCAAGAACGTCGATACCGCACGTAGCGGCCTGGGTGCGATTCAGAACCGTTTCGAATCCACCATCAACAACCTGAACACTTCTGTGACCAACCTGACCGCGTCACAGTCACGTATCCAGGATGCTGATTACGCAACAGAAGTTTCAAACATGTCGAAGGCGCAGATCCTTCAGCAGGCTGGTACCTCCGTGCTGTCAAAAGCCAACCAGGTTCCACAGGGCGTTCTGTCCCTGCTGCAGTAATCTTGCACGACACGTTTCGTCGACCCGGCTACGGCCGGGTTTTTTCTATCTTGCCCACATAAGATGGCGCGGAGAAAATGTATGAATCGTCTTTTAATTACTATTGATCAACTTAACCGGTTAACCGATACAGAAACGACCCTGATGGATGTGGTCGACCATTTCCACGCGCAGGGCTGGCAGATAGATTTGGTCACCCGGCTGGTGGAAGGCACCTATTTACGGCGGCTAAAGGAACTGCAAAAAAGCGGTAATGTGCAGTGCTTTATGGAGGATGAACATCCTCTGGCAGCGCACTACGATTTAATCTGGATTTGCCAGGGTTATATGAGTCTGAAAATGATCTCAGCCCTGCAGAAAGGCGAAATAACTGGCGTTTGCGTTTTCCAACACTACTACGCCTATGCGGACCAGGATCTGCCTTACGGTGCGGCTCTGGAAAACAAGCTGGCCGCCTTTAGCCTGGCCGTTTCCGCAATTTCCTATGCGAAACTCGCGCTTAAAGGCATCGATCAGCGCAAACTTCATCTATTTCCTCTTTCCGTTAACGACAGCTTCGCCCAGGTTCAGCCGCGAGCGATGCCTGAACTGTCGCGTATTCTGCTTATTTCCGAAGAGCAAAACGAAGAAGTCAGCGCGTTGCGCACGCTGCTGGCGGAAAAGGGCATTAAGCTCGACCACATTAGTTCACAGCGCCGCGATATCGAAATGACGCCGGATTTCCTGGGCACTTATCAGGTGGTGATGGGCCAGACGCGTTCGATGGTGCAGGCCGTCGCCGCTGGTATTCCTGCCTACCTTACCGATACCGTATCCGGCGCTGGCTACGTTAATGACGACACGCTGGAAGCGGCGCTGGATTCGCACTTCGCGGCCGATTACGGCAGCGCGCCGCACCAGAGCCCGGAAGAGTGGGCAGCCGATATTATCGAACCCTATGCCGAGGCGTGGCAGTGGGCGCAAAGCTATTGTGCAGAAGCCTTTCAGCAGTGGTCGCTCAGCGCGCAACTCAAGGCGTTGATGGCGCGTTTGCCAAAAGCTGACAAATTACTGATCAACGACGCTGAAGTCGCCAGCCTGACGCTGCACCGCAAAGTCATTGCCGACGATGCGGAAAAATCGCGCGTGCTGGAAAGCTGGCTGAAAACGCGTCAGCCTTCAGAAGCACGCATCAGCGTGCTGCTCTCTTTTATTAATCAGATGCCGGAAACGGGAAACATTGGTCTGGTTATTCTGGATCCGCACGGCGACAGCGCGGCGGTAGAAAAAACGCGTGCCTCGCTGACCGATCAGTATCTGCAACCGGCGCTGACTGAAACGATAAGCGACAGCCAGCAGCTGGCCGCGCTGTTTAAAGACACCGAAGCGGACTCGCTGTTACTGGTGACGGCAGGCTGCGAGCTGGTACCGTGGGCGCTGCTGGTTTTTGCCGAACATCGCCTGCGCCAGCCCGATGCAGCGCTATGGTACTGCGACAGCGTTAACGGCGAAAACCTGCTCGCCGCCGAAAGCCTGTTTAAGCCCGACCTGAATATCGACCTGTTGCGCAGCCAGCCTTATATTGGCGAACAGCTGCTGATTAACGTGGCGGCCGCGCGTGAAGTGGGCGGGTTTGACGCCGCCTATACAAGACTGGGCGGGATTGACCTGGCGTGGAAATTTATTGAAAGCCGCGGCTCACAGTCTGTTGGCCATATTGCCGATGCGCTGATGCTGGTGCCGGTTATCTCTGAGAGCTGGCTACAGCAGCCGGAAATTATGGCGGAAAGCGCAGCCAGCACGGCTGCGCATCTGGCGCGCTGTAATCTGGCCGCGACCGTTGAACCTGGTCTTTTGCCCGGTCTGCATCGCGTACGCTTTACGCACCCGCAGCAGCCGCTGGTTTCCATCATCATTCCAACCCGCGATCGCCTGCCGTTGCTGCGTCGCTGTATCGAAAGCCTGATGGAAAAAACGCAGTGGCTCCACTATGAGCTGCTGATCGTTGACAATAATTCTCAGGATGCAGCGACCTGTGAATATCTGGCGCAGCTGGAAGCGCTCGGTATCGATCAGTTACGCGTTCTGCGCTGGCCGCAGGCGTTCAGCTTTGCGGCGATTAACAACTTTGCCGTTGAACAGGCGCGCGGCGACCTGCTGCTGTTTTTAAACAACGATACCGAAATTGTTGAGGGCGAGTGGCTGTCGGCGATGGTCGAACACGCCATGCGGCCGGAAGTAGGGATTATCGGTGCGCGACTGGAATATCACGATGGCCGCGTGCAGCATGCGGGCATCGTGGCCGGGGTCGGCTTAGGTTTATCGCCGGTCTATGAGGGGGTAAGCGTAGATAATCCGGGCTATATGCAACGCCTGAAATCAACGCTCAACGTTACCGCCGTCAGCGCAGCCTGCATGATGGTGCCAAAAGAAGTGTTTGTGGAGCTGGGCGGCTTTAGCGTTGACGAGTTCCCGGTTTACCTGGGCGATGTCGACTTCGCCCTGAAAGCGCGTGCCAACGGTTATCTGACCGTCTGGACGCCACATGCGCGCGTGCTGCACATGGGTGGCGCAACCCGCGTGCTGGGTGAGGAAGTGGGTATCGCTTCTCATGTCGGCCCGGATGTTTTTGACACGCTGCGTGAAAAATGGCGCGGCGAGCTTAGCGTGGATATCAGCTATAACCGCCAGCTGACCAAAGTCGGCGGCAACTTCCAGCTGGGCACGCGTCAGTCACGCTACCAGCAGCCGCTGCCTGGCCGTCCGCTGCCGGTAATGATGGCCTGCCATAAAAACCTGACCGGCTGCGGCAACTACCGCGTCATCAAGCCGTTTAAAGCGCTGGAAGGGCACCTTATTCTGGAAGGCGGCCTGACGCACGGCCTGCCTGCGGTAATGGAAGTGGCGCAGATCCAGCCCGATACGCTGCTGCTGGAGCTGGTTACCGACGTTTCGATTCCTGAACGCGTCAAACAGTTCCGTCAGGTAAGCAATACGAAAATCATCATGGAATATGATGACTATATTCCCAATCTGCCGCTGAAAAGCGTGTTCCGTAAAAAGCTGCCGAAAGATATTGTGCGCCAGCTGCGCCGTTCGGTAGAGCAGGCGGACTGGCTGGTGGTTTCCACCGCGCCGCTGGCGGAAGCTTATGCGCCGTTCCACCACGATATTCGGGTCGCGCAGAACCGTCTTGATGACCAGTGGGCCTCGCTTAACAGCCTGCGTCGCCAGGGTAAAAAGCCGCGCGTCGGCTGGGCCGGGGGCAGTAGCCATACCGGTGACCTGGAGATCCTGCTGCCTTTTATGAAGGAGCTGGAAAACGAGGTGGAGTGGGTCTTTATGGGCATGAAACCGCAGAACGTGAAGTGCGAGTTCCACTACGGCGTGCCGTTTGAGTTTTATCCGGAGAAGCTGGCAACGTTAAATCTGGACCTGGCGCTGGTGCCGTTAGAGATGAACTTCTTTAACGAATGTAAAAGTAACCTGCGTCTGCTGGAATTAGGCGCCTGCGGCGTGCCGGTAATCTGTACCGATATCGAACCGTACCGCTGCGATCTGCCGGTTACCCGCGTAACCAACCGTTATAAAGACTGGATGAACGCCATTCGCGAACACCTGGCCGATATGGATGCGCTGGCCGCGCGCGGTGATGCGCTGCGCGACGGTGTTTTCCGCGACTGGATGCTGCGTGACGAAGGTCTGGTTGACTGGCAAAACGCCTGGCTGCCGCGCGGTTAATTATGAATGAAAACGGCAGCTGGCCAGCTTCAGGCGGCCAGCTGCCCGTCCGTAAAAAAAGTTCGAAGGTGCAAGATGATTGACGGAAAAAAAATTGGCGTAGGCATTGTGACCTACAACCGTAAAGCCGGTCTTTTTAAACTTTATCAGTCGCTCCCTCGCGATATTATCGACGCGTTAATTGTGGTTAACGATGGCGCTTATTATCCCGAGCTGGCGGAACTGGACTGTTATCTTCATCATAATGAAATTAATCAGGGAGTAGGGCGCAGTAAAAATATAGCGCTGCGCTATCTCCAGGCAGAAAACGTGGATCACTTTTTTCTGATCGAGGATGATATTTTCGTTAAAGATCCGGCGGTTTTTGCGCAATATATTTCTTTATCGGCGCGTACCGGTATTCAGCATTTTAACTTCAGCCAGCACGGTGATAAAAATATGCTGGCGGACGGCACGCCAAAGCCTTGTTACACCATGGATTACGGCGATTTTTCGATGCCGATTTATAATGCATGCGTCGGCGCTTTTTGTTATTACTCCAGAAAGTGCCTGGATAAAGTCGGGCTGATGGATGAGATTTACTATAATGCCGTCGAGCACCTTGACCATACCTATGCGGTCATTAAGGCCGGGTTTCATCCTTCCTACCACTATTTTCCGGATATTGAAAATTCGGGCAATTATCTGGGTGATGAAGGCTGGAGCCCGCAACAGTCAACCATTTCCGGCAAGCTCTCTTCTCGTGCGATTAGCCTGGTTGCCGCCACGCATTTTCAGGAAAAGCACGGCTGCCTGCCGCCGAAGATCCCGTTGGTCAGCATTGACGCGCTGAAAAAAGAGCTGGCTGCGCTGAAAAAGAAATACGCGACCACCAGCGCCGTAAGTTAATTAATAATATTACTGCCGGGCAGCAGGCGTGTCCGGCAGGTTAAAAAGATGAAGGCTGCTGACAGCGGGTTCTTTAAGTACTGATAGCCTTTACCTTAAAGAAAGTTTTGCCTTCATTTTTTATACCCTCTGGATTGCTCATTTTCCTTCAGAGCAGGGTTCCTTTCCGCTAAGCCGGGTAAATATCTTCCTGTCTGGCTTACTTCATCCCGCTAAGCCGGGTAATACATCTTCCTGTCTGGCTTACTTCATCCTGCTAAGCCGGGTAATACATCTTCCTGTCTGGCTTACTTCATCCCGCTAAGCCGGGTAAATATCTTCCTGTCTGGCTTACTTCATCCTGCTAAGCCGGGTAATACATCTTCCTGTTTGGCTTACTTCATCCCGCAGACTAAGACTTATCTGGTTTCTTGCACAGATGCTGGAGTTTTAACCCGCCGCGCCGATAACCATTTTTTATAACAAAGTATTTTCCTCTTTTTTGCGGAGTGTGACATGCGCTTCAATTATGACCTGCTGCCTGGCGAAGTGTTGCCGTTCGACGAGATCGCCGAACGCTACAGCCAGAAATATCCCGAGGATAAATCTTTAACGCCTCGGGGGTTACTCAGTCCTTCGACCTCCAGTAAAAGCTGGATTATCCGGGCGGTTTTCGCCAGCCGTGATATTCATCCTGAACTGGACGACGTGCTTTTTATCTCTAATGACAACGAACGCAAAAACTATCTACAGCGCTTTGAACACTATTTACAACGCCAGGAAAGCTTTCTCTATTTTCGACGTCCGCCCGCGCCTGCGCCCTGGAACGTCTGGAAAGTAATGGGCGAAAGCAGAGTGGTAGCGATGCTGGATCCGGCTTCTATCATGGCGCAAAGCCTGATGGCGCAGCGCGGCTTTACGCTGAGCCTGCTGCGTACGGATGAAGAAGAAGAGTACTGGCAGCTTTATGACAGCCAGACGCGCCCCTGTTTTGAATATTCTCGTCAACTGCAATTTCTGGTGGTACTAAGCTCGCCGCTGCTGCCGCCAACCGCTGGCGTGATGCCGGGTACCCAGGTCGGACGTCGGGTAAAAGCCCGATTGTGGCAGCGAATCAGTCAGCAATCTTTTAGCAGCGCCGTGCGCGAACGCTATGGTGCCTGTGTGATTACCGGCACGCGCCTGCACGAAAACGCCAGTTGTCCATGGGTAGAAGCCTGCCACATCAATATGGAAGAAAATGAAAGCGGTTTTCCGAAAGATAATAACGTGGACAACGGCCTTTTTCTGCGCAGCGACCTGCAACGGCTGTTTTCCAGCCGCCTGCTGATCATTGACGCCGCCACCGGCAAAGTAGCTTTTCGGCACGCGCTGGCAGCGGATGAAGAGTTAAGCGCTTCTTATCAGGAGCTTATTGGCCAAACCTGTGCACTGTGGGATCGTGTTCCTCAGGCAACCCGCGAGAGATTGCAAAAGTTACGTTAGCTTTTGGTAAAAAGCGGCGCGCAATGCCGCTTTTTTCAACAAAAATGAAATAACCCGCCTTTTTCACCGCTATTCCCCCAATCAATCCGTACTACAGAAACGGATAATCATGCCGATAACTTAACTAACGCAGGATAGTCATAGTGAACGATCTATATACCGTCGGTGGCGTGATGGATAAAAACTCGCTGTGGCAGCGCTACGTGCCGCTGGTGCGTCATGAGGCGCTGCGCTTACAGGTCAGGTTGCCCGCCAGTGTTGAACTGGACGACCTCCTGCAGGCGGGTGGCATAGGGCTGCTGAATGCCGTGGAGCGTTACGACGCGCTTCAGGGAACGGCTTTCACCACTTATGCCGTACAGCGGATACGCGGCGCAATGCTTGATGAGCTTCGCAGCCGCGACTGGGCACCTCGCAGCGTGCGCCGTAACGCACGTGAAGTGGCCAGCGCGATGCATCGCGTCGAGCAGAGCCTTGGAAGACCGGCCAGCGAGCAGGAAATTGCTGCGCAACTGGACCTGTCATTAGAAGAGTACCGGCAGATTCTGCTGGATACCAATAACAGCCAGCTGTTCTCTTACGACGAATATCGTGAGGAGCACGGCGACAGCGCGGAGCTGGTGACGGAAGGCCATGAAGAGGCTAACCCACTCCACCAGTTAATGGAAGGGAATCTTCGCGAACGCGTCATTGAAGCGATTGAGGCCCTGCCCGAGCGCGAAAAAATGGTGCTGACGCTTTATTACCAGGAAGAGCTGAATCTGAAAGAGATTGGCGCAGTGCTGGAGGTCGGGGAATCCCGGGTTAGCCAGCTGCACAGTCAGGCGATAAAACGCCTGCGCGCCCGGTTAACGGGAGCGCGCTGACAGAGTCAGTATTGCACTCTCAACACCAACCGGGGACTCCAAATGGGATCCAAAACTAAAATGAGGCCGCTGAGCCGCTATCTGAAAGATTTTAAGCACAGCCAGAGCAATTGCTCACATTGCAGTAAAGTTCTTGATCGTATGGCGCTGGTTTTTCGCGGGCAAATCATCAATAAAGAGGCGATTGCCCGCATGGACCAGCCCATCGACGACCAGGTCTGGTCGAAGCTCCAGCTTGAGCTGACCGCCCTGTGCCGTTTTTGCAGTGATATTTACTGCAACACGAACCCTACCTATTTTGACATCATGGCGTTTAAACAGTATCTGTTTGAACAGACCGAGATGAGCCCCAGCACGATCCGCGAATATGTTGTTCGCCTGCGTCGCCTTGACGGTATGCTGTCGGCCCGTAATTTCCCGGCGGAACGGCTGGCTGGCAACAGCTGGCACGAATGTCTGGAAAATGACCTGCCCGCTGCGGGCAATAATAATTACCGCATCGCTTTGCGCAAGTATGACCAGTTTTTAGGCTGGCAGCGCAATTAGGTTGGGAATGGCAGCCTCTTTTACGTTACCTTTTCGCTATCTTCTGTAAGACTGTAAGGATGACCCATTGCTGCTGTGGAGGCCGCGTTGTCCTTACATCTTTTACACTCTTTTCCCCGGCTGGAACTGCTCGGCGCCCCGACGCCTCTTGAGCACCTTCCTCGTCTTTCCGACTATGTCGGCCGCGATATCTTTATTAAACGTGACGACGTCACGCCTGTTGCGCTGGGCGGTAATAAGCTGCGCAAGCTGGAGTTCCTGGCGGCAGATGCGCTGCGCCAGGGGGCCGACGTTCTGCTTACTGCGGGTGCCATTCAGTCAAATCACGTTCGCCAGACGGCGGCGGTGGCGGCAAAGCTTGGCCTGAAGTGCGTCGCTCTCCTGGAAAATCCCGGGATCACCGGGATTGAAAATTACCTTTCTAACGGCAATCGTTTATTGCTGGATCTTCTGGATGCAGAAGTGGTTATGGTGGATGCGCTGCACGATCCTGCTGCACAGATGGCCGAACACGCCACGCGGCTGGAGGCTCAGGGCTTCCGGCCTTATATCGTACCGGTTGGTGGATCTAACGCCCTGGGCGCGCTCGGGTACGTAGAATGTGCTCAAGAAATTGCCCATCAGAGCGAAGGCGTGGTAGATTTCGCCGCAGTCGTAGTCGCTTCCGGCAGTGCAGGAACCCATGCGGGACTGGCCGTCGGGCTGGAACAGCTGCTGCCGGAAACGGAGCTGGTGGGCGTCACCGTCTCGCGTAAGATCGCCGAACAACAGCCAAAAGTGGTAAGTATCCAGCAGGAGCTGGCGGCCTCGCTGGAACTAAAAGCGCAGGCGCCTGTTACCTTATGGGATGACTACTTTGCGCCGGGCTACGGTATGCCGAGCGAAGAGGGCATTGAGGCGATCAAACTGCTGGCAAGGCTGGAAGGAATCTTCCTTGACCCGGTCTATACTGGCAAAGCGATGGCTGGGCTGCTCGACGGCATCACGCAGAAACGTTTTCGCCGCGAAGGCCCGATTCTGTTTATACATACGGGCGGCTCGCCTGCGCTGTTTGCTTATCATCCTGTAGGTTGAAACTGTCGTGGACTGCGGCTCAAATAACAAATGACTATGGTCTCTCAACATGGAGTGCTTATGAATTTTTCTCTGGTTCGTCGTCAACTGGTGCTGGGTATGATGTCGCTGGCCCTGGTTGCTGGTGTCACCACTAAAACCTTTGCTGCAGAAAATCTGCTGAACAAAGTAAAAGAGCGCGGCACGCTGCTGGTCGGGCTGGAAGGCACCTATCCGCCGTTCAGCTTTCAGGATGAAAACGGCAAGCTGGCCGGTTTTGAAGTCGACTTCGCCAACGCGCTGGCACAGCATCTGGGCGTAAAGGCCAGCCTTAAGCCGACCAAATGGGATGGCATGCTGGCTTCATTAGATTCAAAGCGTATTGATGTGGTGATCAATCAGGTCACTATCTCTGACGAACGCAAAAAGAAATATGATTTCTCCACGCCGTACACCATCTCTGGTATTCAGGCGCTGACCAAAGCCGACAAGGCCGACAGCATCACTAAGCCTGCCGATCTCAGCGGCAAGAAAGTGGGTCTGGGTCTGGGCACCAACTACGAACAGTGGCTGCGTGAAAACGTGAAGGGTGTGGATATCCGTACCTACGACGACGACCCAACTAAATATCAGGATCTGCGCGTAGGCCGTATTGACGCGATTCTGGTCGATCGCCTGGCCGCGCTGGACCTGGTGAAGAAAACCGGTAAAACGCTGGCGGTAGCCGGTCCGGCCTTCTCCCGTCAGGAAGCGGGCGTAGCGCTACGTAAGGGCAACCCTGACATGCTGGCCGCCATCGATAAAGCGATTGCAGAGATGCAGCAGGACGGTTCGCTGGCGAAAATTTCTGACAAGTGGTTTGGCGTGGACGTAACTAAATAATGCAGGAAAGTTTACAACTGGTGCTGGATTCAGCACCTTTTTTATTAAAGGGCGCGCTGTTTACCTTACAGCTCAGCATTGGCGGCATGTTCTTTGGCCTGCTGCTGGGCTTTGTTCTGGCGATGATGCGTTTGTCGCACTTCTGGCCGATAGCCTGGCTGTCACGTTTTTACGTGTCGATCTTTCGCGGTACGCCGCTGATTGCCCAGCTGTTTATGATCTACTACGGCCTGCCGCAGTTTGGTATTGAGCTGGATCCTGTTCCCTCCGCGATGATTGGCCTGTCGCTGAATACTGCCGCTTATGCTTCTGAATCGCTGCGTGGCGCTATCGCCGCCATTGAACGCGGTCAGTGGGAGGCGGCTGCCAGCATCGGCATGACTCGCTGGCAGACTTTGCGTCGCGTTATCCTGCCGCAGGCCGCTCGTACAGCGCTGCCGCCGCTCGGCAACAGCTTTATCAGCCTGGTTAAAGACACCTCGCTGGCCGCCACGATTCAGGTGCCTGAACTGTTTCGCCAGGCGCAGCTGATTACGTCGCGTACGCTGGAAGTTTTCACCATGTATCTGGCGGCCTCGCTGATTTACTGGGTCATGGCAACGCTGCTTTCCGTACTGCAAAGCAGGCTGGAAAACCACGTTAATCGCCAGGATCGGGAGGCAAAATGAGTACCATTGAAGTCAACAGGCTGGTAAAGAAGTTTAACGGCCAGACGGTGCTGCACGGTATCGATCTGGAAGTTGCGGCCGGCGAAGTTGTGGCGATTATCGGGCCAAGCGGATCAGGCAAAACCACCTTATTGCGCAGCATCAACCTGCTGGAAACGCCGGATAGCGGCACCATTAAGGTGGGCGATATCCTGATTGATGCCGCAGAAAGCCTCAACCGGCAGAAAGAGCAGGTACGTCGCCTGCGTCAGCAGGTCGGCTTTGTCTTTCAAAACTTTAATCTGTTTCCGCATCGTTCGGTGATGGAAAATATTATTGAAGGGCCAACCATCGTCAAGGGCGAGGCGAAAGCAGAGGCGATAGCGCGCGCACGTGAGCTGCTGCAAAAGGTGGGCTTAGAGGGCAAGGAAGAGAGCTATCCGCGTCGGCTTTCCGGCGGCCAGCAGCAGCGCGTGGCCATTGCACGCGCGCTGGCCATGCGCCCCGAGGTCATTCTGTTTGACGAACCAACCTCCGCGCTGGACCCGGAGCTGGTAGGTGAAGTGCTGAACACTATCCGTGCGCTGGCGCAGGAGAACCGCACTATGGTCATCGTTACGCATGAAATGAGCTTTGCGCGTGACGTGGCCGATCGCGCCATCTTCATGGATCAGGGCAGAATTGTTGAGCAGGGCGCAGCGAAAGCGCTATTCAGCAATCCGCAGCAGCCGCGCACCCGCCAGTTTCTGGAAAAGTTTTTAAACGCCTGATGCAGTAAGGTGCCTGCATCACCCCATGATGCAGGCATTTACTCTTCCGTCATCGCCGTAGCGACACGATCCAGAATCGGCCTGAATAAATAGTTCATCAATGAACGCGACCCCGTATTGATAAAGACTTCCGCCGTCATGCCCGGCCTGATGTGATGTCTGGCCAGCAGCGCTTTTCCTTTCACGGTGATAGCTATCTGTATGGGATAAAAAGCTGCGCCTGTACTGCTGTCGGTCAGGCTGTCGGCGGACACCATAATCAGTTCGCCAGGAATCTTAGGGGTAGTGTTCTGGTTAAAGGCGCTGAACAGCAAGGTCACAGGCAGGCCGGGATGGACTTTATCAATCAGGTTGACGGGCAGTCTGGCTTCGACAATCAGCGCCTCATTATCGGGCACTATCGCCATCAGATGTTCCCCTGCCTGTACAACGCCTCCTTCAGTAAAAACAGTGAGTCCAAGCACTGTGCCGCTGACCGGCGCGGTAATCAGAGTGTTATCGATATCGATATCAGCAATGCTGAGCTGGTGGCGGGAATCGGTAATTTCCTGCTGGTTTTCCGCCAGCTTCGTATAAATCTCTTTCTGCCTGTCGGCAAGCAGCTGTGTCATCCGTAGCTCGGTTTCCTGCTGCTGTTTGCGCAGCTGGTCGACGTGGCCTTTCATTTCCAGAAACTCGCTCTCAACCCTGGCATAGTCGCGCTGAACGTCCAGATAAGCATGGCGAGGCAGATGGCCCGCCGCCGCAAGTTTTTTAAGCGTAGCGGCCTGTTCACGCAAAGCAGCCAGCTGCTGGCTCTTGCTGGCCGTCGATTGCTGTAATCCCTCTCTTTGTGAGAGTAGTACGGCTATCGACTGCCTGGCGATAGCCATTTCACCTGTCAGCGCCCGGCGACGCGATTGCAACAGCTGGCGCTGAAGCTCAAGCAGCGCTTTTACCGCAGGGCGCGCTTTTTCTTTTTCCAGTACGGCAGATAAAACAGGTTCTTCCGCGTCGGCTTCTTCAGCCAGCAGACGGCTTTGCGTTATCAGTAAGGAGAGATAGCGGCCGTATAGCGACTGCTGCCGGGCAATAACCTGCTGCTGACGAAGCCTGACCAGCGTCTGTCCGGCTGTCACCCGATCGCCTTCTTTCACGCCAAGCTTCTCCACAATCCCGGTACTAAAAGCCTGAACGGCTTTGCGATTGCCGGATACAACCACCGTGCCCGTTGTCGCCACCCCCTTATCCAGCGGCGCAAACGTGGCCCAAAGAATAAAGCTAAAAAAACCGGCGATTGCCGTCAGCCAGCCTGTGCGCAGCCAGGTACGCTCGTTATGGGGAAGAAAAGTTGGGCTGGCATCAGCCCGCTCGCTAAACATCATAAAATCCTTTCAGGTCAATCCGTAAGCCCGAACTGCTAACGAGAGTTTCTGGCATCAGGCGCGGTTTCTGCCTGCCGTAATTTCTGCATAATATCGCGGGTGGCACCAAAAACGCTGGGCGTACCCTGACAAAGCAGCAGCAGTTTAGTGGTCAGATTAAGCTGTGCCGGACGATGAGTAACCAGCACCACCGTTTTATTAAGCGCCTTGAGCCGCCGAAGGGTTTGACTGAGTTCCTGCTCGCCTGCGTTATCAAGGCTGGCGTCAGGTTCGTCCAGGACAATTAGCGTGGGGTCACCATATAGCGCGCGAGCCAGCGCGATACGCTGCATTTGTCCTCCGGATAAACCTGTTCCGCTATGGCCCACAGGGGTTTCGTAGCCTTGCGGCAGCGACAGGATCAGTTCATGCACGCCAGCCAGACGGGCAGCGGCAATAACCTGTGCAGCATCGGGCTGGTTAAAGCGGGCAATATTTTCCGCAACGGTGCCGGAAAAAAGCGCAATATTTTGCGGCAGATAACCGATATGCGGCCCCAGATTTTCAGGGCTCCATTGCGATATATCTGCATTATCTAATTGCAGCCTGCCTGCGGAAAGCGGCACGATGCCGACTATCATGCGGGCAAGCGTGGATTTACCCGAAGCGCCCGGGCCAACTACGCCTAACACATCTCCTGGTTTTAAAGCGAAGCTGACGGAGGGTAACAGTCCCCCAGAGGCAATCCTGTCGGCGCTGATAAAGCCTTTGGGCACCGGCAAAGTAAAAGTTTTAGCCGGCGGCGGCACGGCTTTCAGCAACGCGTTTAAACGTTGCCAGGCAAGACGGGCGTTACCCCAGCTTTTCCAGGCGTTAATAATTTGGTCGACGGGAGCCAGCGTACGGCCCATCAGTATCGACCCCGCTATCATCATGCCTGGCGTTATCTGGCCAGCCAGCGCCAGCCACGCGCCCAAACCTAATACCAGCGACTGGAGCAGCAAACGCAGATTTTTACTCAGCGTCGAAAGGATTGCCGCGCGCTGGCTGGCCACGGACTGCTGATACAGAAAGCGGTGATGAAGAGCGAGCCAGCGCTGATGCAGAGCAGGCAACATCCCCATCGCCCTGATGACCTCAGCGTGAGACAGATCTCTGTTAAGCTGGCTATTGGCCGAACCCGCCAGCTTGCCCGCGCTGGCCAGAGGCGTACGGGTTACGGCTTCATGGATGACCGCCAGCGCAATCAACAGCAGAGCGCCCAGCAACGCCAGCAGGCCAAGCCAGCTGTTAAAAAGAAAGATCAGCAGCAAATAGACGGGAAACCAGGGAAGATCAAAAAAGGCAAACAGCGCATTGCCGGTTAAAAACTGACGTAGCGTGGTCAAATCGTGCAGCCTCTGGCCCGCATCGGCTGTCCCCGCCTGAAGATTCGCCTGAGCCGCAGCCATATAAACCCGGTGGTTCAACCTGAGGTCGAAGCGGTTACCAAGACAAATCAACGTCATGTTGCGAGCATACTCCAACAGGCCCATTACCACGCAAATGCCCGGCATAATTAGCGTTAACATGAGCAGGGTCATCTCATTTCCGGAAGGCAAAACCCGATCGTAGACCTGTAACATATAAATTGAAGGAGCCAGCATCATTAAATTTATCAGGGCGCTAAAAAAAGCCAGCGACCAGAATATGCTGCCGTGTTCGCGAATAATCCGCATAATTTCATTTTCTTGTAATGTTGCCATAGGGCTGAGGCTGCCTTATTACAGTCAAAAATCAGACCCGAAAAATCGGGCCTGAAAATAAAGCTTAATGAAGCGGGAAAAGAGGTGTTATTCAGGCAACAATAATATGCCCGTCTGCAAAAATATTTTGGTTTATCCCAACCAGGGTAACGCTGTTTTCGCCAAAGCTGAAGATGGCGTTTCCCTCATCAAACGTCAGGCTATTTTCCTCTGTTGCGCCAGCTACCCCCATAAATATCAGCTTGTCGCTGGCGTTATAGCCATACAGCACGTCGTTACCAAAGTTGCCGGTGAACAGAAAACTGTTATCGCTGCCCTGGCTGTGGAGCGTATCATCGCCTTCACCGCCGACAAAAGTTGTTCCTCCTGTGGCCGCGCCGGTCAAAACATCATCACCTTGCAGGCCGAACAGCCAGCTGCCTGCTTTATGCGCGGTCAGGTTGTTAGCGTCGGCATCGCCGGTAGTTGAATCGGCATATAAGGTCAGGAGGTTGCCAGAGCGCAATCCTTCACTTGTTACCTGATGATCTTTATTTTGACTCCACAGCCACATAAAAGACTCTCTGGAGCGCAGGGTGTGAATATCCTGTGCCAGCGTCAATCCGCCATCCGCCTCGCGTAGATAAAGCGTGGAGCCGTCCCATGCGACCTCGCTGTCACTTAACGCATGCCGTAAATCAAGCTTATTATCGCCTTCGCCGCCAAGAATAATGTTATAGCCGCCTGCATCACGGAAGGTATCGTTACCCGCTCCCCCTTCCAGGTAGTCATTACCTTCTCCGCCAGCGAGTAAATCATTGCCTTCGCTCCCTAATATAAAGGTAGGTCCGCTGTGCGGCAGGGCGGATTTATTCAGATCGGTTACCCAGGTATTTTCTCGGAAGGCATCTGAAAGATTAGCGGTAATGACCGTAGAGTCTCTCTCCATCAGCGCATAAAATTCTGAATTGATGATACGGGACAGGCTTGTTTCGTAGAAAAAAGGCATATGCGATAGCCAGCTCGCCGGGTTTAAAATGGACAGGGGTGTTAATCCCCAAAGCGTAGAGGCATAGAAATCATTGAAGTTGACGATATTGTCGGTGCTGCTGTCATGTGGCGTATCATGCACCCCGAGCGTTTCCCATGTGAAATCTGTGCCGTTAAGCACGCGGAATACCGGATCGTTTTCAAAGCCAATGTTCAGGACCTTCCCATTTTCGGTTTGAGTCGGAGAGGCAAGGGCAATACAGGCTGCATCAGCATAAAATCCATTCCAGCAGCTTTCGCTCAGCGCAGAGACGCTGTTAACCAACAGGCCGCCCAAACTGTGGCCCGTCACCACCACGTCATTGCCGCTTAAGCCATTTTTTTGCGCGTAGTCGGCCACCTTTTCTAACAGGTTCCCAAAGGCGTGATACGTAAAGTTGTTACTATAGTCGGCGGGGAAGAGTGCGGCTTTGATATCGTTAACGACGTCGCCGACCGTATCCAGTATGGATTCGCCACGTGGCGCGCCGGTACCGCGGAAAGCGATACCTATTTGTATCAGGTTGCCGCTGTCGTCATATTTCCCCATGATTTCAGCCTGGTTGGTGCTGTAACCCGCTTTTTCACCATAAAAGGTGCCATGGGCATTGGTTTTCCCCTGGTAGCCCAGCTCTTCGGCGCTGAGAATCGACCATCCTGCCTGCCTGGTTTTTTCCTGGGCTGCTGCCTCAGAATCTGGATTCCAGGGAATGCCTGAAATAATACCCTGAGAAGCAGTATTACCAAAAAGCGCTTTGATTAACGTTAGCGGGAGGCCTGCGCCAAAACCATATTGCTGGTATCCGCAGGAAAAACCATCACTGAAATTATGATAACTATAGGTACTAAGAGCATAAGCATCAGCTATTAGTGCTGTAGATTTTTCCTCACCATAACCAGTAAGGCTAAATAGAGCCATATTATAATCCTTTATTTTATCAGGGCCGCGTAATAGTAAAATCTCTTTATTGTTAGTCAATAGTTTTAACTGACTTTGTTTGGTGACCTCCACTCAATTGCCGCTACTAATTTCTGGTAAATAGCCGTTCATAGCTAACAAAGATTTCTAATGCCCACGGCAAATGAAAAGCATATTACTCAGCTAATGGCGGGAGTTAATAAAGTCACGGCATTAACTATCTATAACTTTTTATTATGCTTTTCCATTATTATTCTATGGTAATTAAATGTAATACTGTTTATGCGTTCTAAACTTTATCTTTATAATAGTTTGATTTTTTTCAATTAAAAAACAAAGATTTGAGCCGATCTTCTCGGGGAGGGTTAGTCAGGTTTTCGGCATTTAAGAAAAACCTCATGGTAATCATTTGCCTTAAGAGGAATAATCGGACTGTTCCTTTAAGTTGCGAAATGGCCGGCTGTCATAAGATCTTGATGATAATGTAAACTTTACCTGCTTTAAAATAGTGGCGTTGTTAATGAATATTATTCATTTCGCTCTTTTATCACAACAAAGCGTTATACAGTAGAAAAAGAGCAATAGCGCTGGCAAACCTAAAGCAAACTGTTAACAGCCCCCAGTCGCTGATTTTAGTGCCTGTGTTTGAAGATGGTTTTACCGTTTTCTGATAATAATTACCCTGCGCCAGATAATAGCATCTGAAATCACACGCATTGCGACCTCATGCTGTCCAGATAAATTACCGTCGGAGTGATCCTGATGAATAGTACGCATAAGCCGGATATCGCCTGGATAAATAGTCTGAAAGGCATCTGCATATTACTTGTTGTTTTATATCATATTATACTGCCAGGCTATGCTGAGATGACCGGGCATCTGATCGCCGGCTGGCTACCCGCCAAATTGTGGCTGGCTTTTAATCAGTACCTTTCTCCGCTACGCATGCCTGCTTTTTTCTTTGTCTCAGGTTTACTGGCAACGAATGGCATTATAAACCGTTCATGGAAGCAGGTTTTTACCAGTCGCGTAGTTAATCTTTTCTATCTCTATTTCCTGTGGGGCATTATTCAGTGGCTGATGATCCGCGGTGTCTCCAGCGAAATTATGGGAGAACAGCTTTCTAAGAATACCAATGCTGCCTGGGCGGATACGCCGCTGGAGTCCGTAAAGCTCATGCTGCTGGCGATGAGTTCAAGCTGGTATTTATATGCGCTTGGTCTGTTTTTCATTTTTGCCAAACTGTTGCGCGAACAGAAATTCGCCATGATGACGATTGCAGTAGGGTTAAATTACGCTGCCGTAATGAAACTCTTTCCCGGCTGGGGTCCACAAAGCGTCGCCCAGTATTTGGTTTTCTTTCTGCTGGGCACCTTCTATAGCAGCCTTGTATTGCGCTGGAGCGAATGGCATCGTGACAATTTGGTGCCCTGGGCCGCGCTGGCGGTACTTTCGCTGATCCACGCGACGCTGGGTATAGCGCATAGTCTGTTTCTGTGCGTTATGGCCATTTTACTCTCTGTCGCGGCCTGTCGAACGCTGAACCGCTATTTCTCATTATGCTGGCTAAACTGGCTGGGCAGAAATACGCTACAAATCTACGTGCTGCACCGCATTTTTATCGAATTTTTTGGGATGTCGTCGATTCTGTTTGCCGAACATCATCATTTGTTTGCCAGCAAAGCATTTTCGATGCTGTGGGCGGTGGGATACCCGGTAGCAATGATGGCGTTGTGCGCAGGCTGTTCGGTAGGGGGCTGGTCGCTACTCAATCGGGGTATCGGTAAGAACCTGTTTATCTTCCCGAGCCTGCTGCGCAGAAGCTTAACGGTCGAGCGGGGATAAACTAAGCGACCTGGGTTAGCATGATGCTAAAACGCTGGAATAAGGCCGGACAAGCGCTTCTGTTTGTCGATGCGTGGCCTGTCTGAAAAAAAGAGGCGGCAAAGTATGCCGCCTCTTTTTTACGCCTGTTTTGGCTGGCCGTTGGAAGCGGTAATCCCACCATCAACGGGCAGGTTGACGCCGGTAATGTATTTAGCGTCTTCGCTGGCAAGAAAGGCGATGGCGCTGGCAATATCATCCGGCTCACCCGCACGGGCCAGTGGAATGCGCTCATAAAACTTGTTCAGCAGCTGCTGATTGTCTTTCATCTCTTCCGTCAGATCGGTAAACGTAAAGCCGGGACAGATGGCATTGACGCGCACGCCATCTTCGCCATAATCCATCGCCAGCGAGCGGGTAAAGTTAGTGACTGCCCCTTTGGCCGCGTTATAAACGCTCATGCCCCAGTCGCCGCCCAGGCCTGAAACGGAAGAGATATTCACCACGTTGCCTTTGCTTTTGAGCAGCGCGGGCATAAAGTAATGTACGCAATAAAAAACGCCATCCAGATCGACCTTCATCAGTTTTTTCCAGTCGTCCAGGCCAATTTCATGAATGCGGCCCTGCACAATCTGGCCAGCATTGTTGACCAGCACATCGACGCGACCATATTTGTCCGTCACGGTTTGCGCCAGTTTTTCTACCTGTTCCGCCTCACCGACATCGCAAGGCGCAACCAGATGCTCACCCTGGGTCAGTTTTGCCAGCGTTTTATCCAGCTTCTCTTTGGTGCGGCCGACCAGCACTACCGATGCGCCTTCACGGGCAAAACGCTCGGCCGCTGCCTGACCAATTCCGGAGCCTGCTCCGGTTACCACGACAACTTTTTGCTGAAAACGGGCCATCTCAATCTCCTGGTTAAATAAATAAACACGCTGTTAAACCTGGCAGGCCTGAGGTGAAACGCAAGCCGCATTGCGGTTATGAGTGTTTATTTGCTTGATCGTTAAACGATTTTTAATCAGGGCGCCGGTAAGCGTTTTCTTGAGTTAAATCAGCCTGCATATCCATGCAGCGTAGATCGCCCGCCAGCGCCGAATGAAAGAGGGTTTCTCTTAGCAGCTTAAAGCCGTGGCGCTGATAAAAGGAGACGGCGTTAGGCGTAGCGGCCAGCGTTAATGAAGCAATACCTCTGGAACGCGCTTCGGTTTTGATCGCCTCGAGGATTTGCGTGGCATAGCCGTTACCCATAAATGCCGGGAGCGTAAAAATGGCCTCGACGCTTTGCTGCTTGATGTCCAGAAAGCCGGTGGCGACAGGAAAGCCGGGCGTATCTATTACGAAAAAGGGATTCTGGCTGATGGCCCGCAGATAGCCAGAAGGCATACAGTCCGGCGTCCAGGCAATAACGGCTTTTTCGCCATAGGCTTCTTTACAGCCGTAGCGCACGGCCTGATTACGGATTTGCCATAGTGCTTCTGCTTCTTCCAGCCGTGCCAGTCTTACCATTTTCTCTCCTTCAGTACAGGCGATGACGCATCATAAAGAGCGCAAATTCATACAGCATGTCTTCAAGCTTGATACGCACAGGAAAAGATAAAGCGATAAAAAATACGGCAACGATCAGCAAAATCGCACAGCCCGCCAGAATGAAACGCAGCATTGTCACCTCTCAGTGACGCTGGAAAGGATCATCCAGTGCCAGCAGGATAAGTTACACAGATAAAGCCATAACGGCATAACGCGTCGCCAGGAAAGCTGTGTTTTAACAGACCCGGACAGTGCCTGTCTCGGCGTACGCGCTATCGCTTTAAAAAGTATTGAGTGGAAAACTCTTTCTTTCAACGATTTATTTGCATCAGTTTCCATAAAAGCGCCAGCGGCAGATATGACCTGCTCTGTCAGAGTTGCCAGGCAGGGCCGCCAGGGTAACAACCTTTATAACTGGAAACTTTGTCGACCATCATTTCCTGACGTTATTACGTAACGTTTTCAGGTAAACCAGCAAAATAATACTGTGGAATCATACAGCTCACACCCTGACAGAGTCGCGTAATTTGATAAACTACTGGCCATAGAGGCGGGCAGCAACCGGGCGTATTTCCACCGTCTTTTATGGTCGACTGCAAAAAGATTTATGGAGGCGGCAGCAGGCGACCCAAGGCAGTAAACAAGAAAAAAAGAGCGCTATCGGCCGACGTTTATCAGACCACATGCTAAAGCATTATCGCTTTGCTAATCAGCACCAAATAAATTTGCAGAGTGCTCACGCGTACGCAAATCCCGCGCTAAGTTATGTACATCGACTACTCCAGCGATGATAAATCGATTTTTATTCCTGGCGCGGGCCAGTTTTTTTCTCGTCCATTTGAGAAGACGCTGAAGCAGAAAGGGGGCTTTATGTTCATTCATGAAATGGTGGTTAGCATCGGTGCGGTAACTTCAGCCGGAGCGAGTGTGGCGAGTCAGTTAGGGGGCATGAATTACAGCGTGCTGTTTGGCGCTTTCGCAGGATCGGTATTTTACGTTGCGGGCGCAGTTGATATCGCTTTACGGGTAAGAGCTGCTTACTTTGTTGTCTCCTGGATTGTTGGCGTATTTGGTTCTGGCGTCGTCGGGGCAAAACTGGCCAGCGTTCTGGGCTACAGCGACAGGCCACTGGATGGACTGGGGGCCGTATTACTTTCTGCTCTGGCTATTAAAACCTTAACGTTCTTTAACCAGCAGGATCCCGTTGCCTGGCTGGCCCGGCTAAAAGGAGGTTTCCATGGTAACAAATGACCCCATGGTGATTGCTAACGTGGTCACCTGCTCGGCGATAGCGTTGCGGCTAATGTTTTTCCGCAAACCCGGCGCACATCATGAGTATTGGGCATCCTGGCTGGCTTACATGCTCGTACTCGCCTATGGCTCTATCCCATTCCGCTATTTTTTTGATCATTACGATCATACTAACTGGGCATCGTTGGCGATAAATCTTGTCATTGCCGCCGCAGTATTTCGCTCTAAGGGCAACGTGGCGATAATCCTTGCCGTGCTGCGCCCCAAAAAAAGTCACTGACCCTCTGCCAGTCGCGCTCGTATCGCGGCTGGCATGCTTGCCCTTATTTAGAATGGCGCTGGTCGTATAGTGCCTGCTGCAAAATAATCTTCTGACTTAAAGTAAATTATTACGCTTGTGATTATCCTGGCGGTAATTGATCGCGTCATAAATATATTGAATGCAACTAATATAACCTGTTGAATTAAGATAACTATCGTTAACTTCCCGAATGTTTTATAAGTAAAAAAACGGAAGCAAGCTTTTTGGCGGGCCAAGGGAAAATTCTGTCGAAACGTTTTGTAATGGGTGATTTTTCTTAATTAAGCAAAAGTGAACGATTTCCTTACACTATTTCCCGCAGGTAGACGATAATCCACAAAATGTTCTCTTTTTAGAGCCAGGAAAAATCTGTTTTTGCCGCTGAAAAACCTTATATTGCTGTCTAAAAGAGCGTTTAAAGAAAAAAATGCATAAAAAAGGCTCATTAATTAAATTTATAAAAAATCAAGGGTTGAGATGCTCAGCCATTGCTCAGTAAAATAGGGCCAAAACTCAAATCAGGAGAATTTCGTGTCAGAAGCTGCGTATGATTATCATCCGGATCAACTGGAAGAAGCGAAGAACATTGCTTTGGGGTGGCGAATTATAGGCCAGATGGAGCCGCAAACGCTGGAGGATGCCATTCAGATGTTGCGAGACAGTTCGGCCTATGCCGCTCAGGTCTACGATCTGCTTTACGCCGAAATCGCTCAGCGTAAGAAAAACGGTTAATACTCAAACCGTTAGCATTCGTACAGCGGCACGATAACGCAGCCAGGTCTCCCAACATTTTTGCGGGTCGATATCACCGTATCCGCAAAAAGGATCCATATTTTTCGCGATACCGTCCGGCACGGAAACCGTTGTTGTGCTGTCCCGAATCTTTTCTACTTCCTGCCTGGTCAGCGAGGTCCCTTTTCTGCATTCCGCATCCATTAACAGGCCCGTTAGCGGAGGTATACAAATAACAGCCATAGCCTTTCTCTTCATTCTGTCTGGTCTTATTTCACTCTTCGGCACGCTACCAGGAAACTTTAATTAAATATCCCTGTAACAATATTAAAGTTTTAGTTAACTTAATTTTAACATTAAGTGTGGTTTTTTTTAAAGAGAGGAGAAGCGTTATGCGCGGGGACGGATTTTATTTAAAAAAATGCCCGCAAAGAGAAACTGCGGGCCAACACCAGGGAAACTTGTCAATAGAGCAGGGCATGCAGGCCGCAAATGGCAACCGCATGTGGATGAGTAGGGCAAAATAACAATCAGGTGCTGACTTTCAAAACTCTTCAGCAATTAACCACTGATCGGCCTCGTCAAACATCTCTTCAATAATTCTCAACATTACCGATTTGTCATTTTTACTGGCATCGGTTTTGACGCCGTTGGCCTGCATCGGTTTAACTTTTACTTCGGCATCGGGGAAAACACGCCCGATACGTTTTGTGAGTTCATCTAAAATCAGCTGCTGCGCGTTGGGTAAGCCCGCAACGTTGCGCTTATCGTAAATCAGTTCAACAAACATGGGGATCATCCTGGTTATAAATGCTGGATAAAAATACAGTTATTTTGGCGCGGCTTCAACTGAAATTTGTTGATGGCGGCGATAACTTTCCTTATCTGGTCTGAACTTAAGCGCGATTATATCGCCATAATCGTCAAAGGATGCCCGACACAAATACTACACTTGCGGGTATTTACTAACGGAGAGAAAAGATGAACAAAATGCTACTTTTTCCACTGATTGCTGCTGCGGTACTCCTGACGGGCTGTACCAGCAATCATGTTTTGCACATGCGTGACGGCAGCACCAGGGTAGTAGAGGGCAAGCCGGAAAAGGATAAAGCGACAGGTATGGTTATCTATAAGGATGAAAACGGCGTGCAGCAGGCGGTTAATCAGGATGATATTAAGGAAATGAGCGGGTTATAGGGAAGACCAGGTCTGTTCTGATTGTGACAATTGCGCTACATGGGCAGGATAATGTGCCAGACTAAAAAATTATATCTGCCCGGAGAATCCTGCTCATGTTTCGTTTATTCGCTGTCGGAAGCCTGTTGGCCTGCTCTTTTTTTGCTCACGCTTCCGATTCCGCCGAGCCCATGCAAAACAGCGAGTATCAAATAAGCTGCGCCGGACGTCCGACCATGACCGTCACCAACGCGCAGTATGGGCTGACTACCATCCTGTGGGCGGGCGATAACTTTCAAATCGCGTCCGGCAGTCAGCAGTCCCATACGGATAGTGGCGATAAGGTTGAGATCGTGCTGTTCCGCAACGGCGACCAGATGGTGATAAACAGAAGCAGCAACGAAACCTTCTTTTCCTATAACGGCCAGAAAAAGCTGGTTTCCTGTAGCCGTACGAGCGAACGGGAAAACAGTACGGTGACGCTACAGCGTACCGATGCCTCCGGCAACGTCGAATCCTGACGGTAAACCAGTCTGCTCCTATACTCATACCTTCTGCAATGCCGCAGCTATGCGGTTAATAAGCAAGGAGGAGTAGATGAATCGACGCCAGTTTTGCCGCGCTTCGCTGGTTACTACCGGGGCGCTGGCCTTCAGTAGTTCGCTGGTGCAAGCCGCAACTAATTATGGTCTGAGCAAAGGGCTGGGCCCGGAGCTGCAGCAGGTCGCTGCGCTGCCCTGGGTGTGTAATGCAGTTGCAGTCACCCGTAATAACCGCATCTTTGTCGGCCTGCCGCGCTGGCCCGGCAGCGAAAACTCCCCTTCTGTGGCCGAAGTGATGCCTGACGGCCAGCTAAAACCTTTTCCCGGCGGTGAATGGAACAGCTGGCAGCCTGGCAATCCCGGCACCGATGCTTTTGTCATGGTTAACACCATCCATATCTTTGACGATGACACGCTATGGGTAGTGGATCAGGGCGATAAAAAGCTGGGCCGCGATGCGCAGAAAATTTTGCAGTTTGATATGACCGGCAAGCTGCTGCGTAAAATTACCTTTGATGAAAAAACGCTGCCGGAAAACGGCACCATTAACGATCTGCGGCTGGACGCCGGAAACGCCTATTTCACCGATTCCGGGCTGGGTGGTCTGATCGTCGTCAACCTTAAAACCGGCAAGGCGCTGCGTAAGCTTTCTGCTCATCCGTTGACGTTAATGCGTAACGACAGGCCGCCCATCGGGGATAACGGCTATATGATGCAGGACAAAACCGGCGCGCCAGTGAAGGTACACTCCGATCCGCTGGAGATCAGTCCGGACGGGCAGTGGCTCTATTTTCAGGCACTGACCGGACCGCTCTATCGTGTCCCTACGCGCGGACTGCGCGATGAAACGCTAAGCGATAGCGAGCTGGCCCAGCAGGTGCAATACGTCTACGATACGCCAACGCTGGTGGGCACCGCGATGGACAGCAAAGGGAATCTGTATATGGCCGAATTTCTTCGGCCCCGGATCACTATGCTGTCGCCGGATGGCAAGCTCAGCGTGGTAATTGAAGACGATCGTATCTGGGGGCCGGATGCGCTGTTTATTACCTGGCAGCGCGAGCTTTATATTCCTTGCCCGCAGCTTGGGCGGATGGCCTTTAAACGCGGACCCGACGGCAAAGATCGGGTGCAAAAGCCGTGGCGAATTTACCGCGTGCCGCTGCCGGAAAGCTTTGGTGAGCGGCAAAAAGTGCCGCCGGTCTGGAACGGTTAGTTAATGAGAGAGCGGAAAAATGGAATTAATTTTAACGGATAAGCCTGGGGCAGAGGATTTGGCAGAAATCGAGGCCGAACTCTTTGCCTTTAATTCACAATTTATTGATAAGCCGGTAAGCCTTGCCGTTTTTATATGCGGGCCGGATGGCAAAAAGCTGGCTGGCCTGACCGGGTCAACCGTAGGTGACTGGTTGCGTATTAATATGCTGTGGGTCAGTGATACCCTGCGCGGGCAGGGGACGGGAAGCGCACTGATACAGGCTGCGGAAGAGGAAGCCCGCAGGCGCGGCTGTCTGTATGCTCAGGTAGATACGGCCAGCTTTCAGGCCAGGCCTTTTTACGAAAAGAAGGGATACGTGGTGCGGTTCGTCCTGGACAATTATCCGCGCGTTCATCAGCGATTTTACTTAACGAAAGCGCTTTAACTCGTCGCTATTCTCCCGGCCGCTGGCGCAAATCCAGCGGCGCATTTTCTGCCTCGTCCAGCAGCGACAGCCAGTCGCGCACCGTCACTTCCTGCCATGAAAGATGGCCGCGGGTCGTACTCATTAGCACTACGTCCGGCCGTAAGGCACGATAAAATTCCAGCGTGCGCTTTAAGTCAGCTTCGTTGCTTTCCGGCACCAGCACGGTTATCCAGCGATCGTGGCTAAGGCAGATGGTATCACCCACAAACAGATAGGTTTTGCCATAAGGTGAAGCATACAGATAGGTCGTACTGCCGGGCGTATGGCCGGGCGTCGGCACCACGTGAAAACTGCCGCAGTGAACTTCGGCCTGATTAAAGGTGTCGTCCGCTTCAGCAAACGAGCTGACCGCGCCAAGCGCACGGTTATGGCAGTAGAGCGCTGAATTAAAGCGCTGCTGGAGCAGTTGCGTACCCGGGCCAGCTTCATGCCAGTGGGTAAGATAGTGACGGAAGATACCGCCAAGATCCTGAATAACATGATGATCTTCCGGGTTTTCTACGCGGGAAATCAGCACGTTGCCGCGATTAAGCTGCAGCAAAAAGCCATGCATCATCAGTTCCGGATCTTTTTCGCCCGGCGGAAATTCTGGCGTGGAAACCCACAGATCTTCATACAGCTGCTTCATGTATACTCCAGAATGCCTAACGCAGGACGGGATGTCCCGATAGGGTCAGCGTAGCGGTGGAGCCTTCTACCTGTAGATGCCCCTGAGCGCCAAGGGGTAGCGTAACGGTATTCCAGTGATGACCAAATTCCAGGCCGCTGACCACGGGCAGGCCGGTAAGCTGCCGAATCAGCGTCCATACGCTGTTAAAATCGTAACCGCTGTCGTAATCAGTCAGTTTTACACCGGTAAAGCTGCCGGCGACAATGGCTTTCTGGCGCGCCAGCACGCCATGCTGGGCCAGCTGTAGCAGCATTCTTTCCGTACGGAAGGGATGCTCATTGATATCCTCGATCACCAGAATACCGCCGGTAATTGTCGGCAGCCACGGCGTACCGATAAGGGAAGTGAGCATCGCCAGATTGCCACCCCACACCGTACCGGCAACGTCTAACTGCTGCGGCTCCGTTTGCCATTCTAACGTCAGTTCTGGCGAAGTCAGCGCGCGCCAGAAGTGCTCGATGGTAAAATCAGATAAAACCTCTGCGCCAAAATTGCTCGCCAGCATCGGGCCGCTAAAGGTCTGCGCGCCTTGCTGCAGCAGCGCCATCTGAATCACCGTAAAATCACTGTGCCCGCAAATCGCCATCGGCCGATCGCGTAACCGCGCCGCCAGCGCGGCGGCATCAAAATCGGGCAGCAACCGGGTAGCGCCGTAGCCGCCGCGTACCGGCATGACGATATCCGCCTCGGTAGTCAGCAGATCAAGATCTTGCAGCCGCTGCTGGTCATTACCGGCAAAGCGCTGGTCGCGGCGCTCTATCACCTGCGTGTTATTAACCCGATGGCCCTGCGCCTGCAGGCGCTGTACGCCAAGCAGCGCTGCCTGCTGGTTCTGACAATAGCCAGAAGGTGCAATCAGATGAAAAATGCGTGGGATAACGGACATAATCTTCACTTTTATCCTTTACTGGCTAAATAATGACTTTATTTCAACGAGTTTTGCCTGCCGTCAAGGATAGCAGGCCACAAGCTTAAGCGGCCCGAACAAATTTTATGCGGGCTTAGTGAATTATTTTGTGCCATTGCGGGTCCAATACGGCTGATAATGACGAAAAGCAGCGCTGAAGTCACCAACCGAAACGGCAAATTAGGAGTTACGGTAATTTTCTCCCTGCAGACAGCCGTTATGATGAAGCGCGAAGCAAAAGCCTAAAGGAACAACAGCGTGAGAAGCGTAAAAACAGCGGCAATACTTGGCGTGCTCCTGCTGGCAGGCTGTGCCGGTCAGCCGCACAGGCAGAGCGAAAACCTGCAGCAAACGCCATTGACCAAAGCGCCGCCGCAAAAAGTCGCGCAGGCGTGGTCTTTATTTACCGAGAACGCGGCACATAACTACGGCGTTGACCAGAAGCTGGTGGACGCGATTATTTCAGTGGAGTCGGGCGGCAATCCAACGGTGGTCAGCAAATCAAACGCCATTGGTTTAATGCAGATAAAAGCCTCCACGGCGGGGCGTGAAGTGTATCGGGTACAGGGACGTCGCGGCCAGCCGAGCAGCTCGGAGCTGCGTGATCCGGTGAAAAATATCGATATCGGCACCGCCTATCTGAAAATCTTGCAGGATCAGTCCCTGGCCGGTATACGCAATCCAAAAACCCTGCGTTACGCCACTATCGTTTCTTACGCCAACGGGGCTGGCGCGCTGCTGAGAACCTTTTCGCGAGACAGGGATCGGGCGATTGCCATGATTAACTCTATGACGCCGGAAGAGTTTTATCAGCACGTGCAGGAGAAGCACCCGGCCGCTCAGGCGCCGCGCTATCTGTGGAAGGTAACCACGGCTTACCGCACTATTTAACGGTAGCTGTGCGCCCGGGACAGGAATAATGAGTAAAGCCACCTGTGCGGGCGGCTTCTTTTTTACTGAAAACGGGTCGCTTTTTCGCGGGCCAGGCGCTCCAGCGAAAAGATCACGTTTTGCAGCAAACGTTCCTGGGCAAAGCTCAGCGAGGCAAAGCGAAAGCTCAGGCGAGGCGTTACCACCGTTTCATTTTTATTGCCTACTATGCTGCGCTGGCCTACGTTAATCAGCGCAGCATCCACTTCCAGCTGACCATATTCGCCCAGCTCAAGACGCATTTTTTTAAATTCTTCGCCACCTTGCAGCGTCTCCGGCAGCGTGGCGTCGCCTAATACGCCGACTCCCCCCAGCGAAAGGTCCTGCAAGCGCATACGGCCTTCGCCGCCGCCCGGCCATTTTACATGGCAGTAATAAACCGGATCGAGCGGTACGCACACGCGGAAAAACTCGCGGCGCTGGATCATCCACAGTACGTCGGGCAGGTCAGCGCCAAAGGCCGGCAGCCCTTCATGGTTATCGGCTTCCAGCGCGTCTAGCGCAAATTCAACCTTGGCACCCTGCGTTTCCGCAGTCAGATGCAGGTTTTTCATCGTCAACGCCAGCTGGTTTTCATAATCGTTACTGCCATAGTCAAGAAGCAGGCGCTCTTTGTCAGCGTAAAGCAGACGAGTAATAAACTGGCCCCGGTCGTGTGAAACTAATACTGGTGTCTGATTTTTATGTAAATTTTTTAATACGGCAAGCACGGCGAGCGGGCCACGCTTGAGATACTGCTCTTTTTCTTCTTCTTTCACGTCCCACTCCGATTAGGTCAGCAAACACATGCCTGGCGGTGATACGACAAATTATCGGCATGAAAGTGTGACGCTTTAGGCGGTGTGAAAAAAAAGTGCAAAAAGTTTGGCTTTAAATCACAGAGTTAGAATCTTTGCCTATACTTAGCCCGTCCAATGAGTACAAACCAAGGAGCAGTAAATGGGAATTTTGTCATGGATCATTTTTGGTCTGATTGCCGGGATCATCGCAAAGTGGATTATGCCGGGTAAAGATGGCGGCGGTTTTATCATCACCGTTATTCTGGGGATTGTGGGCGCCGTAGTTGGCGGCTGGATCAGCACCCTGGTGGGCTTCGGCAAGGTAGACGGCTTTAACTTCGGTAGCTTTGTCGTGGCGGTGATCGGCGCCATTGTGGTGCTGTGGATCTACCGTAAAGTCAGAAGCTAGTCACGCGGTTGTCCTGAAAAGGAAATGTTCCGTGAACAATAACCCCGCGCTCCGGCGTGGGGTTTTTTATGGATAGCAGAAGGTTATGCAAAGATCGGAAAGAAAGGTACAGGCGACGTGCGGTCGCCTGAAGTTGTCCTACTTTTTAGTGATATCGCTAACGTTGTTACAAACCACGCCTTTAGGGCAATAGAGATCCATTAGCTTGAGCGTGACGCCGTTGGTCCAGCCAAAGCCGTCCTGCAACGGATATTCACCGCCGCCGCCGCCGCCCAGGTTTTTACCTTCCACGACATATTTTTCAACCAGCTTATGCTCCTTGTTATAGGTGGTTTGCACGTTATTTAAGAAGCGCATACCAATATCCTTCGCCAGCGTTTGCTTACCGTAGTTATTAAGGCCTTCTACCGCCGCCCACTGTAAAGGTGCCCAGCCGTTTGGCGCATCCCACTGCTGGCCGTTATTCACGTTAGTGGTGACCAGTCCACCTTCTTTCACCAGCTGCGCCTGTACCGCCATGGCCGTACGGTTAGCCTGGTCTGCCGTCGCTACTTTGAGATAAAGCGGGAACAGCGTGGCAGCGGTCAGCTGCGGTCTGACCTTCGCTTTCCGCCAGTCATAGTCGGCGTACCAGCCCTGTTTACTGTCCCACAGATAGTGGTTAATCGCTTTCTGACGCTGCTCGGCTAGCTGCGTAAAGTGCTGGCTGGCGTCCTGATGACCGGCTTCTTTATTGGCACGCGCCAGCGTTTGTTCCAGATGGAACATAAGCGAGTTGAGGTCTACCGGCAGAATATGGGTGGTTTCGATAGTGGAAATATCGCCAGGTTTGGCAAACCAACGTGAGCTGAAATCCCAGCCGGATGCTGCACCGGCGCGTAGATCGCGATAGAGTTCGCCTTTGTTACGCTCTTTCGCTTTTTCTGCGGTTTCGATGTCATCCATCCACGATTCGGTACGTGGCGTATCGCGGCTATCCCAGTAGCGGTTTAGCAAGGTGCCATCTTTCAGTTTCACCACGGTTTTTGCGGCATCGCCTGCCTTAAGGCTGTCGGCATCGCTCATCCAGTAGCTGTACTCTTTTTGCAGCTCGGGCAGATACTGGCTGTAGACGCTTTCGCCTTTATGCGTTGCCAGTAAATCTACCATCAGGCTGAAAAACGGCGGCTGCGAGCGGCTCAGATAGTAGCTGCGGCTGCCGTTAGGAATGTGGCCATACTTGTCCAGCAGCGCGGCAAAGTTATCGACCATATCCTGAACGCGGTCCCAGTGGCCGCTTTCGGCCAGTCCCAGCATGGTAAAATAGCTGTCCCAGTAATAAATTTCCTGGAAACGGCCGCCGGGCACGACATAAGGTTTTGGTAGCGCCAGCAGCGAATCCCACTGGTTTAGCGGTGTACCATTGCGGGTCAACACGGGCCATAGCCCATCGATATGCTCTCGCAGGCTTTGGCCTGCTGGCGGCACATAGGCCGCGCCGCTAACCGGCAAGGTAAAATTGGTTTTGACGAAACGACGCAAATCAAAGTTGCTCTGTTTTCTTTGCATCTGCCAGTCCGCCAGGATCTGGCTGGGACTGGTTTTAGGCAGCGCATCCGCAAACGTTTTTTGATCGGGAAATAATTTTGCTGCCTGAACGGCCTGATAAAGCGGCCCGAGCGTCACGTCTGGCGGCTGAGGTGCCGTGCTGGCCTGCTGTGAAACCTCGGCGGCGTTAGCATAGCCTGCCAGCGTAGCCAGCAGCGGGAGTGCCAGAACAGTTTTCCATTGACGTTTTTCAACTCTCTGCATTGCTAGTTCTCCATAGCCTGAACGGGGATCTGTAAGTTATTGACCCTGAAACAAACTTTAGACGACATTCTGCATACCGTGTGGCAAATCACGATGAAATGTGATGTGGTCAGGCATTTTTTTATTTCCAGTTATCACTGGCAGGGCGCGCGCCGTCAGCAACGTCGGATTTTAATACACTACGGGGCTGTTCACCTTTTATTAAATTTTTTCTCTGAAAAATTCGGCCAGTACAAGCGAGCATCGACGCTTATTTATTCCGAATGCGTTTTATTTTTTTACGGGGTTTTAGATAATAGCGTAAGTTAATGCATTTAGTTAAACCGTTAATAAGCTGTTGTAATAAAAATATAGGGCTGCTTATTGCTAAATATTTGGCGCAAAAGCAAAGTTATCTTTGCAAATTTTCAGGTCAATCAATATATTGCTTTTAGCGCCTGAAAAAAGGCATGGCGTTATTAATATCCTGATAGTGCAGGTTTATCTTGCACTGCCAAACAGGGAAAAGCCTGTGCGGGCACAGGACGGATTTCAGGGAGCAACAAAGCTGTTAAAAAAGGGAAATCAGGGCATGACAGAGTTTGACAATAATATTTTACACACCGGCGGCGATCCCCGGGCATTACCGGAATTTAGCGCGCTTCGTCAGGAAATAGCAAAGCTAAATACTGTCAGTAATAGCGAGACAGACTGGCAACAGGTTGAGCGACAGGCAATCGCGCTTTTCAGGGCTAACGGCATGGATTTACAAAGCGTTGCCTGGTATACGCGGGCAAGAGCGCACAATGCCGGCCTGGCCGGTCTGTGTGAAGGCATAGAAATTATCACTGCGATGATCAGGCATCAGTGGCCTACACTCTGGCCACAGCCGCTTCCGGCAAGACTGGCTATTATCACCTGGCTAAGTACGGGCGTTCAGCAAATTATCAGCGAAAGCAGCTACAGGGCGAGCGATCTCGAGCTGCTGCTGCATTTGCGCGAACAGCTGGAGCAAAACGTTGCCACGCTGGAAGAGCTTGCCCATAAGCATTTAAGCCAGCTGGATCGCCTGGTCATCCAGGTAGCTACGCTTACCGAACGGCTGGCAGCACCGCAAAGCGAGACAAAAGCAACGGCGCTGGAAGCCCTTAAACGCGGCAATCAGGCCGCATCGAACCGTTATAGCGAGTTTACGCCGCTTATCTACGTGCCGAGAGATTTAACGACGTCTTCAGCGCTAAACCTTCGTTTCAGCTTTTGGGAACGCAGCCGGGGATTTATTGCCGGGGTGGCGGCGACTCTGGTGCTGAGTGGGCTAACGGTGTGGGCCTGGCAGCTTATTCAACCGGAACCGGATAAAGCGCAGCGGGTGGCGATGCTGGCGCAGCGGGTCACGCCTGAACAGAGCTGGCAGCGGGATAAATGGCAGCAAATGATGACTGCAACCGCGTTGCCGACAGAACAGCTGGGATTATGGCATACGGCGCAGCTCAGGCTGCAAAAGCTGGCTGAACAGGTAGGCGAGTGTGGCGAAGTGCGCACGGCATGTCTTTCCAGAGCCGAGCTGGAGGCGCAGCTGGTCACTATTCAGCAACCGCTACAGGCAATGTTGCCCGTTGAGGAGCTGCTACGTCGACTTGAAGCCGATAATTCTTCACCCGTATTACGCGGTAAAATTGAACACCGTATAAAACAGCAGCTGGCGCGTTACGCGCTTATTTTACACGCGGCCCGGCAGGGTGTCCCGGAGCGGAAGAAATAACGCCTGTTTTTAACATAACAATAAAATCACGCCGACCGTAAAATAAAAAAATAACAGGGGGGATCATTTTCTCTGTCACAATTTGCAGCACCTGGAGTGCTGACCATTCTGTTATAAAGCCAGGTTGATAGCTAATCTGGTTATTTCAGGAAATATCTGGCGTCTTATAAACTATCAGCACGGTAATCTTAAGAAAGCTTTGGTAACTTTGATTTAATTCGCTAATTTTTTAAAGAATGTCCTGTATATTCTGATGCCTCTGATTACGGCGCATAACGAATCTGTTTTTTTACTTTTCTGTCGATATTCACAAGGAGTGATAGATGAGTGGTTCATACCAAAGTGAAATTTATTGTGCACGCATCAGTATCAATCTCGATCCATACGCCAGCCGCTATAGCGTCAGCCTCACCTTTCGTGAAATGAAGGGGGTTAAGCCGGAACAGATTACCAGACAGCTGCCGCCGCGCAGGGCGATACTGGCTTGTTAGATAGCAATCTGAACAACAATTTTCTGCTGCGCTTTTATATTTCTGGCTCTCTGAGAGAAGTCAGCCTTGAACTTTTTGCGGTGCTGCGATCATGAAAGAAAATGCTCTCTCTCTTGTTGACCGGGTTTTCTCCTCTGGCTGGCTACTGGTGTGCCAGCTGCGTAACGGGCAGGACATCATCGATGGCGAAGCGCTATATCAGCGAGCCTGCGGCTGGCTGGATAACTGGCAGCAGCAGCTTAGCGAGGCGGGTATCAGCAAGGCCCATTCGCAGCAGATGCTGTATGCCGTCTGCGCGCTGCTGGATGAAAGCGTCATGAACCGGGGGAAACAGGATAACGGCTATCAATACTGGATAACGAATCCGCTACAGGTTAAATATTTCAATGCTATGCACGCAGGCGAAAAGCTGTGGGAGCGGATTGGGATGCTACTGGCAGAGCCTGCGCCCGATCCGCACATGCTGACCTGCTATTACCGTGTGCTTCAGCTGGGGTTTAGCGGCCTTTATCGGGCCAGCCGCGATAAGCGCCGTGAAGATATTATGCAGCGGCTTGCCCAGCAGGTAGCGCCTTATCTTCTCCAGGATATTCCTTTAGTTTCACGGCCAAAACGCCTGTACGCGGGCCGCCAGTCTGGATGGTTATTTTGGGGGGGCGGTATCGCTTTGCTGATGGGGCTTTGGTTACTGCTCTCGTTTTCGCTGGAGCACATTTTTCTGGCGGGGAGGCTGGGGTAGACGGTGCATAAAATCAGGTTGTTAACCCTACTACTGGCTGCCGGGCTGTCGCTGATACTGGTGCAGATTTACTGGCATCCCGGCCTGCTTGCTGCCGTCACGGCCAGCGGCATTATCTTTCTTGCCGCGGGCGGCGCGGTATTCTACTGGCGGCGGCGGACACCGCAGGATTCCGGCGCAATAATAAACGAAAGCCTGTTGCCACCTGAGCGTTTTGCCGGATGGGTCGTGCTGGTATGCGGTGGTGAAGCTTCGCTTTTTGCCGCAGGCGAACCTTATCGGGAAACCCAACAGGGATGGTATATCGCCGTTGCAGAACCGGAAAACCTGTCGCAAACGGCGCTGTACCTGGTGGAAAAAAGGCCGACGTTAAGCGGCAGGCTGGCGCTGTTGCTGGCCATTATCCCGGAGGAGCAGCAAACAGAAGCCTTCACGCACGGCTTGCGCAGCTGGCATCGGGCGATAGCGGCATGTAAGTTACCGGTTACGCCACTGCTGCTGGCCTGCAGCTGGTTATCACCGCCGGGAGATAACCCGTCCGAGGCATTACACGGCTGGTTTACCCTGCTGCCGGAGCAGGGAATGCAGTTTCACCCGCTGGCAGAGAGTCCGCTTTCTTTATCTGCCTGGCAACAGGAGGCACCCGCAGTTGAAAGAGAAAGCCGCCTGCACCGGCTACTCTGGCTCGACAGCCTGCTGAAGTGGGAAAAAGCGCAGGTCGCAGCGATTACCGGGCAACACTCCGGTGCAGTGCCAGCGCTGAAGTTTTGTGCGCGGGGATGGAATTTTACGCCGCCCGGGGCGCTTGAAAATAATCTCTGGCAGCAGCATCTGGCCAGTCAAACGTCTTTATCCTGTCCCGGCGTTGCCCGGGCTACGTTGCCTTTGCCAGACTGCCTGCTGGCGCAGTTACCTCGCCGTCAGGGGACTGGCATCAGGCAGATCTTACGTACCACAGGCCTGCTGTGCGGCGTTTTTCTGCTGCTGGCCACGTTGGCTTCCTGGCATCACAACCGCCAGCTGCTGCAGCACGTCAACCATCGCCTGGCGCTTTATCTTTCACTCCCCGAAGAGCCACCTGAACCTAAGCTCCAGGCTCGGGCAAAACTCAAAGACGATTTACAGCTGCTGGAAAGCTGGCGACGCGGTGGCGAACCGTTGCGTTACGGACTAGGGCTATATAAAGGCGCGGGCTTGATTGCGCCAGTACGTGCTGCGATTGAAGCCTGGCCGCCGCCGGTGGTGGCAGTACAGCAACCGCAGACGATTCGGCTGGATAGCCTGGCGCTGTTTGCTTCCGGCCAGTGGCGGCTGAAAGCGGATTCCACTCGCGTACTGGTTAATGCGCTGATCGATATCAAGGCCAAACCGGGCTGGCTGATCGAGATTGCCGGCCACACCGATAACGTTGGCAGCGTAAACACCAATCAGCATCTTTCTCTGAAACGGGCAGAAGCGGTACGCGACTGGATGCGTGATAACGGCGGCATAGCGGAAAGCTGTTTTGTGGTGCAGGGGTATGGCGCAAGCCGCCCATTGAAAAGTAATGATACGGAGGCAGGCAGGATGGCTAACCGCCGTGTTGAAATCAGCCTGAGCCCGCAGGCTGGTGCCTGCCCGTTATCGGCTGGCAGCGTACCACCGCAGGGCGGTGATGTGGCTTTAAACCAGATGGCTACTATGGCAACTTCCTGGCGACAGCAATAAGGGCAGATATATCCGTATGAAGCCGGGTACGATAGTAAATTTACGTGACAACGTCACGTTGCGGTAAGCGTTACGTTACTAACGATGCGCGTTGTGAAACAGCCTGAACGCAACAAAATGGCAAAAGCGGCATCCACAGCTTCAGGCTGCCCGAAGCAAATCACGTGTCACTGAAACTGCCAGAGTGGGCAAACATGCAAAAAGCGGGCGACCACATTGAGCGGGCAAGCATGCAAAAAGCGGCGATTATATTAAGCAGGCAAAAATGCAAAAAGCGGCGACCATATTGAGCGGCCAGGCATGCAAAAAGCGGCGACCATACTGGCCGCCGCTTTGGTTGCGCTGTCGGTTGCCTTTACCGCAGGCTTATTTACATTTTGCACACTGGTTCTGCGCAATAAGCGCGAAGAAGTCGTTGCCTTTATCATCGACCAGAATAAACGCCGGGAAGTTTTCAACCTCAATCTTCCACACCGCCTCCATACCCAGTTCCGGGTACTCTACGCATTCCAGGCTTTTGATACTCTGCTGCGCCAGCACCGCTGCCGGGCCGCCGATGCTGCCCAGGTAAAAACCGCCGTACTGGCGGCAGGCATCCGTCACCTGCTGGCTGCGATTGCCCTTGGCCAGCATGATCAAGCTACCGCCGTTAGCCTGTAGCTTGTCAACGTAGGAGTCCATACGACCGGCAGTTGTCGGGCCGAGCGATCCCGATGCGTAGCCTTCTGGCGTTTTGGCCGGGCCGGCGTAATACACCGGGTGATCTTTCAAATACTGCGGCAGGCCTTCACCTTTCTCCAGACGCTCGCCAAATTTCGCATGTGCGATATCCCGCGCCACGATAATGGTACCGCTCAGCGACAGCCGCGTGGAAACCGGATACTGTGACAGCTGCGCCAGCACCTCTTCCATCGGCCTGTTCAGGTTGACCTGATGCACTTCGCCTTCGCCTTGCTGGCGCAGCGCTGCTGGAATATAGCGTCCCGGATTATCCTCCAGCTTCTCAATCCAGATACCTTCCCGGTTGATTTTCGCCTTGATGTTGCGGTCCGCCGAGCAGGAAACGCCCATGCCTACCGGACAGGACGCGCCGTGACGCGGCAGGCGGATGACGCGAATATCATGCGCGAAGTATTTGCCGCCGAACTGCGCACCCAGCCCCAGTTTTTGCGCCGCCTTCAGGAGCGCTTCTTCCAGGTTGCGGTCGCGGAACGCCTGGCCGTGCTCGTTGCCTTCAAACGGCAGGCCGTCATAATAGTGTGTTGACGCCAGCTTGACCGTTTTCAGCGTGCTTTCTGCCGAGGTGCCGCCAATAACAAATGCAATATGGTAAGGCGGGCAGGCTGCGGTGCCCAGCGTACGCATTTTTTCCGTCAGGTACGCTTCCAGCTTGCCGGGATTGAGCAGGGCGCGCGTCTCTTGCCAGAGATAGGTTTTGTTGGCCGAGCCGCCGCCTTTCGCCATACAGAGGAACTTGTACTCGTCGCCGTCCACGCTGTAGAGATCGATTTGCGCCGGTAGATTGGTGCCGGTATTGATCTCGTGATACATATCCAGCGCGACGTTTTGCGAGTAGCGCAGATTGTCCTGGCTGTAGGTGTTATATACGCCCTGCGAAAGCGCGGCTTCATCTCCGCCGCCGGTCCAGACCCGCTGGCCCTTTTTGCCCATGATGATAGCCGTGCCGGTGTCCTGGCAGGTTGGCAGCACGCCTTTTGCCGCAATTTCTGAGTTTCTTAAAAACTGCAGCGCCACGTACTTATCGTTTTCGCTGGCTTCAGGATCGGCCAGAATGGACGCTACCTGCTGCTGATGCGCAGGGCGCAGCATAAAAGCGGCATCGTGAAATGCCTGCTGCGCCAGCAGAGTTAAAGCAGCTGGCTCGACTTTCAGGACTTCCTGGCCGGCAAACTCGCTGACGGAAACGTGTTCGCGGCTCAGCAAATAATATTCGGTTTCTTCAGGGGCGAGAGGAAAGGGCGGTTGATAAACGAAAGGTTTGTTCGACATTTTTCACCTGCTCAACCCGTAGCCGCAGGCGGCATACGGGAAACAATGTTATCTGGCCAGAGCCTGCACGGCCCGGCCAGCAGAATTATTTTTCGGCTACTCAGAACATCATAACCATCCATGGATAGGCAATCAGCATCATGCCGCCAAGGAAGATAGCGCCAAAGATGGTGCCAAGACGCCAGTAATCTTTGGTAGGCAGATAGCCGCTGCCGTAGTAAATCGGGCTGGGGCCAGTACCGTAAGGCGTGATAATACCCATAACGCCCAGCGACGTAACCATCATCAGGCAGTAAACCGGCATATTTATACCCGGAATGGCGGCGGCAATGGTCAGCATGGCAGGCAGCAGCGCGGTAGTATGGGCCGTGGTGCTGGCAAACAGATAGTGCAGCAGAAAGAAAGCCACCAGCAGCATCACCGCCGCCACCTGTGGGTCGATGCCGGTCAGCAAATGGCCGCCTTCTTTACCCAGCCAGGCAATAAAGCCGACCCGCGCCAGACCATCCGCCAGCGCCACCAGCGTGGCGAACCAGGCGAAGGTGTTCCATGCCGGTTTATTGCTGGTAATGTCGTTCCAGTTCAGTACGCCCGTCCACAGCATCAGCACGACCACCAGCAGCGCGGCCAGCGCTGGTTCAATCCATGCGGCGGCGAAAATCCACATCAGCAGCGCGCAGCAGACAAAGACCAGCAGCAGGATTTCATTACGGGAAAGTTTGCCGAGCTTTTCCAGCTCGCTTTTCGCCCAGCGCGGCACTTCATCATTGATTTTGACTTCTGGCGGATAGAACCAGTAGGCCAGCAAGGGCATGGTCAGGATCAGCAGCACGCCAAGCGGCAGGAACGCCAGGAACCAGCTTCCCCATGAAATCTCAAAGCCGACAATGCTTTTTACCAGCGCCAGCGCCAGCAAATTGGGGGCCAGCGCCGATAAAAACATTGAGCTGGTGATACAGGCTGCGGTTATCGCTACCCACATTAAATAGGAGCCAATTTTGCGCGCGCTGGGATCGTTAGGCTTTGAGCCGTACAGCGGCGGCAGGTTGGCGATAATAGGATAGATGGTCCCGCCGCTGCGCGCGGTGTTGGACGGCGTAAAGGGGGCCAGCAGCAGATCGGCGAAGGTAATGGCATAGCCCAGCGTCAGGCTGCGACGACCCAGGTACTTCACCAGGATCAGCGCCAGACGGCGGCCGAACTGGGTTTTATCGTAGCCTGCGGCAAACATGAAGGCGCCGAAGATCAGCCAGACCGTGGAGTTGCCGAAGCCGCTGACGGCCCATTTAAAAGACTGGGTCGCTACTTTGAATGTGGGATCGTTAAGTTCTGCCGGGCTGAACAGCAGCCAGCGGCTGAACAGGGCGATAACGACCACCCCGGTCAGGCCGATAACCGCGCCGGGCAAAGGCTCAAATATCAGCCCGACGATGACGCCGACAAAGACAGCAAAAAAGTGCCACGCGTAAGGCTCCAGCCCGGCCGGAACCGGCGTGAGCAGTAGCAGCACCGTTATCAATACCGGCAGGAAAAGCATAATCAGATGTTTTTTAGCGCCTGGAGCGGCGACGGCAGCTTTGGGCGGTTCGGTGTTGGTTGATAGTGGTTTCATTTTATCGTCTGCAAGTTGTTGAGAATGTGGTTTGACGCCCCGGTTTAAGCACGTTTTTAATTATTTGTTTTTGGACTTGCACGCCGTGGTGTTTATAAATCTTCATTTATTTCTAACTATCTTTTAACACATTATTAAGCGGCTGTGAAGATAATGCGACTCGTGCGAATTTACAATATTGATCTGGATCAATAAATATTTCCCGCGCGTTTTATCTTTTTGCTGGAAACAGTGTTTCCGTTCTTTTTCTATTACCATTATTTTACATATCAGTCGGATTTTCTGCCGCCTCTATTTCCAGAAGACGGTTTTTGTAAAAATATCTATTTGTTTTTATTGGATTTATTTTTGGTAACAACCGGATATTGATTTTTGTTAACTATTGGTTAACAATTAGCAGGGTGCCGACAGGGCATAAAATAAATAATTCATCGCACTACTTTCAAAACTTTATTAACTAAATTAACCGCAAAGATAAAAATTAAAATTGCTATATTTACTGCATGCAACAGGAACAGTCAGTTAATTAATTACGCTTCTTCTGTCACAGGGTTTAAAATTCCATCCTCCTGGAGTCGGTTATAATGAATACGCTCACCCCGATCCTGAATCCGCTTACGCTGCCCAATGGCGCGGTGCTGAAAAACCGTTTGCTGATGGCACCGATGACCACCTGTACCGGCTTTTATGACGGTACCGTCACCAGCGAGCTGGTAGAGTATTATCGCGATCGCGCAGGCAGCATCGGTACGGTGATCGTGGAGTGCGCCTTTATCGACCCGAAAGGACCTGCTTTTCCCGGCGCTATCGGCATTGATAACGACAATAAAATCTCTGGCCTGTCCCGCATTGCTGACGCCATAAAATCGAAAGGTTCCAAAGCAATTTTGCAAATCTACCACGGCGGCAGAATGGTAGAGCCGGAACTGATTGGCGGCAGAACGCCGGTTGCGCCCAGCGCTATTGCCGCGCCGCGTGAAGGTGCCACGACGCCCACGGCACTGACAGGCGAAGAAGTTGAGGTCATGATCACCAAATTTGGCGATGCGGTAAACCGGGCCATCAAGGCGGGCTTCGATGGCGTTGAGCTTCACGGTGCTAACACTTATCTCATCCAGCAGTTCTACTCTCCTAACTCCAACCAGCGCGATGATAAATGGGGCGGCAGCCGCGACAACCGTACGCGCTTCCCGCTGGAAGTGCTTGAAATTACCCATAAAATGGCCGAGCGCTTTGCTGATGATAACTTTATTATCGGCTACCGCTTCTCGCCGGAAGAGCTGGAGGTCCCGGGCATTCGCTTTGACGATACTCTGTATCTGCTGGAGAAACTGGCGGCGCGCGGGCTGGACTATGTTCACTTCTCGGTAGGCCAGCTGTTACGGCCTTCCATTGTCGATACGCGCGATCCAACGCCGCTTATTACCAAATTTATTGCTCAGCGTTCAGCCACGCTGGCGAAGGTGCCGGTGATTGGCGTGGGCGGCGTGGTTAACAAGTCGGATGCCGAAAGCGCGCTGGAACACGGTTTTGATTTGGTAGCGATTGGTAAAGCCTGCATTGCCTATCCGGACTGGGCCGATCGCATCATCCACAACGATCGCCTTGAGCTTTATATCGACAGCAACCGTCGCGAAGAGCTGAACATTCCTGAGCCGCTGTGGCGTTTCTCGCTGGTAGACGCGATGATCCGCGATACCAGCACTACCGGCCGCAAATATAAGGCGGGTATCTATCAGGAAAAAGTCGAAGCCGAAGCGCTGAAGCTGAAAATCAACGTCGCGCTGGATACCGACCGTATTACCGATATCACGCTGGTGCCGGACGAAAGCCTGGACGTTGATTTCACCACCACCTTTGAGAACCTGCGTAGCCGTATCCTGGTTGCCAACAGCCCGCACGTGGATGCCGTCACTGGCGCTACCACGCAGAGTGAAGCGCTGAAAAAAGCGGTTTCGCGCGCGCTGGCGACCAGCAGCAAAGAGCACGTGATTGAAGAGGGCGGCAATCCGCAGGCACCGCAGAGTTACGATGTGGTGGTGATTGGCAGCGGCGGCGCTGGCCTGGCCGCCGCTATCCAGGCGCATGATGAAGGCGCTCGCGTGGCAATTATTGAAAAAATGCCGACCATCGGCGGCAACACCATTAAAGCCTCCGTGGGCATGAACGCGGCGGAAACCCGCTTCCAGAAGCTGAAAGGCATTAAGGACAGTAAAGAGCTGTTCTACCAGGAAACGCTGAAGGGTGGACAGTTTAAAAATAATCCGGTGCTGCTGAAAGAGTTTGTCGAGCTGGCCCCGGACGCTATTGAATGGCTGGCAGCGAAGGGCATCGAGCTGAACGATATTACTATCACCGGCGGGATGAGCATTGACCGTACGCACCGTCCGGCTGACCGTTCAGCGGTAGGGGGCTTTTTAATCAGCGGACTGGTGAAAAATATTAACCAGCGCGGCATTGAGGTACTGCTGGAAACCACCGTAGCGGAAATCATTATGGACGGCGATAAAGTGGCCGGGGTCAAAGTGGTGGATGAATATAACGACAGCCGCATCCTTAACGCCAGTAGCGTTATTGTGGCAACCGGCGGCTTCAGCGCCAACCGGGAAATGGTGGTTAAGTATCGCCCTGAGCTGGATGGGTTTGTCACCACCAACCATAAGGGCGCAACCGGCAGCGGCATTGCGCTGCTGGAAAAAGCGGGCGCGGGCACGGTTGATATGGGCGAAATCCAGATTCACCCGACCGTTGAACAAACCACCTCATACCTGATTTCCGAGGCGATTCGCGGCGGTGGGGCGATTCTGGTGAGCCAGGCCGGACACCGTTTCTGTAACGAGATGAACACGCGCGACAAAGTGTCGGCGGATATCATCGCTCTGCCGGAAAAAAGCGCCTGGGTGATTTTTGACGAGCAGGTCAGGCTGAATAACAAAGCGGCAGATGAGTATATCGCCAAAGGCTTTGTGGTTAGCGCGCCGTCACCGCACGAGCTGGCCGTGAAGCTGAATATGGATTTCCATGCGCTGCTGGCCACGCTGGAACGTTACAACCTGTTTGTTGAGCGGCAAAACGATGAGGACTTCGGTCGCCAGACCGCGCTGCGTCATCCGCTTAACCAGGGGCCGTTTTATGCGATACGCATCGCGCCTGGCGTTCATCACACCATGGGCGGCGTGACCATCAACAGCGATACCGCCGTGCTCAATACGCAGCAGCAGCCGATTGCAGGCGCGTGGGCGGCGGGAGAAGTGGTCGGCGGTATCCACGGCGGTAACCGCATCGGCGGCAACGCTATCGCCGACATTATCATCTTCGGCAAGCTGGCAGGACATAACGCGGCGGCCTGGGCAATGAAGCGCTGATAAGCGACGGCGGGGCATCAGCTCCGCCGTTCTGCATGAATGCCAGTCGGACGCTGGCATTTTGCCGTTCCGGCGTTGCATACTGGCGACCACCATGCTCCAGAGGGAAAGATGATGAGGCTTTGCGCTTATGATGCGGTACTGATGGGGTCGCCCGTACAGCTTAAGCTGGCCGGGCACGACGAAAAACTGGCCGCCAACGTTTTCCGCCTGATTAAGCAGCAGGAAAACCTGTTTACCGTTAACCGCTCGCCTTCCGAAGTGATGGCCGTCAACCAGGCGGCAGGCAAGCAGCCTGTTGCGGTCAGCGCGCCCGTCTTTGCTCTGATTAAACGCGCCAGAGAAGTCAGCCTGCTGCCGGAGAGCTGTTTCAATTTTGCGATTGGCCCGTTAGTGAAGCGCTGGAAGATCGGTTTTCAGGGCGACAGCGTGCCACCAGCAGAAGAGATTAACGCGCTGCTGGCGTTAACCGATCCCGCCTGTGTCGTGCTGGATGAACGGCAGCAAACGGTATTTCTCACCCGGCCCGGCATGGAGATTGACCTTGGTGCGATTGCCAAAGGCTATATCGCCGATCGCGTCAGGGACTATTTGCTGCAGCAGGGCTGCGACTGCGGATTAATCAATCTTGGCGGCAACGTGCAGACGCTTAACGCGCCGGAAGGCCAGCAGGCGTGGGCTATCGGCCTGAAGGTGCCGTTTTCTTCGCCGGAAGCGCTAATCGGCACGGTAAGCGTCAGCAACAGGTCGGTAGTAACATCCGGGATTTATGAACGCTACTTTGAACAGCATGGCCGTCTTTACCATCATATTCTCAACCCGCGTACCGGCTATCCGCTCGACAACGAGCTGCTGAGCGTCACCGTGATTGCCGATAACTCGACAGACTGCGATATTTTCACCACGCTGCTTTACGGCATGGGCGTTGAAAAGGGCCTCGCTTATCTTGCGGCGTATCCGCAAATTGAGGCCATTTTCGTCACTAAAGATCGCCAGGTTGTGCTCTCTGCGCCGCTGCAGTTTCAGCAGCTGGACGAGCGCTATACCGTTACTGACAGTACTGCCTGAGCAGACCGGCATATTCAGCCTGCAGGCGATAGCGATAAACGGGTCGGCCGGTCGCCCCATAGTGAATGCTGGTAAACAGGATATTGCACTGCGCCAGCCAGATAAGATATTTACGACAGGAGACGCGCGAAATATTCACGGCGGCGGCCAGATCGTCGGTGGAGAATTCGTCGTCCGGATGCGCGTCAATCCACTGGCACAGCGTGCGCAGCGTCTGCGGCGTTAAGCCTTTTGGCAGCTTCTTGCCGTCGCCCGCTACCCGGTCGCCGTGGATCAGCTTGTCTACGTCCGCCTGCTGATAGTAATGCTGTCCCTCCATCAACGCCTTTCTGCGTCGCCAGCCAGTCAACGCCTCTTCAAAGCGCGGAAACTGGAAAGGTTTGATCAGATAATCTACCACGCCGTAATGCAACGACTGCCGGATGGTTTCGGCATCGGCAGCGGAAGAGATGACGATAACGTCCACCGCGCGTTTTGCCTGGCGCAGCACGGGCAGCAGATCGAGACCGTTATCCTGCTGAAGATAGATATCTAACAAAACGAGATCGTATTCGCCTTGCAGCGCCATCTCTTTCGCCTGCTGCAGGGTTGCAGCGATACCGCCGCAGCTAAAGCCTTCCAGCTGGCCGATATAACAGCGGTTCAGCTCTGCAACCATGGCGTCATCGTCGACGACTAATACGTTAATCATGCGCTTTTGCTTCCTCTGTCCCAGGGCAGTTGTACAAAAAATTGCGTATAAACGCCGGGCTCGGACTCTACAATAATTTTCCCGCCAAGGCTTTCAGTTTGTTGTTTTGCCAGAAATAATCCCACGCCGCGATTTTCACCCTTAGTGGAGACGCCCTTAGCGAAAATAGCCTCCAGCCGATCGGGCGGAATGCCCGGCCCATCGTCGCTGACCACGCAGGCCAGCCAGCCGTTCTGATAGTGCAGCAGCACGCTGATTTCGCCTTCGGCCTCGTCATCCGCGGCATCCAGCGCGTTTTCAATCAGGTTGCCCAGTACGGTAATCAGCGTGGCAGTTTGCTGCTCGCTTCCGCTGTCCGGCAGCAGGCTATCGTTACTGATGGTCAGCTGGTGGCCCCGGTCTGCCGCATGACTCATCTTGCTTAACAGAAAACCGGCGATCACCGGCGATTTGATTTTTGCCATCAGTGAACCGATTTCTGCCTGGTAGTTGCTGGCGGTTTTCAGAATGTAGCTTTCCAGCTGCCGATAGTCTTTTAAATGCAGCAGGCCGAGAATGACATGCAGCTTGTTCATAAATTCGTGCGAGCGCTCACGCAGCGCATCGACATAGTTCACCATACCGTCAAGCCGCTGGATAAGCTGGCTAACTTCGGTTTTGTCCCTGAAGGTGCAGACCGCGCCGGTAATGCCGCTTTTACCGCGTAGCGGCATGGTATTGCTGATTAAGATACGCCCGGCAAAGTGAATCTCTTCATCGCGCAAGGGCGTACCGCTTCTTACTACCTGACGCAAATTATCTATTAACGGGCCAGGCGCGTCGTTGACCGCCTGTACCGTGTCGCTGAGTAGCTCTTGTGCGGTACGGTTAATCAACGTTACCTGCGCCTGTTCATCCACGGCAATCACGCCTTCTTTTAGCGATTGCAGCATTGCCTGGCGCTGCCTGAACAGCATGGAGATCTCATAGGGTTCCAGCCCGGAGAGAACGCGGCGGGATGCTTTGACCAGGCAGTAAGTGCCTATTGCGCCAGCCAGCACGCCAAACAGCACCGTCCACAGAATAGACCAGCGGCTGCGCCCAATCTGCTGCGCAACTTCACTGAGCGATATCCCCACCGCCACGACGCCAATTTGCCGCTGCTGTTGGTCATAAACCGGGGTGAAAACCCGTAGCGCCGGTTCCAGCTGGCCACGGTTGACCGACACGTTTTCATGACCAGCCAGCGCCGGTTGCAGATCGTCGCCAATAAAATGGCGGTTGATTGCCGCTTTATTGGGATGCGAATAGCGAATGCCGTCCATGTTGGTCACCACTACAAACAGCAGATGATTGCTTTGCTGTACGGCCAGCGTCACGGGCTGGATAATATTGCGGTCGGCTGGCAGCAGTAAAGCACGCTGCACATCGGGAGAATCGGCCAGCGTGCGCGCTACGGCCAGCGCTTTATCCTGTACGCTGGCGCGCGTGATATGGCTTATCTGGAAAAAATAGAACAGATGCACAATCAGCAGCACGGCGGCAATGACCGCGCCAACCATCAGGCTAACCGAGGTGCTGAGCTTCATCGGGCGTTTGCGGGTTGGGTAAGAGTGCTGCGAGTCCATGATCGTTCCCTGACTGTTTCGGAGCGAACAATATAGCGCGTTCGCGCGAGCAAGGCAGTGAAATGATGAAGGCTACGCCTCAGACTGCTGACAAACTTATAAAACATCAGGTCGCGTTCAGGCCAGTGAATAGCTGCAGAGGCCGACCGGAACACGGACACGCCGTGAAATCGTCCATGATGGCTCGTTTGGCGCGTCCATGCGCCAAAACGGTCCGGTTATCCGGTCGGCCTCCGCTGCCAAAAAGCTACGGTGTTGCTTTAAAAAATGCCGGAACGCACGGACTGTCCAGGTTTGTCAGCAGTATGAGGCTGCGCCTGTATTGCTGTTTTTCATCTCAGGCTAAGTGGCCCGAACAGATAAGCCTGCCGGGCCGCTAATTTTATGCGCGCTTTTGCTCAGCTAAGGCCGGGAAAGCCGTATCGCTGTCGGTAAAGGTAACAAAACGGTGCGGGCCAGCCAGCCCAATTCCGGTCTCTTCCAGATACTCCTTGATGCATAAATTAATCTCCTGCTGAACATCCATATACTGGTTGTAATCGGAGAATTTCAGGATATGCACTACTTCAAACATGATTCTGTCGGACTCAAAAGAGGAAAGATGCGCGCGGTCGAACCTTGTCTTATCAATCTTGCTGATGACGCCTTCAATCATCGGCCCAATCTGGCGTAGTTGCTCTGCCGTGGTAGCCAGCGGCACGCCGAAATTAAACACGATACGGCGCGTCTGCATTCTTTTGTAATTATGGATGGTCTGCTGTAGCAAAATCGCGTTGGCGCAAACAATCTGCTCACCGCTCAGGCTGCGGATCCGCGTGGTTTTTAAACCAATATGCTCAATAGTGCCGGAAACGTCGTTAAAGACCACAAAGTCGCCAATTTCAAAAGGTTTATCAATCCCGATGGAAAGCGAGGCAAACAGGTCGCTTAAAACGGTCTGCACCGCCAGCGCAATAGCAATACCCCCAACGCCAAGACTGGCCACCAGCGCGGTGATATTAACGCCCGCGTTTGCCAGAATCGACAGGATCATAATCGACCAGACCAGCGCCCTCAGTAACAGCCCAAGAATAATGGTGGTTACCGGATTACGGTGAGAGTCGGGGCCGGAGCTGGTCAGCGAGTAGCGCAGCCAGGACTGCACGGTCTGATCCAGCCAGAGCGCAATTTGCAGCGCCAGCACCAGGAACCAGGCGTGCGGAATAGTGCCGCTGACGTTGCCGGGCAGCACGATAAACTGCAGGCTGAATAAAAAAGAAGCAAAGAAAATCAGCGAGACGCGGGTTCTTTTCAGCACGTCCAGAAAGACTTTGTGCATGACGCGGTTTTCATGGTTAGCAGACCACCGGGAAATGCGCTTTTGCAGCAGCGAAATGACTTTTTTGATCACCAGGAAAGTGACAGCAGTAATCACCACCACTAAAAGAATGTTACCCCAGAATGTCACTGACGTAATTAAGTGCAAATAATTTGTATGAAAAACTTCTTTCACACGGCCTCCTTTTATTCTGAATGGGTAAGGGGGTAATTGTAGTCGAGGATTGACGAGCAATGAGCACGGTCAACTGTTTGATCGGCAGGTGGTTTACTGAAGGGAACCTGTGCCTGGCATAACAATGGTCAAAAATCATCTTGCGTTACCGTCTACCATAACCTCGGTTCTGGAACAGCGCTCTGATGAGCCAGCCCCGCTTTTATTTCCGCGCGGTGACGGACTGTCGCAATCAGCCGCAAGCGGGGAACGGCGAAAGTTTCCCGCTGCCCGCCGTCACTGAAATCTACGCCGCTACTCTTACCGGACGATTTTAAAAGCCGTCTACACTTATCCATACGGCAGAGTAACGGAGATAAAATCAGTGAAAATCATTCACCTGAACTGTGGCTGCATGTGTCCGTTGGGCGGCGCATTTTATGACGGCTTCAGTAAAGGCCTTCACGCGCATCTGGTTTGCCACTGTCTGCTGATTGAAACCGAGAATCATGGTCTGGTGCTGGTCGATACCGGTTTTGGCACGGAAGATGTCAGGCAGCCGGGTCGGTTAGCCACTTTTTTCCGCGTGATGAACAATATACAGCGCCGCGAATCACTGACGGCGCTGGCGCAAATTCAGGCGCTGGGCTATCGGGCGGCAGACGTGCGGCACATCGTGCTGACCCATCTTGATTTTGACCACGCGGGCGGCCTGACCGATTTCCCCCAGGCGCAAATTCATCTGATGCAGCAGGAGATCGATACTGCGCAGCAGCGGCACAGCTGGCTTACCCGTTCCCGTTATCGACCCGGACAGTGGGGCGGCATCTCCGGCTGGACAGGCTATCAGCCAGCGGGGGAAAAGTGGTTTGGTTTTGATGCGGTCACCGATTTAAAAGGTCTGCCGCCCGAAATATTAATGATCCCTCTGGCCGGGCATACGCCCGGTCACGCCGGAATTGCCATTCAGACGGATACGGGCTGGGTGCTGCACGGCGGCGATGCGTGGTTTTATCGCCGTGAGATAGAAGAGCAAAGACACTGTACGCCCGGACTGCGCTTTTATCAGTGGCTAATGTCGATGAATACGGATGCCAGGCTGCTCAACCAGCAGCGTTTACGCGAGCTGGCCAGTCATCACGGTCACGAAATCAGCCTGTTTTGCAGCCACGATGCGCGTGAGCTGGAGCGGATGATTGCAAAAAGCGCGTTAAAAACGCCTGATTATCCTCTGTAAACGCGCTGGTGGCGAAGGCTGCCTCAACCGTTATGTGTGCCAGCGGTCACGGAGGCAGATTCAGCCGCCGTGTTTATCCGTGGTCATGGAGACAGATTCAATTGCCGTATTTACCAGCGGTCACGTAGGTAGGCCCGACCGCGCTGTTTGTCAGCAGTACGTGCTTATCTTCCGCTATAGCCCCGCAGTTTTTCTGTCACCTGCCATACTCAGCTGGCAAAGATTTTTTATTTATCAGTTAGCTGCGACGCAGCCGTCAACAAGGACCGATTATGTCTCCCGAAAAAGTAGTGGTAATTACCGGCGGAACCGCTGGCGTAGGGCGCGCCAGCGCACAGGCATTTGCCGAGGCGGGTTACGCAGTAGCGGTGATTAGCCGCAGCGAACAGAGCGTCAAAGAAACCATCGAAGAGTTAAAGCTGCTGGGCGCACGGGCAACAGGCGTTGCGGCCGATGTGGCGGACGGGTCAGCGCTGTTAGCCGCAGGCCGTAAAATCGAGGCCGAGCTTGGTCCCATCAGCGTCTGGGTAAATGCTGCCATGCTTACCGTGCTTGCGCCAGTGACGGAGGTGACCGATGAAGAGTTCCAGCAGGTCACGGATGTGACTTATCTGGGCTGCGTACACGGCACGCGCGCCGCGCTGACGCTAATGGGCGAGCGGGACAAGGGCACTATTGTACAGGTTGGATCGGCGCTGGCCTATCGGTCGGTGCCGTTGCAGTCTGCCTATTGTGCAGCTAAAGCGGCCATCCGGGGCTTCACGGATTCGCTGCGCAGTGAACTGCTGCACAACAAAAGTTCGATTCGCCTGACGATGGTGCACCTGCCGGGCGTAAACACGCCGCAGTTTGACTGGGCACGTAACAAGATGGGCAATGCGGTACAGCCGATGCCGCCAATTTTTCAGCCCGAAGTAGCCGCCAGAGCGATCGTTAAAGCATCAAGCCGCGCACCGCGCGAGGTCTGGCTGGGGCGCACCACCGTACAGTCAATTATGGGCACCATGCTGTTTCCTGGCCTGCTTGACCGGATGATGGCGAAACAGGGCTGGAGCGGACAGCTTACCGATGAGTCAGAGGTCGCAGAACGGCCTGACAACCTGCATCAGCCGGTAGACGGGCTGCATCGCAGCCACGGCCGCTTTGACGACAAGGCGGAAGGCCACGCTGTCCACCTGAACGTTAACAATCCTGGCCTGGCCATTCTGGGCGTGGCCGCCGTCGCCTGGCTGGGACTGCGCGCTTTGCGTCGGCGTTAAGTTATAAGGGCAGGGTGCCGCTTTTCTGTAAGGAGTCTGCCGTTGTGCACACGGCAGAAAACGAGGCTATTAGTGCCGAAACCCTAACGTTCTCTGTGAAAAAGCCGATAACCCTCTATGGCCCGATCTCAGGCCGTAACAGGTGTCTTTTTCGTTACAGTAAACAGGAGAGCACGATGGATGTATCGCAAATTGCGTCACTGGCTTCCGGTCTTAATAATCTGGAACTCAACAGCCAGGTCAGCAATCTCGTACTGAAGAAAACGCTGGATAACCAACAGGCCGCGGCAACCAGCCTGATCGCCTCTATTCCTCAGATGCCCGCTAACCCGGCAATCGGACGGAATATCAATACCACGGCATAAGCCAGGGTATGGCGGAAAGGACTCAGGACGCCATAATCAGCTGTTCCTACGGGGAGCGAGAATCTCCCCGCTTTATCGTCACTCCTGACCTCCTCCGTTCACGACCCTGGCTTAAACCGCTGTCTTAAATCATTTATCCACTATACTGACCCTAGCAGTTGTAATTTACATCCGAGGCTGTGCTCGGTTAACGATCTGACGTTAACCATATCCATGACCATCTGGAGAATAAAATGCAAAAAAGTAAAACTTTGAAAGGGTTGCTGACCGTATCGGTCGTAGCGGCTATGTTCAGCACCGCTGCCGTACAGGCCCAGACGCCGACCAGTGGCGCCGCAAGCCAGACCGCAGCAAACACCAAACTCAGCTCCGGCGACGAAAAAGCGGTGAAAGATATGGCGCAGGCTGATATCAATGAAGTTGCCGCTGGCAAGATCGCCTTGAGCAAAGCCAAAAGCAGCGAAGTCAAAGCCTTCGCGCAGCAGATGGTCGATGACCACGGCGGCGCCTTAACCAAAGTACAGACCGTCGCCGAGCAAAAGGGCGTGACGCTGCCAACCGAGCCGGACGCTAAGCACAAAGCTATGGCCGCTAAGCTGGAAAAGGTGAGTGGTGCCGCATTTGACAAGATGTATATGGAAAATGCCGGGACTAAAGACCACAAGATGGTGCTGTCTAAGCTGGAAAGTGACGCCAAAAAAATTAAAGATCCGGATGTAAAGGCGCTGGCTGATGCGCATACGCCGGTCGTGGAGCAGCATCTGAAAGCTGCCCAAAAAATGGCGATGTAACCGGGCATACGGCGAGTAAGTAGACAGGTCATTCGATGGGGATACTGTCCTGTGACCTGGACTATGTTTGTTCGAAGTGTTACCGAAAGTCATGGCGATTAAGTATCTGGTGCTACTTCTGGCATCAACTTTCCCCGGCTTGTATCTCACTATCAGGCTGAATACGATTGCAGCTGTACGCTTACCCTCCTCAGTCGCTGTAGATATCTCCTGGTATGGTTGGACTGACCTGCTACCCGTTGATTAACACAGACTGATTTAGCAACTTCCGCTTTTGGCACTAAATTGTTGTAGGCGATCCTACGAGGCCGCAGCGGCCGATGCGCAGCCGTTACTTTGTCTAACCTCACGCGGATGAAGGGGGAATGTGTTAGTACACAGTTAATACTTTCTTTCCTTCACGACTGTCCCCCAACCTCGGTTTTTGCTAATCTATGCGGCTGGACTGCTTCCAGCCGCATTAGCGTTGCCGGTTAAGGAGTTTCCATGTCGCCTTTCAACAAACATCGCCCCTTTATTTCCCTTTCGCGTCGTCAGCGCCGTAAAAAAGTCATCGAGCTAAAAAACCGTATCTATCGTCAACGTCATCGCTGTGGCGGGATGTTCTATGATGATTGCGATATTCAACACTACAAAGATAACCCCGACCATATTTGGGCATGGAGTGATATCTATTTTGTCGGCTGCGATCCTGCCGATCTCTGGAATGCTGAAATCATCACGGCCAAGTTGGCTTTTCAGGATGCGGTGCACGATCGCGCATTCAATGAAGCCTGGGCGATGCTCAGTCAGCAGGAACAAAAAGAAGAGGCACGATATGAAACGACCCCCAATGTGAATAGCAAAGGCAAAATTGTTAGCTATACCTTGGTGCGCCGAGAAAAACAGGCCTATGCGATTTTTGGCGGGCTGACCTTTTGGCAGTTTATTGAGAAGCGTGAGAAGGAAATAGCGCAAGATGAAGCGCCGGAGGTTTGTTGTGGTTATCAGTTGCTGCCGGGGTTCGCTTATGGGCATGGGCTACGGATAGTTGTTGATGCTGCGGCGCTGACCGTGCCTGTGATTGAGGCGGCGATTGGGGATTTTTTGAAAAAGGTGAGGGACGTGGCTTAGGAGATAGCGACTTATATGGGGAGCACTGAAGATGCGGGCATTCATACAGTAGGGAATCGGAGGGGGGGAAATTTGTCACCCTCCCATATGTGTGTAAGTTGAGCCTTAACGGCATTGGATCTGTAACCTATTTCATTTGAACGTGAACGGCCTGCGGTTCGGGCTGTGTGGATTATATAGTCCTCTCCAGCCAAAGGTTGCAAATTTTATCAGGCTGCCTCGCCTGAGCAGAGTTCATACCCTCAGCAACTTGCTTTCGCGCTTGCTCGCATTTCTCGCGAGCTTCGGCGAGCTTTACCGCTGGATACTCACCCAGGGCAAACATGCTTGATTACCGTTGAGCTTAAATCGCTAACGCCAGACTTTTTTGCCAGTGGGTTTCATTTCGAGGTAGAGACCGTTGAAATTGTTAAGTCGACAGAGTTTTTCTTTCGGCCTGGCAGTGCGGCATTGTATCAATGAGCATAACGGAGGGTTGTTTATTTATTATACCGTTATTGTACTCACTAAAATGAAGATGGAAGAAAGTTGTACTCATTTATAACAGCGTTGTTACGAGATGGGTTGAGACATTATGAAATGAAAAATCCACGCAACTGCGTGGATTTTAGAGGCTTTTACCGTTGCCCTGAGATTCAGTGAAACCCATGAGACAACAAATTTTATTTAGACGTTAAACAGGAAGTTCATCACGTCGCCATCTTTCACGATGTAATCTTTACCTTCTGAACGCATTTTACCGGCTTCTTTCGCGCCCTGTTCGCCTTTATAAGCGATGTAGTCTTCATAGGCGATGGTCTGAGCGCGGATAAAACCTTTCTCAAAGTCGGTATGAATTTTACCGGCGGCCTGCGGAGCGGTTGCGCCTACAGGGATGGTCCAGGCGCGCACTTCCTTCACGCCAGCGGTGAAGTAGGTTTGCAGGTTCAGCAGCGAGTAACCAGCGCGAATGACGCGGTTCAGACCTGGCTCTTCAATACCCAGCTCGGCCATAAACTCGTTGCGGTCAGCGTCTTCCAGCTCGGCGATGTCGGATTCCACAGCAGCGCACACCGGCACAACGATGGAACCTTCTTGCGCAGCGATTTCACGAACCTGATCCAGGTAAGGGTTGTTCTCGAAACCATCTTCGTTAACGTTAGCGATATACATCGTTGGCTTCAGGGTCAGGAAGCTCAGGTAGCGGATAGCCGCTTTATCTTCTTCGCTCAGATCCAGCGAACGCAGCATGCCAGCGTTAGACAGGTGAGGCAGGCATTTTTCCAGCGCGACCTGTTCTGCTTTAGCGTCTTTATCGCCGCCTTTTGCTTTCTTCTGCACGCGCTGCAGCGCACGCTCACAGGTGTCCAGATCGGACAGCGCCAGCTCGGTGTTGATCACTTCGATATCATCAGCCGGGTTAACCTTGTTGTTAACGTGAATGATGTTATCGTTTTCAAAGCAGCGCACTACGTGGCCGATGGCTTCGGTTTCGCGGATGTTGGTCAGGAACTGATTGCCCAGACCTTCGCCTTTCGACGCGCCTTTTACCAGGCCCGCGATATCCACAAACTCCATGGTGGTTGGTAAAATACGCTGTGGCTTAACGATTTCCGCCAGTTTGTCGAGACGGGAATCAGGCATTGGCACCACGCCGGTATTCGGCTCAATGGTACAGAACGGGAAGTTTGCCGCTTCGATGCCCGCTTTGGTTAACGCATTGAACAGTGTGGATTTCCCGACGTTAGGCAGGCCCACAATACCGCATTTGAATCCCATGTAAATCACCTTAATTAATAAGAGGAAGCGTTCTTCCCCGAAAAGCTGGTTGGCACTAAGTTTCCGCGCATTATACACGTAATTATCGCCTGGATGGCGCTGTTTTCTACCCGCAACGGGCAGAATAGGGTTGAGATCTCGCTCACGTTTTCACATACTGTTTACCCATTACGCCAGACGGAGAACACTGCGGATGCATCGCTTCCAGCTTACGCCACCCTGAAACCTTCCTGCCTGCAACGTCTGTTGCGCTTCTCGTCTTTCTGACGAGCCAGAACTGTGCCCCCACGCGGCGGTGCGGTAATCCTGCATTACTATAAAAACGGAAATCAGCATGTTCAATTTGAGCAACCTCAGGGCTGCCGACGTCAAAAATGACGTTCTGGCGGGCGCTGTTGTCTCTGTGGCCCTTATTCCGGAAGCCACGGCCTTTTCACTATTGGCCGGCCTGTCGCCGACCATCGGCCTGCATACCGCCTTTATTCTTGGTCTGGTTACCGCGCTGTTTGGCGGCAAACCCGGCATGATCTCCGGTGCGGCGGGATCGATCATCGTGGTGTTAATCAGCCTGATTCAGACCCACGGCTATGAATACGTGCTGCTGGCGACTATTTTCGCCGGGGTTATCCAGCTGGCGATTGGGCTGTTCCGCCTGGGGAAATTTATCCGCCTTGTGCCGCAACCGGCTATCTATGGCTTCGTGAATGGTTTGGCTATCGTGATTGCGCTGGCGCAGATCCCGATGATTAAAAACCAGGGGCCGGTGATGTACGGCCTGGTGGCGCTGGCGATGCTGATCGTCTGGCTGTTTCCTAAATTCACCAAAGTCATTCCCGGTTCGCTGGCGGCCCTCATTGCCATCAGCGCTATTGCTATCGGTTTTGGTCTGGATACCAAACGGGTAGGGGATCTGGCCGATATTTCCGGCACGCTGCCGTTTTTCCATCTGCCAGAAGCGCCCCTAAGCTGGGCCACGATGAAGATTGTGCTGCCTTATTCGGTGATTATCGCGCTGGTCGGGCTGATAGAATCATTGTTAACGCTGGCGGTGCTGGATGAAATGGGCAGTAAAAAAGGCAACGGTAATAAGGAGTGCGTGGCGCAGGGCATCGGCAATACGCTGTGCGGCTTTTTCGGCAGCTTCGCCGGTTGCGCCATGATTGGCCAGTCGATCATCAACTTTACATCCGGTGGTCGCGGGCGCATTTCCAACCTGGTTGGCGCGGTTTTGCTGATTCTGTTTGTGGTTAGCCTGTCGAAGTATATTGCGTTACTGCCGGTGGCGGCGCTGGCTGGCATCATGTTTGTCGTCTGCATCAACACGTTTGAGTGGAGCTCGCTTAAACGCCTGAAGCGCATGCCCAAACCGGATGCGGTGATTATGGTGGCGGTAACCGTGGTAACCATTTATACCGATTTAGCGATGGCGGTGATTTTCGGCGTGATTATTTCCGCGCTGGTTTTCGCCTGGCAGCATGCCCGCATTACCATTACGTCGCAGGAAGAGAGCGAGACCCAAAAGACCTACCGGCTGGAAGGCCCGCTGTTTTTTGCTTCCGTAGCCAGCTTTCAGGAGCTGTTTACGCCAGCAAAAGATCCGCAGGAAGTGGTTATCGATTTCGCCCGCACGCGGGTGATGGATTCCAGCGGCGTTGAAGCCATTGATAAACTGACCGCGCGCTATATTGCGGAAGGGAAAAGCGTCAAACTGCGGCATCTCAGCGAAGATTGCATCAGTCTGTTAAAGCAGGCAGGCCCTTTTTGTAGTCACGAGCTGGATGCGCCCGACTATAAAGTTGCCGCCGACAGCGACTAAAGCGTAAAGCTAAGGCCGGTCCTGCCGATATATATCAAAATCGTTATAACGCCCTGAGTATCAGAGTAAACCTCTAACTTTTGGCGATATGATGAATATAATCACTGGCAGGACGTCCTGAGCTGGCATAAAGCATGATTGATAATTACTGTTACATTCCGATTCATTCCCTTAGCGGTGAGCTGATTGCGCTGGAGCTTACTGTTTTACCACACCAGAATGCGCCAACTGCCCAGAATGCGGAAAACCGCCTGCTGGATCAGCTACTGACGGTAGAACGTTATGCAGACTATTTTCAGCTGCACGGCCTGCTGTGCTGCCTGACGATTGATTTTCCGCTGGCGCGCGCGGTGACCGAATCGCCATTTATTCAGCGAATTTTGGGCCAGCTGCCTTTTGTACGGCTAAAGCTGTCGGAAGATTTCCCTAATCTGCACGACGGGCCGAATAACCCCCTGTTGCGTGCGCTAATCGATCAGCTGAACATTTTATGGCTGGACGACCTGGGGGCAGGCGACGCTAACCTTAATGCGCTTCAGTCGAAGATGTTCGAAGTCGTCAAGCTGGATCGCCAGTTCTATCTGGATAACATCAGCAAGCCTTTCTTCAATGTATTGATTGCCCATATTCATCGTTACACCAACCGCGTATTGGTGGCGGGCGTCGAAAGCGAAGGCCAGCTGGAAAAGCTGGCGGCCAGCAAGGTCTGGGGCGTGCAGGGCTATTTTGCTGAATCTATGGCGCTGGATGCACTGGACGGCACGGAAGGACCTTAATGCAGAAGGCGTCTGCTGTTGATAACGGCAGACGCCTGCATTCACTGGCCTGACTAGCAGGCTTTTTGCACGGTGTGAGATTGCTTGCTGGCTAAAACCGGTAGCTAAAACCAGTAGCGCCCATAATTCAATAAGGTTCGGGCGCTTGTTTTATGGGATTATCTAACGCCGTGTTATGCCATATTTTTTATCGACTACAAACTGCGGGGCTTCTCAGTTGCGGCCTTTGAAAATCTTACCCGTCTCATCCTTATAAAATTTTTCTCCATTCAACAGTTTCTTAAAGGTTCGGATAAGTAAACCGTTCGCAATAACATCAAATTTATATCTTACAAACCAACTGTCGATACGCGAGTAGTCAAGCCGAGGGGCCAGGAACAAGACTACATCTTCAACGCTTTCATTCTCGACCATACTTTTAATATCAACCATTGGTATTCCCACTCTTCCTGCTTGTTTTGTGCCTCTATTGCTTCTGGCATATACAAAGGTTGCGTTTTTTCATCTACTTTATAATCTTCCAGCGTCGCTGTATGAGCGTTATTCCATATGTTTTTACCAACTTCATTATCAGGTACACCTAAAGCCCGATATCTTTCCAGTTCCCGAATTTCATGTGTATAAAATCGCTTGTCGATATCTGTTGCCTCAAGTTGGCCTTTTAAAATTTTCTCAAGGCGATCGACCATAATTTTATTCGCATCTGACTCACCAAATCTACCCGTATGCAGTTTGATCTTGTCAAGGCCCTGGGTGGCGATATATTCATCGGTACATTAACTGCGTGTTAGTCGCGAGCACTTTTACCTGTGTAGTTAAATAATGTGAGCCATGACTATTTTCTTTCAAACTCATATGTTGAATAATGATTTTTTATATTTGGTAGTAAGCTTATGATTGCAGTGCAATGATGGAATGACTTGATAAAAGAATGTCTATAATGACGCTAAAGTACTATTTCAAAAACTTGCTCTTTGGGCTGTTATGTTTAATTTCAAGCTATATTATATGGCGCGATAACAGAGGTCCTGTCTTTTTAGGTATTTTAGCTGCATCTGTGATAAGTTTTTTGCTTTTCCCTTTTGCTAAAAAAGCAATGGAAAACGTTGCGCTTTACCTGGTTCCTGAAGATTTTTGGCATAAAGGTGTTTTTATTGATATTCCTCAAAAAAGCACTTTATACATTTTTTATTATATTTTGTGCTTTGTTATAGCGGTGCCTGTTGGCCTGATTTATATATTGCATTTACTATTAAAAAAAGGTCATCCTGAAGATGACCTTTAAAAAATCATACCCCCAGTAATTTGTTTACTTTTTCAACCTTTTCATCCGTGATTAATGCACTTATGATTGCCAGCATCAGTGCAAAACCAAAAATACCAGGTGAGGTGCTAAGCATAATACTAAATACATGCGCAGTAAGCATAGATGCACCGAACCCTACACCCTTGATGTCACTAAATTAATTATGGATTTTTATTCATTATATTTAGTGGGATTACCACACGCAATAGTTACTGGGGAGTGACGATCTTTCTTCGTAAATATGGAAACATTGGCCGTAAGTGCCATCACCTGGACAACCACCATAATTAAAACCCGACATGATTTAGCCCTCTCTTTCGTTTAATATCCCTTTTCGTATAGGTTATTAATATTTTTTCAATAAAAATAATAATGAAGAAGCATTATAAAGCTGGTTAAAAATAATGTATTTACTAATGAGTTTCTGTGATCTTGCAGGTTTTTTTAGGCAAAAGGGTAATTTTGGGTAATGACCGGGATGTTGTGTTTATATTTTTTTAGAAACTGAAAAGCATTGCTGATTTAGAAAGGTATGATAACCAACCCCCAAGTATGCCCAATCATCGTATTAAAATTTTCGAATTTGCTAATAATAAGCCTGTTGATTTATCAGTGATAAACCAACAGGCGGCTCCGGAAAAAGTTTTATTACACTGGTATTAAAATTTTCGCACCAGAGCAGGCCTAACCCTTAAAGCTATGCAGTCGATTCATCGCTTTTAACCGATCTTCTTTCAGCCAGACCTCAGTACAGCGCGCCGCTTCGTCCACCGCGTTATCAATCAACGTCTGTTCTGCTGCCTGGGGTTTACCCAGTACAAAGCCAACCACCTTGTTGCGGTCGCCGGGATGACCGATGCCGATACGCAGACGATGAAAGTTCAGGTTGTTACCCAGCTTGCTGATAATATCTTTCAGGCCGTTATGGCCTCCGTGGCCGCCGCCCTGTTTAAATTTTGCCACGCCCGGCGGCAGGTCCAGCTCATCATGCGCCACCAGAATCTCCTCTGGCGCAATCCGATAGAAGGTTGCCATTGCAGCCACCGCTTTGCCGCTCAGATTCATAAAGGTGGTGGGCACCAGCAGCCTGACGTCTTCGCCGCCAATGTTTAAACGAGCGGTATAACCGTAAAATTTACTCTCTTCTTTTAACGACTGATTGTGACGTTCAGCCAGTAAATCGACGTACCACGCGCCCGCGTTATGGCGCGTAGCGGCATATTCCGCGCCGGGATTGGCCAGACCGACAATCAGTTTAATGCTGCTCACTTGTTTGTTTTCCTAAAGGGATCCACAGGGAAGGCGGCTAGTGTACTAAGAGCGGCAGCAGAACTCAAAACTGCGCGCGAGGTCACAATAGTTCACCGGCGTGATAATACGTTTTCGATAGAAAAATCAATCTGCTGCGCGTAAAGATTTGTCAGACTTTTAGCAGTAAATGTGATCTGTTCCGCAACGAAGCGTTAAGCCATTGCATAAACTTATGGTACTAACCGCACGGACGGCATTGACTTCTGGAGGTGACAAATGAGACGTAAACATGTCAGTTTAACCGGTAACGCACTGATGGTGCTCGGTCTGGCAGTAGTGATAGCAGGGATCGGCTATGCGGTACTTAACCAGCTGCCGCAGCTTCATCTGCCGCAAGTTCTGGCCAATGCCGCAATTTTTGGCATCTTTATCGGCGCGCTGATGTGGCTGATAGGCGCGCGTCTTAGCGGACGAGAAAAGATTACGGATCACTATTATTGGGTACGTCACTACGGTGACAAGCGCTGCCGCAGAGCGTCAGATCATGGTCATCACCAGTAATAAGCTGCACGAATAGTAAAGCCAAAAAAAGCGGGACGGTGTTAGCCGTCCCGCTTTCTGTTCAGCGCCCCAACACTAGCGGGAAGCTGACGACAGGGCGCTGAACAGTCAGCGCCCGCCGATTAATGCTCAAACATTGCCGAGATAGACTCTTCGTTACTGATGCGGCGGATTGCCTCAGCCAGCATGCCGGAGAGCGTCAGGGTACGCACGTTTGGCAGCGCTTTGATCTCTTCCGGCAGAGGAATGGTGTCGCAAACCACCACTTCATCAATCACGGAATGACGCAGGTTTTCTACCGCGTTGCCAGAGAAAATCGGGTGAGTGGCGTAAGCAAATACGCGCTTCGCACCACGCTCCTTCAGCGCCTCAGCAGCTTTACACAGCGTGCCGCCGGTATCGATCATGTCATCAACCAGCACGCAGTCACGACCCGCCACGTCACCGATGATGTGCATCACCTGAGAAACGTTGGCGCGCGGACGACGCTTGTCGATGATAGCCATATCGGTATCGTTCAGCAGCTTGGCGATAGCGCGAGCACGCACCACGCCGCCGATGTCCGGAGAAACCACGATAGGGTTTTCCAGACCAATTTGCAGCATATCTTCCAGCAGGATCGGGCTGCCGAAGACGTTATCAACCGGGACATCAAAGAAGCCCTGAATCTGTTCAGCATGCAGATCGACAGTCAGAACGCGGTCAACGCCGACGCTTGACAGGAAATCTGCAACAACTTTGGCGGTAATCGGCACGCGGGCAGAACGCACGCGGCGATCCTGGCGGGCATAGCCAAAGTAAGGAATAACAGCGGTAATACGACCAGCGGAAGCGCGGCGCAGGGCATCCACCATCACAACCAGTTCCATCAGGTTGTCATTGGTAGGTGCGCAGGTGGACTGGATGATGAAAATATCACCACCGCGTACATTTTCATTGATTTGTACGCTCACTTCACCATCACTGAAACGACCGACGGCGGCGTCGCCCAGGCTAGTGTAAAGGCGGTTGGCAATACGTTGTGCTAGTTCCGGGGTGGCGTTACCAGCAAAAAGCTTCATATCAGGCACGAGAAGAACCTCAGGCTTTGCGTCCAGAGAATGAACATCGTCGTCAACGGCACTGGGCGGTATACCGCTGACGGGTTCATACGGGTGTAATCGAGTGCGGTGCCGCCTCAGGAACAGGTTGAGGCGGTCACCACAGCTCTTATTGCGTTGAAAGGTAGCGGTGCAGCGGCGAAACGTTAACGCCTCGCGCAACAAAGCCCTGCCACTTTTTCAAAGCAAGCTCAGCCACCTGACGGGCAGCGTGCTCGGTGTCAAATTCTGCAAACACACAAGCGCCGGTTCCTGTCAGGCGCGACGGCGCGTATTCTAGCAGCCAGGAAACGAGCTGTTCAACCTCGCGAAAACGTTTTCTTACTACTGGCTCACAATCATTGCGGTATTTTGCCGCTAATAACTCACTGATTTCCCTTTGGGGCGTATCGCGAATCAGCTCCGGGTCGTTAAAGACCACCGGCGTAGAGATATGCACGCCGGGATGAATGACCAGATACCACTTCTCCTCGGGCGTCACCGGCGTCAGCGTTTCACCAACGCCTTCGGCAAAGGCGGCAAAGCCCTGCACAAACACCGGCACGTCCGCGCCGAGCGCCAGGCCCAGCTTCGCCAGCTCTGCAAAGCTAAAGCCGGTCTGCCAGTAGTGATTTAACGCCACCAGCACCGTGGCCGCATTGGAAGAGCCGCCACCCAAACCACCGCCCATCGGCAGGCGTTTTTCAATGGCGATAGCGGCCCCGGCGTTTTCCGGCAGCCTGCCATGCTCGCTGGCATGCGCCTGCAACATTTTTGCAGCACGAACGATCAGGTTCTCTTCATCCGGCACGCCTGCAATCGGCGTCAGCAGGGTAATAACACCGCTGCTGTCCGGCTGAATGCTAAGCGTGTCGCCATAATCCAGAAACTGGAACAGCGTTTGCAGCTCGTGATAGCCGTCAGGCCGGCGACCGGTAATGTAGAGAAACAGATTAAGCTTAGCGGGCGCGGGCCACTTAGCGATGTGCTGGTCAACAACGGCCGTCATTTAACTGTCCAGCCATCCATTTTTAGCTTGATACGCTGCTCGCCTTCGCGCAGTTCCATATTTGAAGGCAGGGCAGGCTGCTGTTTTTCATCGTAGCCCTGCCAGGTAACGGCCCACTGCTGGCCGTCGCGGCTGTAGTTGACCGTGCGCAGGCGGTACTTGTCATCCAGTGAGTAGTCGCTGGCGTCACCAGGCAGGCCCATCATCCACTGACGCAGGTTGTCGAGTGGGATGTCCATGCCGGTAAGCTGCGAAATCATCTTTTCGGCATCGTTGCTGGTGTAGCGTTTACCTTTGTTATCGACCAGCTGTACCACGCTGCCCTGCGCATCCAGCTGCAGTTCGGTGCTGCCCAGCGGGTTGGTCAGCAGCAGACGGTAGCGATCCGGCGCGGTTTGCTGCCAGTTGAAGCGCGCGTATACTTTCTGTTTGTCAGAAAGGTAAGCAAAGGCGCCTCGCGTCTGGTATTGGGTAATTTTTTCCACGGCTTTTTGATGCTGCTGCCATTGTGGAGAGGTCACGCTGGCGCCAGGCCCCTGCGGTTTATTAACGCTACAGGCTGCCAGCAGTATGCTGGCAAGCGGGAGAAGACGCATCGTGCTCTTCATTAACATAGGGGATAGGCTCCTCAGACTCCGTTCAGGCGCTTTCGCGCAAATTAACCGTTTAAGCTAGCTACCGGGGAAGACGGCGTCAATGCTCAATTTGTCCTGTTTCGTGCTTAATAGCCATATCAATCGCAGTGAACGGCGAATGTGGCTTTTCTTGATCTCGCGCATCTTGTAGAATGCGCCTCACAAAACCCTATCAACAGTGGGATCTCCCAGACCTAATCACCATGACCTTGCTGGCACTCGGAATAAATCATAAAACGGCACCTGTGGCTCTGCGTGAACGCGTAACGTTCTCGCCGGATACGCTCGATCAGGCCCTTGACAGCTTACTCGCTCAGCCGCTGGTGCAGGGCGGCGTGGTGCTGTCTACCTGTAACAGGACCGAGTTATATCTTAGCGTCGAGCAGCAGGAGAATCTGCAGGAGCAGCTGGTGAAATGGCTGTGCGACTACCATCAGCTCAGCGCCGATGAAGTGCGCAAAAGCCTCTACTGGCACCATGATAATGAGGCGGTCAGCCACCTGATGCGCGTTGCCAGCGGTCTGGATTCGCTGGTGCTGGGCGAGCCGCAGATTTTAGGCCAGGTGAAAAAAGCTTACGCGGACTCGCATCGCGGCCACACCATCTCCAGCGAGCTGGAGAGAATGTTCCAGAAATCGTTCTCGGTAGCCAAGCGCGTACGCACGGAAACCGAAATCGGTGCCAGCGCCGTTTCCGTCGCCTTTGCGGCCTGTACGCTGGCGCGGCAGATTTTTGAATCGCTGTCGACCGTCACCGTACTGCTGGTCGGCGCGGGGGAAACCATCGAGCTGGCGGCGCGTCATCTGCGCGAGCACAAAGTGCAAAAGCTGATTATCGCTAACCGTACCCGCGAACGTGCGCAGAAGCTGGCGGACGAAGTAGGGGCAGAAGTCATTAACCTGGCGGAAATCGACGCCCGCCTGGCAGAAGCCGACATTATTATCAGCTCTACCGCCAGCCCGCTGCCGATTATCGGCAAAGGGATGGTCGAGCGCGCGCTGAAGCAGCGCCGCAACCAGCCGATGCTGCTGGTGGATATCGCCGTGCCGCGCGACGTCGAGCCGGAAGTGGGCAAGCTGCCTAACGCCTACCTCTACAGCGTGGACGATCTACAGGCGATTATCGAAAGCAATATGGCGCAGCGTAAAGCGGCTGCGGTACAGGCAGAAACTATCGTCGTGCAGGAAAGCGGCGAGTTTATGTCCTGGCTGCGCGCGCAAAGCGCCAGCGAAACTATCCGTGAATACCGCTCTCAGGCCGACCAGGTTCGCGCCGAGCTGGAAGAGCGCGCGCTGGCGGCGCTACAGCAGGGCGCGGATGCCCAGGCCGTCCTGCGCGAGCTGGCGCACAAACTGACCAACCGGCTGATCCACGCGCCGACCAAATCCCTTCAGCAGGCCGCCCGCGACGGCGATGACGAACGCCTGCAGATTTTACGCGACGGCCTCGGGCTGTAACGTTTTTTACCTCTTTGATTACAGGGAACACCAATGAAGCCTTCTATTGTTGCCAAACTGGAAGCCTTGCAGGAACGCCATGAAGAAGTTGAGGCGATGCTGGGCGATGCTGGCGTGATCGCCGATCAGGAGCGTTTTCGCGCGCTGTCGCGTGAATATGCTCAGCTGACCGACGTCAGCCAGTGTTTTGGCAGATGGCAGCAGAACCAGGACGATATCGCCGCCGCTGAAGAGATGCTCAACGATCCGGAAATGCGCGATATGGCGCAGGAAGAGCTGAAAGAGGCCCGCGAGGCCAGCGAGCAGCTGGAGCAGGAGCTACAGGTTTTACTGCTGCCGAAAGATCCTGACGACGAACGCAACTGCTATGTAGAAGTTCGTGCCGGAACGGGTGGGGACGAGGCCGCTATTTTTGCGGGCGATCTGTTCCGCATGTATAGCCGCTATGCCGAATCCCGCCGCTGGAAAGTGGAAGTGATGAGCGCCAACGAAGGCGAGCACGGCGGCTATAAAGAAGTGATCGCGAAAATTATCGGTGACGGCGCCTATGGCCGCCTGAAGTTTGAATCCGGCGGACACCGCGTGCAGCGCGTGCCGGAAACCGAGTCCCAGGGCCGTATCCATACTTCTGCCTGTACCGTCGCTATTCTGCCGGAAGTACCGGAAGCCGAGCTGCCGGACATCAACCCGAGCGACCTGAAAATTGATACCTTCCGCTCATCGGGCGCGGGCGGTCAGCACGTTAACACCACCGATTCAGCTATTCGTATTACTCACCTGCCAACCGGCATCGTGGTTGAGTGTCAGGACGAGCGTTCACAGCATAAAAACAAAGCCAAAGCGTTGGCCGTGCTGGGCTCACGTATCCGCGCGGCGGAAATCGCCAGACGCCAGCAGGAAGAAGCGTCCACTCGTCGTAACCTGCTGGGCAGCGGCGATCGCTCCGATCGCAACCGCACCTACAACTATCCGCAGGGCCGTATCACCGACCACCGTATCAACCTGACTATTTACCGTCTGGATGAGGCGATGCAGGGCAAGCTGGATATGCTGATTGAGCCTGTGGTACAGGAATATCAGGCTGACCAGCTGGCCGCGCTGTCCGAGCAGGAGTAATGGAAATCAGGCAGTGGCTTAAGGAAGCCGTTTCGCAGCTGGGCAGTGAAAGCCCAAAAAGAGATGCGGAAATTTTGTTGGAATTTGTGACCGGTAAGTCCCGCAGCTGGCTAATCGCCTTTGATGAGACGCCGCTGACGCAGGCGGAGCAGGAGCGCCTGGCCTCGCTGCTGGCGCGCAGGATCGACGGCGAACCCATTGCATACCTGACCGGCGAGCGTGAATTCTGGTCGCTGCCGCTCAGCGTTTCCCCCGATACGCTTATCCCCCGGCCGGATACCGAACTGCTGGTGGAGCAGGCGCTGGCCCGTTTGCCTGCCGCGCCCGTCGCCATTCTGGATTTGGGAACCGGCACCGGCGCGGTAGCGCTGGCAATTGCCAGTGAGCGCCCCGACTGCCGGGTCACCGGCGTCGATCGTATTCCGGCTGCCGTAGAGCTGGCGCAGCACAATGCCCGGCGCCTTGGTATCACTAACGTCACCTTCCGCCTGAGCAACTGGTTCAGCGCGCTGGCCGACGAGCGCTTTGCCGTCATCGTCAGTAATCCACCCTATATCGATGAAGCCGATGAGCATCTGGCGCAGGGCGACGTGCGTTTTGAGCCGCTGAGCGCGCTGGTCGCGGCGGACGCAGGCCTGGCCGATATTAAAATCATCGCGGCTGAAGCGGGAAAAATGCTGCTGCCCGGCGGCTGGCTGCTGCTGGAGCACGGCTGGCAACAGGCGCAGGCGGTGCAGGCCATCCTGCGCGACCAGGGCTTTTCCGCCGTCGCGACCTGCCGGGACTATGGCGGCAACGATCGCGTTACTTACGCACAAAAACCCTGAATGAGGGAAAAATAATGGCTGAATGGTACGGTTCTGTTAAGACACTGCATCTGCTGACGGTAACGATTACCGCCGCGATGTTTTTGCTGCGTTTTTTCTGGTTACAAAGCGGCTCGGCAATGCTGCAAAAGCGCTGGGTGCGCATTGTGCCGCATGTGAATGACACGCTGTTGCTGCTTTCGGGCTTTTTGCTGGTGGCAATCACGCACTTTTATCCCTTTACACCGCAAGGTGCCTGGCTGACTGAAAAGCTGTTTGGCGTTATTATCTATATCGCGCTCGGTTTTATTGCACTCGGGCGCAAACCACGCGCGCAAAAAGTGCGCTGGATAGCTTTTATCGTGGCGGCCGCGACGCTGGTGGTAGTTTATCACCTGGCCACCACAAAAATGCCATTGTTGGGGAATGTATGACGTCGATAGCAACTGATGAAGACACAGCGACCCCGCTGTGCGAGGCGGTGATTGCGGCCACGCTGGCCATCCGTCCCGATTTTCCTGCTGAAGGCGTAAAAAAGCAGCTGGCGGCGCTGGTAGAAGAGGCTCGCGCCACGATCCCGGCGCAGCTGGAGCAGGACCTGCAGCTGGAGAAGCTGATTGAACTGTTCTGGCAGCAGTGGGGATTTGGCGGTGCCAGCGGCGTTTACCGGCTTTCGGATACGCTGTGGCTGGATAACGTGCTGAAAACGCGTCAGGGCACCGCCGTGTCGCTGGGAGTCATTTTTCTGCATATTGCGGGACAGCTGTCGCTGCCGCTGATGCCGGTGATTTTCCCTACGCAGCTAATCCTGCGTGCCGACTGGATTGACGAAGAGATGTGGCTGATCAATCCATTCAACGGCGAAACGCTGGACGAACATACGCTGGAAGTCTGGCTGAAGGGCAATATCGGCCCGGTTGCAGAGCTTTATGACGACGATTTGCAGGAAGCCGAACCGCAGCTGGTGCTGAACAAGATGCTGGACACGCTGAAAGCCGCGCTGATGGAAGAGAAGCAGATGGAGCTGGCGCTGCAGGTCAGCCAGGTACTGATCAATATGGACCCGGAAGATCCTTATGAAATTCGCGATCGCGGGCTGATTTTTGCGCAGCTGGACTGCGAGCACGTGGCGTTAAGCGATCTGACCTATTTTGTTGAGCAATGTCCGGAAGATCCGGTCAGCGAAATGATTAAACTACAGATTCACTCGATTGAGCAAAAACAGATCACGCTGCACTAATCTGTATCCTTTTGAAGAATAAGGCGAAGACATGAAACAAAAAGTGGTTAGCATTGGCGATATCAAGGTCGCAAACGATCTGCCGTTTGTGCTGTTCGGCGGCATGAACGTGCTGGAATCCCGCGATCTCGCCATGCGTATCTGTGAACACTATGTCACGGTGACCCAGAAGCTGGGCATCCCTTACGTGTTTAAAGCCTCTTTTGACAAGGCGAACCGTTCTTCTATCCGCTCCTACCGTGGGCCGGGTCTGGAAGAGGGCATGAAGATTTTTCAGGAGCTGAAGCAGGCTTTCGGCGTGAAAATCATCACCGACGTTCATGAAGCAAGCCAGGCGCAGCCGGTGGCCGACGTGGTTGACGTTATCCAGCTGCCTGCGTTTCTGGCGCGCCAGACCGACCTGGTTGAAGCGATGGCGAAAACCGGCGCGGTAATCAACGTGAAGAAGCCGCAGTTTGTTAGCCCTGGCCAGATGGGCAACATCGTGGAGAAATTCGCGGAAGGCGGCAACGAGCAGGTTATCCTGTGCGATCGCGGCGCCAACTTTGGTTACGATAACCTGGTCGTGGATATGCTGGGCTTTAACGTAATGAAGCAGGTTTCTAACGGTAGCCCGGTGATTTTTGACGTGACGCACGCGCTACAGTGCCGCGACCCGTTTGGCTCCGCTTCCAGCGGCCGTCGCGGTCAGGTTACCGAGCTGGCGCGTTCCGGTATGGCGGTCGGCCTGGCCGGTCTGTTTATCGAAGCGCATCCGGATCCGGCCAACGCGAAATGCGACGGCCCGTCCGCGCTGCCGCTGGACAAGCTAGAGCCGTTCCTGGCGCAGATGAAAGCGATTGATGACCTGGTGAAGAACTTCCCGGCGCTGGATACCAGCAGCTGATAAACAACAGGCCAGCCGCCTTCCCGGCGCTGGATACCAGCAGCTGATAAACAGCAGGCCAGCCGCCGTTCCGGCGCTGGCCTGCTGTTTCCAGTCATCCCTTTGCCTTCCCGCCATGCCTGAACGTAGTGTTCACGACGCATTCTCTACAGCATCCTTGCCATCAGAGCATCACAGCATCCTTGCCATCAGCGCATTACAGCATCCTTGCCATTAGAGTATTACAGCATCACCGTCATCAGATAACCCACAAACAGCGCCAGATGCGCCGCGCCGTTCAGCACGTTAGTCCTGCCGGTAGAGAACGAAATCTGACACAGCAGCAGCGAAGCCAGCATGATCACCATATGCGGCGGCTCCAGCCCGAATACCAGCTCCTGGCCCGTTAACGTAGCAATAATGGTGACGGCGGGCACGGTCAGCGAAATGGTTGCCAGCACGGAGCCGAAAAAGAGGTTCATCGCGCGCTGCACCTGATTCGCCAGCACGGCTTTAATGGCTCCCAGACCTTCCGGTGACAGGATCAGTAACGCCACCAGGAAACCCGTAAACTGCTCTGGCGCATTCAGCGTCGTCAACAGCGAGCCGAGCGTGCTGGAGTCCATCTTGGTGACGGCGATAACGGCAATCAGATGCACCAGCAGCCAGCAGGTATGCCAGATGCTGGAGTGCGCCGAAGGTTTGCCGTGCTGCGGGTCGTCGCCTTCATCCTCATGCTCATAAATAAACAGGCTCTGGTGCGTTTTGGTTTGGATCAGCAAAAAAATGCCGTACATAGCCGCTGAAATCGCAGAGATCAGCAGCGCCTGGCCGGCACTGAAGTTTTCTCCCGGCAGCGCGTTGGGAAACACCAGCACCAGCACGGCCAGCGGGAAGATAGCGATCAGATACTGCTTTACGCCAGCCAGATTGACATATTGCGTAGCAAATTTACGTCCGCCGAGCAGCAGCGCAAAGCCCACCAGGCCGCCGGTAACGATCATCACGATAGAGTAGAGCGTGTCACGCATCAGCACCGGAGCCGCATCGCCGGTAGCCATCAGCGCCGAAATCAGGCTAACTTCCAGAATCACTACGGAAAGGCTCAGGATCAGCGAGCCGTAAGGCTCACCCAGGCGGTGAGCAAGCACGTCGGCGTGTCTTACCACGCTAAAAGCGCTGCTAAGAATGGCGACCAGCGCTATAAGGTTGATAGCGATAACCACCGGTAAGGATTCAGAAGCGCCCCAAAACCATAAGATAACCAGGGCTGCAATCGGTAAAACAAGAGAGGATTCTTTATGGCGTGTTCTGACGCTTTCATGCGCACTCATAAGCTTATTTCCTTTTCTGGCCAGCGGCCTGACAACAGGCGAAATCGCATTATTAGTTGATTATATAACAAGCGACAGCAGTGTAACGGCAGCAAGGTTAACAGGTGGTAAACTTTACACGATTTTACCTGTTGCAATGATAAAGTGGCTGAGTGCGCAATTATAGAGACTATTACATTTAATTCATTGTATTTAATGAATTATTTAAAGATTAAATCGCCAGAAATGCGCGGTATAATGCGGTTTATTGACGATATAGATAGCGGAAATAATTGTTATTATCAGGTTTTTCGCTGAAGAAGGCGAAAATTTGTGGCTGGCAACGTCGGCTATTTTGTTCCAGGCTTATCAAATCGGATAACCAGGAGATAAACAATGCCATACGACTCAAGATCGTCGCTGCCAGACAGCGTTAAAAACGTACTGCCGGCCCACGCCCAGGATATTTATCAGGAAGCTTTTAACAGCGCCTGGGACGAATACAAAGAGAAGAAAGATCGCCGGGGTGATGAGTCACGCGAAGAAGTGGCGCACAAGGTCGCCTGGGCTGCGGTGAAACATCAGTATGAAAAAGGTGACGATGACAAGTGGCATAAAAAACGCTGATGCCAGCGCCGCAATTGCTCCTCTTTCTTTTCCCTTACCAGTAGCCATCGGCTTAAGCCCCTCCGCAAAGCGGTTTTTTATTGAGCATTTATTGACGCCGCGCGTGGTTTAATCACGCGCGCGCTGAAGTTTTTCGTTATCAGGCCGATGATAAATTTACGCTTAATTTTACTTTTGAAACGCGCTGTAGCCTTGATCGCAACGCCTTAAATGGCATATTGTCACAAAAGCGTAACGGCGCGATCCTTCTATTTTTTATCAGCAGCAGGGAATGGGCAGCAGCGGAGAGGTTCAATGTTAACAAGAGATTTCCTGTTAAAAGCGGATTGCAAAACAGCTTTTGGAGCCATCGAGGAATCGCTGTTATGGACCAGCGAGCAGCGAGCGGCTTCCCTGGCGGCTACGCTGACCTGCCGTCCTGATAACAAGCCGGTGTGGATTTTCGGCTACGGTTCACTGATGTGGAATCCGGTATTTGAAGCGGACGAGGTGGCGCAAGGCACGCTAAGCGGCTGGCATCGGGCCTTTTGCCTGCGTTTAACCGCTGGTCGGGGAACCGCGCAGCAGCCTGGCCGCATGCTGGCGCTGAAAGAGGGTGGTGCCACCACCGGTCTGGCGTTTCGTCTGCCGGAAGAGAAGCTGCACGAAGAGCTGGGGCTGCTCTGGAAGCGAGAAATGGTGACCGGCTGCTATCTGCCAACGTGGTGCGAGCTGGAGCTTGACGACGGGCGTAGCGTAACGGCGCTGGCGTTTGTCATGGATCCGCGCCATGAACTTTATGAAACCGACTCTTGCCCACAGACCATTGCGCCATTGATAGCCCAGGCCAGCGGTCCTCTGGGTACCAATGCGCAATATCTTTTCTCGCTGGAACAGGAGCTGAAAAGACGCGGTCTGTATGACGAATGCCTTACCGATCTGGTGCAGCGCGTACGCGATCTTCAGGAATACCACAACGATCTGGTTGGCTAACCCGGCTTCAGGAACCCGGATTAATCAGCCAGGTTCCCGGCTTATCGATATCAAGCTCCTGATTGCGCACCGTACCCGTGGCGGAATGTACTTCAACCTTATAATGTCCGGCCGCCAGGTTAAGCGACGCATAGCCGCTGATGTTCGGTTTCACCTCGACAGGCGAGCCGTTCAGCACCACCGTTTCTCCACTGGCCAGCTTCAGATAAACCGTAGCAATCATCGGCTGGTTTGCGGCTACGGTTGCGCTTGCCGGCTTGCTGCTGGCCACAGGCGCAGCATTGCTCTCATTACCGGCGGCGGCAGAAGGTTCGACCTGTGACGAACTGTTATCACGGGTCAGGGCTATGCCTAATCCCACCAGCGCCAGTACGGCGATACCGGCAGCGATAGCCAGAGGCTTTGCCATCTTATGATGACGCAGGGAAGCATACTCCGCGCTGGCCGAAGCGGGAGCGATAATAATCGGCGGCTGCTCCGGCGGACGTTCTGGCTCTTCCTGCAGGAGCGCGGGAGGCTCTTCCGGCATTATCGTGACGCTGCTGACCAGCTCTTCTACCGTGCTGACCGGTAGCGCAATCAGCGCTGCAAATTCATCAACCGACTGCGGACGATCCTGCGGCTTCATGGCCAGCGCGCGGTCAATCGCGTTCAGCAGCGGTAACGAAAATCCTTCCGGGCGAAGCTGGGCCAGCGGCTGGTAGCGGTCTTCGATGCAGCGCACCACGCTCACCGGCGGCGGGCTTCCCGTGACCAGCGTGTGCAGTACGGCACCCAGCGCATAAATATCCGTCCAGGGACCCTGATCGCTGTCGCTCTCCTCGCTGTACTGCTCAATCGGCGCATAGCCGGGTTTCAGCATGATTTCCGTCTGGTCAGAAAGGTTGCCGATAGTTTTACGGGCGGAACCGAAGTCCAGCAGCACCGGCAGCTGGTTATCCTGAATCTGAATGTTATCCAGCGAGATATCGCGATGCAGATAGCCAGCCTGATGAATGGTGTCGATAGCGCCGAACAAAGGCGGCAGCAGCTGACGGATCCACGCGTCGGTGACGGTTTCCGGACTGCCAAGCTGCCACTCTTTCAGCGTCATGCCGCTGTAATAGAGCGTGCCCATATAGGCAGTACCGTTCTCTTCCCAGAAGCGCAGAACATGCAGCAGTCCAGGATGGTTGAATCGCGCCAGCAGGCGGGCTTCCTGAATAAAGCTGTTTAAACCGGCGGCAAAAAGTTTCTGATAGCGTTCGCCGCGCAGCGTAATCGTCAGTTTCTCATCCCGCGAGACCAGCGAAACGGGCAAATATTCTTTAATAGCGATGGTGCGCTCAAGCAGGTGATCCCAGGCGCGATAGACAATGCCGAAGCCGCCGCCGCCGATGACCTCTTTAATCTCAAATTCATTGAAGCGGTGCCCGGCCGGGAGGGCGTTGGGCACGCTTTTATTATCGTTTGCCGACATAGTAAACACTCTCTAAGTGCTAACGGCCTTTCTCTGGTAAGAGAAAGGGTCAGTTAACAGTGCGCCAGGCGCCAATAGCCGGATCGGCCAGGTCTGCATGCAGGTCATCTACCAGCAGCACATTAATTTTAGTTTGTGGATCCGCCAGGCTGCTCCAGCTTTTACGCAGCGCTTCCACGCGGCTTTTAAGCTGTAGCGGATCGGCGGCCTGGCTTTTACTCATTTTTACCAGCAGCGTGCCTTCAAATGACCAGACGTGCAGCAAAGGGTTGAACGTCAGCAGCAGCCAGCTGTCCGGGGCATCTTTTTTGCTGACCACCAGCCGCTGGTTATTGGCCGCCACGATGGTCAGCTGGCCGCCAGCCGGATGTAGATTGCGTAACGGCAGCCCCTGATAAAACTGTACGGCAATCGATTGGGTTTTACCGCCGCTGGCGAGCAGCAGCTCGCTTTTGCCTTCCAGCCAGCCTTCCGTTGAGCAGCTCATGTGCTTCGCATCAGGGATAAACAGCGACTGGCCTTTTTCGTCCCACCAGGTGCGGAAGTGGCAACCGCCGGGCAGGTCAAAATGCTGGAGCGGCGCGTTGTTAGCCGGTTGCGACAGATCCAATGGTTCGGCATTGCTGGCGGTGGCCGTTGCCGTGCCGTCAGCGATAACGATAGGGCGCCAGTTCTGCTCTCTGGAAGCGGTGCCGGAAGCCAGCACGGAACCGGCTTCGTTAGCCATCCGCCACGGCAGTTCGTCCAGCTTACCGCACTGGTTATTCAGCAGCTTGCCCACGCGCGGTAAAAAATTATTCAGCACGCTCGACTCTTTGCTTTTCCCTGAAACGATACGCAGATGGATACTCTCCTGACACCAGTCTTTTGGCGCGTTACTTTCCACGTTGTCGATAAACACCTCCAGCGCCAGGCTGGGGGAGTAAACCACGCGGTAATCTTCCGCCTGAGCGGCGGTTGCAAACAACAGGGTAAGAGCCGGCAACCAGAATTTCATAACGTTCCTTGGTTAATCACGCGATGGGAGAAAGCGAGTAGAGTCCGCCATCGATTGTAACAGGGTAGTATCCTGCGGTGAGCCAACCCATACGGCCACCGCGCTTAAATTGTCGTTCGGGTCGCTGCGACAAATCGCTTTCTGCATCAGCGCCAGCCACTCCTGCGGCGAACTGACCATGCGCAAAGCCTGTTCCATTTCGCTCGCCTTCAGGCTGCACCAGAAGCCGTCCGTACAGACCAGAAAAGCGTCGCCGTCTTCCAGCGGCGTCACTTCACTGTAGCTGGCGGACTGCACAACCTCCGTACCGAGTGCATTATAGAGTAAGTTGCTGTTAATGCCGGAATTATCTACGCCGGCCTCTTTTAACTGCTGGGCCAGGCTGTGGTCGCTGGTCACGGCATGAATAAAGCCGCGGCGGAAGTGGTAAATGCGGCTGTCGCCCGCGTGCGCCCACCAGGCCAGCTGGCGATCGCGGTCAATAAACAGAGCCGCCAGCGTGGTACTCATCTGCTTAAAATTCAGATTTTTCTTCTGCGCCTGGCGAATCGCTTCTTGTGCCTGTTCTATCAGGCTTTTGCTGTCGCAGGGCGTAAAAGGGCGATCGTCTATCTTTTCCATCAGCACGTCACGGGCAATGCGGGCTGCCTCGCCGCCACCGGCCGTGCCGGCCACCCCATCGCAAACCAGAAAGCAGGCGCAATGGTCGCCAGCCCATGCGCCGGTTTCATCCTGATTGCTCTCACGAGCGCCCGTCTGCGACGTGGCGGCATAATTTATCTTCATTCTTGTTCCGGTCTGATTTGTGAATCCTTGTACTGATTCACTTCCATGTCATAGGCCTGGAGAAAAGCATCACCGAAAAGAGTGTGAAAATCGTCCTCTATTTCGCCAGACGTGTTCTGATAATGACGTAAGAAATAGTCCCACAGGGCGGCTTTTTTTACGGGTTTCAGGCCTATCCGTGGCAGATTGCCGTCGCGGCGTGCGTGGTCTTCCAGCCGTTGCGGATTAAAAGATTGCAGCATGGCCGCGATGATGGCGCGAATACCGGCAATCATGCCCAGCTGATGCGCCTGCAAGTCAACCAGCGCGTCGCGTACCGCCTGCTCCGGCGGCATAAAGCCAGGCATCTGGCTCTGATAAATCTGCATCAGTACCGTTTTGCCGGAAGGCAGGATCTTAAACGGGTTATTGGCCTCGTTAAGGATCATGGTCATCTCGGCCTTCACGCCGCGCTTGAGAATCGATCTCGATGAAAGCAGGGCAACGGTTCCCTGAGAAAAAAGGCTCAGCATTCTGCCGGTGATGCGCATCTGCTCTTCGGTAAAAGGCGGCTTGCCCGGCTCGCTTTCCAGCCCCATGCCTTCCATCAGCGCCGCCAGCAGCCGCTGCTCGTTTCCTTCGTCGGCGGTCTTTTCTGCATGAGGAAGCTCGCGGGCGACGGGATCGATATCTAAACGGGCGTCGCTCTGCCGGTTTTGCGGCTGGCGTACGTGTGCCGCTTCTCGCTCAGGCGGCGGCGTGATAATCGGCATCTGCTCATTAAGGATGCCTAAAGGATCTTCCGGCAAATGCTGATTTTTGCCAAACAGCGCCAGCGGGTCGACGTCGCTAAACGCGGCTTCCTGCTTGCGGGTCGGGTCGCTGACCGCGATTTGATAATCGCCGATACCCAGCATATCGCCATGCTGCAGCAAAATTTGCTTACCGCGCGCCAGCGGCGCATGGTTATGTAAAACCGCAATCACGCTGCCGTGATTGGTCAGGCGGCATTCGCCATTCCCGGCAACGTGAACCACGGCCTGCAGGCGGGAAATGGCACGTTCGCTGTCCGGCAGAACCAGATCGTTATCAACGCTACGTCCTATGGTGCCGCCGGGCGGCACAAAGTCACGGGTCGTCACGGGCGCGTCGGTTTTACTCTCAATTATGGTAAATCGCATGCGCTTTTCCTGAAAGCCGGGGCCATAAAATAACCCTATTCAAACATGGGTGGATAGAGTCCATGTCGACCCGGCTGCGCGACGGCGGCCGGATCGAATAGCTGTGAAAATAGCTGCGCGGTCAGATTACCGCTGTGTTTATGGCTGGCTAAAGGATAGCCGTCGCTCTGGTTAGTCCACCAGTAGCTGGTATAGCGCATCGGGTCGAAGCGGCTGGCCACCTCATGCCAGGCCAGCGTACAGGGAAGATCCTGATAGCCGATAACATCCATGATATCTGAACGCCCGGTGTCGGGCTGGGAAAGCGGCGGCAGGTTCAGCAGCGCCTGCTCCAGCTGGGTGGGCGTCAGGGTTTTGGTCACGGCCTGGTAAAGCGTGTCGCCCAGCGCCTGAAACCAGTCGCCCGAGACGGCCAACTGCGCCGGATGCCAGTGGCTGACCGGCACGCTCTGTAGCGCCAGCAAAGGCCAGCTGCGGCCAACGCGATCGCGCGACGGCAGCAGGCAGCCAATCTGCACGCGCTGCACGCCAAGCGTCGCGGGCAGCGCAAAATTCCAGACCGGCGCACGGCTGAAAAGCTCACTGACTCCGTCGCCATGCTGATACCAGTGCGATAAACCCAGCTGAAACCAGTTTGACCAGCTGGCAACCACGCGCTCAGGGATGCGGCGCTGCAAAAAATCGCCGGTACCCGGCAGCTTGCCGTACCAACCCAGCTCATTTTTTTCCGGCATGATAATGACCCTTCCGGCTAGTTAGTCGTGACCTGAGACGACGGAGCAAAAACAGCGGCCGTTTTGCCGACGGCGTGGGCGTTATTCAGATCGAGCGCCATTTTTCTCATGATCAACGTATTATCACGGGCAAACGGCGACGTCTGGATCTGCCTGTCCAGCAGCTGGCTCAGATGCCAGTCAAGCTGCTGAAGCTGTCGGGTCGTTACGCTGGCGGGCAGCGTACGCTGTAAATTCTGCATCACCCATCCACGTAAAAATTCACCGTCATAGCTGCGCGGCTGATAGAGCATCTGGTAGGCGCGCAGAGCATTACGGCTGAAATCACTGTCTTCGCCTTTATCATTACGCAAGGTCTGCGTGATGTTTTGCGCGACGCGCGGCAGCAGCAAAGTTTTCAGCGCATTCTGATAAAAGCCCTGCGCGGCCGCGTTAATCTGGTCGCCGCGGTAAAGACCCGCACGCATGCTTAACGGCGGATCTTCCAGCGAAAAGCTGTCGCTCTGCGGCAGGGCCACCAGACTATTTAAGAAGGGTAGCAGATCCAGGATGCTCCCGTTGTTGTTACGCAACAGCTTCTGCGCCTGCTGGTCTACCGGTGGCAAACGATCGGCAACCTGCTGCAAATAGTGCTGATTTTTATAATAGCTGGTACTCCAGAGAAGCGTTGCCAGCAGCAAGGCCAGTCCCACAGACGCGTAGCCTGTCCAGTGTAAAAGACGGTTGCGGCGCTCCCAGAGCCTGTCGCTGCCCGCCAGGCCGCTTTCCTGAAAAATCAGATCGCTGAGCAGGGAATGGATAAAATAACTCTGGCCTTTATTGGCCGGGATTGGCGCATTGCGGTGCACGGTATCCCAGCTGGCAATCGAGTGGCTGGACGCCAGCGGCAGCTGTAGCTTGCGCGTCAGCTCGCCCATGATGCGGTCAAAAGGTAACCCTTCCTGCGTGCCGCTGGTGAAAAACAGCCCGCGCGCCGCCCAGGGCATTTCACCTTTTTCCGGTTTAAAAACGATATCAAGATATTCAGCCAGCAGCGGACGCAAGGAGGCGAACTCCTGCGGAAAAAGAAAGCAGTCGGCGCGCTGGGTTAAATCGTTTTCCTTCGCCATCTTAACGGATAAGTCGTTTTGCAGACGCAGCGACAGTTCGCGGAACTGCTGGTCAAACAGCGCGGCCGTAGAGACTTCGCTGGCGCTGTCCGTGCTCCAGGGAAAGGTAAATCCCCAGATACGGTCGCGCTGGCTTTTATCCAGCGTGCCGTTATAACTCATAAAGCCTTTCAGCAGATCGGTTTTGGTCACCATGACATAGACCGGAAAATGGATGCCGGTTTGCTGATGTAGCTCCGCCATGCGGCTGCGCAGGGATTTGGCCTGGGCAATACGAACATCGGCGGAGTCGCTTAACAGATCCGCCACGCTGATAGTCATAATGACGCCGTTAATCGGCTGGCGGGCGCGATAGCGCTTCAGCAGCTGGATAAACGCCTGCCATTCGCTCGCGTCTCTGGCCCGCTGGCTTTCCTGTAGGGTATAGCGTCCCGCAGTGTCCAGCAGCACGGCCTCGTTGGTAAACCACCAGTCGCAGTGGCGCGTGCCGCCCACGCCGCGCAGGGCGCTTCTGCCCAGCGTTTCGCCAAGCGGAAACTCCAGTCCGGAATTAATCAGGGCCGTGGTTTTTCCTGCGCCCGGCGCGCCGACGATGATGTACCAGGGCAGCTGGTAAAGATACTGGGAGCTGAAACGCTGTAGCCAGCCACGCTGCCGTTTCTGGCGCTGGCCGGGAAAATGGGTCTTTTTCAGCAGCGTGGCCGCTTCGCTGAACAGCGCGCTGAGCAGCTCTTCCGCCGCCGCCTGTTCAGCATGCTCGACGCTGAACTGCTGGAGATTATTCAGGAGCTTGTTGTTAAACCAGGCGCGATAGAGCTGTGGGATCAGCTGGAACAGGATCCACAAAAAGTAGCACAGGCCGATGGCTATCTGACGGTTGATGCTGCTTTCCAGCCAGTGAATGTCGTTGATTGACAGCAGCGGACCGGCAATCCAGATCAGCGCGCTGAACGCGGTTATGCCAAGAAAGCCCCACAGCAGGCGGCTGGAAAACAGGGTAGTAAATATGGAAGACATCAGGATTTCCCCGCGCTGGATTGCACTTCAGGGGCCGGGAACAGGATAATTTCAACCCGGCGGTTGCGCGCCCGGTTTTCGCTGCTGTCGTTAGGCAACAGAGGATTGCTGTCGCCACGGCCCTCGCTGCGGATCAAATGGCCCGGCTCCAGCATTTGCTGACGCATCAGTGCGCTGATGCTGTGGGCCTGGGCAAGCGAATATTCATAGTTAGAAGCAAAATGCGCAAAGCGCACGGGCCGGTTATCGGTGTAAACGCTGACCAGCACGGTGCCTTTGATATTGTCCATGGCCGCCGAAACGCGGGTAACGATCGCCCGGCCTTCGGGCAGCAGATCGCTGCCGGAAGGGCCAAAAAGCTTGTCGGCGGCGATAATGACCTTGCTGCCGTTAGCGCCATCCGCCACGTCAAGCTGGCGCGCGGCGATCAGATCGTCCAGCCTTTGCCGCAGATCCAGCAGCGCCTGGGCGGAGCTGCTGCGGGAAATTTCATTGCCCGGCAGCGGCGTTTGCCAGATGGCGCGCAGCAGCGGCTCGGCAGCGTTGCCCAGCCGCCAGTTAAGGCCGGAGTAAATCAGGCAGGCGATAAAGGCGGCAACCGCAATGCTGGCCCACAGCGGCACCGGCGGGCGCCACAGCAGATGCTGGCTGGCCGGGGAGAGCGGCTGCGGCTGCGGCATCTGCGGCTGTTCACCTCGGGTATCCGCAATCAGCTGGGCCAGCCGCGTCCTGATGGCGTCACGCTGCAGCCGACCCTGTTCAACCGCGCGATAGCGTCCCTCATAACCTAACAGCAGGCAATAATGGATGATCTCGAGCAGCCACAAATGCTGAACCGGCGTCTGGGAGATGCGTGACAGCAGCTGGAAAACCTTTTCGCCACCCCAGCTTTCGTTATGGAACGTAACCAGTAAGCCATTGCCGGACCAGACGCCACGCGTACCCCACGGCGTTTGCGCCGCCGCTTCATCCAGCACGCTGCACAGGCAGTAGCGCGCGCCGATAATCATATCGAACGGCAAACCGGCCTGTTTGCAACGGGCTTCAAACTGACGGATCTCGTCAACCAGCTGTTGACGCAGGCCAGCGGGATCGTCATGCGTTGCCGCCAGGCGGATCTGCACGATTGCATTCAGCAAAGGCGCAGCCGCAACAAGCAACGGGTTTTCCTGGCTGACAAAGACAGGCGTGTCAGCATGGTGTTCCAGGGTCATCAGGCTTTACTTTCTCAGCTTTATGGCGTCTGGCAGGCAGGCGCTGGGCAATCTCATCGGAGGTTTAGCCTTCACGGGCCTATTCCAGAATCCAGGTGGCCGTATCGTTATTACGGCAGGCTTTGCTCTGGCCGCCTACGTCAACGCAGACTTTCTTTGTCTTGCGCGGACGGGGGCGATCGCTGCGCAGCGTCGCGTCGTAGAGATCGCTTTTTACGCCCGCTTTAAAAGGCACATAGCCAATCAGCTGTGGCGATTTTTGCGCGTCCGGCTGCTGGTCCGCTGACGGCTCGGCTTCTGCCTCGGCAATAGCCAGCCAGTGATTTTCTACTTCGCCCAGCACCATAAACGGCTTGCCGTTTTCCAGATAGCGCACGACCTTACCGCCAAAGTCCGGGCTGGTCATAACGGAAGCGTTGTACAGCGCGCGATAGGTTTCATTGACGGGCGTAAAAGATTGCGGCGCATGCACGGCGTGGCGATGCGTTAGCGCTACGCCATCCACGTTGGACGTAACCAGGGTATCATCCGTCACCGGAGGAGCCGGAGCCTTGCAGGCTGACAGCGTGAGGACTGCCAGCAGGGTTAACGCGATGCTTGTTTTCACATTGATCCTCGTGAATATCGTCAGTGGGGACAGCGAAATTCCACTCTTTATGTCCTGAGCGCCCCAGGGCGGTAATGACATAAAAATCATTCTGTTTTACAGAAAGATAAAATTTGTATTTAGTCTACATGACGCTTTTGAGAATGGGAACAATTGCGATAGTCCTCGCAACATGTTATTAACGCGACGCGCCCGCAGGCGGCCTTACATTCCCTTAACAGTTTAGCGGAACAATCTGCACGAACTGGCGAAATGACGGCGGCCCTGAGCCAGCTGATCCATGAACTACAGCGCGAGCGCGGAGCCAGCAATATCGGGATCTGCTCGCAAGGCAGCCTGTTTGGCAAAGAGCTACCCGACCGGGAGCGAGGTCGTTGCGCTTTACGACGCAACTAATACATTGACGCCCAGCGCTTCGAACGCGGCGACGGCCTGCGCAGAGATGCCGCTGTCGGTAATCAAATAGTGGATATTGCTCCAGTCACAGGGCAGAGCGAACATCGACACCTTGTCGATTTTGCTGGAGTCGGCCACCACGTAGACGGTGCTGGCCGATTTGATCATCGCCGTTTTAACTTTGATATCGGTTTCGCTGGGAAAGCTCAGCCCCAGCCTGGGTGAAATACAGGCCGTCGCCAGAAAGAGCTTCTGCGCCAGCACGTTTTCAAAAAAGCTGGCGGCCTTTTCGCCGGAAGTGGAGAGCGTCGGAAACTTAAAGGTGCCGCCGGTCAGCAGGATATTAATACCCGGCTCGCCACCCAGCTTTAGCGCGATATTCACCGCCGTAGTGACCACCGACAGCCTGCGAATATGTCCCAGATACTCAGCGATAGCGGTGGTTGTGGTGCCGGAATCGAAAATTACGGTATCCCCATTTTCGATATGCGTAGCCGCCAGCCGGCCAATCGCGGCCTTCTGCTCCAGATGCGTTTGTCTCTCCAGCTGTAGCGCGCCGGTATTTTGCTTGCCGGTCATCAGTGTTGCGCCGCCATGATAACGCTGTACAAATCCTTCCTTTTGCAGCACGCGTAAGTCGGTGCGAATAGTAGCTTCCGTCAAATCAAAGGCTTCGGTCAGCTTTTTAACCGTCACGGTGCCATCTTCACGGATCATTTCCAGAATTTTTTCACGTCGCTGTTGCATATCCGCCAGCTGCTCACTTTTGCTTTTCAACCGCTACTCTCCCTTCGTTTTTTTCTGCGTTTCAGCCCGTTTCAGCGCTCTGTTTACCGCAAATAGTAACCCTGGTTGCAGCCGAATGCGAATTTCGCTATGGCGCACTGATTTTCGAATAAAAGTCAAAAGGGCGTATATGACAATCTTTTTTTAAGGCGACGATCCGCTTCCTGACGCCGCTTTTTTAATAATATGCTGATTTTATTTACTTTTTATTAAGATCGTTCTTTCCCATTTAAAAGATCGCTTTTGTTTGAAGTTTGAACTGCGCCACATTATGCTTCTTATCGATAGTATATATTTTTATTCGAAAACCAATGTCGCAGGCCGTTAGCCAAAAGCGGACCTGTCACGCGACCCGGAGCTGAGGTAATGATGGATTTTCAGGCAATCAAACAGACAGCGCGCCAGGCCCGGCGTTATGTTCTGCAAATGAATCATCGGGCTGGCAAGGGCCATACGGGTGCCGATCTTTCCGAGGTAGACATCATCTGCACGCTGTTTATGGGCGTCATGGACTGCGGGGCGGCCAGGCCGGATCGGGATCGTTTTATTCTCTCCAAGGGTCACGGCGCGGGCGGACTTTACTGCTGCGCGGCGGCGATGGGCATGATCCAGCCGGAGGTGTTAACGCAGTTTATGGGCGACGACACGCTGCTGGCCGGGCATCCCATCCGGCAGAAGCTACCGGAGCTGGTGGAGATTAACTCGGGCGGTCTGGGACACGGCCTGCCGATTGCGGTAGGGCTGGCGCTGGGCAACCGCCTTGCCGGGCTGGCGCATCGGCGCGTCTTTGTGCTGCTGGGCGACGGCGAGCTGGCGGAGGGATCCAACTGGGAGGCGGCCATGTCCGCCAGCAAGTTCAAACTCGATAATCTGATTGCCATTGTTGACCGTAACCGCCTGCAGCTGGCGGGCAAAACGGAAGACATTATGCCGCTGGAGCCGCTGGCGGATAAGTGGCGGGCCTTTGGTTTTGAGGTGCTGGAGTGTGACGGCCACGATCCGCAGGCAATAGCCGGTGCGGTCAACCAGCCCGGCAGCGGCAAGCCTCGGGTGATCCTGGCCAATACCGAAAAAGGCCACGGCATCTCCTTTATGGCTAACGTCCCGGCCTGGCACCATGCCGTGCCTGACGATCAACAGCTGGCTCAGGGGCTGGCGGAACTGGAGGAACAGTAATGCAAGACTTACGCGACGCCGTTATCGCCACGCTGCTTGCAGAGCAGCAGAAAGGCGCAAATCTTAGCGTGATGGTGGCTGACTCCACCTCTACATCAAAAATCGCGCCGTTTGAAAAAGCGTTTCCACAGCGCGTGATCAACGTCGGCATTGCCGAACAGAACATGGTGGGCATGGCAGCGGGCGTGTCGCTCAGCGGCAGCACGGTCTTTACCGCCAACGCCGCGCCTTTTCTGTTTGCCCGCGCCAACGAGCAGGTAAAAAACGATGTCTGCTACACCGACACCAACGTCAAAATGCTGGGTCTGAACGCCGGGTTTGCCTATGGTCCGCTTGGTGCAACGCACCACTGCACCAATGATATCGCCATTGCCCGTACCTTTGGCAATCTACAGGTTTTTGCCCCGGCCGATGCCGTGCAGGCCAGCGCCGTGACCCGTCACGCTATCTATCATCCTGGCCCGGTTTATATCCGGATGGACAGCGACAAGCTACCGCTGCTGCACGATGAAAGCTGGCGCTTTGTCCCCGGCAAGCCGGAGGTGTTACAGCAGGGCGAAGAGACGGTGGTGTTCTGCCTGGGCACGCTGGCCCACGAGGCGCTGGCAACCGAAGAAAAAGGGATGACGGTGGTGTCGCTGCCGTCACTGTGGCCGCTGGACGAGGCGGCGGTGGTCAAGCTGATCGCCAGCCACCGTCAGGTCATCACCATGGAAGAACACACGCTAAGCGGCGGGCTGGCCAGCATTATCGGCGAGCTGATGCACAAGCATGCGCTGCACCAGCGCTTTGTTCCGCTGGGCATTCCCGCTTACGCCTTTACCCACAGCAGCTCCAGAGCCGCGCTGCGCCGCCAGTTCAATATCGATGCGCAAGGGTTGCTTGCGGCATTACAACAGACCGTTGCTGCCTGAGGAGGCAAGGATGAGCAGTGAATATGATGTCAACCTGCGCTACGGCGTAGATAGCAAAGGTGATTTAAGTAATAAGGTGGCGGTGGTCACTGGTGGCCTGGGCGGGATTGCGATGGCCAGCAACCAGATGCTGCTGGAGAAAGGCGCAAGGCTGGCGCTGCTCTATCCCGCCTTTGAACAGAGCAAGGTTAACGACGTGGCGGGCCAGTTTGCCGCCGATAGCGTGCATTTTATCGAGTGCGACGTAACCGATCCGCAATCCGTAAATAACGCCTTTGCCGAAGTCATTAGCCATTACGGCCAGATCGATATCCTGGTGAACTGCGCAGGCTACGTGATGCTGCAACCGGTGCTGGAAACGGACTTCGACGAATGGCAGAAACAGCTGGCGGTCAACCTTACCGGCCCGTTCCTTTGCTCGCAGGCGGCGGCAAAACTGATGATCGAGGCGGGCAAGGGCGGAAAAATTATCAACATCGCCTCGCAGGCCGCTTCTGTCGCTATCGACAACCACGTGGCCTACACCTCGGCCAAGGCGGGTCTGCTCGGCATGACCAAAGTGATGGCTAAGGAGTTTGCACCGCACAAAATCAACGTTAATACGCTCTCGCCGACCGTGGTGCTGACGCCAATGGGTGAAAAAGCCTGGCGCGGCGAGAAGGGCGAAGCGATGAAAAAACTGATCCCGCTCGGGCGCTTTGCCTATACCGATGAGATCGCGGCGGCAGTGCTGTTCTTTGCCGGTAACGGCAGCGACATGATCACCGGGGCCGATCTGATGATCGATGGCGGTTTCACTATCTGGTAACACTCTTTGCACGTACCCGTACCCTACAAATAATGATAAGGCAACGCACCTATGAACATGCGATTACTTCTGTTAGCTACCGCTGGCGTTTTATGCACCCAGGCTGTCAACGCGGCGGAAAAAGGCACCATTATGATTCTGGTCAACTCGCTGGATAACCCTTATTACGCCTCTGAGGCGAAAGGGGCCAACAGCAAGGCGCAGGCGCTGGGCTATAAAACGTCGGTGCTGTCGCACGGCGAAGATGTGAAAAAGCAGAACGAGCTGATCGACGCCGCTATCGGTAAAAAAGTGCAGGGGATTATCCTGGACAACGCCGACTCAACCGCCAGCGTCGCCGCCGTGCAGAAAGCCAAAGACGCCGGGATCCCGGTGGTGCTGATCAACCGGGAAATTCCGGTAGATAACGTCGCGCTGCGACAGATAACCCACAATAACTTTCAGGCGGGATCGGACGTCGCTAACGTCTTTGTGGAAAAAATGGGCGAAAAAGGCAAGTACGCGGAGCTGACCTGTAATCTCGCCGACAACAACTGCGTTACCCGTTCCAAATCTTTCCATCAGGTGATTGACCAGTACCCCGATATGCAAAGCGTGGCGAAGCAGGATGCTAAAGGCACCCTGATCGACGGCAAGCGCATTATGGACAGCATCCTGCAGGCGCATCCGGACGTTAAGGGCGTGATCTGCGGCAACGGCCCGGTCGCGCTGGGCGCTATCGCAGCCCTTAAGGCGGCAAACCGTAACGACGTGGTGGTGGTGGGCATTGACGGCAGCAACGACGAGCGCGACGCGGTGAAAGCCGGCACGCTGAAAGCGACCGTGATGCTACAGGCGCAGGCTATCGCGGCCGAGGGCGTCAGCGATCTTGATAACTTTATCCAGCACGGCACCCGGCCAGCAAAACAGCGGGTAATGTTCCGCGGCATGCTGATAACCCCGGACAACGCGGCAAAAGTGCAGGATTTTAGCTATCAACCCTGACCGCTAAGGCGGGCCGAAAGGAGAAACCTATGTCCAGGCGAATCTGGCTGGCAGGGGCGGCGCTTGCCCTGGCCGGCTGCCGGATCGTGTCGCAGCAGGAGCTGGCCGATTTAAAAAATCCGCCCAACCCTCAGCTGGCGAACGTGGCTGCCAGCTGGCAGCAAAAAATCGTGCCGCAGATACAGCATGACGCCAGAGCGGTAAATGAGCTGCTGGCCAGCCTGGCCGCGGCAAAAGACTTTGACAGCGCCTGCCAGCAATATGGCTATCGCAGCCAGCAGGAAAACCCCTGCGTCTTTGCGGTCAGGATAACCGGCACGGTGCAGTCGGTTGATACCACCTCGCGCAGCGGCAAAATGACCGTAAAAGACCGCAGCGGGCAAAGCGTGGTGGTGCAGACCGGGCCAATCCTGCGCGGTACGGCGCTGCGCGACGGTTATAAAGGGGCCAGCTATCAGGACTTCAACGATCAGGTGCTGTTTGGCGACTACGGCCGCGCTATCAATCAGCTGGCCGCTGACGAGATACAAAAACTCAAGCCCAAACCCGGTGACGCCGTGGATGTCGTCGGCGTTTTCAGCAGCTGGGATATCCCGCAAAACGTCCCGGCTGTTACCCCAGCCCGCGTTGTCCGTCAATAAGGAGCGCAGTATGGCATACCCTGAAGCGCACGCCGGGCCGCTGCCGGAAGTGATTATCGAAACCCGTCATCTTTCTCGCCTCTATCCCGGCGTCACCGCGCTGGATCAGGTTAACTATCGCGTCTGGCGCAACAAGGTCAACGTGCTGATAGGCGAAAACGGCGCGGGCAAATCCACCATGATGAAAATGCTGGCGGGGGTAGAGACGCCGTCGTCAGGGCAGATTTTGCTGGACGGCGAGCCGGTAACGCTGGGGTCGACCCGCCAGGCAGAAAAGCAGGGTATCAGCATTATTTTTCAGGAGCTGAACCTGTTTCCCAATATGAACGTGATGGACAACATCTTTATCGGCAACGAGTTTTTCCAGCGCGGCCGCATTAACGAAAAGTATCAGTACCAGCTGGCGAAAACGCTGCTGGAGCGGCTGGGGCTGGATATCGATCCCCGGACGCCGCTGGGCGAGCTGGGCATTGGCCACCAGCAGCTGGTCGAGATTGCCCGCGCGCTCTCCAAAGATACGCGCGTTCTGATCATGGATGAGCCAACCTCTGCGCTCAGCCAGTCGGAAGTCAAAGTGCTGTTTAACGTTATCGCCGCGCTGAAGCGGCGTGGCGTAACCCTGATCTATATTTCGCATCGCCTGGAGGAGCTGATGGAAATTGGAGACCACATTACCATTTTCCGCGACGGACGCTTTATCAGCGAGCGCGACGTACAGGATGCCAGCGTGCCCTGGATTATTGCGCAGATGGTGGGCGACAAAAAGAAACAGTTTGACTACCGCGCGGCGGAGCCGGGCGAAACGGTACTGGAAGTCAGTGGGCTGACCGCGCTGGCGCAAAACGGCGGTTACAAGCTGAATAACGTCTCTTTTTCGCTGCGCAAGGGTGAGGTCATCGGAATTTACGGCCTGCTGGGCGCCGGACGCACCGAGTTATTTAAAGGGCTTATCGGGCTGATGCCTTGCCAGAGCGGCAGCGTCACGCTAAACGGCGAATGCCTGGACAAGCGCAACTTTCAGCAGCGGCTGAAAAAAGGCATCGCGCTGGTGCCGGAAGATCGCAAAGGCGAAGGGGTGGTCGAAACCATGTCGATCAAAACCAATATGACGCTCAGCGATCTCAGCCTGCGTGGCTTTCGCCGGGCGCTGAGCTGGCTTAAACCGGCTGAAGAAGCGGAGCGCGTTAGCGGCATGATCCAACGGCTGGCCATCAAGGTCAGCGATGCGGAACTGCCCGTGATCTCCCTGAGCGGCGGCAATCAGCAGAAAGTCGTGCTGGGCAAGGCGCTGATGACCGGGCCAAACGTGGTGTTGCTGGATGAGCCCACGCGCGGCATCGACGTGGGGGCGAAAAGCGATGTTTACCATCTGGTCGGTTCGCTGGCGCAGCAAGGGCTGGCGGTGATGTTCTCGTCTTCCGAGCTGGACGAGGTGATGGCCCTGGCTGACCGCATTCTGGTGATGGCGGACGGCAAGATCACCGCTGACTTATCGCGTGCGGAGGCGACGCGTGAAAAGCTTATCGCCGCCTCCACTCCCCAGGATTAGTTGAACGCAGGCCAGCCCGTAAGGGACGTTGAGGATAACAAAATGAACCATAAATACCTGCTTTACATGTATCTGTTAAAGGCGCGCACTTTTATTGCGCTGCTGCTGGTGGTGGGTTTTTTTAGCATTATGGTGCCTAACTTTTTCACGCCGTCGAACCTGTTGATCATGACCCAACACGTTGCGATCACCGGGCTTCTCGCCATCGGCATGACGCTGGTGGTGCTGACGGGCGGGATCGATCTTTCCGTGGGTGCGGTGGCCGGGATCTGCGGCATGATCGCGGGCGCTTTGTTAACCAACGGCCTGCCGCTCTGGGAGGGAGCCAGACTCTTTCTAAACGTGCCGGAAGTGCTTCTTGTCGTAGCGCTGGCGGGCGTCGTTATTGGGTTAATCAACGGAACGGTGATCACTCGCCTGGGCGTGGTGCCTTTTATCTGCACGCTGGGCATGATGTATGTTGCGCGCGGCGCGGCGCTGCTGTTCAACGACGGCAGCACCTATGCCAACCTGACCGGCCTGCCGCAGCTGGGCAATACCGGCTTCTCACTGCTCGGCTCCGGCACCTTTCTGGGCGTCTATCTGCCTATCTGGCTGATGGTGGGTTTTTTGCTGGCCGGGCTGTATATCACGCGCAAGACGCCGCTGGGCCGTTATATCTACGCCAGCGGTGGCAACGAGGCGGCCGCGCGGCTGGCCGGTGTGCCGATCATCAAGGTCAAAATCTTTGTTTACGCCTTTTCCGGACTGTGCGCGGCGCTGGTTGGCCTGGTGGTGGCGTCCCAGCTGCAAACTGCCCATCCGATGACCGGGAATATGTTTGAAATGGACGCCATCGGCGCAACGGTGCTGGGCGGCACCGCGCTGTCCGGCGGCCGTGGTCACGTTTCCGGTTCGATTATCGGCGCGTTTGTCATTGTCTTTCTGGCCGACGGCATGGTGATGATGGGCGTCAGCGATTTCTGGCAGATGGTGATCAAAGGCCTGGTGATTGTCAGTGCGGTAGTGATTGACCAGTTCCAGCAGCGTTTGCAAAGCAAGGTGGTGCTGATGCGCCGTCACGAAAAAAAGCAGACGCCGACGCTTTCTGAGGTGAGCCATGGCTAGAGAACTGATTATTGCGCTCGACGAAGGCACCAGCAACGTCAAGGCGGTGGCGATCGACGCGCGCGGACAGATAGTTTACAAGGCTTCGCGCCCGCTGTCGGTCAATACGCCGCAGTCGGGCTGGGTAGAGCAGGACGGCATGCTGCTGCTGGAGACGTCGCTGACGGTAGTGCGCGAAGCGATCCAGGCGGTGGGCGACAAATCCGTGGCCGCACTGGCTATCAGTAACCAGCGGGAAACGGTGATGGGCTGGGAACGCCAGACCGGTAAACCGCTTGCCGCCGCGCTGACCTGGCAATGTTCGCGCTCGGCAGCGTTTTGCGAGCAGCTGCGTCACGACCGCCAGGAAGCGCTCATCCGCGAAGTTACCGGTTTGCCGGTTTCACCGCTGTTTTCAGCGTCGAAAATGCGCTGGCTGCTGGACAGCCTGCCCGACGGCCACAGACGGGCCGCCAGTGGCGATCTCTGTCTGGGCACTATCGACGCCTGGCTGCTGTGGCACTTTACCGGCGGCATGCAGTTTCGCTGCGATACCTCCAACGCCGCTCGTACTCAGTTACTCAACCTGCAAACCGGCGACTGGGACAAGCAGATGCTGACGCTGTTCGGCATTCCGCGGGCGGCGTTACCGACCATTCATCCCTCCAGCGGCCTGTTTGGCATCACGCACGGCCTGAGCGGCATTGCCGATGGTTTGCCCGTGCTGGCAATGATAGGCGATTCGCACGCTGCGCTTTATGGGCATGGTCTGGGCGCGCCGGGCAGCGTGAAGGCGACCTACGGCACCGGCTCGTCGGTGATGGCACCGCTGCCCACGCCGGATACGAGCATCACGCAGCTGGCAACCACCATAGCGTGGCACGACGGCGAGCGGCGGGTTTACGCACTTGAGGGCAACATTCCGCATACCGGTGACGGCGTAGCCTGGATGGCACAGGCTACTGGTCTGGTTGACGGCAAAGGCGAAGTGTTAAGCCGCGCGCTGAACGACCTGCCTGCGAGCATTGACTCTACGCTCGGCGTTTATTTTGTTCCGGCGCTGACGGGAACCGGCGCGCCCTGGTGGGACGAACAGGCGAGGGGCCTGATTTGCGGCTTAAGCCGTGGCGTGACGCCTGCGCATCTGATCCGCGCCGCGCTGGAGGCCATCGCCTATCAGATTGCCGACGTGATAGCCGCGATGCGCCAGCATCAGGATTTTCATCTTAATACGTTAATGGTGGATGGCGGCCCAACGCAAAATGGCTGGCTGATGCAGTTCCAGGCCGATCTGCTGGGTTGCCCGGTGGCCCGCAGCAGCACGGCGGAACTTTCCGCACTGGGTGCCGGACTGCTGGCGCGCAAAGCGCTGGCGCAGCTGAGTGACGACCAGCTGCTGCCGTTACTGCCGACACACGACCGCTGGCTGCCCGACGAAGCCCGTCATGCCGTTCTGCAACAAAGCTGGCAAGGCTGGCGCGGCGCGGTACAGCGCACGCTCTGGCCGCAAACAACCTCAGTTCAGGGAGCACACTATGAAGCACAATTTTCAGGATAAAACCGTGGTGATCACCGGAGCCTGCCGTGGGATCGGAGCGGGGATAGCAGAACGTTTTGCACAAGAAGGCGCGCGGCTGGTGATGGTATCAAACTCCGAAAGGGTGTTTGCCACGGCAGAACGCCTGAAAAGCTCAGGTTCTGAGATCCTGGCGCTACAGGCAGACGTTACCGATGAACAGCAGGTTATCGACCTCTACCAGCAGGCCGCCGAACGTTTTGGCACCATCGACGTATCGGTGCAGAACGCGGGGATTATCACCATCGAACACTTCGACAAGATGCCAAAAGCGGATTTTGAAAAGGTGCTGGCGGTCAATACCACAGGCGTCTGGCTCTGCTGCCGTGAGGCGGCAAAATATATGGTTAAGCAGCGCTCCGGCAGCCTGATCAATACCTCGTCCGGCCAGGGACGGCAGGGCTTTATCTATACGCCGCACTACGCGGCCAGCAAAATGGGCGTGATTGGTATTACGCAAAGCCTGGCGCACGAGCTGGCTCCGTGGAACATTACCGTTAACGCCTTTTGTCCCGGCATTATCGAAAGCGAAATGTGGGACTATAACGATCGCGTCTGGGGTGAAATCCTCAGCGGCGAGAAGCAATATGGCAAAGGTGAACTGATGGCCGAGTGGGTGCAGGGCATTCCGCTAAAGCGCGCCGGAAAGCCGCAGGACGTGGCCGGGCTGGTGGCTTTTCTGGCGTCCGATGATGCGCATTATATCACCGGACAAACCATTAACGTTGACGGCGGCCTGATTATGTCCTGAGCCTTACTCGTTGCCGAAGCGGCCAATCAAACCTGCGGCACCCAGCGTATGGCCTTTCAGGCGGGTAAATAACGCCTCGCGCGTTAAGCCTTGTTCCAGCCCGTTGGCCGGTAAATCGGTGGCGATCAGCGTAAAGTTATAGTGATGCTGGCCGCTGCCAACCGGCGGGCAAGGGCCGTGATAGCGCAGCGTTCCCGGCGAATTTTTGCCGCCCGTATAGCCTTTGCCGCGGGTCAGCTCGCCCTGGGCAAACGTGGTGCGCTGAAAGGGAATGTTGTACGCCACCAGATGATCGACACCCAGCCCCTTCGCGCCAACCGGATCGACCACCACCAGCGCAAAACTTTTGGTGCCCTGCGGCGGATTGCTCCAGCTCAGCGCGGGCGAGACGTTTTCGCCGGTACAGCTGGCGTTGCCTTTGTCCGAGCCGGCAAATTTTGTCGCCATCACATCGTTGTCGTTAAAGTCGGGAGAGGTCAGCGTAAAAACCGGCGCGGCACACGCCGCCGTAGCGCTGCATAACAGCGCGGCACACAATAGCGTTTTTTTCATTAGCGGATTCCTGTTTTAACGGGTTGCGCCAAGTCTGGTCGATAAATGTACGCTCTGCCAGTGACTTATCGTTATGGCGCAGGCGGGTGCCACTGGCAAAACAAAAATGTTAAGCTAGCCTTGGGTTGATTTTGTGATCTTCATCGCAGTTTAATGCTCAGAACAGGCCTGCCAGACCGCTTATAACGTTATGAAAAAAATGACCGCTTGCTCTTTTTCTGCCAGAAACATTTTATTGCCGGTAACGCTGCTGACCGTTTCTTTTACCGTGCTGGCATTAACTACCGAAACGCGCGTCGCCGACGCGCCTTTTGCCGATCCCGCTCGCTTTAGCGATCGGCTCCCCGACCTTGGCAGCAGCAGCACCGGTTCCGATACGGCGCTGGAAAAACGCATCGCCAACGCGATGAAAAGCATCGGCGAAGCCAGTATGAACAGCACCGACGACCGTTCGTTAGGCAGCGAGGCGGGTTCCTGGGCGTTTAATCATTTTCGCGATGAAGCGGCAAAGCGGGTCGAGGATGAAGGCCAGTCGCTGCTGTCGCCTTACGGCAAGGCTAACATTGCGCTGGCGGTGGACAGCAATGGCAACTTCACGGGGTCTTCCGCACAGCTGATTACGCCGTGGCAGGATAAATACCAGTACCTGACCTTTAGCCAGCTGGGCGTACAGCAAAGCGACGACGGTATCGTTGGCAGTGCCGGTCTTGGCCAGCGCTGGCTGACCGGCAGCTGGCGGCTGGGCTATAACGCCTTTGTTGACGATCTGTTTGCCGAAAATCAGCAGCGCGGCTCGCTTGGCGCGGAGGCGTGGAGCCACTTTTTGCGCCTGTCGGCTAACTACTATCAGCCTTTGTCCGGCTGGCGGCAAAATTCGGCTACGCAGGAGACGCGGATGGCGCGCGGCTACGACATTACTACCCAGGGCTACTTACCCTTTTATCAGCAGCTGGGCGTTTCCGTAAGCTACGAGCGCTATCTGGGAAATAATGTCGATCTGTTTAACAACGGCACGCTCAGCAGTAACCCATCCGCCATTGAGCTTGGCGTCAGCTACACGCCGGTGCCGCTTTTTACCCTGACCGCCTCGCATAAAACCGCCGACAGCGGCGACACGCAGGATCAGCTGGCGTTAAAAATGAACTATCAGATTGGCGTCGCGTTGAGCAAGCAGCTGTCGGCCGATAACGTCGCCGCGGCCCGCTCGCTCAGCGGTAGCCGTTATGATGCGGTCACGCGCAGTAATCTGCCGGTAATGGAGTTCCGCCAGCGCAAAACGCTGTCGGTGTTCCTGGCGACGCCGCCGTGGCAGGTACAGCCGGGCGAAACGCTGCCGCTGAAGCTGCAAATCCGTCAGGCCAATCCGCTGAAGGGAATAAGCTGGCAGGGCGATACCCAGGCGCTGAGCCTGACGCCGCCTGCGGACAACGTCAACCCCAACGGCTGGAGCATTATTATTCCTGCCTGGGACAGTTCGCCGGATGCCAGCAATGAATATCACCTGTCCGTCACTGTTGAAGACAGTCGCCAGCAGCGCGTTACCTCCAACTGGATTACGCTTAAGCTGACGCCGCCGGTCACGCTGCAAAATCCTGACGCCAACCAGTTCAACCTGATAGCGCCCTGACAACGTAGCTGGCCCGAAAATTAATTTGCATGCGTAACCGGGAAGGTGCACGTGTAACCGGAAAGATGCATGTGTAACCGGGAAGGTGTACGTGTAACCGGAAAGATGCATGTGTAAGCCGGAAAGGTGCATGTGTAAGCCGGGATGGTTCACATGTAAGCCGGAATGGTTCACATGTAAGCCGGAATGGTTCACAGGTAAGCCGGAATGGTTCACAGGTAAGCCGGGATGGTTCACAGGTAAGCAGGCGGGCGTGGGCAAAAAAGGTGATTCATATCACAGAAATAGCTGGGCAACGGCGCAGAAATTTGCCACTATTTTCACAAAAAAATTACGGGCTTATTATGATCGTTCGTCCACATCGTCACTGGTTTGTTCGTCTCTTCTCCTGGCACGGCTCCGTGTTGCCCGGCATTTTATTTCGGCTGGGCCTTAATCTGCTGATGTCGATTATCGCGATTATCTGTCTCAACTGGTATGAAACGCTGGGCATTAAGCTGACCCTGGCACCGTTCAGCCTGCTGGGTGTCTCCATCGCTATCTTCCTGGGCTTTCGCAACAGCGTCTGCTATGCGCGCTTTTCCGAGGCGCGGCAAATGTGGGGCAGCCTGCTGATTTCCTGTCGTGATATTCAGCGTCAGGTGCTGGCTATTTCGCCAGCCGACGCGCCCAGGATTGCCTCGCTGCTGCTGGCGTTTTGCTACAGCCTGAAGCATCAGCTGCGCAAAACCGATGCGCGGGAAGACCTTGTCCGCTTTTTGGGTGACGAGGCGGAAGACCTTCTTAAACGGCGCGCACGCACCAATATGATCGAACTAAGAATTTCCCAGTGGCTGGCGGAGCAGCGTCGCGGCGGGGTTATTTCCGATATTGTTTATGCCCAGCTGGATAACAGCATTCATCAGCTGTCGCTGGTGTTGGGCGGATGCGAAAGGCTCGCCAGCGTGCCGGTCCCTTTTGCCTATGGCCTGCTGCTGCACCGCACGGTTTATCTGTTTTGTACGCTGCTGCCTTTCGCGCTGGTGCCCGACCTGCACTATATGACGCCGCTGGTTTCCGTATTTATTGCCTACAGTTTCCTTTCGCTGGACACGCTGGCCGAAGAGCTGGAAATGCCTTTTGGCTACGCCAACAACCATCTGCCGATGGACGCCATGTGCAGCAATATCGAGATTAACCTGCTGGAAATGAACAACCAGCGCGAACTGCCCGCTACGCCGCAGCCAGATAAGCATTACCGTCTGACCTAGCGTTAGCGTTGCCGATAGCGCTTAACTTCAGGGCTATCGGCAACACAAGAATTATCGCTCGCCGCCTCTGTTCTCTGGCAATAGTTACTTTCACGGCTACTTCTGCTCTCTGGCACTAACTACTTTCCCGGCACCTTCCTTTCTCTGGCAATAGCTACTTTCCCAGCCTGCCTCTGTTCTCTGGCAATAGCTACTCTCCCAGCCTGCAGTAGTTTTTCATCAGCAAAGCCGCCTTGTGCCTTTTTTTGGTGCGATCTGCACGATAACAGGGCGCTGCCGGATTTTTCTCTCTGTTATTGCACCTCTCCGATCACAAAACCGTGATTTATTTTCCCGCCTGCATAAGTTTTCTTAATTCTGTCTCGCCATCTCGCTTTCTTACAGTGATATTCACTTTTTATGCATTTTATATGCATACCAGCAAGGTGTAACCTGTTGATTTAATTTAACCATGAAAATTTTATGCAGTTTTTTGCTGGTTGGCACAGAGCGTGCAATTTACAGTGAGGTGCTTCGCGCCATAATAGTTAACATTATTTAAACTTTTATTTTACTTATGCGGCCACGGGCAGCAAAAGGAGCAGCATAATGATGGTCATCCGTCCCGTAGAGCGCGACGACCTTGCACAGCTGATGAAGCTGGCAGGGAAAACAGGCGGCGGCCTGACGTCTTTGCCTGCCGACAGCGACACGCTAAGCGACCGCATTGAGCGTTCGGTCCTGACCTGGCAGGGTAAACTGCCGCAGGCCGAACAGGGCTATGTCTTTGTGATGGCAGACAGCGAGACTGAACAGGTCGTCGGCATCTGCGCCATCGAAGTTGCCGTTGGACTACAGGATCCCTGGTACAATTTCCGCGTTGGGACGCAGGTTCATGCCTCACGTGAACTCAACGTTTATAAAGTCTTACCGACGCTTTCGTTAAGTAACGACCATACGGGCAGCAGCGAGCTGTGCACGCTGTTTCTCGATCCTGACTATCGCAACGGCAAAAACGGCTATCTGCTTTCCAAATCGCGCTTTCTGTTTATCGCGGCTTTTCGTGAACGCTTTATGCAAAAAATCGTTGCCGAAATGCGCGGCGTTAGCGACGAGAACGGCCATTCGCCTTTCTGGGAAAGCGTCGGCAGCCGCTTCTTCTCCATGTCCTTCAGTACCGCCGACTACCTCAGCGGCACCGGCAAAAAAACCTTTATCGCCGAGCTGATGCCCAAGCATCCGCTGTATACCGATTATCTCTCTGCCGAAGCGCAGGCGGTTATCGGCAAAACGCATCCGCAAACCTCGCCCGCGCGTGCGGTACTTGAGGCGGAAGGCTTCCGTTATCAGAACTATATCGACATTTTTGACGGCGGCCCCACGCTGGAATGCGATATCGATCGCGTGCGGGCGATCCGCAAAAGCCGCCTCCGCCCCGTCGCTGTCGTCGAGCGGGTGGATGAGAGCCTGCCGCTGTGTCTGGTAGGTAATGAACGTTATGACGATTTTCGGGTAGTGCTACTGAACGTCGATCCGCATGGCGAAGCGCTGAGGATCACGGCAGAGCAGGCGGCTACTTTACATTGCGAACAGGGCGATTCTCTGCGCGTGGTGACTTTAGGATGTGAGGAGAAAAAGGCATGACGCACTACATTAACGGACAATGGCTAACCGGCGGCGGCGAAACTTTTGGCAAGCAGGATCCGGTCAACGGCGAGTCGCTCTGGCAAGGGAAAGCGGCCAGCCCGTCACAGGTGGCGGCAGCCGTTGAAGCAGCACGCGCGGTGTTTCCCGCCTGGGCGCGCCGCACGTTTGCCGAGCGTCAGGCAGTGGCCGAAAAGTTTGCTTTGCTGCTGCAAAAAAATCAGCAGGCGCTGACCACCATTATTGCCCAGGAAACCGGTAAGCCACGCTGGGAAGCGGCAACGGAAGTGCAGGCGATGATCAATAAAATCGCTATTTCCGTCACCGCTTACCATGCGAGAACCGGCGAGAGTGCGCAGGGCGAAAACCTGCTGCGCCATCGGCCTCACGGGGTTATGGCGGTATTAGGCCCCTATAATTTCCCCGGCCACTTGCCCAACGGGCATATCGTTCCCGCGCTGCTGGCGGGCAATACGGTAGTGTTTAAGCCCAGTGAATTAACGCCCGCCACCGCGGAGCAGACGGTGCGGCTGTGGCAGCAGGCAGGCTTGCCGGATGGCGTGCTGAACCTGGTTCAGGGCGGCGCAGCATGCGGCCAGGCATTGATTCAGGATCCGCAGATCGACGGAGTATTGTTTACCGGCAGCGCCGCCACGGGCTTTGCGCTGCATAAGCAGTTTGCCGGACGGCCAGACAAGATGCTGGCGCTGGAGATGGGCGGGAACAATGCGCTGATTATCGAAGAGCCGCAGCCTGAAGATGCCGCGGTTAACATTGCTATTCAGTCCGCTTTTATTACCGCAGGCCAGCGCTGTACCTGTGCTCGCAGGCTGCTGGTTAAGCGCGGCCCGCAGGGTGATGCCTTTCTGGCTCGTCTGGTTGAGGTGGCGGCAAAGATTCAGCCAGGCCGCTGGGATGCTGAGCCGCAGCCGTTTATGGGCAGCGTGATTTCGCCACGGGCCGCTGAACACATCTACAGTGAGTGGCAGGCACGGGTTGAGGCGGGAGGCAAAGTGCTGCTGCCTATGCGCTGGCCAGACCGGGCGAGCGCTCTGCTGACGCCAGGAATTATTGACGTCACCTCCCTGACTCTGGCGGATGAAGAAGTTTTTGGCCCGCTGCTGCTGGTGATCCGCTATGACGACTTTAATCAGGCAATACGCATTGCTAATGCGACGCGCTACGGCCTTTCCTGTGGCCTGATTTCCCCCCGTCAGGAACAGTTCGACCAGCTTCTTATCGAGGCGCGAGCAGGCATTGTTAACTGGAACAAACCGCTGACCGGTGCGGCCAGCAGCGCGCCGTTTGGCGGCGTTGGCGCTTCCGGCAATCACCGTCCCGGCGCTTTTTACGCGGCGGACTACTGCGCCTGGCCTTTGGCCTCGCTGGCCTCAGCAACGCTGTCCTTGCCCGCCGCCACGCTGCCCGGTCTGGACTTCAGCACAGAAGGAGAGCAGCGATGAGCGCGCGCGAAGTTAACTTCGATGGTTTACCCGGCCTGACCCATCACTACGCCGGTCTTTCATTTGGTAATGAAGCTTCGGTTCGCCATCAGCATCAGGTTTCCAGTCCAAAGCTGGCGGCAAAACAGGGGCTGCTGAAGATGAAAGCGCTGGCCGATATGGGGTTTGTGCAGGGGGTACTGCCGCCGCACGAACGGCCATCGATCGCCGCCTTACGCCAGATTGGCTTCAGCGGAACGGAAGAGCAGGTGCTGAGCAGCGCCGCCAGCTGTTCACCAACGCTGCTTTCGGCGGCCAGCTCGGCTTCCGCCATGTGGGTAGCGAATGCGGCGACCGTGTCACCTTCGGCCGACAGCGCCGACGGCCGCATCCATCTGACCGTGGCTAACCTGAATAATAAATTCCATCGCTCGCTGGAAGCGCCGACTACCGGCGCAATTTTACGGGCCATCTTCCGCGACGTGCGCCATTTTTGCGTGCACGACGCTTTGCCGCAGGTGGCGATGTTTGGCGATGAAGGCGCGGCCAACCATAACCGCTTCAGCCAGGGCTATGGCGAGCCGGGCGTGCAGCTGTTTGTCTATGGCCGCGAAGAGGGCAACGGCGGACTGGTCCCGGCACGCTATCCGGCACGCCAGACGCTGGAAGCCAGCCAGGCGGTGGCGCGACTGCATCAGCTCGATCCCGAACGCACGCTGTTCGCCCAGCAAAATCCGGCGGTGATCGACCAGGGCGTATTTCATAACGATGTGATTGCCGTCAGTAACCAGCAGGTGCTGTTTTGCCATCAGCTGGCGTTTCTTCATCAGCAGGCACTGTTCGACCGCATCAGCGAAAGGCTGCCAGACTTTACGCCAGTAGTGGTGCCGGATAATCGCGTGAGCGTGGGCGATGCGGTAGCCACCTACCTGTTTAACAGCCAGCTGCTGAGCAAAGCTTCCGGTAAAATGCTGCTGATCCTGCCGGAAGAGGCGCGTCAGCACGAGGGCGTCTGGCGCTATCTCAACGAGCTGACCGCCGACAGCGTTATTGATGAGCTGAAGGTTTTTGACCTGCGCGAAAGCATGGGCAACGGCGGCGGGCCAGCCTGTCTGCGCCTGCGGGTGGTGATGAACGAGGCGGAGCTGGCGGCGGTTAATCCGGCCACCATCATGAACGACAGCCTGTTTGCTTTACTTAACGACTGGATCGATCGCCACTACCGCGATCGGCTCTCTATGCAGGATCTGGCCGACCCGCAGTTGCTAAGAGAAAACCGCGAAGCGCTGGACGAACTCACGAAGCTGCTAGACTTAGGGAGTATCTACTCTTTTCAACAGTAATCAGGGAGGAGCAGGGCGCGCAGGGCTGAACCTTTGCGTGTCCCGGCAGTCGCATAAGGAGCCCATATAATAAGGAGAACCTATGCAGGATTTTTTAAAGCAAACGTTAAGCGCAGAGCCGCCTGCACAAACTTCCGGCCACAACGAACAGCTTAGCTGGCAGTGGCTGGATGAAGGCATCCTTGAATTTACTCCTCATCGCCCGACAGCCCGGGCGCTGGTGGTCTCTGCCGGTATTCACGGCAACGAAACCGCGCCCATTGAGATCGTTAACGAGCTGGTTAACGAGTTGCTGGCTGGAAAGCGGACGCTACAGCTCCGTTTGCTGGTTATTTTTGGCAGCCCGGAAGCGATGCGCAGCGGAAAACGCTATCAGCGCTGCGATTTGAATCGTCTGTTCGGCGGCCGCTGGCAGCAGTATGAAGATAATATGGAAGCACGACGCGCATGGCGTCTGGAGCAGGTACTGGAGACCTTCTGGCAGGCGGGCAACTGCGAGGAGATCCGTTGGCATCTGGATTTACATACCGCTATTCGCGGCTCCTGGCATACGCAGTTTGGCGTGATGCCGCTGCGTGACAGCGCCTGGCCAGACGATTTTTTACACTGGCTGGCCGCTGCGGGCTTGCAGGCGCTGGTGTTTCATCGCACACCGGGCGGTACCTTTACCCATTACAGTTCCCAGCACTTTAATGCCGCCAGCTGCACGCTGGAGCTGGGTAAGGCTCTGCCTTTTGGCAGCAACGATCTGAGTCTCTTTAGCGCGGCGCGGGATGCGCTGGCCGCGCTGCTATCTGGTGAGGCGCTCCCACCGGTCAACGAGCCGCCGCTGCGCTACCGGGTTTCGCAGCAGATTACCCGTTTTTCGGAAGCGTTTGTGCTGCATATGAATTCCGCAACGCTTAACTTTACCGCCTTCCCTCAGGGTACCCTGCTGGCTGAAGACGGTGATAAACGCTGCTACGTCCAGCAGGCGAGAGAGTACGTGCTGTTCCCGAATCCCAACGTGGCAAAAGGGCAGCGTGCGGGGTTGATGCTGGTGGAAGATAACGCCCATAACGAAACCAGCGGCAGCCGCTAGCGGTTTACATAACGGATACCAGCCACCGCCGTTGGTTATCCGTTGCCCGTTCATCTTTACTTTTTCCTTTCTGGTTGCTGTCAGCTGTATTACACTCCTCCATAATTTCTGCATTAACCGCACGTTCGTCATATTTTTTTGCAATTCCTCACTTTATTCTTCGCATTCTCTCCATGATTGCCGCTTTTTTATCTTTTATGCTTTCAAGGCTTTACCCACGCTCTGAGTACTTGACGTTCAGCGCAATACACTAGCTTTCGACATCACGACAACGCTGTCGTCACAGAAATGCAAAAGGAAAATCGAATGCGTAAATTAACTTCTCTGGTTGTAGCAATGACACTGGCTATGGGCGCTGCGAACATTGTTCATGCGGCAGCGGATAACATTACGCCACCGCCAGCCGGTGCTGATAAGCCGATGATGCATAAACCGCCTCGTCACGGTGGCCCACACGATATGTTCAAAGGGCTGAACCTGACCGACGCGCAGAAACAGCAGATGCGTACCATTATGAAAGAGTCGCACAAAGAGATGCCGCGTCCTTCTCAGGAAGAGCGTCGCGCGCTGCACAGCATTATCGCGTCCGACAGCTTCGACCACGCGAAAGCGGAAGCGCAGGCGGACAAAATGTCAGCTAACGGCAAAGAACGCGCGCTTTCCATGCTGGAAACGCAGAACAAGATGTATAACGTACTGACGCCCGAGCAGAAAAAAGAGTTCAACGCGAACTTTGAAAAGCGTCTGACTGAAAAGCCGCATCACGACGGTATGCCGCCAGCGCCACCGGCTGCTGAATAAGCCGTAACGGACCAGCCGCGCTACCGGCGGCTGAATAAGCCGTAATAAGTAAGGCGCTACCTGCTGCGGCATAAGCCTTGATAAGTAAGGCGTTACCTGCTGCGGCACAAGCCTTGATAAATAAGGCGTTACCTGGTGCAGCATAAGCCGTAATAAGTGAAGCGCTACCTGCTGCGGCATAAGCCGTAGCGGATAAGCCGCCGGGCCATTCGGCAAGGTAACGCCATTAGTGAAGACCGCCGACGTTGTTTATAGCCTCAGGGCCGTGGACAGCGTCGGCGGTTTTTTTGCGTTATTTGTCATAAAGGGCCAGCAGACAACTCTGCATGCCCTTTACGGTATTATCCGCCAAGAGGAATGATGGGAAACTTGCCGCTAAGAATTGGCTTGCAGAGGATCTTATAGCCGTCGCTGTCGAATCCCTGCGGCGTAGAGGTCAGTTTTCCCGCTTCGGCAATATCGTCCACCGAACCCAGATAAAACCAGTTGTTGATAATGTGGATTTGCGTTTTCAGTACGCCTTCCTCTACTACGCCCACCGCGCCTTCCCACGGCCAGCACTGTACGCGCACCCGTTCAAGCGCGGCCAGCAGGCGTGCATGATGCTCTTCGACCGTCTCTTTTCCGCAGCAGGCCCCGGCACAGCGTCCCAGGCTGGAACGGAAGCAGGCGCGGCCTTTGCTGACGTTTTCCAGCCCCAGCAGCCCCAGGCAAAGACGCTGCTCGTCGGCGATTTTTTGCAGCGTTTCCAGCGCGGATCGGCGGCTGGAATAGAGGCCAAACAGGTTGGAGGTATGCGAAAAATCCACTTCTTTGGCGTAGACCACGCTGGGCTTCATCTCGCTTATCAGCAGCGAACAAAGCTGGCGGTTTTTACGTAGCCGCTTATTAAATAGCGGTTGCTGAACCTTGATCATCTGCGCTTCCAGCAGCAGCGCGCCCAGCTCGCCAGCCGTGGTGATATAGCTGACGTAGCGCGACTGGCGCAGCATTTTCGCCTCATCCGGCGTGCGGAAATGGGACATCACGCGGCTGCGTAGATTAATGCTTTTACCGATGTACAGCGGCAGAGATTCGCTGTCGCCATGAAAGGTATACACGCCCGGCAAAGAAGGCAGCCCTTCAAGCGAGGGACGCAGATGTTCGGGATACTGATAAATTGCCGCCGGTTCAAATGACAGGCGATGGCTGGCTGTACGTCTGACCACATTGCACTCCGCTTACTGTTTGCTTATACAGTGTATCAGGGGTTTACCGGATAAAAAAGAGTCAGAAGGCGCTGAATAATGACGCAGCGGCGATTAAGGCAGAGACGAAGGAAGCAGCGGCAAGCTAAACCTACGGCAGAAAAGCAGGAGAAATAAAGGGCAACCGAACGGCTGCCCGGGAGAAATAAGCGCTATTTCTGCCAGAAATCATCGAAAACGGTAACTGGCGGACGGCGTTTGTGCTCGGTTTTCAGGTACCAGCCTTCAATAATTTTGGCGGCCGCATCGTCAATCTTTTTGCCTTCCAGATACTGGTCGATCATCTCATAGGTCACGCCCAGCGCCACCTCATCCTGCAGGCCCGGACGGTCGTCCTCAAGGTCTGCGGTAGGATGTTTAAGATAAAGATGTTCCGGGCAGCCCAGCGCTTTCAGCAGCTGTTTTCCCTGGCCTTTGTTCAGGCGAAACAGCGGGTTAATATCGGTGCCGCCATCGCCATATTTCGTGAAAAAGCCCGTTACCGCTTCTGCGGCATGGTCTGTGCCCACCACCACGCCAGAGGTCATACCGGCAATGCTGTACTGGGCTTTCATTCTTTCGCGGGCTTTTTCGTTGCCGCGTACGAAGTCTGACAGGTCGATGCCCGCTTCACGCAGCGCTTTTTCACTGGCCAGTACCGCTTCTTTGATGTTCACCGTCAGGGTACGATCGGCCTTGATAAACTGGAGCGCATCCTGGCAGTCCTGTTCGTCAGCCTGGGCGCCATAAGGCAAACGCACGGCAATAAACTGATAGTCCTGGTTGCCGGTCTCTTCGCGCAGTTCGCTGATGGCGAGCTGGCTCAGCTTGCCGGCCAGCGTAGAGTCCTGACCGCCGCTGATGCCCAGCACCAGCGATTTAAGAAACGGATGGGCCTTCAGGTAAGACTTCAGAAAGTCGATGCTGGTGCGGATTTCTTGCTGAACGTCAATCGTGGGTTTAACACCCAGCGCGTCGATAATTTCCTGTTGCAGAGCCATTTACCTCTCCTCGGAGTAGATGTCGGGACAGTCACTGCTTTAAAACTAACGCGCCAGGCGTGAAACAACAAGGCGCAAACCCGTTGTTTGCACGCCTTTTGCTGATTAATCAGGCTTTTTTGGCTTTTGCGCCAGAAAAACGAACATGGCGATGGCCAGCAGATAGCAGCCAAAGATGGTGGCGGTCATGGTGAGCACCGAGGTGCCGCCGATGCCCGTTACCGGTACGGCAATGCCGCCCAGGGTAAACATGATAACGCCCATCACAGCGGAAGCGCTGCCCGCACGGTGCCCCTGGCTCTGCATCGCCAGCGAAGCCGCCGCCACGCCGACCGCGCCATTGCTCGCCACGCTAAAAAATAGCGCGATCAGCACGAACGGTAGCGCCGCGCCGGTTAAGCCGGCGATCAGCAGGCTGCCTGAAGAGACAAATGCCAGCGTCAGCGCGCCTTTCACCACGCGATACTCTCCCCATAGCGGGCTGAGACGCGCGCTGGTCTGTGAGGCTATGATCAGGCCCACGCCGTTAGCGGCAAAGCAAAAGCTGAAAGCCTGAGGCGACAGGCCGTAAAGCTGCTGCAAAACAAAAGGCGATGCGCCGATATAGGCAAACATGCCGGACATCATAAAACCCTGCGTGAGGCAGAAGCCCATAAAAGGACGGTACGTCATTATCTGGCCCAGCGCGGCCCAGGCGGCAAAAATACTGCCTGTGCTGCGGCGTTCTGGCGTCAGCGTTTCGTGTAGCTTGATGCGCGCCAGGAAGAACAGCAGTAAGGCGATAGCGGCAATCACTAAGAACAGATCGCGCCAGCCAAACAGCGTCATCAGCATGCCGCCCATTACCGGGGCGGCGATAGGTGCCAGCCCGTTAACCAGCATCAGCAGCGCAAAAAAGCGCGTTAAATCGTGGCCGCTGTACATATCTCTGGCTATTGCGCGTGACAGCACGGCACCCCCAGCGCCGAACAGGCCCTGCAACAGGCGAGCCACCAGCAGCTGGTCAATGTTCTGTGCCAGCGCGCAGCCAACGGAAGCGATTAACAGCAGAACCAGTGACAGCAATAATGGCCCTACGCGGCCATATTTGTCGCTCATAGGGCCAAATACCAGCTGGCCAGCACCCAGTCCAATCAGGCCTGCGGTCAGGCTGAGCTGGGCGGTCGCCGTGGGCGCGCTTAATTCTTTAGCCAGCGCGGGCAGGGCGGGCAGATAAAAATCGATGCAGAGCGGCCCCAGCCCGGCAAGCAGGCCGAGCGTGATGGCATAGCCAAAACGGTTAGAGTGTGCAGGTGTCATGAATCCTCTGTTTTAAAAAGTATCGTACGAAATTGCTGATAAAAAGCGTAAAGCTGTTCCGGCGGGGCTTTTTGCGGCGTCAGGCGACGCCACGAGGTGCCTTCAGAGAGAACGGCAAAAATTTCTACGCAGGCGCGGATGTGCTCATCGCTCATTTCGGGATGGTCGCGTTTTACATTCAGGCAGGCCTGGGTAAACATTCGCTGGTCGGCTTCCGCCATCATGCGGGCGACAAGCGGATTGCGGGTCGCTTCTGCGGCCACCTCCATCATCAGCGCATCATCATCTTCATTTTGCGCGTGACGCCAGGCCAGCAGCTTTGGCAAATCGGCCGTGGCGGTGTCGTTAATATGCTGCAGCCGGGCATCGATAATGCGCTTGACCATCTCTTCAATAATGGCGTCTTTGTTGATGAAATAACGATAAATCTGGCCGACGCTGAGCTGTGCTTCCGCGGCAAGCTGTGCCATGCTGGCCCCGTGAAAGCCATCCTTGCGAAAGCAGCGGCGGCCGGCGGCGATAATTTCATCCTGGCGCTGCCGGTGACGGGCATCGCGGGCTTCATTTGGTGTGGTCATGCTTTACCTCACGGCGCGCTCGGACGTTAAGCCAGCTGGCACCGCCATGCGCGTTAGTCTGTGAGAACGAACGTTCATTCTCGGCGGCGGCATTATAAACATCTTGCCGTCGTTATCATAAGAATTTTATCCCTCTTTTTTCGCCATAAAGTTGATAAATCAGACTTTCTGTTCCAGGCTTAGAACGACATGGAAAAATAAACGAGGAATAAAAAACATGAAGAAGGTTACAGGATTTATTGGTGCTGCGGTGGCGCTTGCCGTGTTGTCTGGCTGTACAGCCTATGACCGTGCGGAAAGCTATGTTACTAAACCTGTTGTTCAGGACGTGAAAAAAGGTATGACTCGTCAGCAGGTTCGCGATATTGCTGGCCCACCTTCTACTGAAATCACCATGGTTCACGCGCGCGGTACCTGCCAGACTTATGTGCTGGGCCAGCGTGACGGCAAGCAGCAGACTTACTTTGTCAGCTACAGCGACACCGGACGCGTAATGAACTACGGTTTCCAGAGCTGCAAAGAGTACGATACCGACCCGCAAGCTGGTCAGTAAACGAATGCAGTAATAAAAAAACCGGCCTGCCAGCCGGTTTTTTTATTGTCGACAGCGTGCCGGCAAGCTTCGCTCTCTGTCCTGTGCGCGTCTGCTTTAAGCTGATTTACAGCAATAAAAAACCGGCCTGCTAGCCGGTTTTTTTACGCCTACAGTTAAAGTCCGGGCGGTCTTGGCACTTCCAGATAGCGACCGTCGATATCGCGACGGTAGTAATGACCATCCTGGACATAGAAGCGTTCGCCGTTATAGTCCAGCGCGTGCATATCACCGCTAACGCGTTCAACCGGTGGCTGTACCACCACGTAGGTATTGTCGTTCTGGCGCTGATAATAGTTACCGTTAAGCGCGTAGTAGGTCAGGCCGCCAATAATGACCGCCGCCGCCGCTTCCGGCAAAAAGGAAAGGCGTCCGGGGCCGCCGTGACCGCGATCCCAACCGTGACCCCGATCCCAGCCTGGCCCAGGCCCCCAGCCGCCAGGATGCGCCGATACCAGCGCGGGCGACAACAGCGTTAAGGCGAATAAAGCACTCATCACCTTTTTCATACATTTTCTCCTGGTTCTGACTGAGATTAACATTACTCCGGGCCAGTCAAAACGCAAGCGCCAGCAGCCTGCTGTTGTCCGTTGCTTACACTGCTTAACGTATTCTTAACTCTGTCTCCATGTTCACTGTCAGATTGCTGCCCGCTGGTGCCTCAGCAACGAGTTTTTTCTCCGGCTGCAGGAGCAGCATCGCCAGCATGCTGCCAAAGGCAATTGCCGCCGTTGCGCTAAACATCGCGTTATAGCCAAAGTGCTGGGCCAGCCAGCCGCTCAGCATGGGCGAAATAATGGAGGCCAGATTCGCTATCGCCAGCGTCATGCCGCTGTAGCTGCCGACGGTGGATTTAGGCGTAACGTCTATAACTACTGACCAGTAGACGTTATTCACCAGCGCGTTCAGCGCGTTGCCCAACGTCATCAGCAAAATGATACCTGCCGCAGAGGCCATCCACGGGATCGCCATAAAGCAGAGTGCAGTGCAGAGCAAACCGATGGCGGCAAAAAGGTTGCGGGCAAGACGCAGGTTACCGGTGCGTTTAAGCAGCACATCGGCTATTTTCCCGCCCAGCAGGACGGTGATACAGGCACCGCTCCACGGGATCATCGCCACATACCAGAGCGAGTGCAGATCGTAATGAAAACTGTCCTGCAAATATTTTGGCCCCCAGGTAACCAGGGTAAAAGTGACATAAAGAAAAGAGAAGTAGCCCAGCGCGTTGCAAACCAGCGTACGGCTGCCGAAAAAGCGCCACCAGGGCAGGCGCGGCCCGACAGTGCTTTGTGCCTGGCCTTTGATAATCAGTTCCCGTTCGGCCTGGCTGGCGCGCGGCTGTTGTAACGGGCTGTCGGTAAATATGCGAGCGAAGATGACCATGGCTATCAGCGAGAATACACCCAGCAGGATAAACATTAGCCGCCAGTCGTTCGTCAGCAGCAGCAGGCCGACCGCTATCGGCGCGGTGAGCAGCGCGCCAACCTGAGTGCTGAGCAGGCCAATACCCAGAGCCATTCCTCGCTCATTATCGGGGGCCCAGTGTGCGATAGCTTTATTCATCAGCGCATAGGCCGGGCCTTCGGCAAAACCAAACAGGATGCGCATCACGGCAAAGCCCATAATCGCCGAGCCGCCAAACAGCGCCATGCCCAGATCGCCAGCCCAGGCCGTCGCTATTTCCAGCAGCGACCAGAAAATCCCCGCCAGCAGCCAGACTTTTTTGGTGCCCAGCCGGTCAGCCAGAAAACCGCCGCACAGGGAGCCAAACAGATAGCCAAAACCGAAGTAGCTCAACACTACGCCCAGCTGGACCTTACTGAAATGATACTCAGCGGAAATCGCGTTAGCCGCGAAGGAGAGGGCACCGCGATCGATATAATTGATCAGCGCAATAAAAAACAGCATGGCGAAAATACGATAGCGGTAGCGGGTGTCAACTCTCATGGCGCTTCTCCTGAACAACGAGTGATGTTAAGAGAAAGCAACTTCAATGCCAGGATGGCTATTACACCTTTGAGGTCGTTGACATACTTCTGTTTAAACATCAGGTCGCGTTCAGGCCAGTGAATAGCTGCAGAGATCAACCGGAACACGAACACGCCGTTAGTACGTTCATGTAAGCACGTTTGGCGCGTCCATATGCCAAAACGGTTCGCTTATCCGGTTGGCCTCCGCTGCCAGGAGGCTGCGGTGTTGCTGCAAAAAAAAACCAGAACGCACGGACTGTCCTGGTTTGTCAGCTATCTGAAAGGTGCAGCCGTGGCGGGCTGCACCTTTTTAGCGCGCGGTTTTAAGCTTTAAGCCGGAACGCTTAACGCCTTCTGGCTGCGCGACCAGACGCGGTGTGCGGTCATCGCGGCAAGGAATTCGCTCATCAGTACGCCTTCCGCTTTACTGTCTTCAATCAGGCCTTCTTCCTGCTCGCTGTCGCCCAGGCCAAACTGCGATTTGAAACGGCGTGCGCCGCCGCTAAGGCCGATCACTTTCAGGTGCTTATAGGCTTCCAGCAGGAAATAACGCGCGTCGCCGCTAAGCAGTAGCGCATCAATATTGCCGTCCGGCACGATAACCGCGTCAAAAGTCAGCGATGGAAGTCCGCTAAAGGTCGCGTCGATCGGCAGGTTAGAGCCGTCGTCAGCGCGTACCTGACCCATGTGCGGTGCCAGCAGTTTGCCGTGAACGCCTTGCGCCTTCAGCTCCTGCAAAATAGCCAGCACGTCTGCCGCGACCACGCCGTCGCTGATCAGCAGCGCAACCTGGCGGCCCTTAATTGACCCGCTCGGCACGGCATAGAGGCTCAGGCTGGCATCCTTTTTCAGGCCGTTAACATCTTTTGGCGGCGCGGTATGCATCTGCTCATCGGAAAGCGCGATGCCCAGATTTTCCGCTACGCCGTTAGCCAGCGAAACATCAATATGCACCAGATGATCAACCACGCGCTCACGGATATAAGCACGCGCGACTTTGCTTAGCTCAAAGGAAAACGCATCGATAATATGCTGCTGTTCGACAGGCGTCTGGCTGTTCCAGAACAGGCGCGGCTGCGAATAGTATTCGCCGAACGAAGGGCTGCGCTCGCGCACTTTATGGCCTTCAATGCGCTCCTGATAGCTTTCAAAACCGCCGCGATGTGGCGAAGGCGGCGTTTCGCGCGGCCAGTTATCATTAATGGAGTTCGGCTCGTAGTTGGCCGGGTTGGTATCGATATCCATTCGATGCATGCCCTGACGCTGGAAGTTGTGGTAAGGGCAGGTTGGGCGGTTAATCGGGATCTCATGGAAGTTAGGCCCGCCGAGACGGCTGATTTGCGTATCGGTATAGGAGAACAGGCGTCCCTGTAGCAGCGGGTCGTTAGTAAAGTCCATGCCGGGAACGATATGGCCCGGATGGAAGGCGACCTGCTCGGTTTCGGCAAAAAAGTTATCGGGATTGCGGTTCAATACCATTTTGCCAATCAGCTGCACCGGCACCAGCTCTTCCGGGATCAGCTTGGTAGCGTCAAGCAGGTCGAAATCGAACTTGAACTCGTCCTCTTCCGGGATCAGCTGTACGCCCAGCTCATATTCCGGATAGTCGCCTGCTTCGATAGCTTCCCACAGATCGCGGCGATGGAAATCCGGATCGCGTCCGGTGAGCTTCTGTGATTCATCCCACAGCAGCGAAGCTTTACCGGCGACGGGCTTCCAGTGGAAGCGAACAAAGGTGGCTTTGCCTTCGGCATTGATAAAACGGAAGGTATGGATGCCAAAGCCTTCCATCGTGCGGTAGCTGCGCGGAATACCGCGATCGGACATGGCCCAGATGACGTTATGCAGCGTTTCTGGCTGAAGCGAAACATAGTCCCAGAAAGTATCGTGCGCGCTTTGCCCCTGCGGGATTTCATTATGGGGTTCCGGTTTCACCGCATGCACAAAATCGGGAAACTTATGGGCATCCTGAATAAAGAAGACGGGCGTGTTGTTGCCGACCAGGTCAAAAACGCCTTCATCAGTGTAGAACTTGGTAGCCCAGCCGCGGATATCACGCACGGTGTCCGCCGAGCCTGCGCCGCCCTGAACGGTAGAGAAGCGGACAAAAACCGGCGTCTGCTTTTCAGGATCGCGCAGGAAGTCCGCCTTCGTTACGTCGCTCATATCACGATACGGCTGGAAGTAGCCGTGCGCCGCCGAGCCACGTGCGTGCACGATGCGCTCAGGGATACGCTCATGGTCAAAATGGGTAATCTTTTCGCGCAGGATAAAATCTTCCAGCAGCGTTGGACCACGCGTACCGGCGCGCAGCGAATTTTGGTCGTCAGCGATGCGCGTGCCCTGGTTAGTGGTCAGCGGGAAGTTTTCACCGCCTTTACGGAAGGTTTCCAGCGCATCAAGCTTGGCGTTATGGGTATCAGGAGATTTCAGGCTGCCCGGCGCAGTAGGCTGCTTGCCCGGCGGCGTAGGTTCTGACAGAGGCTTATGCGAACCATCTTCAGGCGCCAGAGAGTCCATCCCGGGCTTTGCTGAATCCGGCCCGGTTAAAGGGGCGTTATGGGTGATTTCCTTGTTGTCTTTTTCTTTTGACATGCTCACTTGCTCCTGTGGTGTTTATTTCTCTCCAGTAACTATAGAACAGTGAGCGAGGTACGCCTGAAAACCACAGGGTTAAGTAAAGAGAAGAGGCCGCAAAGCGGCCTCCGGAATTAGCTGTGCGCCAGCTCGGCTTCGCTGTCTGCCTCTGCATGCAGGCGGCTCTTATCGGTTTGCTTCAGCCACTGGCTGGTAAGCATACCGGCCGTCATTGAGCCGTTTACGTTCAGCGCGGTACGGCCCATATCGATAAGCGGCTCGATAGAGATTAACAGCGCCACCAGCGTGACCGGCAGGCCAAGCGTCGGCAGCACGATCAGCGCGGCAAATGTCGCACCGCCGCCAACGCCAGCTACACCAGCGGAACTTAGCGTCACGATACCGACCAGCGTAGCAATCCAGACAGGATCGAACGGGTTAATGCCCACCGTCGGCGCGACCATCACCGCCAGCATGGTAGGGTACAAACCCGCGCAGCCGTTCTGGCCAATAGTCGCCCCAAACGATGCCGCAAAGCTGGCTATCGATTCCGGGATACCTAAACGGCGGGTTTGTGCCTCAACGCTCAGCGGGATAGTCGCCGCGCTGGAGCGGCTGGTAAAAGCGAAAGTAATCACCGGCCAGACTTTGCGGAAGAAGCGCTTAGGGTTCACGCCGTTTACCGACAGCAGCAGCGCGTGTACGGCGAACATGATTGCCAGTCCCAGATAGGAGGCAACCACAAAACCGCCCAGCTTGATGATATCGGCCAGGTTTGAGCTGGCGACAACCTTGGTCATTAACGCCATGACGCCATAAGGCGTCAGCTTCATGATCAGGCGAACCAGCTTCATGACCCAGGCCTGCAGCACATCTATTGCCGCCAGTACGCGCTCGCCTTTCGGCTTATCATCACGCAGCAGATGCAGTGCGGCCACGCCCAGGAAAGCGGCAAAAATGACCACGCTGATAATAGAAGTAGGGTTCGCGCCGGTCAGATCGGCAAAAGGATTTTTCGGTACGAAAGAGAGCAGCAGTTGCGGCGTGGAAAGATCGGCTACTTTCCCCATATAGGTAGATTGCAGCGCGGCCAGACGAGCGGTTTCCTGTGCGCCCTGAACCAGACCATTGGCGTTAAGACCAAACAGCCAGGTGACAAAGACGCCTACCAGCGCCGAGATAGCGGTAGTGAACAGCAATACGCCAATCGTTAACAGGCTAATTTTGCCCAGCGACGAGGCATTATGTAGCCGCGCGACGGCGCTCAGAATAGAAGCAAAAACCAGCGGCATAACGATCATCTGCAACAGCTGCACATAGCCGTTACCGACGATATTAAACCAGCTGATAGACTCTTTCAGTACGGCGCTGTCGGCACCGTAAATAGTATGTAAAACCAGGCCAAACAACACGCCGGTTGCCAGGCCCAGCAGGACTTTTTTTGCCAGGCTCCAGTTCTTGTTACCGCTTTTCGCCAGCAATACCAGCAGCACAATAAATGCTGCCAGGTTTGCAATGAGTGGAAGGTTCATCCCAGATCTCCAGTTTTAACGAGGCTTTATGCTGGCTTCGCCAGTAAGATAGAATTATTGCGCAACGGGTACGCTGTGGGACGATGGTATCAGCTCGGCGAAAAGGCGTTATATAATCAAAAGGAATAGTTTATAACTCATTGGGTTAAATCGACTGCTTAGTGAGCAAGGTGTGCATTTATAAAGCGGCTAACGTTATCCTGTACCTGCTCCAGCGCCTGTAACGGCCAGCTGTTTGCACCAAAAGAGGGCGCGCCTGCCGGGAACCACATTGCCAGTCCAACTAACGCCAGGCACAGCATCCGCTCCAGCTGGTTACCGTTACGGCTGTTTAACAGCGGCAGCCGAAAACGCCAGCGGCAAGGCCACAGCAAAGGAACGCCTGCGGGCGTCAGCATGTCGGCAACAATATGACTTAGATAGCCCAGCACCATCCCCTGAAAAACATCCGCAGGCAGTACCCACTCTTTTGGCAACTGTAGTCGTAGCAGCATAACGCCACCGATCACGGCCAGCAGACTATGCGTAAAGCCGCGATGGCCGAACGCTCGCGCAATGGGCTGCGATAGCCAGCGAAAGCGTTGACCAAGCGTCGAGCGTGGGTGATCGATATCCGGCAGCAGGCAGGTAAGCAACGTGGCAGGAATAATATGCCACCAGTCGGCACTGCCGAGAACGGGCGTTAAGTCGGCTCGTTTGGCAAAAATTGCGCTGGCGATAGCAAAAATAAGATGGCCTTCGGCCGTCATGGAAAACACTCGGTAGCAGAACTGTCAATTCATCCAGTATAGGTGATATATACAGTAGAATAAACACGTTACGCTGTAACGAAAGATGAATAGATGGCTGCCTTTTTTATCTTAAGACGAAAACCGCTGCTGATAACCGTTTTTAAGATGATCTACCGTATAACCCGGGCGGGCTACCAGACCCGAAATGTGCCTGGCAGCCACCGTATTAACTGCCCAACAAATGACGGCTGCTTAATTCAGTTAACGAGGCCAGCTTTACATCCGCCAGTGCCCAGCGCGCATCGCTGGCATGGACAGGGGCAGGCACAGTGATGGAACGCATTCGCGCCGCTTTGGTGGCAATCATACCGTTAACAGAGTCTTCCAGCGTGACGCAGTTAAGCGGATCGACGCCGAGACGCGCCGCTGCATCAAGATAAACCTGAGGATGCGGCTTGCTGTAAGGAAGCCCCTCTGCCGAAGCCAGCACCTCAAAGTAGTGGCGCAGGCCAAACATCTCCAGCACGTGTTCCTGCATAAAAAGCGGTGAGGCGGAAGCCAGACCCATTTTCAGCCCTTCAGCCTGGCAGAGCTTGAGTGCCGCCTCAACGCCCGGCAGCAGCGGCCGCGTTTCGTCAATCAGGTTAATAACGCGAGTAATAATACGTTGGGCGATCTCATCCTGAGTGGGGCCGCTCCAGGGCAGAGTTTCATACCACATCCGCACAACCTGATCGATGCGCAAGCCAACCGTGTCCGGCAGCTCGCTGCGGCGGGAAAGGTCGACATCCAGCGTGGCAAAAATATCCAGCTCCGCCTGTTCCCATAACGGTTCTGAATCAATTAGTAACCCATCCATATCAAAAATTGCGGCAAGTACGGGACGTGAATAAGACATAATGCGGCTCCGTTAGTCGTTTTTTGACACCTTAACATGAAGTTAAAGGTGCGGCAGGGTGGCAGGCTAAAGCGTGCGTCATCCTGAAGGTATTATTTTTCCAGGCAGAGTTTGCCAGCCAAAGGTAAACTAACAGCCTCACAGCATAAGGACAGGAGAAAGCATGACTTATCAACAAGCTGGGCGGGTCGCGGTACTTAAGCGCATCGCTGGCTGGATTATTTTTATTCCGGCGCTGGTTTCCACGCTGATTTCACTGATGCGCTTTGTAGAAGTCAGCCGTGAAAAACAGGCAGGGATTAATGCGGTAATGCAGGACTTTTCGCACGTCATGATTGATATGGTGCGGTTCAATACCGGTTTCCTGAACTTTTTCTGGAACAATTCACCGGTGCCGGATTTCAATCAGGGCGGAAACTGGCTGTTTTGGGTAGTCTATATCCTGATTTTTGTCGGCCTGGCGCTACAGGCGTCTGGCGCAAGAATGTGGCGTCAGTCGCGGCATCTTCGCGAGGGAATCGAAGATCAGATGATTTTAGAGAAGGCGAAAGGTGAAGAAGGGCGCAGCCGCCAGCAGCTGGAAGAGAAGATAGTGGTACCGCGCCACACCATTTTCCTGCAGTTCTTTCCGCTCTACGTCCTTCCCGTGCTGATAGCCGTTGCAGGCTACTTTGTCCTTAAGCTGGCTGGTTTTATCCATTAAAACCGCTACGCGGGGCGTTTATTCAGTTCATCCTGATCCAGCAGCGCGCCAACCGCCTGCTGGGCTTCCCCCAGCCAGTGCCCACCAAAAACGTTGGCCCGGTTAAGCAAGTAATAGAGCTGATAAACAGGTTGTCGCTGCTGATAATCGTGCGGCAGCGGCCATATTGATTCGTAGCCTTCAAGAATTTGCTTTGGCAAGCCTGGAAAATAAGCCAGCATCGCCATATCGCACTCTCTGTCGCCCCAGTAGCAGGCCGGATCGAAAACGCAGGGGCCCTCCGGACTCATCGCGCAGTTGGCCGGCCACAAATCACCGTGTAACAGGGAAGGCTGGGGATGATGGGCATCCAGCAGGTTTTGGGTACAGCGAATAATTAATTCGATATCGCCATACTGAATGCCTTTTTCCGCCGCCAGCTGGAGCTGCCAGCCGATGCGCTGCTCGGCAAAAAACACGGACCAGCGCTTAAGCCAGCTGTTTGGCTGCGGCGAGGTAGTAATATTATTATCAAAATCGAGTCCAAACTGTGGTTGCTCGCTCCACTGGTGCAGGCGAGCCAGCTGTTCACCGAGCTGAAAAGCGCTCTGCCCCTCTGGCGGTGACAGGGAAAGATATTCCAGTAACAGAAAACTGACGTCGCGATCGTAGCCAACGCCGTAGACGGCAGGGACTCGCACGGTTGCAGTACGCGCCAGAAGCTGAAGCTGATCGGCTTCCCAGGTAAAGAGATCCAGCATTTCGCGACCGTTACATTTTACAAAAATGTCGCGGTCGCCATAGCGGATGCGCCAGGCTGGATGCACGTCACCACCGGGAAGCTCTGTGCGCTGGCTGATTTCAGCTTCACCAAAATGCTCACTCAACAGACGACTAATGGCTGACCACATAGCGGGTTCCTCTTTTCGCTGTGTCTTGCAGGACATGTTGATACTACCGCTTAAATAATAAACAAAACCAGCGCTTACGCATAATGCAGCGTATTTTTTACAAAACCTTAGCGTGCGGCCTCGGCCTGAAAAGTTTTCCAGGTCTGAATTTCAACCTCCGGCTTTTCACCCAACACAATTTCCCCCAGGCTGATAGCCTGTTCGCGGATCTCTTCCTGGGTCAGTGCGCTGACAATGCCAAAGCTGTTCGTTCCCAGTTCGTGCGGATGGCCGTCCTTATCATTTAACGAAGTTGTAAAGCCGCCGTTAGCCAGGGCGCTGTTTAGCTCAAGCGCGTCTGCCAGGCTTTCTTCTTTAAAACGAAAAGTGACCACATACTGTTCAATATCTGAAGAAACCATAGTACACCTCGTTGTTTAAACATTATTTTTCAGCATAGTTCATCCTGCGCGATGCCGGAAAACAAAGCAGGATACCCCTGAAAAATCTGTTTACATTGGGTCGCATATGACAAGGTTTTCACGGGGCTAGCTGGCTTGAAGTGAACCTTTCCGGAAAAGAAGCGCTGGTAAAACACTTAAGCTATTCAGAACTGTCGCGTGTTAATGGGAATTCTCCCAATTATCTACAAATTAGATTCGCAAAAACAACAGGTTATATACCTACATAAAATGTTACGATTCTTTCCTTAAAAGGCATTGATTGCCTCGCAAAACTCTTCAGACTCACCTTTTTTCACTAGTCGTATGGATCAACATTTAATGAAAGCGCTTAATAAGTTGTCGGTAGTCCTTTTACTCTCTGGCGGGGCCTTATGCCAGCAGGCTTTGGCGGATAACAACGTCTTTACCGTCATGGATGATCCCTCCACGGCCAAAAAAAGTTTTGAGGGCAATGCTGCTGCTGGTTACCTGGCGCAGACCGGCAACACCACCAGCTCTTCACTGACGGCCAGCACCAATATGACCTGGTACCAGGCGCAGATGGCCTACAGCCTGTGGGGCAACGCCAGCAACACGTCTTCTAACGATGAGCGTTCTTCAGAAACTTATCAGGTTGGTGGCCGTTCACGTTATAACCTGAACCCTTCTGATTACCTGTTCGGCCAGGCCAGCTGGTTAAGCGATCGCTTCAATGGTTATGACGGTCGTTCTGTGCTGGCTGCCGGTTACGGTCGTCAGATTCTGAACGGTCCGGTGCACTCACTGCGTCTGGAAGCCGGTCCTGGTGTACGTTACGACGATTACCATGACGGCGGCCACGAGACTCACGCATTAGCCTATGGCGCAGCCAGCTACCAGTGGCAGCTGACCGACACCACTAAATTTATCCAGGGTGTTTCCGTGCTGGGTAGCGATGATACGACGGTCAACTCCGAAACCGGTTTACAGGTCGCTATTAACTCGCATTTCTCTTTGAAAATGGCCTATAACGTTACGTGGAACCAGAACCCACCTTCATCCGCACCGGATAAGACGGACACGAAAACGACTATTCAGCTTTCCTACGCTATGTAATTTATCGGGCCGGAATAGTCTGGCCCTTTATTTATCCATCCGCTTCTGCCCTTTATATATCTCCGCTTTAAAAAATATTTTTGATTATATCCTTCCCGTGTTGATTAATCAGGGTTATGTTAAATATAGCTCATCAACTTTTATTTTATTTTTTTGTAGCTTAAGAAGGTTTGACTCAGGTTAAGCACTTTAATTTGCGAGAGAAGATTTTATTTAGTTAACTGGTCGAACAGCGCAACAGCTGTATATTTATATCTTGTCCAATTAATTTAGAAAGGGAATAAACATGACAACCAAAACTGAAATGACGCTCGAGCAATGTCAGGAAATTCGTGGTGGCTGGGGTAGCGGCTGGGGCGGCGGAATTATTGGCGCCCTGGGCGGAGCAGTCGCTGGCGCGGCAATGGGGGGACCGGGTGGCGCAGTAATTGGCTCCCTGGTGGGAAGTGTAGCAGGCGTGGCAATCGAGAAAACATCATCATAAACATAAAGCGTCCTCTACACCTTTACTGCAAAGTCGGCGTACAACATAATTAATTTGAAATGCGACGGCAATGCTAACCAGCAGGCACATAACGATTATGTGCCTGCTTATCCTCTTAAATGATATGAGCTATGAATAACGGGTTTAATCAGCACCTGGCAAAATCTCCGCTGGGGCTAAAAATCTATGCCGCAACCACGGTTATTTTCACCGCTATCTTTGTTTTTCTTCTTATGCAGGGAAGCTACGGCAAACAGGAAACGGCTAAAGGGCTAATCCGTAATGAAGCATTTTATCGCGTTGCTGCCAGCAAGGTGGGGAACGTCATGGACTTGTATGTTAAAGAAGGCGATAAGGTAGATAAAGGAATGCCGCTTTTTCGGGTTGCGCTGCCCTGGCAAGATGTTAAAGATCGGCAGAATGGTAAAAGCATGCTCGGTGAAACCATCAACAGGCTGCTTGAAACGCAGCAGGATATAAAGACCGAAGAGCAGCACCAGCAGCAGGAGTGGGAAACATTAATCAAGCAGAAGGAAATCTATTTCAGCCAGTTTGATAAAAAAATAAAAAAGATCGATGAAGTAAAAAAAGATTATCAGCAAAAGAGCAAGCTTTATAACAAACAGCTTGATGAACTTAATCATCTTCTGAAAAATAAATCAGTTAACAAGGCAGAAGTAGAAAATTTAAAGCAGATTATTATCGATAATAATCTGGCATTAAAGAAAACTGACGTTGATTACCAGAATCTGCTGCAAAGCCAGGCCGAACAAGAGATAAATTATCTGCGCATGGAACGGGAGCTGCTGAAGAACAAAAGCGAGCTGGAGCGTAGAAAGCGCGAAGTCATTAACGAGCTGAATAAAATCCAGATGGAACAGGAGTATATCGTTTCTTCTCCGGTTACGGGTACGGTACACGACGTTGGCATCCTGAAAGGAGATTTCGTTGATGGTAAATCGCCCGCCATCATTGTTAAAGAGGAGGGTAAGGAAAAGCCCATCGTCATTCTTTATCTTTCTGCCAGCCAGATTGGGTTAATCGATCGGCGTGAAAACGTCTTTCTGCGCGTAGACACTTTCCCTTATGAGAACTACGGCATGTTAAGTGCGCAGATTATTAATGTAGCTAACACCCCGACGCACGTAAGCCTTGACGAGAAAGAGTCATTATTCCGCGTTAAGCTAAGAATAAATGAAAACGATAAACATAATAAAATTCCAATTGCATGGCTTAATGATGGTATGTCGGTGACCACCTCTCTACGTCAGCCTAAGCAAAGCTTATTAGAATGGCTGTTTTTACCCGTGAAAAAAGCGTTTAAACGCAACCCGGATTTTGTCGAATGAAAAAACAATTTAAAACCAGGGATATCATACAGGACGAAGCCGCCGAGTGCGGCCTGGCCTGCATTAGCTACATCGCCAGTGTGTATGGCAAAAACCTTAGCCTTGAGGCGCTTCGTAATAAATATGATGTCACGCTGGACGGGCTTTCCTTTTACCACCTGATGAAAATATGCTCAGAGCATCAGATGATTGCCACCGGCGTGAAGGTATCGGCTGATGCACTCCATGAACTGGAAAAACCGGCCATTCTTTTATGGGACAACTGTCACTTTGTGGTGCTCAAAAAGACGAATGGGAACGCTATCGAAGTAATGGATCCTGCCATTGGCAGCCGCCGTTTTACGCAGAACGAGGTCCAGAACTACTTTTCCGGCGTAGCGCTGGAAATTGTGCCGGCGGAAGGTTTTTTGCTGGCCGATGAGGAGGCCGTCACCGCACAAAAGCCGAAGAACTTTTTCGATCTACAGGCATTTAGCCAGGGCTTACTCAAATACAAAAGCTATATGCTGCCCTTTGCCGCTATGGCTATCGTCATCCAGCTGACTAACGTGGCTATTCCTAAATTTATGTCGCTGGTGTTTGATGAAGTCCTCCCAAAGAACGATGAAGATTTTCTTTGGTTGTTGATCTATATCTTTGCTTTTGTCTATCTGATCCAGTCTTTCGGGAGCTACCTGAAGATTGTCATCGCCCAGCGTTTAAGGCGGGCAATTTCGCAGCTGGAAGGCGTTAAAACGGTTAGCGAACTCTTCCGGATGAACCTTAAATTCTTTAATAAAAGAATGCCGTCAGATTTACTGCGAAAAATAAAGTCTGTAGATGTTTTTCACGTCATTTACACACACGGCTGGGTCGATATTATTATTGACGCCTTTTTTGCCGTAATTTTTGTCGTGCTGCTGTTTATGATTAGCTTTGAGCTGGCCCTGTTAACCTTGACCGTGACTGCTTTAATGGTACTGGTGAGGGTTATGCTGCTGTCAACATTGATGTCGCGTCAATATTCCGCGCTGGATGCAGAAATCAGAAGGGATAACAGCCTGCTGGAAGCCATAGACAATATTAATACGATTAAAATCAACCATACCGAGCATCGCAAAATCAGCAGCTGGTTTTACCATCATGCACAGCTGGAAGATAACCGCTCCGCCATTGAAAAACTCAATGCGCTAATCCAGCTATCGGTAACGACTATCTCGCATATCCAGACGCTAATTATTATGGGAGCAGGGGCCTATAGCGTGCTAAAAGGCCAGAACACGGCCGGTCAGCTGATCTCATTTATTTTTTATAAAAACTGCCTGATGAGCAACATTCAGACGCTGGTGGAAAATCACGTTAACCTTAAAATATGCTCGGTTGAGGTAAAGCGCCTGAAAGATATCATGCCGGAAGCACCGGCCACGACGAGCGAGTTTCGCAGCAGTACTAAAAATAAAAAAGAGCCGGTTGAAACTATCGCGGTTAAAGATCTTGCGTTTGGCTACTCTAATCTGGACGAGGCTTTTATTAAAGGCATCACCTTTACTCTTGCTAAAGGTGAGAAAATGGTTATTACCGGCCCCTCGGGCTGCGGAAAAACCACGTTACTCAATATTATCTCCGGGCTGCTTACGCCGGGAAGCGGCGACGTTCTGATTAACAATATCGCCTTACAGAAGTTTGGGGTGTATCAATATCAGGAGCAAATCTCCGTCGTCACGCCGCTGGATAAGATAATTAATGGCAGCATTATGGATAACATTATCTATGAGTGCGAACATTTTGACATGCAGCTGCTTGAAGACTGCATCGAAAGTGCCAACCTGGGGCAGGTTATTCGGAGCCTGAACGCAGGGTTAAATACAAGACTCGGCATCAATGGCGCCAGGCTCTCTTCCGGTCAGCAGCAGCGTCTGATGATAGCCAGAGCCTTATATCGTAAACCTTCGCTGATTCTGTTGGATGAACCCACCTCGCATCTGGATGACGAGGCCCGGCAGGTAATCATTAGCCTGATAAAGAGCCTGCCGATGACCTGCATCATAGTGTCACACGACAAACATCTGATCGAGGCGATTGATAAGGAAATTACCATTGGTGCACCGCATTAAAAAAACGTTGTTTTATCATTCGAAAACAATGGGAAGCAGGCTGAAAAATCTGCTCATAGCAAAACTTATTCGGCTTATGGCAAAAACAACTTTTGACCGTAGCCCTGTGGGCCTGGTACATACGTTTTTAAATGTTTTAGCCACGATTTTCTTCAGCCATTTTTCTCAATTTTATTCAGTGGCCAGCGCAGAATATTTAAGCGAAAAAATCCTTGGCGTCAGAGAAGAACGTTTTGCCAGGCTAATGATTTTAAATAAGCTGATGTCAAAATATATACAAATTGCCCTGCACGATATGAGCTGGAAGCAGACGCTTTCTTTTCTTGACCGTAACTGTAAGGTGATAACTGGCGGCCAGCATAAGCCAGCTAAGCTGCTGCTCTGTACCCATACGGGAGACTACTGGCTGGCGATCCTCGGCGCCGCACGACAGTATCAGGGGAGCGGCTGTGATTTTATCGTACCCGTTTACCAGGCAATCACTGATGACCTGCAGCAAATGTATAATAAGATAAGCATTCCTGGCGTAAATATTATATTTATTAATATTCATCAGAAAGGAATGCTTCTCAAACTTAATCGCAGCCTCAGGGATGAAAATTCCGTTGTGGCGATATTTTACGATCTCTTTGGCTATTCAGCTGGCGTATATAATGGCGCAACGGAATCCGTCGAGTTTTTTAATAAAAAAGGGCAGATGACGACGGGGATAGTAAATGTAGCAAAGCGCTTAGGGTTAGCTGTTAGCTTTGTCTCATGTTGTTACGCCAGTGAAGAAGAAAAGTATCTGGTAGAAATTACGCCACCGGTTCAGCTTACGGAAACGCAGGATGCAACAAAAGGAATGCTGGCATTCCTGGAAGGTTATCTTCGTACCACGCCCTGGCAATGGAGTTTTATCTCCTCTCTGGATGCTTATTATCACCTTTCGCTCTTTTCGTTGAATGCGAAAAACAGCCGTGAAGCCTCACATTTTGCCCGGTTAAATGACAAGTATTCTCATCGACTATGATTAAAAAAAGCACTCTTCTGTTAACCATCTCTTTATTGAGCGGCTGTTCGCTGGCTCCCGACTACATCAAGCCTGCCACGGTGGCAGATTCTGATGTGGAGCTTAAAGCAGGTGAAGGAAATCGTCATTACAGTTTTAAAGATCTGTTTACCAATGACCAGCCTTTACTGGCGGTGCTTGAGCATGCGCTAATTAATAACTATGACCTTCAGCAGAGCATGCTACGCGTCAGCGCTGCCCATGCCCAGAGGCAAAGTTCTTTATATGATTTGCTCCCCGGCCTGAAATTTTCAGCGGCAAAAAATATTGCTATGGCGACAGGCTCATCGCCTTATACCGGCGCGAGTATTAAGCAAAAAAGCGAAAGCTATCAAAGTAGCATCGGCGTTGACTCTTATGAGGTAGATATATGGGGAAAGAAACTCAATGAAGTGGCGGCGCTAAAACATGATAAACAGAGCCATGAAAGCGTAGCGGCCGCGCTGCGCCTGACGCTTATGGCCGATCTGGCTAACAGCTGGTATGAAGCGCTATACATGATTAAGGCCTGGCACTTATTAAACTATAAAATAGCCGTCCTTGATGATATAGCCGGCAAGTTACAGGTGCTGGAGCAGGCGGCCAGGGTAGATGCCGTTACTATGTCTAAATTCATTCGTGGCAGAGCCATTGATGAAAGCAGCCGCCAGAACCTGCAAAAGGAGATCGTTAACCGTATTCACAAGCTTGAATATTTGTCAGGCTATCGTTCTCCCTGGCTGAATACGGAGAGCTGGCAAACGCTTTCCGGCGAATTTAACAACCCTGATATACCGCAGCAGCTTACGTCCGAAGTTATCTTTAACCGGCCGGATGTTCTGGCCGCAGAGATGAAAATCAAATCTGCTAACGGCACTATCGGCATGGCTCGCGCCGCTTTTTTGCCGGTCTTTAACTTGTTTGCCAGCGCTTATCATACGTCGGACACTTTTAACCATGTGCTGGGAAATTTGAGCGAAAACTGGACGTTGACGCCGTCGGTAATAGTGCCGATATTTAGCTGGCCTAAAAACTACGCCAATTTGAATTATGCTAAAACGCAGCAGGCGATTGCTGTCGTCGAATACCGTAAAACGGTGGCCCAGGCGCTATTGGATATTCAGGATACCACTAATAACCTGAATGTTTATCAGCAGGCTTATGCCGCTTCTGAGCGTGAAGTTGCTCAACATCAGCAGAACTTTGCAAAATTGTCCGCACGTTACGAGGCTGGCTACGCAGATCTTTACAGCTATTACGAGGCTGTTGATATATTAAGCAGTGCCCGGCTTGAGCTGGAGAGCAACCGGCAACAGATTATGGCTAATACGATCGTTTTGCTGAAAGCCATTGGTGGCTAGAGTGGCGGCGCGCTTTTCTGATTCTGGATCGCGCCGCGCTCCTCATCAAACCCGGTTGTTAAGCTGGCCGAACCGTGGCCTTTGTCGGATGCCCGGTACTTCCATTGTCATGAGTATGGTCCGGATCAGGCTCAGTGATAACGATATAGTCTGCTTCTTTCCCGTTGTGCACTAACGTTACCAGCTCCCCGGCGCGAGGCTTAGAATCAAAATCATGCTCCTCTTCAATACCGGTATCTTCAAACGTCACAGTTATTTTCATTTACCTTCCTTCTTCAGATAACTCGGATCGGTGCCTGACTATTAACATATGTCACTATCCTCACTCTTTCCACATAGCCACAATGAAAAGAGCTAAGAGGGCAAGTTAATGGCTATGCTGAGGCGGCCTCTTCAACGCTGTGTGGTGACAATAATGCCCCTTCAGGCAAGGGCTGTATGATCACAGACAATGCCCCTCAGGCATGCTCTGCGTGCTCTCGATAACGTCACTTCAGGCATGCTCTGCGTGCTCTCAGATAACGTCGCTTCAGGCACGCTCTGCGTGCTCTCAGGTAACGTCGCTTCAGGCACGCTCTGCGTGCTCTCAGGTAACGTTCCTTCAGGCACGCTCTGCGTGCTCCCAGGTAACGTCGCTTCAGGCATGCTCTGCGTGCTCTCAGGTAACGTCGCTTCAGGCATGCTCTGGGTGCTCTCAAATAACATCCCCTCCAGGCATGGCTCGGCAAGGTACTGCAATACGGGTTCGACTGGTCTCTGATTGACAGGGCTGTTCAAATCTCGTCGTCATCGACCTGTCTGCTGGCTGGTACTCCTGAAGTTATATTATTGATATCAGCAATAATTTATTAAGGAAGCAACAATAAAGAATAATTTAATTAAATAAGAAAATTCTGTTTCAGGGATCTTAAGCAAAGCGGAATATTCAGTGGCATTCATATGGTCAAAATCTGAATATATATTGCTATCGCAATATTGGGGTGAAAACAGTACAGGAATATGGATTAATATCGTCCTGTTAATGAGTGATTGTTTTCTGTCCAGAGGGCAGGGTTTTTGGGGAAAGTATGCTGACTGAAACTGTACAAACCGATGCGCTGGAAGGTAAAGCTTTAGAATGGGCCGTCCTGAAGGCGATAGGTGGATCCTGGCCCAATAGCGCGACCAGTACATGGGACAAGACAGGATACCTTATAGATAATTTGAACATTTACCTGAGCAGCGGCGGACGGAAAAACTTGTTTATTGCCTATCTGGATGAAAGAGCCCCGTCGATCGGTAAAGATTTACCAGAAGCCGTATACCGGGCTGTCGTGCAGTCAGCTATTGGAAGCTGGATTTCAGTTCCGGTAACGCTACTCAAAAGTTAAGTGATTATTATAAGATTTTGTTAACAATACCGTGGCATTTTTATGTGTCGTCACAGCAAAATATGATTTCTTAATTTTGAGCTGTAAAAGCTCGCTCCCGGTATATAAAAAATTAATGTATTTAATCGTGAAGGTGGATGTTGCGAGCAGGTAATTAATGAAAGTATTCTTAAATTCAAACCTAACCCTCGGCAATTGAAAATTTCAAAATAGCGAGTCGTGCAGTGCGGACATCATACCAACCTGCAACCACTTTTTTTCTGTAAGACCTTCGTATTCTTAAAATTCTGCCTTTAGCACAAGACGGCTGACGGAGTGGATATTAAGTTTTCTCAAGTTTAAGCAACAGCGCTGTCATTGAGTGGTTTCAGAACCTTACCTATTAAAAAGCCCACGGTAGATTGTGGGCTAAGCGGATGCGGACAGCGGGTAACAATAAGCAGCACGCTAAACCTCACTCCAGGGTGGAAGGTTGTTAGCCTTTCCCCGCCAGGATTCTAAGGCTGACATAAAAAGCCCGCACAAAACCCCGACGGTAAGGATGGTCCACGTAGCAGAAAGAAGATCCTCCTGATTACCTTTCCAGAAAACAAACCACATTACTATTCCCCAGAACGTCGTGTTTACGCCTGTTATGCACGCAAAATTTGTCCAGAATGGAGAGAAAGGAGGTGGCGCCACGCTGATACCTAGTTCCCACAAGAAAACGTGACAAGGCGGTGCATAGAGGCTGGGCCACATACCTTTTTTTTTCATAAGGGCGAGCGCACGGCTTTTTTTACTTTCAAAGGCAATATGGCTGTTCATAAAAATAATCCCACATAGTTTACCCTGTTATCTAATTATAGTAGCAGGAGTCAAAACTGTTTTATTTTTAGGATTTTTTACAATGCTGTGCTACCAGGCGGGCGAAAGGGGGCAGCTTTTGATGACGATGAACCCTTTTTATCCTTAAGCTGGATCAAGAGGCGTTAATGTCTGGCCATCGCATTAAAGAAAACAGGCAGCCAGCTGTTTCTGTCAACCCGCCGTAACAGGGAGCGCTCACTCTGCCTGGCGGAGAGCACCGATGATCTTAAGCCGAATTAAGTGGTCAGCTGTTGCCGTGCTCGTTCTGATCCTTACCGCGCTGTTCCTGATATGGGCGCTGCTGTATTACCACGGCAAAGCAATTACTGCCCAGGACAGCGTAAAAGAGCTTCAGAACCAGACAACCAGTCAGGCAGCCATTATTTCATCACAAGCTTTCAACTTTCAGCACGCCAACGAGATAGCGGCTACCGCGCAGCAGTATGCGGCAACCATCATCGACAACACGCAGGAGAAAGAGATTGAATATCGCACCATTCTCAAAAACCAGCCTACGTGTAGCCTCGCTGTCCTTGCTGATATTGCTGGCAGATTGCTCGACTACACGAACCGTCTACATTCCGGCGCAACGCACCCCGATACTGGCCAGCCTGGCAGCGCTGGTACTGGCATCTACTGCCTGAGCTTTTCATTTATTAAAACATGACAATTCCTAAGAAGAATTGATCTCTGCATTACAGCACTATCAGCCCCACACCTGCGAGACTTCATCATCTAATCACGGAAAAGTATTGCTTTACCCTGATACACCGAAGCGCAAAAAGAGACGCCCCCGTTAACAATTGAGCAACTAGAGTAATATCCATCAGATTGTAGGACTGGCACGTTTTCCGCCTGTGCCCATGATTTACATGAAAAAACCGACCCACTGATAATCGAGCAGTCGTAGTAATAATCATCAGATTGCTTTACAGGGACTGATTCTGACTGTGCCGGAAGACCGCAGATAAAAATTTGCCCATTAACAATTTCACATTCTGAATAATCGGCAGATGCTGCAAAGCTGGTTAATAACAGCGCTGAAATAATGATTTTTTCCATAAATTCTCCTTTTATAGGAAATATTGAATTTAAAATATGGAGAAATTTTGGATCAGGTGTAAATTATTTTAAATAGCCTGACCATCACAAGGTGCATTTGTGAGTGCGCCTGATGATGATTATCCGGCATCAGTTAAGCCGTAGCATTTAGCCGCGGATTTATTTATTTCTTCCTTGTTTATGCCTGTTTGTTGATGAATCCATCCAATGAATAAATTCCAGTCCTTGTTTGCAGATTGTCCACCATCCCAGGATGCCACAAAGGTGTCACCTTGCGCCATGGTAAAATGGATAGTGATGTCACCAAACGAGTAAGACATAAATCTCCTTAGGAAATTAAATGGCGCTCACCGACTACAAGAAATCTTCTGTCGCGAGTACCTCATCGATTTGAACGCATTTATCAGGCTATGTTAGCTATAGGTCATTAGTGGCAAGAGCATTGTATAAAAAGCGCGCACTAGGCCATTGGTAGCGAGTGACGCTGATTTCAGGAAGATGTTTTATCATGTTTACATTTTGTTGAATAACCTGGCCCTTAAGGTTTTCGTAAAATAAGCGGGCCCTGAAATTGTTGGTATATGTACAAAGGTGTACAGGTAATTCAATCCGTTCAACTGGAAGACTGATAATGCTTTTTGACAACAAACGTCTTGCCACACCATTGCGCCGATAATCTGAATCAACATAAAGATTATGCAGATATGTACCAAATTCAGTTTCTTCATTGAAATTAAAGCAAGCGAATCCAGCTAATGTGGTGCCTTCCTTAGCGAGGAGGAGATGTATCAACTTTCTGTCAACGCCATTACCTACTCGGGCCTCCCAGAGCCTGGATTTTATCTCTGGCAAAATGTCCATCAGGTAGTGATTCGGCAGGATGCCCGCATAGGCTTCCTGACTCGCTTTAATGTGAAGTGCAGCAATAGCTTGATGATCGGATGGTATAGCACAGCAAAAATCCATGATATCTCCTTTAGGCGGGATGACACGCAGGAATCAATAATGCCTGAGACTAGCATTGTTTACAGACCCATCCCTCCACAAGATTTCGTTGACGAATTTGCACCCCACATCAAGCTGATTCCTGCAACCGGCATTATGAGTGGGTGACAGAGAACATCCTCGACGGTGAAGGCGACTTGCACACCCCTGACCATGCTCACCTGATAGACGCCGAAATTGCTTTCATGTGGGTGTCCACCGCATTCACTAAACAAGGGCGTACCGTTCTCGCCCAGACGGAAGAGGTAATGATGCGTACTGGTGGATGGCAAAAGGCCAGAATGGAGCAGCAGCTCTACGAGTGGTTCGGCCACAAGCCGGATTACATCATCACGCTGGCTGGTGACTTCTGTTCACAATGCACCGATCTTGAATTCTGTGCGTTAGTCGAACATGAGCTTTACCACATAGGGCAGCAAACCGATGAATTCGGCGCGCCTAAGTTCAATCGTGAAGGTCAGCCAAAGCTTTGTATGCACGGACATCGCCTTTGCTGATTACCAGATCGGCGAAGAGATTACCGACGCCGCGAAGATGGAAGAAATCCTCAGCGGCGAGCAGGCGGTTTACGTCATCAGGCGCGCCGCGTAAAGCGCTCCCTGTCTCAATACAGCCCACCTGACCGGTGGGCTTTTTTATCTGGAGAAGAAAATTACGATGGCTGGCGGCACCGATGGCGTGGCTACTATCACCGATACAACCCTGCTTGGCACCGACGGCACCAGTACCACCCGTAAAGGAATGTACACGCTGCACGACACCAATTCGCAGGTGATTAACCTGGTTGACCTGGATTCCCACCACGGAACGACATTTGCCTATTCGGATGGGATGTCTCCTGTTGAATATGAAGCCTACTGCGCCGAGGTGCTTAAGGAAAATGGAGGGTCAGCCAGGACTACGAAAGCTAGCGGCGATCAGGGTGTAGATGTTATGGCTGAAATTAATGGAAATACAGTCGCTATTCAGTGCAAAAAATATTCGCGACCCATTAGTAATTCAGCCGTACAAGAGGTTTCGTCAGGGGCTAAGTTCTGGGGGCCACTTATGGAGTAGTAGTTACTAATGCTACTTATACTCGTTCGGCGCGGCAGCTGGCAAATGCTGAAGGCGTGCTTCTCATCCATCATGAAGAACTACCTCAGCTTAAAGAAATGCTTGGCCTTTAATTATAACGTGTTATGCAAACCCGCTCCGGCGGTTTTTTGTTTCGCGCTTCCCATTGCGTCGTGCGCCCGTTACCATTATTCAACTGTTGTAGATGGGGATAAGGTATGAAATTAGGATTAGCCTTCATTGGGCTGGTGGTATGTTCAGTGGCACATGCTGATTTAAACAGTTCTTCTCAAAATTTGAGCAATTGCGTAATCAGCTTTGCTGAAAGCCAGATCAAAACTCCTATGCAAGCTAATGACATTGCAGAAGACGCTTTTGAGAAATGTAGGGCTGAACTTAAAGAAGTTCATGATTCAATTGGTCCTAACAAGGCCCAATGGGATAGTTTGAGTGATCAGCAAAAACATGCCATCTCAACGATCAGGGATCAAACGACTTCTAAAATTCGCGAGAAGTTATCTTCACAAGTCGTCACTTTCGTAAATGAATCACGTAAAAGCGCGTGATAACTCTCTGCCCCAGCGGGTTCTTTGTTTCTTGCTTCCCTTTGCACCGCACCCCCGCCAGGATTACTCCTAACAATAATGATGAGGATAATGGAAATGAGGGTAGTGGTTTTTGCCGCCTTGCTGGCTATGGCATCGCTCAGTGGATGTGATGAAGAATCTCCATTAAGCGATACTGATTTAGTCCCATGTGATTTCGATGTAATGCTTAACAATCATGTTCAGGGCCAATCAGCTCAGGAGATGGTAGATGAATGCAACATGTTAGTGACATATTTAGAAAGGCAGCCCACACTCAAACTACTTAAAGAAACCTCAATTGCTAATGTTGCTTTTCAAATGAAAGGTTACAACGCAGGCTTATCACATACGACTGATCGTCTGCTTCAGATTAGTAAGCTAAGAGGTCAATTAGGGAATGGCGATGACGCTATAATCAATAACTATAATATCGCCTTTAAAATGTACAGCGCCTGGAATGGTGAAGTTACACCTGACACGATATATGGTTTCCTCTCTCATTATGGAGAGCTATCCAGGAAATTAAGTGATGATAGTTTCGTACATATGATGGCTGTAACGAGGCTTATGAACAATTGATAATTAACCCGCTATGCGGGTTTTTTTATGCCCGCAAAACGAGGTTTTTATGGATATTCAGGCCTACCCCGTAGCCGTGCGCCTCGCGCTAGACGACCAGATCACGCGCAATATGATGCAGGTTAGACTTAATGCTATTGATCTGAACAAAAAGTTCGTTCAAATGGCAAGGGATATCAAGGCGGTAACGAATGCAGCCAAAGAAGGATGACGATCGTCGCGGTGTGGAATTTGAAAGAGGTGTCAGGGCAAATTTGTAATGCGATAGCGAACCTGTCGCCGTCCGCTGCCCCGTATACCGGCCTGCGCGTGGCCACCTCTGGGGCAGGGCAAGACCTGTTTCAGGTAGCCACCGGCGGTACCACTACTGCAGTGAAGAGCATCAACGCCTCCTACACTGATAGCTGGGTGGCGCGGGCATTCACGGTCAGCTCAAGCAAAATCGCCTAATGGATTCCTGACGGTACCAGCGTGACGACCACTGGTACGACCCGTAACAAGCCCACACTGCCGTTTTATGTCAACGGCTACCCGACATCGGTTGATGTGCCGAACCACGGCGGCTTTACTGGGCAGATTGCACTGTTGGGCTTCTACAACAAAGAGTACGACCAGGCGACCGTAACGGCGCTGCTGGCAAAAGTAGTGGCGATCGCTCAGCGTCGCGGCATCACCCTTGAGTTTTATTAAATGGATAACTTATCCCTGATAAAAGTATCATCGGTTCTTAGATTGTTGGCCTGATGCGTCGCAAAAAAGCTCTTGTAGGGAGCTAAATTCAGTTGCAGGAGTAAGTACCTTAAGTATGACCCTAAAAAATACTGACAGGCTGGAAGATGTCGAATGTGCTTTCGGAGCAGCCGTACGCGGTTTGCTTGCAAGAAACGCTGGGCTAACCCCTGCAAATATTCTTACAGAGCTAACCATACGTTCTTTTTCTCAGAACACAGAGGAAGCAGTAAGGTGCAGCGCGGCGATTGCATGGTTTAGAAATTGTACAAATTAAAAGCCCACAGTCGATGGTGGGCTAAGTAGATTCAGACAAAGGACAACAATCAACAGCACGCTAGACTTCGCTCCATGCTGGAAGATGATTGGCTTTGCCTCGCCATGACTCCAGCGCTGCCATAACGAGTCCACAGACTAGCCCAACAGTAAGAATTGTCCCTGTTGCAGAAAGAAGATCTTCACGCTTCCCTTTCCAGAAAACAACCCACATAACCATGCCCCAGAACGGTGTATTCACGCCTGTAAAGCATAAAAAATTATTCCAAAAAGAGGAGAAGGGCGGTGGCGCTACAGCAACGCCCATTTTCCATAAAAAAACGTGGCAAGGAGGCGCGTAGAGCCCAGGCCACATACCTTTCTTTTTCATAATGGCGATTGCACGACTCTTTTTACTCTCAAAGGCCAGTTGGCTTTTCATAAAAGATACACCCTATAGTTTGCTATGTTGTTTAACTGTAGCGGCGAGGGATAAAAAGAAGCGGGTTTTAGGATTTCTTACAAAGTGGGATCAGAGGTGATCGGTAGAGGTGGTAGCCATGTTTGTTCGTCCCTTTTATCTCTAAGCTGGATTAAGTGGCGTTAATGTGCCGCCAGCGTACTAAAGAAAGCAGGCCAGCAGGTTGTTTCTACCAACCCGCCGTGCAATTTGTTGCTATGAGGTGTAAGATACTACTCCTTCAAAGGTTTTTGCCGACGGCAGGCTTTTGACTATGTGTACCAGGCTGTGTTCCAAATTGACAAATGTGAGTTGATTTTAAGAGACAACCGCCTGATATATAAATAAACTAACTTTTGTATGTAGCCTTGCGTATGGGTTACCACTGCAGGTAAGGATTTAGCATGCCAGTAATTACACTTCCTGATGGAAGTCAGCGTACTTTTGACCACGCCGTCAGCGTGATGGAGATAGCCCAGGACATCGGTCCGGGTCTGGCTAAAGCCTGTATCGCAGGCCGTGTTAACGGCGAGCTGGTGGATGCGGTTGATCCCATCACCGAAGATGCGAACGTCGCCATCATTACTGCCAAAGATGAAGCCGGTCTGGAAATTATTCGCCACTCCTGCGCTCACCTGCTGGGACACGCCATCAAGCAGCTTTGGCCTGACACGAAAATGGCTATTGGTCCGGTTATCGACAACGGTTTCTATTATGATGTTGATATCGATCGTACCCTGACACAGGAAGATATCGAGCTGCTGGAAAAGCGCATGCACCAGCTGGCCGAAACGAATTACGACGTTATCAAGAAGAAGGTTAGCTGGCAGGAAGCACGCGATGCTTTTGCCGCGCGTGGCGAAAGCTACAAGATGACCATTCTTGATGAAAACATTAGCCACGACGATCGTCCCGGCCTCTATCATCACGAAGAGTACGTGGATATGTGCCGTGGCCCGCACGTTCCTAATATGCGCTTCTGCCACCATTTTAAGCTGCAGAAAATTTCCGGCGCCTACTGGCGCGGCGACAGCAACAATAAAATGCTGCAGCGTATTTATGGCACCGCATGGGCAGATAAAAAGCAGCTGGCGGCCTATTTACAGCGTCTGGAAGAAGCAGCCAAGCGCGACCATCGTAAAATTGGCAAGCAGCTTGACCTGTATCATATGCAGGAAGAAGCGCCGGGCATGGTGTTCTGGCATAACGATGGCTGGACGATTTTCCGCGAGCTGGAAGTTTTTGTGCGCAGCAAGCTGACTGAATATAACTATCAGGAAGTGAAAGGTCCGCTGATGATGGACCGCGTGCTGTGGGAAAAAACGGGCCACTGGGAAAACTACAAAGAAGCGATGTTCACCACTTCTTCCGAGAACCGTGAATACTGCATCAAGCCAATGAATTGCCCTGGTCACGTGCAAATTTTCAATCAGGGTCTAAAATCCTACCGCGACCTGCCGTTGCGCATGGCCGAATTTGGTAGCTGTCATCGTAACGAGCCATCTGGCGCGCTGCATGGCCTGATGCGCGTACGCGGCTTTACTCAGGACGATGCCCATATCTTCTGTACGGAAGAGCAGGTAAGAACGGAAGTAAACAGCTGTATCCGTATGGTGTATGACATGTACAGCACTTTCGGTTTTGAAAAAATCGTGGTGAAGCTGTCTACCCGTCCGGCCAAACGCATCGGGTCTGATGAACAGTGGGATCGTGCAGAAGCCGACCTGGCTGCCGCGCTGAAAGAGAACGATATCCCGTTCGAGTATCAGCCGGGCGAAGGTGCCTTCTACGGCCCTAAAATTGAATTTACCCTGCATGACTGTCTGGATCGCGCATGGCAGTGTGGCACTGTTCAGCTGGACTTCTCGCTGCCGGGCCGCCTGAGCGCCTCCTACGTGGGTGAAAATAATGAACGTCAGGTGCCGGTGATGATTCACCGCGCTATTCTGGGTTCAGTGGAGCGCTTTATCGGTATTTTAACCGAAGAGTATGCCGGTTTCTTCCCAACCTGGCTGGCTCCTGTACAAGTGGTGGTGATGAATATCACCGATGGTCAGTCCGAATATGTTGCAGAATTGACCCAAAAACTTCAGAATGCGGGCATTCGTGTAAAAGCGGACTTGAGAAACGAGAAGATTGGCTTTAAAATCCGCGAGCACACGTTACGTCGTGTCCCCTATATGTTGGTCTGTGGTGATAAAGAGGTGGAAGCAGGCAAGGTTGCCGTTCGCACCCGCCGTGGTAAAGACCTGGGCAGCATGGACGTAAACGAAGCGATCGCGAAACTGCAGGATGAAATCCGCAGTCGCAATCTTCATCAACTGGAGGAATAAGGTATTAAAGGCGGAAAACGAGTTCAACCGGCGCGTCCTAATCGCATTAACAGAGAAATCCGCGCCACTGAGGTTCGTCTGACTGGCGTCGATGGCGAGCAGATTGGTATTGTCAGTCTGAATGAGGCTTTGGAAAAAGCTGAGGAAGCAGGCGTTGATTTAGTAGAAATCAGCCCTAACGCCGAGCCGCCCGTTTGCCGTATCATGGATTACGGCAAGTTCCTCTACGAGAAAAGCAAATCTTCTAAAGAACAGAAGAAAAAGCAAAAGATTATCCAGGTTAAGGAAATTAAATTCCGTCCTGGTACCGATGATGGCGACTATCAGGTAAAACTACGCAACCTGATTCGCTTTCTGGAAGAAGGTGATAAAGCTAAAATCACGCTGCGTTTTCGCGGTCGTGAAATGGCTCACCAGCAGGTCGGTATGGAAATGCTTTACCGCATCCGTAAAGACCTGTGCGAAGACATGGAGCTGGCGATTGTCGAATCCTTCCCTTCGAAGATCGAAGGTCGCCAGATGATCATGGTGCTCGCTCCTAAGAAGAAACAGTAGGCCCTAAAGTGACAGCGATTCGGCGGCGTGCCGTCAGATCGCTGTTCGCCTGCCTGTTTTATTTTATTAACAATGCGAAGTGGATGTTTTTAAATGCCAAAGATTAAAACTGTACGTGGCGCGGCCAAGCGCTTCAAGAAGACCGCCTCTGGCGGCTTCAAGCGTAAACACGCAAACCTGCGTCATATTCTGACCAAAAAATCTACCAAGCGTAAGCGTCACCTGCGTCCGAAAGGCCTGGTGTCCAAAGGCGATCTGGGTCTGGTTATTGCCTGCCTGCCATACGCATAAGTCATTTTTTTTAAACAGAATATTAAACAGGAGAGCTAAATGGCTCGTGTAAAACGTGGTGTAGTTGCTCGCGCACGTCACAAAAAAATCTTAAAACAAGCTAAAGGCTACTACGGTGCACGTTCTCGTGTTTACCGCGTTGCTTTCCAGGCTGTTATCAAAGCTGGTCAGTATGCTTACCGTGACCGTCGTCAGCGTAAGCGTCAGTTCCGTCAGCTGTGGATCGCGCGTATCAACGCAGCGGCACGCACTAACGGTATTTCTTACAGCCGTTTCATCAATGGCCTGAAAAAGGCTTCGATCGAAATCGACCGTAAGATTCTGGCTGACATCGCCGTATTCGACAAAGTGGCATTTACTGCCCTGGTCGAAAAAGCGAAAACAGCTCTGGCGTAAGTCAGGTGAAAGAGGGAGCTGGTCTCCCTCTTTTATTTTTGTAACCACAGCAAAAGATTGACATTTTTGTCCATGCGCTTTTCAATAGGGCCACAGCTAAGCAGCCCGGCGACAAGGTAACGCATCATGACCGCGAATTTCCGCTTCTTTTTTTACTTTAGCACCTGAACATCGGGGGCTTGTGCGCAAAGAAAAGAAACGAAAAATCGCGCTAAAAGCCTCCCTCGTGGAGGCTTTTTTATTTCTGGCGCGTCCTGTCCAGGACGGGGTCGTCCCCATATAAAAACAGACCGGCCACGGCGGCTGGAAGAAGAGGAAAGCATGTCACATCTCGCAGAACTGGTGGCGAACGCGCAAGCGGCCATTAAGAATGCACACGATGTTGCCGCGTTAGAAACGGTACGCGTTGAATTTCTGGGTAAAAAAGGGCAGTTAACGCTGCAAATGACCACGTTGCGCGATCTGCCAACGGAAGATCGTCCTGCGGCGGGCGCGGTTATTAACGAAGCGAAACAGCAGGTTCAGGAAGCGCTGAACGCACGTAAAAACGAGCTGGAATCTGCTGAAATGAATGCCCGACTGGCGCAGGAAACGATTGATGTTTCTCTGCCGGGACGCCGTATCGAAAACGGCGGCCTGCATCCGGTCACGCGGACTATCGATCGCATCGAAACGTTTTTTGGCGAGCTGGGCTTTGCCGTGGAAACCGGACCGGAAATCGAAGATGACTATCATAATTTCGACGCGCTGAATATTCCTGGCCACCACCCTGCACGTGCCGATCACGATACGTTCTGGTTCGATGCCACGCGTCTGTTACGTACGCAGACTTCCGGCGTGCAGATCCGCACCATGAAAAACCAGCAGCCGCCAATCCGCATTATCGCGCCAGGCCGCGTTTACCGTAACGACTACGATCAGACGCATACGCCAATGTTCCACCAGATGGAAGGCCTGATCGTTGATAAAAATATCAGCTTTACCAATCTGAAAGGCACGCTGCACGACTTCCTGCGCAACTTCTTTGAAGAAGATTTGCAGATCCGTTTCCGTCCTTCCTACTTTCCGTTCACCGAACCCTCTGCGGAAGTGGACGTTATGGGTAAAAACGGCAAGTGGCTGGAAGTATTGGGCTGCGGCATGGTGCATCCGAACGTGCTGCGCAACGTCGGCATCGATCCGGAAGTTTACTCCGGCTTCGCTTTCGGCATGGGTATGGAGCGTCTGACTATGCTGCGCTATGGCGTGACCGATCTGCGCGCTTTCTTTGAAAATGATTTACGTTTCCTCAAACAGTTTAAATAAGGGCGGGCAACACCGATGAAATTCAGCGAACTCTGGTTACGTGAGTGGGTTAGCCCAGCCATAGACAGTGCAGCACTTAGCGAACAAATTACCATGGCCGGTCTGGAAGTGGACGGCGTAGAAGCCGTGGCCGGCGCTTTTCACGGCGTGGTGGTGGGCGAAGTTGTAGAATGCGGCCAGCATCCTAACGCGGACAAACTGCGCGTAACAAAAATTAATGTCGGCGGCGATCGCCTGCTGGACATCGTCTGCGGCGCGCCAAACTGCCGTCAGGGTCTGAAGGTGGCCGTAGCGACGGTTGGCGTGGTTCTGCCGGGCGACTTTAAAATCAAAGCGGCCAAACTGCGCGGCGAGCCTTCAGAAGGCATGCTTTGTTCTTATTCCGAGCTGGGTATTTCTGACGATCATAACGGCATTATTGAACTGCCGCTGGACGCCGCCGTTGGCACCGACATTCGTGAATACCTCAAGCTTGACGACAGCACCATTGAAATCAGCGTAACGCCTAACCGCGCAGACTGCCTGGGTATTATCGGTATCGCGCGCGACGTTGCGGTATTGAATAAAATGGATCTGGTTGAGCCGGTGATTGAGCCGGTAACCGCATCTGTTCAGGACACCTTTCCCATCCGCGTTGATGCGGTTGAGGCCTGCCCACGTTATCTGGGGCGCGTTATTAAAGGCATCAATGTTAAAGCCGCCACGCCGCTGTGGATGAAAGAGAAGCTGCGCCGCTGCGGTATCCGCTCAATCGATCCCGTGGTGGATGTTACCAACTACGTGCTGCTTGAGCTCGGTCAGCCAATGCACGCCTTCGATCTTGACCGTCTCGACGGCGGCATCATTGTGCGCATGGCGGAAGAGGGCGAAACGCTGACGCTGCTTGACGGCACAGAGGCGAAGCTGAACGCCGACACCTTAGTGATTGCCGATCATCATAAAGCGCTGGCAATGGGCGGCATCTTTGGCGGCGAACATTCCGGCGTCAATGAAGAAACCACCAACGTGCTGTTTGAGTGCGCCTTCTTTAGCCCGCTTTCCATCACCGGCCGCGCGCGCCGTCACGGTCTGCATACTGATGCCTCGCATCGCTATGAGCGCGGCGTTGACTTCCAGCTGCAATATAAAGCCATCGAGCGCGCTACGCGTTTGCTGCTGGATATCTGCGGCGGCGAAGCTGGCCCGGTTATCGACCAGACTCATCAGGAAGCGCTGCCAGTCCGTGCAACCATCACGCTGCGCCGGGAAAAGCTGGATCGCCTGATTGGTCACGTTATTGCCGATAGCGAAGTCAGCGACATTCTGCGCCGTCTGGGCTGTGAAGTCAGTGAAGGTGAGGGTTTCTGGCAGGCGGTGGCACCAGCCTGGCGTTTCGATATGCAAATCGAAGAAGATCTGGTGGAAGAAGTTGCCCGCGTATACGGCTACAACAATATTCCTGACGTGCCGGTTCAGGCGGGACTGATTATGACTTCGCACCGCGAAGCTAATCTGTCGCTGAAGCGCGTGAAGGCGATGCTGGTAGACAAAGGTTATCAGGAAGCGATTACCTATAGCTTTGTCGATCCTAAAGTGCAGGCGCTGCTGCATCCGGGCGAAGAAAACCTGGTGCTGCCAAGCCCTATCTCCGTTGAGATGTCTGCAATGCGTCTTTCTTTGTGGACCGGCCTGCTGTCTGCGGTGGTTTACAATCAGAATCGTCAGCAGAGCCGCGTGCGCCTGTTTGAAAGCGGCTTACGCTTTGTGCCTGATACACAGGCAAACCTCGGTATCCGGCAGGATGTTATGCTGGCGGGCGTGATTAGCGGCGCTCGCTATGAGGAACACTGGGATCTGGCGCGTCAGGCAGTTGACTTCTATGATTTAAAAGGTGATTTAGAGTCCGTACTCGATCTGACAGGCAAACTGAGCGAAATTGAGTTCCGCGCTGAGGCTCATACGGCGCTGCATCCGGGACAGAGCGCCGGAATTTATTTGCAGGATCAGCGTATCGGTTACCTGGGCGTTGTTCATCCGGAACTTGAGCGGAAACTGGATCTTAACGGCCGTACCGTGGTCTTTGAACTGGAATGGGACAAGGTGTCAGACCGCGTCCTGCCTGAAGCGAGCGAGGTTTCACGCTTCCCGGCAAACCGTCGTGATATCGCTGTGCTGGTGGCTGAAAACGTGCCCGCAGCAGATATTATCGCCGAATGTAAGAAAGTTGGCGTAAATCAGGTAGTTGGCGTAAACTTGTTTGATGTGTACCGCGGTAAGGGTGTTAATGAAGGTTTTAAGAGCCTTGCTATCAGCCTGATTTTGCAAGATACCGGCCGGACACTCGAAGAAGAGGAGATCGCTGCAACCGTCGCCAAATGTGTTGCGGCGTTAAAAGAGCGATTCCAGGCAACCTTGAGGGATTGAACCTATGGCGCTTACAAAAGCTGAGATGTCTGAATACCTGTTTGAAAAGCTTGGGCTTAGCAAACGGGATGCCAAAGAGCTGGTAGAACTGTTTTTTGAAGAGGTACGACGTGCTTTGGAAAACGGTGAACAGGTGAAACTGTCAGGATTTGGCAACTTCGACCTTCGCGACAAAAATCAACGTCCGGGACGTAACCCCAAGACCGGCGAAGATATTCCGATTACGGCGCGTCGTGTGGTAACTTTCCGTCCTGGTCAGAAGCTGAAAAGCCGGGTCGAGAACGCTACGCCGAAAGAAGACTAATCGATGCTCTACAAAAGGCCGCTTAATGCGGCCTTTTTTATCCCTGAATTTTGGGCTGTTCTGGAAAAGATTTATGACCCCGCTTGCACAACAGGTGGCGCAGGCTCGTCGGCATCAGCGCCGCTGGCTGGCCGCACTGGCGGCTTTCTGTTTGTTAATGGTTTTACTGAGCCTTTGTGCCGGCGATCGCTGGCTATGGCCGCAAAGCTGGTTTGCCGGACAGAATCAGCTCTTTATCTGGCAGCTGCGCTTACCGCGTACGCTGGCGGTAGTGCTGGTGGGCGCTTCGCTGGCGGTTACCGGTGCAATTATGCAGGCGCTGTTTGAAAACCCGTTGGCCGAACCCGGTTTGCTTGGGGTAGCGAACGGTGCCGGTGTCGGACTGGTGCTGAGCATCTTCACCGGTCTGTCAGGCTTATGGCCCGTCAGCGTTTTTGCCATCGCAGGCGCGCTGTTGATTACCTTTATCCTGCTTCGCTTTTCTCGCCGTTCGCTCTCCAGTAGCCGACTGTTGCTGGCAGGCGTCGCCTTAGGCATTATCTGTAGCGCGGTAATGACCTGGGCCGTCTATTTCAGCTCCAGTCTGGATTTACGCCAGCTGATGTACTGGATGATGGGCGGCTTTAGCGGCGTTGACTGGCGCTACGGCGGGCTGATGATTGCGTTGCTGCCGGTGCTGGTCTGGCTCTGCTGCCAGTGGCGCGTGTTGAACCTGCTGGCGCTGGGCGAGACGTCCGCCCGTCAGCTGGGCCTGCCGCTGCTGCTGTGGCGCAATGTGCTGGTACTGGCTACCGGCTGGCTGACCGGCGTCAGCGTGGCGATGGCCGGGGCCATTGGCTTTATCGGCCTGGTTGTACCGCATATTTTGCGCCTGAACAATATTAACGATCATCGTATGCTGTTACCGGCCTGCGCGCTGGCCGGCGGCGGCGTCCTGCTGGCGGCGGACATTCTTGCACGCACCGCCATCGCTGCGGCAGAATTACCGATTGGCGTAGTGACGGCAACGCTTGGCGCGCCGGTTTTTATCTGGCTACTTTTACGCAATCGAGCCTGACCATCGGTCAGCTTTTCTCTCTACTGAAACAGGAAAAACCAATGAGTATTTACGATACAGAACTGGTCACGCTGGATGGTGAAGCCACTACCCTGGCAAACTGGCAAGGCCAGGTGCTGCTGGTGGTTAATGTGGCTTCAAAATGTGGTCTGACGCCGCAATATGAACAGTTAGAGAACATTCATAAGGCCTGGTCCGATCGCGGTTTTTCCGTATTGGGTTTCCCCTGCAATGCGTTTCTGGGACAGGAGCCGGGCAGTGAAGAAGAGATCAAAACATTTTGCAGTACCACCTATGGCGTGACCTTCCCGATGTTCAGTAAAATCGAAGTCAACGGCCCGCAGCGTCATCCTTTGTACCAGCAGCTGGTTGCCGCCAGGCCGGAAGCCGTCGAGCCGGAAGAGAGCGGTTTTCTGGAAAAAATGCTCAGTAAAGGTCGTGGGCCAAAAGAACCGGGCGATATTTTATGGAATTTTGAAAAGTTCCTGATTGGCCGCGACGGGACCGTGGTGCAACGTTTCTCTCCGGATATGACGCCGGAAGACCCTATCGTAATGGAAAGCATTAAAGCGGCGCTGGCAAAATAGATGCTGCTGAGCTGTAAGGGCGTTGCCGTAGCGCGACGCCTTCAGCCCTTTACGGCTCAGGTTGGCCAGGGCGAACTGATCCACCTGCTTGGCCCAAACGGTGCAGGGAAAAGCTCGCTGTTGGCGGCCATGTCCGGGATGATTAAGTCAGAAGGCGAGATTTGCTTTCTCGGTAAGCCGCTGGCTGCATGGTCGGGTTACGCGCTGGCAAGGCACCGGGCGTATCTGGCTCAGCAGCAGATGGCGGCCGGGGGTATGCCGGTCTGGCACTATCTGAAAATGCACCAGATAAACGACGAGAGCGAAGAAGCGTTGCTGACGCTGTGTGAAACCTTTCAGCTGCTGGATAAGCTGTCATGCGCGCCTGGCCAGCTTTCCGGCGGTGAGTGGCAGCGTGTACGTCTGGCCGCCGTGCTTTGCCAGATGGCGCAACCGGAGGGCGCGTTGCTCTTGCTCGACGAGCCGCTAACCGGTCTGGACCTGGCGCAGCAGGCCGCGTTCGATCGCTGTCTTGCGGCATGGGTGGCAAAAGGCTTGACGGTGGTGATGAGCGGACATGATGTGAACCATTCCCTGCACCACGCTCAGCGCGTCTGGCTAATGAAAGAAGGCGGGCTTTTACAGCAGGGTACAGCCAGAGAAGTGCTGCAACCAGAACGCCTTTCTGCTGTCTATGGCGTGCCTTTTACAAAAATTTCTGCAAACGGTCGGGAACTCCTGACCACGTTTAATTAACCAACCGGTCAGGGTGGCTTTCGGTAGTGGCAATGATTAAAGGAAGCATGTTATGCGCTACGGACTTTTGTTGATTGCGATTTTGCTGGCGGGTTGTAGCAGCCACGCGCCGCCGCCGAACAGTCGTCTTTCTGACTCTATTACCGTGATCGCCCAGCTAAATGCACAGCTTGGCAAGTGGCACGGCACGCCTTACCGCTATGGCGGTCTGGGACGTAATGGCGTTGACTGCTCCGGTTTTGTCTATCTGACTTTTCGCGACCGCTTTAACCTTCAGCTGCCGCGTACCACCATCGCGCAGACCGAAACGGGCACGCGCATCAGCAAAAAAGATTTGCTGCCGGGCGATCTCCTGTTTTTCAAAACGGGAGCCGGGGAAAATGGTTTGCATGTAGGGATTTACGATACTGACGACAGGTTTATTCACGCCTCAACCAGTCAGGGCGTTATCCGTTCCTCGCTGAATAACGTTTACTGGAAAAAGGTTTTCTGGCAGGCAAGACGTATTTAACCGGTGGGAAGTTATGTACGGGATGGCCGTCACAAAAAAGCTTATTTATCCATAAGTTGATTTATATAAGCGGTGGCAGGCACCGCTATTGCTTAGCAGGGTAATTATAGAAAGTCTTTATAAATAGCTGGCCTGGCTTTTCCCTTGTCGAATTTTGTAAAGGAAGGTTAAAGAAACGGTTTAAAGGGATTTGCCGCTATTTAAATGTGATTTAATATCACAGCATCTTTTTTAAAAAATATGTGCTAGGTTAAGTTAGTTGCGTGGGCTTTACCCGAGCTATTCTGCTGCGGTCGTCTTTAACCCTGGCGTTGTCATCGCCATGTGCCTGCGCGGATGACAACTTCATCATGGCTGAATAAGAATGAATATCCATCTGGAAGCGGATTATAAAAGTTACACGTCATTCAACCCGATTTACTGCTTCGGCGGGCAGCTTATCGCTGTCGAGCTGCTGACGCAGTTTTCCCACAGCACGGCGAACGTGGCGATCCCACAGGAGCTGCTGCTGCCGCAGCTCTGTAAGGAACAGCGCATCGTTCTATTACAAAATCAGATTAACAGTATTGAAAGACATCTCGACTTTTTCTGTCAGCAAAAAGTAAAAGTTACGCTAAAAATAGATGAGTTACTGGCACAGACTATCCTGGAAAGCGAGTTTTTAAGCCGTAAACTGGATGCGCTCTGCTGGCTGGAGCTGGAAATTACCGAGAGCTTTACGGATTTAAAACTGGGGAAAGACAATCCGGGCCTGATGGCGCTAAGCGAAAGGTTCGATTTATCTTTAGCAAATTACGGCGCGGGTAAAGCGCCATCAAAAGCGGTATACGACAATCTCTTTTCTCGTATAAAAATCGACAAGGGTTTTATTCAGCATAATATTAACCGCCTCTCTTTCCGTCCTTTTATCAACTCCATACTGGAACATATTAAGCCACACTGTCAGCAGGTTATCGTGCAGGGCGTGGACGACCTGACCGGGCTGGAAAAGGTTAGTCAATATCAGTTTGATGGGATCCAGAGCGCGTTGTTTTCCCCGGTAACCGAAGAGTCTCTGACCACGCTGGTGGTGCCGCCCAAAGAGTTAATGACCGATTCAGCAATAACCCCTTAACAAATCCGTGTTCCCTTGTGCGCAGGCGGTTTACACTTAAAGCCGGTACCGCAAGCGCAAAGCGGGTGCCAGTAAATTTTAAGGGGACCGCATGCACTTCAATAATACCTGGCATAACGAGCTGGCAGGATTTTACACCGCTCTGAAACCTACGCCGTTAAAAAACCCACGTCTGCTTTATCACAGCGCCTCGCTGGCTCAGGAGCTGGGGCTGGGCGAGAGCTGGTTCCGCGCTGACAAAACCGCCGTCTGGAGCGGCGAAGAGCTGTTGCCGGGAATGCAGCCGCTGGCTCAGGTTTATAGCGGGCATCAGTTTGGCGTCTGGGCAGGTCAGTTAGGTGACGGGCGCGGCATTTTGCTGGGCGAGCAGCAGTTGGCCGACGGTCGTAAAATGGACTGGCATCTGAAGGGTGCCGGTCTGACGCCTTACTCGCGCATGGGCGATGGTCGTGCCGTGCTGCGCTCTTCGCTACGTGAATTTCTTGCCTCTGAAGCAATGTACCATCTTGGCGTGCCGACCTCGCGCGCGCTGACGGTCGTGACCAGCGATCAACCTGTGCAGCGTGAGACTACTGAACGCGGTGCGATGCTGCTACGCGTGGCGGAAAGCCATGCTCGTTTCGGCCATTTTGAGCATTTCTTTTACGCACAGCAGCCTGAAAAGGTGCGGGAGCTGGCTGACTATTTGATTCGCCACCACTGGCCGGAGCTGCAAAATGAAGCGGATCGCTACCTGCTCTGGTTTAGCGATGTGGTTAAGCGCACGGCCAGGCTGATTGCGCACTGGCAGAGCATTGGTTTTGCGCACGGGGTGATGAATACGGACAACATGTCGGTGCTGGGGATGACGCTGGATTACGGGCCGTACGGTTTTCTGGATGATTATAAGCCGGACTTTATCTGTAACCATTCCGATTATCAGGGCCGCTATAGCTTTGATAATCAGCCTGTGGTTGGGCTATGGAATCTGAATCGGCTGGCGCATTCGCTGTCCGGGCTGCTGGATACCACGCAGCTGAAGCAGGCGCTGGCGGAATATGAACCGGAGCTGATGCGCTGTTGGGGAGCGCAGATGCGCGCGAAGCTGGGGCTGATGACCCAGAGCAAAGATGATAACGATATTTTGACCGGGCTGCTGTCGCTGATGACGAAAGAGGGCAGCGACTATACGTTGACGTTTCGTCTGCTTTGCGACACGGAGCAGCAGCAGTCGCGCTCGCCGCTGCGGGACGAGTTTATCGATCGCGAGGCCTTTGACAGCTGGTACAACGTTTATCGCCAGCGTCTGTTGCAGGAAGAGGGCGACGATGCGGTGCGCCAGCAAAAGATGAAGCAGGTGAATCCCGCCATCATTTTAAGGAACTATCTGGCACAGCAGGCGATTGAACAGGCGGAGAAGGATGATATCAGCGTGCTTACCCGTCTGCATCAGGCGCTGTCGCGGCCTTTTGATGACGCACCGGAGTTCGCTGATTTAATGCGTCGGCCGCCGGACTGGGGCAAAAAACTTGAGGTGAGCTGTTCAAGCTAAGATCTCTGCGGGAACAGTAGAGGCAGTCAGCGCCAGCGGGCTGCTGCTGTAAATGCTGCTACATAAACGGTGTAAAGCGGCAGCGCCGCTTTACTCGTCAGAACCGCGTTGCCACGGCATCTGCCAGCAGCGCCAGGACTTCCTCGCTGTCGTCCCAGCCCAGGCACGGATCGGTAATCGACTGGCCGTATTGCAACGGCGTACCGGACTGGACTTTCTGTGTTCCTTCCTTCAGGAAACTTTCAATCATTACGCCTGCAATCGCCTGCGAACCTTTCCGGATTTGCTGCGCGACCGAGGCGGCAACCTCTTTCTGCAGGCGATGCTGTTTCAGGCAGTTACCGTGGCTGAAGTCAATAACCAGCCGTTCCGGCAGATTGTGTTCGCGCAGGCTTGCCGCCGCTGCGGAGATATCTTCCGCATGATAGTTCGGCTGTTTACCGCCGCGCATAATGACGTGTCCGGAAGGATTGCCGCTGGTCTGATAAATCGTCATCTGGCCATGCTTGTCCGGTGAAAGAAACATATGGCTGGCGCGTGCGGCGCGGATCGCATCAACGGCGATCTGGATATTGCCATCCGTCCCGTTTTTAAAACCAACCGGACAAGAGAGCGCGGAAGCCATCTCTCGATGGATCTGGCTTTCCGTGGTGCGAGCGCCTATCGCTCCCCAGCTGATGAGATCCGCAATAAACTGGCCGACCACCATGTCCAGGAACTCGGTGGCGGTTGGCATACCAAGCCTGTTGATCTCCAGCAGTAGCTTGCGTGCTGTTTCCAGACCGTGATTGACCCGAAAACTACCGTCCAGGTCGGGATCGGAGATTAACCCTTTCCAGCCCACTACGGTGCGCGGTTTTTCAAAATAGGCCCGCATCACAATCTCAAGCCGGGAGTGATGCTGCTGGCGCAGCGCATTTAATTTTGCGGCATAGTCTAAAGCAGCAGCGGGGTCGTGCAGCGAACAAGGGCCAATAACGACCAGCAGGCGACGATCTTCACCAGCAAGGATACGTGCCACGCGCTTGCGGCAGTCGGTAACGTTAGCGGCAATTTCTGGCGTTATCGGATGCCGCTGCGCCAGTTCATCAGGCGTAATCAGGCTCTCGATGCGCGCGGTCCGCAGTTCATCTGTCTTAGTCATAAAGCTCTCTGAAATCTTATCTTCGCGACGGCAGGAGTACCGGGAAGTGATGGCGATCACAATAAACCTGACGGGGCGATCGTTTCAACCTTAAACGCCCGTCTGCCGGGCGTTTCGGGATAAATATCACTGTTTCACAAGCGGGATCAAAAATTTTCTGTCGCTCAATACATTCGGCGAGTCAGCCCCGTGATGTCGAGAATTTTGGTGGCTATCTCCTCAACGGAGTAGTTGGTGCTGTTGAGATAACGAATTTGATGAGTGCGGAACAGCGCCTCTACTTCACCCACTTCCAGCCGGCACTGGCGCATGGAGGCATAGCGAGTATTTTCCGCTCTTTCCTGGCGAATGGCGGCCAGACGTTCGGGATCGATAGTCAGGCCAAACAGTTTGTGCTGGAAAGGGCGCAGCGCTGGCGGCAGCTTGAGGTTATCCATATCGTCGGCAATAAAAGGATAGTTGGCCGCACGGATACCAAACTGCATGGCCAGATAGAGGCTGGTCGGTGTTTTGCCACAGCGCGAAACCCCCAGCAGGATAACCTGTGCATCTTCCAGCCCACGCAGCGAAATGCCGTCGTCGTGCGCCAGCGTATAGTCTATGGCAGCGATACGGGCGTCATATTTACCCAGGTTACTGGCTGTCAGGCCGTGCGTGCGGTTAGCGACCGGGGCAGGAGCAAGCCCAAGCTCCTGCTGCAACGGCGCAACCAGAGACTGCACGATATCCTGACAGAACCCCTCGCTCTGCAAGATTATTTCGCGGATTTCTGGCGTTACGATAGAGATAAACACCAGAGGACGCAGGCCGCTTTTCTGATAAAGCGCATTAATCTGCGCTTTTACCGCCTGGGCACGCTGCACGTTTTCAACAAAGGGCAACGTGACGCTGTTGATGGCCACGGGAAACTGGGAAAGCACGGCGTGGCCCAGCACCTCGGCGGTAATAGCCGTGCCGTCCGAGATATAAAAAACACTACGTTCGCTGATATCCATGTTTTCTCCTGGTGGCTGTGCTTTTCAGACTAAATTAGATAGTCACAGTAAAGCAAACGGTAATAGCTTTTGCGAAACAAAATGAAATCGCCAAAATAAAATAAAATGAAATAAAAAGTAGAATAAAGTCGGCTATAATGGTCGGCGAAAGGAAAAATAGCCATAATGAAATTGCGTTCCCTTTTTCCATTCCCAAAAGCCCATGTTAAGCAAAAAAGCATGCTGAAAAAGAATTAATAATAACGCGAAGGTTGCTCTAAGTTTGAGTGCTTTTTTTATTGTTTAAAATCAATGTATTATTTATTTTTCTTTCCTTTTCAATTAAATTTTTCTGCGCGGAATTTTCTTAAAAGTAGCTTTTTATTAAGCTTGAACGATTCAACAGTTTCTTTCCTGAAGCGGAATATGCCAGGCTCAGAAATGCACGACCCTGTGCTTCTTAATTACATCACAAAAGGATTGCTTCAATGTCCAATATAGGCGAACTGCCGCTTGTGCTCTGGTATAACCAGCTTGGCATGAACGATGTTGATCGGGTGGGGGGCAAAAATGCTTCTCTGGGTGAAATGATCACTAATTTGTCATCGCTTGGCGTTTCCGTTCCTGACGGTTTTGCCACAACGGCCGATGCATTCAATCAGTTCCTCGATCAAAGCGGCGTCAGTCAGCGGATATATGCGCTGTTAGACAAAACCGATATTGACGATGTTGACGAACTGGCGAAGGCGGGTCAGCAGATCCGCCAGTGGATTGTGGAAACGCCTTTCCAGCCAGAACTGGAGCAGGCCATTCGCGAGGCGTATCAGCAGCTTTCGGCAGACGATGCCGAAGCCTCTTTTGCCGTGCGCTCCTCTGCGACGGCAGAAGATATGCCGGATGCCTCTTTCGCCGGCCAGCAGGAAACGTTTCTTAACGTGCAGGGATTTGACGCCGTTCTGATCGCGGTGAAGCACGTTTACGCCTCGCTGTTTAACGACCGCGCCATTTCCTATCGCGTTCATCAGGGTTATGACCACCGTGGCGTAGCGCTCTCGGCTGGGGTACAGCGCATGGTGCGTTCTGATGTCGGCACCGCGGGCGTCATGTTTACCATTGATACCGAATCGGGCTTCGATCAGGTCGTATTTATTACCGCCGCCTTCGGCCTGGGTGAGATGGTGGTACAGGGCGCGGTCAATCCGGATGAATTTTATGTCCATAAGCCGACCCTCGCCGCGGGCCGTCCTGCTATCGTGCGCCGTACGATGGGTTCGAAGAAAATTCGCATGGTCTATACCGATTCTCAAACGCACGGTGAGCAGGTCAAAATCGAGGATGTACCGGAAGCGGAACGCGATCGTTTCTGCCTGAGCAATGAAGAAGTCGAGGCGCTGGCCGCGCAGGCCATGCAGATTGAAAAACATTACCAGCGGCCGATGGATATCGAGTGGGCGAAAGATGGCCACACCGGCAAGCTCTTTATCGTTCAGGCACGTCCCGAAACGGTGCGTTCTAACGGCCAGGTCATGGAGCGTTATACGCTACAGGGCAAAGGCAACATCGTGGTGGAAGGGCGCGCTATCGGGCACCGCATCGGCGCAGGCGTGGTGAAGGTCATTCACGATATCAGCGAAATGAACCGCATCCAGAAAGGCGATGTGCTGGTGACGGATATGACCGATCCCGACTGGGAACCGATCATGAAAAAAGCCTCTGCGATTATCACCAATCGCGGCGGCAGAACCTGTCATGCGGCTATTATCGCGCGCGAGCTGGGCATTCCAGCCGTGGTGGGCTGTGGTGACGCGACTGAACGGCTGCAAGAGGGCCACAAGGTCACGGTCTCCTGTGCAGAGGGCGACACCGGCTACGTTTATGATGATTTACTCGACTTTGAGGTAAAAAGCTCTCAGGTTGATGAAATGCCGCAGCTGCCGCTGAAAATCATGATGAACGTCGGAAATCCGGACAGGGCTTTTGATTTCGCCTGTTTGCCTAACGAAGGCGTCGGGCTGGCGCGACTGGAATTCATCATCAACCGCATGATTGGCGTGCATCCTAAAGCGCTGCTGGAGTTTGACCAGCAAACGCCAGAGCTGCAGCAGCAGATCCGCGGCATGATGAAAGGCTTTGACGATCCGGTTGAGTTTTATATCGCGCGCCTGACGGAAGGCATCGCCACGCTGGGCGCTGCGTTTGCGCCAAAACGGGTTATCGTGCGTCTGTCAGATTTTAAAACTAACGAGTATGCCAACCTGGTAGGTGGCGAGCGCTACGAGCCGGAAGAGGAAAACCCGATGCTGGGCTTCCGTGGTGCAGGCCGCTACGTTGCTGACAGCTTCCGCGACTGTTTTGCACTGGAGTGCGTAGCGGTGAAACGCGTGCGTAACGAAATGGGCCTGACCAATGTTGAAATCATGGTGCCGTTTGTACGTACCGTTGCGCAGGCGAAAGCAGTGGTTGAGGAGCTGGAAAGTCAGGGGCTGAAACGCGGCGAGAACGGCCTGAAGATCATTATGATGTGCGAGATCCCCTCCAACGCACTGCTGGCGGACGAGTTCCTGCACTATTTTGACGGCTTCTCTATTGGTTCTAATGATATGACGCAGCTGGCGCTTGGTCTGGACAGGGATTCCGGCGTCGTCTCAGCACTGTTCGATGAGCGTAACGACGCGGTTAAAGCGCTGCTGTCGATGGCGATTCGCGCCGCCAAAAAGGCCAATAAGTATGTCGGTATCTGCGGCCAGGGGCCGTCAGATCATGAAGATTTTGCGGCCTGGCTGATGGAAGAGGGAATCGATAGCCTGTCGCTTAATCCGGATACGGTGGTGCAAACCTGGCTAAGCCTGGGCGAACTGAAAAAAGCGTAACTATTCATAAGTTCTTATATAAAAAGGCCGGTTTATCCGGCCTTTTTGCTTTTGTACATATAAAAAAAAGCCCATCACATGGGATGGGCAAAGACTACACACAGCAATTCTTTATGTCACTCAGGGGAAAAGGTTGTTTATAAATCAGCGCGTTGCTGCTAAACATAACCGATATACTATTCTCAGCCGTGAAGTGAGTCTTTAAGAATCCTCTTATTAGTTTAAGGGAGGTAATATTTTTTGAGACGGTTAACAGGTGTAATGCAGAATATGTGTATTTATCTTAATCAATTGTTCTTAAGGACGAGAGAAAAGGGGACGGCCAGCGCAAAAACGATAAAAGTTGCTAAACAAAGGCATCTTTCACGCAAAAGGGATTTTTTGGCGGGATTACGCGGTCAGGTTAACTGACCGCGTAAAAAGATTAGTTTGCTGAGTTTTCCTGTTCTATATCAGCAAGTTCTTCAACAACCTCTTCGGGATCTTCTTGCGGAGCGGGCGCTTCATGCGTCCAGACAGACACCAGACGATAAGAAACCGCCAGCACTACCGGCCCGATAAACAGGCCGATCATGCCAAAAGCCACCAGCCCGCCAATCACGCCACAGAGGATCAGAATCATCGGCAAATCCGCACCCATGCGGATCAGCATCGGCCGCAAGACGCTATCCAGCGTGCCTACGACGCAGCTCCATATCAGCAGCACGGTAGCCCAGGTATTATCGCCGCTCCAGTAAAGCCAGATAATGGCCGGAACCAGCACTACCAGCGGCCCCAGCTGTACCAGGCAGGAAAGGATCATCACTACCGTCAGGACGGTGGCATAAGGAATACCGGAAATAGCCAGGCCGATACCGCCAAGCACGCCCTGGACCAGAGCGGTGACCACCACGCCCAGCGCTACGGCACGGATCGCCTGACCGGCAAGCAGCACGACGGCATCGCCACGGCGATGGCCCAGACGATAAGCGAAATGGCGGATGCCAAAACCGACCTGTTCACCACGCCAGTAGAGCAGCACGCTGAACAGTAACATTAAACCCAAATGCAGCATAAAACGGCCAAAGTGTCCGGCCTGGGCAAACAGAAAGACGCTGGTGCGGCCGATATAAGGCTGAATGCTGGTCATCATCGCTGCGCCGCCGCCGGCAACCAGATGGCGATAGGCGGAAGAGAGCTTCCTACCCACCAGCGGGATATCGTGCAGCCAGAGCATTTCCGGCAGCATCAGATGGCCGGACGTCGCCCAGGCGATCAGCGGGCCGCTGTTTTCAATCAGGCTGTTCACCAGCAGGGCTATCGGGATAACAAACAGCAGCATCAGCAGCAGCGTCATCACGATAACCGCCAGCGAGCGCCGCCCCCACAGCCAGCCCTGAATTTTCAGCATCAGCGGCCAGGTGGCGATCACCACCATGCTCGCCCAGGCAAACCCCAGCACAAACGGCTGGACCACCCACAGGCTGACGACGATAAGCAGGGTAATAAACAGGATAGAAAAGATAACCTGTAACATATCCCATCCATTTTGCGTGTTCTTCATGTATGGCCATTAACCTCAATAAAATGAGCAACCGGAGAATAGTGGCGAAGTGCGCCAACCATTTTCAACCTGACGTATTAAACGCATTTTTAATGGAAACGGCACGTTATTCTTTTCACCTGCCTAAAATCGCGACAGGTGACAAAAAAATGTGATAAAACCATGACAAAGAGCAAAGGATACCCTTCAAACACAACCTGGTTACAAGATAATGATCCCACAGATTTCTCAGGCGCCGGGCCTCGTTCAACTGGTGCTGAAGTTTTTGCAGACGTTAGAGCAACAGGGTTTTACCGGCGATACCGCCACCAGCTACGCCGACCGCCTTACCATGTCCACCGACAACAGCATCTATCAGCTGTTACCTGATGCGGTTATCTTTCCACGTTCTACGGCAGACGTGGCGCTGGTCGCCAGGCTGGCAGGCGAAGAGCGCTATCAAAGCCTGATATTTACGCCTCGCGGTGGCGGCACCGGCACCAACGGCCAGTCGCTGAATCAGGGTATCGTGGTGGATATGTCCCGCTACATGAACCGCATTCTTGAGATCAATGTTGAACAGGGATGGGTAAAAGTCGAGGCCGGCGTGATAAAAGACCAGCTTAACGCCGCGCTGAAACCCCTTGGCTATTTTTTCTCTCCCGAGCTTTCAACCAGTAACCGCGCCACGCTTGGCGGCATGATCAATACGGATGCCTCCGGGCAAGGTTCGCTGGTCTATGGGAAAACTTCCGATCACGTTCTGGGATTGCGCGCCGTGCTGATCGGCGGCGATATGCTGGATACGCGCGCCGTTCCGGTTGCCCTGGCTGAGACGCTGGCTAAAGAACAGACGCGGGAAGGGGAAATTTACCGCACGGTGCTGGAACGCTGCCGCGATCGTCGCCAGCTGATTATCGACAAGTTTCCTAAGCTCAATCGTTTTCTTACCGGTTACGATTTGCGCCACGTTATTAGCGACGACCTGGAGCAGGTTGATCTCACCCGGCTGCTGTGTGGCGCAGAAGGCACGCTGGCCTTTATCACCGAAGCGCGGTTAAACATTACGCCCATCCCTAAAGTGCGCCGCCTGGTCAACATCAAATATGACTCGTTCGATTCCGCTCTGCGCAGCGCGCCTTTTATGGTGGAAGCGCAGGCGCTATCGGTGGAAACCGTCGATTCAAAAGTGCTGAACCTGGCGCGGGAAGATATCGTCTGGCACTCAGTCAGCGAATTAATCACCGACGTGCCGGATCGTGACATGCTCGGCCTGAATATCGTGGAGTTTGCCGGAGATGACCGGGCGCTGATTGATGGGCAGGTCGCCTCGCTTTGCCAGCGGCTGGAAACGCTGATGGCGGAGCAGCAGGCAGGCGTAATTGGCTATCAGCTGTGTGACGATATTAGCGGCATTGAACGCATCTACGCGATGCGCAAAAAAGCCGTAGGGCTGCTGGGAAATGCCAAAGGGCGCGCCAAGCCGATTCCTTTTGTTGAGGATACCTGCGTACCGCCGCAGCATCTGGCGGACTATATCGTTGAATTTCGTCAGCTGCTGGATAGCCATAACCTGAGCTACGGCATGTTTGGCCATGTAGATGCTGGCGTTCTGCATGTGCGGCCAGCGCTGGATATGTGCGATCCGCAGCAGGAAATGTTGATGAAGCAAATTTCCGACGAGGTGGTGGCCTTGACGGCGCGCTACGGCGGATTGCTGTGGGGAGAACACGGGAAAGGCTTCCGTGCGGAGTACAGTCCGGCCTTTTTTGGTGAAGAGCTGTTCAACGATTTGCGCCGCATCAAAGCCGCTTTCGACCCCGCTAACCGGCTGAATCCTGGCAAAATCTGCGCGCCTTTTGGCGTCGACGAACCGATGATGAAAGTCGACGCGGTCAAGCGCGGGACTTTCGACCGGCAGATCCCGATAAGCGTGCGCAGCGACTGGCGCGGCGCAATGGAGTGTAACGGTAACGGTCTCTGCTTTAATTTTGACGCACGTAGCCCGATGTGCCCCTCAATGAAAATTACCGGCAACCGCATTCACTCGCCCAAAGGCCGCGCCACGCTAACGCGTGAATGGCTGCGGCTACTGGCGGAGCAGGGCGTCGATCCGCTGGCGCTGGAAAGAAGCCTGCCGACGCAGAAAGTCAGCCTGCGCGGCATGATTGAGCGAACCCGCAACAGCTGGCACGCCAGGCGTGGCGAGTATGACTTCTCGCATGAGGTAAAAGAGGCGATGTCGGGTTGTCTGGCCTGCAAGGCGTGCTCCACGCAGTGCCCGATTAAAATTGATGTGCCCGGCTTCCGCTCTCGCTTTTTGCAGCTCTACCATACGCGCTATTTGCGTCCCGCCAGCGATCACCTGGTTGCCAGCGTGGAAAGCTATGCGCCGCTGATGGCGAAAGCGCCAAAATTTTTCAATTTTTTCCTGCGGCAGCCGCTGGTACGAGAGCTGAGTAAAAATCACATCGGCATGGTCGACCTGCCGCTGCTTTCTTCTCCCAGCCTGAAAAACCAGCTGGCCGGGCAGCGGGCCACTACCACCACGCTGGAGCAGCTGGAAGCCATGGGCGCAGAGCAGCGCGCAAGTCATGTGCTGATCGTCCAGGATCCGTTCACCAGCTATTACGAGGCTTCGCTGGTAAGCGATTTTGTTGCGCTGGTGGAGAAGCTGGGCTTCCAGCCGGTAGTGTTGCCTTTCTCGCCAAACGGCAAGGCGCAGCACATCAAAGGCTTTTTGCAGCGTTTCGCCAGAACGGCGCAAAAGACGGCGGATTTCTTAAATCGCGTGGCCAAACTACAGCTGCCGATGGTCGGCGTCGATCCGGCACTGGTGCTTTGTTATCGCGATGAATACAAAGAAATTCTTGGCGATAATCGCGGCGATTTCCATGTACAGCTGGTGCATGAATGGCTGCAAAAGGCGTTGCCGGAAAGGCAGGCGGTGCCCCAAAGCGGCGAGGCCTGGTATCTGTTCGGACACTGTACGGAAGTGACCGCGCTGCCCGCTTCCAGCCAGCAGTGGGCCGCTATCTTCGCTCGCTTCGGCGCCAGGCTGGAAAACATCAGCGTAGGCTGCTGCGGGATGGCGGGCACCTATGGCCACGAGGCAAAAAATCTGGCTAACTCGCTGGGTATCTACGAGCTTTCCTGGCATACCGCGCTGCAAAAGCTGCCGCGCCAGCGCTGTCTGGCGACCGGCTACTCATGCCGCAGTCAGGTGAAGAGGGTAGAGGGCAACGGCATGCGTCATCCGCTACAGGCGCTGCTGGAACTGATCTAAACGACGCAGCAGAAATCACAGCGCCACCAGGGTATACTGGTGGCGTTTTGCTTTGCAGCGCGTCAGCCTTCACATAATCCATGAAGCCTGGCGCATAAATTCGCTTTGCAGCAGGGTTGCCTTTTCCCACTCGCCGCTCAGCGCCAGCTGATGGCACAGACGGCTAAGCGTATGGCGTGCCAGCTGCCAGGCTTGCATACGGAACAGGCGTTCGCGCTGATTATTTCCCAATTCCTGCAGCAGACGCTGATGCAGCCTGCCCAGGGCATGCAGATAGCTCTGGTCGTCGCCGTTTAGCTGGCAAAGCTCTGCCATATCCAGGCAGGTATCGTTGTATTTGCGCAACTGCTCAAGCGAGCAGTCGGGCCGGTTGAGTTTAGCCTGCGCCATATAATAATCGATGGTGATATCGCGGACGGAAAACTGGTATTCGTCAATTTTATGCTGCAGCCAGGCGCTTATCGACAGCTTCATGATGGGTCCTGTTCGCGCTAATGATAATCATTATCATATTATAACTGGCGCATTATTCAACATCAGCGAAAAAAAATTTATCGATTTATGCGGCCTCTTAAATAAATTGGTAATAACAATACGCGTTAAGGATGAAAGCGTTAAAATAAGCATTATTCCTGATTAACGTAGCGCGGCTGATATTTACTGGCTGCTTTTCAATGTGTTACCATTTCGTTAAATCACGGCGCGACGCACATCGCAAACCTCTTCACAGGGTCTAAACTGAATAAAGAGGCCTGAAAAAACCCGGTTGGCCTTAATCCCTGCAAAACAAGAGGTTGAAGAGACAATCATTATCACTAACATAGGGGTATCAGCCCGCAGGGCTACCGACTCGCGAGGTAATGTTATGCCATCAGCAACAACCGCTTCTTTTTCTCCCGACGACTTCGTCTGGAAAGGACTGACGCTAACCGACAGTGCCGCACAGCAGATCATTGCGCTGGCAGCCAGTGACCCGCACGTGAAGGGGTTACGGCTGGGCGTGAAAACGTCCGGCTGCGCCGGATTCGGCTACACCATGGATTTGATTAAAGAGCCTGCGTCAGATGATTTAGTGTTTACCCATAACGGCGCAAATCTTTACGTGCCGCTGCAGGCTATGCCTTTTATCGACGGAACCGAAGTGGATTTCGTACGTGAAGGCCTGAACCAGATTTTTAAATTTAATAATCCTAAAGCTCAACACGCCTGTGGCTGTGGTGAGAGCTTTGGCGTTGAGTAAATTTTATGTCCCGAAATACTGATACATCAGACGACGTGCAGGTCTGGGAAGGAAGCCGCCAGAAGTACAAGGAAGGATTCTTCACTCAGCTGCAAACCGAAGAGTTCGCCCACGGCATCAATGAAGATGTGGTGCGCGCGATCTCGGCTAAACGCAATGAGCCGGAGTGGATGCTTGATTTTCGCCTCAAGGCCTTTGCGGCCTGGCTGGAAATGGAAGAGCCACACTGGCTGAAAGCTAACTATAAGTCACTGAACTATCAGGATTACAGTTACTACTCGGCGCCATCCTGCGGCAGCTGCGACGACAGCTGCGCTTCCGAGCCTGGCGCACAGCAGACCTCCGGCGCAGAAGCACCAAACTATCTGACGGAAGAAGTGGAAAACGCCTTCAAACAGCTGGGCGTGCCGGTTCGCGAGGGTCAGGAAGTGGCGGTCGATGCGATTTTCGACTCGGTATCGGTTTCCACGACCTATCGCGGCAAGCTGGCAGAGCAGGGCATCATTTTCTGCTCGTTTGGCGAAGCGATCCACGAACATCCGGAGCTGGTAAAACAGTATCTGGGCAGCGTCGTGCCTGCGAATGACAACTTCTTTGCCGCGCTGAATTCGGCTGTCGCCTCGGACGGGACCTTTGTTTATATCCCTAAAGGCGTGCGTTGCCCGATGGAGCTGTCGACCTATTTCCGTATCAACGCGGCAAAAACCGGCCAGTTCGAGCGCACCATTCTGATTGCCGATGAAGGCAGCTACGTCAGCTACATCGAAGGTTGTTCCGCGCCAGTGCGCGACAGCTATCAGCTGCACGCGGCCGTGGTGGAAGTCATCATCCACAAAGACGCGGAAGTAAAATATTCTACGGTACAGAACTGGTTCTCCGGCGGCGAGTCGGAAGGCGGCATCCTGAACTTCGTGACCAAGCGCGCGCTGTGTGAAGGCGAAAACAGCAAGATGTCATGGACGCAGTCTGAAACCGGTTCGGCGATTACCTGGAAATATCCAAGCGTGATCCTGCGCGGCGACAACTCCGTGGGCGAGTTTTTCTCCGTGGCGCTGACCAGCGGTCATCAGCAGGCCGATACCGGCACCAAGATGATCCACATTGGTAAAAACACCAAATCCACCATTATCTCCAAGGGGATTTCGGCGGGTAAAAGCCAGAACACCTATCGCGGCCTGGTGAAGATTATGCCAACGGCGACCAACGCCCGTAACTTTACCCAGTGCGACTCCATGCTGATCGGCGCCGAGTGCGGCGCGCATACCTTCCCGTACGTGGAAGCGCGCAACAATACCGCGCAGCTGGAGCACGAAGCCACGACCTCAAGAATTGGCGAAGATCAGCTGTTCTACTGCCTGCAGCGCGGTATCAGCGAGGATGACGCTATCTCAATGATCGTTAACGGCTTTTGTAAGGACGTCTTCTCCGAGCTGCCGCTGGAGTTTGCGGTGGAAGCGCAAAAACTGCTGGCGATAAGCTTAGAACACAGCGTGGGCTGATCCCCGCTGCTTACTCATTTTGCGCAATGCAGACAGGTATTGCCCAGGAAACATTATGTTAAGCATCAAAGATTTACAGGTAAGTATCGAAGATAAAGAGATCCTGCGCGGGTTGAATCTGGAAGTGAAGCCAGGCGAAGTGCATGCGATTATGGGCCCGAACGGTTCCGGTAAAAGTACGCTTTCCGCCACGCTGGCTGGCCGTGAAGAGTATGAAATCACCGGCGGCTCCGTTGCCTTTAAGGGTAAAGATCTGCTGGAGCTTTCTCCGGAAGATCGTGCGGGCGAAGGCATCTTTATGGCCTTCCAGTATCCGGTAGAAATCCCTGGCGTCAGCAACCAGTTTTTCCTGCAAACCGCCGTCAACGCGGTGCGTAAATACCGTGACCAGGAGTCGCTGGACCGCTTCGACTTCCAGGACTTTATCGAAGACAAAATTCACCTGCTGAAAATGCCGGAAGATTTGCTGACTCGTTCCGTAAACGTCGGCTTCTCCGGCGGTGAGAAAAAGCGTAACGACATTCTGCAGATGGCGGCGCTGGAACCTGAACTTTGCATTCTGGATGAAACCGACTCCGGACTGGATATCGATGCGCTGAAAATCGTCTCTAACGGCGTTAACACGCTGCGCGACGGCAAACGCGCCTTTATTATCGTTACCCACTACCAGCGCATCCTGGACTACATCAAGCCCGATTTCGTGCACGTGCTGTATCAGGGCAAGATCGTCAAGTCAGGCGACTTCTCGCTGGTGAAACAACTGGAGGAGCAAGGCTATGGCTGGCTTACCGAACAGGAGTAGTGAAAACGCCCTGCAGCAGTGGCATCACCTGTTCGAGACCCAGGGCGAGCAGCGTTCCCTGCAGGCTCAGCAACACTGGCAGCAGGTGCTGCGCTTAGGCCTGCCGACGCGCAAGCATGAGAACTGGAAATATACGCCGCTGGACAGCCTGCTGGCGCACAACTTCGTGCTGCCGACGTCCGCTACGCTGACGGCCGCAGACGTAGCCGCGCTGGCGCTGAATATCGACGCCATTAAGCTGGTCTTTGTCGACGGGCGCTTCAACGCGCAGCTCAGCGACAGCAGCTGGGATCTGTTTGATATTCAGGTGACAAAGGCCGCCGGACGCCGTGAGCTTAACGCGCCGGTACAGCCAGAGGTGTTCCTGCACCTGACGGAAAGCCTGGCGGAAGAGTTGACCACCATTCATCTGGCGCGCGGCAAGTCCGCCGCTCGCGCCGTCTATCTGCTGCATATCAGCAGCGGTAGCGCGCAGGAAGAGATGAACACCTCGCATTATCGCCACCATCTGCAGCTGGATGACGGCGCAGAAGCGACCATTATTGAGCATTACGTTAGCCTGAACGACAGCGCGCATTTTACCGGCGCTCGCTTTACCGCTACCGTTGGCAACAACGCGCAGCTGACGCACTACAAACTGGGCTTTGAGCACGCCAGCAGCAACCACTTCTCGCATAACGATCTGGTGATTGAGCGTGATGCGCGCGTGGCGAGCCATAGCTTCCTGCTGGGTAGCGGTCTGGCACGCCATAACACCAGCGTGCAGCTGAACGGCGAGGGGAGCGATCTGTCGATTAACAGCCTGATGCTGCCGGTAGAAAAAGAAGTGTGCGACAGCCGTACTTATCTGGAGCACAACAAAGGTTATTGCCAGAGCCGCCAGCTGCATAAAACCATCGTACGCGATAAAGCGCGCGCGGTGTTTAACGGCCATATCAAAGTGGCTAAGCACGCGCTGAAAACCGACGGGCAGATGACCAACAACAACCTGCTGTTAGGCCGTCTGGCAGAGGTGGATACCAAGCCGCAGCTGGAAATTTATGCGGACGACGTGAAGTGCAGCCACGGTGCGACTATCGGTCGTATTGATGACGAACAGATGTTCTATCTGCGCGCTCGCGGCATTAGCGAAGAGTCTGCCCAGCGCATGATTATCTACGCTTTCGCCGCAGAGCTGACCGAGGCCATCACGGATGAAGTACTGAAGGAAGCGGTGATGCAGCGTATCGCCCAGCGCTTTCCCGGAGGCATTAAATGAGTTTTGACCTGACGCGCGTCAGGGCAGCTTTTCCCGTACTGGCGCGAGAAGTGAATGGCCAGCCGCTGGCCTATCTTGACAGCGCCGCCAGCGCACAGAAGCCGCAGGCGGTTATCGATGCCGAAAGCCGTTTCTACGAGCATGGTTATGCGGCGGTGCATCGCGGCATCCATACGCTGAGCGCCGAAGCGACGACGGAAATGGAAAACGTGCGCGCCAGCGCCGCGCGTTTTCTTAACGCCGCCTCGCCGGAAGAGATTGTGTTTGTTAAGGGTACCACCGAGGGAATTAACCTTGTGGCCAGCAGCTGGGGCGGTAGCCAGCTGCAGCCCGGCGACAACATCCTCATCACCGAGATGGAACACCACGCCAATATCGTGCCATGGCAGATGATTGCCGAGCGTACCGGCGCAGAAGTGCGTTTTATTCCGCTGACGGCGAATGGCGAGCTGGATCTGACAACGCTGCCAGCGCTGATGGATGAACGTACGCGCATGCTGGCCGTTACGCACGTTTCCAACGTGCTGGGCACGGTTAACCCGGTTAAAGAGCTGGTAGCGCAGGCAAAAGCCGCAGGCGTCGCGACGCTGATTGACGGCGCGCAGGCGGTAATGCACGAAAAAGTCGACGTGCAGGATCTGGACTGCGACTTTTACCTCTTCTCCGGCCATAAAATTTATGGCCCATCCGGTATCGGTATCCTGTATGGCCGTAAGGCAATGCTGGATCGGATGCCGCCGTGGGAAGGGGGCGGCTCGATGATCGCTACCGTCAGCCTCACTGAGGGCACCACCTATGCCGCAGCGCCGTGGCGCTTCGAAGCGGGTTCGCCTAATACCGGTGGCATCATCGGTCTGGGTGCGGCGCTGGCCTGGGTTGAAGAGCTGGGGCTGGAAGCCATTGCCCAACGCGAGAAGACGCTGATGCGTTACGCGCTGGACAAGCTGGCAGCCGTGCCCGAGCTGGTTATTTATGGCCCTCAGGAGCGTGCAGGCGTTATCGCTTTCAATCTGGGACAGCATCATGCCTATGACGTGGGCAGCTTCCTCGATCGCTACGGCATTGCTATTCGTACTGGTCATCACTGCGCTATGCCGCTGATGCACCACTATGGCGTACCGGCAATGTGTCGTGCTTCTTTTGTCCTGTATAATAGCGAAGAAGAGGTCGATCGCCTTGCGGCAGGCCTGACGCGTATACACATGCTGCTGGGCGGCTAAGCCGCTGGCAAAGGAGAATTGCATGGCGACAATGCCAGATAAAGAGAGACTGGTACGTAACTTTTCCCGCTGCGCCAACTGGGAAGAAAAGTATCTGTATGTGATTGAGCTGGGCGCAAAGCTGCCCGCGCTGCCCGAGTCGCTGCATCAGCCGGAAAACACCATCTCCGGCTGTCAAAGCCAGGTCTGGATCGTGATGAACCTGGATGACAGCGGCCGCGTAGTGCTTCAGGGCGACAGCGATGCCGCTATTGTGAAAGGGCTGATCGCAGTGGTGTTTGTGCTTTATCAGCAAATGACGCCGGCAGAAATCCTGGACTTTGACGTGCGCCCGTGGTTTGCTGAACTGGCGCTGACCCAGCATCTTACGCCGTCGCGCTCGCAGGGACTTGAAGCGATGATCCGCGCTATCCGTCAGAAAGCACAGGCCAGCGTTTCCGGCTAAGCTGTTCCGCTTCTCGACAGGCTTCCCGTCAGCGAGACGGGAAGTATTACCCCCTGATGAGAAACGTCGATGAAAACCCCTCTGTTTGCCTCTTTGCTGTTTTTCCTTTCAATGGCCTCTGCCCGCGCCACCGACTATCCGCTTCCTGCCGCTGACAGCCGCCTGACGGGCGAAAACCAGCTTTATACCGTGCCGCACGATGGACGCCCGCTGGAAAGCATTGCCGCACGCTTTCAGACTGGCCTGTTAAGCATGCTGGAAGCGAATCCCGGCACCGATCCCTGGCTGCCGAAGGCGGGTTCTCAGCTGGTTATACCCACGCAAATGCTGCTGCCGGATACAAAAAGAGAGGGGATAGTGGTGAACGTTGCCGAGATGCGGCTCTACTACTATCCAAAAGGCGAAAACAAAGTAGTGGTTTACCCCATCGGCATCGGCCAGCTGGGCGCGAATACGCCACCGATGGTAACCCGCATCAGCCAGAAAATCCCCAATCCTACCTGGACGCCCACGCCTAATATCCGCAAGCGCTATGCGGCAGAAGGCAAAACCTTACCGATTACCGTACCGGCCGGGCCGGATAATCCTATGGGGCTGTTTGCGCTGCGTCTGGCGTACGGCAAAGGCCACTACCTGATCCACGGCACCAATGCGGATTTCGGCATCGGCATGCGCGTCAGTTCCGGCTGTATACGCCTGCGGCCGGATGATATCGAAAGCCTGTTTAACAGCGTCCCTGAAAACACGCGCGTACAGATCATTAATCAGCCCGTGAAATATGCCGTGGAGCCTGACGGCAAACGCTATATAGAGGTTCATCAGCCGCTTTCGCACCGCGAGCAGGACGATCCGCAAACCATGCCGATTACGCTGCCGGCGCAGGTTAAGCAATTTATCCATAGCGACGAAAACGATAGTGAAATGGTTGAGGCGGCACTAAAAAGGCGTTCCGGCATGCCGGTGCTGGTCAGCAGCGGTAAAAAGCCTTCTGACGCTACCAGGAGCGTTTCTACAGCGTTGTGAAGGGAGATTACTGAAAAGCGCGCGGGAGGCCAGCAGGAAGTGTTGTAGCGCGTTTAAACAGGGTTTCGGAAAGCTGAACAGATACAGGCAAAAAAAATGGCGCACAATGTGCGCCATTTTCAAACCAGAACTCTTACTTACGGTAAGAGTGAGCCTGGTTGTCCAGACGCTGGTTAGCGCGAGCTGCGTCGTCTTTAGCAGCCTGAACGTCAGAACGGATTGCGTTCACGTCGTTGCTCAGCTGGTCAACTTTCGCGTTCAGAGTCTGAACGTCGGTAGACAGCTGGTCGATTTTAGCGTTGCTTGAGCAACCAGCCAGCAGAGTTGAACCCAGAATTACCGCGCCCAGTACCAGTTTAGTACGATTCATTATTTATACCCTCTAGATTGAGTTAATCTCCATGTAGCGTTACAAGTATTACACAAAGTTTTTTCCAATGAGAATAAATTTTTAGTGAGAACGTGCTTAAATTTGATCGTTCGCTCAAAGATGCAGCGTCTTTCTGGAAAACCCCAAAAAATTTAGCGAAAACAGACCATTTCAATCGGGCTTATCGCATCTCCAAAGAAAGTTGCATCGTTAATTTCGATTAGAATTTTCGCAAAAACATGTTAGTAAAGTTGTAAAAAAAGCGCCACTCAGGACGCTTTTTCACTACAAGGCGTAATCTTCGATTACAGAACGTGCACAGAGGCGGTATTGGTGGTTCCGCTCGGTACCAGCGCACCGGAAACCATGACCACTACATCGCCTTTCTGACCGTAGCCGCTGGCGACCGCTGCTTCTTTACCAATACGGTAAAAATCATCGGTAGAAGCGATCTCTTTGACCACGGAAGTGATAATGCCTTTGCTCAGGATCAGCTGACGAGCGGTCTGCTCATTGGTGGTCAGCGCAAGGATGGTGGCGTTAGGGAAATATTTACGCACGGACTTGGCTGACTTACCGCCTTCGGTAGCGACCACAATCAGCGGCGCTTCAAGCTTCTCGGCAGTTTCTACCGCGCCGCGACATACCGCTTCGGTAATGCGCATTTTACGGTTGTCATGCTGCGAGTCGATGCGGCTTTTCATCACGCGGTCGGTACGTTCGCAGATGGTGGCCATAATAGTAACGGATTCCAGCGGGTATTTGCCCTTGGCGCTTTCACCAGAAAGCATAACCGCATCCGTACCGTCCAGAATGGCGTTTGCCACGTCGCCCGCTTCCGCACGGGTAGGGCGTGGGTTTTTGATCATCGAATCCAGCATCTGCGTCGCGGTGATCACGACTTTGCGAGCGCGGTTGCACTTTTTGATCATCATCTTCTGCGCGAAAATCACTTCTTCAACCGGGATTTCCACGCCCAGGTCGCCACGGGCCACCATGATGCCGTCAGAAGCGTCCAGGATCTCATCAAAATTGTTCAGGCCTTCCTGGTTTTCAATTTTCGAGATGATCTGGATGTGGGCGCCGCCGTGCTGCTTCAGGTGCTCGCGAATTTCCAGCACGTCTGAACGCTTACGGATAAAGGAGGCGGCAACAAAGTCTACGCCCTGTTCGCAACCGAAAATGAGGTCGCGCTTGTCTTTTTCAGCCAGCGCTGGCAGCTGAATAGAAACGCCCGGCAGGTTAACGCCTTTGTTCTCACCCAGGTCGCCGTTGTTCAGTACTTTGCAAACTACGGTGGTTTCGGTCACTTCGGTGACTTCCAGGCCAATCAGGCCGTCATCTACCAGCACGGTGTTGCCAATAGCCAGGTCAGAAGCAAAGCCAGAGTAGGTCACGGCAACGCGCTCGCTGTTGCCAACAACTGACTGGTCGGTAGTAAAGGTAAAGGTCTGGCCAGCTTTCAGAGAGACATCCGCGCCGCCTTCCAGCTTCATGGTGCGGATTTCCGGGCCTTTGGTGTCCAGCAGGATAGCGGCCTGCTTGCCGGTGTTGTTAATCACGTTACGAAGATTAGCGATACGCTTACCGTGTTCTTCATAATCGCCGTGGGAAAAGTTCAGACGCATGACGTTCATGCCCGCGTCCAGCAGGTTAGTCAACATTTCTTCCGATTCGGTTTTTGGACCGATGGTACAAACAATCTTGGTCTTTTTCATGACGAGTCATCTGTTAAGTTAATGGATGAAATAAAGCGAGATCCCGGTGTTTGTGTTGCGCGCCGGAAAAGCATGGTTGCCTGAGCGGCGAATTGCGATACAGCTTAAGGATAGGTGACAGAAAAAAAGCGTGCAGAGGAAGTTTTAACGCGGTTTCAGCGCGGGCGCAGCGTGATGTTGCGCAAGCAGATATCGTTTTTGCTAAAGGGCCAACCATACGCTGAAACCATTCATGTGAAACAACGTTTCGTATTATAGCTACTCAGCCTGTTGAAAACCAATTAAAAAGTATTTTGAGATACGTGAAAGCTTGTACCAGATCAGGTTGTTGCGCAAAAAAAGCGTTAGCAAGGCTTAGTCAGGAAAGGCGGACGCGGCGTTAATGCGCAAAAAATGACGGCCAGTCGGGCAATGAGCAACGGGCAACAGGCGATATAGCGATAAGCAATGGGCGATAAAGCGACAACCAATGGGCGATAAAGCGACAACCAACGGGCGGCAAAGCGGCGGGCAACAGGTGGTAAAGCGATAAGTCACGGGCGGTATAGCAACGGGCACTGAAGCGATAAGGTGTAAAAAGCGTGATGCACAGTAAACAGTAAAGCAGGAAGGGGATAAACGGGTGCAGAGACGAACAGAAAAAAGGAGCCTAAGGCGATGGTGCGTTCTAGAGGACTCGAACCTCCGACCCCCACCATGTCAAGGTGGTGCTCTAACCAACTGAGCTAAGAACGCGTTATGGTGCGTCCGAGTGGACTCGAACCACCGACCCCCACCATGTCAAGGTGGTGCTCTAACCAACTGAGCTACGGACGCACTGTGGTGCGTTCTAGAGGACTCGAACCTCCGACCCCCACCATGTCAAGGTGGTGCTCTAACCAACTGAGCTAAGAACGCATCATGCTATCTGGGCGACAGCGGGGACGAATATTAACGACAGCCCTGACGCCTTGCAAGCAGAAATCGACAATTTCAGCGCGACTGCTGCGCAACTGTGCGAAGCGCAGCATTTTTAAACATCTGCAGGCTAACCTGCGGATTTATCGCGCTGCTCTCGTCAGCAGACGCTCGGCCGGCTGCCGCTGTAAACGAAGGATACGCCAGACCATCATCACCGCGCTGGAGGTTAAGCCAATGATAAAACCGGTCCAGAATCCAGCTGGCCCCATCGGCGCAACGACCCAGTCCGTTAGCGCCAGGATATAGCCGCTGGGCAAACCCAGCACCCAGTAGGCGATAAAGGTAATAAAGAAGATGGCGCGAGTGTCCTTATAGCCGCGCAGGATCCCGCTGCCGATAACCTGCACCGAATCGGAAAACTGATAAACGGCGGCCAGCAGCATCAGCTGGGCGGCCAGCGTAACGACGGCCGGATTGTGGTTATAAAGCAGCGCAATCTGCTCGCGAAAAATTACCGTAAACAGCGCGGTCAGCAGCGACAGCGACATACCGACACCTTGCGCCGTCCAGGCAGCTACCCGAGCCGCTTCGGTAGAGCCCTGCCCAAGGCGAAACCCGACGCGGATAGTGGTCGCTGCGCCCAAAGAGAGCGGCAATACGAACATCAGCGAGCTGAAATTTAGCGCAATCTGGTGGCCGGCCACGTCAACGATGCCCATTGGCGATACCAGCAGGGCGACCACGGCAAACAGCGTGACTTCAAAAAAGAGCGCCAGCGCAACGGGCAGGCCAAGATTAAACAGCCGCCACAGTACTTTTGCATCCGGCGCGCTGAACCGATCCGGCAGACGAATATCGCGCATTGAACCGGCACGCGAAACCCAGAACTTCATGGCGATAAACATCACCCAGTAAACCGATGCGGTGGCCACGCCGCAGCCGACACCGCCAAGCGCGGGCATGCCAAAGTGTCCGTAGATAAAAATATAGTTAACCGGAATATTGACCAGCAGCCCCAGGAACCCCATCACCATGCCGGGTTTGGTTTTAGCCAGCCCTTCGCACTGGTTACGAGCGGTTTGAAAGAAGAGATAGCCCGGCGCGCCCCACAGCAGCGCATGCAGATAGCCCACTGCCTTATCCGCCATCACCGGATCGATATTGTGCATAGAGCGGATAACGTATCCGGCGTTATAAAGCACTACCATGACCAGCAGCGAGGCAAAGGCGGCCAGCCAGTAAGCCTGGCGTACCTGAAAAGCGATGCGGTCCCGGCGGCCCGAGCCGTTATACTGCGCCACCACGGGCGTCAGCGAGAGCAGCAAACCGTGACCGAAAAGGATAGCGGGTAACCAGATGGACGTCCCTACCGCTACAGCAGCCATATCCGTTGCGCTGACGTCGCCAGCCATTACCGTATCGACAAACCCCATGGCGGTTTGCGCAATCTGCGCAAAAATAACCGGAATTGCCAGCGCCAGCAATTGACGCGCCTCTGTCAGATACTTCTGCACGTATACACCTGTTTTTTAACTGAAGGAAAGAAGACTATTTGATATAGTTTTTAGATCTGACAAGAATAGCGAAAAATTCACCGAGGTCATAATTATGTTTACCGGTATTGTGCAAGGCACCGCAGAGGTGCTGGCGATTGAAGAGAAACCAAATTTCCGTACCCATATCGTTAGCCTGCCGGAAGAGATGCTGCCTGGCCTGGAGCTGGGCGCATCCGTTTCTCATAATGGCTGTTGCCTGACGGTAACCGAGATCAACGGCGATAAAATCAGTTTTGATTTAGTTAAAGAGACGCTACGCATTACTAACCTGGGCGAATTAAAAGTCGGCGATGTGGTCAATGTTGAGCGCGCGGCTAAATTCAGCGATGAAATTGGCGGTCACTTAATGTCCGGCCATATTATGACCACCGCTGAAATTTGCAAAATTATCACTTCGGAAAATAACCGCGAAATATGGTTTAAACCGCAGGACGCGGAGCAGATGAAATATATTCTGCACAAAGGCTTTATCGGCATCGACGGCATTAGCCTGACGGTAGGTGAGGTGACCAAAAGCAAGTTTTGCGTTCATCTTATCCCTGAAACGCTGGCAAGAACCACGCTGGGCGGCAAGCGTCTGGGCGACAGGGTAAATATTGAAATCGATCCGCATACTCAGGCAATCGTAGAAACCGTAGAGCGTGTGCTGGCACAGCGTGAGGCGTCATTGCTGGCGGCGGCGGCAGCAGAAATTCAGCCGCAGGCGGAGTAACAGAACGGCTTATTGCAGGATTGAGCCGGGCTGCAAAATGCAAAATTAACCGCACCTTAAAGTTGTTGCCAACTTAATAAGGTGCGGTTTGATCGATAAATCTTCGTCAGCAGCAGAAATCGGGCGCGCTAAAGCTTAATGCGGTACGCGCAGTCCGCCTTCTTTACCATGGGTAAAGACAACCTGCCAGAGCTGAATATCACGCGCGCGGAAAGCACCCGCACAGGCGTTCAGATAGTAACTAAACATCCGTTTAAAGCGCTCGCCATATTTCTCCGCCAGCTGTGGCCACGCGGTTAGAAAGCGTTGGTGCCAGGCCATCAGCGTTAAATCGTAATCTGCGCCAAAATTATGCCAGTCTTCCATAACAAAATGCGGCTCGTGCGCTTCGGCAATATGGCGTACGGAAGGGAGGCAGCCATTCGGGAAAATATATTTATCGATCCACGGATCGACGTTATCGTCCGTTTTATTGGCACCGATAGTGTGCAGCAGAAAAATACCTTCCGGCTTGAGGTTGCGATCCACCACCTCAAAATAGGTCGCGTAATTTTTCGGGCCAACGTGCTCAAACATGCCGACGGAAACGATGCGGTCAAACTGCCGATCCAGATCGCGGTAATCCTGTAGCAGAATAGTGACGTCCAGTCCTTCGCAGCGCTGCTGAGCCAGCTTTTGCTGTTCAGCTGAAATCGTGACGCCGAACACCGTTACGCCATAGTGGCGCGCTGCATAGGCGGCCAGACCGCCCCATCCGCAACCAATATCCAGTAACGACATACCTGGCTCCAGCTGCAGCTTTTCGCAGATCATTTTTAATTTAGCTTCCTGCGCCTGCTCCAGCGTTTCGGCTTCTTTCCAGTAACCGCAGGAATACTGCATATAAGGGTCAAGCATCAGAGTGAAAAGGTCGTTGCCCAGATCGTAATGCTCTTTGCCCACAATCCAGGCGCGCTTGCGGGACTGTAGGTTGGTTAAGCGGGCGGCGGCAATACGCAGGGTATCTTTAAAATGGCGAGGCAGTTGCTGATCCAGTTTGGCTTTCAGGACGCGGTGAAAAAACATATCCAGCCGCTCGCATTCCCACCAGCCGTCCATATAGCTTTCACCAAGGCCAAGCGAACCTTCCTGCATCACGCGCTTAAAAAAATCGGGTTGGCTGACCTGAATATCCCAGGGACGGCTGCCGTTGATTTCAACGTCCGCGTTGCGCAACATTTCCTGGGTGATCCGAAACCACTGATTTTCTTCCAGGCTCACTTCTTCTATACACGATGAACTCATAGCTTCTCCATCACCCTTCGTGATTGAAATCTGGGAAAAGAATAGTCAATTTCCGCAGAATTGTGAGAAAACGCACGGTAAGTGCGCTGATATCCGACGTTACAGAGGATTGAACTGAAGCCTACAGAGTGGGTGATGCAAGACAGAAAAAGAACACCCGGACAACCCTGTCAGGACTCAAATAATGATACAGATTTGTTATTTTTTTATTGCCTGAAAATGAGTATATGCTCACCTCAGACAATATTCAACGGCTTATTGTTAGGACGCTAACTAAATGGATTCAGGGAGTTAGTGATGGCTTTCAAGCTGTTCCAGCGAGGCGCTTGCTGCCTGTCCCCGCTGTAAAATATAGCCAACAATTGTCATAAAGACAGTACTGAGCATAATCAGCGAAGTGGTAGCCAGCGGCGTAGCGATAAAGCCGGATACCAGCATGCTGGCTACAAAGCACAGGCCAAGCTGAAGGGTGTTTTGCAGCGCGGCCGCTTTGCCGCTCGCCTGCGGGAAAGGCAGCAGCGCATTTGCTACGACGACAGGATAAATCGCGCCGTTCGCCAGCGCCATACCGCAAAACGGCAGCAGCAGGGCCCAGGTTGTCGGCGAATCAATCTGCGCGGCAATAAAAAAGGCGACCACGCTCAAGGCATAAATAGCCAGCAGCCACGGCAGCAGGGAGGCTCCTTCCGTATGTTTCAGCAGCGCGCGGCAGCCGTAGCCGCCGGCCAGAAAGGCCAGCGTCTGCGGCACATAGCTCAGACCGATATCGCCAGGCGACATGCCCAACTCGGCCAGAATAAACGGGGAGCCGGTCAGCCACGCAAAAAAGCTGGCGGAACAGGCACCGTAAATCAGCACGTTGCCACTCCACACCGGCGATTTCAGCAGGGTAAAAAAGCCGATCTTGTCTTCTTCTTTATGCGCTTTAGCCTTTGGCGCAGAGATAAAGAGCGTGGCGATCAGCAGCGCCAGCGCCAGCAGCAGCAGCGCTAAAAAAATCGCGCGCCAGGAAAAGTGATTGAGCAGCCAGGCACCGAGCAGCGGGGCCAGCGCCGGAGAAAGCGCAACCAGCGGCATGATAGTAGCGAAAACGCGGTTGGCCCTGGCGGCCGGATAACGGTCGATCACCAGTGCCTGCCAGCTCACGGCGGCGGCACAGATACCCACGGCCTGTAAAAAGCGCAGGATCAGCAGCACAACCGTGGTATTAACCCACCACATAGCGCCGCAGCTCACGGCAAACAGGCTCAGGCCCATCAGCAGTACCGGCTTACGGCCGATGCGATCGGAAAGCGGCCCCCAGAACAGCTGCGCGCTGGCAAAACCTGCCAGAAAGAGGCTCAGGCTGGCGCTAATTGCGCCAGCTTCGGTGTGCAGATCCTGCTGCATGGCGCCAAAAGCAGGCAGATACATATCGGTGGCAAGAAAACCTGCCACGCTTAGCAGCGCGAGATAAATTAAAAATCCTTTCGATGGCATGACTTCTTTCGCTCTTTTTACCGAATTAATAGGCGGCCGAGAGTGTAAAGGAGTGCCATAGCGCTTGTGAAACGGTAATATTTGTCTGTTGCGTTCAAAAATTTTGCAGGCAGATTATGTGGTCAGAACATTCGCTTGAAGTGATTGATGCGGTAGCCAGAACGGGTAGCTTTAGCGCAGCGGCTAACGAGCTACATCGCGTGCCTTCTGCTATCAGCTATACCGTACGGCAGCTGGAAGAGTGGCTCGCCGTGCCTTTATTTGAACGACGTCATCGCGACGTTGTGCTGACGGCAGCGGGCGAACTTTTCATTCAGGAAGGCCGTGCTGTTATCAAAAAAATGCTTTCCACACGCCGCCACTGCCAGCAGGTCGCTAACGGCTGGCGCGGCCAGTTGAATATTGCTGTCGACAGGATTGTAAAAGCAGAACGAACCCGTCAGCTGGTGGTCGATTTTTACCGTCACTTTCCCGATATAGAGCTGCATCTTTCATCAGAAGTTTTTAACGGCGTCTGGGATGCGCTGGCGGACGGGCGGGTTGATGTGGCGATTGGTGCTACTCAGGCAATTCCGGTTGGCGGACGGTTTGCCTTTCGCGATATGGGCGTATTGAACTGGCGCTGCGTAGTGCAGGCGAGCCATCCGCTTGCGCAACAAAGCGGAAAAGTTACGGAAGAGAACATACGCGAATGGCCTTCGCTGGTGCTGGAAGATACCTCGCGCGCGCTGCCAAAAAGAACTACGTGGACGCTGGATAATCAGCGGCGGCTGATAGTGCCGGACTGGGAGAGCGCGATTGACTGCCTGCTGGCCGGTCTGTGCGTCGGGATGGTGCCGGGCCATCTGGCGCAGCCTCTGCTACAAAATGGCTTGCTACACGAGCTGACGCTTGACCCGCTTTTTCCGGACAGCCCCTGCTGCGTCAGCTGGTCAGAACAGCAGGCTTCGCCCGCCATGCACTGGCTGCTGGACTATCTGGGCGAAACGGAAACGCTGAACAGCGAATGGCTGCGGGAAGCCTGAAAACGGGGCGGTAACATACCGCCCGGCAGGTTAGCGGCGATAGTCGAGGAAGGGACCATCCGCTACGGAGCGACGCTCGATCAGCGTAGGGTGGACTTCAATAGTCTGCGGCTCTTCGCGCTTGCTGGTAATACGGTCGAGCAGCATATTAAAGGCCGTTGCGCCAAGACGCTCTTTCGGCTGATGAACGGTGGTCAGCGCTGGCGTAAAGTAACGCGAGTTGCGCACGTTGTCATAACCGATCACCGAAATATCCTGCGGAACGCGCAGGCCCATCTCGTCAGCGGCACAAATAGCGCCCATTGCCATCACGTCACCGCCGCAAAAGACGGCCGTAGGGCGCTGCTTCTGTGCCAGCAGCTGCTGCATCGCGTGATAGCCTGACTCCGGTTCGAAATCTCCCTGAACCAGCCACTCTTCCCGTAAAGTAATGCCCGCTTCCGCCAGCGCCTTCAGGAAACCTGCATGGCGGCCACCGCCAGTGTTGCGCTCCATGTGGCCGGGGATCACGCCGATATCACGGTGGCCGCGATCGATCAGATAACGTCCTGCCAGATAGCCGCCCTCAAAGGCGTTATCCAGAACCGTATCGGTAAAATCGCCTCGCGACTCGCCCCAGTCCATCACCACCATAGGAATATTGCGATGATCTTCGAGCATTTTTATCAGTTCATCGGGGTATTCGGCACACATGACCAGCAGGCCATCGACGCGCTTTTGCGCCATCATCGACAGATAAGCCTGCTGCTTTTGCAGGTCGTTATGCGCGTTGCCAAGGATCAGCGTATAGCCCTTAGCGAAACAGCTGTGTTCAACGGCCTCAATAATTTCGGCAAAATAGGGCGCTTCGCTGGAGGTCGCCAGCAGGCCAATGGTTTTGGTGTTATTGACCTTCAGGCTGCGGGCCACGGCGCTGGGTGAATAGTGCAGCTCTTTGATCGCTGCCCAGACGGCTTCCCGCGTCTCTTCGGCGACGAAACGGGTTTTATTAATGACGTGGGACACCGTGGTGGTAGAGACACCGGCGCGTTTGGCCACATCTTTTATGGTTGCCATGGAACAAGACTCCTGCGCTGTTCAGTAAGTCACTGAAAAGCGGTTTGTTAAACGTTTGCCTGGAATGATAAAAAACCTGACGTAAATACGCATGATTTGTTGCGGTATGGTTACATCAGGAGGGAGTTAAGGGCGGCGAAACCGGCCTGTTGCCTGCTAAAAAAACCGGCGTGCGGGCCTGTTGCGCAACAAACCGTGGATTCTAACAAGAGCGAAGGGATAAAACGAGGTTTTTACGGCGGTGAAACGACAAAATTCGCCCGTTGCGGCAAACAACTCCGGCTGCCTTGCTTAACGCAGGTTCAGCCGGAGAGGGGATTTTTCACTGGCGAAGCCGTCAGCTTTTAACGAATGGTGCGAGGCGTCATAACCCGTTTTGCCCCCACGTAATGCTGTTCCCAGTAATCATCGGCAAGCGCGCTAACCTGAATATCTTTGCCGGTGCGGGGCGACTGGATAAATTTGCCGTTGCCCAGATAAACGCCAACGTGATCGGCCGCGCCGCGCCCGTTGATGCGGAAGAAGACCAGATCGCCTTTTTCCAGCTCGTTACGCTTTATCGAAGCCGCATCCCTTAAGTGGTACATCTCATTAGCGGTGCGGGGGATTTTAAATTTCACCAGATCTTTATAGGCGTACCAGACCAGACCGCTACAGTCGAAACCGGTTTTTGGCGAGGTGCCGCCCCATAAATAAGGCTTGCCCAGCTGATCCATTAGCTTGTTCATCGCCGTTTCGCGCGCTTTTTGGTAGCGTGCGCGGTGCGCTTTACTGAGCCTGAGCGGGGAGGAAGCGCTGCCGCTGGTCAGGGCTTCTGTCTCTTCAGTCACACGATGGCGACCGTAGCGTTTTTTCGGGGGTAAAGCTTTGGCGGTCTGCTGCTCGTGTTTGCGCAACTTATATTTTTTAATCAGGGAAGTGCGGGGCTTTTTGCTGCTGGTCTCTTTGCCTTTACTGCTTTCTTTGACCTTGCTGGTTTCTTTAACTTTAACTTTACGGGTGGCGGTGGTTTTTATCGGGCGACGCTTGCGGCGATCGTCTTCGCGGGCAGGCGTGGGGCTATTAGCCTTGTGGTGATCCGCTTTAACGGCCGCGTGTGGCGATGCGTGCGCCATGGTCATAAATAGCTGGGCAAAGGCCAGCATCAACAGCGTGATGAGTAAACGCATCTTTACCATTAACAGTTTGTGCTCCCGCCAGCGGCCAGAGCCTGGTTAATCAGGGGACTGCGCAACGGCAGTCGGTTAGGATAATTCTAATCGAACTCATAATGAAAAAGTAAGGCCTTTTTTGTTTCAATGATTACAAAGCGGTAAAAGCTGTAAAATCTATCCTCTTCAGCTGGTTATCTGCACAACCGCACCGATAAATTTTATCAGGAACGCGGTAATAACCTCCGGGAAATGATATTTTAATGCTTTGTTTCCCGAGCGTAGCGACAAGGTTATGGCGTCAGGCTGCTGAAAATGGCATTTTCATCGTACGCGTAGACTCGCTACACTATACAGACACGAAGTAGCCGATTGAGGAAGGCATTAATGAGCACTATTGAGAAGATTGAGCGCCAGATCGCAGAAAACCCGATTCTGCTGTATATGAAAGGCTCGCCTAAACTGCCAAGCTGCGGCTTTTCTGCCCAGGCCGTGCAGGCGCTTTCCGCCTGCGGCGAACGTTTTGCCTATGTCGATATCCTGCAGAATCCGGAAATCCGTGCCGAGCTGCCAAAGTATGCCAACTGGCCAACTTTCCCTCAGCTGTGGGTAGACGGTGAACTGGTGGGCGGCTGCGACATTATCATTCAAATGTTCCAGCAGGGCGAACTGCAGCAGCTGATTAAAGAGACGGCGCAGAAGTATCCGTCTGACGCAGCAGAGTAAGTTTGTCGGTAACGGACGTTACCCGATAAAAAAGGCCTGGCATTACGCCAGGCCTTTTTTTTACTCTCCGCCCGACGCTTCCGGCAGGGGCCAGCCGCCAAGCCGTTTCCAGCGGTTGACCAGCTCGCAAAACAGATCTGCCGTCTGTACCGTATCATACAGCGCCGAGTGCGCCTGGCTGCTGTCAAAAGGCATACCGGCCGCCGTACAGGCTTTTGCCAGCACCGTTTGTCCCAGCACCAGTCCACTTAGCGCGGCGGTATCAAACGTGACGAAAGGATGGAAAGGATTGCGTTTCAGACCGGCGCGTTCCGCAGCCGCATTCATAAAATTCAGATCGAAAGTGGCGTTGTGGGCAACCATGACCGCGCGATTGCAGCCCTGATCTTTAATGCCTTTACGCACCGCTTTAAAGATAGCGTGTAACGCTTCATATTCACTGACCGCGCCACGCAGCGGATTGTCAGGATCGATGCCGTTAAAAGCCAGCGCCTCGGGTTGCAGGACAGAACCTTCGAACGGCTCAACGTGAAAGTGGAGCGTCTCATCCTTCTCCAGCCAGCCGTCGGCGTTCATCTTTAGCGTAACGGCAGCAACTTCCAGTAATGCATTAGTTTTGGCGTCAAAACCGGCGGTTTCAACATCGATCACGACCGGGTAAAAACCGCGAAAACGGCTGCTGAGGGCGTTAAGTTCGTTCGATTCGGACATCAGGATCTCACAGGCGAAAATTGAGCGCGTATTATGGCAAATTTCAGTAAGAGTTGCAGCAGGGGAAGGGGAAAGAAGGGCGCCTTAGCGGCGCCCACAGACTGCTGGCAAACTTAAAGCGAGCGCTAAAATACCCTCGGGTCGTTTTAGCAGCGCGCGACGCTTATGCGCCCAGGCCGTTGCCCGCATGTTTGTTTTCAATCAGCTCGATTTTATAACCGTCTGGATCTTCAACAAAAGCGATAACGGTAGTGCCGCCTTTAACCGGGCCAGCTTCACGCGTGACGTTACCGCCTTCGTTACGAATACGATCGCAGGTGGCTGCCACATCGTCCACGCCCAGCGCGATATGTCCATAGGCGTCGCCCAGGTCATACTTATCCACGCCCCAGTTATAGGTCAGCTCAATCACTGCACCATCGCTCTCTTCGGTGTAGCCCACAAAAGCCAGCGTATATTTGTATTCGGTATTTTCACTGGTGCGCAGCAGGCGCATACCCAGCACTTTGGTGTAAAAGTCTACGGAGCGTTGCAGATCGCCAACGCGCAGCATGGTATGAAGTAAGCGCATAACATCCTCTTTTAAAAAAGTTATCAATTGATAACAAGCATAGCCTGAATTCCTCCTCATCTTGTCAGCGGAAGGAATTTACAGTGGCCCAGCGGCCAGCACAGCAGGATAGCAGCTATAACCCACGGGAAACCAGGAAATGCGTGCTTTATCCTGATGCTGTAGACCGACCCGCCGCGATATCCGGTGTTCTATTTCAGCGTTGGATAGTCCGTATAGCCTTCCGCGCCGCCGCCGTAGAAAAGCGCCGGACGCTGTTCGTTCAGCGGGGCGTTTTGCTGCAACCGCTCAGGCAGATCCGGGTTGGCGATATAGTCGCGGCCAAAGGCGACGGCATCAATCAGCCCTTTCTCGATTAGCGCTTCCGCTTTTTCAGCCGTGTAGCCACCAGCGCCAATAATCACGCCTGGATAAGCCGCACGAATGGCCTGGCGAAAAGCGTCGCTATAAGGCTTGCCGCCCGCCCAGTCCGGCTCAGAAATATGCAGGTAAGCGAGATTACGCTTCGCCAGCTCGCCGATGTAGTAAAGCGCGGCGGCTTCCTGGTCTTCACCGTTGTCCAGGCCGTTAAACGGGCCAAGCGGCGAAATGCGGATGCCGATCCTGTCGGCGTGCCAGCCATCAATGGCCGCATCGACCACTTCCAGCGCAAAACGGGTGCGCTTCTCTACGCTACCGCCGTAGCCGTCGGTTCGCTGGTTGGAGGCTGGTGAAAGGAACTGGTGCATCAGATAACCGTGTGCGGAATGTAGCTCTACCAGATCGAAATCCGCCTCGCGAGCGTTGATCACCGCCTGGCGAAAATCGTTAATCACGTCGTCAATCTCATCCGGGCGCAGTTCTCGCGGCGTAGAAGTTGCCTCACGGATCGCCTGACCTTTTTCATCACGCAATGACGTGCGGGTTTCGGCATTGATAGCGGAAGCGGAAACGGGCGCTTTGCCTTCCGGCTGCAGGCTGCTATGGGAAATGCGTCCGGTATGCCACAGCTGCACTGAGCTATGGCCGCCATCCTGATGAATGCCGGCGTTTATCTCTTTCCAGCGGGCAATCTGTTCGGCGGTATGCAGCCCCGGCGCGCCAGCATACCCTTTGGCCTGGAAAGAAACCTGGGTAGCTTCGGTGATAATGAGTCCGGCGCTGGCGCGCTGGCGGTAGTATTCACCCATCAGCGGCGTAGGGATATCGCCAGGCTCAATACTGCGCAGGCGGGTTAGCGGTGCCATGAAGATACGGTTAGGCACAACAATTGCCCCTACTTTAAGCGGGGTAAAAAGCTTGTTCAGTTCCATCAGCCACTCCTGGTCAAAGACCGGCAAACCGCTGGATGGGCTTGCCAGGCAAAATTAGTGACTGTTGATAGTAGTAGATAATGTGTCTTTCCCGGAAATCGCGCGGCACAATCGGATCATCTTTACGGGCGGGTAGCTGTATGCGTTTCGCGCGCGTAGCCGTCAGATCACAGTCCCGCTCGTTGTGACATTCGGATGTCCGTATCCACAGTGTCTCTGACCACAGAAAATCCTGCAGCGTAGTCTTTATTTACTACGGCTGGCCGCCGCTAAGCCAGCGCTCGTCGGCGTAATTTTGGATACCGCTGACAATATTGGCCGGGGTAATCATTTCGATCAGGCATGGGTTGTTACGCACCAGCGAAGCGTAATTTTTATAAAACAGAGCGGCAACCAGCAAAACGAGCAGCACCGCCGCCAGGGCCGACGAGGTGCGAAAGGCAAGATTCATCCACCAGGGGTGGCTGGTGCCAATTTTCACCTGACAAATCAGCAACGCAGCAACAAGGCCAGGCAAAGAAAACCAGAGGAAGCTGCGCAGATTAAACAGCGCGGTCGCGTCTTCCAGATCGTTTTCCAGCATGTTCTGGATAACCGCGCTGTCGATCACCGGGCCAAAACTGAACATAAAATAGTTAGCAATCGCGCTGGCGACTACCAGCAGGATTAATAACGGCTTTCTTATCCACGGCAGCGCCGTCAGGCTGAAAACAAACAGAAAGGCGCTGAATAACACCAACGGTAGCGTGGCGGCGAAAATATAATCCTTCAGCGAAACGTAAGGAAGCATTTCCCAGGCGTGGAGAAGGAAAACGGCATTAAGCGCAAACGTAAAAAAGAGGGCGGCATAAAAATTAAAAGCAATTTCATTACAGCGTAAAGCGTGCATTTTCATAACACATTGTCAACAATAAGCGGAAGTATGAGCATAGCGCCGTTACCGTTTTGAAACTTTAACCGACACTCAACGATCTAAAGAGACTACCATTAATCGCATCCTTTACCTGTTAAGGAGTCACGTTGGCGGAACAACTTGAGTTCTTCCCGGTTCCCAGTCCGTGCCGGGGCGTTTGCCAGAGCGACGATCGCGGCTACTGCCGTGGCTGTATGCGCAGCCGCGATGAGCGTTTCAACTGGATGAAGTTCAGCGATGCGCAAAAGCGTGAGGTGCTGCGGCTTTGTCGTCTGCGCTTTCAGCGCTTGCAGCGCGCGGCTAAAAACGTGGAGCCGGATGAGCCCGAGCAGCCTTCGCTATTCTAGCCAGGATGCCTGCGTGATGATGCCAGCGCGGCAGGCTATTGCCGTAGCTGTGAAAGCGAGCAGTAGAGCCGCCACGTAATGCCTGCCAGCTCGGTTTCACCCGGCGTGGCCTTCGCCGACAGCGTGGCAATACTTTCTTGAAGTTCTGCCAGCGTTGCGGCAAGCGCCTCAGGCTGAACCCCTCTGGCGCTGATAATCCGGTGCAGGTTTGCCAGCGTCGCCTCGCGCACGGCCAGCAGCGCGGGCGAATCACTTTGCCAGTCGCGCAACTGCCAGACGATATGCGAGCAGTTGAGCAAGACGACTCCCCAGCGCAGCAGCCAGAGACGCGCCGTTTCATCCCGACTGTTGTTAAGCTGGTTAACGCGATGGTAAATAAGCGATTCAAATCGACTTTCACTCAGCTGCGGCCGACGGCTTAGCTGATCCAGAAACTCACTTCGCAGCGCGCGGATATGCCGTCGGCCGCGTCGTTTATCGGAGCTGGGCCGCAGGATCAAAAAGGCCAGCCAGGCCAGCAGCACGCCGCAAACCTTGGCGATGTTATCGTTAAGAAAGCTTTGATAATCGTAAGCCGGCGGGTTGGTCACCGCCAGGAAAGAGCCGCCAAAGACAATCAGCTGGCCCCAGAGCGCGGCGCGCTTTTTCTGCTGGACTTTAAACAGCTGTAGCGTGACCAGCAGCGGAAACAGCAGCAGTAAAAACTGCCACAGCACGCTGACCTGTACCATCAGGCCAAATTTAATAAGAAAGCTGAATACCGAAAGCAACAGCAGCGTCTTTAACAGCAGCGAGACGCTGCTAACGGGCGAAGGGACGGAAGAGTAAAGCACGCAGCTGATAGCGGCGAGCGTCAGCGCGGCGGCACCGGAATCCCACTGTGTGGCGATGGTAAAAGCGCAGCCCAGCACAATCACCGCAAAAGTCCGCAGCGCACTCCAGCTGGCTTCGGCGCTGTCGCTGCGACGGGCCAGCGCGGGAACGGCAGGGGGCGACAGGCGAGTCTCCGCGTCGGCCTGCTCGAACAGCCGCAGCCAGCGGCTGATATTCAGATAGAGCCAGCAAAAATAGCGCAGCCGGTGCCAGAAAGCATGATAGCGATAGTCGTCGGGATCGGAAGGTGCCGCGCTGGCCAGCAGCCGGGCCAGACGGTATTTATCGCTGTCGTCACGCGCAAGCTCGGCCAGCAGCTGTTGCAGAACGGTAAATAATGACTCTGGTGCTTCTGGCCAGTTAAGTAGCATTCGGCGCAGGCTGGAGATAACGCTGGTTAAGCGCAGCTGCTGATGCAGAACATAGTTCAGCACGTTATTCTGGCGGCGAAAGCGGTAATGACTCCAGAAAGCCTGAATACGCAGCAGGTTTAGCGTCAGTATTTGCCCAATCACATTTTCATGCGCGCTGCGTACGTTGTCAGAAGTTTCGCGTTGCAGCAGCAGGCTGGCGTGATCCAACAGGCGCGCGTGCATCTCTTTAAGCGAACGAATCAGCGCGTCCCCGTCCGAGGTGCTGGGCAGGATCATCATCATCAGCCCACCGCAGAAAATGCCCGTGATAACTTCGCAAACGCGTGCCTGGGTGATGTCCCAAAGATCGCTAATCTCCGTGACGTTGACCGTACTAAAAACGATAATCGCCGCCGTATAGCCCGCCAGCGAAAAAGCGTAGGCGACGTTATTTTGATAATGGTTCTGGATCCAGGTGCAAAAGGCCAGCCAGGCGGCGATAGTCAGCGCAAATAGCCAGGGTTCGTTGAGCGTATGGCCCGCAATCAGCAAGGCTGCACCCGCGCCCAGCAGGCTGCCCGCAATTCTGCCCAGGCTTTTACTGATAACGCCGCCGACGGTAGGAAAGCTGACCACGGCGGCAGAGGTCATTGCCCAGTACGGCTCATCCAGATCCAGCGCGTAGGCGATACTTAAGGCCAGGCACATGGCGATAGCGTTGCGCAACGCATAGCGCCACTGCCCGCTCGTCGCCTTTATCCAGGGCAGCTCCTGCCAGGCAAGCCATTGAAAATTCATGGCTGGATGGAAAGGGTACAGGTTGTTCCCGCGACCAGCTGCAGGCCTTGCGGCACTGCGGTCAGACGGATACGTACCGGCACGCGTTGTGCCAGCCGCACCCAGGGAACGTTGGGCTTGATGTCGGGAATTAACGAGCTGTCGCTTTCCACGCTCTGGTCATAGATGGCCCGGCCAATACTTTCCACTTCTCCCTGCAGCACGCGGTTATCGCTGTAAAGACGCACGGAGGCATGATAACCAGGACGAATGTGCCGCAGCTTGGTTTCTTCAAAGTATCCCATTACGTAAAACGAGTGGCTGTCGACCAGCGCAAAGACCGGCGTACCGCTGGTGGCGTAGTTGCCAGGCCGTATCACCAGGTTACTGATCCAGCCATCGGCTGGCGCAAATACCTGCGTTTGGGTAAGGTTCCATTTTGCCTGTTCCAGCCCGGCCTGCGCCGCTTTGGCCGCGGCCACCATTGAACGGGTATTCAGTTCTGCCGCGTCAAGATCCTCTGCGGAGATAACGTTGCGCGGCAAACTCTCTCTGCGGCGCGACTCATGCTGCGCTTTCAGCAGATCGGCCTGCGCTTTTGCCAGCTGCGCCTCGGCGTTCAGGACGGCGATACGGTAAGGCTCGGCGTCCAGCGTCATCAGCTTGCTGCCCTTAGTGACAAACTGGTTATCTTTTACCAGCAGCTGTTCGATGCGGCCGGAAACCTGCGGCGTAATATTCACCAGCTCGGCACGCACTTTACCATCGCGCGTCCAGGGCGACTGCATATAGTAGTTCCACAGCCACCAGCCCGCGCACAGCGCTGCGGCAAAAAAGATCAGGGTAGAAAAGTATTTCAGAGAGCTAAGTTTCATACGAGTGCCATAAGCAGCCACAGCGAAGCGCTGACGCAGAGAATAAACAGAGAGAGATCGAGCAGGGTGGGATGCCAGACTTCGCCGGAATAGATCCAGCCGCGCAGCAGCGGATGAAGCAACAGCCAGCAGAAAAAGCCCAGCAAAACAGCCTTAAACAGCGGTGGAAAATAGAGCGAAGCGCCAAAGACCAGGTCGGTCAGCGGGGATAAAGCAGCCGAAAATGCGTTGTTCACGAAAAGCACTCCTTGTTACCTTTGTCACAGCATAGCAGCCAGTTGGTATTACGCTTAAGGAGAATGGGATTTGTAATCTCTCCCATAAACTCGCAGAATAGCCTGGAATGAGGCGTGATAGCTAGCAAGCTAATTATAAGGAGAAGAAATTGGATACCCCACTAGGAACGGACCTTGCAAGACTGGTGCGCATCTGGCGCTCGCTGATTGACCAGCGCCTTAAGCCGCTGGAGCTGACGCAGACTCACTGGGTTACGCTGCACAACATCCATCAACTGCCGCCGGAGCAGTCGCAAATTCAGCTGGCAAAAGCCATTGGCATTGAACAGCCATCGCTGGTACGCACGCTGGATCAGCTGGAAGAGAAAGGGCTGATTACCCGCACCACCTGCGCCAGCGATCGCCGCGCTAAACGCATCAAGCTTACGGAAGAAGCCGCTCCGGTCATCAATGAAGTTGAACACGTTATTGACGCCACGCGGGATGATATTCTGGCAGGGATCTCGCAGAGCGAAATTGAAAAGCTGGTGACGCTTATCGCTCGGCTGGAAAAGAATATTCTGGAGTTACAGGGCAGGGATGAGTAGAAGAACCGGCCGCAGCCGGTTCTTCTGTGCCTAGCGTGGTGAAACGGTAACCTGGCTGCCGTTGGAAGCCATCGCTACGCGCTGTCCCACAGCGAAACGGCTGGCCGCCTGTTTCTGGACGACCATGATGGTGTTGCCGTCATCCTTACGGATTTCCAGCTCGACGCCCTGGGTTTTGTTCATTGCGCCCTGCACACCCTGGCCCGCTACGCCACCCGCCACCGCGCCTGCCGCCGTTGCCAGGCCACGTCCTGCGCCGCCGCCAATGGTATTACCCAAAAAGCCGCCAAGTACGGCACCGCCAATCGCGCCAATCACGTTGCTGTCATCGCCGCCCTGAATTTGTACAGGACGCACAGCCACCAGCGTACCATAAGTCACATTCTGTACCTGCTTCGCTTCAGAGGCGCTATAAACATCGCCCGATAGCGTGCTGTTGTTGGCACAGCCTGCTAAAGTCACACCGGTCAGTGCCACGATCATCATGCGCTTTAACATCATCAAACTCCTTTCTTTTCTGTGTGCTGCAGTCAATTGCGCAGCGATCAATAACCCGATTATAAGATACAGGCAATGCCTGTCGTCTGATTGCGGCAAAAAGTTGCTATAAGAATAGCGCAGCCCAACTAAATCTGGAATAAATCCACGGCTGAAGAGCCGGATATAAATTCTTTCATCATGTAAAATTGCAAAGTTAATCATGGCATTGCCACACCGTTTTTGCGACGCTGTAGCGAGGTTTACTCTTCCCATAGCGGATAAGGCATATTGATGAGATCGGGACGCTATATCGGGGTAATGTCCGGCACCAGTCTGGACGGCGTGGACGTGGTGCTGGCCGCTATCGACCAGCAGATAGTGGCGCAGCAGGCGAGCTATTGCCATCCAATGCCCCCGGATTTGCGCCAGGCGATACTGGCGATAAACCAGGGCCAGTCGCTGACGCTTTCGCAGCTAGGCCAGCTGGATACCCGGCTGGGGCGGCTGTTTGCCGAAGCGGTACAAACGCTGGTTCGCCGCGAAGGTCTGGAAAAAGCGGATATCGCCGCCATTGGCTGTCATGGACAAACCGTCTGGCACGAGCCGCTGGGCGACGCGCCGAATACGCTGCAAATCGGCGATAATAACCAGATAGCCGCGCTGACCGGCATCACGGTAGTGGGCGACTTTCGCCGTCGTGATATGGCGCTGGGCGGCCAGGGCGCGCCGCTGGTGCCCGCCTTCCATCAGGCCGTATTGATGCATCCCCATGAAAAGAGGATGGTGCTCAATATTGGCGGCATCGCCAATCTTTCCCTGTTGATCCCGGGCCAGCCGGTGGGCGGTTATGATACCGGGCCGGGCAACATGTTGCTGGACGCGTGGATCTGGCTACAGCAGCAGCAGCCCTACGATAAAAATGGCGAATGGGGCAGTAGCGGCCAGGTCATTCATCCGCTGTTACAGCAAATGCTGGCCGATCCGTGGTTTGCCTTACCGGCACCCAAATCGACCGGCAGAGAGTATTTCAATCTGGCGTGGATCGAAAGGCAGCTGGTGAACTTTCCCGGCCTGCCGCCGCAGGATATCCAGGCCACGCTGGTGGAGCTGACGGCAGCCACTATTGCGCAGCAGGTCATGCTGAACGGCGGCTGCGAACGCCTGCTGGTCTGCGGCGGCGGCGGCAAGAATCCGCTGTTAATGGCAAGGTTAGCCGCACTGCTGGCCGGAACCGAGGTCAGCTTAACTGATGAAATCGGCATTCGCGGTGACGATATGGAGGCGCTGGCGTTTGCCTGGCTGGCTTACCGCACGCTCTCCTACGAAACCGGTAATCTGCCTTCCGTGACCGGCGCGCGTGAAGCTTCCGTACTGGGTGCTATCTTTCCTGCCAACAGTCCGCGCTATCGTTAAGGAGCGAGCATGAAAAAATATTTACCTGTTGTCGGCGCGCTGTTGTTAAGCGGCTGTCTGTTTCATCCTCAGCCGGAGAAGATTAAAACGCTGCACTATAGCTGCGGTACGCTGCCGTTAACGGTGATGCTTGATAACAGCCGCCGGGAAGTTAATCTTATTCTGGATGGCAACCCGCTGACGCTGAAGCAGCAGCCTGCGGCGTCCGGCACGCGTTATGCGGATGACCACTACGTTTTCTGGTCAAAAGGGGACGCCGCCTTTATCGAACGCAACGGTGCCACCATTATTGACGACTGCCGCTTGAGCGGCAGTTAACTCGTTGAAAATGATTGAAAACAGGCGCACAATGCCTTAACCCTGTTAGCGGAAAACCCTCATGAATGACGACAGCCTGCAGCAGATTGCCCATCTGCGCCGTGAATATACCCGTGGCGGCCTGCGCCGCAAAGATCTGCCCGCCAACCCGCTGGCGCTGTTCGAGCACTGGCTTGGCCAGGCCGTAGAAGCGCAGCTGCCGGATGCGACGGCAATGAGCGTGGCGACCGTAGACGAGCAGGGGCAGCCTTATCAGCGCATCGTGTTGCTGAAGCATTTCGACGAGCGCGGCATGGTTTTTTACACCAACCTTGGCAGCCGTAAGGCGCAGCATCTGGAAAACAATCCGCGCATCAGCCTGCTTTTCCCCTGGCATATGCTGGAGCGGCAGGTCATGGTACTGGGCCACGTTGAAAAACTGTCAATGATCGACGTGGTAAAGTATTTTCACAGTCGTCCACGCGAAAGCCAGATTGGTGCCTGGGTATCAAAACAGTCGAGCCGCATCTCCGCGCGTGGCGTACTGGAAGGCAAATTCCTGGAGCTGAAGCAAAAGTTCCAGCAGGGCGAAGTTCCATTGCCGAGCTTCTGGGGCGGGTACCGGATTAAAATCGACTCGATGGAGTTCTGGCAGGGCGGCGAACACCGGCTGCACGATCGCTTTTTCTACCAGCGCGAAGGCGAGGCGTGGAAAATCGACCGCCTGGCACCCTGATTGCGTGAAATAATCCCGTTAAGCGCTGGCACAGAGTGCGCCAGCGCTTTATTCTATACCCCTTTTTTTCATCCGCTAGCCAGCGGATAGCTGTGTACCAGCAAAGGTGCAGACTTTTTTTACACGGAGTCACAGATGGGCAGCAGTAACCTGATTAAACAATTGCAAGAGCGTGGCCTGGTCGCCCAGGTAACGGATGAGGAAGCGTTAGCAGAGCGGCTGGCGCAAGGGCCAATTGCTCTCTATTGCGGCTTCGATCCCACTGCCGACAGCTTGCACTTGGGCCATCTGGTCCCACTTCTCTGCCTGAAGCGCTTTCAGGATGCCGGACACCGTCCGGTGGCGCTGGTTGGCGGCGCTACCGGCCTGATTGGCGACCCCAGCTTTAAAGCGGCCGAACGTAAGCTGAACACCGCCGATACCGTTAACGAGTGGGTGGAAAAGATCCGCGGTCAGGTTGCGCCTTTCCTGAATTTCGACTGCGGCGACAACAGCGCTATCGCGGCGAACAACTACGACTGGTTCGGCGGCATGAACGTGCTGACCTTCCTGCGCGATATTGGCAAGCACTTCTCCGTTAACCAGATGATCAATAAAGAAGCGGTGAAGCAGCGCCTGAACCGTGACGACCAGGGTATCTCCTTTACCGAGTTCTCCTACAACCTGCTGCAGGGCTACGACTTTGCCTGTCTGAACGAACGTTACGGCGTGGCGCTGCAGATTGGTGGTTCCGACCAGTGGGGCAACATCACTTCCGGTATCGATTTGACCCGTCGTCTGCACCAGAACCAGGTCTTTGGCCTGACCGTACCGCTGATCACCAAGTCTGACGGCACCAAGTTCGGTAAAACCGAAGGCGGCGCGGTGTGGCTGGACGCGAAGAAAACCAGCCCGTACAAGTTCTACCAGTTCTGGATCAATACGGCGGACGCCGACGTTTACCGCTTCCTGAAGTTCTTCACCTTTATGAGCATTGAAGAGATCAACGCGCTGGAAGAAGAAGACAAAAACAGCGGTAAAGCGCCGCGTGCGCAGTACGTGCTGGCGGAACAGGTGACCAGACTGGTGCATGGTGAAGAGGGCCTGACCGCAGCGCAGCGCATCACCAAAAGCCTGTTCTCCGGCAGCCTGGCAGAGATGACGGAAGCGGACTTTGAGCAGCTGGCGCAGGACGGCATGCCGTTTATCGAGCTGGAGCAGGGCCAGGATCTGCAGCAGGCGATGGTGGATGGCGATCTGGCACCGTCTCGCGGCCAGGCGCGCAAGCTGATTGAGTCTAAAGCGGTCAGCATCAACGGCGACGTCCAGCTGGCGGCAGATTACGCATTCGCAGCACAGGACCGCCTGTTTGACCGTTTTACGCTGCTGCGTCGCGGTAAAAAGAACTACTCTCTGATCGTCTGGAAATAATTCCTGCGGCGAATAATATATGAAGGCTGGCCGGACGCGATGTTGTCCGGCCATCGGCGATGATATCGCGTCGGACAGCATTGCTCTGTGCCTGCGAAGGTGTTCACCACTCCTCTTTTCCTGGCAAGGTTATCATGAAAAATATTCTCTCCGTTCAGTCGCATACCGTTTTCGGCCATGCCGGCAACAGCGCGTCGGAATTTCCGATGCGCCGCCTGGGCGCAAACCTTTGGCCGCTGAATACCGTCCAGTTTTCTAACCATACTCAGTACGGTCACTGGACCGGCATGGTGATGCCGGCCAGCCATCTGACCGATATCGTCAGCGGCATTGCGGCTATCGACCGCCTGAAAACCTGCGATGCGGTGCTGAGCGGCTATCTTGGCTCGGCAGAGCAGGGCGAACAGATCCTGGAAATCGTCCGCCAGGTAAAACAGGCTAATCCGAACGCCTGGTATTTTTGCGATCCGGTGATGGGCCATCCGGAAAAAGGCTGCATCGTCGCGCCAGGGGTAGCGGAGTTTCACGCGCGCAGCGCGCTGCCAGCCAGCGATATCATTGCGCCAAACCTGCTGGAGCTGGAGCTGCTTAGCGGCCACGAGGTCAGCAGCGTCGAGCAGGCTATCGCTACCGCACGCGAGCTCATTGCTAAAGGGCCAAAGATTGTGCTGGTGAAACACCTGGCGCGGGCGGGGCAGCGCAGCGATCGTTTTGAAATGCTGCTGGTGACGGCAGAGGAAGCCTGGCATATCAGTCGTCCGCTGGTGGACTTTGGCGTGCGCCAGCCGGTTGGCGTGGGGGATTTGACCAGCGGGCTGCTGCTGGTTAATTTGCTGCACGGTAAATCGTTGAAGGACGCGCTGGAGCATATTACTGCGGCGGTTTATGAAGTGATGCTGACCACGCACCAGATGGGCGAATATGAACTGCAGCTGGTGGCGGCCCAGGACGCCATAGCCAATCCGCAGCAGCATTTTGATGCGGTAAAGCTGTAAATATTGACCGGGCTTGCGCCCGGTCAGTTGACTATTTGTCGTTGCCAAAGCCCTGCTTCAGCAGCGCGGGTAAGACTTCCGGGAAATAGACGTGCTGGTAATAACCGGCAACGCTGTTGCTCCAGTCTTCCCCGTCCGTACGGCCAGTCGCCTGCCAGTGCTGCGTCAGCTCCTGATTGTAATCCGCAATATTCTGCTGCAATCCTTCCGTACGGTACTCTTCATCGTGGCGGAAAGTGGCCAGCGGCAGACGCGGTTTCTGATGCGCTGGCACATCAACATAGCCCAACGCCAGACCCACAACCGGGAAAGTCAGCTCCGGCAGCTTCAGCAGGGAAATCATTGCCTGCGGATCGCGACGAATACCGCCGATAGGCACGATGCCCAGACCTTCCGCACGCGCGGCGGTCATCACTGCGCCAAGCGCAATCCCAATATCCGTTGCGCCAGAAACCACGCTTTCGATGCTTTGCTGGGCGATCTGCTCTTTATCAATTGCGGCCATAGCCTGCTGGCTTTTATGCATATCCAGTACAAAAGTGATAAATAACGGCGCTTTGGCAATCCACGGCTGACCGCCCGCAATAGCGGAGATTTTGCCGCGCGCTTCGGCACCGCGCGTTACTACCAGCGATACCTGCTGCGAGTTGACCGACGTCGGTGCGCGGTAAGCGGCCATCACCAGACGATCGATAATGGCGTCGTCAACAGGCTTCTCGGTAAAGCTGCGTTCGCTTTTATGGGCGGTAAGGATATCAATAACAGAACTCATAGAACCTCCGGTTGTCAGCCCATGAGTATAAATTATTGTTATCCGCTGGTTTAACACCTTATGCGCTGGGTGTTTTAGCTTAGTCCTTCTGACTCAAGCGCTTCGGCTACGTGCGGCCGTGCGGCCGCTCGCTGAAACCACGCCTCCAGCGACGTTAGCCCCGACAGCTCCAGTTTAATCAGCTTCGCCCAGCGCATTACGGTAAACAGATAGGCATCGGCCACGGTAAAGTGCAGGCCCGACAGCCATTGCTTATCCGCCAGCTCGTGGTCAACCCAGCGAAAATTTTCCTCCAGCTGCTGGCGCAGCGTTGCCTTATAAGCGTCCGGCGTGGCCTCTTTAAACAGAGGCGAAAAGCTTTTATGCAGCTCCGCCGAAATAAAGTTGAGCCATGCCAGCGTTTGATAGCGCGCCAGCGTGCCCGTCGGTGCAAGGAGCTGCCGGTCGGGTTTCAGGTCGGCCAGATACTGCACGATAGCGACGCCTTCGGTCAGCACCGTGCCGTCATCGAACTGTAACGCGGGCACCTTACCTTTTGGATTAATTTCACGGTAGTTCTCCTGCTGCTCGGTAACGCCCGCAGCGGTATCAACTTTAATCAGCGTAAAATCCAGACCGGTTTCCAGCATGACAATATGCGGGGAAAGCGAACAGGCGCCGGGCTTATAAAACAGTTTCATGGCTTACTCCCTGAGTTTGCGGCGAAAGATGTTTTTAGCTTAGTGCCGCCTGCTTAAAAAGTCAGCGCTGCCGCGTACGCAATATTCTTAATTCGCCTGAATTTTGTTTTTACGCGGTTTATTTGTCTGCAAACAGCCGAGCTCTGGCAGCCTGGCGAGAGCCAGATCCCAAAAAGCACGAACCCTGGCCGGCATATATTTTACGTTTTGCCTCACCAGCTGCACCGGAACGGCCGTGGAACGATAATCCGGCAAGATTTCGCACAGCGATCCCGTCTGAAGATCGTCATAAACCTGATAGGAAAGCAGTCGCGCAATGCCTTTGCCTGCGCGTGCGGCGAGCAGCTGTGTTTCCACTTCGTTAACTATCAGCCGGGGAGTAAGGCGTACGCGTTCCTGCACGCCAGCGGAAGAAAAACGCCACTCTTTACCGGCAGCCTGCGAAATGCTGGCTATCAGAGAGTGATGGGCCAGGGCCGCCGGTGACCCGGGCGTTCCCATGCGGGTAAGGTAGTCAGGACTGGCGACCAGCAGGCGCTGTACGCTTCCTACGGAGACGGCCACTAGCGAAGAATCCCGCAGCTGGCCGATGCGTAATGCCATATCCAGCCCTTGTTCAATCAGATCCTGATAGCCATCGTTAAGCTGAAGTTCGATCTGAATATCCGGATAGTGCTCCATAAAAGCCAGCAGCAGTGGGGCAACATGCCGGCGGCCAAACTGGACCGGGGCGGTCAGGCGAAGCTGGCCGCTGAGCTGATTATCGGTGACGGCATTTAGCGCCTGCTGGTATTCATCCAGCAGCTTTTTTGCCCGCTCAAACAGCGTCATACCGGCGGGCGTTGGCGCAAGGCGGCGCGTGGTTCGCTCAATTAACAGGCTGCCAAAGCGTTTTTCCAGCGCGGCCAGCGTGCGCGTCACTGCGGCAGGTGAACGCCGGAGCGTCCGTGCGGCCGCCGCCAGGCTTCCGTGCTGCACCACGGCAACAAAGACCGCCAGCTCATCAAGCTTATCCATCACTGTTCCACTTAGCGAAATTATGAATTGCTATTTTTGCCCGTATACGCCGTTTTCAGCAAGAGTATGCTGAAAAGAAACGCAAGGAGAAAGGCATGAACACACTAACGCTTTACGGTACTGAACTTTCCGGGCACGTCCATCGGGTCCGGCTGCTGCTGGCGATGCTGAATCTCACGGCGGAATGGCGGGAAGCCGGCGCTGAAGTCAGAAAAAGCGACGAATTTCTGGCGCTAAATCCGTATGGACAGATCCCGGTGCTGGTCGACGGCGAACAGGTTATCAGCGACAGCAATGCGATACTGATCTGGCTGACCAAACGCTATGCGCCCGACAGCCAGTGGTTACCAAAGGAGCTGTATCTGGAAGTGCAGGTGCATCAATGGCTGGCGAAAGCCGCAGGCGAGATCCGCTATGGCGTGGCCTCGGCGCGCTTGATAAAGCAGTTTGGCGTGGCGGAAAACTACGATTCGGCCCTCGCAACGGCGCAAAAATTCCTGCCGCAGATGGAAGCGCATTTGCAGGGCAAAACCTGGCTGGTAGGCGATAAGGCGACGCTTGCCGATCTGGCCTGCTATGCCTATGTCGCCTGCGCGCCGGAGGGCGGTATTGCGCTGGACTATCCGGCAATCCGCCAGTGGCTTGGCCAGGTTGAATCACTGGCTGGCTTTATTGCGCTGCCCGCGTTGCCGCATCCACAGGGAGAATAACAATGTTTCATTCCGGTGAACTTATGGCGCAGCGGCTGGCGGGCTTTAGCACGGACAGCGCCGCCATCTATAAAACAATGCCGCAACAGCACCGTCTCTTTTATGCCGGATTGAAGCAGTTCTTTTTTAGCGTTGCCGATGCTGACGGCTATCCCGTCGCGGCGCTGCTACAGGGCGCGCCGGGATTTGTGCAGGCCATCGATGACGGCCATTTGCGCATAGCCACGGCCTCGCTGCATAACGCTCTTTATCTGCCGCCGCTCAGGCCAGGCATGCGGGCAGGGGGATTAGGGCTGGATTTCTCTAACCGACGGCGCAATCGGGTAAACGGCGTTATCGCAGGCGTGACGGCAGAGTTTGTTACGCTTGCCATAGAGGAGAGCTTCGGCAACTGCGCCAACTATATCCAGCGGCGAAGCATAGCGGAAAGCGATCCGCAGCGGCTGGTGGAACTGGAATATCTCTCTGCTCTGGATGCCGATGCGCGTTACCTGATTGCCGCTGCGGATACCTGTTTTATTGCCAGTCGCGTACAGCGAGAACAGGCGGGCGGCGCAGATATTTCACATCGCGGCGGGCTGCCGGGATTTATTGAGCTTAAAAACGGCAGGCTGCAGATGGTTGACTATGCGGGCAATCGCTATATGAACACGCTGGGAAATTTACTGCTGGAACCACGCTGCGCTTTGCTGATTATGGATTTTCACCAGGGAAACGCGCTGCATATCCAGGGGAAAGCGGAGATTAACTGGCAGAATACAAACGAAGGCGAGCGCTGTTTGTTGATTGAGCCGGAAAGGATTTTACGTATTCGCCAGCTGTTGCCCGCCGTGGGGCTGGAGGTGGAGTTTGCCGCCTCTACGCTGGCTATCAGGAAATGATTATGTGCCGCACAAAGAGACCATTTTTTGCTCCTTGCGAAAAGCACCTCGGCCCCGATTTTAAGGGTGACATAGTCGTCACCCTTATTAGTCCCTGTTAGTTTGGGGCCTGGCTATTAACCCTGCGTCATTCGGTTGAGTTTTGGCGCGGTCAGCATCATCAGCACGGCAATCACACCGGTCACGACACCGATTTGCAGGAAGACATCACCATAAACGTGCAGCGACTGTAGCGGGTCGGTAATGTTTTCCGGTACGGCCATCATGTTCGCCACTTTCCCGGCTACCATCGCGGCACCTGCCGTGGTCAGGAACCAGGATCCCATAATAAAGCCCATCAGGCGCTGCGGCACCAGCTGCGCCACCATCGCCAGACCCAGGCCGGAGATCATCAGCTCGCCCACGCTTTGCAGCGCATAGCTCAGGATCAGCCAGCTAACGGAGACGATCCCCAGCTCGTTGGCAAATTTAGCGCCCAGCGGCAGCACCAGAAACGCCACCGAGCAGAGCACCATCCCCACCGCAAACTTGTGCGGCATCGGCAGGCGGTCGCCCATTTTGTTATAGATTGCCGCCAGCAGCGGGCTAAAAATCATAATCCAGAACGGATTCAGCGCCTGGTACTGTTCCGGCTGGAAGGCCAGCCCCAGGATGCTGTGCTCGACGTTGCGGATAGCAAAGAAGTTCAGCGAGGTGGGCATCTGCATGTACAGCACGAAGAAGACGATAGCTTCCACCATCAGCAGAAACGCGACAATCATTTTACGCCGCGCCGCGCCCTGTAAAGCGAAGGTCTCTTTAGCGAACAGCAGAACGATGCCTACAGCCACTGCGGCCAGCACCAGGCGCGCGATATCCTGGTGATGCAGCATCCAGGTTGCCACCACGACCAGCACGGCGACGCCAGCAAGGGTCGCCAGCAGTTTGCCCAGATGCAGCGGCTGAAAGTCAGGTTTAGAGCCGTGATCTTTCACCCATTTACGGCACAGCATAAAGTTAACCAGGGTAATCAGCATGCCGACGAAGGAGAGCGAGAAAGCGACGTTCCAGCCGTAATGCGCAGCCAGCCACGGCGTTGCCAGCATAGAGAAAAACGAACCGATATTAATCGCCATGTAGTACATGGTGAAGGCACCATCCAGACGCGGATCGTCCTTGGCATAACAGGTCGAAAGCAGAGAAGAGGGGTTAGCCTTAAACAGGCCGTTACCCACGGCGATGGTCGCCATGCCGATATAAACCAGGCTGACATCATGGCCCGACCACGCCACCAGCGCATAGCCCAGCGCCAGCACCAGCGTACCGAGCACGATCACGCGCTTGGTGCCCAGCACCTTATCGCCCAGCCAGCCGCCAACGGCAATCAGGCCGTATACCAGCGCGCTAAAGGAAGCGAACAGCGTAATAGACTGCTCTTCCGACATGCCCAGCATTTTGACGAGATACACCGCCATAATGCCTTGCAGGCCGTAATAACCGAACCGTTCCCAGAGTTCGATAGAAAAAATAAGATAAAAAGATCGCGGTTGTTTAAACGCGTTGATACTGCCTGTATCGGGTTGTTTGTTTGCAGTTGACACTGATACCTCTGGAGTCAATTTCCTGATTCGACTAAAAAAATAAGTCATCGTCGAACAGGACGGGCATTAGCCGCATAGTTATAAATTTGGAAAATTGGCGGTTAATTTCGCCCATTGTTTGCTGCCAGGCAAGCGTTTTTTCAAATAACGTCAGGGGCCGTTTTACAAGTGTTTACTCATGGATATAGGTATGTTTTCAATATTAAATATTGTTGTAACGCATTTGTTTATTATATAAGGCTGCTATTCGCATAAAATTTATTCGCGCGATGAAGCTAATCACCAGGGCCTTTTTTCAGGAATAATGTTTTGCAGAAGCAAAGATAAGCAAAATTAAACGCCGCTTATGCGTAAATCGCTAAGGAAAATGGTTTTTTATAAGGTACTGATGCGCTGGTTGGGCCAGTCTGCGTAAAATAGCTGATTTTACAGGCTGAACGGCAGATATTAATTTCCAAAAAATAACTTCTCCTTCCTGCGATCTTCAGGCGTTTTGTTACGGATAAAATACAAAAAGGTCGTTCGATTCGCGCGGGCGTACGCTGTGTAAAGATTCCTCCTGACGCTAAAGCGCATCTTCCTCGCGCCGATAATCTCACTTACCTCAATAATTGCGCAGAGAAACAATGTTAACAGTCAATAATAACGATACTGCTCTTAAAACAGGTAACGCTCGCTCGGCAAATACCTCTTTGCTGGCGCAATCTATTGAAAGACTTTCATCAGGGTTACGTATCAATGGAGCCAGCGACGATGCGGCGGGCATGTCGATTGCTAACCGTATGCAGGCAAATATCAATGCGGACAGCGCCGTTACGCGCGGCCTGAACGATGCCATCAGCTATGCGCAAACGGCAGAAAGCGCGCTGGGCAATATCAGCGATATGCTGATCAAGGCAAAAAGCCTGGCGGTACGCGCAGCCAACGGCACCATGTCTGTTTCTGACCGGCAAAGCCTGGATACGGAATATCAGCAGTTAATGAATGGCATCAACGGCATTGCCAGCGGCACAGAGATTTTCGGGCAGTTCCCGCTGGCGACCAGCACGCCCGAACAGACGCCCACGCTGCTAGGCAATGTATCGCCCATAGGAACTAAATTTCCGGTGGCCGGGCAGGATTACTCGTTTACCTCCGGGATTGTGTCGCTTGCCTATATTCCGGCAGGCGCGACCAATATCACTATCACCATTGACTCCTTTAGCATGGATGACGATCTTCAGCTCTTCACCCGTGACGGCAAGCATCTGGCCGGCACGCCGGTGGACGGCAGCGATGCGGACTATACATGGATAAGTAAAGGCGTAACCAATGACGCCACGGCAACCAGTAAAGTACTGACGACCAGTAATGGCTTTGCCAGCGGTGCCAGCTACGACAGCACGGATCTTAATGAAGGAGGATCGTCGTGGGCGCTGACCGGTAGCGAGACCAGCAGCTATAACGGCATGAGTATTACCTATAGCGGCGATGGCGATCGTTATGAGGATGCGACTACCGGTGCGGAAAACGACGGCACGCTGACCAGCAATTCACAGGAGCGGATTAATATCGACAACGTCAGTGAAGATCTGATCGTGGTCGTGGTTGGTAACGGGTCGTTCAGCGGCAATCTGACCTGGGGATCGCTGCCAACGCCAACCGAAACGCCAGCCGTACCGCCAAAACAGAGCCAGCCGCTACAGGTAATCACCAGCGCCAATTATGGTCAGCCGGTGCAGTCGGACACACTGGGGCCAACGCCTTCTGATACAAAGACGCTGGGTCTGGACAACACCAGCCTGCTGACCGCGAGCGCTATCCGTACCTCTATGACTGCGCTGGATGCGGCGCTGAATAAAGTCAGCGGCTACCGCTCCGACTACGGCGCAAAAATGAATCGCTATGAGTCAAATAAATCAGTGCTGTCACAGCAGAGCATAGCCACTCAGGCGGCGCAGAGCCGGATTCAGGATGCCGATTACGCGCAGGAAGCCAGCCAGCTGGCCAGGGCGCAAATCAAAGATCAGGGCCAGAATGCAGTAATGAAAATGGCTAACCAGTCAGCCCAGGATGTCTTAACCCTGCTGCGCGACTGATTGACTGCGCTTCTCTCCGCTAACTTTTATTTAGCGCATTTTTTATCGGGTCGTCCGATCGTTTTAACCCCTCTCCGCCGGAAAGTTTTGCCGACTTTCCGGCGTTTTCTTGTCGGCCACATCCTGTCGATTAACGGCGGTCGCATTACATATTTTGCATCGCGGTTACGCCAGTTTTTCAGAGCAACAGGCCTTAATTTTTAATTTTCACAGTGATAACACCAGCGCAGCAGGCGGCTAAAAATTTCTTTACCGGTGTAAAGCGGTGATGGCTTACTTATTTCTTATATTTCAATTAAATATGGCGAAAGCTTGACGTTCTGATGGTGATGTTTTTTGCGTTCAGACTGTCGCAAAAGACCACGTGCCGACGGCGTAAAATTTTTTCTTGATTGAACGTTCAATATAAAATGTCTATAATCATCCTCATTCAATAGCTAAAACCGATGAAGCGATGCCAAAAGTTGGAATGAAAGCGATTCGTCAGGCGCAGTTAATTCACGCGACGCTGACGGTTATCGACCGCGTAGGCCTGGCCGATGCCAGCCTGGCGCTGATTGCCAAAGAAGCGGGAGTCTCTACGGGCATTGTCAGCCACTATTTTGGCGACAAAAATGGCCTGTTGGACGCCTGCATGCGGCAAATTCTCTCCGATCTGTACGTGGCGGTGGTACATCATCGTCGCCAGGCGGCAGACGAGCCGCAGGCACAAATTCGCGCCATCATCGACGGTAACTTTGACATCTCGCAGATTGCCGGACCGGTTCTGAAAACCTGGCTGGCTTTCTGGAGCAGCAGCCTGCACCAGCCCGATCTGCAGCGGCTACAGCGCATCAACGACCGCCGCCTGCACGCCAACCTGACGGCGCAGTTTGCCCGGGCGCTGCCGAAAGAGACGGCGCGTGCGGCAGGCGCCAGCATGGCGGCATTAATCGACGGGCTGTGGCTGCGTATGACGCTGGCCCCGCAGCCGATGGCGCAAGGGCTTTTCGACGCTCGTCAGCTTTGCTATCAAAATCTCGCGCTGTGGCTTTCCGCCCCGGCAACCTAACCCTGAAGGAGGAGACATGGCCGATATGCAACGCCGTGGACTTTACATCAATGGCCGCGAAGAAGCGGGTCATGGCGAAACGTTTACCACCATCAATCCCGCCAATGGTGAAGTGCTGGCAGAAGTGACCTCAGCCAGCCAGCAGGATATCGATCGCGCCGTCGCCAGTGCCGAAGCGGGCCAGCGTATCTGGCGCGGCTATACGCCGGTCGAACGTAGCCGTGTCCTGTTAAAAGCCGTAGCGATCCTGCGTGAGCGTAACGATGAGCTGGCCGCGCTGGAAACCGCAGACACCGGCAAACCGCTCAGCGAAACCGAAGCGGTTGACATTGTCACGGGCGCAGATGTACTGGAGTACTATGCGGGCCTGGCTGTGGCGGTAGAAGGCGAATCGATTCCACTGCGCGACAGCGCGCTGGTTTATACCCGCCGCGAACCCCTGGGCGTTTGTGCCGGCATCGGTGCCTGGAACTACCCCATTCAGATTGCAATGTGGAAAAGCGCGCCTGCGCTGGCTACCGGCAACGCAATGATCTTTAAGCCCAGCGAAGTCACGCCGCTCAGCGCGCTGGAGCTGGCAAAAATCTTTACCGAAGCCGGGCTACCGGACGGCGTTTTCAACGTTGTCCAGGGTGCCGGCGCTGTCGGTCAGGGCCTGAGCCAGCATCCGAAGATCGCTAAAGTCTCCTTTACTGGCGAAGTGAATACCGGTAAGCGCGTCATGGCGGATGCGGCACTGGCGAACCTGAAGTCGGTCACCATGGAACTCGGTGGCAAATCGCCGCTGATCGTCTTTGAAGATGCCGAGCTGGAACGTGCCGTAGATGGCGCGATGATGGCTAACTTCTACAGCAGTGGCCAGGTTTGCACCAACGGCACGCGCGTGTTCGTGCATCGCTCACTAAAAGCGGATTTTGAAAAGCGCCTGCTGGAAAAAATGGAGGCTATCAAATGTGGCGATCCAACGCTGCCGGACACCAATTTCGGCCCGCTGGTCAGCGAAGAGCACTGCCAGAAGGTGGTCTCCTATCTGGAAATCGGTAAAAACGAGGGCGCACGCGTGCTGGCTGGCGGTTTCCGCCTGACCGAAGGCGAAATGGCGAAGGGCTGCTTTGTGGCGCCAACCGTGTTCACCGACTGTTCCGACGAAATGCGCATTGTGCAGGAAGAGATTTTTGGCCCGGTGATGAGCGTGCTGGTGTTTGATGACGAGCAGGAAGTTATCGATCGCGCCAATAACACGGAATATGGTCTGGCCGCAGGCGTCTTTACCACCTCGCTGAATCGCGCACACCGCGTTATCCATCAGCTGGAAGCGGGCATCTGCTGGGTGAACAGCTGGGGCGAATCGCCTGCGCCAATGCCGGTTGGCGGCTATAAGCAGTCCGGCGTAGGACGTGAAAACGGCCTGGAAACGCTACACCACTATACGCGTACCAAATCCGTGCTGATCGAAATGGGCGACTATCCGTCCGCGTTCTGATTGCCCTGATGACGACACTGTTTTTTTGCCGCGGCGCAGGCCGCGGCTATCCGGAGGTTTAATGCAGAAATTTGACTATATCATTATTGGCGCTGGCTCTGCCGGCAACGTTCTGGCAACACGACTGACTGAGGATGCTGACGTATCGGTACTTTTACTGGAAGCAGGCGGCAAGGATCACCGCTGGGATTTCCGTACCCAAATGCCAGCCGCTTTAGCTTATCCGCTACAGGGAAAACGCTATAACTGGGCTTATGAAACGGATCCGGAACCCAAAATGAACAATCGCCGCATGGAGTGCGGACGTGGTAAGGGTCTGGGTGGCTCTTCGCTGATCAACGGCATGTGCTACGTGCGCGGCAACGCGATGGACTACGATAACTGGGCGCAAAAAAAGGGGCTGGAAAACTGGTCTTATCTCAATTGCCTGCCTTATTTCCGCAAGGCCGAGAAACGCGATATCGGCGAAAACGACTATCACGGCGGCGAAGGGTATCTGAGCGTCACCACGCCGAAGAAGGGCAATAACCCGCTGTTCCGCGCCTTTATCGACGCGGCGAAGCAGGCCGGTCACCACGAGACCGACGATATGAACGGCTATCGCCAGGATGGTTTTGGCCCGATGGACCGAACGGTGACGCCAAAAGGCCGTCGTTCCAGCACCGCACGCGGCTATCTGGACGAGGCGAAACAGCGTTCAAACCTGACCATCGTCACCCATGCGCAAACCGACCGTATTCTGTTTGAGGGCAAAACCGCCGTGGGCGTCTGCTGGCTGCGCGGCGGCAAAGAAGAGCGGGCAACGGCCACGCGTGAAGTCCTGCTGTGTGCGGGTGCCATCGCCTCACCGCAGGTATTGCAACGCTCTGGCGTTGGCCCGGAAGAGTGGTTACGCGAGCTGGATATCCCGGTAGTCCATGCCTTACCGGGCGTGGGCCGCAATCTTCAGGATCACCTGGAAGTTTATATGCAGTTCCGCTGCAAAAAGCCCGTTAGCCTCTATCCGTCGCTCCAGTGGTGGAACCAGCCGGCGATTGGTGCAGAATGGCTGTTTAACGGCACGGGTATCGGTGCCAGCAACCAGTTTGAAGCGGGCGGCTTTATTCGCAGCGACGACCAGCCGGACTGGCCAGACTTGCAGTATCACTTCCTGCCGGTTGCCATTAACTACAACGGCAGCAGCCCGGTTAAGGAGCACGGTTTCCAGGCCCACGTTGGCCCCATGCGCTCACGCAGCCGTGGCCGCGTTAAGCTGACCTCGAAGCATCCTTACGCCGCGCCGTCGATCTTCTTTAACTACATGTCGGAAGAGCGTGACTGGGAAGAGTTTCGCCACGCGGTGCGCCATACGCGCGAAATTATGCGTCAGCCTGCGCTGGCAGAATACTGTGGCGAAGAGATTCAGCCAGGTGCGGCAGTGCAGAGCGACGAGCAGATCGACGCCTTCGTCCGCGATCATGCGGAAACGGCCTATCATCCTTGCGGCAGCTGCGCGATGGGTAATGACGAAATGGCGGTGGTCGATGCAGAAGGGCGCGTACACGGTATGCAGAACCTGCGTGTGGTGGATGCTTCTATTATGCCGCAGATCACGACCGGTAACCTGAATGCGCCAACGGTGATGATTGCAGAAAAAATGGCCGATCTAATCCGTGGCCGCACGCCGCTGGCCCCGTCCAAAGCGGATTATTATCGACTGCAGCGTGAAAAAGCCGAAGCGGAGCAGGCGCAGGAAGAAGGCGTAGCCTGATAGCCTGACCAGGGGAACGGAAACCCTTGCCTTTATCATGGCCAGCGCCTGTCGATAAAGGCCGTGCTTTGAGCTGATTAACTGACCACGCCGCTATTGTCCGGCGTGGTCAGCTTTTATGTTACTTCGGGGCAGATATTTACTCGCCCACGGTAATATCCGTTACCGCTTTACCCTTCATCATGCCAGTGTTATTCAACACTTCGTTTTAACCACTCATTTTCTATAGCCTGCCTGATGTCACCGCTATCCTCTGTTCAAGCTGTCCACTATGTGGATAATGAGGCCGGTTACTGTCATAACCTACAGGCTACTCATGAGCACCGATCGCGAAAACAACGGTTCCCAGGTTATTGCCCGCGCGGCAACGCTGCTGCGCGCGCTGGAACATCAGCCCGCCGGAATGACTATTTCCGCGCTGTCCCGGCAGGTAGAGCTACCGCGCACTACCGTTCACCGCCTGGTAGCCTCGCTGGAAAGCCAGCAGCTGCTGATCGTAAGCGCGGGGGAGGTGAAGCTTGGCCCGGCACTGGCACGGCTGGCGGCGTCGGCCCATACCGATGTCATTGCGCTTTCCCGTCCGGCAATGGAAGCGCTGGGGCGACGCACCCGCGAAACGGTCGATCTTTGCGTCTGGCGGGGCAGCCATGCGGTGTCGGTCAGCCAGTTTGTCTCCGATCGGGAACTGCGCGTGGTTTCCGCCGTAGGTACCGCCTTTCCCTGTCATTGTACCGCGCATGGCAAGGCGATCCTGGCGCAGTTAAGCAACCAGCAAATCAGCGAGATGCTCGCCGGGCATCTCGATCTCCGTACCGAACAAACGCTCCGCACGCTGCCCGCCATTTTGCAGGACGTTGAGCAGGTGCGCGCCAGTCACTACGCCATTGATCGCGAAGAGCATGCACGCGGGGTCTGCGGCCTCGGCGTTTATATCAAAACCAGAGTGAACGAGCATTACGCGATTTCCCTGGCCGTGCCGGCGATACGCTTTGACGAAGAGTTTGACCATCTGCTTTCCGCGCTGTTGCAGTGCAAAGCCGAAACGGAGGCGCTGCTGGCTGGCTGACGCAAAGGCGGCTCAGACCAGCTCCACAGAGGTATAAACCGTTACCGCATCGCGTACATTAATGGCACGCGGCAGCAGGCCCAGCGCGAAGAAGCGGTCAGCGATAGCCTGCTGTTGGCGCACGATAGCTAAATCCATCCGCCGTGTCTGATGGCTGCGGCGCGTTAAGGCATGTGCCAGCGAAGCGTGCGACAGGCCCAGCTCGGCCGAGAGCAGGGCGGCGGCCTCGTCGCGGCGGGTATCGATATAGCGTCCGGTCTGTTCCAGCGCGCCCAGCAGCGTCTGCAATAAATCGTCAGAACGCGCGATAAGATCGCGGTGCGCCAGGTAAAACTGATGGTTGTTGACCCGACCCGTGCCGCTGGCGATCACCCGTAAATCGCGCTCGCGCTCCGCCTCGCTAAGCAACGGATCCCACATCATCCAGGCATCGACGGCGTGACGATCGCTGGGCGTTAAAGGATATTTCGGCGGCGCGTAAACGATGCGCACGTCGTCCAGCGACAGGCCCGCCTCGTCCAGAATCTGCAACAGCAGATAATGCACGTTGGAACCTTTATTCACCGCAATACGTTTACCTTTTAGATCGGCAATCGTCTGGATAGCGCTGTCGGCGGCCACCAGCAAAGCCACGCTCTGCGGCGCGGCGGGTTCATAAGCCACATAGCGCAGCGGCGAATGGTTTGCCTGGGCGAACAGCGGCGGCACTTCGCCCGTGGTGCCAAAGTCAATCTCATGGTTATCCAGCGCGTGCAGCAGCTGCGGCCCGGCGGGAAACTCGCACCAGAGCACGCTCACGCCCTGGTGCATAAACAGCGTTTCCAGCGTCTGGCGCGCTTTTAAAATGCCCAGATTGCCAAACTTCTGGTAGCCGATGCGCAGCTCGCGCTCGCCCGCGGGTGCGGCTTCCCGTGCGGAAGAGCGGCCTGTCGGCAGGCTGCGGCGCGGCTTAATCAGGCCCAGATGCCCCAGATGAGTGCGCAAAGTATTGCGGCTGATACCCAGCAGCGCCGCCGTTTGTAGCTGATTATGCTGGCACTGCTCAAAAGCGTGACGCACCAGCGCATCCATAACTTCCTGATAAACCGGCCCGCTATGCTGTTGCAGGTGCTGACGCAAAAATCTGTCCAGCGAATTTTCCGCCTGCGGCAGCGCTTCGACAGGCGAGCTAAGGCGCAGCTGGTCGGCGGTAATCAGCGTTTGCTGACTCAACAACACCGCATTATGCAGCGTATTTTCCAGCTCGCGGATATTGCCGGGCCAGCGCCAGGCGACCAGCGCCGCCATCGCCTCTTCGCTAAGGCGCAGCTGCGGGCGGCCAAGGCGGCGGGCATAGAGCGTAAGAAAATGGTTAGCCAGCAGCGGAATATCCTGGCTACGCTGGCGCAGCGGCGGCAGCGTCACTTCCGCGACGTTAAGACGGTAATAGAGATCTTCCCGAAAACGTTTTTCCCGGATGGCACCGGTAAGATTGACATGGGTCGCTGCAATTACCCGCACGTCAACGCTAACCGCACGATGGGAACCGACGCGAGTAATTTCCCGCTCCTGCAATACGCGCAGCAGCTTGACCTGTAGCGGCAGGCTCAGCTCGCCGATTTCATCTAACAGCAGCGTGCCGCCCTCGGCCGCCTCAAACCAGCCCGGCTGCTGGCTGGTCGCGCCGGTAAACGCGCCTTTCTCGTGACCAAACAGTTCTGATTCCGCCAGGCTCTCCGTCAGCGCGCCACAGTTTACCGCCAGAAAAGGGCGATCGCGCCTTGGGCTGTGCTGGTGCAGGTAGCGCGCCACTACCTCTTTCCCCGTACCGGTTTCGCCTGTGATCAGCACCGTGGCATCGCCGGGCGCAAGGCGATCCAGCACGTCTTTAAACGCGACGGAAGCGGGGTCGATTAAATCGGCAACGGAACTGGACATAGCTTTCTCCGGTAAAAGTCTCTGCCGCTAACATAACCTTGCTGGTTAGCAGTGACGAGAGTCCTTTCCTGCCCGCTGCTGCAAATGCAGCAGGTGGCTGACAGCAGTTGCTGCATTTGCAGCAGTCAGGTTTGTTTCCGAAAAAATTATCTTGCTGATTTTAAAGAATTTAAAAATCCCGCCCGCCTGGCACGCTTCCTGCACATGTCTATATAACCAAAGATAATGCCGCTAATGAATAAATTAAGATAACGTTATAAGGAAAGTGAGAATGAGCGCCTCGCAGGAAAATCTAAAGCTGTTTTGGTTTCTACCCACGCACGGTGATGGCCGCTACCTGGGAACAGCAGAGGGCGGACGCGCCGTCGATTTGCCCTATTTGCAGCAGGTCGCGCTGGCCGCTGATAACCTCGGTTTCTATGGTGTGTTAATCCCTACCGGGAAAAGCTGTGAAGACTCATGGCTGGTGGCGTCGGCGCTGGCACCCATCACTAAACGGCTGCGCTATCTGGTGGCCGTACGGCCAGGTTTACAACCGCCGACGCTGGCGGCACGCATGGCCGCCACGCTGGATCGCCTGTCGGAAGGTCGTCTGCTGATCAACGTTGTAACGGGCGGCGATCCGGTCGAAAACAAAGGCGACGGCATTTTTCTCAGCCATGCCGAGCGTTATCAGGTAACGCGCGAATTCCTGGAAGTCTATTCGCGGCTGCTGAAAGGTGAAAAAGTCGATTTTGCAGGCGAGCATATCCATGTTGAAGGCGCGGAGGTGCTGTTTCCGCCCGTACAGGAAAACGGGCCGCCGCTCTATTTTGGCGGCTCGTCTGACGAGGCTATTGATGTCGCGGCCAACCAGATCGACAGCTATCTGACCTGGGGCGAGCCGGTGGCGCAGGTCGCGGAAAAGCTGGCTGTAGTGCGCCAGCGCGCGGAGCAGCGTGGCCGTCAGCTGAGCTATGGCATCCGTCTGCACGTCATCGTACGCGAAACGGAAGAGGAAGCCTGGGCCGCCGCCGATCGCCTGATCGCGCATCTGGATGACGAAACCATTGCCAGCGCCCAGAAAATTTTTGCGCGCATGGACTCTACCGGCCAGGCGCGGATGAGCGCGCTGCACAAGGGCTCTCGCGAAGATCTGCGCATTGCGCCAAACTTATGGGCAGGTGTCGGGCTGGTACGCGGCGGCGCGGGCACGGCGCTGGTCGGCAGTCCTCAGCAGATAGTCGAGCGCATTCGCGAATACCAGGCGCTGGGCATTGAAAACTTTATCTTCTCTGGCTATCCCCACCTGGAAGAGGCGCACCGCTTTGCCGAGCTGGTGATGCCTTTGTTGCAGACGGAAGGCGAGAAAACACGCCAGCGTACGGTCAATACCGGGCCGTTTGGTGAAACTATCGGCGGCGATCGTCGTCCGGCTAAAAAGAGTTAAGGAGCGCAGCGTGCCAAAGCAACCGATGCAGTTCGCCTACTGGGTACCCAACGTGTCGGGTGGTCTGGTGATCAGCCAGATCCCGCAGCGCACCGGCTGGGATTTTGATTATAACCGCAAGCTGGCGCGTATTGCGGAGCAGGCGGGATTTGACTACGCCTTAACGCAAATCCGTTTTACCGCGGGTTATGGCGCGGACAATCAGCACGAATCCGTCACCTTCTCCCAGGCGCTGCTGGGCGCGACGGAAAGGCTGAAGGTCATTGCCGCTATTTTGCCCGGCCCGTGGAATCCAACGCTTGCCGCCAAACAGATTGCGACCATCAGTCATCTGAGCAATGCCCGCATCGCGGTCAACATCGTCAGCGGCTGGTTTCGCGGCGAATTTAAAGCGATTGGCGAACCCTGGCTGGATCATGAAGAGCGCTATCTGCGTTCCGAAGAGTTTATTCGCTGCCTGCGCGGTATCTGGCAGGAGGAGAGCTTCAGCTTTGCCGGCGACTTCTACCGCTACCGCGACTACTCGCTAAAGCCAAAGCCGCTGATGCCGCAGCCGGAAATCTTCCAGGGCGGCAGCTCGCGTGCCGCGCGTGATATGGCCGCACGGGTTTCCGACTGGTACTTCACCAACGGCAACACGCTGGAGGGCGTTCGCCAGCAGGTGCAGGACATTCAGCAGAAAGCCAAAGAGAACCGGCACCGGGTTAAAATCGGCGTCAACGGCTTTGTCATTGCCCGGCAAAGCGAGCAGGAAGCGCAGCAGGTATTACAGGAGATTTTAAATCACGCGAACCCCGACGCGGTAAAAGGCTTTCAGCATGAAGTGAAAAATGCGGGCAGCGCCTCGCCGGAAGGCGAAGGTAACTGGGCGCGCTCCACGCTGGAAGATCTGGTGCAATACAACGATGGTTTCAAAACCAATCTGATCGGCACGCCGCAGCAGATAGCCGAAAGGATCGTCGCCATGAAGCACGCGGGGGTCGATCTCATGCTGCTGGGCTTCCTGCATTTTCAGGAAGAGGTGGAATTCTTTGGCCGCGAAGTGATCCCGCTGGTACGCGAACTGGAGCGGCAGACGCAGCCGGAGCTGCACCATGGCTGAGCGGCATATTGTGATTATCGGCGGCGGCTTTACCGGCACGGCGCTGGCAATCCACCTTGCACGCCAGGGAGCCGCAGGCCTGACGGTCACGGTGATTGAACCGCGCGCGCAGTTGGGACAGGGCGTTGCCTATAGCACGCAGGATCCGGCGCACCGCATTAACGTTCAGGCCTCGCGCATGCAGCTTTGTGCCGCGCAGGAAGGCGACTTTGAACGCTGGTATCGCGCTTCTGCTGCTTATCAGAACGATGCGGCAAGCCGCTGGCAGGACGGCAAGCTTTATCCGCAGCGTGCGCAGTTTGGGGCTTATGTGGCAGAGCAGTTTGCCGAAGCCGCCCGTTTGCAGGTCAGGCTGGTTCACGTTCAGGATCGCGCCGTGGCGCTGCGGGAAGGCCAAATTCTGACGGCGGCAGGACGCGCTTACCGGGCAGACGAGGTCGTACTGGCAATCAGCCATCCGCCGCCCGCCTTGCCGCGCCTCGTGCAGCAGGCGCTGGTGGAGCATCCGGGCCTGATCGCCAATCCGTGGCTGCCGCAGGCGCTGGCGAAAGTGGGCAGTGAAGATCGCGTCGCCATTATTGGCTCTGGCCTGACGATGGCCGATGTGGTCGCCTCTCTTCAGCTACAGGGTCATCGTGGCCCGATAACCGCTTTTTCACGCCGTGGCCAGCTGCCGCGCAATAACGTCAGCGGCGACTATGACGCCCGTCCGCTTGATTATCGCCACATGCCAGCAACCGCTCGCGGCTGGCTACGACGCGTAAGGCAAGAGGTAGCGCAGGCGGCAGAAGAAGGCGTGCCGTGGCAGCTGGTGCTGGACGATATTCGCTTTCATGGCCAGCAAATCTGGCAGCAAATGGCCTTAAAAGAGCAGCGGCGTTTTTTACGCCACCTGCGTCCGTGGTGGGACGTACATCGCTATCGAATCGCCCCGCAGGTCAGCAAAGCGCTGGAAGAGGGGCAGCACAGCGGTCAACTGCGCGTGCTGGCGGCAAGGCTGGTAGCGGCCAACAGCGAAGGTGCAGAAATTGCGCTGAGGCTACAGCCGCGTAAAGGTACGGCAACCACCCTCGTCGTCGATAAACTGATTGTTACCACCGGCCCGGCGCACGGTTCACTGCTGAGCAGCGACAGCCTGCTGGGCCAGCTGGCCGCCGAGGGGCTTATTCAGGCCGATCCGCTGGGGCTGGGCATTCTGGTTGACGCGCGGTCGCAAACCCTGAACCGCAGCGGCACGGCCAACCCGCATCTGCACGTCGTCGGCCCGGCGGCGCGTGGGCGCTTTGGCGAACTGATGGGCCTGCCGCAGGTGGCGGAACATGCCGAAGCGCTGGCTGAAAAGTTGCTTAACACATCGCCGCCGGTGCCGCGATGTTGTCCTTCACTGCACGCTTCCCGTTAATACTTCAATCGCGGATCCGTCGGCAATAGCTATTGCGGACAGGCCGCGCTTTATCTGCATCAATGCCGTTACGCCCGCAAGTGACGGCTATGGAGACCGCTATGCCGCAACGTGAAATTCGACTGAACGCTTTTGATATGAACTGTGTGGGCCATCAGTCGCCCGGCCTGTGGGCGCATCCGCGCGACCGCTCCTGGCAATATAAAGACTTAGCCTACTGGACGGATTTAGCCCGCCTGCTGGAGAAGGGGAAATTCGACGGCTTATTTATTGCCGACGTCCTCGGCGTTTACGATGTGCTGAATGGCAATAACGACGCCGCCATTCGCCATGCGACTCAGGTGCCAGTCAACGATCCGCTGGCGCTGATTACGCCGATGGCGCTGGTTACGGAACATCTGGGCTTTGGCCTGACCGCCTCGCTCTCTTTTGAACATCCTTATCCCTTTGCCCGTCGTCTCTCCACGCTCGATCACCTGACCAAAGGGCGTATCGGCTGGAATATCGTGACCTCTTATCTGGAGAGCGGCGCGCGTAATATCGGTTTTCAGGCGCAAACCGACCACGATGCCCGCTACGACTATGCCGATGAGTACTTACAGGTCGTTTATAAGCTGCTGGAGGGAAGCTGGGAAGAGGGGGCCGTCCTGCGCGACCGCGAGCGGCGTATCTTTAGCGATCCCGGCAAAATTCATCCCATCAATCATCAGGGAACCTTCTTTCAGGTGCCGGGTATTCACCTGTGCGAGCCGTCGCCGCAGCGTACGCCAGTGCTCTATCAGGCTGGCGCGTCCAGCCGGGGTAAACAGTTTGCCGCCGAACATGCCGAATGCGTCTTTGTCGCCGCGCCGTCAAAAGTGCTGCTGAAGAAAACGGTGGCGGATATTCGCCGTCGGGCAGCCGAGGCGGGACGCGATCCGCGCAGCGTACTGATTTTTAATCTGCAAACGGTGATTGTGGGAGAAACGGATAAGGCCGCGCAGGCCAAATGGCAGGAGTATAAAAGCTACGTCAGCTATGAAGGCGCGCTGGCGCTGATTTCCGGCTGGACGGGCATCGATTTTGGTCAGTATCAGCCTGAACAGGTACTGAAGCATCTGCATACCAATGCCATTCAGTCGGCGGTAGAGACCTTTTCTACGGCCGATCCTGACAAACAGTGGACGGTGCAGGCGCTGGCGGACTGGGTCGGTATTGGCGGTTTCGGGCCGCTGTTGGTGGGTAGCGCGACCACGGTGGCCGACGAGCTGCAAAGCTGGGTAGAGGAAACCGACGTCGACGGCTTTAACCTGGCCTATGCCGTCACGCACGAAACCTTTAGCGATGTGGTCGAGCTGCTGGTTCCTGAACTGCAAAAGCGCGGCGTCTACAAGCAGGAGTATCAGCCCGGCACGCTGCGTGACAAGCTTTTTGGTCAGGGACCGCGCCTGAGTGAACCGCATCCGGGAACGGGCTATCGCCGCCACGGGCAAACGGCCCCCGCCGAAAACGCGTTTGCCACCGAATAAGCTTTGGCGCAGCGAAGGCAAAACGGGCGCTGGCAAAGCCAGGCTACGGGCACAGAAGGGTAACGTACTTAAAATCGAATAAGGCGTAGTGCGGCCGGTAAGTGACGCTGTCACGTTGTCGCGCCGTGCTATTTCTGTTTCGTCAGATAATAGCTTTTACCGGGGTAGCCGTGCGCCGCCCCGGCATTTTCTGCTGTCTGAAAAACACTACAACCAATTGAATAAAAGGCATTTAGGCGGAATTTTTTGTTGTTTTGACATCATTTGGTTTCGTCTTATAACAGGCGAACACCTGCAAAATAACGAGGCAATAATGAGCTCAATTAACCTGGACGACGACATCACGTCGCCGCCGCTATCGGCACCGGTACGCTCGGTCAGCGACGTGGCGCAATTAATCAACAGCAGAGGCAACAAAAACAGCTACGCGCGCTGGATCGTGTTTCTGGCGCTGGGCGGCGTTTTTCTGGACGCGTACGATCTCACCACGCTCTCTTACGGGATTGATGACGTGGTAAAAGAGTTTGGCCTGACGCCGACGCTCACCGGACTGGTCACGTCGTCAATCATGCTCGGCACCATTATCGGCAACCTGGTCGGCGGCTGGCTGACCGACAAGTATGGCCGCTACTCGGTGTTTATGGCCGATATGCTGTTTTTTGTGGTCTCGGCGATTGTGGCTGGCTTTGCGCCAAACGTCTGGGTATTGATTGGCGCCCGGTTTCTGATGGGGATAGGCGTGGGCATCGATCTGCCCGTGGCGATGGCCTATCTGGCCGAGTTCTCTAAGTTCAGCGGTAAGGGCAATAAGGCCGCGCGGCTGGCCGCCTGGTGCCCAATGTGGTACGCGGCCTCGTCGGCCTGCTTTTTTATCATTTTCGCGCTCTATTTTCTGCTGCCGAAAGAGCATATCGACTGGCTGTGGCGCGCTTCGCTGCTGTTTGGTGCGGTGCCGGCGCTGCTGATTATTGCGGTACGCAGCAAGTTTATGAATGAATCGCCACTCTGGGCCGCTAACCAGGGCGATCTGAGCGGCGCGGTCAGGATCCTGCGTGACTCTTACGGCATTACCGCGCACGAAGAAAAAACCGCAGAGAAACCGAAAGCACCGCCAAAGGTTAGCTTTCGCGTTCTGTTTCAAAAGCCTTACCGCGAGCGCACGCTGGTTACGGCAGTAATGAACGTTTGTATCTCGTTTGAATACACGGCTATCGCCTTTTTCCTGCCGTCTATTCTGGCGCAGTTTCTCGGCGCGGGCGTCTTTGAAACCATCTCCGCTTCACTGGGCTTAAACGCGCTGTTCGCCTTTACCGGCGGGCTGCTGGGCATGCGGCTGGCGTGGAAATTTCCGTCGCGTCACGTAGCGATTGCCGGTTTCGCCCTACAGTTTATTGCGCTGATCTCCCTGGCACTGGTGGGACATCCACAGGCGGCCGCTGGCGTGGTCTTCGCCATCCTGATGCTCGGCCTGTGGCTGTTTGCCGAAGGCTTCGGGCCGGGTGCGCAAATGATGATCTATCCGGCGCTCTCTTATCCCACGCATATCCGCGCCACCGGCGTCGGCTTTGGCCGTTCGCTGTCGGGTATCGGCAGCGCGCTGGCGCTGTTTATCCTGCCAATCCTGCAGGCCTCTTTTGGCACCAATATGTTCTGGATCGTCTCGCTGGCGGCCCTCATTCCCATTTTCTTCCTGATTATCGTGCGGTTTGAACCGACGCGTCAGGACATCGACGATAACGCTACATCCGGAGAACCGCATGTCTGAATCTACTTATGCTGCGCTGGCGGCGCGTTTCCGCCCGATTTTTGCCCGTATCGCCGAAGGTGCCGTCGGGCGTGAACGACAGCGTGAACTGGCATACGAGCCGGTTCGCTGGCTGAAAGAGGCGGGTTTTGGCACTTTGCGCATCCCGCGTGAAGAGGGTGGCCTGGGCGCGACGCTGCCGGAGCTGTTTCAACTGCTGAGCGAGCTGGCCGAGGCGGACTCAAATCTGCCGCAGGCGCTGCGCGCGCACTTTGCCTTTGTCGAAGACCGGCTTAACCAGCCGGACAGCGAATCGCGCCGCCGCTGGTTCCGCCGCTTTGCAGACGGTGAGCTGGTCGGCAGCGGCTGGAGCGAAATCGGCAATCTGAAGCTGGGCGAAGTCTTAACAAAAGTCTCGCCCGCGGCGCAAGGCTGGCTGCTTGACGGCGAAAAGTTTTACAGCACCGGCACGCTTTACGCCGACTGGATTGATGTGTACGCGCAGCGCACCGACAACGGTCGCGACGTCATTGCGCTGGTCAACACGCATCAGCAGGGCGTGGAGCGCGACGACGACTGGGACGGCTTTGGGCAACGCTTGACCGGCAGCGGCACCACGCGCTTTCGCCAGGCGACGGTTGAACAGGAAAACGTTTATGACTTCAGCGAACGCTTTCGCTATCAAACCGCTTTCTATCAGCACGTTCTCTTATCGGTGCTGGTGGGCATTGGCCGCGCGGTAAGCCGCGACGTGTCGCAGGCCGTGGCGCAGCGTAAAAGGATCTACAGCCACGGCAACGCGCCGCTGGTCAAACAGGACGCGCAGGTTCTACAGGTTGTCGGGCAAATTTCCAGTCAGGTATTTGCGGTGGAAGCCGCAGTACAGCGGGCCAGCCTGTCGTTACAAAAGGCTTTTGACGCGCGCTGGCTGAACGTTAGCGAAGAGCAGCTGCATAAGGCCAATATTCAGGCCGAGCTGGAAGCGGCTAAGGCGCAGGTTATCGCCAGCGAGCTGGTGCCGCGTGCCGCCACCGAGCTGTTTAACGCGCTGGGCGCTTCCGATACCCGCGTCAGTAAAGCGCTGGATCGTCACTGGCGCAATGCCCGCACCGTAGCCTCACACAATCCCGTTATCTATAAGGCACGCAACGTCGGCGACTGGGAAGTGAACGGCAACGATCCAACCTTTATCTGGCAGATCGGTAACGGCGGCTGAAGCCGCAGGAGCAAAGTATGAGCGTGTCTGAAAATGACCGGGCGCCAGCGGGGGTGATAACCAGCGAAGCGCACGCGCTGGCCGCAGCCAGGGAGGTGGCGGCACTGGCGTTACCCGATGCCGCACATCGCGACAGAGAGCGCCGCTATCCGCTGGAAGCGCTGGCGCTGTTCAGCCGCAGCGGGCTGGGCAGCATTTCCATACCTCGTGAATTCGGCGGCGGCGGGCTGCCGTACCGTACCGTGGCGGAAGTTTTTCGGCTGATCTCCGCCGCCGATCCGTCGCTGGGGCAGATCCCGCAAAATCATTTTGGCCTTATTCAGTTTCTCCGCGATGCCGCCACGCCAGAGCAGCAGCGGGCGCTGTTTGCAGAAATAGTGGCAGGCAAGAGGTTAGGTAACGGCGGCCCTGAGAAGCATACCCGTCATACCCGCGACGTGCAGGCGCGCCTTGCCAGACGCGTGGGCGGGCTGTTTTTAACCGGTGAAAAGTTCTATTCCACGGGGGCGCTTTTCGCCGACATCGTGGTAACCACCGCCGTTGATGACAAAGGCGAAGCGGTGATGGCGTTTATGCCACGTACCGCGCCGGGGCTGGAGATCGTTGACGACTGGACGGGAATGGGGCAGCGCACCACGGCCAGCGGCACGGTGCGTCTGACCGCTGTGCCGGTCGATCCGGCGCGGGTGGTGCCGCTACCTTCGGCGGATAAACCTTCACTGCGCGGCCCCGTGTCGCAACTGATCCAGACGGCTATCGATGCCGGGATCGCCAGCGGTGCCTTTACCGAAGCCTGTGAATTTATCCGTCTTCATTCGCGTCCGTGGGTTGATGCAGGCGTGGAGCGTAACGCCGACGACGCGCAACTGCTGGCGGATGTGGGGCGTGTCTGGACGGCGTTACAGGCAGCGGAAGCGCTGCTGCGCCGGGCCGCTACCACGCTGGATGAGGTCGCGCTTCAGCCGCTGGAGGGGGCTGCTGCCGCGCGTGCTTCCATCGCCGTCGCAGAGGCGAAGGTGTTGACGACGAGCGCCGCCTTAATGGTCAGCGAAAAACTGCTGGAATGGGGCGGCAGCCGCGCCACGTTAAGCGAACACAACCTTGACCGCCACTGGCGCAACGCCCGTACCCATACGCTACACGATCCGGTGCGCTGGAAATATCACGCTATCGGCAACTATTACCTTAATGCGATCTTCCCGGCGCGCCATGCCTGGATTTAAGGAAGAAGTCATGAGTCAGGTAACCCCCAAACGGCCCGCCGCCAGACTGGTTTCTGCGGCCCAGGCGCTTGCCGTCGCCCGCGAGCTGGCGCAGCATTTCCGCGAACAGTCGTCCCAACGCGACCGCGAACGGCAGCTTCCCCATGAGGAGCTGGTGACGCTGTTCGCCTCCGGTCTGGGCGCGATTACCGTTCCAGCCCGCTTCGGTGGCGCGGCGGTATCGACCAGCGTTCTGGCACAGGTTATCGCTATTCTCAGCGAAGCGGATGCCGCCATCGGTCAAATCCCGCAAAACCACTTCTATGCGCTGGAAGTCCTGCGCGTGAACGGTAGCGAACAGCAACAGCAGCGCCTTTATCAGGAGGTATTGCAGGGCGTTCATCTGGGCAACGCGCTGGCGGAATTTCGCACGCAGGCCGCGCATCTTCGCTCTACATCAATCCTGCACGACGGCAACGGCTGGCGGCTCAACGGTCAAAAATTTTACGCTACCGGCGCGCTGTTTGCCGATCGCATTCCCACCGCCGCGCGCGATGCCGCAGGCAAAGAACAGCTGGTGTTTGTGCCGCGCCAGCAGGCTGACGTCAGCGATGACTGGCGCGGATTTGGGCAACGCACGACCGGCAGCGGCACGGTGACGTTTAAGGATGTCAGCGTCGAGGAAGAGGATATCGTGCCTTTTCAAAGCGCTTTTGAGCGGCCAACCACGGTTGGGCCGGTGGCGCAGATTATGCACGCCGCTGTCGATCAGGGTATTGCGCGCGCGGCGTTTAACGACATGCTCGATTTTATTCGTACCAGGGCAAGGCCGTGGCCGGACTCGGGCGTAGAGAAAGCCAGCGACGATCCGCTGCTGATTGACCGCGTAGGGCAGATGGCGGCGCGTCTGCAGGCAGGCGAAGCGCTGCTGGAAGAGGCGGGTTATGCGACGGACGAGGCGCAGCAGCAGCCGGACGCACAGCGCGTGGCCGCAGCATCCATCAAGGTTGCCGCAGCCAGAGCCTGGACCACCGAGTGTTCGCTGGCGGCGGCCAATTTGCTGTTTGAGCTTTCCGGCACCCGTGCCGCGCTGACTGAGCACAACCTTGACCGCCACTGGCGCAATGCCCGCACGCATACGCTGCACGATCCGGTGCGCTGGAAATATCCGGCTATCGGCAACTATGTTCTGAACGGCGTGCTGCCGCCGCGCAGGGGAACGATATGAAACCGGCCAAAAAGATCCTGCTTAACGCCTTCAATATGAACTGCGTTGGCCATATCCACCACGGCATGTGGACGCATCCCGACGATCGCTCAACGGACTTTAACGACCTCGGCTACTGGCTGGAGCTGGCAAAAACGCTGGAAAAAGGGCTGTTTGACGGGCTGTTTATTGCCGACATTATTGGCGTTTACGACGTTTACCAGCAGGGCATTATGCTGACCGCCAGCGAAGCGATTCAGCTGCCGGTCAACGATCCGCTGATGCTGGTTTCGGCGATGGCCAGCGTGACCGATCACCTGGGTTTTGGCGTCACCGCCAATCTCAGCTACGAAACCCCCTATGCCTTTGCCCGACGCTTCTCCACGCTGGATCATCTGACCAAAGGCCGTATCGGCTGGAATATCGTGACCGGCTATCTGGACAGCGCGGCCAGAGCCACGGGCGAGCGCGAGCTGCTGGCACACGATCGCCGCTACGATCGCGCCGACGAGTTTCTCGACGTCAGCTATCAGCTGTGGGAAGGGAGCTGGGAGGAGGACGCCGTCGTCAACGATCGGGAGCGTCGCCGGTATGCCGACGCCGCCAGAATTCATCCGATACACCATCACGGCGAGTTTTATCAGCTGGATGGCTATCATCTGTCACAGCCTTCTCCCCAGCGCACGCCGCTGCTGTTTCAGGCCGGAAGCTCGGCGCGCGGGATTGATTTTGCCGCTCGCCATGCGGAATGCACCTTTGTTAACGGCAGTACGCCGCAGGCGATGCGGGCGCAGTCAAAAAGATTACGGCAGGCAGCGACAGCGGCAGGTCGCCAGCCGGATGACGTCAAAATATTTATGGGTATTTCGGTTATCGTCGCGGCCACGGCCCGAGAAGCGCAGGAGAAATACCGCGAGTACCTGCGTTACGCCAGCCCGGAGGCCGGGGTCGCCCACTTTTCCAGCTCGATCGGCGTCGATCTGGCGCAGTTCGCGCTGGACGAACCGATTGGTGGTGGCGCCACGCGCGCTATTGAATCGGTCAGCAAAGCCTATGACGGCTGGACGCGGCGGCAGCTGCTGGAGCAGCACGCGCTGGGCGGCCGCTATACGGTCATCGTTGGCGATCCCTCACAGGTGGCGGACGAGCTAATCCGCTGGCTGGACGAGGCGGATATTGATGGCTTCAACCTGACCCGCATCCTCAACCCGCAAAGCTATCTCGATTTTATTGAGCTGGTGGTGCCGGAGCTGCAACAGCGCGGACGCTACAAAACGGCCTATCAGCCCGGCCCGCTCAGAAATAAACTTTTCGGCGATTCCCGCCTGCCGCAGCGCCATCCGGCGGCTCGCTGGCGCGTGGATGCTGCCTCTCACCATAAGGACAAACGATGAAAGCACTGATTCTGGCTGGCCTGCTGGGCCTGTCCACGCTGGCCGCCGCCGCAGACTACAGCGGGCCGTTGAAGGTGGGCACCACTTCAGCCTTCGCGCCGCCGCTGGAAACGGCGGTAGCGGAAGCAAAAAAACAGGGGCTTGAGGTTAAGCTGATTGAGTTCAGCGACTGGACAGCGCCCAACGTCAGCGTCGAAAACGGCGATATCGACGTCAATCTGTTCCAGCACCAGCCGTTTCTGGATAACGCTAACCAGCAGGGCGGTTTTCATCTGGTGAGCTATGCGCCAGCCATTATTAACAACGTGGGGCTTTATTCGCTAAAACACAGCAGCCTGACGCAGATCCCGGACGGCGGCACCGTTGCCATTGCTAACGATCCGATTAACGGCGCGCGCGGCCTGCTGTTGCTCCAGAAAGCGAAGCTGATTCAGCTCCGGCCGGGCGCGGGACTGAAGTCGACGGTGGATGACATTGTGGCCAATCCAAAACATCTGAAAATTCTTGAGGTGGAAGCGGTGCAGCTGTCGCGCTCGCTGGAAGAGGTGGATCTGGCGCAGGGCTATCCGCACTACCTGCGCGCTTCGGGCGTTATCGATCCTAACAAGGCGCTGCTGTTTGATGGCCTTGAGCATCCCGAGTACGTTATCCAGTTCGTCATCCGCGACGGACATCAGAACGATCCGCGCCTGAAAAAATTTGTCGCGATTTATCAGCACTCGCCGGTCGTTCGCGCCAGCCTTGACCGCTTCTACGGCAAGCTTTATCAGCCGGGCTGGCGTCAGTGATGGCGATGCTAAACTGGCCGCAGGAGGAAGCGCCGCAGCCGGCGGTGGATGAGCATGTCAGGGTCACCGCGCTGAGCAAGCGCTATCCGGGCCAGCAGGTTGACGCGCTGCATCAGGTTACGCTGCAAATTGAGCGCGGCACCATCTTCGGCATCATTGGCCGCAGCGGCGCGGGCAAATCTTCGCTGATCCGCTGCCTTAATCGGCTGGAAGAGCCGACGGCGGGCAGCGTGGTGATTGACGGCGTGGATATCGGCAGCCTGACGGAAAGCGAGCTGGTGAACTGGCGACGCAGTAGCGGCATGATTTTCCAGCACTTTAATTTGCTGTCGGCGAAAACGGTCAGGGAAAATATAGAGTTACCGATGCGGGTCGCGGGCGTACCAAAGGCGCAGCGGCGGCAAAAAGCCGACGAGCTGCTGGCGCTGGTCGGGCTGACTGAAAAAGCGACGGCCTGGCCCGCGCAGCTTTCCGGCGGCCAGAAGCAGCGCGTCGGCATCGCCCGCGCGCTGGTGCACGATCCGCGGTTGCTGCTGTGCGACGAGGCGACCTCGGCGCTGGATCCGGAAACGACCCGTTCGGTGCTGGCGCTGCTGCGCGAAATCAACCGGCAAAAGGGGATTACTATCGTGCTGATTACCCATGAAATGGCGGTGATCCACGATCTCTGCCATCAGGTTGCGGTGCTGGATAAAGGCGAGGTTGTAGAGCAGGGGCCGGTCTGGCAGGTTTATGGCGATCCGCAGCACGAGACCACGCGCCAGCTGCTGAATCCGGGCAGGGAAACGGTCGCGCTACCGGGCCGTCTGACCGCACAGCCGCTTTCCGGGCAATCGCGACCTTTAATCAGCCTGGGCTATAGCGGCGGCGGTGCACTGCCGCAGCTGGCAAAGCTAAGCGCGCTGCTGGGCGACGAGCTGACGCTGGTTGAAAGCACGCTGGAGTGGATTCAGGGCAGGCAAATCGGCCGTCTGGTGCTGCTGGGCAAGACTGACAGCAGCCCGTTCAGAGTAGAAAAAATTCCGGCACAGCTGGCCGATCGCGTGGAGGTATTGGGCTATGTCACTGCAAATTGAACGTTTATGGCAGGGCGTGCAGGAGACGCTGATGATGGTCGGCGCTTCGTCGCTGGCGGCGCTGTTGCTTGGCCTGCCGCTGGCGGTGGTGCTGGTGATCACCGACCGGAAAAATTTGTTCGCCAGCCCGTTGCTCAACCGCGTGTTGGGCTGGGGGGTGAACCTGTTTCGCTCGGTGCCTTTTTTAATCCTGATGGTGGCGCTGATCCCCTTTACCCGACTGATTGTCGGCACCAGCTATGGCGTATGGGCAGCCGTGGTGCCGCTGACGATGGCGGCCACGCCGTTTTTTGCGCGCATTGCCGAAGTCAGCCTGCGCGAGGTGGACAAAGGGTTAGTCGAGGCTGCGCAGGCGATGGGCTTTCGCCGCTGGCATATTATCTGGCACGTTCTGCTGCCGGAAGCCCGGCCGGGCATTATCAGCGGGTTTACCATCACGCTGGTTACCATGATCAACGCTTCCGCGATGGCGGGTGCTATCGGGGCGGGTGGGCTGGGCGACCTGGCTTATCGCTATGGCTATCAGCGTTTTGATACCCAGGTAATGGTTACGGTGATTGTGGTGCTGGTGGCGCTGGTCACAGTGCTGCAGTTTTGCGGCGACCGCCTCTCTAAAAGGCTGAATCGCCGTTAGGTTCGGAAGGGGTTACATGCTGACCCGCCGTGACAGCAGCGCCACCGCCAGCAGCAGCGCGGTCACCATCAGAAAGGCGATGGGCAGCGAGCTGACGTGGGCGATAAAGCCGATACTGGCGGGGCCAGCCAGCACGCCGATATAGCCCAGCGTGGTCATGGCAGGCACGGCCGTGGCCTGCGGCATACTTTTCTGACGGCCAATGGCGGTAAACATCACCGGCACGATGTTGGCGCAGCCGATACCGATCAGCAGGTAGCCGACCAGCGCGAACTGCCAGGAAGGGATCACCACCGGCAGCGCCAGACCGGCAGCGGCAGTCAGCGCCCCCAGCAACACCACTTTTTCACGGCCAAAGCGCGCGACGATGCGGTCGCCGGTCAGGCGGCCAACGGTCATCGCGGTAGCAAAAAAGGCAAAGCCCAGCCCGCCCAGGGTTTCCGGCATGGCGCGATGTTCAGTCAGGAACACTGCACTCCAGTCCAGCACCGTGCCTTCCGCCAGGAATACGGCAAAACAGATGGCGCCAATGGTCAGCACCGCGCCTTTTGGCAAGGCAAAGGCCGGGCCTTCCGGCGGATTAGCCCAGGTAAGCAGACCACGAAAGCTGTAAGCCAACAGCAGCACCGAAAAGATAGCCGCAACCATGCTGGCCCCGAACGGCGTCAGGCCGCTCGACATCATGCCGCTGACCGCACCCGCGCCCGCAATGCCGCCAAGGCTGTAAAAACCATGAAAGCCAGACATCATCGGCACCGGCGCGGCTTTTTCTACCAGGATCGCCTGCACGTTCATCGCGCAGTCGGTGGTGCCTACGCCCATGCCAAAAATCAGCAGCGCCAGCGCCAGTAGCGCGGGGCTGGGCAGGATCGCCAGCAAAGGCAGCATCAGGCAGAAAGCCAGCGTGGCGAGAGTCATTACCGCCCGGCAGCCAAAGCGGGTTGTCAAATAGCCGGTCAGCGGCATCGCTACCAGCGCGCCGACCCCCAGGCAGAGCAGCAGCATCCCCAGCGTCCCGTCGTTAACCCCGGTATTCATTTTGGCGAAGGGCACCAGCGCGGACCAGCCAGCGGTGGCGAAGCCCGCCACAAAAAACATAATTCGCGTGGCGTTTTGCTCACGCCTGGCAGGCGTTTCTCTGGTGGCGTTTTCCTTCAGCGTGTCGGCGTAGTCGGGCATGGGCAGTAATACTCCAGAATCAGTGGAACAGAGATGGATTTACTATAGCTAAAACTTGCCGACACGGTTCACGCTTACTTCGCCCGTCGTTTCACCTGCGCAGGCAGATAAATTTGTGGTTTTTCCAGCGGTTTGCCGTCGATAAGCGCGGTCATGGTTTCAAAACAGCACCAGGCGAGCTGGCGATTATCCTGCATTACCGTATCGATTTTTACCGACAGCGCGTCATAGAGATAGTGATCGTCAAAGCTGCATAGCCTGATCGGTTCAGCCAGCAAATGATGCTGGCTCAGATAGCGCAAGACGCCTTCCTGAAGACCGCAGGCCGCGCAGTAGAGCGCTTCCGGCAGGCGACCCAGCCGCATGACCAGTTCGGCAAACATCTCATAACCCGAGCTGGCGTTGTAGTGACCGTGCATTATCCACTCCGGCTTTTCCTCCAGCCCCGCCTGCCGCAACCCCTGACGAAAACCCGCCAGCCTGTCGCGCGTAGGGGAAATGCGCGGCTGACCGCCGAAGAAGTAGAATTCGCTCACTTCACGGGCTATCGGCTCAACCAGTTTTGTCGTGGAGTCGATGGATTCTGAAATCACTAACGGCAGGGCCGATTCGCCCAGATGGCGGTCAAACAGCAGCACCGGCAGCTGCTTAGTGAGCTGCTGATATTCGTTGTCGTTAAGCTGGCTGGAAGCGACAATCAGCCCGTCGACCTGACGCTGGATCAGATTATTCACCGCCAGCGTTTCCTGGCTGCTGTTCTCATCGGTGCAGGCAATCAGCAGCTGCAGGCCCGCGTCGCGGCACAGCGTTTCCAGCGCATAGGCAAAAGTGGCAAAACCGTGGTTCGCCATTTCCGGCACCACCAGCCCAAGGGTATGACTGCGGGAGGCATTAAGGGCGCGGGCGTGGATGCTGGGTTGATAGTTCGCCATGCGGGCAATTTCGGTTACCCGCAGGCGAGTTGCTTCCGCGACGCGCAGCTCTTTTCCCCGGCCGTTAAGCACCAGGCTGGCGGTGGACTTAGAGACGCCGGCCATGCTGGCGATATCGTTGATGGTTACGCGTTTAGGCTTATTCACGGTCTTTTCACGGTGATGGCTGAGCGCGTTATACTACCATGCACGACCTGAGTTGCCAGTAATCAACGCTTAGCGTGGCCTCTCCGTGCCAGACCACCGTGGGTGGGCCAGCGGGAAAATAGCGCGCCGACATCACGCCTTCGCCATCGTTAATAAAAATTTCAATACTCGAACGATCGCAAAGAATCTCTAACGCCATAACCTTACCCTGCCAGTAGCGGTGCTCGGTCTCGCCGCTGCGCCGGTTCCGTCGGCTAAGCTGAAGACCTTCTTCACTGCACCGTAGCCAGAGCAGGTTGCCGAAGCAGGCTGACCAGTTTCCTGTCGGGACGATTTTGAGTTCCGCCTGGCCTATCGCCAGCTCAGGCAGCAAAGCGGCCACGTTCTGTAAACCAGCATGCTGCTGGCGTAGCTGCTGTAGCTCTCTGGCCGGACGCTGTCGTAGCCTGCCCTGTTCCAGCGTCAGCTCACGCAGGCAGGTCATGGTATGGATCCAGCCCTGGCTGATAGTCGGCTGATAAAACTCATCCTCATCCGGCACGCCCATCCAGCCCACCAGCATCCTGCGTCCGTCGTCGCTTAGCGTGGTTTGCGGCGCGTAAAACTCAAAGCCGTGGTCCAGTTCCGCAAAGTCACCATGCCTGAAGCTGGCCGCCTCATAGTCCAGCTTGCCGATAAAATAGCCGCTCTGGTAAGTGTTCAGCCATGCTTTCTCCTGCGCAGCCAGCCCTTGTGGGCACACTATCAGTACTTCTTTGTTATCCAGCGGAAAAAGATCCGGACACTCCCACATATAGCCAAAATCCGCCAGGCCGTTAAGATGTGCGCCCGCCATCTCGCCCAGCAGCGTCCATTCCTGTAGCGTCTGCCCGCGATAAAGCAGCACTTTGCCCTGCCGGGCCAGATTCTGCGCGCCCAGCACCATGTACCAGACATCGTTATGTCGCCAGACTTTGGGATCGCGAACGTGCCCGCTATACCCCTCCGGCAGACTGATTACCGGACCGGCTTTCGTTACCTCACCTGCGGCGTTGATCCTTGCCAGACATTGCCAGGCGGTGCGGCCATCCTTAAATTTAACGTTGCCGGTATAAATAAGGGAGAGGGTGCCGTTATCTGATACTGCCGAGCCGGAATAGCAGCCGTGCGTTTCATAGGCCTCAGCGGGAGCCAGCGCCAGCGGCCCGTGGCTCCAGTCGAGCAGGTTATCCGAGCGCCAGTGTCCCCAGAACTTTGCCCCGTGCGCGCAGGCCAGCGGATTCCACTGATAAAAAAGGTGCCAGACGCCGGCAAGCTGGATAAAGCCGTTGGGATCGTTCATCAGGCCGACCTGAGGCGAAAGATGCCAGGCCGGACGATGCGGATCTTCGCCCGTATGGCGGTTCATTACCGCTTGCAGCGCGCGGTTAAGCAGTTGCGCTTCCGTCATGCTTTTTCCTCAACGTTATATTTCAACAGCAGCGACAGCGTAAAAGCGACGCTGAAGGCAAGAACCATGCCGATGATATAGGAGAGCAGCGAGCCGGGCTGTACAATCGCCATGCCGGGCAGGGCGGTCAGGCCAACCGCCGTCATGCCCACGTGCATTAGCACGACAAAAGCGCCGCCGACTGACCCGCCGACAATACCGGCGATAAAGGGCTTCATAAAACGAAGATTTACGCCAAAAATGGCCGCTTCGGTAATGCCCAGCATGCCGGATAGCGCGGAGGGCAGGACGATGCTGCGAATTTTAACGTCGCGGGTTTTAAACCACACGGCCAGGCAGGCACCGGCCTGAGCGATATTTGCCATCGACCAGATGGGCAGCAAAAAGTTAACGCCAATATGGGGATTGCCCAGCAGGCCAGCTTCGATAGCATGAAAACTGTGGTGAACGCCGGAAATCACAATCACCGAATAGAGTCCGCCAAACAGCAGCCCGGCCAGCCAGCCCGCATGGGCGATCAGCGTGCTCAACACCAGCGAGATACCGTCGCCCAGCGCGCGCCCGGCCGGGCCGATGATCAGCATCGCCACAAAGCCGGAAATAATCACCGTTAGAAATGGCGTAACGATAATATCCAGCGCGTTCGGCACCATTCGCCGCAATCTTTTTTCCAGCATGCTCATAAACCAGACCGCGAGCAGCACCGGGAAAACGGTTCCCTGATAGCCGACCATCGCGATGTCCAGCCCGAATAAGCTCATGGTTTTTACGCCACCCGCCACGCCCCAGGCATTGGTTAACGCCGGATGGGTAAGGATGCCGCCCAGCGTTGCTCCCAGATAAGGATTGCCGCCAAATTCACGCGCGGCGGTAAAGCCAATCAGAACAGGTAAAATGATAAAGGCCGCCGAGCTGAACATATCCAGCATCACAAACAGCGCGCTGCCTGCATTTACCCAGCCATAGGTTTTCATCATGCCCAGCAGGCCCATCAGCACGCCGGAAGCAACGATGGCGGGAATGATCGGCACAAAAATATTGGACAGCAGCCGGGCGATGCGCTGCGCCGGATTCAGTTTACGGGCCGCCACCGCTGCGGCTTCGCTTTTACTGGCTTCGCTGGCACCGGCGATCTGAATAAAAGAAGCATGCACTTTATTAACGATGCCGCTGCCAAAAATGACCTGCATCTGACCCGCATTCTGGAAACAGCCTTTTACGCCTTCCAGCTCGCCGATGGCTTTTTTATCCGCAAGGCTGTCGTCAACCAGCACCAGTCTGAGGCGCGTGGCGCAGTGCGCGGCGGAAGCAATATTTTCTTTACCGCCAAGCAGCGGCAGTAGCGCGCTGGCAATTTTATCAAAATTCATCTTATACCCCGGGTTAAAAGGTTCTCGATCAGAACCAGGTTTCCATTTGAACGCCAAAATTCCATTCGCCGCCGGCGGTAAAGCCGCTGGTGCCGAAAGCGTCATCGCTGGCGTAGCGGTCTAACGCGCGATCCCAGTCCATCCAGCTGACAAAGAAGCGGATTTCCGGTCGGCTTAAAAATTCGCCGATATCGCCGGGCTTGAAGGTGGGCGCGAAGGTCAGCTTGTAGAAACCGCCGCTAACGTTTTGTCGGCTTTTGAAGCCTTCAGGATTGAGATCCATGTACTGATAGCTGCCCTCGTAGGCCAGCATAAAGTTCTCGTTGATTTGTTGCAGAACGCGGGCGTTGGCGGTTACCCAGCGATAGTCGTCGCCCTGGATATAGCGATCTTTACTCTGTTGGGCGAGCAGCGCGGGTGCAAGGCTCCAGGTTTTATTCAACGGCGTCATGCCGTAGGAAGCCAGCCGCCACGTATTGGCGCTGCCCGTCAGGTTACCGTCTGAGCCGATACCTTTTACTTCCGCGCCCAGGCCATGACCATAGAGCAGCGCGGTTTTCGACTGGCCTTCACGCAGGCCGTAGAAGCTGTCGCCGTGCCAGGCAAGCATGGCGTGAACGCCGCTGTCGCCCGCGTTATCGCTACGTGCCGCGCTGTTGATCCGCTGGTCATTATCTTTGGCGCGCAGCCCGCTGAGCATGAACTGCAAAGGGCCGCTAAAGGTGTTGGCCGTAACGATGTAGTTCTGAATGGTGTTATCGATAGTTTCGATATCGCCAAAGTTACGGCCATATACAGAGAAGTTGCTTTTGACGTTTTCTGACCAGTGCAGGTCATAAATCCCGCCGCCGGTTCCGGCCAGAAACACAACGTCGGAATCAAGCCAGTGAATATCAAAGTTGTCGCGGTCAAAACGCTTACCGGCCCACAGCGTGGTGTTATCAAACATGCCGGTAAAGGTGGGCAGATTACCCAGTTCAACGAAGGCCTGACGAATGTTGAGATCGCTGCTGTCTGCCGTCCAGTCGTTATAGTCGCTCTGTCCATCAGCCAACATGACCTTGAAGCGCGTGGTCGCACCGTTTGCCAGCTCTGTTTTATGTTCAAGGTTAACTTCGACGTAAGTATTGTTTTCATTGCCCAGACGACCGACCGCGCCGCCCGTTTCGCCCGCTGGCGTCAGATAAGGGCCGCTTTGGGTTGAGGAAGCGGAATCATTCATAATCAGGCCGGAACGGGCATAGGCGTGAAATTCAAAGCCGTCTGCCAGCGTCTTTTCTGCAACCGGTTTAGCGGCAGCCGTGGCCCGCTGTTTTTCTGCTGAAGGCTCAACCGGTGGCTGTGGGCCAGTGGGCAACGCTACCTGAGCTGAGGTTTGCGCCGAAGAAGGGGCTGAAGCAGAGGGTACGGCTACGGCTGGCTGCGCCTGTGCCAGCCGTTCTTCCGCCAGCCGAGCGCGTTTTTCTGCCCGGTCTGCCCGCGTTTCCGCTTTTTTCACGCGTGCTTCAAGCTGATTTAGCCGTTTTTCAATGGTGCTGAGGTCGGTTTCCGCCATACTTTGCCCGGAAACCGACAGCGCCGCCACGACGGCCAGCGCAAGGGGGGTGACTTTCATTGGTTATTCTCCAGAGGATTGCCCGTTTAGCTAAACCGGTTCGATCAGGAGAATAGAGAAACTGACTCCGCGCTTTCAATCAGTTTCTGCTTTGCTGTTAAGTAAATGTGAACTGCTTAGCACTTTTCCAGCTGCTGAACGCGAGGCAGGGCCGTCATCGCCCCTTTTGCCGTCACCGCCAGCGCGCCGCACTGCTGCGCCAGGCCAATCACTTCAGTGAGGTTTTCCGGTTGCAGAGGGGTTTTCTCACGCATTAAGCCCGTCAGCAATCCGGCGACAAAGGCATCGCCTGCGCCAGTGGTATCAACCACCTCAACCGGAGAAGCGCTAAAATGCGTGGTTTTTCCCTTATGCCAGACGATAACGCCTTCGCGACCCAGCGTGATCAGCAGCAGCGCCGGACGAAAACGCGAACTAAAGGCCGCCAGCGCCGTGTCGGTTTGCTGTTCGCCGGTCAGCAGCTGTAACTCGTCCAGAGAAAGCTTGATCACGTCCGCTACGCTAAGCACCTTGTCCATTATCCGCTGCATTTCTTGCCGATCGGACCAGAAATCCTCGCGCAGGTTAGGGTCAAAACTTACCCAGCCCCCGGCAGCATGAATGCGTTCAACGGCGCTGAATGCCGCGCTGCGTGAAGGTTCGGCGCTGAGGGCGATAGAGCAAAAGTGCAGGGCTTCGCCGTGAGAAAAATCAGGAAGGTCTTGCTCCGTTAAAAAAAGATCGGCAGAAGGGCGCACCATAAAGGTAAAGGTTCGTTCGCCTTGCCGATCGAGGCCGACCACCACCGTAGAGGTACGCTGTGCCGGTAGCTGGCGCATAAAACTGATATCAACCTGCTCTTCCTGGAGCTGCTGTTGTAAAAACGCGCCAAAAGGGTCTCCGCCCACCCGGCCAATAAAACCGCTGTTACCACCCAGGCGCGCTACGCCAACCGCAACATTCGCCGGTGCACCGCCGGGACACTGCCGCAGCAGGCCGTCGCTTTCCGGCAGTAAGTCAATGACCGCATCACCTAAAACCCAGACTCTCTTCATTGCGCCTCCCGTAAATAGTTACGGTAAGCTAAACCGCTTTAGCGAAATTGGCAATCTCCGATGGCTGAAAAAGCGGGGCAGCCGTTGCGCAGCCTAATCCGTTTTTTCGCGATACTCGCACAGATCTTCAATCAGGCAGGAGCCGCAGCGCGGCTTGCGGGCGATACAGGTGTAGCGGCCATGCAGAATAAACCAGTGGTGGCAATCGACCTTGAACTCTTTCGGCACCACTTTCAGGAGCTTCTCTTCAACCTGCTCGACATTCTTACCGGGCGCAAAATTCGTCCGATTACAGACGCGGAAAATATGGGTATCGACGGCGATAGTCGGCCAGCCAAACGCCGTATTCAGCACCACATTAGCCGTTTTGCGGCCTACGCCAGGCAGCGCTTCCAGCGCGGCGCGATCTTCCGGCACCTCGCCGCCGTGCTGCTCCAGCAGAATACGGCAGGTTTTGATAACGTTTTCCGCCTTGCTGTTAAACAGGCCGATGGTTTTGATGTACTCCTTCACGCCGTCCACGCCCAGCTGCAAAATAGCGGCGGGCGTGTTGGCGACCGGATAGAGCTTCGCCGTCGCCTTATTGACGCTGACGTCCGTGGCCTGCGCGGAAAGCAGCACGGAGATCAGCAGTTCAAAAGGTGAGGTATAGACCAGTTCCGTGGTGGGATGCGGATTGTTATCGCGCAGCCGGACTAAAATTTCGTGGCGCTTTTCCTTGTTCACAGCGTACTCGGTTCTCCCTTCGGCAGGCTTTCCTGAGCTGCTTTAGAAGCCGCACGCGCCTTCATTTTCTTATCGATCATATATTTGGCGGCCAGCAGCATGCCCAGACCGATAAACGCGCCCGGCGGCAGCATAGCCAACAGCATTGGTGAATCAAAATGCACCACCTGGATACGCAGCACTTTTGCCCACGGGCCAAGCAGCTGATCGGCACCGTTGAAGATGGTGCCGTTGCCGATGATTTCACGCAGCGATCCCAGCACCACCATCACGCTGGTGGCGCCAAGGCCAATAGCCAGGCCGTCCAGCGCGGACAAAGGCACGCTGCTGCGCGAGGCTACCGCCTCGGCGCGGCCTACCACGATGCAGTTGGTCACAATCAGCGGGATGAAGATGCCTAACGACTGGTACAGCCCGTAAGCATAGGCGTTGATCAGCATCTGCACACAGCTCACCACGGCAGCGATAATCATCACGTAAATCGGAATACGGATATCGGCCGGCACCCAGCGGCGCGAGGCGGAAATGGCGCTGTTGGTGCAGGTCAACACCATGGTGGTCGCCAGGCCCAGGCCCAGCGCGTTGGTGGCGGTCGAGGTCACCGCCAGCAGCGGACAAAGGCCCAGCAGCTGTACCAGCGCCGAGTTATTTTTCCATAGCCCGCCGATTAGCAGGGTTTTTGCTTCACTCATTGGAGTCTCCACAGGTTGGCAGCGAGGCGAGCTGCGCCGGCAAGGTTTCAGCAAACAGCGTAGCGCGTTTTGCAGCGTTGACTACCGCGCGCGGGGTGATGGTCGCCCCCGTAAACTGATCGAAATCGCCGCCGTCTTTTTTTACCGCAAAGTGCGGATCATCTTTACCATGCAGCTTTACGCCGCTGAAGCTTTCAATCCAGTCAGAAATACGCAGCTCAATTTTATCGCCGAGGCCCGGCGTTTCATGGTGTTCAACCACGCGTACGCCCAGCACTTTGCCGCTAAAATCCGCGCCGACAATCATCTGGATAGCACCAGAATAGCCGTCGGGCGCGGTTGTCTCAACCGCTGCCGCCACTGGCTTATCATCTTTACGCGCCAGATAAAGGTGGTGAACGCCGCTACCTAACGCCGGACTGGTCACCAGGTAGCACTCTTGCTGAATGTGATTATTATACAGCTCTGGCGGCACAACCTGATCTAACAGGACTTTTTGCTGTACCGCCGTTTGATGTTCAATAGTCGGTTTGGTAACGGTATTAATGACCGCCGTCAAACCGGTGGTCACGGCAGCAAACACCGCCAGCGTTACGCCGTTTTTACGAATCGCATCCAGCATCACTTCTCCTTACGATGGCCGTAAACGCGCGGCTGCGTGTAGTAATCGATCAGCGGCACGGTGATATTGGCCAGCAGCACCGCAAAAGCCACGCCGTCCGGATAGCCGCCAAAGCTGCGGATCAGCCACACCAGCAGGCCAATCAGCGCGCCATAAAGCAGGCGGCCTTTATTGGTAGTAGAGGCCGTTACTGGATCGGTCGCGATAAAGAAGGCTCCCAGCATGGTTGCGCCGGAAAACAGATGGATAGCAGGCGAAACCAGGCTTTCTGGTGAAAAGAACCAGCCCACGGTGGCAAAGAGCGCCAGCGCTGCCAGCATGCTGACCGGAATATGCCAGCGGATGCTGCGGGTAAACAGTAAAAACAGGCCGCCGAGCAGATAGCCAACGTTGACCCACTGCCAGCCCAGTCCGGCAATGACGCCGCTGTAGACTGGCTGGGCCAGCAGCTGCTGCGCGCTGTGTCCGGCGCGCAGCCCGGTTTTAAAGGTATCCAGCGGCGTGGCCTGGCTGACGCCATCAATGCCGGTTTGCAGCTGCTGCATGCTGTGACCGTCGAGCGTTATGCCATGGAAGATCATGTTCAGCGAGTCAAAAAAGTTGGGCGTGATGGACTGAAGCGAATCAGGCGGCAGCCAGCTGGTCATCTGTACGGGGAAAGAGATCAGCAGTACTACATAGCCAACCATGGCCGGATTAAACGGATTCTGCCCAAGGCCGCCGTAAAGCTGTTTAGAGATGACGACGGCAAACACGGTACCGACAACGATAACCCACCAGGGGGCCAGCGGCGGAATACTGATACCCAGCAGCAGCGCGGTCAGCAGAGCGGAATTGTCGCCCAGCGTTTTACCCAGCGGCAGATTACGCAGCTTCAGGATGGCCGCTTCGGAAGCGAGGCCCGCGACGGCGGCAATAGCAACCTGAATCAGCGTGCCCCAGCCAAAAAAGTAACACTGGGCGGCCAGCCCCGGAATGGCCGCGACCAGCACCAGCAGCATGATGGTGCTGGTGCTGCGGCGGTTATGAGTGTAGGGCGAACTAGCGATGCGAAAAGCCATTTAATCCTCTTGCGTAGAATGCTGCGCCTTGCGCGCTTTAACGCGAGCGATGGCCGCCGCCACTGCCGCTTTGCGGGGATCGTCATGCTCTGACGAAGGTATATGTTCCGGGCTGGCCGTTTCGGCTGCTGTCGCCGCTTGTGCTTCGGCTGATGCCGTCGCCTGTTCTTCGGCTGGCGCTTCCGCTTCGGCCGCAGCTGGCGCAACATTTGCCGCTGCTGCTGCCGCTTTCTTCGCCTTAGCCCGCGCGATGGCGGCTTCGACAGCCGCTTTACGCGGGTCAGCAGGCGCGCTGGCCGGTGCGGCTGGTGCCGCCGCCTTCACTTCGGCTGCTGCTTCCGCTTCGGTCGCCGCTGGCGCAGCGTTTGCCGCCGCCGCCGCTTTCTTCGCCTTAGCCCGTGCAATGGCGGCTTCGACAGCTGCTTTACGCGGGTCGACAGGCGCGCTGGCCGATGCGTCTGGTGTTGCCGCCTGTGCTTCGGCTGGCGCTTCCGCTTCGGTCGCCGCTGGCGCAGCGTTTGCCGCTGCTGCTGCCGCTTTCTTCGCCTTGGCTCGCGCAATGGCGGCTTCGACAGCCGCTTTACGCGGGTCAGCAGGCGCGCTGGCCGATGCGTCTGGTGCCGCCGCCTGTGCTTCAGCTGCTGCTTCCGCTTCGGTCGCCGCTGGCGCTGCATTTGCCGCCGCCGCTTTCTTCGCCTTAGCCCGCGCGATAGCCGCTTCGACAGCCGCTTTACGCGGGTCAGCAGACGCGCTGGCCGATGCGTCTGGTGCCGCCGCCTGTGCTTCGGCTGGCGCTTCCGCTTCGGCCGCAGCTGGCGCAGCGTTTGCCGCTGCCGCTTTCTTCGCCTTAGCTCGCGCAATGGCGGCTTCGACAGCCGCTTTACGCGGGTCAGCAGGCGCGCTGGCCGGTGCGTCTGGTGTCGCCGCCTGTGCTTCGGCTGCTGCTTCCACTGGCGCAGCGGCCTTCTTCGCCTTAGCCCGCGCGATGGCGGCTTCCACAGCCGCTTTGCGCGGATCTTCCGCCTGACGCGTAGCGGGTTCGGTTTCAGACTGCGTCTCTGCCTGATGCGCTCGGGCCAGCGCGTGGCGCGCTTCACGTTGCGCAACCGCTGCGGCGCTGTCGGCTTCCTGAGCGTCAGCCGCCGGACTGGCTGTCTGCTTCGCTTTTACCCGCTCCAGCGCGGCGTCAATTTCGCCCTGGTCGCGCTGGCCAACAGTGCGTTTCGCCTGCTGGTGACGCGCTTCGCGCGCCTGCTTCTCACGCTCAAGACGAGCCTGGCGCGCCTCAAAACGCGCTTTTGCCTGAGCAGTACGCTCCGCTTCCAGGTCAATAGCGCGGATCTCCGCTTTTTCCTGCCGGTAATACTGTACCAGCGGAATATTGCTTGGGCAGACGTAAGCACAGGCACCGCACTCAATACAATCGTTGATATTGTGCTCGCGCGCCTTATCGTGATCGCCGCCGCGGCTATACCAGTAAAGCTGCTGCGGCAGCAGTGCGGCCGGGCAGGCATCGGCGCAGGCGCTACAGCGAATACAGGATTTCTCTTCTTCGCTATTGCCCATTTCGCTGGCGGAAGGGGCCAGAATGCAGTTGGTAATTTTCACCACCGGGACATCCAGCGTGGGCAGCGTAAAGCCCATCAGCGGGCCGCCCATCACCACCATCTGTCCCTGTGCTGGCGTAAACTCGGCCTGGCGCAGCAGGTGACTGATTGGCGTGCCGATACGTCCCCAGACGTTGCCGGGCTTTTTCACGGACTCGCCGGTCAGCGTAACCACACGCTCGGTAAGCGGCTCGCCATCAATAATGGCGCGCTTTACGGCGTAAGCGGTACCGACGTTCTGCATCAGAACGCCAATATCCGTTGAACGCCCGCCGTGCGGCACTTCCAGGCCGGTAAGGATTTGCGTCAGCTGCTTTGCGCCCCCGGAAGGATATTTAGTGGGGATCACGCGAATCTGCAGATCCTGCGCGCTGCCCAATGCTTTCTTCAGCGCGGCGATCGCTTCTGGCTTGTTATCTTCAATGCCAATCAATACGCGCTCGGACTGCAAAACCCAGCCAAGGATGCGGCTGCCTTCAAGCACTTCTTCTGCACAGTCCTGCATCAGGCGATCGTCGGCGGTGATGTAGGGTTCACATTCCGCCGCGTTAATAATCAAAGTCTTGACGCCGCGCAGGCCGCCTTTCAGTTTGGTGGCGGTAGGGAAACCCGCACCGCCCAGACCCGCTACGCCAGCCTGATGAATGCGTTCTACGATTTCCGCACGAGGAAGACTGCGGTAGTCGGCCTGCGGGCTTTTCTCAATCCAGCGATCTTCACCATCGGGCGAGATAAAAATACACATCTCCGACAGGGCGGAAGGATGCGCCGTCATGTGTGGCGCAATGTCTTCAACGGTACCGGAAGAAGGCGCATGCACCGGTAGCATCCGGCCACGACCAAAGGTCAGCGGCTGACCGCGCAGCACTTTATCGCCCGGCTTAACCAGGATTTCACCTTCATGGCCAATATGCTGCTTAAGCGGAATAATAAACCGGGCAGGCAGCGGCAGCTGGCGCAGCGGCACGCCGTTAGACTGGGTTTTCATCTCAGGCGGATGGATACCGCCCTGAAAATCCCACAGCTTCTCTTTTTTAAACAGCTTGAACAGATTACGCATGGCTTTCCACAGAAATGACTTTGACCGGGATGGCCTGTAGATCCCACTTCCAGTTGGCCGTGGTGACGGCAACGGGACGCATCTCAATGCAGTCGGTCGGGCAGGGCGCAACGCACAGATCGCAGCCTGTGCAAACGTCGCTTAACACGGTATGCATAGCGCGGGTCGCGCCAACGATAGCGTCCACAGGACAGGCCTGGATGCACTTGGTGCAGCCAATACAGTTTTCTTCGTCGATCCAGGCGACCTTGCGCTCCGGCTCGCGCGCGGCTTCGTCGCCCAGCGGCTGTGGCTCAACGTTCAGCAGCGCGGCCAGCTTCAGCATGGTCTGTTCGCCACCCGGCGCGCACTTGTTGATTTGCTCGCCGTTGTTGCCTACCGCGTCGGCATAGGGACGGCAGCCCGGATAGCCGCACTGGCCGCACTGGCTCTGCGGTAAAATGGCGTCGATCTGCTCGACAATGGGGTCTTCTTCTACCTTAAAACGGCGCGAGGCGTAGCCAAGCAGGCCACCAAAAATCAGGCCCAGCACGCTTAATACGGCAATAGCAATCCAGACGGCGCTCATCAGAATTTCACCAGACCGCTAAAGCCCATAAACGCCAGCGCCATTAGCCCGGCGGTTACCAGCGCGATAGAGGAGCCTTTAAACGGTGCGGGCACGTCGGCCAGCACCAGCCGTTCGCGGATACCGGCAAACAGCACCATCACCAGTGAAAAGCCCAGTGAAGCGCTGAAGCCGTAAAGCGCGGCCTGCAAAAAGGTATGGTTCAGGTTGACGCTCAGCAGCGGCACGCCTAGCACGGCGCAGTTGGTGGTGATCAGCGGCAGGAAAATTCCCAGCAGGCGATAGAGATCCGGGCTGGTTTTACGTACCACCATCTCGGTGAACTGCACGACAACAGCAATCACCAGGATATAGGCCATCGTACGCAGGTAAACCAGGTCGAGCGGCAGCAGGATCAGGTGATTCACCAGCCATGCGCAGATCGAGGCCAGGGTGATCACAAACGTGGTGGCGAGTCCCATGCCAATCGCCGTTTCCAGTTTTTTGGAAACGCCCATAAAGGGACAGAGGCCGAGAAACTTCACCAGAACGAAGTTATTCACCAGCACTGTACCGATAAAAAGAAGCAGATAGTTGGTCATGTCTACGCCTGAAAAAAAGAGAAGCCGCTTATTATCGGTCATTCGCGGCCTGAGGACAACATCAGCGCGCCCTGACGGGGCAGTGACCGCACAGGGGATTAAATCTTTGTTTACTTTTAAACCTTAAAAGCGAGGAAGCAGCGCCGTGCAGCGGTCATCCCATGCATCAGGTTTTGTTTTGTCGATAGGTAATGAATTGAGAAGTCACTGAAGGTTCAGGCAGAAAACCGAAACGGGTGGCGGGACGTCGGCCAGGCGAGCCGCAACAGCAGGCAGCCCGCCTGAATAAAAAAATACCGCGGATTTTTAAGCGTGAGGGCCAGGGAACGGCCCGGCGTTGCAGAAAACCGGTTTGTCTGGAGCAGAGTCAGGAGAGAAAAATTTAAACCACATAATGCCAGACGGATTTTGGCACGCAGCCAAGATCGAACAGACGGCCACCGGATGCCAGTTCAGCACGGCGATGGTCGGCGGCGCGATACATATCCATAATCTCTTTACTGTCCGTCAGGGAATAATTGAGATGGTCAAAAAGTTTCTCCAGCGTATCCAGAGAACTCACTTTGCGAAATTTCAACAGATAATCTTGAACTGTCATGGTTGCCATTATGTAAGAATTACGAGGTTTTAGTATATGACCAGGCGGCATGCTGTCTATAGTAGAAAATGCAAAATAGCAGTAAATTCAGAATAAAGAGTAAGGTATTTCCGTATTTTCATACCCGCTTTTGTCGACTTTAAATATCATTTACCCGTCAATTGTTATCGAATGGAAGCAATGTTAATTGTTGGTTGCATTTAATGTGTTCCGGCTCACAAATTAGCATTTTGCTTTCTGCCGTCCCCGCTTATCCGCCGTGACAGATAGTCACCCATTGCTTGTAATCGCTTTCATATTGCCGAGCGATAAGCGCTTATGTTTATTACATTTATTTAACAAGAAGGGCCAGCGGCCGCAGAGGTTTTATCCATATTCTTCAAACGCTTCGCGCAATGAGAATTTTATAAGCGCCTTTATTTGCTAAGTTTTGTGAGCATTGTCGAAAATGTTTTTTTGCGGCTGAGCCACGATTAGCCGGAAACACACTCCGGTTAATAACGCCCGTCAGAGGAACAGACATTATGTGGAAACGTTTACTTTTAACCACGCTTATCGGCGCAACGCTGAGCGGCACCGCCCTGGCGGAAAGCCTGACGGTGGGCTTTTCTCAGGTAGGTTCAGAATCGGGCTGGCGCGCGGCGGAAACCAGCATGGCGAAAAGCGAGGCGCAAAAGCGCGGTATTACGTTGAAGATCGCCGACGGCCAGCAAAAACAGGAAAACCAGATTAAAGCTGTACGATCCTTTATTGCTCAGGGGGTCGACGCTATTTTTATTGCGCCAGTAGTGCAGACAGGGTGGGAGCCGGTGCTGGAAGAGGCGAAGGAAGCAAAGATCCCGGTCTTTTTGCTGGACCGCGCCATCGTGGTCAAAGATAAATCGCTCTATATGTCCGTGGTGACGGCGGATAACGTGCTGGAAGGCAAGCTGATAGGCGACTGGCTGGTAAAAGAGCGCGCGGGCAAACCCTGTAACGTCGTAGAGCTGCAGGGAACCGTGGGTGCCAGCGTAGCAATAGATCGTAAAAAAGGTTTTGCCGAAGCTATCAGTAATGCGCCCGGTATTAAAATTGTCCGCTCACAGTCAGGCGATTTTACCCGCAGCAAAGGTAAAGAGGTGATGGAAAGCTTTATCAAGGCGGAAAATAACGGCAAAAATATCTGCATGGTTTATGCCCATAATGACGATATGGCCATCGGCGCGATTCAGGCTATTAAAGAAGCCGGATTAAAACCGGGTAAAGATATTCTTACCGGCTCTATCGACGGCGTACCGGATATTTATAAAGCCATGCTGGCCGGTGAAGCCAATGCCAACGTTGAGCTGACGCCAGATATGGCCGGCCCGGCCTTTGACGCGCTGGATAAATTCCGCAAAGACGGCACCATGCCGCCAAAAATCATTAAAACCGAATCGAGACTTTTCCTTCCGGCCGACGCGCAGGCGCAGCTGGATAAGAAAAAGGGCATGGGCTACTGATCATCTGCCGCCCGCTGGCCGGGCGGTTTCTCTTCGGCGAGGCCGCAACATGACCATCTCTTCTCTCTCTGCGCCGCTGCTCAGCATCAGCGGTTTAAGTAAAAGCTTTCCCGGCGTTAAGGCGCTTGATAACGTTTCGCTTTCTGTGCAAAGCGGCGAAATCATGGCGCTGCTGGGCGAAAACGGCGCGGGAAAATCAACGCTAATTAAAGTACTGACCGGCGTTTACCGACGCGATGCCGGGACGCTTTCGCTGGCCGGTAAGGCTATCGATCCGCACAGCACGGCTGAAGCCCAGCGCGCCGGTATCGGCACCGTTTATCAGGAAGTGAACTTACTGCCCAATATGTCGGTGGCGGATAACCTGTTTATCGGCCGGGAACCGCGACGGCTGGGGATGATCGATCGCCGTACGCTCGTTAAAAATGCCCGTGAGCTGTTGCGCAATTACGGCTTTGAGCTGGACGTGACGCGGCCGCTTGGCCACTATTCGGTCGCCATGCAGCAGATTATCGCTATCTGCCGCGCGGTCGACCTGTCGGCGCAAATCCTGATCCTGGATGAGCCAACCGCCAGTCTGGACGCCAGCGAGGTAGAAATGCTGTTTACGCTGATGCGTCAGCTTAAAGCGCGCGGCATGGGGCTGATTTTTGTCACCCACTTTCTGGATCAGGTTTATAAAATCAGCGACCGCATTACCGTATTACGCAACGGCCAGTTTATCGCCACGCGTGAAACCCACGATCTGCCGCAAATTGAACTGATTAAGCTGATGCTGGGACGTGAACTGCTGGAGACAGCGCTACAGCGTGCGGGCAGCACTTTAAAAAGTGACCAGCCGGTGGTGGAATTCAAAGACTACGGCAGAAAAGGGACGATAGAGCCTTTCAGCCTTAGCGTTCGTCCGGGGGAAGCCGTGGGCCTGGCCGGTTTACTGGGGTCTGGCCGTACGGAAACCGCAGAACTGCTGTTTGGCATTAAGAGCGCCGACAGCGGCAGCGCTTTTATTCGCGGAAAAAAACGCGCCATCCGCACGCCCGCGCAGGCTTCGCGCGCCGGTATGGGCTTTTGCCCGGAGGATCGTAAAACCGACGGCATTATCGGCGCGGCCTCCGTACAGGAAAATATTATTCTGGCGCTTCAGGCGCAGCGCGGCTGGCTGAGGCCGATTAGCAAACGAGAGCAGCAGCAGATAGCCGACCGCTATATCAAAAGCTTAGGCATCCGCACGCCGCACGCCGGGCAGCCGGTTGAACTGCTTTCCGGCGGCAATCAGCAGAAGGTGCTGCTGTCGCGCTGGCTGGTGACCAAACCGCAGTTTTTGATCCTCGACGAGCCAACCCGCGGCATTGACGTGGGCGCGCATGCCGAAATTATTCGCCTGATTGAAACGCTCTGCGCCGATGGCCTGGCGCTGCTGGTGATCTCTTCCGAACTGGAAGAGCTGGTTGGCTACGCGGACAGGGTAATTATCCTGCGCGACCGTCGCCAGATAACGGAAATTCCGCTGGCATCGCTTTCGGTTTCGGCCGTGGTGAAAGCCATAGCGGCGGGAGGCGCAAATGCTTGAGACGCAGCTAATGAAAAAGAGTGCCGGACGGAAAAGATTACCGGGAATGCCGCAGATTGCCGCACTGGTTCTGGTGCTGATTGTCGACAGCCTGGTGGCCCATAACTTTTTTGCCGTGCATTTACAGGACGGCAGATTGTTCGGTAGCCCCATCGATATTCTTAACCGCGCGGCGCCGGTGGCGTTGCTGTCAATAGGCATGACGCTGGTTATCGCCACGGGCGGCATCGATCTTTCGGTCGGCGCGGTAATGGCGATTGCTGGCGCAACGGCGGCCACGCTGGCGGTTTCCGGCCACGGCCTGGCGACTATCATTCTGGCTACCTTAGGCAGCGGCCTGCTGTGTGGTTTATGGAACGGCGTGCTGGTGGCGCTGCTGAAGATCCAGCCTTTTGTGGCAACGCTGATCCTGATGGTGGCGGGGCGCGGCATTGCGCAGCTGATTACCCAGGGACAGATTGTCACCTTTGACAATGCGGCGCTGGCCACGCTGGGCAGCGGCACGCTTGCGCTGATGCCGGTGCCGGTGTGGCTGACGCTGGCGATGGTGCTGCTGGTCTGGCTGCTGGTGCGAAAAACGGCGCTTGGCCTGTTTATCGAAGCGGTCGGGATCAACCTGCGCGCTGCCCGCAATGCTGGCGTCAACGGCTGGGCCGTCGTGATGACGACCTATTTGATTAGCGGACTGTGTGCGGCGGTGGCCGGTCTGATAGTGGCGGCGGATATTCGCGGCGCGGATGCCAATAACGCCGGACTGTGGCTGGAGCTGGATGCCATCCTGGCGGTGGTTATTGGCGGCGCCTCCCTGATGGGCGGCCGCTTTAATCTGCTGCTGTCGCTGCTCGGCGCGCTGATTATTCAGGCGATGAATACCGGCATTTTGCTTTCCGGCTTTCCGCCAGAGCTGAATCAGGTAGTCAAAGCCGTGGTGGTCATGGCCGTGCTGCTGATCCAGTCGCCTGCTTTTCTACAACTTTTTAAACGAGGCCGCCCGTGATTAAACGCCATTTGCCGTTAACCATTACGCTGCTGGTTTTTGCAGCGGGCTATCTGTTTTGCCTGACGCAGTATGCCGGTTTTGCTTCCACACGCGTTATCGCCAATATCCTGACCGATAATGCTTTTCTGGGCATTATCGCCGTCGGCATGACTTTTGTGATCCTGTCCGGCGGCATCGACCTGTCGGTAGGCGCGGTGATCGCTTTTACCGGCGTCTTTCTGGCACGCGCTATCGGTGATTTTCATCTCGATCCCTGGCTGGCCTTTGCGCTGGTGATGGTGATGGGATCGGCCTTCGGCGCGCTGATGGGCTGGCTGATTGACGCGCTGAAAATACCGGCTTTTATTATCACCCTGGCCGGAATGTTTTTTCTGCGCGGCAGCAGCTATCTGGTGTCGGAAAGCTCGGTGCCGATCGACCATCCGCTCTACGGGACGCTCTCCTCGCTGGCCTGGAAAATTCCCGGCGGGGGGCGGCTTAGCCTGCTGGCTGTCATCATGCTGCTGGTGGTGATCGTGGGCATGGTTCTGGCACACCGTACCCGCTTTGGCAATCAGGTTTATGCTATTGGCGGCAATACGACTTCTGCACGGCTGATGGGCATTTCGACGCGCAGCACCACGATACGCATCTATATGCTTTCCTCGGCGCTGGCAACGCTGGCGGGTATTGTTTTTTCTGTCTATACCTCGGCCGGGTACGCGCTGGCGGGCATGGGCGTAGAGCTGGACGCCATCGCTTCGGTCGTTATCGGCGGCACGCTGCTTTCCGGCGGGGTGGGTACGGTACTCGGTACGCTGTTCGGAGTATTGATTCAGGGACTGATCCAGACCTGGATCAACTTTGACGGCACGCTCAGCTCCTGGTGGACCAAAATTGCCATCGGCATTCTGCTGTTCGCCTTTATCGCGCTGCAAAAACTCTTTACGGTAATCTGGGATCGCCAGCAGAACGCACCGGTAAGACGTCTGGGCTAGCGCGAAATTTTATATTCGGCTTTGCCTTCGGCAGTTTTACTTGCCCGAGATAATAAGAAGAAGGTCATTCTCGTCAGTATCTTTAATACGGGAATGAAAGAAAGAAGCGTAATGGGGGGATTTCTATGGCTGCGGTGTTATAGCATGAGGCTCAAACTTCTTTAGCAAACTAAGCCGCCGCGTTAACCGCGGCAGCTTCCGTCTGTTCGAACCCGCGTCTAACGCTGATTCAGCCGGTAATAAGCCTCGTTCCAGCGCAGCGCGTCTTTGAAGCCGTGCAGCGTGGTTTCTTCATCAATCACTACCACTTCGATACCGTGCATTTCACCATACTGGCGCATATCGTCCACCGTCAGGGCCTGGCTGAATACCGTATGGTGCGCGCCGCCGCCCAAAATCCAGGCTTCTGAGGCGGTAGCCAGCGATGGCTGCGCGCGCCACAGTGCACGGGCAACCGGCAGTTTAGGCAGCGGCTGCGGCTGTTCCACCGCGTCCACCGCGTTGACCAGCAGGCGGAAGCGGTCGCCCATGTCGATAACGCTGGCGTTTACCGCGCGGCCGGCTGGCGTAGAGAAAATCATGCGTGCCGGATCCGCTTTGCCGCCGATGCCCAGATACTGTACATCAATCAGTGGACGCGCTTCGCGGGCGATAGAAGGGCAAACCTCCAGCATGTGCGATCCCAGCACCAGCTCGTTACCTGGCGAGAAGTGATAGGTGTAATCCTCCATAAAAGAGGTACCGCCCGGTAAGCCGGTCGCCATTACTTTGAAAATATGCAGCAGCGCGGCGGTTTTCCAGTCGCCTTCACCGGCAAAGCCGTAGCCCTGGCCCATCAGGCGCTGTACCGCCAGGCCCGGCAGCTGCGTCATGCCGTGCAGGGTCTGGAAGTTGGTCGTAAACGCCATGCAGCCTTCAGCCTGTAAAAAGCTTTTCAGGCCCAGCTCAATTTTGGCCGCATCCAGCACGTTCTGCCGCTTATCGCCGTTAACCGCGGCCGCAGGCGTGAAGTCGTACAGGCTTTCATATTCATCGACCAGAGCGTTGACGTCGCCATCGCTGATGCCGTTAATGACCTCAACCAGATCGCCCACGCCCCAGCCGTTGACGGCGTAGCCAAACTGAATCTGCGCCGCTACCTTATCACCTTCCGTTACCGCCACTTCCCGCATGTTATCGCCAAAGCGGGCAACCTTCAGCTGTGCGCTGGCCTGTTTAGCGGCGGCGGCGCGCATCCATTTACCTATGCGCTCTTGCGCGGTTTTGTCCTGCCAGTGGCCGGTAATGACGCTGTGTGGCAGCCGCATCCGCGCGCCGATAAAGCCGAACTCCCGGCCGCCGTGCGCCGTCTGGTTCAGGTTCATAAAGTCCATATCCATGCTGTCCCACGGGATCTCCGCGTTAAACTGGGTATGGAACTGCAACAGCGGCTTGTTCAGCACCGACAGGCCGCCAATCCACATTTTGGCGGGCGAAAAGGTGTGCAGCCAGGTAATAATCCCCAGGCACTCTTCGGCATAATTGGCCTCGCGGCAGAGCGCCAGCGCCTCGTCCGGGCTTTTTACCAGCGGCTTCAGCTGTAGCCGGAAAGGCAGATTGCCTTGCTGGTTAAGCCCGTCCACTACCTGCTGTGCGTGCTGCTCCACCTGACGAAGCGTTTCCGCGCCGTACAGATGCTGAGTACCAATAACAAACCAGACGCTGAGCGCGTTGAGCTGAGCCATAATTTCTCCTTAACTGTTGAGCTGGCGCGGGGCGAACTGCGGTTCGGCCACTTCGCACCATTGAAGGTAACGCTGATAGAGCTGCTGATAGCGCTCGACGCGGCTGGCGTCAGGCTGCAGCGTAACGGCAATCGGGCTGGCCATTTTTTGCTGGGCGGCGGGTACGTCGGCATAGACGCCAGCGGCCACGGCGGCAAAAATGGCGGCGCCAAGCGCACAGCATTCATCTGAGGTGACGATATCCAGCGGGCGGTTCATCACGTCGCAGCAAACCTGCATGATGGCCGGGGACTTACGGGCAATACCGCCCAGCGTCAGGATGTTTTCTACCGGAATAGACTGACGCTCAAAACATTCCATAATGGCGCGTGCGCCAAAGGCGGTCGCGGCGATAAAGCCGCCAAACAGCGTCGGCGCATCGGTACCCAGATTTAAATCGGTAATCACACCCTGGAGGCGCTGGTTAGCGAAAGGGGTGCGGCGACCGTTAAACCAGTCGAGCACTACCGGCAAATGGTCTAACTGCGGATCGGCTGCCCAGGCTTTGGTCAGCTCGTTAAGTAAATTTTTCTGCACGTTTTGCAGCTCCTGCTGCAAATGCGGCTGCTGCGCGGCGGCCTGCACCAGCGGCCAGCTAAGCAGACGGCTGAACCAGGCATACATATCGCCAAAGGCCGACTGGCCCGCCTCCAGACCGATCATGTCCGGCACGACGCTGCCGTTAACCTGACCGCAGATCCCTTCAATAGCGCGATCGCCAACGCGTTCGACGTCGGCAATCAGGATGTCGCAGGTAGAAGTGCCGATGACTTTCACCAGCGTATAAGGCGTTGCGCCAGCGCCGACCGCGCCCATATGACAGTCGAACTCGCCGCCGGAGATCATGACGGTAGTCGGCAGGCCAAGGCGTGCCGCCCAGTCAGCGGTAATCTGGCCAACGGGCTGCTCGGCCGTCCAGGTTTCCGTGAACATGGGGGTATCAAGATGTTCCGTCAGTACCGGGTCCAGCGCGTTGAAAAATTCCGCGCCAGGCAGGCCACCCCAGGCGGGATGCCACAGTGATTTATGACCGGCGGCGCAGCGGCCCCGGCGAATGGCTTCAGGTTTGGTGGTGCCGCTAAGCAAAGCCGGTACCCAGTCACAAAGTTCTACCCATGAAACTGCCGCTTCGCGTACCGCACGATCTTCACGGCTGACGTGCAGGATTTTTGCCCAAAACCATTCAGAAGAGTAGATGCCGCCGATAAAGCGCGAATAGTCCTCAAATTTTCCGCTGTGGCACAGGGCAGTTATCTCCTCCGCTTCTTTTATTGCCGTGTGATCTTTCCACAAGACGAACATGGCGTTGGGGTTTTCGCTGAACTCAGGGCGCAGCGCCAGCACATTGCCGTCACGATCAATCGGCGCGGGTGTTGAGCCGGTGGAATCGACGCCGATACCAACAACGCTGGCACGCTGTGCGGGAGTTAATTTAGTGACAACGTCACGAATGGCCTGCTCAAAAGCGTCAATATAGTCCTGCGGATGGTGGCGGAACTGGTTAAGACGGCTCTGGCAATAATGTCCGGCCTGCCAGCGCGGGTAGGCAACCACGCCGGTTTGCAGCTCTTTGCCGCTGGCACACTCTACGGCCAGCGCGCGCACCGAATCACTGCCAAAGTCCAGACCTATGGTGATGGCTTCCAACTGCATTTTTCTCTCCAGGCGGTCAACAATGTTATGACTACCCTAAGAAATCGGCTGGCCAGGGGGTTAGGCTATGCCCGCTGCAAATATGTACTTTTCTGTCGTTAGCTGGCGATTTGTGACCGGCTTCAAATGTTTGATTTGTGTTAAATTTGCTAAATATATGGATCAATCTGCTAATAACTCAGGGTGTGATAACGCTCTCTATTTCTCCCTCTTTTTCGCTATACAACTAGCGCTACCCGGCGCAGATAAGATGTTGTCGCGCTGTACATACTGGCGTTTCTAAGCCGTAAGCCGTTACTGATACCGTTTACACTAAACCGCTAAAAAGCGGGCACTGAGCCGGAGAGCCTCATGCACAAAATCACTCAGGCGTTAGCCATCGCAGGCCTCGCCGCCGTTATGTCACATTCAGCTATTGCCGACACGATGAAACTGGGGTTTCTGGTAAAGCAGCCGGAAGAACCCTGGTTCCAGACCGAATGGAAATTTGCCGATAAAGCGGGCAAAGAAATGGGGTTTGAGGTAATTAAAATTGCTGTTCCCGACGGCGAAAAAACCCTGAACGCTATCGATAGTCTGGCGGCCAGCGGCGCGAAAGGTTTTGTTATCTGCACGCCCGATCCCAAACTGGGCTCCGCTATCGTTGCTAAAGCGCGCAGCTACGATCTCAAGGTTATCGCCGTGGACGATCAGTTTGTCACCGCCAAAGGCAAGCCGATGGATACCGTGCCGCTGGTGATGATGGCGGCGACAAAAATCGGCGAGCGTCAGGGCCAGGAACTCTATAAGGAGATGAAAAAGCGCGGCTGGGAAGTGAAAGATACCGGCGTAATGGCGATTACGGCCGACGAGCTGGACACCGCCCGTCGCCGTACCTCCGGCTCGATGGACGCGCTGAAAGCAGCAGGCTTCCCGGCGGCACAAATCTATAAAGTCCCGACCAAATCAAACGACATCCCCGGCGCTTTTGATGCCGGTAACTCGCTGCTGGTTCAGCATCCGCAGGTAAAACACTGGCTGATTGTCGGCATGAACGATAACACCGTGCTGGGCGGCGTGCGTGCGACTGAAGGCCAGGGCTTTAAAGCGCCGGACGTTATCGGCATTGGCATTAACGGTGTGGATGCGATTAGCGAACTGTCAAAAGGCCAGGCAACCGGCTTCTATGGTTCATTGCTGCCAAGCCCGGACGTGCACGGTTATAAAAGTATCCAGATGCTCTACAACTGGGTAACCAAAGACGCCGAGCCGCCGAAGTTCACCGAAGTGACCGACGTGGTGTTAATCACCCGCGACAACTTTAAAACCGAGCTGGCTAAAAAAGGCCTGATGTAGCAGAGCGGGGCCGTGCGCGGCCCCAACGCAACCCTTGTCGGAGTAACAACCATGCCATCTCCGTATCTGAGCTTTCACGGCATTGCCAAAAGCTTTCCCGGCGTAAAGGCGTTGACGGATATCAGTTTCGACTGTGAGGCCGGACAAATTCACGCGCTGATGGGCGAAAACGGCGCGGGAAAATCGACGCTGCTGAAAATCCTTAGCGGCAGCTATCAGCCAACCAGCGGCGAAATCCGCCTGAAAGGCCAGCCGGTTAACTTTAACAATACGCTCGACGCGCTGAACGCGGGCGTCGCTATCATCTACCAGGAACTGCATCTGGTGCCGGAAATGTCGATAGCGGAAAACATCTATCTCGGGCAGCTGCCGCAGCGCGCGGGCTTTGTGAACCGTTCATTGCTGCGTTACGAAGCCGGTCTCCAGCTGAAAAATTTAGGGATGGATATCAACCCCGATACGCCGCTGAAGTCGCTGTCGCTGGGCCAGTGGCAGATGGTTGAGATCGCCAAAGCGCTGGCAAGAAATGCCAAAGTTATTGCGTTTGACGAACCGACCAGTTCGCTCTCCGCCCGCGAAATTGAGCATCTGTTTCGCGTTATTCGCCAGCTGCGGGATGAAGGAAAGGTGGTGCTGTACGTTTCGCACCGTATGGAAGAGATTTTTGCGCTTAGCGACGCCATCACCGTATTTAAAGACGGCCGCTACGTGCGTACTTTCCAGGACGTGGCGTCAACCAGCCATGACCAGCTGGTGGCGGCCATGGTCGGACGCGATATTGGCGATATCTACGGCTACGCGCCGAGAAAAACCGGTGAAGTGCGTCTTGAGCTGGATAACGTGCAGGCGAAAGGCGTGCGTACGCCTGTTTCGCTGGAAGTACGCGCCGGTGAAATCGTCGGTCTTTTCGGGTTGGTTGGGGCGGGACGTAGCGAACTGCTGAAAGGGCTGTTTGGCGCCACGCGCATCAGCGGCGGCACCGTGCGGCTGGATGGCCAGGCGCTGACTATCCGTGAGCCTTCTGACGCTATTCGCGCCGGAGTACTGCTTTGCCCGGAAGATCGTAAAGCGGACGGCATCATCCCGGTGCATTCCGTGCGAGACAATATCAATATCAGCGCCCGTCGTAACAATTTGACGGCAGGGTGCCTGATTAATAACCAGTGGGAAAGTAACAACGCCGCCAGCCATATCCGTTCGCTTAATATCAAGACGCCTTCCGCCGATCAGCTGATTATGAACCTGTCCGGCGGCAACCAGCAGAAGGCAATCCTGGGACGCTGGCTGTCGGAAGAGATGAAGGTGATCCTGCTGGATGAGCCGACGCGCGGCATCGACGTCGGCGCGAAAAATGAAATTTACCGGTTGATCTATGCGCTGGCGGAGAAGGGCATTGCCGTGCTGTTCGCCTCCAGCGATCTGCCGGAAGTCATGGGGCTGGCCGACCGTATCCTGGTGATGCGCGAGGGTGCCATTGCCGGCGAGCTCAGCCATGACGAAGCGACCGAAGCCCTGACGCTGGGGCTTGCCATGCCAAAAACCACTCAGCATACCGCTGCCGCTTAATTTAAGGAGTAACCATGTCTATGACCTCTTCCGCTCCGCCGCCAGCAAAGCGCGTTAACCTGGGCCGCATCTGGGATAACTTCGGCATGCTGGTGGTGTTCGCCGTGCTGTTTATCGGCTGTACTCTCTTTGTGCCAAACTTTGGCACGCTGATTAATATGAAAGGGCTGGGCCTGGCGATGTCGATGTCCGGCATGGTCGCCTGCGGTATGCTGTTTTGCCTGGCCTCCGGGGATTTCGATCTCTCCGTGGCTTCGGTTATTGCCTGCGCGGGCGTCACTACCGCCGTGGTTATCAATATGACCGAAAGCCTGTGGATCGGCATCGCGGCCGGGCTACTGCTCGGTGTGGCCTGCGGTTTTATCAACGGTTTTGTGATTGCGAAGCTTAAGATTAATGCGCTGATCACCACGCTGGCAACCATGCAGATCGTGCGTGGTCTGGCCTATATTTTCTCTGACGGCAAAGCCGTAGGCATTGAGGACGAGCGCTTTTTCGCGCTGGGCTATGCTAACTGGCTGGGCGTGCCTGCGCCGGTCTGGCTGACCATCGGCACCATGCTCATCTTTGGCTTTTTGCTGAACAGAACCACCTTTGGCCGCAACACGCTGGCTATTGGCGGTAACGAAGAAGCGGCGCGGCTGGCTGGCGTGCCGGTGGTGCGCACGCGCATTATTATCTTTATTCTTTCCGGTCTGGTTTCGGCGGCCGCCGGGATTATTCTGGCTTCACGCATGACCAGCGGTCAGCCGATGACCTCGCTGGGCTATGAGCTGATCGTTATCTCGGCCTGCGTGCTGGGCGGCGTTTCGCTGAAGGGGGGCATCGGCAAAATTTCCTATGTTGTCGCGGGCGTCCTGATCCTCGGCACGGTAGAAAACGCCATGAATTTACTGAATATCTCGCCGTTTTCACAATATGTGGTACGTGGTCTGATACTGTTAGCGGCGGTGATTTTCGACCGCTACAAACAAAAAGCCAAAACGGCCTGAGGAGGCGTTATGTATCATCGTCTGGCGCCCGTTGCGCAGCCCAATCCGCTGCTGCCCGGCTATCCGTTTAACGCCTGGCTGGTCGCGGGACTCACGCCGATCAACGCTGGCGATCCGCTCGACTTTTTTATCGACCGCCCCAGCGGGATGAAAGGCTACATTATTAACCTGACTATTCGCGGGCGCGGCCAGGTTTTCAGCGGCGATGCGGCATTTGAATGCGAACCTGGCGATCTGCTGCTGTTTCAGCCAAAAACCTCACACTATTATGGCCGTTCACCGCAGAGCGACTGCTGGCACCATCGCTGGATCTACTTTCGGCCACGCGCCTACTGGAGCAGCTGGCTGGTCTGGCAGGACGAAGTGCAGGGCGTGGGCAGGCTCCGGCTACCGGAGCGGCTTTGGGGAGAGTTTGAGCGGCTGTTTACCACCATCGAGCAGACGCACACTTCCGGCAAGCGTTTTGCCGAGGAGCTGGCGATGAACCTGCTGGAAAGGCTGCTGCTACGCGCGGTAGAAGAAGATCCGCGCTCGCATCAGCAAATTCGCGATCCGCGCATTATCGAAGCCTGCCAGTACGTCACTAACAACCTGGCGGGCGAGCTGAAAATCGACGAGGTGGCGAACCACGTCTGCTTGTCGCCTTCGCGGCTGGCGCATCTTTTTCGCGAGCAGATGGGCATTAACCTGCTGCGCTGGCGTGAAGACCAGCGCATTATCCGCGCCAGGCTACTGCTGCAAACCACCCAGGAGCCTATCGCGACCGTAGGGCGTATTGTGGGCTATGACGATCAGCTCTATTTCTCCCGCGTGTTCCGCAAGCGCGTGGGCGTCAGCCCCAGTGATTTCCGCCGCCGTTCGCTGGATGCCGATACGCTGGTGACTCGCGAAAGCTGGGATCTGCTGCGCGCCAGTCAGTAACTATCTTTTAACATTCAGCACAATCCGGCTTGTCCTTACCCGGTCGATCGTCTTAAATCAATCGGGTAAAGACAAAAGGAGCTGCAATGAACGACACTATTCGTACTGGCCTGATCGGCTACGGCTTTGCCAGCAAAACTTTTCACGCGCCGTTGATTAACGGGACGCCGGGCCTGGAGCTGACGGCCATTTCCAGCAGCGACGCTGGCAAGGTACACGCCGACTGGCCTGCTGCTACCGTGGTGGCCGATCCGCAGGCGCTGTTCGACGACCCCTCGATCCAGCTTATTGTTATCCCCACACCAAACGACACGCATTTTCCACTGGCGAAAGCCGCCCTAAACGCGGGCAAACACGTGGTGGTAGACAAGCCGTTTACCGTGACGTTGTCACAGGCGCGCGAGCTGGAAGCGCTGGCGACGGCGAAGGGGCTGCTGCTGTCGGTCTTCCACAACCGCCGCTGGGACAGCGATTTCCTGACCTTAAAAGCGCTGCTGAACGAGGGCACGCTGGGCGAAATCCGCTATTTTGAATCGCACTTCGATCGCTTCCGTCCTGAAGTGCGCAACCGCTGGCGCGAGCAGAAAGGCGCAGGCAGCGGTATCTGGTACGATTTAGCGCCACATTTAATCGATCAGGCTTTACAGCTGTTCGGCTCGCCAGTGGCGATTAACGTGGATATGGCGGAACTGCGTCCCGGCGCGCAAACCACTGACTATTTTCACGCCGTGCTGACCTATCCAAAACGTCGCGTCGTGCTGCATGCCAGTATGCTGGTCGCTGCCGAGTCGCCGCGCTATCAGGTTCACGGCACGCGCGGCAGCTATGTGAAATTTGGTCTGGATCCGCAGGAGGATAGCCTGAAGGCAGGCGCGCGTCCGCCGCAGGAAGAGTGGGGCTACGATATGCGCGACGGCGTGGTCACGCTGGCAAACGGCGAGATGATGGCGGAAGAGACGCTGCTGACTACGCCAGGCAATTATCCGGCCTATTACGCCGGTATTCGCGATGCGATTAATGGCGACGGCGGAAACCCGGTCACGGCGCAGGAGGCGATTCAGGTAATGGAACTGATTGAGCTGGGGCTGCAATCGGCAGAAAAGCGCCAGACGCTGTCACTGAAATAGAAGAGTGCCCGACCGTGGTCGGGCACTCTGGACGATTGACAAACCCGAAGCGCGTTAGCCCTGGCAACTCAGCCATGGGCTGTTAATAGCCGTCAGGCCGCGACGCTGGCGCGAATCGCCGCTTTTTCTGCTTCGCTTAAGAAAGCAATTTTCAGACCGTTTTCCTGTGCGGTGCGGATTTGCTGCTGGCTGAGGCCCGCCTGCGGCGCGGCAATCTTATATTCATGCCCAATCTCAATGCCCTGTACGGCCGGATCGTCCGTGTTGATCGTGGCCAGAATGCCGTGATTGAGGAAGGTTGCCAGCGGATGATGCGGCAGTGAAGAGACGGTGCTGGTCTGAATATTTGACGTGAGGCAGGATTCAACACCAATCTGCTTGTCGGCCAGATAATCCATCAGCTTCGCATCTTCCACCGCCTTGACGCCGTGACCGATACGTTCTGCGCCCAACTCGTGGATCGCCTGCCAGATGCTTTCCGGGCCTGCGGCTTCGCCAGCGTGCACGGTAATGCGCAAACCGGCATCGCGCGCGCGGGTAAAGTGGCTCAGGAACTGGCTGCCGGGAAAGCCCAGCTCGTCACCGGCCAGATCCAGCGCGGTGATCCCTTCGCGGTGTGCCAGCAGCGCTTCCAGCTCCAGTAAACAGGCCTCTTCGCCAAAGGTACGGCTCATAATGCCAATCAGGCGCACGGTAATATTATGCTTTTCGCAACCGGCGCGGACGCCATCAATCACCGCTTCCACCACGCCCGCGATCGGCAGGTTGTGGGTCATCGCCATATAGCCCGGCGAGAAGCGCAGTTCGGCATAGTGAATACCGGCGCGGGCAGCATCTTCGACGTTTTCCTGCGCCACGCGGCGGCAGGCGTCCAGTGAGCCAAGCACCTTGACGCCCCAGTCGAGTTTCTGCAAAAAGCTGACCAGATCCGGCTCGTTTTTCATTACCTGAACGTGCGGCCTGAGCGTTTCCAGCGTGGTGGCGGGCAGCGTCAGGTTAAATTCACGGCCTAAATCAAGAATGGTTTGTGCACGAATGTTGCCGTCGAGATGACGGTGGATATCGGTAAGGGGGATGCGGGAATCAATCATGTCGGTGCACTCTGTCGTGGTTAAAGTGCAGAGTAGTATAAAAACATTTTGCGCAACTCCGCCAGCGAATTGCGCAACAGGCGGGTTAATCGGTGACTATTTATCCTGAAAGAGAGAAAGAAGGGCGTTTAAGAGGTTAAAAAACTGCACCGGCGAGGGACGTAACACCTTGTCGCCTGCCGGTTGCAGTTTATGCAGAGGGAAAATTTACTGCTGAACTGGAGCAGGAGCTGGAGTCGGCGCTGGCGCCTGTGCCTCACCGCCCAGCATATAGCGGCCCAGGAACTGCTCAAGCGTCATTTTTTCGCCGTTCATCGTCACCTGGCCAGAAGCGTACTGCAGGCTGGTAACGATATTGTTGTCCTCCTGCTTAGTCAGGCGGAACATCTGCCCCATCGCGGCCACGCCTTTCACCTGCTGATCGGCAAGCTTAGCGCCTACGTCCTGCTTATAGCCTTCCGCCATTGCCACGCGGGTCATGACCTCTGTTGCCATCGGCATAGAAACAGATAGCTTACCGTCCAGCGTCTTCAGCACGTTATCAACCGCCTGCGTCACGGTTTGCGGCTGCGCGGCACCTGCGGCCGGATCTTTAAAGTGAACGGAAAGGTTGAAACTGCTTTCACCCTTATCGTTTTTCCAGCTCAGTGGCGCAATGGTAACAACCGGATTACCTTTTAACAGCAGCGGCAGGTTAGCGCTTAATATGTCGTGGATGCGCTGCTGATAAAGCAGTGGGTTGCTGGCAAAGCCCGGCTCGTTAATCACCGCCTGAACCTGACGATTATAGTTGTCGGAGAACGCCTTCATGCCGTTGGCATCAAACTGGGAAAGCTTGAGCCCCAGCTTAACCTGACCAAAATTCTGATCCTGAATTTTCAGGGCGTTCAGCGTGTAATCGATATTGCCGGAAACCAGATCTTTCACGGTGTCAAAGGACGATTTTCCATTGATTCCTTCCATCACCACGGCCTGCTGACCATTGGCGGAGACGGTGAATTTTTGCAGGTCAAGGCCCTGATCGCCGATGCGCAGGCCCTGCGCGTTCAGGTGGGTATCGCCGCTGATTTTCAGTCCGTTAACGGTAAACATAATCGGGATGTTGAGCTGGTTGCGAGCCGTTAACACCAGGCTGTCCAGGTTGCCGTCGTAATCGACCTTATCGCCATTTTTATCCGCTTTGATGTGAACGGTGCCGCCATTGGAAGCAAAACGTTCGCCGGTCTGCGCGTTGTTATAATCCATCGGCAGCAGCGCAATGGCGGAAGCGGTCGCGCCGCTATAGCCCACGCGCGTATCGGCCTGGATGACCGACTGGCCTTTGGTCATGGCAAACAGTTTTTGTACCGCATCGGTATTTTCCAGCTGGGTGTGCACTGAGGCCAGAGAGGGGATCAGATTAAACTTTTTCAGCTGTGCGAAAGGGAAAGGGCCATGGTCGATTTTTTCGTTAAAGACCACGCTCTGGCCTGGCTTCAGTAACGCATTATCTTCCGTTTGTGAGCTGGACTGCAGAACCAGACGAACGGTGCTGCTGAACACGCCGCGATGCCAGTCCTGATAGCTCAGCTTAAGCCGGCTGTCTGGCGCTAGCGCATTCATTTGCGTATTCGCGTTTTGCACCAGCTGATCCATATTCTTTTCCAGCTGTTTACCGGTAAACCAGGCGGTTCCGGTCCAAATTACGCCCAGGGCGACAATGACGCCCACGGCTATTTTTGTTTTCTTCATCTGTAAAGTCGTCCTTTTGTAAGTCAGCGATGCCAATAACAGCATCCAGCCCAATCCGGCTATAAAAGCGTTTTAAGTTTAACAGGTTAATTATGATAGCAACTGCGGCTGTCGGCGTCAGCCGTAATCTGATTTACGACGCGGGTAACGCGAAAGGGTGAAATGGGGTAAGGACGCCCGGCGCGTTAAATGTTAAATTATTGTATGTCATACTGTAGCCCACAATCACTGCCCGGATGGGCAAGCGGGTTTAATTAACCATTAAAGGAGAAAGATATGGCCGCCAACCGCATTGAAAAAGATTCAATGGGTTCCATCGACGTTCCGGCTGATAAACTTTGGGGCGCACAGACGCAGCGCTCGCTGGAACATTTCCGTATCTCCAGCGAAAAAATGCCTGTTGAGCTGGTACACGCGCTGGCGTTGACCAAGCGTGCTGCGGCAAAGGTAAACAGCGATCTGGCGCTGCTGCCGAACGAGCGCGCTCAGGCGATTATTCAGGCCGCCGATGAAGTGCTGGCCAACAAACATACCGCAGAGTTCCCGCTGGCAATCTGGCAGACCGGTTCCGGCACGCAAACCAATATGAATATGAATGAAGTATTGGCTAACCGCGCCAGCGAAATTCTGGGCGGCGAGCGCGGCATGTCGCGTCTGGTGCACCCTAATGATGACGTTAACAAGAGCCAAAGCTCAAACGACGTTTTTCCTACCGCCATGCACGTTGCCGCCGTCATTGCACTGAAAGAGCATCTGATCCCACAGCTGCAGGTACTGCAGAAAACGCTGGATGAGAAAGCTGAAGCGTTTAAGGACATCGTTAAAATTGGCCGTACACATCTTCAGGATGCGACGCCGCTGACGCTGGGCCAGGAAATTTCAGGCTGGGTAGCCATGCTGAAGCATAACCTGATCCATATTGAGCAGAGTATTCCGCACGTTGCAGAACTGGCGCTGGGCGGTACGGCTGTAGGTACAGGCCTGAATACACATCCTGAATATGCTGTACGCGTGGCAAAAGAGCTGGCGGAACTGACCAGCCAGCCTTTTGTTACTTCGCCAAACAAGTTTGAAGCGCTGGCGACCTGTGACGCGCTGGTTCATGCTCACGGGGCACTAAAAGGCCTGGCGGCTTCATTAATGAAAATTGCTAACGACGTGCGCTGGCTCTCTTCCGGCCCCCGCTGTGGTATTGGCGAAATATCTATTCCTGAAAATGAGCCGGGTAGCTCAATTATGCCGGGTAAAGTTAACCCGACGCAGTGTGAAGCAATGACCATGCTGTGTTGCCAGGTGATGGGCAATGACGTCGCCGTCAATATGGGTGGCGCTTCCGGTAATTTTGAACTGAACGTTTATCGCCCGATGATTATTCATAATTTCCTGCAGTCCGTGCGTATGCTGGCCGACGGGATGGACAGTTTTAATCATCATTGTGCGGTAGGTATTGAACCGAACCACGATCGTATTTCACAACTGCTTAATGAGTCACTGATGCTGGTGACGGCGTTAAATACCCATATCGGCTACGATAAAGCGGCCGAAATTGCTAAGAAAGCGCATAAGGAAGGTTTGACGCTAAAAGCTTCGGCGCTGAAGCTGGGCTATCTTAACGAAGAAGAGTTTGACCGCTGGGTACGTCCGGAAGATATGGTTGGCAGTATGAAATCGTAATCCTGCCAAAAAAGAAAAAGAGCGGCGTTCTGGCCGCTCTTTTTTTTGTTCTGCGTCAGGCCAGTCGGTCACTGTAGAGATGCAGGCGGGGAATAAGCGAAAAAAGCCTGGCCGCTTCCGGCTTAAAACGATGCACAACTTTACCTGCATCGTAATTTAATAATTCCCCCAGCTTAGGCACGGATAAAGCATCCTGGCAAAGCACCAATAAAGGAGAAGGGCAGGCAAGCTGAGTTTGTTTTTGCTGCTGCTTATTCCATACGCGGGCAATCGGCTGAACCTTAACGGGCCGCTTAATTTTTAGCTTAGCCGTAGCGGGAAGCGAATTAAGCATGGCTATTTCATCCTGCAATTTTTCACCCCACTGTTCGCGGGTCCAGGGAGCCATCGCTCGTCCGGCGCGCAGGCTTTTTTTCAGCTTATCGATAATCTCATCACGGCTGACATTTTTAATAATGTGCTTATTTGCCCAGCCAAAACGTACGGAGTCGGGCGCGTCAAGCAAGGTTACGGAACGGTAAGCATTAAGCGTAATAAGCCCGCGCAAATGGCTGTGAACAAATTCAAAGCGCTCTTCGCTGGGCACGCCTGATTCAACGGTAATAATCTGCTCCAGCCGTTGCTTAAGCGTATTCACCAGGCTTACCTGCTGCTGGATCGCTTCGGCTTCCTGCGGCGTGGCTTCCAGGCAGATTGCGCCAGGCAGGCGTACCGCAGCTTTAGTGCTGACGGTTTCTGACTGATGCTGCATATAAAGACGGCCGTAGTGGGCAAGCGCCATTGCAAGAGCGGGTTTAGCAAGATGCTGCACGACGGCAATTTCAGTTACCGGATCGTGCTCCTGACCTTTTTGAATAAGCGGAAGTTCAAACACGCGCGCGGCCAGTAGACGCTGCGCAGCCAGTCGGCTAGTCAGCTCGTTCAGAGCGGCCTGCAGATCTCCGGCGGTACGATGAAGGTTTTCAACGGCTTCGTAGCGGCTCATACATCATCCTTAATTACAACATACCTGTAATCGTAGCAGAAGAAAAAGCGCGAGAGAAGTAAGCGGAAATAAACAAAACGAGCGGCAAGAAGAGAGGGAAATAAAAAACGACCACGCCGAGAGTTCGGCGTGGCTGAAGATTTAGATCAGAAAATCTTCCAGTTTTTTACCCTGATCCAGCGCCTGCTTAATCACCGCTGGCGTACGACCCTGGCCAGTCCAGGATTTCGTTTCGCCGTTTTCATCGGTGTATTGATATTTAGCAGGGCGTGGCGCGCGCTTAGCACGGGATTTGCCAGAGTTATTTTCAGCAGCGGTCAGCTCGCTTAAATCGATACCGTCGTCCAGCAGCATCTGACGATATTTAGCCAGCTTCTCTTCTTTTTCTTTGATTTCAGAAGCGATAGCGGCTTCGGCGTCACGGCGTTCGTTAACCACCGCTTCGAGTTTTTCCAGCATCTCTTCCAGTTCAGATAAAGAAACTTCACGAGCCTGCGCACGAAGAGTTCGAATGTTATTTAATACTTTCAGAGTTTCGCTCATAAAGGAATCCGTAGCGTTGAGTTAGTTTAAAAATTATCGGTGTATGTATCGTAGAACAGTGTACATAGAAATGCAGTAGTGCAAAACAGTAAATCTGAAAAAAATTGTTTATTGAGAGCCATTTTCTTTTTTTTTGCAAAATAATGCCGGGCACCAGCCTATATATTTCTTATCAATGAGAAAAATCTTAGCTTAATGTGCGACCTTTAAATTGACAAATGCATGCTGCTCTGTCGATGGCGATGATAAATTCAGCGAAAGCTATCGGGTTATAACTTATCTTCACTTTTTACGCTGCCGCATTTTTTCAGATGACGAAGCAGACTATTCCATCCATTAACACCTGACATGTACAAACTCAATAAAGTTTAAGTAAGAAAATCATTAAGCGTTTCTTTAGCCGTTTGTAGGATTTTTTTTGTCGTTATCCGGGGAACTTATTAATGGCAGGCGTGCCGGGTAAAGATAACAGTAAGAAGAAGGCGTTACAGATGTCGGTATATAGTTACAACATACTATTAAAACCAGCGTAGCATTGCGGTTAGCCCGAGCATTATTAAGCCACGAAGGTTGCGGTAATAACCTACTAAAAATGCTTTTTCTTCAGGAGGTTAAAGGACCCGCTTTTGTGAGTGACCTGTTGCTGTGCCAGAATAGAAGGGCTAATTATCCAGGAGTTAATAATGAAAATTGCCGGTTTGCGCTGGACGGGGCTGATTCTGTTTTCTGCGCTGGTTGTTATTGGTCTTGAACAGTTTCACCTGCCCGCCGCACTGCTGCTGGGCCCGATGCTGGTGGCGATAATGTTTGCCGCTCGTGATAAGCCCCTGGTTATTCCTCGCCCTTTATTTTACCTGGCGCAGGGCGTAGTAGGGTGCATGATTGCCCGCTCTATGCCGCCCACGGTATTTTCTGAAATAGCCAGCAATGGACTACTTTTTGCCGCAACTATTTGCTCAGTGATTATTGCCAGTACGCTCTCTGGCTGGCTGCTTACTCGCTGGCAGGTATTACCCGGCTCTACCGCTATTTGGGGATCGTCGCCCGGTGCGGCCACGGCAATGACGCTGATGGCCGAAAGTTATGGTGCTGATGTCAGGCTGGTCGCCTTTATGCAATATATGCGCGTGGTTATCGTCGCCGTGCTGGCCACGCTGGTGGCGCGCATCTGGACGCCAGTCACCTCTGCTGCGCCTTCCAGTTTTGCTATTATGCAGCCGGTTGACTGGCCCTCTTTCGCGTTCACGCTGGCCCTTATTCTTTGCTGTGTTGGAATAAGCCGGCTACTGCGTCTGCCTGCTGGCGCGCTATTATTAACGCTGGCTGGCGGACTTATTGCGCAAAATATGCATTGGCTGAAGCTGGAATTGCCGCAGGCATTGTTAATGGTCGCCTATGCCATTATCGGCTGGAGTATTGGGCTGCGTTTTAATCGCGCTATCCTGGCTTATGCGGCTAAAGCGTTACCCCGGCTTCTGCTGTCCATATTTAGTCTGGTAGCCGTTTGCTGCGGTCTGGCTTTTTTACTGGTGCGCTTTGCCGGTGTCGATCCACTAACGGCTTATCTGGCAACCAGCCCAGGTGGTGCCGACTCCGTGGCCATTATCGCCGCCTCAAGCCATGTCGATCTCTCATTTGTGATGTCAATGCAAACCGGGCGCTTTATCGTGGTGTTATTAACCGGACCGCTATTGGCAAAGTGGGTGGCTAAACGGGTGCATAATACAGCGGAGCAAAAAGAAGAGGGGAAAAAGCCGGATTAATATCCGGCTTCGAGGGTTCAGACTTCCGGGAATGGCATCGTACTGCCCGGCGCTTCGCGATGGATATGCAGGAATGTTAAATGACGTTCGTACTGGTCAAGAATGTCATTAATGATCTGCTCTTTGGTGTAATCCATCAAATCGTTCCCCTGGGTGCCTTCCAGCAGGAAAGTCTCCAGACGGAAATAGTCTGACTTGCCGCTGCGGGCGCGATAGGTAAATGCGGGAACGGAATAACGCTGCGGCCAGATCTGATAAAGGAAGCTCTGCTCATCACCCAGGTTAACCACCATTTCAAGATGGTTCAGACGCTCATCTTCCAGCGGCGGCCGTTCGCTAACCTGTACTTTCGCGCCACGGCGTTCCAGCTCAAGGGCCACTTCTTCCATTGCCGGTCGGCAAACGTTATCCAGCATCTTTTTAGTGTGCGTGCTGCCCGGATAATTCATTACGCGCGAAATACGCTGTTTCCAGTTCAGGCGATCTTCGCGGGAAACCGGGGCGGGCGGCGTGCTGACAATAGTACTGGCTCGACGGTGATCTTCAACGCGCAGCGACTTATAAAGGCCTGCCATCACGAAGAAAATCACGAAGCTAAAGGGCAGGCCCATAATTACCGTGGTTTTTTGCAGCGCCGTGACGCCATTGACCATCAACATACCCAGGGTCAGCAGGCCAATGGCCAACGACCAGAAGATACGCAGCCAGTTAGGCGCATCGTTATTGATGTCGCTCAGCTTTGAAGTAAAGTTGCCCAGCACCAGCGAACCGGAATCCGCCGAGGTCACATAGAACAACAGGCCGGTAATGGTGGCTACCGAAGCGCTAAAGGTAAAGGCCGGGTACTGCGCCAGCAGGCTATAGAAGCCGCGTTCCGGATGCGCCAGCGTTTCCTGGGCGAGCGCGGTATTGCCGTGAATGATTTCATACAGCGCGCTGTTACCAAAGATCGACAGCCACAGCAGCGTAAAGATAAACGGAATTGTCAGCGTTCCTACGACAAACTGGCGAATGGTACGGCCACGTGAGATACGTGCCAGGAACAGTCCAACAAACGGTGACCAGGCAACCCACCAGGCCCAGAAGAACAGCGTCCAGTTGTTCATCCATTCGGTCGGACGATCGAAAGCGAAGCTGTTCAGCGTCATGCCCATAAAGCGATTGATGTAGTCGCCGACGTTAAGCACCAGCGCGTTAAGCAGGAAGCTGGTATTACCCATAAACAGAACGAACAGAATCAGGCCCAGCGCCAGCAGGACGTTTAGCTCTGACAGAATACGGATGCCTTTATTGACGCCTGAGGTCACCGAAATTGTGGCCATAATCACCGAAAGCGCAATCAGCGCAGCCTGCGCCGTTAAGCCTTCCGGCACGTGGAACAGGACTTTTAGCCCATAGTTAAGCTGCACCACGCCAATACCGAGCGTGGTGGCGATACCAAAAATCGTTCCGACAACGGCAGCGATATCCACGGAATGGCCAATTGCGCCATTAATACGTTTGCCAAAGATAGGATAGAGCGCGGAGCGAATAGTCAGCGGCAGGCCGTAACGATAGCTGAAGTAGCCAAGCGCGATACCCATCAGGGCGTACATGGCCCAGCCGGTCAGCCCGTAGTGGAACAGCGTCCAGACCATTGCCTGACGCGCGGCTTCCATGGTCTGCCCGTGGCCTTCTGGCGGCATCATATACTGCGTGACGGGTTCAGCAACCGAGAAAAACATCAGGTCGATACCGATACCGGCCGCAAACAACATGGCGGCCCAGCTCATCAGGCTGAATTCAGGTTTAGATTGTTCCGGCCCCAGTTTGATTGAGCCAAAGCGCGAGGCGGCAATCAGCACCACAAAGACGATATACACGGTTGCGGCCAGCAGGTAATACCAGCCGAAGGTGTTAGAAACCCATTCAAGCGTATTGTTTATCCAGCGATCGGACAGGTCGGTGAAAAAGATCGTGGTGACAGTAAAAACCAGGATCAGGGCGGCAGAGGTATAAAAGACCACCGGATTAATGGTGTCTTTTTGCGGCTTTGCTGGTATTTCAGTGGTCGGCATAGATTCTCCGAAAAATAGCTCAGAAATAAACCCGATTTTCGCAAAGCGTGCCTTAGCGCATACTGGGAAACGTCCGCCGCATATCCGCTAACTACACTGGGGAAAAGACCGGGAGTCATTTATCATACTGATTTTACAGTTTTAAAAAGTGATGTTCTCGCCTCCGTAGCGTTTGTGTTAAAAAATGAGCTTAGCATCATAGTTTTTATTGATTGAGCATTCAATTAAAAATAATTGTAGCATCGGTGTTGCGGAATTAAGTCTTACAGTTTCTGTGGTTTATTTATTTGCGCATGAAAAGTTAATTGGGAGAGCGGCAAGCGCGTAGCATTAATGAAAAACTTATGCTGCAATGATTACCGGATCTCGCATCGAGAATGAGGAATAATGATGACCGAATATGCAATTATCGCCGGCGGCTGCTTTTGGTGCACCGAAGCGGTTTTTAAACAGATTAATGGTGTGGAGTCCGTGGAAAGCGGGTATATCGGCGGCCATGTTGCCCATCCAACCTATAAGCAGGTTTGCACGGGTGAAACCGGCCATGCGGAAGCGATTCGCCTGGGTTTCGATCCGGAAAAAATCAGCTATGGCGAACTGCTGGACATCAGCTTTGCCACGCACGATCCGACGCAGTTGAACCGTCAGGGCAACGATATTGGGACGCAGTACCGTTCGGCAATTTTCCCGCTGAACGAAGCGCAGGCGGTAGAAGCGAAAGCGGCAATCGCACGCGCTCAGGCAGAGCTGAACGAGCCGGTGGTAACGACAATTGAAGGTGCCAGCGAATGGTATCCGGCGGAAGATTATCACCAGAACTACTGGGAAGGCGAAGGGCAGGAGAACCGTTACTGCATGGCGGTTATTCCACCGAAACTGCAAAAGCTGCGTAAGCGCTACGCCAGCCAGACTAAATAAGTAGGGTTTTAAAAGCGGGCCTGGAGCCCGCTTTTTTTTATCCGCTGTCGATTGCAACTTTGGCTTTAAAGGCGCTGTCGTAGCAATGTAAGGCAGTGAGGCTTCTGCGTCGCCGTCCCACTTTTACAGCTTTTTACTACGTAACCGCCATCCAGCTATCAGCGCCAGTGCCAGCAGCATCACGATAAAGGCGGTGATGCCGTGCCAGCCGAAGCTATGCCAGAAAAAGCCGCCCAGCGTCCCTGCCAGACTCGATCCCAGATAGTAGCTAAATAAATAGAGCGAAGAAGCCTGGCCCTTGGCGCGTCTGGCGCGTGGGCCAATCCATCCGCTGGCGACCGCGTGCGCGGCAAAAAAACCGGCGGTAAACAGCATCATTCCGGGAAAAATCAGCCATAGCGAGCTGAACAGCGTAATGACTACGCCCACTATCATTATCGCCGTAGAAAATAGCAGCACGGCGGAGCGGCCATATTTTGCCGTCATCGCCCCTGCCTTGGGCGAACTCCACGACCCGGTCAGATAGACCACAGAAAGTAGTCCTACCACAGCCTGGCTGAGCGACCACGGCGGCGAAAGCAGGCGATAGCCAATATAGTTAAACAGGGTGACAAAAGCGCCCATCAGCAGAAAACCTTCGGCAAACAGCAACGGCAGGCCGCTGTCGCGCCAGTGCAGGCGAAAGTTAATCGCCAGGCTACGCGGCTTTAATGAGGCGGGGCGAAAGTTGCGGGAAGGGGGCAATATTTTCCAGAACATCAGCGCCGATGCCAGGGCAAAACAGCCGATAGCCGTTACCGCAATGCGCCAGCTGGTATAGTCAGTGATCACGCCGCTCAGTAGACGACCGCTCATACCGCCGATAGAGTTACCGCTGATATAGAGGCCCATCGAAAACGCGGTCACGCTGGGATGAATCTCCTCGCTCAGATAGGTCATGCCTACGGCGGCTACGCCGCTTAGCGACAGGCCAATTAATGCCCGCATCAGCAGAATACCGTGCCAGCTGGTCATCGTAGCGGAAAGTAGCGTGAATAAAGATGCCAGCATCAGCGCCGTCACCATCACTCTTTTGCGGCCAATCGCATCTGAAAGCGGCCCTGTCCCCAGTAGCCCCAGGGCCAGCATGCCGGTGGCGACGGAAAGCGAAAGGCTACTGGTCGCGGGTGAAACGCCAAACTCCTGCGACAACACCGGTAAAACAGGCTGCACACAGTAAAGCAGCGCGAAAGTCGCCAGGCCCGCAGAAAAAAGAGCCAGCGTAACGCGCATAAACTGTGGCGTGCCGCGTTTGATATGGCTGCTGCCAGACTGAGGGGTTTCAAGACTTTTATCCGGTACGGCAACCCGCGAAGAGGTATTCACTGCTTATCCTTTCGGCTATGAAAAACATGTTGTTAACTTTATGTAAACAAGAGTATGTTGTCTAATCTATTAATAATCTTGAATGATACTTTTAAGATATGAATATCGAGCTTCGCCATTTGCGCTATTTTATTGCCGTAGCGGAAGAGCTGCACTTTGGGCGGGCAGCGCAGCGGCTGGCCATTTCTCAGCCACCGCTTAGCCAGCAAATTCAAAGTCTTGAGCAACAAATTGGCGCACGGCTTTTCGCCCGGACTAACCGTAGCGTGCAGTTAACGCCTGCGGGTAAGCAGTTTCTACAGGATGCGCGGCAGATTATGCAGGACGTGGCAGCGGCAGCAGCCAGAGCGGCAAGGCTTCATCGGGGAGAAGAGGGTGCGCTAAGAATTGGCTTTACCTCGTCAGCGCCTTTTATTACCACGGTATCCGATGCGCTTTTTACCTTTCGGCAACGCTATCCTGACGTACATATTCAGATGCAGGAAATAAATACCCGCCAGCAGTTGGCTCCTTTAAATGAAGGACGGCTGGATCTTGGCGTGATGCGCAATACACCTCTCCCGGAAACGTTAAGCCACCAGCTTATGCTGCGTGAACCGCTTTATGCCGTTGTTCATCATGCGCATCGTCTTGCGCAGCGCGGCACCATCTCCGTTAGCGAACTGGCGTCGGAACCTTTCGTCTTTTTTGACCCGCAGGTGGGGACCGCGCTGTACAGCGAAATTCTGGCGCTGCTGGAGCGCTATGCCGTGCGGCCTGATATTGCCCAGGAAGTGGGCGAGGCGATGACTATTCTGGGGCTGGTGGCGACCGGCCTGGGCGTCTCCATTTTGCCTGCCTCCTTTCGGCGAGCGCGTCTGGAACAGCTTAGCTGGCTGGCGCTGGAGGAGGAGGATGCCTGGTCCGAGGTCTGGCTGGTCTGGAAAAAGGGCGGCGAGCTGAGCGCACTGACCCAACACATGCTGGCATTGATGCTCAGAACCAACTCTGAAAAATAAGCAAGAAAATATAGATTGTTATGTGCAGTTAATCACACTAAAAATCAAAGCGTTGACGCATCAGCGGAACTGTTTCACCATGGTTAAAGATTTATTTTGCAGCGTGAAAATAAAGGTACAAAGGTGATAGCGGAGAGCCAGCCTGGCCATATTGACCAGATTAAACAGACGAATGCGGGCGCTGTCTATCGCCTGATTGACAGATACGGCCCAATATCACGTATTGCGTTGTCAAAAAAGGCGCAGCTTGCGCCAGCCAGCATTACTAAAATAGTGCGTGAAATGCTGGATGCCCACCTGGTTCAGGAAACTGAATTTCAGGAAGCCGGAAGCCGGGGCAGACCGGCGGTCGGACTGATTGTCGACAGCAAGGCCTGGCACTATCTTTCTGCACGAATTGGCAACGGCGAGATAACGCTGGCGCTGCGCGATCTGAGCAGCCATCTGGTGGTGGAAGAGGTGCGCCCGCTGCCCGTAGACCATCCAGACCCGCTTTTACCCCGTCTTATTAGCGAAGTTGACCAGTTTTTCATCCGCCATCAGCAAAAGCTGGAGCGGCTGACGGCTATTGCCATTACGTTGCCGGGCATTCTGAACGCTGAACGGGGCATTGTGCATCGGATGCCGTTCTATTCCGTCAGCGATATGCCGTTAAGCGAGGCGCTTTCAGCGCGTACCGGCCTGCCGGTATTTATTCAACACGATATTTGTGCCTGGACCATGGCCGAGGCCCTGTTTGGCGCTTCGCGCGATCTTAATGATGTTATCCAGGTAGTGATTGACCATAACGTTGGCGCAGGCGTGATTACGGACGGCAGGCTGCTGCACGGCGGCGGCAGTACGCTGGTGGAGATTGGCCACACGCAGGTAGAGCCCTGGGGCAAACAGTGCTACTGCGGCAACCATGGTTGCCTGGAGACGGTTGCCAGCATGGAAAGCGTGCTGGAACTGGCCGCGCAAAAAATGCAGGCCGCGCCGGATTGTCTTTTGCATCAACAGCCCCTGACGATTTCGTCGCTTTGTGATGCGGCGCTGGCGGGCGATCCGTTAGCTAAAGATATTATTACCGGCGTGGGTCATCATGTAGGCCGTATTCTGGCCATTATGGTTAATTTATTTAATCCGGAAAAAATCGTGATTGGCTCGCCGCTCAATCGCGCCAGCGACATTCTTTATCCTGCGATTGCCGACTGCGTACGTCGCCAGTCGCTGCCGGTTTATGGTCACCAGGTGGCGATTGCCTCCACGCATTTCTATAACCAGGGCACTATGCCGGGCGCGGCGCTGGTCAAAGATGCGCTGTATAACGGTACGCTGCTGGTCAAACTGTTACAGGGCTGAACAGGCCCTTATTGCCAAAACCTTGCGCTAACGCAAGCCTCATTCCTGGCCGCTCTTCTAAGATGTTGCGTCTTAATTGTTAATTATTGTTTATAAATTATCGCAACAACTGGAGCGTGGAGAGGCTATGTTACAGCGTTTATTCGTCACTGGTACCGATACGGAAGTAGGCAAAACAGTGGTCAGCCGCGCGCTTTTGCAAAAGCTGTCCGAAGGCGGCAAACGCGTTGCCGGCTTTAAGCCTGTCGCGAAGGGGAGCCAGCAAACGGAGGAGGGGCTGCGCAACAAAGACGCGCTCGTTCTGCAGGCTTCTTCATCGGTGACTCTTCCTTATTCCGCGATCAATCCTCTCACCCTGGTGGATGACGAGATCAGCACCAGTCGTGATGTGGTGATCGACTATCCGGTATTGAGCGCTCACCTGCGGACGCTTTCCGAACAGGTTGATGCCGTAGTGGTAGAGGGAACCGGCGGCTGGCAGAGCCTGATGAACGATCTGCGCCCGCTGTCGGCCTGGGCCGTGGATGAACAGCTGCCGGTAGTGCTGGTGGTGGGCATTAAGCTGGGGTGCGTCAGCCATGCGCTATTGACGGCGCAGGCCATCATCAATGACGGACTGCCGCTGTTGGGATGGGTGGCAAACCGTATTAATCCGGGGCTGGCCCACTATGCGGAAATTATCGACGTGCTGAGCCAGAAAATTCCTGCTCCGCTGTTAGGCGAATTTCCCTATCTGCCCAGGCCCGAACAAAGAGAGCTGGCGCACTACCTTGATTTGAGTACGCTGCGCTAATTCTTCTGTCGGCGGCAAGCCCATGCTGCCGCTCGTTTTTCCCTCATTCTCCTCGTTACGCCAGCCTGTTCTGAAACTTTTTGACTCTTCAGCGCACAATCAGGAAACTTCCGCCCGCAATCCAGGCCAGAATAAGAAGAATTGCAACAGGGAGCACTATGACAGAGACAGCGCAAACCGGAGCGAGTCATCGCCACTGGATCCTTATCGCCGTAATGCTGGCGATGTTTATGGCCGCCATTGAAGTAACAATTGTCGCTACGGCTATGCCAACCATCATTGCCGAGCTGGGCGGCTTTTCCCAGTTTGGCTGGGTCTTTTCCGTCTATTTGCTGACCCAGGCGGTGAGCGTACCGCTGTACGGCAGGCTGGCGGACTTATGGGGCCGTAAACGGGTATTCTTTATTGGCACTTTGCTTTTCCTGATTGGCTCCGTGCTTTGCGGTTTCGCCCGGCAGATGAGCTGGCTGATCCTGTTTCGCGCGCTGCAGGGGCTGGGCGCTGGCGCGATTATGCCGCTGACCTCTACTATCATTGCCGATGTCTATTCGCCAAAAGAGCGCGCCGCTATTCAGGGCTGGCTTTCCAGCGTCTGGGGCGTGGCGGCCATCGTTGGGCCATTAACCGGTGCCTGGCTGGTCGCGCATTTTAACTGGGCGCTGGTTTTCTGGGTTAACGTACCCATTGGGCTGATCTCAATGTTGTTGCTGGCGCGCTGGTTCCCGGAATCGCGTAGCGAAAAGCGGCAGCAGCTCAATCTTGCCAGCAGCGGCCTGCTGATGTTAACGCTCGGCGCGCTGCTCACGGCGCTTCTACAGGCCCAGGCGCTGGGTTACTGGGCTATCGTGTTGCCCTTTATTGCTCTGCTGAGCGGCTATGCGCTGGTAAGACATGAAAAACGATCGTCAGAGCCGCTGTTTCCGCTGGTGCTGTGGCAGAACCGGACAATCAGTGCGGGTAACGCGGGCAATCTGATTATTGGCGCGGCAATGATGGGGATCAGCGCGTTTCTGCCAACGTGGATCCAGGGGGTAAGCGGCGGAACGCCGCTGCAGGCGGGCAGCGCGCTGGCGATGATGTCTATCGGCTGGCCGTTGGCCAGTACATTAAGCGGCAGGCTGATGCTGCGCACTTCTTACCGTTTTACCGCACAGCTGGGTTCACTGCTGCTGGTGGCAGGGACCGCGCTGCTGTTAACGCTGCAAACCGACAGCCCCATCTGGCAGGCAGGCGGCGCGGCTTTCATCATTGGTTGCGGAATGGGAATGACCAGCACCACTTTTTTGATAGCGGTGCAAAACAGCGCGGAATTCTCGGTTCGGGGAATTTGTACCGCCTCGGTCATGTTCAGTCGGCTGCTGGGTTCCGCTCTGGGAACCGCCATCATGGGTGCCGTCCTGAACTATAACCTGATGGTACGGCTGCCTGGGCATAGCGACCCGGTACAGCAGCTTATGTCACAGGACCAGCGGGAAGCATTAAGCGGACAAGGCTTACATCAGCTGTTGAATGAAGTGGCTGCCTCGCTGCACTGGGTATTTGCCGTTTCGGTAGGGGTGGCTTTTACCAGCCTGGCGGTTGCCTGGATGATGCCAAAGAAAAGGCCGGAATAACCGGCTGGAATAACAAAAAGGGCCGCAAAAGCGGCCCTTTTTTATCAGGATGAAGGCGCATCCTGTGACGTTCCCGCGCTGGCGGGCACCGTTTCACTGTCGTCAGCCTGACCGCGCTTGTAAACGATCTTCTGCGTGTCGTTGTCACAGTGTCCAACAACCTGACCGCCAGCCTTATCGGCCTGATCGTTAGGCACGATATCCAGCGTAAAGCCGGAAGCAGGCACGCCGTTATTGATAATTTTCTGGTTAATATCCGCTTTTACCGTTTCACAGGAAGCTTGTGCCGCCAGAGGCGCGGCAATAATCAGTGCAGGTAATATCCACTTCATCGCTTTCATCATCCTTTCCTTTTGTCCTGAAAATTATCCTGATTATAGCAGCGATTTTTTATCACGGCATAACGGGGCGACCGGTACGGCGGTCAAGGCAGCGCAGCGTATTAGGTTCCCAGTAAGCGTTAATGTTCAGGCTCTGGTCACAGGCATCGCGCGTATCGATTGCACGATCGCCTTTGTCGAAGTTTTTCTCGTCGCGCTGGTTCATTTTAAGGCGCAAACGTCTGTTCTCATCCCACTGCTCTTTTTGCTGACGCGCCTGCTCGTTGGTCAGGGCGCTGTCGCCATCCTGGATAATCAGCCTGTCCGTTTTTGCCTGAGCATGATGCTGAAAGGAAAAAAGCGCGCCAAAAAGGACCAGCGGCAGAGCGGCCTTGCTCAACTGTTGTTGCCAGGTGTTCTTCATCTTTTGCTCCTCAAATAACCATTTACAGCCGCATGGCTGCGTCGAACGCAGCAACTAGTATATCATCTGCGCCGGTGGGCTAACTACCTGACTTATGGCGTCGTTTAACCAGCAGAGAGGAAATATGCTGCTCAAGACCGTGATGCTCTTTTTTCTGACGGCGCTGGCTGAAATTATCGGCTGTTTTCTTCCCTGGCTGTGGCTGAAGAAAGGGGCGTCGGTTCTGCTGTTGCTGCCCGCAGCAGTCAGTCTGGCACTGTTTGTCTGGCTGCTGACGTTGCATCCGGCAGCCAGCGGCCGCGTCTATGCGGCCTATGGCGGCGTGTATGTGGTGACGGCGCTGCTGTGGCTGCGTTTTGTTGATGGCGTGAAGTTAAGCCACTACGACTGGATCGGTGCGGCCGTCGCTTTTTGCGGCATGTTGATTATCGTTGCGGGCTGGGGAAAAGGATAATACCGGGCGACGATCGGATATATCAGCCAGCTAAAGATGATGACCGGTTAATGAGCCAGCTATAAACCGTGCGCGCACGGAGCAGGCCAGCGCCCGCAGCTATTTGACTATCCTGATCGGCTATAAACCGTGCGTGCACGGAGCAGGCGTGACCACCACTTTATCCATCTCCATGACCAGCCTGTAAACCGCGCGGGAATGGAGCAGGCCTCGCTTTTGTGCAACCAGGCTAAGCTGTTAACTCTTCCTGCGTACCTTTTACCGACGCAGGTGCTTGTGGCAAATATGGGTAGACCGATGGCTGATAACATTCCCTCTGACCAGCGTATCGTGCTTTACGATGGCGTTTGCAAACTTTGCAACGGCTGGGTCAATTTTCTTCTCCGCTACGACAAAACCCGCAGCGTACGTCTGGCCGCAGTGCAGACCAGCAAAGGTAAAGCGCTGCTTGAAGCCGCCGGGATGTCGCCGGATGAAATCAACACAATTGTGCTGCTCGATCGCGGACAGGTTTACCTGCGCGCCGAAGCGATTTTCAGGGTAATGAAAGAGATGCCGTGGCCGTGGCGGGCGTTCTCCGTGCTGCGTTTTTTCCCAAAATTTATCAGCGACCGCTGTTATAACCTGATTGCTAAAAACCGCTACAGGCTGTTCGGCCGCTTTGATGCCTGCCAGAAGCCGCAGGCGGATTATCCGGGACGGTTTATTGACAGAGAGTAAGCGCTGGTTTCATCTCCTCTTTTCATTCAGGATGTCAGTTCACGTTGGTAAAGGAGATGAACTGTGTCCGTCAGACTGAATGAGTATCAACAGCCGGTTGGCGAGCCGTTGCCGGACTGGACGCCGCGCTCTTACCCTGAACGCGTTACATTGCAGGGACGTTTTTGTCGACTGGAACCGCTGGAGAGCCTGCGGCACGGTGACGAGCTGCTGACCGCATGGCGTAAAGCGGAAGATGGCCGGGACTGGACCTATCTGTTTTCCGGGCCTTTTACAGACGAGGGGTTCCGGGCTTATCTTGCTCAGGCCGAAGCCAGCCGCGATCCGCTACATTTCGCCGTTATCGACAGGCAAAGCGGCCAGGCGGTGGGAACGCTGGCGCTGATGCGTATTGAGCCTGCCCACGGCGTGCTGGAAGTGGGTCACGTTACTTTTTCTCCCGCATTAAAACGTACGGCCGCCGCGACGGAAAGCCACTTTTTGCTGATGCGCTATGTGTTTGAGCAGCTTGGCTACCGCCGTTACGAATGGAAGTGCGACAGCCTGCATGTTCTGTCGCGCCGGGCGGCAGAACGTCTGGGGTTCAGCTATGAAGGGCTTTTTCGCCAGGCAATTGTGTATAAAGGCCGCACTCGCGACACGGCATGGTTTTCCATTATCGATAGCGAATGGCCTACTTTGCGTCAGGCTTTCGTGCGCTGGCTGGCTGAAAGTAACTTTGATGAGCACGGGACGCAGCGCCAGTCGCTGAGCGTGTTACGTCAGCAGGAAGCTGACCGCTAATAAGGTAAGCGTAAAAAACCTGCCACCGCAAAGACAATAAGACCCACAGCAGGGTGGCCCGCTGACCACCTTGTTTATTTTTCTTCATATTTTCAAACAAGATGTTATTAAATTTACTAACCTTTTACAGTCTGCGTGGACGGTGTTCTGGTGCCGCGTACGTTTACCCTGTTTAAGGAGCCGTTCAATGACATCCCAGGTAACATCCCGCCATTCAACTTTTGCGGTGGCCGTTTACTCTTTACTCCATCCCGTTCCGCTCGGCTTTTTCGTCGCCGGTTGGATCTTTGACCTCATCTACGTTTCCAGCACTGAAATTTTATGGACGCGCGCTGCCAGCTGGCTAATCTCCATTGGCCTGGTTATCGCCATTCTTCCGCGACTAATCAATCTGGTGCAGGTTTGGGTTGGCGTTTCTTATCCGCAGGGTTCGGCGGTTAAAGTGCATTTTTGGGCATACCTGCTGGCGATGGTTCTGGAGATTTTTAATGCCTTTATCCATAGCCGGGATGCTTACGCCGTGGTGCCTGCTGGCGTCATTTTATCTACGCTGGCGGTGATTTTGATGCTGTTCGCTAATGTACAGCTTGCCGTGCGCGACCGCACCGCTTAAGGAGGAGTTATGAAAACTTCATCAACGCTGTCGCTGTTGGCCGTTGCGGTATCTTTACTGCTGAGCGGCTGTGATGACGGCGCAAAGATCGATCCCGCAAAGCAAACTGGCGCTAATCCTGAACTGCCAGCCGCTAAAAATTTCCTGATACCGCCGATGAAGGTGCCGGGCGGTACGCCGTGGAAAGAAAATGAAAAACCCAGGGTAGCCGAAGGGCTGAAGATTGAGAAAGTTGCGGACGGCCTGCTGCATCCGCGTCAGCTTTATACACTGCCTAACGGCGATATCCTGGTAGTGGAGGCCAGCGGCCCGAAAGCCCCCACCAGCCAGCCCAAAGAACTGGTTACCGGTCTTATTAAAAACGCCTCCGGTAAGAGCAGCCCCGGCGGCAATCGGATTACGTTGTTAAGAAGCAGCGACGGTAAAAGCTGGCAAAAATATCCGTTCTTAAGTCATTTGCGTTCGCCGTTTGGCGTTCAGCTGGTGGGCGATACGCTCTACGTCGCTAACGCTGACTCACTGATGAAATACCACTATGAAAGCGGCGCGACCAAAATTACCGATCCCGGTACGGAGCTGGCCGACCTGCCCGGCGGCCCGATTAATCACCACTGGACAAAATCCCTGCTGGCCAGCAAGGACGGTAGCAAGCTCTACGTCGGCGTCGGTTCCAACAGTAATATTACCGAAAACGGCATCGGCGCCGAATATCGCCGGGCCGATATCCTGGAAGTTGACGCGGCAACGGGCGCCAGCCGCATTTATGCCAGCGGACTGCGTAACCCAACTGGCCTGCAGTGGGAGCCGCAAACCGGTAAGCTGTGGGCGATTGTTAACGAACGCGACGAGATTGGCGCAGATCTGGTGCCGGACTATTTGACCTCGGTGCAGGAGGGCGCTTTTTACGGCTGGCCATACAGCTATTACGGTCAGCATGTGGACGAACGCGCGCAGCCGCAGCGGCCAGATTTGGTCAAAAAAGCTATTCGCCCTGACTATGCGTTAAGTTCGCACGTTGCGCCGCTGGGTTTGTGGTTCTATACCGGCAACGGCCTGCCCGACAAATATCGCGGCGGCGCTTTTATCAGCGAGCATGGTAGCTGGAACCGCGAACCGCTGAACGGTTACCAGGTTGTCTGGGTAGCGTTTCGCAACGGCAAGCCGGAGGGACAACCGCTCCCTGTGGTGACCGGCTTTTTAACGGACGACAAGGAAAGCGTACGCGGTTTACCTGTTGGCCTGACAGAGGACAAGCAGGGCGGGCTAATGTTTGCTGATGACGGCGCAAACGTAGTCTGGCGCGTCACCCGTGCGGATGCGCCATAACGTCGTTCGCCGCACCATTCCTCATTGCCTTTACCGCCTGTGCAGAAGCCAGGCGGTTTTTTTTGTCGGTTTTGCAGGCCATCGCTGCTGCGAGTCCTTATGTTTCCTTAATCTTTGGCGTGTACGATTTGTGCCGTTTTAGCGCTAACAGCAAAATCCGCTTGCGGTGAAAATATATCATAGATATATTTTATGTCGTTAAAAGTGCTTTCGATGTCTATTACGGGTATCCCCCGTCAGGAGAATTGTTTTGACCGAGAAAAAAGCTCGCGCGCCGTATCGCGTCAAAAATGAGCTGCGTTTTCGCCCGCTGGAAGTGATCGCCAAAACCTGCATCGCCAAAAGTTTTTACCGTATCGAATTTGGCGGCGAAGCGCTGGTGGGATTTAACTCGCCAGGTTTTGACGACCATATCAAAGTCTTTTTCCCCGATCCTGCCACGGGTGAGCTTTACCTGCCGCAAGTGACCGAAGAGGGTATCGTGTGGAAAGACGGTATTCGTCCACTGTCGCGTGACTATACGCCGCTCTGTTTTGACGCTGAAAAACAGCGCCTGACGGTGGATTTTTACGTACATGAAGCTGGTGTCGCCAGCGACTGGGCCGCCACCGCGCACCCCGGTGACAGGTTAGCTATCGGCGGTCCACGCGGTTCGCTGATTGTGCCGGAAGAGTATGCTTTTCAGCTTTACGTTTGCGATGAAACCGGACTGCCCGCGTTTAAGCGCCGTCTGTCCACGCTTTCTGACCGCCATATCAAGCTTTTTGCTTTCGTTGATGAAAGCGTTGGTCAGGCTTACCTTGACGATCTACAGGGCGTAGAGGTTCACTGGCTGGGCAGTGGCAAAATGCGTGAAAGCGTTACTGGTCTGATTGCACAGCTGCAGGAAATTACCCTGCCTGATGAAGACTATTTTATCTGGCTAACGGGCGAGGGCGCGGCGGTAAAAGAGCTGAGCGACTACTTTATTACCCAACGCGAGCGCGATGCAGACTATGTCCGCGCGGTAGCCTACTGGCACCATAAGTAGTCAGGTTGTATTTTCGCTAACGCTACCTTACTATCCTTTTCCCAAAAAACAGCGGCCCGGACGAATAATGAAACCTCAGCACTCTTCTCAACGTGACTTTCCTGGCGGGGCCGCGTGCGGTATGCGTAAAAAACGCCGTGAAAAAATGCTGGATGCCAGCGATGTCCGTCTGCTGCTGCTGCATTTTATTGCGCAGGGTGCCGCGCATGGTTATGAGCTGATCAAATCAATTGAAGAGCTTTCCCGAGGCGAATATACGCCAAGTCCCGGCATTATCTATCCCAACCTGACGCTGCTGGAAGAGATGGAGTGCATTGAAATACGCGATGCGCAGGCGTCACGTAAAGCTTATAGCCTGACGGCAGAAGGCCAGCGCCAGCTGGCTGAATATCAACCCAATCTGCAAACCATTATCGGCCGGCTCGGTTCGATGGCGGTGCTGGTCAATAACCGCAGCCTTCCGGAGGTTGAACGCGCCGTTAACAATATGCGTACGGCGCTGAATACGCGGCTTTCTCAGGCCAGTCTTCCTCAGCAAACCCTTTACGATATTATTGACGCGCTGGACGAGGCCGCTCGCAAAATAGAGCGCAGTTAACGCCAGGCGCTGGCCCCTTCCATCCTTAACGCACCTTCAAAAGCGCAGTGCCATCAAATTCTACTAATGTTACCGGTAACTCTGCCGATACAAGACACTTCTGAATCAATAATCAGGTGTGGCTATGTCCGTCTTTACTCGTATCAAAACCTCCTCGTTTTTGCTCAGCACTATTATCGCCTTTGGCGCGCTACAGCTTGTTGCTGGCATCCTTTTTCTGAACGCACTCGGTCATAATAAAGACAGCTTTGAAAGCGCTTCTACCGCCAGCGACCAGGTTACCGCGCTGACCAATGCCTGGTATGAGCTCAATGCCGCGCGCGCAGACGTCAACCGTGTACTTATCTGGCTGCAGAAGGAAGGGCCGACCAGCGGCGTTGTCGGCAGTATGGTGCAGCATGGCAAAGAGCAGCTGGCATTAGCCGATCGCGACTTTAAAAAATATCAGTCCGGGCCGACCATTCCCGGTCTTAATCCGGCGCTTAACGAGCGGCTGGCCAAAAGCTATCAGGTCTATGCCGGACAGCTGACGCAGCTGATGGATATCGCTTCTCGCCGTGATATGCCGGGCCTGTTCACCATTAACGTTGCCAATAATCAACAAATTATGCAGGGCGACTACGATCGCTGGCGCGCGGCGGTAAGCCAGCTGGCAAAAGATACCTCGGCAGAAAGCCAGCGGGTATTTGGCAACATGCTGTGGCTCATCGGCACCATTATGCTGGTTGTTATCGCCTGTATTCTGGTGAGCTGGTCGGTGATTAAAAGCGTCCTTATTCAGCCGCTGAATCGTGCGCTGGAGCATATTAATACCATTGAGAAAGGCGATTTAACTGAGCGAATTGCTGTCGACAGCAGCGCGCGCAATGAAATGGGCCACCTGCTCTCTGGCCTGGCTGTGATGCAGCAGTCGCTGGCAAAAACCGTCGGTAACGTACGTCATGGCGCGGATACTATTCTTTCCGGCGTCAGTGAAATTGCCACGGGCAATAACGACCTCTCTTCCCGTACTGAAGAGCAGGCCGCTTCGCTGGAGCAGACGGCGGCCAGCATGGAGCAAATTACCGCTACCGTGAAGCAGAACGCGGATAACTCTCATCAGGCGGCCAGGCTGGCGCTTTCGGCCGCGCAGACGGCAGAGAAGGGCAGTACTATCGTCGATGGCGTCATTAAAAGCATTTTCGGCCTGCAGGAGAGTTCGAAAAAAATCGCTGAAATTACCGGCGTGATCGAGAGCATCGCTTTTCAGACCAATATCCTGGCGCTGAACGCAGCGGTTGAGGCTGCGCGAGCCGGTGAAAACGGCCGTGGCTTTGCCGTGGTAGCGGGAGAAGTGCGCAGCCTGGCGCAGCGCAGCGCCGTTGCCGCAAAAGATATTAACGCGCTGATTGCCGAATCTTCCTCACGGGTGGAAAACGGATCGCGACTGGCCGGGCAGGCTGAAGAATCAATGCAGGGCATTCTCAGCTCGGTGCAGCAGGTTCGCGATATTATGGATGAGATCTCTTCGGCTTCGGAGGAGCAGAGCCGCGGCATCGATCAGGTTGGCCTTGCCGTATCGGAACTGGATCAGGTGACGCAGCAGAATGCCGCGCTGGTGCAGCAATCTTCGGCCGCTGCAACCACGCTGGAGGAGCAGGCCGCCAGGCTCAATGCCGCTGTTGCGGTATTCCGTGTTGGTTCGCATAGCCCGGAGAACGCCCGTCCGCAGGTTGCCAGGAAATTGCCAGCCCGTACACCAGCGGTGGCTGGGCTGGATAACTGGGAAACCTTCTGACGTTCCCTGACGGTAAAACTAAAAGCCAGATAAGCTTCAGGCCCGACTTACTGTCGGGCTACTTTTCACCGTAACGAACCGCTTTGAAACCTTTGCAAAGCTTTCGGCCCAGGGCCAATCGCGTAATTCGCGCAGCACGGTTAACTCCCTTTCACTTTCTTCCATATAGTTTCTGATCCGGCGTCTGGTGAAAACTGGCTCTGTCCGAAAGGCCTTAGCGCCTGTTCGAATTGATTGCAGGTGCTTTCTTAATGGGATATTTCTTATTCAATTAAGCGGGTTTTTAACCTTCGGGCTGTTTTTAGACCTATTTAAAACGCAAAAGATCTAGCCGGTAAAAACAGATATATCTTAATTACAAATGCGCGTTTCTTTCTGCTTTTTTTAATAAAAAGAGCGGCGTTGATACGTTCGGTAACTCATTAATGCTACTGAACTAATTAATAGTTGAAACCTTGCATAAAAAAAGGATTTTACCGCTGAAAAATTTGCTGCGTATTATATTAGCTATCGTTAAGCATTTCGCCTGGAATGGCTTTTATTTTAACTATTCGTTTACTTTTGCCTGATAAAAAATGGCCCTGCTTTTTGGCCTGTTATCGTACGCTTTTTTATCGATTTCCGCCAGGGATGCCGTATTTACTGGCTTTGTGGCTCAAGCTAGCGACAAACCAGGCGTCCATTGTAAGTAATCATTGCTAATGGTGTTAATTTATTTAATAAATTGATACCAAATTTAATAATGAAACCGTAGCAATTTATTTCCAAATTTTAACGTTATATTAACTTTTCCTGCTGTGTCTTTCGATAAGGGTTAAACCTTTTACCCCACACTGGCGCATATTAAGAATATGTCTGTATTTACTTGCTGGAGCTGATGTGGTGGAGTACCGGGGCATCATGGAATGAAGACCAGGGCAAATTTGAATTTTAATAACATTACTCAGTGCAGTTAGCATTAATTTCTATGAGGTAGCGGTATGAGAGTCGGCGTATCAAACGATAACTATCCAGAAAAAAGAACAATAATTGTTGATGCTGGCGTGGAATACGTGAACTTCAAAAAGAAGAATATTTACTCTTATATTAATCTTCTGAATATGAAGTTTTTTAAAAAGAATAAGATTTTTCTGTTTCGTCCGCTGATGGGCTCACAGGAAAAAAATATTGATATATTCCACGTTTTCAACGAGATAGCTATTACGGATCGTAAGTGGGTAGTCACTTTCGAAACCGAGTTGCCGCGTATCCTGCCAAGGAAAAATGCCAGCGACGACAGCTTTGACGCAAGGCTGAAACGTCATTCAGCCGCGCTGATGCAAAAAAACTGCCTGGCGCTGATTGCGCTTTCCGGTGCGGCTTATAACCTGGAAATGAAGCTGTTTCAGGATAATCCGGAGCTTTTACGTACGCTGCGCGAAAAGCTGGTGGTGTTACACCCCCCGCAGAAGCTCTATGTAGAAGAACGCAAGCCGCGCAACGCTGCAAATCCTGTTCACTTTGTCTTTGTAGGACGTGATTTTTATCGTAAGGGCGGCGGAGAGATAGTCCGTGCTTTTGATGAGCTGCTGAACGAGAAAAAAATTCGTCCGGAGCAGATCAAGGTAACGTTAATTGGCGATCTCAATAAAACCAATAACTATGCCTTTGGTAAATATCAGGATGACGCGGCTTTTGCCAGAGAAACAGAGGCCGCTATCGCGCGCTACTCTCTTTTTGATCATCATAGCGTTATGCCTAACGATAAAGTTATGCAGCTGTTGCAGGAAGCGGATGTCGGTCTTTTACCGACCTGGGCTGAGACATACGGTTTCTCCGTCCTGGAGATGCAGTCCTGTGGTTGTCCGGTTATCACCACCAACGTGCGTGCGCTGCCGGAGATCAATCCGCAAGAGGCAGGCTGGCTGGTTAAGCATGAGCTAAACGAAGACTGTGATTATGCGGTCACCTCTTTCGAACAGCGTGATTCGGTGCGGAGGAAGACTGTCGACCAGATGAAAGCCATCATCGAGGATATTATTCAGAACCCAGAGCAGATCGTTGATAAAGCCAACGCCTCTATCGCCAGAATCAAAAACGAACATGACGTAGAAGTCTATCAGGACAAACTGAGAGCGCTTTACAACAAGTAAATCGTCAGACATCTGCATGAGCCAATGGCCAGGCGTACATTCGTATGCCTGGCCGTTTGTTTTATTCTCTCTTTCCGGCGTGCCGCCATGGTGCATGCTTGTTCACGGTCGCCATGCGTTTTTAACCCGTTACTTCCTACGCTTATTCTGCCCTCTGGCCGCTATTTCTACGCGCTTATTCTGTTTTTCGGGCTCTCCTGATAGATATTCGCGGCCTGACTCTTTCTTCCCGAAATAATCACCCAAAATACATAAATTAAATGCTCTTTTTTTTCATGTAAAAATTAGTTAATTTTATGTTGTTAAATTGTAATTGATAAAAGAAGTTCATAACCCGTTGTCTAATTCGAGAGACTAAAATGACAAAATTAACGAGTATCGTTATAGCGATTATTGGCCTCGCTATGCTTTACATGGGTGGAAAACTGCTGCTATTAGGCGGCTCACCGTTTTATATCGTCATGGCTATTGGCTTACTGCTTACGGCCGTGGCGCTGTACAAAAAGAAACAAATCGCCTTGTCCATTTACGCCATTCTGATGTGGCTGGTGGTCGGCTGGACGCTGTATGAGGTCGGGCTTGATAAATGGCAGTGGATACCGCGCGGCGATATTATTGGCCTGATCGGTGTCTGGCTGGCGCTACCCTGGATTGTTCGTCCGTTGTCCAGGGCGCATAACCCGGCGAAACCCGCCAGCTTCCATCCCTTTTTGGGCACCACTGTTATCGTTATTATCGCCATCGTTATCGGATTAACCTTTTATGATCCGTTGCCGCAGGAAGGCACGCTGAGCAATAAACGTAGCCCGGTTGAAACCAGCGTAGCCGGCAACGACTGGACTGCCTATGGCGGCACGGCTAACGGGCTGCGTTTTTCCGATCTCAAGCAGATTACCAGCGATAACGTGAGCAATCTGGAAGTGGCGTGGACTTATCACACGGGCGATCTGCAAAATGATAAGGACGCAACGGAGTACACGTTTGAAGCTACGCCATTAAAAGTAAATAACACCGTATATTTCTGTACGCCGCATAACGAAGTGCACGCGCTTAATCCTGAAACGGGCGAGCTGAAATGGAAATATCAGCCAGCTAAAGATCGTTCTTATTTACAGCAGCATCAGACCTGTCGCGGCGTGAGCTATTATGCACCGGATAGCGCGGCTACAGCATCCTCTGCCAATGCGCCAGCCTACTGCCGGAAACGTATCTTTAACGCGACTACGGATGCAAAACTGGTCGCGCTGGACGCTGACAGCGGCAAACCGTGCCAGGATTTCGGCACCAACGGTATTGTCGATTTACGCGCCGGTATGGGGAATATTCGCCCGCACGCGCTGATGCAGACGGCTGCGCCACTGGTGGCAGGTAATCTGGTTATCGTTGGTGGCTCGGTAATGGATAACGGCTATAACAGCGGCAATCCTTCCGGCGTCATTCGGGCTTATGACGTTACCACCGGCCAGCTGGTATGGAACTTCGATCCTGCCAATCCGCAGGACACCCGACCGCTGCCAGCAGGTAAAACCTATCCGCAGGATACGCCGGTTGCCTGGGGTACCCTGAGTGCCGATCTGAAAAATGGTCTGGTTTACGTGCCTTTTGGTAACGCCTCGCCGGACGAGCTTGGCCGTCAACGCGATGCGAACAGCAATACCGAGAAGTTCCGCGACACGCTGGTCGCGCTGGACTTAAAAACAGGCACCTTTAAATGGCGCTTCCAGTCATCCAGAAACGATCTGTGGGACCGTGATAACCCTTCGCAGCCTTCGCTACTGGATATCGATTATCAGGGCAGCCGCCAGCCGGTGGTTATTCTGCCGACCAAAACCGGTAACCTGTTCGTTCTGAACCGACTAACCGGTCAGCCTGTCTATCCTGTTAATCAGCAGGATGTTTCTACTAAAGGCGGCGTGCCGGGTGAAACCTTCTCGCCAACCCAGCCTGTTTCCGCGCTGAACTTTATTCCGGAGCCGCTGAAGGAAAAATCGATGTGGGGCCTGACGCCGTTTGACCAGATGGCGTGCCGGATTACGTTTAAATCAATGCGCTATGACGGTAACCCGTGGACGCCATCTACCGAGGGCGGCACCATCGTGTTCCCTGGCAATATCGGCGTCTTTAACTGGGGCTCCGTAGCCGTCGATCCTGAACGGCAGATCCTGATCGCTGCACCGGTTCGTTTGGCCTACAAATATAACCTGATTAAGCGCACCCCTCAGACCGAGGATAAGCGCCTGTTCACCAAAGACGGTACGCCTTACTGGAATGAGAACTTTGAAGGCGACTATGCGATTCATATCCAGCAGTTTGCCTCTGGCCTGGGCATTCCCTGCATTGCACCACCGTGGGGACGCATGGTTGGCGTCGATCTGACCACTGGCAAAACAGCCTGGCTGCGCCGGGTTGGCACGACCAAAAACCTGAATACCACCTTCCTGCCGGGCCGCTTCCCAATTGGTTTCCCGATGGGGATGGTCGCGCACGGTGGCCCGCTGACTACGGCTGGCGATTTGGTGTTTCATGGCGCAACGGCGGATAACTTCTTCCGCGCTTACGATATCAACAGCGGCAAGCTGCTGTGGCAAACCGAGCTGCCAGCGGGCGGTCAGGCAACGCCTGCCACCTACATGGGTGCTGATAATAAGCAGTACGTTATTATCGCAGCGGGCGGTCACGGCTCGTTAGGCACCAAAGAGGGGGATAGCGTTATTGCTTATCGCCTGAAGTAAACCTTGCTGCGGGCGGCAGGACGCCGTCCGCTGTTTAAGACGTTTAAGACGTTTAAGACGTTTTTAAGTATGAAAGCCGTGAGGTTACGGTTTTGTAGCATCTGTCACCGTTGGTTAAGGCGTCAGGGAAAAAGCATTTTCGCGGCTGCAAGGCTAAGACCCGCTACGGTAAACATGCTTGCCGTTGACCATACAATCTGATTTCTTAGTCCCTTATAGAGCTCAACCCGTAAAGACATAACTTCATTTTTGACCGCGCTAACTTCTTCACGCGTAGTCAGCTCCAGCTTAAGAAGGTCGCTTTTGGTCGCAAAGGTGTCTGCCCGGACATTCAGTGCATCAATACGCGCGCTCTGTTCAGCTGAGGCAGCGATGGTAGCGCAATTATCCAGACGCGCCGCCAGCTCAGTGAAATCGCTTTTTGTCGCGCAGTTATCCAGACGCGCCGCCAGCTCATTAAAATCGCTTTTTGTCGCGTAATTATCCAGACGCGCCGCCAGCTCAGTGAAATCGCTTTTTGTCGCGCAGTTATCCAGACGCGCCGCCAGCTCATTA
>NZ_JAHSPF010000004.1 GCF_019132875.1 Erwinia phyllosphaerae
CCAGCTCAGTGAAATCGCTTTTTGTCGCGCAGTTATCCAGACGCGCCGCCAGCTCATTAAAATCGCTTTTTGTCGCGCAGTTATCCAGACTCGCCGTCAGCTCAACGACATCGTTTCTGGTTGCAAAGGTATCCGCCCGACTATCCAGTGAATCAAAGCGAGTGGTCAGGACGGCCAGATCGATCTTTATCTGATGCGTATCCTGTGCAAGCCGTTCAAAACGGTTAATCCTTTTATCCATTTGCGCTACTCTCCCGTTGACGCTATTAGCCCTGTCGATAAATTCCTGGCCAGAAAAGGGCGGCATGTTTCTTTGCAGACTTTTTTCCTGGTACATAGACAATACTCCATTTCTTCCTTGCGGCTGATATTACGCCGCTGCGGTGAGAAAAAAAACAGGAAAAGAACGATCGCGGCATGAAAACGGGGGTTTATTTTCGAGTATTTGAAGCTCGTTCCAGCCTGGCGTTAGTTTTATGTAAGTTGCATTTTTTTTCAGAGATGCATCGCATAATTATACCAGGCGAACGCGTAATAAAAATAAAAGAGAATAATAAAAAGGCAGGCTAAAATTCGCCTGCCGAAATGAATAGCGATAACGCTAATGCGTAACATCAAACTTTAACTGTTTTCAGCATATAGTCAGCAAGCCGCAGGCTTAACGCCGCGCCGGTAAGCGTGGGATTCATGCAGGATGCGGAGGGCATCACGCTGGTTCCGGCGATAAACAGGTTAGGGTGATCGTGGCTCTGGCAATGACGGTTAACGACCGAATCTCTCGGGTTGTCACCCATAATCGTGGTACCCATAATATGCTGTCGATCCTGATAGCTCGTATCAATTTTTGATATTTTTGCATTTAGCAATTGAGCGAAATTATCAAAGTCTCTTAACCCCTGAGCTTTCCCGGCATGCCAGTAATCGGTTACGCTATAATAGATTTCCGGTACCGGAAGGCCTATCGCATCTTTTTTATTTTTACTGGGGATAATGCGGTTTTCTGCTAAAGGTAATGTTTCAAAGTCGATGGCAAAATTAAGCGATCGGGCTGACATCAGCTTTAATTGCTCATCCAGCCTGGAACCCAATACGCCTTTGGCAATTAATGAAGCGGCATAATCCGCAGTCGGTACTGTATTACGTACCTTAATTTTATAACTGGGGAAATCTTTGCGGAAATCACCATCGCGATTATTCAGATATACCAGCAGTTCGGTAGGTCCCTGGCCAGGCCAGACGTCTTCGTTCATCATGACGTTCATGCTGATACCGGTATGGCCCATCAGATTGCGGCCCACCTGATCGGAACCATTCGCCACGCCGCGGGGATAGCGTTCAGAGCTGGACATGAGCAGCAGCTTGGGCGACTCAATGCCGTAGGCGGCCAGCACAAAATAGTTAGCGGTCAGATGATGGTCAGAACCGTCGGGTTTGCGATACCAGATGCCGCTAATTTTCCCGCTGTCGTCCGCTTCAATTTTATAAACCACCGAATTATCCAGTAATCTTGCGCCGTGCCTTTCCGCCTCATCAATATGCATTGAGCCATCATATTTAGCGGCAATCGGGCAGACCGGGTTGCAGTTATTGTTGCCAGCGCACGCCGGGCGCTGGCCATAAGGACGCGTTGCCCGGCCGTTAGGCTCCATTACCGGGTTATAGCCGCCTTTGCCCAGGAGTTCAGAGAGCCTTTTAAACAGATAGCTCGGCTCCAGACCTTTCATCGGAAACGGCGTTGAGCGCGGTGGCCAGGCTTCGCCGCCGTGTCCGCTTTCATCCTGACCATCCATGCCGGAAACCCCCAACTCCTGCTCCGCTTTGCCATACCAGGGTTCAAGCTCCTCATAGCCAAAAGGCCAGTCGCGACCACGGCCATACAGACTTTGCAGTTTGAAATCGTTTGGGATCATGCGCCATAAAGCGGAACCAAAATGCCAGGTTGTGCCGCCCACTACGCGCAGATATTTTGTAGGATATTTTACCGGGCCGCTTTGCTGAAGATAGTCGCCATAGGTAGAGGGCACGTGCGGCAGGTCGGGATAGGGCGAGCCAACGCCCTGCAGTTTCATATTGGTCAGGGACATCTTAAAAGGCGAGTTGCGAAAGCGTTCAACAATATCCTGTCGTTTGATACGCGGCCCGGCTTCCACAATAATCACTGATTTTCCCGCTTTTGCCAGCTGCGTGGCGACCAGTCCACCCATGACGCCAGAACCAATAACAATCACATCTGCATCCACTTTCATACTGACCTCCCTGAAGGGTGTGTGTCGGGATTGTTGCCCCAGGAATCCGGGCCGCTGCCATAAGTGGGCACGACCAGAATGCCGCGCGTAGGTTGATACATCAGCGCGTCGGCGTAGGCGATCAGCTCGCTGTTGGCACCGTCGCCGACCACGCCCGTATACCAGCTGCCGATAATCAGCGAGGCGGTCTGGAACAAGGGCGATGCCATGGCTGTCGCCTGCAAAAAGTCATCAACATGCGGGAAACGTTGCGCGCGCAGATAATCTGCCAGTGCCGCCAGCCGCTGCGGAAAATCAGCGTGGTGATGCGCTAAGGCGGCGTAATAACGCTGGCTGAGTACCGCACTGACGGCACGGCTGACCAGAAACTCAGAAACGGCTGTAAAATCCGCAGATGCCACGGGTTGAGCGGCCAGACGCCCGGGGAATAAGGTGGCGCAGAGGGCGCTTACCGACAGCGCCGCCATGCCTTTAAGTAAGCGGCGACGGCTCAGGTTATCTGGCTGCATATAGCCTCCTTTTTCGGCGGATAAAGAAGATACCTGGCGCTATCACAATGATGACAGCGAAAGAAATCAGCACGGATGGTTGTGTTAGCTTAATCAGTAACGGCGTATCACCACCTTCGCGCAGTTTTTTGACGCGTTCAGCGGTAACGGTAACGGCCGGATTACCAAAATTCTTCAGGACGTAGTTACTGACGTCGGCAATCTGCCGATCGCTTAGCCGGTTGGCGAAATCGGCGTCCGGGCCAAAAGCAGGCATGGCTACGCTCTCGCCATTAACCGTACGCTGCACGCCAAATAAAATAGCGGCAACCAGGTTATCGGGCTGCCCGGCACCGGTAGCACTGTTATGAAACAGAGAGGGGTAGCGCGTATTGCCCTGACCTTCGGGCTGGTGGCAGTTGGCGCAGCTGCCGCTGAACACCTGCCAGCCTGCGTCCGTTTCTGCCGTCTGTCCGCGTAGCCGCTGTTCGGCATCGGAGGCCTGGCCAAAACCATCGCGTGGCCGGGCACTGTCGGTGTTGACGACCGGTAACTGGCGCAGGTAAGCGACCATTGCCCGGATATCCGTATCGCTCAGGTACTGGAAACTGTGCTCAACGGCTTCCGCCATTGGCCCGGCTGCCTGAGCTTTCGCGATATGGCCGGTTTTCAGATACTGCACCAGCTCGGCGCTGCTCCAGCTGCCGATGCCGTTTTGTGCTGGGGTAATATTGGGCGCGTACCAGCTGCCCAGGCTGCTACCGGAAAAAGCGCGATCGTTTTGCTGAGCCATCAGAAAATTACGCGGTGAGTGGCAGGTATCGCAGTGCGCCAGCGCATTAACCAGGTAATCTCCACGATTAACCTCAGCCGATTTGCCCGTTGCAGGCACAAAGCGCTGGTCGTCAGCGAACAGCAGATTCCAGACCGCCATAGAAGCGCGAATGCTGAACGGAAAAGGCAGATGCGTTTGCGGCGCGGCAACGTCCACCGGCGCGACGCCCTGCATAAAATAGCGATAAAGCGCATGAATATCTTTATCGCTAATTTTGTTATAGGCGGTATAAGGCATGGCCGGGTAAAGATGATGACCCTGCTTATCAATGCCTTCCCTGACCGCGCGCGCAAATTCCTGTTCGCTGTAATCGCCAATGCCATAACGTTTCGAAGGCGTGATATTGCTGGCATAGATAGTGCCCAGCGGAGAATGGATGCCGTAGCCGCCGGCCATGGGGGCGCCCTGAAGAGGCGAGCTATGGCAGGCACCACAGTCGGCAGCCGTAGCCAGATATTTTCCCGCGGCGATAAGATCTTTATCAGCGGAATCAGGCGAGGTAGCGGACGCCATTCCGGTCATAAGGATCAGGCTCATCGTCCAGGATCGACAATAGCGTCTCACTTGACATGCTCCTGTAAAATAAAGAAAAAGTTATTTTTATAATGTAAAAAGCCGCATCCATGGGTAAATCCCGGGCGGGCCGCCCGCTGGCAGGCGGCCTGTAAGATTAACAGTGATAAGTCCGGCGCTTAATCTACGGGGCTGGCCTTAAAGCAGTTCGTAATCGTTGAAAATCAGCGGCGTTTCACCACCGTTGGTCAACTCGACTTCGCCTGGCTGGGTCAGTACGGCATCGCCGCGATGCAGCCAGACTTCTTTATTGCGGTTCGGCTGGCCGGGAATCGAGGTCAGCAGGCGGCCTTCGGTAAAGAAAACCCGTACGCCAGGTCCGTGTTGGGTGTAGAGCGTGGTACTTTCGCCCGGTTGCAGCGTAACCTTCCAGCCTTTGACCGTTTTTTGATCCAGCACCTGCTGGAAGGCGGCATTAGCGGGACGAGACGCGCCGCCGAAGTTTTGCGGGCCATGCTGCTTGATTTCAAAAGCGACCTGATGATTCAGCGTGGTGCCGGTATTGGTGACTTTATCGGTTTCGGACTTATCCTGATGCGCGCCAAACTTCACGTTGCCGCTTTTCATCTCGGAATCTTTAGCCGGTTTATCGGGATAGGCGCTGCGTACCAGGCTGCCGTCGATATGGGTGTTCACATAGTCAAGATGCTGTTCATGGAACAGCGTGGACTGGCCCGGACGGATCATTACGCGCATGACGGTAACGTACTGGTTTTCCAAGATGACGTGATGCAGCGGCTCCAGATTAGTTGCGACCACTTTTTCCGCCGCGCTGACCGCGGGGGAAGCCGCAAGCGTGAACAGGCCCGTGGCACAGAGCACGGAAAGTAGGGGGTGTGTGCGTTTCATAAAGTCTCCAGTTATTGCCTGCCAGGCCGGGCCATCCGGCCCGGCATTAAATTACTCGACCAGCGTCACCCAGTTAGCGCCTTTTCCGGTGGGATAGCGGCCCGCCAGCGACAGCGCGCCGGTTGATTTATCAATGGTATAAAGGGAAAGCTGCGTTGATTTTTGTCCGGACTCAATCAGAAACTGACCACTGTTATCAATGGCAAAGCCGCGCGGCTGCTGCTCTGTTTTAATGCTGCTCAGCCAGGTCAGATGCCCATCGTCCGGGCTGACGGAAAAAGAAGAAAGGGTACTGCTGGTGCGCTCCGTCGAGTAAAGGAAACGCCCGTCCGGGGTGAGATGGATATCCGCCTGCCAGATACGCGGCTTGTGGGAAGGCGGCAAATCGTCATCGCCGGTTAACGGTCGTGCTTCACCACGCTGCATATCTTCCTGTGGCGAAACGGAATTGACTACAGTAGCTGGCGTCGTGGTGCCGTTAGCGTTGAGCGTCAGCTGGCTGATATTGCCCGCCATCTCCGTCAAAATATAGACGCTGCGTTTACCCTGTTTATCGGTATTGGGCGCAATAACAAAATGTCGTGGGCCGGTTGCGGCTTCGCTTTGAATATTTACAAACGGCGGATCGTTTGGCGTTACCTTGCCGCTGGCCGCATCAAAGCGATACTGCAAAAGCTGATCGGCACCCAATAAAGTGACAAACAGGAAGTGGTTAGAGGGATCGACCTGAATCGCATGCGCGCGTTTACCGGTATGGACAATCTGCACCGGTTTGGCTTCAACTTTACCGTCGCTATCAATGCGGTTGATGCTAAACAGATCGCCGCCGTAGGACGCGCTCAGTAAAAAATGTCCCTGTCTGTCGGTAGAAAGGTAAGCCATGCTTTCCGGCAGCGGCGACTGGCTGGCTTTAACCAGCTGCCCGTCGGGCTGAATATGATACGCCACGACGCTATAAGGTTTGCTGCGCACGGAGACATACAGCATTTTTTTATCGGGTGAAACCACGGAGGACATTGCTTTTGCACCAGCCGGAAAGCTGCCAATCGGCACCAGCGCTTTTTTGCTTTTATCCAGCTGATAGCCGGTAACGGTGCCGCTGTCGGCGTTAGAGACATAGACCAGGCTTTGCGCCTCTGCCGAGCCTGCCAAAGCCGCCAGCGAGAGCAGCATGCCACAGATTTTTTTCATTATTATTTCCTTTGTAGGGGAGAGAAGTTTGTTACCAGCGGGTGGAAAAGACCTCGCAAAGTTCCGCTACATCGCTATCCGCCAGCGGCTGGGGTTTGCTTACCGCCTGCCGCCATAACCTGGCGGTCTCCTCCAGCTCTTCCAGCGCAAAACAGGCGGTCAATACAGAAGCCCCCCAGACCACCGGGCCAAGCCGTTCGAGCATGACGCCGCGAACTTCGCAGGCCAGCGTGGCGACCTGTTGTGCAACCTGCGGTGCGCCGGGCCGGCAATAGCCAATCAGCGGAATGCGACCCACTTTCATCACCTGGTAAGGGGTGATCGGCGGAAGGATACTGTCTGTTTGCCAGACGCCTTCCAGCGTCAATCCCACCAGGTTGGTGGAATGAGTATGCACCACAGCGTGAACTTGCGGATTACGATCGTAAACCTGGCGGTGCAGCAGCAGCGTTTTGGATGGCTTATCGCCGGACAGCCACTCGCCCGTGCGGCTGACCTTTGCAATCTGCTGTGGTTGCAACCGCCCCAGACAGGCGTCGGTTGGCGTAATCAGCCAGCCATCCTCCAGGCGGGCGCTGATATTTCCGGCGGTGCCGACGGTATAGCCTCGTGCATACAGGCTCTGGCCCGCCTGACAGATCTCTTCGCGTAGCTGTTGTTCCATTTTTCTCTCCGGCTTACTCGCGTTAAACATCAGAATCGGCAGCGGCTGCGCCAATCGTATTCACTTCTTTGATCGCCAGCGGCTCAACTTTACCCATTATGAACATGAAGTTAAGCGCGCCGAACAGGCAGATACCGCCGGCCACCAGCAGCGGCACCACGAAAGAGCCGTGGCTGAGGGTCAGCATCAGGCCGGTAAAGGAAGCGGTAACGATACCGGCCAGATTACCGGCGAAATTCTGGATGCCGCCGAGCGTGCCGACATAGCCTGAATGGGGTGCGACGTCCGCCGGTAACGTCCAGATATTGGCGGCGGTGAAGGCCAGACCGGCGTAGGTCAGTGAGAAAAGCGTCAGGATCAGCGCGACGCTATTGGTAAAGGCCGCAAAGGCGATCACGGAGGAGAGCAGCATCCCGGCAATTAAACAGGATTTGCGGGCCGTGGTAAGCGAGAAACCTTTGCGATAGAGCCAGTCCGAGGTGATACCGCCCAGCAGACTGCCGGGAATACCCATCAGCGCGGGAATAGCGCCCAGCGTGCCCAGCTCTTTGAGCGAGAAGCCGTGCGCCATGGTCAGATAGGTCGGGAACCAGGTCACAAAAAAGTAGGTGGCAAAGTTCATGCAAAAAAAGCCAATCATCATTCCCCATACCGTGCGGTAGCGGAACAGGCCGAGAATATTAACCTTTTCGCCTTTACCCTGCGCTTGCGCGCCACGGTCGGCCAGCAGGTTTTGACGCTCATCCTCCTGCACATTTTTCATTTTTTCCGGTTCGCGGTAGAACAGCAGCCAGATGGCTACCCAGACCAGGCCTAACGCGCCGGTGACGACAAAAGAGGTTTCCCATCCCCAGGTGCTGATTAGCCAGCCGACCAGCGGCAGGGCAAGGGCGCTGCCCGCGCGCGGCCCGGCATCAAAAATACCGCTGGCGGTAGCTCGCTCTTTTTTCGCAAACCAGGAGTAGACCACTTTTGCACAGCCCGGATTACCGCCCGACTCGCCCAGCCCCAACATCAGGCGCGAGAGGAATATAGAGGTGAAGCCCCGACCAAAGGCGGTAAAGACGGTGAACAGCGACCACCAGCCAACGGCAATGGCCAGACCGGCGCGCGCGCCCATCCGGTCAATCAGCCGGCCTGCGGGGATCTGCATTAACGCATAGGTCCAGAAAAAAGCGCCTAAAATCAGCCCCATGCTGGTGTCATCCAGGCCAAGATCTTTTTTAATATGGGGCGCGGCAATAGCCAGATTGATACGATCGATATAGTTGATGGCGATGGCGAAAAAGCAGAACGCTATCATCAGCCAGCGGATTCGTGGGTATCTACGCATACTGAATTCCTTTATTATCCCGATGCTTTTCCGGACGGCAAGGTCCGGGCGATTGTTATGGTTTGGTAAAATTTCTGCGGTTTCTGATAATATGATGTTAAAAGTAAGCGATTACAAAATTCAGTCAAGTAAAAAGTAAGCGCTTTCAATTTGGCTTTTTATCTGTCTGCGAATTTTGTGGGCGGTATCACTAATTTCACTCTGGAGTCTGAAGATGTCCGATAAGCCTGCGCTGTCTGGCCGCGTATCGCTGGAAGATGTTGCCCTTCTGGCGGGCGTATCCACCGCCACGGTATCAAGAGTGCTGAACGGCAGCGCCACGGTGCGCCAGTCGCGCCGGGAGGCGGTAGAACGAGCCTGTGAAGAGCTGGGCTATGTGATTAACCGGGCTGCCCGCACGCTGGCTTCGCGCCGTAGTATGTCTATTGGCGCAGTGGTGCCAACGCTGGCGACGGAAACCTTTTCCCGCCCGCTGGCCGCCTTCCAGCAGAAAATTCACCAGTCTGGCTATACCCTGCTGCTGGCAAATTCAGATTTTGATCCCGATACCGAGCTGAAAGAAGTTAACAAGCTGGTGGAGTACGGTATTGATGCGCTGATGCTGGTGGGCAACAGCCACCATCCGCGCCTGTGGGAGCGGATTGAGCAGCAGGCTATTCCCTGTATACAGACGTTTTCCGTGGATGAGCGCTACCCTGGCGTAGGCTACGATAACGAGCAGGCCGCAGGCGTGTTAACGACGCATTTGCTGGCGCTGGGTCATAAAACGTTTGGCGTGATTGTCGGTACGCCGCCATCAAACGATCGCGTTTCGGATCGCCTGACCGGCACGCGGCAGGCGCTGGCAGCAGCCGGGCTGAACCTGCATGAAGCCAATCTCATTAACTGCGCGTTTACCATGAACCAGGCGCGTCAAGCGATGTTCCGGCTGCTGGACGGGCCGCATCCGCCGACGGCGGTTATCTGCGGTAACGATCTGCTGGCGTTTGGAGCGATGCGTGCGGCCAGCGAGCGCTATCTGCGTATCCCTGGCGATATTTCGATTACCGGCTTCAACGACTATGAATATGCCGAACATCTGGAACATCCTCTGACCACCATGCGGGTGGAGCTGGATCGCATTGGCGAGATTGCCGCCGACTATCTGCTGGCCACGCTCAATGGCGAGCCTGCCGCGCGGCAGACGCTGCTGCAACCGGAACTGATCGTGCGTGGCAGCACCGGCTCTGCGCCCCGTGCCGCCATCCGCTAATCAAACGCGCGCCGTCAGCCCCCAGGCGTTAAAAGCCTGCATCGCTTCCGGCGAACGCAGAAAATCGAGCAGGGCGGCAGCCTGCTGTGGCCTTGCTGCCCGGGTAAACACGCCGCCGGAAAAGGAGAGTATTTTCTGCGCGCCTTCCGGCAGCGGGCCGATGACTTTGATGCCTTCGACCATCAGCAGTTCGCTTATCTGCTGCACGGCAATATCCGCTGTTCCATCCAGCAGCTGAGCGGCAGTGAAACCTTCGTTAATGGTAGTGGCGCGCGCGTTGATCTCCTGCTCAATAGCCAGTTCTTTCAACAGCTTTTGAAAATAGATGCCGCTTGCGCCGCCCAGCGAGTAGGCCACGGATTTTGCCTGTAGCAATGCCTGCTTAAAAGCGGCCACGTTGCTGATATCGGGCGCGACGGCATCGCGCAGCATGGCCAGCCCCAGCGGCGAGTCCACCAGCTCAACCCGGCTGCTGGCCGCGACATAACCCCCTGCAATCAGTTTGTCCATCGCTTCAGCAGTCACGATTACGGCATCTGCCGTTTCACCTGCGGCAATCTTTTTCTCAATCACGGAGGTCGGATTCCAGTCGATAGCCAGCGGCAGGTTGCTGTGTGTGCTTTGCCAGTTTTTTTCCAGCCCGACAAAGGGCGCGCGTATCGCCAGTACGCTAAACAGGCGGAGTGTACTCTCTTTCATCACGTTTTCCTTTTAGCTTATTTTTCGTAGGTAGCTGGCATCGAGTTCGCCCGGCGTTCGCACGCCAATCAGCGCCAGATCGCGATCGATCTCGTCACGTAGAATATGCATGGCGTGTTCCACGCCAGCCTGGCCGCCAATGACCGCGCCATACAAAAAAGGCCTGCCCAGAAAAACGAAGTCCGCACCCAGCGCCATCGCTTTCATTACGTCAGTACCGCGCCGGATGCCGCTGTCGATGATGACCTTCATCGATCCTTTTTTCGCTGCGATTTCAGGGAGCGTCACCAGCGGCGGCACGGTGTGATCAAGCTGGCGTCCGCCGTGGTTAGAAAGAATCACCGCGTCCGCGCCCAAATCACGAGCGATAAAGGCATCCTCCGGCGACATCAGCCCTTTAACGACCAGGTTTCCCTTCCATTTTTTGCGAATCGCCTCGACATGTTTCCAGCTGAGTTTGTCACGCGCGTTGGTATTGCGTACTTTGCTCGACATCATCGGCGGGCCACGTTCCGCATCGGTGTTTTCAAAGTGTGGCGCGCCGTGACGCAGGAAAGTTTGCGCCACCGTGCCCAATAGCCAGCGCGGGTTCATTGCGCTTTGCAGCGCGACTTTAGGCGTGATCTTAATCGGCATGCTGAAGCCGCTGCGGGTATTGTGTTCGCGGTTGCCCAGCATTGGCGTGTCGCCAGTGACCACCAGCGTCCTGTAACCCGCGGCGGCAACGCGATCCAGCAGGCGATCGATACGCGGCTGATCGCCCGCCAGATAGGCCTGAAACCAGGCGTCAGGATTGGCCGCGTGGACATCTTCCAGTTTTACCAGCGAAGAGGCGCTAAGGATCATCGGGACATTCATGGCTTTTGCCGCTTTTGCCAGTGCAATATCCGCCTGATAGGCGACAAAAGAAGCGCCGCCAAGCGGGGCAACGCCAAAAGGATGGTGATAAGCGTGGCCAAACAGCGTGGTGTGCTGATCGCGGCCTGAAACGTCGCGGAACATGCGCGGGACAAAAGTGTACTGACGGTAGGCTTCAAAATTACCCGCGATACCGCGTCCCGTTTCGACGCCGCCAGCTACGTACTGGTAAATCATCTCCGGCAGTCGGCGACGAGCATGACGTTCAAAATCGTCCAGCGCCAGCAGATCGCGAAAATGACGCGGTACTTTTTTCAACGCGGGATTCCCCACGGTCGGTGCCGCGCCGGGTATGGCGTGCAGTGAAGAAGAATCAACAGGTGAAGTCATAGGCGTTCTCGCTTCCGTAGAGGGGTTAACACACAGCGCCATGAATAAGCATGACGAATAACGCACTTTATTTTGTAAGCGCTTTCAATCATGGCTAATACCTTCTAACATTTCAATAACAGTTCGGCCAGCACAGAACGGTTTTCTGTGATCAACTTCACTTTACAACCGCATTTGTAAGCCCTTACATTTGCATATAACCGTTCAGCCCGTTTGCTGAACTTCATCGGGCATATGTCTTTCAGGAGATCAGGATGAGCAGAATTGTATTACTCCACGCCACGCCGGTAGCGATGGCGCCTATTCATACCGCCTTCAGCGAGGTCTGGCCCGAGGCCGAAACCGTTAACCTGCTGGATGATGGGCTCTCTCTGGATCGTGCGAAAGAGAGCACGCTCTCTGAGGGGATGATCGATCGTTTTGTCAGGCTGGGCCGCTACGGCTATGAAATGCAGGCACAGGGTATTCTGGTGACCTGTTCCGCTTTTGGGCCAGCCATTGACCAACTGGCGCAGACGCTGCCGATTGCCGTACATAAACCAAATGAAGCGATGTTTATGGAGGCGGTAGCCCAGGGGAAAAATATCGGCATGCTCGCAACCTTTGGCCCGGCGGTGGAAACCATGACCGAGGAGTTTAACGACTATGTTGCACAGCACGGCTCACCGGCAAAACTCACCACGCTGCTGGTGGCCGACGCTATCGATCTGCTGAAGAAAGGTGATGCAGAAAGCCATAACCGTCTGGTTGCAGCCCGCGCGCGTGAGCTGAAGCATTGTGATGTCATTATGCTGGCCCATTTCTCTACCTCGCGCGCGGCGGCCAGCGTGCGCCAGCTGGTTGATATTCCGGTACTGACCGCGCCGCACGCGGCGGTAAAAAGAATGAAGGCCAGCGTGCTGGCTACAAAGGGGTAAGCTATGTTGATTGGCGTAATAGCAGATGATTTTACCGGTGCCAGCGATATTGCCGTAACGTTGGCGAAAGGCTTGCCCGGCGAGGGCGGCCTGCAAACCACACAGTATGCGGGTATTCCCTGTGAACCCGCAGCAGCCGACGTTGAAGCAGGCGTTATCGCGCTTAAAAGCCGCTCAATTCCGGCCAGCAGCGCGGTTGAGCAGGCGCTGGCCGCCTGTCGCTGGCTGCTGGAGCAGGGCTGTGAACAGATCGTTTTCAAATACTGCTCCACGTTTGACTCTACCGACAGCGGCAATATTGGCCCGGTGACGGATGCGCTGGCCGAGTTGCTGGCGGTACAGAGTGTGGTCATCTGCCCGGCTTTCCCGGCTCTGGGCCGTACGCTGTATCAGGGACATCTGTTTGTGCAGGATCGCCTGCTTAGCGAATCCGGGATGGAACATCATCCACTAACACCAATGAAGGATGCGGACGTGCGTCGCGTACTGCAACGGCAAAGCGTTAATCGCGTTGCGCATATTCCGTGGCAAACGGTGGTTGCTGGCAGTGCCGCGCTGCAAAAAGTGCTTAATGACCAGCCGGTGCGTACTTTGCTGGTGGTTGATGCCATTAGCGAGCACGATCTTACGACGATTGGGCGGGCCTGTAAGGGCGCCAGGCTGGTTACCGGCGGGTCAGGAATTGCGCTGGCGCTTCCCCATAATTTTATTGCGCAGCGAAGAGCCTCTGGCAAACAAGCCCGTGCGCCGCTTATTGAAGGGCCTGAAGCTATTCTGGTTGGCAGCTGTTCCGGCGCAACCCGGCAACAGATCCTTGAGCATCAAAAAGCCCATCCGGTCATGAAAATTGAGGTCAGAGACGTACTGGAAGGCAACGTCGGGCCGGAGCAGCTAACCGCTTTTATTCATCAACATCAGGGTAACGCGCCGCTGGTTTACTCTTCTGGCGATCCGGCTGCCGTACAGAGCATTCAGCAACAGTATGGCCGTGAAAAGGTGGCTGAGGCGCTGGACAACCTGTTTGGCAAGACGGCGCAAAAACTGGTGGCCGAGGGCACGCGCCGTATCGTGGTTGGCGGCGGTGAAACGTCGGGTGCGGTGGTCAGCGCGTTAGGTTTGGTTGCGTTAACGATTGGCAAAGAAATTGATACTGGCGTACCGGCGATGGTCTCACCAGGCGATAAGCCGCTGGCGCTAGCGCTAAAGTCGGGAAATTTTGGTGAAAAAGACTTTTTTGCACGCGCGGTAGAAGCGCTGCGGGGGAGCGCAGAACGTTCTGCCGTTATAAATCAGGCATAGTTAGCAGGCAACCCAAAAGAAACCCCCGGCAAGCCGGGGGTTTCAAACTGCTTATAAATCTAAAGCAATAGGGTATGCAGCTACGCTAAATTACAGCGTGCCGGTACCACCATCGGAACACCATACCTGACCGGAAGAGTAGCTGTTTTCAGTCGAAGCAAGGGTTACATACAGTGGAGCGATTTCGGCTGGCTGGCCAGGACGGCCAAGCGGAGCAGTACCGCCGAACTGTTTCACTTTTTCCTGTGGCTGACCACCACTGGACTGCAGCGGCGTCCAGTATGGACCTGGCGCTACGGCGTTAACACGAATACCTTCTTCACCCAGCTGCTGCGCCAGCGCTTTAGTAAAGGCGGCAATAGAAGCTTTGGTCTGCGCATAGTCCAGCAGGATAGCGCTTGGGCTATAAGCCTGTACGGAAGAGGTATTGATGATAGCGCCGCCGCGTGGAATATGATCTACGGCCGCTTTAGTGATCCAGAACAGCGCATAAACGTTGGTTTTAAACGTAGCGTCAAAATCTTCCGTGCTCAGGGTACGGATCGATTCGTTGTACTGCTGGCGTCCGGCGTTATTCACCAGAATATCAAGGCCGCCCAGCTGGCTTACGGCATCGCTGACCAGCTTCTTACAGAACTCTTCGGAACGGATATCGCCCGGCAACGCAACGGCTTTACGACCTTCTGCTTCAATCAGCTTAATCACTTCCGCCGCATCTGATTCTTCTTCAGGCAGATAGCCAATAGCCACGTCGGCACCCTCACGGGCATAGGCAATAGCCACCGCACGGCCGATACCAGAGTCACCACCGGTGATCAGCGCTTTACGACCCTGCAAGCGGCCGGAGCCACGATAGGTTTTTTCACCATGATCGGGCTGTGGGATCATTTTACTGGCAAGACCTGGAGCCTGCTGCGGCTGTTCCTGGAACGGAGGTGCCGGATAATCAACGGTCAGTAACGATTTTTTTGTTTGTTCGCTCATGATGTGCTCCTTCATCTTGGTTAATTCACTCAACAAGCCTGGCACAAATGTGATGGTTGTCACGTTAGACGACGAAAAAAATCAAAAGGGAAAAAATGTTTTTGCTGTAATTTATATTTTTAAAGTAACGTTTTCTGGTAATATCCCCGCCGGATTAGTAAACCTAAAATAAAAAAATTCTTATATTTCACTAATGGCAACCCGCTGTTAACTATTATTAACTTTTTGCTAAAGACAGGTTTTCCAGGTTAAAAATGTATGATTGCAAAAAAAGGGATAACCCGGGGTTTGACGACGCCGCTGCGCGCTCGCTTACTATTTTGTTAAGTTGGCTTAATCTTATTGTTCATTTTGTTGCGATATTTAGTGTATTGAATAACATAACCTACAGCGACGCGTTCCTTTTACCGCTGACCATTGTTATTCTTACGTTAGTTATAGCGTTAACGCTACTGGCTTTTTGTTGTCTGGATATCAAAAGATTAACATTCAGAATCAAGGGTTTATTTGGTATTATCCCTTCGCTGGTTATTTTGGTTTCTTCACTTTATATGCTGTTTGTACTTATTGATTTAATTTTATATTAATTTATTTCGCCAGCAATGTTAGCGTTTGCAGGTGGATTTATCGAACGGTAGCGCAATTTTATGTAAAAGAGAATCATTATTAAATAACCGGATGGCTTCTTCCATGTTGGCTGCTGGATGATGGTTGCTAAATGAAAAGGATAGCGGAAATGGATATTAAAGAAAGAGTGCGGGCTATGTCTCTGGAAGAGAAGCTGGGACAAAAAATAATGTTGGATTTTCGTTATTGGAACGCATCCGCTCACGTGCCGATAGCAATGACGCAACCGGAAGCGGATATCGCCGCTATTCTTCTTGATCATCATATCGGTGGCATCATTCTGTTTGCCGATAACCTGATAAATAAACAACAAATAGCCACGCTTACCGGTTGGTATGCCGCGTTAAAAACAGCTGGCGCGATCCGGCTGTTTATTGCAACCGATAACGAAGGCGGTGCCGTTTTTCGTTTGCCTCGCAGCGACTACGCTTCCTTTCCCGGTAATATGGCGCTGGCCGCTGTGCAGGACTGTACAGAGAAAAAACTGGCATTTGAGCAGGGAGCCTGTATGGCCCGGGATATGCTGTCGCTGCATATTAATACCAATTTTGCGCCGGTAGCGGACGTGAACAGCAATCCTGCTAATCCGGTTATCAACGTGCGCGCCTTCGGTGATAGTGTGTCACAGGTAACTGCGCTGGCACAGCAGGTAGCTGCGGGCATGCAGCAGCAGCAGTTAATGGTGGCTTATAAACATTTCCCCGGCCACGGCGATACCGCAACCGATTCCCATACTTCACTACCGCGGGTCAACCGCAGCCGGGAAGACGCACTGGCTATTGATATTGCCCCTTACAGACAGGCGATAGCGTCTGCTACGCCGCCGGATATGATTATGACGGCGCATATCCAGTATCCGGCGCTTGATAACAGTCTGGTCACAAACCAGAACGGCGAGAAAATTATTGTTCCGGCCACCATGTCCAGAGAGATTCAAACCGTTATCCTGCGCGACCAGCTGGGTTTTCAAGGGGTAACCGTTTCTGATGCGCTGAACATGGGGGCGATCGCAGATAATTTTAATCAGCAGGACGCGCTGCTGAAGGTTTTTGCCGCAGGGGTGGATATCGCTCTCATGCCCGTGAGCGTGACGTCGTCTCAGCAGGCAAAAAACCTGACGGCGTTAATCGCCAGCGTGGTAAAAAAAGTACATGAAGGCGTGATTAGCGAGGCGGAGATTGACCGTTCCGTTGAGAGGATTTTGACCTTAAAGCAGCATTATGGCCTGCTGGCGGATGAAAAAACGTCGCGGGGCGTTGATGGCAATAAGGGTCGCGAGCTGGAGAAGCAGATCGCCGATGGCGCTATTACGCTGGTAATCAATAAGCAAGCAGCCCTGCCGCTAAAGCCGACGCAGCGCTGCTTTATTCTTACGCCCGCGCAGGAGCAAGGCGCAGGCATTGCTGCCGTCATGGCTGAACAGGGTTATCAGGTGACGGCAGCGGACTTCAGCAGCCTGAACGAGGCGAATATCAGAGCGCAAATCGCGAGGTGTGACGTCTTTCTGTTTGGCACGCTGTCAACCAGCTATACGCCGGTTGAAGCCAGTGCCGATCGTATCAACGCGGGCGGTAACGGCGTGTCCGGCTGGCTGAATTACGCTGCGGAACAGCACAAAAAATGCGTCCATCTTTCGCTACGCGCGCCTTACGATATCGCTAACTATGCCGATCGAGTGGATGCCGCGCTGGCGGTTTATTCTTTCTATGGACTGGATAACGGCGTCTGGCGCGGCCCGGCCATGCGTTCGCTGGCTGAAATCCTGACGGGAAAGCGCGAGCCGCAGGGCAGGCTGCCCGTTACCGTGTGGAAAGAATGGGATGCAGCAACCGGCAGTGGTACCGTGGCTTTCCCACGAGGATATGGGCTTGGCTGGGAGCATCAGAACAAGCTATAAGATACGCTTTGTTATACGTTAAACGGCCTGTCCTTTTTAGCGTTATACGTTAAACGGGCTGTCCTCTTCGGCGGGTACGGCAAGCCGGAGCGCGCTACAGCGTTATCCGGCTACCCGAATCGGCGATTGTTTAGTGCCAGATATTACTTTTTAAGCGGTCGCGATCTGCCAGGGATGGTTACTTCGCTCCAGTCCGGCTTTCCGCCCGACATAATAGCTTCACGCTGCTGCTTGCTGGGTTTGGCGTTAATGACTGGCTGAGAAGGTGGAGAGCCTGGCCGTACGCTTTCCGGCTTAAAATTTTCTATAGCGCAGCCGGAAAACAGCCAAGGGGTAAACACTATGACGGAAAAGAAGCATTTCATTCAGTTATCCTTATCTGAACGTAGAGTTATTTTTTTTCATCGCTAATGGTGAGCGAAATATCTGCCTGTTTTAAAACGTCCGTGATGCCGGTAGCCATTTTCTTTGCTATAGCCTGTCTGGCATTTAACAGGACGCTTGACGATTCGCTGTAAACCAAAGCATCTGTTTCGCTATCGCTTAAATTAGTACACTTCTTATAAACGCTTTTGAACAGCTGGTTGCTCCGATCGTTCATTTCTTTTAATCGCGCAAGCTCATCAGGTTTCAAATACTGCCGGTTGATATTTTCTACCGAAGCCGGGTGGAGTAAAAACATAGCAGCAGGCATCACGAGACGCTGCTTTGCTGCACAGTACATCAGCGTGGCGGCGGAGGCCGTCATTGACAGGTTTACGGTAACAACTGGAATAGCGGAACTTTTAACGGCCTGAAAAAGCATATAGCCACTGTCCATGTCGCCGCCATAGCTATTGATGTAAAGGGTAATATCCTTGAGCGCCGGATAGTTGTGGTTCAGTTTTTCAAGCGACTCAATCAGCTCGAGAGAGTTATCGGCTTCGATGGAACCGTTGAAAATTATTCGGGCGTGCGTAAATTTGGCAGGTTTAATATCCGTTCGTTGCGAGAAGGAAAGCGCCGCGTTGGCGATGGAGGTAAAAGTGAGGATAAGGCCGGAGATGGTCGCTATGGTTGTTTTCCATTTCATATTAATCCTTAAAGACTTCTTTTTTAGCATCCAGTTTCGGGTGCAAAAGAGTAGCATTGAAGCGTTAATATAAAGTGTGATGGCGAGCCAATATTATTTTTTCTTTGTATTGCTGTGGGTAACAATAGCAGGTGATGCTAAAGCATAAAGCGATAGCCTATGCCTGTTTCCGTAAGTAAATGGCGCGGCCTTGCCGGATCGGTTTCCAGCTTCTGCCTTAAATGGCCCATATAAATACGCAGGTAGTGGCTGTGTTCGGACGCGTTAGGTCCCCAGACCTGTAATAATAGCTGGCGCTGGGTCAACACTTTGCCATGATTATTTAACAAGACGGTTAGCAGCCTGAATTCGGTCGGTGTTAAATGTAGCTCCTGCCCGGCGCGAGTAATACGCCGTGCGGCCAGGTCAACCTGCACATCGGAGAAGGTATAAAGCGGGTCCTGCGTATCGGAAAACGTGCGGCGCAGCGCCGCGCGTAGCCTGGCCTGCAACTCGCCAATGCCGAAAGGTTTACTCAAATAGTCATCTGCGCCAGCGTCCAGCGCGGCAATTTTATCCTGTTCGTCACTGCGGGCAGACAGAACAATCACTGGCCGCTGGCTCCACTGACGGAATTCCCGGATAAAAGTCAGGCCGTCGCCATCCGGCAAGCCTAAATCAAGAATGACCAGATCGGGTTTGCGGGTGGCGGCTTCCAGCAGGCCACGTTGCAGGGTCGGCGCTTCAACGACGCGCATCTCGTCATTTTCCAGCGCGATGCGCAGAAAACGGCTTATCTCTTTTTCATCTTCAATAATTACAATGGTTGTCACAGTTCTTCACCTGGGCTGGCAAACTCCGGTAGCGGCTCCTGCGGCAGCGTAATAACAAAGCTGGCGCCGCCCTCGGGTCGATTATGCGCGACAATAGTGCCGTTGTGTACTTCTACGATTGCCTGACAAATTGCCAGCCCCAGCCCGACGCCAGGGATCGCGGATTCCTTATCGCCCCGCGAGAATTTTGCAAACAGCGCCTGTTCCTGTCCCGGCGGCAGGCCGGGGCCGCTGTCCCACACCTCAATCTGCATCTCGCCCGCGCGGGTATAGCCTCTGATACCCACGCGGGCCTGTGGCCCGGCGTATTTCAGCGCGTTCTCCAGCAGATTCAGCAAAACACGCTCAAACAGCGGCCCGTCAACGTGGATCAGCGCCAGCGGGTCGGGCATCTCCAGTTCAATGTTATGGCTGCTGCGGCCCGGATCCAGCGTCGCCAGCGCGCTGCCCAGCATCTCTTCAAGCGTTAGCCACTCCTTGCGCAGATAGATGCCGCCCGTTTGCAGGCGTGCCATATCCAGTAGATTGTTAACCAGGCGCGTCAGCCTCAGCACGTACTGACGGATCTCGCTGGCCTGTCTGGCGTGAACAGAGCCTTCAGCGGCCAAATCCAGCGTCAGAATTTCCGCCTGGCCAAACAGTACGGTCAGCGGCGTACGTAAATCGTGAGAGAGCGCCGCCAGCAGCGAATGGCGCAGCTGTTCTCGCTCACCGGTCATGCGCGCCTGCTCTTCGCTGGCGGTAAGCTGTAATCGCTCCAGCGCGCTGGCGGTCAGCAGGATAACGGTATCCAGCAGCCGTACCTGTTCCGGGATCAGCTGCGGCTGCCTTTTCAGTTCAATCACCAGCACGCCAAAGGTCTTTCCCTCCGCACGCAGCGGCAAGATTTGATAAGAGACGCCGGGCAGGGTGTCGGTTCCCGCCCCGGCTGGCTGACCATGCTCATAGCTCCAGCGGACAATACCTTCATCCCACTGCAGATCGGAAGGCGGCGATTGCGGCACTAAACGGTCATGTTCATCAGGCAGCAGCAGTTCGCTGGTGGCCTGAAAGAGGGTATAGATAGCCTTCTGGCTTGCCGTGGCGATAGCCTGCGGCGCACGCGCTTTCGCCAGCGAGCTGGAAAGTTCATAAAGTTGCCAGGTGCGTCGTTCCCGATGGCGGGCGATGCGGGCCTGATAGCGCACGCCCGCCGTCAGGTTCCCTACAATCAGGCCGATGCTTAGCATCACGCCGAAGGTAAGCAGATACTGTGCGTCAGATACGGCCAGCGTGCCTTTTGGCGAGACAAAAAAGAGATCGAAACTGGCCACGTTGATCAGCGAAGCAAATACCGATGGCCAGCGACCGGCCAGCAACGCCACAATCACTACCGCCAGCAGATAGAGCATTACCAGGTTGGCGGGGTCGAAGGCGGATAGCCACCGGCTGGCGACAAAGGTTATTAACGCGCAGAGCAGCACCGCCAGCAGACAGCCGCGGATCCCTTCCTGCCATTTCTGGGCCGTCCTTGCCGTATTTTTTAAGCCGGACGAATCGACCGTTTTCTCGCCGGGCGCAACGACGATCAAATCCAGCTCGGGCGCGCGGGACGCCAGCCGTTCGGCCAGCGAAAGTTCGAACCAGCGTGTGCCGCCGCGCCCGATAACGACTTTGCCAAGATTATGCTCGCGTGCGTAACGCGTTATCGCCTTGTCCGCAGAGGTATCGGCCAGCACGGCGCTTTCCGCACCGAGCTGGCGGGCCAGCTTCAGCGCATCAAGCGCGTTGCTGCGCTGGTGTCTCGATCGCCGCCAGCCAGGGGTTTCAACGCAAACCGCATGCCATTCGCTGCCCAACTTCGCGGCAAGTCGCGCCGCCGTACGCACCAGCTTTTCATTGCCCTGGCTATGGCTGACGCAGAGTAAAATGGCATCTCGCGTATGCCACACTTTGTCCTGCACGCGCTCATCGCGCCAGGCCTGCATCTGGTTATCTACCCGTTCGGCAGTTCGCCGCAAAGCCAGCTCGCGCAGGGCGATAAGATTGCCTTTGCGAAAGAAATTTTCGGCGGCCTTGTCGGCGCGTTCGCCGCTATAGACTTTGCCCTGCTTAAGACGCAGCAGCAGATCGTCCGGCGGTAAATCGACCAGGATAACTTCATCCGCCGCATCGAAAACCGGATCGGGCAAGGTTTCCCGAACCTGAATGCCGGTTACGCCGTTGACCACATCGTTGAGGCTTTCCAGGTGCTGAACATTAACGGTAGTCAGCACGTCAATCCCGGCGGCCAGTAGCTCTTCCACATCCTGCCAGCGTTTGGGATGACGAGAACCGGGCGCGTTGCTGTGCGCCAGTTCATCCATCAACATCACCGCAGGATGGCGAGCCAGCGCCGCATCAAGGTCAAACTCTTCCAGCACGCGCTCACGGTACAGGCGCTGCCGGGCAGGCAGGTGGGGCAGGCCCTGAAGCAACGCCGCCGTTTCCTGGCGGCCATGGGTTTCCACTACGCCGATTAACACGTCCAGCTGTTGCGCTCGCAGACGCTGCGCTTCCTGTAACATTGCCCAGGTTTTCCCTACGCCAGCGCAGGCGCCAAAGAAAATTTTTAGCCTGCCGCGCTGGCGCTCGGTCTGTAGCAATAGCCTGTCGGGATTGGGGCGGAGCGAATCAGCCATGCCGGTTCCTTATTTTGCCTGGAGCGTATCCAGCGCCAGATTCAGCTCGGCTACGTTGACAAAAGGCTGGCCGCTGAAGCTGAACAAAGGATAGTGGGTATGGGCGGCGATCAGGCCGTTAAGTGTCTCTGGCGTCAGCTGACGGCTCTGCGCCACGCGCGCCACCTGCCAGCGAGCCGCTTCAGGCGAGATACCGTTATCCAGCCCGCTGGCGGAAGCGGTCACGAGGTCGGCTGGTACGCGACCAACGGCATCCGGATTCTCCTGGCGGGCGCGGGCGATGCGTTCGGCAATCATTCTGTTCAGCGCCGGATTGCCGACGGATAAATTACTGCCGCCGCTTGCCAGCGGATTATACGGGCTATCGGCGGTAACAGAAGGGCGGCCGTGAAAATATTTCGCTTCGCTGAAGGCCTGGCCGAGCAGGCTGGAGCCGCGAATGCCGTGCTGCTCCAGCAAAGAGCCGCCAGCCTGATACGGAAAAAACCACTGCCCCAACTGGGTGGTAAGCAGCGGATAGAGTCCGCCAGTCAGTAGCACCAGCAACAGCATAACCATCAATGCAGGACGTAATTGCGTCATGGAGAACTCCCTATAGCTGTAGCAGCAGATCGATAAGTTTAATGCCGACAAACGGCACCACCAGACCACCCAGACCGTAAATTGCCAGGTTACGGCGCAGTAGCGCGGCGGCGCTAAGCGGTTTATAGCTGACGCCTTTAAGCGCCAGCGGGATCAGGAAGATAATGATCAGCGCGTTAAAGATCACCGCGCTCAGGATAGCCGAGGAGGGCGAGTGCAGATGCATCACGTTCAGCGCCGCGAACTGCGGATAGCTGGCGGTAAACGCAGCCGGAATAATGGCAAAGTATTTTGCTACGTCGTTGGCAAGGCTGAAGGTCGTCAGCGAACCGCGCGTCATCAGCATCTGTTTGCCGATATGCACCACTTCGATAAGTTTGGTCGGACTGGAGTCCAGATCGACCATGTTGCCCGCTTCCCTGGCGGCCTGCGTACCGGAGTTCATCGCTACCGCCACGTCCGCCTGCGCCAGCGCCGGGGCATCGTTGGTGCCGTCGCCGGTCATCGCGACCAGCCGACCTTCGGCCTGATACTGGCGGATTAGCGCCAGCTTTGCTTCCGGCGTGGCCTCGGCCAGGAAATCATCCACGCCTGCTTCGGCGGCGATAGCGGCTGCGGTCAGCGGATTATCGCCCGTGATCATCACAGTACGGATACCCATTTTGCGCAGTTCGGCAAAGCGCTCCCGAATGCCGCCTTTAACGATATCCCGCAGAGCAATAACGCCCAGCACGCGGCAATTTTCCGCCACCACCAGCGGCGTACCGCCCTGGCTGGCAACGCGCTCAACCAGCTCGTCAATTTCTGCCGGAAAGGAGGCGTCGTTAGCGGTAACGTGGCGGCGAATAGCGTCCGCCGATCCTTTACGAATGCTGCGCTCCGGCAGGTTAATACCGCTCATACGCGTTTGGGCCGTAAAGGGGATAAAAGTAGCCTGTAGCTGCTCCAGGTTGCGTTCACGCAGCGCAAAGCGCTGTTTCGCCAGGATGACGATACTGCGGCCTTCCGGCGTTTCATCCGCCAGCGAGGCCAGCTGGGCCGCATCGGCCAGCTGTTGCTCTTCCACGCCTGACGCGGGAAAGAAGTCGGAGGCCTGGCGATTGCCCAACGTAATGGTGCCGGTCTTGTCCAGCAGCAGAATATCCACATCGCCTGCCGCTTCCACCGCGCGACCGCTGGTAGCGATAACGTTAGCGCCGAGCATGCGGCTCATTCCGGCCACGCCGATAGCCGACAGCAGGCCGCCGATAGTGGTAGGGATCAGGCAAACCAGCAGCGCAATCAGCACCGTGACGTTGACCGGCGTTCCGCTCCAGCCGGAAAAAGGCCATAGCGTTGCCGTTGCCAGCAGAAAGACCACCGTCAGCGCAATCAGCAAAATAGTCAGCGCGATTTCGTTAGGCGTTTTACGGCGGTTGGCTCCTTCGACCATCGCGATCATGCGGTCCAGAAAGGTTTCGCCGGGGTTAGCGGTGCAGCGAATGACCAGCCAGTCGGAGAGAATGCGCGTGCCCCCCGTCACCGAAGCAAAATCGCCGCCGGACTCGCGTATCACGGGAGCCGATTCGCCGGTGATCGCGCTTTCATCAACGGATGCGCCACCTTCTATAACCTCGCCGTCGCAGGGAATAATTTCGCCCGCGCTGGCCAGCACGATGTCACCTTTACGCAGATCGCTGGCGGCAACCTGTTCAGAAGGGGCGTCATGGCGGCCCTCCTTTAAGCGACGGGCAAACGAGGTTTTTTGCACGCTCTTCAGGCTGCTGGCCTGCGCTTTACTGCGGCCTTCCGCCAGCGCTTCGGCAAAGCAGGCAAACAACACGGTAAACCAGAGCCATACGCTGACGGCGGCGGTGAAAACGGCGTCGCCAGCCATGCCGCAGGCCATAGCCACGGCCAGCAGCGTGGTCAATACGCTACCGATCCAGACGATAAACATCACCGGATTTCGCCACTGCGCGCGCGGGTCGAGCTTACGCAGCGCATCAAACAGCGCCCGGCGCAGCATCGCAGGTTCAGGCAGCGCCTTTGGTTGACGACTCATCGAACAATCTCCGTATTCAGCAGGTGATCCGCAATCGGGCCTGAAGCCAGCGCGGGAATAAAAGTCAGCGCGCCCGTTAAGAGCACGGTGCCAACCAATAGCCCGATAAACAGCGGGCCGTGCGTGGGCAGCGTACCGGCGCCCACGGGCTGATGTTTTTTCGCGGCCAGCGAGCCGGCCAGCGCCATCACGGGAACAATCACCAGAAAACGGCCGGCCAGCATGCAGAACGCCAGCAGCAGGTTCCAGAACGGTGTGTTGGCAGACAACCCACCAAAGGCGCTGCCGTTGTTGTTGGCGGCAGAGGAAAGGGCGTAGAGCACCTCGCTGAAGCCGTGCGCGCCGGGGTTGAGCATGCCCGCACGCCCCTCAGTGGTCATCATCGCCAGCGCGCTGCCGCACAGCACCAGCGCGGGCGTGACCAGGATCGCCAGCGCCGTCATTTTCATTTCGCGGACGTCGATCTTTTTGCCCAGATACTCCGGCGTACGGCCAATCATTAGTCCGGCAATAAATACCGCCAGCAGGACAAACAGCAGCATGCCGTAAAGGCCGGAGCCAACGCCGCCAAACACCACTTCGCCAGTCTGCATCAGCCACATCGGCAGCAGGCCGCCCAGCGCGGTCAGCGAATCGTGCATGGCGTTGACCGCACCGCAGGAGGCCGCCGTGGTCACAACGGCATAAAAAGCGCTGGCAAGAATGCCAAAGCGGCTCTCTTTCCCTTCCATGTTGATATTCACCGCGCCAGCCTGGACCAGCGCCGTATTGCCCTGGCTTTCGGCCCAGAAGATGGCGGCGGCGCAAACAACAAAAATAATGGTCATGGCCGCGAGGATTGCCTTGCCCTGGCGTATATCCTTCACCACTCTGCCAAAGGCAAAGCAGAGCGCGGCAGGGATCAGCAGAATCGCCAGCATCTGCATAATGTTGCTAATGTCCGTCGGGTTTTCAAAAGGATGAGCAGAGTTGGCATTAAAGAAGCCGCCGCCGTTAGTGCCCAGCAGTTTAATCGCCTCCTGCGAAGCCACCGGCCCCATTGGCAACTGCTGGCGTGCGCCTTCAATGCTGGTGAAGGAAAGATAGGCAGAAAAATTCTGGATAACGCCTTGCTGAATAAGCAGTAGCGCAAACAGCAGCGAAAGCGGCAACAGCAGCCACAGCGTAATGCGCACCAGATCTTGCCAGGCGTTGCCCAGCGTAGTGGCTGACTGGCGCGAGAAGGCGCGCATCAACGCAAAAGCAACGGCAATGCCGCTGGCGGCCGAAAAGAAGTTTTGTACCGTAAGTCCGGCCATCTGGCTGAAATAACTTAGCGTCGACTCACCCGCATAGGCCTGCCAGTCGGTGTTAGTGATAAACGAAACGGCGGTATTCAGAGCCAGGTCCCACTTCAGACCGGGAAAATGCTGTGGATTGAGCGGAAGGTTCCCCTGAAAAAGCAGAATAGCCAGCAGCAGCAGAAAACCCAGCGCGTTAAACAGCAGAACAGCCAGCAGATAAGTTTGCCAGCGCATCTCACCGCGCAGGCCAGCTATGCGCCAGATAGCGGCTTCAATACGGCCCAGCAGCGGCAGCGGCCTGACGTCCACCAGCCGGGCGATAAGCCGTCCCAGCGGCCAGGCCAGCAGCAACAGCAGCAGCAGATAACTGGCCACCAGTAAAAATGCGGAAGCCGCCATCAGAAGGCCTCCGCATAAATCAGGGCATAAATCAGATAGGCCAGCAGCGTTACTACCAGCAGGACGCCGATGATTACTTCAGCACTCACGGTTCACCTCATTATTAGAAACCATCCGGTGAGTGTAAAAATCGGGCTGCAAAGATGTTGTAAAAATAAAAGGAGGGAATATAAAAAAAGTATAAAAATGCGGGGTGAGCGAAGATTGGCAGGTTAATATAGTTCAGGCATAGCTCAGACATTACCTGGCCAAATAAACATCATTTAATTTTGGCCAACATGCGCTGGAGTCAGAAAGGGAATCGTGATGCCAGACCGGAAAGTGTATTAGTGGGATAGAAATACATCAGGCGTGAGTCAGTCGTAGCGATTTTGATAAAACCAAGCTTTGCATAAAAAGCGCCGGCATTTTCATCCTTAGCTTCAGCAAAAAGAGAATAAACACCGATAGCCTGAGCCGCCACATAGGCTGTTTTTGCGGCATGCGCGACTAAAATTGCCCCTATCCCTTTACCCTGAAGCCGCCGGTCAACAGCAAGCCGACCTAAAAGGATGCAGGGCGTATTTTGGTAAGGTACCTGGCGCTGACGCGTTCCGCTCATACCCGACTTTTCATAAGATCCACTGGACAGAGTGTAATACCCCATGATTTCGGGAATGGGATCGTCAGAGAGAATGACCTGAGCACGCAGCATATTATTATTTTGCTGTCGCGCCAGACCAGTTTGCAAAAAGGTATCCAGTTCAGGACGACCACAGCTGAAATTGTCAGTGTTATAATGGGCCGCCGTGTTATAAGGGAAAATGCCGCGTTTTAGTTGTCGTTCCATTTCCAGGTTGATTCCTCATCCATGCGTTCAACTGCACGTTGAAAACGTTCATTAGGTGCCGGCATGCTATCAATTGCATGCATAACCTTATTCCATGATTCTTCCGTGAGCTTAATCCGACCGTTCTCTTGAATAACGGTTTCCGCACGCTCAATCGCTGACTCTGCAACGAATTGCGAAACAGTAACGCGCCGAAGGCTGGCCGCAGTCTCTATGCTGGCTTTAGAATCAGCAGATAGCCGCAGTTCAAGACGCTCTTTTTTAGCCAAAGCAGGCATTTTATGTACCCCGTGGTATAGAGATGACTCAAAGTATGTACGGCACTTTGCCGTACATACTCATTCTATGCGAATTGTCTAAACCGGGGCAAGATCTGTTGAGGATTTAGCCAAAGAGTGGCGTAGCCTCATCCTTAACGCATCAAGAACGAACCAGCTCCTGAAGAACCGTCAGCTGCGCGACAGCTCTGTGCATCGCATCCATACCGTCGGCGGCGTTCTTTAACCGATCGATATTCTCTGCCATGCCGTTACGTTCGGCGCTGTTTTGCTCGCTGAGGGTCGCAATCTGGCCGCGAGCGGAAAGGCTTTTTTGCGCCATATCTTCGGTAGTCGCAACGGTTTTAGACGCCGTTTTTTTAATCCGTGCGATGGTGGCGACCGTTTCGTTGATGCTGGCACGGGTGGCGTCAGCCTGCTCTTTCGACGAGCGGGCCAGGCGACGAACTTCTTCCGCCACCACGGCAAAGCCGCGTCCGGCTGAACCGGCGCGTGCCGCTTCTACCGCTGCGTTCAGCGCCAGTAGGTTAGTCTGGTCGGCAATGGTGCTGATACCGCTGGTGATCTGCGTAATGCCGTGCGAGATCTTCTCCAGCTCGCCAATTTCCCAGCCCAGCTCGTCCTGCGCCTGTAGCGTCACCGTAGCCGCATCGCCAATTTCACCAATATTGATCCCGGCCATATCCAGCGCTTCGCTCTGACGGCTGGTAGCTTTTTCCAGCAGCGGGAAGGTTTTAATAACCGGACTGATCTCCTGCTGATAGTCGATAACCTTATCAATAACTTCTGTTTGTAGCGTATGTAACGCTTCCCAACGGCGCAGAGAGCGCTGGGCGTAATGCCCTGCGTAGTCCGCATACTCAATAGGAAAGCGGCTCATAGCCTTAACGTCATGGTCGAAGAAGGCGAGGGCGGAAAGCGTCTGGTTGATCGGCACGCCAAAAATTTCGCCAAAGCTGGAGAAACCGGCAGCCGGTACGCCGTCGAACAGTTCCGCCGCAGGCAGGCTTTCCGGGTTGTTCAGTCGGCGCAGCAGACAGTCATTGAGCAGCAGACCCACAGGTTTCCCTTGTTTCGCCACAAACTTATCCCAGTCTTTACGCGTGGCGGCAACAAAATCGCCCGCTTCCAGCAGGTAAAGGCGATCGCCGAACTCCAGGTCACAGAAGAACGACAGGCTATCCGCATCGATTTTGGCGACAGAACGGATAAAATATTCGTCCGCAACCTTCACGCCAAAAGTTTTGCCCCTGAGCTTTTGCTCCAGCTGTTCCGGCTGGCAGCGCAGGTATTCTGCCAGAACTTTAGTGACCGGCTGCTGGCGGCCCTTAGCGTCAAACAAAGAGTTTACCGTACGTGCGACCGGATCGGCTTCCGCCACCAGCCAGCTTTGCGAAGTGGGCTGGAAGTTCTGGCTTTTAAAGGGTGCAAAGGATTTCCCTTTCGCCATCTGGCAGAAAACGATGACCGCTTTGTTTTGCAGCAGCTGGTTACCCGTCGCCATCCAGGTATCCTGGAAATCGGTGCGTCCACCGGCTGAACCGCCAATGGCCAGGCAAGGGAAGCGCCCGCTGTCATACCAGGCCTGCATTAAAAAGCCTTCTGAAGAGGAAAGACCATCGCAATAAATCATGGCAAACGTCTGCTCTGCGGAAAGCGGCATACTGACCTGCAGGCGGTCGAGCTGAGCGCGGATCCCGGCAATACGCTGGCTGACGCCCGCGCCGCGCGGGGCCTGCAGGTCAATGATATGCACCTCATGACGGGCGACGATCTGTTCCGGCAGCCACAGCCAGCTTCCCTGCGGGCCATTGGTGGCGCAGTAGGCGGAGCGGCCTTTCTGCGCACAAAGCGCGCCGGTGGAGGAAATAGCCATAACGGTACGGCCGGGCGCACTCAACTTTTGCCAGGCATCATTCACTTTGGCGAAGTTGGCTTCAGGCGGGACAAAGACCATCATCAGGCCTTTTCCCGCACCCGCGCCCAGCTTGCCAAAAGAGGTTGGCAGCTCGCGGCAGTCATAGGTTTTACTGACTGGTCGGGCAGCCAGTGGATTGATTCTTTTCGGAATCAGAGCGTTCCAGAAATCAGACAGTTTAGCCATGGTGGTCTCTTAAAATAGATGGCCCGTGACGAGCGGAGCCTGTTGTTATAGTCAGTACCCGGCGATGCTCTGCCGGGGCAGGTAAAATTAAGCGTCGGCAAGGCGGAAAGTGGAAACCGAATGGTTAAGGTGATGAACCTGCTCTTCCAGCGAGGCGGAAGCCGCTGCCGACTCCTGCACCAGCGCCGAGTTTTGCTGGGTCACGCTGTCCATCTCGGTGACAGCCTGTTCAATCTGGCTGATACCGCGACTCTGCTCGTCAGAGGCCGTAGAGATATGCTCCATCAGTACGTCAACCTGGCTAACAGAGGCGATAATTGCGCCAATGGCTTCGCCCGTACGGCTGACCTGTTGCGAACCCGCTTTGATATTAATGACCGATTCGGCAATCAGGTTTTCGATCTCTTTGGCCGCCACGGCGCTGCGCTGCGCCAGGTTGCGAACTTCACCAGCAACGACGGCAAAGCCGCGTCCCTGTTCGCCCGCGCGCGCCGCTTCTACCGCCGCGTTCAGCGCCAGGATATTGGTCTGGAAAGCGATGCTGTTGATCACGCCGGTAATGTCTTCGATCTTCTTCGAGCTGTTGTTAATCAGCCCCATGGTGACGATAACCTGTTCCGCGACCTGTTCACCGGTTTTGGCATTTTTCACCGCTTCGCTGGTCAGGCGGCTGGCTTCAAAGACGTTTTCAGTGTTCTGCTTAACCGTTGCGCCCAGCTCTTCCATACTGGCAGCGGTTTGCGTTAGCGCGGCCGCCTGCTGTTCGGTACGGGATGCGAGATCAACGTTACCTGCCGCAATCTCCTGCGAAGCATGCGCCACGGTCAGCGTAGAGTTACGTACCTGGCTAATAATGTCGGTCAGCGAACGGCGCATCTGCTCCATAGTGCGCATCAGATCCTGAATTTCACTGCGGGAGGAGGCCTGCACCGGCACCGGCGTATCCAGAATGCCTTGGGCAATCTGGCTGCAGTGCGTTTTGGCGCTGTCGAGCGGGCTAAGCACATAGCGTTTCAGGAACAGCAGCACGCCCGCGATGACCACCAGAAACAGCACGCCAAACGCGATAATCAGACCAATACCGAAGGTAAAATGCTCTTGCGCTTCGCTGTTCAGGCGTTTTGCATACTGCTCATGCAGCGCCAGCACCTTGTCGAGCACGATTTCATATTGCCTGTCGAGACTAATCACCACAGGAATCTGCGCCTTAAAGCGTTGCTGATCGTTTGCCCTGGCGGCGTCCATCATCGGATCGATACCCTGATGGCGATAGGCTTCATAAGTGGTGCGGTACTCATCAGCCAGGCCAGCCTCGTCAGCCAGTTTTGGCGCGGCCAGATAAGCCTGGAAAGCTTTATCCGCTTTGCCCAGCACCTCGTTTAGCCCGCTCATAGTCTGTTCAGACTGCAGGTTGCCGCTGTTTTCCATCGTTTTCATATATTCCATCAAACGCACGCGCAGCGTTCGGCTGTGGTTGATAGGGTCGATGATGGAAAGTACAACACGAATCTCTTTATTCACCGCATCAAGCGACGTATTGCTGCGCGTCAGCAGCCAGACGTTGGCAATCATGCTGGCGAAAAAAATCACAAACAGGAATGAGAGCACCAGCAGTGATGATCTTTTTAACGACATCTTAAGAACCTTAAAAGGGGATTTGATGCCTTGTCTATCGGCATATTGCGGCAAAGATTTAGCCAGACAGCGTGTTAAGCAGAAGAATATATTGCGTATTACGTATTATCAGGGATTTAAGCAACGATGACGCCGTCGCAGAGGGGGGTTAACACGGATGGGCAGTGAGGGCGTTACGGGGTTAACGACGTCGCTGTTGATCCTTATCACAATAACGGGCTCTGGCGACGTAGAAAGCCGATCCACATCACCCTTCTTTGTTAAAAAAATGATGAAATTTTATTACAGATTATTATCAGGTTTTACAGGGTAGAGCCTTAAAACAAGGCGTTACCTGATAAGGAAGTAACAGAAATCGTTTGTTTTTACATCTTATTACGTCTGACCGATAACTTTTACTGATGGTAACCAGGTCGGCAGATTTTATGAGCATCCGCAAGAGGGGAAGTAATGTGCTGACCATACTGGGTTTTGCGATGGTGACCTGCTTTATGTACCTGATTATGACCAAACGTATGTCGGCGCTGATTGCGTTGATCATCGTGCCGACGGTGTTTGCGCTGGCGGCAGGTTTTTATCACGGTCTCGGGGAAATGATGCTGAACGGCGTAAAAGCGCTGGCGCCGACGGGAGTGATGCTGACTTTTTCTATCCTCTATTTTGGTCTGATGATTGATGCCGGCCTGTTCGATCCGCTGGTACGTTTTATCCTGAAAATTGTGCGTGGCGATCCGCTTAAGGTACTGGTGGGAACGGCAATCCTGACGCTGCTGGTTTCGCTGGACGGCGACAGTTCCACTACCTATATGATTGCCGTGGCGGCTTTTTTACCGTTGTACCGCAAGCTGGGGATGAACGTGCTGGCGATGACTTGCCTGGTGAATCTGGCCAGCGGCATTATGAATCTGTCGCCGTGGGGCGGGCCAACGGCGCGCGCGGCTGCCGCGTTGCGGATCGATGCGCTGGATATTTTTATTCCCATGCTGCCAGCCATGTTTCTTGGCTGTATGACGCTGGTGGGTATGGCAGTACTGTTTGGCCTGCGCGAGCGCAAACGGCTGGGCGTGATAAAGCTTGATAGCCAGCATCTGGAAAATATTGAGCTGGGACTGGGCGATGCGCAAGAGTGCGCAGCCAACAGGCGGCCAAAAATGTTCTGGCCTAACTTTATTTTGACAACGGTACTGCTGGTGCTGTTAGTCATTGGGCTGATGCCAATTCAGATTCTGTTTATGCTCGCTTTTGCGATAGCGGTGATGCTGAACTATCCGTCGCTGGAGCAGCAGAAAGCGCGCATCAATACGCATGCGGGCAACGTACTGGCGGTAACATCGCTGATTTTTGCCGCCGGTATTTTTACGGGCATTCTGTCCGGGACCGGCATGGTGGATGCGATGGCGAAAAGCCTGCTGGCGATTATCCCTCACAGTTTCGGCCCTTATCTGGCCGTGTTTACCGCGCTGGTGAGCCTGCCTTTTACCTTTTTTATGTCTAACGATGCCTTTTATTTTGGCATTCTGCCGGTTATTGCCCAGACGGCGGCAAACTATGGTATCTCGGCAGAAGAAATTGCCCGCGCTTCGATTATCGGCCAGCCTTTTCACCTGCTCAGTCCGCTGGTGCCCTCGGTCTACCTGCTGGTAGGGCTGGCAAAAGTGGATATTGGCGATCACCAGCGCTTTGCCATCAAATGGGGGATTCTGGTCAGTATGGCTCTGCTGGCCGGGGGCTTACTTTTCGGCGCTTTCCCTTTCTATAATCGCTGAGTTTTATGGTTGTGAAGCCGTTATTTAAATAACGGCCTCCGCTATCGCCAGCTGAAGATGTGATCTGCCTCACACCATGCAGGCGCAGTCAGGCTGGCAGATGGCGGCATTGCTTCACCGGCGCAATACTTTTGATTGGTTTTCTTCTGCTAAGGGAACCACGAAGGTAAAATTCAGCGAGGCGCTATGAAACGTGACGTATTAAGTGAAGAGTATTATGACGAAGTCTGTCGGGTAATTGGCGATGCGGCTATCGTGCTGTCGGAAAGCGGCTATAACACCAGCCGGGACGTGCTGGCGGAGCTGCTGGTCAGAACACGCCACGATCGTACCGATGCGGATCGCGATGAACAGAAGGTTCTGGAGCACGCTATCCGGTTGATAAAACCTGATTAATTTCAATTTTTTTCATTTATTACCAGAAAATTGGCTGCTTTCTGCCAGGCTTATCTCATGAAAGGTTTAATCGGATTGTCATGTAGAAAGGAGTTACGATGAAAAAAGTGCTTACGCTGGCCGCACTGCTTGCCCTGAGCCTGAACGTAATGGCAGAAGATAAAGGTGGTTTTAAAGCGGGAGAGACGCCGCCGCCGCCGCACAAGCAGGATGCGGGTTATAAAGGTTCTGAAGATACTAACGAGAGCCAGATTAAACAGATCCATGCGCTAAAAGATGGGTCGTGGGTGACGCTGGAAGGTAACGTCATTAAGAAGGTGGCGGGTAATACCTATGCCTTCCAGGATAAATCAGGAAAGATTAACCTGGTGATCCCCGATACCGCCTGGGGCGGGAAAAAATATGATGCCAAAGATTTGATTCGCGTCAGCGGTTATGTGAAACACAAAGGCAAGCATACCGAAGTGGCAGTGAAAGAGATCGGCGATCCTTGATCGGGGCATAAGAGGGCGGTTTAAGGCCGTCATCGGTTTTTGCTTAAAGCTAAAAGGCGAGCCTTCGGGTTCGCCTTAATTTTGGGGCAACAGTCTGGAACATAGACGCCTTGTCATCTGTGAAAACATTTTCTGTTACTGGCAATTATTGCCGCCCAGCAGTTCTGTGAGATGCTCTAAAGCAAAAAGGGCGGCCTGGTTGACGACCTCTTCACAGTCGCCGGTAAAATGGCGCTGCAAGCTGTAAACTTTCGCGTCAGGCAAGCCCCAGCCAAACCAGACGGTACCGGCCGGGGTGCCGTCTTCGCCGCCGTCAGGGCCGGCATAGCCGGTCACCGCTATACTGACGGCCTCACCTGATACCTCTTTTGCCCCCGTCGCCATTTCCCGAGCGGTGGCCTCGCTGACTGCTGTATGGACCCGTAGCGTTTTCTCGCTAACGTGCAGAATGCGGTGCTTGGCGCTGTTCGTGTAGGTTACGAATCCGCTGGTGAAATAGCTGCTGCTGTCGCCTGCCGCCCCTAAAGCGGAGCTGATCAGGCCAGAAGTACAGGACTCGGCTGCGGCAACGCAAACGTTTTTTTCTCGCAATAGTTCGCCGAGCTTTTCGGCTGCATTTACCAGTTCCTTATTCACTCAAATCCCCCCACTTGGTCTTGATGAGTTCAGCGTACGCAAAAAGTATAGATAATTTTTTCTGATATCCCTGGCGGGTATAGGGCAAAATGCGCCTCAGGTAACCAATCCCGCCGTTTTCTTCGGCTCCAGGCTAAGCCATTCTTCAGGCAGAAAAATCTCGGTTTCCTGTAGCTCGCGTGACGGAAACCCATAATTTAGCTGAAATTCTGTTAGCCAGACGCTGTAACGGGCAAGCGCCGCTTCGCTCTCCTCGACAGGCACGGAGCCTACAAAAAGCCAGCAGGGGGGATCGGCGCTATCGCGCACGTAGAGTTCGGGGTAGGGTTTACCAGTATTTCCAGAAGGAATCAGACAAAGGTCTGTAAACCGGATTTTAGGCCATTTGCCCATCAGGGTAAAAAAGCGCTCTTTATCCATGCTTCACCCGCTTCTGCACAGTTAAGGGACTGGCCTCAAAGCAATAAATGCCGAGGTCAGCGTCGCTATTCCCTGGAGCAAGCCGGCAAAGCCGGTGAAAAAGAGCAAAAGTCGTTGTTCGGCTGGCCAGAGGCCAGCATGCGGTATGGCGAAGATAGTGTAAGAAGACGTTAATCAAGTCCAGCTGTTTGTGAGGTTTTTATCAGTTTCAGGAAATTTCTGAAAACATTTCTATGGCCTTAATTACGCTGCCTGAACTGCCTAAAAAACGCAGGAAATAAAAAAATGACGAAGCGGCAAGGGGTTATAACGAAGCGGCAGCGCTTGCTCTCCTTAATCTTTATTTAAGCAAATAGTTATTCAGCTAATATATAAAGCAACAAATTAGAGTTTGCCTGTATTAATAAAATAGTCTCCATGTGATTTTATTCCATTAATATGATACTTATCAACGGGTTGGGTGGAGATAATTTTTTCTTATATTTCTTCTGCCGTTTCCTTGCATTTATAAGCGCGACTGCTAGATTTAAATACGCAAGACGTTCACTGATATTTAACTCCCTGTGGGATTTATTTTAAAAGAAATCAGTGGGTTTATTTAACACGAAGAGGACATATGTATGACTCAGCATCGTGGTAATTCAAATTCGGGTAATTTTTCTGAAGATCGTGAAAAGGCGTCAGAAGCTGGTAAAAAAGGCGGACAGAGCAGCGGTAGCGGTAATTTCAAAAATGACCGTGAAAAAGCGTCTGAAGCCGGTAAAAAAGGTGGCGAGAAGAGCCATCGCAGCTAAAGAGTAAAGCGCCTGCCAGCGGGCAGGCTCACCGTCATCGCGTGACTCTCACGCGATGACGGTTAAGAGGTTTCCCTCAACGTTTTCTGCCACACTTTCCTGCCCTGATTCGTCTGCTCGTTCACATTTGCTATTCAGCTTACTTCTTCGATTCGACTCACTCTTTCTACAGAATTCGCTCTGTTGCATGCTTCGCTCTTCCTGCATGGCTTGCTCTGTCACATGTTTCACTGTTTATGCATCACTTACTCTGTTACGTGCTTAATTTTTTTTGCATAACTTACTCTATTGCATGCTTAATTTTTTGCATAACTCACTCTGCTGCATGCTTAATTTTTTGCATAACTCACTCTGCTGCATGCTTAATTTTTTTGCATGACTTGCTCCGTTGCATGCTTAATTCTTGTTGCATGACTTGCTCTGTTGCATGCTTAATTCTTTCTGTATGACCGACGCTGTAGCCTGCTTTACTCTTTCTCCTGAACGCACTTTACCCGGGCAGCCCTTGGGTTAGCGCCCGGCCTCCGCCGCTTCGTTTTCGCCAGGTTACGCTATACTTCGCATGCTATTAAGTGCGCAGAGCAGAGCGCGAGGAAATATGGGCAACTATCAGGCCCTGAAACAAGGAGCACAGAATGCTGAAAATGATCGCCAGCCTGTTTGCCAGCCCGGAGAGGTTGTTGAACGTAATGTCGCGGAACGATATGCAGGAAGCGAAGGATGATGGCGAGCGGATACTGATTGATGAAGATGGTGCCGCCTCGGTAAACCTGCAAAGCGCCGAGGTGCATGAAGACTTCGCCCGTCATGTCGAAATGCTCAGGCACACGCGCAAGACACCGCTTGACGACAATGACCAGCATCACGTTGAGTAACACCCAGGCTATACCTGAAAAAGCAGGCTATAGCAGCCAGTCATCTTGTCTTCTTGCCAGAGCCGCTACAACATCCTGCCTGCCTGCCTGCCTGCCTGCCTGCCTGCCTGCCTGCCTGCCTGCCTGCCTGCCTGCAGGCGCAGTAGGTTTCGTATAGCTTATGTCGTCCGCCAAACTTACTAGCGGTAGCGTTCGGCATTAGCTGCAAAAATTTGTTGTGCGGTTTATAGGCAATTCTGCTTTGTCCCCCCTTTGAAAACTAAAACCTCACGTAAAAAGTGAGGTTTTAGCTACTACTGCATTTCGGGTTTATTACAGGCTGACCTAAGAAAACATGCGCAGTCAGCCTGCGAAGCTAAGCTCTCCATCGGGAAGCTTCACCCTGATTAATAATCAGCTTTTCGGGAGCGCATAGGCGACCAGCGCATCGCCCGAGGTGGTGCCAAGGCCACCGTGACCACCCGCAGCAATGACCACATACTGACGACCATCTTCGCCAGTATAGGTAATTGGCGTTGCCTGGCCGCCCGCAGGAAGCTTCGCTTTCCACAGCTCCTTGCCGGTTGCTTCGTCAAAGGCGCGCAGGTAATTATCCGCCGTTGCGCCCATAAAGATCAGGCCGCTACGGGTAATGATATTGCCACCCATCATAAAGATACCGGTCGGCAGCGGGGCGTTGGTATGCGTGCCGAAGATATTCATATTCCGTGTGGTGCCCGCTGGTCTTTCCCAGGCGATTTTACGGCTGTTAAGATCGATAGCCACCAGCTTGCCCCACGGCGGTGCGCTACAAGGCGCGCCCAGTGCGGTCAGCCAGGGTTTGACTACCGCAGCCCAGCCGGTGCCATACTGCGGGCCGACAGCAAACTCTTTAGGTTTTGGATAGGACTGCCCGCTGGCCCAGCCAGCCCACTGCTTCATTAACCCCTGTTTGATAGCCTTATCGTGCGTCATCATCTCCATAAGGAAAGGAATGTAGCTGGTATTGGCAATCAGCAGGTGACGCTCTGGATCTACCGATGCGCCATACCAGTCCATCACGCCGTCAAAAGCGGGATAGGCGATAGAGGTACCTTCGGCTGGCGGCGTATACTGCCCCTGATAGCGATAGCGATGAAATTGAATACGGCATACCAGCTGATCGACTGGCGTGGCACCCCACATATCGGTATCTTTCAGGTTCGGCGGCGAAAGGTTCGGCATGCCGACAGAGTCTGGCTGGGTGGGTGAAAGGTGCTCGCCGGGCAGGGAAGGCGAAGTCGGAACCGGTTTCTCATTAACCTGCGCCAGTGGTTTTCCGGTGCGGCGATCCAGCAGGAACAGCTGACCCATTTTAGTGGTCTGCACCAGCGCCGGCACGGTTTCGCCGTTTTTACCCGGCAGGTCTACCAGCGTCGGGCCAATCGGTAAATCAAAGTCCCATACGTCATGGTGCACGGTCTGGAAATGCCAGCGCTCCTGGCCGGTGTGGGTATCCAGCGCCACCAGCGAAGTGGAGTACTTCTCGTCAAACGGACGACGTTTGCCACCGTAATAGTCCGGCGTTGCGTTGCCCAGCGGAATATAGATCAGCCCCAGCTTTTCATCAGCCGTATAGGTGCCCCAGCCGTTTGGCGTGCCGTGCGTGTACTCTTCGCCCGGCTTCAGCGGTGCATTTTGCGGCGTCCTGCCTAAATCCCATGCCCAGGAAAGTTGGCCGCTGTTTACGTCATAAGCCCGCACCACGCCGGACGGTTCGCCGGTGGTTTGATTATCATAAATCCAGCCGCCCAGCACAATTCGGCCATCCATCACCATCGGCTGCGAGGTAATAAAGTGGAAGCCCGGTGGCACCTGGCCCATATGATCGGTCAGGCTCACGTAGCCCTTATCGCCAAAGGAAGCACAAGGCTCACCGGTCTGCGCATTCAGCGCCACCATCCGCGCATTGCTGGTGGTGGTGATGATTTTTTCCGGACAGGTGGCGTCATCTATCGCCTTGCTGTAGGCCACGCCACGACAGGCGAGGTATTCATTAGCCGAAGTATCGACTTTAGGATCGAACTTCCAGCGCTGTTTGCCGGTGGTGGCGTCAAGCGCTATCACTTCACGGTGCGGCGTACAGATAAAGAGAGTGTTGTTTACCTTAATCGGCGTGACTTCAAAGCTGAACTCACGGCCCGCTTTGTCTTCACCTTTACGCATGGTGTCGCCGGTATGGAACTGCCAGGCGGGCTGAAGCTTGCTGACATTGGCGGGCGTAAGCTGCGTTAGCGGCGAAAAGCGCTGGCCTTCGGTCGTACGGCCGTAGTGCAGCCAGTCGTTACTGGTATCCGCTGTTGCTGTGCCGGTTGCTTGCGGTACGGCTTCGTGATGCACAAAACGAGTGGCGGTAACGTGCCAGCCAGACCAGAAAATGCCAACGATGGCGAGCAGATAAACAATGCCGGCGAGGGTTGCGGCACGGCGTTGTCCATGCATAACCGGACGAACAATCCACGGCATACTGCACCAGACGCCCAGCACGGCAAGCGCAAACAGGCGCGGCATTAGCTTCCAGCCGTCCATACCGACTTCATACAGTGACCAGGCTACGCAGATAAGGAAGGAAATCAGATAAAGCCACAGGCCAGCAGGGCGGCGTTTAACCATAAAAATGCCGCTCAGGAAGAAACCGGCACCAAAAACTACATACCAGGGCGTGCCGCCCAGCGCCGCCAGCCAGCCGCCGAGGATCAGAAAGGCCAGCCCAAACAGGCCGACCACAACCCCGGTAACGGATGGCCACGAAAACCATGAATTTTTTTGCATAGCGTCTTATTTAATGAGTTACAGGTAAATCAAGGATATAGCGTGAAAAGATTTGCAAAGTTACGTGGCGGCAAATAGTCGGGTTTTTGAAAAAAAAACACCAAAGAATCAATAGGATATTTTGTAAAGATTATTGTCTCAAAATCTTACGGTACGCTTAACGGCCGTTGATAGAGAGTGAATGGCCGCGGGCGTGGATGCAGTCAAGATGAGCATTTATGGCCGAACGCCATTTGTTCAGCCGCGCTGTCTGCACTACAAAGATTATCTTCATGGCGTCATTGCCTGTAAGTCAGCACCCTGAGCACTTCCGTGGCGGTTTTTTCGGCATTTAAGCCACTTATGACGCATTTCTGCCCAACTGATAGCCGTCCGGATGGCAATAACCTACAAAGCAAACGATTTACTGGTAACATTGCGCGTCGGTTAGCGCCACTTTTGGCAGGAGACTTCTAATCAATTCCTTTTGGTTATATGTCATGAGATTTGAATCTTGCACAATTCGGGACGGGCTAACCCGCATCACGTATTATACGCTTCACCAATAATATATTAAAAAATAGTCAGTTTATTACTCAGCTAAAGGCTGAACAACACGGGAAAAAACAGGCGACAAATGATAGTTTTGCGTAATGTTTCCAAAACCTTTGATGCCGCTACTGGCCCTGTGACGGCGGTTGATAACGTCAACCTGCAGGTGGCGCAAGGTCAGATCTACGGCATTATTGGCTACAGCGGCGCGGGCAAAAGCACGCTTATTCGCCTGCTGAACGGCTTAGAAAAACCGACCTCCGGCAGCGTGGTCATTGCCAATAAAGATATCGCGCAGGCTAAAGGCGAAGCTCTGCGTCAGGCGCGGTTAAAGATCAGCATGGTGTTTCAGCACTTTAACCTGCTCTGGTCGCGTACCGTCAGCGAAAACATCGCGTTTTCGCTACAGATTGCCGGTGCGCCAAAAGCCGCAATTAAAACGCGGGTGCAGGAACTGATTGAGCTGGTTGGCCTGAAAGGTAAAGAAAACGCTTATCCTGCTCAGCTCAGTGGCGGACAGAAGCAGCGCGTCGGCATCGCTCGCGCGCTGGCGAATAACCCGGAAGTTCTGCTGTGCGATGAAGCAACGTCAGCGCTGGATCCGCAAACGACCGACGCTATCCTCGATCTGCTGCTGGATATCAACCGCAAGCTGCAGCTGACTATTGTGCTGATCACGCACGAGATGCACGTGGTGCGCAAAATCTGTCATCGCGTGGCGGTAATGGAAGCGGGCAAAATTGTGGAAGAGGGCGAAGTGCTGTCGGTATTTACCCATCCGCAGCAGCCGATCACCCGCCAGTTTGTTAAGCAGACGACGGAATACAGCAACGCCGATACGCCTTTCAATCCTGAGCTGATTGACCGTGCGGCGGGCAGCGTGCTGAAGCTGACCTTTGTGGGTCAGAACACGCAGCAGCCGATTGTTGGCGCGCTGACGCTTAAGTACGGACTGCCGTTTAATATCCTGCACGGCAAGATGACGCAAACCACCAACGGCACCTTTGGCGAGCTGTGGTTACAGGTTGCCGCCAGCGGCGACAGGCTGACAGCTATCCTGGCCGATTTACACGCCCACGCCATTACGACCGAGGTGGTTCATGATTGAGACTCTTTTTCCACACCTGAAGCTGGACCAGCTTTGGGACGCAACCTGCGAAACCCTGTACATGACCGCGTGGTCCGGCGTGGCAACTTTTGTGCTGGGGATTATTTTTGGCCTGGCGCTGTTCCTGACCGCGCGCGGTGGACTGTTTCAGAACCGCGCGGTCTATTCCGTGATCTCGGTGCTGGTAAACGTTTTCCGCTCTATTCCTTTTATTATCCTGATCGTATTACTGATTCCGTTCACCAAAACGCTGATCGGCACCATCCTGGGTGCGAACGCGGCGCTCCCGGCGCTGATTGTTGGCGCGGCGCCATTTTATGCGCGTCTGGTGGAAATTGGGCTGCGTGAAGTGGATAAAGGCGTTATTGAGGCCTCTCGCTCGATGGGCGCACGGCTCAGCACGCTGATTTTCCGCGTTCTGCTGCCGGAATCTTCTCCGGCGCTGGTTTCCGGTATTACGGTAACCCTGATCGCGCTGGTCAGCTACAGCGCAATGGCTGGCGTTATTGGTGCAGGCGGTCTGGGGAACCTGGCTTATCTGGAAGGTTTCCAGCGTAACCACAGCGACGTTACGCTGGTGGCGACGGTTATGATCCTGGTCATCGTTTTTATTATTCAGTTTCTGGGCGATTTCATCACAACACGGCTCGATAAACGCTAACACTTGAAGGATTAAATAATGAAAAAAACACTGACGCTGCTGGCTGCGGCAACGCTGGGCGCACTGAGCCTGAGCGCATGGGCTGATACCCTGACCGTTGGCGCATCTAACGTGCCGCACGCGGAAATTCTGGAGCAGGCGAAGCCGATTCTGGCTAAGCAGGGCATCGATCTGGAGATTAAACCTTTCCAGGACTACATCCTGCCAAATACCGCGCTGGCCAGCCACGATATCGACGCCAACTATTTCCAGCACGTGCCGTATCTTAACAGCGTGCTGAAAGATCACGCCGACGACAAGAGCTATGACTTTGTCAGCGCGGGCGCTATCCACATCGAGCCAATCGGTATCTACTCTAAGAAATACAAGTCGCTGAAAGACCTGCCGCAAAACGGCAAGGTCATTATGCGCGACGCGGTAGCTGAAGAAGGCCGTATCCTCTCTATCTTTGAGAAAGCAGGCGTGATCAAGCTGAAGCCTGGCGTAAGCAAAGTTGACGCGCGTATCAGCGATATCGTTGAAAACCCGAAACACCTGAAGTTCCTGGCGAACGTCGAAGGCGCTCTGCTGCCGCAGATGTATAACAACGACGAAGGCGACGCGGTGGTGATCAACGCTAACTACGCCATTGACGCGGGTCTGGATCCGGTAAAAGATCCTATCGCGGTAGAGAGCGGTGAGAACAACCCGTATGCCAACATCATTACCGTGCATCGCGGCGATGAGAACAAGCCGGATATTAAAGCGCTGGTAACCGTGCTGCACTCTAAACAGATTCAGGACTGGATCCGCACCAAATATAAAGGCGCGGTGATCCCGGTTAATAACTGATTATTTTAAAGAAAGGCCGGGAAACCGGCCTTTTTTATCCCGCTCGCTTTACCTTTAGCGCACTTTTATTCCAGACAACAAACCCGAATCCGCTGCCCATCGGGATCGATAGCCACAAAGGTATAGCCAAAATCCAGCGCAACCGGCTTTTGAATCATCGTAACCAGCTTGTTTCCCCATTCGATAAAAGTGTCATCAACCTCTTGTCTACTGCCTGCCGTAATAAACAGCTCGCCAGAACTTTCCTGCCTCTGCGGAGCCAGCGGCTCGGCGGTGTATTTTGACCACAGTCCCAACTGAAAGCCGCCTGGCAGGGTTATCTGACAAAAGGTGGGAAAAGCTTCTTCGTGCTGAAGATGAAAAAGGTCGGCATAGAAGCGTGCGCTTTTAACGGGATTAGCAACGTACAGGATGGTCATAGTGGCAGAAATCATCTTTTTTCCTTTCGGGGTTAAGTAGTTTTCTGCACTATAAAATTATCGAGTGACAGTTTCTGTCAGTAGCCTTACGCCTTTCTCACGTCAGGTGGTTATTTGCTGCTGCTTTTTCCATGCCATCAGCAGTTCATGATGCTGACGGGGATAGCGCTCCGGTAATATCGACAGCTGGCGGATGCGGTCAGTACGAAAATGCCGCAGCTGCTGACGACGTTCGCACCAGGCCGCCAGCAGGCGCACGGTATCGAAATAACCCAGCGCGATGGGCCAGATAATGCGGGTGGAGCAATCTCCCTGGAGATTTTCATAGGCTATTTCAACTTTATTACACTGGCGGATAGCCCGACGCAGTTCGGCCAGATGCGTTTGCGGAAAGAAGCGTTCTGCGGGGCCGACCAGCAACGCCTGATTCTCAATGGCAGGTTTTAGCGAGGCAGGAATAACGCTATGGATTTTTGCCAGCGCAGCGCTGGCCGCCGCCGTTAATTCCGTATCGCTACGCTTTTGTACCCAGTGAAGGCCAAGCATCAGCGCTTCGATCTCCATACGGGTAAACATCAGCGGCGGCAGCAGGTAATCTTCACGCAGCACATAGCCCATGCCTGCTTCCCCTTCAATACAGGCACCTTGCTGTTTCAGGCTGGCGATATCGCGATAAAGCGTTCGAACGTTAACGTCCAGCTTTTCCGCCAGAAAGGCTGCCGTGACCGGATAGCGATGGTTGCGCAGGAGTTGAATCAGGGTCAATAAACGTTCGGTACGGTTCATCGCGTTCGCTTCTTTTGTGTGAATTGCGAGGCTTAACTTACATTAAGGCACGCCAAAACCGAGCAGGTTTTTTGTCGTTTTGACGCCGGGCATCATCAATTCCAGACCGCGAATCAGTTCGTTACCCGCTTCCTGCAACGCTTCCAACGGCATCGACGGCAGGCTTTCCAGAATAAACCACATCCGTTGCGCGTTGGCATCCAGCCGGGTTCTGATACCCTGACGCCAGTTCCAGCGACGGCAGGTCACGCCTCGATCGTCGCGCCAGATAACTTCGCCAGGTTCGGGCGATTCACAGACAATATTTCCCTCTTTCTGGGTATCAAACGGTTCGCTGCCGTCGGCAAGAAGCAGCCGTGGCTGGCCGATATAGGCGGCAAAGTTTTCACCACCAACCGGAATCGCATAGCGAAGGCTAATGGCGTTGTAGAGATCGACAACGGGATCGATAGCCGCCAGCGTACCGTCGCGCTGCACGCGCTTACGCAACGCTTCGGCGGAACAGGGGGTGCGTTTTGGCTTAGCACCAAACTTTTTAAAGGTTGATGACCAGTCTGCCAGATGGGCTTCGGCCCAGGGAATGCTATCGGCAGTAACCGCACCGCAGGCAAGCGCGAGAAACTCGGCGGCCACTTGCGGACGAGAGACCGGCGCGGCTTCTACCACAATACTTAAGGCACGAAACCCGGGAGCCAGTTCGGCGACAGCGGGATCGATTGACGGCGTAACTGTAAACATTCCATAATCCTTTAGTGACTAATTTATCCTATAGTAGTGACCAATGACCAAAAAAGTCAATAAAACGACCGAGGCGGGGGCCGATCTGCACAGCGTTAGCGCCGCCGTTTCCCGCAGCATTAAAACCCACCGTAAAGCGCAAAAGCTTTCGCTGGACGAGCTTGCCCGCCGGGCGGGGGTCAGTAAGGGGATGCTGGTGGAGACAGAAAAGGGCACGGCAAATCCCAGCATCGCCATTCTGTGTAAAATTGCGGCTGCACTTGGTTTGTCGGTAGCAGATATCGTTAACGTGACCGATTCACCTTCTGCATGGCTGATTGCCAGCGAAGAGATACCGACACTATGGCAAGGCGAAAAAGGCGGATCGGCGCGGCTGCTGGCCGGCACCAGCGGACCGGATATGATCGAGCTGTGGCGCTGGGAAATGTATCCCGGTGAACTTTTTGCCTCGCCGGGACATCCGGTGGGAACGCTGGAACTGCTGCATGTGGAAAAGGGCACGCTAAGCCTGCAAACCCAAAGCGCTATACTGACAATTAAAGCGGGTTGCTCGGCGGTCGCCAGAACGGACACGGCGCACCATTATGCCAATCAGGGCGTAGAGACCCTGATTTTCACTATGTCCGTTGCGGAGCTGCACCGCAGTTAAACTCGTTCGTTTTTTAGCGCTAACGGCTTTAAAGTCGTTAGCCCATAGCATGATGTTGTGAATGTGATGAAGGCAGCAGGTCCGGTACATAGTGTTGGGCAAACAGGCGGGCATTGGTGTCCGGGCGGATAACGTTGATGGTTTTCAGCTCGTCAACGTAGATGGCAATTTCTTTACGCAGCTGCTCGCCGGTGGAATGGTGCTGATGCGTGTGCTCGCGAAGCATGGCGGTGATATCGGCAATCGGCACCTGGCCCGGCACGAAAGGCGCAAAGATCTTCGCCGTTTCCGCCGGGTTATCGGCCGTCCACTGCTGGGCATCCACAATCGCCTGAGTAATGGCCCGGGCTACTTCAGGATTATCGCGCACCAGCGATCCACGCAGGCCAAGCACGCAGCAGGTCATCTGACGGTATTCATCGCTGAGGTTATTATCCACTTCAATCAGGCCGTCACGATGTTTGATCAGCCAGCCTTGCGGATCGTCCGTTGCCAGCGCCTGAACTTCGCCTTTACGCAGCGCTTCGCCAAACAGGTCGGCGGGATACTGTAGCCAGTTCACCTGCTTATCAGGATCGATACCCAATTTTGCCAGCTTGATAGCAAAGAAATTGCGGATCGGGCTGGCCTGATCGGTGACCGCCACGCTTTTTCCCACCAGGTCTTGCACGCTGTTGATCCTGGCTGAAGAGGGGGCCAGCAGCCGCATACAGCCGCCGTGTGTGCCAACGGTCAGATCGACATCGAAGCCTTGTTCCAGCGGCTTAAGCCAGCGCAGCGCCATGCCGATGCCGCCATCTGCCTGGCCGGTCGCAATGGCCTGCAATAGCGCATCGGTTGGCCCGCTAAAATTCACCGGTTCGACGTTCAGGCCATATTTTTTAAAGAAGCCCTGTTTTAGCGCTACGGAAATGGGCGCCTGGCAAACGGCGGTTTGTCCCCAGGCAAGCTTGACGGTTGTTAATTTGTCGCTCTCGGCCGCCCGGAGAGAAAAGGTTGGAGCGAGCACCGTGCCCGCCATGATTAGCCCTGTTTTTTGCAGAAAGGAACGGCGTGAGAAAAAAGCTTCGGCCATGATTAATTCCTTGTGTTGCCGATGATAAAGAGCGCTAAACCGTGACAGGCTGTCGCTCGGAAGCAGAAACTTTTTCCAGCGCGCGTACGGCTAACCCACTGAAATAATGAGCGGCAGGCGCAAGGATGGCTTCATCTGGCGCAAAGCCCGGATGATGCAGGCCATAGTGACTGGCGCTGCCGATACTGACGAAAGCGCCCGGGATCTGCTGCAAATAGAAGGCAAAATCTTCGCCACCCATTTGCGGTCCGATGGGCTCAACGTGGTAGCCGCTTTCTACCGCCGCCTGCAGGCAAAATTCTGCCCATTCCGGCGTATTGTTTAGCACGGGCGGGCCAGCCTGCCAGATAAGCTCCGCTTCTGCGCCCATTGAGGCGGCCACGCCTGCAATAAGCTGGCGCATCTGTGGCTGAATATGCTGGCGAATAGCATCATTGTGGGTGCGTACCGTGCCTTCCAGCTCAACGGACTGCGGCAGCACGTTCCAGGTATTGCCGCCGCTGATGCGCGTAACGCTGACCACTACTGATTCCAGCGAGCTGTAGGTACGGCTGGGCAGGGTTTGCAGTGCGGTAACGATGGCGCTGGCAGTGACGATAGTATCAATGCCTTCCTGCGGACGAGCCGCGTGCGCGCCTTTTCCGGTAACCTGAATGGTAAAGCGGTCTACGTTGGCATAAAAAGCGCCGCCGCGCGTGCGCAGCGTACCGAGCGGCGTATCAGGTGCGTTATGCATACCGAAAATGGCCTGCACGCCTTTTAATGCGCCAGCGGCCAGCACCTGTTTAGCCCCGGTAAAAATCTCTTCGGCAGGCTGAAACAGAATGCGCACGCGGCCCGGTAGCGATTGCTCTTTGGCCTTCAACAGGCGTGCCGCGCCCAGCATAACGGAAGTATGTAAATCGTGGCCGCAGGCATGCATCACACCGGTATTGACCGATTTAAACGATGAGGAAACGGCTTCCTCGACAGGGAGCGCGTCAATATCGGCACGCAGCGCGATCAGCGGTTCACCTGAACCCATTTCTGCCACTACGCCCGTTTTCAGACCAAAATCGATTTCGCGAACGTTTTCCTGCTGTAGCCATTGGCGGATCCGGGCCGTCGTGGCAAATTCCCTGTCGGACAGCTCCGGATGCTGATGGAGTTCCCGCCGCCAGGCAATTAACTGCTGCTCAAAATCCATCTTTTCCTCCTACAGGACGCGTTCCAGAAAGCGTTGCGTACGTTGGTGACCAGGGCGATTCAGCACCCGATCGGCGCTACCGCTTTCAACAATTTTGCCGTCGACCATAAACACCACGCGGTCGGCAACCTGTCTGGCAAAGCCGATTTCATGCGTGACCACCACCAGCGTGACGCCGGAGCTGGCCAGTTTTTTAATCACTTCCAGCACCTCGCCAACCAGCTCCGGATCCAGCGCGGAAGTTGGCTCATCAAACAGCATGACTTTAGGGTTCAGCGCCAGCGCGCGGGCGATAGCGATACGCTGCTGCTGGCCGCCGGAGAGCTGGCGCGGCCACGCGTGCGCTTTTTCACGCAGACCAACGGTGTCCAGCAGCTCAAAAGCTCTGTTGATAGCCTCACGCCGCGTCAGTAGCCCGTGAACAATGGGGGCTTCAATAATGTTATCCAGCACGGTCATATGCGGGAACAGGTTGAAATTCTGAAACACGTAGCCAACCTGAATGCGCTGTTTCAGAATCGCCCGCTCTTTTAACTCATACAGTTTGTTGCCTTTACGACGGTAGCCGACGTAGTCGCCATCAATTTGAATAAAGCCTTCATCGACGCGCTCCAGATGATTAATGGTGCGCAGTAACGTTGACTTACCGGAGCCGGAAGGGCCGAGGATCACCGTTACCGTGCCGGGTTCGATAGTCAGGCTAACGTCGTCCAGCGCGGTAAACGCGCCGTAACGCTTGCTGATATTGGCGATCTCAATTTTTCCCACGCTGGCCTGTGCCGATGCGGTACGTGGATATAACTCAAGCGCTTCTGACATCACGATTCTCCTTCAGCGTTGGGCACCGCGCGGCGAAAAAACGGAAAGCGAGCGGGGCGAACCTGCCGCACTACGCCGCGCGAAAAATAGCGTTCGACATAGTGTTGCAGCACGGATAACACGGTGGTGATCAGCAGATACCAGATGCTGGCGACCATCAGCAGTGGAATAACCTGCTGCGTACGGTTATAGATAACCTGAACGGTGTAAAACAGCTCCGGCATCGACAGCACGTAAACAATTGAAGTGCCTTTAGCCAGGCTAATCACCTCGTTAAAGCCGGTCGGCAAGATCGCACGCAACGCCTGGGGAAGAATAATGCGGAAAGTACGACGATGCGGTGGCAATCCCAGCGCGGCAGCCGCTTCATGCTGGCCTGGATCGACGCCGGCGATACCACCGCGAATAATCTCCGCGGTATAGGCCGCCTGAACCAGCGACAGCCCCAGTACGGCAACCGAAAACTGATCCAGCAGGTCGGTAGTACTGTGGGTAAAGAACACCAGAGAAGTAAAAGGAATACCCAGCGACAGGCTGTCGTACAGGTAAGAGAAGTTATACAGAATAATCAGAACCAGCAGCAGCGGCAGTGAGCGAAACAGCCAGATATAGGCCCAGGCCAGCGTCTTTAATAGCCAGGATTTGGAGAGCCGTGCCAGCGCCAGCCCGGTGCCAAGAACCGAACCAAACAGCGTGCCAAAAAGCGTTAGCAGCAGCGTTTTGCCTAGCCCGCTTAAAATAGCCGGATCGAAAAACCACTGGGCGAATACGTTCCATTCCCAGCGCGGATTGGTGGCAACTGACTGCACAATTCCGGCAATGATAAACAGCGCAAACAGCGCGCCCACCAGTCGCCACGGATAGCGTGCCGGAACAACTCTTAAGGTAGCGTGCTCGGCGTGGACGTGAGGTTCAGCGCGGCCTGCATCATAATCGGGATTTCTCATCGCTTTTCCTTACGCGCTGCGTTTAACCGGCTGCCTGAGCAGCGTTTTGGTAAAAGGTAAGCGACCATCGAAAGGCGGTTGTGAATAGCGTTCTGGATCGACACTGGTGTCAAACTGCGGCTGGTAGCCGTGCGACAGATAAAGCCTGACCGCTTCCGGCTGGCGAAAGCCGGTAGTCAGAAATACCGATTCATAACCTTGCAGCGTGGCCAGCCGCTCAAGTTCCGCCAGCACTCTTTGCGCAAGGCCCTGACGGCGCATGCTGCGGTGCGTCCAGATACGTTTCAGTTCGGCAGTAGTGACGTTGTAACGCTTGAAGGCACCCATCGCAATGGGGGTTTCATGGCGCAACAGTACGATAAAAGCGCCATGCGGTGGCGCATAGAGATCCAGCGGTTCCTCTTCCTGCTCGCCAAAATAGTCGCCATAGCGGTCACGATATTCCTGGAATAAGCCATCAATAATCGGCTCAATGAGCGGGTCGGTCGGTGTGGTATGGATAAAGGTATCTTCAATCATCTGCTGCTCCCGAAATCAGTCGCCGAGGCCCGGCGGGTTGATTTCTGAACGATCAATTTTATCGACGCTCTCGCCCCAGCGTTCCAGCACCTGGGCATAGCTGCCGTTGGCGATAGCGCTGTTCAGCGAAGCCTGCACGGCCTGGACAAGGCCGCCGTCCTTCTTCAGCGTCACGGCGACGTTAGCGGTTTTTGGCCAGCCGCCCGCCACCACGCCTACCAGTTTGGTTCGGCCGGTGAGTTTGGCTTTATAGGCGCCGGTTGGGTTAGGAACGAAGGCGGCGTCGGCACGTCCGGACTGAAGAGCCAGCGTGGCGGCAGCATCGTCGGTGACATAAAGAGGCTGCACGGCGGCGAGGCCTTTAGCGCGGTTTTCTTTATCCCACTCCAGTAAAATCGCTTCCTGGTTAGTGCCGGAGCCAACAATAATGCGCTTCCCGGCGATATCCGGTGCGGAATCTATTTTGGTAATTTTGCTGGTGCTTTTAACGTAAAAACCGATGTTATCTTTACGATAGGTGGCAAAGTCATAGCGCGCTTTGCGATCCTTAGTCACGGTAATATTATAAATAGCCGCGTCATATTTTCCGGAGGTCACGCCAAGCGGCCAGTCTTCCCAGGCGGCCGGAACAATTTTCACTTTTAATCCCAGTCCATCCGCTACCAGGCGAGCAATATCCGCTTCGCTACCAATCACCGTTTTATTATCGCGGGCAAACAGGCCAAACGGCGGCGCGCTGCCTAATACCGCCGTAGCCAACGTCAGCGTGCCGGGCGTCACAAATTTATAATCAGCCGGGATCAGGGAAGCCGCCTGCGGATTTAACGGGGCATGAACGGGTTTTTCATTGGCAATCAAGTCGATACCCGGCGCAGCCTGCGCGCTCAGGCTAAGGCCCAGCAAAAATGCCAGCGTGGTTAAGCGGTTGCTATTCATCCTTTTTCCCTGCGATGTGTTTTTTGTGCACTATTGCGGATGGCGGAATTGAAGTAAAACAACAAAAACAAATAAAGATAGCGGGAAATAACAATTGATTATGGCGAGATTAAAAGGAGTGATAATTTTCTTTCTAATATTAAATAATGCAAATGCAAAGCTGTATTTAATATTTAGCCCTGCCGTTTTTATATGAAATTCTCGCTGTAAGCATCCAGAGGGAATTTATTATGCCTTATCAATTAAGTCTTTTAGACCAAAGTCCGGTCGCGGAAGGACAAACGCCGCAGGCCGCACTGGCGGCCACGCTGGCTTTTGCCCGCGAGGCGGAACGGCTTGGCTATCGGCGGCTGTGGGTTTCAGAACATCACGACAACGAGCGTCTGGCGGGCAGCTCGCCGGAAGTGCTGATAGCCTGGCTACTGGCGCATACCAGCCGTCTGCGCATCGGCTCCGGCGGCGTGATGCTGCAACATTACAGCCCGTATAAGGTGGCGGAAAACTTTCATCTGCTGGCGTCGCTGGCTGATGACCGTGTTGACCTGGGCGTCGGCAAAGCGCCGGGCGGATTACCGCTGTCGACTAAAGCCTTACAGGGTGCGCTGGCCGGGAAAAAAGACTTCGTCTCGCAGCTGGCGGAATTAACCGACTATCTGAACGCCGCCGCGTCTCCGTCTGCTGGTGAAGTGGCCAGAGCGCTTCCGGTGCCGTCCCATCAGCCGCAGCGTTTTTTACTGGGTGCCAGCCCGGAAAGCGCCAGGCTGGCCGCGCAGCTGGGCTGGAATTTTGTGTACGCCGGTTTTATCAACGCTGATGAACAGACGATGCGCGAAGCGGTGCTGACCTTTCAGGAGTATGGCAAAGGCAAGGCGCTGATTAGCCTGGCGGCGGTGGCGGCGGATACGCAACAGGAGGCCGCCTCGCTGCTGGCCGAGCAGCACAACTACCGCGTCATCCTTGGCGACAGACACGTTACCGTCGGCAGCGAAGCGCAGGCGCAGGCCTTTGTGCGTCAGGCGGGCGCGGTTGATTACCGCATCGAAAAACAGGCGCTGAACGTGGATGAATTTATTCTGCATACGCCGCTAAATAATCCCGATCGGCGTCTGCGTTCCATTACTCTGCTGGCAGGCCAGCAATAAGGAGATCGAATGAGCAAATCCATTAAGTTTGGCCTGATGCTGCAAGGCGCGGGCGGCCATATGAATTCCTGGCGTCACGCCAGCGCGCCAGCCGATGCCAGCGTCAATTTTCGCTACTTTACCGATTTAGCACAGCGTGCAGAAGCGGCCGGTTTCGATTTTGTTTTTGTCGCCGACGGTCTGCATATCAATGAAAAATCGCTGCCCCATTTTCTTAACCGTTTTGAGCCGATCGCGCTGCTGTCGGCGCTGGCCTCGGTGACGCAGCAGATAGGGCTGGCCGGAACCATCTCGACCTCTTACAGCGATCCCTTTACCGTTGCCCGTCAGCTGGCAACCCTGGACAATATCAGCGGCGGTCGTGCGGGCTGGAACGTGGTGACCTCGCCGCTGGAGGGGTCGGCAAAAAACTTTGGCAAGGTTCATCCTGCGCATTCGCTGCGTTATGAAATCGCCGAAGAGTATATCAACGTGGTGCAGGGCCTGTGGGATTCCTGGGAGGATGATGCTTTTGTCCGCGATCGCGACAGCGGCGTGTTCTTTGACGCTGCCAAACTGCATAAGCTCAACCATCACGGCAAATTTTTCTCGGTCGATGGTCCGCTAAATATTCAGCGTTCACCACAGGGCCAGCCGGTTATTTTTCAGGCGGGCGCCTCCGATACAGGAATTGAGCTGGCCGGAAGATCCGCCGATGCGGTCTTTACCAACGCGCGGGCGCTGGCAGAAGCGCAAAACTACGCACGCAAGCTGCGCGCAGCCAGCAACGGCCGCGATCCGGCGGCTATTTTCCCAGGCATCAGTCCGATAATCGGCAGGACGCCAGAAGAGGCCGAAACGAAATATCAGCATCTGCTGTCGCTGCTCTCGCTGGATGACGTGCTGGCCTATTTAGGCCGTTTCTTCGATCATCACGACTTTAGCCAGTACGATCCTGATGGACCGTTTCCGGAAATCGGTGAGCTGGGGCAAAATACGTTCCGTTCCACTACCGACAGCATCAAGCGCCGCGCGCGGGAAGGCAACCTGACGCTGCGCCAGATTGCTTATGAAACCACGTTACCGCGCGGTGAATTTTTTGGCACGCCGGAACAGGTTGCCGACGCGCTGATCACCTGGGTAGAACAGGGCGGCGCGAGCGGCTTTATCATCAGCGGGCCGGTACTGGTTGAGGCATTTAACGACTTTACACGCTACGTGCTGCCCGTGCTGGCGGAACGCGGCTACTGGCAACCGTCAGACGAAAAAACGCTGCGTGCTCGCTTAGGGATTCCGTTTAAAGCTAACCGCTATGCGGTACAAGCGCCGGAACTCGCTGAAGTCAAATAACGGCACGCCGTGCATCAAAAAATATTACGGGCGGCCTTGCGCCGCCCGCTGCTATTGCTGTTGATCCCCGGGCGTGCTGGCGTGAATCCTTGTCCTGGGGCGATAGCCTGTGAACAGTCATTCGCATCGTCCATGATGCAGGTCGGAACCAGAAAGCGAGCGCTATAAGTGACACTGTCACCTGGAGTTTATGCCAGAGCAGTCAGTACTGGCGCTATCGGCTGGTCTTGAAATGGTAAACGAGTTTATTTTTTATCCAGCGACCAGGTGGCGCTGTTAACGTTTATTTTTACCGGCAGCAGCCCGATTTGCGTGAACTTATCGGCCAGCGCCTGCTGCTCTTTAAACACTTCCGGCGTCATTCTTTCTGCGCCAAAGGGCATTCTGGCAATCGCTCGCTGCCAGACAGGCTGCGGCAGGCCCGTAGAGGCGGACAAGATTTTTGCCGTTTCCTGCGGGTTTTTATTGGCCCAGTCGCTCAGCGTGCCCAACTCGGTTAATACTTTTTCCGCCGTTTGCGGGTGTGCTTCCGCAAATTTACGACTGGCAAGGTAGAAGGTGTAGTGCGGCACCAGACCTTCAGCATTTTTTACCAGCCGGGCCTTAGCATTGGTTTCAACTTCGGCATAATAGGGATCCCAGATAACCCAGGCATCGACCGCGCCGCGCTGAAAGGCCGCACGGGCGTCGGCTGGCGGCAGGTAGACCGGCTTGATATCTTTATAGCTTAATCCCGCTTTTTCCAGCGCGGCGATCAGCAGGTAATTAACGTCCGAACCCTTATTTAACGCCACGCGTTTGCCTTTCAGATCGGCCACGGTGTTAATTGTTGAATTCTGCGGCACCACAATAGCTTCCGTTTGTGGATTGGCAGGCGAATGACCCAGATAAACCAGGTCGGCCTGTGCGGCCTGAGCAAAGGCGGGTGGCGCGTCACCTGTAGCGGCCAGATCGATACTGCCCACGTTTAATCCTTCCAGCATTTGCGGCCCGGCGGGAAATTCTACCCAGCGCACGCTGATTCCCTGTTTTTTAAATTCGCTGTCCAGCGTGCCGCGATATTTCAGCAGGGCAAAAATATTAGCCTTTTGATAGCCAATATTGACAGTCTCCGGCTGAGTTTCTGCCAGTGCCGGTTGAGCAATAGCCGCAAGTACCAAAGCGGCAACGCCGCTAACAAGATAATTTTTCATGCTTTTCCCCGTAATTAAAATCAGTCAGGGCAACATAGCAAATCGTTACGCATTGGCTTAGCGAGTAAAAGGCATAAACTTAGCTGAAAATGTTATGCGGACCATTGCCGTTGCTATTTTCAGCTCATGAATAAAAGCAGCGGCTTACCTTCAGCAAACAGGACCAGGGTAAATAAAATTATCGAGAGAGCTCACATTTCAACCAAAACCAGCAGGCCAGGCGTGTGAAACAGATGAAATAATAAGACTCAGCGACGGCATTTATTTAAATCGATTCGCTGAAAAACAAGGAATAATTAAACAAGGAAGGAATAATGAAAATGATTTTACCCTATTTATGGCTCTGTCTGCTGGTGCTGTTTTTAAACGCCTGTGCCCCACAAAGCAGCGTCGATCGGCACGCGGTCCACGTCGCGCATCAGCTCTCTGAAGCTAACTTCGATCCCCATACCCGCCTGCTGCTGGCTGACAGCATTCGCCAGATGCGTCCATGCCTGCAAACCGTCTACGATCAGGGGGTAAAAGATCGTGCCGCGGGTTTATCGAGGGCACAAATGGAAGAGAAGGTAGCCAGCTATCTCGACCCGGAAAAATTCCCGGAGGAAACGGTCAAGCATCGATTCCTGCAGCAGGTCTACAGCGCGGATAAGCCAGCGCTGGAACGTAAAATCCTGACGGAGGCAATGGCGTCTGTTTATCGGGACGGTTATGAAGGGCGACCATAGGCTGCCTGACGGCATGAAGTTAAGCCCGTCAATATTTATCACAATACTGACGGGGAGGGATCAAAGACACGCTTCGGCGTCAGAAGGTGTTTTCAGGGCGGCTCAATAACTGAACTGCTGCGCCGCCAGCGTCAGGTTAGCCTGCAGGCTAACATCTTCCGCATGGCGGCCGGCAACGATGTCATAGTCGCCCTGGGCAATTTGCCAGGCGGATTGCGTCGTATCCCAACAGGCAATCACTTTTGGCTCCAGCGTTAGCGTCACCACCCGGCTTTCGCCCGGAGCCAGCTCCGTGCGCGCAAAAGCGACCAGTCGCGGCACATACGCTTTGTTTTTTGGCTGAATATAAAGCTGTACCACATCGGCACCGGCACGCTCGCCGGAATTAGTAACGGTGAGCGACGCTTCGATTGCTGCTGCATTCGGCGTCACCTTGAGATCGCGCCAGTCAAAAGTGGTATAGCTCAGACCAAAGCCGAATCGGAACAGGGGTGTTTGCTGAGTGCGCGAATACCAGCGATAGCCCACGTCCGAGCCTTCAATATCGTAATTGATATGCACGATATCGCCTTTGACCGGTACGCCAGGCATTGAGGTGGTCGTAGCAGGATCCAGCTGTTCAGGATTGGGCAGCTGCTGTTCGCTGGCGGGAAAGCTTACCGGCAGGCGACCTGATGGATTGACGCGCCCAAACAGCACGCCAGCAATCGCTTCAGCACCGCCAGAGCCGGGATACCAGGCGGCCAGTACCGCCGCCACTTCGTCAAGCCACGGCATCGTTACCGGGCCGCCGGTTTCCAGAACGACGACCGTGTTTTTATTAACGGCGGCCAGCTTGCTAATCAGCTGGTTTTGCTCGTCGTTTAACGCCAGCCCCTCAGCGTCAAGCGCTTCGGAACGCCACTCTTCGGCAATGAAAATAACCGCATCGGCTTTTTGTGCCAGCTCGGTCACTTTTCTGACATCTTCGCCACTGGCGTAGTCGACCTCTGCCGAGCCTGATTCCGCGCGGATTGCGTGCAGAGGGGACGAAGGATGATAAATTTTATCGGTAGCAATCCCCATAAAATCAACGCCAGGCAAACGGAGGCTACCTACAGGCGTCACGGAAGAGGAGCCGCCTCCGGCCAGTACGCCAGCGTCAGCGTGGGCCCCCACCACCAGTAGCCGTTTGGCACCTTTGGGCAGCGGCAGTGCCCGGGCGTTTTTCAGCAGTACAATTCCCTGTTCCGCTTCGCGCTGTGCCTGCAGCCGATGTGCCATATAATCAATATCTCCGCCCGGTCTGGCGGGATAGTCGATTGCGCCCACGGCAAACAGGCTGCGTAAGATGCGCCGCACCATATCATCGATGCGGGCCTGAGGCACTTCTCCGGATGCCACCGCCTCGCGCAGCGGTTTATCAAACCAGGCTTGCTTATCCAGATTGGCGCCCGACTGTACGTCCAGTCCCGCCAGCGCGGCTTTGGCCGCCGAGTGCGTAGCGCCCCAGTCGGACATTACCCAGCCCTGATAGCCCCAGTCGCCTTTCAGTACTTTATTCAGCAGAAAGTCGTTTTCCGACGCCCACGTGCCGTTCACCAGGTTATATCCCGGCATCACTGCGCCAGCCTGACCAATCTCCAGGGCGATTTCAAACGCCAGCAGGTCGGACTCACGCATTGCCGCCTCGCTGAGATCTGAACTGACCACCACGCGGCCGGTTTCCTGTGCGTTGACCGCGAAGTGCTTAACGGTCGATACCACGTGCTCAGACTGGATACCGCGCACGGAGTGCCCGGCCATGATGCCGGTCAGCAAGGGATCTTCGGAAAGATATTCAAAGTTTCTGCCGCCGCGCGGTTCCCGGATCAGGTTCGCGCCACCGGCAAGCTGTACGTTAAAACCTTTAGCAAAGGCTTCGCGTCCAACCAGCTTCCCGGTCTCTTCAGCCATTTGCGGGTTAAAGGTTGCGGCCAGCAGCAGGCCGGAAGCCAGCGCGGTCGCATTATCGCCGGGACGTATGTTGCCCAACGCCGAAACGCCAAGGCTGGCGTCTGACTGCTGCATCGCGGGGATACCCAGGCGGGGAATAGCAGGGTAGTAAGCGGCTGAACCGATAGCGCCTTCCGGCAGCGGCTCGTCGCCCAGAGGGATCGCCATCGGTCCCGAAAGCCAGGCAAATTTTTCCTCGTTGGTCATCGCCTGCAGAACGAGTTCGGCCCGTTCGTCCGGCGTCAGGTTTAATGGTTTATTGCTCACGGAACCTCCTTATTCGTTAGCGACAGTCAAAGCCTGCGCCGCGCAGACCAGCGCAAGATGGCTCAGCCCCTGCGGCAAATTACCGCGCCAGCTGCCCGTACGCGTATCAAACATTTCATTGAAGATTTCGACGTTGCCGCGATCGCAGATGCCTTCCAGAATTTCATTCATCGCTGCTTCGGCCTTTTTGGTTTCGCCCATTGAGGCCCAGGCTTCCACCAGCCAGAACGAGCAGGCGACAAAAGTACTTTCCTCCTGCTCTACGCCGCTGTAGCGATAGAGCATGGCGCTATTGTGGCCCAGCTCGCGATGAATGGCGTCATAGGTTGCCAGCATGCGTTTAGGGTTTACGGTATTACCGTAGTGGTGCACCAGCGCCAGCGAGGCATCCAGCCGGTCGTCACTGCCGACATAAAACAGATAGGCCTGGCGCTCTTCGGACCAGCAGTGCTCTTCAATCCAGTCGCGGATTCGATCGCGCTCGCGCTGCCAGCGATCAACCCAGGTCGGTTCGATATGTTTGCCATCGGCCATCGCTACGGCCCGATCCAGCGCCAGCCAGCAGGCCATTTTCGAATGGGTATAGTGCTGCTCTTCCGGCAGTTCCCAGATGCCGGAATCCTTCTGGCGCCAGCTGTCGGCGCAGCAGTTTGCCAGCTCGCCAAGCATGCGCGAGGTGGCGATATCCAGCACGTGACCCGCTTCGATAAACAGGAGCGCGGTGGCGAGCATGTCGCCGTACATACTGAGCTGAACCTGATCGCGCGCATTATTACCCACGCGTACGGGCAGCGAATCCTCATAGCCACGCAGCGGCAAATAAGTCTCTTCCGGCACTACGTCACCTTCGAGCGTGTAGCAGGCGCGCAGTTTGACGCCGTGGCGAATAATGGTGTGGGTCAGCCACGAGAAGGCGGCTTTACAATCCTCCAGTGCGCCAAGATAGACGAAGGATTTAATAATCAGGCAGGCGTCGCGTACCCAGGCATAGCGGTAGTCGTAATTTTTTTCGCCGCCAATACCTTCGGGCAGTGAGGTGGTCGCCGCCGCAGCCAGCGCGCCGGTTGGTGAATACCAGAGGAACTTGAGTGACAGGGCGGAACGTTTTACATGCGGCGTAAAAAGGCCTTTATAAGAGAGGTGACCAACCCAGTCGCGCCAGGCGGCATGGCTGGTTTCAATCCTGTCGTCAATGTCGGCCAGATTAGGCACGGCCAGCGGCTCTTTCTCGCTTGCCAGTAGCGCTACCATCGAATGTGAACCGGGCGAGGTGGTTAACCGGCCGCTGATAGCTTCATCGGAACGATGGGTAATCTTAACGTCCTCGCTGGTTCGCAGCATGGTCATCAGATCGCCAATATGGAAAACCGTACCCTGATTCGTATCTGCTGCCCATGGCGAACGGGTTTCCGCTACGGTACCAAGCTTAAGATGCAGCTTCAGCTTAACTTTGCCATCAATGCCGTCAATGCGACGTGCCAGCTCGCTCCAGGGCAGACGCCCGGCCGCCGAACTGTTCAGCGATTCAGTGAGCCGCACCGAGCCGGTTTCAGTAGTAAAAACCGTTTCCAGCACGTTGCTGTCTTCGCGATAATGACGCTTAACGCTGTAGTCGTCCTCAGGTTCCAGCTGAAAAAAGCCACCGATCCCGGGATCCAGAATACGATCGAAAAGCGGTGGCGAATCAAGGTTAGGCGCACACCACCAGTCAATAGAACCGTCTGGCGCAATTAAGGCAACAGATCGTCCTTCACCGATGGCGGCATAGTCGCCCAGACCAGCAAAACCTTCTTTGCGCACGGGGGAATGGTAGGTTTTATTTTTCACTCAACGTCCCTTGTTATATATGGAAAGACGTAGCCTGAATCGATTAATCAGGCTGCTGACTGAAAAGTATAGATAAAGTTTGGCGTTACGCAGGGAAGGAGAAGAATGCGTTAAAGAATGACAGGCCGTAAAGGAGCAAAAATAAGAATTTCCGCAGAACAAAGCTGGCCGTTAAAACACCACAGGCGGACGAGAAACTAACATTTCAATCGGGACATCCAGCGCATTAGCCAGATTATTTAGCGTCAGCAGGCTGATATTCCGTTTACCGTTTTCAATATCGCTGAGGTAGGTTCGATCAATGCCGCTGCGTTCGCTGAGAGCAACCTGGCTCAGCTGTTTACGTTTACGATAGAGGCGAACGCGTTCGCCAACGCTGATGAGCAGACCGTCTTGCAAGGGCGTTCCTCCAGTTTTTACGGTCAGATTATTCCCGAATTTATATAATAACCGGCTGATTTAAAAGCTCTGTTACTTTTTTAAGACTATTCCTGGTAAGGGCGGGCTTTTTATATTGTTACAACAGTTTATTTTACATTGCAGAAAATGTACCCATATTTTCAGCGGTAATAATTTTAAAAGCGACGTTACCATCCTGATAAAGGTCGGGCTGATAACCCACTTCAAGATGACGAAGTAATAAATCCAGCGCCAGTCTTGCATGCGCGGGCGCATTCTGATCAAGGGTATAAGAAACCATATCGGCCTGAAGCATCTGCCGGGTGACGGAATAAAGTTCGTGCGTAATAACCGTGCTGCGTAAATTATGACGTTGTAGCAAAGCTTTAATTTCGCTATTGCCGACCCCCGTATTATAAATACCCACCACGTTTTGCGTTTTACGCAATGCCTGTTCAAACAAAACGCGAATAACTTCGCGCCGATCGTGGCCGGAAAGCACTTCTTTCAACTGAATTTGCGGCGCGCGTTGCGCCATAGCCTGGCGAAAGCCTTCAATACGCTGGCGATGGGCGCGATAATCAATACGGCCGCTAAGCATAATGACTTCTCCGGCGTCGTGCAGCGATTTACTCATCAGCAAACCTGCGGTTCTGCCTGCTTGATACTGATCGATACCAACATGACAAAGGCGCTGCGCCTGCGGAATATCGGTTGCTAACGTGATTACCGGTACGCCTTTGGCACGGCAGCAGGCCAGCGCATCGTGGATCGCCGGATAATCGTGCCCAAAAACAATCAGGCCGTCGCGGTTTTCACAGGCGTCCATCATACGCTGCGCCAGCCTTTCAGGCTGTGATTCTGCGATATAGGTACGGTGTAGCGTCAGGCGCTGATAGCCCAGCTGGCTTGCTACCGTAGAGAAATCGCTGGCCAGCGTATCGAAGAAAAAAGAGGGATTGCCGCTGAGAAAGACCTCAATTTGCCAGGGCTGGCGATACTCTTCCGGTAATAGCCGCTTCAGGCCAGCCTCACGCGCAGCTTGTAAAACTTTGCGCGTGGTAGCAGGCGATACGCCGCCACGATCGTTGAGTACCCGATCGACGGTGGCAACGCCAACGCCCGCCAGCTCGGCCAGCATCTGTAATGTTAACTTCTTCATCGTCCACCCATCAGCGGTTCCTGTCCGCACGCTGCGGAAGGCGGCATAGTATGCGCAGCCTGACGCTTCTGGCAAGCTGGAAAAAACCGGAAGCGGACTCCGTTTATTGTCACTAACGCACCGGACGGAATGCAGGCAGGGCGCGGTTCTTTGCGCTATTACGGTGAAGAAAACGACGCTTTGCTGAAAAATAAGACGCTCATCTTAATATGATGTAAAACCATCAACGCAATCCTTTTCTGGGCTGCTGCAAAAAATTATCCTGCCGCCGATGTTAATTATTTATTAAATACATTCTTGTCGTGTAAACAAAAAGCCTCTGATTTGATAATTACATTAAGCAATTATCAAAAAAAATTATTCTAAAAACGATATCGCAATGTGATCAACTTATCCGCAGGGAATTTATGAAAAGAAGAGAGTTCCTTACCTCAGTGGTTGCGCTGGGTGTAGCCTCATCTATACCTCGCGCGCAGGCCGAGGTGATTAGCGGCGGCCAACCGTGGCAGCCGGGCAAAGTTCACACTCCGCCAACCCCGCCAAAACAGGGGGGCCTGCAATACTTTACTCCGCACGAGTTCGCTACCGTGGGCGCTATTGCTGAACGCTTTATTCCTGCAGACGAAAGCAGCCTGAGCGGAAAGGATGCGGGCTGCGCTACCTTTATCGACAGGCAGCTGGCCGGTGATTACGGTCGTGCCGCCGCGCTTTATCGGCTTGGGCGCTTTGTCAAAGGAACGCCGGAACAGGGGACGCAGTCACCGCTGACGCCTGCGGAACGTTATCGTCAGGGGCTTGCTGCTCTGGATAGCGCAACGCAAAAGCAGTACGGCAAAAACTTTATCGATCTTGCGCCGGATATGCAGGAAACCGTTCTGCACGCGATGGAAGCGGACAAGTTCGATATGGGAAAAGAGGTGGATACTAAAGTCTTTTTTGAACTGCTGCTGCAAAACGTTCGGGAAGGTTTTCTTTCCGATCCGATTTACGGCGGAAATAAAGAGATGACCAGCTGGAAGATGATCGGCTTTCCCGGCGCGCGCTATGATTTCCGCGACATGCTGAGCAAGAAAGGCAAGAAGCTGAATATTATTCCCACCAGCCTGATTGATAACACCCTCTGAATTAAGAGTTAATAAATGAATAATGTACGTCCAAAAGCTGATGTTGTTATCGTCGGCCTGGGCTGGTGCGGCTCTTTGATCGCTGAAGAGCTGACCCGCGCCGGATTAAATGTGGTAGCCATTGAGCGCGGCCCGTGGTTTGAAACCGCGACCGATTTCCCGCCTTCTGTAGATACAGATGAACTGCGCTGGGATACTCGTCGCAGCATGCTACTGCCGCCTGCCGTAGAAACCACTACTTTCCGTAATAATCGTACTCAGCAAGCGCTACCGACCCGCGACTGGAACCTGAACGAGCTGGGTTACAACGTTGGCGGCTCCGGTACGCACTGGGCAGGTATGGCATGGCGCTTTACGCCATGGGACTTTCAGCCCTATAGCCAGACCGTCGAGCGCTACGGTAAACAACAGATTGCCGAAGGGTTAATCCTGCAGGACTGGGGCGTCACCTATGACGAGCTGGAACCTTTCTACGATCGCTTTGAAAAAATCGCCGGCGTTTCCGGAAAAGCGGGCAAGCTGAACGGCGAGATCGTGCCGGACGGTAACCCGTTTGAAGGCAACCGCAGCAGTGATTACCCGCTGCCGCCGCTGGAAAGCATGCGCCTGACGGATATTTTCCGCGACGCGGCTAAATCCCTCGGCCAGCATCCTTTTATGGTACCGGCCGGGCAGGCTTCCCGCGCCTACGTCAATCCGCTTGGCGTGCGGATGGGGCCCTGTACCTATTGTGGCTACTGCCTTTATTACGGCTGCGGCAACTTTTCCAAATCCAGCCCGAACGCCTGCGTCATCCCGGCGCTGATGCAGCGTGAAAACTTTACCGTGCTGACCGATTCTGCGGTCGTGCGCGTCAATAAAGCGGAAGATGGCAAAACGGTAACGGGCGTAACCTATATCGATCGTAATAAAAAAGAGTGGGAGCAGCCAGCCGGTATTGTGGTGCTGTCCGCTTTCCAGATGCAGAACGTGCGCCTGCTGCTGCTTTCTAAAATCGGCAAGCCTTACGATCCGGTGAGCAAAACCGGCGTGGTAGGACGTGCCTACAGTTTCCAGACCGTTTCTGGTGCAAGTCTGTTTTTTGAAAATGAGTATCTGAATCAGTATATCGGTGCCGGTGCGCTTTCTCAGCAGGTTGACGATTTCAACGGCGACAACTTTGACCATAGCGGTATGGGCTTTATCGGCGGCGCGGGCATTCTGGTAGTAGCACGCGGGGCTCGTCCGATCGGTAACGCCGACGTGCTGCCGCCAGGTACGCCGCGCTGGGGCAAAGAGTGGAAAAAAGCCTATACGCATGCTTTCCAGAACGGCACCTTCATTTTTGGCCAGGGAACCAGTTTTTCTCATGAAGATTACTACCTGGACCTGGATCCGGAATACGTTGATGACAACGGTAATCCGCTGCTGCGCGTGACCTTCGATTACAACGAGAACGACCGCCGTTCCGCGAAGTTTATCGAAGAGAAAAGCGTGGAGCTGGGTAAAGCGATGGGCGCCAAAACGGTGATCGGCACCAATTCCGCCTCCGGCAACTATTCGCCGTATAACTTCGCCAGCGACCATACCATCGGCGGCGCGGTCATGGGCACCGATCCGAAAACCAGCGTACTGAATCGCTACCAGCAGAGCTGGGACATGCACAATCTGTTTGTGCTGGGTGCTTCCTCGTTCCCGAACAACGCGGGCTACAACCCGACGGGCACCATAGGCGCGCTAAGCCTGTGGACGGCAAAAGCGATTATTGAACAGTATTTGAAAAATCCAGGCCCGCTGGTAAAGGTGTGAGATGAAAAAGACAACAATGCTGGGCGGCGTGGCGTTTATCGCCGCTGCCGTGGCGGCCGGCCTGCTGTGGCAGAACGGGGACGCCAGTGCGGATGATGTGGCAGATAACCAGACGTTGACCAGCCAGCCGCCGGGCGCGGCCGATGCTGACGCAGTGGCGCGTGGGAAGTATATCGCTATTGCCGGTGACTGTGTTGCCTGCCATACCGCACCGGAAAGTAAAGATGCGTTTGCCGGAGGCTACGCAATCAGTACGCCTTTTGGCGGCATTTTCGCCAGTAACATTACGCCGGATAAGGAAACGGGGATCGGCAACTGGACCGAGCGTGATTTCTATCGCGCCGTGCGCCACGGGAAGGGCAAAGAGGGCGAGAATCTTTATCCTGCTATGCCTTATAACGCCTATGTAAAGGTCAGCGACCGGGACATGCACGATCTGTGGATGTATATGCGTTCTGTTAAGCCGGTTCACTATGCGGTGCCGGAAACCGATCTGGGCTTTCCATATAATATTCGTCTGGCAATGATGGGCTGGAACCTGCTGTTTTATAAGAACAGCGGCTTTAAGCCTGATGCGGGCCGTTCGGCACAGTGGAATCGCGGCGCTTATCTGGTCGAAGGACTGGAACACTGCGGTGCCTGCCATACGCCGAAAAACCTGCTTGGCGGCGACCGTGATGCCTGGCTACAGGGCAGTAACCTGTCAGAGTGGCATGCGCCGGATATTACGTCCAACAGGTATACCGGCATTGGCGGCTGGAGTGTCGATCAGATTACCGATTACCTTAAGCTGGGCAGCAACCATGTCGCTGTCGCTTCCGGGCCCATGGCAGAGGCGGTAACCAATTCGACGCAGCATTTGACGAGGGAAGATCTGCAGGCGATAGCGGTTTACCTGAAGTCGCAGCCAGATTCAGGGACGCAAAAACCTCAGCCGCTGGCGGCTGACGATGCGCAAATGAAGATGGGCGCGAACGTCTACTCTGCCAACTGTGCGGCATGTCATAACAGCGATGGAAAAGGTATTCCGAATCTGGCCGCCAGCCTTGCCGGAAACCCTGGGTTGCAGGCGGAAGATGCCTCTTCAATCATTTCTACCATCCTGCAGGGCGGGCGTGGCGCGGTGACCGAGGGCAACCCGACCAGCGGCGCGATGCCGGCGTTTGCGTGGAAGCTGTCGGACGAGCAGGTAGCAGCCGCGGCGACATATCTGCGTAACAGCTGGGGCAATGCGGCATCGGTTGTGAAACCGGAAGCCGTGGCTGGAAAACGGAAAGTATTAAATATGCCAGCGCAGATGCCAGCGCATTGAGGGCGACGTTGAAAGTTACTGTGGGCCTGGCGTAAGGCATCAAGGGCAGCTCGAAACAGGGAGACGTTGTAAAATCATTCCTGACGGCTCGGTGAAGCAATCATGCGCCAAACGGTCCGCCTGTTCGAGCAGCCCTTGCTATTACTAAGCAGCTGATAAAGACGCCGGAGGCGGTGAAGGCTGGCGAAAAACCGCGCGTCCGGCGGGCTTCGGCCCGCAAATTCTCCGTGAGTTGTTACACTCAATACTGGTGTATCAACAGGAGAAATCATGAAACTGGGCTTTGCTTGTAAATTTTTTAACGCTGATGCTAAACAGCCTTTTCCATTCAGAGCCACCACGCGCACCCGATTTTTGAGCCTGAATAAAGAAGAGCGGCTCAGGCTTATCAGCGAGATTTCGCATAATAATTTAAACCATCTTTATCTGACGCTGGAAGCGCTGCAGCAGCAGCCGGAGGCGTTGAGAATGATGCGTCTGGGGAGCGATCTGCTGCCTTTATATACGGTCCCGGAAGCCGGGGAACTGTATGAAGCGTTTTTGCCGGATCTGTATCCGCTGTTTAAAAAGTGTGGCGACTTTGCCAGGAATAATGCTATCAGACTCTCTTTCCATCCCGGCCAATATTCCGTGCTGGCGTCCGATAATCCGCTGGTGGTGGAGCGCGCTATTGAAGATGTGGAATACCACGCCTTGTGCGCCAGCCTGATGGGGTACGGTAAGCATTTTCAGGATTTCAAAATCAATATCCATATGAATGGCAAAGGGGGCTTTGAAGGTTTTAAAGCCGCTTTCCAGCAGCTTAGCCCGCAGGCTAAAAATATGCTGACGGTGGAAAACGATGAAATTTCCTGTTCGCTGGATGATGTTTTACAGGCAAAAGATCTCTGTCCGATAGTGCTGGATATTCATCACCATTGGGTAAAAGAGAATGAGTTTATCAAGCCGGACGATCCGCGCATTGCGCAAATCATCGCTTCCTGGCGCGGCGTTCGCCCGGTATTACACTATTCCGTCTCGCAGGAAGGTATTATTCCTGAGACGGGATTTCCCGATCAACATGAATTAAGCGTAGCGCGGACTAAACTGCGCGCGCATTCTGATTACTATTTTAACGACACGCTGAACGACTGGGCTTTGTCTTTTCGCGATTTCGATATTATGTGTGAAGTAAAAATGAAAAACCTGGCCAGAGATAAACTTTATCAGCATGCCGGGAAGAAACTTTAATGGCGGGTGGATCTCTTTAATAATCCTCAGCGCTGGCCACTATTTCTAATGGCCAGCATATCATTCAGAGCTTGCCGCTGCGGGTCTGTTCCGAAGTGGTAAAACGCGTCTCTCCGTGTGCAATATCGCCCCCGCCTTTAACGCTTTTTAACTGTACTGTGTCACCTTTTTCCCAGGCATTGGCACCGGCGGCCACCGGATGCGCAATAATATCTTTGCGCGATTCCCGAATTTTTTTGCTATCCACATCAAAGCGCTTATCGCGATCGGTTAGCAAACGCGGATCCATCTGCCCATCGGCGGTAAAGCCCATCATCAGCGCCGGAATGCCGAGCGGCAGCGTTTTGTCGCGATCCGTATGCCATGTATGCCAGGTTTTGCCGTAGGTATTAACGATACGCTTCATCAGCGCTTTCTCCGCAACCGGCGGCAGGCCGGGCGCTATCAGCGTGCCTGATTTCACCTCATACTGATGACTGTGCCAGTACTTTTTCTCTTCCGGCGGCAGCGTCTTAAACAGCCTTTCGCTGATGATATATTCAACGCCCATAAGTTTTGCATCACGGGTATTGCCATCATAAATAACCGCCTGCATCACATCATCGTTTAAAATAGTCACGTAGTGGTGCGCTTCCATCTGGCCATTATGATCGCCATTGTAAAAGTGAAAACCATCCAGATAAGCATTAATGGCGTCAATGGGCGGCCGGGATTGTAGCGCTGCCGCGCCGGTATCCAGCAATTGCTTTTGCGGAGAGGTGGGTGCGCCAGGCGCGGTAACTTTGGAAGGGGAATTATGTGCGCCGCAGCCGCACAGCAGCAGCGCCAGCAGAGGTAAAGTTCCTTTCATCATGACTCCAGGTTGTCTGAAATTGTGTCGTACTGATACAAAATAGTAACAACAGCCTGGCAGCTGACGATGAATTCGTCATGGAAGAAGGCGTAATCTCGTCAACTTACTGCGACAGAACCTATACTGTTTTGCAGTCTTATATAAAGGAGGTAACGTGTCGGAACACAATAAATCCAGGCAAGAGATTGAATCTTCAATGCTGCTGCAAACCAGCGAGGCCTGGAACGGGACGCCCTACGAGGCGTATCCCGAAGGAAAGCCGCAGCTGACGGTAATGAAAATGACCATACCGCCACATTCTTTCTTGCCGTGGCACTCGCATCCGATGCCTAATATCGCTTATCTTCTTTCTGGCGAGCTGACCGTTGAGGATCGAGAAACGGGCAGGAAGCACCTCGTCAGCGCTGGCGAAGCGCTAAACGAATCCACAGGCGATATCCATCGCGGCTACACCACAGAGCAGGCGGCGGAGATGGTTATCTTTTATGCGGGTGCGGAAGGTATGCCGCTTTCTGAACCGCTGCCGGGCGAACCCTCGGAGTTTTAATAATGAAAAAAATTGGTTTTCTCTCTTTCGGACACTGGACGCCTTCCGCCCAGTCAGCCACGCGTTCGGCGGCAGACGCGCTGCTGCAATCAATCGAACTGGCCGTTGCGGCGGAAGAACTGGGCGCGGATGGCGCTTATTTTCGCATACACCACTTTGCCCGCCAGCTTAGCGCGCCTTTCCCGCTATTAGCGGCGGTCGCTGCTCGCACCAGCAAAATTGAAATCGGCACTGGCGTGATCGATATGCGCTATGAGAACCCGCTTTATATGGCGGAAGAGGCGAGCGTAGCCGACCTGATTAGCGGTGGGCGACTGCAGTTAGGCATCAGTCGAGGTTCACCTGAGCAGGTGATTGAGGGCTGGCGCTATTTTGGCTATAACCCGCAAGAAGGCGAGAGCGACGCGGACATGGGCCGCCGGCATACCGAAGCGTTGCTGGAAGTGCTGCGTGGTGAAGGTTTTGCAAAGCCGAATCCGCAGCCAATGTTTCCTAACCCGCCGGGTTTATTAAGGCCAGAGCCTTTTTCTCAGGGATTGCGCGAGCGTATCTGGTGGGGATCGGGTTCTGACGCCACGGCCGTTTGGGCGGCGAAGCTGGGGATGAATCTGCAAAGCTCCACGCTGAAAGATGATGAAACCGGCGAGCCTTTCCATATTCAGCAGGCAAAGCAGATCCGCGCTTATCGTGCGGCCTGGCAAGAGGCAGGGCATCAGCATCAGCCGCGGGTTTCGGTCAGCCGCAGCATTTTTGCTCTGGTTAACGAGCAGGATCGCGCATGGTTTGGCGGTAGCGGGCAGGGTGGCGATCAGATTGGTTATCTGGACGAAAAGACGCGCGCGATTTTTGGGCGCAGCTATGCGGCGGAACCGTCCAGGCTGATTGAGCAGCTGGCAAAAGATGAAGCCATCGCCGAAGCAGATACGCTGCTGTTGACCATACCTAACCAGCTTGGCGTGGATTACTGCGCGCATGTTCTGGAAGCAATTCTGAAGCACGTCGCACCAGAACTGGGCTGGCGCTAGTCGACTCACGCTATAAAACAGGAAACCGCAGAGGCTTTCGGTTTCCTGTTTCTATAACTAATAATAGTTACAACATGCAATAAGTTAAACTAACATTCTGACTTTTGGCAACGGTTACTTTATGGTCCAGCAGGAAAATTCTGGTGACCTCTGACCGAAAGGGAAGGGGAGACAGGCCCGGTTAAGGGCCTGAAAGGGAACTATTTTTTCGGGCGCCAGCGGTTCTGAAGATAGTGTACTGCTTCGGCCGTTTGCGGCTGGTTCAGAAAGCCCTGGCGAAAAAGAATGGTGCCTTTCACTTCTGGCAAGGCATCGTTAATGTCCAGTTGCCTCTGCAGTTCAGGTACGCCACCTGCAATCGTCCAGTCCGGTTCAGCGGCTGAAGGCATACCAATCTTATACAGGGCGACACCGATATATAATTTGGTATCGGTATTTTTCACCACATCTGCCCACCAGTGGGCCAGCACGTCATAGCGAACAATTTTCCTGGCGACCGGCCAGTAAAGCTGGGGGGCGATATAATCCAGCAGCCCCAGCTTTACCCACTGACGTGTATCGGCGTAAGACGCATCATAAGCTGTGCCACCTCGGGTAGCAGAGCCAAGCGGATCCTCACCCTTATTACGCCAGACGCCTGCCGGGCTGATACCAAATTCAATATCCGGTTTTAATTTTTTAATTGCGGCAGAAATTTGTTTGACCAGTAACAGCGTGTTATTTCTTCGCCAGCGGGCCTTGTCGGCGAATCCGCTGCCATATTGTCGCCAGGTAGCGTTATCTTTTAGCGGGGAGTCGGGCGTTTCGTAATAGAAATAATCATCAAACTGCACGCCATCAATATCGTAATTATTCACCAGCTCGGTGACAACGTTCGTAATCCAGTCACGTACTTCAGGCAATCCCGGGTCGAGAACAAAGCGATCGCTGGCCGTGCGTATCCAGTCAGGATGTAGCACAAATACGCTGGCTGGCGATGAGGAAAGGGTAGCGTGCAGCGCCCTGACTGTTTCTGGCTTTGTATTCATCGAAACCCGGTAAGGATTAAGCCATGCATGTACCTTAATTCCACGGCGGTGCGCCTCCTGCAGCACAAAAGCTAAAGGATCATAACCGGGATCTGCGCCGATAACGCCCGTCAGCATATCTGACCAGGGCAAAATAGCGGAGTGCCACAACGCCGTGCCATCCGGCTTCACCTGAAAGAACAGGGTGTTAATTCCGCTCTCCTTCAGCTCATCCAGTGCCTTTATCAAAGATTCCTTTTGTAGACGGATTCGCTCGATTTCTGATGATGCCTGAAGAGAGGCCTGCGGCGGCCAGTCGAGTCTGGATACCGTAGCCAGCCAGATCCCTCGCATGGGTTCCGTAACTATGGGTTCTGTTATCGGTTTCTTTACTACCGGCACCAGCTGATGCCTTATCTCGGGCTCCTGCTTATGTGAACAGCTGGCCAGACCCAGCGAGCAAATTACTGCCAGTAACCAACCGTTCATTGTTCTTCCTGACCGCATCCACAGCTCCTTTAATTAAAATCCTTGTTCACTAAACGGTATTTTTCTACCAGCGCGGCATAGTGTAATACAACAAACCTTTAGTCTCGCAACAAGGATTGTTCGCCAACCGTTTAATCAAAAATTGCGTGCTAAATGGCATAACAAAACCCTTACGTATCGATGCCTGTCAACGCTGGCATGGTCACTATTTTCTTCCAGCTCCTTGCTACGCCCATTTTTTCGCTTCGCTTACTCGACCCGCGCGCCTTTCTGACAAAATCTACCATAAAATTAGTGCGTTTCAGCGCAACGGTAAGTACGCATCGGCAGATTTATACTTTTTTATACACAGGTAATCCCCATTTTCTGTGGATAAGATGGTTGGGCGTCAGGTTGTGATGGTCAAAATAACGACCATGCTTTTGGTAAGCTAGCTTACTTGTTAACTAATTGATTATAAATATAAATAATTGGTTAAAGCGTAAGTGTCAGGGTTTGTTAGCAAGGTTGATGACGCCATATGGACAAAACAGCTGAGGCCTCTCTTATTGTTGGGCATTCTTCCAAAAAACGGCTCTTTGGGCAATTAATTGGCTAAAAAAAGAGGAATAAAGAGTAAGCGTTTCCGTCCGGTAAAACGTTATTTAGATATGGTAAGCAGTTATCAGCATAATTAATCCGCTTAACATTGCTTAAAATAATAAGATAATGTTTGTACGGGATTTTGTATGTGGTTTGTAAAAGAAGCTGTCCAGGCAGGCTTAGCTCGTAATTTACTTTTAATTCAGCATGCCGGATGAAATGGCGCGCGTAGAGTTGAATCATTATTCAGGGGAATAGATTGTGATGAGAGCGGTATTGGTGCTGTTGGCGGCAAGTTGGGTGGTGCAGGCGGATGATAGTGTAGTGTTAAAAATCGCCGATCAAAAAGGCAATATGCATGCCCAGCTGGAGGCTGCAGGGCTACTGAATAATTTACCTTACCGTATTGAGTGGACCGAATTTCCTGCCGCCGCGCCGCTGGCGGAAGCGCTCAATGCGGGTGCCGTCGATGCGGGTATTATAGGTGATGCACCGCTACTGTTTTCAATCGCAGCGGGTTCCCGGGTAAAAGCCATTGCCGTAGATAAATCCGATCCGGTTGGTACCGCGATAGTAGTGAATAAAGACTCTCCGTTAAAAACCGCTGGCGATTTAAAAGGCAAAAGTATTGGCACCGGTCGCGGTTCAATTGGGCATTTTATTGCTTTGAAGGCGCTGGAGCAGGCAGGGGTTAAAGCGGATCGGGTTCATTTTCGCTATTTAACGCCCGGCGATGCGAAAATTGCTTTAGCAAGTGGCGCAATCGATGCCTGGGCAACCTGGGATCCTTATACCGCGCTGGCGGAAACTTCCGGCACGGGGCGCGTGCTGATAAATGGACGAGGGCTGATATCGGGCAACAGCTTTCTGGCCGCTACCGATAGCGCGCTTGGCGACGATAAAAAACGGCAAGCCCTGCAGGATTATGTTAATCGACTGGCTCGAGCAGAGCGGCAGGCCTATGCCAGTCCCGATGCTTATTCCCTGGTACTGGCAAAGATTATCGGTTTCCCTCAGCAGGCGGTCAAACTTGCCTTTGGCCGCAGAAAATCGCACTGGCAGGCCATCGATCGGGAAACGATAGCCCAGCAGCAGGCTACGGCCGATTTTTATCACCAGCAGGGTCTAATCGCCAGCCCTTTGCAGGTTGAACCTACCTTTTATCGTGGCGTAGCAATTAAACCGGCTGATTAAAAAGAGCCGGAAAAAACGGGGAAAGGCAGCGTTTTACTGCAAAGCTGCTGTAAATGTCTTTCCCCTGTATCTGTTTCTTCACGCAGCAGCTCGATTAATTCGCTTAGTCCCTGCGGCATTGTCCGGTTTTTGGGATAGTACAAATGCAGGGCAGGTTCAACCGGCGACCAGTCGGAAAGAACGGTACGCAAGCTCCCTTCCGCCAGATGCTGAGAAACCTGTTGTTCAAGACACCATGCGATGCCCGTTCCGGCAAGAGCCAGCGCTATCGCCAGCGTCGCGTCATTGACGCAGATCTGTCCCGGTACATCAATAATCCGGCGCTCGCCGTCTTTGCTGAAGTGCCATTTACGAATAATGCCCTGGCCCGTACGTAGCCGAATACAGGCGTGGGTTCTCAAATCTTCTGGTTGTTCAGGCTGCGAGTGGTAATAAAGATAGCGGGGCGAAGCGACTGCAACTCTTCTCCATGCTTTCTCCAGCTTTATCGCCACCATATTTCCCGGCATGTTACTGCCAGAACGAATATCTGCGTCAAAGCCTTCCGTTACGCTATCGGTCATGTGGTCGCTGACGCTAATGTCGACCTCCATTTCAGGATACCGCCGTAAAAATTCAGGTAAATGACGCGCAATAATCAGGCTTGCGCCATCCCTTTGTACGTTAAGACGCAGGCGGCCGGCAGGGCGAACGCGTAAGTGGTTAACGTTATCCAGCGCTTCACTGATTTCTCTGAAACCAATATTTAGCCGCAAGGCCAGGCTTGCTCCCGCTTCCGTCGGTGAAACGGTGCGGCTGGTCCTGTTCAATAGCCTGACGCCAAGGCGCGTTTCAAGATTACGTATGGCATGGCTAAGGGCAGAAGTGGTAATGCCAAGCTCTACGGCCGCTTTAGTAAAGCTGCGCTGACGCTCAACCGCGCGAAAGGCATTTAAATCAGCCAGATCGCTACGGGAAAGGTGGGCTGCGGAATGAGTTGTCACGACGAATACTCATAGTTGAGTAAAATTCAATGTTCTCTAAAACTCTCTGCTATGTCAACAGGTTAAAAAACTTGTCGTAATAAAATGATATTGCTACGCACGGTATCCCGAAGGCTCTGCTGCCCATGGAATTACCGTAACGGAGTGTTTTAAGGAGGAGGAGGATACTCAATTTCAGGGTTGTGCTATATGTTGGTAAATGGCCGCAGGCGCGGCCATTTCAGGGAGTTGTTGAGTGCTATACCGTGCTTACGGCAAAAATGTCCGCAATCAACTTTATACGCGGTTATATTACAGCTGCTCCCATTCCGGAAGGTCGTTGGCTTTTTTCCGCCAGCGCTGGAAAGCGGCCATCGCGATGCCAAAAACAAAACCGGCAATCCCTGCTGTTACCAGAGCGTAAATAGCGCTTTCACCCTGGGATTTCCAGAAAATAAACCACATTACCGCGCCCCAGAATGGCGTATAGATAGCGGCAAAGCTGAAAAAGTTCGTCCAGAAATGAGAAAAAGGCGGCGGTGGAACGTGGATGCCCATTTTCCATAAGAACACATGGCACGGCGGGGCGTAATTGCTGCGCCACATGCCTTTTCCCGCCATGATCTCTATCGCGCGGTTTTTTTTACGTTCAAAAATTGGGTCCTTAGTCATTTGGGCATCCCCCTCTTTTTTCCTGTAGCGTAATTATAACGGAAGGGAAGGAAAAATTATTTTTTTCGGATTTATTTGGAAATTTAATGAAACAGGCGTGCTTATTTTACCGTCAGAAAAATCCTGTGAATGATTCATGCAGGTAAAAGCAGAGACAGCCATCGGTAACAAGCGAACCGGCAAGCGCATCGTGCCGCTCGCCTTTTTATAAAGGTTGTTTAAAGCCGAATCCAGCGGCGCCCTGTCAGTATGGTAACCACAATCAGGGTTACGCCCGCCGCCAGGTGCATGGCAAAATCGAGCAGATGAAGATGTGTGTCGTGGCATAACGAAAGCAGCATAGAAGACATAAAGGCTATGCCACATCCTGCCAGCGCCAAACTTTTTGCAGGCCAGAGTGAACGCGAGCGCCGCAGGCCGATAAGAGAAATCACCACCATCGGTAAGCCAGCGGAAAGCATAAACAGGTAGCAGTGAATGCCTTCGCCGAACTGATGCGAACCCGCAGGCGAGCTGGTAAATGACATATTATTCAGGTTGAGTATCAGCCAGGCCAGCGACAGCCATAAAGACCATTTCAGGCTGGCAGGCTGGCGACCCGCTATGCTTAAAGTAAACGCAGCGGCAATAGCACCGCTGCCAATAATAAAAGCCAGCAGGAGCGTAACCAGCGCGGACAAGGCGCCCGGCTGGGACCAGTCGGTGAACCGGCCATGGAGAGCCCAACTGCTTAGCATGCCGCTCGGCAGCACGGCCGCCACCCACGCAATAACGCGCCAGGTCGTTGGCCAGAGACGCTTTACCGGCTGCGCGGATGCGCTGAGCCGGTCTATAAACTGGTCATGATTTCTCATGATTACCGCTTCCATATTTACGAAGGTTAAGCATCGCACGATGCAAAAGGGATTTAACGGCGGCAACGGACAGGTTAGTTTCCGCTGCCGCCTGCGCCAGACTTTGCTCGCGCAGGTGAACTGTTTCCACAATCTCGCGCTGGCGCGCCGGTAAACTTTCCAGGTAACCTGTTATTTCAGCCTGGCTATCTGAATCGTCGTTTCTGGCAGGATGCAAATTCAGCGCAAAGTCGTCCTGAACTTCCTGGTTTCGACCGCGCTGCCGTAAAGCATCAATTGCCCTGGCAGAAGTAATGGCTGCTACCCACGGCAGCATCGGACGCTGGGGATCGTAGGTATGCCGCACGCGATGAATTGCCAGTAGCGTCTCCTGCACGACGTCATCGATCAGCGCTTCATCACTGATTTTTTTACGCGCAAAAGCCCGAATGGCTGGCACCATCGCTTTCAGAAGCTGGTTATAAGCTTGTCGATCGCCAGCCTGCGCACGGGCCATCAGCGCGGGCCAGCGTTCGTTTGCTTCAGCGCCGGTCATTATCTGTGTAAAGCATGGCAAAGAGAGTCACGTTGTCTGTTCACGTTTTTTTTCCGGTTGCGCGATCGAGCGCGGCAATAACGATTTGTGGTGTTAAAACCTGCGGCAGCACCGTTGGCTTGCCGCCGTTAGCCGGGTAAACCACATATAACGGCAGGCCACCACGGCCGAAATCGCTCAGTGCCTGCTCGACATCAGGATTATATTTGGTGGAATCCGCTACCATATAAATGGTGTTGGTACGCGCCATCGCCGCCTTAACCGCCTGTGTTGACAGTGAAGTACGATCGTTAACCTGACAGGTAATGCACCACGATGCGGTAAAATTCACCAAAATCGGTTTACCCTGGCCTTTAATGGCATCCACGTTTTGCGGTGTCCAGGCGACCGCCGCCGCGGCCGTTACAGCTTCTGCTGTTTCCGATGAACCGGAGGTAGCTTTAAGGTTTGCCAGCGGTACCAGTACCGGCAGCAGAAAAGCTATGGTAGCAACATGTAAAGCCAGATGGCGTTTGCCCATCATACGGCGTTTTTGCGCCATGCCATACAGCCATGCGGAAAAACTTAACAGCAGGCAGCAGGCCAGAATGGCCGCCAGCGCAGCTGAACCTGCCTGACGCTCCAGCACCCAAATCAGCCAGCCAACGGCACCGAGCATCGGGAACGCCAGACCATGTTTCAGCGTGTTCATCCAGGCCCCGGGCGCAGGCAGCACGCGTGCCAGAATCGGGAAAAAAGCAATCAGGGTAAAAGGTGCCGCAAACCCTAACGCCAGGGAAATAAAGATTACCAGGCTGATGGCAGGCGGTTGGGTAAGCGCATAACCGATGGCGCTGGCCATAAATGGCGCGCTGCACGGCGTGGCAACGATGATGGCTAAAGCGCCAGTCAACGCAGAACCGACCAGGCCGTCTCGTTGACTGCCCACGCCGCCGATTCGCTGGGCAAAAAGGCCAAATTCGAAGAGGCCCAGCAGATTCAGTGCCGACGCGAGCATCACCAGGATCAGCAAAGCAATAACCAACGGCGACTGTAGCTGGAACCCCCAGCCGACCGACGTGCCGCCAGCTCGGGCAAGCAGCAGCGCGCCTGCCAGCACAACCATTGTTACCACTACCCCAAACAGAAACGCCAGGCCTTCAGCGCGGGCATGGGCAGTTTTATCATGATGGCGGATCAGACTCAGCGCCTTAAGTGAAATAACCGGAAATACACACGGCATCAGGTTAAGAATGATACCGCCCAGAAAAGCGGCAGCAATAGCAGTCAACATAATAAACCTGCCTGATTAAAAAGATTGCGGGAAATGCCGACCGGCGAGGCGGTCAGCATTATAAGCCTGACGGATTCAAATCAAGCCGGATTGGCCTGGCGATATTTTTTTACCGCGTCCATTGCTTTTTGAATGTGGGCATCCGGATTTTTATCGGTATAGCTAAGAAGAATTTTGCCGTCTGGCGCAATTACATAGGAGGTGCGGTCAGAATAAGTTTTCCCTTTCATTTGCAGCGTGTTTTTATATTCGGCAGCGACTTTGGCACCCGGATCGGCCGCGACGGTAAACTTATCGCGACATTCAAGCTGCGAGAATTTAGCAATCTGATCGGTATTGCCGGCCGTTACGCCGATCACGGTCGCGCCTTGTTTTTTAAATTCATCGGTAGCTTCGGCAAAATCGTGTGCTTCCAGCGTACAGCCTGCGCTAAATGCCGCCGGGAAGAAATAAAGTACTACCGGACCTTTCTGTAACGCCTGCTGTAGTGAAAAAGTGGTCGCTTTTCCGGCCAGCGCGGCTGAAAGCTGGAAGTCGGGCGCTTTTTCGCCGATCTGAAGCGCAGCGAAGGCGCTGGTGGCGGGCAGACTGAGAGCCAGAAGAGTTGCAGCAGCCAAAGTTTTCAGATTTTTTTTCATACGCATTCATTTCTCCATTAGGCGACGAGTACAGTAATTTTATTCGTTCAATGAGAAGTTCGCCGAATGCGTGGCAAAAGTTTCGGTCCCGTAAAAAAATAATTTGGGTTTTTATTGCGATTTCTTTTTTGCCCCCGGTTTCCCGGAGGCAGGCGGGGCAATTAATGGTGAATCTGTGCCAGCTCTTCTTCCGTCAGGCGGGTAGCTTCCAGCACGGTTTCGCGTGAGATACCCATTTTTAACAGGCTACGAGCCACGTCCAGACGACCTTCGACATGGCCTTTGACCAGCCCTTGTTCGATGCCTTGCTCGATGCCTTTTTCCATCCCTTGCTGAATACCTTTTGCTAAGCCTGTTTCCATCCCTCTACGCTCAAGCTGTTGTGCAATAGTCATCAGTTCCTCCTTATGCTTTGGCACCTGCTGTGCCAGTCTGTTGACAAAGGCGTATGCATTTGGGGTTTCTCCCATAAGCACCAGATATTCTAACAATGAAAGCATTTGCTGTCTCGTTAACTGCCCGGCGTTTAATATTATCGCAAGCCTGTCCACAAATTTGGTCATATCGCGCTGGTAAATATGTTTTTGTAACAGCGTCAGTGCCGCCATACTGCGATGATGCATAATCTCATCATCGGGAATAACGGAGACGTCTACCAGAAGGAAAGGCCCTGCGTAAAGCTCTTCGGCCAGAGCCGGATTGACGAAGCTATCCAGCCAGCAGGTAGAATAGGGGTACGGACTTCGCTTACCGGCATAAAACAGAATTGGAATGACCAGCGGTAGCTTTTTATATCCGGCGTCTATATGGCGCTGCATTGACGCTATCGCATAACGCAACAGTCGAAAAGCCATATGTTCATCCGGCGAGGACTGATGTTCAATCAGCACGTGAATAAAGCCGTCTCCCTCCGACGTTTTCAGGCTGTAAAGCACGTCGCTGTAATAGGGCCGCAAACTTTCTTCAACAAAACTGCCCGACTCCAGTTTAAGCGTGGTGAGATCGCAAATAGCCTGTAGCTTTGGCGGCAGGTGTATCTGCAAAAAGTCGCGGGCAGTTTCCGGGTGCGTCAAAAATTGTTTAAACACAGAATCGTGCGGCGTGACGATCTGACTTCCGTGATGAGTTCCCTCTGTTTCCATACGTATTTTCCTTGCCATCCAGGCAATAATTAAGGACAGAGGGATTTTATGGAAAAATCAGGCTGAAAAGTTTTAAAAGCTTCACAAAATAGGTAAAAACCTATGATGACTCATATCAGAATGTGTAATTCAGCGACAGCCAGTAATTCCGCCCGGGCGTTATATATCCTGTGGTAGACGCAAGCGTCTGAAAATAATCGCCAGCGTAAATCGAACTACTACCCGCGCGGTACAGCGATACTTTAGAAAAGTCTTTGTCCAGTACATTATTAATGGTGCCGTTAAGCGTCAGCTGTGACGTGAGTTTCAACGATGCGCCCATGTTAACGACCGTCCATGCTTTGAGATAAGTGCCGCGCTCGTCCGCCACAACTTTTTCAATTGCGCTCAAATTATTATAGCTGGTGATATACCTTGGGGTTTTACCATGGTATTCCACTGCCATCCAGCTACTCAAATCTGGCGTCATGTTCCAGTTCAGGCGAGCATTAGCCATTTGACGCGCAGTGTTAGTTAATGGCGCTCCCGGGTTATCGCCGCCGCGCTGTTTGCTATCGGTATAGGTGTAATTCAGATTAAGGGCGACATTGGCCGCCAGCGGCAGTGAAGTCGCCAGCTCAATCCCCTGCGTAATCGCTTTACCAACATTGCGATAAGAATTTGTTGAATCATCAATTGCCTCTGATTCAATCGCATTACGGTAATCATTGATAAAACCAGTAACGTTCGCCTTAACGCCGTCACGATTATCATAGTAGAGACCTGTTTCATAATTGACGCTCGTTTCCGGTTTAAGGTCTGAATTACCAATAGTGGTAACCAAACCGTTGCCTGCAACGCCGCTGACGCCGTTATGTAACTGGCTGAGCGAAGGCGTTTTATAGCCGGTACTCACGCCGCCTTTCATCGTCCAGCCGTCGTTAATACTCCATACCAGGTAAGCGCGTGGGCTGATATGACCGCTGAAGCTATCATGTTTTTCATAACGCGCCCCCCAGGTTAACGATAGCGGATCCAGCAGCTGCCAGTCGTCCTCGGCAAATAGCGCCCAGGTTTGCTGCTGAAAGGTTTCACCGCTGTTGGCCAGAACGACGCCGTCTTTTAACCGCGCGTCCCAGTATTGTCCGCCAACCTGCAACAGATGATCTTCGTTCAGCGGCGTGACCAGACTGGTATCCAGAATCGTATTCGTATTTTTTAATATACGATCTTTACCGCTCAGGTTCTGATTAGCGCTTGATAGAGTACGAGGCGTCAGAATCCGGCCTTTATTTTCCGTTTCTGCCCATGACAGGCTGGAGCTCCAGCGACCAAAAGTTAAATCGGTATCATGACCTATAACTACTTTGTTGCGCTGATAGCGAAGTTCATTGCGATAGCCACCACCGCTGGTGCCAACTGGCCCAAGCTGGCCATTTCTGTTGTCATAGGTTTGACGAGAAACTTCACCGTCAATCCATAACGTATTTTGTTCGCTGGTTTGGTAGTTAAGACGACCGCCAAGAGTGTAATTCTCCGTTCTGGTCGGATAGGGTATGCGCGTATTGCTGCCGCTATCGCTAAGACTGGTAACGCTGGAACCCTGCGTATGCTGAATATTGCCACGCAAAGCCAGACTCAGCTTTTTATCGATTAACGGTCCGCTGGTATTAAAGCCAAGCGTAGAGCTATCGCCCCATTTGCTGTGTTCCTGCACGGAATGAGAGAGATTCAAACCGCCGTGCCAGGCGTTCGTATTTTTTCTGGTAATGATATTAATTACGCCGCCCATCGCATCTGAGCCATAAAGCGTAGACATGGGGCCGCGAATAACTTCTATATGGTCAATAGCCGATAGCGGCGGCATCATGGCCGTATTCAACGTATCAAATCCGTTTGGCGTGGCGTCTGCACTGGCATTCTGGCGCACGCCGTCAATCAGAATTAGCGTATAGCTACCTGGCATACCGCGAATACTGATATCCAGCCCGCCGGTTTTACCGGTTCCGCCACGCACGTCAACACCTTCTACACCGCTTAATGCCTGACCCAGGTCAGTATAATTTTTCTCCTGCAGCTCTTTGTCATTAATGACGGAAACGGAAGCAGGCGCATGAGTAAGCTTTTGTTCATAGCCGCTGGCTGTTACCACCATGTCATCCTGGGCGAAAGCAGAAGCGGTAAAGGTTGAAAGAAGCGCCAGGGTGATTGCGTTGATATTCACTATTATTTTCCGTTTTAAAGTTATCGTTGTTAACGGATGGTAACAATAGACAACGCTATCTAAACCGCATCTAAACGATAATAAATATTATTATTATTTCTATTATCAATAAAGATCCCGTTCGTATTCAATAATTTCCCTGATTTTTATCAGCGCGAGCCGCAGCTTCTCCGTACTCACCGAGCCCAGCGCAAGCCGTATTGCATGAGGGACATTTTGCGTAGTGCAAAACGGTTCAGCCGTAGAGACCGAGATGCCTTCCTCTGCCAGTTTACGGACGATATTTTCGGCTCTTATTTCGTCTGGTAAAGGAAGCCAGAGGAACCAGGCTCCGGGATGGCTTATAAACTTGAGCGGGCTTAATAGCTCTCGTGCTACAGCCTGACGCCGGCGCGCCTCCCGACGTTTAAGTCCTTCCAGCCTTTTAACTGTGCCATCCTGTAGCCAGCCGCATACAATTGACGTCATTACAGAAGGTGTATTCCAGGTAGTTGCCCTGATCGCACGCTCCAGTGATTGCCGGAAGGGCGCTGGGGAGACAACCGCACCAACCCTGAGACCCGTCGCAATATTTTTGGCGTAATAAGAGGAGGTGAAAGGCTGCCTGTGGCATTCTGGATTTTTTCCTGTACAGGTAGCCTGTTGGTCGTCGAATTTGCGCTGACGCAAAATGTGTCGTTATCTTTTACGGGAGATATATTGATGCTGACAGCCGTAGCGGTCTGCGGCCTTGGTTATGCAGAAGGCGCCAGGCTGTCGCGGGAACTGGGCGGATGGCCGGTAATCGGCTGGGCGTTGGTTGGTTCGCTGCCTCTTATGCTGATTGCCTCTTTCATTACCTTACCGCCAGCATTGAATAATGTCGGTCTTCCCGCCTGGATAGCGCTCGGCTACGTTTCACTTTTCAGCATGCTGATTGGCTTTATTTTCTGGTACAAAGCACTGGCGAAAGGCGGGGTCGCGACCGTTAGCCAGTTGCAGCTATTACAGCCGTTTTCAGGCCTGGCACTTTCTGCGCTGTTTTTGCACGAAGCCGTCAGTTCGTTAACGGTAGCAACCACGTTTGGCGTCATTTTGTGCGTGGCAGGCTCACGCAAATTTGCCCGTTAAATTCACCTGTTACGCTGTTCTACTAAAGGAATAATCATGTTTAAAGGTCTTAGCGCTTTTCCTCTTACACCCATGATAAATGGAGAAGTTGATGAAAAATCGTTTATTACACTCCTTGACCGCCTGGTCGATGCAGGTGTTGATTCCATTGGCGCGCTGGGTTCAACGGGAAGCTACGCTTATCTGACGCGTCAACAGCGTTACCGCACAACGCAACTGGTGGTACAGACCACCGCAGGCATTCCGGTGATGACCAGCATTGGCGCAGTACGGAGCGAAGAGGTGCTAAAGCTGGCAGAGGATGCTCAGAAGGCTGGCGTCAGCGCGGTTCTTCTCGCACCGGTCTCTTACCAGCGGTTAAATAGCGAAGAAGTTTACGATCTCTATGAGCGTATAATGCGCGAGCTGTCGGTGCCTCTCTGTATTTATGACAATGCCATCACCACTGGCTTTCAATTTACCGACGAGCTGCTAATCGCCTTATCCCATCTTCCGGGCACGGGGGCAATCAAACTCGGCGCTCTCTCGCCGGTTCCTTCCGAAGCCGCAGCAAGAATCACAAAACTGAAAGATAACCTGCCTGAAGGCGTAAGCCTGGGAATCAGCGGCGATACCCAGGCGCTGCATGGATTGCTTGCTGGCTGTGAAGGCTGGTATTCCGTGCTCGGTGGGCTTTTCCCACATTTTTCTCTGGCGCTGGCAAAAACGGCCCTGTCGGGGGATAAAGAAGCAACGCTTGAGCATGATGCTGCCCTTAGTCCGCTATGGGATTTCTTCCGTCGTCACGGTAGCCTCAGAACGATCGCCACCATGGCAGAGCTTATGGGCACCATCTCTTCGCCTTCACTGCCGTTTCCCCTGCGGACGATAAGCGGAGAAGAAAGAAAGCAGGTAGAGCGGATGATAAGCGATCTTAACTGGATCGATTGACGGCCTGCGTTGGGGGGCACCTGTACAGATAATGGCGCGGATTTCTCTGCGCCATTTGCAAGCTTTATCAGATCGTTTTTTATGCCGCAGATGCCAGCTTCGTACTCGCTGCCAGCGCCAGGTTTGCCAGATAGAGAGCCGCAGGTAACAGCGCCTCATCGTCAACGCGAAACTGGGGATGGTGTAAAGGCCACGGGCCGCCAGAGCCGACCATGACAAAAGCGCCGGGAACCTGCTGTTGGTAAAAGGCAAAATCTTCCCCGATTGGGCTGGCCTCTACCGTTCGCGCTTCCAGTCCGCTGGCGCTGGCCTGCTCAAGAGCAAAAGCGGCCCAGCGTTCATCGTTACATACGGAAGGTGGCCCGGCCTGCCAGTCGAGCGTCACAGAGGCGTTAAAAGAGATGGCCAGGCCGTCCAGTAACTGGCGCAGTCGTTTTTCCAGAAGATCCCGGCTTGCCGCATTAAAGGTACGCACGGTGCCTTCCAGCCAGGCTTCCTCGGGAATGACGTTCCAGGTTGTGCCGCTATGAACCTGAGTTATGGATACCACCGCGTTTTGATCGGAAGGCAGATTACGCGCAATAAGCGTTTGCAGTGAGGCGATAAGCTGTCCGGCAATGATAATAGGATCGTTACCTTCATGAGGACGCGCGGCGTGAGTGCCGGTGCCTTTAATACGAATAGCAAAGCGATCGACGCCTGCCGTTAACGCGCCTGCTTTACTGCCGACTACGCCAACGGGTAAACCCGGGTCGTTATGCAGACCGAATATGACGCTGGCATTCTGTAACGCGCCGCTTGCCAGTACCGCTGGCGCGCCGTTGCCATTTTCTTCGGCAGGCTGAAACAGAATACGTACTCGTCCTGCCAGTTCTGCGCGCTGCCGCTGAAGAAAAATTGCCGCACCCAACGCGGCCGATGCATGAAAATCATGGCCGCAGGCGTGCATGACGCCTGGATTTTGCGAACTAAACGCCACGCCGGACTGTTCTTCAATAGGAAGGGCATCGATATCGGCGCGCAGCACCACCAGTGGACCGGGTTTACCGCCGGTAATTTCCGCGACCAGGCCAGTAGCCAACTGTAGATCCAGGATGGCAATATCTTCTCGCGCCAGCTGTTCACGAAGATAAGCCGTAGTGGCAAATTCCTGATTAGAAAGTTCAGGAAAACGGTGCAGATGGTGACGAACTTCACGCAGATAGGCCGTTAGTTGTGGAATATGTTTAGTCATAGTTTTGATCCTGAGACAGGCTTTGATAATAAGGATGCTATCAGGATTAATGAAAGAGCTATATCTGCATTCCAGTAATCCTTGTGCGAAAAAGGTAATTAAAAAAGTAACTTAGAGGATTGTCAGCCACAATGGCGAGGGATCTGCTTTTTGTATGGCTGAAGGGGGCAAAGCAACAACAGCTTTATGCAGATAAAATCGTTTTTCCTGAAGCTTTGTTAGAGGTAAAGGTGCCGCTGCGTTTGGCAACGGCATAGAAAATCAAAATTCCTTGCTGGCGCGCCTTCAAAAATGGGCAATGCCTGGGTAATTAAAGGTGACAATGTTCGGAATGATTAAAGCGGCCAGTCATCATAAGCCAGACTGTCATTGATATTATAAAGTGTGGCGGTGGCAGCGAGTACTGACTGCTCATCGTTGCCTGGCTTATGGGATTCCACGTTAGTGATGTGGTAGCCGACGGCACCTGCGGCTAGTGCCTTTTGAACCAGTGCATCGTGCAGCTCTTCGAGCGAAGTCGCCCAGCTGACAGACATAATACCGACAGGCTGGATTGAGGCTTTTTCACGATGAGACAGCCCGGAACGAACCAGTACCGGCTCGATCGACTTAGGTGAAAATATAGATAAAACATCCTGAACCAGTGCTTTCATCGTTTCACTCCTCATAAACAGAAACCGTCCCGGCTGCCGCAGCTGGCCGGTTCGCTTGTTGATAATTATCATCAGTTGTTAAATAAAAGTAACAACCACGAGGTAATAAAATACCTTTTTGCGCCCGGGCTTTTAGCTTTTACTGCTAATTCGGCCCGAAGAAAACTTCAGTCACATTTGAAAGGCGAGAAGGGAAAAATATCGCATTTGATTACATTTGTAGAAGTTTTGATATTTCTATACGGCTGAAGATGTTGCCTGATAGGGTGTTTACATTTATTTTACATTAATGATATATAAGAAATGCCCGTGGACTGGTCGGTTTTTCACAGGTTTTTACTCTGGTTATCGCTGGCCCGATCGCTGACTGCTGCTATCTGATGCAGAGTCAAACTTATCCTTTGCATACCTGGTTGATCGGCCCAGCATCAAAGGGCATAGCCTCGGTCATAAAAATAATCTTAAGGAAAAGCAGTGACTATTTTTTCCCGCTTCTCTATTTAATCATGGGCTGGTTTATCGGCAAAACGACGCAGGATATTAAGACGAGCCGTTCGGCGCGTACAATTTCCTGCGGTACCTGTATCAGCATTATTGCTATTGCTCTGTATGCCTTTGCGATTATGGCGAGCCGCTTAATTTGAAAATGCTATGGCTGTTTTAGCGCGCTGGTGGGCAACCCATCCGGAGCGAGGGAAGATGATGCAGTTATGGAATACTTTAATTCATTGTCGTAATGTGCGGCCAACGCCTTTTTTCCGGCACCCGTGAAAACAGCGTCATCCTGCGGCGTATGAATGCGGCCGCACAATACATTGCGTAAGTGTCGTTCGAGCGGGTTAGCTCGCGTTAACGCGTGGTTACCAATATGCTTCACCATTAGCTCAACGCTGCGAATAGCATTGTTCGTTACAACCTGCTTTAACTTTGGGGCGTCTTCTGCGGAAATCAGGCCAGCTTGCGCTCCATCCAGCATTGTCTGGCTGGTGAACAGCAGCGTCTCGATCTGGCCGACCAGTTCCTGAAAGCGCGGCAAGGTCGCCAGCGGTTGTCCCAGGTTTGCAGGCGTACGCTGTTGTAAAAAGGTAATTAACCAGCGCTGGGCCGCACGTGCAATAGCATCGTAGAGCGCCGCAAGAAGCACGTTTGTCCACAAAATATCTTCATCATCGGGCGTCGGGCGTGGCTCACTCCACGGGCTTACCTTGACGGCATTTTCCCGAGGGACCCAGACATCCTCCAGCACTACGCGATGGCTACAGGTGGCGCGCATACCAAGATGATCCCATTCCTCAACAATGCGGATGCCGGGGGCGGAAGCGGGTACCAGATAGCTACCCACCAGCGGATCGGCATCGTCGCTGCGCGCCCAGACCAGAAACCAGCTCAGGCCAACGCTGCCGGTAGAGTAAATTTTTTCGCCGCTGATGCGCCAGCCGTCAACTTCTCTACGCGCTATGGTTTTTGGCAGGCCGCCGCGTGCTGGCGTACCAAGCTCTGGCTCCACGCGTAAAGCATTAATCAGCGCGCCATCCTCCCGCACGCTTCGTGCGACACGCTCATAAACGGCGGTAGGCCAGCCAGAATTCTTATCAAGACGGCGTGAGTTAAGATACTGCATGACCAGAATCAGCGCGGTGGACGGCTCGCTTTGCGCGATAGCGCTGATAATAGCGCGGCATTCTGCCAGACTGCTTCCAAAGCCGCTGGCGGCAACGGGCAGGGCGCGGCTTAACAAACCGTGCTGATGCAACAGAGCAAAATTGCGCCAGGGAAATTTGCCCAGCCGGTCGACCTCTGCCGCATTTTCCGCCAGCGCCTGACTAACAGCAGGCAAAAGCTCATCCAGAAATAGCGTAAGCGCCATATTCTTTCTCCAGTTAATGCGCGATAACTACGCGCCAGCACGTTTTTGACTGCCATGATTTTTCATTGTTGGCCCTCTAATGTAAAAGCAATAAAGCAGATATCTTCAGACGAAATCGGCATAGTTTACCGACCGGTTACCGTGTTAATTACTATTACTCAGCTTTCGCCTCATTCCTTATTTTTTTAAAAAGAATATTTATTTCAGGGGGTAGTGTGACTCTATATTCAGGTTTATCACGTCGTCGGTTTCTTCATTATTCTGCCGCCGCTCTGGCGACAGGCGCATTTTCTCCAGCTCTGTTTGCAAATGCGATGCCGGATATGACGATGCCGCGCGATTTAGTACAGGGAGGGGCGGGAAAATGGGCTTTGGCGCAGCCAACAAAAGTGCGGCTTGCGGTTAACCTGAACGCTATTTGCCTCGCGCCCGTTATCGTAGCTGACCAACATCAGTTTTTTAAAGCGCACAATCTTGACGTGGAGTTTGTGAATTTTGGCAATTCCACCGAATTACTGCTGGAGGCTATCGCCACCGGCAAAGCGGAAGCGGCGGTTGGCATGGCGCTACGCTGGCTCAAGGCGCTGGAGCAGGGATTTGACGTGAAGCTTACCGCCGGCACGCACGGCGGCTGTATGCGGCTGGTAACGCTTGATAACGGCCCCGCTACGCTGGAGGCGCTGAAAGGTAGAACAATTGGCGTCACCGATATGGCTGGCGCAGATAAGAACTTTTTTTCGCTGTTATTAAAGCGGCACGGTCTCGATCCCAATAGCGATGTTAGCTGGCGCGTTTATCCGCAGGATTTACTGCCGATGGTGCTAAAAAAAGGAGAAATACAGGCAGCGAGCGGGTCGGATCCGGTGATGTGGCGATTGACGCAGCAGCCGGGCTATCGTGAGGTTGCTACTAATCTTTCCGATACCTACGCGCACCTTAGCTGCTGCGTTATTGGCGCACGCGGCAGCTTAATTCGCGACAGGCCGGAAGTAGCGGCGGCCATCACCCACGCTATTTTGCAGGCGCACGCCTTTGCTGCTCAGCATCCTGACGCGATCGGCCAGGAATTTAACAGTAAAGCGCTCAATACAAATCCACAGGAGATAGCCAGCGTGTTGAAAACGCATACGCATGGCCACTATTCGGTGGGCGAAGCTTTTGTAAAAGAGATTGATATTTACGCACATGACCTGAAAGCCATTAACGTACTGCGCCCGGAAACCGACCCGCTGCTGTTTGCCAAAGGCATTACTGCGGATGTGCTGGTGTAACAGCTGTTCAGTCAGGCAGTAATGGAAGGCCTGGCGCATGGACGCGCCAGACTAATCATCAGGAAAGGGTTATAAAAGCTGCTGAGAGGTTTGCACAGCGGTGGCATTTTTCAGCTCTTCCACAGGCTGCTGATGGTTAAACAGATCGGTGGAAAGGTAGTTTGCGCCGCCGTCGGCCAGCAGCAGAACAATCCGCTTACCGTGATTTTCTGGCCTTGCCGCCAGCTGTTGCCCGGCCCAGAGCACCGCACCGGAAGAGTCGCCAACCAGCACGCCTTCCGCCAGCGCAAACTGCCGTGCTGCCTGATAAGCCTGCCAGGTTTCCACTGCAATAACTTCATCACAGATCTGCGTATCCAGATTAGGCGGAACGCGTTCTGGCGGCTGATTACTGAAGGCGTGGACGCCGGTTATTTCCAGCGGCTCCGGCTGCCGCTCGCTCGGCTGCGAATCAACTCCCGGTTCCACTGCCACAACGCGGATCGCCGGATTTTGCGCTTTCAGATAGCGGCTGGTGCCGGAAAGCGTGCCGCCAGTACCGACAGACGCGACAAAAATATCCAGTTCACCGTCGGTATCACGCCAGATTTCTGGCCCGGTGGTCAGTTCGTGTATCCGTGGATTTGCCGGGTTTTGTAGCTGCTGCAAAAAATGAACGTGCGGTTCGGCCTCTGTTACCTGGGCGACCAGCCAGCGCGTGCCGGCAACAAAGTCGCCATCACTGGCCTCATAGAATTCGGCAAAGCCCGGCACGGTGCTGAAAGGTACGACTTCGGCACCGTAAGCCTGAATGATTTTGCTGCGTTCAATGCTGACAAAATCGTTAATATAAACGCGAAAACGGTAGCCTTTGGCCGCCGCAAATGCCGCCACGCCAATACCGGTATTGCCACTGGTGGTTTCGGCAATAATATCGCCAGGCTTAAGCAGGCCATCGCGTTCAGCCTGTTCAATCATGGCCAGCGCAATTCGGTCTTTTACGCTGTGGTTAGGATTAAACAACTCAAGCTTGCCGATTAAGTCAGCCTTAAGATGTTGTTGCTGGCTAAAGCGCGACAGGCGTAACAGCGGCGTCTGGCCGATCAGTTCAGCAATCGAGCCATAGATAGATGCGGCCATAAGCGATACCTCTAAAAAAGGCGGGCGGTCTGCCCACAAGAAAGGGAATTACCATTTCACCGCGTTGCGCTGCCAGGCGAGCGTACGGTCACGCAAAATAAACAGCAGCGTAATCAGCGACGAGAACAGCACGGCCATGACAATCAATGCGGCATACATATTGGCGTAAGCTGCCCAACCTTGCGCCCACTGCAAATACCAGCCAAGCCCGGACTTCACGCCCATCATCTCTGCCGCAACCAGCACGGAGAAGGAGGCACCCAGTCCCATAAACAGCCCGACAAACAGATGCGGTAGCGAAGCGGGAACGGCCACGCGCAGAACCAGAAACAGTGAATTTGCGCCCAGCGTTCTCGCCACGTCGTAATAGCGATTATCCACGCTGGACACGCCTGACCAGGTCAATACCGTTACCGGAAACCAGGTTGCCAGCGCAATCAGAAATATTGCGGCGGAAAAGCTCGAAGGGAAGAAATAGAGCGACAGCGGTAGCAGTGCGGTAGAGGGCACCGGGCCAAGAAACCGCAGGACCGGATGAACCCAGTAACCTAAACCGCGCGACCAGCCAATCACCACACCGGTGATAAATCCCGCCAGGCTGCCAAACAGAAAACCGAACGCCAGCAGGCGAAGAGAATTAAGTACGCTGTCCAGCAGCCGCGGCCAGTCGGTCGCGTAAGCTTCTATCAGCGCGCGAGGTGGAGCAAAGAAGGGGGCGGGCAGCAGCGCCAGCTTGGCGGTAACGTATTCCCAAAGACCGATCAATATCGCCAGCGCAATCAGCCAGCGCCCGCTGCGTTTTAGCGGCTGCCACACGGCCAGATTTGGCGTCAGGCTGGAACCCAGTGCCAGTACGCTAAGCAGCGTAGCCAGGCCAGCAAAAAGCTCGTGGGTTTGTTGTACAAAGCGTGGTGCGGCAAAACCTTGCGGCTTATCCGGTACGATAACCATCAGCGCGACCAGCGCCCACCAGAAAAATATTGCTCCCCACAGCGCAGGCGCAATACGACGCGCGGCGCCAGAACGGCGTAATAACAGAACTTCACTGGCCATGCTTGTCTCCCTGCCCGAATTTTATGGCACTATCGCAAAGAGGCTTCATACGGCCAAATAACAAATGCGTATGAGTTCATGCAGTATTTACTTATGTCTTTTAGCGAAATTGGTTGCCGCTATTCGCATATTTCCTTTTATCGCTGCGTGTTATTTATGAGTATAAATTGCAGTTTTTAAGGAGGATAAAACCATGAGTAGAGACGTTGGTGTCAATATTGCCATTGAAAATGTCAGTCACCATTTCACTTTAGAAGGCAGTGAACTTGCCGTACTGGAAAATATTAATTTGCAGGTGGAGGCAGGTGAATTTGTCGCATTGCTGGGGCCATCCGGCTGCGGTAAATCCACGCTACTGCGCCTGCTGGCAGGCCTGGAGCAACCGGCAACCGGCGCGCTGGTCGAAGAAGGCCAGGCTATAACCGCGCCGCATCCTTCACGCGTGGTGGTTTTCCAGGATCCGACGCTTTATCCGTGGCGTACGGTTTACGACAATGTGGGGCTGGGATTACAAATTCGTGGCGAAAGCAAAAAAGCGGCAGAAGGGCAAATTCATGCCATGCTCGACCGTGTTGGGCTGCGCGAGTTTGCCCGTGCATGGCCGCATCAGCTCTCCGGCGGTATGGCTCAGCGCGCTGCGCTGGCTCGGGCCTTAATTAACCATCCGCGCCTGCTGATACTTGATGAGCCGCTGGGTAAGCTGGATTCATTAACGCGCCTGCGCATGCAGCAGGAAATTGTCGATTTATGGCAGGAAAAACGTTTCACCACGCTAATGGTGACGCACGACGTCGAGGAAGCGCTGATAATGGCGAACCGCGTGGTGGTCTTTAGTCCACGCCCGGCACGCGTGCTGGATATTATTACCGTCAATTCGGCTTACCCACGTCGCCGCGATGACGCCCTGCTTATTGCATTACGCAGTCGTATTCTGGCGCTATTAGAGCATGACCGTGCGGTGGCGTAGGGCATTACAGCCAGGAAATATGCTGGCGGCATTACCTGGTTCAGTTTTATGACGTTCGATGCCTCTTTACGCGCACTATTTGCTCTCGTCACGCAAAGGGGAACGGCCGTTCTGTGCAATAACCTGTTCATTTAACGTGTTGATGTATAAGTAAAATTTATTGATCGCCGCTCTTTTCTGTGTCAGCATCTGGTCGTTGATAATAACCAAGGCACAGGAAGGCCCACGATGAAAACCAGTACCCCTACGCCGCACGACGCGGTGTTTAAAACGTTTCTTTCGCACCCGCAAACCGCGCGAGATTTTCTTGAATTACATCTTCAGCCTGACCTGCTGAAAATCTGCGACCTCAATACGTTAAAGCTGGAGTCAGGCAGCTTCATTGAGGAGGATTTGCGGCCTTACTATAGTGATGTGCTCTATTCGTTACGTACGACGAAAGGCGATGGCTATATTTACGTTCTGATTGAGCACCAGAGCAAGCCGGATAAGTTAATGGCTTTTCGCCTGATGCGTTATTCTGTTGCCGCAATGCAACGCCATCTGGATAGCGGGCATGACTTTTTACCGCTGGTAGTGCCCGTACTGTTTTATCAGGGAGGGAAAAGCCCTTATCCTTATAGCCTGAACTGGCTGGATCTGTTTAGCGAACCCGAGCTGGCCGCCCGCCTGTACGGTGGCGCTTTTCCTCTTGTTGATATCACGACTATCTCTGATGATGAAATCATGAAGCATCGCACTATGGCCGTGCTGACATATTTGCAAAAGCACATTCGACAGCGTGATATGCAGGAGTTAAAAGATCGCCTGATCACGCTATTACTGTCGGAATTTATTACCGGACAACAGTTAACCGCACTGATAAACTATATGCTTCAGGCGGGGGAAACGCCGAATGTGAAAGGCTTTATTCACGAACTGGCACGGCAAATGCCGCAGCATAAGGATGAACTGATGACAATGGCAAAAAGACTGGAGCAGATAGGCCGGGAACAGGGCCTGAAAAAAGGCATGGCGGAAGGCATGGCTCAGGGCATGGTTCAGGGCATAGAGAAAGGACGCGAACAAGGCGTCCAGCTTGGCGAGCGCGAAGCCAGCGCGAAAATTGCCCGCAACATGCTGGCTAAGGGCTTCGAAATCGCTGCGGTGAGAGAATTAACCGGCCTGTCCGAGCAAGATCTGCAGCAGATCTGTCATTAGCTACGCAGCCAACGGGCGGCCTGATGCTGCCGCCCGTTGGCATCTTCTGGAATACCGACTTCATACTCTACCAGGCTTCAACCTTTTCAGGCCAGGCGACCGCAGGAATACCGTTCAGCTCCGGTGCGGCAAATAATGCCCCCTGGAAGTGACAGACGCCTGCTGACTCCAGCCACATCCACTCTTCCGGTTTCGTTACGCCTTCGGCAATCACGGTAATTTGCAGGGAAGAGCAGCACTTAAGAATAGCCTGGACGATAGCCTGCTTCGGGCCGCTTTTATGCACATCATGGATGATATTGCGGTCAATTTTAATTTTGTCCGGCTGAAACTGCGCCAGCAGCAGCAGGCCAGCAGAGCCAGCGCCAAAGTCGTCAATGGCGAGGCTAATACCGGAGGCCTTTAGCTTCCTGATGGCGGCGGCAAACTCGTCGGCGCGGGCAATTGCGCCATTTTCCGTTACTTCAACCACAATTTGTTCCGGTACCAGACCGTTAGCGTGGATCTCCTGCAGCAGGAAATCGACCGCTTCTGGCACTACTACCAGCGACATCGGCAGCAGATTGATTGACAGCGTCAGGCCATCAATGCCCAATTTTTTCGCCAGCGCGAAAGCCAGTTTCTTCGACTTAAGATCGACTTCATAGCGTTCTTCACGCGGAAGTTGCGCCAGATACTCAGACGATGAAACGCCGCTGGCAGGCTGCATCACGGCTTCCAGTGATACTACCTGACGAGAGAGCGGGTCGATAATAGGCTGAAAGACGAAACTGTAATCATCCGTGGCCGCAACGGCTTCTTTCAGGCTCCTTTTGCTGCTTTCGGCGATAAACTCCCAGGCATCACCAGGCGGGATTTCAAAATAATTTTCCCTTTCCGTCGCTTCAGCGAAAACGCGTAAAAATTGCAGAGCCCGGTCATCATAAGTTAGCTGATATTTTGAAGTTCCTTTATCCAGCACGGCCTGTAGCACTTTCGCCTGGTCATACTCACGCAGATCGAAAAGCTCCATGCCTACGTTGCCGAAGCGGCGGGCCGGAGCGTAATCGCGCATGAGTTCAACCAGGTTGTGATGGCGCGGATCGCGGCAAATACCGTCATAGATTGCGAGCACGGCGTCTTCTGGCCCTTCCAGTAGCTGAAAGAAGTGCGTGCCGTTAAACAGCAAAATACCGGTAACGTTGTGCGATTCGTTGACTTTATTGGCCTCAACTGCCAGCTTCGCCAGCGTCTTCAGAGGGACTTCATCAGAGATATGGCTACGATAGATGATTGTTGACAGCATCGAGGTTTCCAGAATATGTGCTAATTGTTGCATACCTTACCAGAAGAGTTTGCAGGGTTGTCCAGCGTATTTTCAAATCAACGGTAAAGTCAGTGCAAATACTCACTGAATTTCAGCCGTATAGTCATCAACCGGCGTGATTTTCTTGATCAGCCTGTTGGTAAACAGAAACTGCTCATAGTGCTGATAGCGCTGCCGATCCAGACGGGCCGGATCGCGGGCAAACAGCGGTAGTGTTTTCACCCATGCCTGTCTGTTTAGCTCGGTATCAAGTTCAGGGTGCGCTTTGGCAAAAGCCAGCCAGCTCTCCTGCGGATGCGCCTGCAAATAGTCGCTACCTTGCTTTAAAGCTGCCAGAAACTTTTTGATCGCGGGCCTTGCGACCTCATCACGCCTTGCAACGATAATCAGCTCGTCGTAGGCCGGCACACCGTAATCTTCTACGTTAAACACATGCGGTTCGTGACCCTGTAACTTTACCTCCAGTGCTTCTATATTGCGGTAGCCGCCAATTACTGCATCGACTTTGCCCGTCAGCAGCGCGCTGGTTAGCTGGAAATTTACGTTCACCAGCTTTACGTCGTCTGCTTTCAGGTGCTCGTGCTCAAGCATAGTGGCGAGCGTAGCTTGTTCAATGCCGCTTACGGAGTAACCCACGGATTTTCCTTTAAGATCTGACAGTGAGTGAACATTTTTATCCAGCGTCATCAACGTATTAAGCGGTGAGTTTATTAATGTTGCTACTCGTACCAGCCCCAGCCCCTGGTCGGCAAAAAAATGCAGCTGCGGCTGATAGGTAACGGCAAGATCGGCCTTATGCGCTACCACCAACCGGGGCGGCAAGGCCGGATCCGAAGGCGGTATAATATCAATATCCAGCCCCTGAGCTTTAAAAGCTCCGATTTGCTGTGCGACCATAATCGGTGCATGGTCAGGATTAACGTACCAGTCGAGCATTAGCGTGAGTTTTTCCGCCGCGTTTGCCTGAGCGATGCACGCGAAACCGGGCAATAGTAAAGACAGAACGATTTTTTTCATCATTGTTTCCCTTAGCGTTTAATTATGTTCGGGCGTCCAGTCAATCAGCCGCCGCAATAAAGCATCCGTTGCCGCCCAAAGCGAAAGCGTCATCACAATCAAAATCAGCAGCGCCGCAAAGCAGAGATCGCTTTGCATACGAGCATTGGCATTCAGCATCACAAAACCCAGCCCCTGCGCGGAACCTACCCATTCGCCAATAATGGCACCAATCGGCGCTACCGCCGCGGCCATGCGCAAGCCGGAACCGAAAGCGGGTAGTGCCGCCATGAGTCGGACATGGCGCAGTATCGCCCAGCGGGAAGCGCCCATGGTGCTGGCCAGATCGAGGTAGTCCTGGCTGACCCGCCGCAAGCCGTCAAAAAAGGCAGAGGTGACCGGAAAAAAAATCACCAGCACGGCCATTACTACTTTGGCGCTCATACCAAAACCGAACCAGAGTACCAACAGCGGCGCGAGCGCAAAGACGGGGATGGCCTGGCTGGTTAACACCAGCGGCATCAGCCAGCGCTGCAGACGAGGCGAGAAGATCATTAATAACGCCAGCAGAGAGCCAAGGACGACGCCCACTGCCATGCCGCAGGCGATCTCCGCTGCGGTAGTCATGGTGTGATAAGCCAGATAGTCCCGATTAATCCATAGCGCCCGGGCCACGGAGGCTGGCGAAGGCAGTAAAAAAGCGGGAATAGTGCCGAGCGTGATCAGCCACCACAGGGTTATCAAGCCGACAAATACCGTCAGGGTGCGACGCAATGAGGCTTTCATCTGGTCGTCTCTGTTAACTGCTGCATAAGCGCGGCCTGACTTTGTAATAAAGCAGGATTATCAAGTGAACGGGGGAGTTCGTCGGCGCTCAGCAGTACCTCGTTAAGGCCGGAGGTGGAAAGCACCAGCAGGCGATGGCTGAGTCGACAGGCTTCGGCAGGATCGTGCGTAATTAGCAGAACGGTATGCTGCGCGAGAAGCTCGACAGCCAGCTCCTGAACGGCAGCCCGGGTAATGGCATCCAGTGAGGAAAAAGGCTCATCCATCAGCACAACTGGCCTGCGCTCATACAGCGTGCGGGCGATCGCGGCCCGCTGGCGCATTCCGCCGGAAAGCGTCGCGGGTCGGGCGTGGTGAAGGTTTGCCAGGCCTACGCGCTCCAGCAAATGCTCAGCCCATTGCCGATCGGCTTTTTCACCGCGCAGACGTGCGCCCACGGTCACGTTATCGATAACGTTCAGCCATGGATAGAGCAGATCTTTTTGCCCCATCCAGGCAATGCGTTTAACAATGGGCTGACCGTCGCTACCCATCACCGTTCCGGCTGTTGGCGCGGTAAGTCCGGCTATTACCCGCAGCAGACTGGTTTTTCCCACGCCGCTGGCACCCAGCAGCGACACGAAACTTCCGCCAGCGACAGTAAAATTCAGATTGCTAAAGACGGTTTTCCCTGCAAAGGCCAAGCTAAGGTCGTTTACGATGATGCCGGGCGTCATGGCTGCTCCGGCGAAGCGCAGGCGTTCAGGCCCATTTGCCAGAACGCCGCTTCCAGACGGGTTGCCGTGGTAAAAATCTCTGCCAGCGCCGGAAAGCGGCTTTCCCCTCCACGCTCAACGGCCAGTTTCTCAAACAGCGCCAGCGAGGCCTGTACGCCGTTCAGATACTCGACGTCGCCATAATTCTTAATCCATGGCGCATAAGGATTATCAATAAGGACGGTTTTTTTGTCGTTCAGTAAACCAGCGCCGATCTCTGCATAGCCCGCCACGCAGGGTAGCAGCGCGGTAAGTAGCTCTAGCGCATCACCAGAATGGCCGATATCAAGCACATAACGGGTGTAGTTAAGCGTTTCCGGCGCTTCGGTTTCCTGCGCCATTTCTTCCTCAGGAATTCCCCAGCTCGCACAATAGCTTACATGTAAGGGCAGCTCGCTAATAATGGCATTAAGAGAACGGCTGGCAGCACGCAGTTCGGGTAGCGAATGGCATTTACTGGCCAGCAAAGCATAAGCGCGCGCAAAGTGGATGAGAAACAGATAATCCTGAGACAGATAGCGGCGAAACGCGGTGGCGGGAAGCGTGCCGTCAGCCAGCTGACGGAGGAAAGGATGAGCGACATAGTGCTGCCAGTGAGCACCAGCCTGCTGGCGTAATCGTTGGTATAAATCCACGGAACCTCCTTAAACATGGAGATCCGGGCAGGCGCGGGAACAGGCGTTGTCTGGCGATGTGGAGACCAGTCCGTCCCTTCGCTGGCATGACCCAGATCAGGTTCAAAGGGTTCGGCTTGCGCCATCTCAGCCCGTTAAAGGACACCCCTCGGTGGTGAGTGTTATACGTCATTTACTTTTGATTTACAACGCAGCGCCACAAAGAGGGCAAGCTTTGCGATAATGTCCGCGCAGGAAAAAATATTAATTAAATTTTCACTGATGTGCTTAAAAGATAATAAAGAAAAGGCTGTAAGATTTTAAGTTATGCTGTGACGATCGGGCTGAAGTTATTTTTGTCTTTATAAGTATGCGCGTTTAATTTTTTAATTAAATATAATCGCTATCTTAAGTCGTATTGAAAATATCAGAAAATAAAAACTTCATTTAAATTATAAAGCTAAAGATTAAAATTATAGACATTAACCCTCTTTTCAAAGAAGCTAATACCACAATAGATATCACCCAAGCAGTAATACAACTGCGTTTCAGCTGGCTGGAAAGCCAGAGGCCGGAGATTAAAGCAGACAATAAAAAATATTGTCGTTTCTGTGCTTCGGGATTCAGTGTTGCACAGATTCTCGCGCGGCATTAGCAATTATCCGGCCAGACATTTGCCATCAACTCATATCTGGAAAAAAGAAAATGGATAACACCCAACATAAACTGGGAAAAGCACGGCCTCCGCGAGTGCAAATCACCTATGACGTAGAAACTGGCGGCGCGCAATCGCAAAAAGAGCTGCCGCTGGTGATTGGTGTCGTTGGCGAGTTTTCGCAGGATGAAACACCGCTGCGTGACCGGCGATTTGTTCATATTGATAAAGATAATTTTGACGAGGTGATGGCTGGCATGACGTTAAGTCTGGAAATGCTGGTGGATAATGAACTTAATGACCAGGAAGGCAAGCTCGCCGTCGCGCTTAATATTAATTCAATGGAAGACTTCTCTCCGGAAAGCGTTGCCATGCAGGTTGAACCTCTCAGGAAATTACTGGCGCTGCGTGAGCAATTAAGCGATTTACGCAACCGTACGGCCAGCAACGATCGCCTGAAGGAACAGCTGGCGGAATTGTTGGCGAGCCGGGCGGCAGAGCAACCGGAAAACCTGGATAATAAAGAAGGACAAGAGTAATGAGCGTTCAGGAAATGCAGGAAAGCGCCGCTGCTGCGGGCAATGCCGATTATCTCGATCAAATTATCGACCGTACCCAGGCCGTTCGCCGTGAAGCTGACCGCGATAAATTGAAAACGCAGCTTGATAGCTTTTTGACGGAAGTTGCTTCAGGCGCCGTGATTGTCAGTAACGATCTGGTTGGCAGCATTGAAAGCCGTATTGCAGCCATTGATGACATATTGTCGGCGCAGATCAGCAAGATTATGCAGCACAGCGCGTTCCAAAAACTGGAGTCTTCCTGGCGTGGCTTACATAAGCTGGTACAAACCAGCGTAACGGAAAATACGCGTATCCGCTTATTTAACTGTTCAAAAAAGGAGCTACTTAAGGATTTCAAAACAGCTTCAGATTTCGACCAGTCCGTTTTATTTAAAAGTATTTACGAAAGCGAGTACGGTACCTTTGGCGGCGAACCTTATTCGGCTTTTGTCGGTGATTTTGAATTTGATGCCATGCCGGAAGATCTCTATCTGCTGGAGCAAATTTCACACGTGGCGGCAGCCGCCCATGCTCCTTTTCTGACGGCGGTTTCCAGCGGCATGTTTGGCATGAACTCCTTCCAGGAGATGCCTCGTCCGCGCGATCTTGGCAAAATGTTTGATACTTCGGACTATATTCGCTGGCGTTCTTTCCGGCAAAGCGATGATGCTCGCTACGTCGGACTTACGCTGCCTCGTGTTATCGGACGACTGCCTTACGGGGCTAAAACTACGCCGGTTGAAACGTTTTGTTTTGAGGAGCGAATTGATGAAGAGAGTCAGGGAGCCAGCTATCTTTGGGTAAATGCCGCCTACGAACTGGCGGGCCGCATTGTTTGCGCCTTTGAAGAGTATGGCTGGTCAGCGGCGATTCGCGGCGTAGAAGGCGGTGGCCTGGTGAAGTCCATGCCGGTTTATAATTATGTTTCCCGTACCGGAGAAAAAATTACCCACTGTCCGACGGAGGTCGCTATTTCCGACCGCCGGGAAAAAGAGCTGGCGGAGTTAGGTTTCATTCCGTTGGTTTACTGCAAAGGAACCGATTACGCTGCTTTCTTTGCCGTACAGTCGGCTAACAAACCGCGCAAATATGATTCCGATCTGGCAAACGCTAATGCGCGTCTTTCAAGCCAGCTTCAGTATATTTTAACCACTTCACGCTTTGCCCATTACTTAAAAGCAATAGTAAGGGACAAAGTGGGGAGCTTTATGTCCCGAACGGAATGTCAGCAATTTTTACAAACCTGGATAAACCAGTATGTTGTTGGTTCTGACAATGTTGGTATGAATATTAAAGCCAGCCATCCATTACGCGAAGCCAGAATAGACGTGGTTGAAGTGCCTGGCAGTCCGGGAACTTATCGAGCAATCGCTTATCTGCGTCCCCATTTCCAGCTGGAAGGTTTGGGCATGTCTCTTCGTCTGGTTGCAGAGTTGCCTGCTTCCGCTGGCGGTTAAACTGTTTTAATCAGGTAGTATCCGTATCCCTGTCCGCAGGTAGTTAATAATCTTTAAAAGGAAAATGCGATGTCAGAAGTTAATCATTTATTTATGCAGGTTGACGGTATTAAAGGATCTTGTAGCGATAAGGATTACAAAGAGTGGATTGTTATTGAAAACTTCAGCATTCAGTCAATGAATGAATCTAATATTGAGTCGGCCAGTGGTCAAATGAAGGGGAGTAACCCTTATTTTTCGCCAATCAGCATCAGTAAAGGGATTGATGCGACGTCAACTTCCTTTTTTACCAGTGTCCCTAAAGGTACAAATATTAAAAAGATCGTCTTTGTACACACCGAGGTAATCAATGAGAAACGCAGTGAAAGCATGCGTATTACCATTGAAAATTGTGTTATATGCTCTCACAACATTGACGTGGGAAATACGGGAAGAACAGGTTCTGAGTCACTGGTTTTTGCCTACGGCACCATTAAATATGAAACCAACATGGCAAAATCAGACGGTAAGATTGGCAAGCAGGGACCTGTAGGCTGGGACCGCGTAGCGAATACTTCATTATAATTAACGGCTGAGAGCACAAAAGGCATTCTATGTTGTTAAGTATGCTGGCGGATAACGATCCTAAAAATCAGAGTACGCATGAACCCGGTCCAAAGCTGGATTTAGCAGAAGAAATTCTGATGCTTTTATCGAGCCGCCCGCGTGATTATCACGTCAATGATTTGCCTGAAGTGTGCCGTTCAGTCATTAATTATGGTATTAGCGATATTTTCCCTGATGGCCTGTCAAAAACAGAACGTGTTGCAATAATGCAGGCCCGTCTGCTTAAAACGCTACGGCTTTTTGAACCAAGGTTTAAAAATATTTCCGTAACTCAGGGAGATGAAAACCAGGGCTGTAGCGTTTTTATTATTACTGCAGAAATGAATGGTGACGGCGTTTACTTACCTCTTGAGTGGGACGATCTGCTCGGCAACTTTTCAATACGTGCATAACAGGAAGAAAGATGCTGGCGAAAAAACTGCTTTCGTATTATCAAAACGAACTGAGCTATCTGCGCAAATATGGTGAACGCTTTGCCAGCCATTTTCCGAAGATTGCGCGCAGGCTTGGTTTGTCCGGCGGCTATTCTGAAGATCCTCACGTTGAGCGCATCATTGAATCTTTTGCGTTAGTGACCGCGCAAATTCAGCAGAAGCTGGATGAGGATATGCCGGAGGTAACGGAAGCGCTTTTAACCGCCCTGGCTCCGCAGTTTCTGCGTCCCTGGCCGTCTGTCTGTATTGTGCAAATGAACGCGGACAGCAAAACCAGCGGTCTGAAAACCGGTAGCGAGCTAGCCGCCGGAACTCCGTTGTATTCACGTGATACGAGCGGCCACACCTGTCGTTTTAAAACGTTATATCCCGTTATGCTGCAACCGCTAACGACCGAAGCGGCGGCGTTACAGTATGATACCCATACTATGCAGTGGCATCTGACGCTGCGTCTTAAAGTCTGGCCCGGCGCAACTTTTAACGCATCCTCTTTTCGTCTTTTTTTGCATGGCGGCAATATGGCCGTCAGCCTTCTTTATAGTCTGCTGTGCGATGGCGTAGAGCATTTTTCTTTGCTGTGTGCTGAGCGTTATTTTCCACTTGGCGCGGCGGATATTCAGCCCGTGGGTTTTCAAAAAGGCGAGGGTATTCTTGAAGCCGATCCGGGCATTTCACCGGTTTATACATTATTGCAGGACTATTTTTTATATCCGCAAAAATTTCATTTTCTGGATTTCAGGTTACCCTCTGGTTTCTCTGCCGGCAGTCAGGAAACGATAACGCTGTCATTTCGCTTTCGCCAGGACGCGATGCGCCATAAGCCAGAAAATATTGCGCCCGCGATCGATAAAACCTTTTTCCGCCTGCACTGTACGCCAGCCGTCAACCTTTTCTCCTTGCGTGCTGAACCGATTATTCCGCATCTACAGAATGCTGAATATCCCGTTATTCCCGATGTACGCTGTGCCGATAAAGTTGCCGTGTGGTCAATCGATAACGTTTCCGCCATGCATAAAGAGGGCAATGAAAGTCTGCCTCGACGCATCGCACCGTTATATGGCCTGGATCGTTCTGCCAGCGACAGGGAACCAGACATTTTCTGGCAAAGCATCCAGCGTCAGACGTTGACGAACAGAGGCGAAGCTTCGGCAATGTTTATCGCCTTTTCCGACCGCAGCGAGCGTCCGCTTGCGCCGCAAAGCGATTTAATTGGGCTGGAATTAACCTGTTATGACCAGGATATTCCCGCCAGCATGAAAAATGGACATCCGCAGGGCGATTTTGATGCTGAGCTGCCGGTGGCGGCAGTTAAAATTGTCGCCTTAACCCGGCCTACGCTTTCTGTTCCCCGGCCGTTAAAGCAGGCTTCGCGCTGGCGGTTAATTTCACATTTATCACTCAACCATATGCTGATCAGCGGCCCAAACGGCGTAGCGGTGCTGAAAGAAACGCTGTCGCTCTACAGCGCCGGTGCCAATCCCGATAACGATCGGCTCATTGACCTGATTAAGCAGATAGAAGTTACGCCGGTGATGGCTCGGCTAATCAGTCACGATCCGCGATCGCTGGCCCGTGGGATTGAAATCGAAGTTACTTTCTACCGAGCGGCAGCGGATGAGCTGGGATATTTCCTGTTTTGCCGTTTTATTGAGCATTTCCTGGCTCTCTACGCGCCGGTCAATAGCTTTTCTAAAGTCATTACCACTATCGAACATCATGAAGATTTCCGGCGCTGCTGGCCCGTACGTGCAGGGAGGCTTTCGTGGATTTAAGCCAGGTCTTAAGTAAGCACCACTTTTGCCAGCAGGTGCGCCTGATGTTACGCCAGCTTTCTCCCTGTGCAGGTTCGCAACGCCTGGCGGCACTAAAAAGCCGCCTCTGGTTTACGTCGCCGCTGTCGCTGGATGCGCCGGAAGGTGAAACAGGCGCAATAACGAAAACAGCGGATGGTCTGTGGCAGATTGAAGTGCAGGTTCACGGGCTGACTGGCGCGCTGGGCGCATTGCCTGCGGTTTATACCGAATGGCTGATCGGACGTTATTACCGCTACGGCGACACGGCGGCTAAAGCCTTCCTGGATATGTTCAATAACCGCCTGTACCAGCTGCGTTATCAGGCCTGGCTGAAATATCACTTTTGCGCGAGCTACGAAAACAGCGATCGGCTGCCGTTAAGCGAAGCGATCCGCGGGCTGGCTGGCGTTATGCAGTCTGCGCCAACGCTTCAGCAGGAGGCCTTTGCCGGTTTTTTTGCTAATCCGCTGCGTTCGCTGGTTCATCTGGAAAACTGGCTAAGCACGCGTTATGCCGTGCCGGTCAGCGTGACGCCTTTTACCGGTGGCTGGCAAGAAATGTCGCCAGAGCAGTGCTGCTGCCTGGGCCGTCCTGAGCAAACGCTGGGGCAGGCCCCGATGATCGGCAGAGTGTGTCTGGATATGGCGGCCAGCTTCACCGTCACGCTGGGACCGCTACGCGATGCGGACAGGTTTTTACCGGAAGGTGACCGCTACAACAGTCTGTGGCAGAGCATCCGGGACTACGTCGGTCCGGGACTGAAAATTATTATCGACGTGCTGATTGAAGGTGGAAGGCAAAACAGCATCGGGCCGGGAAACGGACAACTCGGACGGGATCTCTGCCTGGGCCAGCCCGGCGCAGGCTATCACCGTATTCGCTTACCTGCCTGGCAGGAAAAGGAGCAAAAATGTCATTAATGGCAAAAGATCGTTTTCTGCGCTTTTGCAGCGCTAAGGCACAGTCACTGGTCATTCTCTCTGCGGAAGGAGAAGAGCGGCTTGCAACGCCTTATCAGTGGCGAATCAGTTTTTATTCCGCCTTGTCGCTGGAAGAGACTAAAGCGCTTTTAGGCACCGAACTGGCTTGTCAGATCGGCGAAGGCAACCACTCCCGCTATCTGCATGGTGTGCTTACCGATCTGGCGATGGTTACCGATGATGAGGCGGCCTGTTTGTATAGCGCAACGCTACAGCCGCATTTAGCATTGTTGCAGCATGGCTGCAATCTGGCCGTGTTTCAGCATATCAGCGTGCCCGACCTGGTTTGCCAGATATTGCGCCGCAATAATATTAAAAATATTGAGCTACGCCTGCAGGCAAGCTATCAGCCCCGCGAATATTGTATTCAATATCGTGAATCCGATTTTGCTTTTATCAGCCGCTTACTGGAATCGGAAGGGATCTATTACTTCTTCAGCCATACGGCCAGCCAACATACCTTAATTCTGGTCGATCACCCCTCCGGCCATCACGCCGCGGCCATCGCCGCATTGCCCTGGCATCAACTCGCAGGGAGCGAGAATAACGGCGGTATCCTTAGCTGGAAAGGCGCAATGTCGCTAACGGCGGCTTGTGTACAGTACAAATCTTTTAATGTCGAGCAGGCAAAAGCGGTAGAGGGCGAATGCCAGGGCAATAAAAACGGCGTTGACGGCGTCAGCTTTATTGATGCCCATGGTTTGAGCAAACGCGATGAGCTGCAGGCCGCCGCACGTTTGAAGATGGAACAGCTTGAGGCGCAAACCCAGCACAGCGAAGTCCAGCTTCAGGCCTGGTGGCTGAGCTGCGGTGAAAAAATCTCCCCGGTCGGACATCCCTCTGTCAAAGGCGAATTCAACATCAGCAGCCTTTGGCTGTCGGTCAGCAATAATCTGGAAAACCAGACCCACAGACTGCACTGTCACGCCACGGTTTTTGACAGCTCGCTGACCTGGCGTCCACCTTGCCAGACGCCCGTGCCGCAAATCGCTGGCGTGCTTACCGCGACCGTGGTGGGCCCGGCGGCAGAAGAGATTCATACTGATAAATATGGCCGCATCAAAATTCAGTTTCCCTGGGACGCTGATAACAACTATGACGACAGCAGCTCCTGCTGGGTTCGCGTATCTCAGCCCTGGAGCGGCAGCGGCTTTGGGGCATTGTTTATTCCGCGTATCGGCAGCGAAGTGCTGATCGGTTTTATACACGGTAATCCGGATTACCCGGTGGTGACCGGCACGGTTTACAACGGCAAAAACCAGCCGCCTCTGGCGCTACCGCAGGAGAAAAACCAGGCCGGCTTCATCTCACGTAGTTCCCTGGACGGCAATGCAGAAGAGGGACATCAGTTGCGCTTTGATGACAGCAAAGGTGAGGAAAAGCTGCTGATCGTTTCGCAAAAAGATCTGCTGTTAAAGATCAAAAACGATCTGATCGCAGAAATCGCTAACGAGGTCAAAAACACTATCGGTGCGGGCCGTACTACGGAGATCAGCAAGGGCGATGAAAGCCTGACGCTATGTCAGGGAAACCATCAGCTGACGCTCGAACAGGGGAATCTCTCGACCGAGATCAAGCAAGGAAAGATGGTCCTGAAGCTGGATAAGGGGGACTACAGCCTGGAGGTGAAAGGCAACCAGAAAGAGAGCCTGAGCGGCGGCAATCATAGTCTGAACGTTAGCGGCGGCGGCAGCACCGTTAAAGCAGATAAAAGCTGCGTGATTGAATCAACGCAGTCCATCGAGTTAAAAGTCGGCAGTAACAAGATATCTATTACGCCCGCGGGCATTACGCTGAGCGGCACCGTACTCAAAATTGAAGGCAAAGGCACGGCGGAGCTTGGGGGAGCTATGGTCACGGTGAAAGGAAGCGGCATGACTCAGGTCAAAGGCGGCGTGGTCATGATTGGTTAAGGAGAGCGTGATGACGATGATATCACCCGGAGGGCTTGCTCTCCTTGAGCATGCGGCCGGTTTTAAAGGAAACATTGCCATGCTGCTTTCGACCCGGCGCTGGGAAGATGCGCTGGCATACTGGGTTGAGAATGTGCCTGTACAGGAGCTGCTCGAAAAAGTCTTGCCCATTATTGTGGATGGCGCAGATAGCGAAGAGCAGACCTGCGTCAACGCTATTCGCGGCTGGCTGAAGGAGCGCAATGATGCTGCTCGCCGTCATATTTTTGAGCAGGCTGAATCGTTAGGTTTTGCGACGCCTCTGGGCGCCATCGGCCTGGCGCTGTTCTGGATGGACGGTAGCCTGACGCCACCGGAATGCGAACCGGTCTATGCCGAAAAGCACCTTGCGCCGCTAATGTTGTGCACCGCAGTCAAACTACTCAGCGTTTCACTTGCCGCAGATAATCCACCGGTTGCAGGAGCAAAACTGCTTTTTTCCCGTGGCTATAACATGGAGGTGGCGTAATGGGACTTCCTGCAGCCAGAGTCGGCGATATGCACGTTTGCCCTATGATGACGCCAGGCGTCCCGCCCATTCCGCACGTCGGCGGGCCCATTCTCGCCCCGGCGTCGCCGACCGTGCTGATAGGCGGTGTACCGGCAGCGGGTATGGGATCGGCCGCGGTTTGCGTTGGGCCGCCCGATAGCGTTGTTGTCGGAAGCGCTAAGGTGCTTATCGGTGGCAAACCCGCAGCCCGCATGGGCGATAGCTGTGCGCACGGCGGCACCATTGTCGCTGGCTGCCCAACCGTACTGATCTCCTGATGGACCGCTAATGAATAACGATTTGGATTTACTGTTGGCCCCCGTTTCGGGCAGTGCGCCGGCAGGGATAAATGTTGAATACGAGCAGGTATACGAAGACATTCGCCAGGCGCGCGAAAGCGATCCCGATTATTTACCGCAGGATGAGTGGAGCACCACCTTGCGTAAGGCGGACTGGCCAAAAGTTATCAGGCTCAGCAGCCAGGTGTTGCGCGACAGCAGCAAGGATATGCAGGTGGCCTGCTGGCTGGTTGAAGGGCTGGCGCAACAAAACGGGATTGCCGGCGCGGCGCGCGGCTTTTACTTTTTAGCGCGTTTTATCGAAGGCTACTGGGAGAGCGGCTGGCCGGAAAACAGCGAGGATAACATGGCGATACGCCACGCTATTTTCAGTCGGCTGGACCGGCAGCTGGCGCAAATGCTGGTCACCAGACCACTGCTGGAAAAGCCAGAAAGCTCGCTCGAGTACTGGCAGAAGGTCCTGGCCCACGAGCATCTGATGACGCTGAAAGAGGCAAGTGACGAGGAGGAGGATGATGATTATACGATGGAGAATTACCAGCGGTGGGTAAGCCAGCTTTCGCCGGAAAGGATTGCCGCGCTGGATGCAGATCTTCACCAGCTTGATGATGGGCTGCACCATTTTATCGCCAGTTATCAGCATGTCGGCAGGCTGGAACACGCCGCCATGCCGCACATGTGCCAGATCCTTGAAGAGTTACAGGCGCTGACGGGACGACTCTATAAGCATGTTGCCCCCGTTACCGATGACGCTGACATTGACGACATCATGCAGCAGAACGTACTGGCTGCCAGCGGTGAAGAGAATTGCGCGGTACCGCTGGCCGGGAGCGTTGCCAGCCAGAAAATGTCTCGCGATCTTGCTATCACACAAATGTTAACCATCGCCCATTTTTTTCGCCAGACGGAGCCTTCCAGTCCCGTTCCTTTTTTAATGGAGCGTGCGGCGCGCTGGGCAAATATGACGCTGACCGAATGGTTAGAGGAGATGCTGCGGGACGACGGCACGCTGCAAACTATTCATAACGTTTTAACCGGGCCGGAAAAAGAATGAGCATTAACTTCCCGCTGAACATTTTACTGCTGCTGGCGCTGTCCGGCTGTGCCAGTAAGCCGGAGCCTACGCCGCCGGTCGCAGACGCCGTTTTTGCCAGCAGTGCTATTACGATAAAACTAAACGCTCGCCCCGATTTAAATAAGGTTAACGAGCTGGCCACCAGCTGTACCGTTCTGGTTCTGCAAGCGGCAGATGAACCAGCCTTACATAAGTTACTGGAAAACCCCGCCATGCTGAAAGGGCTGTTTATGGGCTCCGATGCCGGTGAGGCTCTGCTGAACATTGACCGCTACGTCATGATGCCGGGCCAGACCGCCACCTTGCATATCGACAGGGTAATGAACGCCCGGCATATTGCGCTGGTCGCAGGCTATTACCCGTTTCCCGACAGGCAGCACGCCGTCACTTTTACTCTTCCCGAGCGCATTTACACCACGGGCTGGTGGCAAAAAGTGAAGCATGCCGAACTCTTGCCGCTTACCGTTTCTGTCACGTTGGGCAGCCGCAGCATTCTGCGTAATGAAATAATCAGCCCGGCGGGCCACGGCAAGGAGCAGTAATGTATCCGGAACAGCAGCAAATTTACTGGCACTCAGGCCTTTATTTACAGCCACAGCATTTTCAGTCTTTAGACCTGCATAATGCCTGGCTGCATGCCCGCTACAACCAGCTGGCCCGACCCTATAACGTGGGGATTATCGAGGTGACTATAAATAGTGTAGCGCTGGAAGACGCCGTCCTGAGCGTTGATAATCTTCGGTTTTTGATGCCTGGCGGCGATTATCTACAGTATCCGGGCAACTGTCAGATAGCAAAAAGGGACTTCCGCGACCTGTGGCAACATCGCGATCGGCCGCTGACCTTCTGGCTGGCCCTGAAGCGTTTTGATCCCGTGCATCGCAACGTAACCCTGCCGGGAAAGGAGGGCGAACGTGCCGGTACGCGCTGGCTGAGCGGTGGCGAAGCCACGATGATGAAGGATGTTTACGATCACGCGCCTGACGCGGCAGTTACCCGGCTGAGCTATAACGTGCAGCTGCTGACGGATGCGGAAAAAGAGAGCGCGGTGGACTGCGAATATCTGCCGCTGATCCGTCTCAGCCACGATGGTGAAAAAGTGATTTGCGATCCCGACTTTTCGGCCCCGGCCGTTACGCTACGCGGATCGCCCACGCTCGCCTACCTGATCGATTCACTCTATTTTGAAATTAGCGCCCGCACCAAAAAGCTGGAGGAGTATAAGCGTACCGCGCATCTCAATAGCCGCCGTGAAAGCGGTAATCAGCTAATCCAGCTGCTCGCCATCCGTTCACTGAACCGGGCGCTGCCGATATTAAAAAACTATATTGAGGCGCAGCAGGTTCATCCGTGGCAAATCTACAACCTGCTTTGCCAGCTGACGGGCGATCTCTCTTCTTTCAGCGACAGCTGCTCCTGCCTGGGAGAATGGCGGGGAGAAGAGCACGCAGCGCTGCGCTACGATCACTATCAGCTTTGTCATAGCTTCAGCCGCGTGCGGCAGACGTTGCTTGCGCTGATCAACGATCTGGTACTGGAAAACAACACTTATATCAGGCTGGGTCACGAAAAAGGCATTTACAGCAGCGCGCTGGAAGAGGTCGCAGCAGGTAAAAAAGGCCAAATTTTGCTGATGCTGCGATCCTCGCAGATTGCTTTTGATGATAAACGATTCAGCCAGACGGGCAATTTCAAGCTTGCTGCACGAGAAGCCATTGACGATCTCATCCAGCATGCGCTACCGGGTATTCCGATTACGCGCTGCGCGGAAATCCCTCATGGCGTGCCAAACCGTAACGATACCGCCTGCTATTTTATCCGGCGCGATGGCGAACTCTGGCAGCAGGTCGAAACGAACCGCAGCATTGCCTTTTACTCCCCCGATATGCCTGATGATTTGCTGGTACAGCTTGTCTGTATGGAGGGCGAATGAAATCGTTACTGAACTGCTATTTGCCGGTTTTTAAAACGGGCGTAAGTTTTAAATTAGCGCCGGAAAAACATCCTGAATTTACTCTTTTCCAGCAGCAGATAATGACGGATATTTCCCGCTCCATGGCTGCGGCTGAGCAATATTTTGCTCAGGGTGATTGCCGCAGTGCCTGTTTTGCCGTGGTGGTTTGGTTTGATGAGCTGGTATTGCAGTCATCGCCAGAATGGATTGACAGCTGGCGAAGGAATCTTCTGCAAACGCGATTATTTGATACGGCCATTGGCGGCAGTGATTTTTTTTCCCGCTTTGAAAAAATCAATAAAAAAAACTGGCCGCTGCGCCAGGTTTATCTTTTTTGCCTGTTGCTGGGGTTTAAAGGCATCTATGCCTGGCAAGATAAAAACCTGTTGCAACAGCGCATTGCGGCAGAGCGTGACTGTTTTCCTGAGGAGTGGCAAGACGCCGGCGCAACCCGACTGATAAATGTTACCGCCAGCGAAGGTGAGTCACGCCTGACGCGTTATGCTTTTTTTCTGAACAAGCCCGTTCTCGCGGGCAGCGTTATTTTTATTTACCTGATAATGGTGATGTCAGGCTTATATCTGTTGAAGGGAGTCTGATCTTTTGAAAAAAGCACTCTGTTTATTAGCGTGGGCTTTTTTTCTGTGCCTGCTTTTTTCTCTTTGCTTTTATTTTGCGCTCTGGTCTGGAAAGGGCCTGCTTAAAGCAGCGTTGCTCTGGCTTTTCTTTATTGTGATCCTTTGCCTGTTCTTTTTAATTCGAGCAGCGCTAACGGTTGTTAATGAAAAAAAATTGCTTGGTAAGCTACTGCCCCGGCACGCGTTTACCCGCACGGAACACCTGCTGTTTGGGCAGTGGAAGAAAGGCCTGCACCTGGTAAAGCGGGTTTATAAGAAAAAACAGCTTCCCTGGCTGATATTAACCGGCTCCGCCAGCGGTAAATCAACGCTGATGACCCACGCCGGCATGGCGCAGTGTCTGGACAACCTCGAAAACAACGTGCTGCCTACGCGCACGGTGCGATGGTGGCACTTTCGTCACGCGGCTTTTCTGGAGCTATCCAGCCGCTTTCTGATTGCTGGCAATCCGTTAGCGACCAGCTGGCCGCGCCTGGTGGACTGGCTTCGTTCGGCACCTACGCCCGCCGGTATCGTCGTGACGGTTTCCGCCGGGGAGCTGTTCAGCGGCGAGCCGCAGCCGGAAAGGCTGGCCCAGCTGGTACGGATGCAGCTGGCACCGCTATTGAAAAAGTTACAAAGGAGACTGCCGGTTTATGTGATCGTGACCGGTTGCGATGGGCTTGCTGGTTTTAGCTCATGGGTAAAAAAACTCTCTACGCTACAGCAACAGCAGGCGTTGGGACGCCACTGGCGGCAGTCACCGTTGCCAGACGAGAAAGACCCGGGCCTGCTGGATTCGCTGTTTCTGCCGCTTAAAGAGGGGCTGGACAGAGCGCGTCTCGGTCACTTGTCGGGGCAGGTTGCCGATGAAAGCCTGCCCGATCTGCTGGCGTTTCCTGAGGAAATGATGCGCCTGCAGCAGCCCGTGCAGCGTTATGTCGCCACGCTTTGCGCCACGGACTCCTTCTCAGCGTCAGGGCAGCTGGCAGGGATCTGGTTTACCGCCGCACTGCCGGACGGCCCAAACCGCCTGCGCGGTTACTTTATGGATGAACTGCTGACGCTGATACCTGAATTAAGCCAGCAGCGGGAGCCGGTATACAGTGGTTACTACCGACGCTATGCCCGCTGGGGAGGCCTGGCCGCTACCGCTTTGGTGCTGACACTGTTACTGGCCAGCGCTGGCAGTACGCTACAGCTGATTACTGGCGACAGCAACAGCCTGACGGATGACGTTAGCCGACTTTTGCGCATCGAGACCAGTGCCGATCGTTTCCGCTATTTGCCGTTCCGTATGGTGCTCAGCCACTATCAGCAGCGTCTTGCAGAAAAGCTTGTGGCTGCCGCTGCTGTACGGCCCATTGATATTAACAAAGCGACAGAGCAGTACACGTCCTTGTTTGACAAAGCCAGTGCCGAACAACAGCGTAAGCTGATTATCGCGCTGGCTGAGGCGATAGCCAGCAAACAAGCGATGCGTAACAACGCTCCGCTGGCTTCTCTTGCGCCGGTTTTACCTTCGCTGACGATGTTTGCAAGCTCTGGTCCGCTCTCACCCACACATAGCCTTATTGTACAGCGTGCTTTACTGAACGGGCCACAGGGCGCCGCGCAGCTTCAGCATCTGCGTCAGCTGTTGCAGCTGTTGGTTAATCGCGATCCGCAATGGCAGTGGCTGCTTGCTCCCGTCGCTGAGCTACCGGCTATTCGGCTGGCGGATTTTTTACCCGCAACTACGAATGCGATAGTTATTGAAAGTAGCTGGACAGTGCAGGGACGCCAGCAGCTGCAGGCCTGGCTGGAGCAAATCCGCATGGCGGCGGGTGAACGGCTTCCCGCGCTGGACAAGTTTGAACAGCACTATAACGCGCTGAGACAGGCGGCCTGGCAGAAATTTATGGTTGAGCTGTCCCGACAGGCAATCCCTTTTTATAGCGCCGGGCAATGGACAGATATCCTGCTGGCGATTGGTGATGAAAAAGGGCCAGCGCTGCGCTTTGTTACCCTTGCAGAACAGCAGCTTAGCGATATCAGCGCGCAGGAGGCCGCGCCCTGGCTGAGGCAGCTTCGTCGGCTGAGTAAGGTGCAGACCACGGCGAAATTGCAAAAATGGCTGCGGCAGAAAAGCCTGCTGGAGAGCGAGCTACGTCAAAAGATCGCCGGACCGCAAGCCAGTCCAGGGATTTCCATTGCGCAAGTGGAGGCCTGGCATGCCTGGCGCAAAAGCGCTCAGCTTGCCGTGTCTGCTGCGCTGGGTGCGCCTGCAAACACACTGCTGACGGCAGGACTTTTCCAGAGTGCTACAGATAAGGCCGAAAACCCATTGCGGGCGCTTCGTCTGCCGCAAAACAGCCTGCGCAAAGAACTCCTGATTGCTGACCCGGCTACCGACAGGTTCTGGCTTCTGTATGCACTGGAAGAGCGGCTGCTGGTGGCGCATGCCATGCAGCAAACCGGCTGTTGGCTACAGCAGCAGTGGGAAAAAACCGTGCTTTGGCCGCTCGATAAGCTGAAGTCGCGCTTGTCGTACGATGAACTACAAGACCGTTCCCGGCTTTACCTGTCAGCCTTTATGCGTGGCCCGGCGAAAGAGGTGCTGGTAGCCGACAGTCGCGGGGTGACAAGCGGGACTTATGCAGAACAGCAGGTACCGCTAACCCCCTCGTTTTTACTGTTAGTCAACGAAATGCTACGACCCGATGATCTGCTGGCGCTGCCTGAACGTCAGTCTCTCCAGCTGGATGCAAGGCTGTCGCGGCTGCGGGAACAACAGCAAGTGTTAAAAGAAGAAAAGGCGACGCTGGAGGCCCGCTCGGCCGAACTGACGTTACAAAGCCTGCCGGCGACTATTCCCGGCGGCGCACGTCTGATGCCGACAGGTACCACGCTGACGCTCTTTTGCGGCGATCGACAATGGTCGCTGGACAGTATGAATTTCAGCGACCGGGCGACTTTTCTCTGGCGTCCCGGCCATTGTCAGCGGGTCACGCAAACTATCAAATTCCCCGGCTTTCAGCTTGCTTATCACTATAAAGGCGACGGCGCATGGCCGGAATTTTTAAACGCTATCGCTAATGGGCAGCATAGCTACAGTGCCGACGACTTTCCTGAGCAGGCCGATTTTTTACGGGCGCAAAACATTCATACCGTGCTGGTGCGCTACCAGGCCGGGCCGCTGGATGAAGTATTAGATCTCTGGCAGCAATGGCAGGAAACGGCGCAGGCTTTACGTGACAACGTCACCGATCGGTACGATCTTGCTCAAGAAACTTTTGATGATGAAAACCAAAAAGAAGATTTATCCGCTTTGCCGGTGACCATTGCAGCTTGTCACCAGCACTCTTTCTCCTCTGTTCGCCAGGAAACACCATGAGTCACTATCTGAAGAAAATTGTCGAATTACTTACCAGCGATGGCCGCCAGTGTCTGGATGCTGCGATCAGCCTGGCCGTTAGCCATAACCACCATGAGGTCGGCATTGAACATCTGTTGCTTAGCACCCTTGCGGCACAGCCCATGCTGGTCGAGGAGCTTTGCCTTAAAGCCGGACTGCGCGGCGATCGGCTGGTTGACGCGCTGCAGCTTACGCTGCAACAGCAGCGCCGTGGTAACACCAGCGGGCCGGTTTTTTCGCTCTCATTAGTTAACTATCTGGAAATGGCCTGGCTGCATGCCAGCGTTGTCTGGCAGCACGAGCGGCTTGCCGCCTCCGCTTTTATTGCCTGCCTGCTGGCCCACAGATCCGATCATGCCTTTGCACAGGCGCAGGCTATGAGCACGGCCCTGCAATGCGATGCTGAGCTGGCCGACGAGCTGCTCTCTGCCGCCGCGAAAAGCACCGGCGTCGGTCAGATTGCCGTCAATGCATCTCAGGAGAATACGGCGTTAAAAAAATATACCCACAACCTTACCGAGCGCGCGCGTGAAGGAAAGCTCGATCCGGTATCGGGGCGCGAATATGAAATTCGCCAGATGACCGATGTGCTGTTGCGTCGTCGGCAGAATAACCCGGTACTGGTTGGCGATCCTGGCGTCGGTAAAACCGCGCTGGTGGAAGGCCTCGCCCAGCTTATCGTTAGCGGCAATGTGCCGCCACGGCTGCAAAATATGGCGGTACTGGCGCTGGACTTAACATTACTGCAGGCGGGTGCCAGCGTGAAGGGCGAATTTGAAAAGCGCCTGCAGGCCGTACTGAAAGAGGTAAGGACTTATGCTTCACCGGTTATTTTATTTGTCGATGAAGCCCACATGCTGATTGGCGCGGGCGGGCAGGCTGGACAGAATGATGCGGCCAACCTGTTAAAACCGGCGCTGGCGCGTGGCGAAATTCGTCTGATTGGGGCCACCACGTGGGCTGAATATAAAAAGTACTTTGAAAAAGATGCCGCGCTGGCGCGGCGTTTTCAGCGTATTCAGGTTGAAGAGCCGGATACGCCAACGGCCATCACCATGTTGCGTTCTCTGGCGGGCCGCATCAGCCAGCATCACGGCGTACCGATACCGGACAGCGCTATTGTCGCGGCGGTAGAGCTGTCGCAGCGTTATATCACCGGAAGGCAGCTTCCCGACAAGGCTATAAGCCTGCTGGATACGGCCTGCGCCAGAGTGTCGCTATCGCAGTGCCATCAACCGCCGGAAATTGAAAATCTTAATACCCTGCTGCACAACATCGCGCTGGAACGTCAGAGTATCGCCGACGAGCCGCAAAGCGCGACGCGGCTTGATGAGCTTGCAGAACACGAGGCGCAAATAAGGCAAGATCTGGCCGCGCTGGCACCCGTCTGGCAAAACCAGCACGAGCTGGTCAGGCAGATCCTCGCCTGTGAAGATCAAACAGAAAAACGCAGCCTGCGTCAGCAGCTAACGGCAATGCATCAGGACAGCACGCTGGTGTACGAACGGGTCGATCCGCCTTGCGTGGCGGAGATCATAACCGGCTGGACAGGGATCCCGGCCAAAAATATGCTCGGCAAAGCGTCGCAACAGCTCGACTGCCTGACGGCGCAGCTTGAACAGCGCGTTATCGGGCAATCGCACGTTATCGAGTCCATCGTGCAGCAGATCCGTATTAGTAAAGCCGATTTGAGCGACCCGGAAAAACCTTGTGGCGTATTTATGCTTGCCGGGCCGTCAGGCGTGGGGAAAACAGAAACGGCGCTGGCGCTGGCCGATCTGCTGTATGGCGGCAGGAGCAATATGATCGCCATAAATATGTCTGAATATCAGGAAGCGCATTCGGTCGCAGGACTCAAAGGATCGCCTCCGGGTTACGTGGGCTACGGTCAGGGAGGCGTACTGACCGAGGCGGTGCGCCGTCAGCCTTATAGCGTGGTGCTGCTGGACGAAGCGGAAAAGGCCCATCCGGACGTCATGGAGCTGTTTTATCAGATTTTTGATAAGGGCATGATTGAAGACAGCGAAGGGCAAAAAATAAATTTCCGCAACACGCTGATTATTTTAACCAGCAATCTGGGAAGCGAGCTGCTGATGGCCGCACCGGATAACCAGGATAGCGTGGCGCTCACCAGACTTATTCGCCCTGAGTTTGAACGCGTGTTTCGTCCTGCGCTGATGGGCCGACTCACTTTGCTTCCCTGCCTGCCATTACAGGGTGAAACGCTGAAGCGGATTATTGAGCTTAAGCTGGGCAAACTTTGCCAGCGCTTCGCCGGTGCCCGCCGCCATCGCTCGCTGAGCTATAGCCGTAGCGTCATCAGCTATGTGGCCGATCGTTGCCACGTTCAGCAGAGCGGAGCGCGCGACATTGATGCGGTGCTGGCGAGAGAACTGTTGCCGTTACTCACCGATCGGGTGCTCAGTGCAGGCGATGATGACCTGCATCTTCGCGCAACGGTTTCCGGGCAGCAGCTGGTCCTGAATAAGCGTGCATAAAGGGGCAAGGATGAATGAGCTTTTCAATAAAAAAACGTTAAGGATCAACGGCAACGATCCACGCAGGAGCAGAGCTTTTCTGGCGCTAAGCGAGGTAATGAATATGCCGGATCGGCTCCCGTCTGGCGAAAAAGACTGGCAGGCGCTGGAAAAAACGTACCAGCAGCATCTTCGCCACTACGGGTTTGACCTGCAAAGCGGCTGCTGGTTTTGCCTGATTAATTTACAGCAGCATGGCTGGCAAGGGCTGGCCCAGGCTTTATCTCTGCTGGTCTGGGCCTGGAGTGAGCCGGACGGCAGAAGCTGCTGGCCTGCGGGTGATGACATGCGTGTCTTGCTGCTGGAGTGGTTTAACAGCCATGTCGTGACCCGTATTTACACGCTGGAGAGCGAGGTTGCAGGTGGCGAACTGAAGCTGATTGCCCAGGATATTGCGCAGCTTCAGGCACAGGCAGAGAAAGCCAACGCCCGCTGTCGCCATGCTTTGCGCAACATTCACTACTTTCTGCAAATTCGAGGGCAGCGGCCTGTGGCGGAAGCCGCGCCAGCCGTGCAACCTGAACAGCCAGCGGTAAAAGAGGATGCCAGCAAGCCTCGACGACGACGTGACGCCCTGGTCTGGTCTCTTGCTGGTGCGGCCAGCGGCGTAGCGATAACGTTGCTGACCGTTACGCTAATGCATAAACCCGTGAAGGGGCTACAGGACAATGCGCTTGCTCAGCGCCCGGCGCTGATCTGGCCAAACAATGAAGCCAGCCAGCGGTGGCAACAATTGTTACAGGAGAGAGCGGCCAGCCTGCCTTCTACGGCAGGTTACGGCCGGGTTCTCGCCAGGCTGGATGAGCTGGATGCGCAGCTTCTGGCCGCAGAACAGCGAAAGGGAAGTTATCTCACCATTTCAGAACTGAAAAGCATCTCCTGGACTTTGCGTCGTGAACTGGAAAGCGCCGGGCCGCTGCCGGAGCAGCTGTTACAACAGGCAGGATCCCTGGCCCAGCTGCAACAGATAGCAGAGCGTCTGGATGCGCTGACCGCGTTCTATTTGCTCAGGCAGCAACAAATACTGGCACAGGAAAACGGTGCAAGTCCTTCGTAAGTTGTCGACAAACAGATTGCCTTACATTTGTTACCGCGCAACCGCCGGAGCCTGTTCTAAGCTAAAAGCTGGATTAAGCAAATGTGACGCGGAGTGGTATGAAACAGGAAAATAAAACAATCGGTATTGCGCCCTATGGCGGTTCAGCCGGCGGCTGGGGTGCACTGAAAGCCGTTGCCGACGCGCTGCGTGGCCAGATGTCTGTAAAGCAGGATGTCATTGCTCTTTTTAAAGTTAACCAGCCGCAGGGGTTTGACTGTCCGGGCTGTGCATGGCCCGATCCTCGCCACGGCTCCTCTTTCGAATTTTGTGAAAATGGCGCGAAGGCCGTCTCCTGGGAAGCCACCAGCAAGCGCACCACGCCCGAATTTTTCTCTGCCCATACCGTCAGTGAACTGTGGCACCGCAACGCTTTTGAGCTGGAAGGCGAAGGCCGCCTGACGCATCCTATGAAATATGATGCGGCAACCGACACTTATCAGCCTATCGAATGGGAAACCGCCTTTCGTGAAATAGGCGAAAAGCTGCAAAGCTATGACGATCCGGACAGCGTGGAGTTTTATACCTCTGGCAGGGCTTCCAACGAAGCGGCCTTCCTGTGGCAGCTCTTTGCGCGCGAATACGGCACCAATAACTTCCCGGACTGTTCCAACATGTGCCACGAGCCGACCAGCGTGGGCCTGCCGCAGTCAATCGGCATCGGTAAAGGTACCATTGAGCTGGAAGATTTTGACCATTGCGATCTAGTTATCTGCATTGGCCACAATCCCGGTACCAACCATCCAAGGATGCTGGGCACGCTACGGGAAGTCTCTAAGCGTGGCGCAACTATCGTCGCAATTAATCCGCTGCGCGAGCGCGGTCTGGAACGTTTCACCTCGCCGCAAAGCCCGGTTGAAATGCTTTCGCTCAGCTCCACCGAGCTGGCTTCCACCTACTATAAAGTGCGGGTAGGTGGCGATGCGGCGATGCTGAAAGGCGTCATGAAATGCCTGCTTAGCATGCACGATAAAGCACTGGCAGCCGGTCAGCCTGGCGTGCTGGATGAAGCGTTTATCAATGAGCACACGCAGGACTTTGAAGCGCTAAAAGCCGATCTGGAGAGCACCGACTGGCAGCATATCTTCAAAGTTTCCGGGATGTCGTTTGAAGAAATTCAAAAAATTGCGCGGCTCTATGCCGCTTCTGAGAGAACCATCATCTGCTACGGCATGGGGATTACGCAGCATCAGTACGGCACGCAAAACGTTCAGCAGATTGCTAACCTGCTGCTGATGCGCGGCAATATCGGAAAAAAAGGCGCCGGAATTTGCCCGCTGCGCGGTCATTCTAACGTGCAGGGCGATCGTACCGTCGGCATTACCGAAATTCCGCCGCAGACGCTGCTGGACAGCCTTGAGAAGGTCTTCGGCTTTAAGCCGCCACAGCACCATGGTCACGGTGCCGTGCAGGCGATTCAGGCGATTCGTGACGGTCATTCGAAAGCGCTGCTTTGTCTGGGCGGTAACCTGGCGGAAGCCATCTCCGATCCGCAGCAGACTTTCGAAGCGATGCGCAAGCTCGACCTGGTGGTGCATATGGCGACCAAGCTGAATCGTTCACATCTGCTGCTGGGCAAACACAACTATCTGCTGCCGGTGCTTGGCCGTACCGAAATTGACCGACAGGCTTCTGGCGAACAAAGCGTCACCGTCGAAGATTCTATGTCAATGGTGCATGCTTCCCGCGGATCGCTGAAACCCGCCTCGCCATGGCTGAAGTCAGAACCCGCTATCGTGGCCGGGCTGGCGAAGGCAACGCTGCCTGACACTAAGGTGAACTGGGACAGAATGATCGGCGATTACAGTTTTATTCGCGAAGCCATTGAAGCAGTATTTCCGGCGTTTAAGGACTTTAATCGCAAGATCCTGCAACCGGGTGGTTTTAGGCTTTATAACGCGGCGTCCGAACGTAAATGGCTGACGCCATCCGGACGGGCGGAGTTTAAGGTGATGCAGGGCATTAATGAAGATCCTCGCTCGCTGAAATGCCACGATCTGGTGCTGACCACGCTGCGCAGCCACGACCAGTACAACACGACGCTCTATGGTTTAAACGATCGCTATCGTGGGGTAACCGGCAGGCGAGATGTTCTGTTTATTTCTGCTGAAGAGGCGGAAAGCCGTCAGCTGCGCGTGGGGGATAAGGTAAATATGGTTGCGCTCGATCCGGAAGGCAACAAAACTTCGCGACGGCTGGATAACCTGACGATAGTGGTGTACGACATGGCACCGGGTTCGGTCGCCGCCTACTATCCGGAAGCTAACGTGATGGTGCCGCTGGACAGCTTTGACACCGAAAGCGGGATCCCGGCCTATAAAAGCATTCCGATTGTGCTGGAGCATGCAGAGGCAACGGAAACGTCGGGGACGCTACGCTAAGAGAACAGAGGTAACCGCGTTGTTGGGCGGAACATTTTCTATACAGGGGGATCGTTTCAGACGCGGGTGCAAAAGAAAAAGGGCGGCTACCAGCCGCCCTTTATTTTTAGCTTTCTCACGTATAAAGCGAAGCTTACAGCGCCATATCGTGTTTGGCCGGGGTTTTCTCCGCCTGGCCGGTAATGGTTGACTGTGCAGGTTCCTGAGCAGGCATGTTAATGACCGGTGGTTTGGTCAGCTGTAAGGTTTCTGCCGTGTCATCCCAGACTTTCTGCGTCAGCGCGGTGTTGCCGTTCAGCGTCTGGCCGTAAGTCGGCACAACTTTATGGATCTTTTCCTGCCATTCAGGTGAGTTAAACTGCTCCGGGAACAGCTTCTTCATCACGTTAATAGCGATAGGGGCCGCGGTAGAAGCACCCGGCGAGGCGCCAAGCAGGGCCGCAACGGTTTTCTGCTGGTCGGTAACGATTTCCGTTCCCAGCTTCAGCACGCCGCCTTTATCCGCGTCTTTCTTGATAATCTGTACGCGTTGACCTGCCTGAATCAGCTTCCAGTCTTCTTTCTTCGCGTCCGGATAGTACTCTTTCAGCGAAGCGAAACGGTCGTCGTCGCTCAGCATAACCTGACCGATCAGGTATTTCACCAGGTCAAAGTTATCCAGGCCAACGTGCGTCATCGGCATAAAGTTGCTGGTGGTAGTGGTGCCCAGCAGATCGAACAGCGAACCATTTTTCAGGAATTTGGTAGAGAAGGTCGCGAACGGCCCAAACAGCACTACACGCTTACCGTCCAGGTTACGCGCATCCAGATGCGGTACGGACATTGGCGGCGCGCCTACGGAAGCCTGACCGTAAACTTTTTCCAGGTGACGGCTGGTAATGGCCGGGTTTTCAGTGACCAGGAACGAACCGCCAACCGGGAAGCCCGCATAGTTGTCTGCTTCCGGAATACCGGTTTTCTGTAACAGCTTCAGCGCGCCGCCGCCAGCGCCGATAAAGACATATTTCGCGTCGATAGCGCGCTCGCTGCCGTTTTTCACGTCTTTGATCGTGACGTGCCAGGAGTTGTCGCCGTTACGTTTGAAATCGGTCACTTCTGACGACGTTTCCAGCTTAAAGTTGCTGTTTTTCTGCAGGCTGGCGGTCAGCTGACGAGTGATTTCACCGTAGTTTACGTCGGTGCCGACTGGCGTCCAGGTCGCGGCAACTTTCTGCTTAGGATCGCGGCCTTCGATAATCAGCGGTGCCCACTGCTTGATCTGATCCTGATCGGTAGAGAATTTCATGCCCTGGAACAGGGTGGTTTTTTGCAGCGCGGCGTAGCGCTTGCTGAGATAGTTAACGTTGTCGTCGCCCCAGACAAAGCTCATGTGTGGCGTCGAGTTAATGAAAGAGTGCGGGTTGTTCAGCACGCCGCTTTTTACCTGAGAAGTCCAGAACTGGCGGGAAATCATAAAGGCTTCGTTGATTTCCAGCGCTTTGCTGACGTCGATAGTCCCGTCGGCGCGCTCAGGCGTATAGTTCAGTTCCATGTTGGCGGAGTGGCCAGTACCGGCGTTGTTCCAGCCGTTGGAAGACTCAAGCGCCACGGCATCCAGTTTTTCCACCATGATCTGTTTCCAGTCTGGCTGCACGTCTTCCAGCATCGTACCCAGCGAGGCGCTCATGATGCCGCCGCCGATCAGCAGGACGTCGGTTTTCTCTGGTGTAGTTTCAGCGTGGATCGCTGAAGAAATCAGTAAAGTTGACAGCGAAAGCGATGTAAGAAGCTTTTTTGATTTATTCATGGCAGGTCACAAGTCGGAATTTGACATTAGTTAAAAAGTGGTTGTAAATATTAAAATATTGTTATGCCGAATGGCACCTGTTTTTAGTTACAAAACTAAAAAATGTCATATTTAAGTTAATTTAGTTACAAATGACGGGTGGCTGGCGGGTTGATTGTTACATAACTTACCAAAAATAGTGCTTTCACTCTCTGCGCACGGATGCCAGCAATAACTACAGAGGGCAGTATTGTTAAATTACTTCGCTATGTTGAAAGGCAAAAAGCGGGGTCGGACGTGCGGTAAAATGACGCCGGTCTGCAAAGACCGGCATCTGAGTTAACGACTAAGCAAAATCAGCGGCGAGCGGCAGTCGAGACCGTTCAGATTAATGCTGCTTTCCAGCGCCAGTTCTTCGCCGCTGAGAACATTGTAATAGCGGCGATGGGCAAGCTGTGACGGTAACGCGATGTCGGTATCCTTCCAGTGGCCTTGCTGCATTAAATCCAGCACAAGCCTTGGCGTAATAACGATTAACGCGGCATCATCACCCGTTCGCGCATACGCCACCACATTCTTAGCTCGGATGCCGCTTACCGTCAGCGGCAGATAAGCGCCTTTGCGAAACAGTTCCGGCTGCTGATGACGTAAAGGCAGCACGCTGGCAATAAGATGCTGCTTCAAACGGCCATCCAGCCAGTGCTCTTCGCGGCTGAAGTCTACGGATGCGGTATCTTGCAGCAACTTCTCCAGCGCGGCGAAATCGGGTTCGCGACGGTTGTCAGGATCGACCAGGCTGAAATCCAGCGTTTCGCTTCCCTGATAAATATCCGGCACGCCAGGCGCCGTCAGCTTTATGGCTGTCTGGGCAAGGCTGTTAACCAGGCCCGCGTGAATAAACGGCTGTAGCGCCGATGTGAAATCCAGCAGAAAAGCCTTATTTTCCGGCGAGAGCAGGTGACGGACATAGTCCAGCACGGCATTCTCGTAAATTTCGTTGCTGTCTGCCCAGTCTGTACGCAGCTTCGCTTCGCGTAGCGCTTTCTCGACAAAGCCCAGGAATCGCTCCTCCAGCGCTTTTAATCCTGCGGCGTCATCGGGCTGAAGCTGAGGTGGCCAGACGCCGGCCAGCGCCTGATACAGCATCCATTCTACCGCCGGTTTAGGCGCCGGGCCGTCCGTCAGCTTCATCACCTTAACGTGATTCATCTGCCGCCAGCGGTTAACGTGTTCAGCCCACTTCTCCGGCGCTTCGGTCAGCGTATAAAGCCGTGCGCGGGCATCTTCGCCGCGCTTGGTATCGTGGGTGGTGGTGCCGGAAAGCCCATCCGGCTGCCGTTCCAGTCGCGTTTGCATTTCCGCATGGAAGCGTGCCAGCGAAAAGGTATCCGGCATCGGTTCGGCACCCACTTCGTTCAGCGCCAGCGCAAGATGCAAACGGAAGAACAGCGTGTCTTCGACCGATTTTGCCATCAGCGGCCCGGTCAGCTGCTGGAAGCGCGTACGGAAAACGGCGGCTTCCTGCTGTGCCGCCGCTGAAACTTCGCCAGCCAGCACGCGCGTCAGGAAGCCCAGCGTTTCACGATCGGCCGTCTGTACTTTTTCCACGACTTTCAGCAGAAGATCGGCATCGGCCGCCGGTAACCCTTCGGCTGTACCATAAGTACGATAAACAGGGAAGGCCACCAGCAGCTCACGCAGCGCTGAGAGCAAGGCTTTTTCATCCGTGTTTTCGTTATCGCGACGGGCAATGGAAAGCGCCAGCTGTAATAGCCTGTTTGCCTCTCCGGCAAAATTGCGTGTCGCCATCAACATTTTGGCCGCGCGCAGTTCAGCATCGACATCTACCGGCTTGCCCAGGATCTCTTCATAGGTTTTGCGCAGCGTCCGGATTTTGTCGCCATCCACCAGCGCTTCCGCCAGAGTGGCGATAAACTCGTAGCCGGTGGTGCCGGAAACGGGCCAGTCCGCCGGCAGCTGCTCATCTTTGGCCAGAATTTTTTCGACCGTAAGGTAGCAATTTGGGCCCACGGCCTGACGTAAACGCTCCAGATACCCTTTGGGATCGGCAAGGCCATCGACGTGATCGAGACGCAGCCCGTCAACCGCCCCGGAATGCACCAGCTCTAGCGCCAGACGATGCGCATCGTTGAACACGGCTTCGTCTTCAACCCGCACGCCAGCCAGCCCGGTTATTTCAAAAAAGCGGCGATAAGAAAGATCGCGCGGCGCGTCACGCCAGCTCATCAACTGATAGGGCTGCTGCTCGTGCAGCTCCGCTATTTTTGCGCTGTCGGTCAGCTGAAGCACTTCTTCTTCACGACCCTGCCAGCTGTCGGGCGTCAGTGGATAAAACGTTTCGTAATAGGCCAGCGCCGGTTTGCCGGTTTGCGGATCGGGCCGAACGGTGATCGCACCATTTTCCAGCTCGGTGGCAAAGTCATCGCCAAGGAACGGCAGCGTCAGGCGGCGCGACCAGTCGATATCAAAGTAACGGGCGTAACGGCTTTTTTCACCATACTCAACCACGTCGCGCCACCAGGCGTTTTCCAGCGAAGAAGCCATATGGTTTGGCACAATATCTAAAATCAGGCCCAGCCCGGCGTCCTTCAGGGCTTTTACCATGCGCTCAAAGCCCTGACGGCCACCGATGGCGGGGTCGATCTCGTTGGCGTCGGTGACATCGTACCCGTGCGTGGAGCCGGAAAGCGCCGTAAAGATGGGTGAAGCATAAAGATGACTGATGCCAAGCGCCTTAAAATAAGGCACCAGCGCGGCGGCACGATCAAAGGTCATACCGTTACGAAACTGAATGCGGTAGGTCGCTGCGGGAATATTCACTTTGGCTCTCTCGTGGCAAGACGAACAATAATAGAATTTTGCACCAGCTCTTTAGCTTCCTGCGGCCAGCTGAACAGAGTCTCGCCCGGCAATTGAGGCTGCGGCTGCGTTTTTTCACCGATATTCAGCGCAAGAGAAAGCGTACCATCGGGGAAAGTCCAGCTGACGGCGAAGAAGCCCGGCGCGGTATTAATTACCTTACCGCTGTGGCCGCCAGCGTTTGCCAGCAGCGGAACGATATGTTGCTGGCGCAGCGTCAACAGGCTTTTGCTGAAGGCCAGCCAGGCTTTGCCTTCTTCGCTTTGCAGTTTGTTCCAGTCCAGCTTTGAGATATGAAAAGTGTTTTCCGCGTTCGGATCGGGCACGCTTTCATCTTCATGTCCCGCATGGCCCTGAAACTCTCTGGCCCGGCCTTCACGTACCGCTCTGGCAAGATCGCCATGGAAGTCAGTGAAGAACAGGAAAGGGTTGGTTTCGCCATACTCTTCGCCCATAAACAGCAGCGGAATATGCGGCGAGCACAGCAGCGTGGCCAGCAACACTCTGGTACGTTCTGCACCGGCGAGCTGAATCAGCCTTTCCCCCTGCGCGCGGTTACCGACCTGATCGTGATTCTGGATAAAATCGACGAAGGCGACCGGCGGCTGGCCCGCGCTGGCTACGCCGCGTTTTTCGCCGGACTGCGCCGAGACTTCGCCCTGATAAGCAAAACCTTCCGTCAGGATACGGGCAATCAGTTTTTCCGGCTCTCTGGCAAAGTCCTGATAGTAGGCATGCGTTTCGCCAGTCGCGAAAACGTGTATAGCGTTATGAAAATCATCATTCCATTCGCCGGTAAACAGCGGCGCAGAACCATCTTCCTTACGCGGATGCAGGAAAATGACGTTGCGGCTGTCTTCGGTGGTCAGGTGCGCTGGCCGGTCGGTAATTTCGCTGCGGATGCGCTCGGCGATTTCAATCAGCGCGTGTTTTGCTGAAATATCTTCAATCTGATCGATAGCGTCAAAGCGCAGTCCGTCCAGGTTGAACTCTTTTAGCCAGTAGAGCGGGGCTTCCACAATATATTGGCGGGCCGCTGCGACATCGTAAGCGATACCCGCTCCCCAGGGCGTGACGCGCTCCTTATGGAAAAAGTCGGGCGACAGCAGCGGCAGATAGTTGCCTTCCGGTCCGAAGTGGTTGAGCACGATATCCAGCACCACCGACAGGCCATGACCGTGCGCGGCGTCAATAAAGGCTTTAAAGTCATCCGGCGTGCCGTAGACGGAATGCGGTGCGTAAAGCAGCACGCCATCGTAACCCCAGCCACGGTTGCCACCAAACTGCGAGACGGGCAGCACTTCCAGCATCGTAACGCCAAGCCCGGCCAGATAAGGTAATTTCTCAATGGCAGCCTTAAAAGTGCCTTCCGGCGTGAAGGTGCCGATATGCATTTCATAAACGACGGACTCTTCCCACGCGCGACCTTGCCACGGGTGCTGCCAGCTATAACTTTCCGGGTTAATGACTAACGAGGGGCCATTAACATCCGCTTTCTGGCCACGCGAGGCCGGATCGGGTATCACCAGGCCGTCAGGAAGCACAAAGTTATACTCGGTGCCCGGCGCAATGCCGCTTATTTCTGCTGTGAACCAGCCGTCTTCATCCCGGGTCATCTCGCGATCGTGGCCAGCGAGCCGTAGCTTTACGCTTTGTTGTCCCGTTGCCCATAAACGAAAACGGACCGTGTCGGCGGCCACGTACTCCGCGCCCCAGGTTTTGCTAAATGTTGATCCCATTCCATAGCCTCGTTTATCACAGCGTGAGGCACCGCGCGGCCTTTCCGGCGATGCAAGCTTTTGATGAAATCATAGACTATTGCGCGGGGAGCGTTGCCTCTGTGGGGCAACGCACTGAAGCTTGATGCTAATCAACCTGTTTCCACCTGAGTCGAATAATATCAAACGTCCTTTTTTATATTTAAGCGACACACGCAGCGGGAAATAAATTTGAAAAAGAATTCTTATACATTAAAGCATAATAAAACGCCGGATGACATTAAGAAACATAAAGCATTACGCGGTTTGCGATGCTATGTTTCTTCATATTTCCACCATAAGCACAGGATACACCCTGACAGTAATACCTGTGAGCGCATTACGGAGGTGATAAATAAAATGTCTTCATCAGGAAAAAACGTCGCCCTGTTAAGTTATTGTAAAGCAAGGCATAGTGCAATAATATTTTGCGAGAGAGATACCTGGAGTATTGTTTCGGCATATGGCGATGGGGTGGTATATTATGGTGATTTATGCCATGAACAGCTGGTGGATATAATATACAGGGAATCGACCGGCTGGAAAGACACAATAAAAATGTCAAATGTGGTTTATATCGGCGGTCTGAATATTATCAGCATGGAACAATATATTAATGAATTTGCATCGGTAAATAAATTTAAGATTTTCACTAATAATTGCTCACGATTTGCCGCGAATGTTTTGATTGCAGGAAGCGGTCAGCAAAAAGGTTTTTTTACACATGACAGACCCTGCCAGATGCCTGCAAATACCTTAGAGTTAGCAAAGGAAATAGACCGCTTCTTACAAAAAAGAAGGGGCATCGTCCGCTAAGAGAGTAAACCGCTTCTTTTGAGGGGTGCCGGGGCGGCCCTTCAGGGCGCAAGGACCAGCGTCCAGCTTCCATCGCCCAGCGCTTCCTGGGCCGCCTTACCAAGCTGGGTATCGGTGATAATGCTGTCAAAGCAGCTCAGCGGCAGCGCCAGAAAGGTAGCAATTTTATTGAATTTGGAGCTGTCACTAAGCAGCACGCGTTTGCTGCTTACCTCACAGACTGTTTGTTTCACCGTCACTTTATCTTCGTCCGGTGTAAAAAGCCCGCGCGGCCCCCAGCAGGAGGCGGAGATAAAGGCGATGTCGATCGCCAGATTGCGCAGGCTGCGTGCGGCATTTTCACCTACGCAGGAGCGATTCTCACGGCAGACTGTACCGCCGGTATGAATAATTCGGCAACCGCTGGATTCCATCAGTAAATTAGCCACCATAAAGTCATTGGTCACTACCAGCAGATCCTCTCTGTCAACCAGCTCACGCGCCAGCGCCAGCGTCGTTGTTCCTGCATCAATATAGATACAGCTGTTGCGCGGGATCTGCTGTGCGGCATAACGGCCAATCGCATTCTTTTCCGCATTGTACAGGGCAGTTTTGGTCAGATGCGAAGGTTCCGATGCCAGCCTTTCAGCAGAGCGTACGCCCCCTGAGACGGAAAGAAGCGCGCCTTGTTCTTCCAGTTTCTGTACATCACGGCGAATGGTCATATGGGAAACGCCGAGCCGTTCCGTCAGTTCACTAAAGCTCACTACGCCGCGCTCGGCAACCAGCGCCAGGATCTGTTGATGTCGTTCGACCGGGATCACAATCACTCCTGTGAAATTTATCAATTTTTCACATTGTAATGGAAATGCAGCAGCAGGCGAATAAAAAAAAGCGTGCGTAGCGTGGCGAAACGCGTGCCGTTTCAGGACTGGTGAGGATGTGAAAATTTGTTCGCTATCACACGCAGAATCATTTTTGTGATGCGTGGCACATTTATTCAGCAGCCAGGCTGGCAAGATTAACAACATCGAACAAATAATCACTTAATTTAACACCGGAGGCCAGCGTGCCACTTTCAAACGTTTGTGTGATTGGTTTAGGTTCTATGGGTATGGGCGCGGCGACGTCGTGCATTCGTGCAGGTCTGAATACCTGGGGAGTGGATCTCAATCCCGCCGCGCTGGAAACGCTGCGTCAGGCTGGCGCACGTGATGCGCAGACGTCTGCCGACAGCTTTGTCGGTAACCTTGAAGCCGTGCTGCTGCTGGTGGTGAATGCCGCTCAGGTGAACGCAATCCTGTTCGGCGATAACGGCCTGGCCGCGAAACTGAAGCCGGGCACGGTAGTGATGGTGTCTTCAACTATCTCCGCCCGGGATGCGCAGCAGATTGAGCAGAAATTAGCGCAGCACCAGCTGCTGATGCTGGACGCGCCAGTTTCCGGCGGTGCGGCAAAAGCGGCTACCGGTGATATGACGGTCATGGCCTCCGGCAGCGACGCCGCATTTGAACGTTTACAGCCGGTGCTGGATGCGGTTGCCGCCAAAGTCTATCGCGTAGGTAGCGAAATCGGGTTAGGTTCTACCGTAAAAATTATTCATCAGCTGCTGGCCGGCGTGCATATCGCAGTGGGCGCAGAAGCGATGGCGCTGGCGGCCCGTGCCGGTATCCCGCTGGAGACGATGTATGACGTTGTCACCAACGCGGCAGGCAATTCATGGATGTTTGAAAACCGCATGCGGCACGTTGTGGATGGTGACTACAGTCCAAAATCTGCCGTCGATATTTTTGTTAAAGACCTCAACCTGGTCAGCGAAACGGCAAAATCACTGCATTTCCCGCTGCCGCTGGCTTCAACCGCGCTGAATATGTTTACCGAAGCCAGCAACGCAGGCTATGGCCGGGAAGACGATAGCGCAGTGATCAAAATTTTTAGCGGTATCACGCTGCCGGAAGGCAAGGAGCAAGCATGACGCGTTTAGGTGTTATCGCCGACGACTTCACCGGCGCGACCGATATCGCCAGTTTTCTGGTGCAAAACGGGCTGGCGACTATTCAGTTCAACGGCGTGCCTCAGCAGCAGGAGACGCCGGGCGCGCAGGCAATCGTGGTCAGCCTGAAATCCCGCTCCTGTCCGGTGGATCAGGCCATCGACCTGTCGCTGGCCGCGCTGCGCTGGCTACAGGAGCAGGGCTGCGATCGTTTTTACTTTAAATATTGCTCAACCTTTGACAGTACGGAACAGGGCAATATCGGCCCGGTAACCGACGCGCTGCTGGCTGAGCTTGGCGAAACGCAAACGGTTATTTGTCCGGCGCTGCCGGTAAACGGCCGAACCGTTTATCTGGGCCATCTGTTTGTCGGCGAGCAGCTGCTGTCAGATTCCGGTATGCGTCACCATCCTGTTACGCCGATGACGGACAGCAACCTGCTGCGTCTGATGGAGCGACAATCGCAGGGGAAAGCGGGCCTGATTGCCGCTTCGGTACAGGATCAAGGCGCGGAGGCTATCCGTACAAAACTGAATGAGCTTGCCAGTCAGGGTGTGAATTACGTGGTGCTGGATGCGCTTAACGAGCAGCATTTACTCATCCAGGGCGAAGCGCTGCGCGATATGCGTCTGGTGACCGGCGGTTCCGGGCTGGCGACAGGACTGGCGCGGCAGTGGTCAACATCCGCTACGCAAGAAGATGCCGAAACAAAAGGGCGGCCGCGTGGCGATCGCGCAATCATTATCTCCGGTTCCTGTTCGCAAATGACTAACCGGCAGGTTAACGCTTATCGCCAGCTGGCACCATCTTGTGAAGTGGAAGTGACGCGCTGTCTGGAGAATGTGCAGGCGTATGCAGGGCAGCTATGCGACTGGGTGGCTGATAACAGCGACCAGCCGCTGGCCCCGCTGCTTTATGCCACTGCCGACGCGCAACAGTTACAGGCTATTCAGCAGAAATATGGCGCACAGCGTAGTAGCGCAGCGGTGGAAGAGTTGTTCGCGCTGGTTACTCGTGAACTTAAAGCGCGTGGCTGGCAGCGCTTTATCGTAGCGGGCGGCGAAACGTCCGGCGTGGTGGCGCAAAGCCTTGAGGTAACCGCTTTTCATATTGGGCCGACCATTTCGCCCGGCGTTCCGTGGGTGCGCGATATCCACCAGCCGTTATCGCTGGCGCTGAAGTCAGGCAACTTCGGTGACGAACAGTTCTTTCGCCGTGCACAGGAGTTTTCATGATGACTGAACAGCAAGCACGGCAGGAGATGGTAAAGCTGGGCGCTTCATTTTTTACACGCGGCTATGCAACCGGCTCGGCGGGTAACCTTTCCCTGCTGCTAGAAGACGGCAATCTGTTGGCCACGCCTACCGGCTCTTGTCTGGGCGAACTGGATGGTGACCGTCTGTCGAAAGTGACGCCGGAAGGCGAATGGCTTTCCGGTGATAAACCTTCTAAAGAGATCGCTTTTCATCGCGCGCTCTATCTAAACGATCCTGAGTGTAAAGCGGTAGTCCATCTGCACAGCCACTACCTTACCGCGCTTTCCTGTCTGCAAGGGCTGGATACGCAGAACTGCATTCGTCCCTTCACGCCTTACGTGGTGATGCGCGTCGGTGATGTACCTGTGGTGCCTTATTACAAACCTGGCGATATGCGCCTGGCGGAAGATCTGGCTAAGCTGGCCGGTCGCTATCGCGGCTTTTTGCTGGCTAACCACGGCTCGGTCGTCGTCGGGAAATCACTGCGGGAAGCGGCCGATAACACGGAAGAGCTGGAAGAAACGGCTCGTCTGATTTTTACGCTTGGCGATCGCTCCATTCGTTACCTCAGCGATGCCGAAGTTACAGAATTAAGGAGTCGATAATGCCGAAGTTTGCCGCAAATTTGTCTACCCAGTTTAACGAAGTGCCTTTTCTGGAGCGCTTTGCCGCTGCGGCTAGCGCCGGTTTTACAGCGGTAGAGTTTCTGTTTCCTTATGACTATCCCGCGGCGCAGCTGAAACAACTGCTGGATGATAATCAGCTTAAGCTGGTGCTGTTTAATACGGCGGCGCGTAACGTTCAGGCCGGTGAGTGGGGCGTTAGCGCCATTCCGGGCCGTGAAGCGGATGCACGGGCAGATATTGACAGCGCGCTGGAATACGCGCTGGCGCTGAACGTGCCGCAGGTCCATATCATGGCCGGTGTGGTACAGGAAGGGATGGATCGTCAGGCCTGCGTGGATACTTTTATCAGCAATATTCACTATGCAGCAGATCGTTTTGCACCGCACGGCATCAATATCTTGCTGGAGGCGCTTGGCCCGAAGATCAAACCAAACTACCTCTATGCCAGTCAGCATCAGACGCTGGAGATGATGCAGCAAATCGATCGGCCAAACGTCTTTACGCAGCTCGATCTTTTTCACGCGCAGCTGGTTGACGGCAACCTTAGTCAGCTAATCCGCGACAATGTCGGTCGCTATCGTCATGTGCAGATTGCCTCTGCGCCAGACCGACACGAACCTGATGAAGGCGAAATCAACTATCCATGGTTATTTAACCTGCTGGACGAAGTGGGCTACGACGGCTGGATCGGCTGCGAATATATTCCGCGCAACGGTACGCTGGAAGGCCTTGGCTGGTTTAAACCCTGGGCTAAACACGCCTGATCCTGTTTCCGGTGCTGTGGCACCGGCTTTACCTGCACCCTCCCGATAAAAAGATAAAAACTATCCGAGGCTTACTATGTCCACCGCTTTGCTGTTAGCTATCGCGACCGCCAGCATTGTTATTTTGCTGCTGCTGGTTATTAAAGCCAAAGTCCATCCGTTTGTTGCGCTATTGATTGTCAGTCTGCTGGTCGCGGTGGCTACCGGTATTCCGTCCGAAAAAATCATGGAAGTGATTATGAGCGGGATGGGCAGCCTGCTTGGCCATATCGCCATTATTATCGTGCTGGGCGCTATGCTGGGCGCGGTTATCGAAGCTTCCGGCGGCGCGGAGTCGCTGGCCCAGCGCTTCAGCAAAACGCTGGGCCTGAAGCGTACCGTTGCGGCGCTAACGATGGCGGCGTTTATTCTCGGGATCCCGGTATTTTTTGAAGTCGGCTTTATTATCGTGATCCCGCTGATTTATGGTTTTACTAAAGTTGCCCGCGTTTCGCCGATAAAGTTTGGCCTGCCGATGGCGGGCGTGATGTTAACGGTGCATGTGGCACTGCCTACTCATCCGGGGCCAGCGGCGGCGGCGGGCATTCTGCATAGCGATATGGGCTGGCTGATGCTGCTGGGCCTGGTGATTTCCGTACCGGTCAGCGTGGTGGGCTACTATGTGGCGAAAGTAATGAATAAGCGTCGCTACCAGCTTTCGGTAGAGGTGCTGGAAAGCTTACAGATGGCGAAGCCGGAAGGCACAGAGAAGAAGAACGAACCTGCACCGCCGGGCGCGCTCACCATTTCCGGCCTGATCATCGTACCTATTGCGTTAATCGTTCTGGGGACGCTGGCGCATTCGCTGCTGGCGGAAGAGAGCGTGCTGCGCAAAATCATGATGGTTATCGGCACGCCGCCAATTGCGTTACTGATTGCGCTTGGACTGGCCGCGTGGCTGCTGGGCGTACGTCGCGGCTGGAGCAAGGATAAGCTGGAAGATCTGACTGGCCGGGCGATCCCCGGCTCGGCAAGCGTGATTCTGGTAGCCGGAGCGGGCGGCGCGTTCGGTAAAGTGCTGGTGGAATCCGGCGTGGGTAAAGCTTTGGCAACCGCGCTGGAAACGCTCCATCTGCCGCTGGTTCCGGCCGCGTTTATTCTGTCGCTGGCGCTGCGTGCATCACAGGGTTCTGCTACCGTAGCGATTCTGACGACCAGCGGTTTACTTACTTCTGCTGTTGGCGGAGCAGGTGACATCCAGCGCGTGTTAGTTACGCTGGCTGCCTGTTTTGGCTCGTTAGGGCTGTCGCACGTTAACGATGCAGGCTTTTGGGTAGTAACGCGCTATCTTGGCTTGTCGGTAGCCGACGGACTGAAAACCTGGACCGTGCTGACCACCATTATGGGCCTGACCGGCTTTGCGCTAATCTGGCTGATTTGGGCGCTGGTGTAAGAGAGGGATTCAGGCCAGCCGGAGCAGATACGGGCCGGCTGGCCTGAGGCGTTTAGCGACGGTGGGCCAGGCGACGAACCAGCCTATCGCCCGACTTTTGTACCAGAAACACCAGCAGCAGCAAAACAACAACCGTGGCTACCATAATTTGATTATCAAAACGCTGATAGCCATAGCGGATCGCCAAATCACCCAGCCCGCCGCCGCCAATAACGCCCGCCATGGCAGAAAAACCGATCAACATCACGATGGTCAACGTGACGCCAGCAAGCAGTGCTGGTAACGCTTCTGGCAACAGCACCCGGCTAATAATGTGCCAGCTGGTGCCGCCCATCGATACGACAGCCTCCACGCGACCGTTATCAACCTCTGCCAGTGCGCTTTCAACAATCCTGGCAAAGAAAGGAAAAGCACCAAGCGTCACCGGCACGATAGCGGCAGTGCTACCCAGCGTAGTGCCAACGAGCAAACGGGTGAAAGGGATGGCGATAATCAGTAACACCACGAAAGGTAACGCTCGTCCAATATTGACCAGCGCGTTTAACACACCAGAGACGGCACGGTTAGGAAAAAGCCCCTGCTGGCGGCAGACAAACAGCGCAACGCCAACAGGCAAACCAATTAATGTGGTAAACACCGCGGCTATTGACACCATATAAAGCGTCTCAAGCGTAGCGTTAACCATTAATTCCTGAAAGCTCGTCCATGCTACGCCACGCATTTTGTCTGCCCCACGCTATATTTTTGCATAAAAATGCGCTCGGTCTCACCGTCCTCAATCAGCAGCTGTCGCAAGGATGAACGAGGGTTGGCCATAATGTTTGCCAGACTGCCGCTTTCAATCAGTTCCCCTTTATCCAATAGCGCTGCGCCGTGGCAGACTCTTTTTACCACGGCCATATCGTGCGTAATCACCACCACGGTGATAGCCAAATCCTGCTGCAGTTCGACCAGTAAATCCAGGATAGCGAGGGTTGTTTCTGGATCAAGCGCACTGGTCGCTTCATCGCATAGCAAATAACGTGGTTCAGCGGCCAGCGCACGTGCAATACCCACACGTTGTTTTTGCCCGCCGGAAAGCTGTGAGGGCCAGGCGTTTGCTTTGTCGGCCAGTCCCACGCGTTCCAGCAATTGCACTACCCGCAGCCGACGCCGGGCGGCCGGGATACCGGCAATATCCAGCGACAGCTGAATATTCTCCGCAACCGTGCGCGAATGAAGCAGATTGAAATGCTGAAATATCATACCCATTTGCTGGCGCTGACGGCGTAACTGGCCGGGTGCGAGCGCAGTGATATCCTGCCCATCAATCCAGATATGTCCTGAAGAAGGACGTTCCAGCAGATTCAGTGAACGCAGCAGCGTACTTTTCCCGGCACCGCTACGGCCAAGGATACCGAAGATTTCACCCTGAGGGATGGTCAGAGAAACGTTGTTCAGGGCGGGAGACGAAGCGCCCGGGTAACTTTTAGTGAGCTTTTCAATTTTAATCATGTCGCTTATCCGTAACAGGTATCACCGAACCGTGGTATTGCTGGCGAATGAAGCTGGCAACCTGAGGCGAGGTCAGATCTTTGGCGAGGCGTAAAATACGAGGATCTTTTGCCAGCGCAGGCGTCGTGACCAGCAGGTTTGCATAAGGATTATGCAGTGCGACCTCCAGACCCAGCGCATCTTTCGCCGGTTCCAGTCCCGCTTCCAGCGCGTAGTTGCCGTTAATCACTGCTGCATCTACATCATCAAGCGAGCGGGGAATTTGCGGTGATTCCACCTCAATAATCTTGATTTTTTTCGGGTTGCTGCTGATATCGGCTGGCGTGACCAGCGTAGATTCGGCGGAGCGAGTGCCGTTCAGCTTAATCAGTCCCTGGTCTTGCAGTAACCAAAGCGCCCGACTCAGATTTGTAACATTATTGGGCACGGCAATCGTTGCTGCCTGCGGCAAGTCATTCAGCGTTTTGAACTTATGAGAATAAATGCCCAGCGGTTCAATGTGCACAGCTGCCGCCACGACAAATTCTTTATGCAACGCTTTTTCCTGGTCATGCAAATAGGGCAGGTGCTGAAAATAATTCGCCTCGACATCGCCAGCCGCCAGCAGTTCATTCGCATTTACGCCGCTGGTAAGCTCGACGATGTTCAAATCAAGTCCCGGATCTATTTTCTTCACATAATTGAGTATTTCGGCATGAGGTACCGGATCGGCAGCAACGCGTAGCGGGGCGGCCAGCAGTGAATGTGAGACCAACAGAGACAGCCCGGCCAAAAATAGTGCAGATTTACGCATTTAATGCTCCCTTTTTCGGATGGAATTAAAGATCGGCATAAAAACGCCGGGCAACGTCTGGATGAGAACGTAGTCGTCCTTTCAGATAATTAAATCCAACGTCACGCAGCAAAGGATTGAGCGGATCGCTCGCCGGGCCGTGTGCCAGCTGGGCCAGTTCTGGCGGCAATGGATAAACGGGTACCGTAGCGCTGAGATCGGCCCCCAGGAAAAAGGCAATGGAAAGTCGCTCAGTACCGGGCGGCGGCGAGAGCACACGGTGCACGGTCGCGCGCAGATAACCATTGGTAGCCAGCTCCAGTAGTTCGCCAATATTTACGACCAGCGAACCGGGCAGAGGCAGCGCATCTACCCAGCGATTGGGCTGGACTTCCACCTGTAGACCACGCTGCTTATCCTGCAACAAGAAACTGAGAAAACCGGAGTCTTTATGCGAACCTACTCCCTGGCGTGTACCTTCCGTTGGCTGACCGGGATAACGGATCAGCTTCACATGCTCGTTAGGCAGCTCGCCGTATAGCGGATCGAAAGCCGTGGCTGGCAATTGCAAAGATTCAGCAAATGCTCTTAATAGCGTCAGCGCTACCTGATTCATCTGCTGCTGCCAGCGAGTTATCACCACCTTGAGTTCCGGCAGCGCGTCAGGCCACTGGTTAGGCCCTTGTAAACGTTGCCAGGGGAGAGCAGGGTCAACGGGGAGCGGTGGCCGATCTGCGCCGATATCGAACTGCTCACGATAATCCGGTGCGTTACGGGTAATTTCTGAACCGGCAACGTTATAACCACGAAAATGCGGCGAATTCTCCATTCTGACCTGCCACTTTTCCTGCTCTGGCAAGGCGAAAAACTGATGCGCAACACGTTGCACATCATCCAGCAAGCCCTGTTCAATACTGTGGTTAATCAAATAAAAGAAGCCGGTTTCGCGCGCCGCTTCATTAAGCTTATCCAGGGTAGCGTGGCGCAGCGGACTGCTTTCCCGTAATCCGGCGCAATCTATGACGGGTAAAGAGAGCGTTGGTGAAGCGGACATAGGAGATACCTTTTTTTATCAGATATCAAAACCCTGCCAGCGATGATGATGGATGGCTACTAACTAAAATCACTGTGAAATTGCAGAAAGCGCATTAGCTGAGGGGATAAGAGAAAGGACGGACTCACTCTGGATAAAAAATAGAGCGACTTCTTATCGAACACGAGCGCTTATAGTTACAACATACAATATTAAATCATATAAACAAAGATTACATCTGCATTGGCAAATAAATATCAGGCTTAACAGGGTTAAAGATGTTTATATCGCCCGGAAGGCAAGGGGAACCTTAGCGCTCCCCCGTTCCGGTTGTTAGACATCCAGCCGATGGATCACGCTGACAAACTGATGCACACCGCTGTTGATTTCCCGCAGGCTGCGCGAAAGCTCGCTAATTTTGTCCTGTTCGGAAACCACAAACTGTTTTACCGCATCCAGCTGCTCGTGCATTTGCTGAATCAACTGCGTATTGACCTCTACCACAGAGGTAATTTTTTGCGTAGCGGTGGCGGTGGAGGCAGCCAGACGGCGAACTTCCGCCGCCACTACGCTAAATCCGCGTCCGGCCTCGCCAGCGCGGGCTGATTCTATCGCTGCGTTTAGCGCCAGGATATTGGTTTGTGAAGCAATGACGTTAATAGTTTCAACGACTTCCCGGATACTTTTTGCCGACGCGTTCAGCTGCTCGCCAATCGCCGCCGCGGTGGTTACCTGACCGGAAACCAGCCCGGAATTGCGTACGGTTTCATCCAGGACTTCATTGGCATTATGGGTAATTTGCGACGTTTCTTCCGAAGTGGTGACCGCAATATCCGCCACGCGTTTGGCTGCCTCAACGCGTGCAGTAATATCAGAAGCAATTTTGATGACTTTGCAAACTCTGCCATCGGCATCGTAAACCGGGTTATAGCTGGCTTCGAGCCAGATACGTTCGCCGCTGGCGGTTTTGCGTTCAAAGCGGCCCACAAAGTGCTGGCCCTTGCTGATTTTCTGCCAGAAGTCGGGATTTTCACGATAGAAGGTGTCATAGCAGAAAATGCGATGGTGCTGCCCGACAATATCAGATAACGCATAGCCCATATGGGTCAGGAAATTATTGTTTGCAGTAATAATTTTGCCGTCGGTGGTGAATTCGATAACCGCCATCGAACGATCCAGGGCGGTAATCACGGCTTCTTTACTCTCCAGCTCCTGATGGCGCTCGGTGATATCAGTAGCGATCTTGATAACCTTATAAACCTTGCCTTTATCGTCGCAGACCGGGAAGTAGGTGGCACTAAGATAGAAACGCTGATGGTTTTTGCTAAAGCGCTCAAAAATGCCCGTCACCGATTCGCCGGTAGCCAGCGTCTGCCAAAAACTGCTGTAGGCAGCCGTGCGGCAATATTCCGGATCGCAGAAGATCCGATGATGCTTGCCCTGAATCTCACTGAGCGAATAGCCCGTCACATCCAGAAACTGCTGATTGGCGCTGAGAATCTCTCCATCAGGCAAAAATTCAATCCATGCCACATGTTGTTTAATGGCATTGATATCCTTAACGATGCCGTTGCCTTTGGATAAAGGCAGAGAAAGATTCGATTTTTTCACACCAAACATAGAAACCTCAGGAAGTTATCACTCTCTCATTGATTCAACGACGGGCAGCTTTTCGCTCTGAGCCACGACAGCTGAATTTGTACAGTAACCCTGACGGGCCGCATAATTTCTCCGGCTGTGGACGCTTTATCATCCGCGTACGGATGACAGCCTCTCTTTACGCATTCGAGTGCGCGGGCCGGGAACTGTCTTTAACTTACCTGATGTATAAAAAATAAAGGGACAGGCCAATCAGCCCGTCCATATTCCAGATATCGGCAAAAAAGCCAAAAGTTTGAGAGAAATATGTAAATGTGTGACCGCGTGTAAACGCGTCCGTAAGGCAGGTTATTCAGATGATTGATTACACAGGCTAAAGCCTGACGGAGCAAAAGGATGCCAGTGGCCCGGTGCTAAAATGCAGCACGGCATTGTGCGCAGCATCGTGTATCCGTATCGCCCAGCACGCGTCGCAGGAAATCCTGAGTACGCGCTTCCCGAGGCTGCAACAGGATCTGCTCAGCGGGGCCTTGCTCTACTATCTGCCCACTGTGTAAAAAGCAGACGCGATCGGCAACCTGGCGAGCAAACTGCATCTCATGCGTCACCACAATCATCGTCATGCCTTCATCCGCCAGGTTACGCATTACCTGAAGCACTTCACCAACCAGTTCCGGGTCGAGGGCAGAAGTAGGTTCATCAAACAGGATTGCCTTCGGCTGTAGCGCCAGCGTGCGCGCAATCGCCACGCGCTGCTGCTGCCCACCAGAGAGCTGCCCCGGCCATGCGTTAACCTTATCCGCCAGACCGACCAGCGCCAGCAGGGATTTGGCGCGCTTTTCAGCCTGGCTGCGCGGCTCGCCGTTAACGTGGATAGCACCTTCCATCACGTTTTCCAGCACGCTACGATGCGGAAAAAGGTTAAAGCGCTGAAAGACCATGCCGATCTGCCGACGCAAATCGTTAATGTTTTTATGGCGATTGTTCACGCGCTGGCCCAGCACTTCAATCTCTCCGCCTTCGTAGGTTTCCAGGCCATTAATGCAGCGTAAAATCGTCGATTTACCAGAGCCTGACGGTCCGATCAGGCAAACCACTTCGCCAGGCTCAACGCTGAAGCTGACGCCTTTTAGCACTTCAACTCGCCCAAATTTTTTATGTACGTCGCGGATCTCAATCATCTCAGGCTCCTTTAATCTGGCGTTTTTCCAGCTTTTTGGTCAGGGCCATTAGTGGCATACACAACAGCAGATAAAGCATGGCCACCAGGGTATACACAGTGGTGTTATCAAAGGTAGAGGCGGCGATAAGCTGCCCCTGACGGGTCATTTCCGTTACGGCGATGGTTGAGGCAAGCGCGGAATCCTTCAGCATCATCAATAGCGTGTTGCTGTAAGGCGGCAACGCAACATGAAAAGCCTGCGGCAGAATGATGCGGCGCATAGCCTTAGTGAAACTCATCCCCATGGAGCGCGCTGCCTCAAGCTGGCCGCGATCGACGGATTCAATCCCGGATCGAAAAATTTCTGCGATATAGGTCGAAAAACAGAAGGCGATACCCGTCACGCTGGCCTGAAAAGAACTCAGCGTGATGCCAATATCAGGAAATACAAAGTAAATATAAAAAAGCACCACGATCATCGGCAGGCCACGCGTAATGTTAATAATTACCGCAACGGGCCAGGAAATAATTTTCCATGGGCACATTTTTGCCGCCGCAAATAACAGACCCAGCGGGGTGCTGATGACCAGTGATAATAGCGTGATAACAATTGTCATTTCGGCCCCTTTAAGCAAAAAGGGCAGATAGGTATGAATGCTGCTCCAGTCCATCTTAAGCTCCTCATCAGGCCGCGCAACGCAGATCGGGGCGGGGAATTTCATTATAATGAATATCTTTAATGGCGAAGCCTTGTCAATAATTACCATGACGACAAAGATAGCGAATAGTTATTACCGGCATAAGCATTTATTATTGCTGCGCGCTCAATGAAAAGGAGAGTTAATCAATTATAAATAAATTGAGGTGATTTAAAATTAAATATTGACAGCTGCCGCGTTAATTTCATTATAGTGAAAACACCGTTCGCCCTTTTCTGACTGATACAGGAGTGAATTATGTCCTTTGCCCGTAGCAAACTCTTTTTAAATCTCTCTCTGACGATGATGTTGACGACAGCTTTTGCCGCGCAAACGCAGGCGGCGATGCTGACGGCCGGTTCGCCACCTTCCAGCGCACCGACCACTTTTCTGAACACACAAAACGGAAAAATTGAAGGCTTTATGCCTGACGTGGCGGCAGAAGTCGCGAAACGTCAGCATCTGGGCGTCAATTTTACCGCCGTACCGTTCGCCACTCTCATCCAGTCGGTGATTGCCGGAAAGATCGACATGATTGTGGCGGGCATGACGCCTACCCCTGAACGTGCCAAACGCATTGGCTTTTCGCAGGAAGTAACCGCTTTCGGCGCGGGCCTGGTCGTGCGTGACGACAACAAGAAACCTTATCACTCCTGGCAAGATCTCAAGGGGGAGGTCGTTGGCTCTATGGCAGGCACGGACTATACGCAAAGCCTGATGCAGAGCGGCATCGCCAAAGAGGTTAAGGTTTACGACAGTCCGGCGGATATGACGCGCGATCTGTCGCTGGGGCGTATCGCAGCGGGCATGAATGATTATCCTATCCTCATGGCCCAGCAAAAGGCGGGCGGGATGAAAGGAATGCACGTCGTTGAAGGCTACCGTCCGGAACATGTTTCACCGATGGCGTTCGGCGTCAAAAAGGGCAACGATAAACTTCTGGCGGAGATTAACAGCGCCTTAACGTCCATGAAACAGGACGGGACGCTGCAGACCATTAAAACCAAGTGGGGAATGCCGTGAGCCGCACGGCAGCCGCGATAGCAAAGGAACAGCCTGTGAAAAAAGGAGCAGTAAACAAGGCGGAGCAAGACATCGCCGAAACGGATATCGGATCGCGCCTGAAAACGCTGCGTAAAGCGCGCAAGCTGACCATTACCGAGCTGGCGCTGCTGGCAAACGTTTCTGCTGGCGCTATCAGCCAGATAGAGCGGAACCTGACCAATCCCACCGTGCGGATGCTGGAGCAGCTCCGGCTCGTGCTAAAAGTACCGCTGTCGGCCTTTCTGGAAGAGGATCGCTTCTTATTGCGCGGCGCTGAGCACTATGTACGTCGGCGTGAGGAAAGACCGCATTTTAATGTGGGCAAGCGTGGCATTGCCAAAGAGATGCTGTCGCCTTCGGGCGATCATGATATGCAGTTTATGTATATCCGCATTCCGCCCGGCGTTCGCTCCGACGAGATGCTGATTGGTCAGGGAGAGAAGGCCGGCCTCGTGATTGAAGGCGAGCTGACGCTGGAAGTCGGGGGGGAAACGCTCTCCCTGGCAACCGGCGACAGCTTTCAGTTTAAAAGCCATCTGCCGCACACTATTTTTAACCATACGGATAACGACGTCAGGGTGCTGTGGATCATGCATATTTCGCCCGGGCAGCATCTTTGAATACTCTGTCATTTAAAAGGTTTTCTCTATGCGCATAAAAATTAACAGCGTTATCGACAGCCCCACGTTACCCGAACAGGTTGATGTCATTATCATCGGCGGCGGCATTATCGGTACGTCGGTGGCTTATGAGCTGGCGAAGCAGGGGGTGACCGTCGCGCTGCTTGAAAAAGGCGTTATCGGCGGCGAGCAGTCCGGGCGCAACTGGGGCTGGGTAAGACAGCAAAACCGCGATCTCTATGAGCTACCGCTGGCCATGCGCAGTCTGCAACGCTGGGAAGAGCTGGGTAGTGAGATCGGCATGGATCTTGGCTTTCGCCGCAGCGGCATTTTGTACGGCTCACAAAACGAAGCAGACGTGGCGCGCTGGGAAAAGTGGGGGAAGCAGGCAAAACAGGTGGGTTTTACCAGTCATCTGCTTTCGGCTAAAGAAGCGCAGGAGCGGCTGGGAAACGGCACGCGCTGGACGGGTGGCGTCTGGTCGCCAACGGATGGACGAGCGGAGCCAGGCCTGGCCGCACCGGCCATTGCTACCGGCGCACAAAAACTTGGTGCTTCCATCCATCAGCAGTGCGCCGTACGGGGCCTGGATATCAGTGCCGGCAGAATAACCGGCGTCTGGAGCGAACGCGGACGCGTGCGGGCAAACCGGGTAATCTGCTGTGGCGGCGCGTGGAGCTCACGTTTCTGTAAGCAGTACGGTATTGACCTGCCCAGCGCCAACATTCTTGGTACCGCCTTTAAAACCACGGCCGCACCGGAAGTGATCAAAGGCTGCCTGAGCATACCGGAACTCTGCATACGCCGCAGGCTGGATGGGAGCTATACCGTCGCCGTTCCCGGACTGGGCAGGCTCGACCTTGCACCGCAAAACATCCGCTACGCCGCGAAGTTTTACCCGATGTACCGCAGCAAAATCGCCAAAAAGCTAAAGATTCGTCTCAACGGCTCTTTTTTTAACGGGCCGGAAGCGGCAGGCCGCTGGTCCGTTGATGCGGTTTCGCCATTTGAAAAAATCCGCGTGCTCGATCCCAATCCAGAGCAGCAGATTGTGGATAATGCACTGCGCACGCTGGTCACTGCTTTTCCGGCATTGAAAGGGATTGCGGTCGATCATGCGTGGGGCGGCTGGATTGATACCACACCGGATCTAGTGCCGATCATTGATGAAATGGCGACGTTGCCCGGCTTATTTATTGCCTCAGGCTTTAGCGGGCACGGGTTTGGCATTGGCCCCGGCGCGGGTATGCTCTGTGCGCAGCTGGTTAACAACCACCAGCCGTTTACCGATGTTACGCCTTATCGCCTGGCGCGTTTTGCCAAAGGCAATGCCATTCGTGAACCACAGATGATGTAAAGCGCCCGTGCATAAAACAGGCGGGAAAGATAAAACCTTTCCCGCCTTGTCACTTAAACAGAACCGATCAAACCACCATCCACGCGGATCACGCTGCCGGTGATATAGCTGGCAGGTTGACCAGCCAGGAAGGCTGCGGTAGCGCCATACTCTCGCGCTTCGCCGTAGCGTCCGGCAGGAATAGCCTGGCGGCTTTTGTTCGCGACCTCTTCGGCACTGCTGTTTTCGCGCGTAGCCTTGATAGCATCCAGCTGGCTAACACGATCGGTGGCGATGCGTCCGGGCACCAGCACATTGACGGTGATCCCGTCTGCCGCAACCTCTGCCGCCAGCGTTTTTGACCAGCCGAGCAGGCTCATCCGCAGCGCGTTAGACAACGCCAGATTAGCTATCGGCGCGATAACCCCGGAGGAGGTTGACGTAATAATCCGTCCCCAGCCTCGCTGGCGCATAGTGGGCAATACTTTGTCGGCCAGTTGAATAAGCGACGCCACCATCACGGAAAACTGCTGCTGCCAGACGGCACTCTCCGTCCCCTGGGCCTGAGCAGGCGGCGGCCCGCCTGAGTTGTTCACCAGAATATCCACATCGCCCCAGTGCAGGCGAATAGCGTTGAGCACCGCATCAAAAGTTTGCGGCGCGGCCAGATCCAGCTGAAAAGCCTGCGCTTCGCCGCCCTGGGTTTCGATCAACGCAACCGTGGCCAGCAGTTTTTCCATGTTCCGCCCGGTAACCGCCACCCGGCATCCTTCCTGCGCCAGCGCAACGGCCATCGCCCGACCTAATCCGCTGCCGGCACCGCATACCAGCGCCACCCGACCTTCTATTTGCAAATCCATTCTTTTCTCCTGATTGTATTTTCAGGATCTGAATGTGCAAAAACGGTGCCGACTATGCACCGGGTTTACGGATGTGCACCTGATCGAAGGCGGATTGCAGGTGCGCGGTCATTAAATTTGCGGCCCGCTGCGCATCGTTTTCGCGCAGTGCATCAATGATGGCGACATGCTCTTCGCACCATTCCTTAACACGACGCTTATTGTGATAGCTGCCGAACTCCAGCAGGCGGCGCAGGCGATTCTGCTGCACAATCGCCTGTAGTACAAAAAGGTTGCCGCTGGCCTCGGCCAGGACTTCATGGAATGCCGCGTCGGTTTCGAAAATTTCCTTCGCCGGAACCTGAGTAATATCCGTATGGGTAATTAACCGCAGATGCTGCGCGCGCAGACGCTTTAACAGCTGGCGATCGACGCGCAGCTGCGGGCTAAGCAGCGCCGCAGGCTCAATCATCAGCCGAAAACCGTAGCTGTTGCGCAGCGCCACCGTGGAATTAAGCGTCTGCTGAAAACGCCAGCCGTGCCCGGCATTACGCGCGATTAAGCCATCTTCCGACAGCTTTACCAGCGTACGCGTCAGCACGCCGCGATCCACATCGTAGCGCTGGCTGATTTCTGTCTGGGTAAACGATTCCGCCAGGACGCCAGCAATGCGATCGCGCACCAGCAGTTCATACAGCGTTTGATCGTTGCTCTGGGGCGGCTCTATCTCAAGGTGCCGCAGCTCTTCAACGCTTTTCAGCATAAAGAAGCCCTGATTGGGCCGTGCCTCTACCGCGCCAAGCCGGGTAAGTTCCAGCAGTCCGGCACGCACTGGCGTACGCGAAACGCCAAGGGCGTCGGCCAGATGTTGTTCACGTAAATGGTGACCTGGATCGAATCTTGCTTCAAAGATAAGGTCAAGCAGTCGACGCGCGATGCGGCGGCGGCTGGCAGAAGAGTCAGTCTGCATAGGGAAGGATTCTCTGAAAGTATTATTGTGAGCTAAATATACAATAACACGTACTGCAGATTGCCGCGATACCAGGCAAAAGTTGCACGTTGACCGGGCAGGATGCACCAGAAGGGAGCAATTTTCCATTTTCATTATTGTATTTTTTGATTCAAAAAAATCAATTTAACTCAAACCAGGAGAGCCAGATGATCAGTCATTCCCTGCGCATGTTTCGCTTATTGGGCGTGGTTTCCACCCTTGCCGCTATGCCATTTGCCAGCGAGGCGGCTCCGACAGGCGTTGAGGCCGGCAAGCTAACCTATGGCACCGCCGCCACCTTTATGCCGTTTGAGTTTGTTAAGGACGGCAAGCTGACCGGGTTTGATATCGACCTGATTACCGCGCTCAGTAAAGCTATCGACCTGCAACCGGCTCCGATGCCGATGGAGTTCAAAGGGCTGATTCCGGCGCTGCAAAGTAAACGTCTCGACATCATTAACTCGGCAATGTACGTCAATCCAACCCGCGCTTCCCAGGTGGACTTTGTGCCGTATCTGAAAATCGGCAGCCGCGTGGTTGTGCGCAAGGGTAACCCGGAAGGCATTACCGGGCGCGATCTGTCTCTGTGCGGCAAAAACGTAGCGGTAACGCTGGGCGGCATTGAAGAGAGCCAGGCGCGTGCTGACAACCAGAAGTGCCTCGCGGCCAAAAAGACCGCTATCAACGTGCTGACCTTTCCAGCGGCGACCGATTCTGCCGTCGCCGTTGCACAGGGCCGGGCTGACGCTGAATTCCTTTCCACGCCGGGCGCCGTAGCGCTGTTTAGTGAAAAACCCGGCCTGTTCGAAGCGGCAGGCGCAGAGTTTGAAGCGGACACCCATATCGCCTTCGCGGTACGTAAAGGCGATAGCGAAACCAAAGCACAGCTGGAGAAAGGGCTGCAAAGCCTGGTGAAAGACGGCACCTACCGGCAACTGATTGAGAAATGGAATTTCCCGGCCTCCGTTGCCCTTTTTTAACCTGCTGACCGGAGAAAGCTATGTCGATCGATTTAATGTGGCAGTACGTCATCTCACCCGAGTTCCTGCAAGGCGCATGGATGACGCTGCTTATCACACTGTGCTCGCTGTTGTGCGGCGTGGTGCTGGGACTGGTGCTGGCGCTATTACAGGAAGCGCCATTCCGTGCCGGTAAAGGACTGGCGTTCGTTTACCTGTGGCTCTTTCGCGGTACGCCCGTGCTGTTCCAGATCATCTTTGTTTACAACGTGTTGCCCGGTTTCGGTCTGCGCTTTTCCGCATTTACCTGTGCCGTGATGGCGCTTTCACTCAATGAAGGTGCCTATATGGCCGAGATTTTGCGCTCCGGTTTGCAGGCGGTAAAAAGCGGGCAGCGCACCGCGGGAATGGCGTTAGGCATGACCAATTCGCAGATCATGCGCAGAATCGTACTGCCGCAGGCTGCGCGCATCGTCCTGCCGCCGATGGGTAACCAGATGATCAGCATGCTGAAATCCAGCGCGCTGGTCTCGGTGATTGCCGTACAGGAGCTGTTGCTGGTCGCGAATCAGACCGCCAGCGCCAGCTTTCGCTACTTCGAAGCGCTCTGTGCTGCGGGCATTTATTACCTGCTGCTGACCAGTCTGTTTATGGTCTTCCAGTCATGGCTGGAGCGCTCGCTGGATCCAAAAATGCGCCGCAGCAAATTTCAGAAAGTCCGCTCGCGCCAGGGCAAGCTGGCCAAACCGGGGAAAGCCGCAGGAGACCTGTCATGAACGATAAGAAAAATCGCCTGCTGGAGATGATCGGCATCGACAAAAGCTTTGGGCGGCAGCAGGTACTGAAAAACTGCTCGCTCAGCGTGCAGCGCGGTGAAACCGTGGTGCTGATTGGCCCCTCCGGCTCTGGCAAGTCGACGCTGTTGCGCTGCGTCAATCTTCTGTCGCCCGCCGACAGCGGAGATGTGTTTTTTACGCAGCAAAATATCAGCCGTGGCGAAGTCCCGCCGCCTCTGCTGCGTCAGCGTATTGGCATGGTATTTCAAAACTACGAGCTGTTTTCTCATCTGACCGCGGCGGAAAACATCATGCTGGCACCGATGACGGTGCTGGGCGTGAACCGCATCGACGCGCGTAAACAGGCGGAAATGTTGCTGGCAAAGGTACGTATGCCGGATCGCGCTGACCATTTCCCCGATGAGCTTTCCGGCGGGCAACAGCAGCGCGTGGCGATTGCTCGTGCGCTGGCGATGAAGCCGGAGCTGATGCTGTATGACGAACCGACCTCGGCGCTCGATCCGGAAATGATCCGCGAAGTCCTCGACGTCATGGCCGAGCTGAGTGCTGAAGGCATGACCAGCATGGTCGTGACGCACGAAATGGGCTTCGCACGCCGCGCGGCCAATCAAATTTTGTTTATGGAAGAGGGCGAGATCCTTGAACGCGCCAGCGCCGACGATTTTTTTACCGGCCAGGTCAGCGAGCGCGCCAGGCGTTTTCTCGACCAAATCCTTCACTGATTGCGGAGTAGCTATGACGACTTACCCGATTGACAGCGTACGCATGAAGCGCGATCTCGCGATGCTGGTTGCTATTAACACTGAAAACCCACCGGGACAGGAGCGCCAGGCTGCCGAATGCGTGGCGGGCTGGCTGCGCGACGCGGGTTTCGATCTTTCGTTCAGCGAATATGCGCCGGGACGTACCAACGTGATTGCGGTGCTGAAAAATGGTCAAGGCCCCGTTTTTGCCTTTAATACCCATCTGGATACCGTACCGGCTGGCGGCGGCTGGAGCAGCGATCCTTTTACGCTGACCGAGCGTGAAGGGCGGCTATACGGACGCGGCGCGTGCGATGCTAAAGGGCCGCTGGTCGCGATGGTCGAAGCATTACGCCAGCTGGCGGCGCTGCGTCACGCCTGGTCCGGTACGCTAATGGGCGTCTTCACCGCCGATGAAGAGGTCGCCAGCGAGGGCGCTAAATTCTACGTCAAAGACGCCCCGCCTACGATTGATTTTGCGGTGATTGGTGAACCCACTTCCAACGCAACTTTCTCGGCGCATAAAGGCAGTCTGCGACCACGCGTCAGAGTGAAGGGCGTGAGCGCGCACTCCGGCACGCCAGAGCTGGGCGTTAATGCCATCTATCAGTCGGCGAAACTGCTGGGCCTGATTGAACAATCGCATCAGCAACAGGTGCGCTGCCGCTGTCACGCTTTGGTAGGTAACGCCAGCCTGACGGTAACGCGTATCCACGGCGGCCACGCCGACAACGTGGTGCCGGACAGCTGCGAACTGCTGCTCGATCGCCGCATGGTGCCTGGGGAAGATGAAGCCGTCGTGAAAGCAGAGCTGCAACAGCTGCTTGACCATGCGCAGGCTGCATCCGGCGTCGAGGCTGAAATCATCGCCTGGCAGCCGACTACCGGCGGCGCAACCGAAACCGACAGCGGCGAAGCGATTGTGCAGCACAGCCTGGCAGCCTGTCATCGTCACGGGCAGAGTGAACCCGGCCCGTTTGGCTTTCAGGGTGGTTGCGACCTGGTGCATTTCCGTACGCTGGGCGCAAAAGGCGTGGTCATTGGCCCCGGTAGCCTGGCCGTAGCGCATAAGCCGGATGAGTTCGTGCCGGTAGAAGAGTTTATCGCCGCCGCCGCCATCTATCTTGATATCGCGCTGGCGATGCTGCCGCAGGAGAAATCAGCGTGAAAGCAACTTTGTGGCGCGGCAGTCTGCACTACGACGGGGTGACTTTGCATACCGCCGCTTCGGGTGCGGTTAACGCGCTGGATACGCTGTGGCTACAGCTGGACGATGGCCGCTTTGAAGGTATCGGCGAAGTCCGGCTGAATATTCAGTATCTGCATGGCTACAGCGTCGAGCAGGTGCTGGATAATGTTACTGAGACGCTGGCGCGCCAGGACTGGTCGCTGCCGCCGCAGGTCATGCTCTCAGGCGTGCATACCGTTGATTCCACGCTGCTGGCCCCAACGCGCATGCTGATCGATATGGCGCTGCACGATCTGTTGGCAAAGCGCGCGGGTTCCACGCTGGCGCACTGGCTGGGCGCACCAGCTTCCACACCTGCATTTCGTACTAACCAGACGCTGTTCTGGGCCAGCGAAGCGGAAATGCTGGCACAGGCGGAAGGCTACGTCAGGCGCGGCTTTACCCACCTGAAACTGCGTACCGGCGTAGCGGATATCGCTACCGATCTGGCACGTTTGCAGAAGCTTCGTGACGCGTTTGACGACACCGTTTCGCTGGCTATTGACGTCAACGGCCAGTGGTCGCTTCAGCAGGCTCACTCTGTTTTCCCGCTGTTGCGCGAGCTTGGCCTGAGCTATGTCGAGCAGCCGCTGGCGGTGGCGGACGATGGTTTGCTGGCACAGCTCAGCGAATACGGCGTACCCATTATGCTGGATGAAAGCCTCAACAGCCCGGCGGCCATTGAACGGCTGATTACCGCTAACGGCGCGCTGTGGGGCCATCTCAAACTGGTCAAGCTTGGCGGCATTGCGCCAACCTTTGCGGCGGCACAGCGTCTCCAGGCGGCGGGCATTCCTTTTATGATCGGCCAGATGAATGAAGGGCATGCCGCGACGGCAGCGGCTCTGCAACTGTGCCGTGTGCTGCGGCCCGCGTTTGCCGAACTGTATGGCGCAGACGGCCTGATCGACGATCCGGTCAGCGGCTTAACCTATCAACACGGCGAAATTTTCGTTACTGATTCTCACGGCCTGGGCGTGCATTTCGATGCCGCGCGCGCCATTTTCCTCCAGGAGTTTAGTCATGCAACAGCTGAATAACGTTATTCAGGGCAGCGAGTCCGCCTTTCATCAGGAAGAGTACGCCGGACGCATCCATCGCACGCGTGAACGTCTCAACGCGGCGGGCGTGGATGTGATGATCGTCACCGGCCCGGAAAATATTTTCTGGCTGACCGGCCAGCAAACGCCGGGCTATTACACCTTTCAGGCGCTGCTGTTGCCGGTCGAAGGGGAGCCGGTGTTTGTTATTCGCCAGCTCGAATATTTTAACTTTATCGCCAACACCTATATTGCCGACGCCGCTATCTATCAGGACGGGGACAATCCGGTCGACTTTCTTGTCGGCATGCTGCAACAGCGCGGCTGGCTGAATAAGCGTATCGGGCTGGATAAACGCGGCTGGTTCCTGCCGGTTGCAGTATACGAAGCGCTGCAAAGCCAGCTTGGCAACATTGCCGATACCGCCGGAGTTATTGAGCCACTGCGTGCCGTGAAGTCTGCCGCAGAAGTAGAGAAGATCGCCGCCGCCGCACGCTATGTCGATGCCGGTATGCGGGCCGGTATGGCCGCAATCCGCACCGGGGCCGATGAAAATGCGCTTGTTTCTGCCATGATGGGCGCGGCAATTGCTGCCGGTTCGGAATATGTTGGCATGGAACCGCTGGTCTCCAGCGGCCCACGCAGCGGCGTGCCGCACGGCACCTGGCGTCGGCGAGTGATGCAGGATAACGATCCGGTATTCCTGGAAATGGCCGCCTCGCACGATCGCTACCATGCAGCGTTGATGCGTTCGGCGTGGATTGGCCGACCACCGGCGATTGCGCTGGAAATGGAGAAGGTATGCCAGGAAGCCTTACAGGCCGCGCTGGATGCGATTCGTCCAGGCGCAACCTGTGCGGAACCGCATATCGCCTGTCAGCGGGTCATCGATCGCGCGGGCTTCACCGATAACTTCAAAAAACGTACCGGCTACTCTATCGGCGTTTCCTTTGCGCCGGACTGGGGCGAAGGCGGCATTCTCAGCCTCTACAGCGGCGTGACTACCGAGCTACAGCCGGGCATGACCTTTCACATTCCGCCTGCGTTGCGCATCTATGGCGAATTTACCGTCGGCGTCAGCGAAACCGTTGTCGTGACCGAAACTGGCTATCGCCAGCTCGGTACCCTGGCTCGCCCTTTAACACTTTTATAAGGAAAACAGATGAAAGATATCAACGAATGTCGTGAACGCCTGCGCGGCATTTTCAACATCACCGTGACGCCGTTTACCGCAGCGGGCGAGATCGACTTCCCGGCGCTGTACGAAAATATTGAGCGCGCGATCGGGCTTGGCTACGACGGTTTGCTGATTGGCGGCACCTACGGTGAATTTCCCGTGATGTCGCTGGCCGAACGCCGCGAGCTGTTTAACGCGGTTATGGAGCGCGTGCAGGATCGCGTCGCCGTCATGCTGTGCAGCGCCAGTTCCGATCCGCGTGATGCACGGGAACTGACCCGGCTGGCAGGCAATCTCGGCGGCCTGCCGATGGTAACGGCACCGTTCGTCAGTGAAATCACCGACTCGCAGATCCTTGCCTTTTTCCGGGAAATGGCACCGCTGTCTAAAACCGGCATCCTGGTTTATAACGCGCCGGGCATTGGCATCACGCTATCACCGGCACTGCTGGAAAAGCTGGCGGAGATCCCGGGCGTGGTAGGCATTAAACAGGGCGATCTTAATCCAACCGCCATTGACCAGATCGCTAATCGGTTACGCGGCAAGCTGCGGCTGTTCTGCGCCTCCGATCTGGCTTTTCTCGGCCCGATGATGGCCGGTTTTGACGGCATCAGCACCACCAACAGCGGCGCTTTACCGGAACTGATCCTTGCTACCTATCGGGCGCTGGAGCAGGGAGACGCCGCCACCGCGCGCGATTTGCATCAGCTGTGGTTTGATTACCGCACGCTGGCACGTCAGCACGGTCAGCCGCAACTGGTAAAAGCGGCGATGGCGCTACGCGGCTTCAACGGTGGTACGGTACGTGCGCCGCTACAGCCCATCACCGAAGAGGCGCTTACGGAACTGACCAGCGTGATGCAACGGCTGGCCAGCAACAAGCGCAGCGGCGTTACCCTGGCAGCGCCTGTAAAAACGCCATAAATAGCGGGTGCGGGGCATCCGGACGCGACAGCAGTTCCGGATGTCCCTGAACACCTTGCCAGAAACGGCAGTCGGGCAGGGAAATGCCTTCGATGATGTCCTCGGTTTGCGCAGTGATCTGCACGCCGCTGGCCAGCAGCAACGGCAGCAAAGCCGGATTAAAACGGTAGCGATGGTTATAGGGCATCCGGTTAAACGGTGCGGCGGCAGGAAAGGGTAGCAAACCGCAGCGATGGCGGCGATCGGCAAAGGGAATGAAGCTGTGAATCTGCGCCTCCGGAGCCACTTCCGCCAGCATTGCCTGCTCAAACCCGGCGTGACGTTGTAACGCAGCGGTGCACATGCTTTGCATACCCAGGCACAGGCCAAGAGTGGGGATGTTACGTTGCCAGCTGGTATGCGCAACGGCAATTTGCCCCGCAACCGCCGCCATTGAAGCGCCGCCCGGCAGCACCACGCCTTGTACTTCGTCGAGTTCGTGCAAATCCGTGGACAGCTCGCCAGGCGAAAAAAAGCGGATATCGAGCGATAAATTCAGCCTGGCCGCTGCCGTGTTTAAGGCATCAAGAGTAGCCGGATAAGCGTTGCGCTGATCGTGTTCACGCGCAATTAGCCCGATTCGCAGCACATGGCCATCGGGCAGCGGATGGCTGGTATCGTGCTCGAGCAGCGTAGCTTCACCTTCCTGCAAATATAAAGGAAGGTTGTTTGAATGGCTGTACAACCGCGGGCCCGGCAGATGCGCAACCCTTGCCGCATCGGCAAGCGCCAGCACGATGACCGCATCACGAGTCGGCAGCCGATCGACGTCGCTGACCTCGTGCTGCAAAGTATCGCTGCGATACAGGCCGCTGGTTACACAATAGCCAGCCTGCGCCACGTGCTGATAGCTATCGGGAAAATCGTCCGGAAAGCTCGGGCGCAGGCTCCATAACGGCAGTGCATGCCGGTTCGCCCACAGGCTGGCGAGCAGACCGAAGCGCGCCGGAACGCGAGCATCATCGAGAATAAAAGTAGGTAACACGGCAATTTTCCTGCTGTTGTTGGGACATTAATTGTATTGGTTGAATCAATAAATACAAAAGAGGATTTATGAATAGTCAGCAACTGGCCAGACGTATGCAGCGAGTGCGGCCTTCGCCAACCGCCGCCATTTCCGATCGGGTACGCGCACTGGAGGCGGAAGGTAAACAAGTGATTAACCTGGGCGAGGGCGAGCTGGATTTCGCTACCCCGGAGGCGATTAGCTATGCAGGGATCGCCGCCATTGTGCAAAAGCAGACGAAATACACGGCGGTAGCAGGCACGCGTGAACTCAAAGCTGCGATTATCAGCAAGTTTGCGCGTGACAATCAGCTTCATTTTTCTCCGGAACAGGTTATTGCGGGAAGCGGTGCTAAGCAGCTGATTTTCAACGCGATGCTTGCCACGCTGGATGTCGGTCAGCAGGTTATTATTCCCGCGCCATACTGGGTTTCCTATCCGGATATGGTCACCCTGGCGGAAGGCGAACCGGTGATGGTTTCCTGCGAAGAGCGGCACGGCTGGAAACTGCGTCCGGAACAGCTGGCCGCGGCGTTAACGCCCGCCACGCGCTGGGTGATTCTCAACTCGCCGGGCAATCCAACCGGCGCGGTCTACAGCGAACAAGAGTTACGGGCGCTGGCAGATGTGCTGTCCGATCATCCGAATGTGCTGATTATGGCGGATGATATCTACGAGCCGCTGCGCTATGACCAGACGCCGTTCAGAACTTTTGCTCAGGTTGCACCGCAGCTGGCCGAGCGCACGCTAACGGTAAATGGGGTATCGAAAAGCCATGCGATGACCGGCTGGCGTCTTGGCTACGCGGCAGGGCCGACCTGGCTAATTGACGCTATGCAGATTCTGCAGTCGCAAAGCACTTCCAATCCGAGCAGTATTTCCCAGGCTGCCGCAATCGTCGCCTTGCAACAGCCTGCGGAATTTCTTCAGGGCTGGCTTGAAATACTGGATCGCCGGCGTCGGAAGGTACTGGCAATGATTGCCGACGGCAGTGGATTAAGCGCCAGCGCGCCACAGGGTGCATTTTATATCTTTGCTAATTGCCAGAAACTGCTGGGCCGCGAGACGCCCCAGGGAGAAATATTGTTGAACGATCAGGCGCTGGCCAGCTGGCTGCTGCAGGATGCACAGGTAGCGGTGCTGCACGGTTCGGCCTTTGGCGCGCCGGGCTATTTGCGGATTGCCTATGCGGTAGCGGACGATTTGCTGGCTCAGGCATGCCTGCGTTTGCAGGCATCTTTAGCAAAACTTGCTTAAAAGACAGGCCGCGAAAATGCGGCCTGTAAAAGATTATTCCTTTCCGTAAACACTCCCGGTTTGCACCTGAGTACGTCAGCCAGTATGGTAACGCCATTATTTTTGCTGAGAGAAAAAGAATGAGTAATCCTGGTTCAAAAGATCCGCTGCATGGCGTCACCCTGGAAGCCATTATTAACGCACTCGTCGCACGCTACGGTTGGGATGAGATGGGTAAACGCGTCAATATCAACTGTTTTAAAAGCGATCCCAGCGTTAAATCCAGCCTGAAGTTTTTGCGCCGTACGCCGTGGGCGCGTGCAGAAGTCGAGGCACTCTATATTGCATCGCTGAGCGATGCCGTGCCCGCCAAACCTGAACCTTCTGTCGACAGCCCGTGGGCCAACTGGAAAGGGAAAAGGGAGGAATAAAGCAGAAAAGGGCACGTTTATCTGTGATCGACCCTGCATGATCCGCTGCTGCGCGTAACGTGGTGTATCTGAAATGTGACCGGTAACGCATCGAAATCTCGCTTATTTACATAAAGTTAAAATTCTTGATGAAAGTTGACTTAGGGCGAGGAGAGACGGCATGAAAGCCAATAAAGTTTCAGGGAATAAATTTACGTGGTTCGTCTGTATGATGGCGGCGCTTTCGGGCCTGCTGTTTGGGCTTGATATTGGCGTTATTGCAGGCGCGCTGCCTTTTTTAGCGAAAGATTTGCATATCAGTAATCACGAGCAGGAATGGGTAGTCAGTTCGATGATGTTTGGTGCCGCCATTGGTGCGCTGGCCGCGGGCTGGATGTCATCAAAGCTGGGCCGCAAGAAAAGTATGCTGGCCGGAGCCACGCTGTTTATTATCGGCTCGCTATGGTCGGCGCTGTCGCCGGACGTGGAGTCGCTGATTTTCTCCCGCGTTCTGCTTGGCCTGGCCGTGGGCGTGGCATCCTATACCGCGCCTTTGTACCTGGCAGAAATTGCGCCGGAACGCATTCGCGGCTCCATGATCTCTATGTATCAGCTGATGCTGACGACCGGCATCGTAGTGGCTTATCTGTCTGACACCGCCTTCAGCTACAGCGGCAGCTGGCGCTGGATGCTGGGCGTTATTGCTATTCCGGCAGGGATCCTGTTTGTTGGCGTACTGTTTCTTCCCAACAGTCCGCGCTGGCTGGCTTCGCACGGGCGTTTTAACGAGGCGCAGCGCGTGCTCGATCGTTTGCGCAATACCAGCGAGCAGGCAAAGCAGGAGCTGGACGAAATCCGTGAAAGCCTGATGGTTAAACAACACGGCTGGTCGTTGTTCAGAAACAACAGCAACTTTCGCCGTGCGGTGTGGCTGGGAATGTTGCTACAGCTGATGCAGCAATTTACCGGCATGAACATCGTCATGTATTACGCGCCGAAAATTTTTGGCATCGCCGGTTTCTCCAGCACCAGCGAGCAGATGTGGGGAACCGTGATTGTCGGACTGGTCAACGTGCTGGCAACCTTAATTGCCATTGGCCTGGTCGACCGCTGGGGACGTAAACCTATGCTGACGACCAGCTTCCTGGTTATGGCGATTGGGATGGGCGTTTTAGGCACGTTACTGCATCTCGGGGTCGAAACCGATTTCCGTAAGTATTTCGCTATTGCGATGTTGCTGATCTTTATTGTTGGTTTTGCAATGGCTGCTGGTCCGGTAGTTTGGCTGCTGTGCTCTGAAATCCAGCCGCTGAAAGGGCGTGACTTTGGCATCACGGCATCTACAACTACCAACTGGGTAGGAAACATGATTGTTGGCGCAACGTTCCTGACCATGCTGGAAAAGCTGGGCAACGCCAATACGTTCTGGTTCTACGGCGCGCTAAACCTTGTGTTTATCCTGCTGACCATCTGGCTGGTACCGGAAACCAAACACGTCACGCTGGAGCATATTGAACGTAACCTTATGAAAGGAAAGGCGTTACGGGATATCGGCTCCTGATGTTGCCAGCATACTGAAGAGACAACGCTACGTGAATTCTGCAAGGCTCAGCCCTTGCTGATGCAACAGATTTCACGTAGCGCGATCGTTTTTGTTAGCGCCGGGAAGAAGAACAGGCTGCTTTTGTTAAAGTACAGCAAGGGTCAGCGCTGGACGAGTTTTGTTTACGTGGTGCCGTAGCGACAGGAGTTAGCAGGGGATGGGGCTAAGCCTGGCGAATTTGGCTCAACGTAGTGGGATCGTGGTAAGTGCTAAAGCTACTCCTGCACATTCATACTTCATTTAACATAATATACATTATGCGCACCTTTATCATAAAGGCAGCCTGAACCGGAAGCCGTATGCGTTGCTGCTAAGTGGATCTGAGTCAGATGACATTTAAGCTTTGAACCTGCCTTGTATAAGCGAATCGCCGCTACCTTGCATAAGAACATTATTGAAATTAAGCATCTTCTGAAATGAGATTAGATGATTTGCAAGCGCCTTGCTGTCTGAATTTTAACCGATATACACAAAAAGGTACTCCTGTGACCCAACGCAAACCCGTTTTCCCCGCTAACCGCCATGCTCTTTATGAGGAGCACGGCTATTCTGCCGCGATCCGTTCAGGCGATATGCTGTTTGTTTCCGGCCAGGTCGGCAGCCGCGCGGATGGCACGCCAGAGCCAGATTTTGCTGCCCAGGTGCAGCTGGCTTTTGACAATCTGAGTGCGACTCTTGCCGCGGCTGGATGTACGTTTGACGACCTGATTGACGTCACAACTTTTCATACCGATCCAGAAAACCAGTTTCCCGTCATCATGCAGGTGAAGCAGTCAATTTTCCCGCATCCCCCTTACCCAAACTGGACCGCTGTTGGCGTTACCTGGCTGGCTGGATTCGATTTTGAAATCAAGGTTATTGCACGTATCCCCGAGGAATCGCTGCAAAAAGAATGATTTATAAAGTTAATATCCCGGATGTTTCATGCAGATGACGCCATCTTACCTGCCCTTCACTTCCCGTTTCAAAAACAGCAGTTGAGAAACGCAGTGTGCCAGGCTGACCAGGAAGCTGCTGTCTTTCCTGATAAGTTACCGTTGCACCTGCGCTGCTTTCAGCAATAATCTGCATGTTCTCAATCTCAATTTCTAATCCGGCTTTTGCGCCACGTTGCGTACGAAAAAAAGTGCACAACGTGGCGTAGTTAAGCTGCGTGCCGCCTGGCATCACCATGGAATAAGCTGGACTAAAGCGAGCCAGCAGATTTTCACAAACGGCATCAGGCGTACTGGCGTCGCCCAGCCAGCGGCGGATAAGCTGGTGAGCGTCTAATATTTCCTGAAAATAGATATTCATCGTTTCTCCTGATTGATTGCGTAACGCCCGTTGCGCCTGGCGAGGCGAAAGCTGAACATAATGGGAATGACCACGCTGGCGGCCGCTAAAATAAAACAGAGTCGATAAGCCTGCCCTGGCGCAAGACCCGAATTTAAAAACACGTTGAGCAACAGACCGATAAGCGTTACGCCAAAGCAAAAGCTGAGCTGGCGGTTGATGTTCCATAAAGCGCTGGCGTCAGCCAGATCTCTGCTGTTTATTGCAATAAAGGCTGAACTCTGCGCCGTGCTGCTGCATAAGCTACTGCCGAACCCCATCAAAACAAAAGCAGCCCCGACAATCACATTGTCGCTGGCGTTGTCGATTTGTGTCAGCAAGGCTATACCTGCCCCTTGTACCAGGCTGCCGCTAATAAATAACCGGCGCGGCCCTGTGCTGTTAAACTTTTTTCCGGTCAGGCTGATAGCGACAAAGGCCGCTGCCGCCCAGGGAAACATCATTGCGCCAGCACTGGCTGCTGACATACCAAGCTGATTTTGCAGATAAAGCATGGTAATCAGGTTTACCCCGGTAAACACGCCGGGAATAAACTGGTAGATCAACATGGCCGTTTGCAGCATTGGCTCTTTAATGAGTCGTATATTCAGTAATGGCTCGGGCTTACGTAAGGCGCCGTACGTATAGAATGACGCCAGCGCTATTCCGCCCACCAGCAACAGCGCTGCTTTGCCTGGCGCATCTTCTCCCAAAGCGGTCAGCCCCAATAAAATAAGCGTCAAGGCCGAGCAGCTGGAAATCAGCCCGCTAAGGTCAAGCCGTGCAGCCCCTCTGTTTTTCAGATCCGGCTTTAACCAGCGGCCCGCCAGCAGTAATGTGATAAAAGCCACCGGCAGACTGACTAAAAACACCCAGCGCCAGCTAAGGCTGTCGGCAAGCATGCCGCCAATAGCCGGCGACAGTGCCGGAGCCAGCAGCCCCACCAGCATCACCGCAGCGGAAAGCTTCGCTCTTTCGTCGCTGTGATAAAGAGCATACGTCATTGTTTGTCCTGCCGGAATTAACAGGCCGCCACCCAATCCCTGTATCACCCGCCAGCTAATCAGCTGCTCTGTTGAGGCAGCGCTACTTACGCCAATGATAGCGATAATAAAAATAACCAGCGAAAGCATAAACAGGCGTTTCATGCCGATACGCTTCGCCAGCCAGCTGCTGAGCGGGATTACCAACGTCAGCCCCAAAACGTAACCGTTGCTTATCCAGGCCAGCTGGCTTACCGAGGCGGAAAAGTAGTGACTTATGTCAGGATAAGCCACGTTAGCGATAAACATGTTAACCAAATCGATAAAGAAGCCCAGCAGATAAATCGTGGCAACACGCATTCGATAATTCATGCTTTTTCCATAAGAAACAATATTATGGCCGCAGTATAGGGAATGAAAAACCGGCGATAAATCCCCTTTTTGTCGCTATACTGTCAAACTTATTTTGACAATAATCAGCAGGATAAAGGAATTATGTTAAATATGCAGCGGCTGGAGATGTTTGTGGCCGTGGTAAAAGCGCGGAGCTTTACGGGCGCAGCCCAGACGCTAGGTCTGACCAGAGCCGTCGTCAGTTTTAATATCAAACAGCTGGAAGAAGAGCTTGGCGTATCGTTACTGACGCGCAGCACCCGCAAAGTTGCCGTCACCGATACCGGCGAGCGCTTTTATCTGCAATGTTTGCAGCTTCTTCAGGATGCAGAAAGAGTGTTCGATGACGTACGTGGCGATCATTCAGGCCTGAGCGGTACACTGCGTATCACTACTACGCCAGAATATGGCGCTCGGGTCGTTGTCCCCGCCCTTGCCGCTTTTGCCAGCCTTCATCCACAACTGCGTATCCAGCATATTTCCTCATCCAGAAATGACGATCTGATAGCAGAACGTTTAGATGTGGCGATTCGTCTTGGTCAGCTGGCCGACTCAACTCACCATGCCAGACTTATCGACAGTTTTGATATTTTTCCCGTTGCTGCAAAGAGCTTTTTAGCGCGGCACCCGGATGGGATAGTAGACGATCCGGAACGGCTTCAGTCCGCGCGCTGGATTGCCCATAGTCGCCTGACAACGCCTTTAAGCTGGCAGATTCTGACGCCCGCAGGCGATAACTTCCTTTTCAAAGTAAGCCACCCGGCAGAGCTGATGGCAGATAGCGCCGCTTCGCTGTTAGCGTTTGTCCAGAATGGCGCTGGTGTAGCCTTGTTGCCCGCCTGGCTGGTGCAGGATGATATTGCTAAAGGCGATCTGGTTAAGCTTCTTCCTGATTACCGGTTTCCTCGCCAGGGCATTTATGCGCTCTACCCTAATACGCGTCACGTTCCCAAAAAGGTGCGATTGTTTATCGATTTTTTGCAAAGCCGTATAAAAAACCCGGATGAGGAGACAACATTACCGTTGTAGCCATGGCCGGGAATTTCGCATTTTGTTCCCGACGTAAAGACAAGCAAGCTGAATAAGGGCAATGCTATTCACTGAGTTGCGGGATCCTGTCCACAGTGCTAAAAATCGGCAGCCCCTGTTCCTTACCGATTCGTACATCGTTATCCGCGCCGTTAGATGCGCCAGGGATACGTAAAATCGCGTCGCAGCATTGCAGCAGACGATGCGCCACCGGATACAGAAAACGTTCGCTGATTTCATCACCAATCTTTTCTGAGCCTGCCGCTTCCGCCAGCGGTAAAGCCAGCCATTCACCGATAACGGGAACGTGGCCTTTGGCATAAATAGCAAGGGCAAACTGCGCCATTCTGTCCAGGTTCTGTTTGATTAACGCTTCCTCTCCATTTGTTCCGCTTCTGACCGGCCCCGCAATTAAAATCAGCATTCTTTTCATCCGTTCGTCCTTAATAGTGCATTCATTGCCAGATACTGCAGCAGCATAATGGTTTTAGCATCCTGGATTTCGCCGCTTTTCACCGCTCCCAGCGCCCGTTCGAAGGGCCATTCCAGCACTTCAATATCTTCGCCTTCATCAGCAAGTCCTCCGCCATCGTTACTGCGCTGCCGATCGGAATAGTCGGCGATAAAGAAAAAAAGCTTTTCCGTGACCGACCCGGGACTCATATAAGCTTCAAAAACTTTTTCTACAGTCGTGACTTTAAAGCCTGTTTCCTCTTCGGCTTCGGCAATAATGCGTGACTCAGGTGAGGCGTTATCCAGTAATCCGGCGGCAGCCTCAATCAGAAAACCGTTACCGTTACCAAGGTAAACAGGCAGACGAAATTGCCGGGTCAGTACCACGGTGTTTTTCACTTTGTTATACAAAAGAATGACCGCGCCGTTACCGCGATCGTACGCTTCCCTGCTCTGTTCCTGCCAGCGGCCGTCCCGGCGTAACAGTTCAAACGTATATTTTTTTAGCGTATACCAGTTGTCGGAGAGCAGCTGGTCTTTAAGATTCCTGATATGTTGTGCATGTTTATTCATGTTTTAGCCCATTCAAGGATGACAAAAAACACCATACCATGCAAAATAACGCATTAACAAGCATGTTCGTGAAGGGGAAATGATGCTTTCAGGCCAGAGAAAACAGGCAATCCTGGATATCCTTGCCCGGGAAAAACAGGTTATGTCGTCAGAATTAAGCCAGCGGTTTGCTATCTCGGAAGATTCGGTTCGTCGCGATCTCAGAGAGTTAGCGGCGGAAGGACTGTTGCAAAGAGTGCACGGCGGTGCGTTGCCGGTATCAAGCGCTATCGCCACGTTTGAAACCCGAAAAAACCTGCAAATAAGCTCAAAGCAGAGCGTGGCGCAAAAAGCGGTCAGGCTTATCCAGCCAGGTCAGGTGGTGATAATTGACGGCGGCACAACGACAGGTGAATTGATTAAGCTCCTGCCGGACAACCTGCCCTTTACCGTCGTCACCCATAGTCCGGGTATTGCCGTCGGGCTTGTTAATCTGCCTCTGGTCGACGTCATTATTATTGGTGGCCAGCTTTATAAGCATTCCGTGGTAACGGTCGGCGCTGCAATGACCGAATCTATTCGCAGAATCAATGCCGACCTCTTTTTTATGGGCGTCACCGGCGTGCACAAGAGCGCCGGGTTCACGACCGGAAATTACGAAGAAGCCTGTGTGAAAAGAGCCTTATCGGAAAGAGCCGCAGAAACGGTGGTGATGGCTTCGCAGGAAAAGATCAACTCTGCCTCGGCTTTCGCCATCGGTGAGCTCGCTTTAGCCAGTACCCTGGTAGTTGATTGCGATCTGGATGACGAAATGCACCAGTTACTGACCAGCCAGCACATCACGGTGCTTTAAACAGAGGAAAAAAAGCCCGGATTAAGCGCAATCAGACGGCAAGTGCCTGCAGAAAAAGATCAAGGATGGTATTAGAACGACGACCCTTATGCGTTACAACGGCGATATTGCTGTTGTAAAACAAACGCTGAGGCGCGATGGCCCTCATCATCTTTTTCTCGGTCCACTGGCTGGCATAGTGATCGGGAAGAAAGCCTACGAAGCGGCCGGTGAGGATCAGAAACGCAATGCCCTCGCGGTCAGACGCCGTTGCGGTGCAGTGCAGCATCTGATGCATACCGATGGTTTCAGCCGTCATGCGAAAAGACGGCGCAATCGCATCATAGTGGATAAGCTGGTCGTCATCAGGTTCGCCATCTCTGTCAAAAAGCGGGTGCTTGTTGCTGCAGTAAAGATATGATTTTTCGTCATAAAGCGTCTGATATTCCAGACCTGAAATCGGTGAGGTCAGCGGCAGAGCACCCACGTGCAGGCGTCCATCCAGCAGGCCACGCTCAATTTCTGCGGCGGTGGTCATGCTAAGGTTCAGGCGAATATCCGGCCCCTTTTCACGTAGCCGTTCCAGCGCATGGGTGATTTTCATCATCGGCTGCGTCACCAGGTTGTTAATGATGCCGATGTTAAATTCGCCGCGCAGCTGCTTGTGCATCTGGTTCACCTGCTGACGAAAAGTTTCAACCGCGGCCGTCAGCGTCTCGCTATGGCGAAGGATTTCCCTTCCTTCATCGGTTAAGGCAAACCCTGACCGCCCTCGCTGGCATAAGCGCATGCCGAGCCGTTTTTCCAGATCGCTCATGTGCAGACTGATAGCGGAACGCGTAATGCCCAGCAGGCTTTCCGCTGCGGAAAAGCTGCCGCAGTCAGCTACTGTTTTAAAAATTCGTAACAGCTTCAGGTCAAAGTCCGTTACCTGCTCTAATGATTTGGTTTTCATTCAGGTGAGTTTTTCCACAAGTAAATGTTAGTTAATTAGCATTTAACTTACCCAACGGATGAATGCAAACTCTTAACACACCGTCTGGAGGAAATATCATGTCCCAAGTCAATACTGCCGAGCTGAATCTGCAGGCGCACTGGATGCCTTTTAGCGCCAACCGAAATTTTCAGCGCGATCCGCGCTTTATCGTTGCTGCCGAAGGCCGCTGGCTGACCGATGATAAGGGCCGCCAGATTTTTGACAGCCTTTCCGGCCTGTGGACCTGCGGTGCCGGGCATACGCGCAGCGACATTCAGAGCGCCGTTTCTCGCCAGCTGGGCACGCTGGATTATTCACCGGGCTTTCAGTATGGCCATCCGCTCTCTTTCCAGCTGGCAGATAAAATCGCACAGAAAATGCCGGGCGATCTTAATCATGTATTTTTTACCGGTTCCGGTTCTGAATCGGCAGACACGGCGGTAAAAATGGCCCGCGCCTACTGGCGGATCAAAGGCCAGCCCGCCAAAACCAAACTGATTGGCCGCGCGCGTGGCTATCACGGCGTGAATATCGCGGGCACCAGCCTTGGCGGTATCGGCGGAAACCGTAAGATGTTTGGTCAGTTTATGGATGTCGACCACATTCCGCATACGCTACAGCCAGGCATGGCCTTTACGCGCGGCATGGCGGAAACCGGTGGCGTCGCGCTGGCTGATGAGATGCTCAAGCTGATTGAGCTGCATGACGCCTCGAATATTGCCGCGCTGATCGTCGAGCCGCTTTCCGGATCTGCGGGTGCAATTATTCCGCCGCAGGGCTATTTGCAGCGGCTGCGCGAGATATGCACGCAGCACAACATCCTGCTGATTTTTGATGAAGTGATTAGCGGTTTTGGCCGTATGGGTCGCTGGAGCGGCGCGGACTATTTTGACGTGACGCCGGATATCCTTAACTTTGCCAAACAGGTGACCAACGGTGCGATCCCGCTGGGTGGCGTGGTCGCCAGCAGCGAAATTTATCAGACTTTTATGGCGCAGTCGCTGCCGGAACACGCGGTAGAATTCAGTCACGGCTATACCTATTCCGCGCATCCTGTCGCCTGCGCAGCAGGTCTGGCAACGCTAAATCTGCTGGAGGAAGAATCATTGATCGAGCGGTCGGCGGCGCTGGCTCCGCATTTTGAGCGCACCCTGCACGGCCTGCAAAATTGTCCAAACGTTGTTGATATTCGCAACTGCGGGCTGGTGGGCGCCATTCAGCTGGCTCCGCGCGACGGCGACGCCACCATCCGGCCATTTGATGCTGGTATGGCGCTGTGGAAAGCCGGCTTTTACGTACGTTTTGGCGGCGATACGCTGCAGTTTGGCCCAATGTTCAACACCGAACCGGCCGAGCTGGATCGCCTGTTTGACGCCGTGGGCGAAGCGCTACACCATATTAGTTAGAGCAGATTTCTGGGCTATCGGTATCGCTATTGATAGCCCGTTTACCCCGTCTTATCGACCATCGCAACACGAATGGCGTTCAGGCTTTCATCAATACCCATCGATATTGTTATATTGGAATCTTTGCCGATCCAGCAGCCCCATTGATATTGCACCTTTCTGTTTTTTTATACTCACTTTTTTCCAGGTAAGCCCCGTTAGCGAATTCCATGCTGAGATATTGCACGCCCTAAAAAAGCCCATTACGCATATCATCAGAATGGCCAGCATAATTTTTAGTGGCCTCTTCATATACGCGGTTCTCCTCTGCCAAACGGTCACTTTAGCTTTTCTGCTTTTATAAGCTTTTCCCCGCCACAAAACATCAGATCCGCTTCATATCGATGGATGGATCAGGCCAGACAACAAGGTTGTCAATTATTAATCTATTGATTAATATGATATTTTTATCAAGGTGCGGCATCATCTGTTAATTTGATTTATCTCACAGCATTAGCCCTGATAAGGAATTGAGTATATTCCTATAATTTCCACTTAAGTCAGTTATCCGATATTAATGCGCTTACAAATCCTTTACCCTCCGCCCGCACATCGTTTACAAAAAGTTGCACTGGAGGATTAAGATGGCAACATCGCGCGGTTGGTCAAAGGAGCTGGAAGGCCTGAGAGGGCTGGCTTCACTCTGGGTTCTGCTGGGACATATCTGTATCCTGGCGGATTGTCATATTCCCCTTATTTCGTCACCGGGCATTGGCGTCGATTTGTTTATTCTTCTTTCCGGCTATTTAATGGCAAAAAACTATATCGAACGTCGGGATGTAGAGCCCTGGGATCACGCCACAACCATTAAAAAATTCTGGTTACGTCGATTTTTTCGCATTGCGCCGCTTTACTATATTTTGCTGATTGTCGCTATAGCGGCAGGCCCGTGGTTTGGCGAAATGAGAGATATCATCTCGCAGTTTTTCCCCAAAACGGCTACTGAAGCATCACGCTATTCCGACCAGTCTTTAGCCAACATTGTCAATCATGTGACCTTTGTTTATGGTTTTCTGCCCCATTATGCTTTTAATACCGTGCTGCCTGACTGGAGCATTGGGCTGGAGATGCAGTTCTATCTGCTGTTCCCCTTTATTATGTTAATAACGGCGCGTTTTGGTTATGGCAAAAGCCTGCTGGCTATTATGGTGCTGTGCTGCATCGGCAGGTTTGTTTTCCATAATTATTACGAAGCGTTCAGCATGCCGTCGCTGATTCTGATTAAGCTCAATATCTTTATTTCCGGCATGCTGCTGGCCGAGGCCGTGCGCAGAAAGTCTCTGCTCTTTATCCTTCTGGCGCAGGCTGGCCCGGCGGCGAGTTTTGTGATTGGCCTGGGGATGATGAAGTATCAAATCCCTATGGATGTGCTGATGATTTTAGGCATGGCGCTGGTACTGTGGAAATATCCGGAAGGCGGCAAAATGGCATCGTTAATCTGGTGGCCACGTAAAATGCTTAATAACCGTTTTAACGCCTGGCTGGGCGACGTTTCTTACTCGGTTTACCTGCTTCATTTGCTGATTGTTATCCCGGCGACCGCGCTGCTGCTGCAAAACTGGAACCTGATCAACTATGCGCCATTGGTACGTTTTGCCATCGTTTGCCTGCTGGTTATTCCACCTGTCTATCTGATCTCCACCCTTCTCTATAATTTTGTTGAGAAAAGCGGGATCCGCATGGGCAAAGCTGTTCTTGCCCCACGGCCACAACCGTCTAAGGCATAGTGCACCTCTCGCGCTATGGAAGGCGCGGGCCAAAGAAGCACGGAAGCTTCTGGTTTTTAGTCGCTTTACGATGACTCCAGCTTAAACGGCGCGAATAACTTTTTAACATTTGCGGTAAAAGTTGTTAAGCTCTCTTTTTTCTGCACTGGAATCCCACCTTTGCCAACGCTACATCGCCTGTCTCAACGCCGTATACCAGCCCTGATTGCCTTTCTGGCAATTATGCTGCTGTTTATCGCGCCTTGGGTATCCAGGACGCTGGAGCACAGGCAGATAGCCCAGGAGGGAACCGCGGCTGAAATGGTGATGCCGGGAATGAATATGGCGCCAGCGCATCACGGCATGCCGGATGACGGCGATCGTTCCGCCATGCATCAAGCTCCGGCGATGTCCGAAAGCATGGGAACCATGGACGATATTGCCTGCGGCTACTGCCAGCTGCTGGTGCATTTCCCGGTGCTGATATGGCTAGTCCTTGCCGTTATTCTGCTGCTGTTTACTGTTTCCCGCCCCCGGCTCGTTCGCTATGTTCCCGTCGCGCCCGTCAGGTTATTTCCCGGCGTTTCTCAGCCGCGTGCCCCACCCGTCTGTTAATTTATTTCCCTGGCCATCGTCTGGTTGTATAGCGATAACCTTTGAAAATAAATATGTGCTTTGCGCAGGGTTTGCTTCGCCTTAAATAAGGCCCTCACCTGCATAAAGCGCCATCATTTTTAACAGCAGACCGGAAATTTTATGTCATCTCATGCCGTAAATACTGCCCCTGTCACGGGCGCGGTAATGAATCTTGTTCGTCGCCTGCATTTCTATATCGGCCTTTTTATTGCTCCTTTTATTTTTGTCGCCGCGCTTACCGGGACGCTATATGTCCTGACGCCGCAAATTGAGAATGCCCTCTATGCCGATGCCCTGACGGCGCAACCAGAGGGGATAGCGAAACCCTTGTCGGCGCAAATCGATGCGGCGCGTCACCACGCGGGGGAAAGGGTCAGGATCTATGCCGTGCGCCCCGCCGCTGGCGAAACGGAAACCACGCGCGTGCAGTTTATCGATCCGGCGCTGGGCGCTTCTGAATCCCGTTCGGTGTTTATCGATCCTTATAGGCTACGGGTTAAAGGTGATATGACGGTCTACGGCACTTCCGGCGTGCTGCCGCTGAGAATGTGGCTGGATCAGCTGCATCGTGGGCTATTGCTGGGCGACCCAGGCCGTATTTACAGCGAGCTGGCGGCCTCGTGGCTGTGGGTTGCCGCACTCGGCGGCGTCGCGCTGTGGGCCGGAAAGCGTCCTCGCCGTAATAAAAAGCCGGCTGGGAAATTTGCCGTTACGCGTCACTGGCACATTACGCTGGGCCTGGTGTTGCTGGGCGGGCTGGTGTTCTTTTCCGTAACCGGCCTGACATGGTCGCAGTGGGCAGGCAGCAATATCGATAAGATGCGCAGCGAGCTTAACTGGCTGACGCCGCAGGTCAATACTTCGTTGAACGCCTCTTCTGATGCACGACCCGATCCCCATGCAGAGCATGCCGCTATGGATATGTCCGCAATGGGGGCGCATACTTCGGCAGCGGCAATGAATCCGGCGAACGGCGACTGGGACCGGGTATTGCAGACGGCAAGAGCTAACGGCATTACCGCAGCGAAAGTTGAACTGCGTCAGCCTAAAGCCGCTGGTAAGGCCTGGACGGTAACCGAGATCGACCGCAGCTGGCCGACTCGCGTGGATGCCGTTTCGGTCGATCCGCATAGCTTTGGCATTGTTGACCGGGTGCAGTTCGCCTCTTTCCCGCTGGTGGCGAAACTGACCCGCTGGGGCGTAGATGCGCATATGGGCGTGCTGTTTGGCCTGCCGAACCAGCTGATTCTGGCGGCGTTCGGGCTGGGTTTGTGTGTAATGATCGTGCTGGGCTATCGGTTATGGTGGCTGCGCCGTCCCGCCGTGACGGACTCTGCCCAAACGCTACTGGCAGCCTGGCAGGCCGTTTCGCCGACGGGTAAAATCGTCAGCGGGCTGGCGGCACTGCTGCTCGGCTATGCGCTACCGGTGATGGGCCTTAGCCTGCTCGTCTTTTTATTAATTGATGTTGTACGCGGGCAGCGCCACGCACAGCGAATGAAGCAAGGGTTTAACGCTATGAAAACATCTTCCGTGATGCGGAAAGAGAAAAAACAGTTTATCGCGGCGGTTCTTGTCGTTCTGGCAATTGCGTTGACGGTGATGTGTAAAACAATGATTGGCGGCGCTATCGACGAATACCATATTCCTCTGCACGACTGGTCGGCAGAAATGTTGGTGACGCAGTTCTTTATGATCGCCGTTTACTCCATGGTCTTTACCGGTCTGCTTTCCATTCCGCTGTGGTACTGGTTTCTGGGAGAAAACGACGCCGGGCGGCGCTAAGGTTTTACTGCAAAAAACCAAATAGCGCAGTCTGAAAGCCCGGTCAAAAACCGGGCTTTTATCTTTTACCCCTGAAAAACTGGTAGCCAGCCCAGCCAGCTGAGGAACCATGCCAGAACGTTAAGCACGCCAAACAGCATAACCAGCGCAATAGCGGCGATTTGTCTGCCAGTATGCACGGTGGGATCGGCGAATTTGTGCTGCGCTTTTAACGCCAGCAAGGCAGGAACGAAGACGGCCCACAGCGTGGCGAACAGTCCGGCAAAGCCTATCGCCGCGATAAAGCCGTTGGGAAACCAGAGAGAGGCGCACAAAGCAGGTAAAAACGTCAGGCAGGCGGTTTTGAAACGGCCCGCACGCGTGTCGGCCATCTTCAGCCGGTCCGCAATAAAATCAAACAGCCCCGCCGTTACGCCAAGGAAAGAACAGATCACCGCAAAATGCGAAAAGAGATCCATCAAAAACGCCAGCGCGCTAACGTGCAAATAGTGGCGTAGCGCGGACATTAACGCTTCGATATCGCCGCCAGCGCCAATAATGGCGGGAAACGAAGCGCGCGGCAGATTTCCCATTGTGCCGGTCATCCAGAACAGATAGATCACCAGCGCCATAAAGGTGCCCAGTATCAGCGCGCGATTAACCTGCTTTTTATCGCCGACGTAATAGCTAATCAGTCCGCTGATGTTGCCGTGATAGCCAAAAGAAGCGAGACAAAACGGCAGCACCGCAAGCGTATAGGGCCAGTAGGACTGCCCCGATACGCCGCTGTTCAGCAGCGTGGAAAGATTCAGCTGCGTCAACAGTCCGCCAAAGAGCATCACCAGCAGCAAAATTTTTGCCAGCACGCAAAACGTCATAAGCCGACTTACGCCTTTCGTACCCAGCCAGACCACTACCGCCACGCACAGCGTCAGAATGATTTTCGCTTCCGCCACGGAAAGATGCAGGCCGGCGCGATTGAGCGAGCTTTGATAAACCGGCCCGCTGGCAGAAATATAGGCATAGGTAAGGATGCCGAGAACAAACAGAATGCTCACGCCGTTGATGGCTGCCCAGGCCCGTCCCAGCAGGTCGCGCGTGATGGTATCAAAACCCGCGCCCAGCGGATAATGCTGGCTGGCCCGGGCAAAAAGCAACCCTGACAGCAGCATACAAAACCAGCTTACCAGCAGGATCAGCAACGACCAGCCATACCATGCGCCCGCCATCACCACCGGCAGCGTAAACATTCCTGCGCCAACCACGGTACCGCAAATGATCATCGCGCCCCACCAAACGGAAGGCCGACGTTGCAATGCACTATCCTTCATAATTTCCCAGCTAAACAAATGACAGAGTGCCGGCGATTCTAAAGCAATTGCCGCGCTATCACCTGATATAATTTCGTATTACTGCCGTTTTATCAGATGGCAGAAAACGGATCGCGGTGCTTATTGTTGAGCAAAATTCAAATTGCTCTTTATATATCCCCGGAAATTTTCAGACTTTGCTTTTTATCAGTTAGTTTTATTCAATACTTCCCTCTGCGGATTAGTCGGATAACACCTTATATATTCTTCGGCCCGGCCCGCAACCTGATGGTTAAATATTAATCATCCGCGTCGGCAACACGTGCCGGAAACTTTTCAACCAGCCAGTCAATAAAGACGCGCAGGCGATGCGTAACGTGACGAGTTTGTGGATAAACCAGATGAAAAGGATAAGCCGCCGGCCGCCACTCTTTTAATATTTCCACAAGCTCGCCCTTTTTTAGCGCGCTTCTGGCGGCATAGGTAAAGGTTTGCACGATGCCTAACCCGGCCAGCGCCGCTGCCAGATGCGCATTGCTTTCGTTTATGCCCAGGCGATGTTCAGTTTTAATTTCCAGCTTTTCACCGTCTTTTTGGAAGCGAAACGGAAAACCCCGGCCGCTTTGCGAAGAAAGATAGCTGACCAGCCGGTGCCCATTATTTAACTCCTGCGGGTAAGCCGGTATGCCAAAAAGCTTCAGATATTGTGGCGTGGCACAGGTAATTAACGTCGCAGAACCGATCTGGCGGGCAATCAACGAAGAATCTGAAAGCGGGCCTCCGCGAATAACGCAGTCAACGCTATCGCCGATTAAATCGATGCTGCGATCGGACACGCCCAGGTCGATACGAATATCCGGATAACGCGCCATAAAATCGGGCAGCATTGGGATCAGTACATCGCGTGCGGTCGATCCGCCAACGTCAATACGCAAATGCCCGTGCGGCTGACCGCGTACGGCGTTGAAAGAGGTATCGATATCTTCCAGATCTTTCAGGATGCGGGCGGTTTTCTCATAGTATTCCTGCCCTTCTGGCGTCACCGTAACGCGTCTGGTCGTGCGCTGTAGCAGGCGGATATGCAGATGCGCTTCCAGCTCCTGCACCAGTTTACTTAGCGTCGCATTAGGCATAGAGAGCGAGTCGGCCGCGCGCGTAAAGTTTCCTGCTTCCACTACGCGCGCAAAAGCTCTGATTGCTGCCAGCTGATCCATACATCACTCCGGTATCGTTAATTATACATGGCTGTGAATAGTCATTTCCATTTTACAGTATTTATCAACAAATGGCGTGCCGCTACAGTGAATTCATGCCCGGATACGCCGGGCCCTATCGGAGAGAAAAAATGACTTCACTTAATGGCAAAATCGCACTGGTTACCGGCGGCACATCGGGTATTGGTCTGGCAGCGGCACATGAACTGGCCGCTCAGGGCGCGAAAGTATTTATTACTGGCCGTCGCCAGCCGGAACTGGATGCTGCCGTTGAGGCTATTGGTGCGGCGGCAACAGGTATTCGGGCCGATGCCTCTGTCCTTGCCGATCTGGATACGGTCTACGCGCAAATAGCCAAAAGCGCAGGACGCCTTGATATTCTGTTTGCCAATGCGGGCGGCGGCGATATGCAGGCGCTGGGCGCGATCACCGAAGAGCATTTCGATCGCATATTCGGTACTAACGTGCGTGGCGTGCTGTTTACGGTGCAAAAAGCGCTGCCGCTGTTAAAAGATGGCGCGTCGGTCATTCTGACGGCTTCCACCACTTCCGTCCAGGGTACGGCAGGCTTCAGCGTTTATAGCGCCAGCAAAGCGGCGGTCAGAAACTTTGCACGCTCGTGGGCGCTTGACGTGAAAGATCGCGGCATCCGGATCAACGTTGTCAGCCCTGGCCCGGTGAAAACGCCAGGCCTTGGCGGTCTGGCCAGCGAAGAGGAGCGTCAGGGATTATTTGACTATCTGGCCGCGCAGGTGCCGCTGGGCCGACTGGGCGAACCGCAGGAAATTGCTAAAGTCGTGGCTTTTCTGGCCTCCGACGCTGCCAGCTTTATTAACGCAACCGAGCTGTTTGTTGATGGCGGCATGGCGCAGGTGTAACGCCGTGGGAGAATTCTTCCCCGGCGAAAGAACTTTCACATATAAAAACGACGGCGTAAAAGCCGTCGTTATAAGCTGCTGGCATCCCTGTGCTTATTTCAGCGCAATACGTACCACGCTGTCTTTGCCTTTGGTGGAATCATCTTTATTAAAGGCTTGCTTAACGGTGACGTACAGCGTCTGCCCATCTGGCGAAACCAGCAGGCTGTTCGGGTTACTGTCGAACGACCAGCTGTTTTTCACCGCGTAGCTGGTGGCGTCAAGCTGCAGCACTTTCTTCGCTTCGCGCTGGCTGATGTAGATTTCATTGCGCTTCGCGTTGAATTTTATGCCCAGCGCATCGCCTTCAATACGCTTAATCACTTTTCCGCTGCGCTCATCGAACACCAGCGTGGTTTTAGCTTTGGAATTATCGGTGACAAACAGGCGGCCTGTTGCCGGATCTTCCGCCATATTCAGCAGCAGATACTCTTTGCCGTCGCCAGCCGTCCAGCGTTTTTCGATTTTATGATTATGCGGATTGATAACCAGCACTTCGCCGCCGCCGTTGGCCGCATAAATGCGATCGGTGACCGGGGACCAGATAATGCCGGTTACCCACTTACCTGCATTTTTAATGGTTTTAACCAGCTTCATGGTGTTGGCATTCACTACCCAGATTACGCCAGGATCGCCCACGCCGCCGATGTAAAGCTGTCCTTCATGCCACAGGATCTCACGCGCGCCATAAGGCGAACCATCTTTGCCTTTTTCGCTAAATTTCAGGCGTTCCAGCACCTTACCGCTCTGCGCATCCACTTTCGAGATACCGCCATCCAGCGAGTTCGTGGTGTAAAACACCTTGCCATCCGGATCGGCAGCCATGCCAAAGTTCTTCAGATCGGTATGGGTTTCGCCAGTTGTCGCCAGCGTGGTCGGGTCAAGACGATAAAGCACCCCGCCGTTAACGTCTTTGAAAGACTGCGCGCTGGCAACGTAGAGCGCTTTTGGCGTCCAGGCCATTTCATACAGGCCGTCACCTAACTCGCGCTGGTTGAGCTGGGTGTTTGGCGTTGCCGCTGCGGCAGTGTTGACCGGGGCTTCAGGTTTTTTAGCAGGTGCCTGGCAGCCAGCCAGCCCCAGAGCAACAACAACCGCCAGGGCGGCCGGACGTAAAGATTTCATGCAGCACTCCATCAATGGATAAACGGCGCATAGCCGATAAAAAGAATGAGAATCATACGCATTAGCATGCGCGAAGTAAATCTGCATGCGCTATGCGGCAAGGCGCTGCGCTGCCGATTGCCCGGATTAATTAACAAGTTGTTACACTTTATGGCGCATACAGCAAGAGACTCGTTAAAAGCAAATACTTATCATTAACATTCTCACTGCGATCCCCTCTTGCCTGTTAATAAGCTTTTTTGGCCGGGTCGTCGAGAATGCGCGTCCTCTTCAGGACAATAACAAGAAATGCCTATTCGAGAACTTTATGTCTTTTAATCGCAGGGAAAACGGCGCGCGTGCGCCGATAAAAACATTTATCGTCTCGCTGCTGGCGCTGGCGATTCATGCTCAGTTCAATCCCGCTTTTGCCGCAGAAACCAACAAGGCAACCGAGCAGGATATGGTGGTTGACGCGACCACTGCCAGCGACGGTAACGAGCAACAGGATTACAGCGTTAAAACTACGCGGGCCGGAACCAAAATGTTGATGACGCCGCGCGACGTGCCGCAATCGCTTAGCGTGGTCAGCAAGCAGCGAATGCAGGATCAGAATCTTCAGTCGGTCAGCGAGGTGCTGGATAACACCACCGGCATCGCGTCGGAATCTTATGACAGCGAACGTTCGGCTTACTATTCCCGCGGTTTTCAGATTACCAGCTTTACCTATGACGATATCCCCACGACAGCTGGCGATGCCTGGAACTTTGGCGACGCAGCGGAAGATACGGCAATTTACGATCGTATCGAGGTCGTCCGTGGTGCCACCGGCCTGATGACCGGCGCGGGCAGTCCGGCGGCTTCCGTTAACATGGTGCGCAAGCATGCCGACAGCAAGGATTTTACCGGCAACGTTTCCGCCAGCTATGGCAGCTGGAACAAGCAGCGTTATGTCATGGATGTTTCCGGCCCGCTGAGCGAATCCGGCAACGTGCGCGGCCGGGTAATAGCGGGCTATCAGGATCAGGACAGCTGGCTGGATCGCTACCACAAAACGAAGAAATTCCTGTACGGCGTTATTGACGCTGACCTGACCGACAGCACGACGGTTTCGCTGGGCTATGACTATCAGCAAACCAATACCGGCAACCCTACCTGGGGCGGCCTGCCCACCTGGTACAGCAACGGCACACGCACCCACTACAGCCGTAACACCAGTGATGCAGCAGACTGGACGCGTTACAACGTCACTTCTCGTAAGGTGTTTGCTAACGTTACGCACAACTTTGATAACGGCTGGACGTTCCGCGTCAACGGTACACATGGTGAAGAAACCTTTAACGACAAATTACTCTATCTGGAGGACGCACCGGATGAGCAAACGGGCGAAGGTACCTTAGGTATTGGCAGCAAGGACAGGGGCAAGCGCAAGCTGGATTCGATTGATACCTATGCCAGCGGCCCGTTTGAACTGTTTGGCCGCCAGCATGAGATGGTGGCCGGCGTGAGCTACAGCCGTCAGCATAATGCTACCTATAGTTCGGATGGTGCTTATGACGAAGGCCAGATGGGCAGCTTCCACGATAGCTGGGACGGCGACGTAGCCGAACCGGAATGGGGTGACTGGTATCAGAATGCGGACGATGTAGTCCGGCAAAAAGCAGTTTACAGCGCAGCACGCTTCTCCCTGGCCGATCCGCTGTCGCTGATTGTTGGCGCACGCTATACCCAGTGGAGCACCATGGGCAGCAGCGGCAACGAGAAAAAGAATAACGTCACGCCATACGGTGGCCTGGTGTATGACATTAATGATACCTGGTCAGCCTATGCCAGCTACACCTCCATTTTCCAGCCGCAGACCTACCGCACTAAAAGCGGCGCCTATCTGGCACCGGTTACCGGTAAAAGCTATGAAACCGGGCTGAAATCCGCCTGGGACGATGGTCGTCTGACCGCCACTATCGCGGTATTCCGTATCGAGCAGGAAAACGCAGCCGAGAGCGACGGCGACAATTATGTCAATAACTCCAGCGAGCAGGCTTACGTCGCCACCAAAGGCGCGACCAGTAAAGGCGCGGAATTTGAGCTGAACGGCGCGGTCACGGATAATTTACAGATGACCTTTGGGGCAACGCGCTTTGTGGCAACGGATTCGACGGGGCGTTATAACAGCCAGATGCCGCAAACGCAGCTGAAACTGTTTACGCGCTATCGCCTGCCGATGCTGCAGCAGCTGACCGTGGGCGGCGGCGTTAACTGGCAAAACCGTACGTTCCAGGACGCGACCGCACCAGATGGAGAAACCAAACGCCTGTATCAAAGCAGCTACCCACTGGCTAATCTGTTTGCACGCTATCAGGTTACGAAGCAGCTGGCGGTACAGGCCAACGTCAACAACCTTTTCGATCGCACCTATTATACCTGGCTGAGCGATTCGGTGGTTTATGGCGCACCGCGTAATTATGAAGTGAATGTTTCTTATAATTTCTGATTAGCTGTCCCGGCCGCTGGCCGGGATTTTCTTGATCATCGATACGTTAGGGTTTATACAGATAGCTATCCTTATCCTCTTTTAGTTAACAGTGGACAGGATTTATTAAAACCACACACAGGGATAACTGGACAGCAATAAGGCGTAGCTTAATAAAAACACCTTTTTTAGTACAGGGGACTGACATCGACCATTTTCGCATGAGAAACAGAATATTCAGAAGGTCTTAGCGCTATTCTCTTCCTTGCTAAATTCGCAGCTGGTTGACTACACCCCATAAAATTCCTCGGATCTTGACCTTCTGTTATCCCACAACCTTTCCGATAATGAAAATTAAATGTTTTGGGAAAAACTCCGGAATAAAAATCATTTGAATATTCAGCTAACCCTCCCAGTGCTGTTATGAAATTAACAATTTCATTCCCTATATGACTAGTGGGCGAGGAACACCGAAGATAACTCTGCTTTCCGTCCCCACCAAAAACAGTAGCTTTGAGACTACTAATGCTTATGCCTTTTAGCTCTAGTGCGTGTTTAATGTCCATTAAGTTTTGTTGCAAACCCAATATTGAATCAAAGTGTGCACAGACAAGATAATCATGTTGCTCTGATAAAGCATAAAGTCCCAGGCAGGTTTGTATTGCTGGCATAGACAAATCAAGCCCTTCTTTTTTGAAAATGCCATACTGGCCTTGAAATATGACAACCCTCATGTAAGTAATTACCTCATTTGTTGATTGCAATTAGATATAGAGTGAAACAATACAGTTATAGAGTGAAGTGAAAGAATAATAATTGTTAATTAAGATACTTTAAAACAGAAAAATCAGTCGGTAATTTACACCGCAAACCTTTAACCCTGGTAATTCCGTCTATAACAATGGACTTAACTATACTTAAATAGTTAAATCCTTCCAGCGTTATTTTTGTTGTGAACGATATGAAATTATTTAGAATTACCTGGTCCGCCGAACCGGCAGCCTTTAACCGGTATAGAGCCTGCATGAATAGCGCCCTCAGGCGCTATTCATGCAGGCCAGCGAAATCAGAAGCTATAGCTGGCGGTCAGCGAGAAATTACGCGGTTCGCCATAGACAATATAGTTGCCGATATTAGTGTCATATTCTTTGTCGAACAGGTTATTCAGGTTACCTTGAATGGTTAGCTGTTTCGTTACCTGATAACGGCCAAACAGGTTAACCAGCGCATAGCTGCCCTGCTCTGCATGCCAGGTGCCGTTGCCTTCCGGTGCGCCAACCTCATCCCAAACTTTGGTTTGCCAGTTGACGCCGCCGCCCACGGTCAGCTGTTGCAGCATTGGCAGACGATAGCTGGTGAAAAGCTTCAGCTGGGTACGCGGCAGTTGTGGGTTAACCGCTTCGCCTTCGCTGTCTTCAGCAATATAATGCGTGCCGCCGACGGTCATCTGCCAGTTGTCGGTTAGCGCGCCGTTTACTTCAAACTCGACGCCACGGCTTACCGTTCCGTTCTTACCTACGTAGGCGGTATCGGTTGAACCCGCAACGCTGCGGCCCGTGCTTTCCGCCACGTTATCCTGTTCAATCCGGAACACGGCCAGCGTCGTGGTCAGGCGACTGTTCATCCAGTCTGACTTCAGGCCAGCCTCATAGTTTTTCCCGACAACCGGCGCCAGATAGCTACCGTTGACGTCACGATAGGACTGCGGCTGGAAAACCGAGGTATAGCTGGCATAGGCCGACCAGTTTTCATTGATATCGTAAATGAGTCCGCCATAAGGCGTAATGTTGTTCTTTTCAATATTGTCCGTAAGCGTATCGGTACTCCAGCGCGTATAGCGTGCGCCCAGGATCAGATGCAGCGGATCGGCCAGCGTCACGCGAGTGGCGAGATAGGCAGACTTCTGGCGAGTAACGTCACGCTGCGACAGCGAGCGTTCGCCCCAGTCCGTTTCGGGATACTGGCCGTTATAAGCATTGAAATCGCCCAGCTCTTCAGGCGTGATATTGGCAAAGGTACCGTAATAGGTATTTTGCTGTTTGCTGTAGCTCACGCCTGCCATTAACTCATGCTGGCGACCAAACAGCTGATAAGGCCCGCTGGCGAATGTATCAACAGAGTCGACCTTGCGCTTGCCTGTGTTGTAACCGGTGCCGCCGACGACGGGATAATCAGCGTATGGCGATACGCCAGCCCCGGTGTTTTTATCAAAGTAGCCGCTGATATAGAGCTGGCGGCTGTCGAGGAAGGTTTCGTTATGGGTGCCGTTCAGCGTGAGCTGCCAGCCGTTGTCAAAGTTCTGCTTCAGGTTAACGAACAGCTTTTTGCTTTCTTTATCGTTATAGGCCCAGTCCGGCGCGGTGTTAAAGCCGCGACGATAGCTGGTTGCGCTGCCGTCCGTGTACCAGCGCGGCAGGCCGCCCCAGGTTGGGCTGTCGGCATTGGTTTGTTGAAACTCATAGCCGACAGAAAGCGTGGTCGAGTCCGTCAAATCGGCATCAACCACGCCGTAGACGAATTTCTTCTCTGCGCTATAACGCTCAACAAAGCTGTCATTATCCTGATAGCCTGCCACGAGGCGGCCGCGCACGTTGCCGGATTCGCTTAACGGCGCAGAGAGATCGGCGACGTAGCGCTGTTTATTCCAGCTGCCGTAAGTTGCCGATACGTTACCGGTGAACTCTTTACTGTCGGCGTGCTTGCGTACCATGTTAACGGAGGCAGATGGGTTGCCCGCGCCGGTCATCAGGCCGGTTGCGCCACGCACCACCTCCACGCGTTCATAAAGAGCCGTATCTGACTGCGCATCGCCCAGGTTCCACTGTCCCTGAAAGGTGGTCGGGATGCCGTCGACCATGTAGTTATCAATCAGGAAGCCGCGTGAGTAATAGGTGCGGCGATCCATATCCGCTACGTTTTCCATAACGCCAGTCGTATTGTTCAGCACGTCGCCCAGCGATTGCAGCTGCTGATCTTCCATACGCTGTTTACTGGTGATGCTTATCGACTGAGGAATGTCACGGGAAGTCAGCGACATTTTGGTTCCCGCATTAGTCACGGGGACGCTGTAATCCGTTGCTGCCGTACTGTCAGCACTATCGGCGGTGCCGCTAACCGTCAGCGTTTGTTCTTTCGCTGCATCCGCCGCGTGAGCCTGCGGGATGTAAATGGCCAGCGCGACCAGTGCGGCAACGACCGTATAAGAAGTCTTGATATGGGCAGCGCCCTTTTCCCTGTTAAAACGTTGTGCAAAAGACATCCTGACCTCGATCTTTATGTTTTTTATGAACAGGCAACGCTGTTCAGCCACTGTTGTGATGCACTGCGGAACGCCGCCACAGGTCGCTTTTTAAGCGCTATGAAACGGCTGTATACAAATGAGAATGAGAACTATAATTTTTTTTATTTAACATGTAAAAGACTATTAATGACCTTTTCAGGATTTTGTAAGTCATGTATGAAGATGATGCGCAACGTAAAAAAATGGCCTGACCGGCTCCTCTTACGTTGGGTTGTTATGACTTTGTCGTTAGCCTTTACTTTTGGCGGCCAACGCCGTTAACATAACGTCCAGACAGCAAAGCCCGGCTTTGTTGCGTAAGCGTTAACGTCAACCAACGCACTTTCAGCAGGCCGTGCCTGCTCCGGTGCGATATCTAATGCTTATGAACCCACGCTCTCTTTTTGCCCGTTCTGGTTTTTTCCTGTTTGTATTGCTCACCACCGCTGCCAGTCTGCGCGCGCCGCTAACGGCAATCGGGCCGGTGTTGGAAGATATTCGCGCCACGTTTAACCTGTCTGCCAGCGCTGCTGGCCTGCTCAATTTTATTCCGCTTATGATGTTCGCCCTGCTTGCGCCGCCCGCAGCCTGGGCTGGTAACCGCTTTGGCCTGGAGAAAACGCTCTGGTATGCCGTCTGGCTGATTATGCTGGGATCGCTACTGCGTGTGGGCGGGGTAACGGGTCTGTGGCTGGGAACGCTGTTGTTGAGCGCAGGTATTGCGGCGGCTAACGTATTGCTACCGCCGTTGATCAAAAGAGATTTTGCCGGACATGCCGCACGCTATATTGGCCTTTATGCTGGCGTGATGGCCGTGACTGCCAGCCTGGCTTCAGGGGTTGCCGTTCCGCTGGCTCAGGCAACGAAAACCGGCTGGATTTTGTCGCTGGGCATATGGTTTCTCCCGGCTGTAGTGGCGTTAGTAGTCTGGCTACCGCTATTAAAATATTCCCGAAGCGCGAGCAATAATAAAAATGCCGCTTCCCGACTACGGTCGCCATGGCGTTCCGCGCTGGGCTGGCAGGTATCGCTGTTTATGGCATTGCAGTCAATGGTGTTCTATACGCTTATCGCCTGGTTTACGCCCTGGGCTGAGGCACAGGGTTTTAGCCAGCTGTCTGCAGGCTGGCTGCTGTTTGTTTATCAGATTGTTGCCGTGGTTTCGAACCTGAGCTGTATGGTCGCGTTAAAAAAGCTGTCCGATCAGCGCATCATCGGGTTTCTGGCTTCGCTGGCTATTTTTATCGGGCTGGGTGGTCTCTATTGTTTTCCGGCACTGGCCATACTGTGGTTGATAACGGCCGGGCTTGGCGCAGGTGCCTCAATGGTAATCTGCCTTTCGCTGTTTGGTTTACGCTCCGGCGATCATCGGCAGGCTTCGCAGCTTTCCGGCATGGGCCAGTGCGTAGGCTATGGGCTGGCCGCGCTGGGCCCGCTGGCTTTTGGCATGATCCATGAGCACTTTAATAACTGGTCAACTCCATTGCTGGTACTGATAGCAATGAGCCTGCTCCAGGTATTTATTGCGCCGCTGGCAGGCAGAAATCGGACGATTGGCTGACGCCCGCCCGCTCCTTTTGGGTAGCGAAAACAGAGGCCGGTGCATTTTTTGCTGATTGGCCAATTCTATCGCTAATGTTAAAGGTTACTTTTACTGTTAGTTTATTTAGTATGATGTAACTAAAGTGCAGCATTGCTACACCACAATACTGAATCACGTGAAACATCTCCCCCTTACGCAATCCATGCGAAATAACGCGTGGAAACATTTTTAAGATGAGACCTGACTGTTTTTGACGACCTGGAGGCGCTAAAATAGCGTATTAAAAGCCGCTTGTAGAGTGAGGTATAATGATCTGTCGTTTCACCCTGGCCGTTGCGATGGCCGCCATAACCCTGACCGGCTGTGCCGCCCATAAAAAAGACGAGCCGGCATCCACGTCGTCAATCACCGCTTCGGCCGCTAATTTATTTAAGGGCCCGGCAGAGATTTCAGCGGAAGACTTTTCGACTGGACCAACTCAGGTCAACGTGTCGCACGAGATTAGCCGCACCGACGATGGATCCCCTGTTTACGTTACCGTCGATGGTAAAGATGCGGGCGCGCTGATCCGTGGTCAAAGCTTGCAGCTTCACCTGCCGGCTGGCGAACACCAGGTGGGTGGCTACGTCCCTACCCTGCTCGGCTTTGGCCGCGTGACTATCCCGGCAGTGAAGGTGACAACTGCACCGGATAAGGTAAAACAGGTTGCCTATTCCACGGCCAAAAACAAACCGGCGTTTACCGAGACCGATGCGAAACAGGGTTAACCGTTCGCTAAAGAGTTAACGAAAAAAAGGCGACCGATGCGGTCGCCTTTTTAGTCATATCGTACTTATTACGCAAGGGAGATCGGGCCGCTTTCCTTGCAAAAAAAGCCCTGCTTTAAAAGCCAGGGCTTAGAAAATTCTGTAGCGATAAATCAGAAATCCGCTTTCAATACCACACGGTAATTAGCTTTACCGGCGCGGACATGATCCAGCGCATCGTTAATTTTCGACATGGGGAAATATTCTACTTTCGGCGCAATATCGCGGCGCGAAGCCAGTTTCAGCAGCGAACGCAGCTGGCCCGGCGATCCGGTAGAAGAACCGGTCAACGCTTTGTCGCCCATAATCAGCTGAAACGCAGATACTTCAAACGGCTTCATTACGGCACCCACGGTATGGAATTTACCTTTTGGTGCCAGCGCGTCAAAGTAAGGTTTCCAGTCCAGATCGACCGCGACGGTGCTGAGGATCAAATCGAAACGGCCAGCCTGCTTTTTCAGCTCTTCCGCATCGCGGCTGTTAACCACTTCGTCCGCACCCATTTCCAGAATGGACTGCTTTTTATCCGGCGTTGAGCTGAAAGCAACCACTTCTGCACCCATCGCGCGCAGGATTTTGATGGCGATATGGCCCAGGCCGCCGATACCGATAACGCCCACACGGCTGGTCGCCGTGATGTTGCTCATCAGTAATGGTTTAAATACGGTGATGCCACCGCACAGGAGCGGGCCCGCCGTTGAGGCATCCAGGCTTTCCGGCAGCGGGATAACCCATTGCCAGTCGGCGCGCAGCTTCTCGGCGAAGCCACCGTTGTTCAGGATAGTTGGGACAGAGCCTTGCTCACAGTTAACCTGCTCGCCATTGATGCAGGCATCACAGTGCTGGCAGCTTTTGGCCGTCCAGCCAATGCCCACGCGCTGCCCTATCGACAGCCCTTTGGTTTTTGCCGCTTCGCCCAGTGCCGATACGCGACCAATGACTTCGTGGCCTGCAATGGTCGGATAGTGCGAGATGCCCCATTCGTTATCGATCATCGACAGGTCGGAATGGCATACGCCGCAGTATTCCACTGTTACTTCGACTTCTTCCGCGCTCAGCTCAGGCGCGTCATATTCATACAGTTCCAGCGCCTTGCCGGCTTCCATTGCTGCGTAACTTTTAATTTTCATTCTTCTACCTCAGATTTCAATAACCGTCTGAGTTTAGCAAAGCTGCGTGAACACCCCGGCAGCGAAATGGGCCATCACCGTTGAGGAGTGTATCAGGATGTAAATTCTGCTCAGACCTTCTGCAATCTGCCTGTTATTAACCCAGCCTGACGAAAGCCTGTCGGCGTATGCCGTAACCTTTTGGCCTGAATAGGATATTAGTCACAAAAGTTCTGGCGGCCCGCAATTTTGAAAATTAGAGGTAAGTTTTTTCCACTGCCTGAAATTTCGCCATTTTTCCTTTGATTTTAATGTGTTCCTGACTTTTTGCCGCTTCATGGCGTAAGCAAACCCCGCTTTACCCTCTTATTTTCGCATTTGATTTAAGGCCACTCGACTACAGTAAATAGAAATTTGGATTAAAACTTATTGAATCCTGACTAAAAAGGTCTGATTTAGTGGCTAAACAATTTCTACGCAGCGGAAGCCTGGACGCGGTTCTGCCTCTGGGCGAGAACGGTCAACCCGTTTACCTGTCAGCCCTGCAGCTGCGCGAGACGCTGCGCCTGCGCAAGCAGCAGCAGATTGCTGACTGCCTGGCTATTCCTCAACCCAACGATGCTGGCGATCGCCTGGACTGGTACTCGCCCGTTTCCGGCAAAATCACCTCCTGGGCCGCCGCCAGCGACAGCGCCCGTACTCATGCATTAAATCATCTTATTGCCTGTCAGCAGACGGTTGCGGAGATCTGCCAGCGCGCGCAGCAGTCTGAAAAAACCAGTCAGAAACGATTTGGCGCACTGCTGGCCAAGGCGCTGCAGTTCCCCGATCAGAACTTTGTTTATCTGGTTGGCGGCAAGCCGGTACTGACCTTCTGGGGATTTGTTAGCCTGGATAAAAAGACGCAGCAGGATCCGCTGGATTGCCTGCGTGCGGTGGAAGAAGAGCTGCCGTTGACGCTATCGAAAATGACTGCCGCCGCGCCGCTGGTGACCGCCTCGCCTGCCATTGCGGCTTATCAGCCCGAGCCGGAGCCCGTTGCGCCGGAAGTGCCCCCGCAACCCGAGCCGGAAACTAAAGCTGAGGTTACGCCCGAACCCGTTAAGCCAGAGCCTGCACCGGTCAAAAATAGCCCTGTCAAACGCAATCTTCTGCGCTATGGCTGGATAGTCCCTGCCGCCGCGCTGCTGGTTGTTTTTGGTGTGCAGATGAAAAACTCTTTCTCTACTCCGGAGCAGAAGCCCGCTTCTTCCGCTGCGGTAACTAACCCGCAGCCAACGCCGACGCCAGCCGAACCGGTAAAAGAATCCGCATCCGCGCCGCAGGAAATGGCTAAGCCATCTGCCGCGCCGCTACAGGAAACAGCCTCTGTGGCGCATCAGGCCACTAAGCTTCCGGTAACGCCAGCCACCGTTGCTGCTGCTTCCACGGCAAATAAACCAGCCGAGGAGCCGGTAACCGAAACGTCAGCAGCAGCGCCAGCCGTTGCCGAACAACCTGCCGTTCCGGCCGGAAAAGATGATCTAGTGCTGCCAGCTGACGCCGTGAAAATTGGCTCCACGCGTTTCCTTAACGGTAACTGGCGTGTGATTGTCGGCATTAAAACGCCGTTGACCGGCAAGCCACCCGTGCTGCGCTATCAGCTGCGCAATGGTAAAGGCCAGGCGCAAATGACCCAGGGCGACGGTACCGTCTGCCGCGTGGATGTTTATGCCGGCCTGATGAAATCCGGCAACCTGGTGATTAACAGCCGTACCAGAGCGAAATGCAGCGACGGGTCACGTTACAAAATGCCGGAACTGGTTTGCGTTCAGGGTGCCGAAGGCACGGCCGCCGCCTGTAACGGCCAGTACGATGCCGAAACCGTATTACCGATGACGATGAAGCGCGAGAGTAAACAATGATGCTGGCGACTATCGCTGATTTAAAACCGACAATGACGCTGATTCAAAACAGCGGCATTCAGTTTCTCGATTTTGCCCTGACGCCGGATCCAGAGAACGATCTGCCCGGAAAATTTGTGCGCCAGACGGCTAACGGCCCGCTGCTGCGCCTGAATTTTAATGCGCAAACCGGCAAGTATCTGCTGCCCATCGCCGTGGGCGGCATGCCGGAAGTGGTCAAGCCTGAGTTCAGTTTTCCGCTGTCGCAGTCGCTGGCATTATTGAACGGCGTCTGGCTGCCGCTGCCTTTTTTACGTTTTAATCCGCCGCGCACTTTTATTGGCGGCCCCGATAACTGGGCGCGCGTGCAGATTGTCGAGCTGGATAGCCCGGATCAAAACGGCAAAACGCACCGTATTTGCCTGGCGTTTGAAACCCGCACCTGGGCCGAAGGCGAAGATGAAACGCTGGCGCTGAACGAGAGCGACGTAAAAAACGGCGTCAGCTTCGCGCTGGCTTACCGCAGCAACGAGCTGGGCGAATTTCTCGACCACACGTGGATTGACGGCTGGCTGCGGGAAGTTTTTAGCCAGCAGGCCGCCACGGTCGAACAGCGTCCGCAGGTAAACATTCGTACCGCACTGCGTGAGTTCGAGTACCAGGCGCATTATCTGAACATTTTGCACATGCTCGGCCACCAGCTGGCGCTGCCGGAACTGAAAATCAGCGCTGCTACCCTACAGGAACCCGCTATTCCCGTTGATTTGATTCTGGACGTGGGCAACTCGCACACCTGCGGCATCATGGTTGAAGATCACGTAGACGATCACCACGGCCTGAAGCATACCTATGAGCTACAGCTACGCGATCTGACTTCGCCGCAGTACCTTTACAACGAACTGTTTGAAAGTCGCGTAGAGTTTGCGCAGGCCACTTTCGGCAAGCAAAATTTCTCGGTGGAAAGCGGTCGCGATGACGCTTTTATCTGGCCATCTATTACGCGCGTCGGTCGCGAGGCCAGCCATCTGGCTCTGCAGCGACTGGGCACCGAAGGCGCAACCGGCATCTCCAGCCCGCGCCGCTATCTGTGGGATGAAGAAGCCTATACGCCAGGCTGGCGCTTTAGCCGTACGCCAGGCAACGCCGCACAGGAGCCGCTGGCTACCGCCGCGCCGCTGACCAACCTGGTTAACGATGAAGGCGAGCCGCTTTACAATCAGCCGCTGGAAGAGAGGCTGCCGGTGTTTTCCCCGCAGTACAGCCGCAGCTCCGTAATGACCTTTATGCTCGGCGAACTGTTGGCACAGGCGCTGATGCAAATGAATAGCGCAACGCAGCGCCAGAAAATGTTGCACAGCAGCGCGCCGCGTCAGCTACGCAATATTATTCTGACGTTGCCGTCCGCGATGCCCAAGCCCGAGCGCGAGATTTTTCGCCGTCGCATGATGGAGGCGATTGCTTTGATCTGGAAAGCCATGGGCTGGCATCCGGCCGATGACGATTTTACCAGCGCCAAAGACAAAGCGAAAAGCAGTGTGCCGGTGCCGGAAGTGCAGATGGAATGGGACGAGGCCACCTGCGGGCAAATGGTCTATCTCTATAACGAAACCCAGGTGAACTTTGGCGGTCGCGCCGAAGCCTTTTTTATCAGCATGGCGCGTCCGGATCGCGTTCGCGCGCCGGATGAACCCGTGGGTAAAACGCTGCGCATTGCCTCCATTGACATCGGCGGCGGCACCACCGATCTGGCGATCACCCAATACCGCCTGGATGATGGCGTCGGCAACAACGTTAAAATCATGCCGCGCCTGTTGTTCCGCGAGGGCTTTAAGCTGGCCGGTGACGATATCCTGCTGGACGTCATTCAGCTTTACGTGCTGCCCGCGCTGCAACACGCGTTTAAAGAAGCGGGCATGGTTAATCCGGAAGGCGTGATGACGCGGCTGTTTGGCCACGAAGGCAGGCTTGACGGGCACTCGACGCTGCGCCAGCAGATTACGCTGCAGATTTTTATTCCGGTCGGCCAGGCGATCCTCGAAGCCTACGAAAGATTCGACCCGCTGGAACTGAATGCCGAAGTGGATGCGCGGTTTGAAGAGCTGCTGGCGCAGGCACCCACGCAGAAGCTATTAGAGTATATCAACCGTGAAATTCAGCGCGAGTTGCCGAACGAAGCGGAAGCTTTCGATATTTTACGCGTGCCGCTGGTGGTTAAGCTCGGCAAGCTGCACGCCGAGTTCCTGTCGCCACGCATGAATATTACGCAAAGCCTGCGCTCGATGTCGGAAGTGGTCGCCGTTTACGACTGCGACGTCCTGCTGCTGACGGGTCGTCCTTCGCGTTTTCCTGGCGTGCAGGCGCTGTTCCGCCATCTGCAACCGCTGCCGGTCAGCCGTATCCTTTCGCTGGATGGCTATCATACCAACGACTGGTATCCTTTTAACAAACAGGGCCGTATTGAAAATCCGAAATCTACCGCCGCAGTGGGTGCCATGCTGTGCCTGCTGTCGCTGGATTTAAGGCTGGCTAACTTCTGGTTTAAGGCGGGCGATTTCCAGCCTTACTCCACTATTCGCTATCTGGGTATGCTGGACGGCAACGGCGCGCTCAGCGCTGAAAACGTCTGGTACGCCGATATCGATCTGGACGACGAGCGCTTCAAGCTGGACTCGCGCGAGCGCTTTCAGGTTCGCGGCGCGCTAACTTTAGGCTTCCGCCAGCTCGATAACGATCGCTGGCCCGCTTCGCCACTGTATACGCTGTCCATTGCCGATCCACAGCTGGCGCGCAGCGTTGCCGGGGACAAGGTGCTGAAAATCAGGCTGGCGGTGGCAAAAACCGAGGGTGAATTCGGACCGGAACGATTTGAAATTGCCGAGGCGACGCTGGACGACGGCAGCCGCGTTCCGCTGGAGCATCTGCGGTTAAAACTTAATACTCTGGCCAGCAGCGGCTCAGGCCTGACCCATTACTGGATTGACAGTGGGAGCGTATACAAGAAATGAAAGCATTGACGCCTAAACAGCTGTCGGGACAGTTCGGCAAAAAACTGGAGAGCGTGGTAAAAGGCATCGACCGGTCACTGCTGTGGCTGGAGAGCGCTCGCCAGAATGCGCCGCGCCTTGATATGGAAGCAGACCGTCTGCGCACCAGGCTTCAGTCTCAGCACAACAAGGCCAGCTGGCTAATTGAAGCCTCGGGCAAAGAGTGTGCCGTTGGCTTTTTTGGCCTGGCCCAGGCGGGCAAAGCGTGGCTGATTGCCGCGCTGGCCGCCAGTGAAAAAGGCCGTATGGAGCTGGCGATCGGCAATGCAACCTTCGACTATTCCCAGCTCAATCCTCAGCAGCAGAGTGCGACGCTGGTGATGCGATTTAGCGGCCAGCAAACCCGTACGGATAACGAGTGGCCCGTGCAGCTGGCGCTAATGAGTGAGGAAGAGATCGTCGGCGTCATCGCCGATATCTGGGCAAAGCGCAGCGGCAAACCGGGAATGGATGAGCAGCAGATCGCCGAGCGCATGAGAAACGTTGCCGTGTTCCGTCAGCCGCAGCCCGTTGACGGCATGAACAGTCATAACGTGGTGGCACTCTGGCAGCGTCTGAATAACGCGCAGGTTTGCCGCAGCAAGGCGCTGGAAAGCCATTTCTGGCCGCAGGCCGTGGAGCTTGCGCCGTTTTTAGGCGTGGACGATCGCGCCCGGCTTTTTTCGCTGCTGTGGAACGAAGATCGCGAGCTTTCCGCGCTTTATCGCCAGCTGGCGCACGTGCTGCATCATCTCTCTAACGTGCGTCGCGTGCTGGCACCGATTACCGTCATTGACGATGCCGGGCTTAGCGTGCTGAACAGCAGCAGCCTGCGCTATTTTAACGCCTCATCCGACCGGGTGATTCAGGTGGTGCCGCAGCATAACGGCCGCAGCCTGAAACCGGTTACGCTGGCGCTGGGCGAGCTGAACCTGCTTAGCCGTGAAGTGCTATTGCCATTTTACAGCGCGCCGAGAGAAAGCCTGTTCGAACAGGTTGATCTGCTCGATTATCCGGGTTTTGAAGAGCCGTCAATATTGCCGGACGATCCTTACCATGAACTGGCGCTGGCATTTACCACTGCCAAACGCCCTTTTCTGCTGACCCGCGCCGCCGAAAGACAGGATGTCGATCTGCTGATGGTTTGTAATGCTTCCGGCCAGCGTGCCGATGCGCAAACCGTGGGCCGCGTGCTGGATAACTGGGTAAAACAGACCCAGGGCGAAAACACCCAGCTGCGCAACGGACGCAAGCCAGGACTGATCTGGGCGTTGACGCCCTTCGACCAGCGTATTACCCGTGGTCAGAATCACGATGCCGCCGTCCAGCGTTTCGTAGGTAATCCGGGCGACACCTGGGGAACCATGCTGGCAATGGACGATAAAGGCGTCAAGCGTATGGCGGGCTGGCTAACGACCGAAGTCAAGCGCGAAGGTAAAACGGCGCGTTTGCAGGAGCAGCTTAACGAAATCCGCCGCGAGCTGAGCGACAACCTTCTGGGCCGCTGGTATCTGGCCGCCGAAAAAGAGGAGCCGCAGGCTCGCCTGCGCATTGCGGAAAGTTTGCTGAAGGCTCTACAGGCCAGAACCGGCGTGCATGGTGAACTGCTGGAGCGGCTACTGCCAACGCGCGAGACGCTGCGCCATCTTTTTATGCAGCAGCAGCATCCTGCCGAGCGACGCGCCAGCGAAGAATTTGCGCTGACGGAAGAAGATCCTTTTGGTATTGGCATCAGCATCGATCTGTTAAGCGACGAGCCGCTGCCTGCTTTGCAGACCCTTCCGCAGGATACGCAGGATGAAGAGGCAGAAGCGGGCTTTGCGCAGCTGGTTTACCGTTACTGGATTAATCTGCTGGTGCAGCTGCCTGAACAGGCCGCCTTGCTGGAGCTGTTAGGGGTCACGCGCCCTACGCTGGAAATGCTGACGGAAGAGCTGGCCACCGCCAGTATTCGCCTGAACATTGAAGACGCGCTGGTGAAGATCCTGACCGATCAGGATGCGGCCAATACGCCTGCCGAGCTGCTGGCAGATCGCCAGGTTTCCCGTGCGCTAAGCGTGCTAGGTGATTTCGTCGCGTGGCTAGGCTTTCAACATCTGCCCGAAGCCGAACGTCCGGACAGCAAAATTAATCGCGGACAGAAAATTTTTGCCCGCCCGGAAACGCAGGCGGCGAGTCTTGGGCCAACCCAGCGCCTCACCCGCCTGTCGCTGAAGCCGAATAACTATGCGGCCTGGTATATCTACGACTGGCTGGTAGGGCTGAATGAAACCATTATGCTCAACGCAGGCTATTCTGCCGCTCGTGAGATTGATGCCGAACACCGCGAGCAGCTTGCGGCTATCTTAAAGCAGCTTGGCTAACGCAGCGCCGCTTTGTCGACAGCCGTTAATCCTTATGCCAGCGAATGGCAAAGCTACAGGGAAAAATCCCGGCGATAAGCCGGGATTTTTTTGCCTGTTCCTCCCCGTTTAAACATCGCTTTTAGCGTTGGCTAAACAGCCAGTCAATAGTCGTTCAGATAAACCCATGGCTCGCCAAAAGGCGCTGAATTGGTATCTGGTGCTTTATTGATGGAATAGAAGTTCTGGCGGTAAACCTTTCTCTTATACGTTACTTTTTCACCGTAGGTACTGTAGGTTTTGGTCGCCGACCAGGCAGGATATGGCGCTTCCGGCTCTACAGGTTCATCCGGCGTTTCCGGTTCTACAGGTTCATCCGGCGTTTCTGGTTCTACTGGCTCATCCGGCGTTTCTGGTTCTACTGGCTCATCCGGCGTTTCCGGCTCTACGGGTTCAACCGGATCTACCGGCTCTATCGGCTCATCTGGATCGTCCGACAGCGTATTATGTGCCGACAGGTAAAGGTAATATTGCGCGCGTAACGTATCGCGTTGAGGGTTATCCAGAGCCATTATCGCCAGATAAAGATCGTCTTTCAGGGGGGCGTAATCGGCCTCTACCATCGCTACATTGCGCGCAACGACCTGCGCCGCGGCATCAATTCTTGCCACTAAGTCACTCTTCGGATCGTTGTTTGTCCGCTTGTTTCTCAGGCCCCAGGCGGTAATTTCATAGACGTTGCTTTTACTACTGGTATCAACCATGTCATTACTCGCAGAGGAAACGCGTAAGCGCGAAGGTTCCTGATGGATAATTTCGATTGTATCGCCTGGCGTAAAGTCAATCAGGTCTGAAAACATGGTGTTATTCGTACCCTTGATTAACTTCCTGTAGCGCTCAGCATTGCTTTTATTGCGAATAACTATCTCAACATAATTTTCATTTGGAAAATAAGAATGAGGCGTTTCATCAGTTAGCTGTACATGGATACGGCTGTTCTGGTATTCCACAGTAGCGGAACCAAACGCCTTATCGGAGATGCCTAAAAAAGTCAGCGTCTGATTTATCACGGCCGGTGCCGCTTTAGGTGTAAAGCTTATCTGTTGTAGCTTGCTATCGGTTTTGACTACCAGGTAATTGATCTGCGGCGTATATTTTTTACTTTTCCCGGTTGGCAGACGTAACGCGTATACGCCGATGGGCATATCGCTGAGCGTCACCTGCTGGCTGGTAATTTTCAGCTGGCGGACGACAGTTGCGCCATCCAGCAGCGCCAGCGTTTCGCCACGGATTTGAGCAAAGTCGTCGAGGGTAAACGACAGCGTCATTGTGCTTTTGAGCCCCGTGCTCTTCAGCTGCTGGCAATCCACCAGCGTAAGTGGACTTTGCAAGCGCAGCTGCGACTGCACGGAACTTACCTGGCTTGCACTCACCAGCTGGTTGAGCGGATAAACGGCCTTCTTACCGCTGAACTGATTCATCATGCACTGCCTTTCGGTAATCGGTAAGCCCAGCAGCTGCATATAAGGCGTAACGTCAACACCCTTTTCACCGGTCATAAAACTTTCTGACAGCAGGTCTGGCAAAACATAGTTTGAAGCTATAAAACCGTCAGTATTTGCCAGCTGGCGATAGCGCTGGTTAAAGTGGGTAAAACACTCGATCCCGCCTTTATGTATCAGCTGCATATAAAAGTAGAGTCGGCAGGCAACATCCAGCGAATTTAGCGGCGTATTGTTTTTGATCGCGTCGTTAATTCGCCCCTCAATGACGCTTTGACGGCCATAGAGCCAGCCCTCTTTATATTGCCGCTCGCCCATTCTGGTATGCTGGTACCAGGCACAATAAATATTGTTCCAGACTTCAGAAACGCTTTCATTCATAAAATGGCCCTGGTAACCATGGGCAATCTCATGCAGCCCACCCCAGCCTAATTCCCTGTACTGATTGCAATCCAGATAAAAACCCGCAATTGAAGCCGTACTTTCAGCTATCCAGTTTAAACCGTAATAACCGCCGCCTGCCCCGTTTTTATCGGCTCTGGCAAAATATCGGCTTGGTATATTACGATCTGTTGCGCTTTCAGCGTTAAACGAGATGCCGGCGATGTCATTATAAAACTCAAACAGTTCGTTATAAACCTTAATCAATTCCTCGACGGGATTGGTTGCGTAGAGCGTTCTTAAAGCTTGTTTGTCAACAGCAGGGACTAATAAATTAATATAAGGTGATTCAATTAGCGCAAATTCAGCGCTTTGGCTATCCCACAGTTTAAAGAAATCACTCTCACTATCGCCAGAGTTAAACACGGGTAAAGTTTTAGCCGAATCGTCATATTGAAACTCAATAATCGGCTCAGATCTGTCATAGAGCGTATCGATAAAGGGAACAGACGCAGCGCTTGCCGTGCAGGTTACCCAGGCATTGCCAACCGCTGCGGAAATTTCCGTACCACAGTAATCATTCATCAAACGTAAATTTACCGGTCCCGCCAGCGGGTTGTTCTGGCGGATGCGGATAGTCTGGCCTTTAGCCAGAATAATGCCCAGATGCTGTCTGTCATGCCGTATGCCCATATTCAGATTCGCCGCCTCAAACCATGTTGGTCTTTGCAGCGTATAAAGCTGTTTGCTTTTCGTTACCGTTGCCATCATTCCCTCTCTATAGATTATTTTTGTAGCGGAAAAATGCTAACAGTAAATAAGGAAGGGACACATCGTAATTATTGGTAAGGAAGATCCAAAAATTAATCTTATTACGAAAGGTAAAGAGAGGGTTCGTTTAATTATTTGGCCGCTTGAAATAAAACGCCCAAGATTGGTCGTAAATAAACACTATCAAAAGTTAATATCGCACCACGGCTTTACACCATATTTTCTGGCGCTATTTACCTGAAAGCCTCATCTTTCCTGATAAACCAGCATCGGGAAAATAATTTTTGAGATAAAATAATGTGAACTGGCAGCGAACGGCCATTGCAATAGTTTTGATAGCACCTTATTTCAGGTCCTTCAGGAAGCGTTACCGGCAGTTTACAGGCTGAAGTTTAAACGGCTCCGTGAGGAGCCGTCAGGTTTGACTAAAAGAGCTTGTCGGGATCAGATCAGCCGCGCGTGGCGCAACTCGCTCTTCAGATAAGCATAGAACACCGGGGCGGCGACCACGCCCGCCAGGCCAAACGCGGATTCAAACACCAGCATCGCCAGCAGGATTTCCCAGGTTTTGGCATTAATGCGGGTGCCGAAAATTCGTGCATTGATAAAGTATTCCAGCTTGTGTACCAGGATCAGGAAAATCAGCGCGATCAGCGCCGCCTGCAGCGAGATGGAAAGCCCGATCAGCAAAATCACCGTATTGGAGATCAGGTTGCCGATAACCGGCAGCAGTCCGGCGATAAAGGTCAGAACGATAACCGTTTTGGCGAAGGGAAAATGCAGCCCAAACATCGGCAAAATGGCATATAAAAAGCCGCAGGTCAGCAGCGTGTTAACCAGCGCCACTTTGATTTGTGCAAAAACGACATCGTGGAAAGACGCGGCCAGCCGCGACAGGCGTCGTAATAATGCCTGCTTGAGCGGCGCATCGTTATTATCGCTGTCGCTGATGCGCAATGAAATAATAGCGCCCAGCAGCATGCCTATCAGCATTGTTGCCACGGTATGCGCGGCGGTGCGGCCCAGCGTCTGTACGATAATCAGATGCTCACGCAGCCAGGCCATCGCCTGATGCTGCAATTCATCGATATCCGCTGGCAGGTAGCGGGCGACAACCGGCGAGAGCGTATTCTGCGCATCTTCCAGCAGCTTGCTGGCCGCCGCGTGAAAAGCTGCCGTGCTATGAAAATCATGCAGGAGAAAGCCGATAAGCTTGGTGATACCGGCAGCCAGCGCCAGCACGATGATAACCGCCAGGAAAAAAATAGTGATCCAGCGGGCCAGCGGGCCCTTCACCAGACGTCCCACCCACGGTGTTAACGCCAGAATGGTTTCATATACGATAAATCCGGCCAGGAAACAAGGCAGCAGGCGCAAAGGGAAAATAAGCATTAGCGCAAAAAAAATCAGCAGATAGCTGACGGCTTCGCACATATTCTGTTTTTTGAAATTCCGTAACTCCATGGGGATTCCTGTCTGTCAGACGCCAAAAAGCATTACAATTCAGACAGTATACAATCCCTTGCCCACTTTCAGGTGCGATTTACCCCACCTGTTGAGTGAAAATAGCGTTATCGGGTGTTTTTACAGCGGCTACGGCGGGCCGTTACGCCCGCTGTCGCAGCGAATTCAGGCGCTAACCTGAACCTGACGGCGCCATGCGCCCGGAGACTGGCCGAACTGACGCTTAAAGCTGCGGTTGAAAGACTGCTGGGAATCGAATCCAAATGAGATAGCCACGTCCAGAATAGGTTCACCGCCCTTCGCCAGGCGCTCAGCGGATTTTTTCAAACGACGTGCGCGGATATATTCGCCCAGCGCATGACCGGTATGCTGTTTAAACATGCGCTGCAGATGCCATTTGGAATAGCCTGCGCGGCGGGCTACGGTATCCAAATCCATCTTGCCTTCAATATGTGTATCAATCCACGTTACCAGATCGCTGATAAAATCGTCATGGCTCATTGTCTTCCCCTTAGAATTTTAACCTGCTCTTGTTGTTGACCTCTTCCGCCGCGCGGGGTAAAAGGTAACTTTAATGAGTGCACTTATTTACGGTAAAGCACCTGCCCGCTTAATGCAAGTTTAATTGTTGCATTAAATGCGATTGGTTTACGCAGGATGCTCACGAGCAGTATCAAAAAACAGGGAGAGCGGCGTAGGCTAACGCCAGGCGTTCTTACCGCTTTCGAACCAGAAGAAACCATCAATGCTGTAGAAACAAAAAAGCCGGACAGAAGTTTGCCCGGCCCGTTTGCGCTTTGCCTTATTGTTACGTATCGGCATTTTCATGCGCCTTCATGGCTTCACAGCTTCCTTCCGGATAGCGCCGGTCGCGCTCGTAAATTTCGCGCAGCGCGTCGGCTACGGTGCGCTTAGCCAGAACGCTAAGCGAAGCCTGCTCGGCCTCATGCGCCAGCTCCTTAAAGAACCAGCAGGTATTGGCGCTGACCAGGCAGCGCGCCGGCACTTCCGGACGGCCTGCCAGCAGCGGCTTATCTTCCAGTACGGAAGTGTAGATATCACAAAGCGTGATCTCTTCCGCCGGACGGCCCAGCCGGATAGTCCCGGCTCTGCCTAATGTCGATACGATAATGCCGTCGCGGGTCAGCGGCACCATCATTTTACGGACAAAGCTGGGGTTAGCTTCAAGGCCCGTAGCCAGAATTTTGCTGGTGCTGCGTTTACCTTCCCGCTCCGCCTGGGCCACGCAGAGCACCATTTGTAAGGCCGTAGGAAAACGAATATCAAGCATGTTCAGATCCTTGCTTTTAGCGATACCTCACCGTTTCAGCGGTGGTGATAAAAAGCATTAAAAATCAGTCAACTATAAAAGTACAGAGATAATTAATATAACAAATAGTGTTGCATTTTAGAAGAATAGCGTTAAGCACTTCCTGCTATTTACGCTATAACCCTGAAAAACAGAGGGATTATTCCTCTCTGTTTTCCGGTTTTTATGCTGTTTTTACTGCTTTTTATCGCTCAGGTAACGATAAATCACTGACAAATCCTTCTCACCATATCCCGCATCAACGGCTTCCTGCCACAGGCCAGCGATCTGCTGCAGACCGGGAAGATGGCTTTTTTCGGCGGCGGCAAGCGCCAGCCTGGCATCCTTCACTGCCCACGTCAGGTGCATTTGCGGCTCGTATTCACCTTCTTTGATCATACCCAGCTTCGATTTCGCATAAGGTACGGCCAGCGGGCCGCCGTCCAGCACATCCCAGAACTGATCGGGCGTGAAGCCAAACTCTTCCGCCATTTGCGTACTTTCCGCCAGGCCCTGCACCATTGAGATTAGCCAGGCGTTCACCACCAGCTTCATGCGCGATGCCGCACCGGCTTTACCTAACCATTTGGCCCCTTTCGAAATCGCAGCGAACACAGCTTCAACCTTTTCCGCCCGCTCACGATCGCCGCTGGCCAGGATTAAAATCTGCGCATTTTCCGCTGGCGCTTTGGTGCCGGACACGGGCGCGTCAAGGAACACAATATCCGGACGCTGTTCGGCAAAATCCGCTATCAGCTTTTCCGTGGCTTCCACGCCAATGGTGCCCATCTGCACAACCACCGCGCCCTGTTTCAGTTCTGCCTGAGCCTTCTGCAATACCTCCTGAGTGATTTCTGCATTGGCCAACATACTGATCACCACGTCAGCCTGTTTGACGGCCTCCTCTGGCGTATCGGCCAGTTGCAGTCCGGCGCTTTGCAAATCCTCACCTCGCGCTTTGGTACGGTTCCATCCCCAGGTGTCAAAACCGTTTTTCAGCAGGTTGGCGGCGAAAGCATGGCCCATCGCGCCCAATCCCAATACCGCTACAGAGGGACGTTGATTCATATTGGTATCCTTTTGATTAAACAGAATGGCGACCCGTGCCGCCGTCAACTTCCAGGGTAGCGCAATGTGAGGACAAATGTGTATTTTCGCGCAGCGATTACACTAAAGATTACGTAAAAAGGTATGAATATTTGCAGGAGTAAGCGATGAATCAAGCCAGAAAAGCCGACTTTCCCGTACACAACGTTCGTCATTTTCTTGAGCCTGGCCCGGTGGTGCTGGTGTCGTCTGCATACGGTGCAGAAAAGGACGTAATGACGCTGGGCTGGCATACCGTTCTGGAATTTTCGCCATCGCTGATTGGCTGTATGATTTCGGCGGGAAACCATAGCCATGCGCTGATCAAAAAAAGCCGCGAGTGCGTGATTAATCTGCCGACCTCAGATTTGCTGGATACGGTAGTCGCTATCGGCAACTGTAGCGGCGAAGAAACAGATAAATTTGAGCAATTTTCTCTGGCGACAGAACCCGCTATCAAGGTAGCCGCCCCGCTGCTGACGGCCTGCCATGCCTGCTTTGAGTGCCGGATTTATGACGACTCGCTGGTAAATAAGCTTAATTTCTTCGTTTTTGAAGTGGTCAAAGCGCACGTCGCGCCTTCGCCCCGGCACCCGGAAACGGTGCACTACTGCGGCGACGGCGAGTTTATGCTCTCCGGCAAACACCTGAGCCGCCGCTCGCAGTTTCGGCCTGACATGCTTTAATGACCGCCGCCGCGTTTGCCGGGGATAATAAGTGACAGCGTCACAAACCAGGGGGGCGAATCAACAAATCTGGCGCATCCGATAAATAGCGTTATACTCAGCAGCCGACAGATGTTTTGCTCTTAAATCAACAACCCAGAGAGGAAAGTCGAGCTGGTCGCGCTGATTGTTCTGATTTAGCAATAAACGCCGCTTTTTGATGTCATCTGCCGGATAAATAAAACACAATACGTATTCCTGGTTTCGCCTGGCGAAGAGTCTCTCTAACAACAAGTCCTTAATTCTGATGCAATCAACTACCGTTTCACGTAAGACCGCATGGCTACGCGTCGTGATGCTGGCCATCGCCGCGTTTATTTTTAACACTACCGAATTCGCGCCGGTGGGCCTGCTTTCTGATATTGCCGCCAGCTTCTCTATGCGCACGGCACAGGTCGGGCTGATGCTGACAATTTATGCCTGGGTTGTGGCATTGATGTCTCTGCCGATGATGCTGCTGACGCGCCAGGTGGAGCGGCGCTTTCTGTTAATCGCTATCTTTCTGCTGTTTATCGCCAGTCACGTGCTTTCATCCTTTGCGTGGAGCTTTAATATTCTGGTGGTTTCTCGCATCGGTATCGCGCTGTCGCACGCAATTTTCTGGTCAATCACCGCTTCCCTTGCGATTCGCGTCGCGCCAGCGGGCAAGAAGACCCAGGCACTGAGTATGCTGGCGACCGGCACCGCGCTGGCCATGGTACTGGGCTTGCCGATTGGCCGCCTGATTGGGCAATATCTTGGCTGGCGCATCACTTTTGGCGTGATTGGTGCAGTGGCGCTGATAACGATGTTAACGCTGGCCAGACTGCTGCCAAAACTGCCCAGCGAGCATACCGGCTCGCTGAAAAGCGTGCCGATGCTGTTCAGACGCCCTGCTCTGGTTTCGCTGTATCTGCTGATCGTGACTATCGTGACCGCACACTATACCGCCTACAGTTACATCGAGCCCTTCCTGCAGGTAGTGGCGACCATGGGCGGCAATTTCACCACCTTTTTGCTGCTGATTTTTGGCGCGGCGGGCATTATTGGCAGCCTGTTGTTTAGCTCGCTAGGCAATAAGTTTCCAGCCCTGTTCCTGCTCGGCGCTATTACGCTGGTTTCGGCCTGCATGCTGGCGCTGTTTGTGGCCGCAACAAACAGCCTGGCCATTTCAACGCTCTGCGTGATTTGGGGGATGGCGATGATGATTATTGGCCTGGCGGTGCAGGTACGGGTACTGACGCTGGCTCCGGATGCCACCGATGTGGCCATGTCGCTGATGTCGGGGATTTATAACCTGGGTATTGGCGCAGGCGCGCTGTTGGGCAATCAGGTCAGTCTCTTTCTCGGCATGGAGTATATCGGCTATGCGGGCGGCGCTATCGGTTTGCTGGCGCTGGCGTGGTGCGCATGGAGCATGAAGCGCTATCCGCAGCTACGTATTAACTAAGAATAAGGCTCATCGCATGATGAGCCTTTTGCTTTATTGCAGATAAAAAACTTCTTTTAGCTCCTCGCTAACCGGACTTGAGTCCGGGTTTGCGGGCATCAGTTCGCACATCGATCGCCACCAGCGCTGGCAGACCTCGGTACTGGCGATGGCATTCCAGCGCGCTTCTGACTCAATCTCTACCGTGGCAAACAGCAGATTGCGCGACGTATCCAGAAAAATGCTGTAGTGGTGTGCGCCGTGCTCTTTCAGCGTCTGCGCCAGTTCGGGCCAGATGGGATTGTGCCGCTGCTGGTATTCCTGATGCTTATCGGGATGCACCTGCATAACAAAAGCTTTACGCAACATAGGGGTGGCCTGCATCCAGCGCCGCCTGCCACGGCTTAACGTTAAAACGTTTGCCCAACGCCACCAGCTCTGCGGTAGTGATGCTCTGACGCATGCCGCCCATCGACAGCACTTTAACCACCACTTCCGAAGATTTCTCGGCGGTATCGATCAGGCCGAAGGTTTCATCCAGCGTCGGCCCGGCCCCAAAAATACCGTGGAAAGGCCACATCACCAGGCTGTGCGAGGCCATTTGTTGCGCCGTTGCCTCACCGATTTCATCCGTGCCGGGCACCATCCACGGCACAATCCCAACACCGTCCGGGAACACGACCAGACATTCCGTGCTGCCTTCCCACAGCAGACGCGTAAACAGCGCAGGATCCAGCTCGACCACGTAGCTCAACGACATAAAGTTAGTCGCATGGCAGTGCATGATGACGCGATCGGCACCGTTAGTGACCTTCATTCTTACGCTGTGGGACTGGAAATGCGAAGCCAGCTCGGAAGTAGGCAAACCGCCGTTGGCCAGGCCCCAGTAGATGCTGTAGGCGCTGCCGTCATTGCTGACGCGCAGCAGCGCCAGGCTGTCCGCCGGATCCAGCTGCACATTGCGGAAGAACTTGCCGGAACCCGTCACCAGAAACCAGCAGTTAGCCAGTTCAGGGGCGGGCTGAGTCAGCTCAACCGTTCGCGGCTCAGGGTAAAAGTCCTGCGCAAACGGCTGGACTTCTTCCTCCAGCAGGCGATAACTGACGTTGCCGCCGTTGCGCTCGTCCCATCCTTTCAGCCACATGTCAGCGGTGGCTTTGACCATTCCCTGGACGAACCATGAAGTCAGAATATGTTGCATATTGCATCCTTAGCGTTTGCTGAGAGTCTGTTTTTCGTAATGGCGTACATCTTCAAGCCAGCTGGCATCTGCGGGGACATCGTGGCGCAGGCAGTACGCTTCCCAAACCGCCTGCCACGGCAGCGACTTATGTTCTTCCAGCAGAGCCAGGCGGGCGGTATAGTCGCCTTCCTGCTCCAGCGTTTTCAGTTGCTCTACCGGCTCCAGCAGCGCGCGCAGCAGCGCTTTTTTGGCGTTGCGCGTACCGATAACCCAGGCGGCAATACGGTTGATTGAAGCATCAAAGAAGTCGAGACCAATATGCACTTTATCGAATAGCTGCTGGCGCACGATCTCATGGGCGATGGCCTGCGTTTCATCATCCAGCAGCACAACGTGATCGCTGTCCCAGCGTACCGGACGCGTAACGTGCAGCAGGAGCCTTGGTACATAAAGCATGGCGGTGGAGATTTTGTCGGAGATGGTTTCGGTTGGATGAAAATGACCGGCATCCAGGCATAGCGCCGTCTGGCGGCTGGCGGCATAGCCAAAGTAGAATTCATTGGAGCCTGCGGTATAGCTTTCCGCGCCGATGCCGAACAGTTTGCTTTCTACCGCATCGATATGGTGTGCGGGACTGAGTTTTTCGCTGATAATTTCATCCAGCGAGTTCAGCAGGCGCTGGCGAGGCGCGAAGCGGTCGATGGGCAGATCTTTCATGCCGTCAGGGATCCAGATATTCATCACGGAAGGCGTGCCCAGCTGTTCGCCGAACCAGGCGGAAACCTTGCGGCTGGCCTTGCAGTGATCGATCCAGAACTGGCGAATTTCGTCGTTGGCGCAGGCGAGCGTAAAACCGTTCTCGCTTAGCGGATGCGAAAAACAGGAAGGATTGAAATCCAGTCCCAGCCCGTTGGTTTTCGCCCATTCTACCCAGTTAGCAAAGTGCCGGGGTTCGATTTCGTTACGCCCTACCGGCGTATCGCTTTCCAGATAGATAGCGTGAAGATTCAGCCTTTTGGGGCCGGGGATCAGCAACAAAGCCTGTTCAAGATCGGCACGCAGCTCCGTGGCGTTTCTGGCTCGTCCCGGATAATTTCCCGTCGCCTGAATGCCGCCGGTCAACGCACCCTGCGGGTTTTCGAAACCGCGAACATCGTCTCCCTGCCAGCAGTGCATGGAAACAGGCAGTTTGTCCAGCCGGGCCATTGCGGCATCGACATCCACGCCGATTTCCGCAAAACGCATCCTTGCCAGTTCAAACGCTTGCTCTATTGTTCGGGTCATACGCATAGCTCCTTAGCGGTGTGGGTCAGTGACTGAAAAAGTGGCCAGCTGCGGCTGTATGCGTCACTGAAGTGGGGAGTAAAAGTTGTTAAAGGAAAGTTCTGAGCGACCAGCTGGCGGAAATGCGGCACGTCCCGCACGCAGCCGTGGGCAATCAGCTGGCTGCCAATGTTGCCAAGCGTGGAGGCTTCGACCGGACCGGCGATAACCGGAATGCCGCAGGCGTTGGCGCAAAGCTGGTTCAACAGTGGATTCTGACAGCCGCCGCCAACGATATGCAGCTGGCTGAACGGCCTGCCGCGGACTTCTGTTAGCTCTTCCAGCACAAAGCGATAGTAGAGCGCCAGGCTGTCGAAAATGCAGCGTGCAAGCGCGCTGGCCGTCGCTGGCGTCGGCATGCCTTGTGCGGCGCAGGCATCCTGAATTTCGCGTACCATATTGACCGGGTTGATAAAGCGTTCGTCGTTGGGATTGATCAGCGAACGACAGGCTGGCTCAGCCCCGGCGTCTTTTACCAGCGCGGCCAGATCGGTGATATCCAGCTCGCCGCAGATCCGCTGCAGCAACCACAGGCCCATAATGTTTTTCAGGACGCGGTAGCGCCCTTCCGCGCCGCCCTCATTGGTGATATTGGCGGCCAGCGCCGCTGCATCGTTAAAGGGGTGCGGGCTCTCAAATCCCATTAGCGACCAGGTACCGGAGCTCAGCCATGCGACATCCGCTTGCATAACCGGCGCGGCCAATACGGCGCTGGCCGTGTCGTGCGTCGCAACAGCAATAACGGGTATGGCAGTGCCGGATGCGCTTTGCCAGTCGCCCACTTTGCGGCCCGGCGCGGAAGGTTTACCAAACCAGGCAGGATCGGCCCCTGTCCACCGCAGCAGCGATTCGTCCCAGTCGCTGCTGTTGATATTCAGCAGTTGCGTGGTGGTGGCGTTGGTGTATTCCCAGTTAAGCTTGCCGGTAAGGCGATAGTGGAAGTAGTCCGGGATCAGCAAAGCGTGACGGACATCCTTCAGCCATTCGGGCTGTCCGTCGCACAGCGCGCGGAGCTGATAAAGCGTATTAAAGGGTAAAAACTGGATAGCGGTACGTTGATAAATAGTCTCACGGCCCAGTTCTGAGGCGGCTTGTTGCATCAAACCCCAGGTACGATCATCGCGATAGGCAACCGGCAGCCCTATGCGCTGGCCCTGACTATCCAGCAGAACATAATCCACACCCCAGGTATCAATTCCGATGCTGTCGGCGGCGATCCCCTTAAGCTGAAGCTTGTTTAACGAGTCCAGGATAAAGCTTTCCAACGCGTCGACATCCCAGCACTGCCGCTCTTCCTTCACCACCAGATGGTTTACGCAGCGCGCGACCTCATCCAGCCTCAGTTTGCCGCTTTGGGCATCAAAATGGGCCAGCATCACGCGTCCGCTGGATGCGCCCAGGTCAATGGCAACACAGTTCATGCTCATGGCTTTGGCTTCCTGTCAGTTTCAGGCTTCCAGTCTAAAAGCCGCTGTTTTCGGCGCCTTCCTGCCAGTGCCAGCGCCCAGAGCCTGCTGGCAATCCCGCAAAGATGAACGTGAAGCAGCTCACAAATCCCCGTTTGCTGCTGTCGGACGGGGATGTGACGCATGGCGCAATTCCCGTCTAATCCACGCATATTCTTGAAAAATAAGCGGCATCGGTGCGTTTTAATGTCGAAAAATTAAGGCAGGCGCAGAGAAGGCGGCGGTAGACTGCCCGGAAAGTTAGCAGGAGACTGGATAATGACCATATTACACAGCGTGGACTTTTTCCCCGTCGGCGGCCTGCCCGTCGCGATAGAACCGCGGCTGCCGCAGAGCGCTTTTCCTGAACACCACCACGAAGATTTCCATGAAATCGTACTGGTCGAACAGGGTGCCGGTATCCATATTTTTAATGGCGAACCCCGCACGCTATGCGGCGGTTGCGTCTGCTTCGTGCGTAACCACGACCGCCACATGTATGAAAAAACGGAACAGCTAATCCTGACTAACGTGCTGTACCGCGGGCCGGAAGCTTTCCGCTTTATCACCAATTTCCAGTCGCTGCTGCCGCAGGAAAAAAATGGTAACTACCCTTCTCACTGGCGCATCGGCACCCGGGTGATGGAGCAGGCTAAAACGTTGATTAAAGGACTGGAGCTTTCTGCTGAGCCTTCGCCTATGGAAGCGCGGGCAGAGCAGGAACTTCGTTTTATGCAGCTGCTGGTGCTGCTTCGTCGCGGATGCAGCGAACAGCCGGGCGACGATCAGGATGGCCGCATGCGCGGCCTGCTGGACTGGCTGGCAGAACACTATAGCGAGGAAATTGACTGGGAGGCTCTGGCGGATAAGTTTTCGCTGTCGCTGCGTACCCTGCATCGCCAGCTGAAGCAGCAAACGGGCAGCACGCCGCAGCGCTATCTGAACCGCTTACGCCTGCTGCAGGCGCGACATCTGTTACGCCACAGCGAGATGCGCATCACCGACATCGCTTACCACTGCGGTTTTGGTGACAGCAATCACTTTTCCACCCTCTTTAAGCGTGAATTTGGCTTATCTCCGCGTACCATCAGGCAAAATGATCTGTGAGGTGCAACGTGAGCAAGCCGCTTTGTCTGGCAAAGACCGACTATTTCCCGTCTGAACTGCTGCCGGTCGCCGTCGCCGACCGCGCACCGCAGCAAACTTTTCCATCGCATATTCACGAGTTCAACGAACTGGTGATTGTCTGGCGCGGTAACGGCCTGCACATTATGAACGATCGTCCCTGGCTCATTACCTGCGGCGATCTGTTTTATATCAGGCCGGAAGATTGCCACAGCTACGAATCGGTCAATAACCTGGTGCTGGACAATATCATCTACTGCCCCGAACGCTTCCGGCTTGGCGTGGACTGGTCACAGTTTTTGCCGCAGGAAAGCGCCGCGTGGCGTGTAACCACGCGAGGAATGGCGCTGGCGCGCAGCGTAATTCAACAGCTGACGCAGGAAAGTACGAAAAGCGACAGGCTCTCGCGCCAGCTGTCGGAAGCGCTATTTTTACAGCTGCTGATGATTTTGCAGCGCCATCGCTATGCGGCTAACGAAGCGCGGCAGCTGCCGGAAGGCGAACAGCTGGACTTACTGATGTCGGCCATTCAGGGGCAGCTGGCCAGCCATTTTGATTTAGCGGAGTTTTGTCGTCAGCATCAGCTGTCTGAACGCGCGCTCAAGCAGCTGTTTCGCCAGCAGACCGGCATGATGCCCGGCCAGTATATACGGCAGCTTCGCATGTGCAGGGCCAAATTTCTGCTGCGCAGCACGCCTTCCCTGATTGGCGACGTCGCTGCGCTATGCGGTTTTGATGACAGCAACTATTTTTCGGTGGTGTTTACCCGCGAAACCGGGCTGACGCCCAGCGCTTTCCGCCAGCAGTTTGAACAGCACAGGCAGCGGAAAACGATGACGCTATAAGGCAGAGCCACATCCCGTGGCTTTATGCATCAGAACATCATGCCCAGGCCAACGATATTGGCAGCAAGAATAATCACAAAGCACCCGCCGCACAGCACGCTGACGGGACGCTTTCCTGCATTTTTCCACTCTTTCAGCAGTAACCCCACCAGTCCGCCACACAGGACATAAAAACTCATGTGCAGCATCCAGCTGATAAAGTCATACTGCGCCGGGATACGCGCGTGACCCCATGCGTAGAAGAAGAATTGCAGATACCACATGGTGCCGCCAAGCAGCGAAAGCAGGACGTTGCTGATAAGCAATGATTTGCCCACGGAAAAATCCGCCCTGGCAGAAAGCGTTGATTTGGTTGCCAGACGGATAAAGCAGAAGCCGAGGTTAACCAGTGCGCCGCCGCCCATGATGACAACATAGCTTGGCAGCGCCGAATAGAGCGGGTTGACGCCCAGCGCCAGCGCCGCATCCTGCATAGGTTTAGCGGCGTTCATCGCAAAAGACATCCCGGCAGAAAAAACGCCACAGAAAACGGCCAGCAGCAAACCTTTTTTCAGGTTGAACTCTTCGGCCGTAATTCCCATTGCGCGCTCTTTCAGCAGGCCCGCGCGGGACACAATAGTCACGCCCGCCAGCGCCACCAGCACGCCCAGCAGCGTTAGCCTGCCGCCGGTTGAGCTAAACAGCTCGACAAAACGGCCCTGCAACAGCGGCGTCATCAGCGTACCGACCACCAGCGTGATGCCAATCGCGATGCCAATGCCCATCGACATCCCCAGATAGCGCATAGTCAGACCGTAGTTAATGTTACCGATCCCCCACATCGCGCCGAACAGGAAAACCGGCAGCAGCTGGGCAAGGGAAAAGGAGCTGTAGAAAGCCCAGAAGTTTGGCAAGAGCGCGGCGCTGACCGCCCACGGCAGGATAATCCACGACATTACGCCGCCGACGGACCACATCGTTTCCCATGACCAGTGACGTACTTTTTTAAAGGGAGCATAAAAGCAGGCTGCACTGGCCGCGCCGACCAGATGCCAGAGAATGCCTGAAAAGATGAGTTGGCTCATTTATTGTTTTCCTTCATAGGGGTTAAGGCTTGAGTCTACGAAGGAAGCTTTCAACCCCACCTTAGCCTGGCTGCCCTGCCCGGTCTTAAAATGGCAAAATTCAGCGTCTTATCCTGTTTGCGATCACAGATATCTTTTCTTCTCGCGTTCACCTTAAAACCAGCCGTAATAAAGCGCCTTAGCGCTGCCTCGCCCGACCTTTCCGGGTTGCTTCATTGTCCCGATGCTGGTTTTTTTGCCACTTTTCACCGCCCGCTGACCTTCACAGAAAGGCAGTTGCCGTGCCGTTGCAGCAGCATACACGCAACATCCTGTTAACTTAAAATCAAAATAACCTCCGGAGAAGCGACTATGTCCCTGCGCCAGTACCTTTGCTATGTAGACGGTCAATTTATTGAAAACCAGAGCGGTCGCTGGATCGACGTGATTAATCCCGCCACGGAGGAGACGCTTTACCAGATCCCGCAAGGCAGTAAAGAAGATGCCGAACGCGCTATTGCCGCCGCTAAAATCGCTCAGCCGGGCTGGGAGGCGTTGCCGGCCGTGCAGCGAGGCGGCTGGCTACATCAGCTTGCCGCAGGCATACGTAGCCGCGCGGCAGAAATTGCGGCAATAATTGTGGCGGAAGGAGGAAAAACGCAGCCGCTGGCCAAGACAGAAGTGCTGTTTACCGCAGATTATCTGGACTACATGGCTGAATGGGCGCGTCGCTATGAGGGTGAAATTCTCCAGAGCGATCGCGCCGACGAAACCATTATGGTGTTCAAAAAGGCTATCGGCGTAACGGCAGGCATTTTGCCGTGGAACTTTCCTTTCTTCCTGATTGCGCGCAAAGCCGCCCCGGCGCTGCTGACCGGCAACACTATCGTCATTAAGCCAAGCGAATTAACGCCCGCTAATGCCATGATTTTTGCCGATATCGCTCACCAGATTGGCCTACCGGCCGGCGTTTTTAATCTGGTTACCGGCTTTGGCCCGGAAGTAGGCCAGGCACTGGCCGCCAGTCCGGAAGTCGGCATGGTCAGCCTGACGGGCAGCGTCGGTGCCGGGATCGCCACGCTGGAGACGGCCGCGAAAAACGTTACTAAAGTGTCGCTGGAGCTGGGCGGCAAGGCGCCCGCTATCGTGATGAACGACGCCGATCTGGATCTGGCAGTAAAGGCCATTGTGGCTTCACGCATCATCAATACCGGTCAGGTCTGTAACTGCACCGAGCGCCTTTACGTGCAGGAAGGCGTTTACGATGAAGTGGTCCAGCGCCTTACCGCCGCTTTTCTGGCCGTCACCAGCGGCGATCCGGCCCTGCACGAGACGGTCGATATGGGGCCGCTGATTTCTGCCGACGCGCTGAAACGACTGGAGGATAAGGTTGCCCTGGCCGTGCAGCAAGGCGCGACCGTAGTGACCGGCGGCAAGCGTAAAGACAGCCGTGGCTTCTTTTTCGAACCCACCTTATTGACCAACGTTCGCCAGGAGATGGCTATCGTCCAGCAGGAAACCTTTGGGCCAGTCCTGCCGGTTATCGCTTTCCGCACGCTGGACGAAGCTATCGCTCTGGCAAACGACAGCGAATACGGTCTGACCTCTTCCCTGTTTACCGAGAATTTAAACACCGCTATGCAGGCGCTGAAAAAACTCAGGTTTGGCGAGACTTACGTTAACCGGGAAAATTTTGAAGCCATGCAGGGTTTTCATGCGGGCTGGCGCAAATCCGGAATCGGCGGTGCCGATGGCCGCCACGGGCTGGAAGAATATCTGCAAACGCACGTCGTTTATTTGCAGGCTCACTAAGCCAGCGTCCCAGGGGCGTTACGGCTGACGAATTAAGAGCCGCCTGTTCCATGCTGAAATAGTGAGGGACAGGCGGCTACACGTTTTTCAAATGATGCGCCCTACTTATGGCTCCTGTAAGCGCCGCTGGCTTTTCAACAGCGCGACTCCGCTAATTAATGCCAGCATCATCAGGTAATAGCCCGGTGCCAGGCTGCTGCCGGTGGCGCTGATAAGCAATGTACAGATCAACGGTGCAAAACCGCCGAACACCGTTACAGCGATGTTGTAACTAATAGCCATTCCGCTGGCTCGCGTGGTGATGGGAAACAGATCCGCCATCATCGACGGCACGGTTGAAAAGTAAATTGATTTTAATAGCGCCATCCAGCCTACCAGTATCAGCAGCCTTCCCGGCGTAGGATGATTAACCACCAGCGCAAAAGCCGGGTAAATGGTTAACAGCAACAGGATTAACGATCCCCACATCAGCGGTTTTCGGCCGACCTTTTCCGACCACAGCCCCATTACGGGCGTGACAAGCGTTAAGATGATCCCCGCCAGTAGCGTGGCGCTGAAGGCGGCCGAGCCGGGTAAATGCAGCGTTTTGGTGGCGTAAGTGGGCACATAGTTCAGCATATAATTGATGCCGGTAGAAATAATCATCAGGCCAATCGCCAACAGCATCAAACTTTTTTGCCTGGCGACCAGATGCTTTAACGGCGAATGCACCTTTTCTCTGGCAACGAAGCTGGCTGGCTCATGGACGTGCCGACGGATGTAAAGCCCGACCGGCCCGATCAGCAGACCAAAAGCAAAAGGGATGCGCCAGCCCCACGCCTCGGTTTGCGCCTCGGTTAAATAGTGCGTTAAGCCCAGGCCAAAAGCCGACGCCATCAGCGTGCTGGCCCCCTGCGTGGCAAACTGCCAGCTGGCGATAAAGGCGCGGCGCTGTGGGAAATGCTCTACCAGAAAAGCCGTGGAGCTGCCAAACTCGCCACCGGCAGAAAAGCCCTGAATCAGGCGCGCTAACAGGATCATTACCGGTGCGGCCAGGCCGATAGTGCTGTAAGCGGGCATAAATACGATAATGGCACCGCCCAGCATCATCAGCGAAATCGACATCAGCAACGCTTTTTTACGGCCCACGCGGTCGGCATAAGCACCTAACACAATCGCGCCCAGCGGCCGAATCAAAAACGAAACGCCGAAACTGCCAAAGGTTAGCAATAGCGAGACGGAGGGATCGGCAACCGGGAAAAAAGCGTGGGCGATATAGCTGGCGAAGAAACCGTAAACCGCGATATCAAACCACTCCAGCGCGTTGCCGATACAGGTAGCAAACAGCGTTTTGTAAAGGCTGGGCACGGTGGCGGTGGCCTGGCGTTCAATAACGGCGCTCATGGCCTGGCCCCTTTTTGCTGCTGATAGTGACGATGGCTGGCAAGCAGCTCGCTGCCCTTTTCGCCCAGCTCCCACAGCAGGCGCGTCATGATTTGCAGGCCCTCGCGCGCGATTGATATCAACAGATGCTCGTCGGCCGCATGCTGACCGCAGGCCGGGTAAGAATGCGGCACCCAAAGCGTCGGCAGATTTAAAATATGTGCAAAGACGTCGTTAGGCAGTGAACCGCCCAGGTTGGGTAATAGCGCCGGTTTTTTTCCGCTGGCCTGCTGCATGGCTTCCAGCGCCCAGCCTACCAGCGGATTACCGGGATCGAGTCTGGTTGCAGGCGTGCCGCGCAGCATCTCGACCTTCACCTGATGAAAACCGCGTTCGCCAAGGTGTGCCGTCAGGTGGTGGGCAATATTTTCCCAGTCGGTTCCCGGCACAAAACGCAGCTGGCAAACGGCCGTCGCGCTGCCCGGTATCGCATTCATCGGGCGCGCCGGATTGCCGGTTAAAAAAGAGAGAACTTCCAGCGTGTTCCAGCCATACAGGCGTTCAACCGGCGTCAGGCCCGCTTCGCCCCACTCCGCATCAATTTGCGGCCCTGTGGCGTCCGGCGGTAAAACAATTTCGCCGAGGATGGTGCGCACTTCTTCAGTCAGCGCCGGAGGCTTGAGCGCGCTGACCTGAAGCTGACCGTACTGGTTGACCAGGCTGGCAACGGCATTAGCCAGCTGCGTGCCGGGGTTGGAAAGCAGCCCGCCCCAGTTGCCGGAGTGATAATCGCGATCCCGCGCCTCAATGCTTAACCGGACGTTTACCGCACCGCGCGATCCTAAAAACAGCGTAGGCTGCTCTGCACTTAGCCTCGGGCCGTCTGAGGCGATAAAAATATCCGCGCCCAGCAGCTGCGGATTTTCACGGCAAATTTGTGCCAGGCCCGGTGAGCCAATCTCTTCGCCCATCTCAAACAGAAACTTGCAGTTGAACCCCAGCGAGCCGCCTCGCGCCGCAAAAATCTGCTCCAGTGCGGCGATGTTCACGGCGTGCTGCCCTTTATTATCGGCGCTGCCGCGACCATACCAGCGATCGCCCTCCTCCCTGAGCTGCCAGGGATCCAGGCCTGCGCGCCAGTTTTCATCATCACCAAAGACTACATCGCCATGGCCATAACACAGCAACGTCGGCAATGCGCTATTTTCAATACGCGTCGCCAGCAAAAACGGCCGCAGCGGAGCCTGGGGGTTGGCAATCTCTGTCAGTGCAAAACCCAGTGCCTGCATGGCCGGAGCAATCTCCTCGTGCAGGTAGCGCTGGATCTCGCTTTCGCGGTCGTCACGCTGGCTTTCGGAACGAATAGCGATGCGACGTGACAGAATTTGTTTGAACTCGCCGCTGTCAAACCAGGCATCCGCCCGCGTTAATACTTCGTTGATAGACATAAGATCCCCTGTGTTTGCCATTTATGTTGTTATGGCAACCATCTAAGCTAAAATCCTCCTTTGCCACAATTATAAAAATATCAAAGCCTCTTTGCTTTTAAAGCAAAGCACCGTTGCACAATTAAGCGGCATGCACCAGATAAGGGCAGACCAATGCTGAGTCCTGAAGTTCGTTATTTTCTGGCCGTTGCCAGTACCGGTTCGCTTAGCGCCGCCAGTCAGCAGCTGTTTGTGGCCGTTTCCGCCATCAGCCGCCAGATTCAGCGGCTCGAAGCGGAGATAGGCGCGCCTTTGTTTGAGCGCCACGCGCGCGGCATGACGCTTAATGAAGCCGGGAAGATTTTTGAAAGCCACGTGCGGCGTAGCCTGCTGGGTATGGAACAGGCGCGGGCGGAAATTAAGGGCTTAAAAGCGATACGGCGCACGGCGCTGCGGGTGGCCTGTACCGACGGCATGGCTTTTAGCCTGCTGCCTACGCTTTGCTCGCAGTTTCGCCAGCTTTATCCTGCGGTCAGCTTTAAAGTGATTGTAGGAAGCACTCAGGAAGTAGCGGAAACTTTGCATCAGGGAGAATGTGACGTCGCTTTGCAGTTTAGCCTGCATCCCGAACAGGGGGTTGAAGTGATGGGGTCGTGGCCCGCGCCCGTTCTACTGGTGATGCGTAGAGATCATCCTCTGGCGCAAAGGCCCGCGCAGCTGAAAGATCTCTCCGCCTACCCGATGGCGCTACCCGATAGCGGCACCACGGTTCGACAGCTTTTCGATCTCTCCTGCCAGATGAACGGTATCTTTATTGAGCCGGTGCTGACCTGCAATAACTTCAGCACGCTGTACGCTTTTTTACAGCAAAACCCGTTAGCCGTTACGCTGTGCAGCCGGTTTAGCGTGCTGTATCACCATGATGATTCTGGCCTGGCGCTGCGTTCGGCAGGCGTCGATCGGCTGACGCAGCGTACGCTACAGGTGCAAACGGTCGCAGGCCGCCAGCGCTCGGCGGCGCTGAATCTTTTTCTTCAGTTTGTTTGTGAGCAGATGGAGAAAGCGGTAACGGCGGAAGATCCGGAAAACCAGCAGCCTTCACTTTCATAAGGACTGCCGGTTAGTCTTTCGATAAGCCTATTTCAGATCGACCTGATAAAAATCATGTTTACCGAAAGGATCGATTTGATAGCCGATGACCTCTTTGCGTACCGGCTCAAAAATTGTCGAGTGCGCAATCATCACCGCTGGCGCCTGGTCATGCATTATCTGTTGCGCCTGACGATAAAGCTCGACTCGCCGGTGATGATCCTGCTCGGCCCGCGCCTGGCTAATCAGCTGGTCAAAGGGCTTGTAACACCACTTTGAAGAATTCGAGCCGCCCTCGGCCGCGGTACAGCTAAACAGCGGGCCGAAAAAATTGTCCGGATCGCCCGTAGCGGTCGTCCAGCCCATCAGCGCTGCCTGATGATCGCCCTCTTTTACCCGCTTAAGATATTCACCCCATTCATAGGTAACAATGCGCGCGTTGATACCCACCTTTTGCCAGTCGGCCTGAATCATTTCCGCCATCCGGCGCGCGTTCGGGTTGTAAGGTCTTTGCACCGGCATCGCCCAGAGATCGATGGTGGTGCCTTTGGCAATACCGGCCTGCTGCAGCAGAGCTTTGGCCTTATCGGGATCGTAACCGTAATCCTTGAGTTCACCGTCGGCGCTCCAGACATCTGGCGGCAGCAGGTTTTTAGCAACGGTGCCCGTTTCCTGAAAAATAGCCTGCATGATGGCTGGCTTGTTGATAGCCATCGTCAACGCCCGCCGTACAATCACGTTATCCAGCGGCGCTTTTTGCGTATTAAAAGCCAGAAAACCGGTATTCAGCCCCGCTTTCTGCATCACCACCAGGTTGGGGTTGGCTTTCATCCGCGGCAGATCGGCAGGATTAGGAAAAGGCATAACCTGACATTCGTTTTTTTCCAGTTTGGCAAAGCGCACCGAGGCATCCGGCGTGATAGCAAAAACCAGCCTGTCCAGCTTCGCTTTGCCTTGCCAGTAATCCGGAAAAGCCCGGTAAAGAATGCGCGCGTCTTTCTGATACTGCACCAGCGCAAACGGCCCCGTGCCGACAGGCTCTCTGTCGACTTTTTCCGGCGTTCCCGCTTTAAGCATATTATCGGCATATTCCGCCGAGAGAATAGAGGCGAAATACCAGGCCAGATCGGCAAGGAACGGCGCTTCGGCGTGGGCCAGCGTAAAACGCACCGTATTATCATCCAGCTTTTCAATATTCTTGATCAGCGAACCAAACTGGAGGCTGTCGAAATTAGCGTAGGTGCCGTTGGAGATATTATGGTAGGGATTGTGCGGATCTTTCTGGCGCATAAAAGAGAAAATGACGTCATCAGCATTGAAATTGCGCGTAGGGTGGAAATCTTTATTACTCTGGAACTTTACGCCCTTGCGTAAGTGAAAAGTATAAACCGTGCCGTCGGCGCTAATATCCCAGCTTTCGGCCAGGCTCGGGATAAGTTCTGTGGTGCCGTTCCTGAAGTCGACCAGGCGGTTATAGATCGTTACCGCGCTGGCATCAACGCTGGTACCCGACGTATAAAGCTGAGGATTAAAATTTTCTGGCGAACCTTCCGAACAATACACCAGCGTTTTTGCTGCTGCACTCATGCTCGCTGTGGCTATCAAAGCCGCAATCATTCCTTTCAATGCCCTTTGCTTCATTGCCTTCTCCTGAGTTTAAAAGAGGAGCAGCCCACCTTTTTCCGCAGAACGTGGTCGCTTGCTTTTATATTTACTCAGGATGAGTGGATTGGCAAAGATAATACCCTGCCGGACGGCAGGGTAGAATGGCAAGAAATCAGTTTAGCTTATAGTCCAGCGTAATTTCCGCGTTCATCAGCTGGGACACCGGACAACCGGCCTTGGCCTGATTAATAATTTCATCAAACTTAGCGCTGTCCGCGCCCGGTAGTTTAATCTGGCTTTGCAGCGCAATTTTAGTAATTTTAAAACCGTCGCCCGCTTTATCAAGCGAGACATCTGCGGTGGTATCAATGCTTTCCGGTACGTAACCTTCGTTACCTAACATTAGCGACAGCGCCATCGAGAAACAGGCAGCGTGCGCCGCGCCAATCAGTTCTTCCGGGTTGGTGCCAGGCTTGCCTTCAAAGCGGGTATTAAAACCGTAAGGCTGCTCTTTCAGCGCGCCGCTTTCGGTGCTGATGGTACCTTTACCCTTTTTAATATCGCCTTCCCAGTGTGCCTGACCTTTCTTATGAATAGTCATTAATATCCTCCCGTTTACTTGTGGTGTGCCTTGAGTATAGTGGCTTTTCAGCGGTTTGCTGGCGACCGGCTTGCAAATGCTTAGTTACTGACCATTAATAAAAAGGCAAAGAGGAGAAACCTATGTTTAAAACTGACGACGTTGTGCAAAGTAAAACCGGCGGGCCCAAAATGGTTGTGTTACAGGTTAAAGGCGAAATGCTGTATTGCGCCAGGGTAGATGACGTAGAGCAAAAAGAGATTGAAGTCCCTGCCAGCTCGGTCAATCTTTATCACGAAGATGGTGATTTCGGCGTCTGCTGATCTTAAAAAGCACCCACGTAAAAAGGAGCAAAAATGGATCAGCAACTGGCCAGCCAGCTTACCCACCGTTTTTTTCGCTATCTTGCCGTCACCAGCCAGAGCGATGCGGCCGCAACCAGCCTGCCCAGCACGCCGGGCCAGCACGAAATGGCGGCTCTGCTGGCAGCCGAACTGCGCGCTATGCAGCTTCAGGATGTGGTGATTGACGACTGCGCCACCGTCACGGCCACCCTGCCCGGCACCCGCGCCGGCGCACCGCGCATCGGCTTTATTACCCATATCGATACGGTTGACGTTGGGCTTTCTCACCATATTCATCCGCAGCTGTTGCGCTTTGAAGGGCAGGATCTTTGCCTTAATCCGCAGCAGGATATCTGGCTGCGGGTGGCTGACCACCCTGAAATTGTTCCTTATCAGAACGAAGAGATCGTTTTCAGCGACGGCACCAGCGTCTTAGGCGCGGATAATAAAGCCGCGGTTACCGTGGTGATGACGCTGCTGGAAAATCTTAAAGGCGATCATGGCGATATCGTGGTGGCTTTTGTACCCGATGAGGAAATCGGCCTGCGCGGCGCCAAAGCGCTGGATCTCGAGAAACGGTTTAACGTGGACTTTGCTTATACCATTGACTGCTGCGAGCTGGGCGAAGTCGTTTTCGAGAATTTTAACGCGGCGGCGGCGGAGATCGTTTTTAAAGGCGTGCCTGCCCATCCCATGTCGGGAAAAGGCGTGCTGGTCAATCCGCTACTGATGGCCTGGGATTTTATCAGCCACTTCGATCGCCAGCAGACGCCGGAACATACCGCCGGGCGAGAGGGCTATACCTGGTTTAATGAGATGACGGGCAACGCCAGCGAAGCCCGCCTGAAAGCGTCCGTCCGCGACTTTGACCTGGCCAGTTTTGGCCGCCGAAAACAGCAGATTGCTGAAGTCGCTTCGCTGATTGCCAGTCAGTATCCAACCGGCAAGGTCGAGGTCACCCTTAGCGATATCTACAGTAATATCAGCAACGCTATTGGCGAAGATCGGCGGGCAATCGATCTGCTGCTGAGCGCGCTGGAAAAGCTGGATATCGTTCCCAAAATCACGCCAATGCGTGGCGGCACCGATGGCGCAGCGCTGTCGGCCAAAGGATTACTGACGCCCAATTTCTTTACCGGCGCGCATAATTTCCATTCACGCTTTGAGTTTTTGCCGGTTTCCTCTTTTATAAAGTCTTATCAGGTTGCCCGGGAGCTGTGCCTGCTGGCCGCCTCGCAGGCATAAAAAAAGCGCCGGGTAGCGGCGCTTGAGGTCTTTAGCAAACTGACATTTAAACATCAGATCGCGTTCAGGCGGGTGAACAGCAGCAATATGAAGCGCCGGTTAGCAGCGCTTCAGATCAATTTTTCCGATTAAAAAGAAACCCAGTCATCGGCAGAGGCCGTGGCTTTTGCCGCTACCGGTCTGGCCGCAGGGGCAGCTTTGTAAGGTGCCGGCGACGGACTGGCGCTTGACGGTGACAGGCGGAATTTAGAGACGGACAGCGTCAGCTCTTCGGTCTGGCGTTCAAGCGCGCTGGCGGCGGTGGAAACTTCTTCCACCAGCGAGGCGTTCTGCTGCGTCACGCTATCCATTTCCGTAATCGCCGTACCAATTTGCGAGATGCCTTTGCTCTGCTCTTCAGAAGCGGACGCAATCTGCTTCATAATTTCGACCACTTCAGCCACGGCCTTCAGCATATCGTCCATCGTGCTGCCCGCCTCATTCACCAGCTTAGAGCCCTGGTTAACGCGCGTAACGGAATCCGCAATCAGCGTTTCGATCTCTTTGGCTGCGCCTGCGCTGCGCTGCGCCAGATTACGGACTTCGCTGGCCACCACGGCAAAACCACGGCCCTGCTCGCCAGCACGCGCTGCTTCTACCGCAGCGTTGAGTGCCAGAATATTGGTCTGGAAGGCAATGCTGTTAATGACGCTGGTGATCTCCGCAATTTTCTGTGAACTACCGGAAATACCCTGCATGGTATTCACCACGTCATTGACCAGCTTGCCGCCTTTGCTGGCCGTTGAAGAGGCGCTTTGCGCCAGGTCGCTGGCCTGACGGGCGTTGTCGGCGTTAAATTTCACCGTGGCCGTCAGCTGTTCCATACTGGCCGCCGTTTGTTCCAGCGCCGCAGCCTGCTGCTCGGTACGGGAAGAGAGATCGTTGTTGCCGGAAGAAATTTCCGCCGCGCCACGATAGATATTATCGGTGCCGCTACGAATAGCGCTAACGGCTTCACGCAGGCTGTCCTGCATGGCCCGTAACAGCGGAACCAGTCTACCGACGCAGTTACGACCAATGTCCTCCAGCGGGTGGCTGAGATCGCCTTCGGCAATACGGCGGAAATGCTCACGCATGCCGTCGAGCGGACGAACCAGCATTTTCACCAGATAACGGTCGGTAAACAGCAAAATCAGCAGGCCCGCAATGACCGCAATAACGATAATTACCTTGGTCATATTGGTCAGATGATCGACGGTGACGCGCGTGGCATCAAGCTTGTCGCCTGCCGCCGCGTTAAATTTATCGACGCTGGCACCAAAGGCACGGCTAAGCGGCGGCGTAACGTTAGCGGCATGGCGACGAAAATCGTCCAGTACCGGCTGCTGCGCCAGGCGCATCTGCGGCATAACGCCTTCATCCAGCAGCTTCTGCCAGCTTTCAATTACCGCGTTGGCATAACTGGCTTCCATCGGACCTGGCGCTTCAGCTTTAAAATCCGCCAGCAACCTGGTCATGTTATCCAGCGCTTTTTGCACGGAAGCCATATCGGCTGCGGCCGTCGGGCTGTTTGCCTGGCGTGACTCAACGGCGCGAGTCAGGCGGGTAATAAAACGAAAATATTGATCGTTACCTTTACTGAGCGTCGTCATCTGGTTAACCAGCTGACGATCGACCTCATTGCCTTTGCCCACCGAGTTCAGTGCGCAAACGCTATAGATACCGACTGCCGTCCACAACAGACAAAAAAGGCCGAGACTCCACAGCATAACGCTGCGAATGGTAAAGTTTTTTAGCACATTCATAACTACTCCGTAACGATGTGAGAATCAGTTGGCTCGTCCTGAGAGGTGGACGTCTGACTGAGTTATCGGCATCGCTGGCGGGAACATGAATAGTTATTTTCTTATTAATTCAGGATGTTACAAAAATAACACCACCTTAACCTTTTGCTCTGTAACGCTTTTTCATTAAACGCCGGTCGCTAAATGAAACTATTTTGTTAAAAACTTATTTTCTTAACCGCACCATTCCCTTCATTAACAGGCGGAAAAGCTGCATTCGCCTGCGCATAAAGTTTTTTTCAAGCTTAAGGACGGGGCCCGTTTCACCAAAGCGCATCACGTTATCCGCGCGCGGTTGCCATGCGGGCCAGTTAATCTCGCCTTCCAGCTGTTGTGAGAAAACGCTGGCGTAACGGGCAAAGTTCACCCAGTAGCCGCTGACCTTTTGCGCGAATTCGCGATCGGTAGCGGTGAAAGGACGCTTGCCCATCTGCTCGCTCAGCTCATCCAGCGTGTTTAGCGTGTAGGGAATTTCATTGCCGTGCCAGGTACCATCGGGATAAAGATCGCGGGAGTTTTCCGAAACGTAATCAAAGTAGTAGCGCCAGGCCGGTACGCCATTGCGATACTGTGACAGCGCGGCGATATAGCCCATCGCGGTGAAGGTCATGTCGCGAGCGACCTGCCTTCCCAGCTTTGCATCGTCATAGATGCCGTCATACAGCAGATGGATCATCTTCATGCGGATGCCGATCCGCTGCGTGTTACGCAGCTGTTTGATAATCGCCGCCGGTTCGACGCCAAAGTAGTTAAGCACGCTGGCTTCATCACTGTTACTGCCAATCATCAGCGGCAGCTTATGCTGCCTGACGCTGTTAAAAACGGTAAGCACCGGCAGCGGCAGCACTCTGTCACCCGCAATGGCTACCGGGCCGTTGGCCAGCGAAGTATCCAGCGGCCAGAAGGCATCCGCCGGCAAAGCGCGCAGCTGTTCTGCCGTGGCGTCAGCAAGATTAAAATGACGAGCGATTTTTATGCCGTTCTCCAGCGCCTTTTCCCGCGGAATATCAGGCAACGCATAAGGACTCTGCGCAATGCCCTTGTGAAACAGGCCAAAGGAAAGCGGCGAGGCAAACAGCGACAGTACGCTGCGCGCGCCGGAGGATTCGCCAAAGATAGTCACGTTATGGCGATCGCCGCCAAAAGCGGCAATATTGCGCTGTATCCACTGCAGCGCGGCTATCTGATCGAGTAGCGCAAAGTTATTGACCACTTCGCCAGGCGGATACTCTTTATCCAGCGCCGGATGGGCAAAAAAGCCCAGGTGGCCTAAACGATAGTTAAGCGTGACCACGATCACGCCCTGCGCGGCCAGCGGCTGACCAATATAGGGCGCAAGGCCGCCTGCGCCAATGGTAAAACCACCGCCGTGGATCCAGACCATAACCGGCAGCGGTCTTGCGGGTGCCGTTTCCGGCGTCCAGATATTCAGATAGAGGCAGTCTTCGCTGAACGCGCCGGGGTCGCCGCCGCCGACGGCCATGCAGTATTGCCGGTTTTGCCAGCTGGCCGCGCCCCAGGCTGTTGCATCCCTTTCATCCTGCCACGGCGGCACCGGTTTTGGCGGCTGCCAGCGCCTGGTGCCCGTGGGTGGTGCGGCATAGGGTATTCCCCTGAAAACAAACACGTCCTTTTCTACACTTCCGCGTACCGTTCCTTCTGCTGTCCTGATCCTCACCACACGTTCGTTTTTCATCGCTGCGTCCTGAAGAGTCTGCCCTCATTATTTGCACTGGCGCAATTTCTGTCCACTGGCGCGCTTAATTTACAGAAAATGCTTACGATTTCTTAACGATTGAAAGGAGAGAAAATAAGGCCCGCCTGGTTACTGGCCGGGAAAAGCGGCGTGGGATAAAGCGCTGCGCCTGCTGGCCCTTGTCGAAAAGCCAGCAGGCGCGGGGAAATTAAGAAGTGATGCTACTGCTGCGAGCGGCAATGACCGTAACGGAACTTGGCAACCAGCATTAGCGAAGTCAGCACGGCCGGAATAGCCAGGCTGGAGAAGACTTCCGTAATATGCCAGCCCATCGCTAACATTTGCGCACCGGCAAAAGCGCTGAGAATGGCCCCTATCCGCCCTACGCCGTGCATCCAGCTCGACCCCGTCGCACGCGCATGGGTAGGATAATAGCTGGCCGACAGCGCATTCATGCCCGTATTGGCACCGTTAAGGCAAAAACCGCTGCAGAAAGCCACCGTCCCTAAAATCAGCGTATCTGCGGGCGCGTAGCCTATCGCTACTGTGGCAATCGCCCCCGTAAAGTAGATGGCGGCCAGCGCCAGGTTGGCATTAAAGCGATCCATTATCCAGCCGGCAAACAGGGAACCAATCGTGCCGCCCGCCTGGTACATTGCCGTCACCAGCGCCGCCTGAGTTACCGTCATCCCCATGTCTTTGACTAATGACGGAAGCCAGCTGCCGATCAGGTACACCAGGAACAGCCCCATAAAATAGCTGCCCCACAGCAGAACGCTGCCGGAGAGATAAGGACGCGTCAGCACCAGCTTTACCGCCCCGTGCCGCTGCGCTTTTTCATCCATAGCAAAACGGCTGCCCTGCGGTAGCTGGCCCGGCGCCATTTTTTCGACGATGCGCCGAATTTGCTCCACGGGCGCCTGACGCGACAGCAGGAAGCGTACGGACTCGGGTAGCCATTTCAGTAACATCGGGACAATCAGCAGCGGCAGGAGTCCGCCAACCACCAGCACGGAGTGCCAGCCCAGATTAGGGATAAGCCACGAAGCCGCAAACCCCCCGCCGGCCGCACCAAAGGTAAAGCCGCAAAAAACCACCGTAATAATAAAGGCGCGTTTGCGTTCAGGAGAATATTCCGCCACCAGCGTACCGACGTTGGGCATCGCCGCGCCCAGACCCAGCCCGGTAAGAAAGCGGAACAGCAGCATTTGATCGACGCTTTGTGAAAAGGCGGTCGCCAGCGTCAGCAGGCCAAAGAAAAAGACGCTGCTGATAATAATTACGCGGCGTCCAAAGCGGTCGGCCAGCGGGCCAGCAAACATCGCCCCCAGCGCGAGGCCAATCAGCGCGGCGCTGATCACCGCGCCCAGCTGTTGGGTACTGACGCCCCAGGTTGCCTTTAGCGCTGGCGCAATAAAGCCCATCAGGGCGATATCCATGCCGTCCATGGCAACCACGGCAAAACACAGGGCAATAATACGTTGCTGATAGCGAGTAATGCCGCCTTCGTTAATTAAGGCACGCACGTCTGTCGCAGCGATACTCTCCACGTTAGCGCTCCATGGCCAGCGTTTTTTTCACAGGCTGGCATCGATTCCGAAAAAAAAGTGTCGGTTATCATAACGGATTGCCATGCGGTTGACCCAGCAAAATAGTTGCTTTTCTGTAGCGAATTTCACGGAAAAAGCAAGCATCCGCAAGGAAAATGGGGGCTTTTATCAGAAAAACTGATATCGGGCAGGCAATAGCCCAACGGAAAGTAATGGAAAAGCGGGTTAATGTTAATTAAATTTTGCAATAAGGTTAACAATTATCTTAAGCGGGGCTTGCCTGACAATAGCCTTGCTGACTACGCTGGATTATGGAAAAAAATTATCTGTTTAATCAGCGCATTCGTCTGCGTCATTTACATACTTTTGTCGCCGTGGCCCAGCAAGGTACGCTGGGGCGCGCCGCCGAAGTGCTGTCGCTTAGTCAGCCAGCGTTATCGAAAACGCTAAACGAGCTGGAAGAGATGACCGGTGCCAGGCTGTTTGAGCGAGGCCGCCTGGGTGCCCAGCTTACTACCGCTGGTGAACAGTTTATGACTCACGCGGTGCGTATTCTGGATGCGCTTAACCACGCGGGCCAGTCGCTCAGCCCCGTCGCCGAAAAGGATCCTGCCGTATTGCGCATAGGCGTACTGACTACGGTGGCGCTTGGCATGCTCCCTTCCATTCTTGAACGCTTTCACCAGCAGCAGCCAAGAACCGTGGTACAGGTTGCCACGCTGCACAATAACGTTCTGATCGCCGGGCTGCGGGCGGGCGAATTTGAAGTGGGCATTGGCCGCATGGCCGACGCCACCATGATGACCGGGCTGAATTATGAGCTGCTTTTTCTGGAGTCTTTACGGCTGGTCGTCCATCCCCAGCACCCGCTGTTAAGTGACAACGTCACTCTGTCGCGCGCGCTGACCTGGCCAGTGGTAATATCACCGGAAGGCACGGCACCCAGACGGATTGCCGATGCAATGCTGAAGGAACACGGCTGTCAGCTGCCCGATACGCTGGTGGAAACCTCAGCCACTTCGCTGGCGCGCCAGCTGGCCATGCGCTGTAACTATGTCTGGTTTGTGCCGTCCGGCGCTATTAAAGAAGATTTATTGCATAACGCTCTGGCGGCTTTACCCATTGCTTCACATGGCGCAGGCGAACCGGTAGGCATTATTACCCGCTCCGGTTCTCCCCTCAGCCGCAGCGCGGAGCTGCTGATGGCCGTGACCCGTAAGTCGCACTCCGGCTAGCGGCTGCGTTTGGCATGGCGCTCACGGTTTTCTGCCCGCGCCTGTTCGCTTTTTCTTAACGCCACGTAGCAGGCTCCGCTGCCGCCATGATGCGGCTGGGCGCTGCAAAACGCCTGTACCTGCTCAAACTGCTGCAGCCAGCGCGCCAGATAGCTGCGCACGATATTAGCGTGCGCATCATCTTCTTTACCCTTGCCGTGAATAATCAGCAGATTACGAAAGTTTTCATGCTCTGCCTGCAACATAAAGCTGTATAAGGACTGGCGGCAGGTTTCGACCGGCTGCCGCAGAAGATTCAGGCTGGCGTTCGGCTGGTACTTGCCCAGGCGCAGCTTATCCAGCACGCCCTGCTGGATCCCCTCGGCTTTATATTCCAGCGGCACTTCACGCGGAATAATCGTTAAAAAACCGCTGGTCAGCGGATTATCCAGCTGCAACTCTTCCTGACGCTGGCGTGGGGATTTGGTAGAAGGGGATTTTAGCCACAGAATATTGCTACAGTCCTTCAGCGGCGTGACGTCTTCCATCGCGTCTTTGAACAGGTCTTCATCGTTAAAGTTCATCATGCGAATTCCCCGGTGGCAGCAAAGATAATGATGTAATGGTATCTCCACCGGGCTGGTCTGGCAAAAATTCACCGGGGTTAAACGCTATTCTTCCTGTTGCAGCGCAAAACGCGCGCTGGCTTCATCCGTCACCAGGCCGCTGATCCAGCCGCCCTTTAATACGGCGGCGATAGCCTGGTGCTTTTCGTGGCCGCCCGCGAAGGCAACAATCTGCCGCCGGGTATGCGCCGTCAGCCTGACGCTGGTCAGGCGCTCGTCCAGCTCGCTTGCTGCCCGTTCCCCCTTCTTATCGATAAAGTGACCGATCATTTCTGCTGCTACCTGCTGCGACATTAATGTGGCCACCTCCGCGTCGCTGATAAAACCGTCCGCATTAAGCGGGCAGCCTGGCGCAACCTGACCGATGCCCACAAACATCACGTCAGCCTGCGCCGCTTTTTCCGTCACGGTGCGGTAGATACGATGATTGCACCAGAGATCGCGGTCTGCGGCGCTGTCGGCATAAAGCGGCGCGGGCAGAATAAAATAGCGCCCCTGGGTTTTTTCCGCCATCCATAACGGCACGTCGTAACGGGTACAGGAACCATCGCTGGCGATAGCGCCTATTAGCGAGACGCAGCTGTGCTGCGGCCGCTCAAACTCCGGCAGCTCGCTAATGGTTGCGCGTAATGTTCTGCCGGAGCCGACAGCGATAATCTGTGCCTGTGGATTTTTTAGCGTTTGCGCCATGACTTCCGCGCCCGCCACGGCGATCATCTGCTGCAGTCCGACGGCTTCTACCCCCTCAGAAGGGACAACCTGGCAAAGCGCCAGGCCAAAGCGCTGCTGTAGCTGTTGCGCCAGCGTCATGCATTCCGCTACCGGATGATTGACGGCCACGCTGACCAGCCCCTGCTCTGTGGCCAGCGCCACCAGCCGCTGCGCCACCTGGCGAGAAACGCCAAGCTTGTCGGCAATATCGTGCTGGGTTTCACCGGCAACGTAATACATCCAGGCCGCCCGCGCTGCCTGATCTAACTTTCTGTCGTGCTTGCTCATCATCCTGCCCATCTGTTTTGCACAGCTTACTGTGAATAATTGCCCGACCGGCGAGCAAAAGCAAATTTTGTGATCGCTCCCGCAGACAGTCGCGCGTAATTTCACCAGGCTGTAACACACTCAAGCAAAAGCCCTAACAAAGAGCAAAAGCCCAAATACTGGAGACCACCATGACCGCTTCTTCTGCCTCAGTCTGGCTGCACATCGGTGCAGGATCTTTCCACCGCGCGCATCAGGCCTGGTATCTGCACCGTCTGTTACAGCAGGGCGATACGCGCTGGGAAATTGCCCTTAGCAACATTCGTAACGACGCGGTGCCTTTACTGACGGCCCTTGCCGCGCAAAACGGCGAGTACGTGCTGGAGACCGTCACGCCTGAAGGCGAGCGCGAGTATGAAAAAATCACCTCGATCAAACATATTGTTCCCTGGGACGCGGAGCTGAAGGCGCTGACGGCCAGAGGCGCAGAGACGGCAACGCGGGTTATCGCCTTCACCGTTACCGAAAGCGGCTACTATCTGGACAGCGAGCACCAACTCGATCAGCAACATGCGGATATCAAGGCCGATATAAACGGCGAGACGCGTACGCTTTACGGAGCACTCAGGCGTATTTTGCAGGCGCGCGTTGAAGCGCATGGCGATCCGGTCACGCTGTTGAGCTGCGATAACCTACGGCATAACGGCGAACGTTTCCGTCAGGCTTTTCTGGCCTTTTTGCAGTTGTGCGGCGACGAAAAGCTGCTGGCGTGGGTGGCTGAGCAGACGAAATCCCCTGATACGATGGTCGATCGTATTACGCCGCGTCCTACAGCCGATATTGCCCCGCGCGTGCTGGCCGCAACCGGTTTTGCAGACAGCGCACCGGTGATGGGCGAGGCTTTTATTCAGTGGGTGGTGGAAGATGATTTTGCCGCAGGCCGTCCGGCGCTGGAAAAGGTGGGCGTCACCCTGGTCGATTCTGTCCTGCCGTGGGAAGAGGCGAAAATTCGCATCCTGAATGCCAGCCATAGCTGCATCGCCTGGGCCGGAACCCTGGTGGGGCAGGACTTTATTCATCAGAGCACCCGCACGCAGGAAATCAAAGAGATGGCCTGGGAGTATGTTACTCAGGACGTGATCCCTTCGCTTTCGCCCAGCCCGCTCGATTTGCAGGAGTATCGCGACGTCGTGCTGGCGCGCTTCGCCAACCCTTTTATCCGCGACACTAATCAACGCGTCGCGGCGGATGGTCTCTCCAAGATCCCCGGATTTATTACGCCGACCCTGACAGAAAGCTATGCGCGCGGCGATATCCCACGGGCAACCGCCGTTCTTCCTGCCCTGTTCTTTCTCTTTTTGCAGCGCTGGCATCAGGACGAACTTCCGTACGCTTACCAGGACGGCGCGCTGGACGCTGCAGGCTGGCACGCCGTAATGGCGAAGCCAGACGCCCTGGCAAACTATGCCGCTAACGAGACGCTGTTTGGCCCGCTGGCTAAAGACGCCAGGTTTGCCGCGCTATTGACCGAAACCGTTTCTGCGCTGGGCCAGTGGGCAAAAGTGCCGCAGCCGGTAAATGAATAAGGAGCAAGATATGTATCTGGGTATCGATCTTGGCACCTCTGAACTTAAAGCGCTGGTGCTTGCCGAAGGCGAAATCGTGGCAACCTGTAGCGCAAAGCTGAGCGTGCAGCGCCCGCATCCTCACTGGGCGGAGCAAGCGCCGCAGGACTGGTGGCAGGCCCTTGAGCAGACTATTGGTGAGCTGCGCCAGACGTTGGGCGAGCGCTGGTCTGCTATTCGCGCTATCGGGCTTTCTGGCCAGATGCACGGTGCCGTCCTGATGGATAGCCACCATCAGGTGCTGCGCCCCTGCATTTTATGGAACGATACCCGCAGCGCGGCGGAGTGCAGCGAACTCACTGAACGAGCCAGCGATTTACACAGCGTTTCCGGCAATCTCGCTATGCCCGGCTTCACGGCGCCGAAACTGCTGTGGGTAGCGCGTTATGAACCAGAGATTTTTGCCCGCCTCGCCACGGTGTTATTGCCCAAGGACTATCTGCGCTGGCGTATGTCCGGAGAAAAAATCGCCGACATGTCGGACGCCGCCGGGACGCTCTGGCTTGATGTTGCGCGTCGTGACTGGTCAGACAGCCTGCTGGCAGCCTGTGGCCTGACCAGAGATCAGATGCCGCGCTTAACGGAAGGTTCGCAGCCCGCAGGCAAACTGCAAAGCGACGTTGCACACCGCTGGGGCCTGCCGGAAGGCATTATTATTGCGGGCGGCGGTGGCGATAATGCGGCCAGCGCGGTTGGGCTGGGCGCGGTTGAACCCGGCGATGCCTTTATTTCACTGGGTACCTCCGGCGTGCTGTTTGCCGTCAACGATCGCTTTCGTCCTGCGCCGGCTTCAGCCGTTCATGCTTTCTGCCATGCACTGCCCGCACGCTGGCATCAGATGAGCGTAATGCTGTCGGCTGCCTCCTGCCTGCGCTGGCTTTGCGAACTGCTTAACGCGTCTGAAAGCGAATTGCTGGCGGAAGTGGCTGCTTTGAGCGAAGAGGCGCAGCGTACCGCACCGCTGTTTCTGCCCTATCTGGCTGGCGAACGCACGCCGCATAACGATCCGCAGGCCAGTGGATCTTTTCATCATCTGACTTTATCCACGCAGCGCGCCGCGCTTGCCTATGCCGTGCTGGAGGGCGTTGCCTTTGGGCTGGCAGACGGCCTGAAAGCGCTGAACGAGGCGGGGACGGAACTGGACTGCTGCTCCCTGACCGGCGGCGGCGCACGCAGTGCCTTCTGGGCGCAGCTGATTGCGGACACGCTCGATTTACCCATCGTGACCCACCAGGGAGGAGAAACCGGTGGTGCGCTGGGCGCGGCACGCCTGGGCTGGCTGGCCAATGGCGGCGAGCCGCAGCGGGTCTGTCAAAAACCGGCCGTCCTCAAACGCTACCTGCCTGACGCGACTCGCCATCACCAGCTACAGCGGCGGCTCGATTATTTCCGGCTGCTTTATCAACAGCAGCGAGAAGCGCGCGGCGCTTTCTGAAACATAAATCGGGCGCATCGGGCGTCCGTTACCTGACAACAGAGGAATTATGATGAAATCAGCCACTAACTGGTTCGGCCTCCCCTTGCCTTTACTCTGGGGCTATATCGCCATCGCCGTATTTATGAGCGGGGACGGCTTTGAAATGGCCTTCCTGTCAAAACATATTACCGATCTCGGTTTTACCCCTTCGCAATCCGCGCTGGTGTTTACGCTTTATGGCGGCGCGGCGGCGCTGGCCGCATGGAGCTCTGGCGTGGTAGCGGAAATTATCACGCCGCAGCGCGCAATGCGTATCGGCTTCATACTGTGGGTAGTTATGCATGTCCTGTTTATGACGTTGGGACTGGGTCTGCGCAACTATCCGCTGATGCTGCTGTTTTACGGCATTCGCGGTCTCGCCTATCCGCTGTTTATCTACTCTTTTGTAATGCTGGTGGTGCAAAACGTTCCCAAACAGCAGCTTTCTTCGGCTATGGGCTGGTTCTGGGCCATGTATTCCATTGGCATTGGCTGTGTGGGCAGCTATTTGCCCAGCTTTACCATCCCGTGGATGGGTGAAACCGGCACCTTGTGGTTTGCCATTGCCTGGGTTGCCGCTGGCGGCCTGATGGCGATGTTCCTGTTACGTAATGTCGGCGGCGAAAGTGAAAAAGCGCAGCTTTCGACCCGTGAAAAAATGACCGAGCTATCGCGTGCCGTTACCATTCTTTTTACCAACCGTAATATTTTTCTCGCCTGTATGATCCGCATTATCAACACGCTTTCGCTGTTTGGCTTTGCGGTGGTGATGCCAATGCTGTTCGTTGGCCGGTTAGGTTTCAGCATGTCGGAGTGGCTGCAAATCTGGGCGGTGTTCTTTTTCGTCACCATTTTTACCAATATTATGTGGGGCGTGCTGGGAGAATATATCGGCTGGATCCGTCAGGTACGCTGGTTTGGCTGCCTGGGCTGCGCGCTCTCCAGCCTGGCCTTTTATTATCTGCCGGTAACCTTTGGGCATAACTTTTGGGTCGCGCTGGTGCCAGCCGTTATGCTGGGGATTACCGTTGCCGCCTTTGTGCCTATGACAGCGGTGTTCCCGGTACTGGAGCCAAAGCATAAAGGGGCAGCAATCTCGATTTATAACCTGTCCGCAGGGCTGAGCAACTTCCTCGCACCCGCTATTGCTTCACTGGTTTTACCTTTTTTTGACATCAAAGGCGTGGTCTGGACCTACACCGCGCTCTACCTCGTTGCGGGCGTGTTAACGCTGATTATTCGGGTAGAGCAACCTTCCAGAAAAGTAGCGGAGAAAAGGATCAATCACTACGCTACGAAGCCCGCGACATCAGATAAAACGCCAGTTTGATTTTTGACGCTTTATAAACGGGAGGTCACCAAAAGTGACATCCCTGTTTTTTATGTGGCTAAATTTCTCCGCATGAGTTCCCTTCATCGCGCAAAAAATGTTAAAATTGACCTCAATCAATAATCACTCGAGCCAACACTATGATCCCGGAAAAGCGTGTTATCAACAGACGTATCCAGTCTGGCGGTTGTGCCATTCATTGTCAGGATTGCAGCATCAGTCAGCTCTGTATTCCTTTCACGCTGAACGAGCATGAACTCGATCAGCTGGACAATATTATCGAGCGCAAAAAACCTATCCAAAAGGGCCAGACGCTGTTTAAAGCAGGCGATGAGCTAAAGTCGCTCTACGCCATTCGCTCCGGGAGCATTAAGAGCTATACCATCACTGAACAGGGTGACGAGCAGATTACCGGTTTTCACCTGGCTGGCGACCTGGTAGGCTTCGACGCCATCAGCGTGGGCGAGCACCCCAGCTTCTCGCAGGCGCTGGAGACCGCAATGGTCTGCGAAATCCCTTTTGAAACTCTTGATGACCTTTCTGGTAAAATGCCCAGCCTGCGCCAGCAGATGATGCGCCTGATGAGCGGCGAAATTAAGGGCGACCAGGAGATGATCCTGCTGCTGTCGAAGAAAAATGCCGAAGAGCGGCTGGCGGCCTTTATCTATGGGCTATCACGCCGCTTTGGCGAGCGCGGCTTTTCCCCGCGCGAGTTCCGTCTGACCATGACCCGGGGCGATATCGGCAACTACTTAGGCCTGACGGTAGAAACCATCAGCCGCCTGCTGGGCCGCTTCCAGAAAAGCGGCATGCTGGCGGTAAAAGGCAAGTACATCACCATTGAAAATCATGAGGTCCTGTCGCAGCTTGCCGGTCAAAGCCGCGCTATCGCCTGATTTTTAGCTGGCCGGCTTTGTCCGGCCTTTCCTCACGTCCTTTATATGTTGCGCTTTTAATGACGCTTCTTCTGCTGTCCGCGCAGTCCCGCCGTCGTATTTGTTAAAAGGTTGATCTGGCAATAACTTTTTTCTTTTTTCCGGACGATGATTGGGCTATCTTTTAAGCTACTCAGCGTAGGAGGATCCGTTATGGCTAAGTATCAAAACATTCTTGTGGCGATCGACGCGCAACAGGACGACCAGCCAGCGCTGCGCCGTGCTGTCTATCTCAATCAGCGTCTCGGTGGCCAGATCACGGCATTTCTGCCAATCTATGATTTTTCATATGAAATGACGACGTTACTGTCGCCTGATGAACGGGTGACCATGCGTAAAGGCGTGGTCAGCCAGCGTACCGAATGGATCCGCGAACAGGCTAAAGCCTATCTTGCCGCGGGCATTAACATCAATATCAAAGTGGTCTGGCATAATCGCCCCTATGAAGCAATTATTCAGGAAGTGCTGGATGGCGGTTACGATCTGCTGCTGAAGATGGCGCACCAGCACGACAGGTTGCAGGCGGTGGTGTTTACGCCTACTGACTGGCACCTGTTGCGTAAATGCCCTTGCCCGGTGTGGATGGTTAAAGACCAGCCGTGGCCGGAAGGCGGCAAAGCCGTGGTGGCGGTGAACCTGGCCAGCGAAGAACCGCATCACGATCCGCTTAACACGCTGCTGGTGAAAGAGACGCTGGAGCTGGCCGAACAGGTAAACCACACTGAGGTGCATCTGGTCGGTGCCTATCCCATTACCCCAATCAATATCGCCATTGAACTGCCGGATTTCGATCCCGGCGTCTATAACGACGCTATTCGCGGGCAGCATCTGCTGGCGATGAAGGCGCTGCGGCAAAAATTCAGTATCGACGAAAAATACACCCATGTTGATAAAGGCTTGCCGGAAGAAGTCATTCCAAACCTGGCCGAGCAGCTTGACGCGGGTGTCGTGGTATTAGGCACCATTGGCCGTACCGGCCTCTCGGCTGCCTTCCTCGGTAATACGGCTGAGCAGGTTATTGACCATCTGCGCTGCGATCTGCTGGCCATCAAGCCGGAAGGGTTTGTCTCGCCGATTGAGCTGGATACAGACGAAGAGGATTAGCCAGAGGTCATGAACAGTAAAGGCCGGGAAATCCCGGCCTTTTTATTGCGTCGCTAAAAATTCAACGACTACAGCGCTTTCAGAATCGCATCTACGGTCGCTTTCGCATCACCGAACAGCATCTGCGTGTTCTCGCGGAAGAACAGCGGGTTCTGTACACCAGCGTAGCCGGTATTCATTGAACGCTTAAACACCACCACGTTTTGCGCTTTCCAGACTTCCAGCACCGGCATGCCCGCGATCGGACTACGCGGATCTTCCTGTGCCGCCGGGTTAACGGTGTCGTTAGCGCCAATCACCAGCACGGTATCCGTCTCGCTAAAGTCATCGTTGATTTCGTCCATTTCCAGCACGATATCGTAAGGCACCCGCGCCTCAGCCAGCAGGACGTTCATGTGGCCAGGCAGACGTCCGGCGACGGGATGGATGCCGAAACGCACCTTAATGCCTTTTGCACGCAGCTTCTCGGTGATTTCCGCAACCGGATACTGCGCCTGCGCTACCGCCATGCCATAGCCGGGGGTAATAATGACGCTGCTGGAATTTCTCAGCATCTCGGCCGTGCCCTGCACGTCAATTTCGCGGTGCTCGCCCTGCTCTGCTTCTTCGCTGCCAGAGCTGCTGTCCGTACCGAAACCACCGGCAATCACGCTGACAAAGGAGCGATTCATCGCCTTACACATAATGTAAGACAGAATTGCGCCGCTTGACCCCACCAGCGCGCCGGTCACAATCAGCAGATCGTTGCCGAGCATAAAACCAGCCGCTGCCGCTGCCCAGCCCGAGTAGGAGTTAAGCATTGAAACTACGACCGGCATATCCGCACCGCCGATAGAAGCCACCAGATGCCAGCCAAACGCCAGCGCGATAACGGTCATCAGCAGCAGCGCAAAGACCTGTGCGCCCACGCTTTCGGTACGTACAAAGATAATCAGCAGGCACAGCGACACCACCAGCGCCAGCAGATTAAGCTTGTGGCGATGCGGCAACGCCAGCGGTCGAGAAGAGATTTTCCCGCACAGTTTGCCCCAGGCGACCAGCGAGCCGGCGAAGGTCACGGCACCAATGAACACGCCGATAAAGACCTCGGTCAGATGGATATTTTCCATCACCACATCTGTACCCGGCACGTGATCGATATAGCTGTTGTAGCCAACCAGAACAGCGGCAAGCCCCACAAAGCTGTGCAGAACCGCCACCAGCTCCGGCATTTCGGTCATCTCAACCTTTTTCGCCAGACGAATACCGATAGCGCCGCCGATGACCATGGCCACCAGCACCCAGCCGATTTTGCTGCTGTCAGGCCCCATCATGGTTGCCAGCAGCGCGATGGTCATGCCGCTGATGCCAAACAGATTGCCTTGTTTAGAAGTTTCATGTTTCGACAGCCCCGCAAGGCTGCAAATAAAAAGAATTGCGGCAACAATGTATGCTGCAGTCACTAATCCGCCAGACATTGATTATCCCTCAGTTCTTACGAAACATTTTCAGCATGCGCTGAGTTACGGTGAAGCCACCAAAAATATTGATGCTGGCTATCAGCACGGCAACAAAGGAGAAGAAGCTCACCCAGCCGCCGTGACCCATTTGCAGCACCGCGCCGACCACGATAATGCCGGAGATGGCATTGGTGACCGACATCAGCGGTGTATGCAGCGCATGACTGACGTTCCAGACCACGTAGTAACCCACCACGCAGGAGAGCGCAAAAACGGTAAAGTGCGTCAGGAAAGCGGGCGGCGCGACGTTAGCCAGCCAGCCGAACAGGATAATCGCCAGCGCGAACAGCGCGTACTTACGCCACGGCGAAGCAGGTTTTTCCGGTGCTTTTTCGGGCGCTTTTGCCGCTGCCGGAGCGGCTTTCGGCGCTGCAGAAACCTGGATAGGCGGCGCAGGCCAGGTAATCTCGCCGTCGCGAATGACGGTAACGCCACGGATCACCACATCGTCAAAGTCGATAGTGATTTCGCCGTTTTTCTCTTTGCAGAGCAGTTTTAAAAGGTTGACCAGATTGGTGCCGTAGAGCTGGGAGGATTGCGTTGGCAGACGGCCCGGCAAATCGGTGTAGCCAATGATTCTTACGCCGTTTTCGGTGGTGGTGACCTTGTCCGCTACGGTTAGCTCACAGTTGCCGCCGGTTTGCGCCGCCAGATCGACAATCACGCTGCCCGGCTTCATCGAAGCCACCATCTCGGCGGTGATCAGCTTTGGTGCCGGTTTGCCGGGGATCAGGGCGGTAGTGACAATGATATCCACTTCCTGCGCCTGGGCAGCGAACAGCGCCATCTCGGCCTTGATAAAGGCTTCGGACATCACTTTGGCATAGCCGTCGCCGCTGCCCGCTTCCTCTTCAAAGTCCAGCTCGAGGAACTCCGCGCCCATGCTCTGCACTTGTTCTTTCACTTCCGGGCGGGTATCAAAGGCACGTACGATAGCGCCAAGGCTGTTGGCCGCGCCGATAGCAGCCAGACCGGCGACGCCCGCGCCAATTACCATCACTTTTGCCGGCGGTACTTTACCCGCGGCGGTAATCTGACCGGTAAAGAAGCGGCCAAACTCGTGAGCGGCCTCAACGATAGCGCGATAGCCAGCGATATTGGCCATGGAGCTTAACGCATCCAGCGACTGCGCACGGGAAATACGCGGCACCGCATCCATCGACATCACGGTAATTTTGCGTGCCGCCAGCTTTTCCAGCAGCGCCGGGTTTTGCGCAGGCCAGATAAAGCTGACCAGCGTTGTGCCCTCACGCGCCAGGTCGATTTCATCGTCCAGCGGTGCGTTAACCTTTAACACAATATCCGCCTGCCAGACGGCAGCGTTATCCACCAGCGTGGCCCCTGCGGCAGCATAAGCCGCGTCATCAAAGCTGGCCAGCTTGCCTGCGCCCTGCTCGACCGCCACGCTGAAGCCCAGCGCCAGCAGCTGCTCAACCGTTTTCGGCGTCGCGGCGACTCGCGTTTCGTTGGGCAACCGCTCTTTGGTAATTCCAATCAGCATAGTATTCCCTTTCATCAGAGGTGAGATGATCCCGTTTTTATGGCAAAAGGCCAGGCCCTTTACCCTTTATCTGTCTGCCCTATAACCTACTGAAAACAGCGCTGCCATACTACTGTTGCCAGGCCATTTTGCAGTTTTATATCTGAAAAGTTCGATACGTCTGGCAAAAATATGATTTTAAGCGTTTATCCGGCTACTGCCCGAGAATAATTCGCTAAGAAAAGGGATTAAAGCAGTGATACTTTCGCAATAAAAGTCCAAATTTAACAATCCCTTAATCCTATTATCGATAATATTTAGTGGCTTAAGTGGTAAAGCCAGCGCCAGGCGCATGATTTAACATTTCTTTAATAACCTGACACGCCGTGGCGCTTTGTCCTGCCGGACGGGGCGTAAAATGGCTGAGACAGAAACCATTATTACATGCAATAATCGACAGCTAATCTGTTACACATCAAGAGTCCAGCACGTTTTTGTACTCATTTTTTGCGCAAGGCGAAGGATTATTTTTATGAAGCTTAAGAATACCATTCTGGCATCAGCCCTGTTGTCACTGACTTCTCTCTCCGCTTATGCGGCTCAGGAACTGACGCCCGAAAAAGCGGCATCGCTGAAACCCTTTGATCGCATCAGTATTACCGGCCGTTTTAACGCCATTGGCGACGCAAACGACGCCATATCAAAACGTGCTGACGAGCTGGGGGCTAAGGCTTATTACGTACAGGGCATTAACGACAGCAATGGTAACAGCGGTAACTGGCGCGTGGTCGCCGATCTCTATCGGGACGATGCGCCGCCAGCGCCAAAGCATGAAGACCGCGTGATCAACGGCGTGCGCGAACTGACTAAAGGGGAAGCCTATAAGCTGGAGCCGTTCGATACGGTTTCCATTAGCGGTTTCTACCATAGCCAGCCGGATGTTAACGACGCCATCACTAAAAAAGCCGCAGAGAAAGGCGCGGCCTCGTTCTTTATTATTCGTCAGATTGACGCCAACAGCGGCGGCAACCAGTACATCACCGCCTATATCTACAAGGCCGATGCCAAAGAACGCAAGGTGCAGTCACCGGATCTGATCCCGGCGGATTCGCAGGCAGGTAAAGCAGCCCTGGCCGCAGGTGGCGCAGCAGCGAAAACCGTGCAGATCCCGGGCGTAGCCTCTTCCGAAACGCCGGACGCGAAAGTTGGCCGTTTCTTTGAGACGCAGTCCTCCACCGGCCAGCGCTATACGGTCAGAACGCCGGAAGGCAAAAGCGTGCAGGAAGTCAGCGCCGTTACCGCTGCGCAGATGCAGCCGTTTGACAGCGTGACCTTTACCGGTCACTTCGGCACGCCAACGGAAGTTTCTGATGCCGTCGGCCGCGCCGCCATTGAGAAAGGCGCGAAGTATTATCATATTACCCGTCAGTGGTCTAACCAGAGCGGCGGCAACCTGACCGTCTCTGCCGATCTGTTTAAGTAAGCAGCACGGAGACGGCGGTCGGCCGTCTCCTCCTTGCATAACACCCCGCCTTTCTTTGCATAGCCAATCACTTTTCGCCCTGTTACGCATTGCATCTCACCATATCACTCCGTAAAATCGCCGCCGGTTTCAGGAGATCTTTTCGAATTGCGACGTCGCAGGCGTACAAATTGCGAACAACTCACCCTGTCATGGTTTTTTATTCTGGTTTTGGGATGCTTTTTTGGACAAAAAATTAGGTCTTACCGCCCTGACGGCGCTGGTACTGAGTTCAATGCTTGGCGCAGGCGTTTTCAGCCTGCCGCAGAATATGGCGCTGGTTGCCGGTCCGGCTGCGCTGCTGATTGGCTGGGCCATTACCGGCGTCGGCATCATTATGCTGTCACTGGCGCTGTTGCTGTTAACCCGTCTTAAACCGGAACTCGACGGCGGTATTTTTACCTATGCGCGCGCCGGATTTGGCGAGCTGACAGGTTTCTGCTCCGCCTGGGGCTACTGGCTGTGCGCGGTCATTGCCAACGTGTCTTATCTGGTGATCGTGTTTTCCGTCCTGAGCTTTTTCACCGATTCACCGGGGCACGTTGTTTTCGGCAACGGTAATACCTGGCAGGCGGTTCTGGGCGCTTCCGTCCTGCTCTGGCTGGTACACTGGCTGGTGCTGCGCGGCGTACAGACGGCGGCGAGCATCAATCTGGTGGCCACTTTGGGCAAGCTGGTGCCGCTGGGCCTGTTTATCGTGCTGGCTATTGCCGCCTTTAACCTCGACCGTTTCCGCTTCGATTTTTCCGGTGTTGAGCTGGGCGTGCCGGTCTGGGAACAGGTTAAAAACACCATGTTAATCACCCTGTGGGTCTTTATTGGTGTCGAAGGCGCAGTAGTGGTTTCGGCGCGCGCGCGCAATAAAAAAGATGTGGGTAGCGCAACGCTTTTGGCCGTGGCCGCCGCGCTGATTGTCTATCTGCTGGTTACGCTGCTGTCGCTGGGCATTGTGCCAAGAGCGGAACTGGCGCAGATGCGCAATCCTTCTATGGCGGGTTTGCTGGATCGCCTGATTGGTTCATGGGGAGACGTAGTGATTGCGCTGGGCCTGATCGTTTCCGTCAGCGGCGCTTACCTTAGCTGGACGATTATGGCGGCAGAAGTGCCAATGCTGGCTGCCGAACACGGTACCTTTCCGCGCTCGCTTGCCAGACAGAACGAGCGCGGCGCGCCTTCTGCTTCACTGTGGCTGACCAATCTTAGCGTGCAGGCCTGTCTGATTATGATTTGGCTGACCGGCTCCGATTACAATACGCTGCTGACTATCGCCTCGGAAATGGTGCTGGTGCCCTATTTCCTGGTTGGCGCCTATCTGTTTAAGGTCGCGCGCAAGATGAATAAGCCAGGCGCGCTGGTCATTGCACTGGGCGCCAGCGCTTATGGCCTGTGGCTGCTGTACGCTTCCGGCCCGCTGCATCTGCTGCTTTCTGTGGTGCTTTATGCGCCGGGCATGCTGCTGTTTTTATGGGCGCGTCGCAAAAACCAGGGAAGTGGCAAGCTTAACGGCATAGAAAAGATAGGTATGGCGGCGCTAATTGCCGGTTCCGCTCCGGCAATGTGGCTACTGCTGCGCTAGTGGGAAAAGGCTAACATGCTGACGGCCAGACGGTCGTCATGCTGCTCCAGCGTCAGCGGCTTGACGTACTCTTCGCGAATCACGTCAAGCTGCTGCTGCGAAAGCGGATAAGGCAGCAAAATTTCAAAGCGTTCGATATGCTGTTGTTCAGCAAGCGTTATCAATCGGGCAATATTTATCTCGTCGCTGACCTGGGTAGAAATAATCTGAAGCGCCAGCGCTTTGAGTCTTTCTGAAGGGGCGGCCGGCAGATCCGGCGAGTTTTTAGTCACCATGCCAAAGATAGGCATTACGCCGTAAATAGCGTCAACAAAGCTCCAGCGTTTTTTGCAGGATGACGAGAGAAAATCAATGTAATTCAGACAGATATAGCTATCCCTTTCCTTCAAAGCCAGCTCTTTATCAGTCACCCTTTTCTCTCCTTTCTCCGTTAAACAACGCGCTATGCCGTCAGGTAACAACCCTGATGAACATAATGGCATATTTTACGCCATTTATACTATACATCGAGAGTTATTTAGCCCGAACTCATAGTAGTTCGCGTAAACATTCGGTAATCTTGTTTTTCCTTCGTTGAAAAATGTGGCTATGAATAAAATCGTATTCGTCGAGGACGATCAGGATGTTGGCGAACTGATTGCCGCCTATCTGAGCCGTCATGATATTGAAGTTATTGTTGAAAGCCGCGGCGACCGTGCCGAAGAAGTCATTAAAGCGACCATGCCCGACCTGGTGATGCTGGATATTATGCTGCCGGGAAAAGACGGGATGACGCTCTGCCGCGATCTGCGTACCAGCCAGCAGTGGAAAGGCCCTATCGTGCTGCTAACCTCGCTGGACAGCGATATGAACCATATTTTATCGCTGGAGATGGGCGCTAACGATTATATTTTAAAAACCACGCCGCCTGCGGTGCTGCTCGCTCGCCTGCGGCTCCATCTACGTCAGGCCGCCACGCAGAGCGGCGAAGAAGCCCCTGTGACCGCCAGCGTCAGTGCGCAAAAAGCGCTGCGCTTCGGCACGCTTTCGGTCGATCCGGTTAACCGCCAGGTTACACTGTCCGGTGAGATTATCGCCTTATCTACGGCCGATTTCGATTTACTGTGGGAGCTGGCAACGCATGCTGGTTCCATCCTGAACCGTGACGCCCTGCTGAAAACGCTGCGCGGCGTTAGTTATGACGGAATGGATCGCAGCATCGACGTAGCAATCTCGCGGCTACGCAAAAAGCTGCTGGATAGCGCGACCGAGCCTTACCGGATTAAAACTATCCGCAACAAGGGCTATTTATTCGCGCCCCATGCCTGGGAAACGTAAGCTGCGATCGGGATGTGGCTTTATGGTTTGGCGCATGGAAGCGCCAACCGAGCCATAAGAGACGATTTCACGGCGAGTCCGTGTTTCGAGCTGCCCTTGATGCTTTACGCCGTACCGATAGCGACTTTAATAGCGCCCAACAGCCCTCACTGCCTTACGCCGATCCCACAACACCCTTAACAGCGACTCAACCGCTCAGCCAGCAGCAAGGGCTGCTCGAAAAAGCGGACCGTTTGGCGCATGGACGCGCCAACCGAGCCATCAGGGATGATTTCACGGCGAGTCCGTGTTTCGAGCTGCCCTTGATGCCTTACGCCTATCCCACAGCGCTTTAAATCAGGACTCGACCCATACCGTCTGCGCGTTAGTAAATTCCCGAATGCCAAAGTGGGACAGCTCGCGACCGTAACCGCTCTGTTTTACCCCGCCAATCGGCACACGCGGATCGGAGAAGCTCGGCGTATTGATAAACATACCGCCGGTTTCCACTCTTGCTGCCAGACTGCGCGCCTTCGGCAGATCCTTACTCCACAGGCTACCGCCCAGACCGAACTCGGAATCGTTCGCCATGGCAATGGCATCGTCCGCATCTTTCGCCACGATCAATGAAGCCACCGGGCCAAACAGCTCCTGCTTAAAGCTGGTCATGCCTGGCTTCACGTTGCTCAGCACGGTGGGTGCATAAAAGTTCGCTGTGCCCTCAATCACATGACCGCCCAGCAAACATTCCGCGCCCTCGGCAATGGTTGCCTGCACCTGCGTATCCAGCTCGTCACGCAGATCGTAACGCGCCATCGGGCCAATATAGGTCGCTTCATCACGCGGATCGCCAACCACCATCTCTTTTACCGCCGCCACAAATTTATCGCGGAATTCGGCAAACACGCTCTCTTCAACAATAATACGCTTCGCCGCCAGACAAACCTGGCCGCCGTTCATAAAGCGCCCCGCAACCGCGCCTTTAACCGCTGCGTCGATATCCGCGTCGGCCAGCACGATAAAGGCATCGGAACCACCCAGCTCCAGCACGCTTTTTTTCACTGCCGCCCCGGCCAGCGCCGCAATGGCTCCGCCAGCCCGCACGCTGCCGGTCAGGGTTACGGCTGCGATACGACGATCCTTAATGAGGGTAGCGACCGCATCGTTATCCGCATTCAGAACTTTAAACAGCCCTTCCGCCACGCCAGCTTCCGCCAGCACCGACTGCAACAACAGCGCGCTACCCATAATGCTCGGCGCTGGCTTCAGCAGATAGCTGTTACCCGCCATGATAATCGGCACGGCACCGCGCAAAACCTGCCATACCGGGAAGTTCCACGGCATCACGGCCAGGATTGCGCCAATCGGCAAATAGTTAACGTAAGCTTTTTCGTTCTCAACCATGGTGGCTTCTGGCGCAAGAAACGCCGGGCCTTGCTCCGCATACCATTCACACAAACGCGCGCTTTTTTCTACTTCGGCCAGGCTCTGGGTAATCGGCTTACCCATTTCGTCGGTCATCATTTCCGCCAGCGCGCGGGCGTGTTTACGCAGGCTGCCAGCCACGTTCTGCAACAGCTGGCTGCGGGTATGGATGTCGCTATGACGCCAGTCCTGAAACGCACGGTCGGTCTGTGCCAGCGCGGTTTCTACTTCAGCCGCTGTGGCAAACGGCGTCTGACGAATAATTTCGCCGGTAAAAGGATTGCGGGAAACAGCGCCCGCCTGAGCAGCAGATAAAGTCGTCATAAATTCTCCTGTAAAGCGTTTTCGCTTAGCGTGTTATTCGTTGTTGGTAACATCATAGCCTTGCACAGCTTTCCTGAAAAATGAATAATAATGAAAATATCCTGCTCAAAAAGAGAATGTATATGGATCTGACCCAGCTGGAAGTCTTCCGCGCTATTGCTGAAGAAGGAAGTGTTACTGCCGCCGCCGGAAAGCTGCACCGCGTTCCTTCTAATATTTCCACGCGCTTGCGCCAGCTGGAGGAAGAGCTGGGCACGGAACTGTTCAGTCGGGAGAAGCTGCGGCTGCATATCACCGATGCAGGCCGCACGCTGCTCGATTATGCCCAGCGCATTCTGGCGCTGACCGAAGAAGCGCGTATCCAGGTTTCCAGCCAGCATCCGGCAGGCGTTTTTACGCTTGGCTCAATTGAAAGCACCGCCGCCGTTCGGCTTCCTCCCTTGATTGCGCGTTACCATCAGAGCTGGCCAGAGGTGGAGCTGGGTCTTTCAACCGGCCCTTCCGGCGAGATGATCGATGGGCTGCTGGCCGGCAACTACAGCGCCATCTTTATTGACGGGCCGCCGAAACATCCGCAGCTGGAAGGCATTGCCGTTTTTGCCGAAGAGCTGGTGCTGATCTCCTCGCTGAACCATCCACCCGTTACCAGCGCCAAAGCCATTTCCGGCGCGACCATTTACGCTTTTCGCGCTAACTGCTCCTACCGTCGCCTGTTCGAAAACTGGTTTGCTCGTGAAAACGCCGCGCCGGGCAAAATTTTTGAGATGGAGTCCTATCACGGCATCCTGGCCTGCGTTAGCGCCGGAGCCGGACTGGCGCTGGTCCCCAAAAGCATGCTGGAAAATATGCCGGGCAAAGACAGCGTCAGCGCCTGGCCGCTGGCGGATAGCATGGGCAAGCTGGCCATCTGGCTAATCTGGCGCAAGGGCGGCGGCTCGGCCAATCTGCGAGCGCTGGTAAACCTGTTAGAAGTGCAGGAGTAAGCGTGCTGAACTACGCTTAAGCCACCTGTTAGCAAGATGGAAAAAATTATGCTGTGGCTGTACAACACATTGATCGTGCTGGGAACTATTGCCGCGATGGAGCTTATCGCCGCGCTTTCGCATAAATATATTATGCACGGCTGGGGTTGGGGCTGGCACCTCTCCCACCATGAACCGCGCAAAGGCTGGTTTGAAGTCAACGATCTTTACGCCGTCGTCTTTGCGGTGCTTTCTGTCGTGCTGATTTATCTGGGAAGCATCGGCTACTGGCCTTTACAATGGATCGGCGCGGGCATGACGGCATACGGCCTGCTCTATTTTATGGTGCACGATGGTCTGGTTCACCAGCGCTGGCCGTTCCGCTATGTGCCGCGCAAAGGCTATCTGAAACGTTTGTATATGGCGCACCGGCTGCATCATGCCGTACGCGGCCGCGAAGGCTGCGTCTCTTTTGGTTTTCTCTATGCGCCGCCGGTCGCTAAACTTCAGGCAACGCTGCGCCAGCGACATGGCCGTCGTAAGCGCGCGGACGCTGCCACAGCGCCGCAGGACGAGGCGGAGCAGACGCAGCCAGTCGTGAAGCGATAGCCTTGCATCCTCCCGCCGCCAGCAGGCCCAGCTTTTCTGCCTTGCTGGTGCCCTGCCGCCGCTCCCAGGCGGCGGTTCCCGCTTTGCGAACCTTCACACCAATTTCCCGATAGACGCCGCGCGCGGTGGCAATAGCCCAGGCCGAACGCAGCGGCAGACCCGCCAGCCCGGCATCCGCCGAAAGATAGTAAGGTTCAGCGGCCGCCACCAGCCGATCGGCCACGCGCGCCAGCCGTTCACGGTTGACTGGCTCAGCATAGTTTTTCAACGTCAGCCCCTCTTCTTCCAGCCAGTGGATCGGCAGGTAGCAGCGACCGGTTTGGGCATCCTCAACGATATCGCGAGCGATATTGGTCAACTGAAAAGCCAGCCCTAAATCACAGGCGCGATCCAGTACCGCCTCATCGCGCACGCCCATCACCCGCGCCATCATCAGGCCAACCACGCCTGCAACGTGATAGCAGTAGCGCAAAGTATCATCCAGGCTGTAATAGAGGTCGCCGCGCACGTCCATGGCGTAACCTTCCAGATGATCGAACGCCTGCTGCTGCGGGATAGCGTGTGCCAGAGCCACTTCCTGAAAAGCGGCAAAGGCCGGATCGCTCATCGACTCGCCCATACAGGCGCGAATAGTCAGCGCCTTTAACATTTGCAGTCGTGCTTCTGGCGTGGTCTGCGCGCTGTTTTCCTGTCTGAAACCTAACTGCTGGTCGTCAATCACATCATCGCAGTGGCGACACCAGGCATAGAGCATCAGCGCGCTGCGGCGGGTTGCCGGATCGAACAGCTTCGCCGCCGTCGCAAAGCTTTTGGACCCCACCGCCATTGTTTCCGTGGCGTGACTGAGCAACGGCTCGTTCATCGTATAATATCCTCCAGGATCAGGCTGGCGGTCACTTTGGCAGAAGCAATCACGCCCGGAATGCCCGCGCCAGGATGCGTCCCCGCGCCGACCAGGTAGAGATTTTTGATTTTGCTGTCGCGGTTGTGCGGGCGGAACCAGGCGCTCTGCGTCAGCAGCGGTTCAACGGAAAAAGCGGAACCCAGATGCGCGCCCAGCTCGTCACGAAAATCAAACGGCGTGAAGATTTTTTCCATCACCAGCTGCTCGCGCAGGCCCGGCATATAGTGCTCTTCCAGATAGGCAAAAATACGCTCTTTCAGCTTTGGCCCTTCCACTTCCCAGTCGATATCGGCCACGCCCAGGTTAGGTACCGGTGCCAGCACGTAAAAGCTACCGCAGCCTGGTGGTGCCAGAGAAGGGTCGGTGACGCAGGGCGAATGCAGATAAAGCGAGAAGTCATCAGCCAGCTTGTCGTGATGAAAGATATCCTCAATCAGTTCTTTATAGCGCGGCCCAAAGCAGACCGTATGGTGCGCCAGCTGGCTGTGCGGATTGTTCAGCCCAAAGTAGATAACGAACAGAGAATTACTCATGCTTTTACGCTTGAGCGCTTTGGCCTGCGCTGCGCCGTGCGGATGGTGACCAAGCAGCTTGTCATAGGTTTGCACTACGTCAGCATTAGAGGCCACGGCTTCCACTTCAATACGCCGCCCGTCCGCGGTGCGTACTGCGGTAATACGATCGCCTTCCGTTTCCAGCTTACTGACCGGCGTGTTTAGCTCGATTTCGCCGCCCAGCTCGCGAAAAAGCTTTACCAGCCCCTGAACCATTGCGCCGGTACCGCCGCGGGCAAACCAGACGCCCCACTGGCGCTCCAGCGCATGGATCAGGGTGTAAATAGACGAGGCGGCAAAAGGATTACCGCCGACCAGCAGCGAATGAAAGGAGAAAGCCTGGCGCAAGTGCTCATCTTTAATAAACTTTGACACCATGCTGTAAACGCTGTTCCAGGCCTGTAACCGCACCAGCTGCGGCGCGGCGCGGGCCATATCGCGCACGGAAAGAAAAGGTACGCTGCCAAGCTTCAGGTAACCCTCTTTAAACACCTCGCGCGAGTAGGCGTGAAAGCGACGATAGCCCGCCACGTCGTCAGGATTGAAACGGGCGATCTGCTCTTCTAACTCCTGCTGATCGTTGTCGTAATCCATGACTTCGCCGGAGTCCCAGCACAGCCGATAGAAAGGTTTGACCGGCAGCATATCGATAAACTCGGCGGTACGTCTCCCGCCCAGCGTAAACAGTTCTTCGATTGCCGACGGATCGGTAATCACCGTTGGGCCTGCATCAAAGGTAAACCCCCGATCGTGATAGACATAAGCGCGGCCGCCGGGCTTGTCGCGCGCTTCCAGCAGCAGCACGGGAATGCCCGCGGCCTGAAGACGGATAGCCAAAGCCAGGCCGCCGATACCGGCGCCAATTACAATTGTTTTTTTCATCAGAAAGCTCGCAGCCGGGGAGTTTTTTTGAGCACGGCCAGCAATGCCTCACCGACCGGTACCGGGGGCTTGCCTGTAAGGATCCGTGCCATATCTGTAGGTTTGAGACGGCCGGCGTAAAACCTGGCGATCAGCCCGTCGTCCAGCTGATAAAAACGCTGCATAACCTGCCAGCGCCGTTCCGGGCGACCGGCAAGAAATAACATGCGGTTGAGTATGCGAAAGAATCGCTGGCGCTGCCACTCACGGGCGGCAAACTGCGCTATCAGCTCTTGCAGCTGTCGGTGCGAGGTTAAGGGCGTAGCGGCGATTTTATCGGCCAGCGTTGCCGCCAGCGGCAGTGAATAGCCGGTTGTCGCATGAAACAATCCGGCACGCAGGCCGCTATAAATGCGTTCGCCCTGCTGCTGGCGAAACGCTTTTGGCTGCCCCTGCAACGTAATCGGCAGGCTTCCCTGCTCCTCGCGCTGTAAATGTGCCAGCTTCCAGCCCTGCGCCTGCGCATAGTCGGCGATGCGCTGCCGCGCCATTTCGCTGTCCAGCACGCTGCTGTCCTGATAGTGGGTATCTTCAATCAGCAGCGTATCGGCAGAAAGCGGCAGCGTGTAGACAAAACGGTAGCTTTGCTGCTGGTCTACCGTGGCATCCATCAGGATCGGCCGCGTCAGCCCGTGCGGCTCCGCCAGCTGCCACTGCTGGCCTAAAAATGCCTGCAGGCCGACGGTTAAATAAGGGCTGGGCTGATAGCCTCGTCCGTCAATAACCGCTCTGGCATGCAGCGTCCGGCCATCGCTTAGCGTCACGCTCTGCACGCCGACCTTGCTCACTTTTATCAGCGTTTGCAGCTTGTTTCCTAATGCCTTTTCCAGCGGTGCAGCAAAGCTTTCCGCCGTCACGCTCAGATAGTCACCGGACAGCGTGCGCCGAAAGCGCGGGAAACGCACGTCGTAACCCTGCCAGCGATGCGCCACCATTGGCCGCAGCCATTCATGTTGCTCTGACGTTAAATCGTGCTGATGAAAGGACCAGGTGTGATTGCCGCCTGCCCGCTCGCCCGCTTCCAGCACCAGCACGTTTAACGAAGGCTGCTGCTGCTGTAGCCGCCAGGCGATCAGTCCATTAGCCAGGCCGCCGCCGACCAGAATGAGATCCCATTTTTTCATCCCGCTGCTCCAGGCCTGAAGGCCTTTGCGGCCAGTGCCTGCTCCACAATATCTGCCGCCTTCGGCGCGCCGCCCGCCTGCCGCAGCTGGTTTTGTGCGGTCTGCATGGCGGATGAATTGTCCTGGTTGTGCAGCAGCAGCGCCAGATTCTGCGCCATTTTTTTGCTGCTGGCGAAACGGGAAACGCGACGGCCAAGGCCGTTCCACGCCACGCGCGCCGCCACTCCGGGCTGATCGAAAGCGATTGGTACGACCAGTACGGGGGTGGATGTACTGACGGCATCCGCGACGGTATTTAATCCGCCGTGGGTAATGACCGCGTTGGCCTGCTGTAGCACGCTAAGCTGATCGGCAAAGTCTGTTACCCAGTAAGCGCCGCAGGCTTTTAACTCCGCTTCCTGTTTGGCAGATAAACCGCCGCAGTGGGCAATCAGAAGCTGTACGTGCAGACGGCTACAGGCGCGAGCGATAGTTTTAAACAGCCGAAAACGGTGTCCCTGCAGCGTGCCCAGCGAAGCAAAGACGAAAGGCCGCGCTGACCACAGCGGCCAGAAGCGATCTTCCGTTTTCCCGGGGCGCAGCGGCCCAACCTGGTAGAAATGCGCAGGCAGATGTCGACGAGGAAGATCGAGGGCAGGCACTGTCTGGCTGATTTGCGCCAGCGGCGAAAGGCATTCGTGCAGGCTCTGGCGCGGCGGCAGGCCAAATTTTGCGGCGTTGCGGGCAATCACGCGTCCGTGGCTGCGCATTATCCAGTCATAAATGCGCTGGCTGGTACGAAAGCGTTTTTGCGCCGCCTCGTCCGTGCCGTAAGAGAAAGGCATTACCGGCAGCGGTAGTCCTTCCTCGCGATTAACCGGCAGCGCGCAGGCTACCGAGACAAAAGGTAGCGCCAGCGCTTCGGCGACCAGGCCGCCGGCGGCTTCCATCTGATCCACGATTAATCCATCAACGTTGAGCTTGTCCAGCACCGCGGGTAGTTCACGGCACAGCATCTCGGTGGTGCGGGACATATCTTTTATCAGCGCCAGCAGCGAAAAACCGGCGGGCCTGGCGGCAAGTTTTAACGTGCGGGCCAGCGAGCCGGGCGGATGCGAAGCCGCGCCGACGGCATAAAAAGCGATACGCTTATCGTTGAGCAGCTCGGCCGCTTCGGCCTGATGAATAAAGGTCACCTGATGACCGCGCTCAATCAGCTCCTGCGCCAGCGCCTGTAAAGCATACCAGTGGCTGTAAAGCGGCGGCGCGATCACCGCGTAGTGACTCATCCCTCGCTCCTGGTATAGTGCAGTTTTGCCTGACGAAGCTCGCTAAGATTGGCGCTACCGGTGCAGAAACAGACGATGCGTAGCTGTTCGATTAAGGTACGAAAATGCTCGACGGCTGCCTCGGCTGACGCGCTGGCGCTGTTAAGCACGGCGGCCGCCTGGCCAACCAGGCTGGCCCCCAGCGCCAGCGCTTTAGCCGCATCAATGCCATCGGCAATACCGCCGGAAGCAATCAACGGCATCGCGGGTAACCCGGTATGAATAGCGCGTAGCGTTTCAGATGTAGGAATGCCCCAGTCGGCAAAGGCCATCGCAATACGCCGCTGCGCAGGATGTTCCGCCCTTTCCGCTTCGACCGCCGCCCAGCTGGTGCCGCCAGCGCCCGCCACGTCAATCATGGCAACCCCGGCTTCGCTCAGCTGCCGCGCCACGTTAGTTGAAATCCCTGCGCCGACTTCTTTGATCACTACCGGCACCGTAAGCCGTTTAACCAGCTGGCCAATAGCATCAAGCACGCCGCGCCAGTCGCGATCGCCGCCGGTTTGCAGGGCTTCCTGTAAGGGATTGAGATGCACGATAAGCGCGTCGGCATGGATCATCTCGACCGCACGCCGGGCATAGTCCAGCCCGCGCGCGCCGCGAATTTGCGCCGCGCCCAGATTAGCTAATAAAGGGATATCGGGTGCAATTTCCCGCAGCTCGCTGTTCAGGCCAAAGCTGGCCTCGCTTTCCAACGCCACGCGCTGCGAGCCAACGCCCATCGCCAGCCCTAACTGCTGGGCGGTTTGTGCCAGATGTCGATTGATATGGCGAGCGCGAGCGGCCCCCCCGGTCATCGAACTAATCAGCAGCGGAGCCTGCAGCTTTTTACCAAACAGCGTGCTGCTAAGATCGATGCCGTCCAGATCCAGCTCTGGCAGCGCGCAGTGCTCAAAGTGCCAGTGTTCAAACCCCGTTCGGGCTTTAGGCACGTTGAGCGCCGGGTTGAGGACAATATCAAGATGATCGTTCTTACGCTGTACAAGGTTCGCGTCCTTCATTCACTCTCCGCATCTCAACAATCAGCTAAAGGTTGCCAGCTGCTGACTGAACCAGCTATGCATAAAGCGGCGCGTTGCCAGACCGTGCTGGCAGGCCCATGAGAGATGCTGATCGGCGCTGTGCAGATGCGCATGCAGGCGCTGCTGTACTGCTTCAGCCCCCAGCAGGGCTACCAGCGTCGATTTGCCTTCATCCTTATTAAGATCTTTACCTGTACCGCTGTGACCGTCTGCTAAATCGTCGAGCAGCTGAAAGGCCTGTCCCAAATCGCGGGCGAAAAAACCGAGCTTCTGGCGTATCTCAGGCGATGCGTCTGCCGCCAGCGCCGCCATTTGCAGCGTTGCGCTGAATAACATGCTGGTTTTCAGCTCGTTAGTATCGGCTATCGCTTCTTCACTGCGCGCTACGTTGCCTTCATTCAGATCGCGGAACTGCCCCTGAACCAGCCCCTGTAGCCCAACGGCAGCGGAAAGCTCCGCTACGGCCTGGGCTCGACAGGCATCGGACAGCCCTTCGGCAGCGGCCACCACGCCAAAAGCGTTGCTGAGCAGTGCCACTGCCGCAAGGATCGCCACATCCTGCCCGAACTGGCGATGGATGGTAGGTCGGCCGCGGCGCAGCGCCGCGTTATCCATACAGGGGATATCGTCCAGCACCAGCGAGGCGGCATGCACCATTTCCACAGCACAGGCAAGATCGAGCAGGCCCGGATGGTTTTTGTCGCAGCCGAGATCGCAAGCCGCCAGCATCAGCAGCAAGGGACGAATGCGCTTGCCCGGTGCCAGCGCGCCTTCACGCATTGCCGCGCTGACCCGATCGCGCTCGCCACCAGCGGGTAACAGCTGGTCGAGCCGACGATGTAGCGCATCACGCAACGCGCGCAGTTCGCTTTCCTGACTCAATAATTCTTTAGCGTTGGTCATGGTTGCCGTCACTGGTTTTCCCATCATAACGAGTAAAAAAGAGAGGTCGCCGTTGCCGTAAAGCCTTTCTGGCTTGCTTCGCCCGGCGCAGCGCAACAGGCCGGTTGAGAGCGGTTTTACTCGTGAAAACTAACGTTGTTTCAGTTAAGCCTAGATTATCCTTAACAAAAAGACAGAAATTATGGAAATTTAACCATTAAACAATAAATTACCTTTGAGGCGGCGTTTTCAGGATGTTAATACTCGCCAGAGTGCTTCCCTGTTTTCATGTTAAAAAACATAAAGATAAAAAAAGACGCTGGCGAGGTGGCGTATCTTAATTGCGCGTTATCGGCGGGAGTTGCTCAAGGTCGGCAAGCAGTCCCGGCCCTGTCGGCCGCCACGCAAGACGTTCCCGGGTCAATACGCTTGACGCAGACATATCGTGGGCAACAAATCTACTCATCCAGCCAAAATGAGCAGAGGCTTCGACAGCGTCAAGGCGCGTGACGGGAAGATTTAAAACATGCCCAATCGTTTCGGCAATCTGCCGCAGCGTAACGCCTTCTTCTGCAACAGCATGATATCGACTTCCCGGGGTATTTTTTTCCAGAGCCAGCACGTAAAGCCGTGCCGCGTCGCTGAGATGGACAGCGGACCAGCGGTTCTGCCCCTCTGCAACCCAGGCTGAAATACCCTTCTGCCGGGCGACATCAATTAATGGCGTGATAAGTCCTTGCTTAATCGGGTTATGCACCTGCGCAAGACGAACCGTAGCAACGTTGATGCCTTTCTGTAACGCAGCCTCGCCTGCCAGTTCTGAGGCTTTACGTGGATTAGGATGCGCAGGATTAAAATGATCCTCCACGGCCAGCTGATTTGGCCCTGCCGCCCCCATCCCCACGCCTGAAGTAATGATTAAAGGCCGCTGCGAGCCTTTTAACGCGTCGCCCAGGGCCTGAATAACCAGCCTGTCCTGCTCACAGTTCGCCACGAAGGTAGAAAAGTCGTGGTTAAATGCGGTATGGATTACCCCATCGCATGCCTCCGCACCCCGCCGCAAACTATCAACATCTTCAATATCGCCAAAATGTGCCTCGGCGCCTGCTGCTTTTAACCTGTCAGCACCCTGCTGGCTTCTGGTCAGCCCGACAACCTGATGCCCGGCCACCAGTAGCTGGCTGACAATCTCTGTACCGATAAATCCGGTCGCGCCGGTAAGAAAAATACGCATAATAGAACCCTCAGAAAGTAGCGATCGCTACGGCCTTATTGAACCGCCACTGTATTGGCTTTATTGGATACGATCTATGTTGTAAAGTCGCTGTTTTATGTCCGATCGTCCGGGGTGATTATGGATCCGCTCTCGCAGTTGCTGTCGCTGCTGAAGCCTGAAAGCTATGCGTCTGGCGGCGTCCTGCTGCCTCAGGGATCAGCCGTGCAGTGGCCGTTCCATGACGGGATTAAATGTTACGCCGTGGTATCTGGAGAGTGTTGGCTATCGGTTGAGGGCGTTACCGAACCGCTGCGGCTTACTGCGGGAGATTGTTATCTGTTGCCGCCCGGCCCACCTTTCCGGCTGGCAACAGATTTGATGTCGGAACCCGTGGACTTTCAGCAGGTCCGCACGTCGATGGTGACGGATATAGCGGTAAACATGCATAGAAACCCCGGCTGCTTTCTGGTCGGCGGCCATTTTCTTCTGGCTGGCCGCCCTGCCAGCATGTTGTTAAGCTCGCTGCCGCCGGTGGTACATATTCGTAAAGAAGCCGATAAAGCCGCTATGCGCTGGGCGCTCGATCGCATGGTGCAGGAGGTGCAAACCGCCCAGCCTGGCAACGGGCTGATTATGCAGCAGCTGGCTTTTATGCTGTTGATTCAGGCTTTACGACTGCATATCAACGACACTCCCGGCACGGGCGTGGGCTGGCTTTTTGCCCTGCGGGATAAGCAGCTGAGCGCCGCGCTGGCCTGTATTCACGACCAGCCCGGCTACAGGTGGACGCTGGAAAAACTTGCTGGTCAGGCAGGAATGTCTCGCTCGGCGTTTGCAAAACATTTTAAGGTGACGGTAGGCACGGCCCCCATCGACTATCTCACTCAGTGGAGAATGCTGCTGGCCTGTGACCGCTTACAAAATTCAGGCGATTCTATTCAACAGATTTCACTCTCATCAGGTTATGAATCAGAAAGCGCGTTTGCAAAGGCATTTAAACGCGTTATCGGCTGTTCGCCCGGGCAATTATGCGCCAGAAAAAAATGAGATTGCTCTTTGTTCAGGAAACGCCTTCCTCCAGCAGCGTCTTTAACAGCGCCATTACCTGCTGATTTTCAGCCGCGGTTAATGCGCCCTCATGGGCGAAGCGTACCTTCCCCTGGCTATCCAGCACCACGACCGCCGAGCCGCCCGCTTTAAGCTGCCAGGCTTTTTTGACGCTGCCCTGACCGTCGATAATAAACTGCGCCCAGGGCGACGCCTCTTTGGCCGATTTCAGGCTGGCGCGAACAAAGATTGCGCTACCCGGGATAGCGTCGTCGGTATTAACAATAGTGGTAGTCTGATAGCGGTCATGCGGCAGATCGGCTTTGCTTAACATCTCAATCAGCGCGGCGTTTTCATCTTTTGCTGAAATTCTGCCTGCCATATGCAGCAAAACGCGAATTTTGCCGTGTAGCTGCGCGCTGTTCCAGGGCCGTGTTGAAAGGGTATGGTGATTAACAAGCAGTTCGCCCTGTACGCCGACGCCGACTGGCGGCACGCGCTGATTAATAACGAAATTGCTGGCTGAGACGTCAAGACTGACCAACAGCAGTAATAAGGAAGCAAGGCGCATTGTTTCTCCGTTGGCATAGTGTCCGGCTGGCTTACAGAGTGTATCCTGCAAATAATGACTTACCTCATTTTTACAAAAAGAGATCTTATGGCGGCCCTTGATCACCCCGTTGTTCTGCAACTGCAAACGCTTAATGAAACATTCTGGCTGAACCCTGACGCTGCCAGCGCCGAAGAAGGTTTAGCGCTGGTTGGCCTGACGCTGGCTGACGTTAACGAGGCCGCAGCAAGACTTGAGCGTTTCGCCCCGCTGCTGGCTAAGGCTTTTCCGGAAACCGCCACCGCGCACGGAATCATCGAATCGCCGACCGTTGCCATTCCCGCCATGCAGCGGTGGCTGGAAGAAGAGGATAAGCAGCCGCTTACCGGCACTTTATGGCTGAAGAAAGACAGCCATTTGCCCATTTCCGGTTCAATTAAAGCGCGCGGCGGTATTTATGAAGTGCTGACGCATGCAGAAAAACTGGCGATCGACGCTGGTTTGATCGCCAGAAATGACGATTACAGCGTGCTGCTCGCTTCCCGTTGTAAAGCATTTTTTAGCCAGCGGCGCATTGCCGTCGGTTCTACCGGCAATCTGGGCCTCTCTATCGGCATCATTAGCGCAAAGCTGGGCTTTGACGTGACCGTGCATATGTCCGCTGACGCGCGCCAGTGGAAAAAGGAGAAGTTGCGATCCCACGGCGTTAAGGTTGTTGAGTATCAAGAGGATTATGGCGTTGCCGTGGCGCAAGGACGTCGCGCGGCCGAAAGCGATCCCCACTGCTTTTTCATTGATGATGAAAATTCCCGCACGCTGTTTTTAGGTTATGCCGTGGCCGGACTACGTCTGCGCGCGCAGTTTAACGAACTGAAGATTAAGGTAGACGACGCGCACCCGCTGTTTGTTTACCTGCCGTGCGGCGTGGGCGGAGGTCCCGGCGGCGTCGCTTTCGGCCTGAAGCTCGCCTTTGGCGATAGCGTGCACTGTTTTTTTGCCGAGCCGACCCATTCTCCCTGCATGCTGCTGGGCATGAGTACGGGGCTGCACGACGCTATTGCCGTCACGGATATCGGTATTGATAATAAAACGGCGGCGGATGGCCTTGCCGTCGGTCGTGCCTCCGGTTTTGTGGGGCGGGCGATGGCAAAGCTGATTGACGGTTGCTATACGCTTAGCGACAAGACGATGTACAGAATGCTCGCCGCGCTGGATCGCAGCGAAAATATTCAGCTGGAGCCATCCGCGCTGGCCGGAATGGCCGGGCCGATGCGCATATGTTCCAGCCAGGCCTGGCAGCTAAAACACGGGCTGACGCCAGACCAAATGGCGCAGGCCACGCACCTGGTCTGGGCCACGGGCGGTGGCATGGTGCCGGAAGAAGAGATGCAGGCTTATCTGGCAGAAGGCCGACGCGCGCTATAGCTCCCGCACCGGTTTCCCGTCGAGCCAGCCGTTAATATCTTCAATCGCCTGAGTAAAATAAGTGCGGTAGTTACTGTCGCTAACGTAGCCCAGGTGCGGCGTTGCCAGCAGGTGATGAGACTGACGATACGGGGAGTCCGCTGCCAGCGGCTCCTCTTCAAAAACGTCCACCGCCGCGCCAGCGATAACGTTATTTTCCAGCGCCCGCAGCAGCACGCCCTGCTCGATCAGCGCCGCACGTGAAGTATTAATCAGGTAAGCCGAGGGCTTCATCTGTTGCAGATCGTTCCAGCCAATAATCCCCTGCGTGGCAGGCGCGCAGACCAGATGCAGCGTGACGAAGTCACTTTGGGCCAGCAACGCCGATTTTTCCGCCACGAAAGTTACGCCCGCTTCCTGCGCACGCTGCGCGGTAAGATGAGGGCTCCAGGCGTAAACGTTCATCTCAAAAGCCTGCGCGTAGCGGGCAATCCTCTGGCCAATTTTGCCCAGTCCGATAATCCCGATGTTTTTTCCGGCCAGCGTAGTGCCGAGCGAAGACTGCCACGGGCCATTACCGGTCAGATTATGCTGTTCGGGCAGCAGATTTTTTGCCAGCGCCAGCAGCAGGCTCCAGGTCAGCTCCGCCGGTGGTTCGCTGCCGCTGGCGGTACCGCAGACGGTGATGCCCTTCTCTTTCGCCGCCGCAATATCAATAGCCGCATTGCGCATCCCGCTGGTGACGATCAGCCGCAAGTCGGGAAGCTGAGCCAGCAGTTCGCGGTCAATAACGGTACGTTCGCGCATGACAACGATAACCACTGCCTGCTGTAGAGCCTCGACTAACTGGTGGCGGTCGCGGAGATGATGATGCAGGCACTCAATCGTCAGGGATTTGTCCAGCGTCTGCCAGTCGGCCATTTTTGTCGCAACGTTCTGGTAATCGTCAAGAATGATGCATTTATCCGCCATAGCTTTTCCTCTTTCAGACGACTGGACTTTGCAAAGACAAGCGTAGTGCAATCCTGCTGCGGCAAACTGATTTTGTGGCTAAAACGTTTTGCCGCTGCTGTATGCTGGCCCGGCAAATATTTTTACTTTGGGTTAGCTTTCCGTACTTATAAAATCAGGCCTGACGTTTAAAACCCTGCGATAACCAACTAAAAGGATGTTGAATGCGGCTCGCACCCCTTAGCCTTTCTCTGCTTATCTTAACTGCCAGCTTTTTCTGTCATGCCGATAACACCCGCTATCGTAACGCGGTGCAAAAAGCGCTGGATGGCGAACCAGCGCTTTGCCTGGGAGAGACCCGTTGGCCGGTAATTGTTGCGCACGGTCGCGACGGTTGGGTAACAGCCAGAATGGCTGCGCTGGCCGATGCCGGCCTGATTCATCCCCGTCGTTTTCCGGCGGAAATCCGCTGGCAGCTTACCGATTACGGTAGACGGGAGTTTCGTCAACACCATGATTTTTGCTATGGCCGCATGCGGGTAAAAACCATTCAATCGATAAGTATCAAGGAAAACGGCGATGTAGCCGTCGTTTTCACTTACGACATTGCCCGCCTGCCCCTGTGGGCCAGAAACTGCGCGGTGCGCGTTGCCAATAATGATGTAGACAATCTGATTATGGGCATCGACAAAGTACGCTGGCGAGCCGATTTTTCCGCCCGCTCACTGCAGCTAATCAATGAGCCTGAGCAGCTGGACCTGCTCTATTAGCGATTAGCGCCTGATAGTAATCAGCAGCGATTTATCCGGCCAGCGCTGTAATGGGTAGAGCGACAGGCGAATATTAAACAGATAAAACAGTGGTGCAAACACGGCTTCATCCTGTCTCGCCAGCGCTTCCAGCCTGAGCAGCAGCAGGTCCAGCTCGTCCTGCAGATCTTTATGCGGCTGGGTTTGCAGCGATTTCATACGCCGCTTCAGATACAGGCCCAGCTCGTGAAACATTTGCCCGCTATCGATGCTGTACTTTTCCAGTATTTGCCGCTGCCGAGCGTAGTAGTCATAACAGTTTGCGCCCAGCCAGGCCTCCGTTAGCAGGTTACCGCCCGACAGCAGGTCAGGGTGCGGATCGAGCCGCGTTCTGGGCAGAATAATATTTACGCGGTCCAGGGTGCGGGCGATAAACTGCTGACGAGCCAGCAGCGAAGAGCCGTTACGTTCAATTTCCTTCACCAGCCGCAGCAGATCGCGCAGCCCCGTGCGCAGCGCGCGTTTGGCCGTCCAGGCTGGACGCTTATTACGGATAATTGCGGTAATAGCCACCGCCACGATAATTCCCACCATCGATGAAATCGCCGTATTAATCAGCGAGGTCAGATTAGGCGTAAAATGGTGGCTCATGCCCAGAAAAGCGGGGATCTGCGTCGCCACGCTGATGCCGATCAGATTGGTCGACGGCCTGGCAATCACCAGACCAAGCAGCAGCAGTCCCGGCGTCAGGCAAAGCAACAGCGCTTCAAAAGTATTCGCCTGCGGGATGAGGAAAGCGATATAAAACAGGCTGATCGCCAGTGCAATTACCACGCCCTTAATAAAGCGCTTCATCGGCACCAGCGGCGTATCCATACCGGCAAAGAACGAAGCGACAATCGCCGCCATCATGGGCGCGGTGGCACCGTCTGCCCAGCCGCTGCCAATCCAGAACAGGCAGGAGATAAACGTTGCCAGAAAAGCCGTCGTGGCCGACAGCAGCAGCAGACCTTTATCAATATGGCGATGCGCTCGCGTATCTTTCGCCAGGCTGGTATCGCCGGAAAGATCGCTGACCAGCACGCTAACGCTGTGATAAGCGCCCGCAATACGCACAAAGTCCGCCAGCCGCTCCAGCAGCCCAATCAGCAAAATGCTCTCTTCGGTCGATAGCTCCCCGCTTTGCCAAATCTGCTTTAGCTGCGCCTGCGTTGCGCTAAGTCGCTGCTGCATGACCACAGGTTCGCTGATTTCCCCACCGTTCAGCCACACCAGAAACTCGCTAAAAACATCCGCCACGCATTGCGGAAAGCGAATTTGCTGTTCGCCCAGCACGCCCAGCCGCGCTTCAATCGCGGTCAGCGTGGGGATCAAATAAGAAAGGTGCTGATACTGCACGCTGACCAGCCGGATCAGTTTTCGCGCCGCGTCACCTTCATACACGCAGTGGGTAATCAACGTTTCGACGTTTAGCGGAAAATTAGCCATCTGGATCAGAATATCTTCCCGCTCCAGCGACTTATCCTTTGGCAGCACGGTAATCAGCTTGGCGCACAGTTTCCGGCCATTCTGATACCAGATGCTGACGCTCTGCTCCAGCAGGCTTTTCATCGATACCGGCAGGATCAGCTGGTGTACCAGGCTGCTACAGATTATGGCCAGGGTAATCTCTTCTATGCGTGACACGACGATGTCGGTGATCGAAAAAGGTGATACCACGCCGGGAAATCCCATAATCGCAGCGCTGTAGCCGGCCAGCATAAAGACATAGCTTTTGGGCGTGCGGTCGTGCAAAGAAAGATAAAGGCATACCGCAACCCACAGCGAGACGCACAGGCTGAACAGGAGCGGATACTGCACCGTTTCCGGATAAATCAGAAAGATAAACAGCCCGCCAAGCAGCGTGCCCATCAGGCGAAATACTGACTTGGAGATCGTTGACGCGCTATAGAGCTGCGACGCCACAAAGACGGTTGTCAGAGACCAGGCGGGTTTTTCAAAATTGAGCTCAAGTGCGATATAAAGTGCCAGAAAGGCGGCCAGACAGGTTTTAGCGGAGAAGAGTACCGCGTTTTTGGTAAACCACTTCATGGAAATTTTTAAACCAGATGCACACTGCGTGGATGCGTATCCTGCCAGAAGCCCGTTATGCGCGCCCGTCAATTAGTACTACAAATTATTAATGACCTAACTAAATGATTAACATAATAAACTTGTTTAAAAACGCCTTAAAAGCGGCCTGAAACGCGCAAACTGGTTGTATTTTAAGCAGAAAAATTATCGCCTTTTGTGCGGTATTGCTTTTTTCGCATCATGTTCTGCTTAAGTCAGGATAATTAGTAAGAAATTCTTCTCAATAATAACCATTCAACGACTATGCTTATTAGTCTGCTTTCGTTACTTTTTTGAAGGATACTTCTTATGACACATGCTATGCACGGCGTTATGCTTTTTATGTCCCTGCTCCACACCTTCTTTCTGCTGGCCGCTGGCAGGGTGGCATTCTGGCTTTTAAGATTAAATATTTTTAAGATTCCCGTCGCACTTTCCTGGCGCATCGCCCATATCCTGCATATTTTATGGGTAGCAGTCGCGGTTATGCCGATTTTTTACTGCCTGGCGGCATGGCAAACCGGCACCACCACCGATGACCAACCTTCGGCACCGGTAGCGCTGTTAGCGTTTCTGGCTTCGCCGGGTTTTGCTGCCGTTGCCGCTGCGCTTATCTTAGCGGCGGGACTGCTGTTTGCATTACGCGGCAACTTTGCATGGTCATCAGCCGAAAAAGCGCGCAATTAATCTACCTCACTCCTCAGCCCGTTTAGTCTGACGGGCTTAATCAACCTCTCTTTTTCAACTAACCTTCTATCAGTACATTCTGCCTGGCTGCGGACGCGGCGTTCAGGTCTTCCTATGCAAGGGCAAATTATGACTGATATCTATCAATGCGGCTCACGGGCTTCTTATGCCGGTCCGGCGGACTGGTTTACCGGTACTGTGCGCATCGACCCCCTTTTCCCTGCCAGTGAGCCTGCTCGTGCCAGCGGCGGTAGTGTAACGTTTGAACCTGGTGCACGTACCGCCTGGCATACGCATCCGCTTGGGCAGACGCTGATTGTGACGAGCGGATTTGGCTATGTACAAACCTGGGGTGAGCCAGCTCGTGAAATCCGTCCCGGTGATGTGGTGTGGATCCCGCCTTTCGAAAAGCACTGGCATGGCGCAAGCGCAACGACTGCGCTGACTCATATCGCTATTCAGGAAGCCCAGGATGGCAAGGTTGTGGAATGGCTGGAAAAAGTCACCGATGAACAATACGGAGAAAAAGCATGAGCAATAACGTGGCAGGAAAAGTCATTGTGATTACCGGTGCCAGTAGCGGCCTGGGCGAAGTGACCGCGCGGCATCTGAGCGCGCTGGGTGCAACAGTGGTGCTGGGCGCACGCCGTGCCGATCGGCTGGCAAAGCTGGTGGCAGAGCTGGAAAGCAACGGCGGCAAAGCGCTGGCGGTCACTACCGACGTGACGAACAAGCAGCAGGTGATAGCGCTGGTCAAAACCGCCGTTGATAAGTTTGGCCGTATAGATGTGCTGCTGAACAATGCCGGCCTGATGCAGCAGTCGCGGCTGGACAGTCTGAAAACGGATGAATGGGATAATATGATTGACGTCAACATTAAAGGCACGCTGTACGGTATCGCCGCCGCGCTGCCTTTTATGCAGGCGCAGAAAAGCGGTCATATTATTAATGTTTCTTCCGTAGCCGGCCATAAGGTTACGCCGTCCGGATCGGTTTACTGCGCGACCAAGCATGCCGTCCGCGCTATCAGTGAGGGACTGCGCTCGGAAGTGAAAGAGTGGAACCTGCGCACTACGATTATCTCGCCTGGCGCAGTAGCGACCGAGCTGACCAACCATATTTCGGATAAAGAGATTAGTACGCGTATGCAGGATTTTTATAAAACCCATGCCGTTCCCGCCGACTCTTTTGCGCGCGTGGTCGAGTTTGCTATCAACCAGCCAGCAGAAGTAGATATTAACGAAATCCTTTATCGCCCCACCAGCCAGCCACACTGATTTTTGACGCGGTGCAGGTATTTGCCTGCCCCGCTTACTCTTTTATAAATTCCAGAAAACGGTTCTTGTTCTCCACCAGCCACGCGGGTAGCTCATGTTCATTAACAGGAACAATTCTCATTTTTCTGGGACGGTTCCAGATATCAATATTGTTTTCTACGCAGCGGCGAATATGATCCGGATTATTAAACTCCGGCAGATCGTGTTCGGTATGGGAAATAGTCGACATTTTTTCACTAATCCGCGCATCCGTCATTACCCAGGAAAAATGCCAGCCGCCGTTTTTAACCACTTTGGTGCAGTATTTTAGTAAGGTCCAGCGTAGCCAGCTATCTCGGATCGGGGTCCCTTTACGTTTCACGTTTCTTAACAGCTCGGGCTGCGCAAGAAAAAATCCTTTTAAATTCTTGTACGTCACCATTTTCGGCAGCTTGCATAACCGGGGAGTGCCGTTGTCATTCATTACCTGTAAATTAAATTTAAAATTATAGAAATTTTGGTAAATCGTGGTGCAAAGATGCCAGCGGCTAAACTGCTTAATCGCATCAGGATGCGGGATCTCATCAACATCAGACACTATAATAATGTCATCATCTTTTGCGTCGGCCAGCCCCTGCATAATAAAGTTACGTGCATAGGCTTCGTTGAACCATGGATCGGTTTCACCAGCGTTTACTGTTGAACCATTTGAAAGAAATGCCTGTTGATGAATTTTCGGCTTACGATCGTTAACAACATAGATAATTTGCTCTTTAAAATGCGAAAATTTTTCAATATCAAAATGCAGGCGCTCTCGTTTTTTACCGGTAAAGGTATAAAGCGACTCAACGATAACGAATTTGTCGACGTATTTATGCAAGGTATTCAGCCGAATTTCCAGCAGCATATCTTCGTCATAGTATAAAAAGCAGTCGTAAATCAAGGCGCCAGCATCCATGTTAAAAAAAACAGGGCCATAATTTAACAGCATTTGTAACAGCCACGCAATATTTCAGCCGTTTTATGTAAGGAAAAACTAAAAAGTGTGACTAACGCTCCTCTGGCTCACCCGCGCTATCCCAGCCGCCTTTAAGCGTAAAAGAAAAAAGATCGTCGGAGGCAATGGCAGAGCCGGTATAGATCCCCAGCAGGTCTTGCTGCGCGTCGTCATAAAAAAGCACGCCGGTCAGGGCAAGGTTCGCAGCCACAAACAGATGACGAGTATCGCTAAACAACCTGTCGTAATCCGCGCTGGCAATCGTGCCGGTACTGGCCAGATGATGCGGTAGGGTTTCTGGTTCGAGGCTGCCGCGGCAAACGTTGTTATAGCCTTCAATGATGGCGCAGCGCAGCGTCTGTGGCTGCTCTGTTTCAGAAAGGGAAATTTCCGTGTTCAGCTCTGGCGGCGGCTCGGTGGTCAGAATGGCGCTAATTTTCTGCTCCATATCATCAGGAAGTTCAGGGAAATGCTTACGGAAAAGAGTAAGGATTTCATCAGCCTTAATATTTAACAGATTGCTCATACTTATCCCCTGCTGATGGAAAGAAAAGAATAGCTACCCTGAGTACAGACTATGATTTAGCTCGGAGCGAGAAAATTGTTTTATTATCACGCGGTGTCAGGGTGGGCTATAATTAAAAACAGCAGGTTAGCTTTAAAGGCTGGCCTTTTTTTAAGATTAATCCCGACAGATATTTAAAGCGAAGCGGTTATTAAACGGGCCGTTTTATCACTAAGCTTAATTAATGCCTGTCGCTTTTCCCGCTGCGCTTAAATTTGCCATTAGCCAGCGCTTATTTGGGTTTAACAGGTAGCGTTTAGCCTGTGCCATTAAAGGCTTTGGCAGTGGCCACCCGACAAAAACCCGCCTTTTTTGTGCTTTGTTGTTGAATTGTTAAAGCAATGACAGCTTTGCTGTCGCTCACAAAATCAACAACTTATTGATTATTAAAGGAAAATAGTAAGTAAATCTTAACAAAATTAATCATTGAGTCGCGGGCTGAAAAGTCCTATATTGGCCGCGCTTTTTTACAGCGCATAACTTTTTATTCAACTTATTCAACCACGGCGTTATCAACACCCCTGGTTGTAGGAGAGATATGATGACGGATAAAGTCCGTATTGATAATTTTGCTGCGAATTCATCAGGAAACAATGAAGCGTTTTTGGCCAGACAGGCTGAATATGAATCGAATGTCAGGAGCTATCCGCGCAAACTGCCGTTCGCCATTGCTAAAGCACAGGGTGTATGGATTACAGATGTTGAGAATAATCAATATCTTGATTGCCTTGCCGGTGCAGGTACGCTGGCGCTGGGCCACAACCACCCTGATATGCTGCAGAGCATCCAAAATGTCATTACCAGTGGCTTGCCGTTACATACGCTTGACCTGACAACGCCGTTAAAAGACGAGTTTTCCGCTTACCTGCTCTCTTTACTGCCGGGCCAGGGCAAAGAGTACTGCCTGCAGTTTACCGGCCCTTCCGGTGCGGATGCAGTCGAAGCCGCGCTGAAGCTGGCGAAAAAATACACCGGCCGTACCGGCGTGATCAGCTTCTCCGGCGGTTATCACGGCATGACCCACGGCGCGCTGGCGGTTACGGGCAACCTGTCGCCAAAAGAAGCGGTTAACGGCATGATGCCGGAAGTTCAGTTTATGCCTTACCCACATCTGTACCGCTGCCCGCTGGGCATCGGCGGTAAAGCGGGTGAAGACGCGCTGGCTTACTACTTTGAAAACCTGATCAACGACGTGGAAAGCGGCGTGCGTAAACCTGCGGCCGTTATTCTGGAAGCGGTTCAGGGCGAAGGCGGCGTGAACCCGGCTCCGGTCGAGTGGCTGCAGCGCATCCGTAAAGTGACTCAGGAACACGGCATTCTGCTGATCCTGGACGAAGTGCAGGCTGGCTTCGCGCGTACCGGTAAGTTCTTCGCCTTTGAACATGCGGGCATTGAGCCAGACATCATCGTGATGTCTAAAGCTGTAGGCGGTGGTCTGCCACTGGCCGTACTGGGTATCAAGAAGCAGTTTGACGCCTGGGAACCAGGTCACCATACCGGTACCTTCCGTGGTAACCAGCTGGCAATGGCTACCGGCCTGACCACGCTGCGCCACCTGAAAGATAACAACATCGCAGCCAGCGTTGCTGAAAAAGGCGAGTGGCTGAAAGGCCAGCTGGCCGAGCTGCAAAAACGTTATCCGGTTATCGGCCACATTCGCGGCCTGGGCCTGATGCTGGGTATTGAAATTGTGAAGCCAGATCAGCCACAGGACCACATGGGTTGCTACCCTGCCGATGGCGCGCTTTCTGCCCTGCTGCAGAAAAAATGCTTCGAAGCGGGTCTGATCCTGGAGCGCGGCGGTCGTCACGGCTGCGTGCTGCGTCTGCTGCCTTCACTGCTGATCAGCAAAGAAGAGCTGGGCGTGTTCCTGGATAAATTTGAAGGCGCCATGGTGGCTGCCGGCGTTAAACCTGTTTCTGCGGAGTAAGTTGATGTCCAGGTCCAACCCTATTCTGGCAGCTTCGGCGCAGAGCACCGAAGCCTACCAGCAGGCTATTGAGCAAACCAGCCAGGCCGTCGTGCAGTGGCTGCAGCAGCCTGAAATGTATCAGGGCAAAAGCGTTGCCGAGCTGCGCGAGCGCATCTCGCTGGATTTCAATGCGGAGGGCCTGGGCAACCAGGCCGCCATTGAGCGCGCGATCGAATACTTCCTGAAAGACAGCCTGTCGGTGCATCACCCGCAGTGCGTGGCGCATCTGCACTGCCCAAGCCTGGTGATTAGCCAGGCGGCGGAAGTCCTGATCAACGCCACCAACCAGAGCATGGACTCCTGGGATCAAAGCCCGTCGGCCACCATCATTGAGATGAAGCTGATCGAATGGCTGCGCGCTCAGGTTGGCTACCAGGCCGGTGACGCTGGCGTTTTCACCAGCGGCGGTACGCAAAGTAACCTGATGGGCCTGATGCTGGCGCGCGACGCTTTCTTCGCGCGTCTGGGGCATTCGGTACAGCAGGATGGCCTGCCGGGCGATTTGAGCAAGATTAAGGTATTCTGCTCTGAAAACGCGCATTTCTCCGTGCAGAAGAACATGGCGCTGATGGGTCTGGGCTACCGCTCCGTCACGCTGGTGAAAACCGATAACTTTGCGCGCATGGACGTTAACGATCTGACCGAGAAGCTGTCGCAGGCGAAAGCCAACGGCGAGCAGGTTCTGGCGATTGTCGCAACGGCTGGCACCACCGACGCAGGCGCTATCGATCCGCTGCGCGCGATTGCAAAAATTGCTGCAGAGTATGAAACCTGGCTGCACGTTGATGCAGCATGGGGCGGCGCACTGCTGCTTTCGGAAAAATATCGTGACTATCTGGACGGCATTGAACTGGTGGACTCCATTACCCTGGATTTCCACAAGCAGTTCTTCCAGACCATCAGCTGCGGCGCCTTCCTGCTGAAGGAAGCGCGTCACTACGAGCTGATGCGCTACCAGGCGGCTTACCTGAACTCCGAGTTCGACGAAGCGGCTGGCGTGCCAAACCTGGTGTCTAAATCGCTACAGACTACCCGCCGTTTCGACGCGCTGAAAATGTGGATGGGTCTGGAAGCGCTGGGCCAGAAGCAGTATGCCGAAATCATCGACCACGGCGTGACGCTGGCGCAACAGGTTGCGGCTTACGTGACCGCCCAGCCATCGCTGGAGCTGGTGATGGAGCCACAGCTGGCGAGCGTGCTGTTCCGCTTCCGTCCACAACAAGGTGACGATGCGGCGATTGCCCTGCTTAACCAGAAAATTGGTGATGCGCTGCTGGACTCCGGTCGTGCCAACGTCGGCGTGACCGAGCACAACGGCATAACCTGCCTGAAGATGACGCTGTTGAACCCAACCGTTACGCTGGAAGATATCAAGCTTCTGCTGGCGCTGGTTGAGCGCACCGCTGAATCACTCGCGTAATTTTCTTTGCGAGAACGAAAAAGCCGGTAATGAAAATTACCGGCTTTTTTATTAACTATCCTCAGCGCGTTTTCCCGCAGCCTGGCGACCTGAGTTGCATAGCGAGAACAGCAAAAAAAAAGCGCCCCGCAGGACGCCTTTTAAATACTCCTGGTCAGATGATTACATCTGTACCAGATTTTTGATTTTCACGTCCGGGTTCACATCAGCGTCATAGTCTACGCCGTTCAGGCCAAAGCCGAACAGGTGCATAAACTCAGCTTTATAGCCGACGAAATCGGTCAGTTCGTTGAGGTTTTCGTTGGTGACGGTCGGCCACAGCTTAACCACTTCGTCCTGCACTTCTGGCTGCAGCTCTTTATAGTCCGCACGCAGGCGGCCCGTTTCGTCCAGAATCGGTGAAGCGCCGTACAGGCTATCTTTAAACAGGCCGTAGACCTGCTCGATGCAGCCTTCGTGCGTGCCTTTTTGCTTCATGACTTTAAACAGCAGTGACAGGTAAAGCGGCATTACCGGAATAGCGGAGCTCGCCTGGGTCACCACGGCTTTCAGTACGGAAACGCGCGCGTCGCCGCCCTTTTCAGCCAGCGTTTCACGGATATTCAGCACGCGCTTATCCAGATCTTTCTTGGCTTCGCCGATAGAACCGTTCCAGTAAATATCGTGAGTGATCTTCTCGCCCAGATAGGTGAAGGCGGTGGTTTTCGCGCCGTCAGCCAGGACGCCTGCCGCTTTCAGATCGTCAATCCACATCTGCCAGTCTTCGCCGCCCATTACCGCTACGGTGCCGTCGATCTCTTCCTGAGAAGCAGGCTCCAGCGTGATATCGGTGATGGTTTCTTTATCGGTGTTCAGGCCGCGCGTGGTCAGGGTCTTACCCACTGGCTTCAGCGTAGAGTTAAATACTTCGCCGGTTTTTGGATGGGTACGGCGCGGCGCGGCCAGGCTGTACACGACCAGGTCAACCTGACCCAGATCCTGTTTGATCAGCTCAATAGTCTTTTGCTTAACTTCATCAGAATAGGCGTCGCCGTTGATGCTTTTCGCATACAGGCCTTTTTCTTCCGCAAACTCTTCAAAAGCCGCAGAGTTATACCAGCCAGCGGTAGCCGGTTTGGTTTCTTCACCCGCGCGCTCGAAGAACACGCCCAGCGTGTCGGCTTCGCAGCCAAAAGCAGCAGAGATACGCGCCGCCAGGCCGTAACCGGTGGAAGCACCAATCACCAGCACTTTTTTCGGGCCGTTGGCAATTTTGCCCTGACGCGTAACGTAATCAATCTGGTTTTTTACGTTAGCCTTACAACCCGCCGGATGGGCGGTAACACAGATGAAGCCACGAATGCGTGGTTTAATAATCATGTCGACCTCAATCACTGCCTTATTAAATATGGGCAGTAGAATACCTGCTTGTGGCGCTTCAGGCAAAGTTGGCAGTCGCTTATTGTCTTCGGGCGCTTTTAACACGACCGCTTTGCGCATAATTTATGCGTAATAACACGGCGACGGCCAGGCTGAAACATTTTTTGGCCGGGAGATAGCCAGGGAGAACCTGTCTCCCTGGCCTTTATTGCTAAGACTTCACGTGACACCAGTTACGCAGCTCGTTAATCCCGCCGTTCGGCGAGGTAAAACCGGCACAGCCCAGCACGCTGTCATACAGTTTTTCGTGGAAAACCGGCGTTTTATCTTTTGCCATTTCCCTGAGCTGATTAAAGGCGGCAGCATGATCGGGATGCTGTAAAAACTTATCTGATGCCCATACCATAATCGGTACCGTGCGCTGCGCCATCGGTGCCTGATTACGCGGCGTGCCGTGGAAATGCATATTTTGCGAAATCGATTCGCCATGATCGGAGGCGTAAAAGACGATGGCATTACGGTTGCGCAGCTGGTTAAAGACCTGCTCAAGCACGTAATCGGTATAGAGCAGGCTATTGTCATAGGAGTTGATCATCTGCTGCGTGGAACAGTTGTCATCAATTCCCATACATTCCGGCTGATAGCGGGCAAAAGAACGCGGATAACGTTCGGTATAAAGATAGTGTGAGCCTTTGGTATGCAGAATAATCAGGTGCTTGCCCTGCGGATGACGCTCAATAGAATCTTTTAGTTCGGCAACCAGCGCCATATCGTCAATCGGTTTGCCGACGTTGCGTTTTTCCGACTGAATGGTTTCGCGCAGCGCATAGTCATCGGCCAGCGCTTTGTTATAGAACCACGCCTCGCTCTGCATAGAGAAGAGCTCCGAGGAAAAGCCCTGCTTTTTCAGGACGGAGAAAACGTTCATCTCTTTTAACGTTCTTTCCGGCGCTTCGGACGCGCCGCCTTCCCGCACAAACATGCAGCGTAGCGAAAGCTTGGTTGAGGTATCGCAGGAGTAGCCCTGTAGCGCGGCCAGATTGGTTTCTTTATCCAGATAAGGCGTGTTGTCATGCTCATAGCCGTAAACGCCCATGTGATCGCGTCGCGCGCTTTCGCCAATCACAAAAACGACATACAGGCTGTCGGCATCCTTTGGCGGCGTGTAGGTAAAGTGCGCGGCAGGATCGAACAGATTATGGCTGTCTTCCGCCTGGCTCCAGCTGCTGTAAGCTAACAGCCCCATGCCCGACAGCCAGTTGGATGGCGAATAGGTGCCAGCCACTACGCCACCATAGCTGGCCATCATGCGGTTTTGCTGGCGGTCGAGATTATCCTGATGTTCGCCCATCACCTTTAGCGGCAGCCAGCAGCAGAGTCCGGCGGCAATCATTACGCCCGCTCTGCGCGCCATTGCCCCACGGTTACGTCTGTGCAATGCCGCTTCCGGCAGCGGTGCCAGCCACAGAATTAACAGGGGCAGCAGGCTGACCAGAACCAGCCAGAAAACAAAGTTTAACCCTACCGACTCTTTTGAGAGATCGAAGCTGTCGGTGGTCACGACGGCAGCAATAATACCGTAGCCAATATCCACGTTAAAAAAGATCATGTAATAGCTGGCCGCAACGGAAAACACTACCAGCAGCGAGGTCAGAATGCGGAACAGCAGCCGACCGGCCATCGAGGCCAGCAGCGTGGTAAACATAACCAGAGCAAAAGCCGCGACGATTTCGATCGTGACGGACAGGGCCGCATCAGAGTGAAGATGGTGAAGGCGGCGAAGGAAAACAGGCAGGTTTAATAAAATCCCCAGGTAAAAAGCGATAAAGCAGCAAACCCGATATTGCGTCAAAAAAAGCAGTTTTTTCATCTGTCTCGTCGTTATGGTGAAAGGTGAAGGTCATCTCCGGTCAAACCGGCTGTCTCATTTTTCAGGTGAGAACAGCTAGGACAAGGTAAAGAAGCGTAAGTTTACCGTTGGCACTGAAAAACATCACGTTATAATGTAACAAAAAGTGGATTTTCCGATAAATCTGGCGGCGGGCGTTCGTTTCGTGCCTGCAAATTGAAAAGTTGATCGCTTTCAAACTTTTGATAAATAAAGGCAAAAAACCCCTATTCATGAAAGGTGAATAGTTATGCGACAGCGACAACGCCTTTTTAATCTTCGCTATAAAACATTAATTATTTATGCGGTTTATTCGCATCGGCTCGCCGTAATCGGCGGTTTTTAACAATAATTTAATTAATTAAAAACAATCCGATAATGTTAGATTATTCCGCGTTCCGGTCATAAGCACTGGCTCCCTCAATATTTCTTAGCATTTCTCACTGTCAGGAAGGCATTGATATGGATAAGCTATCTTACGCTTCAGCAAACCCTGGTACCGCCTGGTCCACCTACTTGCAGCAGATCGATCGCGTTGCGCCTTATCTGGGCGAATTAAGCCGCTGGGTTGATACGCTGCGTCGTCCCAAACGCGCGCTCATCGTCGATATCCCGTTGCAGATGGATGACGGCACAATTCGCCATTTTGAAGGGTTTCGCGTGCAGCACAACCTGTCGCGCGGGCCAGGCAAAGGCGGCGTTCGTTATCATCCTGATGTCGATCTCAATGAGGTTATGGCGCTCTCGGCCTGGATGACCGTCAAATGCGCGGCCGTTAACCTTCCCTATGGCGGTGCGAAAGGCGGGATCCGCGTCGATCCCTTTAAGCTTTCCGAAGGCGAGCTGGAGCGCCTGACTCGCCGCTACACCAGCGAAATCGGTTTAATTATCGGGCCGCAAAAAGATATTCCGGCTCCGGATGTTGGCACCAATGCGAAAGTGATGGCCTGGATGATGGATACCTACTCCATGAACCAGGGCACGACCATTACCGGCGTCGTGACCGGCAAGCCCGTGCACCTTGGCGGTTCGCTGGGGCGAGAAAAAGCGACCGGACGCGGCGTCTACATTACCGGACGAGAAGTCGCCCGTCGGCTAAATATTGAAACGGACGGCGCCAGGATTGCGGTTCAGGGTTTCGGCAACGTAGGTAGCGAAGCTGCTCGTCTGTTTGTCGACGCGGGCGCGATGGTGGTGGCTATACAGGATCACTCCGCTACGCTTTATAATCCTGAAGGAATTGACCTCGTCGCCTTAACCGAATGGCAAAACGCGCATAAGAAGATTGCTGGCTTCAGCGGCGCGCGCGAAATTGGCAGCGACGAGTTCTGGCAGGTGCAGATGGATATCCTGATCCCTGCCGCGCTGGAAGGCCAGATTACGCGCGAACGCGCGGAAAAACTTAGCTGTAAGCTGGTTCTGGAAGGCGCCAACGGCCCAACCTATCCGGATGCGGACGATATGCTGGCATCGCGCGGCATTACCGTGGTGCCTGACGTTATCTGTAACGCGGGCGGCGTAACGGTCAGCTATTTTGAATGGGTTCAGGATATGGCCAGCTTTTTCTGGAGCGAAAGCGAAATCAACGAGCGTATGGACAAGATTATGTCCGAGGCGATGATTCATATCTGGGAAAAGGCGCGTGAAAAAGAGTGCAGCCTGCGTACCGCTGCCTATATCGTGGCCTGCGAGCGTATTCTGATGGCGCGCAAAGATCGCGGTATTTATCCGGGCTAGCTCGTTAGTCTTAACAAGGAACAACGCCCGGTAAGCAACACAAAGTTGCTGTATCGTGACGTGCAATCGTTACCGGCCGCGCCTGAGTTCCACACAAAAAACGCCGCTTGTTAAAAACGGCGTTTTTTTACAGTGCAAGGCATCCTGAACAGGATCGTTACCCCTGCCCGGCGATTAAATAACCGGCGCGCTGGCTAAGACGGGTTATCGATATACTTTTCTACCAGCGCTTTGGCAATCGCTTCCGTCTGCGCATCCGCCTGGCCGCTTATATTGGCTGGCCGAAAATGCATCTGAAACGCGGCAATAGTTGTTTGGGTGGCCTTATCAAAAATCCCCGTCAGCGGAATGCCGCTATAGCCATACCTGCTTAACGTTTTTTGCAGAGTAAGCACATCAGCCGCCGCTTCCGGCGATCGTCCGGCAAGATATTTATTGACCGTTTCGGCATCAGGCCATGCGCCAACGCCTTTTTCAGCCAGGCGCTGCCACGGGAAGAGTTTGCCCGGGTCCTGTTTTCTTAATGGCGCAATGTCGCTGTGTCCCAGCACGTAATTTGGCTTAATACCGTGGCGTTTTACAATATCTTTCGTTAGCCGGATAAGGGCCTCAACCTGACTTTCCGTGTAGGGGTACCAGCTTCTTACGCCATTATTATCGGTAAATCCTTTATTCACGATTTCAATACCGATGGAGCTGTCGTTAAGACTGGTTCGTTCCTGCCAGCTGCTGACGCCTGCATGCCACGCTCTGCGATCTTCAGGGACCAGCTGCGTCACCACGGGTTTTCCTTTATAGCTTTCAGGCAAGGTAGTGACCAGATAGTGCGCGCTGACGCCCTTTTTTGATAAGGTTTTCAGCGAGTCGACATCGTTTTCAACCGTATAATGCAGAATAAGAAATTTTGCACGGCTGTCCTGGCTAACGGCTGAAATTGCATTATCGGCATAATAGTCGCCTCGATCGCTCATGCTTTTTGCTGCTTCCGTTGCCACGTTCGAGCCTGAACACCCGGCAAGGATTAATATGCCAGACGCTATCGCTGTTTTTAGTCGTACAGATTTCCCTTTATTTTTTCTCATCGTATTTCCTTATTGACCCTATAAGACAGTCTCGATTATATGCGTTCAGGTTTTACCCAACGCAAAACGGAATCGCCACTCTGTTATTCCTTGGTGTTCTCGCTGTGCTTACCAAAAAATGGGCGAACGTTGCCTCTGAGCGCAAGAAGCGCAATACAGATAAAAAGATTATTAACCACGCAGCTCCAGTCAATATGCCTGACCTCTCCGGTCAAAATGCGCATCACTATCGCGGCATTGCTAAGGATCAGCATATAGGTGACAACTGCAAAGAACCAGCTGTGAGCATAATTGAACTTTTTCCTTTCGAAAATAATTAACTTAATGGCTATTATGGTGCAGATTACCGCATTAACGCTCAGCAATATGCCATCCATTCGCGTCATTTATTTACTCCCCTGAAACGAGACAAAAATGCGATTCCCTCTTTTCCACTGGCGGCCAGCAGTATTCTGACGATCATCGCGGCCGAAAACACCGCGCCAACACCGTTATGAACTTCACTCCCCGCTGGCAAGAGGGCTTTTATCAGTCCGGTGGCTTCAGGCGCGCAGATATAGCCGCTTACCAGCGCCACTGAGCCCAGCAGCACCCGCTTCAACCAGTGAAAATCGTTAGCCGATAAAACAAACACCACGGCTCCGGCAATGGCTCCCGTAAGCGTTGTGCTGTCAAGGTGGCTTAATAAGCCATACAGCCCTATGCCAATATCTTCCGTGGCCAGGTTTGCTTGTGGCGCAGCACTATCCATAGTCACCTCTTGTTATATCCATTGGGAAGGACTCATTAATTTTATGCTTTTAAAACAGGCCAGCCAGATAAATTATCGTTATCCGCAATAAAAAGAAAGGTATCATATTAAGGCATCCTGCCCTTAAAAATAATGGCTATCTTCTTAAGTAAAGGGATTAATATGCCTGAAAATTTATTTCGCAGGAAAATAAAAACCGGCACGGAGCAACCCGATGCCGGTTATCTGTTATTATTTTACTGGTTTTAATAAAACGCTTTCATTTTTTTACCACACACAACAAAGCATTTACTCATAATTAACCCAGACGGCCCCGCCATCGGCGGAACGGACACAGTTCTCTACCCAGCGCACCCCTTCCAGTCCGGCATTAATATCCGGATAAATAAGCGTGGCCAGGCCTGCTTCGTCACCTCGGTTTTTAGCATCTATAGCCAGTGCGAACCTGAGATAAATATTGGACCAGGCATCCGTTAATCCTTCCGTATGAAGTGCCCCCAGGCGATCGTCCGTCAGCGCTGTTTCACTCAGGTAGGGCATGCCGTGATGGAGTAACTGCGCGGGCTGATTCTGCACCTCATATTTCAGTTCGTTCGGCTGATAGTCTGCCCATTGCAGGCTTGCCTTAGATCCTATCACGCGGATCTGCTGAGCATTCATACAGCCTGCATTAATCGATGATGTCCACATTCTGCCCACCGCGCCACCGTGGTAGTGCATCAGCACCATGGCATTGTCTTCCAGTGGCGCGCGCGAAGGAATAAAGCTTTGCCGGTCACAGAGAAGCGACCTCAGTTTTAGCTCGGGTAAAACCAGCTGCGAAATATAAAAAGTATGGGTGGAGAGGTCGCCCAGCACAAAGCTTGGCCCGGCAATTTGCGGATCGACACGCCACTTTTGCGCCTCAAACTTGTCCGCGTTGTCGCTGGCGCTGAAGCCGTGCGTATACTGCATTTCGACCATACGCACCTCGCCAATATCGCCGCTGGCAATCATCTGCCGCATCTGTAGCAGCATCTGATGACCTGAATAACCATAGGTTACGCCGACAATACGTCCCTTCTCTGCCGCCAGCGCTTTAATTTCTTTCGCCTCCTGACTGCTAAAGAAAAGCGGCTTCTCGCAAATTACGTGCAGGCCAGCTTCCAGGGCCGCTTTGGTGATTTCATAATGCGTGCCGTTAGGCGTGGCGACTGTGACCACTTCGATTCCGTCGGCACGCTGCGCTTCATGCATAAAAAGCTGCTGGTAATTGTCATAGCAGCGCCCGGCTTCCACGCCAATGTTTACGCCAAAATCGCGACCGCGTTCAGCATCAATATCAAACGCGCCCGCCACCAGCTGAAAAGCCGTGTTATCGCGTAATGCACCGCTGCGATGCTTATAGCCCACCTGGCTTAGCCTGCCGCCGCCAACCATTGCCCAACGTAACGGGCGCGCGATTTTTCTCTCTCCATTTACCATAGCTACCTCGTGTTCAGTATTATCGGGGACCGGCATTGCAACCGGTTGCAAATTTTTTGGTAATAGCGTGAAGCTGAGGAGACTTTCAGAGAGATTTGCTCCTGCGTCAAATTGATCTAACGCTTTTTTACCCGCGAGATCACAACAATAATAATTTTTGCAACCGGTTGCATTACACGGAACATTTTATGCATTACACTCAGGGTTTTCCTGTTAGCGGTCACCAGCATGAACGAAAAATCACCCCAGCAGCCCTCATCCCGCAAGATTACCGCCAGCGACGTGGCCCAGCTGGCCGGCGTGTCTAAATGGACAGTTTCACGCGCCTTCACCGACGGCGCATCAATCTCGGCACAGGCGCTGGCCCGCGTGCAGCAGGCGGCTAAGCAGCTGGGCTATCGCCCTAACCTGTTGGCCAGAGGGCTGGCCCGCCAAAATTCAGGGCTGATCGGCGTCATGGTAGACGAGATGCAAAATCCCAACCTGCTGACCTTGCTGGATGAGGCGACCAGCCTGCTTCAGCGCCAGGGCTATACGGCGCTGCTGCTCAACATCAGTACGCAAGGCTCGGAAGAAGCGATGCTGACCATGGCCGATCAGCTCCAGGTCGATGGCCTGTTGTTTTTAGGCACGCTGCTTAGCGACAGGCTGATAGCGCTGGCACGCGATATTCATCAAATCCCGCTGGTACAGCTTTGCCGCAATGACGACAATCCCTATATCCAGACGATCAACACCGATGGCTATCAGGCTGGCCGTCAAACGGCCATGCTTTTACATCAGCAGGGTTATCAAAAGTTTGGCTATATGAAGGGCCCGGACACGGAATCGACGCAGCTCCTGCGCTACGAAGGCTACTGCGACCGCCTGCGTGAATCCGGCGTGCCGCAGCAGGATATTGTCTTACTCAAAGCCAATCACTATAACCGCGCCAGCGGCGAGCGTGCTTTCAGCGACTATCTCACGCAAACTCCCCAGGCCCACTGGCTGGATGCGCTGTTTTGCGAAAACGATATTCTGGCTGTCGGCGCGCTGGACGCCCTGGCCGCACTGGCACCGGGACATCATCCGGGGATTGTCGGCTATGACGATATTGAACTTGCCGCCTCGCCTCGCTATCAGTTAACCACGCACGCCCAGCCGCTTCGCGCCATGCTGGAAGATGCGATCCGTCGCCTGACTTCAGACGCAACAATCCAGCCCACAGAGCATCAGGATCTGCTGCGACTCAGGCAGTCCCATTTGCGCCGCTAATCCCTGGCGCACATCACTATCAAACCTGGAGGAATTGCCATGTACGCAATAGCGAATGCACCTTGTAGCTGGGGAGTAGACGATCCAAACAATCCTTACCTGCCGCCGTGGGAGAAAGTTTTGCGCGAGGCGCGTCAGGCTGGCTATCACAGCATTGAACTGGGGCCGTGGCGCTATCTGCCGACCGATGCGGACATCCTGCGGCAGACGCTGGAAAGCCACGAACTATCGCTGGTGGCGGGTACGCTATTCGACGATCTGGTATCGGAAGCCAATTTTCCCGCCATGGTAGCCATGACGCATGCTATTTGCGCTAACCTGCAAAAGGTGCCGGTTGCCGTGGCCGAAGGTGCAGTGCCGCCGCCCTACCTGGTGATTATCGATTTCGGCGACGCGGAACGCGCCCGCTGGGCAGGCCAGTCCGAGCGGGCAAAACGGCTGGATGAAACAGACTGGCAGCGCATGATCGGTCATATCCGTGAACTGAGCCGCATCGCCCGGCACGAATATGGCGTGCGGCCGGTGATCCATCCGCATGCCGGTGGATTTATCGAATTCGGCGACGAGATTGACCGGCTGGCGCAGGCTATGCCTGCCGAAGAAGCCGGTCTTTGTCTGGATACCGGCCATCTTTATTACGCCGGACTGGATCCGGTCAGCTGGCTACGGCGTCATGCTGCACGCCTGGACTACCTGCACTTTAAAGATGTAAACAAAAGCGTTTATGACGCTGCAATTGCCGGAGATCTGGATTTTTTCAGCGCCTGCGCGGCAGGCGTGATGTGCCCATTGGGTACGGGCGCTATCGATTACCCGGCTATTAAAGCCCTGCTTGCCGAGCTGAACTGGCACGGCTGGATAACCATTGAGCAAGAGCGGGATCCGCGCGACGTGGCGGGAAGCCTGGCTGACGTTACCGCCAGCCTGCGTTATCTGCGCAGCGTGGGCTTTTAATCAAAGGGCGGCGGCCTGATATTCCGCGTTGAACATCTCGTTTTCTTCCGTCAGGCGGATGGCAGCCGTAATCATCTCATTCTGCATCAGCGAAGTTGCCCCTTCGCTGGTGCGCCAGTGGATATAGAGCACGCACAGCGCCGCAACCTGCAGCTTTTCGTTTTCTGCATCGCTGCCGTCAAAACCATACTCTTCGTCGCACCAGCGATAAACGTCAGCGACGAAAGGCATGGCGCCATCTTCACTTAGCGGAGGCAGACCGGTAAACAGCTCGACCATTTCCGGCGTGGCGACGTAGCTACTGCGCCCGACCGCATCGAGCTGCTTACCGCGCGCCCGAGCGTTATTAGCCTGTTTAGCTTTGAGTTTGGCGCGCTTGTTGCGCTTGTCCTGCTTATTGCTCACCGGTTTCTCCTGGCGAAAAAAAAGAGCGCAATCATAGCAGGGAAGCGGCCAGCGAGCCGCTACATTTTGCCGAGAAACAGCGAAACCAGCCCGGCCGCAATCAGTGGCCCGACCGGCACGCCGCGAAACAGCGAAACGCCAATAATGGTGCCAATCAGCAAACCGCCGACGATAGTAGGTTGCGAACTCATCAGGCTGACGCCGCGGCCGCCTACCCACGACACGAATATCCCGACCGCGATAGCCAGCAGCGATTTCCAGTTCATAAAAGAGTGCAGTAGCGTACTGGTCGGCAGCGCGCCGCTGGCGATAGGGGCCATAACGCCGATGGTCAGAATCACGATGCCAACGGTAACGCCCTGCTTTTCTATCCAGGGAAACAGCGTATTAAGCGGCGTCATGCGTATCACAATCAGCGCGAGCAGCGCCATGGCAACGGTAAGGTTGTGGCTGAAATAGCTGAGAGCCGCCAGAAACAGCAGAATAAACAACGTCAAATCGAACATAGTGTTTTCCTGTAAGGAAAAGGCTACATCTTAAAACGCTTTGCCGTTGCGGTCTGGTTTTTTTCTGTTTACGCGTTTAAAAAATTGCGTCGATAGCGGCCTGCAGGCTGGTTTGCGGGCCGGTCAGCACCGACAGCGTGGTATTAATATATTTTTCCGCGCCCGCCATAGAGCTTTGCGCCAGCACAATACAGCCCAGCGCGCACTCATGGCGCTGCTGGATATACCCGGCAATTTGCTGGTGATAACCGACAATATCGTTCTGGTTAAAACTGGCCCAGGCACGCGGCACCAGCTCCACCGCCAGCCGACTGCCGGGAATAAAAGCCTCAAAGACGCGAGTGGTCATGGCCAGCGTTGAGTGTGCCGTACAGAGCACCAGCACCGCGCCCTGATAGTGGGAAGCCGCTTTGGCCAGCGCCGCATCCACGCGAATAACGGGTTTGCTGAACGCCTTTGTATCCAGCGCAGCCGCGCCCAAAGTGGTGCAGGTAATGATAACGGCGTCAGCATGCTGCGCCATCTCGCCAATAATAGCGCGCACCGCAGCCGTCATCTCTTCGCTGACCTCGCCCGCCTCGATGACTTCGCTCAGCAGTTTATCTTCCACGCGATGCAGCAGCTGAATTTCATCAAAATCGAGCTGCTGAAGCGCATCCTCAAAGCGGGCTATATTACTTTCTGCCGCATGCAGACAGGCTATCGTTGCCATGTTGCGTTCTCCGGAAACAGATTTGCGATCACTGTGGCAAATTCTTCCTGATATTGCCAACTTTTTAACCTGGCGGCTTCAGCTTGCTCACCAAAAAAGTGCAATGCCTCACTATGAGGCAGGCTCAGGAAGAAACTATTGTTTCACCGCGTGCCGATTGCCCGTTTCATGCCGCTCTCCGGTTATTTATTCCTGGTACAAAAGTTGCAGCACCAGTGATAAAGCTCAAGGAGAAACAGATGAAAGCGATAATCATTGGCGCAGGTATTGGTGGCATGTGTACGGCGATCGCGTTAAAGCGTTGCGGTATTAAAACCGAGGTTTTTGAGGCGGTTAAAGAGATAAAACCGGTTGGTGCCGCAATCTCCATCTGGCCTAACGGCGTAAAATGCCTTAACTATCTGGGGATGAAAGAGCCGCTGCGGGCGCTGGGCGGCCAGATGCGCTCGATGGCCTATTGCGATTTTCAGTCTGGCAGCGTGCTAACGCAGTTCAGCCTGCAACCGCTGGTAAACGAAGCCGGTGAGTATCCTTATCCCGTTGCGCGGGCCGAATTGCAGGCGATGCTGCTGGATGGCTATGGCCGGGCTGACGTGCAGTTCGGTAAGCGCGTTGCCAGCGTGGAGCAAGACGCTCACGGCGTAACGGCATACTTTACCGACGGCAGCGAGGCGCGAGGTGATTTACTGATTGCCTGTGACGGTACGCATTCGGCCATCCGTCCTTATGTGCTGGGTGAAAAGGTTGAGCGGCGCTATGCGGGCTATGTTAACTGGAACGGGCTGGTGACGATTGATGAAACTATTGCCCCTGCCAGCCAGTGGACAACCTTTGTGGGCGAAGGCAAACGCGTTTCGCTGATGCCGGTTGCCGGTAAGCGGTTCTACTTCTTTTTTGACGTGCCGCTGCCTCCAGGGCTGGCGGAAGATCGCACGACTCTCCGCGCAGATTTACAGCGCTATTTCAGCGGCTGGGCCGCGCCGGTGCAAAAGCTTATCGAACAGATCGATCCGGAAACGACCAATCGAATTGAGATCCACGATATCGAACCTTTTGCTCAGCTGGTTAAAGGCCGCGTGGCGCTACTGGGCGATGCGGCGCACAGTACCACGCCGGATATCGGCCAGGGTGGCTGCGCGGCAATGGAGGATGCCGTAGTACTGGCGCACGCGCTGCAAACCAATTCGCTGGGTATCGAAGATGCCCTGTTACGCTACCAGCACAAGCGCGCTGAACGAGTGAAAGATCTGGTCTTAAAAGCGCGCAAACGCTGCGACGTGACGCACGGGAAAGAGATGGCGGTAACCCGCCAGTGGTATCAGGAGCTGAGCAGCGAGACCGGCGAACGCATCATCCACGGCATGCTGGATACCATTCAGGGCGGGCCGCTGGCGTAAGCGGCAAGCGCGATAGCCGTGGCGCTTGCCAGCACGTCCTGACGGGATTTCGCCGCTTTCTCGTGCTGCGTAAAATAGATCGCTAAAACCAGCGTCGGCGCAGCCGGACGCCACAGCACGGCAATATCGTTGGTGGTGCCGTAGTCGCCGCTGCCGGTTTTGTCGCCCGTGGTCCAGTTCGCAGGCACGCTGGCGGCAATCGCTTTTTTACCCGTGGTGTTACCTTTTAGCCACCTTGTAAGCTGCTGGCGCTGTTCGGTTGCCAGCTCCAGAGCGTTCCCCGTCCGATTTCCATCACTCAGCGCCAGCCGCGCCAGATTGTGCATCATCTGCAACGGCGTACTGGTATCGCGCAGGTCATTTGGTATCGCCGTGTTGAGTTCTGGTTCATTTCTGTCCAGCTGCGTGACGCTGTCACCTTTTTGCCGCAGAAAAGCCGTCAGTCCGGCCGGGCCATGCAGCTCTTTTAACAGCAGGTTCGCCGCCAGATTATCGCTGTATTGCAAAGCGGCGGCGCAAAGTTCCGCCACCGTCATTCCCGTTGCGCGATGTTTAGCGGTCACCGGCATCCATGCCAGCTCCTCCGTCGCCTGCCAGCGCAGCCGCTTTTGCAGCAGTTCTGGCCGTATGGCGCACTTATGCAATACGGCTGCAACAGCCAGCACTTTAAAGGTGCTGCACAGGGGAAAACGCTCCTCACCGCGATACTGCAAAATCTTACCGTTCCCGCTATCCAGTAAAGCCAGCCCAAGGCGTCCGTTGGCTGCCTTTTCCAGCTGAGACAGCTGCTGGTGCAGGCTGGCCGTTTCTGCCCGCGCCGTAAAGGGCAACAGGCTGGTCGCCAGCGGCGAAAGCACGGCTGCTAACAGCAGCCGTCGACGTTGCAAAGAAACACTCATTCCTCTTTTAATCCCCGATTGATCAGCATCGCTTCAATTTCCGGATCCCGGCCGCGCCAGCGCGCGTACAGCGCTTTGAGATCTTCGCTGTTGCCACGTGAGAGAATTTTTTCACGGAAAATCTGGCCGTTTTCGCGCGTCAGGCCGCCGTGCTCCTCAAACCACTCAAAGCCATCATCCGCCAGCATCTGCGTCCAGAGATAGGCGTAGTAGCCTGCGGCATAGCCGCCGCCCCAGATGTGCTGGAAGTAGCTTGAGCGGTAGCGCGGCGGAACGGCAGGCAGATTAACCTTTTCTGCCGCCAGCGCCTGCTGTTCAAAACTCGCCACGTCCTGCTCCGGCTGGTCGGCGGCAAGGCTGTGCCAGCGCATATCCAGCAGCGCCGCCGCCAGCAGCTCGGTCATGTCATAACCTTTATTAAATTTGTTGGCGTTAATGATTTTATCGTGCAGCTCGGTGGGCATTGGCTCGCCGCTCTGATAGTGGCGGGCGAAGTTTTTGAACACCAGCGTATTGCTCGCCCAGTGTTCGTTAAACTGCGAAGGAAACTCCACAAAGTCGCGCGGCGTTGCGGTACCGGACAGGCTCGGATAACGCTGATCGGCGAACATGCCGTGCAGCGCGTGGCCGAATTCGTGGAACATGGTGATCACATCGTCCCAGGCGATCAGGGCTGGCTGGCCCGCCACGGGCTTCGGAAAGTTACAAACATTATAGATAACGGGTTTGGTGCCGAGTAATGCTGACTGGTCGACGAAGTTACTCATCCAGGCGCCGCCCGCTTTGTTATCGCGCTTGAAGTAGTCGGTGTAAAACAGCGCCAGCGGTTCACCGTTGACGTCCGTTACTTCGTAGACGCGCACGTCAGGATGATAAACCGGGATATCGCTGCGGGCTTTAAAAGTGATGCCGTAAAGCTGTGTTGCGGCCCAGAAGACGCCGTTTTCCAGCACGTTGGTGATTTCAAAGTACGGCCTGATCTGGCCTTCATCCAGATCGTAACTGGCTTTACGCACCTGTTCAGCATAAAAGAGCCAGTCCCAGGGCTGAAGGGTAAAACCGCCCTGCTGCCGATCGATAACCGCCTGAATATCTGCCGCTTCACGCCCGGCGCTTGCGGTGGCTGCCGGTACGATCTCGCGCATAAAGTCGAGCGCGGCCTGCGGCGTTTTCGCCATCTGATCCTGAAGTTTCCATTCGGCATAGCTGGCAAACCCCAGCAGCTTAGCCTGACGTGCCCGAATGCTGGCCAACTGCGCAATCAGCGTGCGCGTATCGTTGGCGTCGCCTTTTTGCGTGCGGTTCCAGGCGGCGTTAAACAACGCCTCTCTGGTGTCACGATTGCTGAGCGTTTGCAGATCGGGCTGCTGCGTGGTGTTTTGCAACACGATCAGCCACTGGTTTTCCAGCCCTTTTTCTTTGGCCGCTTCGGCCGCCGCCGCCAGCTCTGCATCACTCAGGCCCGCCAGCGCGGCCTGCTCTTCGACCACCAGTCCGCCCGCTTTGGTAGCGGCCAGCAGCTTGTTGGTGAACTGCGTGGTGAGCGTAGCGGCCTGCTGATTTAACACCTTCAGCTGCGCCTTTTGATCATCGTTCAGGCTGGCGCCGGAAAGCTGAAATGCCTGCCAGGTCACCTCTACCAGCCGTAGCGATTCGCTGTCCAGCCCCAGGCTTTCCCGCTGTTGATAGACGCTGTCCAGACGTGCAAAAAGCTGCCCGTTAAGCCGGATATCATCCTCCAGCGCCGTCAGCTTTGGCGACATCTCCTCATCCAGCTGCTGTAATCCATCGCTGGTATTGGCTGAAGTCATACCGTTAAAAACGCTTTCAACGCGTTTTAACAGTTGTCCACACTGTTCCAGCGCCTGATAGCTGTTAGCAAAGGTGGGCGACTCCGGGTTGGTGGCAATGCGTTCCACTTCTTCCCGCTTTTGCCGTATACCTTCTTCCAGCGCGGGACGGTAATCCGCTTCGGTAATTTGATCAAAAGGGGGGGCCTGAAACGGCAGCGAACTGGGTTGGCTGAAGGGATTTTGCATAGCATTTCTCCTTAATGGATTCGGCACGAGCGCATCGTTAGCCGTTTTGTCTGAGCAAGGTAGTCAGCGTCTGGAGCTGGCGATCGGCAAGACCTTTTTTCACGATCAGATGTAAGGGTGTAGCACGTCTGACGCCATGCGTCATGGGAAGAATTTTCAGCGTTCCGTCAGCCAGATAAGATTTTATCCTCTCCTCCGGCAGCCAGCCGTAGCCGACCTGGCTGACCACGGCTTCTATCGCCGTTTCAATAGTAGAGAACGTCCAGCACTCCGCAAACGCCGAGCTGGCGTCGTCGGCTCTGGCTTCACGTCCGGCGATGCAAATCAACGGATACGCGGCCAGCCTCTCCTCGCTTAGTGATTCTGCCTGCTGCTGAAGCGGATGGTCACTGTGCGCTACGGCCACAAAATCGATATTCATTAACCATTCGCCCCGCCCCGTAAGATCCTGACGGCGCGTCAGCACCATGACGTCTGCTTCAGCCGTATCACTACTGGCGCTCTCCAGCACTTCGGTCAGCCGAACCTGAGTATGGGGATGCTGCTGCTGAAACTGCTTTAGCGCGGCAAACAGGCGCTCACGCGGGAAAATCGTATCGACCATCAGATCCAGCCGCGTGCGTACGCCATCCTTCAGTAAGGCAGCGTGCGCTTCCAGATGGTAAAAATCCTTCAGCAGCGGTCGTACCCGCGTCAGCATCTGCTCGCCCGCAGGCGTCAGGACGGTTTTACGCCCTTGCGGCTCCAGCAGCGCGACGCCAAGCCGCTCTTGCAGGAGAGCAAGATTGTAGCTTACCGAAGACTGGCTACGGCTGGTCGCCTCTGCCGCACGGGCGAAGCTACCCAGTTCAATAACCTTTGCCAGTAGCTCCCACTGCTCCAGCGTCGTTTTCAGCATGATTGATGTAATTTTTCGATAGGTTTCATCTAAAAGTAGCGCTTTTTATCGAAAAAGTTAACTGATAGCTTTAGAAAAAACAGGAGGAAATGATGACTTTTGATAAACACGATCTGAGCAATTTTGTCGGTAAACACCTGGTTTATACCTATGACAACGGCTGGAATTACGAAATTTATGTGAAGAACGAGCAGACGCTGGATTATCGTATTCACAGCGGGCTGGTGGGCAATCGGTGGGTAAAAGATCAGCGGGCTTATATCGTTCGACTGGGTAAAGATATCTATAAAATTTCCTGGACCGAGCCGACCGGCACCGACGTTAGCCTTGCCGTTAACCTGGGCGATCGCCTGTTCCATGGCACCATCTTCTTCCCGCGCTGGGTAATCGATACCCCGCAGAAAACCGTCTGCTATCAGAATGACCATATTGCCGAGATGGAAAGCTATCGCGCCGCCGGCCCGGCTTATCCGACCGAGGTGATCGACGAATTTGCCACTATCACTTTTGTCCGCGACTGCGGCCGGGATAACGAGAGCGTCATTGCCTGCGCGGCAAGCGAGCTGCCGGACAACTTTCCTGATAATCTGAAATAAATCAGAGAGAGACGGATAAGCGCGAGGGGGTGTTGTGGAAACAAAGGACGAAGTCAGGCCGGAACTGGAATTCAGCTTTTCGGTGAAGGTGGTGGTGGAACAGCCGATTGTGGTCGAAAACAGTCGCGAAAGCGGCAAGCGACAGCTAATCCCCATCAACCAGGGCGTGGTCAGCGGCAGGCTGACGGGGGAAGTGATGCCCGGCGGTATCGACAGCCAGATTATCGAGCCGGATGGACTGTGTCGCCTGTCGGCTCGCTATGCGCTGCAAACCGATCAGGGCAAGGTCTATATAGAAAACAACGGTATTCGTCGCGTTCCGGAAGCCTTCAGGAAAGATCTGTTTGGCGAAAATATGCGTTTTTTCGATGCGATTGCGCCTCAGGAGCTCTATTTCCGCACCGTCCCGCAGTTTGAAATTTATGATGCGCGCCTGAACTGGCTAAAAGAGTCAATCTTTATCAGCACCGGCCAGCGCACGCAGCACGGCGTGACCCTTAATTTCTATCGCGTGACCTGAAATCCGGCCAGCCTACGCTGGCCGTTCCTGGCTGTAGCTGGCGATGATTTCTCCCGCCACCGCCACCGCAATTTCCGCAGGCAGTTTGCCTTTTACATCCGGCAGGCCAATCGGGCAACGCATGGTTGCCAGCTGCTGCGGGCTAAAGCCTTTGCCCGCCAGCCGATAGTCAAAGCGCTGTCGCTTGGTCTGCGAGCCGATAACGCCGAAGTAGTGATAGTCACCGCGCTTGAGAATCGCCTCGCACAGCGCCAGGTCGCGCGGATGATGATGGGTCATCACCACGTAGTAGCTCTGTGGCGGCATCAGCTTGACCTGGTCGCAGGGATCTTCCTGACAGCAAAGCGTGACGCCAGCCGGGACGCTGGAAAACTGCTCCTGGCGCTCGTCTACCCAAAAAACGTGACAGGGTAACGTTGCCAGCAGATTGACCAGCGCCTGCCCCACGTGGCCCGCGCCAAACACCGCAATTTGTGGCTGCGCCTGGATTAGCGGCTCAAACAGGACGGTGGTCATGCCGCCGCAGCACTGCCCCAGACGCGCCCCCAGATTAAAATGCTCGCTGCGCGGCTCGCAGCTATGGGTTTTCAGCATCTCACGCGCAATGGCAATGCACTGATATTCCAGATGGCCGCCGCCGATGGTGAGAAAGCTTTTTTCCTCCGTCACCACCATTTTGCTGCCGCGATCGCGTGGTACCGAGCCTTTTTCTTCCAGCACGGTGAGCAGCACGCAAGGCTGGCGCTTTTCTCTCAGAGCTGCCAGCACCGTAATCCAGTCGTCAGGACTCATACGCTTTCCCTCAACTTCTCCACGCCCCAGAACACTCTTTCCGGCGTGGCTGGCGCGTCGAGCAGCGGATGCTGCTGATAGTCTTTGACGCTGGCAACCGCATCCTGTAGCGCGCACCACGCGGAAATCCCTAACATAAACGGCGGCTCGCCAACGGCTTTTGAGTGAAACACCGTTTCTTTGGGATTTTTACGGTTTTCCACCAGCGTGACGCGCAGGTCCGCCGGTACGTCGCCAATCGCCGGGATTTTGTAGCTGGCGGGGCCATCGGTCATCAGGCGGCCCTGCGCGTTCCACACCAGCTCTTCGCAGGTCAGCCAGCCAACGCCCTGCACAAAACCGCCTTCCACCTGGCCGATATCAATGGCCGGGTTCAGCGATGCGCCAACATCGTGCAAGATATCGGCGCGCAGCAGGCGATACTCGCCGGTTAAGGTATCAATGATGACTTCTGAACAGGCCGCGCCAAAAGCGTAGTAATAAAACGGCGTGCCGCGCCCCGCTTCGCGATCGTAATGGATACCCGGCACTTTGTAATAACCGGTGGCCGACAGCGGGACCTGGTTAAGCCACGCCATTTGCGCCACGTCCGGAAAGGTGAAGTGCTTTTCGGCAACTTTAACGATGCCGTTGCTGAAGCTGACCTGCTCCGCCGGACAGTTGTGCAGGCGACAAAGCATTTCCGTTAGCCTGTCGCGCAGGATCTGCGCCGCGTTTTGCGCTGCCTTGCCGTTTAAATCGGCACCGCTTGAAGCCGCGGTCGGCGAGGTATTCGGCACTTTTCCGGTATCGGTAGCGGTGATCTGAATCTGATCCACGTCGATTTGCAGCACTTCCGCGACTACCTGAGCGACTTTGGTATTCAGCCCCTGGCCCATCTCCGTGCCGCCGTGATTGAGCTGCACGGTGCCGTCGGTATAAATCAGGATCAGCGCACCCGCCTGGTTAAGAAAGCTGGAAGTAAAAGAGATGCCGAATTTCACCGGCGTCAGCGCCAGGCCACGCTTCAGGAACGGGCTGCTGCGGTTAAAAGCAGTAATCGCTTCGCGCCGCGCCGCATAATCCGCGCTCGCTTCCAGCTGTGCGGTCATTTCATCCAGCAGATTTCCCTCAACCTGCTGATGATAATGCGTAACGTTGCGGGTTTCTTTACCGTAGTAGTTGCGTTTGCGCACCTCCAGCGGGTCGAGGTTCAGCTCGCGCGCGATGTGATCCATGATCTGCTCAATCGCCACCATTCCCTGCGGCCCACCAAAGCCACGATAGGCCGTATTAGATGCCGTGTTAGTACGGCAGCGATAGCCGACGATCAGCGCATCGCCCAGGTAGTAGGCGTTGTCGGCATGAAACATGGCTCGATCGACAATAGAACCAGAGAGATCCAGCGAGTAGCCGCAGTTTCCAGCCAGCTCGATTTTTACGCCGCTGAAACGCCCTTCTTTATCAACGCCCACGTCATAACGGATATAAAAAGGATGTCGCTTACCGGTAATCCGCATATCGTCACGGCGAGCCAGACGCATTTTTACCGGTCTGCCCGTCTGCTGCGCCGCGACCGCACATAAACAGGCTACGCCAGCCGCCTGCGTCTCTTTGCCGCCAAAGCCGCCGCCCATGCGCCGCATATCAATGGTGACTTTGTTCATGGTGAGACCCATCACCGAGGCCACCAGCTTCTGCACCTCCGTCGGGTTTTGCGTAGAAGAAAAGACCTGTAGCGAACGATCCTCACCGGGCACCACCAGCGCGATTTGCGTTTCCAGATAAAAGTGTTCCTGGCCGCCAATATGAAACTCGCCCTGCAGACGGCGATCGGCACGGGCCAGCGCGGCCTGAACGTCTCCGCGCTGGTGAACGTGGGGCTGCTGCACAAAATGCTCTTTTTCCAGCGCCTCTTTGACGTCCAGCATTGGCGTCAGCAGTTCATATTCAATTACCGCCAGCTCTGCCGCCTGCCGCGCGGCCTGCGGCGTTTCAGCCGCGACGGCCAGAATCACCTGTCCGGCATACTCAACGAGATCCTTTGCCATGAGCGGATCGCCCGGCTCGAGCGGGCCAATATCGCCTTCTCCCGGCACGCTTTGCCAGGTCAGTACGCTAACCACGCCGGGAACGCTGTAGCAAGGCTGCGTATCAATACTGATAATGCGGGCGTGCGCATGTTCGCTGAGCCGTGGACAAAGGTGCAGCATGCCCGGCAGCTCAAGCCTGTCATCAATGTAGAGCGCCTCGCCGGAAACATGTTTTGCCGCGCTTTCGTGCTTGTTGCTTTTGCCAACGCCGCTTTGAATGCCTTCGGCGTATTGCCTGGCGATCACCTCTTCCGCGACTACAGGACGATTACTGGACATAGGTTGCTACCTCCAACAGCGTGGATTTATCGGCAAGCGAAACGTAATAGCGGCGCAGCAAATTTTTGGCAACCTGCATGCGGTAGCCTGCGCTGGCGCGAAAATCGCTCAGCGGCGTAAAGTCCTGTTCCAGCGCGCGGCAGGCCAGCTCCAGTGAGGTGGTGGTCAGGGGCTGGCCAACCAGCTGCTGTTCACATCTGGTCGCTCTTTTAGGAATTGCCGCCATGCCGCCAAAAGCAATACGCGCCCTGGTAACGATGCCGTCGCTGTCCCGTTCCAGCATGAAAGCAGCAAAAATGGCCGAAATATCATCTTCCAGCCGTTTGGAAACTTTCCATGCCTGAAAATGTTGTGACGCTGTCACCTCAGGAATCACGATAGCGCGGATAAATTCGCCGGGCAGCAGCGCCGTTTTACGGTAGCCCAGGAAAAAGCTTTGCAGCGGCAGGCGACGAATCTTACTGCCCGACTGCAGCTCAAGCGCAGCATCTAACGCCAGCAGCATCGGCGGCGTATCACCGATTGGCGAACCATTAGCAATATTGCCGCCCAGCGTGCCGCGATAGCGAATCTGTAAAGAAGCGAAGCGCTCCAGCATCTCCGCAAAGGCAGGAATATGGCGTTGCAGAATCTGATAGCAATGGTGGAGCGAAGCGCCCGCGCCCAGCGTTATCTCTTTATCACCAATGTGGCACGCTTTCAGTTCCGTTATCTGCTCCAGGGAAATAACCAGCGGCAGCGACTTGTAGTGCTGCGTAACCTGAAGCGCCAGATCGGTGCCGCCCGCCAGCAGCTTCGCCTGCGGATGTTCAGCCAGTAACGTTGCCAGCTGTTCAGACGTTTTTGGTAACAGGCAGCGCTTACCGTTGAGCGCTATCTCCTGTACTTCTTGATTTTGCAGCGCGTTTAAACGCTGAACCGTTTGCGCTTCATTTTGCGTAAAAGCATCCTGCTGCGGCTGCCGACAAGCCTGACGTGCCGCATCAACAATTGGCCGATAGCCTGTGCAGCGGCAGAGATTGCCCGCCAGCGCCTGCTCCGCCGTTTTTTGCTGCCAGCCATCACTGTTCTTTTGCAGCGTAAACAGCGACATAACAAAACCTGGCGTACAAAACCCGCACTGCGAAGCGTGGCAATCAACCATCGCCTGCTGTACGCCGTGCAGTTCACCGTTCTGCGGCAAATCTTCTACCGTAATCAACTGCTTGCCCTGCAGGCTGCTGACAAAGGTGATGCAGCTGTTGGCGGTTTCATAGACCATCTTCCCGTCCTCAACACGTCCCAGCGTCACGGTGCAGGCCCCGCAATCGCCGGAGGCGCAGCCCTCTTTCGTGCCGCAGCGCCGTTTGTTCTGGCGCAAATAGTTCAGTACGGTAGTGTCGGGATCGAGCGAGGTTTCGCTAATCAACGTCTGGTTAAGCAAAAACTGAATCATGCGCTTTCTCCTCGTTATGCTGTTGCCAGACGCATTTGCCGTTTACCCAGGTGCTGGCGATATTGCGATCGTCGCCCAGCGTCATTAATACAAAAAGCTTTTCCCAGATGTCACGGCTGTTGGCGCAGCGCATTTTTTGCAGTGCGGAAACTGCGGGATCGAGCACCACAAAATCGGCCTCTTTACCCGGATTGAAATTGCCGATCTGCTGATGCAGATCCAACGCCTGCGCGCCGCCCAGCGTGGCGTGATAAAAAGCTTCGCTGGCCGCCATTTTATAGTGCTGGAGCTGGCCGACCTTGTATGCCTCGCCCAGGGTTTGCAGCATGTTAAAAGTTGTTCCGGCCCCCACATCTGTTCCTATGCCCGTCTTCACGTTTTTTTCCCAACAGTGGTTTAATTTGAACAGCCCGCTGCCTAAAAACAGATTGGAGGTCGGGCAAAACGCTACGGAAGAGTCGGTATCGTGCAGGCAGTCCCACTCCTCTTCTTCCAGATGAATGCAGTGGGCAAACAGGCTGCGCCGTCCGGTCAGCTGATAATGGTGATAAACATCCAGATAGCCGCTGCGCTCCGGGAAAAGCGCTTTTACCCAGGCGACCTCCTGCGGGTTCTCGCTCAGATGGGTATGCAGCCATGTATCGGGATACTCTTTTTTGAGCTGCTGAACCTTTTGCAGCAGCTCGGGAGAAGACGTTGGCGCAAAACGCGGCGTCAGCGCATAGCTGAGGCGGCCACGGTTATGCCAGCGTTCAATCAGCTCACGCGTTTGCTGATAGCTCTGTTCCGGCGTTTCGGTGAGATAATCCGGCGCGTGCCTGTCCATCATCACCTTGCCGGCAATCAGCCGCATGCCCAGACCCTCTGCCGCGCTGAATAAGGCATCTACGGACTGGGGATGCACCGTTCCAAATACCAGCGCGGTTGTGGTGCCGTTGCTCAACAGCTGATGTAAAAAGAAGGCGGACATCTTTGCCGCATGCAGCGGGCAGTGATACTGACTTTCAACCGGGAAAGTATATTGCTGCAGCCATTCGAGCAGCTGTTCGCCGTAAGCGCCTATCATTTCCGTTTGCGGGTAGTGAATGTGACAATCAACAAAGCCCGGAACGATAAGCTTACCGCGATAGTCGACTACCGCCGTTTCATCGCCCAGCTGGTGACGTCCCTCTTCCCAGGCCTGTAGCGAAACAATTTTTCCTTCGTTCAGCAGCAGTAATCCGTCTTCAATATAGCGAGCCCGTTCAGCCAGCTGCTGCGGATCGCTAACCGTCGCGGTAATATCAAAAAAGCTGCCGCGCACGGCACGGGTAAAGGTGGGTAACATAGCGCTTCCTTTTATCGACGGACGGCTGACAATTCATTATAGAAATAAATAGCAATTGTTATGCCAGGTCGGGAACATATAAATATTGCTTTATTTTCAATGAATTAAATAAAGAGCGCGCAAATACATTTTCATAAAGAGTCGCAATCGTATGCGCAAACGATTGCAAATATTAGCAACCGTTTGCCTGCCATTTTTCAGCGTCTTTTTTACTTTTTACTTCCTGCCAGTCATTTCTGCCTGCACCCTTTTCAGGCAACCTTGCCGCAGGACGCGCCAACATTGTGCAGATTAAGTTATTAATCAGAATTAATCCGACTTATCAGCACGGCACCGAGATGTTATGGTGGTTTAAACCCAAAAAGCGTTGAGGAACAGTGAGATGATTGTATTTGTTACTGGAGCCACTGCCGGTTTCGGCGAAAGCATTACCCGTCGTTTTATTGCTGAAGGCCATAAGGTAATCGCTACCGGTCGCCGTGAAGAGCGTCTGAAAAAGCTGAAAGAAGAGCTGGGCGCTAACCTTTATACGTTGCAGCTTGACGTGCGCAACCGCGCCGCCATTGAAGAAGCGCTGGCGCAGCTGCCGACGGAATGGCGCAATATCGACGTGCTGGTTAACAATGCGGGACTGGCGTTAGGTATTGAACCGGCGCATAAAGCCAGCGTGGATGACTGGGATGCGATGATCGATACCAATAATAAAGGCCTGGTCTATATGACTCGCGCCGTACTGCCCGCCATGGTGGAACGCAATGTCGGCCATATTATTAACCTGGGTTCCATTGCCGGTCTGTGGCCTTATCAGGGCGGCAACGTCTATGGTGCTACCAAGGCTTTTGTACGCCAGTTCAGCCTGAACCTGCGCACGGATCTGCACGGCACGGCACTGCGCGTGACCGATATCGAGCCGGGCCTGGTAGGCGGAACAGAATTTTCTAACGTTCGTTTTAAAGGCGATGATGCTAAAGCAGACAGCGTATATGACGGCACCGAGCCGTTAACCGCCGAAGACGTTACCGAAGCGGTCTGGTGGGTTGCTACGCTGCCGAAACACGTAAACATCAATACGCTGGAGATGATGCCGGTTGCCCAGACGGTAGCCGGACTGAAAGTGCACAAGGCGTAAGACTACGCTTTTTTGCAGGTTACAAGCTGATGGTGAAGGGTTACCATCAGCTTTAAATTCCAGAATGTTGTAGTTAGCTGTTTTAATGCTGCCCCGCTCCAGCCGCTGCCTGCGTCACCTCTAAATTTTTTTAAAATCAATACTTGCTTAAGTGATATAAGAACATATCAATGTGAGAATTTTGGGAACTGTGCGCCTGATGTCCAGGGCAGGATAGTTAATTTATTGATTTCAGGTAACAATTCATGCGAAAGCTTTTTATTCAGTTTTATCTGCTGCTGTTCGTTTGCTTTCTGGTGATGGCGATGCTGGTTGGGCTGGTCTATAAATTCACCGCCGAACGCGCTGGTCGTGAGTCAATGGATGACCTGATGAAAAGCTCGCTTTATTTAATGCGCAGCGAACTACGTGAAATTCCTCCGCGCGACTGGGATAAGACCATCGATAACCTGGATCTTAATCTCTCTTTTAAGCTGCATATAGAGCCGATGAGCAAGTATCAGCTCGACCCTGCCACTATGCGCCGTTTACGCGCTGGTGGTATTGTCGCGCTGGACGACGAATACACCTTTTTACAGCATATTCCGCGCAGTCACTATGTGCTGGCCGTCGGGCCTATCCCCTACCTCTTTTTTCTGCATGAAATGCGCATTCTGGATATCGTGCTGCTGGCTTTTATCGGTATATCGCTGGCGCTGCCGGTGTTTATCTGGATGCGGCCCCACTGGAAAGAGATGCTGCGGCTGGAGTCGGCCGCGCAGCGTTTTGGTCAGGGGCATCTGGACGAGCGTATTCACTTTGACAGCGCCTCCAGCCTGTTTCGGCTTGGCGTTGCCTTTAACCAGATGGCCGATAACATCAATACGCTGGTCGTCAGCAAAAAACAGCTGATTGACGGCATCGCGCACGAGCTGAGAACGCCGCTGGTGCGTCTGCGCTACCGGCTGGAGATGAGCGACAACCTTACCGACAGCGAAGCCGCCGCGCTGAACCGGGACATTGGTCAGCTGGAGTCGCTGATTGAAGAGCTACTGACCTATGCCCGCCTGGACAGGCCGAAAGTCGACCTGAACCTGCAGTCGCTGGATCTGGCCGCGTGGCTGAGCGAAAGGCTGGATGATATCCGCTCGGTGCATCCTGACTTTACCGTCGAGCTGGATACGCCACAGCGGCAAAACATGGGCGTGGCGGATACCCGGCTGATGGAGCGCGTGCTGGATAATCTGGTGAATAATGCGCTGCGCTATGCCGACCGGCGCCTGCGTGTTGGACTCTGGTTTGATGGCAATACGGCCTGTCTGCAGGTTGAAGACGACGGCCCCGGCATTCCGCAAGCCGAGCGCGAGCGCGTATTTGAGCCTTTTGTCCGTCTGGATCCCAGCCGCGATCGCGCAACCGGCGGCTGCGGGCTTGGGCTGGCAATTGTTCATTCCGTGGCGCAGGCCTTTGGCGGCTATGTACTGATTGATACCAGCCCGCTGGGCGGCGCCAGCGTTCGCTTTTGCTGGCCGGTTGATTTACCCTTATCTTCTCCCCGCGCTGCCTGACGGCGCCACGACAACGTAAAGGATCACTATGTCATCCGCTTATGCAGATTTGACCCGCACATTTACCCGGCTTTCCCGCTTTAGCCATCTTTCCGCGATTACCGGCTGGGATATGATGACCATGATGCCGCCAGGCGGCAGCAGTGCACGCGGCGCGGCGCTGGCCGAGCTGAGCGTACTTAAACATGAAATTCTGACCGATAAAAAAGTGGCGCAGTGGCTGGAAGCGGCCGCCAGTGAGAATCTGAATGATGTTGAGCAGGCAAACCTGCTGGAGATGCGCCGTGCTTATCAGCAGGCCGCGCTGCTCCCGGCTTCGCTGGTCGAAGAGAAATCCATCGTCGGTTCCCGCTGCGAACACGCCTGGCGGGAGCAGCGCCCGGCCAATGACTGGCAGGGTTTTGCCGCTAATCTGAAAGAAGTAGTCAGGCTGAGCCGCCAGGAAGCGGAGCTACGTGCGCAGGCGAACGGCTGCTCGCGTTATGATGCGTTACTGGATCTCTACGAGCCGGGAATGACCAGCGCTAAGCTGGATGCCACGTTTGGCGAGCTGAAAGAGTGGCTGCCTTCGCTGCTGAACCGCATTGTTGAAAAGCAGGCCAGACAGCCTGTTGACGTGCCTGTTGGACCTTTTGCCATTGAGTCGCAAAAGCAGCTGGGCCAGACGCTGATGAAGCTGCTGAACTTCGATTTTAACGCCGGTCGTCTGGACGTCAGCGCGCATCCTTTCTGCGGCGGCGTGCCGGAAGATGTTCGTATTACCACGCGTTACAATGCCAACGAATTTATCAGCGCGATGATGGGCGTCATCCATGAAACCGGTCACGCCTGCTACGAGCAAAACCTGCCAAAGCAGTGGGCTGGTCAACCCGTCGCGCTGGCCCGCTCAACGGCCATTCACGAGTCGCAAAGCCTGTTTTTTGAAAAACAGCTGGGTCGCAGCCGGGAGTTCCTGAGCCTGCTGCTGCCGCAGGTAAAAACGTTGATGGGCGACCAGCCCGCGCTGGAAGAGGCGAACTTTATCGCGCTCAACCAGCGCGTTAAGCCAGGCCTGATCCGCGTTGATGCGGATGAGGTAAGCTATCCGGCGCATATTATCTTACGTTATGAGATTGAACGCGCGCTGATCGAAGACGACATCGAAGTGGACGACATCCCGGCGCTGTGGCAGGAAAAAATGCAGGCATTGCTGGGGCTGGATACCAGCGGCAATTACCGCGACGGCTGCATGCAGGATATCCACTGGACCGACGGTGCCTTTGGTTATTTTCCTACCTATACGCTGGGCGCAATGTACGCGGCGCAACTTTTTCAGAGCGTGAAAAAGGCGCTGCCGCAGGTTCAGAGCGAGCTGCGTGAAGGCAATTTGCAGCCGATCTTCGACTGGCTACAGCAGAATATCTGGCAGCACGGTAGCCGCTTCAGCACAAGCCAACTTATTGAAAACGCTACGGGTGAGGCACTTAATCCGGCCTTTTTCCGTCAGCATTTAGAAAGCCGCTACCTGGCCGACTGATCCCGTCCCGTCAGGCCCGCTCCGTTATGTAGCGGGCCTTTGTACAATCGGTAACACGCCGATACCAATCACTCACGGAAAGCCGTGCGCCCTTCCCTTATAGTCTCTTCACCGGCCCCGCAGTGGGCTGACAATGAAAATAAACTTTGAGGGTTTTGCAATGAAAAAATTATTCGCTCTGGTTGTAGCCGCTGCTATGGGTATCTCTTCAGTTGCTTTCGCTGCTGAAACCACCGCCGCGCCAGCCACTACTGCACCAGCTGCTACTACTACCGCTGCGCCAGCTCATGCTGCCAAGCATCACAAAGCACATAAAAAAGCGGCTCAGAAAGCGCAGGCTGCCAAAAAGCACAAAAAAGCAGCTAAAAAACCTGTAGCGCAGAAAGCTCAGGCTGCTAAAAAAGTACACCACAAGAAAGCCGCTGCACAGAAAGCTCAGGCTGCTAAAAAAGTACACCACAAGAAAGCCGCTGCACAGAAAGCTCAGGCTGCTAAAAAAGTGCACCACAAAAAAGCCGCTGCACAGAAAGCTCAGGCTGCTAAAAAAGTGCACCACAAGAAAGCCGTAGCGCAGAAAGCTCAGGCAGCTAAAAAAGTGCACCACAAAAAACCTGCTGCACAGAAAGCACAGGCTGCTAAAAAACTGCACCACAAAAAAGCCGCTAAGAAAGCTGCTAAATAAGAGTTTAAACGGGCCTTCACCTTAGTCTGTTAACACAAACACCCGGTACGTCCGGGTGTTTCTTTTCTGGAGTATCGAATGATGGTGCGGCGCTATTTATTCGAAATTATCCTGGGTTTTATGATCATCTGTGGCCTGATCGCCTTCAGTTTTTACCTGTAACTGGCGCAGTCTGAACTTCCCTTTTAGCACTATCCGTCTATAGTTACTGGGTTATTACCCCCTGCACCGTCCTTAAAATCCTCCACTCAGAGAGAGATATGCGCCTGAAAGCTGTTTTTTTAATAGGATGTTTAGCTTTTTCATTTTGTAGCCACGCTGATGATGATGCTGAAAGCGCCCGGGACGTCACCACGCTATTTTTTGGCAAGGACGATCGCCAGCCGGTAACCGAAACAGCAAGCCAGCCGTGGGAAGCCATTGGCCAGCTGGAAACCGCCAGCGGCAATCTGTGCAGCGCCACGCTGATTTCTCCCCATCTGGCCCTGACCGCCGGACACTGTCTGCTGGCACCGCCCGGCAAGATCGATAAGGTCATTGCGATACGCTTTATTGCCCATAACGGCAACTGGCGCTATGAAATTCACGATGTAGAAACGCGAGTCGATCCCGCTTTAGGCAAAAAACTCAAGGCTGACGGCGACGGCTGGATCGTGCCTTCTTCTGCCGCGCCTTATGACTACGGCCTGGTTATTCTGCATAACCCTCCTTCCGGCATTACGCCCGTACCGCTGTTTGACGGCAGCCGCAGCGAATTAACCGCCGCGCTGAAAACGCAGCAGCGTCGCGTGACCCAGGCCGGCTATCCCGAGGATCACCTGGATACGCTTTACTCACACACTAACTGCCTGATCACGGGATGGGCGCAGAAAAACGTCTTGTCGCACCAGTGTGATACATTGCCAGGCGACAGCGGTTCACCGCTGCTGTTAAAAAGCGATAACGGCTGGCAGCTGATTGGCGTGCAGAGTTCAGCGCCGGCGGCAAAAGATCGCTATGAAGCCGACAATCGGGCGATTGCCGTTACCGCCTTTCGCGATAATCTGGAAGCGCTGGCGCAATGATGATCGGTAAATGTTTTTACGGCACAGCTTAAGCTTGTCGGCACACTATCGTACTCCAGCCAGGCAGTTGCTAACTGGAGTACGAATCAGCTCCCTTTTTTATATCACACCATCCATTTTTATCTGAAATAATAAACAGAGAAAATCGGCAATCCTCTCCTGGCTGTACATCATCTTAATTAAGAGAATTAAATTTATTTTAAATTTTATTTCCACTCTTTCACCAGATATAGTAAACAAACCAGAATCACCATTACTTTTCTCATAACCTACACGGTATAAGGTGAATTAAGCAATTATCACCACATCTTGCTTATGGCATTTTCACAGCAGCGCCAAACCAATGTATGATTATAAAAATTTCGACTTGAACAAATATTTAAAAGAGAGGGAATTTTGTTTAAACCATTCCAAAACAGCACGCATTCCCAGCCTTTTAAGTGGGACGGGAATATAACATTAAATGCTCCTGTTAACCAGGTGCAATTCTTCGAATCTTTTGAGCGCCGTCTTAAAAAGACTATTTTTGAAAGTAGCTTCAACTATTCATCCGGCGAAATCAACGAAGCGATGAAATGTGATTTAAACAGAATAAATTATTTTATAAATGGACAGCCTGTATGTGTGCCTTACAGTAAAGAATTAAGCTTAGAGAAATTTATTTTGACCGCGCAGCAACTCAATGCTGGCTGGCTGGATGAACATCTCCCTTTACTTTCTACAATCCTGCATCAAGGCCTGATGGTTGATATTTTAGACTCAATAAATTATTGGGAAACTGCCAGCAGAGAAAAATTATCGTTAAAAATGGTATCGACTGACTCTAAAAACAATACATTATCTATTTATATTAACACTTCTGGGGAGATAAAATTTATTGCAGCCGGTAAAATTAATAATATCATTACTGAAGATTTCAAAGTTTTGTGTGTAGATCGATACAAAAGTGAAATTGAAATGCAAATAACCTTCTTGTTAATTAGAGGACAGAAAGGCAGTGGTATGTTTATAAGTAGACGTAACCCAGCAGACCACGCTCAGTTACGTCTTTATAATCTGAAGCCCGTTTGATACTCCGACCAAATTCGCGAATGAACTTAAAAAGAAGCCCCGTTCATTCTCCTGATTAAAGTATGCAAAAATTACGCTGCATACTTTAATCCTGTTTTTACAACCATTGTAAGTATCAATGTGTATTAAGATAAGCTAATCCACAATCTCATCCATCGCCTGCTGAATACGTTTTTCCGATACCGGATAAGGCGTGCCCAGCTGCTGGGCAAAATAGCTGACGCGAAGCTCTTCAAGCATCCAGCGAACCTCCTGCACATCTGCATCATCACGGCGTACCGGCGGCAGCTTGTTATACCAGCTTTGCCAGGCCTGCTGAATTTTCTCTACTTTTACCATCCTGGCACGATCGCTGTGCGGATCGACCGGTAATTTCTCCAGTCGTCGCTCAATCGCCTGCAGATAGCGCAGCGTATCGGCAAGCTTGTGCCAGCCGTTGCCGGTGACAAAACCGCGATAGACCAGACCGTTCATCTGCGCTTTAATGTCGGAAAGCGCCAGCGCCATCGTCATATCCACGCGCCCTTTCAGCCGCTTGTTGATGTTAAATACGGCCGTCAGGATCTGCTCCACTTTTTTTGCAATGTCTACCACGGTTTCATTCAGTTCCGCGCGAACTTTTTCATGCAGCTGCTGGAAACCCTCTTCCTGCCAGGTTGGGCCGCCAAATTCCGCTATCAGCTTATCTACGCCGCAGGCGATGCAGTCATCGATTAAATCCAGCACCTTGCCGTAAGGGTTAAAATAGAGTCCCAGCTTGGCTTTATTCGGCAGTTTTTCATGCAGGTATTTAATTGGCGAAGGAATATTCAGCAGCAGCAGCCTGCGCAGGCCGCGCCACATCGCTTTTTTCTGTTCGTGTTCGGAATCAAACAGTCGAATCGCTACGCTCTCTTTTTCATCTACCAGCGCAGGCCAGGCCTTCACGCTATAGCTACCGCGCTTCTGCTCAAAATGATCCGGCAGATTGCCAAAGCTCCAGATATGCAGACCGCTTTGCTCCAGGCCATCATCGGCCACCAGCGACAGCGTTTCCTGCACTTTGGCTTTCAGCTGCTCTTTCAGGGCGTTAAGGTCGCGTCCTTCGGCCAGCTTGCGGTTATGTTCATCCACTACGCGGAAGGTCATTTTAAGATGATCGGGCACCTGATCCCACTGCCAGGCTTCACGCTCGATGGTCACGCCGCTCATGCGACGAAACTCGCGCTCCAGCGATTCTACCAGCGGCAGCTCCAGCGGCACGGCGCGCGCCAGGAAAGCCTCGGCATAGTTGGGCGCCGGAACAAAGTTACGGCGTAACGGCTTAGGCAAGGATTTGATTAACGCGATAATCAGCTCGCGGCGCACGCCAGGGATTTGCCATTCAAAACCTTTTTCTTCGACCTGATTAAGCAAAGGCAAGGGAATATGTACCGTAACGCCATCCGCATCCGTACCCGGCTCAAACTGGTAGCTGAGCTTCAGCTTGAGGTTGTTTTGCTGCCAGAAGTTGGGATAGTCCAGCTTGCTGACGTTTTCCGCGCCCTGGCGAATCAGCATCTCTTTAGCAAAGTTCAGCAGCTCTGGCTGTTCGCGGCTGGCCTTTTTCCACCAGCTATCGAAATGCCGCGCGGAGACGACCTCGTGCGGGATACGCTCGTCGTAGAAGGTAAACAGCGTTTCGTCATCGACCAGAATATCGCGACGGCGCGACTTGTGCTCCAGCTCTTCGACTTCTTCACGCAGTTTGAGGTTAGCGCGGAAGAAAGCATGACGCGTCTGCCAGTCGCCTTCAACCAGCGCATGACGAATAAAAAGCTCACGCGATAGTGCAGGATCAATCGAACCATAGTTGACCTTACGCGCCGCCACGATCGGCAAGCCGTACAGCGTCACTTTTTCACTGGCCATCACCGCGCCCTGGCCTTTTTCCCAGTGCGGTTCGCTGTAGCTGCGCTTGATTAAATGCTGCGCCAGCGGCTCGATCCAGTCAGGTTCAATGCGTGCTGCGATGCGGCCCCACAGGCGGCTGGTTTCGACCAGTTCGGCAACAATGGTCCATTTCGGCGGCTTTTTAAACAGGCCGGAGCCAGGGAAAATAGAAAACCTGGCGTTGCGCGCGCCGGTATATTCCTGTTTATCGGCATCTTTCTGGCCAATATGCGACAGTAAACCGGTCAGCAGCGCGGTGTGCACGCCTCTGAAATCTGCCGGTTCGCTGTTTAGTGGAATCCCCAGCTCGCGCACGACCTGACGAAGCTGAGTGTAAATATCCTGCCACTCACGTACGCGCAGGTAGTTGAGATAGTCGGTTTTGCACAGGCGGCGGAACTGGCTGGACGACAGCGCCTTTTGCTGCTCCTGCAAATAGTCCCACAGGTTTACAAAAGAGAGGAAGTCCGACTCTTTATCGGCAAAGCGCCGGTGTTTTTCGTCGGAAGCCTGCTGCTTTTCTACCGGACGTTCGCGCGGATCCTGAATAGAGAGCGCCGCCGTGATAATCATGACCTCACGCGTACAGGCGTACTTCTGCGCTTCCAGCACCATTTTCGCCAGGCGTGGATCGACCGGCAGCTGAGCAAGCGAGCGGCCAGAAGGCGTTAACTTATAGTGCTCATTATCCAGCGTAATCGCGCCCAGCTCTTCCAGCAGCCTGACGCCATCCTGAATATTGCGCTTGTCCGGCGCTTCGACAAAAGGAAAAGCGCCAATATCGCCAAGCCCCAGCGCGGTCATCTGCAAAATAACCGAGGCCAGATTGGTACGCAGAATTTCCGGATCGGTAAACTCCGGACGGCTCAGAAAATCTTCTTCTGAATAAAGGCGAATACAGATCCCTTCGGATACGCGTCCGCAGCGTCCTTTACGCTGGTTTGCCGATGCCTGAGAAACCGGTTCAATCGGCAGGCGCTGTACCTTGGTGCGGAAGCTATAGCGGCTGATACGCGCCGTGCCCGGATCGATAACGTATTTGATGCCGGGTACGGTCAGCGACGTCTCCGCCACGTTAGTGGCAAGCACGATACGTCTGCCGCTATACGACTGAAATACGCGGTTTTGCTCGGCGTTGGAAAGACGTGCGTACAGCGGCAGGATTTCCGTGTGCGGCAGATCGCGACGATTTAGCGCGTCGGCCGTGTCGCGGATTTCCCTTTCGCCGCTCATGAAGATCAGGATATCGCCACGGCTCTCCTGCCCCAATTCATCCACCGCATCAAAAATTGCCTGTAGCTGATCGCGCTCCGTATCGTCCGCGTCTTCCACAATCGGCCGATAACGCACTTCAACCGGATAAGTACGGCCAGACACTTCAATAACCGGCGCGTTGTGGAAATGACGCGAAAAGCGCTGCGGATCGATGGTGGCGGAAGTAATGACTACTTTCAGGTCCGGACGGCGCGGCAGCAGCTCCCGCAGGTAGCCCAGTAGAAAGTCGATATTCAGACTGCGCTCGTGCGCTTCATCGATAATGATGGTGTCATACTGCATCAGCAGGCGATCCTGCTGAATTTCCGCCAGCAGAATACCGTCGGTCATTAGCTTGACCTGCGTGGTTTCGCTGACCTGATCGTTAAAACGCACCTTGTAGCCAATGCAGCCGCCGAGCGTGGTTTCCAGCTCATCAGCAATACGGTCAGCAACCGTTCTCGCTGCCAGGCGGCGCGGCTGCGTATGCCCTATCAGCCCGGTAATGCCTCGGCCCAGCTCCATGCAGATTTTAGGGAGCTGCGTGGTTTTCCCCGAGCCGGTTTCGCCCGCAACAATCACGACCTGGTGATCGCGGATAGCGTCGGCTATTTCCTGTTTTTTCTGGCTGACCGGCAGGTTTTCCGGATAGCGGATGGTCGGTACGGCCGCGCGGCGTCGGGCAACACGCTGCTCGGCAACGGTAATCTCGTTGTCCAGCTCTTGCGCAATAGCCTGCTGGGCTGCGGGATTTTTGACTTTTTTCGCGCCGTGCAGACGTTTTTGCAGCCGCTGGCGATCTCTGAGCATCAGCGTATTGAGGCGCGGAATGAGCGTCGTCAGGGGCGAATGGGGTATATCAGACATAAAGAAGCTCGCTAATCGCCAGCAGGCTGGCAGAAAAAATAAAGTTATGTTAAAAATTTTGCGTATTGTAGCACAGACAAACACTTAGCTCTGATGACATCACGATAAGCTTGTTCAGTAAATTCGAACACGGGCTTCAGAATATTGCACTATCTCTGCGGCGGGTTTACCCATAGAGTGTAAATCATTGAGCGGAAACGTCCCCGCATAACATACAGGAAATTATCATGAGCAAAGTTCTAGTACTGAAATCCAGTATCCTTGCCGGTTACTCGCAGTCAAACCAGCTGGCCGATCACTTTGTAGAAGAGTGGAAAGCAGCGCACGGCAGCGACGAAATCATTGTTCGCGACCTGGCAGCAAATCCTGTTCCAGTGCTGGACGGCGAGCTGGTTGGCGCACTGCGTCCTTCAGACGCTACGCTTACGCCACGTCAGCAGGAAGCGCTGGCGCTGTCCGACGAGCTGATTGCTGAAATTCAGTCTGTCGATACCGTTGTTATTACGGCACCGATGTACAATTTCAATATCCCAACCCAGTTAAAAAACTATTTTGACCTGGTTGCCCGCGCTGGCGTCACGTTCCGCTACAGCGAAAAAGGCCCGGAAGGTTTGATCACCGGTAAGAAAGTAGTAGTGATTTCCAGCCGTGGCGGCATCCATAAAGATACCCCAAGCGACCTGCTGACTCCTTACCTGAAGCTGTTCCTGGACTTCCTGGGCATGAGCGACGTGCAGTTTGTCTTTGCTGAAGGCATCGCCTACGGTCCGGAAGTCGCTACCAAAGCAACCGACGATGCTAAAGCCGCGCTGAAGCAGCTGGTTGCGGCTTAACGGCCACGCAAGCATATAATGATTTCTCGGCCCGCGTCTTTACTGACGCGGGCCGTTTTTTTAGCCCGCCGGTATCTAAACAGCATTAATGACCCGCCGCATCCTGATTATCTTTCAGCAGTGTCTGCACATTCTTATCCGCCGTAATCTTAATCTCGTGCTCAATTTTAACGTTCATATCAATGGTAATCGGCTCTTTTGGCGCAACCACTTCAATACGCGGTACGCAGCCGCTGAGCAGCAGCACGCCAGCCAGCATCGGCAGACCTGTTTTCATTCTTTTTTTCCTTGCGTTGGCAGAGCGTCGTTTTGCTCAATCCAGGATTGCAAATTATCGCCAAAGCGCAAGCTGCGCCAGAGCTGAAAGAGATTTTCCTGCTGGGTATAGTTCAGCGATACGCGCTGGTTTCTGTTGCTGAAGCGGCTGAGGCCGTTGACCTGAGCTTGTAAAACCATCTCGCCATTACTGGCAATATTCAGCGTTCCCCAGCTGCGTGATATTTCCATATAGCGTAACCAGGACATTGCCGCACCCGTGGCCACGTTGCCTTTTGCCAGCGCATCGGCAAAATCTTTATCCAGCCGCAGCGTCAGCGGCCCGCTGTTGGCTATCCAGCCCTCTTTGACCAGCCAGGGCGAGTTTTCCAGCCACAGCGGCAGTGCGCCGTTAACCGAGCCCGACAGCGCAATTTTTTTAGGCTGGATCGCGGTAACCAGCTTGCTCATATTGATATTGCGCAGCCGTAGCGTAGCCGCTTCCGTTTGCGGCATCTGTAAGCTAACCAGGCTTATTTCACCGCCCAGAACCGCTACGCCGACGTTGCTTAACCGCAATGGCTGCGTCCGGCTCCACGGGTAGTAGCCCTGTAAATCAGCCCGAAGATCTTCCAGTAAAAACTGATTCTTTATCTGCTTAACGCGCAGTAAAACCGGCCCTTTCGCTCCAAAATACCACTGGCTTTCTTTCAGCCGGAACGGCAGTGAAAAATCGATGCCGCTGATATCGTTATCCGGCATCCGGACGCTGCCGTCGCTGACCACCCAGTTGCCTCCGGCGCTAAGCCCTTGCCCGCTGGCAACAGAAAAAGCCACCTGCGCTCTCAGCGTGCCGCCGCGAATTTTTATCTCCAGCTTATCGCTCAGCAGTGACTGAAAGACATCCAGCGGCTGCGAAGGCCACCAGAGCTGTCCGCGTAACCGTTGCCCATCCCAGCGGCCGCGCACCGTTATCGGTCCGACAGGATTTGCCGCCAGGCTCCCTTTCAACTGAAAAGCGGCGGGATCGCTGCCCGTGATGGCGAGCGCTAAGGCGGCGGGCGGCAGATAACCACCGCCTCTGAAATCAGTGCGTTGGGTATTAAGGTTAAATTCGCCGCTAAAAGAAGGATGGTCTTTATCGCGCAGCCAGCGAACCGGCGCGGTAAGCAGCAGCCTCGGCGTATGGACGTTAATGTTGCCGTAATTAATCTGGTTAAAGCCGGTCGATAATGAAGTCAGCTCCAGCAGTCTGTCGCGCCAGAATCCCTGGCCTTTAGCATCCCACTTTGCCGCCAGCGGCTTCATCACGCCGTTGCCCCAGTAGCGCCACCGCCATTCCCCCTTATCCGGCCAGAACCGGGTGGCGCGGCCGTCAAGATGCAGACGAAACTGCCCCATCTGTGGATTGTGGGCGGATAAAATGGCCTGTAGCCGCCCGTTGATACCTTCTGAAGATAAGGTCAGCCCGGAAAGCGGCCAGCGCGCCTCGTCCACTTCCAGCGTGGAAAGCAGGCGGCCACGCATCCGCAGCAGTGCGCCCGGTTCCAGCCGCAAAACAGGATCCAGCACCGCTCCCTGTAGCTCACCCGGAATAGCCGCGAAAAAGAGCAGCTGCTGTAGCTTGCTTTCACCCGTCAGGCGAAACGGCAGCCGGCTGTTGGCGGCATCCAGATGACCTGGCCCGACCGACAGCACGACGTTACCTTTGCCGCCGCGCCCCTGGGTCAGCACGTTCAGGCGGCCCGTGACGGTTGTTGCCGCCATACCCTGCTGCCAGTTATCAAGGGTTAGCGTAACCCCGCCCGCTAAGGGTTGTGCAGCATAAGGCCAGCGCCAGCGGCCATTACTGAAAGTGATGCGCTGCGGCGTAACCTGCCAGGGCAAACTCACTAAGGGTTCTGCATCCTGCGGTTTAATAGTCAATGTACCGCCGTTTTGTTGCCAGCTCAGGCTGGCCTGAAGCGGCTCCGGGATAGTTTGTAACCGTAAGCCTGCGCTCAATGTCCCGCTATCCGGTAGACCGTCGGGAATTTTCGGCAGCACCAGCTGGCCCGTGACGGTGACCGGCTGCGTAAAGCTTGCCGCGTTAAAAGTGAGGGACTGAATAGCCAGCTGTTGCCCACGAAGCGTACCTTGCAGAGCGATGCTTTCGCCCTGATACGCTATCGTCTGCTGCCGGGAATCGAGATCCAACCGCAGAGAACCGGACCATTGCTGCCAGGGCGTGACGATAAGCTGCGCAATGCTGACCCGCGCTTTCGGCAACATGGCCTGCCATTCTGCCAGCGAGCGCGGCGCGGCGGGCTGCTTGCTGCTGGCGGGAAACTGGCTAAAGCAGGCGCTGTCTATCTGTACCCGCTTTGCCGCCAGTGCCCAGCGTCCGGCCTGACGTCCCAGGCTTAGCTCTTTCACCGTGGCCAGCTCGCAGTCACCCAGCCGGTAGCGAATACCGGGCAGATAGAGCGAACCCGCCTGCCAGCGAGGATTGCCATCCAGCCTGATGGTCGTGGCGGCGGGTAGCCAGAATCCGGCAAGGCGCGGCAGCCACCAGCTCAGCGTCAACAGCGTGGAGCCGAGCAAAACCACAGCGGTAGCCGTCACAATAAGGAAAAGCTTCCAGCCTCGGGTCATATCCTCGGTGCGTTCCTTCGATAAATAAGCGTGAATGATGGCACGCAAAACGCACCGCGAAAAGATTTTAGCCTTAAAACTTCTGTCACGAAGGAAATATCACGGGGATAAACTGTTAGCTCACCTTCCGGGACTAATCCTTGTTATGCTTAGGTTATCTGAAAGTCACGGGAGAGACGGTATGAAGCTTGCGGTATACAGTACAAAACAGTACGACCGAAAGTACCTTGAACAGGTTAATGAAGGCTATGGCTATGAGCTGGAATTTTTCGACTTTTTGCTGACGGAACGCACGGCGAAGACGGCGGCCGGTTGCGACGGCGTTTGCATTTTCGTTAATGATGACGGCAGTCGCGAAGTGCTAAAAGAGCTGGCGGAGCTGGGCATTAAATTTATCGCGCTGCGCTGTGCAGGCTTTAATAACGTCGATCTGGAGACGGCGAAAGAGCTGGGGATCAAAGTGGTTCGCGTACCGGCCTACTCTCCCGAAGCCGTAGCCGAACACGCCGTTGGCCTGATGATGACGCTGAATCGCCGTATCCATCGTGCTTATCAGCGAACCCGCGACGCCAATTTTTCGCTGGAAGGGCTAATCGGCTTTAATATGCATGGCCGTACGGCCGGGATTATCGGCACCGGTAAAATTGGTCTTGCCACGCTGCGGATCCTCAAAGGCTTTGGCATGCGGCTGCTCGCCTTCGATCCTTACCCTAACCCGCAGGTTCTGGAGCTGGGCGCCAGCTACGTTGATATTAAAACCTTGTTCAGAGAATCTGACGTTATTTCGCTGCATTGCCCGTTAACGCCTGAAAATCACCACTTGCTAAACATGGCCGCCTTCCAGCAGATGAAAGATGGCGTGATGATTATTAATACCAGCCGTGGCGGACTGATTGATTCACAGGCGGCCATTGATGCGTTAAAAATGCAGAAAATTGGCTCGCTGGGCATGGACGTTTATGAAAACGAACGCGACCTGTTTTTTGAAGATAAATCTAACGACGTTATTCAGGACGATATTTTCCGTCGCCTTTCCGCCTGCCACAACGTGTTGTTTACCGGTCATCAGGCTTTTCTGACGGCGGAGGCGTTAACCAGCATCGCCGAGACAACATTACAAAACCTCAGTCAGCTTGCAAAGGGTGAGCCCTGCGCCAACGAGCTTACTGGTTAGCCGATACAGCTGCCGACGCCCGACGCCCTAACCGACTAGCGGATACAGCTGCCGACGGCCGACGCGCTAACCGGCTAGCGGATACAGCTGCCGCTGGCCAGCGCGCTTTCGCCACAGCGACGGCCGTTGGCCAACTGGCACATGCCGACAGAACTGCCATCCAGCTGGCGTGAAAACGCTAGCGTCCCTCCGGCCCCTGAACAGGCGCTGGCCGCCAAATCAGACATCTCTACTTTAGGTTGAACGTGGGCGCTGGTGGCCTGTTGCGGCGGTTCGTTGTCGGTATTGCTGCTGCAGCCAGCCAGCAGTGTACAACCCACAAACAGAAAGGTCGCTGCTCTCATCAGGAAACTCCGGGACAGGTAATAGGGCGTGGGTCAGCATAAGCTACGTTCAGGCCAGGGTCGAGTGCCGTCACGAATATTTACCAAAATTAAAACGATAAATAGCAATAGCCGCTGGTCTTATTTTGTTACTTCTTCACTTTCCTGCCTGATACTATTACGGCGTCACTTCAGTAATGCTCTGACTTACCTGAGAATAACCTGCCTGAATGTGACGGCGTCACTAATTTTAAACAGCACATATTTCCCCTGCTTTTTATCGGCGCAGGCGATAAAGTCTTATCATTAATGGCAACATAAATCGAAGGAGAAAGGAATGAGCGACAATATTCGCATCGTGGCAAAATTTACCGCCAGAGCAGGCAAAGCAGACGAACTGAAAAAAGTGCTTAACGCAGGCGTAAAGCCAGCTCGCGCGGAAGAAGGCTGTGTGCATTACGATCTGTACCGCAGCGTAGAGGACGGCAACGTGTTTTTATTCCATGAAACCTGGAAAGATGCAGCCGCCGTCGCAATTCACGGCGAGCAGCCGCATTTTAAAACGCTGATGGCAGAAGCCGAGCCGTTGCTGGCGCAGCCGCCGGAAGTGCATAAATTCTAAAAAACCGAGGCCGCGGACAAAGCATTTCAGGTTTACCCGCGGCCTGTGGGCTTACTTCAGCAATCTGACACGGCAGGTTTTGCCTTTAATTTTCACCTGCTGAAGCTGTTTCATTACCTGTCGGGCGCTCTCCTGACGGATAGCTACATAGGCCTGGGTCGGGCCAATATCAATTTTACCGATAGCGTCACCGCTTAGCCCTGCTTCGCCCGTCAATGCGCCTAAAATATCTCCGGGCCGGATTTTTGCCTTGCGGCCGCCGTCGAGACTCAGCGTGACCATTTCTGCCGGCAGCGGACGCGCAGCGATGCCGGTCAGCTCCGCTACGTTATGCCAGCTCAGCTTTTGCTGCAAAAAATCTTCCAGCGCGTGTGCGCGGATCATCTCGTCCGGCGCAACCAGACTGATGGCCGTCCCTTCCGCGCCTGCACGCGCCGTGCGGCCAATACGGTGTACGTGCACTTCCGGATCGTAAGAGAGCTGGTAATTCACTACCATTTCCAGCGCTTTAATATCCAGCCCGCGAGCAGCAACGTCCGTCGCCACCAGCACGCGACAGCTGCCGTTGGCAAAACGAATCAGCACCTGATCGCGATCGCGCTGTTCCAGATCGCCATGCAGCGCCAGCGCGCTGATATTTTTATGGCTCAGCTCACCCGCAATATCGTCACATTCACGTTTGGTATTGCAGAACACCACGCAGGAAGCGGGCTGCTTTTCGCTAAGTAAGCCAATTAACGCCGGTAATTTTTGACGCCCGCCGGCCTCATAAAACTTTTGTTCGACGGAAGGCAGATCGCTGACTACGTCCGTTTCCACGCTCAGCGGATCGCGCTGGATGCGCTGGCTGATCTGCGCAATGTCCTGTGGCCAGGTGGCGGAAAACAGCAGCGTTTGCCGGGCTGTCGGGCAGTGGCTGATGATGGCATTGATATCATCGCGAAAGCCCATCTCCAGCATGCGGTCGGCTTCATCCAGCACCAGCGTGGCAATACCGTCCAGCTTAAGCGTCTCACGCTTCAGATGGTCAAGAATACGGCCCGGCGTACCGACAACGATGTGCGGCGCGTGTACCAGCGAATCGCGCTGGGCACCCATTGGCTGGCCGCCACACAGTGTTAAAATTTTAATATTGGCCGTAAAACGCGCCAGGCGGCGCAGCTCTTTGGCCACCTGATCGGCCAGCTCGCGTGTCGGACACAGTACCAGCGACTGGGTGACAAACTGCGCGGCATCGATGCGGTGCATTACGCCAAGGCCGAACGCAGCCGTTTTGCCGCTGCCCGTTTTTGCCTGCGCACGAACGTCGCGCCCCTCCAGGATTGCGGGCAGCGCCGCCGCCTGAATGGGAGTCATAGTGTGGTAGCCCAGCTCGTTAAGATTAGCGATCTGGCTGGCTGGCAGGGAAGTCAGGGTTGAAAAAGCGCTCACAAATTACTCTCTGAAAAACCGGAGGGAGGATTGACGCTGAGTGTAACAGAAAAGCGCGGACGGTCGTTACTGTCAACCGCGCGTTTGTATCGTAAACAAAGGGGAGCGGAACTCCCCTTTTGCTTCAAATATTGGTGACGTCGATAAACATCGACTTATCAATATTGGTAGAAGAAACGGTAGCTTCGGTAAAGGCGTACTCTTCTCTTTCCCCTTCACGATCCAGCGGCAGATTAACAAAATCGAACAGGTTACGATCCGCAAGCTGGCTTGGGCTGACGTTTTGCAGCGATTTAAAGACGCTTTCGACGCGGCCCGGCTCTTTTTTATCCCACTCTGACAGCATCGCTTTGATTGACTGACGCTGTAGATTCTCCTGGGATCCACACAGGTTACACGGGATTATCGGGAAATCTTTCTGTTCCGCGTAAGCAATCAGATCCTTTTCGCGGCAGTAAGCCAGCGGGCGGATAACCACGTTGCGACCATCGTCAGAGCGCAGTTTTGGCGGCATCGCCTTCATGCGCGCGCCGTGGAAAATATTCAGAAACAGCGTCTCAACGATATCGTCCAGATGATGGCCCAGCGCGATTTTTGTCGCGCCGATACGTTCCGCAAAGGAATAAAGCGTGCCGCGACGGAGCCGCGAACAAAGCCCGCAGGTAGTTTTTCCTTCCGGAATTTTTTCCTTCACTACGGAATAGGTGTCCTTATCAACGATGTAATAAGGAATATTCAGGCTTTCAAAGTAGTCCGGCAGAATGTGTTCAGGGAAACCAGGCTGCTTCTGGTCGAGGTTAACGGCAACCACCTCAAATTTTACCGGCGCGACCTTCTGCAAACCGAGCAGAATATCTAACATGGCAAAGGAGTCTTTGCCGCCGCTCATGCAGGCCATCACCACGTCGTTTTCTTCGATCATGTTGTAGTCGCTGATGGCGTTGCCGACGTTTCTTCTGAGCCGCTTTTGCAGCTTGTTGAACTCCAGCGTCTCTTTTCTTGTATCAGTCTGATTCATAAATACTTATTAAGCCAAAAGGTGAACCTTCAGGCGAATTCCTGGTTGGGCATTGGTCTGGCGCGGATTATACGGGTTTTTCACAGAGGTGGAAATATTCGGCAAGAGGACGGAATGGCCGGTTTCATCAACCGGCCAACTTTTTACATGTGCGGTGGCGGATCGGTAATCGGGTCTGGCACATCCGGCGGCGGATCGGGCATCGGCTGCGGTGTTGGAATCGGGTCCGGAATGGGAACGGGATCGGTCGGAATCGGATCGGTCGGCATCGGGTCTGACGCCAGAGGTGTATCCATTACGTTGTTGAACAACATATCTTCCTCCTCAGACTTAAGGTGAACTTTAAGCATAGGCACCACCCACCGCGCTGGCAAACGCATAAAAAAAAGCCGGCTTGCGCCGGCCTGTATGAATTATAAATGCTATGCAGTAATTCAAAAAAGGAAGTAAGACAATATGGAGCGCAACGCCCATCGCTTGACGTTGCATTCACCTGCGAAAGAGAGTTTGCCCCAGCCATCGACAATTTTTATTGATATCGATCAGCTTTGCGCGCCCTTTTCGCGCTTTATCGCTGCAGAGTCGTGATAAGTTACAGCCATTTACGTCGACGCAACCACCAGGCAACACCCAGCACCAGTACCACTAACAAAAAGCAGAAGGTAGAAAAACCATAATGCCAGTTACCGCCCGGAATGCCGCCCAGGTTAACGCCAAACAGGCCGGTCAGGAAGGTGGTTGGCAAGAAAACCATCGCCAGCAGCGACATGGTATAGGTGCGACGGTTCATCGCTTCCGCCATCACCGTACTGATTTCGTCCGCCAGCACGGCCGTTCGCGCTACGCTGGCATCCAGATCGTCCAGCCCTCTTCCCAGCCGGTCTGAAATGTCCTGCATGCGGCGGCGGTCATCGTCGCTCATCCAGGGCAGACGTTCGCTGGCGATACGTGAAAATACGTCGCGCTGCGGTGCCATGTAGCGCCGCATGATAATTAACTGTTTGCGGATTAACGCCAGCTCGCCTCTTGGCGGCACCTGCTGATCGACGACGGCATCTTCCAGCTCAATGATTTTATCATGCAGCTCTTCGATAAATTCGCTGGTGTGGTCGGTCAGCGCGTCGCACACGTCCACCAGCCAGCTTCCGCCGTTGGTTGGCCCGTTACCGTTTTGCAAATCGGTTAACACCTCGTCAATGGCGAAAACCTTGCGCTGACGCGTTGAAACAATCAGCTTTTCGTTAATAAATACGCGCACAACAACCAGCTGATCCGGCCGCGATTCGCTGTTCAGATTTACGCTGCGCAAGGTAATCATCGTGCCGTCGCCCAGCCGATTGACTCTGGGGCGCATGCTGTCGCCGCCCAGCGCATCACGTACCGCATCCGGAAGCAGTGGCGTCGAGATCAGCCACTCCGCGCTTTCACGATGCGTATAGTTAAGATGCAGCCAGCAGGGCTTGTCGCAATGGATCACATCTTTGTCATCAATCGGAATTAATCCGCCCTTTCCATCCAGCTGACAGGAAATAATGGCATCCGATACCTGTAAGGCTTTGCCTGCTATAACGTCCACAGCTGCTCCACAATTAGCATAATCAATACGATGCAGTGTAGCCTGAGCCGCTGCTGCTGCAAAACAGCGATCCTGTCCCGCCGCGTTAAAAAGCATGTCATTCTGCAAATAAAATTGCGATGAGGTTCACGAATCGCGCAATTGCCGCGCCGCCTCTCTTGTTATCTGGCCGCTATCAGGTCATTTTCTGTCTGTCTATTCAGGATTGTTACTGTTCAAACAGGCAAAACCTGAACCGCTTATCCCTTTACGGGTGCAGGCGGTTCAGGTTTTTTTTTGGCTTTTCGCCAACGATGGCATTAAGGGAGCTAATTTATGAACTATCAGCCATTGGCCCAACAGATCCTCAAGGGCGTTGGGGGCAAGGAAAATATTCAGTCGCTGGTGCACTGCGCCACCCGTCTGCGCTTTAAGCTTAACTCACTGGCAAAGCCCGATACCGAAGCACTGAAGCAAAACCCGGGTGTTATCACTGTCGTGGAAAGCGGCGGCCAGTACCAGGTTGTGATTGGCAACCACGTAGGGGAGGTTTACCAGGCACTGCTGGCGGAAGGAGGCCTGAGCGAAGGCGAGCAATCGACGGCGACGGCAGCAAAGCAGCCGCTGTTTAACCGGTTTATCGATATCGTTTCCGGTATTTTTACGCCATTTCTCGGCGTGATGGCCGCATCGGGCATACTAAAAGGTTTGCTGGCGCTGTCGCTGGCTGCAGGCCTTTTAAAAGAGCAAAGCGGCAGCTATCAGATTTTGTTTGTCGCCAGCGATGCCCTGTTTTACTTCTTCCCGATAGTGCTGGGCTACTGTGCGGGCAAAAAATTTGGCGGCAATCCTTTTGTCTCAATGGCGATTGGCGCTGCGCTGGTGCATCCGGTCATGTTACAGGCTTTTACCCAGGAGCAGGCTGGCCAGGCTTCAATGCATTTTTTCGGCGTCCCGGTCATTCTGATTAATTACGCTTCGTCAGTCATTCCCATTATCCTTGCTGCCTGGCTTGCCAGCCTGCTTGAACGCTGGATGAATCCACGCATGCCTGGCGCCATCCGTAATTTCATTACGCCGCTGGTTTGCCTGGCCGTGGTGGTACCGCTAAGTTTTCTGGTTATCGGCCCGGTCGCCACCTGGCTCAGCCAGCTGCTGGCAAACGGCTACCTGTGGATTTTCGGCCTGAGTCCGCTGGTGGCAGGCTTGTTTTTAGGCGGGTTCTGGCAGGTGTTTGTCATCTTTGGCCTGCACTGGGGCCTGGTGCCGCTGATGATTAATAACCTCAGTATTTACGGTCAGGATTCTATTCTGCCGCTGCTGCTTGCGGCGGTAATGGGCCAGGGCGGCGCAACGCTGGGCGTTATGCTGCGCACGCGGGACGCCAGATTAAAAGGCATTGCGGCTTCCGCCTTCAGCGCCAGCATTTTTGGCATTACGGAACCGGCGGTCTATGGCGTGACGCTGCCCCATCGTCGCCCCTTTATCTTTGGCTGTATCGGTGGCGCGCTGGGTGCCGCGCTTATCGGTTTTTATCACGCCAGCACCTATTCCTTTGGCCTTGCCAGCATCTTCACCCTTTTTCAAAGCGTGCCTAAAACCGGGATCGACGTGACCGTTTTTGCTGTACTGGGCGGCTCACTGTTTTCACTGGTTTTTGCCGCTCTCGCTTCTTACTTTTTTGGTTTGAACCAGGCTACGCCGCCGGTAACAAAAAGCGCAGAAGCCGCTACGCCGGAGCAGGCCCCGCTAATAAAAACGCTGACGTTAAACAGCCCGCTGAGCGGCAAAGTTATTCCGCTGGAAAAGGTGGCGGATGAAACGTTTGCCAGCGGCCTGCTGGGTAAAGGCATCGCTATTATTCCGGAATCAGGCCGCGTGATCTCACCCGTGGACGGCACCGTTGCCTCCATATTTCGTACCGGCCATGCGGTTGGGCTTATTGCTGAGAACGGCATTGAAATCATGGTCCACGTAGGGATGGATACCGTGCAGCTTAACGGCAAACATTTCACTGCGCATGTGACGCAGGATCAGGCGATACGCTGCGGCGATGTGCTGATTGAGTTTGATATTCCTGCCCTGCGCGAGGCCGGTTATGACCTGACGACGCCGGTCATCGTGACCAACAGCGATGATTATCTGGATGTTCTGCCCGCCAGCGAGCAGGAATATGTTTCAGAAAATAAGGCGTTAATAAGCCTGATTGTTTAACTTCTACAAGGAACCCGTTATGAACAGATTCCCACAGACTTTCCTTTGGGGCGGCGCCGTTGCCGCTAACCAGGTTGAAGGTGCCTGGCAAGAGGATGGCAAAGGCGTTTCTACCTCCGACCTTCAGCCACAGGGTATTTTTGGCGCACGCGTGGAGCGGCAGCCCGGTGATTTCAATATTAAAGATGTCGCTATCGACTTTTATCATCGCTATCCGGAAGATATTAAGCTGTTTGCGGAGATGGGTTTTACCGTCTTGCGCATCTCTATCGCCTGGACGCGTATATTTCCTCAGGGCGACGAAACGCAGCCCTGCGAAGCGGGACTGGCTTTTTACGATCGCTTATTTGATGAAATGGCCAAATACCATATTGCGCCGATGGTCACCCTTTCCCATTATGAAATGCCTTATGGGCTGGTTAAAAATTATGGTGGCTGGGGCAATCGCCAGACCATCGATTTTTTTGAACGCTATGCGCGCACGGTATTTCAGCGCTATCAGCACAAGGTGAAATACTGGCTAACATTTAATGAAATCAATATGTCGCTGCATGCGCCTTTTACCGGCGTTGGCCTGCCGGAAGAGAGCAATAAGCAGGCCGTCTACCAGGCGATTCACCATCAGCTGGTCGCCAGCGCCCGCGCGGTTAAGGCCTGTCACGAGATTGTGCCCGAAGGTAAAATTGGCAATATGCTGTTAGGCGGCCTGCTTTATCCGCTGACCTGTCGGCCGGAAGATATGCTGGAGACGCTGCAAAAGAACCGCGAATGGCTGTTCTTTGGCGATGTTCAGGTGCGCGGCGCTTATCCGGCCTATATGGCGCGTTTCTTTAAGCAACAAGGGATTACGCTGGCCATCACTGAACAGGATCGTGCTGAACTGCGCCAGCCCGTAGACTTTATCTCATTCAGTTATTATATGACCGGCTGCGCGACGGCGGATAAAACGTCGGATCGGGCCCGCGCCAATATCCTGGATATGGTGCCTAACCCGCATCTTCCCGCGTCTGAATGGGGCTGGCAGATTGATCCACAAGGTCTGCGTCTGTTGATGAACGAGCTGTATGACCGTTACCAGAAGCCGCTGTTTATTGTCGAAAACGGGCTGGGTGCCAGAGATAAACCAGAAGCGGATGGTGCCATCAATGATGACTATCGTATCGCCTATCTCAACGACCATCTGGTTCAGGTCAGGGAGGCAATAGAAGATGGCGTAGAGGTCTGGGGCTACACCAGCTGGGGTCCGATCGATCTGGTCAGCGCCTCTAAAGCGGAGTTTTCCAAACGCTACGGCTTTATTTACATCGACCGCGACGATCGAGGCAAGGGTACACTTGCCCGCAGCCGTAAAAAAAGCTTCTGGTGGTATCAGGAAGTGATAAAAACCCAGGGGGCCAGTTTGAAACAGGCGAAATCTGGCTAACTATTTGTTAAGGCAGGCGTTACCGGTACTGGAATGGCGAGTGCAGACGGCTCGCCTTCAGAACCTGGCAGGGCAACACAGCATGGGTAAAAAAGCGTTTACTGACGATCGGGAGCTTGATGGTTCTCAGCGCGGGCTCCCTGTACGGCTGGTTTTCAGCGCAGGCTGCCAGCCATCAGGCTTTATCTTCCCGCTCCCCCAGCGTCAGCCCCTCTCAGACTTCGTCTTCCTGCTCCTCCAGCGCCAGCGCCTCTTTTCTGACGCGCTCTATATGGATAGTCAAAAACATGCGCTCCTCCGTCCCTAGCGTATAGGCGTAATGCCTGACGACGTGCCGGTCGATCTTTTCTACGCAGCGATAGGCCTGTGGATAGCGGCTGCGCACCAGGTCATGCAGTGAGCGGTCGTCGCTGGCAACGCCCTTTTTTCCCAGCATGCGCTGGGCGAAGAACTTCAGGTGGGTGACGAAACGGTTATAGCTCAGCGAATCAGGCTGATACTCGATTTTCAGCTGATATTTTACGATATCCAGGATCTGCTGCATAAAGCGGGTGATATACAGAACTTCTGGCATATCGCTGTGCAGTTGCGCGTTAACCAGGTGCAGGGCAATAAACCCGGCCTCATCTTCTTCCAGACGCACGCTAAGCTGTTGTGCGACGATCTCCAGCGCCTTCAGCCCGATGGTATATTCCTGAGGATAGAGCGAGCGGATCTCCCAGCGCAGTACGTTACGCAAGGGCATCTGTTCCCGCTGGCGCTGTAGCGCAAAATTAATATGATCGGTCAGGCCAATCACCAGGCTTTCATGTAGCTGATTGGTCAGCGAGGTTCGGGCCAGTGCGATAATGGCTTCGCTGACCGCGATAACCTCCACGGGGATTTCCTGCAGCAACTCGCCCAGCCTGCCCGTCAGGGTGTTGTCCTGCAAGGCAAAGACTTTTTCAACCTGAGCGGCATCAAGCACGTCACCGACGCGTTTATGGAACGCCAGACCACGCCCCATAACTACCTGTTCTTTTCCTCGATCGTCATGCACGATCGCCACGTTGTTATTGACTATTTTGCTGATTTTCATCTTATGGCCCGCAAATAAAAAAACCCGATCGCGGAAAGCTCCGGCGATCGGGTTTTGCCTGCAGAGAAGCAGTAGCAATCCAGACGCTACCTTAATCTATTGCGGGGACAGCTCAAGGCTCTACGCAAAGAAGTGTGAGATGTCTCGAAATTTGTAATGAAATCAGCTATGCAGCAGCGTTGGACACTTCGTTTTTTCCAGCGCTTTTAGCTCATTCATGCGTTTGTCGGCATGCTTCTGCGCAAGGCTTTTTGCCACGCCGTTACCGATACCGAAATCGCCGATAAAGCCCAATACGGTCAGCCCGTCAAACTGCCCGGTTTTGTCTATCTGGCTCTGTACCTGCTGCTGGCTGGCAATCTCTTTCTCAATGGCCGGACAGTCCAGCGTGGTTTTCTGCACCTCGCTGACCGGTGGCGAGGAAGGATACTGCTTTAACGCACAGCCGGATAAAAGCAGTAAAACAGACAGCACTACTCCGATTTTAACCATAACGCACCTGATAACGAGAAGTCTCTGGTGGTCATTATCTGCCACCAGATAAATAACGATGCGCAAAGCATCGGCACTAATTGCTGGTTTATTGCGCGTTAGCCGTCACCCCTGGAAGGCTGCAACTTTCCCTTCCCGCCCTCTTTCAGTTATGCCTGACGATATACAACGTTCGGCTGTAGGCGACATCTTCCGGATTAGTAATCGGATAGCCTTTTACCCACGGCTTAATCAGTCGCCCATTGGAAAGCTGATAGATGGGCGCGATTGGCGCTTTATCGGCAAGAATTTGCTCGGCGCGATTGTAGTCCTGATTGCGGGCTTCGCTGTTTGTTTCGCGGCTGGCCTGCTGCAGCAGGTCGTCATAGGCCGCATCCTTGAAGCGCGGAATATTGCCGCTGTGGCTGGAGGTCAGCAGGCTTAAAAAGGTGGACGGTTCGTTATAGTCACCCACCCATGAGGCACGGATAACGTCAAAGTTGCCGCTGTTGCGGCTGTCGATGTAAGTTTTCCATTCCTGATTCTGCAATTTTACGCTAACGCCCAGATTCTTTTTCCACATAGAGGCCACGGCAATGGCGATCTTCTGGTTATTTTCCGAGCTGTTATACAGCAGCGTCAAATTAAGCGGATGCGTGGGCCCATAGCCCGCGGCCGCCAGCAGCGCTTTGGCCTGCTCGTTCAGTTCGGCCTGGCTGTGCTGCTGCAAAAGGCCAGGCGTCGGCTTAAAGCCAGCGGTCACATCGGCAGTGAAATGCCAGGCAGGTTTTTCACCCGTGCCCAGCACCTTTTCAGCGATGATTCGCCGATCGATGCTCCACGACAGCGCCTGACGTACGCGGACATCTGCCGTCGGGCCTTTTTGCGTGTTGAAAGCATAGTAATAAGTGCCCAGCTGATCCGGCGTATAGACCTCATTCGGGATTTGCTTTTTCAGCAGGCCGTACATGTTTTTGGGAAAGGATTCGGTGATATCAATATCACCAGCGCGATAGCGCTTGGTGGCGCTCGACTCTTCATTAATCGGTAAGAAGGTAACCTTATTAATGACGCTATGGGCATTGTCCCAGTAGCTTTCATTACGCACCAGCACCAGCTTTTCGTTAACGACGCGATCCTGCAATTTATAGGCACCGTTGCCCACCAGATTTCCCGGCTGCGTCCAGGCACTACCCCATTTAGCAATAGCTTTCCCGGACACGGGATAGAGGCTGAAATTTGCCGTCAGGCTAACAAAATAGGGCACGGGTTTGTCCAGCGTGACTTTTAAGCGATAGTCATCCAGCGCGGTTACGCCAAGCTTATCGGCCGGCATCTCTCCCTTAGTGATGGCCGCCGCATTACTGATACCCGCAAGCTCGGCAAACCAGGCGAAGGTAGAAGCGGTATGCGGATCGACCAGACGTCGCCAGCTATACACAAAATCGCGGGCCGTGACGGCATCGCCGTTAGACCAGCGTGCATCCTTACGCAGCGTAAAAATCCAGGTTTTATTATCCGTTGTCTGCCACTGCGTCGCGACGCCCGGCACGATATGGCCCTGAGCATCCTGATTGGTTAGCCCTTCGAAAAGATCGCGGATTACCTGAATCTCCGGCAGGCCGACGGCTTTTGCCGGATCGAGCGAGGCGGGTTCATCTTTAATATGCCGGACAATTTCCTGACGGTCGGCCAGCGCGGTGCCGGGCGGTACGTCAGCAGCATACAGAGAAGCGCTAACGGCCAGTGCCAGGAGCGTCAGCGTACAACGAAAAGCAGTCCTCATCAGGATACCTCGATCGGAGCAGTGAAAATATCTGTGAACTCTAACGCAAATTATTGCCATTACTACAGCATTTTCCGGCTCTTATGCGATCAAGATTGAGCATTAATTCTCTTTCCTGCGCTTTCCTCTGCTATAAAAAGGTTTTGGCGAAACAGAACGGAGTCACCATGCCTCAAAATCATCCACGCCCGCAGCGCGGCAAACTGAATGCGCCCTTTCAGCGTTATGGCAGTAGTGTATTGGGTGCGCCCCTGTTGTGGTTTCCCGCGCCACAGGCAGACGAGGAAAGCGGACTGATTCTGGCAGGCACGCACGGTGACGAAACGGCCGCCGTTATTACGCTTTCATGTGCGATGCGGACATTGCAGGATATGCATCGCCGTCACCATGTGGTGCTGGCCGTTAACCCGGACGGCTGCCAGCTTGGCTTGCGTTCAAATGCGCGGGGCGTCGATCTAAACCGTAACTTTCCAGCCGCGAACTGGCGCGCAGGCGAAACGGTCTACCGCTGGAACAGCGTGGCGGAGGAGCGGGACGTGGCGCTGTCGGCGGGAGAAAGCGCCGGTTCCGAGCCGGAAACGCAGGCGCTGTGCGCGCTGGTTCACCAGCTCAAGCCCGCCTGGGTTATCAGTTTCCATGAACCGCTGGCCTGTATTGAAGATCCGCATGCCAGCCCGCTGGGCCACTGGCTGGCGGCCAGAATGGCTTTGCCGCTGGTCACCTCGGTTGGTTACGCTACGCCCGGCTCTTTTGGCAGCTGGTGCGCTGACCTGAATTTGCCGGTGATTACCGCAGAACTACCGCCCGTTTCAGCCGACGAGGCCAGCGAAAAATATCTGGATGCGCTGGTGGCCTTGCTAAGCCACGGCATTTGACAGCCTGATCCCGCCGCAGCAAAAAGGCAGTGCTGGCTCCGCGTCGTCAGCCAGCCAGGTTGGGCCATCCAGATCGACAAAGCGCGACAGATTGACCAACGGCAGCGCGGCGCGGATAGCCCTGGAGGTGCAAAGCATGCAGCCCAGCATCACTTCCAGCCCGGCCTCTTTTGCCGCCGCCGCCAGCGCCAGCGCCTCGGTCAGGCCGCCTGTCTTATCCAGCTTGATGTTGATCATTTCGTAGCGTCCCGCCAGCGCGGGCAGCGTTGCTCGCGTATGGCAGCTTTCGTCTGCGCAGATCGGTAACGGATGGATAAAGTTTTCCAGCATGGCGTCATCGTCAGCAGGCAGCGGCTGCTCCAGCATCACGACGCCTAAATCCGCCAGCAGCTGACAGCGTGCCGCAAGCCCCTCGCTATGCCAGGATTCGTTGGCATCTACCACCAGCACCGCTTGCGGCACGGCAGCACGTATCGCCACCAGCCGCTCGGTAATCAGCGAGTTATCCATCTTGATTTTGAGCAACCTTGCACCATTCTGCCACAGCGCCAGCGCGCTGCTTGCCATCACTTCTGGCGCTTCCAGGCTTATCGTCTGCGCCATTTCAATCGTATCCGGCTGAGCCATTGCGGTAAGCTGCCATAAATCGCTTTGCTGCCTGCGAGCCTGAAGATCCCATAATGCCGAGTCGATAGCGTTACGCGCAGCGCCTGCCGGCAGGGCCTGCTGTAGCTGTTCCCGCGTCATTCCCTGCTCCAGTTCGCTAATTAGTCCGGCAATTTGCGCCTGCACCGATGCAGCCGTTTCGCCATAGCGCGGATAAGGGGTACATTCGCCCACGCCTTTAATGCCCTCTTCTTCCACCTCAACCACCACCACGCCCGCCTCATTTCGCTCACCGCGAGCGATAATAAAAGAGGTGCGTAACGGCCAGCTTTCCGGCCAGACCTTAACTCTTCTCATTAGCGGTTCCTTTTGGCAGAGAACATCTTTACCCAACACCATAGTCATTCCATGTGGGACACACAATAAAGCGCGAAATGTTGCGCTTTTATCTGTTGGAGTTTAGCGCCATGTCTTACACTCAAGACAATGTTTACTGCGCTTATAAGGAAAGATTATGACTCAGACCGTACATTTCCAGGGCAACCCTGTTGCCGTAACGGGCCAGCTGCCGACGCCAGGCGAGACGGCAAAGCCGTTTTCACTGGTTGCCAAAGATTTTTCTGATGTTGCGCTCTCTCACTTTGCGGGCAAGCGCAAGGTGCTGAATATTTTCCCGAGCGTGGATACCGGCGTCTGCGCCGCATCGGTGCGCAAGTTCAACCAGCTGGCGGGTGAAATTGATAACGCGGTGGTACTCTGTATCTCTTCCGATCTGCCTTTTGCCCAGTCACGCTTTTGCGGTTCAGACGGGCTAAGCAATGTGATTACGCTGTCCACGCTGCGCGGCGATGAATTTAAAGAGGATTACGGCGTGGGCATTAGCGAAGGCGCGTTAAAGGGCCTGACTGCCCGCGCGGTGGTCGTGCTGGACGAACACGATAAGGTTCTCTACAGCCAGCTGGTGGATGAGATTGCTACCGAGCCAGACTATGACAGTGCATTAGCCGCGCTGAAGTAATTTTTAAGGGCCGATCGGGTATCGGCCCTTGTCGCATGTTTAATCCGCAGGCTTTACCAGCTGTAACTCTACGCCCAGACATATCGCCTGTCTGGCATTGGTAACGCCGAGCTTTTTAACGATATTGGCAATATGAAATTTTATTGTGGTGGTTTTAATACCTAAAATCGTTCCGGTTTCGTCATAGGTTTTCCCCAGGCTAACCCAGTACAGGACGGCATTTTCTCGTTTAGTAAACAGCGCCAGCGGGGAGCTTTTATTTTCTTCAACTGACGAAGCCAGCGACAGATATTTTTCATGCAGGCTCGCCAGAAACAGATTCAGTCGGCCCTTATGAAACTTAATGATATGCGCCATTTCTTCCGCTACGTTGCCGTCATTAATTAGCGTCAGCGTAACCAGATTATTATTGTAGTCATGCAGTACAAACGTATAACCCTGACGAATATTGTAGCCTGCCGCCTTTTCGAACACGTCATCGCCATGATGATAGTTGCCCGACTTCATGTTTTCATTCCAGGCAAAGGGCGTCACGCTTTTTAGCGCGGTACTGACGACCGGATCGGTACACTGCAGGTTATTATCAAAATAGTGCTGTACCCATTCTTGCGGATAGTTAGTGGCGTAGAAATTTAACACCATGCTTTTCTTTTCTAAAACGACATAGGCCCAGCTAAAATTACCAAAACGGGCCAGCTCCGTTTCAATGTATTTCTGGATGACGTGAGCGTCTTTTTTCATTAACCGCTTCTCTTTTTATTGATGGGTACGCTACCGGTAGCATGCGTACCCTGGCTGCACGCTATTTTTCGTCACTGTCCGCTTTTTTACTCAAGCCATACTCGCGCAGCTTATTGGCGATAGCGGTATGCGAAACGCCAAGGCGCTTCGCCAGCTTGCGGGTACTGGGATAGGAAAGATAGAGTTTGGTTAATACCGAACGCTCAAAGCGGCTGGTAATGTCGTCCAGCGAACCTTCCATCGCCTCTTCGCCCAGCTGAATCGCCATTGTAGATTCGGGCAAAATGATATCCTGCGGCCGCAGCTCGTAGCCCTCCAGCTGCGTGAGCGCCCGATAAAGCGCGTTTTTCAACTGGCGCACGTTGCCAGGCCAGGTATAGCGGCTGAGAAAGGCGTTAAGCTGCGGAGAAAGCTTCGGCCTTGGCACGCCCTGCTCGTCAGCAAAACGCGCAACGAACATCTCTGCCAGCGGCAAAATATCCTGCGGACGGTCGCGCAGCGGCGGCAGGTTTAACGTCAGCACGTTAAGCCGATAGAAAAGGTCCTCACGAAACTCGCCGCGCTGCACCATTTCCGTCAGGTTTTTCTGCGTCGCGCAGATAACCCGCACGTTGACGTGCACTTCATGCTCTTCGCCAACGCGACGAAACGTGCCGTCATTAAGAAAACGTAGCAGTTTGGTTTGCATGCGCGGCGACATTTCGCCAATCTCATCCAGCAGCACCGAGCCGCCGTTGGCCTGCTCGAAAAAGCCCTTTTTACCTTCCAGCGCGTTGGGATAGGCCCCTGCCGCGTGACCAAAAAGCTCGCTTTCGGCCACGTCGTCCGGCAAAGAGGCGCAGTTCAGCGCCAGGAACGGTTTCTTGCCGCGCGCGCTACGTAAATGACAGGCGCGAGCCAGCATATCTTTACCGGTGCCGGTATCACCAACAATCAGCAGCGGCGCATCCAGCATCGCCAGCTTGCGCGCCTGATCGACAACCTGCCGCATTTTCGGCGTTACCGCGACGATGTGCTGGAAGTCACTGTCGTCGTTAACCACCAGGTTTTGCAGCTGCTGGCCCATTCGTGCCGTAGATTTCAGCATCACTACCGCGCCCGCCAGCTCGTTTTCGCTGGCGGCAAAAATGGGCGTCACCTCCATCAAAAAGTCGCGGCCCTGAATAACAACGTGATGCGCCTGCGGTTCCCTGTGCTCGCTCTCCAGCCAGCGAAGAAAGTTAAAGCCGCTGATTAGCGCGCCCGCGCCGTAGTTGCGCATCTTTTCTTCATTAAGTGAAAACAGTGCCTGCGCCGCCGGATTGGCCAGCTCAACCTTACTTTTTAAATCGATAGAGAAAACCGGCTCCGGCAGCGCTACCAGCAGCGCGCTTAGTGCCCTGTGCTCGCGCTCGGAAGGCAAAAAGGCGATAGTGCGGACATCCGTCACGCTAGGGATACGGCGGATTTCCGCCATCAGCTGGCTGAACTGCTCGAAAGCCACGGCGGAAAAATTCAGGTAAATGCGCCCGATAGGGGCAATTTCGATGCCGCGCAGGTCAATGTTTCTTTCAACCAGCAGATCGAGCAGTTCGCGAGTCAGACCAAGTCGGTCCTGGCAAAAAACTTCCAGACGCATGTGTAAACCTTTATCAATTCCGGGCGAACGTTGATAATACCCCATTGACGCAGGGGTCAGAAGCGTTGCGGAAGCAAAAGTTGACAGTCGGCTATTTCTGCAACGTTTCTTTAAGTTTAACCACCAGATCGCGGCGGAAATCGCCTAACTTCGGCTTGTCACCCTCAAGCCAGGGCAGCGGGCGGCAAAGCTCCATCGTTTTAATCCCCAGACGCGCGGTCAGCAAGCCAGCCCCGATCCCTTGAGCCGCGCGGGCAGAAAAGCGCGCGGCCAGATCCTGCGACATCCAGTCCATGCCGACCTCTCTGATCAGTTCCGAAGCGCCCGCGAAGGCAATATTCAACAGCACCAGACGAAACAGGCGGATACGGCTGAAATAGCCCAGCTCAATGCCGTAAAGTGCGGCAATACGGTTGACCAGACGCAGATTGCGCCAGGCGATAAAAGCCATATCAACCAGCGCCAGCGGGCTGACCGCAATCATCAACGTCGATTCTGCGGCGCTACGGCCGATTTCACGACGAGCCTGATTATCCAGCACCGGCTGCACTATTTGCGCATAGAGCGCCACGATTTCGCGATCGTTATGGGTTTCGTGCAGCGCCGCATGCCAGCTTTGTAGAGCAGGATGGCTGCGATCCAGTCCCGCCTGCCGCGCCAGCTTTTCGCAAAACTCGCGGCCTTTGCCCATGCTCTGGCTGGCTAACAGCTCGCGGCCAATATCACGTTCTTCGGCGCGCTCGCGCAGGCGATAGAGCCGTCGCCATTCGCCGATTAACGAACCCGCTCCGGCGACCACTATTAAGCCTCCGGCCGCGCAGCCGCCCAGTCCAATCCAGTCCTGAGCCTGCCAGGCGTGATAAGTCCACTGCACACCTTGCGCCACTACGCTTGCGCCAAACAGCGCCAGCCCGGTTTTTACCAGCGTGCGCCACAGGCTGCGTTTCGGCCTGAGCGCTGCCTCCACCGCTTTTTCGCCCGCATCTTCTTCTTCCGGCTGTTGCTCCGGATCGACAGCGATAAAACGTTCATCCTGTTGGGCAAAAAAGCGCGCGGCTTTAATGGTCTCGGTTTTTTCTTCCGTCAGCGGCTGTGCGAAATCTATACGTGGTTTAAGCGGTGCGTTCATCGCAGTTTATCTCCCAATAAAAATTCCAGCGCCGCGTCCAGACGAATATGCGGTAATGGCCGATCGGTTTCCGCCTTTTGCGGCCTGAACTGTTCAAAATGAAATCCCTGCTGCTGCCAGAACGCGTTATCCGGCAGGCGCGGCGGCACTTCTCCCGGATAAACGGTCAGCGATTCGTTGTCGGCCAGACGATGGCCACGCAGCGCCGGAATTTTTTCACCCTGATGATCGACCAACCCGCTTTGCGTTGCCTGTACCGACGCCAGTCCCAGACAGTCCATGGTAATGCCTTCGAAAGCGGCATTTTGCCAGGCATCCTGTACCAGCTGTTGCAGTAGCGAAACCAGGTTGACATGCTGATCGCCGGTAACGTGATCGGATTTGGTGGCGGCAAACAACAGCTTGTCGATCACGGGTGAAAACAGACGCCTGAATAACGTCCGCTGACCGTAAGAGAAGCTTTGCATCAGCTGCGTCAGCGCCAGCCGCATATCATTAAAAGCCTGCGGGCCGCTGTTTAGCGGTTGCAGACAGTCGACCAGCACAATTTGCCGGTCGAAGCGCAGAAAGTGATTTTTATAAAAACCTTTAACTACATGCTGACAGTAATAGTTGTAACGCGCGCGCAGCATGCCGATATTGCTGCTGGCGTCGGCCTGCGCCAGCCTGGACTCGCCCATTTCCTCGACCTGCGGCCACGGGAAAAACTGTAAGGCCGGTGCGCCAGCCATATCGCCAGGCAAAACAAAACGGCCCGGCTGGATAAAATGCAGCCCTTCTCTTTTACACTTGAGCAGATAATCGGTCCAGGCTGCGGCGATCTCAGCAAGCCGGTTTTCATCAGCCGCCGCCAGCGGGTCTAACCCTTCGCAAAGCTTGCGCCACGTCATCGACCAGCCCGCACGATCGCCCTGGAGCAGGCTGGTCATCTGGCGCGACCAGCTCAGGTAATCCTGCGCCAGCATCGGCAGATCCAGCAGCCATTCGCCGGGATAATCGACAATTTCCAGGTAGAGCGTGGAGGTTTCTTTAAAATGGCGTAGCAGCGACTCGCGCGAGCGGTAGCGCAGTGCAAGACGCATTTCGCTTACGCCACGGGTGGGCGTGGGCCAGGCAGGTGTATCGCTATAGAGCTGCGCCAGCCCTTCGTCATAGGTAAAGCGCTGGATGCCCATATCGCGCTGGGGCACGCGTTTTACGCCCAGCAAACGGCCTTCGCGCGCGGCGGAAAACATCGGCAGGCGCGCACCGGCGTTGACGTTAAGTAGTTGGTTGACCAGCGAGGTAATAAAGGCGGTTTTGCCGCTGCGGCTCAGGCCGGTAACGGCCAGGCGCAGATGCCGATCTGCGCCCCTGTTCATCAGCGACAGCAATTCTGTCTGAAGTCGTTTCATTGGTCAGTATCCTTAAGACCGCTCCGTTTTGCGGCTCAGAATAGCATAGCCGCGACGATCAGGGTTTTTGCCAGCGTGCCGTGGCGCCGCGCAGCACGCGACGAATTAAAGGTTCCAGCGCCCAGGCCAGCACGATTTTCAGCGGGCGGCGGGCCACGGATTTCACCGCCCAACCCGTTAAGCCAGCCGGGCCGTAGCTCAGCACGCCCAGCAGGACAAATTTACCGGCCTTTTTCAGCGTGGGCGCGGCGTTACGTTGTAAAGCAGATTGCCAGTTGCGCATAACAGTTCTCCGGTAAATTAACGTCCTTACAGCTGGCGAAATCGGCTCCGCACGCTGAAAGTCTCTGAGGTTACATAGCGCTCAATATCGCGCAGATGCGTTTCTCCACCCTGCAGCTCCGCTTCGAGCTTGTCCAGCAGCTGGTGTGCCGTCGGCGCTTTTTCGCTTTTTTCTTCACTTTCCGGCATTTCATCCAGCACAAACGCCAGAATAAAGTAGGCCACCAGCGTGACCATAAACAGGCCAAAAATCATCGACAGCACCACAATTACCCGCACCAGCCGCACCGGGATATCCAGATAGTCGGCAATACCGGCGCAAACGCCTTTGACCTTACCGCGAGCGGGAATGCGGTAAAGTTTTTTACTGCCGTTCGCTATCATGGCTGCCTCCAGTTGGGATGTTCAGCATCCAGAATCTCTTCCAGCGCCTGAATACGTTCCCGCATGCGGCGAGCATCCTGAGTCATCTGCTGTAGCCGTTGCAGTTCGCTTTGCGACAGTGTGGCATCACTGTTCTGACGGTTACTGTAGTGCAGCCATAGCCAGACCGGCGCCACAAACAGCATAAATATCGTCAGCGGTATCGCCAGAAATAACGCGCTCATTCACTCTCCTTGCTTGCATAAAACCGGGCATTCCACAGAATGCCACCGGGTAACAGTTACTCACTACGGTTCATTTTTGCTTTCAGCGCGGCCAGCTGTTCAGAAATAGCATCATCGGCCTGCAGTTCCGCAAACTGCTGATCCAGCGTTTTTGGTTTACCAAAACCGTGGCTTTCCGCTTCGGCTTCCATACTGTCGATGCGGCGTTCAAAAGATTCAAAGCGAGCCATCGCTTCATCAATCTTGCCGCTGTCCAGCTGGCGACGCACATCGCGAGAGGACGAAGCGGCCTGGTGGCGCAGCGTCAGAGCCTGCTGGCGGGCGCGAGTTTCGCTTAGCTTTTTCTCCAGCTCGCCGATTTCACCCTTCATGCGGCTTAACGTCTCTTCTACCTGTTCAACTTCACGCGTTAACGACGTGGTCAGATCGCTCAGCTTCTGTTTTTCGATCAGGGCAGCGCGAGCCAGATCGTCTTTATCTCTGCGCAGCGCCAGCTCCGCCTTTTCCTGCCATTCAGCCTGCTGAACTTCTGCCTGCTCAATACGACGCAACAGCTGTTTCTTTTCTGCCAGCGCCCGCGCCGACGTAGAGCGAACTTCCACCAGCGTATCTTCCATTTCCTGAATCATCAGGCGCACCAGCTTTTGCGGGTCTTCCGCTTTTTCCAGCAACGAGTTGATATTGGCGTTCACGATGTCGGCAAAACGAGAAAAAATACCCATAATCACAATCCTCTTCATTCACTATTATTGGTGACCTGCTAACTACTATTCAAACGGCGTGCCAACTTTTATCTTGTTGATTTTATGTAAATTAACTGATTTACTTCTCGCGGCTTCTTGTCTAAGGTGGTGTAAATAACTAACACCTGGTGAAATTAATGGAAAAAGAGACGCTGCTGGGCGAGTCGAACAATTTTCTGGAAGTGCTGGAGCAGGTTTCTCGTCTGGCGCCGCTAAATAAGCCGGTGTTGGTTATCGGCGAGCGTGGGACGGGTAAAGAGCTGATCGCCAGCCGTCTGCACTATCTTTCCGAGCGCTGGCAAGGTCCTTTCGTTTCGCTAAACTGCGCGGCATTAAACGAAAACCTGCTGGACTCCGAGCTTTTCGGCCATGAGGCCGGGGCTTTTACCGGCGCTCAAAAACGCCATCTTGGCCGCTTTGAGCGCGCCGACGGCGGGACGCTGTTTCTGGACGAGCTGGCTACGGCACCGATGCTTGTGCAGGAAAAACTGCTGCGGGTAATTGAATATGGTCAGCTGGAACGCGTCGGCGGCAGTCAGCCGTTGCAGGTTAGCGTCCGGCTGGTTTGCGCCACTAATGCGGATTTGCCGCGCCTGGCTGAAGAGGGAAAATTTCGCGCTGACCTGTTAGACAGGCTCGCCTTTGATGTCGTCCAGCTACCGCCGCTGCGCGAGCGCCGTAGCGACATTCTGGTAATGGCGGAACATTTTGCTATTCAGATGTGCCGCGAGCTGGGCCTGCCTTTTTTTCCTGGTTTCTCTATCCGTGCGCGGCAAACGCTGCTGGCTCATCACTGGCCAGGCAACGTCCGCGAGCTAAAAAACGTGGTGGAGCGCTCTGTCTATCGCCACAGCGACACGGAACAGGAACTTGATGCGATTGTTATCGATCCGTTCCAGCGCGCTTATGCCCCGGGTCCTACTGAAGCCGTCAGTGAGCAGCCGACGCTGCCGCTGGATTTACGCCGCTGGCAGCATCAGCAGGAAAAAGATTTGCTGCACAAGAGTCTGCATCAGGCGCGCTTTAACCAGCGGCGGGCGGCAGATCTGCTTGGCGTCACCTACCACCAGCTACGGGCCATGATGAAGAAGCATAACGTTGAGATAAAGACGGATGATTAATTTACGACTTTATGCCCTGCTTAACGCGTTGAGACTATGGCCGGAAGGCTTCTAGAGCTTATCCAATAAATCACGGTAAATAGCGTAGTTTTCCGGCTCAAAGCAGACGATGTTTACGGCCTCAATATCGGCGCTGGTTCTCTCCAGAATAACTTCTACAGCAATCTGCGCCGCCAGCTTTTTGGGAAAACGATAGATCCCGGTACTGATGTTTGGGAAAGAGAGTGTCTTGATGGCGTACTGGTCTGTTAAATCAAAGCAGCGATGATAAGCGCTGCGCAAAACGGCAGGCTCACCGTTTTGCCCGCCGTGCCAGACTGGGCCAACGGTATGAATTACGTACCGGGCAGGAAGATTGCCAGCGCCGGTAATAACAGCATCGCCTTCATTGCAGCCACCCTGACGATCGCGGATAGCCTGACATTCCGCCAGAATCGTTTTCCCGCCGGCCCGATGGATCGCGCCATCTACGCCTCCCCCGCCCAGCAGGGAAGAATTGGCCGCGTTAACGATCGCCTCGGCCGCTATTTTCGTAATATCACCTTGTAACAGCTTGATTTTATCTGACATAAGCGCCTCCTGTGTCTGTCAGTATAGCTGGCTAACCTGGTTTTGCCGTACGGGAGAATCGTCAAACGCGGCGTTTCTGACGCAAAAAAAAGCCCGCGCAAGGCGGGCTAAAAATACTGGAAGCAATGTGAGCAATGTCGTGCTCTTCTTCGGTAGAGCCACCGTTGAAGCGCAGGAGAATAATAATCATTCGCACTCTCGCTTGTAAAGCTTTTTGTTGATAATAATTCTCATTACCACAATAAGATCAGGCCTGTTCGGGCAACGCGATAGCCGATTTCTTCCGCAAACCGCCTTATCAGGCACTTGCGCAATAGCAGATGTCCTCCGCAAACAGCCTTATCAGACACCTGGCGATAGCAGATTTCTTCCGCAAACCGCCTTATCAGGCCCTGATAGCGCCATTAACATAAACCATAAGGCTGACAGCGGTCATCGAGACGATGCGTCAGCATGAAAAAGCGCCAGTTGTCCCGGCAAACTTTGGGGGTGACCGCAGAGTGCGGTACACTCACCCTATTGCCTGATATTTCAGATGACTTATGCGCACATTATTCCGTACTTTTCTTGTGGCACTTAGCCTGTTTAGCGCTTCGGTGGCGGCCAAAGCGCCAGACGATATTCGCCAGAGCGGATTCGTTTATTGCGTTAATGGCTCGGTGACAACCTTTAATCCGCAGATGGCGAGCGGCGGCCTGGTGGTGGATACGCTGGCCGCGCAGCTTTACGACCGCCTGCTGGATGTCGACCCCTATACTTATCGATTAATTCCTGAACTCGCTGAAAGCTGGGAAGTGCTGGATAATGGCGCAACCTATCGTTTTCACCTGCGCCACAACGTTGCCTTTCAGAAAACGGCATGGTTCACGCCCACGCGCTCAATGAATGCTGATGACGTGGTGTTCAGCTTTCAACGCGTTTTCGACCGTAAATCTGCCTGGCATAACGTGAACGGCGGCAGCTATCCCTATTTCGACAGCCTGCAGTTTGCCGACAGCGTCACCAGCGTGAAAAAAATTAACAGCGATACGGTAGAGATCCGCCTGAATGGCCCGGATGCTTCCTTTCTCTGGCATCTGGCGACGCACTACGCGCCGGTTCTTTCTGCCGAATACGCTGCAAACCTGACCAAAAAGGATCGTCAGGAGCAGTTGGACCGTCAGCCCGTAGGCACCGGCCCTTTTCTTCTCAGTGAATATCGCGCCGGCCAGTTTGTTCGCCTTGCACGTAACCCTGACTACTGGAAAGGCCTGCCGCGTATGTCGCAGGTAGTTATTGATATGGGCGCAGGCGGCACCGGACGACTTTCCAAGCTGCTGACGGGAGAGTGCGACGTGCTGGCCTATCCGGCCGCCAGCCAGATTTCCGTGCTGCGTGACGACCCGCGCTTAAGGCTGACGCTGCGACCCGGTATGAACATTGCCTATCTTGCTTTTAATACGCGTAAGCCGCCTCTGGATCGCCCGGAGGTTCGCCAGGCGCTGGCGCTGGCGATTAACAACGAGCGGCTAATGGAGTCGGTTTATTATGGTACGGCGGAAACGGCGGCCTCAATACTGCCGCGCGCTTCCTGGGCCTATAACAATGAGGCCCGCGTAACGGAATACAATCCTGCGAAAGCGCGCGAGCAGCTTAAAGCGCTGGGGGTGGAAGATTTGCAGCTGTCGCTATGGGTGCCTGCCGCCTCACAGGCGTGGAACCCCAGCCCGCTTAAGGCCGCCGAACTGATTCAGGCAGATCTGGCGCAGGTCGGCGTCACGGTGAAAATTGTGCCGGTAGAAGGACGTTTTCAGGAAGCGCGCCTGATGGAGATGCATCATGACCTGACGCTCACCGGCTGGGCCACTGACAGTAACGATCCAGACAGCTTTTTCCGCCCGTTACTGAGCTGTGCCGCAATTGGTTCACAAACCAACTACGCGCACTGGTGCGATACGGAGTTTGACGACACGCTGCATAAAGCGCTGCTGTCACAACAGCTGGCATCGCGAATTGAGTATTATTCCAGAGCGCAAAGCATGCTGGCGCAGGCGTTACCGGTATTGCCACTGGCCTATTCGCTGCGACTTCAGGCTTATCGTTATGATATTCACGGGCTGGTGCTTAGCCCGTTCGGCAACGCCTCTTTTGCTGGTGTGTACCGCGATCGGGAGAGTAAATAACCGTGATTATTTATACCTTAAGAAGACTGGTGCTGTGGCTGGTAACGCTTGCCCTGCTGACGCTGGTGGGCTTTAGCCTGAGCTATTTTACGCCGCATGCGCCGCTGCAGGGCGCGTCCTTTACTGACGCGCTGATATTCTGGTATCAGGGATTACTACAGTTCGATTTTGGCGTCTCGAGCATTAACGGCGAGCCTATTGCAAAAGAGCTGCTGGAGGTTTTCCCGGCCACGCTGGAACTCTGCATCCTGGCCTTTGGCCTGGCGATGGCAACAGGGATTCCGCTGGGCATTGCGGCGGGCGTGATGCGCAATAAATGGCAGGATAAAACCATCAGCGTGCTGGCGCTGTTGGGTTTCTCTATGCCGGTTTTCTGGCTGGCGCTGCTGCTGACGCTCTTTTTCTCGCTGGATTTAGGCTGGCTGCCGGTTTCCGGCCGTTTCGATTTACTTTATCCGGTTAAGCAGGTTACCGGATTCGGCCTGATTGATGCGTGGCTTAGCCATTCCCCCTGGCGCAACGAAATGATGAAAAGTGCCCTGTTGCATTTGATTTTGCCCGTGACGGCGCTGGCGGTTGCGCCCACTACAGAGGTGGTGCGCCTGCTGCGTATCAGCACGCGTGAAGTTATGGAGCAAAACTATATTAAGGCAGCGGCAACGCGTGGCCTTTCAAGGCTGGCGGTTATTCGCCGCCATGTGCTGCATAATGCGTTACCACCTGTTATCCCACGCCTGGGATTACAGTTTTCTACCATGCTCACGCTAGCCATGATTACGGAAGTGGTTTTTAGCTGGCCTGGGCTGGGCCGCTGGCTGGTCGATGCTATTCGGCAACAGGATTACGCGGCCATCTCCGCTGGCGTGATGATGGTCGGCGGCCTGGTGATTACCGTAAACGTGCTGGCCGATATTCTGGGCGCGCTGACAACACCGCTTAAGCATAAGGAATGGTATGCGCTGCGCTAGCGGGCTTTTATAAATAAATAACCCGCTAGCGCGGGTTACAATAAGCTTTGCCGAATGTATTATCGTGGAACCTGTAAAGCGAGAGGTTGAGATTTAGCACACCCTTTATCGGAATAAATTTGATTCAGTTTTTTCAGGCGTGTTTTAGCAGCATTGCTCTCGACAGAATGAGCATCACTTGTATCAATAAAGAACAGGGGAATAAGTAAGAACACGCCTGTTACGCCCAGGATTGAGTTAGTAGCAACTTGTTTAGTATGGTCGCTGTCACTTTCTTTAACTTCATTAGTCATATTTCCCATCTCTGAGATAATTGACTGGCATGACATAATCTCGTCGCCAGGCTGCGAGATTTGAACCGGCATGGGAGTAGTGTGTAAGCATCCAGATAAAAGAGCACAAGATACAGCTAAAGCGACCAACCTTTTCATTTTCTTCCTTTAATACATTTCAATAAGTAACCATTTAAGAATAATCCTAAAGCGTTAAATAACAAAGAAATTTTATAAAAAATTTATTATTTGTGTTAAATCGGCTCTATATCTCTCCTAATATTAATTTATCTTTTTCTTGCACTGTAATCCTTTAGCCTGAATTTCCTTTAAGATTTTCTTGTGATAATTTTATGAATGATATACCGCCTCTGGTTAACTGTATCGACGTTACTGATACCTTACGTAGCATCATCTTGAGCTACACCGAAGAATGCATCACTCTGGATGTAAAATGTACACCCTTACAACAAGTGCTACGGACTGCGGCAATCTCACCTACTCAAAAAAAACCATATCTCCAGAAATAAAAAGCATAAAGTATCCGAATTGAAGAGGACAGAAATCGCTATAAGATACATGCATTGAAAGCCGATTTTTAACTCCGGATAAGAAATTTTTGGACAGAATTAAATTCTGCTTTTCAAGTTTTTGTTGATATTTAGTAAATTATGTTATTGATATGCCGGTGCTTTAGTAATAAAGTTCTGAAACAGCAGACGCAATTCATTGCAATAAACTATTGTAAAAAAGGGAAGCGTTAATGAAATGGAACAAACAGGCCGCAGTCAACTACCTGAGATTGCATGCATTGAAGATGTCTCATAGCCAGTGTGCTAAATATACCCGACAGGCCATAGAAGCTGGCGGCATTAAATTAGAGCGTACTCATCATGCTAAAGACTACGGCGATATTTTACTTCGTGCCGGCTTCCGTGAGGTTCCTTCTGCCTTCCCTGTAATGGCAGGAGATGTTGCCATCATTCAACCTTATAATGGCGGAAATCCCAGTGGGCATATGACGATGTATGATGGCACAAAATGGATTTCGGATTTTACACAACGCGGTATGTATCCCGGGCCAGGATACAGAAGAATGCACCCAGCTTTTAAAATCTACAGGATGTACTGATGAGAACCCTATTGTTTACCGTAATCTTTATTATATCTTCCTGTGCTTTTGCAAGCGCCGGACAGGATGCCAGGGCACAGGCGGAAGCGTTTTACAAAGCCTATTTGACAGCTTTGTCCAGCAATAGTGACGGTGCTTACTCACCCGCGCTGCTTCGCAAATATGTCGCTGCTGACACTATTAAACGACTCAACCAAATTCGGCAACTACCGGAGCAAGAGGTGCTGGAAGCCGATTATTTCACTTATTCTCAGGATTATGATCCCTCCTGGATCCCCGCTCTTAAAATTGAAGATGCAAAACCTGCACCCGGGGGCGAAGAAGTCGTGGAGGTTTTTTTGGGGATTGAGGACGGTAAAAAACTTCATCTCGAAGTATTTATGAAGAATGAAGATAGTCACTGGAAAATTTATCGGGTTCGTGACGTGACAAACAATTATGAGTCACCCATATTTGATGACTCTGTTCTGGCGCCTTAATAACCCTGGCGTAGCATTATCGCCATTCCGGGCAACAATGCTAATGCTGGCCATGATCACGGAAGTGGTTTTTAGCTGGCTCAGGCTGCTGGCTGGTAGATGCTATTCGACAACAGGATTACGCGGCGATCTCCCCAGGCGTGATGATGGTCGGGAGCCTGGTGATTACCGTAAACGTACTGGCCGATATTCTGGGTGCGCTGACAACGCCGCTTAAGCATAAGGATGCTTACCGGGAAAGGTGCAGAATTTGCCGTGTCGTTTTCAGTGCAGAATCAAATGGCGCGGTCGTCCGAACGATTTTTACCATTACGCTTGCCCCCATCCAGAGCTGGTAAAGGCTTTCAGCCACCTCTTCCGCTTCATTTTCAAGCGTTAACGACCCTTCTGCAGCACCAGCTTTAAGCGCAGCAGCCAGACGAGAAATAATACCTGCGGTGCCGCGCATCAGCGTCACGCGCATCTTGTCGGACAGGTCAGCTACCTCAGCGCCCAGCTTGACGGCAAGACACTTGCCCTGGCAATCGTAGAAGGATTGCGACTCCTGCCAGTTACGCCAGTAGTTTATTAGCCTTTGGGCATAGCTAATCCCTGACTGGTTGAGCGTTTCATCAAGTTCAGCAAGATAGGCATCGAAATAGCTTTCCAGCATCGCAACGCCAAAAGCTTCTTTTGAAGTGAAATAGTAATAAAATGACCCTTTAGGCACGTCGGACTCATCCAGAATTTCTTTCAGACCGACCGCCGAAAACCCTTTGCCCGCCATGATGCGCTGGCCCGTGGCAAGAAGATGTTCGCGAGTTTGCTGGTTGTGCTGCTGCGTCACTGTTTTCATTCGCTTACTCTATCAACAAACAGACCAGTCGTCTACGAAATGGCGTGTGGCAATGCCCTCAGGAAGAGCGTCAGATGCAGCTTACAGAAAGAAAAAAAGCTTATTAAGATTGTGAGCTTTAAATATTCTCATTCTGCCTCTGTCAAGGCAGCGCTCTAATGGTGCGGATTATCAAAGCTGAGGCAGCGAATTTATCGCCACCTCAGAGGTTCAGGCATGATTTATTGAGCCAGTTTATGCAGTAACTGCTCGGCCGTAGCCGCAGAAGAGGTCGGGTTTTGGCCTGTAATAAGCTGACCATCGGTGACCACGTATGAACTCCAGTCAGGGCCTTTTGAATAAAGACCGCCTTTTGCAATCAGCTCATCTTCTACCAGAAACGGCACCACCTGAGTCAGCCCTACTGCTTCCTCTTCCGAGTTAGTAAATCCGGTGACCTTACGGCCTTCTACCAGTGCTTTGCCTTCCTGTGTTTTTACATGGCGCAAAACGCCTGGCGCATGACAAACAAACGCAACGGGTTTTTCGGCAGCGATAAAAGCTTCAATCAGAGCGACAGAGTGCTTATCTTCCGCCAGATCCCATAGCGGGCCGTGGCCGCCAGGATAGAAAACGGCGTCAAAATCAGCCTGTGAAACAGTGTCGAGTCGAACGGTGGCAGCCAGTTGTGCTACTGCCGCCGTATCTGCCTCAAAGCGATGTGTGAGTGCGGTCTGGAAATCGGGTTCGTTACTTTTCGGGTCAAGCGGCGGATTTCCACCCTGCGGCGAGGCCAGCACGATCTCTGCGCCCGCATCTTTAAAGACATAATAAGGCGCGGCCAGTTCTTCAAGCCAGAAACCTGTTTTACGGCCGGTGTCACCCAGTCGATCGTGTGAGGTCAGTACCATAAGGATCTTCATCGTTTTACTCCTGCCTGTATCATTGATTTATATTAGACCGGTCGACTATAAATCTTATAAAAAAAGTCGACCTACTGTCGGTTTATATAACGCCTTTCTGTTTTCCCGTGCCCTGTGCGGCTGATAAAGAGCCTGTTGATGTAAAATTACTTTTACCAGCATTCCAGATTCGTGTCAGGTTATCTGCTTTGCTATCAGCTATGCGCTAACTCAGTATTTAAGCTAGCACCTAATAGACCGGTCGTCTACAAGCAAGGCAATAAAATTTTGTGCACCTGACTTTTCCTCGCGCTGCTGCCCTGTTCCCGTCCCACGCTGCTTAAACGCGGACATAGTGTCATCACAAGGGTATTCCTGCATAATCTTCCCTGCTTTTTATCTGTCCTGAATGACTTCTTAGGTCAAATCGTAACCTTCATTAACCCAGGCTCGAAATTGCTGCCCGCGTTTCCTTGCCTGAGACCGCGTTATCGAAGGATAATCGCCTATGCTAAGTGGTAAGGTTGTACCTTTCCGGCACACAAAAAGAGATTAAATCACTGATAATATGGTAAATTGTGAAGTGACTCTAAACACACTAAAACAACACAAAGCGATATCGTATGCCCTCCGATAATATCTACGCCGAAAAACGGCTACCCAGCACGTTTCGCAATGCCTGGCGGCTGTTCTATCGCGACACGTCCGCCATGATCGGCTTTTACACTTTTATCGCGCTGATTTTGCTGTGTCTTTTTGGTCGACTGCTGGCTCCCTATAATCTTGACCAGCAGTTTTTAGGCTACCAGCTGTTGCCGCCCTCCTGGTCCCGATACGGTGACGTTTCCTTTTTCCTCGGCACGGACGATTTAGGCCGCGATTTACTGAGCAGGCTGCTGAGTGGCGCGGCACCTACGGTAGGTTCGGCTCTGGTTATTACCCTGCTGGCCTCGTTGTGCGCCATGATATTGGGTGTTTTTGCCGGTCTGACTCGCGGGCTGCGTTCTGCCGTTATGAATCATATTCTGGATACGTTTCTTTCCATCCCCTCGCTGCTGCTGGCGATTATTGTGGTAGCGTTTTTTGGGCCGGGACTCAGCCACGCCTGGCTTGCGGTTTTCCTGGCCATTATTCCTCGCCTGGTGCGTTCTGTTTATACTGCCGTGCACGATGAACTGGAAAAAGAGTATGTAACCGCCGCCCGACTGGATGGGGCCAGCAGCATGAATATTCTGCGCTATGCCATTTTCCCCAATATCCTGGCGCTGCTGGTATCGGAGTTCACCCGCGCGCTGTCAATGGCCATTCTGGATATCGCCGCGCTGGGTTTTCTGGATCTTGGCGCGCAGTTGCCTTCTCCTGAATGGGGAGCCATGCTTGGCGATGCGCTGGAACTGATTTACGTCGCGCCCTGGACTGTCATGCTGCCCGGCGCGGCCATCATGCTTAGCGTCCTGATTGTTAATTTGTTAGGTGACGGCATTCGCCGGGCCATTGTTGCGGGAGTTGAATAAATGCCGCTGCTCGATATACGTAACCTGACCATTGAATTTATGACTGCCGACGGGCCGGTAAAAGCAGTCGATCGCGTCAGTATTACACTGAGCGAAGGCGAGGTCCGCGGGCTGGTTGGCGAGTCTGGTTCCGGCAAGAGCCTGATTGCCAAAGCCATTTGTGGCGTCACCAAAGAAAACTGGCGCGTGACGGCCGATCGTATGCGCTTTGACGATATCGACCTGCTAAAGCTTTCACCGCGCGAAAGACGCAAGCTGGTCGGTCATAATGTCTCAATGATTTTTCAGGAACCGCAGTCTTGTCTGGATCCTTCCGAAAGCATTGGCAAACAGCTCCGGCAGGCTATCCCCCGCTGGACCTGGAAAGGCCGCTGGTATCAGCGCTTTCGCTGGCGGCATCGCCGTGCTATCGAGCTGTTACACCGCGTCGGGATTAAAGATCATAAAGATATTATGCGCAGCTTTCCTTACGAGCTGACTGAAGGCGAATGCCAGAAAGTGATGATCGCGATTGCGCTGGCCAACCAGCCGCGGCTGTTGATTGCCGATGAGCCGACCAATGCGATGGAGCCGACTACCCAGGCGCAAATATTCCGCCTGCTTTCACGCCTTAACCAGAACAACAACACGACTATTTTGCTGATTAGCCACGACCTGCAGATGCTAAGCCACTGGGCAAACCGCATCAACGTAATGTATTGCGGACAAACTGTTGAAACGGCGCTTAGTGAAGATCTGATTAGTACGCCGCATCATCCTTACACCCAGGCGCTCATCAGGGCCATGCCCGATTTTGGCCGTTCGCTGCCGCATAAAAGCCGCCTGAACACGCTGCCCGGCGCTATCCCTTCGCTGGAGCATTTGCCTATAGGCTGTCGGCTGGGGCCGCGCTGTCCCTATGCACAGAAAAAGTGTATTGAAACGCCCCGTCTGACCGGTAGCAAATCACATCTGTTTGCCTGTCATTTCCCGCTCAATATGGAGAGCCAGTGATGATAGAAACGCTGCTGGAAGTGCGTAACCTCAGTAAAACCTACCGCTACCGCACCGGCCTTTTCCGGCGACAGCATGTGGAAGCGGTAAAGGAAGTCAGCTTTACGCTGCGGGAAAAGCAAACGCTGGCGATTATTGGTGAAAACGGGTCCGGGAAATCAACGCTGGCTAAAATGCTTAGCGGCATGGTTGCGCCGAGCGCGGGCAATATTTTAATCGACGACCATCCGCTGGAATATGGCGATTACGGCTACCGCAGCCAGCGCATTCGCATGATCTTTCAGGACCCTTCTACCTCGCTTAATCCGCGCCAGCGTATTGGGCAAATTCTGGATTTCCCGCTGCGGCTGAATACAGATCTTTCCGCTAAAGAGCGGGAAAAACGCATTATCGCCACCCTGCGCCAGGTTGGATTGCTACGCGACCACGCCGCTTATTATCCGCATATGCTGGCACCGGGACAGAAACAGCGTGTAGGCCTGGCGCGCGCGCTGATTTTACAGCCGAAAGTGATCGTTGCCGACGAAGCGCTGGCCTCGCTGGATATGTCAATGCGCTCGCAGCTGATCAATCTGATGCTGGAGCTACAGGATAAGCACGGTATTGCTTATATCTACGTGACGCAGCATCTGGGCATGATGAAGCACATCAGCGATCAGGTTATCGTGATGCACCAGGGCGAGGTGGTTGAGCGCGGCAGTACCGCCGACGTGCTGGCTTCTCCGCTGCACGATTTAACCAAACGGCTGATTAACAGCCACTTTGGCGAAGCGCTGACCGCCGACGCATGGCGCAAAGACCGGTAAATCCTTCTCCCCAGACCGTTTATTCTGCCATGAATAAGCGGTTATTCCACATAATACGCTGAACTCCCTCTCTTTATGCTTTTATGCTATTTATTAGCACCTATTGGTCTTTGGTCTGCCTTTTAGCTTGCGCGAGGATAAGCACAGCTAATACTAGAAGGAATGACTATGGAACAGCGTCGGCCAGAAAGCCACAGCCACTGGTATCACGAAACACAGTCTACCCGTGCCACTCAGGCACAGCCGCTGGTTCCCGAGGCCGCCGAAATTGAAGATCGCTTTTTACTGGGCCTGGCAGCGCTGTGCAAAAATGATCTGCACGAAACGCTCCAGGCCGCCCAGCCTGCGTTGCTGGCCTCCAGAGATCTTTACCAGCTGTTTTTTCCTCAGGATCTTGTTACCTCTTTAACGCATACGCTAACGCTGTACGACCGGCTCAGCACCGCGCTGACCGTAGCGCAGGTGACCGGCGTGCAGCGGCTGTGCAACCATTATGCCGCTCGCCTGAATCCTTTAAGCGGCCCGGACTCGTCGCGGGAAAGCAATCGTCGCCTCACGCAAATTACCGAGTATGCTCGCCAGCTGGCTACCCAGCCGACGCTGATTGACGAAGCGGCGCTGCAAAGACTGGATGAAGCAGGCCTGACCGCCCCCGATATTATTACCTTTAGCCAGGTCATCGGCTTTGTCTGTTACCAGGCGCGCGTGGCGGCTGGCATCCATGCGCTGCTCGGCCTGCCGGTACGCTGGATACCCGGCGTAACTATCCCGCCGGATGCAGAAGCGCTTTGCTTTGCACGGCGGCCGGCCTGGCGCCCCAGACTGTCGGCGGTTGAACTGCGCTATGCCTCTGACAGCCAGCTGGAAGCCTTAACCTTTTGCCAGCCGCAGCGAGCGGTGAGCGAAAGCGCCTGGCTGTTGGCACACGATGGCGATGCGCTGTATGGCTGGAGCAAGCTGATTAACGAACTTGAAGGGAAAATTACCTCGCCGGAAGGCCAGCTTGCCGCCGCTGTCGCCGCCCGCATTAACGGCAGCCCGGTTTGCTTTTATCGCTATGCGCCAGAGAAGCTGCGCGATTTGTTGCAGGCGGGGATTGAAGAAGCGGCCGCGTCGGCTTCTGCAAAGGATAAAGCTATTATTCAGGCAGCGGCGCAGCTCACCCGTTCGCCGGAGCGTTTTAGCGCAGCCCATTTACAGCCGCTGACGGAAGCAGGCTTTTCGCAGCCGCAAATTTTCAACGTTATTTTCAGTACGGCCCTGGCGGCCTGGAACAACCGGCTGATGCAGTCGCTCGGCACAGGTTAAACGCACGTCGCGCAGGCTTGCGGAGAAACTGCCTGGCCCGTTTCCCCTCAGGCCTGAAGATAACAGAGCCAGTTCACCGCTGACTTAACCAGCGGCGCACCTCGTCAAAAAAGTGCTGCGCCAGCGGCGTGGCCCGCCCCGGTTCAGCAATAACCACAGCGGCCTGACGCGTCATTGGTGCAATCGCCAGCGGACGTGCCTGCAGTTCCGGCGTCATGGAAGGGAGCAAATGCCCTCGCGGCGAAATCAGGCAGCCTAAACCGACCTGTGCGCCCTGGGTCAGCAGGAAAACAGAAGTTGTTTCCAGAATTACCCGTAAATGGATACCGGCTTCGCGGAAATGGCTGTCCAGATAGCGCCGGAAGTAACGCGTTTGCTCTGCCAGGCAAAAAGGGATCTCAGTGAGTGCATTCAGCTCAAGCGGTTCATCCCCCGCCAGCTGAGGAAAATGATCGGGATGAAAGACCACTTCAACCCCGCCATCCTGCAGTAGCTCGGCCTGAAAATGCAGTTCGCGTAGCGTGGCCAGCTCAAAGAAACCGATGCCGACGTCCACCGTATAGCTATTAAGCGCATCCAGTAGCTGATCGGCGCTCAGTACAGAGACGCGATAGTCAAGCTGCGGATAGCGTTCCTGAATGCCCTTCAGTACTACCGTCAAAGAGATGCTACATTGCGGCACCACGCCAATACGCAGCGTGCCGGAGACGCCATGCTTAAGCGATTCGACCTCCAGCTTGAGCCCTTGATATACCGAAACGATTTCTCGCGCCCACGTCAATACGCGTTCGCCTTCAGGGGTAAAACCGTCAAAATTATTGCTGCGATTAATTAACGATAATCCCAGCTCGCGCTCCAGATTTTTCAGGCGCATAGAGAGCGTCGGCTGGCTGACAAAGCTGGCCTCCGCCGCACGACCAAAATGGCGTTCGCGTTCAAGATTGCACAGGTAAATAAGCTGTTTTATATCCATTTTCTTATTTTTCAATGTATTGACTTTGTGGATCGCGGCCAAACCGGATGGTGTGTACTTAATGATGTACTAAATAAAAATCTACCTGCCAGGCGCGCTGCCGCTTTGCGGATGAAGAGTGATATCGTGCCAGATTTCACACATTATACTTAGTAATGAATGCGTTATGACTATACAAAAGGCAGGACAAGGTGGGTTAAAGAGCCGAGTTGCCGTACTGCTCAGGGTTTTCCGCAGGCTTTTTTACTCAGCTACTATAGAACTTTTTAATACTTATTGCCCCCGATTCCGGAGGCAATAGTCGTCAGAGATTAAAAACTTTCCCAGTTTCCTGCCGCGCTGACTGCTTCCTGCGGCTGGAGACGCGTGACGGGCTGCTTAACAAAGCGATCGCTCTTTTTACTGCCTGATTCTGAACTTAGCTTAAACGCGGATACCAGCGCGCTGAGCGTCTCCGCCTGCCCTTGTAAAGATCGGGATGCCGATGAAGCTTCCTCGACCAGCGCGGCGTTCTGCTGGGTCACTTCATCCATTTGCCCCATAGCCAGATGCACCTGCTCAATCCCGCGGCTTTGCTCGGCGGCAGAAGTGGCAATTTCATTAACGATGGTCGCGACCTGATTAATTGAGCTTGTCACTTTCTCTGTATTTTCACCCACGTTTGCCGCCTGCAGCGTACCGCTTTCAACGTGTTGCACAGAGGCAACGATCAGTTCTTTAATTTCTTTCGCGGCTGACGAAGATCGCTGGGCAAGATTACGCACTTCGCTTGCCACAACGGCAAAACCACGTCCGTGCTCACCGGCTCTGGCAGCTTCTACTGCGGCATTGAGTGCCAAAATATTTGTCTGGAATGAAATACCTTCAATCAAGCCCGTTATTTCAGAAATTTTTCCGGAACTGGTGCGGATATCTTCCATCGTTAACAGCATCTCTTTCACCGATCTGCCGTTTTCAGCAGACAGCTTATTGGCATTGTCAGCTAAATCGCTTGCCCGGCTGGCGCTGGAGGAGTTGGTTTTAACCGCGTCACTTAAAGTGGCCATGCTGGCTGAAGTTTGTTCAAGAGATGCTGCCTGCTCTTCCGTACGAGAAGACAGGTCTTCGTTCCCTGCTGCAATCTGCGACGAACCCGCGCTGACCGACAGTGAAGAACTGTGTACCGCAGACAAGGTTTCGGAGAATTTAGCTAACAGCTTATTAAAAGCTGCGGCGGTTTTACCCACCTCGTCGGCACGGCTTTCATCTGCCAGACAGGTAAGATCCAGCGTTTCGCTGGCAGCGATCATCGTTCTTTCCATGCTGGACAAGCTTTTTCTGATATTCAATATCGTTTTAATGGTAAAGAAGCTCAAAATAATAATAATGAAGGCGATAGCTATCGACATGGTCCAGATGGTTTTCTTATAGATACTTTCGTTAATCAGCTTCAGGTTATCGCCAATATTAACATTAAATTCAATCTGCTTATTTAAGTCGTCCGTTAATTTACGGCCATTCTTACCAATCCCCGCATCACCCTGCAGCAGGGAGTTCGACAAACTATTATTATGAACACGTGCGGCGCTGAGAAAATCAGGTAGCGAGGCACGGATTGCATCAATATCGTGATATATCTGCTCTGTCATGCCACGATCTTCATCATTAGAAATATCGTTTGCCATATAATTGTCGGCTGATTTTTTTAAATCATCCAGAACGGCATTGATTTTTAATTCGATGGCCGGGTACTGGGTGTCATCCGTCACTGACTGATACTTGTAAAGAGACAATCCTAAGTTATTTGCTGCGCTTAGTGATTTATTCAGATCCTTGATGCTGGGAATAGAGTTGTTTTGCACATATTCAAAGCGGGATTGAAAACCGGATATGATCGTTAAAGAGACAACAGACAGCGTACATAACGCCATAACTAATAAGGTAAATGTTGAAAATAAACGCTGCGTGATAGTCATGTATACCTCAGACCCGACAATTTTTATGAAAAAATAGTACCCCTGTTCTTCGCCTAAGGTTATCGGCCTGCGCGTATAAAAATTTAGCTTTAAGCCCTGCTTTTCTACGTTTTTCGATCGGGTGATGCAACTGCTTATTTATGCTGGTTTATTATTTTTTGCGTACCGCTTTTATCGATAGCTGATGAGACTTTTGTTTATTCGGTCCAGCTACTTTTGCACAGTACGGTTACACCTTTTACAATTTTTGCGCTGCTTTCAGGGTTGCCTCTAACCTTCGGGCAATAAAAGGCGCGGCCTGAGCTTTCGCCTGTTGCAGCTGTTCTGGCGACGCCTGCCGGGGCGAACCGCAGGAAAAAGGCGGAGCGGGATCGTACTCCATATGCAGCTGGATATTTTGTGCAGTTTCACTGCCATAGAGCGCAGCGACAACGCTCAGGGCAAAATCGATACCGGACGTTACCCCTGCGCCCGTTATACGATTGCTATCCTGTACCACTCGTTCACTAACCGGCTGCGCCCCTAACAGAGCAAGCTGATCGAGTGAAGCCCAGTGGCTGGTAGCCCGATACCCCTGCAATAACCCTGCGGCTCCCAATATCAGCGAACCGGTACAAACAGAGGTAATCAGGCTGGCCTGCTCGCTTTTCTGACGAATAAACGTCAGCGTTTCTGCATCCTCCATTAATGCAATTTGTCCCGGCCCTCCCGGAACGCAGATGACGTCCAGCGCCGGGCAGGTAGCAAAAGTTGCCGTAGGCAAGATGGCCATTCCCCGATCCGAAACCACTGGATCAAGTGTTTTCCAGATAAGATGCACCTCGGCAGCTGGCGCGCGCGCGAAAACTTCGAAGGGACCCGTTAAATCGAGCTGGGTAAGACCGGGGAAAAGTAACAGGCCAATTGAAACTGAGGAAGCGCTCATTGTTTAATCCGCAAGTTTAAAACATTACTTTTGTCAGAATTTTCAGGTAGAAACAAGCTTTAAAGTGGGTTAATTGCGAGAGTGAGGGTAATGAAAGGGAAAAAGCGGCGGAATAGCCAAAAATAAATCACCATCAGAAACTATCAATCGCGATATGAGTTTTATTGCCTCTGTTGCTATTAAATAGCGCCCTGCCGCCCAATGATAGTACTGGTCTGTTGCCGTTATAAAATGCCCAACGATACATTTAATCAGCCACATAAAAAAACCCGCCGTTCCTGGCACAGAGGAAAGCGGGTTTAGTAACGGCATAATTACGAAAAACAATTACCCGTTATGTTCAGCAATGGTAATTTACTTTACCGGGCAGATGAAATCACTCTGTTCCCGTATAAAGCGCGCTAGCTGCGGCGGCTTGACTGCCCGCCCTTTTTGCCAGCTTCAGAGGCCTTTTCGCGGTCATTTTTAAAACTGCCGCTGCCGCTACTCTGTCCGCCTTTTTTACCTGCTTCTGATGCTTTTTCACGATCTTCGGCAAAGTTGCCGGAATTTCCACGATGCTGAGTCATAATAGCTTCCTCTTCGTGTATCAAATTTCTCACCGGATAATCTGTAGCTCGGTTAACGCTTTTTTACCGAACGCCGGTGAACGTCGTGCATGAATAACTATAGCCAGGCTCAGCTTATTTTCAAGAAACCGGCCTTATTTTTTTTAATAAAAATCCACCCTCACCTTTACTGAAGGAAATATCAAGGCGTTAGCGCGCCACACAGAAAAATAAGCGAAGCCGTAAATGTAAAATTTATTTTCCGCTTATATAATGATGTTTATCGTGATGAATTTTATTATCCCGACAAAGCGATATACCCTGTAAAATAACAGGGTTTGCCGTTTACCCCATCCCTAGCGCGGCTTTAACCTCAATGGCAATCTTCTCGACCTGCGGGCCGTAAATAACCTGGATATCGCGATCGCTGACGTGGTTGATGCCATTAGCACCGGTGGTCATTAACGTCTGGTCGACAACTTCCTTCATCTCTTTTACCCGCACGCGTAAACGGGTGAAGCAGCAGTCAACATCCTCAATATTTTCTTTTCCACCCAGCCCGCTGATAATGACGCGGACACGTTCATCAGCCGCAACCGCTTTTTCCGTCTCTACCTCTTCCGCTTCCCTGCCCGGGGTTTCTACGCGCATGCGTAAAATCACAAAGCGAAAGCCATAATAGTAAACCGGTACATAGATTGCGCCCAGCACCAGCGTCCACCACCACTGCGTCCTGCTGCCGCCCAGAATCCCAAAGACCACCAGATCGATAGCGCCGCCCTGAATATTGCCAATCATCAGATGCAGCATGGACATCAACATAAACGAGAGGCCGCTGAGAAAAGCGTGCAGTAAATAAAGTACGGGCGAAACGAAGATAAAGCAGAACTCCAGCGGCTCCGTAATACCGGTAGTAAAAGAGGTGAGCGCACCGGCCATCATCAACGCTTTCACGCGCTGCTTATGCTCTGGCCTGGCACAGTGGTAGATCGCCAGCGCTGCGGCAGGCAGGCCAAACATCATTACCGGAATCTTGCCCTGAGCCAGAAACTGCGTGGCGTTGCGAATAATGGCATCCGGTACTGAACCAGGATGCGTGAGCGCGGTATTAAAAATATTGAGTGCGCCAACAATGGTCTGGTTATCGACCGTGGCGATCCCGCCGATCGGCGTAAAACGCACCGTTTCGTTGAGGATATGATGCAAGCCCGTAGGGATAAGCAGTCTTTCGCTGGCACCATACAGAAAAGCGCCATACTGACCGCTTTTGCCGATCAACTCGCCAACCCAGGCGATACCTGCTCCCACGGTTGGCCAGATTGCAGCCAGGAGTACACCCACCAGCGGCAACACCAGTACGGTGACTATGGGTACAAAACGTCGTCCACCAAAGAAGCTGATAGCCGTGGGTAACTGGGTGGTATAGCAGCGATTATGGATTGCCACGGTAACCAGACCTGCAATGACGCCCCCCAGCACGCTCATGTTATAGGTAAAAATGCCCAGCATCTGGATATATTCCGCCGAAGTCATCATGGCGGCCGTTTGCGCCATGCCTTTGGCCTGCAAGGCTTCTGGGGTGGTGGTCATCGCCGTCAATCCCTGAGCCGCAAGCGTGGCGCTGACGCCAACGTGCATAGCGATAAAACCAATCACGGCGGCAAAGGCGGCGGTCGGCTTCTCTGCTTTCGCCAGTCCCGTTGCGCTGGCGACGGCAAAAAAGAGCGGCAGATTGGCAAACAGCGCGCCAGCGACCTTGCGAATAAAACCGATAATCAGCTGTGGTACGTGAAGGCTGGCAAAAGCTTCGCCGGTGATAGCCGGGTTTTGCATGGCCGCCGCCACGCCAAGAAAAATACCGGCAGCGGCAATGACGGAGATGGGCATCATCAGAGCTTTGCCGAAGGCGTGGATAAGGCTGACGAACTCTTTCACGGGCGGCTCCATCGTGGACGGAAAACCTCATTATTAGCCATCACGGCAGGCCCGTGAGGCATGACTGCCCTGTTCCATTCTGTTCTTTGATTTAGCTCACGCTTTAGCGATAAACCAGAGCTATCGCATGATTAAAGTAATCAATTAGACAATTTTTTTAAGAAGTCACAGACTGTGCCGATAAAAGAAGCAATAACTTCTTAACAAGACAAAAACATTCACATCACCTGCGAAGCAATATGAAATTTAAAACTGCAATCAAACCCTACCAGGCGGCGGCGGGCGGCTGGGGATCCCTGGAAGCAACGACCCGCTTCGTTTTTGACAGCAAGCAAGTTCTGAAAAATATGCGCAACCTGATGCGCATGAACAAGGCAAAAGGCTTTGACTGTCCCGGCTGCGCCTGGGGCGATGATAATAAAAGTACGTTTAGCTTCTGTGAGAACGGCGCCAAGGCCGTGACCTGGGAAGCGACGCGCCGTTTTATTGATGCCGGCTTTTTTGCACAACATAGCGTTTCTGCACTTTATAAGCAGAGCGATTACTTCCTGGAATACCAGGGTCGCCTGACCGAGCCGCTGCGCTATAACCGCGAAACCGACCATTATGAGCCGATTAGCTGGGACGATGCGTTTGCCCTGATCGCCAGCCATATCAAAGCGATGGACAACCCTGACCAGATGGAGCTTTACACCTCTGGTCGCGCCAGTAACGAAGCCTCCTGGCTTTACCAGCTGTTTGGCCGCATGAACGGCAGCAACAACTTCCCTGACTGCTCTAATATGTGCCACGAAGCCAGCGGTACCGGCCTGAAGCGCAGCATTGGCGTAGGTAAAGGCACTATCCGTCTGGATGACTTTGATCATGCAGATGCCATTTTCGTTTTCGGACAGAACCCGGGCACTAACCACCCACGCATGCTGCACAGCCTGCGTCATGCTGCCGATCACGGCGCAAAAATTGTTACCTTTAATACCCTGCGCGAACGCGGTCTGGAACGCTTTGCCGATCCTCAAAAACCGCTGGAAGTGGTGACCAGCAAAGCGGGCACCATCAGCTCTACCTATTATCAGCCAAATTTAGGCGGTGATATGGCAGCGGTGCGCGGTATGGTAAAAACGCTGGCGGAAACCCACTTTGCGCGCATTGCCGCCGGTGAGCCGGGCCTGTTTGACGAAGTCTTTATTAATGCAAAAACCGAGGGGATGGAGGCATACCTTGCCGCCGTTGCCGCTACGGAATGGTCGCACATTGTGCAGCAGTCTGGCCTGACCGAGCAGCAGATCCGCGAAGCCGCCGCCATCTACCAGAGCGCAGAACGTGTAATCTGTACCTGGGCAATGGGCGTTACGCAGCATAAACACTCTGTGGATACCGTGCGTGAAATCGTTAACCTGCAGCTGCTGTTTGGCCAGCTGGGTAAAAAAGGCGCAGGCCTTTGCCCGGTGCGCGGACACAGTAACGTTCAGGGTAACCGCACCATGGGTATCGATGAAAAGCCATCTAAAGCTTTTCTCGACAGCCTGGGCAGCCACTTTGGCTTTGAGCCGCCGCGCGAAATCGGTCATAACACCGTAGAAGCGCTGGAAGCGATGCTGCGCGATGAAATCAAGGTGCTGATTGCGCTGGGTGGTAACCTTGCCGCTGCTGCGCCTGATAGCCCGCGTACCGAAGAAGCGTTAAGGCGCTGTGGCCTGACCGTGCAGATCAGCACCAAGCTGAACCGTAGCCACCTGTGCCCCGGCGCGAAAGATGCGCTGATCCTGCCAACGCTGGGTCGTACCGAACAGGATATTCAGGCCAGCGGTCCGCAGTTTATTACCGTAGAAGACTCGTTCAGCATGGTTCACGCCTCTGAAGGCGTGGGTAAACCTATTGCTGATACTCAGCGTTCTGAAACGGCTATCGTTGCCGGTATCGCGCACGCCGTACTGGGTTCAGAGAAAGTGGACTGGCTGGGCCTGGCAGCGGATTACAATTTGATCCGTGACCATATCGCCGCAACCATTCCGGGCTTTGCCGATTTTAATGCGAAGTGTGAAATCAAAGGTGGTTTCTATCTGGGCAACGCGGCGGCGGAGTTCCGTTTCAATACGTTAAACAACAAAGCGCAGTTCAGCGCCGCCAGCCTGCCGGACTCGCTGTTCCCGCAGCTGGATGTGGAAGTGCCGTTTACGCTGCAAACGCTGCGTTCACACGACCAGTACAACACCACGATTTACGGCCTCGATGACCGTTACCGTGGCGTGTACGGCCAGCGCGAAGTGCTGTTTATCCATCCGGATGACATGGCGAAGCTGGGCCTTTCTGCGGGCGACAACGTGGATATTGAAACGCTGTGGAACGATGGGATCACACGTAAAGTTACCGACTTTAAGCTGGTGCCTTACAACATTCCACAAGGCAACCTGGCGGCTTACTATCCGGAAACGAACCCGCTGGTTCCCCTTTCCAGCTTTGGTGACGGCAGCGGTACGCCAACGTCAAAATCCGTACCGGTAAAAATCACCCTGTCCGAAGCGAAAGCAGGCCTGCGCATCGCCTGATTAACAACGCGGTCAGAGTAAACTAAGCCGGGAGCAATCCCGGCTTTTCGCTTTTAACAAACTCATCTTCAATTTTTATCGGCGGGTTCCGCGTCGGTGGGAGAAGGAGTTAACGTATCGCTGCGGGCGCTATCTTCCTTTTCTTTTTCTTTGAATTTTGTATAGGTATCCGTATCAAATAACGATATCCCTTCTACTTCCTCTTTAGGAATAAGCGTTCTGAAATCATCCAGCGTAACGGCAGAACCGCTAACGCCACCGATAATGCCGTTATCAATATAGTGCCGCTTATAGTTAGTCGTGACGTGAATAGTCAGCGTATCTTCTTTGCGATAGCCGCTTAACAGAGGCAGCAACTGCAAAAAATCGGCCTTGCCGTGTTCAAAGCGGGGACATTCAACGATGCCGACATAAAATTTACGGGATTTAAGAGTGATAATAACGGGAAAGTTTCGTACGGCGGCTTCAATCAGCAGGCTTTCAAGCGGATCGTGATGGACGGCTTTTACTAGCGCATCAATCCAGCGATCTTCTTTTCTGTATACCCACCACTGCTTCAGCCTGCCCACACACCACGCCAGCAGCATCGAGATAATACCAAAGAAGGCGAACTTTAAATCAGCAAACTTAAATTCCAGCGCCGGAGAGAGAGGAAAAACGCGGGTCAGTATCGTTTTGTCAATAATACCGTGGGACAGAAGAAAGCTATAGCTCCAGCGGAAGGCACCAACAATGCTCAGCGCCGAGCAAATCAGCCAGGCGGAAATAGTAAAAAGCACGCCCCAGGCCGCCACATAAAAATAAGCGTCCCAGCCTGCGGAACGCTTAAAGATATATCTGGAGGGAACGGACTGCGTCACAAACAGGTAGCCGCTAATCAGCACAATCGCCACGATGATAGTGTTCATCAGCTAGTTCCGTTGTCGCTGCGGCTCTTCCTGTATGTTAGCCATTTTTTTGATCTGCTCTTCAAGCGCTTTGACAACGTCGGCGTTATTCATATTAAGAGAAACGTAACCATCCCGGCTGATGGTGTAGTTGTTACGGTTATCTTTCAAAGCCTTGGTTAATCTTTCTTTTGAGCTAAACATTGCTGTTGTACCATATAATTTATGCGCCACGGACATAAAAACCTCCCTGCTTTTATAACGTAGTACAAGATTTAAAAAATCCTTTTAAATCAGTCCCGGAATAAGAGAGCCGGACCGTTTTTTCTAAAGTATAGAACATCACAACCGGCTACAGGCTGGCCTGCTGCTCCATTGTGTATAATAAAGCAGCAGCTCAGGCAACCCTTTTTGCCAAAGCCGCCCTGCCGGAGGCACGTTTTGCTTTTGCTGCCTTCACGCTTCCGGCTTTTTACCCTGATAAATTGTAACCCTTATCACAGAGCGCCAAAAGCTTTTAACGCTGTTTATCCCGATTCCCCAATCCGGCTTTTTACTTGCCGCGAGACGGTTAATCGCGTAAAACTGTCTGCCGCTCTTAGGCCACGAAAACGTTGAGATTATGTTCCAGGATAACCCGCTGCTCGCGCAGCTCAAAGAGAAACTCCACTCCCAGACGCCGCGTGTTGAAGGTGTGGTAAAAGGCACCGAAAAAGGCTTCGGCTTTCTGGAAGTCGATGCACAGAAAAGCTATTTTATTCCGCCGCCGTTTATGAAAAAAGTCATGCACGGCGACCGTATTATTGCGGTGCTGCAAACCGATAAGGATCGTGAAGTCGCCGATCCGGAAAAACTCGTTGAGCCTTTTCTGACGCGTTTTGTGGGCCGCGTGCAAAAGAAAGACGACCGTCTTTCCATCGTTCCCGATCATCCGCTGCTGAAAGACGCTATCCAGTGCCGTCCTGATCGTAACTGCAAGCATGATTTTCAGGCTGGCGACTGGGCCGTAGCGGAGATGAAACGCCATCCGCTGAAAGGCGACCGCACTTTCTATGCCGAGCTGACCACGTTTATCACCAACGCTGACGACCATCTGGCGCCGTGGTGGGTCACGCTTTCTCGTCATAACCTGGAACGTGAAGCGCCGCAGGCGGCTACCGGCGAAATGCTGGATGAGCAGCTGGAACGGGAAGATCTGACCGGACTGGATTTTGTCACTATCGACAGCGCCAGCACTGAAGATATGGACGATGCGCTCTACGTTGAAGCGCTGCCGGAAGGCCAGCTTCGTCTGACCATCGCTATCGCCGATCCTACCGCCTTTGTCGCTGCTGACAGCGAGCTGGATGCTATCGCCGCCGAGCGTTCGTTTACCAATTATCTGCCGGGCTTTAATATCCCGATGCTGCCCCGCGAGCTGTCTGACAATGTCTGCTCGCTGCGACCAAACGAGCGTCGTCCGGTGCTGGCCTGTCGCGTAACCGTGGCAGCCGACGGCACGCTGGGCGAAGATACCCAGTTTTTTGCGGCCTGGATCGAGTCTAAAGCCAAACTGGCCTACGACAACGTTTCTGACTGGCTGGAAAACAGCGGCGGGTGGCAGCCGGAAAGCGAAGCGATTGCTGAGCAGATCCGCCTGCTGCACCAGCTGTGCCTGGCGCGCAGCGAATGGCGTAAAACCCATGCGCTGGTCTTTAAGGATCGTCCGGACTTCCGCTTCCTGCTGGGCGAGAAAGGCGAAGTGCTGGATATTATTGCCGAGCATCGCCGCATCGCTAACCGCATCGTTGAAGAAGCGATGATCACCGCCAATATCTGCGCCGCCACCGTGCTGCGTGACAAGCTGGGCTTTGGTATCTACAACATTCATCACGGTTTTGACCTGGTGAATGCTGAACAGGCCGCCAGCGTGCTGGAAAACCACGGCGTGAAGGTCGACCCGCAGGCCATCGCAACGCTGGAAGGCTTCCGCGTGCTGCGTCGCGAGCTGGACGCGCAGCCGACCCAGTTCCTCGACAGCCGCATTCGCCGTTTCCAGTCCTTTGCCGAAATCGGCATTGAGCCAGGCCCGCACTTTGGTCTGGGACTGGAAGCCTATGCGACCTGGACCTCACCGATCCGTAAGTATGGCGATATGATTAACCATCGCCTGCTGAAAGCGATGATCAAAGGCGAAGCGGCCACGCGTCCGCAGGACGAGATTACCGTGAAGATGAGCGAGCGTCGCCGTCTGAACCGTATGGCAGAGCGTGACGTGGGCGACTGGCTCTACTCCCGTTTTCTGGAGAAAGCGGCCGGCACCGACCAGCGTTTTGCGGCAGAAGTCATTGACGTCTCTCGCGGCGGTATGCGTGTTCGCCTGACCGATAACGGCGCCGTCGCCTTTATCCCTGCGCCATTCATTCATGCGGTGCGTGATGAGCTGGTGTGTAGTCAGGAAAACGGCACCGTGCAGATCAAAGGTGAAGTGGTGTACCGCGTCACCGACCAGATCGAAGTCACTATTGCGGAAGTTCGTATGGAAACCCGCAGCATCGTGGCGCGTCCGGTAGCCTGATAGCTTAAACAGGCGGGAGCCCTTTCCCGCCTGTCCTCTTCCCTCGTCACGTTCTTAATCCCCCTTCGCTTTCCCCTTTTACCTTCGTCCCGACAGTAAATTGTCACCAGGGCGCACGCTCGCCGTCAAAATAAAACCCGGCAGTGCCCGCAGCATGTTCAGGCTCCAGCAGCCAGACGATACCCGCCGCGGCCTGGGCAACGGTTCTGTAGCCTGTGTGCCCGTTAAAATCGGTTGCGGTATAGCCGGGATCGACAGCGTTAACGCTGATGCCAAACGGTGCCAGCTCTTTAGCAAAGGCGACGGTAACCGCGTTCAGGGCCGTTTTCGAACTGGTGTAGCCCATTGCCTCAACTTTGGCATAAGGATGCGTCAGATCGGTAACCCAGCTTAGCGAACCTAAGCCGCTGCTGACCATGACGACATGGGCATCGCCAGCCGCTTTAAGCAGCGGCAGAAAGGTTTGGGTCATGCGTATTGCGCCGAAGACGTTCGTTTCGTAAACGCTTTGAATATCCGCAATGCTTTGCCTGCTGGGCAATACGGGCTGTGCGCCCGAAATACCGGCGTTGTTAATCAAAACGTCCAGCCGGCCATCTTCGTTCAGGATACGCTCAGCCGCTGCCCTCACGCTGTTATCCTGCGTAACATCCACCACCACCAGCCGGGCATCGATGTTTTCCGCCGTCAGGCTGGCTACCGCAGCGCGGCCACGGCCTTCATCGCGGCTTCCCAGCCAGATACGGTAGCCCAGCTGCCCCAGCTGCCGGGCCGTTTCAAAGCCGATGCTTTTGTTTGCGCCGGTGATGACAACATTTTTTTTGCTCATTTCAGTCTCCACGATGATGTTATGAGGCGGTTTGCACCCTCTGTTCGCTGTGCTGTTCCCTGGTCTTAACGTTATAGCCTGCGCGGCACTGTTTGATAACGGGGGCAAAAGCGAATAGCCTGATCGCTGTGGCGAACAATAAGGATTGAGCTGGCATGCAGGATTTGACGGTATTTCTCGCGGTTTTCGAACAGAAGAGTTTTCGGGCGGCGGCCAGACAGCTGAACCTTTCTCCGTCGACCGTTAGCGAAAGGATTACCGCACTGGAAAAGAGTCTTGGCGTGCCGTTGCTGATCCGTACTACCCGTAGCGTAATGCCAACGGACGCAGGACGTGCGCTGGCAGATCGCGTTTCTCCCCTGCTGTCCGAAATGCGCGTGGCGCTACAGGATGTAGCCAGTTCACAGCAGAGCGTGCGTGGCGTGCTGAAGCTAAACGTGACGGGCGCGGTGATGGTTGACATTCTGCCACCGCTGCTGGAACGCTTTCTTGCACGCCATCCGCAGCTACAGGTAGAAATTATGGTCGATGACCGGCTGGTTGACGTGACTTCCGCAGGCTGTGACGCGGGCATTCGCTATGGCGAACATCTGGCGAAGGATACTATCGCCGTTCCCGTCGGCCCCAGAACGCAGCGCCTGGCGCTGGCCGCTTCCCCCGCTTATCTGACCGTACGCGGCTTGCCTTTGCATCCTACGGATCTGCTTGAGCACGACTGTATACGCCTGAGGTTTTCCAGCGGCGCGCTGGTCGCCTGGGATTTTAAGCGAAACGGTGAAACGGTCAGCATCAATCCTTCCGCCCGCTTAACGATTGGGGTCAACGGGGCCGCTGCCGCTATTGACCTGGCGCGCAGCGGCAATGGCGTAATCGCCACCTTTGAAAACTGGTTGCAGCCGCACTTGCAAAGCGGCGATCTGATAGCGGTGCTGCCCGAATGGTGGACCGAATTTGAAGGCCCGTGGCTCTATTTTTCCAGTCGCTTTATGTCTGCACCGCTGCGCGCTTTCGTGGATTTTCTTGCTGAAACACGTCGATGATTTTTCGGCACAACCTCTCTGGCTGAGGCCGCGCAACCGCGAAAAAAGCGTCTGCCTCACACTTCTCTCTCGCCCCGCTTTCACTAACAAACTATCAACATTACTTTCTACGTTACCTCTCTGGGAGATAACAAGGAATTTTGTCATGAGCAAAGTTAAATCGGCCATCGTCTGGACCGGCGTGGTCATTATCGGCGCGGGGGCATTTGCCATGCTGGCGCTGAGCCGCGGCGAACACGTTAACGCGCTATGGCTGGTGGTGGCAGCCGTTGCCTGCTACAGCATCGCCTGGCGCTTCTACAGCCGTTTTATTGCCGATAAGGTGTTTGAGCTGGATGACCGTCGCCTGACGCCTGCCGAGCGGTTAAACGACGGTCTGGATTACGTGCCTACCAATAAATGGGTGCTGTTCGGCCATCATTTTGCCGCCATTGCCGGGGCGGGGCCGCTGGTCGGGCCAATTCTGGCCGCGCAGATGGGGTTTCTGCCCGGAACCTTGTGGATCCTGATCGGCGTCATGCTGGCAGGCGCGGTGCAGGATTTCCTGATTTTGTTTATTTCTACCCGGCGCGACGGACGTTCGCTGGGCGAGATGGCAAAACAGGAGCTGGGCGCTTTTGCGGGCGTTGTCACCATGCTCGGCGCGCTGGGCGTGATGATTATTATTCTCTCCGCGCTGGCGTTAGTGGTCGTTAAGGCCCTGGCCAACAGTCCATGGGGATTATTTACTATTGCCGCGACTATTCCCATTGCGCTGTTTATGGGCGTCTATATGCGCTTTTTACGGCCCGGAAAAATCGCTGAGGTTTCGCTGATTGGCTTTGTGTTGATGATGGCCGCTATTCTGTACGGCGGCAATATCGCGCTGCATCCGTTCTGGGGGCCTTTTTTTACGCTGAAAGGTACCACGCTAACGTGGGTGCTGGTGGTTTATGGCTTCGTCGCTTCCGTTCTGCCGGTCTGGCTGCTGCTGGCACCGCGCGACTATTTGTCTACCTTTCTGAAAATTGGCGTTATCGTCGGGCTGGCAATAGGCATCCTGTTTGCCATGCCTGAAATGAAAATGCCCGCCGTCACGCGTTTTATCGACGGTAGCGGCCCGGTCTTTTCCGGCAGCCTGTTCCCTTTTCTGTTTATTACTATCGCCTGCGGCGCTATCTCCGGCTTTCATGCGCTGGTGTCCAGCGGTACCACGCCTAAACTGATTGAACGAGAAAGCCATATTCGCATGATTGGCTACGGCGCGATGCTGATGGAGTCCTTTGTCGCCATTATGGCGCTGATCTGCGCCTCGGTGATTGAGCCCGGCGTCTATTTTGCCATGAACTCGCCTGCGGCGCTGATTGGCTCGACCGTTGAATCCGCGTCGCAGGCCATCAACGGCTGGGGCTTTGTGGTTACGCCAGAGATGCTGAGCGGCATTGCCAGAGACGTGGGCGAAGCGACTATTCTTTCTCGTGCTGGCGGCGCGCCAACCTTCGCCGTGGGTATGGCGCATATCATTACCGATGTGTTTAACAGCCGCGCAATGATGGCGTTCTGGTATCACTTTGCCATTCTCTTTGAAGCGCTGTTTATTTTGACCGCCGTCGATGCCGGAACGCGCGCCTGCCGTTTTATGGTGCAGGATCTGGCAGGCACCGTCGTGCCATCGCTGGCGAATAATCGTTCCTGGCTCGGCAATCTGGCGGGCACTGCCGTCGCCGTCGCCGGCTGGGGGTTTTTTGTTTATCAGGGCGTGGTCGATCCGCTTGGCGGAATCAATACGCTGTGGCCGCTGTTTGGCATTGGTAACCAGATGCTGGCTTCAATGGCGCTGATCCTCGGCACCGTGGTGCTGTTTAAGATGAAAAAGCAGCGCTACGCGTGGGTAACGATTCTGCCTACGGCCTGGCTCTTTATTACTTCAATGTATGCGGGCTGGCAGAAAATTTTTCATGAAAAACCCGCCATCGGTTTTCTGGCTCAGGCGCGGAAATTTTCCCTGGGCATTGAAAATGGGCAGGTTATCGCGCCAGCTAAATCCATTGCGGATATGCAGACCATTGTGCTCAGCAATCAAATTAACGCCGCGCTTTGCGCCTTTTTTATGCTGGTTGCGGTAACCATGCTCGTCGCGGCTTTCTTTGTGATTCGGCGCGCGCTGAAAAATCCTTTGCCTGGCGTGCATGAAGCGAAAATCTCTTTGAGAAATGAGGTGCATCGTGTCTGAATACGTTTTTGCCTGTCGAATAAAACGTCCGCTGCGTATCCAGCGCTGTCGTCCTCTGTCAGCGGCTGTAACAAAAGAAACATTAACATTACGTTTGCTGTTAACACGCGTGGCGCAATGTTTTCGTCTGATGGTTGGCGTTCAGGACTATCAAAATTATTTACGCCATATGCAGCAGCGCCAGAGCCATCTTAAGCCTATGACGGAGAAAGAGTTTCACCGTTACTGCCTGGAGGCGCGCTTTCCTTGCAAAGCAGGAAAGTTAGGCAAATGTCCCTGTTAACTATTGCCCCCAATGCCGCTATCGGGGGCGTTTTTGTCCCGGTTAATTCACGGCATAAAAAATATCTTCAACATTGCGCTTGAGATTCTGCTGTTTGCCGAATACTGTTGCTAAAATAAGAAGATACAGCCTGTATTGCATTCTCCAGGGAGAAATCTGATGACCGATGAGCAAGGGCAATCATTACTTTATACCTGGTTTGGTACTAACAGCCCTCATTGGCGTTTAAAGTCCGACAGTGACGCTCTTTTATTTGCTGAGGATGAATCGGCTGACACACACGTAGTTATCCCCTTAACGTCGTCACAGGCTAATCAGCTGCGTGCGATGACGGTTATTACCTCCAGCGTGAATCTTACGGTTTACCTGTATGGTGAGCCTCAGTCCATGCATCTGGTCGGGCGACGCGTCAACCAGACGGAATGGGCCGGTAGCGCTTCTGCCTGGGGCGATACCGAGAGCGTGGCGCGCGATCTGGCGCTGGGCCTCTCTTTTGCTGAACAGGTAGTATCAGAAGCCAATTCGGTGATTGTGATCCTCGATCAGCGCGGCAATATCCAGCGCTTTAACCGTAAGAGTGAAGAGTATACCGGCCTGAAAGAGCAGGAAGTAATTGGTCGTAACGTGTTTCAGCTGTTTATGACTCGTCAGGAAGCGGCGTCGTCGCGCCGCAACATCAGTGGTTTTTACCGCGACGGCAACTCCTATGAGGTCGAACGCTGGGTAAAAACTCGTCAGGGTCAGCGTTTATTTTTGTTCAGAAACAAGTTTGTGCACAGCGGCAGCGGCAAAAATGAAATTTATCTCATCTGCTCCGGCACGGATATTACGGAAGAGCGCCGCGCGCAGGAGCGTTTGCGCGTGCTGGCGAACACCGACAGCATTACCGGCCTGCCTAACCGTAACGCCATCAATAACGCCATCGCCGAGGCGCTGGAGAAGGAAACGCCGCAGCAGATCGGCATTGTTTATCTCGACCTGGATAATTTTAAAAAGGTCAACGACGCCTACGGCCACATGTTCGGCGACCAGCTGCTTAAAGCCGTTTCGCTGGCTATCCTCAGCTGTCTTGGCGAAGACCAAACGCTGGCGCGGCTGGGCGGCGATGAGTTTCTGGTGCTGGCTATTGGCACCACGCAGGCCGAGCTGGAGGCGATGTCTACCCGCATCCTGGACCGGCTGAAGCAGCCTTTCCGCATCGGTTTGATTGAGGTCTATTCCGGCTGTTCAATCGGTATCGCGCTGAGCCCGCAGCATGGCGAAGATCGCGAAAGCCTGATCCGCAACGCGGATACCGCCATGTATACCGCGAAGGAGAGCGGCCGCGGCAAGTTCTGTATTTTTGCGGCGGAAATGAATAAGCGCGTGTTCGAGTATCTGTGGCTGGATACCAATTTACGTAAGGCGCTGGAGCAGGATCAGCTGATTATCCATTATCAGCCCAAGCTGAATAAGGCGGGTGAAGTGCACAGCGTCGAGGCGCTGGTTCGCTGGATTTCGCCGGAACGGGGTCTGGTCTCGCCAGCCGACTTTATCTCGTACGCCGAAGAGTCCGGCCTGATTGTGCCGCTTGGTCGCTGGGTAATGCTGACGGCGCTGGCGCAGATTCTGGCGTGGCGCACAAAAGGCATCAATCTGCGCGTGGCCGTTAACGTCTCGCCGCGTCAGCTTATCGATGAATCTATTTATACCGATCTGCAACAGGCGCTCAATAAAGCCAGACTGACAGACTGCCCTGTCGATATTGAGCTAACCGAAAGCTGTCTGATTGAAAACGAAAAGCAGGCGCTGACGTTAATGAAGCAGTTTCAACAGCTGGGCGCGCAGGTTCACCTTGATGATTTTGGCACAGGCTATTCGTCACTTTCCCAGCTGGCGCGCGTGCCGATTAACGCCATTAAGCTCGATCAAAGCTTTATTCGCGATGTGAATGAGCAACCCGTTTCCCAGTCGCTGGTGCGGGCTATCGTGGCGGTGGCCAAGGCGCTGAATTTAGAGGTTATTGCTGAAGGAATTGAAACGCCGGAGGAAGAAGCCTTTATCCTGGCGAGCGGTGTTGATGCTCGCCAGGGGTTTTTATACGCCAGGCCTATGCCCGCAGCCGAGCTGGAGCAGTGGCTGGCAAAACGTGACGGTTAGCCTGCTTTACGCATGACCTGCGCGCTGTGGCGATCCTGCAGCTGAACCAGCCGCTCCATATAGGCGATATCCTTGGGTTCGATAGAAAAGGCAAAATCTACCCAGTCTTCTGTAATATCCATCAGTTCCGCCCGCGTCAGCTGAAGTACGCGCTGACGCGCTTTTAACATCGCCCTGACGCCGTTGAGTTTAGGCTTCATGGTATCGATAAAAGTACGGGTGGTTTGATAGCCCTCGCCCGGCTGGAACAGCCGATCGACCAGACCGCGCGTTTCAAACCATTCCGCCGAATGCGACTCGCCTTCACAAATCAGCTCTTCCGCCAGCTTCATACCCGCACGACGGGCGACCAGTGAATAGCCGCCCATGCCCGGAAACAGGTTAAAGGCGATTTCAGGAAAGCCCATCCGCGCCGTGTCCTGTGCCAGAATGAAATGGTGCGCCAGGGCAGCCTCAAAACCGCCGCCAAGCGCGCTACCTTCAATCATAGCGATGGTCACGGCCCCGGTATCAAAACCTTTAGCCGCTGCGTGTATGCAGTCAACGCACGCGCGTGCGTAGGCACGCAGCGCTTCACGCCGTCCATTTTTAATCGATTCCACGAAGAAACGCAGATCGCCGCCCGCGTTAAACATGGTCGGCACCAGCGAGCCGGTTACCCAAAAGTCTATCGGTAAACCGGAACGCTGGGCCGCATAGCTCAGATTCATGATCTCTTCGATTAGCTCGTGATTGAAGCTGGGCCGCGGCTGTGCGCGCAGCATCATCCATAATGTGCGTCTTCCTTCCTCGTAGTAGGCTGAAAGTTGAGTTGTTTGTCCAGCTTCGCTAAACAGCCTGCAGGTAGTTTGATTAATTACGGTCATATTCTCATCCTCTGTTTATGGGTGCGCTTAAGCGCGCCACAAGCGTAATGCAGAGTCTGAGAAGGCTAAACTTTCTATTGATTTTTAAGGTTAATTATTTCCCTTACCGGCGGTACAACGGCTAATTCGCCAGGAAAATTAAGAATATCGCCACCGTTAAACCCGGATAAAGATTATATTATTTTTCTTCATTTATTTACTTTGCCTGACCATACCATGCCTGACTGCCGTGCTTGCGCAAATAGTGACAGTCCAGCAGCGGCTGCTGGATGGCGGGTAGCGCAGGCGTTAAGAGCTGGCTATAAATCCCCATATAGGCAACTTCTTCCAGTACCACGGCGGAGTGCACAGCCTGCTCCGGCGTTTTTCCCCAGCAGAATGGCCCGTGAGAGTTGACCAGCACGGCGGGAATTGCCAGCGGATCCAGCTCTTTCTGCCGAAAAGTTTCGATAATTACCTGGCCAGTTTCCCATTCATATTTCCCGCCAATTTCTGCGGGCGTCATCTGGCGTGTACAGGGAACCGCGCCATAAAAGTCATCGGCATGCGTGGTGCCCCATGCAGGGATCTCTTTGCCTGCCTGTGCCCAGATAGTGGCGTGGCGCGAATGCGTATGGACGATGCTGCCTACTTCAGGCCAGGCGAGATAGAGTGCGCGGTGCGTAGCGGTATCGGAAGAAGGACGCAGCTGCCCTTCTTTGACCTCGCCGCTTTCCAGGTCAACGACCACCATATCTTCAGCTTTCATTGCCTCGTAGCTGACGCCGGAAGGTTTGATCACCATCAGGCCGCTTTCGCGATCGATAGCGCTGACGTTGCCCCACGTAAAGACCACCAGCCCATGGCGAGGCAGCGCCAGGTTGGCTTCCAGCACCTGTTTTTTCAGATCTTCCAGCATATTGTTTCCTCCACTTTTTTCACCATTGTCCCCGCAGGCGCTTATTCGCGGTATGGAGGCGATCGCTGGATGTGTGGCAGAAACTGGCTGGGTACTTTATTTACCGCTGGAAATTAAGATTTTTTACCTGTGAAGACAATCGGCTATGCTTAGAATACGTGCCAGCAATATCTTTACAGAAATAAGTCTTAAACTTAACAAATGTGACGGTATTGCCGTACGTATAAGATGAAAAGCGGCGCTCCCTGCCCGCGATATTTTACGGCGTTGTTACGTTTTCGTGAGATAAAGCACTAATGATACGTCCGTTCGCGGGTCGAAAGAGCGGGTTCGCCACTATACTTATAATGCTATTCCTGCAGCAGCAATGAATGGAGAAGTGACTATGACAGTAACAATGAAACGTATTACCGCTGGCCTGTTGGCCGCCACGCTGGCGCTTTCTTTGAGCGGATGTTCGCACTGGTCAAAGCGCGATCGCAACACGGCTATCGGCGCAGGCGCCGGTGCAATTGGCGGTTCAATTCTGTCTAACGGCAGCGGACTGGGCACGGTTGGTGGCGCGGCGGTAGGTGGGATTATCGGCCATCAGATCAGCCGCTAACGCGTAGAGTGGGCCGCAGTACTTCACTGCGGCCCTGTAAGCTAGCCCCCGGCCAGTTTTACCTTCATGCCTTTTGCTTCCAGCAGCGTCTTTAACAAATCTCGTTTGTCGCCCTGAATTTCAATGACGCCTTCTTTCACTGCCCCACCGCAGCCGCATTTTTTCTTCAGCTCCGCCGCCAGTTTTTCCAGCTCTGCATCTGCTAAATCCAGTCCGGTAACCAGGCAGACACCTTTGCCTTTACGTCCGCTGGTCTGGCGCTGAATACGCACGATACCGTCACCTTTCGGGCGCGGTGCGGCTTCTTTTGGTTCATCTATACGTCCGGTTTCGGTGGAATAAACCAGACGGCTATTGTTATCGGCCATTATGCCTCCTGAAGTGATGCCAGAATGGCATTCAGCGCGGCGGCAGGGTTGGCAGCCTGGGTCACCGGACGACCAATCACCATATAATCCACGCCAGCCTGCAGAGCCTGCTGCGGCGTCATAATGCGCCGCTGATCGCCCGCTTCGCTGCCGGCCGGACGAATTCCGGGCGTAATCAGCCTGAAATCACTGCCCAGCGCCTGCTTAAAGCGAGCGGCTTCCTGCGCTGAACAGACTACGCCATCCAGGCCGCATTGTTGGGTCAGACGCGCCAGACGTTCTGCATGATCGGCTGGCGAAAGTTCGATACCAATGCCGCGTAAATCCTCTGCTTCCATACTGGTCAGTACGGTGACGGCAATCAGCAAGGGGGCATCTTTGCCAAACGGCAGCAGCGCCTCACGCGCGGCCGTCATCATACGCGCGCCGCCGCTGGCGTGTACGTTAACCATCCACACGCCAAGATCGGCTGCGGCCGCCACGGCATGCGCGGTGGTATTGGGAATATCATGGAATTTCAGATCGAGAAACACCTCAAAGCCGCGCTGCTGGAGATCCCGTACCAGCTGCGGACCAAACAGCGTAAACATCTCTTTGCCTACCTTCAGGCGACAGCTGCCTGGGTCGATGCGGTCAACAAATGCCATGGCGCTGGCGTGATTAGCATAGTCCAGTGCCACCAAGATCCGGGAGCCGTGAGGTGATTGCATAGTAAAACCCTCTGAAATAGAGCACCGCCAGGTGCGAAAGACAAACGGCAAGCATTCTACCTGCGGCGTCATTAAATTCACAGTTTAGCCCGCGTTTTTTCCTTGCTGACCCTAACTGGCTTTAGACGACACAGATGTGTCAGGCGAAGAGATTGTGGCAAAGATTAGTTAGTATGTTGTAACTATTTGGCGGCGATTAAAAAGACCAGCGCTGGCGCTGGCCTTAGGTTACTACTGGCCGTCAAGCCCGCGGATAGGCTTGACCGATGACCATGCGCGACAGGATGGACAGTGCCAGTAAAGCGCATGGGCCGTAAAACCGCACTTATGGCAGCGGTAGCGCGGCTTGGTGCGGATCTGTTCGCCAACCATGTCGCGCAGCACCATCAGGCTCTCTTTTGCCCTGCCGTCTTCCGCTTCGTGAAGGTGATAATCCATCAGGCGGTGGAACACGCGCATGGTCGGATGACGCTGTAGCTGGCGGTTAATATAAAGCTGGGCGACTTCTCCACCCTCGTCGTGTTCGATAATATCGGAGAGGTAAAGCTCAGCTACGGCACCGGTGTTTTCTTCCACGCAGCGCTGCAGGTATTCCGCCCACGCCTGCGGCTGTTGCAGCTGCTGATAGCAGGTTTCCAGCATCTCCAGCGTTTCGCTGACCAGCTCTTTATCCTGCTCAATCACGCGCTGCAAGAATTCCACGGCTTTGGCATACTCGCCCTTCGCCATATGGATGCGCCCCATCATAATGGAGACGCGCGCGCTCTGCCTGTCGGCAGCCTCCCCTTTTTTCAGCAGCCCCATCGCCCGATCGAGATCGTCGCTGCCCATGGCCTGTAGCGCCAGCTCGCAATAAAAGTGGGCAATCTCCATTCGCTGCTTCTCTTTGCCCAGCTTCACCAGCCTTTCAGCGACTTCAATTGCCTTTGGCCAGTCGCTGGTCGCCTGGTGGATCAGCAGCAGCTGTTGCAACGCGCTAATGCGGAAGTCCGTTTCGTCAGTAAGCTGACTAAACATCTCTTCAGCACGATCGTAGAAGCCGGCAGCCATGTAATCGCGCCCCAGCTGTTGAATAGCGAGCAGGCGCTGGTCATAGGTCAGCGAGGCACTTTCCATTAACGCCTGATGAATACGGATGGCGCGGTCAACTTCCCCGCGCGAGCGAAACAGGTTGCCCAGCGTCAGATGCGCCTCAACCGTGCCGCTGTCTTCTTTCAGCATATCCAGGAAGAGATCGACCGCTTTATCCTGCTGATTGGAGAGCAGAAAGTTGACCCCGGCCACGTAATCGCGTGACAGACGGCTCGCCTCCTGCTGTTTCTCCTGCTGTGCGCTTCTGCGTCCCATATACCAACCATAGGCTGCGGCAACGGGCAGTAACAGAAACAGCAGTTCCAACATAGGGTGTTATTCCTTAACGGCAGGCACGGAAGGCGGCGTCGCCGACTCTTCTGCCTGACCCAGCTTTTGCTGAAGACGTTTCAGTTTACGTTGCGAATTGGCCAGCGCGACGCGAAGCCGCAGCCAGAACAGACCGCAAATTGCCCAGCCGATCAGGAAACCCGCAGCAAACAGCGTTGCCAGAAGCGTCGACACCCGATATTGCCCCTGCGCCAGCAGATAGTTGAAGGTGACAACCTGATCGTTATGCGCTCCCAGCGTGATGGAGATAATAAAGATCACTAAAACCAGTAAAAAAATCAGCAAGTATTTCACAGTCCGTCCCATAGTCTGGTGATAACCAGATGAATTATGCCAAAAAATTAGCCCTGTTGCTTGCCTGTTACGTCAGGGGCGCATGAAATAACCGCGCAGGCTAAGGTTATGGGGGCAAATGTTCGCAACACAATCATGCTTCGTCGCGTTCGCTTATTTCCTGCTCTTCCTGCGGCGGCACGGTCAGAGGCCCGCAATAGCGCTGCACCAGCCATGTTGCCAGCGTGACCAGAACCCAGCTAATTAAGGTTGAGGTGATAAGATCGCGTGGCCAGTGCATTCCCAGCGCCAGCCGGCTCCCCATGACGCCAATGGCCCAGGCCACCAGCACAAACATGGTTACGATACGGCGGCGTGGCCAGAGCAATCCGACGGCCAGCAGCGCCCAGCTGGCGGCAAACATGGTATGCCCGGAAGGAAAAGCGTAGCCGGTCTCAAATTCCCAGTGTTTTTTAAGCCAGTCAGGAAGACGAGCATCGCTGGCAATAGCTTCACGCACCTCCACGCTACGCTGCCGACGGTTTTTCTCATAAAAAGCCTGTTCATTCAGCCCGTGATGTTGCTCAAGCCACAGCACGTAGGGGCGTGGTTCCCGCACCTGGTCTTTGATAAAGGTTTTGGTGTACTGCCCGGCCAGAATGGCCGCCACCATAATCAGCAGCAGCACAATGGCAGGCTTAAGCCGATAGCGAAGGCACCATAAAAACCAGGCGCAAAGCACGGCGCTGGTTAGCGCTCCCCAGGGACTGGTTACCGTTTCGGTCAGCCAGAACAGCATCTTGTGGCCAAAGCCGATTTCACCTGGTTGCCACTTCCAGCCTGAGAGCAGAATGCCTACGGGCATGATCAGCAGCAGCAAGGCCGCCAGCGTAGTACGTTTAGCGATGTCGAACATAGCGCTCCCTGAGTTTTTACGATGAAATGCCTTTCATACGACATTATGATAAAAAATAATAACATACTGACTGGAATGCGGTTAATCGCACGCGATGAAAACAATCGCTCGAAGAGATTACCTGTCCCGGTGCCGATTATGGCAATATAACTATTATGAATGATGTCAGCTTATTGACGGCGCAAAATTAGCGCAAACCCTGATGTTTCTGGAGAGTCACATGCAGCTTAAAAGGGTAGCAGAAGCCAAACTGCCCACGCCGTGGGGAGATTTCCTTATGGTTGGTTTTGAAGAACTGGCGACGGGTCACGATCACGTAGCGCTGGTTTATGGCGATATTACGGACAGCGAAGCGGTTTTATCCCGCGTGCATTCAGAATGCCTGACGGGCGATGCGCTGTTCAGCCTGCGCTGCGACTGCGGCTTTCAGCTGGAAGCGGCGCTGAATCATATTGCGGAAGAAGGCCGCGGCGTGCTGCTCTATCACCGCCAGGAAGGACGCAATATCGGCTTGCTGAATAAGATCCGCGCCTATGCATTGCAGGACAAAGGCTTTGATACGGTAGAAGCTAATCACCAGCTCGGCTTTGCTGCCGACGAGCGCGACTTTACCCTGTGCGCGGATATGTTCAAACTGCTCGGCGTAAATGAAGTGCGTTTGCTGACCAATAATCCGCGTAAGGTCGAAATCCTTAGCGAAGCGGGCATCAATATCGTGGAGCGCGTGCCGCTGATTGTCGGGCGTAATCCTGAAAACGCGCACTATCTGGATACCAAGGCCGCTAAAATGGGCCACCTGCTGTCAAAAGAGTAAATCTCCCTTTTTGCCGGGTGCTACCGGAGCCAAAGCGCGTCTGAAAGTGATGCGCTTTGGCTCCGGCTGCACCCGTCAGCCGCAATTTTCCTACATTAATACAATGCCAAAACGGCGCAGCACCCCTGCCCACAGTAAAAAGATAACCACGGTTAGCGCGCAGCTGGCGGCAAGCGTTGGCCAGAATCCCCAGCGCTGATAAAGAAAGGGAAACAGCACAAACATTGGCAGTGTGGGCACCACATACCAGAAGGTATACCAGGCATGGCTGGCGATTTTTGCCTGGCTCTGCCCTTCCAGCTTCATCCAGATAAGCACCAGTACCGTGACCAGCGGCAGCGCCGCGACCAGCCCGCCGAGCCTGTCGCTGCGTTTTGCCACTTCGGATATCAGCACTACCATACCGGCCGTAATAGCATATTTAATAATTACCCAGTACATCACACCCTCAGGTCGGTTATTGGAAGCATTATTTTTATCGCCAGCACAGCAAAGCGCCCCTTTTCAGGGGCGCTGTTTATCTGCCAGTTTGAGTGATTAACCCAACATATTGCGGATTACGTAGTGCAGGATACCATCGTTGCGGTAGTAGGTCAGTTCGTTACCGGTATCGATACGGCAACGGGTTTGTAACTCTTCCTGACTGCCGTCCGCGCGCGTCAGGACAACCTTAACCGTGCCGCCGGGCTTCAGCCGGGTTAAATCGGCTACATCAATCTGCTCATCGCCCGTTAAGCCCAGCGTTTTACGCGTCACGCCTTGCGGGAACTCCAGCGGCAGAATGCCCATTCCGATCAGGTTAGAACGGTGAATACGCTCGAACGATTCGGCAATCACCACGCGAATGCCCAATAAGCGTGGGCCTTTTGCCGCCCAGTCGCGGCTGGAACCGGAGCCATACTCTTTTCCGGCAATGACCGCCAGCGGCGTTCCCTGCTGCTGATATTTCATGGCGGCGTCGTAGATAGCCAGCTGCTCGTCGCCTGGCACAAAGCGAGTTACGCCTCCCTCCACGCCGGGCACCATCTCATTGCGGATACGGATATTGGCGAAGGTACCGCGCATCATAACTTCATGATTACCACGACGAGAACCGTAGGAGTTAAAGTCGCCCCGCTCTACCCCGTTGGCCAGCAAGTAGCGCCCGGCCGGACTTTCCGCCTTAATGCTGCCCGCTGGAGAAATGTGGTCGGTGGTCACCGAGTCGCCAAGGATAGCGAGAATACGGGCGCCCTTGATATCCTCAACCGGTTTCGGCTCTTTTTCCATATCGTCGAAGAACGGCGAAAGCCGAATATAGGTAGAACCTTCATCCCAGTCATAGGTGGCGGCTTCGCTAACCTTGATCTCCTGCCATTCGGGCGTACCTTCAAATACTTCGGCATATTCTTTATGGAACATGTCGGTAGAAACCAGCTGCACAGCTTCAGCAATGGCTTCTGGCGATGGCCAGATATCTTTCAAATAAACGGGTTTACCCGTTTTGTCGGTTCCCAGCGGCTCCGTTTGCAAATTGATATTCATGTTACCGGCCAGCGCATAGGCGACCACCAGCGGCGGCGAGGCCAGCCAGTTAGTTTTTACATATGGATGAATACGGCCCTCAAAGTTACGGTTTCCGGAAAGCACCGCGCCCACCGTTAAATCGCCTTCTTTAATTGCGCTTTCAATTTCATCGGGCAGTGGCCCGGAGTTACCGATACAGGTTGTACAACCATAGCCAACAAGGTTGAATCCCAGCTTATCCAGATAAGGCGTCAATTTTGCCGCTGCCAGGTAATCGGAAACGACTTTCGATCCCGGTGCCAGAGAAGCTTTAACCCAGGGCTTACGGTCAAGTCCAAGCGTCACCGCGTTTTTAGCCAGCAGGCCCGCAGCCATAAGAACGCTTGGATTTGATGTATTGGTACAGGAAGTGATAGCCGAGATAACGACGGCGCCATCTTCCAGCTGATATTCCTGACCTTTTTTGCTGTCGCGATAGCCGATCGGCTTATGCTGTTTTTGCGCGTGATTCACTTCCAGCTCGTTACTGGCCTGAAAAGCCTGCGGCACCTCGCCTAACAATACGCGATCCTGCGGTCTTTTCGGCCCGGCAACGCTTGCCTCAACGGTAGCCATATCCAGCGCCAGCGAGCTGGTAAATACCGGCTCATCGCCCGTATTACGCCACAGTCCCTGCGCTTTCGCATAGGCTTCAACCAGCGCGACCTGTTCACTGCTGCGTCCCGTCAGCGCCATATAGCCAAGCGTTACGTCGTCCAGCGGGAAGAAGCCGCACGTCGCACCATATTCCGGTGCCATATTGGCGATGGTGGCGCGATCGGCCAGCGGCAAGTCATCAAGACCGTCGCCATAAAATTCAACAAACTTCCCTACCACGCCATGCTTACGCAGCATCTGCGTAACGGTCAGTACCAGGTCAGTAGCGGTAATGCCCGGCTTGAGTTTGCCGGTAAGCTTAAAGCCGACCACGTCCGGGATCAGCATGGAAACAGGCTGGCCCAGCATGGCCGCTTCCGCCTCAATACCGCCGACGCCCCACCCCAGCACGCCCAGCGCGTTAATCATGGTGGTATGGGAATCCGTACCGACCAGCGTATCCGGATAGGCAACTTCTTCGCCTGCCAGCGTTTCATGCCAGATAGCTTTACCTAAATATTCCAGATTCACCTGATGGCAGATGCCGGTGCCCGGCGGCACTACACTAAATTTGTTAAAGGCTTTTTGTCCCCAGCGCAGGAAAACGTAGCGTTCGTGGTTGCGCTCCATTTCCAGCCGAACGTTTTCTTCGAAGGCATCGTCGTCGCCAAACTCGTCTACCGTTACCGAGTGGTCAATAACCAAATCGACAGGAGAAAGCGGATTTACTTTTGCCACGTCGCCGCCCAGCCTTTTTACGGCCTCGCGCATGGCGGCAAGATCGACCACGGCAGGCACGCCGGTAAAGTCCTGCATCAGTACGCGTGCAGGACGGTAAGCGATTTCACGATCGGCATGCGCTTGCTTAAGCCAGCCTGCCAGCGCCTGAATATCCTCGGCGGTAACGGAATCCTCATCCTGCCAGCGCAGTAAATTTTCTAACAGAACTTTCAGGGATTTAGGCAGACGAGACAGATCGCCAAGATGCTCGGCGGCTTTGGCCAGGCTGTAAAAATGATAGTGTTGACCTTTTACATCCAGCGCGTCTTTCGTTAATTCACGTAGGGTAGACGACATTACTCCTCCTTATTTGTCTGGTCATAACCTGAGTAATTGCAGGGTCTGATTTAAAGATAGTACAAACTGGGCGTAACGTTTTGATAACATAACCAGAAGCGCGCCAGACCTGAGGCAAAAAAAAAACGCCCCGCTGATTGCTCAGCGAGGCGCTATTAATCTTTGTTTATGCATGCATTATTAACGCATGACCATGCTTAACCAGAGGAGACTGGACCAGAATAAGCCTGAAAACATCCAGATACTAAACCAGGTCGTTTGAGTTAAATTCATTTATAACCTCTCTCAGGTCTTGGCGACCAAACAGTATTACTTCAAAACCCGTCGCGCTTGCGAAAAGTTTTACCGTTTTATCAATACTTTCCCGTTGGTGAGCAACAGTGTGCCCTGACCAGAAATAGCTGGCCTGTTAAAATCTATTTACTTATATATTTGTAGTAATCAATTAATGTTGCAGATATAACTTTAATACTTAAGATTTGTTACTTTTGTCCGTCATGAAATCGATAAAGTTGCGCTGTACTTCGCTCAGTCCCCAGCTTTCCGGGATAACTACTTCTGGCTTTTGACTTTTGCAACTCACTTTCTTGATTTTGCTTACTTGCTGTGTCTTTTGATTCAAATACTGCAGGTACATCGTTACCCCCATATATGCCAAATCAGTGATGCAGCCGCTCCCCAAAACAGTACTGATACCGCGAATACCGCTAACCAGGCCTTGCGTCTCAGATTGCTGTTCCGCCGAACCTTCAGAGCTTTGTGACCGAAGTCAGTTTCTACCGTTATTCTGCTAGCCATAGTTTTTGATAATCACTCTCATTGAAACGATTGTTTTGAGCAATCAGAAATTAGGAGGAATCCTAAACATTTTATGGCGCGAAATCCAGACATTTTTATTACGCAGAACGATTAATAGTATTCATTAAAGTTTAAGAAACCAGGTAATCGGCCTTAACTAAAATCTGGATGACGAATGATTACTTAAGCCAAACTGGCCGTTAATAACACCTTTTCCGCACCATTGATAAATCAGCATTTATTGGATTCCTCCCGTTAAACCGCGCCGTATCGCGCTTTGTTAAATCAGAGTATGGGAATCTTCTTAGGCGCGTGCAAAGTTGCCCGCTAAAAAATGTGTACTGTTTCGCATTTAATGAATAACAATGGAAAAACATGTGATGAATGCTTCATTTACGAAAAAGAATAAAAAGATTTTATCAATCGCAACAACAGGCAGGACCAATCTTTTTAGCAGGGCCGGCTTGCAGCCCTGAACTGACGATGGTAAGGCGGGGAATTATTTGGCTGGTAACTTAATATCTTTAAACATTGCTTCTATATCTTCGTTCGAGCGCAGGCCTACTGCCGTATCAACCACATCGCGAGTAAGGTGCGGCGCAAAACGTTGGATAAAGTCATACATATAGCTGCGCAAAAAGGTGCTGCGGCGAAAGCCGATTTTAGTGGTGCTGTAGGTAAAGACGTCAGTAGCTTCGATTCTGACCAGATCAGGGTCGGAAACCGGGTCGACCGCCATGCTGGCAATCACGCCTACACCCAGCCCTAAGCGAACGTAGGTTTTAATGACGTCAGCGTCAGTAGCCGTAAAGACAATGCGCGGTGAAAGGCCTGCGCGATTAAAAGCGGTATCCAGTTCTGAACGCCCGGTAAAGCCAAAGGTGTAGGTAACCAGAGGATACTCTGCCAGCTCTTCAATAGAGACTTTCTCTTTGCCCGCCAGCGGATGGTCTGGCGTCACGACGATAGCGCGGTTCCAGTGGTAACAAGGCAGCATAATCAGATCATCGTAAAGGTGCAGCGCCTCAGTTGCGATGGCAAAATCGGCGTTCCCTTTAGACACCGCTTCTGCAATTTGCGTAGGCGATCCCTGGTGCATGTGCAGCGAGACGCGCGGATAGCGCTCGATAAAGCCTTTGATCACGTTTGGCAAAGCATAGCGGGCCTGGGTGTGGGTAGTGGCGACATAAAGCGAGCCTTTATCCGGCCAGGTATGCTCGCCAGCCACCGATTTAATCGCTTCAACTTTTGACAGGACTTCACGGGCAATGCGAATGATTTCCTGGCCCGCTGGCGTAACCTGCGTAAGATGCTTGCCGCTGCGTGCGAAAATCTGGATGCCCAGCTCATCCTCCAGCATGCGAACCTGTTTACTGATGCCGGGCTGGGAAGTGTAAAGCCCCTCCGCCGTGGATGAAACGTTCAGATTGTGGTTCACCACTTCAACGATATAACGCAGCTGCTGCAATTTCATTTTTGTTCCGTCCGTTTGGCGCCACGCGCCGACGATCTGCGCGCGCAAAAACGCAGCACCCCGGCCTAATGCGATTTTATAATAAGAAAAGGTATATCTATAACAATCATACCAAAGCTGGGCGGAATGTATATGCGGAAGGAAAAAAATGGGCCAGCAGAACGCTGGCCCGGGAGCTTATTTTTTCGCGGCTTTAGCAGCGGCTTTTTCGGTAACTTCCCATTTGCCGTCAACATAAAACGCCGACCAGCCCGTGGCTTTACCTTCTTTTTCTGTACTGACGTACTGCTGCTTTGTTTTACGGCTAAAGCGGACGACCGACTTATTGCCTTCCTCATCCGCAACAGGCGCATCGGCCAGATAACGCAGTTTCTCTGGCAGACGATCGCGGAAACGCTGTAGCTCTTCTACCAGCGGCGCACGCGTTTCCCTTGATTTCGGGAAGGTGTTGGCCGCCAGAAAAACGCCAGCCGCGCCGTCGCGCAGAACAAAGTAAGCGTCTGATTTTTCGCAAGTCAGCTCGGGTAACGGCACCGGATCTTCTTTCGGCGGCGCGACGTCGCCGTTGCGCAAGATCTTACGGGTGTTTTTACACTCGTCGTTGGTACAGGCCATATATTTGCCGAAACGCCCCATCTTCAGGTGCATTTCAGAACCACACTTTTCGCACTCCACAATCGGGCCATCATAGCCTTTGATGCGGAATTCGCCCTGCTCGATTTCATAACCGTCGCAGCCTGGATTATTGCCGCAGACGTGCAGCTTGCGCTGGTTATCGATCAGATAGCTATCCATTGCCGTACCGCATTTGGCACAGCGGCGGCGCGCGCGCAGCGCGTTGGTTTCTGCATCTTCACCCTCAAGAATGTTTAAAACTTCATTCTCAGGGATCAGGTTGATGGTCTGCTTGCAGCGCTCTTTTGGCGGTAGTGCATAGCCGGAACAGCCCAGGAAAACGCCGGTGCTGGCCGTGCGGATCCCCATTTTTCGACCGCAGGTTGGACAGTCGATTGAGGTCAGCACCATCTGGTTTGGCAGCATGCCGCCCTCTTCCGGATCCTTATCCGCTTTCTCCAGCTGCTGGCTGAAGTCGGCAAAGAATTTATCCAGCACGCCTTTCCACTGCGCTTCGTTGTTAGCGACCTGATCGAGGCTGTTTTCCATGTGCGCCGTGAAGTCATAGTTCATCAGCTCACGGAAGTTTTCTTCCAGCCTGTCGGTAACGATCTCACCCATTTTTTCCGCGTAGAAACGGCGGCTTTCGACACGCACGTAGCCACGATCCTGAATGGTGGAGATAATCGAAGCATAGGTAGAAGGACGCCCGATACCGCGTTTTTCCAGCTCGCGAACCAGCGAAGCTTCACTGAAGCGCGCAGGTGGCTTGGTAAAGTGCTGGCTTGGTTTCAGCTGTTGCAGCGCCAGGTCTTTACCTACTTCTACCGGCGGCAGCGTGCGGTCTTCATCACCTTTACGCAGCGCAGGCATCACGCGAGTCCAGCCGTCAAAGCGCAGCGTACGGCCTTTCGCTTTAAGTTTAAACTCACCGGCGGTCACGGTCAGCGTAGTGGAGTCGTACTGCGCCGGTACCATCTGACAGGCCACAAACTGACGCCAGATCAGCTGATAAAGTTTTTGCGCGTCGGCTTCCATATCCTTCAGCTGTTCCGCCTGTACGGCAACGTCAGAAGGACGGATTGCCTCGTGCGCTTCCTGCGAATTATCTTTGCTGGCGTAGGTATTGGCCGCTTTTGGCAGATACTTTTCGCCGAACTCATTTTCAATAAAGCCGCGCACCATGCTGACCGCGTCCTGACTCAGGTTAGTGGAGTCGGTACGCATATAGGTAATGTGGCCGGCTTCGTACAGGCGCTGCGCCATCATCATGGTTTTTTTCACGCCGTAGCCCAGACGGGTACTGGCCGCCTGCTGCAGCGTGGAGGTGATAAAAGGTGCGCCAGGCTTGCTGCTGGTTGGCTTGTCTTCGCGATCGGTAACCTGATAGCGCGCCTTTTCCAGCAGGCTTACAGCAGCCTGAGTTTGCTCGCCGTTAACGGGGCGGAAAGGCTTATCGTGCTGATGGGTAACTTCCATCGGCAGCAGCGTTCCTTCCGGCGTGTTCAGATCGGCATGCAGCTCCCAGTACTCTTCCGGAACGAAAGCCTTGATCTCGCGCTCGCGCTCAACGACAAGGCGCACGGCGACCGACTGAACGCGCCCGGCGGATAAGCCGCGCGCAATTTTCTTCCACAGCAGCGGCGAAACCATATAGCCCACTACGCGGTCCATAAACCGGCGGGCCTGCTGGGCGTTTACCCTGTCGATATTCAGTTCGCCCGGCTTGTCAAAAGCCTGACGAATCGCATTTTTGGTGATTTCGTTAAACACCACGCGGCTGAAGCGCGAATCATCACCGCCGATCACTTCCCGCAGGTGCCAGGCAATGGCTTCCCCTTCGCGGTCAAGGTCGGTTGCGAGATAGATATGGTCGGCGTTCTGCGCCAGCGCTTTTAGCTCGGAAACCACTTTCTCTTTGCCAGGAAGGATCTGATAGTTCGCTTCCCAACCGTGAAAAGGATCGACGCCCATACGGCTAACCAACGCCGCCTTTTCGTCCTTTTTCACTTTTTTAGCTTTACTGGTTGTAGAGTCAGCGCTCTTTTTAACCGTTGATCCACTGGTCGGCAAATCCCGAATATGACCGACGCTGGACTTCACCACGTAGTCATTTCCAAGATATTTATTGATTGTTTTGGCTTTTGCCGGGGACTCAACTATTACGAGAGCTTTACCCATATTTACCTTTACCTGATTGAAACATCCGAGAGTAAATTGTGCCGAAAGCCTGTGGGCCATCCAGCGCGTTAAAACGATTACGGCCGACGGCAGCACCCCGGCACTTTCCCTGTTAACGCGTCCTTACCAGGGCATCAACCCACTGATTAAAGACACCTTTTACAACCTGTTAAGCGAATCTCTAACAGAGCGTAAAGTCTGTTTTACGCCCGGAACCCGAAACGCCCACACTCTACCTGATAAAATCTGATACGCAACTTAATTAGCACCCGCAACCGTTTTACGCCAGCCGGACGTTAAAAAGAGCTGGTGAAGGTAGCTGCCCGGAGCATTGAGATTTTGTTACGACGCAGCGTAATATACTGCCCGGTAATCGCATCTATAAAGGAGAGAATTCTGTGAAATCTACTCAGGCTATTGATAAAACCAGTCTGTTACAGAAAGCGAACGAGATGATCGGCAGTCACGAGGATTTTTTCCCGGGACTTGTCGCCACCGATGTTGAGCAAAAAGGCGACGTGCTGGTGTTTCGCGGCGACTATTTTCTTGATGATCAGGGATTACCGGGCAAAAAAAGCACGGTGGTGTTTAACGTTTTTAAATTTTTGGCCACCGAGCTGTCGCCGCTTTACCATCTGGAATAACGCCCGCCAGGCGGGCGTGCTCAACCTTACAGCAGCGGTTTTTCGCCGCGCTGCCAGAGACGCAGCAGCAGGCGTTCGACGCTGGTGCTGGCGCTCTGCGTAAAGCGATCCATCATTTTTTTGCGCTTCACGTAGTGAACGGCAACAACCTCACGCTGGTTCATCTGGTCGATGATTAAATCGTCGCTGGTGCCGATAGCATCCACCAGCCCTTTTTCCAGGGCCTGAGTGCCGAACCAGTGCTCGCCTGTCGCCACGCTGTCGATATCCAGGGTCGGACGCATCTGGTGCACGAACTCTTTAAACAGCTGATGCGTTTCGTTAAGATCTTCACGAAACTTTTCACGTCCCTGCTCCGTATTTTCACCAAACAGCGTCAGCGTGCGCTTATATTCCCCGGCCGTATGCAGCTCAACGTCAATTTCGTTGCGCTTTAGCAGGCGGTTGAAGTTAGGGATCTGCGCGACAACGCCGATGGATCCAATAATAGAAAACGGCGCGGCTACAATATGGTCCGCCACGCAGGCCATCATATAGCCACCGCTGGCCGCTACTTTATCAACGGCCACGGTCAGGCGAATGTTTTTATCGCGCAGGCGCTGCAGCTGTGATGAAGCCAGGCCGTAGCCGTGCACCACGCCGCCGGGGCTTTCCAGACGCAGCAGCACTTCATCCTGAGGTTTTGCTACCGCCATAACCGCAGACACTTCTTCACGCAGTGAGGAGACTTCGTGTGCGTCCATGCTGCCTTTGAAGTCCAGCACGTAGAGCACGGGCTTGCCTTCGGCCGGTTTAATCCCCTGTTTGGCCTGGCTTTTTGCCGTTTTTGCCTCCAGTTTTTCTTTCTTCTTCTGCTCTTTATGCCAGCGTTTCTGCTCCTGCGGAGGCATACTGGCCAGCCGCATTTCATCCTTTATATGCTGATACTCTTTATCCAGGCGGGTCAGCTTGAGCTGCCCGCTTTGGGTGCGTTTGCGCATGGTCAGGTGGGTTATCAGAATCGCAATGGCCGCGATAGCGATAACTACCGTGACTGTTTTAGCCAGAAAAAGCCCGTAGTAAGAGAGTAGTTCCACTCATTCCACCTTATTTAACATCCAATTAGGAAAGCTGCTAGTGTAGCCGAGTCATCAGGTTGCGTCCTCAGATTCCCGCCGCCTCAGGTGGATTTTGCGTAACATTACGCATAACCGTTCAGAGAAAGGCCGTTATCTGTTGCGGTCGGCGGATGAGCAGCGTTACCCTGTCGCCCTTGTCGTTACCTCTCTTTTCAAAGGCGCAATTATGGATTATCAACCTGACAACAATCTGCTGACCGACCATATTATTCTTATTACCGGTGCCAGCGACGGTATTGGCCGCGAAGCCGCGTTGACCTATGCCCGTTTTGGCGCGCAGGTTATCCTGTTGGGGCGCAACCAGCAGAAAATCAGCGCCGTTGCCGACGAGATTGCTGCAACGGGTAAACCTGCTCCTCTCTCATTTTTGCTGGATTTAGACAGCGCAACGCCGCAGGAGTGCCAGCAGCTGGCGCAAGAGATTGCCCGTCATGTTCCCCGGCTGGACGGCGTGTTACATAACGCAGGCCTGTTAGGTGATGTAGTACCAATGACGCAGCAGGATCCTGTGGTCTGGCAGCAGGTCATGCGCGTAAACGTCGACGCCACCTTTTTCCTGACCCAGGCTCTGCTGCCGCTGCTGCTGAAGTCTGCTCATGGCGCACTGGTCTTTACCTCTTCCAGCGTGGGCCGCCAGGGGCGCGCAGGCTGGGGTGCCTATTCCGTCTCTAAATTTGCTACCGAAGGTATGATGCAGGTGCTGGCCGAAGAGTATCGCGGTCAGTTACGCGTTAACTGTATCAATCCTGGCGGCACTCGCACGAAAATGCGCGCCAGCGCTTTTCCAGAGGAAAACGCCGACAAGCTGAAAACGCCAGCGGATATTATGCCAACCTATCTTTATGTGATGGGCGAAGATTGCCAGCAGTCAGGGCAAAGCTTTGACGCGCAGCCGGGGCGTAAACCGGGAGCGGCAGAGTAATGGATGACCGCCACCAGCAGCGCCAGCAAAAGCTGAAAGAAAAAGTTGATGCGCGTATTGCGGCGGCTACCGAAACGCGCGGCATCCTGATGGTTTTTACCGGCAACGGTAAAGGAAAAACCACCGCTGCCTTCGGTACCGCTGCACGCGCGGTCGGTCACCAGAAACGCGCAGGCGTTATCCAGTTTATTAAAGGCGACTGGCCTAACGGCGAGCGCAATTTACTGGAGCCGCACGGCGTGGAATTTCAGGTGATGGCGACAGGGTTTACCTGGGACACGCAAAACAGGGAAACGGATACGGCAGCCTGCCTGGCGGTCTGGGAGCATGCTAAGCGGATGTTGCAGGATGCTTCGCTGGATCTCGTGGTGCTGGACGAGCTGACCTATATGGTGAGTTTTGATTATCTGCCGCTGGAAGAAGCGATCGCAGCGCTACGTAATCGCCCGGCGCAGCAAAGCGTCATTATTACCGGGCGCGGCTGTCACCGCGATCTGCTGGCGCTGGCGGATACCGTGACTGAAATGCGGCCGGTAAAGCATGCGTTTGATGCAGGTATACAGGCGCAACAGGGAATTGACTGGTAACAAGAGATAAAAAAAGGCGAATCACTTCGCCTTCAGATGGTTGCCAGACCTACAGCCCGTGCGTTCCGGCATTTTATACAGCACCACCCTGGCCTGCTGGCAGCGGAGGCCAACCGGATAAGTGGGCCGTTTTGGCACCCGATTGCGTCGGTTAACGCTTGCTGGCCGGGCGGCGATTACCGCTGACCTGCGTATGGCGTTTAACCGCGCGGCGGATCTGGTTAGCCTTGGTACGACGACGATCTTTTTCTACCGCAACTTTACTGGTGGTTTCTGGCGGCAGGCCGACCAGCTCACGTAAATAGTTGGTTGGCGGCAGCTCCAGTTCAGTCCAGCCCCCGCGCGGTAAACCTTTTGGTAAGGTAATGTCGCCGTAACGTGTACGGATCAGACGGCTGACCTGCACGCCTACGGATTCCCACAGACGACGGACTTCACGATTGCGCCCTTCGGTCAGCGTTACGCTGTACCACTGGTTAATGCCTTCACCGCCGGTAAACTTCAGCGTTTTAAACGATGCAGGGCCATCTTCCAGCTGTACGCCTCGGCTTAGCTGTTTAAGCTTGTCATCATCCACCTGACCGAAGACGCGAACGGCATATTCCCTTTCTACTTCACGGCTTGGGTGCATCAGACGGTTAGCCAGCTCGCCATCGGTAGTAAACAGCAGCAGGCCACAGGTATTCACGTCCAGACGGCCTACGGCAATCCAGCGCGCGCCGCGCAGCTTTGGCAAACGGTCAAATACGGTAGGACGGCCTTCCGGATCGTTACGGGTGCACAGCTCGCCTTCCGGCTTGTAATAAGCCAGTACGCGACAGATTTCACTGGTGGATTCTGCGACGGAGACCAGATGGCCGTCGATACGGATTTTTAGTGCTTTACTCGGCTCTACGCGGTCGCCCAGCGTGGCTATTTTGCCGTCCACGCTGACGCGTCCGGCAGAAATCATGGTTTCAATCTCGCGGCGGGAACCGTGCCCGGCGCGCGCTAAGACTTTCTGTAATTTTTCGCTCATGGCGCTGCCTCTGTGTCGCCTTCCCAGGCGTCATTAAGTGAATTGGCCCGTGACTTGAGAGGCGAATGCGCGGTGGCTTGCTCGCCCCTGTTTCAGGGGAAGCGCATTCTACACTAAGTTATCTGCTATTGATAACGCTACCGGGTCGTTTGCATGGGAAAAGCGTCACGCGCTGTCCGCGACACAGGTTAGCGGCCAACCCGACAGATAATCTTATCGTTTACTCATTCCTTATTCTTAACAAATCGCCTGCCCTAAGCCAATTTAACGACGTCCGCAACCGCGCAACAAAAGCTCATTGTTATTTAATTGTTAATCATTATCGCGCTAATATTTTATAAATTAAAGTTAGCCTTTTAATTGCCGATACTGCGCCATTACTGGTTTTAGCTGAAAACAAACGCAAATTAATACAAAAACAGAGGCTGAATCAGTTAAGCAAAATGTTTTATAGATGTTAAAACCAGCTTTTTCCTGCAAGGCAGTCAATCAGGCTGACTTAATGCAAATTAATAAAAGCGTCAGTACATCACTCCCAAAATAAGCAGGCGATATATATTGCAGATTGAGTTAATTCCTGACTATTCGGGTTATTATTATTTTCGCTGCTTAATTTGTTTGCTCGGCTAATAAGTTTGTGTAGAATTCACTCAGGCCATAAAGAGCCACATTAATGAACTGGTTACCAGTCATAATAAATTTTAGTTAAGTCACAAATAAATTTTAAATAGAAATTGGTTTTAAAAAACGGGGGGCGCAGCTCCCTTTATACCGCTGATTTCGGTCAGCATCGGCCTTACACGTCATTAATCTTCACCAGGGATTTTCCGACGTGTCCGACAAAGTGTAACGATGATGAAAAAAATAATTCCCTTAGCGGCGTTGGCATTGCTGACGCTCACCGGCTGCTCTGTCGGTAAATATGAGTACAGCAAAGAAGCGCTGAAGCGTGTGGACATGAATTTTACCGGCATTCCTACCATTCTGGGTGTAGGTTCGCTCGGCACCAGCATTCCGATTACGCCTGAGTACAGCCTGACCGCTGCCCACGTGGCGAAGCTCTCCGTCCAGCGCGTTAAGGCCTATCATCCTTACTGCGATCTGGCGATCATTTACCACAAAAACGACATGAAGACCCTGCCGAAATTCCGCGAGGGCGATATTGGCGAGTCGGTAAAAATGTATGGCTATAGCTTTATTACCGCAATGCCGGTGGAATCTTCCGGTGTCAATCTGGCCCTGACCGGCATTCGTAACGAGTGGAATAAACGTCCCTGCGTGGCAATGGCTTCCAATGCGGGCGTAGTAAAAGGTATGTCGGGCGGCGCGGTTTATAACAGCGACGACACTATCGGTGGCGTTATTGTCGGCTTCACTAATGAAATTAAGCGTCATAAAGCCAGCAACGTGCCTTTAAAAGACGTTTCGCTTTATATTCCTTACGAAGATTTTAAGGACTGGCTACAAAAAACCACTTCTTAAAGCAAATTTTTCTGCTAGTGAACTTTTGAAAGTAAATAAAGACAGCATCAGGGGTATTACCTTAAGGTAAACTTAATATTGTCTTAGTTTTAAATCAGGGAAGGAGAAAAGGAATGCCTGGTTTGGGAAAGGCTCGCCTGTCACCACGGCGAGCCACCAGCCTGTTAAAGGAAAGGTTTAATATCGCCTACGCCTTCGCGTACCACTTCCGGAGTATTTTCGGTAAGATCAATAACCGTTGTCGGCTGCTGCCCCAGATAGCCACCATGAATAATTAAATCCACCTGTTTGCCAATTTCATCCTGAATCGCTTCCGGATCGGATTCGGTGAAATCGTTGCCCGGCAGCATCAGCGACGTCGACATTAAAGGCTCGTTTAACGCCTCCAGCAGCGCCAGCGCGACAGGATTAGACGGCACGCGCAGCCCGATAGTTTTACGCTTGTCGTTCATCAGACGACGCGGCACTTCTTTGGTCGCCTTCAGAATAAACGTGTAGTTGCCCGGCGTATTATTTTTCATCAGCCGAAAAGCCGTATTATCGACGTGAGCGTAAGTGGAAAGCTCAGACAGATCGCGGCAAACCAGCGTGAAATTGTGATTACCGTCCAGCTGGCGAATGCGACAGATACGCTCCATCGCGCTTTTATCTTCCAGCTTACAGCCCAGCGCATAGCCGGAATCGGTAGGATAAACGATCACCGCGCCTTTATTTAAAAGCTCAACGGCCTGCTTGATCAGGCGCGGCTGCGGATTTTCCGGGTGTATATAAAAAAACTGACTCATTGTTAACCTCATCTCCGTCGCGCAACGGGCGAACGGATTTAAATTTCAGGGAAGCGTAGCCAGACTGCTTCTACGCCAGCCGGAAGCCACAATTTTTTTCCCAGCTCGATCCACGGACAAGGTTGATGAAAATCCGATCCTTGCGACGCGGCCAGCTGGTAATCCTGCGCATAACGCGCCAGCTGCGTACGCTCATTGGGCGGCTGCTGGCACTGCGCCACTTCCATCGCATCACCGCCCTCTTCTTTAAAATGAGCGATAAGGCGCTTTAGCCACTTGGCGGAAAGCCCGTAGCGGCCCGGATGGGCCAGTACGGCACGTCCACCAGAATGATGAATAGCATCAATGGCTTGTTTGATTGTACACCACTGTGGCGGCGCGTAGCCGGTTTTACCGCGCGCCAGGTAATTTTTAAACACCTGCGCCATATTATCGGCTTTTCCCTGCGCTATCAGATAGCGAGCGAAATGGCCACGGGTGATTGCGCCACCGTCCGCTAACGCCAGTGCGCCTTCCAGCGCGCCGGGAATGTGCGCTTTTTCCAGACGTTCCGCTATCAGTTGCGCACGCGCCAGCCGGCGATCGCTCTGCCCCTGAAGAAACTGCGTCAAAACAGGATGCTGGCAGTCGACGCCAAGCCCGACAATATGAATTTCATGGTTTTCCCACAGGGAAGAAACCTCCACGCCAGCGATAAGCCGTAAAGGTAGCTGATGCCTGACAATGGCGTCACGCGCGGGCTGAACGCCGTCGACCGAATCGTGATCGGTAATAGCCAGCACGCCAACGCGCTGCTCGACCGCACGTAACACCAGCTCTTCAGGTGTGAGCAGGCCATCAGAGGCACGCGTATGGCTGTGTAAATCGTAGATGGGCCAGGGATTAAGCGGGGTTAAGGACAAAACGACTCCGTAAAGCGCGGAAAATTTTCTGCAATGATACCCGTAATCCCGACGGAGAGAAAAAGAGTATTGACTTTTTCCTGCTGAACCAGTTAACTAGTACGCAAGTTCACAGGCAAAGGTAGCGACATAATGAAAATGACAAAAGCAACGAACGGCTGGTGGCATACTTCTCCCTGATCGGGCGAAGGAGTCGTGCACGTCGTTGTACAGCTACCCAGGCCCGCCGCAAGCGGGCCTTTTTTTTAGCCAATTTCAGAGATTAACCTTATGCATCATGCCAATTCTACAGTGAAGTTAATTACCGGTAGCGCGCCCTACCGTGAAGATCCGGCCGCGGTTTTTCATCAGCTTTGCGGCGCGCGTCCCGCTACGCTGCTGCTTGAATCTGCCGATATCGACAGCAAGCGCAATCTAAAAAGCCTGCTGATTATTGACAGCGCGCTGCGGATTACCGCACTCGGCGATACCGTCACCTTACAGGCGCTGTCGGAAAACGGTCGTGCGCTGCTGCCATTACTTGATGCCGCTCTGCCTCCTTCGGTCATTAATACGGTTCGCCCCGACGGCCGCGAGCTGCGCTTCATCTCAAACAGCGAGGTTCAGGATGAGGATTCTCGCCTGAAATCGCTGTCGGTTTTTGACGCGCTGCGCCTGATCCCGCACCTGTTAAAAAGCCCGGCAGAAGAGCGCGAAGCTATGCTGCTTGGCGGCTTATTCGCCTATGACCTGGTGGCAGGCTTTGAAGATTTGCCGCAGCTGGATAACGAACAGCGCTGTCCCGACTACTGCTTCTACCTGGCAGAAACGCTGCTGGTTATCGATCATCAGAGCCAGAGCGCGCGTCTTCAGGCCAGCCTGTTTACCTCCGCGCCCGGCGAGTTTTTGCGCCTGCAGCGTCGGATAGAACAACTACACGCGCAGATGCTGCAACCTGCCCCTGCACTGCCGGTGCAGGCGGTAGAAAAGATGGCCCTGAATGTCAGCCAGAGCGATGAAGAATATTGCGCGGTCGTGCGTAAAATGCAGGAGGCGATCCGCATTGGCGAAATTTTCCAGGTAGTGCCTTCACGCCGTTTTTCACTGCCGTGTCCGTCGCCGCTGGCCGCTTATGAGACGCTGAAAAACAGCAACCCAAGCCCTTATATGTTCTTTATGCAGGATCAAGATTTCAGCCTGTTCGGCGCTTCACCGGAAAGCTCGCTGAAATACTCTGCCCTTGACCGCCAGATTGAAATTTATCCGATTGCCGGAACTCGCCCGCGCGGTCGTCACGCCGATGGCTCGCTGGATCGCGACCTCGACAGCCGCATTGAGCTGGAGATGCGTACCGATCACAAAGAGCTGGCCGAGCATCTGATGCTGGTCGACCTTGCGCGCAACGATCTGGCGCGCATCTGCGAGCCGGGTAGCCGCTATGTTGCCGATTTAACCAAAGTTGACCGTTACTCTTTTGTGATGCATCTGGTTTCCCGCGTGGTGGGCAAGCTGCGGGCGGATCTTGATGTGCTGCACGCCTATCGCGCCTGCATGAATATGGGCACGTTGAGCGGCGCGCCGAAGGTTCGCGCTATGCGCCTGATTGCTGAAGCCGAAGGCACGCGGCGCGGCAGCTACGGCGGCGCGGTAGGCTACTTTACCGCCAGCGGCGATCTGGATACCTGCATCGTGATTCGTTCAGCCTATGTTGAAGACGGCGTCGCTACCGTTCAGGCTGGCGCAGGCGTGGTGCTGGACTCAAATCCGCAGGCGGAAGCCGATGAAAGCCGTAACAAAGCCCGCGCGGTTCTGCGCGCCATTGCCACCGCGCACCACTGCAAGGAGATTTTCTGATGGCTGACATTCTGCTGCTCGACAATATTGATTCCTTTACCTATAACCTCGTCGACCAGCTGCGCGCTTTCGGCCATAACGTGGTTATTTATCGTAATAACGTGCCCGCCGATACGCTGATTGCGCGTCTGCAACAGATGGAAAATCCGGTTTTGCTGCTGTCTCCCGGCCCTGGCGCACCGGCTGACGCAGGCTGCATGCCTGAACTGTTAGCACGCCTGCGCGGTGAGCTGCCCATTGTTGGCATTTGCCTGGGTCATCAGGCGATTGTGGAAGCCTACGGGGGTCATGTCGGTCAGGCTGGCGAAATCCTGCACGGTAAGGCTTCTGCCGTTACCCATGATGACCAGGGGATGTTTGCCGGACTGAGCAATCCGCTGCCGGTCGCGCGCTATCACTCTCTGGTTGGCAGTAACGTGCCGGACGGGCTGACGGTTAACGCTACTTTTAACGGCATGGTGATGGCCGTTCGCCACGACGCCGACCGCGTCTGCGGCTTCCAGTTTCACCCGGAATCGATTCTGACTACTCAGGGCGCACGTCTGCTGGAACAGACGCTTGCCTGGGCGCTGGCAAAATAAGGAGAAAAAGATGAACGCTATTCTGGAAAAACTGTACCAGGCGCAAATCCTGACCCGTGCGGAAAGCCACCAGCTCTTTTCCGCTATCGTCACCGGCAAGCTTGAGCCGACCCAGCTCGCGGCCGCGCTGATTGCGATGAAGATCCGTGGTGAACATCCGGAAGAGATTGCCGGAGCCGCTACGGCGCTGCTGGAAGACGCCAAACCTTTTCCGCGTCCGGACTACGCCTTTGCCGATATCGTCGGCACCGGCGGGGACGGCAGCAACAGCATTAATATTTCTACCGCCAGCGCCTTTGTTGCGGCCGCCTGCGGGTTGAAAGTAGCCAAACACGGTAACCGCAGCGTCTCCAGCAAGTCCGGCTCTTCCGATCTGCTGGCGGCTTTTGGTATTAATCTGGATATGCCTGCACAGCAGGCGCGCCAGGCGCTGGACGAGCTGAACGTCTGTTTCCTGTTTGCGCCACAGTATCACACCGGTTTTCGCCATGCGATGCCGGTACGCCAGCAGCTTAAAACCCGTACCCTGTTTAACGTGCTTGGCCCGCTGATTAACCCTGCACGTCCGCCGCTGGCAGTGATTGGCGTTTACAGCCCGGAGCTGGTGCTGCCCATTGCCCACACGCTGAAGGTGCTGGGCTATCAGCGCGCGGCTGTTGTGCACGGTGGCGGTATGGATGAGGTAGCGTTACACAGCGCTACGCACGTGGCGGAACTGCGTGACGGCGAAATTACCAGCTATCAGCTGACGCCGGAAGATTTTGGCCTGAGCTTTCATCCGCAGGAAGCGCTGGCAGGCGGTACGCCGGAAGAAAACCGTGACATTCTGACGCGATTGCTCCAGGGTAAAGGCGAGCAGGCGCATGAAGAGGCCGTGGCCGTTAACGTCGCGCTGCTGTTGAAAATATTCGGCCAGGAAGATTTACGGGAAAACGCGCAACAGGCGCTGCGCGCCATCCGCAGTGGCCAGGCTTTTGAGCGCGTCGTCGCGCTGGCAGCAAGAGGATAATATGGAAACCGTACTGAGCAAAATCGTGCAGGATAAAGCGGTATGGCTGGCGCAGCGCCAGCAACAGCAGCCGCTGGCTTCTTTTCAAAACGAGATTGAGCCTTCCACGCGCAGTTTTTACCACGCGCTGGCCGGCGCCAGAACCGTGTTTATTCTGGAGTGTAAAAAAGCGTCCCCCTCAAAAGGCTTAATCCGCGAGGATTTCGATCCGGCCACTATCGCTGGCATCTATAAGCATCATGCTTCGGCCGTTTCGGTGCTGACTGACGAGAAATATTTTCAGGGCAGCTTCGACTTTCTGCCCATCGTCAGCGCCGCTATTACCCAGCCGGTACTGTGCAAAGATTTTATTATCGATCCTTACCAGATCTATCTGGCGCGCCATTATCAGGCCGACGCTATTCTGCTGATGCTTTCCGTGCTGGATGATGAACAGTACCGCCAGCTCGCTGCGGTAGCGCACAGTTTAAATATGGGTGTGCTGACGGAAGTGATCAGTGACGAGGAGCTGGAGCGTGCTACCGCACTGGGCGCGAAGGTGGTAGGCATTAATAATCGTGATTTACGCGACCTCTCTATCGATCTGGATCGCACCCGCCGCCTGGCCCCAAAAGTTGCCCATGGCGTGACGGTCATCAGCGAATCCGGCATTAACAGCTATGCGCAGGTGCGCGAGCTGAGCCATTTTGCCAACGGTTTTTTAATCGGCTCGGCATTGATGTCGGAAGATGACCTTTCCTCAGCCGTACGCCGGGTAGTGATTGGTGAAAACAAAGTGTGTGGCCTGACGCGTGCAGAAGATGCGCATGCCGCGCTGGAAGCAGGTGCCGTTTACGGCGGCCTGATTTTTGCCGAAGGTTCACCGCGTAACATTGACGTTGAACAGGCGAAAACGGTGATGGCTGGCGCGGCGCTTAACTACGTCGGCGTTTTCCGCAATAACGCTATAGGTGACGTTGTCACTACCAGCCGCGCGTTAAAGCTGGCTGCGGTGCAGCTTCACGGTGATGAAGATCGCGATTACGTAGCTGAATTACGTAGCCAACTGCCTGCAGCGGTAAAAATCTGGAAAGCATTCAGTATTAAAGAGGCGCTGCCCGCTCGCGACTGGCCGCATATCGATCGCTACGTGTTTGATAGCGGCAACGGCGGCAGCGGCACGCGGTTCGACTGGACGCTGCTGACCGGGCAAAAACTGGATAACGTGCTGCTGGCCGGCGGACTGGGCGCGGACAACTGCGTGGCTGCCGCGCAGCTAGGCTGTGCGGGTCTGGACTTTAACTCTGGCGTTGAAAGCGCACCCGGCCTGAAAGACGCGTCAAAAATTGCCTCGGTGTTTCGTACGCTGAGAGCCTACTGATCGGGCGACGCTCACGCGGCGCCTTTGCGAGAAGAGAAGCGATATGACTTTATTAAATCCCTATTTTGGCGAGTTTGGCGGTATGTACGTGCCGCAAATCCTGATGCCTGCTTTAGAGCAGCTGGAAGAGGCTTTTGTCAGCGCCCAGCGCGATCCTGAATTCCAGGCAGAATTTATTGGCCTGCTGAAAAACTACGCCGGTCGCCCTACAGCCCTGACGCTGTGTCGAAATCTGACCAAAGGCACCAAAACTCGTCTGTATTTGAAGCGCGAAGATCTGCTGCACGGCGGCGCGCACAAGACCAACCAGGTTCTCGGTCAGGCGCTACTGGCAAAGCGCATGGGCAAGACAGAGATTATTGCCGAAACCGGCGCGGGCCAGCACGGCGTTGCTTCGGCCCTTGCCAGCGCGCTGCTTGGCTTGAAATGCCGCATCTATATGGGTGCAAAAGATATCGAGCGCCAGTCACCGAACGTTTTTCGCATGAAGCTGATGGGTGCGGAAGTGATCCCGGTACACAGCGGCTCGGCCACGCTGAAAGATGCCTGTAATGAAGCGCTGCGCGACTGGTCCGGCAGCTATGAAAACGCCCACTATATGCTCGGCACGGCGGCTGGCCCGCATCCTTTCCCGACTATCGTGCGTGAATTCCAGCGGATGATTGGTGAAGAGACCAAAGTTCAGCTACAGGAACAGGAAGGTCGTTTGCCGGATGCGGTCATCGCCTGCGTGGGCGGCGGCTCTAACGCTATCGGCATGTTTGCGGACTTTATTGATGACGCTTCCGTAGGGTTGATTGGTGTTGAACCCGCCGGCCACGGTATCGAAACCGGCGAGCACGGCGCGCCGTTAAAGCACGGCCGCGTGGGGATCTACTTCGGTATGAAAGCGCCGATGATGCAGACGGAAGATGGCCAGATTGAAGAGTCTTACTCTATTTCCGCCGGTCTCGATTTCCCTTCCGTTGGCCCACAGCATGCCCACCTGAACAGCATTGGCCGGGCGGAATACGTCTCCATCACCGATGACGAAGCGATGGATGCCTTTAAAATGCTCTGCCGCAGCGAAGGTATTATTCCTGCCCTTGAGTCCTCCCACGCGTTAGCTCATGCGCTGAAGATGATGCGTGAAGCGCCGGAAAAAGAGCAGCTGCTGGTCGTTAATCTTTCCGGCCGCGGCGACAAAGACATCTTTACCGTTCACGATATTCTGACTGCTAAGGGAGAGATCTGATGGAACGCTATGAACAGCTTTTTCAGCGTTTGCAGGCACGCAAAGAAGGCGCTTTTGTTCCTTTTGTGACGCTGGGCGACCCCACACCCGAGCACTCTCTACAGGTTATCGATGCGCTGATTGCTGGCGGTGCCGATGCGCTGGAGCTGGGGATCCCCTTCTCCGATCCGCTGGCGGACGGCCCGGTTATTCAGAACGCGACGCTGCGCGCCTTTGCGGCTGGCGTAACGCCTGCGCAGTGCTTTGAGCTGCTGGCAGCCGTTCGCCAGAAGTATCCTGAAATACCGATTGGCCTGCTGATGTACGCTAACCTGGTCTTCTCAAACGGTATCGACAATTTTTACGCACGCTGTCAGGAAGTAGGTGTGGATTCGGTGCTGGTGGCAGACGTGCCGGTCGAAGAGTCTGCACCGTTCCGCCAGTCGGCGATGCGCCATAACGTTGCGCCAATTTTTATCTGTCCGCCAAACGCCAGCGACGATCTGCTGCGTGAAATTGCCTCGCACGGTCGTGGTTATACCTACCTGCTTTCACGTGCGGGCGTGACGGGAACAGAGAGCCGCGGAGTCAGCCAGTCTTTGCAGCATCTGGTTAACAAGCTGACCGAATATCACGCCGCGCCGCCGTTACAGGGCTTTGGCATTTCTGAACCTTCCCAGGTTAAAGAGGCCCTGGCTGCGGGCGCGGCGGGCGCGATTTCCGGTTCGGCAATCGTAAAAATTATTGAGCGCCATCACAATGAACCGGCGAAGATGCTGGCTGAACTGCAGAATTTTGTCGCCACGCTGAAAGCCGCAACACGTTAACCGCTTTATGGATGCCTTATCCCCCCGGTAAGGCATCCCGACTTCATGCTCAGTTGCTCTGGACATTCGTTTTCACTGTATGCCAAAGGTAGTAATGGTTAGCTGAATTTCATGACGCTTTCCCGACCGTTTTTTCCTACGCCAGTTTTTTTGCTGCGCTGCCTTCATTCTGTTCTGATAAGACGCTATTTTTTCGCCCTTTTTGCTGTCCGAGCATGGAAAAATCGCCGGCCAGGTCTACGCTTCTTTTACAGAGCGAATCTGTAATAACGGCCAAGGCCATTCGTAAATAACAGGGAGATTTACCATGAAGCTGTTCAAAATGTTGACGGGTATGGTTATCGCAGCCGTTGTGGCTGTTTCAGTCAGCGCCTGCGCGCCAACGGCAAAGCAGGAAGGCACCGGTGGTTATCTTGATGACACGGTCATTACGACCAAAGTTAAAACGGAACTGCTGAATGACGAAGCGCTGAAGTCGCGTGAAATCAACGTAGAAACCTTTAAAGGACGCGTGCAGCTGAGCGGTTTCGTTAGCTCAGCACAGATGGCCAGCCGCGCCGTGCAGGTCACCCGCAGTGTGAAAGGTGTGAAGTCGGTAGTAAATAATATGCAGATTAAGTAAGCTGGCCTTACGGTCAGAACTTTATCAGCAGTCTGAGGGCGGTATTTATTCCGCCCTTTTACTTTCAGCGCCAGTTGGCAGCCAGTACAGGTTGCAGCCGCTGAAGCTCTGCATCGGCAAACATAGCGGTTGCAGACGCTGGCGGTGCAAAGGCAGCCATCGCCTGGACAAGGTTTTCAACATTTTTGTAAAACAGTCTGGACCCGTTACCCGCCGTAATATTCCAGGGCTGTTCGGCAATGTTGGCATACCAGTTATGCAGGGTGACCAGCTGATTACTGCCTGTCACTGAAATTTGCAGATCCTGCTCTTTATGCTGGAACCATAAGAAGTCTGGACTGATGTCACTGCCAAATACCAGCCTCCCCATTGAGCCGCTAAATTCCAGCTCGTTAACGCCGTGTCCCACTTTTACGGTCGACATGATACCGCTGACCACCACATGATTATTACCCTCACCCAGTTTCACCGTTGAGATATTTCCCTCAATAGTGTTCTCGCCATCTCCAACTGTCAGATGATCAATCTCACCAACGATGACATTATTACCATTGCCTGCCGTAATATTGGCTTTTTTCCCCGTCACATTAAATCTGTTGTCACCGTTCCCAGCCACCACCGTGTTAAAAACACCTGCCACATTGATGGTTCTGCTTTCGTCATCCAGTGTGACTTTAGCGAAAGTTTTATCGATCGTTATGGTGTTGAGGTCAGGAATACCTGGCTTAGCCTCCTCAGATGCAGAAGGTAATGAGGGCGGCACTGGTGGAATTGATATATCCGGAACAATTACTGCAGGTTGTTCATGCGATGGTGGCATTCCGATATCGACCGCAGGAACCAGATCCGGCGAGTACTCCGCAAAAATGAAATCGCTCGCACTAACCTGAGAGGTTTCCAGTGTGTCCAGATAGAGCAGATTGACGTTGGTACCCTCAGCACCCTTGTAGATAACGTTAACGCCATGAATTTGAGATAATCCATTGATGGTGCCGCGATTGCTCTGGGTAATGCAAAGCTGGCTGAAATCAGTAATGCCGGTTTGTCGCAAATCAATTTTATCCGTGCCGTGACGGAAGCCACGTAACGCATTTTGGTAGTTCGTCACTCCGGATTGGGCGGCCACCACAAATGTGTCTGACGAGGCGCTATCATGACTGTAGACAGTCCCATTGAGCGTGAAAGTGAAATTGCCCTGAATATCACTACTCATGATAACGCCTCTGCCACCGCCGTTAAGGATCACGGTTCCGAGGCCTTGCTGTGGCTGATGTGTAGAGATGTCGCTACTGGTGTAGCTCTGAGGCGCGATAAACGTATCCTGGAAAAGGAAGTTCCCCGCACCCATCCCGGCGAGTTGCTGATTCTTCAGAACGATGCTCTGGCCCTTACCCAGCTCAACCCGGACATCCGCCGCTTGCTGTGTCAGCTTCAGATCGGAAAATGTTTTTCCGGAGAACCCTACCAAATCGATAGTTTCGCCTCGTGCAGCCTCAAAGTTATTGATAACATCGTTGCCCGCATCACGGCGATGGACGACATAGAAATCTTTACCCGCACCGCCGGTCAGCGTGTTGTTCCCGCGTCCGCCATCCAGTAATGCATCAGCCTTCCCTGCAACCAGCGTATCGTTTCCATCGCCTGTGACAATATTCTGAATAGCAGACGGATTTTTAATCGTCAGTGCAGCACCGCCAATACTGGCAACGCCGCTCAGCAGGTTAACCGTAGTGTTGCGCGAAACGGCCGCTGCGTTGAGTGTATTACGCCCTCCGGCAACGCCATTGACCGAGTCATCCAACACCGCTCGGGTGGTTTGACGGACTACGGCGTCGATATATTCATCGGTATAAAAATAAGTATCGTCTGGACTACTTTTGCTGCCATAAAGTCGTAAGGACCAGGTATTTAATGTGACTGGCAAACCTGAGTTCGCATCGCTGACCTGCAAAGTCCAGTTACCTGCCGAACATTCACCAAAATCGTGGGTGGTCATGAAAGTATATTTAAATGAGCCTGACCGGCTGCTACCCTGGTCAGCCTCACTCGCACCCGGCATACCTTCCGGGATCTTGCCCTGACGGTTAAGCAGTATGCTTTGCGTGCCATCAGGGGAGATCAACCTGAGCGTCAAATCACCCAGACGCCCCACGTCTGCATCAAAGTCAATTTCAACATGCTCAACATTCAGACCAGCCTTCATTGCAATGGACGACGTCAGCGTTGCTCCTGCCACCACATTTTGACCAAGTGGGCCACTGGACGCGCTGTAGACATACTCATTGGCAGCCGTATATTGAGTCATCCAGGCTTCGGATAGTCGAACAGCGGCCCGTGCATCAACTTCACCAAACCCGTAATCATTGCTGGTATGCATCCCGCCACCGTTCCAGCTGCGGCTGCTATTGTCACTCCAGTCGGTGGAAGGATCGTTAATCTTGTGGGCAGAGAGCGCAAGGATCTGTTGGACATCGCGATAGCCAAGATTCGGATTGGCTTCAAGCATTAACGCAACAATACCGGAGACGATTGGCGTGGCAAAGCTGGTTCCCTGCATGCTGCTGTAGTCATTGCCAAAGGTCGAGCCACGATCCGTTTCCAGCATATGGCCGGTTGAGACAATATTGCTGCCCGGCGCTGAAACCAGCAGGCTGGCACCCGGGCTTGAGAACGGTGAAGAACCAATCTGCAGCGTCGATAAGTCACCCTGAGCATTGATTGCCCCCACTTCAACCGAGAAGCGATTATTACTGGTCAGCGACCCCTGCGCATTACCGCCAGCCGCCCGGTCATTGCCGCCAGCCGTAACGATAACCGTCCCTAGTCCACCTCGGCCATTAGCCGCTGCATACTGCGTATTCATACTCAAAGAGCTGGCAGTGTTAACAGTACCTTCCTGCAAATTACTGAGTGCAAAGTCATGGGTGAAGCCCCAGCTATTATTGGCAATGTCAAAACTGACCATGTGTCCAAGCCCGGCGAGGTCGGCACCGTCATTAGCCAGGCTATAGCCGCCTAACGTAGCGTCATAGGCTACACCAACACCACCTTTGTCATTGCGGGCTGCGACCATCACTCCTGCCACCATTGTGGCATGGTTAGAAACCAAACCAGGCAAGGCACCACTGGCCCGTTGAGATTCCAGCCAGGCCCGATCGACATTTACTGCAAGGTCAGGATGATCGATATCAAAGATTTCAGGCGCGGTAGCAAACTGGCCGCCCGGCTCAAACTGTCCAATACGAACGCCTTTCCCGGTATAGTCCTGCCAGACCTGCAGAATATTAGTCTCGCTCAGATACCATTGCTGCGCGGCTAAAGGATCGAGCGGCATATCCGGCGTTAACAGGGTGACGGCAGCCCGCATCGGCGCTGTCTGTCCGCTATTGAGATCCACTACCGAAGCGGAAAGATTACCGGCTGCATCAATCACGCCGTACTTAAAGCTGAGCATGCCTGTATAACTGGTATCCGGCGTGAACAGAACGTCGCCCTGAGCGGTGAGGCTCACCGTACCGCCGGTCGCATCCCCTACATTCGCAATACGTAGTGCTCCCTGGCTGTTAAGGCGCCAATCGTTGGCCAACAGACTATCGGCAGAAATAAGGTGAGCCTGAATATGATCGAAGGCTTTTCCCTCTTTATCACGCGTAAGAACATCTTCAACCGGCATGGCGTTCGGCAGCTGTAAATCAACCGCCGAAATATCCGCAAAATTCAGTTTCTGGATATTTTTTAGTGTTAACATGCCGTCACGCCCGACGACCTTATCGGCAACGCTATAACCGCTGTCGGTACGGGTGATGTTATAGTCGCCGTGATTACCGTGCAGCGTGACCAAATTGATGCCGCCGTCTCCGTCAATCGTGGCATTGCCGTGACCGGCCTCAATCACGTCATCACTGGCGCCGCCGAAAATTTTATCATCGCCGCCGCCAGCATAAATGATGCTGCCCCCGCCGGAAGCATAAATCGTATCGCCCTGAGTACCAGCATAAATAACTGCCTTGCCGCTGCCGCCAATGATGACGTTGTGGCCGCTACCTCCAACCAGCACGTCGTCTCCCATTCCTCCGACCAGCGTTGAATCACCAGAGCCGCCCTTAATAAAGACGCCATTGGCCCCGCCGCTCCTGATGATGTCATTGCCGTCTCCGCCTTCAGCCAGGGTTAAACCTGCCTGCGCCATGTTCAGCTCCACACCTTTACTGCCTACAACGATCGCCGTATCGCGGCCTCCATTGCCGTGAATGTTTTTAGCATCATCAGAGGCGCTGATAACAAAAACGTCATCGCCTGCGCCGCCAACATAAGTGTTGCTCCCCGCGCCGCCAACCAGCCAGCTGCCGGTTTTTGCGGCAATCAACGTATCGTTACCGCTTCCGCCGTACACATTGCTTACGCCCAGCTTTTCCGCATCCAGGGTTTCGTTATGTTGACTCTGGCTGGCCCAGGCCGTGGTGGTTATTCCGTTAGCAGTAGAAGTGACTCGTGTCCCGCTTTCCTGAGCGCTGAGGGTATTGCTGACGGGATCGCCAAGAAAATCGACGGCCAGTACCTCCTGAATTTTGCCGTTGATGGTGAAAGATCCGCTGGCAACCACTCTGTTACCATCACGAACCTCTTCTTTGTTCGTCGCGCGGACATTAATCTGGGTAATGCCCAGCTCGTCCAGCGTCTTCAGTTCACCAGCATTTACCTGTGCATCATGTGAGCCATCGACCCAAACCCGCAGCATGCTCCAGATGGCATCGCGCCGATCGATTACCCCATCCTTATTGCTATCTTCACTGGCAAGAGCGGAAAAACCATCGCTGAATTTTGTTTCGCCCGCGTCCCCGTCAGTACCTGCTTTGCCACCGTAATATTCGGAGAACATCTGGCTGACATCTTTTATCTGACCGCTACCATCGTCTATGACCAGCATCCCAGTAGTACGATCTGCCCAACCACTGCGTTTCAGCGTGCCACTGTTGTCCATATCGAAAAGTACGCCATCACGGATGTCGGTCATATGCACCCCGTCGCCGCTTAAATCCAGCAACAGCGGATCGACATAGGTATTGAAGGTGGTCATTGCCGACAATCCGTTAAGCGTTGCGGCGTTAAGCAGGTTGAAGTAAGAGTCAGTCCCTTCTGGGGTTTTGTAAAACTCCGACAGCCAGCTGTTAGGACGGGCATTAGGATCGAGCTGCAGTTCGCCGGGACGAATACCACCAGAGGCCAGACTGGCCATCTGAGAGGAGGTAAAATCGGTTTTATTCAGCAAATCGTCGAAGGTGTAAATTTTATGCGTAGCGGCATTGACGATATAGCCATTGGCGGCATCCTGCTGCGCCTGACTTTCTCCCTGAATGGATGTTTGAGGTACAGGCGAGGAGTTGATATTGATGTTAATCAGGCTGGTTCCATCCTGACTGGAAACCCTTTCTTCCGGGGAAAGCCATTTACAAACGCCCGTATTTTTATCAAGATAGCAATCATCATTACGCATAAGATTATCGCGAATGATTTGAGCGCCTTCGTTATACAACATGTTTTTCAAAGCAAAAATATTGTTTGTCGGGATTAGGTTACCCTGGAAATCTTTATCATTATATCCAATAACATTCAGTGATTTATAAACAAAATCCACGCAGCTATTAGTGAGAACATTATATTTATCTTCATTAAAACCATATTTTTGAGAATTTTTAGAAAAATCCAACAATTGATCATACTGATTTTTAGTCAATGATACAGTAATTTCAGTAGAGGTTCGCTGATAGGCCAAGTTATCAGAGTTAACCACGCGTCCTTGATCAAAGGGTTTGTAGTTTTCTGACGCAAAACCATAACTAAATTCTTTCCCGCTACCATCACTTAAAGAATACCACATATGACCACTACTGGATTTACCAATCTCTTCATCAGTTAGCCTATTACCCTTATCGTCATAAGGGATATAACCTGACCCTATTGTGGCGACTTTATATGTTACCGTGTATTTTCCTTCCATTTTTAAATTTCCTTATCAGAAAATGAACTTATCATGAGACATATAGTAAGAAACTCCGGCAAAACCAGAAATTCCGTTTAAAGCGGGGTTATCTGTCAATATAGTGAAGGTGGCAGAGTAATAACCAGATTGTAATTCAAGTATTTTTACAAGTCGCTCAGCAACATATACAGTTTTTTCCCTTTCTTCATCACGGATGTTTTTACTGCTAAAATATCCATTAGTCTCTAAGGTGTTTTCATAATAAACCTTTCCGTCTTTAATCAGGCTCAGTGAAATGGGAACAGTAACGCCCCCCTTATATACATCTCCAAATAATGCTGTCCTTTTGTGTATTTCCTCAGAAGTACCTCCTTGATCAAACAGTAAAGTAAATTTATAGTATTCATCCTTTTTGATCTCAAAATCAATAGTTACGGACTGGCCAGCATGCGTGACATCTAATAATTTATACCGATGGAGAGGATCATCACAAAATTTCACACACCAGAGACTTTTGACCAGAAACCGGGTAAATAACCAGCCATTGTACCAATAAGAATTCATTTTTCGGTCCATCTCCCGGCTCTCATTTTCAACACGGGCTAAGTTTTCTGGCGTAAAATAGATGGCGTGGGCATAAATCGGGATTCTATCAAAATCAGCCATATCCTTAAGGAGGGTAATCTTTAAAGAATAACGCCCTGGGGGTAAGTAGGCGATCTTAATATTTCGCACCATTGCACGTATATTTGACTCATTGCGATAAAAGGAATGCTCCCGAACGGTCCCCACCGTTTCTATTTTTTCATCGAAAACCATTTTGCCGTCTTTGATCAGACGCAGTGAGACAGGTATCATCTTACCTGCACTATTGATACTGCCAAATAGTGTCAGTTTCTTTCTTAATTCAACTTCATCCTTACTGTTATAGCCTTTGGAAAACAAAAGAGAAAATTGATAAGGTCCGGATTTATTGATTTCAAAATCTAACTGTGCCGAACACCCAGCCCGTGCCTGTATTATAGGCTCAATAATATTCACTGGCCTGGCGCGAAATACAGACCATAAAAAAGTAATAAAAACAAAAAATATCAAAACCTTGTATAGCCTGTCTATACCTTTTGTTTTTTCCATCTTTTATCTCCATTATTTAATCTGATCTTTAACGCTCTCTCATGCTTTCATCAATATGCTGTTGCAATGGACTCAGGACGTAATCAATCACCCTACGCCTGTCGGTTTTTATCTCTGCGGTAACTGACATTCCAGGCGATAGCGCAACCTGGCGGCCATTGATTTTTATTTGATCTGATTTAAGCCGAATTCTGCTGCTATAGATGAGCCCACGCTTTTCATCCTCAATGGCATCTTCAGACACGTTAAGCACTTCGCCGGCCAGGGTACCATAACGGGTGAAGGTGAAAGTCTCGACTTTGACCGTGACCGCTTGTCCGACATGAACGAAGCCCACGTCCTTATTTTCCAGCATGGCTTCCACTTCTACAGGTTGATTTGCAGGAACGATAACCATCAGCGCTTGTGCAGGTGTGACCACGCCACCCACGGTATGGACCGCCAGTTGCTGCACCGTGCCGGCAACCGGAGCCGTGAGGCTGGCCAGGTTTTCCTGATAACGGGCCTTAGCCAACTCTTGTACCTGGACAGCCACCTTTTGCCTGGCTTCCTGTAACAGGTCAAGCATCGCTCGTCTGTTTTGTGCAATAACGTTCTCGCGACGGCGTCGGGCTTCTTCCAAAGCTGCGGTATGCTGCAAAACACTGGCCTGCTGTATGCTCAACTGCCGTTCAAGATCCAGCCGGGATTGTTCTTTCTCCAGATACTCATGTTGCGAGACATAATTTTTCTTAACTAATCTTTGGTAATCTGCGGTCAGTCGCTTAGCAATCGGTACCGCTTGTTGCAGGCTGACCACCTGGGCCTGAGCTGACTGGATTTCGGCACTGCGCTGGTGGATTTCGGCATCGACCAGCGCCAGGCTGCTCTGGTACTCCTGATATTGTCCCTGAAGCCAGCGCCTGGCGCTTATAATCTGTTCAGGGCTGGCATGAGTCATCGTCCTTTCCACCAGCTGCGGCGGCCGCTGTTGGTTAATCGCATCCAGCATCGCTGCTCCCCGCGCGCTGTCAATACGGGCAGCCAGTAACTCACTCTCGATCCGGCTGACATCGGCGTTTGCCGCCGTCGGGTCAAGCTCAACCAGCAGTTCACCAACCTTTACCCTCTGACCATCGCTGACGTGAATGGCTTTGACCACCGCTGTTTCACTGGATTGAATCAGTTTGGTTTTCCCACTGGGAACAATTTTCCCTGGCGCAACCGCCACCACCTCGATTTTGCCAGTGCAGGCCCAGATCAATGCCAGCGTAGCGAAACCTATAATGGCCCAGCAGAAAATTCTGGGTGACGGATGCACCGGTGTTTCCTGTAATTCCAGTGCCGAAGGTAAAAATTGCAGTTCATGGGCAAGCCGCGCCGGGACGTCCATGTTTTTGCGTTGACGCCAGGACTGACTCCAGACGTTCCGATAGCGCTGCAATAAAGAAAGCATGTCGCTCATAAGTGATTCTCATCCTTGAATCAGGGTCAATTTTTCCTGCCAGGTCAGCCAGCACTCAGCCTCTAATATCTGAAGAAAGACCGCCTCTCAGCCCTGCTGCATACGATACAGTCGTGAATAGTGGCCATTCTGTTTTGCCAGTAGCTCTGCATGAGCACCTTGTTCAACTATTTCGCCTCGATCCATAACCAGAATACGATGAGCGTCGCGCACCGCTGACAATCGATGGGCGATGATAATGACCGTGCGGCCCTGACAAATGCTTTTCATGTTTTGCTGTACCACACGTTCAGATTCATAATCCAGCGCACTGGTTGCCTCGTCAAAAATCAAAATGCGGGGATTGCCGATCAAAGCACGCGCAATAGCTACCCGTTGCCGCTGCCCACCGGAAAGTGATGTGCCATGTTCTCCAACCACTGTGTCGTAACCCTCTGGCAATTCCAGGATAAATTCATGAGCACCGGCCATGCTGGCAGCATGCATCACCACCTCAAGCGGTGCACCCGGATCGATTAAGGCGATATTTTCGCGAATGCTACGGTTGAACAGCATATTTTCCTGCAGTACCACGCCAATTTGCCGACGAAGCGAAGAAACATCAGTCAGCGCCAGATCCATGCCATCAACCATTACCCGTCCACGTTCAGGCACATAGAGTCGTTGCAGCAAACGAGTCAGCGTGCTTTTTCCCGAACCTGAGCGGCCCACCACACCGATGATCTCACCGGCACCAATGACGAGATTGACGCTGCGCAGCACCTCACTGCCATCAGGCCGGTAGCGAAAATACACTTGTTCGAACGTTATTTGCCCTTTCAGGGATGGCATCGTGCTGCGTGTGGCCTGCGCCAGTTCAGTATGAGAATTAAGAATGTCACCCAGACGCTGTACCGAAACACCGGTTTGCTGAAAGCTGGTCCACAGTTGCGCCAGCCGCATGATTGGGCCGCTGACACGGCCAGCCAGCATATTAAATGCAATTAATTCCCCGACCGACAGCTCCCCCTCGATCACCAGACGGGCGCCAATCCACAAAGTAGCGACCGTCACCAGTTTGCCAATCAAAGAGACGCTTTCATTGGCAACAGTGGACAAGGTCTGGGTTTTAAATCCTGCGGCAACATAAGCCGCCATTTGATTATCCCACTGGCGAACAACCTGCGGTTCCACAGCCATTGATTTCAGGGTGTCGATACCATTGATCGTTTCGACAAGAAATGCCTGATTCTCGGCACCACGTGTAAAACTTTCCTGTAATCGCCTGCGCAACAGAGGCGTGATCAGCACTGAGATCAATACATAGAGCGGCAATGACACCAACACAACTAAAGTCAGCCAGCCACTGTAACAGAGCATCACAAGGATAAAGACCAGCGAAAAAAGCACATCAAGCAGTAAGGTGATGGCGTTACCAGTAAGGAAACTGCGGATATTTTCCAGCTCGCGTACGCGGGCAACAGAATCACCAACTCGCCTTACCTGAAAATAAGCCAGCGGCAGATTGATCAGATGCCGGAACAGGCCAGAGCCCAACTCCACATCAATTCGGCTGGTCGTATGGATAAATACATAGCTGCGTAAGCCGCTCAGGAGGGATTCAAACAGCATGATGCCCAGCAGTCCGGCGGCGATAACATCCAGCGTGGTGAGACCGTGGTGTACCAGGACTTTGTCCATAACCACCTGAAAGAACAAGGGTGTGACCAGGGCAAACAGCTGCAGGACAAAAGATCCCAGTAAAACCTCCCCTAACAGCTTGCGGTATTTGACGATCGCCGGGACAAACCAGGTGAAGTCAAAACGTGAGGACTCACCGGAAATTGCGTTACTGGAACGCACAAGAACCAGTTGTCCGGCCCAGCGTCGCTCAAGTTCATCAAATCCGATAACTTCGGGACGCGCTGAACGAGGATCCTGGATCAGGGCCCGCTCCTTATCCACCCTGGCGAGGATGAAAAACGTTCCATCACGATCAATAGCAATGGCAGGCAATGGCGAGTGCTGAAGCCTGGCAATGCTGGTATGAACTGCCCGGGCCTTCAGCCCCGATTTACGGGCAGCCAGCAGCAGCTCTTGCAGGGTGACACCTTGCTCTGCGGCAGAGAACTCATGCGCGAGCTGTTCGACTGACAGGGCTATATTGTGAAATCTGGCGATCATTGCCAGGCAAAGCAAACCCGTATCCGGTTGCTGAGTGGAGGAAGGGGAACGAGTGCAGTTTTGATCTTTTAGCATCTGGCGTCCTTGCCTGTTTTAAACAGATGGCAGCGGGAAATGAAAAGCGCGGTTTACCATTAATACAACTGAGCCTCCCAGGCTCAGTAAACTCAAACCCTGTTAAAGGCGCCATCTCACTGAATTAATAGTTCAAATAATGTAAAGACTGTGTAAGTTTTGCGTATTATCCGCTCAGGTGAACAAAAAGAAAACAATTTTTATTAATTTTTGAAATGAGTTGACCTCATGGGGCATGAGCTGAGGATGCGCTGAAATAGATTAAAACTGCGTGAGTTATTACTGAAAAACGGGAAAATGCGGGTGGAGAAACTTCTCCCGTTTTTTAAAGTCCAGCTGCTGGCTTCAGTTGCCAGCTGGTCGGCATTTCAGAGATCGCGACTTTACCGTTGTCAGGGCGCGGATGCGCCTTTTTGCTGTGTATTACAGATCAGAAGCGGTAACCAGCCCCGAAGAAGAAGACAAAGGGATTAATGTGGGTATCGATACTCTGTCGTCCCGCGCCTGCGGCATCAAAGCGGACTTTGGTGTCAATATCCATGTACCACAGGGAGGCGTTCAGCATCCACTGTGGCGACAGCTGATAGTCCAGCCCCACCTGACCCGCCACGCCCCAGCTGTTTTTTACGCTGAGATTGCTCAGACCCGCATCACGCCCGGTCTGGTTGAAATCCGTGTCGTAAAACATCGTGTAGTTGACGCCGATGCCTGCATAAGGCTGGAGCTTGCTGTTATTTCCCATAAAGTACCATTGTGCCATCAGCGTTGGCGGTAGCTGATGAACGGTCGCCAGCGTCCCGGTAGAAGCTAACCCGACCTTATGGCGAAACGGCGTTGCGCCCAGCAGCTCGACGCCGACGTTATCGGTCAGCATATAGGTAAAAGTCAGTCCCAGCTGGGTATTGTTATCGATATCAAACTCGCCTAACCCCAGTACGTTATCGGAACCGCCGGTAGGACGCACCGTTGCAGAACCGGCACGCATAAAGAAATCGCCGGCCTGATGTGCAGATGCCACTACCGGCGCACAGGCCGCCACCAATAACGCTAATACTGAAATTTTCATAACCACTCCTTTGTCAGGTGAAAGATGCGCAATGTTGTCTTCTTTTTTTTAACGCGAAGATTTTAGCTTTATTTTCATAAAGATCACCCTAATAAAAGCGAAAGCGGCAGTAAATTCAGCAAAAATTGATCTGGATCAAAATATGTTAATTACATTAACAAAAGTGATGTAATTTAAAGCGGGTACTGTCTGGCAGGCCGCGGTCAACGCGAGAGCGGCCCAACAAAAGCATGATGGGTTACCTGCACTAAGCTAGCGGTACAAAGAAGGAAGACGGCGATGACCAGCGATAACGGATTGCATCTTAGCCAAACGGAAAGTTGTGTAAGTCGGGGTGCCAGGTTGGCTTAAGACCATGTACAATCGCCGGATCGCTAAATTCGGCTCTCAAGGAGTGTACATGTCATTCACGGCGGCTTCGTTATACCGTGACACGGGAAATTTTTTTCGCCATCAGCTGATTACTATTGTGCTGATCGCTTTGCTGACCTCATTTATTACTGTTTTAATCGGCCATGCTTTAACACCCGATATGGCCACGCTCGCGGGTAAAGACGACGCCTCGATGAGCCTGCTGGAATGGGTGCGAACGCTAACGCCGGAACAGCAGCGTGTTCTGCTACACGCTTCTGCCGCTGGCACCTTTGCCTCGCTGGTAGGCAATACGCTACTGGCAGGTGCGATGCTTAGCCTGATCCCGATGGTTTCCGCTGGCGAACGCGTTAGCGCGCTACGCGCTATCGGCGTTGCTGCACCCTCTCTGCCCCGTCTGCTGATACTGGTATTTTTTATGACGCTGATTGTGCAGCTGGGCTTTATGGCGCTGGTCGCTCCGGGCTTTATTCTCGCCACCGTGCTGGCAATGTCGCCAATTATTCAGGCGAAAGAAAACGTGGGCGCTTTTGCCGCCATGCGCGCCAGTACGCGCCTGGTCTGGAGTCAGGTTAAGGTCGTGGCCCCGGCTATTGCCGTGTGGCTGCTGGCAAAAATGGCGGTGCTGCTGCTGGCTTCGTCGCTGACCGTGCTGCCCGCTAACGTCGCCTCCGTGCTGATGAACGCCCTGAGCAACCTGTTTTCGGCGATACTGATTATCTATCTCTATCGCCTTTATATGCTGTTACGTTAATCAGTCGCTGCACGCCTGCTGGCGTGCAGCCCCTACTGGCCTGATAACCGGAAACCTCTATGAAGCAGTTACTTGATTTTCTTCCCCTCGTGGTCTTTTTTGTCTTTTATAAGCTTTACGATATTTATGTCGCTTCGGGCGCGCTGATCGCGGCTACTGCGCTGGCGCTGGTGGCCAGCTGGTTCCTGTATCGCAAGCTGGAAAAAATGACCATTGTGACCTTTGTACTGGTCGCCGTTTTCGGCACGCTGACGCTGGTTTTCCATAACGACGAATTTATTAAGTGGAAGGTCACGGTAATCTATACGCTGTTTGCTGGCGCGCTGCTGTTCAGCCAGTTCTGGATGAAGCAGACGCTGATTCAAAGCATGCTGGGTAAAGAGCTGACGCTGCCGGATGCCGCCTGGCGCCGTCTGAACGTCGCCTGGGCACTGTTCTTCTTTGCCTGCGGCCTCGCCAATATTTACGTGGCTTTTTGGCTGCCTCAGGAAGTCTGGGTTAACTTTAAGGTATTTGGCTTAACCGTCCTGACGCTGCTCTTTACCTTGCTTAGCGGCGTATATATCTATCGCCTGATGCCGCAGGACGAAAAGTAATCACGGCAGCAGGTTAAATCGGAAAAGCGCTTTTATCATGCAAAACACACTTTTATAGGCTCTTTAATAAAGGTGTGTTTTCGCTAAAACTGATTCAATACACCTCGTCATTCCGCTATACGCAGCTCGCCCAGCACTTAGTCAGTGGTACAGCTTTAATATCAAATAATTATGCATGCCATAACGGACCACGGCACAGTGTAGATTAGCCCCTATCTCCCTCATAACCCTCAAGAAAGATCACAGCAAACAGAGCTATCCCTCATACCTGCTTCGTAAAGCGCGGAAAGCGGCTCAGGTTTTCGCCAAATAAACCTGTACAGGTTTCGATTTTTTGTATAACTTAGCAAACAAATCATCGCTCACCTGACAATAACGGAGTCTTCGAATGCAACAGACGGCACAAAAGGCTGGTATCAACAGCACAATCTCTGCATATTTTGCTCGCGCAGCTCTGCCTTCGCAACAGGAAACGCTGGGCTCGGTGGTCGTAGAAGTCCTGCGTTCAGGGCGCACTCTGAACCGTAAAGCTATCTGTATGCGCCTGTTAACACGTATCGATAAAGCATCTTCGCCTGAAGAAGAACAGCATCTCCAGGAATTGATTAAGCTTCTTTTTTGCGAGTAACGCTCTGTTTCTGAGCAGATTTTGTAGCCGGATACAGACAAGACTGCCGGCCTGAAAATCTTATTCAGAGAAAAACATGAAAGAGAATTATGAAAGATTGCGGGACATCCTTATCGGTAAAACAGTCCTCGGTCTCCTGAGTGAAAAATTGCCCGTCTCGTGGCATGCCGTGCTTGAAAAACTTGAAGCCACGCTAAATTCCGGGCTGGACAGTGAAAAAACGCACGCGGCCATGCTGGCTATAAAAGAAGTTAAAGAAGAGATGCGCCGCCGCGAGCCCGGTCATGCCGGACATTTGGTCAATATCCCTGCGGCAAATGATAGCGACGACACGACCCAACATTAACTACGATTGCCGAAAGCGACAGCCTGAGTGGGTACAGCAGCTGGCATAAACAACACTATCAGACAGGTAATGCAATGATGCAGCAAAACAGTGTAGAAGCGATCCCGGTCCTGGCCCACCAGCTGCAAAATATCGATGAAAGATATGAGGATGAAAAGTTAGCCTTCAGTGAAGCCACAAGGGCTATACTGGCCGCGTCAGGCAACGTGTCTCGCAAATCGATTCTTTTCTATTTTGTTAGCGAATTAGAGAACACGACTGATGTTGTAAGAATAGACGTTCTGCGTAACTGTCTGGAGTTGCTTTTAGGCCTGAGTAAAACTGTCGAGTGACAACTCTGTTGCAGGTGTCCTCTGCACCACGCCCTGTCCTTTCAGTGCATTTTCCGCATAAGCATTTTGATAACTTCCTGACAGCTACCGCGGGTTTCAGGATTATCTGTCTCCTCACTGAGGTGATAAAGAGCTTCAGCAAGCTCGTGCGGTTGCAAAATTTTATCAGGCGTCAGCAGCTGTTTTACAGCCTTACCGACGAAATTAAATATCTCTTCTGAAGTACCGGATTCATGTTTTTTCAATACGCCCCCTTTTAGTGGATATATACACAGTACAGCATCTCCTTCCCGCTGTCTGCAAATGCGGCCAGTCACGCTTCAATCCGCATTTATAATCAAAAACCTTTAACCGTTGTTTCTTGCGCATAGCGACCTCCTGCTGACCAGAATGTAGCCAATAATCATCTGTTTCTAATGTTTCAGAGGATTATCCGGGCATTTTCCCTCTGAGCGACTACAGTCAGGGGTGAGGTTTTCATCAATCGTTCAAATGGAGGAATTACCGTGTTTTTTCAAGACGACGAGAAAGGCCACGTCATTATTGGCGAAGCGGCACTGCACCTGGCGCTGGCTCAAAAAGAGATTACCGTTATGTCTCTTATCGCCGAGCTTGGACGCATGGCTGTAGATCACAGCGGTGACGCGCGTTTGCTTGAGCTTTCTGAAGCCCGGAACTGGCTAAGAACGTTCATCACGCCGGGTATCACCAGGCAGCCTGTGCCGTACCTGCAGAATTTTGTAAGCCTGAACGAAGACAAGAACTAACGCCAGTGGACGTAGTCCGGCTCTGGCCGGAAAACGATAGCGAAAGATGACCTCACAGGTCGCGCGAAAGCGTGTACCGGCCGGAGATATTGTCAGGGAGGACACCATCCCGGTACTCAGTTTCATACGGATATATCCTCAGTACTCTCTCACCAGAACCCTGAAGATACGCTTTTATTGTTATACAGAAGCGTGCCTCCTGCTATCCCTGCTTCGTGCCCGGCCTTTTGATGGGCTCGTTTGCGCGCCTGTTAATGTATAAAAAGTGTGTACAGAAGCCTTTCGGGTTAAAATAAGATGCGGCACAACAATGCGCTAACCGCATATAATCAGTTAACAGCACAACAAAAACCCGGCACTTTTTAGCTAACGGCCAGGCAGTTTTTCAGAAAAACAATTCAGTACCCGTGGTAAATCGGGCCTTTAATTTTATCGGAAGCAAATAATGAGCGAAGAACAACGACTCCCGCAGGGCGAAATGGTGCTGCGAACGCTGGCGATGCCTGCGGATACCAACGCCAACGGCGATATCTTTGGCGGCTGGCTAATGTCGCAAATGGATATGGGCGGCGCGATTCTGGCGAAAGAGATTGCCAATGGCCGCGTGGTGACCGTCAGAGTGGACGGCATGACCTTTTTGAAACCGGTGGCGGTTGGCGACGTGGTGAGCTGTCATGCCCGCTGTATCCGAACCGGCAGCAGCTCTATTACCATTAATGTTGAAGTATGGATTAAGAAAGTCTCTTCCGAGCCGATTGGTCAGCGCTACTGTACGACCGAAGCGGTCTTTATCTATGTGGCCGTGGACGGCGAAGGTAAAGCCCGCCCGCTTCCGGCTGATAAAAGCCATTTTAGCGAAGCGTAACCTTCACCGGCGCGCTGAAAGATCGGTCTTCAGCGCGCTGGCGTGAGCTTTACTCAATGCTTGAACCACCATTAATTTTAAAAACGATGTTCATGGTTTGGTCTTTGCCAGGTTTGCCTGGCTCATATCGCCATTTCCGCACAGCTTCTTTTATTGTACGTTCAAACATATTGCGCGGCTGAGCTTCGATAATACGCAGATTATCAATCTGACCGGAAGCATCGACATCAAACTTGATACGCACATGGCCCTCAATCCGTAAAGCAGAAGCTCGCGGTGGGTAGATCGGCTTATCTACTCTTAACGCTTTTGGCCCGCTTGCAACGGCAGTAGAAGCAGAAGGCGCATTAGAGGTCTTTGGCGCGGTAGAGGGTTTGGTTGCCGTTGCCGTTTTGTCGTTATTCAACGGCGCGGCCTGGCGCGGCTCTTCACGCGGTTTCACCTCTTTTTTATGCTTCACCACCTCTTTCTTTGGCTTTGGCCTGGGCTTGGGCTTGGGAACAGGTTTGGGGATCGGCACCGGCTCCGCTTTTGGCGGCTCTGGCTCTGGCACAGGTTCCGGTTCCGGCTCGGGTTCCGCTACCGGCTGGGGAGTAGGCTGAGGCGCTGGCTGGGGTTCAGGCTGCACTTCAGGCGCGACCAGAGAGACGCTGATGGGCTGAGACGCTTTCGGTACGGGCACCACCTGATGAAATGAAGCATAGAGTATCCCGCCTATCACCACGGCGTGCAGCCCCAGGGAAAAAAGCGTCGGCAGTGAAATACGGCGTGGAAAAGAAGTTTCGGTCAGCGTCGTCATAATCTTTCTGCGATAAAAGTTGAAGCGTAAGTGTAAATGCAAATAGCAATCAGTTTCAACAACTCGCCTCATTTCCGGCGCGATTTTGTCAGAAAAGGTGTTGGCTGCCGTCGCCTGGTTCGCTTCGTCATCTTTCGTTTGCAGAATAGCGAACGATGACTTAACGTGAAGTCCACTTTTACCGACACCGACAGGAGTTAACGTGCTCTACGTAATTTATGCGGAAGATAATGCAGATTCACTGGAAAAGCGTCAAGCCGTACGCCCTGCTCACCTGGCGCGCCTGCAGCTGCTGCAGGATGAAGGACGCCTGATTATTGCCGGGCCGATGCCGGCCGTTGACAGCAATGAACCTGGCGCGGCGGGTTTTTCCGGATCGACCATTATTGCTGAGTTTACCTCCCTGGAAGAGGCGCAGTCTTGGGCGCAGGACGATCCCTACGTTGCCGCAGGCGTTTACAAGCAGGTTGCCGTTAAGCCTTTCAAGAAAACGTTTTAACCCTTACTACCAGATGACTAAATGAAAATTGGCTATCTTTTTCCCGCTGCGGTCGGGATAGCTGGCGCGGTGCTGCTGGTCTGGTTTATCGCCAGCGGCGCATGGATGCCGGGCGCATAAATACCGGCAACGGGCCAGAAATGGAAAACCCGCCGACCGGCGGGTTCAGGCTGCTGCCTCCCTGAAGCGACGGGAGCCTGCACGTTGTTAACAACAAAAACCCGCTAACCGGCGGGTTTGTTGTTTCAGACCAGCTGGGTGATAAACAGAATAGAACGCCGCTGCTGCTGGCTCAGCTGATGGCGAATAGCATGCATGCGGCCATAGCGTCTGGACTGGCCTTCCAGCCAGCGTGCCCGGCGGCGCTGAATCTGGCGCGACATCCGCCAGCGTGCGACTTCATTTCTACTCCGTCTCATTTCACCCTCTGTGCTAACAAAAACTCGCGCCGCATTATAAAGATTTTTGCCGTCAGGCCAAGTCCGATCGCTTAAGGAAAAGGTTTCGTCCGCCGCCATCTGCACGTAAACTCCTGTAATCAGAGGTGAACGGGACTTCCACTTTTATGACGACTTTTTATACTTTTGTCAGCTGGCTGCTGGTTTTTGGTTACTGGCTGCTGATTGCCGGCGTGACGCTACGCGTTCTGATGAAGCGGCGGACGGTGCCTTCTGCGATGGCCTGGCTGCTGGTCATCTATATTCTGCCGCTGGTGGGCATTGTGGCCTATCTCTCTTTCGGCGAGCTGCATCTGGGAAAGCGACGTGCCGAGCGCGCACGTACCATGTGGCCTTCTACCGCCAAATGGCTTAACGATTTGAAGTCGTGCCACTCTATTTTTGCCCGGGACAACAGCGACGTGGCCCGCTCTCTGTTTCAACTTTGTGAAAACCGTCAGGGCATCGCGGGCGTTAAGGGCAATCAGCTACAGCTGCTGACCTCGACGGACGATACCATGCAGGCGCTGATCCGCGATATCCAGCTCGCCCGCCACAATATTGAGATGGTTTTTTATATCTGGCAGCCCGGTGGCATGGCGGATGAAGTGGCGGAAACGCTGATGGCGGCGGCGCGGCGCGGCGTTCACTGTCGCCTGATGCTCGATTCTGCGGGCAGCGTGCAGTTCTTCCGTAGTCCCTGGCCCGCGATGATGCGCAATGCCGGTATCGACGTGGTTGAATCGCTGAAGGTTAGCCTGCTGCGCGTTTTTCTGCGCCGCATGGATTTGCGTCAGCATCGTAAAGTGGTACTGATTGATAACTATATTGCCTATACCGGCAGCATGAATCTGGTCGATCCGCGCTACTTTAAGCAGGATGCGGGCGTGGGCCAGTGGATCGATCTGATGGCGCGTATGGAAGGCCCGGTCGCCACCACGATGGGCATTATTTACTCCTGCGACTGGGAAATTGAGACCGGGAAACGCATTTTACCGCCGCCGCCCGACGGTACGATTATGCCTTTTGAACAAGAAAGCGGCCATACGATTCAGGTCATTGCTTCCGGGCCCGGCTTCCCGGAGGATTTGATCCACCAGGCGTTGCTGACGGCGGTCTATTCAGCCCGCGAACAGCTGATTATGACCACGCCCTACTTTGTACCGAGCGACGATCTGCTGCACGCTATCTGCACCGCCGCCCAGCGTGGCGTTGAGGTCAGTATTATCGTGCCCAAACATAACGATTCGCTGCTGGTGGACTGGGCGAGCCGCTCCTTTTTCGCTGAGTTACTGGAGGCAGGCGTCAGAATTTATCAGTTTGAAGATGGTTTGCTGCATACTAAAAGCGTGCTGGTCGACGGGCAGCTTAGCCTGGTCGGCACGGTCAACCTGGATATGCGCAGCCTGTGGCTAAATTTTGAGATTACCCTGGTGATTGATGACGATGGTTTCGGTAGCGATCTGGCCAGGGTCCAGGACGACTATATCGCCCGTTCGCAGCTGCTTGACGCCAAACGCTGGCTGCAGCGCGCTTACTGGCAGCGAATTGTTGAACGACTGTTTTACTTCTTTAGTCCGTTGTTGTAAAACGGGCGGAATTGCACAGCGCCCTGAGGGCATTATGGGAAACTTTATGGATTTGAATAACCGCCTTACCGAAGATGAAACGCTGGAACAGGCTTATGATATTTTCCTTGAGCTGGCGGGCGATAACCTCGATCCGGCCGATATCATCCTGTTCAATCTTCAGTTTGAAGAGCGTGGCGGCGCAGAGCTACACGACCCGGCTGAAGACTGGGCCGAGCACGTGGATTTCGATCTCAACCCGGACTTTTTTGCCGAAGTGGTTATTGGCCTGGGCGAGAGCGAAGAAGATCCGGTCACCGACATTTTTGCTCGCGTGCTGCTGTGCCGCGAAAAAGACCACAAGCTTTGCCATATCCTGTGGCGTGAGTAACCGTAAACCGCAGCCAGACGCTGCGGTTTAACCCTCTTATAACGGATCTACCTTCAGACAAGAAACCGCATGACGGAAACTGCCTTCCAGCAGCGGCCTTGTCACGGCACACTCCGGCCCCGCTATCGGACAGCGCGTGCGGAAAACGCAGCCTGACGGCGGATTGATTGGCGACGGTAGCTCTCCTTCCAGCAGCTGAATGACCTTGTTTTTTTCCAGATCGGGATCGGGGATCGGCACGGCGGACATCAGCGCGCGCGTGTAGGGATGCTGTGGATTCTGATACACCTCGTCATAGGTGCCCAGCTCCACCGCATGGCCCAGATACATCACCAGAACGCGATCCGAAATATGCTTAACTACCGCCAGGTCGTGCGCGATAAAAATAAGGGAAAGCCCCATTTCCCGCTGTAGCTGCTGCAAAAGGTTGACGACCTGCGCCTGAATGGAAACGTCCAGCGCGGAAACCGGCTCGTCACAGATAATCAGCTTTGGCTCCAGGATCAGCGCGCGGGCGATGCCGATACGCTGGCACTGGCCGCCAGAAAACTCGTGCGGATAGCGGTTGATCAGATTCGGCAACAGCCCCACCTTCATCATCATCGTCCTGACCCGCTCTTTGACCTCCTGCCGCGCCATTCGGGGATGATAGGTACGCAGCGGCTCGGCAATAATATCGCCGATGGTCATCCGGGGATTCAGCGAGGCCAGCGGATCCTGAAAAATCATCTGGATATCGCTGCGCGCCTTGCGCCACTCCTCCTCGCTCTGCCCCAACAGATCGCGGCCAAGCCAGGCGACGCGGCCCGCCGTGGCGTTAACCAGGCCAATGATAGCGCGCGCCAGCGTCGACTTTCCGCAGCCGGATTCGCCTACCACGCCCAGCGTTTCACCTTCATAAAGGCGCAGGCTGACGCCATCCACGGCCTTCAGCGTCTTAGGCGGCTGCCAGAACCACTGCTTGCCGTCTTTAATCGAAAAGTGGACTTTAAGATCGGCTATTTCCAGCAGCACTCTTTTTTCAGCTACAGCGTTCATACCAGCTCCTCCGCAGGTTTAAAACAGGCGCGCAGGCGGCTTTCGCCAAAAGGCGTCAGTGGCGGCATGGTGGCGCAAACTTCCATCGCATGAGGACAGCGAGGCTGGAACGGACAGCCTTTTGGCAGCCGCAACAGGTTAGGCGGATTACCGGGGATAGTCGTCAAGGTTTCGCCCTGCGCATCCAGACGCGGAACGGCATTCAGCAGGCCAATCGAATAAGGATGCGTAGGCTGATAAAAGATATCGCGCGCTTTGCCATACTCCATCGTTCTGCCTGCATACATCACCAGCACCCGATCGCAGATCCCCGCTACCACGCCAAGATCGTGCGTGATCATTATGATTGCGGTGTTGAATTCTCTTTTCAGGTCGTTAAGCAGCGTCATAATTTGCGCCTGCACGGTAACGTCCAGCGCGGTAGTGGGTTCATCGGCAATCAGCAGCTTAGGCCGGCAGAGCAGCGCCATCGCAATCATTACGCGCTGCCGCATACCGCCAGAGAACTCGTGCGGATACATTTTCATGCGCTTGCGGGCCTCCGGCATTTTTACCGCATCCAGCATGCGTACCGACTCTTCAAACGCCTGCGCGCTGCTCATGCCCTTATGCAGCTGCAGCACTTCCATCAGCTGTTCGCCAACGCGCATATAGGGATTGAGCGAGGTCATCGGATCCTGAAAAATCATGGCAATCTGTTCAGCACGCAGCCGGTTTAGCTTTTTTTCCGGCAGGTTGAGGATCTCTGAACCATTGAAGCTGGCCGAGCCGCCGATACGGCCGTTGCTGGCCAACAGGCCCATCAGCGCAAAGGCCGTTTGCGATTTACCGGAACCGGACTCGCCAACGATGCCTAAGGTTTCACCTGCCCGCAGGTCAAAATTCAGATCGTTAACGGCGGTAACGTCGCCATCAGGCGTGGCAAAGGTAACGCGTAAATCTTTTACCGACAGCAGCAGCTCGCCCGTTTGTTGCGCCATTGCAGGCCTGAGTTGGGTCACGTTCATCGGGAAACTCCTTAGCGGTCTTTCGGATCGAGGGCATCACGCAGGCCATCGCCGATAAAGTTGAAACAAAACAGCGTAACCACTAAAAAACCGGCCGGAAACAGCAGCAGCCACGGCGACACTTCCATTGAGTTTGCGCCATCGCTGAGCAATGCGCCCCAGCTACTGAGTGGCTCTTGCGTACCCAAACCTAAAAAGCTCAGGAAAGATTCAAACAGGATCATGCTCGGCACCAGCAGCGAGGCGTAAACCACCACCACGCCGAGCACGTTCGGCACGATATGGCGCAGCACGATGCTGGCAGTAGAAACGCCGCCAACGTGGGCTGCTTCGATAAACTCTTTGCGCTTGAGGCTTAGCGTCTGGCCGCGCACGATACGCGCCATATCCAGCCAGGAAACCAGGCCGATTGCAACAAAGATCAGCAGAATATTACGGCCAAAAAAGGTCACCAGCAGAATGACAAAGAACATAAACGGGAAGGAGTTAAGGATCTCCAGCAGGCGCATCATCACCGAATCGGTTTTGCCGCCAAGATAGCCCGCCAGCGAGCCATAGAGCGTGCCTACCAGCACCGCTACCAGCGCGGAGGCGATGCCGACCATCAGCGAGATGCGACCGCCAATCGCGACGCGAACCAGCAAATCACGGCCGGACGAGTCCGTACCAAAATAGTGCTTCGAGGCGATATCGGGCGCGCTCGACATCATTCCCCAGTCGGTATCGTCATAGGTAAACGAAGAGAGCATGGGCGCAAAAACCACAAATAGCGCAATCAACACCAGCACGGTCAGGCTGGCCAGCGCCGCGCGGTTATGGATAAAACGGCGGCGCGCATCCTGCCACAGGCTACGCCCTTCCACCTCCAGCTGTTCGCTAAAGGCATCAAGAGCGGCGCTGTTTTTCTTAGTTAACATCACAAGCTCCTAGTAGCGAATTTTCGGATCGATGACCGCATAAAGTACGTCAACAATCGCGTTAAAAAGAATGGTCAGCACGCCCACCAGAATGGTCAGGCTGAGCACCAGCGAATAGTCGCGGTTCAGGGCACCGTTAACAAACAGCTGTCCAATACCCGGCAGACCATAGATGGTTTCGATAACCATAGAGCCGGTAATGATGCCCACAAAAGCTGGCCCCAGATAGGAGAGCACCGGCAGCATCGCCGGCTTCAGCGCGTGGCGCAAAATAATGCGACGCATCGGCAGGCCTTTTGCCCGGGCCGTCCGGATAAAGTTGGTATGCAGTATCTCGATCATCGAGCCGCGGGTAATGCGCGCAATGCTGGCGATATAGGCCAGCGACAGCGCGACCATCGGTAGGATCATGTACTGAATCGCCCCGCCGTTCCAGCCGCCGCCTGGTAGCCATTTCAGCACGATGGCGAAGATAAGTACCAGCAGTGGTGCCACCACAAAGCTGGGTATCACCACGCCCGTCATCGCGACACCCATTACCAGGAAATCCCATTTGCTGTTCTGCTTCAGTGCGGCAATCACTCCCGCCGTCACGCCCAGCACAATCGCCAGAATAAACGCCGCCAGGCCCAGTTTTGCCGAGACCGGAAAGGCATGGCCGACCAGATAGTTAACCGAATAATCTTTATATTTAAACGAAGGCCCAAAATCCCCGTGCGCCAGCTGGCTCAGATAGCTCAGGTACTGTTTCCAGATGGGATCGTTCAGATGGTATTTGGCCTCAATATTCGCCATCACTTCCGGCGATAACGTGCGCTCACCGGTGAAAGGACTGCCCGGTGCCAGACGCATCATAAAAAAGGAGATAGTAATAAGGATAAGTAGCGTCGGAATCGCTTCCAGGAAACGACGAAAAATAAATTTTAACATTGCCCGTACCTGCTGGCCTGTGCTTCAGCACTGCTTAAAAGAATCGCGTGGGGAAAGGCAACCCTTTCCCCAACCAATTAATGCTTGATGATATAAATGTCTTTATCGTAGAGGTAGTTCAACGGATCTTTGCCGGTGTAACCGCCTACATAAGGTTTCACCAGGCGCGTGTTGGCATAGTAGAAGACCGGCGCAATAACCGAATCTTTGTCCAGTTGCTGTTCAGCCTGGGTGTAGGCGGCGCTGCGCGCTTTCTCATCGCTGGCTGTTGCCGCCGTCGCCATAAATTTGTCAAATGCGGCTGATTTATAGTGCGAGGTGTTATTGCTGCTGTTAGAGAGCATGGTGTTCAAAAACGAGGTCGGTTCGTTGTAGTCCGCACACCATGCCGCGCGCGCGACATCAAAGTTGCCCTGATGACGAGTATCCAGGAACGTTTTCCACTCCTGGTTATTCAGCTTGATATTCACGCCGAGATTTTTCTTCCAGATTGACGTAGCGGCAATGGCCAGCTTTTTATGCAGATCGGAAGTGTTGTATAGCAGCTCAAAAGTTAGCGGCTTGTCCGCCGTATAGCCCGCTTCGGCCAGCAGCTTTTTCGCCTCTTCGTTACGTTTTTCCTGCGACCAGTTCACCCAGTCCGGCTTGACCAGCTCTGCGCCGTCGATGGCGGGTGGCGTATAGCTCCACGCGGGCTGTTGGCCCTGCGCCAGCACTTTATTGACCATGATGTCGCGATCCAGACCCAGCTTCAGCGCGGTGCGCACGCGAGGATCGTTGAAAGGCGCTTTCTGGTTATTGATTTCATAATAATAGGTGCAGAGGTAAGGATCGACGTGCAGCTCTTTAGGGTTATCTTTTTGCAGCTTTTTAAATAACTCAATCGGCAAATTGGTATAGGTCATGTCGCTGCCGCCGCTGAAATAGCGGTTAACGTCGTTAACTTCTGAAGGGATAGGCAGGAAGGTTACCTTCTCCAGTTTGGTGTTGGCGTTATCCCAGTACTGCGGGTTGCGAACCAGCACGATGCGTTCATTAATAATATGTTCCTGCAGTTTGAAAGCGCCGTTGCCTACCCAGTTACCCGGCTGCGTCCATTTTTCACCAAACTTATCAATGGCAGGTTTATAAACTGGCGACATTGAAGGGTGAATTAACAGCTTATAGAAATAAGGAACGGATTCGCTTAGCGTAACCTGCAGCGTATGCGCATCCAGCGCTTTCACGCCCAGCTGGTCAGGCTTTTTCTTACCGGCGATAATGTCGTCGATATTTTCCAGATGGCCGTACTGCAAATAGCTGGCGTAAGGCGAAGCGGTTTTCGGATCGGCCAGACGCTCCCAGCTATACACAAAGTCCTGAGCCGTTACAGGCTCGCCGTTGGACCATTTGGCGTTAGCGCGCAGATGGAAAGTCCAGACCTTGCCGTCTTTGTTTTCCCAGCTCTCCGCTACGCCAGGGATAGGGTGACCGTTCGGATCGTTAATCAGCAATCCTTCCAGCAAATCGTAGCTGACGGCGGATTCCGGCACGCCTTCAATTTTATGCGGATCCAGCGACTGGACTTCGTCGCCGTTGCCTTTAGTCAGCTCCTGCTTCGCCGCCAGCTGCACGCCAGCCGGGACCGTTGCTGCCGTAGCCAGATTGGCCGCCAGCGCGCCGATGACGGCCAGCGCCAGCAGGCTCTTCTTGGTGATGTTGGTCATTTTGCTACTCCAGTTTTTTATTATTACTGAAACGCTTTGGGCGTTTCGGTTTGCCGGGTTTGCTGCTCGTGGCGCGGAACGAAGACGTCACGACGTGTTTTTATTTCCCCTGGCTGCTATCATCCTTTTACTTATTACCTTCCTTTCTAATCAATGCTTTATAATGTAATAGTCCTTCACGTTTGGCTGATCCTGCGGGTCTTTACCGCTAAAGCCGCCAACCCAGGGCTTTACCAGCCTGGCGCTGACGCGGTAATAAACCGGCACGATGGCGGAATCACGATCGAGTTGTTGCTCGGCCTGCTGGTAAAGTGCAGCGCGCTCTGCGGCATCCGCTGCAAAAAGAGTTTTGGCCAGCAGACGGTCAAAGGCTTCGCTCTTGTAGAAAGCGGTGTTGTTAGATGAGCGGCTTTGCATTGTGTTTAAAAAGCTGGAAGGCTCGTTGTAGTCGGCACACCAGGTGGCGCGGGCTACGTCAAAGTTGCCCTGATGGCGCGTATCAAGCATGGTTTTCCATTCCTGGTTATCCAGCGTGACCTTTGCGCCCAGGTTTTTTTGCCACATGGACGCGGCGGCAATCGCCTGGCGTTTATTCAGGTCAGAAGTGTTATAAAGCAGCGAGAAACGCAAGGGTTTTTCTTGGCTATAGCCCGCCTCAGCCAGCAGCTTTCTGGCCTGTTCGTTACGCTGCTGCTGCGTTAGCTGCATCCACGCGGGCTGCTGCAACCGGGCACCATCAATAAAGGGTGGCGTAAAGCCACCAGCGGGGATCTGTCCCTGCCCCATAATTTTGTTGGCGATAATGTCGCGGTCCAGCGTGAGTTTCACCGCCGTGCGCACGCGCGCATCGTCAAAAGGCGGACGCCTGTTATTCAGCTCATAATAAAACGTGCACAAAAGTGGACTGACGCGAACCTGCGTCCCCAGCGTTTTCTTTAACGTGGGAAAAAGGTCGGGCGGCAGCGCGCTGTTGGTGATATCGATTTCGCCGCTACGATAACGGGCTACGTCCGTAGATTCGGAGGTGATGGGCAAGAAAATGGCCGTTTCAATCGCGGTATGCGCGTTATCCCAATAGCGAGGGTTACGCTTCAGCACGATCTTTTCATTGATAACCCAGTCGCTGAGCGTATAGGCGCCGTTGCTGACGTAGTGTTCCGGCTGCGTCCATTTGTCGCCCCACTTTTCCACGGCTTGCCGGTTAACCGGCTTTAACGCGGCATTGGTAGCCAGCGCAATGAACCAGGGAACAGGTTCGCTGAGCGTAACCTGAAAATGGGTATCATCAAGAGCCTTAACGCCTAAACTTTCGACGGGTTTTTTACCTGCCAGAATTTCATCGACGTTTTCGATATGGGCATACTGTAAATAGCTGGCATAAGGGGATGCGGTTGCCGGGTCGGCCAGCCGCCGCCAGCTGTAAACAAAATCTCCTGCCGTGACCGGCTCACCGTTACTCCAGGTCGCCTTACGCAGGGTAAACGTCCAGGTTTTATACTGCTGATTGCTCCAGCTCTCCGCCATGCCCGGTACGCTATGGCCTTGATTATCTGTGTTTACTAACCCTTCCAGCAGATTACTGACAATGTTGCTTTCCGGTACGCCTTCAATCTTTTGCGGATCCAGCGTAGAGACTTCGCTACCGTTATTAATGGTGATTTTTTGTTGTGCGGCCAGCGCAATCCCTTCAGGCGGAGTTGCAGCGTTGGCCAGCGACACAGAGGTTATACAGGCCAGTGCCAGATTATGCAGTTTTTTCATTAATCAGTGATTACCTCTGTGGAGCTCTGGCCGATTGTCGAAGCGCGTTTAAAATGCATTGCACATCCGATGCCAGGTTTGCTCAGTGCAGAAAAACCTAACAGAAGGCGACTTCATGCTCCACAGCAAAATGATGGAAATGTTAACCATTTCTCTTTTATGGCGTTAAAAATTTCCCGCAGCGCACTTCTTTTTCGGCAGAAAATAAAATTAAATTATTGATTTAATTACAAAAATAAGAAAACCATGGTTGCAGAAATGTTTTAACAAAGTTAAATGAAGATAAAACCGCAAATCTCGTCGTGACGGCGATTTTCTGGTCATATACGCTATTATCGCTTCAGTAGTTAGTTTTAACTGCTGATAAGAAACCAGTATGGCAGCACATTGGCATGTTATTTAAATAACATTTACTGCTTACCTTTTGATAAAACACGCTTTTGCAGTAATTACATTAATATGGGGCGGCTTCTGTTAAGCCAAACGAATAATTGCACCTTACTGGTGCAATTAACGTTTGAGAAGGATCATTTTGGTGCGCAATTTTGTTTCAGCCGCGAAAAAACCGCAGATTATCTGCTTTAAACCTCATTTTTCAGCAAGCTTTCAGGTGACCAGTCCGGGAAATAAGGCTCTGAGGCCCGTCACGACAAACTCAATCCCTAAGGCCATTAACAGCAGCCCCATGATACGGGTTATCACGTTGATACCCGTTTGTCCTAATGCCCTGACCATTAATGGTGCAGCCCGAAACAACAGCCAGCAGCATAAAGAAAACAGCGCGATCGCTACGCTAAAGCCTAACAAATTTTGCCAGCTGTGATAGCGAGTGCTCCAGACGATGGTAGAACTGATTGCGCCCGGCCCCGCCATAAGCGGCAGCGCCAGCGGCACGACGCCCACGCTTTCGCGTATCGCCGTTTCTGATTTCTCCTGCTTGTTTTGCTTATCCTCTCCCAGCTTGCCGCTGATCATCGACATGGCAATGGTCACAACCAGAATGCCGCCGGCGATGCGAAATGAATCGATAGAGATCCCAAAGATATGCAGGATGGCATCGCCTAAAAACAGCGCGGTCCAGAGAATAATGGCCACGGAAAGATTGGCCGTCAGATTGGTTTTGTTGCGGGCAACCGGGAGCTGATAGCTGGTCATACTGATAAATACCGGGATAATGCCCACCGGATTGACCAACGCAAAAAGCCCGACGAAAAATTTAATATAGCCTGACAGATCGAGGATGGCTGGATTCACGCTTTTCTCCTGAACAGCAATACAATATTCACTACAGTTAATTTAGCATCAGCGCACGCAGACTTTGCAGAATCAACCCTGTCCCCCGGATATTCAGGCTAATAAAACCAGAATAATCAGAGTATTAAACTACTAATCTACTGTATTCCATGTCGTTCTACCATAAACAGAATTGCAAGATTGCCGTACCGCGTTAGCTGAAAGGTGTCAGCATGGATAAATATTGACCTGCATCAAAATCTCTGGCGCGTACCGTGCGTATATTGGGGGCAATAGAGGGATCTCACGCGGCGACGGTTTCCTTCTGTCACCGCCATGAATAACAGACTCTATTAGTAAACTTTCAGAACTTGCAGGCCATAAAGCAAGCGCATTGAGCAAATAATAAGCACACCTTGTCTATAATTGTTTGTTCTGGCTCGTTTACTAACAGAGTTTAACTTTCATCAGGAGAGCATTATGGCCGTTACCAATGTTGCCGAGCTTAACGCACTGGTTGAACGCGTAAAAAAAGCCCAACGCGAATATGCAAACTTTACCCAGGAGCAGGTCGATAAAATCTTCCGTGCGGCCGCATTAGCCGCCGCCGACGCCCGTATCCCGCTGGCGAAAATGGCCGTTGCCGAATCCGGCATGGGTATTGTGGAAGATAAAGTGATTAAAAATCATTTTGCCTCAGAGTATATTTACAACGCTTATAAAGATGAAAAAACCTGCGGCATACTGGCTACCGACGATACGTTTGGTACCATAACTATCGCAGAGCCTACCGGTCTGATTTGCGGGATTGTCCCGACCACTAACCCCACTTCTACAGCTATTTTCAAAGCGCTCATTAGCCTGAAAACGCGTAACGGCATTATCTTCTCTCCTCACCCACGCGCTAAAGACGCCACCAATAAAGCAGCCGATATCGTACTGCAGGCCGCTATTGCCGCCGGTGCGCCAAAAGATATTATCGGCTGGATCGATATGCCTTCTGTCGAACTGTCCAATCAGCTGATGCACCATCCTGATATCAATCTCATTCTGGCAACCGGCGGCCCTGGCATGGTGAAAGCCGCCTACAGCTCCGGTAAACCGGCGATTGGCGTGGGCGCGGGTAATACCCCTGTTGTTATCGATGAAACGGCTGATATCAAGCGCGCGGTCGCGTCTATCCTGATGTCAAAAACCTTTGATAACGGCGTTATTTGCGCTTCTGAACAGTCCGTCATTGTAGTGGATTCCGTTTACGATGCGGTACGCGAACGCTTTGCCAGCCACGGCGGCTATCTGCTGCAGGGCAAAGATCTGAAAGCCGTGCAGGATATCATTCTGAAAAACGGCGGGCTGAACGCCGCTATCGTCGGCCAACCGGCGGTTAAAATTGCCGAAATGGCCGGTATTAACGTTCCGGACAACACCAAGATTCTGATTGGCGAAGTAAAACTGGTGGATGAAACCGAGCCTTTCGCCCATGAAAAGCTCTCTCCTACTCTGGCGATGTATCGCGCGAAAGATTTCGAAGAGGCGGTCAGCAAAGCGGAAAAACTGGTGGCGATGGGCGGTATTGGCCATACCTCGTGCCTGTATACCGATCAGGATAACGAGCGTGAACGCATCAATTTCTTCGGCGACAGAATGAAAACGGCGCGTATTCTGATTAATACTCCGGCTTCGCAAGGCGGCATTGGCGATCTGTATAACTTTAAGCTGGCTCCTTCACTGACGCTGGGCTGCGGCTCGTGGGGCGGTAACTCCATTTCTGAAAACGTCGGACCTAAACACCTGATCAATAAGAAAACCGTGGCTAAGCGAGCAGAAAATATGTTGTGGCATAAACTTCCCAGGTCTATCTACTTCCGTCGCGGCTCTCTGCCCATCGCGCTGGAAGAAGTGGCCACCGACGGTGCCAAACGCGCCTTTATCGTTACCGACCGCTATCTGTTTAATAACGGCTATGCGGATCAGGTCGTGTCAGTGCTGAAGTCCCATGGCCTTGAAACCGAGATTTTCTTTGAGGTCGAAGCGGATCCGACGCTGAGCATTGTCCGCAAGGGCGCAGAGCAGATGAACTCCTTTAAGCCGGACGTCATTATTGCACTGGGCGGCGGTTCCCCTATGGACGCAGCGAAAATCATGTGGGTGATGTATGAACATCCAGAAACCCATTTTGAAGAGCTGGCGCTGCGCTTTATGGATATTCGCAAACGTATCTATAAATTCCCGAAAATGGGCGTGAAGGCGAAAATGATTGCCATCACTACCACGTCCGGTACAGGTTCTGAAGTCACACCGTTTGCCGTGGTGACCGATGACGCCACCGGTCAGAAATATCCGCTGGCGGACTATGCGCTCACGCCGGATATGGCGATTGTTGACGCCAACCTGGTAATGAATATGCCAAGGTCGCTATGTGCTTTCGGTGGGCTGGATGCCGTAACGCACGCGCTGGAAGCTTACGTTTCCGTGCTGGCCAACGAATATTCTGACGGCCAGGCGCTACAGGCGTTAAAACTGCTGCAGGAAAACCTGCCGACCAGCTATCACGAGGGGGCAAAAAATCCGGTTGCGCGCGAGCGTGTGCATAATGCCGCTACCATCGCCGGTATCGCTTTTGCCAACGCCTTCCTGGGCGTATGTCACTCTATGGCGCACAAACTCGGTTCTGAATTCCATATTCCGCACGGCCTGGCGAACGCGCTGCTGATTAGCAACGTTATTCGCTACAACGCCAACGATAATCCGACCAAGCAAACGGCGTTCAGCCAGTATGACCGTCCGCAGGCCCGCCGCCGCTATGCTGAAATTGCCGACCATCTGGCTTTAAGCGCGCCGGGCGACCGTACCGCACAGAAAATTGAAAAACTGCTGCTGTGGCTGGAAGGAATGAAGACCGAACTGGGTATTCCAAAATCAATCCGCGAAGCGGGCGTACAGGAAGCCGATTTCCTGGCGAAGGTTGATAAACTGGCGGAAGATGCCTTTGACGACCAGTGTACCGGAGCCAACCCACGTTATCCGCTAATTGCTGAGCTGAAACAGATTATGCTGGATACCTTCTACGGTCGTGAATACGTTGAGCCATTTACGTCTGTTGCCGAAGCGGTAGCCGCACAGCCGATTGACCGTAAGAAAATGAAAAAGGCATAAGCTTTTCGTCTGAACACTAAAAGTAAATAAATGATAACGCCCTGTGAGCACTATGCGGACAGGGCGTTTTTTATTAAGAAAAATTAATCTCGGCACGGCAGCCGGGCATCGCCAGGTTGTTAAAAAACGCTAAAGATATTTGTCTGTGGATCAGGCTGGCCTGCGCCCTTTTTCACCATAAACGGCCGCCATGCAGTGCTGTTCAATCGCCGCCTTATAGTGCTTACGGCAGACAGAAACATAGCGCTCATTACCGCCTATCACCACCTGCTCACCTTCGTTATAGGGCGCGCCATTTTCATCCACGCGTAGTACCATGCCCGCTTTTCTTCCGCAGTGGCAAACGGTTTTCAATTCTACCAGCTTGTCGGCCCAGGCTAACAAATACTGGCTACCGCTAAATAATTCGCCGCGAAAATCGGTTCTTAATCCATAACAAAGTACGGGAATATCTAAATTATCTACCACGTCTGACAACGCTTTTACCTGGGCACGGGTAAGAAATTGCGACTCATCAATCAGAACACAGTGAACCGATTCCATTTGCTGTTCTGCTTTTATCTCATCAAAAAGTGCCGTGTCGTTATTATACAATTTTGCTGGAGAAGAAAGGCCAATGCGTGAACTCACTTTACCAACGCCAAAACGGTTATCGATCTCGGCGGTATAGATCAGCGTGCGCATTCCGCGCTCGTGATAGTTATAAGATGATTGCAGTAGCGCAGTTGATTTACCTGCATTCATCACGGAATAATAAAAATAAAGCTGAGCCATTGGGCTTCACTCCGAATAAAAAATTAACGGTTTTGCATTATTGTACCACATCGGCCGGCGCCCGGAGCGTTAGGGTGGCCGCTACTTTATCTCTGGGTGCTAAAATCTGGCTACCGCACCCTGTACTATTGTCCAGGGTTGACGAACTAAAATTTTATGCCTTAAAGATCCTGACATATCTATTATTTTGCAGCTGACGATTAAAAAAACGCTTTAAATGCTGCCGTTCTCTTTCAAATTTCCCGCGCGTTAACTGTTTGTGCAGATTAAAAAAAATGATGCTGAGCGATTAAACCAGGTAATAGCGTAACTTAAACTCGTAATCCGTTACAGTTTAAGGAGCAGCCCGGCGGTTATTCACGACAATTTAATTAGCTTTTCCATTAATAACGGTGTGGCAGTATCAGCGCATTAACTTATTCTGCTTTTCTTACACAATTAACTATTGCAGTTCATTAGGGCGCACTCTATTATTATCAGGCAGAACATTCCCCCATTATAAATTTTTGAGAACAGAACAATGAGCGAAGCACTTAAAATTTTGAACAACATCCGTACTCTGCGTGCGCAAGCCAGAGAATGCTCGCTGGAAACGCTGGAAGAGATGCTGGAGAAGCTGGAAGTTGTTGTCCACGAGCGCCGTGATGAAGAGAGCCACGCTCAGGCCGAAATCGAAGAACGCACGCGCAAACTGCAGCAGTATCGCGAAATGCTGATTGCTGACGGTATCGATCCAAGCGATCTGCTGTCCGCAGTGGGTACGCCAAAAAGCGCAGGTAAAGCAAAGCGCGCAGCTCGTCCGGCTAAATATAAATACGTCGACGAAAACGGCGAAACCAAAACCTGGACCGGCCAGGGCCGTACTCCAGCAGTTATTAAGAAAGCCATTGAAGAACAGGGTAAGAAACTCGAAGACTTCATGCTGTAATAGCCTCTGGCAGAACATACAGCCGCCGCAGTGGTCACCGATGCGGTAAAAAAAAGGAAGCTCAGGCTTCCTTTTTTTATGCGGGTTATTATGACGGGTAGAAGGATCGGTACCAGCTGACAAAACGGCTGACGCCCTCTTCCACGCCAGTCTGAGGCTTAAAGCCAATCGCCTTATACAGCGCTGCCGTATCTGCGCTGGTCTCCAGTACATCGCCAGGCTGCATTGGCAGCATATTTTTATCGGCGGTCATGCCAAGAGCTTTTTCAAGCGCCTCAATATAGGCCATCAGCGTTACCGGATTGCTGTTACCAATGTTATAGACGCGATAAGGTGCCGAACTGGTCGCCGGACTGCCGGTCTCTACCGTCCATTCTGCATCCGCCTGAGGAATAACATCCTGCAGTCTGACAATGGCCTCGGCAATATCATCAATATAAGTAAAGTCGCGACGCATCTGTCCATTGTTATAGACGTCTATTTTTTCACCCGCAATCATAGCGCGGGTAAACTTAAACAGCGCCATATCAGGACGCCCCCAGGGACCGTATACGGTAAAGAAGCGCAGGCCCGTAGTCGGAATACCATAGAGATGAGAATAGGTATGCGACATCAGCTCGTTGGCTTTTTTCGTCGCGGCATAAAGGGAAACAGGATGGTCAACAGAATCATCGGTCGAGAAAGGCATTTTGCGATTCAGACCATATACCGAGCTGGAAGAAGCGTAAAGCAGATGTCCCACCTTATTATGGCGGCATCCTTCCAGAATATTCAGGTGGCCAATCAGATTGCTGTCAGCGTAAGCCAGAGGATTATCCAGCGAGTAACGCACGCCGGCCTGAGCCGCTAAATGGATGACCCGGTCAAAGCGTTCGTCGGCAAAAAGCTGCGCCATTCCTGCCCTGTCAGCCAGGTCAAGCTTAATAAAAGAAAAGGCGGGAGAAGGCTTGAGTAAATCCAGACGGGCGAGTTTGAGTTTTACATCGTAATAGTCATTCAGGTTGTCGAGACCGACAACCTGGTGACCGGCACTGAGCAGGCGTTGTGTAACATAAAAACCAATAAATCCTGCCGCGCCGGTAACCAGATATTTCATACTGCCCTCGTTAACTATGCAATTTCGATTGAAGCTCCGCGGCCGATTGCATAATAAACGAAACCGCGTTTGCTGACTCTTTCTGGATCATACAGGTTACGACCATCAAAAATCACGGGTTCTTTCAGAGCATTTTTAATGACGTCAAAATCCGGCGCGCGGAAGTTCTGCCATTCGGTACAGATAACCAGGCCATCTGCACCCTGCAACGCTGCCTCTTTGGTGCCCATCAGCTTCAGATCGCTGCGGTGACCGTAGATGCGCTGCGCTTCGTCCATGGCTTCCGGATCGAAAGCCTGTACGGAGGCGCCAGCCTGCCACAGTGCTTCCATCAGCACGCGGCTGGATGCTTCACGCATATCGTCCGTATTTGGCTTGAATGACAGGCCCCACAGCGCAAAGGTTTTGCCCTGCAGATTGTCGCCAAAGTGACGCTTGATAAAGCCCGGCAGCTTGTGTTTCTGCGAGTCGTTAACGTCCTCTACGGCCTGCAGCAGACGCGGCTTGTAGCCAATCTGCTCGGCAGTACGGATCAGCGCCTGCACGTCTTTCGGGAAGCAGGAACCGCCGTAGCCGCAGCCCGGGTAGATAAAGGAGTAACCGATACGAGAATCGGAACCAATACCCTGACGAACTTTCTCAACGTCTGCGCCCAGGCGTTCAGCCAGGTTAGAGATCTCGTTCATAAAGCTGATCTTGGTTGCCAGCATGCAGTTAGCCGCATACTTGGTCAGCTCAGCACTACGGATATCCATCAGGATCATGCGATCGTGATTGCGGTTAAACGGCTCGTAAAGCTCACGCAGCAGTTCCACAACGTCGTCGTTATCCGTGCCTACAACGATACGCTCCGGACGCATGCAGTCGTTAACCGCCGCGCCTTCCTTCAGGAATTCCGGGTTGGAGACGACATCAAAATTGACGTCGACGCCGCGGCCCTTCAGCGTTTCGTTCATGACGCTGCGAACACGGTCTGCCGTGCCTACAGGTACGGTTGATTTATCAATCACGACTTTATGATCGGTCATGTGCTGTGCAATAGTACGAGCTACGGCGGTAACATATTTCAGATCCGCAGAGCCATCTTCATCCGGAGGCGTACCTACGGCGATGAACTGCATGGTTCCGTGTTTTACCCCGTCTTCCGCGTTAGTGGAGAACTTAAGGCGGCCCGCCTCATAGTTCTGCATCACCAGCGGCGTCAGGCCCGGCTCAAAAATTGGAATGATCCCTTTCTTCAGATTCTCGACTTTGTTCGCGTCGACATCGATACAAAGAACGTCATGTCCGACTTCGGCCAGAACAGCAGCCTGAACCAGACCAACATAGCCGATACCAAATACGGTGACTTTCATTGAATTGTCCCGGTTAAAAAATTAATCTTATTTTTCGTTGCCAACGGTGCTTTCAAGCCATGCTTTAAAGTCAGCACCCAGCGTGTTGTGACGTACGCCGTACTCTACGAAAGCCTGCATATAGCCCAGTTTGTTACCACAGTCGTGGCTCACGCCTTTCAGGTGATAAGCTTCTACCGTCTCTTTGTCCATCAGCATGGCAATAGAGTCGGTCAGCTGAATTTCGTCACCTGCGCCCGGAGGCGTTTTCGCCAGCAGTGGCCAGATGTCGGCAGACAGCACGTAACGACCAACAACCGCCAGGTTAGAAGGTGCTTTGTCAGCTTTAGGCTTTTCAACCACGCCAACCATTGGTGCGCTGTCGCCCGCTTTCAGCTCTGCGCCCTGGCAGTCAACCACGCCGTACGCGGTAACGTCTGCAACAGGCTCAACCATAATCTGGCTGTAACCGGTTTCATCGAAGCGACGCATCATATCGGCCAGGTTATCCTGCGCCAGGTTAGATTCGTACTCGTCGATGATAACGTCCGGCAGGATTACCGCGACAGGTTCATTGCCTACTACCGGGTATGCGCACATAACCGCATGACCCAGACCTTTAGCCAGACCCTGACGAACCTGCATGATGGTCACGTGTGGCGGGCAGATTGACTGGATTTCTTCCAGCAGCTGACGCTTAACACGTTTTTCCAGCATGGCTTCCAGTTCGAAGCTGGTATCAAAATGGTTTTCGATAGAGTTTTTAGATGAGTGCGTTACCAGCACAATCTCGTTGATTCCGGCAGCGATACATTCGTTAACGACATACTGAATTAACGGCTTATCAACCAGCGGCAGCATTTCCTTAGGAATAGCTTTGGTGGCAGGTAACATACGGGTTCCCAAACCTGCAACAGGGATAACCGCTTTTTTTACTTTAGACTTATAGGCAGACATCTAAGTACCTCTCTTTAGGCCGTTCAAGTTATTACTTGATATGTCGAGTTAAAAAACGAGGTGAGTATACCAGCTGAAGTGGGCTGGATTTATCCTGGTTAAACCATTTCCATTGAATTTAAGACAATTACCTAAGTGTAAAGCTTATCGCTGGCCCTGTCGTTGGGGCGCAGCGATATAAATAAAGCGGACAGGTTAATCGGTGGACAACATCAGGCGCAGCCTGCCGCCAGCGCCCCAGACCTGGCACTGCCACTCGTCGCAGCGATGGCTAATTTGATTAAGATGCGTGCTGCCTAACGTACCAAGAGGAACGCCATTGCTGAGCTGAATTTGATGCGAATGAATATTGAGCGTGGCGTTTAATCCCGCAGAAACCAGAATAAGATTTTTTAAACCCTGGTGGTAATAACCAACGAGCAAAGGAAACTGCCCCTGCAAGTTTGCCTGGCGTAGCAGCAGGTTAACCTGTTTAAGCAAGCTATTTAATTCCGGCAAACGTTGTGCCTGACCGGAAAGCTGATCCTGCAGCAGGCCGTTAAATAATGCTCTTAACAATAACGCAGCCAGTACCCCATTATCGCCTGCACGAGTCACGTCCAGACAATAAAACGCCAGATCTTTATCGGACAAGGCGGCCACGTCTAACACCAGTCCCGGCTGTTCCGCCATGGTTAACTGGCGGTAGTTGATGCGGCAGTTGGCTATTTCTTGCTGTACCGGCGGCTGTAACTGTTTTAACAGTTTTGCGGCAGCCTGCGGATCGCGCACCAGCGCATCCCAGTCCTGGAAGAGCTGCTCATCTTCTTCCACTTTAGAAGTGAACATAGAAGGATAGAGGCACTCATAGACTGCCTCGCGCAGCCTTTCCAAATCTTTCAGCGGTTTTAACAGCACGTCCTGAACGCCCAGACGCAGGACATGCGCAATGTCCGACATATTTTCCGTCGCGGAAATCACCAGCACAGGAATGGTGCTGCCTCGAGTACGCAGATGTTCAACCAGTTTGATGCCGTTCATGCGCGGCATCGCCAGATCGCAAATGAGCAGATCGAAGTTACCCTGCTGCATTTTTTCCAGAGCCTGAATACCGTCATCAGCGAGCGCGGTTGTGGCTCCCAATGCTCCCAGAAAGTTATCCAGCAGAGAACGGAAAACGACTTCGTCTTCAACTATTAATACCTGTTTCCCGTTTAATGGCTTCTCCATTATCCCCCCTTGTTCGCCGGATAAGTCAATAGTGGCTCAAAAACCACAATTGCGCATCTCAGATTTGCCTGAAGTGGTGTCATTTCTCTCTCCGGCAATTCATAACTGACGAACCAACGGAAGCAATTCATCCATTTTTTTCTCAACGGCCAGCCTGCCTGCCGTTATCGCCTCGCCTGCCCGGTGAAAATCCAGCGTAGAAATTTGTGGACAAAAAGGCTGTATCAGCACGTCAGGCGGATCGCCTGCCATCCGGTTAAGCTTGACCCGGTTTTCCAGTACCTGGATAGAGGTGGTCATAATTTCCATCGCTCCCGGGGGTTGTTTGGTTTTTTTATCACCTGCTCTGCTCAGGCGCTGCCGTAGCTTGCCTCGCCAGCCCTGGGCCGACTCTGGTAGCACAACGGACTGCGGCGTAACGGACAGGAGGTTTTGCTGCATAAGGTGGGCGTCGTGTTGCAGATCCACGGCGATGACGATATCGGCCCCAAGCGCACGAGTTAAAGAAATGGGAACGGGGTTCACTACGGCACCATCCACCAGCCAGTAACCATGCCACTCAACGGGGGCCAGTAAACCCGGCATGCTGCAGGATGCACGGATTGCCTGGTGAAGATCGCCCTCTGTCAGCCAGAGCTCACGTCCTGTACTGAGGTTAGTCGCTACGGCACCAAACGGCAGGCCACACTGTTCAATATGATTGTGCGGCAGCAGACGGCGAACATGGCTGAAAACTCGCTCACCGCGCAGCAGGCCGCCGCGACGCCATGACAGATCCATCAGCCGCAGCACTTCCCAGTAGCTAAAACCCTGGACCCAACCGGACAACAGAGGAAGACGACGACTGGCATAAGCGGCGCCGACAAGCGCTCCCACGGAGCAACCTGCCACCACATCAATCCTGATGCCGGCTCGTTCCAGCGCTTCGATCACGCCGATATGAGCCCACCCCTTGGCGGCACCCGATCCCAGTGCCAGCCCAATCTTAACCTGTCTCATTCCACCTCTGGTATTTGCTTAACGAACCAATGGCGCCATTCACGTAGCTCGGTTACCATGACGCCCAAACTTTTTCAGCCTTATAGTATCTTCTGGAGATAACGTGTCGGAACTTTGCCCTTGCTGTAGCGGACTGGAGTATAGCTTATGTTGTCAGCCCTGGCTCAATGGTGACGGTATTCCTCCGACGCCGCAAGCCCTGATGCGTTCTCGCTATACGGCCTATGCCCTTGGCAACGCAGATTATCTTGTTGCGACCTGGCATCCTGATTGCCATGCCGACCGTTTTCGCGACAGCCTGCAGCAGAGCTTTGCCTCCACGAACTGGTTAAGTTTACATATTCTTGCCGCCGAAGCGCCAGGGGATAGCGAAGAAGGCTTTGTGACTTTCTTTGCTCGCTATACGGAAAATGAGCGGGTCAACTTTATCCATGAGCGTTCGCGCTTTCTTCGACTGGCGCAACGCTGGTATTATATCGACGGAACCTACCCTGAAACGGGGCGAAACGAGCGGTGCCCTTGCGGCTCCGACAAAAAATTTAAAAAATGTTGTGGCCAGTAACGGCCGCAGCCTGACTCTGAGAATTGCCTGGACAGGACTACCATCGTAATGCAAGCGCAAACACTGCAACGTAAAGTTTTACGTACCATTTGCCCGGACGCCAAGGGCCTGATCGCCAAGATCACTAACATCTGCTACAAGCATGAGCTGAACATCGTACAGAATAATGAGTTTGTCGATCACCGTACCGGCCGCTTCTTTATGCGCACCGAACTGGAAGGCATTTTTAACGATACGACGCTGCTGGCCGATCTGGACAGCGCGCTGCCAGCCGGTTCGTTTCGTGAATTGAATCCAGCGGGTCGCCGCCGCGTTGTTATTCTGGTGACAAAAGAAGCGCACTGCCTGGGCGATCTGCTGATGAAAAGCACCTATGGCGGGCTGGATGTGGAAATTGCCGCCGTTATTGGCAATCACGATACGCTGCGCACGCTGGTAGAACGCTTTGACATTCCGTTTACGCTGGTCAGCCACGAAGGCCTGACGCGCGAAGAGCATGACAATAATATGGCTGCGGAAATCGACCGCTACCAGCCGGACTACGTGGTGCTGGCTAAATATATGCGCGTGCTCACGCCTGCTTTTGTGCAGCGCTATCCTAACCAGATTATCAATATTCACCACTCGTTCCTGCCTGCCTTTATTGGCGCGCGTCCTTATCATCAGGCCTATGAGCGCGGCGTGAAGATCATTGGCGCCACGGCGCATTACGTGAATGATAATCTGGACGAAGGCCCAATCATCATGCAGGACGTTATTCACGTCGATCATAACTATACCGCTGAAGACATGATGCGCGCCGGCCGTGACGTTGAGAAAAACGTGTTGAGCCGTGCGCTTTACCATGCGCTGGCGCAGCGCGTATTTGTTTACGGTAACCGCACGATCATTTTGTAAGCCTTTTGGGCTGTTGTTTTGCCGCACAAAGCAGCAGCCCGATCAAAAAACCGGCAAACGCGCTAAAAACGCCGAATCCGGGCTTTACAGCGGCAGAGCATTTGTTATGATGCGCCCCGCTTTAACAAGCAGCAAGCAAGGCCAGTGGTGGGGTTCCCGAGCGGCCAAAGGGAGCAGACTGTAAATCTGCCGTCATCGACTTCGAAGGTTCGAATCCTTCCC
>NZ_JAHSPF010000005.1 GCF_019132875.1 Erwinia phyllosphaerae
GCAGAAGCAGAAGCAGAAGCAGAAGCAGAAGCAGAAGCAGAAGCAGAAGCAGAAGCAGAAGCAGAAGCAGAAGCAGAGGCAGAAGCAGAGGCAGAAGCAGAAGCAGAAGCAGAAGCAGAGGCAGAAGCAGAGGCAGAAGCAGAGGCAGAAGCAGAGGCAGCAAAAAGCCAGCCCGATGAGGCTGGCTTCAGTAAAAGCGTTACGGAGAGTTAATAGAGCGGCTGAGCGCCATCGGGACGCGTTTTAAAGCGGCGATGCAGCCACATGTACTGATCCGGCGCACGCATAATTTCGCCCTCAATAACTTTATTCATATAGGCAGCGGCCTGCTGCTCATCCTCAATCGGATACTCTTTTAGCTCGGGCTGAATCACCAGCTCGTAGCCGCTTCCGTCTTCGTTACGGATCAGCACTACGGTAATCATTGCTGGTTTAGCCATGCGAGCAATCATCCAGGTACCGCTGGTCGTGGCAGCCTGAGGGACGGCAAACAGCGGTGCAAACACGCTGCCTTTAGGGCCGTAGTCCTGATCGGGAGCAAACCAGACCGCTTCACCCTGTTTCAATGCCTGCACCATACCGCGTAAATCGCGGCGGTTAATCATCGCCTTATTGGAACGCATACGGCCTTTGGTTTGCACCCACTCCATCAGCTTGTTGTTATGCGGACGATACATAGCCATCATCGGCTGACAGAGGCCCATTGCTCTGCCACCCAGCTCCAGCGACATAAAATGTACGCCGATAATCAGCGCGCCTCGGCCTTCTTTTTGCGCGGCCTGCAAATTATGCAGGCCGTTAACGGTAAACCAGCGCTTAACGCGGCGATCGGACCAGAACCAGGCCATACCGGTTTCCAGCAGTCCCATGCCCAGCGACTCAAAGTTGCGCACAATGCTCAACTCAATTTGTTCTTTTGGCATATCCGGAAAGCACAGCTCCAGATTGCGGCGAGTAATACGAATACGGCGTTTCAGAAAACGCATTGATGTGCGGCCCATCCATGTGCCCAGTTTTTGCAGCATTGGAAAAGGCAGCAGCACCAGTAAATACAGTAATCCCAGTCCGGCCCATGTTGTCCAGTAACGTGGATGCATCATGTTGCGGGTAAAGCGGGGAGATTCCTTCATATGTCTCTCTTTATGCGTGCATGGAAGATGTAGCGCATAAAGAAGTTAATCCGCAGCGATACAGAGGATAGGACAACGACATCGACGAGAAGTTGAGATTAACGTCTGATATTTACACAAGCCAGACGATTCTGTGTAAATCGCAGACATTAAAAAAGGCGCTAACAGTACGTAGCGCCTCCGTCACAATGAACCGAAACCTTAGTTCATGCCGTATTTTTTCAGTTTCTTACGCAGCGTACCGCGGTTGATACCCATCATCAGGGCTGCACGGGTCTGGTTGCCACGGGTATATTGCATCACCATGTCCAACAGAGGCTGTTCTACTTCAGCCAAAACCAGCTCATACAGGTCATTAACATCCTGACCGTTCAGTTGAGCAAAATAGTTCTTCAGTGCCTGTTTGACCGAGTCACGCAGAGGCTTTTGGGTCACCTGATCCTGGGAGTTAACGGTTGAAACGGTCAGTACATCAGAATTTACGCGTTGTTCGAACATAGTTCTGTCAGCTCTTTATTTCTATTATGCAAGTTTTTCGAAGTATGCTTCCAACGCCTCCAGCTGTTCGCTGGCATCCTCAATGGCGTTGAATGTGCGCCGAAACTGGTCGTTTGGGGCATGCTCCTGGAGATACCAGGAGACGTGCTTCCGGGCAATACGGTATCCTTTGCGATGACCATAAAAGTCGTGCAGTTCCCGTAAGTGCTCGATAAGCAAGCGCTTTACTTCAGCCAGTGGCATTGGTGCCAGCAGCTCCCCAGTGTCCAGATAATGCTGGATTTCCCGGAAGATCCACGGTCTTCCCTGAGCCGCACGTCCTATCATCAGGGCATCAGCCCCCGTATAGTCGAGTACGGCTCTGGCTTTATGCGGGTCAGTAATGTCTCCGTTCGCGATAACGGGAATAGAGACATTCTGCTTAACTGTCCGAATGCTGTCATATTCAGCTTCGCCGTTGAACAAACACGCGCGAGTGCGTCCGTGGATGGTCAGGGCCTGAATGCCACAACGTTCAGCCAATTGGGCAATCTCAACACAATTGCGGTTATCCGTGTCCCAGCCGGTGCGAATCTTTAACGTGACGGGCACATCTACCGCATTAACTACCGCTGAAAGGATAGACTTCACCAGTTCAGGGTGTTGCAGCAGGGCCGAGCCCGCCATTTTACGATTCACCTTTTTAGCCGGACATCCCATGTTGATATCGATAACCTGCGCACCCGATAAAGCGTTAATGCGCGCGGCCTCAGCCATCTCTTCAGGGTCACAACCGGCAATCTGCACGGTACGAATACCGGGCTCATCACTGTGTACCATACGCAGTCGTGATTTGTCGCTGGCCCAGACTTCCGGGTTTGACGACAGCATCTCCGATACGGTCATACCAGCGCCCATTGCATAACAAAGCGTCCGGAAAGGCCTGTCGGTAATTCCGGCCATTGGTGCTGCAATCAGGCGATTGCGAAGCTGGTGGTTTCCTATGCGCATGAAAAAAAAGTGACCATAGTGTGTTCGCAAGGCGGCGTATATTACGCATTTTTTTCAGAAGATGAAAGGCCAAACTTTGAACAATTTCGCGTAAAAAGAGTCACCACAAGGTTACGCGATTAGCTTACTTGATAAATATTAATATTAAACAACAGGTTAAATATCAAAGGCTAAATTATGAACAAATATTTTTCTTTTTCTGTGACAAACTTAACACTATAAATAACGGTATCTTGCGTGAAAAACACGCCTGATACCGCCGTGTCCGCCTCGATTCTGCCAGTGCCCGGTCAATTATTCGACGATAATCCGCGCATGTAAAGGCCGGATTGCACGATTAATGACTTGCTTAAGCGCCTTATGCAGGCGACAGGCGAGCATTATCGGCTAAATTCGTTGATTAGCGGCGTATGCCGGTGATGCGGCACCACTCTTCTTTCTCCGCCACAGGATCAAGCGTGAACTTGTCCTCATAGGCTTCGCAAACGCCGCTTGCCTGGCTGGCCAGCACGCCGGAAAGCCCCAGATGACCGCCGGATATCGGCAGCACGCTGATAAGCGGGGCCAGCTCGCGCAGCGGGCCGGCAAGAATGTTGGCGACGACGACATCCGCACTCAGGTTGTCAGGCTGCTCATGGGGCAGATAGAGCGACAGACGTTCCGATACGCCGTTGCGCTCGGCATTGTCGCGACTAGCCTGAATGGCCTGCGGATCGATATCAATTCCGATAGCTTTAGCCGCGCCCAGCTTAAGAGCCGCGATAGCCAGGATGCCGGAGCCACAGCCAAAATCGATTACCGTTTTGCCCGCCAGATCCAGACCGTCCAGCCAGCTCAGGCACATCGCCGTCGTTGGATGCGTGCCGGTGCCGAAAGCCAGGCCGGGATCGAGCATCACGTTAACCGCATGCGGATCCGGCACGTCACGCCAGCTTGGGCAGATCCACAGACGCTGACCGAAGCGCATCGGGTGGAAGTTTTCCATCCACTCGCGCTCCCAGTCTTTATCTTCAATCTGCTCAATTTTGTGATGAAAACTGGCGCCGAGCAGCGGATGTTGTTCCAGACCGGCAATCACGTCCTGCATCTCGGTTTCTGCATCGAACAGGCCGATCACATCGGTATCGCCCCACAGGCGGGTTTCGCCCGGCAGCGGCTCAAAAACCGGATTATCGTGCGTATCCTGGAACGTGACCGAGACAGCCCCGTTCTCAATCAGCGCATCGCCCAGCTCTTCAGCCTGTGCGCCAGTGGTGTTGATCTTCATTTGTATCCAGGGCATTGCGATTCTCTTTAGTCAGACAAAAAGGCTATGGCCGTTGAGGACGGCCAAAACGGTTGCCGATTGCAAAAGCAATCAGGCTAAGCAGCAGCGACGGCACCACGGGGTGAAAGCCCCAGGGCTGCAGCGATAAGCTGGCCAGCAGGGTATAACAGCCTGCGCCGCTAACCATACTGCTCAACGCGCCGGCAGCGTTGGCTTTTTCCCAGTACAGGCCCAGCACCAGCGGCCACAGAAACACCGCTTCCAGGCCGCCAAAAGCCAGCAGATTAAGCCAGATTAGCATGTCGGGTGGATTCCAGGCCGCCAGCAGCAGCAGCAGGCCCAGCACCAGCGTGACGGCCGCCGAGATCTTTTTCAGCAGCGGCTCATTATCGATCTGCTGCGGACGCACGCGTAAAAACAGATCTTTCACGATCGTGGCGGAAGATTGCAATAGCTGTGCGTTGATCGTCGACATAATCGCCGCCATCGGCGCGGCAAGAAAGATCCCCGCAGCCAGCGGCGGCAAAACGTGGATCATCAGCGTAGGGATAACCAGGTCAGGGATCTTCAAATCGGGCATAACCGCACGTCCCAGCGCGCCAGCCAGGTGCATCCCGAACATCAGTACGGCAACCACAATGGTGCCAAGCACAATCCCGCGATGCACAGCCTTGCTGTCTTTATAGGAAATACAGCGAACGGCAGTATGCGGCAGCCCGATAACGCCAAAGCAGACCAGCACGGAAAAAGAGGCCAGGAAAGTTGGGCTAAGGATATTATCCACGCCGCCGGGCGAAATCAGCTGGGGATTAATCTGCTCCAGCTTCTGTACCGCGCTGTGCATACCGCCCGCGGCATGGATCACGGCAAACAGCAGAATAAAAGTGCCGAGCAGCATCACCAGGCCTTGCAAAGCATCGTTCAGCACGCTGGCTCGAAAGCCGCCAAAAGCGGTATAGAATGCGATAGCGCCGCCGAAAATTAACAGGCCGGTATCATAAGGAATGCCTGCCGCCGTCTCCAGCAGCCGTGCGCCGCCGATAAACTGCACGGTCATCGCACCGACAAAGGCAATCAGCAGGCTCAGGCTGGCGAACCACACCAGCAGCGTGCTGCGGTAGCGAGCAAAAAGCATATCGTTCAGCGTGACGGCATTGTAGCGCCTGGCCAGAATAGCAAACTTTTTGCCCAGAATGCCCAGCGACAGCCAGACGGCCGGCACCTGAACCATTGAAAGCAGCACCCAGCCCAGCCCGTAATGGTAGGCCGCGCCGGGACCGCCGATAAACGAGCTGGCGCTGATATAGGTGGTCGTTAGCGTCATGGCCAGCACAAAGCCGCCCATCGACCGGCTGCCAAGAAAATATTCGGTCAGGAAGCTGCCTTCGCGGCGTTTACGCATGGCATAGACAGACAGCGCGGCAACCAGCAGCAGATAGGCGATTAACGGTACAATAACCCCCGGCTTCATGGCGCATCCTCCAGGGAAATATCACGAAACACGCGTTTTATCATCAGCCAGCAAAAGAAAATAAACAGCAGCGGTACCAGCAGACAGGCCATTTCAAACCAGTGGGGCAGGCCGGTTGGGCCGGGCTGGTTATCACCCGACAGCGCCGCCAGAAACCAGGCGGCAAGATAGGCCACCGCCAGCCAGAACGACCAGCGGGCCTCGCGATGCGCCTGCACAAAGCGTTTTTCCATTTTTCCTCCCGGAACAGGCAAAGAAAAAGGCCGGTCAGACCGGCCTTCCTTTCATTCCTCAGACAAATCAGGTTTCCTGAATGCCGAGTTTTTTCTCCAGATAATGGATGTTAGTGCCGCCCACCTGGAAGTGTTCGTCATCCATGATCTTCATTTGCAGCTCAATATTAGTCTTGATGCCGTCAATGATCAGCTCTGCCAGTGCATTCCTCATGCGGGCAATCGCGACTTCACGCGTTTCGCCATAGGTGATCAGCTTGCCAATCATGGAATCATAATACGGTGGTACGGTGTAGCCAGCGTAAATATGAGATTCCCAACGCACGCCAAACCCGCCGGGCGCATGGAAGCGCGTGATCTTGCCAGGGCTTGGCAGGAAGGTATTTGGATCTTCGGCGTTGATACGGCATTCAACCGCATGTCCGCGAATAACAATATCTTCCTGTTTGATCGACAGCGGCTGGCCGGCAGCGATACGCAGCTGCTCTTTGATCAGATCAACGCCGGTGATCATTTCCGTTACCGGATGCTCAACCTGAATACGGGTGTTCATTTCAATGAAGTAGAACTCACCGTTTTCGAACAGGAACTCGAAGGTGCCCGCGCCGCGATAGCCGATATCAATACAGGCTTTCGAGCAGCGTTCGCCGATAAAGCGGCGCTGTTCTTCGCTAATGTCTGGCGCTGGCGCTTCTTCCACGACTTTCTGGTGACGACGCTGCATTGAGCAGTCGCGTTCAGCCAGATAGACCGCGTGGCCCTGACCATCAGCCAGCACCTGGATTTCCACGTGACGTGGGTTTTCCAGGAATTTCTCCATATAAACCATGTCGTTATTGAAAGCCGCTTTGGCTTCCGCTTTCGTCATGTTAATGGACTGCTCCAGGTCTTTGTCGTGGCGCACAACACGCATACCGCGACCGCCGCCGCCGCCAGAGGCTTTGATGATCACCGGATAACCGATGCGGTTAGCAATGGCGCGGTTTTTCTCCATGTCGTCGCCCAGCGAACCGTCAGAACCCGGTACGGTTGGCACGCCGGTTTTCTTCATCGCGGTGATAGCGGACACCTTGTCGCCCATCAGGCGAATGGTGTCGGCTTTCGGGCCGATAAAGATAAAGCCGGAGCGCTCAACCTGCTCGGCAAAATCGGCGTTTTCAGACAGGAAGCCGTAGCCAGGGTGAATCGCCACCGCGCCGGTAATTTCCGCAGCGGAAATCAGGGCAGGGATGTTCAGGTAGCTTTTTACGGAAGGTGCCGGGCCGATACAAACGGTTTCATCCGCCAGCAGCACGTGTTTCAGATCGCGGTCCGCGCTTGAATGCACGGCGACGGTTTTGATGCCCAGTTCTTTACAGGCACGCAAAATACGCAGCGCAATTTCACCACGGTTAGCTATTACAATTTTATCCAGCATGGTTCGCCTCGTCGTTATTCGATGACTACCAGCGGCTCGTCAAATTCAACTGGCTGACCGCTTTCGACCAGAATCGCTTTTACCACGCCGGACTTGTCGGCTTCGATCTGGTTCATCATTTTCATCGCTTCAACGATGCACAGGGTATCGCCAGCGTTAACTTTCTGGCCGATTTCGACAAAGGCTTTCGCGTCCGGGCTTGGCGTGCGGTAGAAAGTACCGACCATTGGTGAACGTACGATGTGACCACTGATCTCGGCAGCGGCAGGCGCTTCCATCACAGGCGTAGCGGCAGGTGCAACGGCGGTAGCCAGGGCAGGCTGCTGCTGCATCATTGGTGCAGCATAGGCCTGCTGCATCATCGGATAGCCCGGATTGGCTGGGGAACGACTGATGCGAACGGACTCTTCACCTTCAGAAATTTCCAGTTCAGCAATGCCTGATTCTTCAACCAGTTCGATCAGTTTTTTAATCTTACGAATATCCATTAGTGTGGTTCCGTACTCTGTTTAATTAGATTGTGACAGGCGTTTTACCGCCGTCTGTAAAGCCCAGGAGTAACCGTCGACGCCAAGTCCACAGATTACGCCAGCAGCAATATCAGAAAGATAAGAATGATGGCGAAAAGGTTCGCGGGCATGCACGTTAGACAGGTGCACTTCAATAAACGGGATGCTCACTGCAAGCAGGGCATCGCGAAGCGCAACGCTGGTATGCGTAAAAGCCGCCGGGTTAATGACGATATAATCGACATTGCCTTTCGCTTCATGAATGCGGTCAATTAACGCATGTTCCGCATTGGACTGCAGATGACTCAGCTTCACGTGGAGATCTTCAGCCTGCGTGTTCAGCATGCTGACGAGATCGAGAAGGGTCGTGCTGCCATACTTCTCCGGCTCGCGTGTGCCAAGGAGGTTCAGGTTTGGACCGTTCAAAAGCAGTATGTGAAACTTGTCGGTCATCTTGCTGCTATCTCCTGCGATAATTGAGGCATCGCACAAAATACAACGCGAAACGCCATTTGTCACCTTCGAAGGTGAAATTTGGCCTGTCCGCAGGTTTAAAACCGGGCATTATAACGATTTCAACGCAATTAGCAGCTAAATACTGGTCGTATCAGCGAAGATAATCCAGCAACTGCAGATAAAGCGCGCGGTAATAGCGAGATATGCGGAGCGGCGCACAGTTTATCGCCGCCAGCCGCGGAATTTTTTATAGCGCCACAGCAGCAGGACGAGCGCGATAAAAGCATAGATCCATGGCTGGGGCGAAAAGGTTTTTACCGACCACAGATAGTGGATCGGGGCCAGGATCAGCACGATATAAATGGCGTTATGCAGCTTTTGCCAGTTTCTCCCCAGCTTCTTCTGCGCTTTCTGAAAAGAAGTCAGCGACAGCAGCAGCAGAATAAACCAGCTGATAATGCCCAGCGTGAGATAAGGCCGGGAGATCAGTTCGGAACCCAGCAGGCCCAGATTATCAATGCCCAGCTCAAGTAGCGCATAGCTAACCAAATGCAGCGTGGCCCAGGCAAAGCACCACAGGCCAAGCAGTCGGCGAACGCGAATAAGCAGCGGCTGCTTGCCATAGCGCGCCAGCGGCGTTACCAGCAAGGTGCCCAGCAGGAACTTCAGCGCCATTCTGCCGGTAAAATGCTGGATATCTTTTGCCGGATCGGCGCTCAGCCAGCCCTGGTTAATGGATAAAATCAGCCAGAGAAAGGGTAAAAAACCGGCAAGATGCAGCAGAACTTTCAGACCGGTAATCTGTTTAATCGTCAGGCGCACTAAAAGTTCTCCCGCAGATCTAACCCTTTATAGAGCGAGGCAACCTGGCTGCCGTAACCGTTGAATAATAAAGTAGGCTGGCGTTTAACATCCAGGATCCCGCCAGAGCCGATAAAGCGTTCAGTAGCCTGAGACCAGCGCGGATGATCGACATGCGGGTTAACGTTGCCGTAAAAACCATATTCATTCGCGGCCAGCTGATTCCATGTGGTCGGCGGCTGCTCTTTAACCAGCGTGATTTTTACGATCGACTTGATGCCTTTAAAACCATATTTCCACGGTACGGTAAGGCGGATGGGCGCGCCGTTTTGTGGCGGCAGCGCTTTGCCATACACGCCGGTAGTCAGCATGGTTAATGGATGCATCGCCTCATCCAGCCGCAGCCCTTCTACATAGGGATAATCGATGCCGCCGCCAACAAAGCGATCGCGCTGACCGGGCATCTCTTCCGGCGCATAGAGAGTCTGAAAAGCGACATAGCGTGCATTGCTGGTGGGCTCCGCCGCCTTTAACAGCTTGCCCAGTTCAAAACCAATCCAGGGTACGACCATCGACCAGGCTTCCACGCAGCGCATCCGATAAATACGCTGTTCCAGCGGAAAACGCTTAAAGATATCGTCCATATCCAGCGTCATGGGCTTCGCTACTTCACCGCCGATCTCAATCTTCCAGTCGGTGGTTTTTAGCGATCCCGCATTGGCAGCCGGATCGGCTTTATCCAGACCAAACTCATAATAGTTGTTATAGCCGGTGACTTTATCTTCCGGCGTCAACGGCAGGCTGGCCTGATATTGCGCGGGCTTGCTGAAATCAAGCGGTTTACCCGCTGGCGCTTTTGGACTCTCTTTGCCTTTTCCCTGCAACCACGAAAGCACATCAGCTTTTGCCGTGGGAATCGACAGGGCAGCCACGCTGATACCCAACGCCTTCATCACCTGGCGGCGCTCGGCATTAAAAATGGTCTCAGGCGTTACATCATTTTCAGTGAGTTTATCAACGGGCTTCATTACAGAGTCTCCAGAATCGATCGCTCTTTAGCATGACCAATAAATCCGGTTTGAGCGAATCAGCAGGCAGAAAAAAGCGTATGCGAATGAGGATATCAGGTCCGTGAACAGTTTGAGCTTCAGGTAAGTGTAATGAGTTATGTTAACGTTAAGAAAGTAAAATGATGCTGGGGTAACGGGTAAACAAACCGCTGATAAATGTAAAGACAACTACTCCGGCAGCAAAAGGGCGGCCGGAGTAAAAGAGCTCTGGTTAAGTTTAATCAGCGTGCGCCGGAGTAAAAGAGCTCTGGTTAGTTTTAACCAGCGTGCGCCGGAGTAAAAGAGCTCTGGTTAGTTTTAATCAGCGTGCGCCGGAGTAAAAGAGGCCTGGTTAGTTTTAACCAGCGTGCGCCGAAGTAAAAGAGCTCTGGTTAGTTTTAATCAGCGTGCGCCGGAGTAAAAGAGGCCTGGTTAATTTTAACCAGCGTGCGGCCGGTTATTTCGCTGTTAAGCAATTTTTCCGCGCTGGCTACCGCTTCCGCCAGCGTGATTTCGTTGGTGGCCTGCTGATAGAAAGCGTCAGGTAGGGTTTTCGTTAGCCTTTTCCAGGCTTCAAGGCGGCGATTAAGCGGCGTCGTCACTGAATCCACGCCCTGAAGACGAACGTTACGTAAAATAAAAGGCATCACCGTTGTCGGCAAGGCAAAACCTGCCGCAAGGCCACAGGCTGCGACTACCCCGCCATAATTCATCTGCGCCAGCACGCCCGCCAGCACTTTATCGCCAGCGGTATCGACGGCACCCGCCCAGCGCTGTTTTTCCAGCGGACGGCTGTCGGCAACAAAAGCGTCACGCGGCAAAATTTCGCTGGCGCCCAGCTGGCGCAGGTAGTCGTGGGTTGATGAACGACCGCTGACCGCCACAACCTGATAGCCCAGCGAACTAAGCAGTGATACCGCCGTACTGCCAACGCCGCCGCTGGCACCCGTTACCACGACCTCACCGCTTTGTGGTACGAGACCGCCTTCTTCCAGCGCCATCACGCACAGCATTGCCGTTAATCCGGCCGTGCCGATAATCATCGCTTTGCGTCCATCCAGGCCTTCCGGCATGGGGATTAGCCAGTCGCCTTTCACCCGGGCCTGTTCCGCCAGGCCTCCCCAGTGATTTTCACCCACGCCCCAGCCGGTCAAAAGTACCGACTGGCCAGCATGGAAACGCGGATCTTCACTGTGGCGAACCGTGCCGGAAAAATCGATGCCGGGCACCATAGGAAACTGACGGATGATTTTGCCTTTACCGGTAATCGCCAGCGCATCTTTGTAATTCAGTCCTGACCAGTGAATATCGACCGTCACCTCGCCGGGCGGCAGGGTGTCTACGCTGATATGCTTAACTTCTGCCCGGGTTTTGCCTTCGGACTGCTCAAGAACAAGTGCCTGCATGAGAATCTCCTGAAAATGAATCGCAAAGGTATAATTAAAGCCTGACCTCACTATACTCGCGGCAGAACATAATATTTTTTAAAAATACAGAAAGGCGTGCGAACCCCTTTGCGGAAATAGTCATCGTGAACCCTTGCAGGATGATTCACGGCGTTTCTTTAACGGCAGTCAAAGAGCACAAGGATGCGATTAACCACTAAACTTTCCGCCCTCATCACTTTTGTCAGCGCGCTGGTCATGCTTGTTATGCTGGTGTGTGGCGTCATGAGTTTCTATTACCTCAGCGATTTACGTGCCGAACACCGGCTGCAAACCATGGCCGAAGATGTCGACCTCGCGCTTGAGCAGCAAACGCCAGCACAGATTGCTGAATGGCTGCCCAGGGTAATGGGGCCGTTACGGGTCATTCGCGTGACGTTTCAGGAAGAGAACCGACCTGCCGCAAGCGTGGCCCGCCAACAGGATGCGCTGCTGGAAGATGAGCCGAACCGCTACCGCGAAAGTACCATCAGGCTGAAACAGCACCCCGGTTACACTCTGCATATTGTCTGGATAGACATGGCGAAAACCTGGCTCACCTCTTTCACCGGTGCGTCAATATTAAGCCTGGCACTGCTGCTTGTTGGGCTGCTGACGCTCATCCTTTCTCTGACGCATCGCTGGCTATACCGACAGCTTGAAGGCATGGAGCGCCTGGAAATCCGCGCGGAAAGGATCCTTAAAGGTGAAAGGGAGACGGTAAAGCAGGGGGCCGTACAGGAGTGGCCGCCAAAAGCCAGCAGCGCGCTGGATTTGCTGCTGGGCGATCTGCTGGAAGCGGGCGAGCAGCGCAATCGCGTCGATACGCTAATCCGCGCGTTTGCTGCTCAGGATCCCATGACCGGCCTCTACAACCGGCTGTTCTTTGATAACCAGCTGGCGACGCTGCTGGAAAACAATGAAACCACCGGCGCGCACGGCATGGTGATGATGATTCGCCTGCCCGATCTGGACACGCTGCGCGATAACTGGGGGCATTCTCAGGTACAGGATTACCTCTTCAGCCTGGTCAACTTACTGTCCACCTTTGTTATGCGCTATCCGGGATCGCTGCTTGCCCGCTATTTCCGTAGCGACTTTGCCTTACTCCTTCCTCATCGCAGCCTGAAAGACGCCGACAGTATCGCCTCGCAGCTTATTAATGCGGTAGACGCTTTGCCGCCGACCCGCATGCTGGATCGCGAAGACATGATCCATATAGGCATCACTCCCTGGCACAGCGGACAGACCACCCAGCAGGTAATGGAAAGCGTCGAGCTGGCCACGCGGCACGCGGCGCTTTTAGGCGGTAACAACTGGTCGGTTAGCGAAACGCCGCAGCAGGAGTTCAGCCGCGGCAGCGTCAAATGGCGCACGCTGCTGGAAAATACGCTCCACCGTGGCGGCCCGCGTTTATACCAGAAGCCTGCCGTCACTCAGGAAGGACAAGTCCATCACCGTGAAATCATGCCGGGCATTTTTGATGGCGAAACGGAGGTCTCGGTGGCGGAATATTTGCCGCTGGTCCAGCAGCTCGGCATGGCAGAAAGCCACGACCGCCTGTTGGTCAGCCGTATCCTGGCCCTGATTAAAGCGTTACCGGAAGAGAGCATGGCTATCCCGCTAACGGTCGATGCGCTGCTACAGCGGCCTTTTCAGGTTTGGCTACGCGATATGCTACTGCAATGCACTAAATTACAAAGAAATCGTATTTTATTTGAACTTGCGGAAGCAGATGTAGGTCAACACATCAGCCGCCTGCACAGGGCCTTTCATTTATTGAAGGGATTTGGTTGCCGGATTGTGATCAATCAGGCCGGGCTAACGCTGGTCAGCACGGCTTATATCAGAGTAGTTGAGCCGGAGCTGATCAAGCTGCATCCGGGGCTGGTACGCAATATCGATCGGCGGAAAGAGAACCAGCTTTTTGTGCAGAGCCTGCTGGAAAGCTGTAAAGGAAAGCCTACCCGGATTTTTGCTGCCGGGGTTAAAAACCGCAGCGAATGGCAAACCCTGAAAAAACTGGGTATTGCAGGCGGCCAGGGCGATTTTATTGCTGCATCGCAGTTGTTAACAGGTGATGCAAAAAAATATTCGCAAAGATATCGAGTTTAGTCTGCCGTTAAGCCGGATTTCACGTAGAATACCCGCGCGGCTGTGGTGCCGGCTACGGTTGACGGACGATGAAGCAGCGTCCAAATATGTAAAATTTTATGTACGTTATGTCCGTACAGCAGCCTTAAAATATGCGCGCGACGCCTGAATACGGGCAGTTTGTCGGCCTGGCTTTTGGGGTTGTGTTTCAGGCGTGAGATAGCGTGATTTTTCACCGAAGCAGAGCGTTTTTGCGCCTTGTCGCTGCTTCGTGTGGTTGGTAAAGTAAGCGGATTTTATTTTCCGCCCCCAGCTAGCAGGATTATCCTTCAGTATGTTTAAAAAATTCCGTGGCATGTTTTCCAACGACTTGTCCATCGACCTGGGTACTGCCAATACCCTGATTTATGTGAAAGGACAGGGCATCGTTCTGAACGAGCCTTCCGTCGTCGCCATTCGTCAGGATCGTGCCGGTTCGCCAAAGAGCGTCGCGGCAGTCGGGCATGATGCTAAACAGATGCTGGGGCGTACGCCTGGCAACATCGCGGCTATTCGTCCAATGAAGGATGGCGTTATCGCCGATTTCTTTGTGACCGAAAAAATGCTGCAGCACTTTATCAAGCAGGTTCACAGCAACAGCTTTATGCGCCCAAGCCCGCGCGTGCTGGTGTGCGTACCGGTTGGTGCGACTCAGGTTGAACGCCGTGCTATCCGCGAATCCGCTCAGGGCGCAGGCGCACGTGAAGTTTTCCTGATTGAAGAACCTATGGCGGCGGCAATCGGCGCAGGCCTGCCGGTTTCTGAAGCGACCGGTTCAATGGTTGTGGATATCGGTGGCGGTACGACTGAAGTCGCGGTTATTTCTCTTAACGGCGTGGTTTACTCTTCATCTGTACGTATCGGCGGCGACCGCTTTGACGAAGCTATCATTAATTATGTGCGCCGTAACTACGGCTCGCTGATCGGTGAAGCGACGGCAGAGCGTATCAAGCACGAAATCGGTTCTGCTTATCCGGGCGACGAAGTACGCGAGATCGAAGTGCGTGGTCGTAACCTGGCAGAAGGCGTGCCGCGCGGCTTTACGCTGAACTCCAATGAAATCCTTGAAGCGCTGCAGGAGCCGCTGACCGGCATCGTTAGCGCGGTGATGGTTGCGCTGGAACAGTGTCCGCCAGAGCTGGCTTCCGACATCTCCGAACGCGGTATGGTGTTGACCGGCGGTGGTGCGCTGCTGCGTAACCTCGATCGCCTGCTGATGGAAGAAACCGGCATCCCGGTCGTGGTTGCCGAAGATCCGTTAACCTGCGTTGCACGCGGTGGCGGTAAAGCGTTGGAAATGATCGACATGCACGGCGGCGACTTGTTCAGCGAAGAATAATCAGCCCTGAAGGCGTGCGGCTGCCGCGCGCCTTGTTAATGATGTCGAGGACTACGCCGAGTTTATGAAGCCAATCTTCAGCAGGGGACCCTCCCTGCAATTACGTCTGTTTCTGGCAGTTGTGGTCGCGGTAGGCGTCATTATCGCCGACAGCCGCATGGGCGCTTTTAGCCAGATCCGCACCTATATGGATACGGCGGTCAGCCCATTCTATTTTCTGGCCAACGGGCCACGCCAGATTCTGGACAGCGTTTCTGAAACGCTGGCTTCTCGTCAGCAGCTGGAGCTGGAAAACAAAGCTCTGCAGCGCGAGCTGATGCTGAAAAACAGCGAATTGCTGATGCTTGGTCAGTTTAAGCAGGAAAACGCGCGCCTGCGCGAGCTGCTGGGATCGCCGCTGCGCCAGGACGAGCACAAAATGGTCACTCAGGTGATTTCAACCGGCACCGATCCCTATACCGACCAGGTGGTTATCGATAAGGGCAGCGTAAACGGCGTGTATGAAGGCCAGCCGGTGATCAGCGATAAAGGCGTGGTAGGCCAGGTGGTTGCCGTGGGCAAAATCACCAGCCGCGTGATGCTGATCTGCGACTCTTCACACGCGCTGCCTATCCAGGTACTGCGTAATGACATCCGCGTAATTGCGGCGGGTAACGGCTGTACGGAAGATTTGCAGCTTGAGCATCTGCCAGGCAACACCGATATTCGTCCGGGGGATGTGCTGGTCACTTCCGGCCTGGGCGGGCGTTTCCCGGAAGGCTATCCGGTCGGCGTGGTTTCTTCTGTAAAACTCGACACGCAGCGCGCCTACACCGTTATTCAGGCCCATCCAACCGCAGGGCTACAGAGACTGCGCTATCTGCTACTGCTGTGGGGCGCTGATCGTAACGGCACCATGCCGATGGCGCCGGATGAAGTTCACCGCGTCGCCAACGAACGCCTGATGCAGATGATGCCGCAGGTATTGCCGGCCGCCAGCGAGCTAATGGGCCCGCCATCACCGGGCGCGCAGCAAACGCCTGCCGCCAGCCAGGCCGCGCCTGCTCGCGGAGGCCAGCCTTGAGCAGCTATCGCAGCCACGGACGCTGGGTCATCTGGCTCTCGTTTCTGGTCGCGCTGGTGTTGCAAATCATGCCCTGGCCTGAACAACTCTATATGTTCAGGCCGTCCTGGCTACTGTTGATTCTGATCTACTGGGTACTTGCGCTACCGCATCGCGTGAATGTCGGTACGGGCTTTGTGATGGGATCTATAATGGATCTGATTTCCGGCTCGACGCTGGGCGTGCGGGCGCTGGCCTTCAGCATTGTCGCCTATCTGGTCGCGTTTAAGTTTCAGCTTTTCCGCAACCTCGCGCTCTGGCAGCAGGCGCTGATGGTCATGGTGCTGTCGCTGGCGATGGACGTCATCGTCTTCTGGGCGGAATTTTTAGTCATTAACGTCTCGTTCCGTCCGGAAATTTTCTGGAGCGGCATCATAGACGGTATTCTGTGGCCCTGGCTGTTCTTACTGATGAGAAAAATACGCCGCCAGTTTGCCGTACAATAAGGAAGATTATGCTATCCCTTTATCTGGCTTCTGGTTCTCCCCGCCGTCGCGAATTGCTAACGCAGCTTGGCCTGCGTTTTGAACGCCTGAGTACGCAGGTTGCAGAAGAGAAGCGGCCGGAAGAAGCGGCCGCCGCCTACGTAATGCGCCTGGCCAATGAGAAAGCGCTGGCTGGCGTGGCGGTCGCCGAACAGGATCTGCCCGTTCTTGGCGCGGATACCATCGTCGTATTAAATAACGAAGTACTGGAAAAACCGGCGGATGAAGCGGCGGCAGCGGCCATGCTGGCTAAGCTTTCTGGCCAGACACACGTGGTGATGACGGCTATTGCGCTGGCAGACCGCCAGCGGCAGCTTGATTGTCTGGTCATAACCGAAGTGACCTTCCGTATTTTGACCGCAGAAGATATCGCCGCTTATATCGCCAGCGGTGAGCCGATGGACAAAGCCGGTGCCTATGGAATTCAGGGGCTCGGCGGAAATTTTGTCAGAAAAATCAACGGAAGCTATCACGCCGTGGTGGGATTGCCGCTGGTGGAGACGGCTGAGCTGCTGAGCCATTTTCACGCTCTGCGCGAGATAAGGGAACAAGATGACGGCTGAATTACTGGTAAATATTACCCCTTCAGAAACACGTGTGGCCTGGATCGACGGCGGCATCCTGCAGGAAATTCATATCGAACGCGAAGCGCGCAGAGGCATTGTCGGCAACATTTATAAAGGCCGCGTTAGCCGCGTTCTGCCCGGCATGCAGGCCGCTTTTGTCGATATCGGTCTGGAAAAAGCGGCTTTTCTGCACGCTTCTGACATTATGCCGCATACCGAGTGCGTCGCAGGCGACGAGCGCAAAAACTTCTCCGTACGCGATATCTCCGAGCTGGTGCGCCAGGGGCAAGATTTAATGGTGCAGGTGGTGAAAGATCCGCTGGGCACCAAGGGCGCGCGGCTGACCACCGATATTACGCTGCCTTCACGCTATCTGGTCTTTATGCCAGGCGCATCGCACGTGGGTGTTTCGCAGCGTATTGAAAGCGAAGCCGAGCGCGAACGCCTGAAATCGGTGGTATCGGGCTACTGCGATGAGCTGGGCGGCTACATTATTCGTACCGCGGCTGAAGGCGTGGGCGAGCAGGAGCTGGCTTCCGACGCCGCCTTTCTGAAGCGGCTGTGGACCAAGGTTCTCGAGCGCAAAAAACGTAATAAAACCCGCTGCCGTCTCTATGGCGAAGTGGCGCTGTCGCAGCGCATCCTGCGCGATTTTGCCGGTGCCGCGCTGGACCGCATCCGCATCGATTCGCGCCTGACGTGGGAACATCTGGTCGAATTCACCAGCGAATACATTCCGGAAATGACGGCAAAGCTGGAGCTTTACACCGGCAAGCAGCCTATTTTCGACCTGTTTGATGTGGAAAACGAAATTCAGCGCTCGCTGGATCGCAAGGTAGAGCTGAAGTCCGGCGGCTACCTGATCATCGATCAAACTGAAGCGATGACCACCATCGACATCAATACCGGTGCCTTTGTTGGCCACCGCAACCTTGATGAAACCATTTTTAATACTAATATCGAAGCGACCCAGGCCATTGCCCGCCAGCTGCGACTGCGTAACCTCGGCGGCATTATCATTATCGACTTTATTGATATGAATAATGAAGAGCATCGCCGCCGCGTGCTGCACTCGCTGGAGCAGGCGCTCAGTAAAGATCGGGTCAAAACCGGCATCAACGGCTTTTCGCAGCTGGGCCTGGTAGAAATGACCCGCAAGCGCACGCGGGAAAGTATCGAGCACGTGCTGTGTCAGGATTGCCCGGTATGTAAAGGGCGCGGCACGCTGAAAACGGTAGAAACCGTCTGCTACGAAATCATGCGCGAAATCGTCCGCGTGCATCACGCCTACGATTCGGACCGTTTTCTGGTCTACGTTTCACCTTCCGTAGGAGAAGCGTTGAAAACTGACGAATCGCACGCGCTGGCGGAAGTGGAAATATTCGTCGGCAAGCAGGTGAAAGTACAGATTGAACCGCTCTATACTCAGGAGCAGTTTGACGTCGTCATGATGTAAATCAGCCGGGCCGTCCGGCTCGCTGATCAAACCCCAATTTTAGCCTGCGCGCCGCCGAGGGTTAACGTGCTTATGGTCCGCCACGGCGGACGTCAAGGAGAGGTGTGTGAGGCAATTGCCGAGGATTCTGCTACTAACCGGCGCAATAATCGTCGTTATTATTGCGCTGCTGGTCAGCGGCCTGCGTCTGGCAATGCCGCATATGAACAGCTGGCGTGAACCTCTTTTGCAGCGCGTCTCCTCCGCCATCGACATGCCCGTTCAGGCTAACTTTCTGCAGGGTCGTTGGGAAAACTTTGGGCCGGTGCTGGAGATCAAAGCGGTTCGGGTCGGCCTGAAAGATGGCGGTACGCTCAAGGTAGGACGCGTCACGCTGGCGCTGGACGTCTGGCAGTCGCTGCTGCATCTGCGGCCACAGTTCCGCGATCTCACTTTCTGGCAGCTTGACCTGGTCACTAACACGCCGTTGACCTCTGGCGACAGTGGCAAAATGCAGCTTAAGCCGGGTCAGTTCAGCGATCTTTTTCTGCGCCAGTTTGACCATTTCGATCTGCGTGAAAGCCAGATCAGTTTTCTGACGCTTTCCGGCCAGCGCGCGAAGCTGGCGATCCCGCAATTGACCTGGCTAAATGAAAAAACGCGCCATCGGGCAGAAGGACTGGTCAGCCTCTCCAGCTTTACCGGGCAGCACGGCGTGGTGCAGGTGCGCCTCGATTTAAGCGATACCAACGGCTACCTTGATACCGGCCGCGCCTGGATGCAGGCCGATGATGTGGATGTCCGGCCCTGGCTGGGACAGTGGATGCAGGACAACACCAGCCTGCAAAGCGCGCGCTTCTCGCTGGCGGCGTGGATGAGCCTGCAGGACGGCGAAATCCACAGCGGCGATATTCTGCTGAAAAAAGGCGGCGCGCAGTGGCACGGCGACAAACAGTCCCATCACTTTACCGTGGATAACGTCACGGCCCATGTCGATCGTTTTGAGCAAGGCTGGCGCGTAGAAGTACCTCAGACCAATCTGAGCACCGACGGGCAAGCCTGGCCGCGCGGGCGCGTTTCACTGCTGTGGCTGCCGGAAAGCACCCTGGGCCCTGGCAGACCAGAAGAGCTACGCGTGCGCGCCACCCATCTGGCGCTGGAACGCTTTGACGCTTTGCTTCCTCTGTTTTCAAAAGCGACGCCTACGCTGCTGGCGAACTGGCGTGCGCTTCAGCCGCGCGGAGAAATTAAGGCGCTGGCTGCCGATATTCCGCTTCAGCAGCCGGAGCAAACCCGTTTTCAGGCCAGCTGGCAGGATCTGAGCTGGCAGTACTGGGAACTGCTGCCGGGAATGGAACACCTTAACGGTTCGCTGGCGGGTAGCGTAGCGGACGGCAAACTGAACTTCAGCCTGAAAAACGCTACGCTGCCTTATGGCACTATGTTTCGTGCGCCGCTGGAAATCAGCCAGGCTACCGGCGCGTTTAGCTGGCAAACCGGTAATGATGGCCTGAAGCTGTCAGGCAAAGACCTGGACGTACAGGCGCGATCGCTGTGGGCCAGAGGGGACTTTAGCTATGCTCAGCACAAAGACCAGGCACCGCGACTGGACATTCTGGCCGGTATCAACCTGACTAATGCGGGCGATGCGTGGCGCTATTTCCCGGAGCCGCTGATGGGCACGAAGCTGGTTGACTATCTGGGTGGCGCCATCAAAGGCGGTCACGTTAATAACGCCACGCTGCTGTTTGCGGGCAATCCCGAACTTTTCCCCTTCAAGCATAACGACGGCATGTTCCAGGTCTGGGTGCCGTTACGCCAGGCGACCTATCAGTTCCAGCCGGGCTGGCCGGATCTGCAAAAGCTGGATATCAATCTGAACTTTTTAAACGATGGACTGTTTATGAAGGCGCAGCAGACGCTGCTAGGCAAGGTGCAGGGCAGAAATATCGCGGCGGCTATTCCTGATTATATGAAGGAAAGGCTGATTATCGACAGCGATATCAGCGGCTCGGGCCTGGAGATAGGGCGCTACTTCAATCAGACACCGCTTAAGTCCTCGCTGGGTGCCGCGCTTGATGAACTCCAGGTGGGCGGCGATGTAAGCGGTCGCTTACATTTAAATATCCCGCTGGATGGGGAAAAGGTGAAAGCTAGCGGCGACGTCAATCTGCGCGACAATGCCCTGTTCATCAAGCCGCTCAACAGCACCATTAAACAGCTCAGTGGCCGCTTCACTTACGACAACGGTAATCTGCAAAGCGGCCCCCTGACCGCAAGCTGGTTTGGGCAGCCCATTAACGTCACCTTTAATACGCAGGAAGGCGAGAAAGACTACCAGATTGGCGTAGATCTGAAAGGCGACTGGCAGCCCGCTAAAACAGAGGGTGTTCCTTCTGCGCTGAAGGAAAAGCTGGGCGGTTCCGCCAGCTGGCAAAGTGCGGTGCAAATTGCGCTACCGCACGGCGGCGGGGCGAACTATAAGATAGCGCTGACGGGCGACTTGAAAAATGTAAGCAGTCACTTACCGTCGCCGCTGGATAAGCCGCAGAATGAAGCGATGCCGGTTAAAGTAGAAGCGCAGGGAAATCTTTCGGCATTTACGCTGCACGGCGCGGTTGGTGAAAATCATCGCTTTAACAGCCGCTGGCTGCTGGGCAAACAGCTGCGCGTCGATCGTGGCGTCTGGGAAAACAACGCGACGCGAACGCCCGACCTGCCGGAAACGTCCGGTATGGTGCTCAACCTGCCGCCGCTGGATGGCGAGGCCTGGCTGGGTCTGCTGGCAGGCGGTTCGGGCGCTGCTGGCGCCTCAGGCAAAGGGCAGGCTTATCTCCCCGGCAATATCACGTTACGGACGCCCGCTTTAACGCTGGGCGGTCAGCGCTGGCAGGATCTGCAGGTCACGCTAAGCCAGACGGTGTCAGGCGAAAACGTCGTGCAGGCTAAAGGGCGTGAAATCAACGGCAAGCTGGTGATGAAGCAGCATTCGCCGTGGCAGGGCCAGCTTACTTATCTTTATTACAACCCACAGTGGTCAGACGCCGGCGGCGCTTCGCCGTTTGGTGACGATAAAGCGAAGGGCATCGATTTCAGCAGCTGGCCCGCTCTGAATCTGAACTGCGACGAGTGCTGGCTGCGTGGACAACGCTTTGGTCGTATCCAGGCGAATCTCAGCCACACCAGCGACACGCTGACCTTACAAAATGGCCTGATTGATACCGGAAAGGCTCGTCTCAAGGTAGAGGGTGAATGGGTCAACCGTCCTGGCGCGCAACGCACGGCGCTGAAGGGCACGCTTAGCGGCGCAAAAATCAATGAAGCTACCGGCTGGTTTGGCGTTAATTCGCCTTTAAAGGATGCACCCTTCAATATTCACTACGATCTGCACTGGCAGGCAGCACCGTGGCAGCCGTCGGTAACTACGCTGAGCGGCCTGCTGAAATCCCATTTCGGTGCGGGGCAAATTGCGGATGTGAACACCGGAGCCGCCGGACAGATACTGCGCCTGATGAGCTTTGACGCGCTGCTACGCAAGCTGCGCCTCGATTTTTCAGATACTTTCAGCCAGGGCTTCTATTTTGATTCCGTCAACGGCACTGCCTGGATTGAAAAAGGCGTATTGCATACCGATAACCTGCTGGTGGACGGGCTGGAAGCCGATATCGCCATGCAGGGTAAACTTGACCTGGTGAAGCGGCAGATTGATATGGAAGCGGTCGTCGCGCCGGAAATCTCCGCTACCGTCGGCGTGGCAACGGCATTTGCGGTCAATCCGGTTATCGGCGCGGCGGTTTTTGCCGCCAGTAAGGTGCTGGGACCGCTGTGGCATAAAATTTCGGTGCTGCGCTATCATATCTCCGGGCCGATGGATAAGCCGCAGATTGACGAAGTGCTGCGTAAACCGCGGGAAAAGAGCGCGAAGTGAATTTGACGTGACCGGGGAATTGCCTCAGGCTATAGAGAATAACCGCCAGCGACGACTGGCTCCCTAACAGAGCGAGAATACATGAGTCTGAATCTGGTAAGTGAACAGTTACTAACTGCTAATAATATCAACCAACAGGATCTCTTTTCCCTTCTCGGTCAGCTCTCTGAACGCAAGCTGGATTATGCAGATCTCTACTTTCAGTCCAGCTACCACGAATCCTGGGTGCTGGAAGACCGGATTATTAAAGACGGCTCCTGGAATATTGACCAGGGCGTTGGCGTGCGCGCCATCAGCGGCGAAAAAACGGGCTTCGCCTATGCCGACCAGATAACCCTTAACGCCCTGACGCAAAGCGCGACGGCCGCTCGCAGCATCGTGCGCGAGCAGGGCAACGGCAAAGCGCATACGCTTGGCGCAGTCCTGAACCGCCAGCTCTATCCTGCCGTTGACCCGCTGCAAAGCCTCACGCGTGAAGAAAAAATCGCCTTGCTGCATCGCGTTGATGCGGCGGCGCGCGCGGCAGACAAACGCGTGCAGGAAGTCAGCGCCAGCCTTAGCGGCGTGTATGAAATGGTGCTGGTTGCCGCTACCGACGGCACGCTGGCGGCTGATGTCCGTCCGCTGGTACGCCTTTCCGTCAGCGTACAGGTAGAAGATAACGGCAAGCGTGAACGCGGCTCCAGCGGCGGCGGCGGACGTTTTGGCTACGAGTTTTTCCTGGCGGACGAGTCGGGCGAAATTCGTGCGGAAGCCTGGGCGCGTGAAGCGGTGCGTATGGCGCTGGTCAATCTTAGCGCCGTGGCCGCACCGGCAGGCACTATTCCCGTCGTGCTTGGCGCGGGCTGGCCGGGCGTGCTGCTGCATGAAGCGGTAGGCCACGGCCTGGAAGGCGACTTTAACCGTCGCGGCACCTCGGTATTCAGCGGGCAGATGGGGCAGAAAGTGGCGTCCGATCTGTGCACCGTAGTGGATGATGGTACCATCGAAGGCCTGCGCGGCTCGCTGGCGGTAGATGACGAAGGCGTGCCGGGTCAGTATAACGTGCTGATTGAAAACGGCATTCTGAAAGGTTATATGCAGGATAAGCTCAATGCGCGCCTGATGGGCGTTAAGCCTACCGGCAACGGCCGCCGTGAATCTTATGCGCACCTGCCGATGCCGCGTATGACCAATACCTATATGCTGGCCGGAAAATCTACGCCGGAAGAGATCATTGCCAGCGTAGAGTACGGCCTTTATGCGCCAAACTTCGGCGGCGGTCAGGTAGATATCACTTCCGGTAAGTTTGTTTTCTCAACGTCCGAAGCCTATCTGATCGAGAACGGCAAGGTGACTAAACCGGTGAAGGGCGCAACCTTAATCGGTTCCGGTATTGAAGCGATGCAGCAAATCTCGATGGTTGGCAACGATCTGGCGCTGGACAAAGGCGTTGGCGTTTGCGGCAAAGAGGGGCAAAGCCTGCCGGTTGGCGTCGGCCAGCCAACGTTGAAGCTGGACAAGCTGACCGTAGGCGGCACCGCCTGACAGGGTTATCTGAGGCATAATGAGGCGGAGTGCGTTTTAGCGCGCTCCGCTTTTTTTTGCCGTCACATTATTCCTGCCGGTACTCCTGATAAATATCCGCCACCTTGTGGAAATAATCCGTCAGGTAGTTAATGCAAACCTGAACCTTCAGCGGCAGCTTATCTTTTTGCGTGTAGACCGCATAAACCGGCCTGGGGTCGGACTGATAGTGCGCAAACAGAATCTCAACCTTGCCCGCGTTAATTTCATCAATTACCCACATTAAAGGCACATAGGCGATGCCCGTTCCGGCCACCAGCCAGCGGATCAGCGTCTGTGAATCGTTAGTGGCAAAACGTCCCTGTGGCGAAAGGCGAATAGCGCTGCCTTCTGGCGAGGTCAGCTCGAAATCGTTATCGGGCCGCACGCTATATTCCAGCCAGGAAAAATTACCAATATCAGACGGTTTTTCCGGCGTGCCGTGCTGCGCCAGATAGCTTTTGGCGGCGCATACCACCATCGGCATGGAGCCAAGCCGCCGGGAAAAAAGGCTGGAATCACGCAGCGCGCCCACGCGGATCACCAGATCTAACCCGTCGGCGATCAAATCAGGAGCGGGAATGCCGGTAACGAGATTGACCGTCAGGCCGGGATACTCTTTCAGCATTTCGGCGGTCATATTCGCCAGCACGTTCTGCGCCATTGTCGAGGAACTGCCGATACGCAGTGTGCCAACAGGAGTATTGTTAAATGCGTATAGCTGCTCATGGACCTGCTGCGCTTCTGACATCATGCGGCGGCAGCCCTGAAAATAGATTTTTCCGGCTTCGGTCAGACCAAGGCTGCGCGTGCTGCGGTTCAGCAGCTTAACCTGAAGTTCATCTTCCAGCCGCGCGACGATCTGGCTGACGGCGGAAACGCTCATCTGCAGATGGCTGGCCGCCGCCGTAAAAGAACCCAGTTCGACCACGCGGGCGAACACGGACATGCCTTTCATTCTTTCCATTATTAACTCTGGCTTAAAAGTGATTTAGATCACATTTGGTAGAAAACAGATAGTCAGCCGCGTTACTATAGCACCGCCGGGTCACGATTCCGTCACCTGTCTCGCCAAAATGCTGGCTCCTGAATACGCTATTATTCATAGAGCGCCGGTTATGATAAGACCGCACGCGGTGAATCTGACATCATCACCTGTAGAGCAGCTGCTACCCCGTCCAGGGCGGCAGAAGATGTGTGGCGAAAGGAATGCCCGGTAAACCCGACAAGGATAAGAGATGAGTGTGCTTCCGGTTATTGTGATATTTGGGCTCTCCTTCCCGCCCATATTTTTTGAAATTATCGTGTCATTGATGCTGTTCTGGCTGGTGCGACGTTTGCTTACGCCCACCGGGATCTATGACCTGGTCTGGCATCCTGCTTTATTTAATACAGCACTTTACTGCTGCCTGTTCTACCTGGTTTCCCGATTGTTTGTCTGAGGTCATAGTGAAAGCGTTAACAAGAAAAATTTCCCGGTTCGCCATCACCCTTATCCTGGTTGCGATCGCTGTTGTTGGTATTTTCCACGTGTGGGTTTACTACACCGAATCACCCTGGACCCGTGACGCTAAATTTACGGCAGATGTCGTCGCTATTGCACCGGACGTCAGCGGGCTGATTACCGATGTGCGCGTGCGCGATAACCAGCTGGTGAAGAAAGATCAGGTGCTGTTTGTTGTCGATCAGCCACGCTATCAGCAGGCGCTGAACGAAGCGGAAGCGGACGTCGCCTATTATCAGGCGCTGGTTAGCGAAAAACGTCGTGAGGCGAGCCGCCGCAATCAGCTTGGCGTCTCCGCCATGTCTCGTGAAGCCATTGAGCAATCCAATAATGACTATCAGACCAGTGAACATCAGCTGGCAAAAGCGGTAGCAACGCGCGATACCGCTAAGCTGGATCTGGAGCGCACCGTGGTAAAAGCGCCGGCAGATGGCTGGATAACGAACCTCAACGTCTATCGCGGCGAATTCATTACGCGCGGCTCTACCGCCGTGGCGCTGGTTCAGCAGCATACTTTCTACGTGCTGGCCTATATGGAAGAGACCAAGCTGGAAGGCGTGCGCCCTGGCTACCGCGTTGAGATTACCCCGCTGGGCAGTAATCGCGTGCTGCACGGCACCGTAGACAGCGTTGCCGCTGGCGTAACCAACAGCAGCAGCTCCATAGACAGTAAAGGCATGGCGACCATTGATTCCAATCTGGAATGGGTTCGTCTGGCACAGCGCGTGCCGGTACGTATCCATCTGGATCAGCAGCCGGGCAATCTTTATCCTTCCGGCACCACGGCTACCGTGATCGTAACCGGTGAGAAAGATCGCCAGCCGCAAGAAATGTCGCCGATGATGAAACTGATGCATCGTCTGCGCGAGTTCGGCTAAGCGCCATGTGGTATCAACTGCGCTTCCCGATCAAGCTGACCTTTGCGATTTTACTGGCGCTGCTGATTGGCTTTCATTTTAATCTGGAAACGCCACGCTGGGCGGTGATGACTGCCTGTATCGTCGCGGGCGGCACGGCCTTTGCCGCGGGCGGCGATCCTTTCTCTGGGGCGCTGCGCCACCGTGGCATGCTGCGTATTATCGGGACCTTTCTCGGCTGTATCGCTGCGCTGACCATTATGATTGCCACTATCCGTGCACCGGTGGTGATGCTGCTGCTGTGCTGCCTGTGGGCCGGTTTTTGCGTCTGGCTTTCTTCGCTTATTCGGGTAGAGAACTCTTATGCGCTGGGTCTGGCGGGCTACACGGCTTTGATTATCGTGGTCAGCGTGGACGCTAACGGCTCGCTGCTGCTGGCACCGCAGTTTGCCGTCGAGCGCTGTAGCGAAATCATTATCGGTATCGTCTGCGCTATCCTGGCCGATATGCTGTTTTCTCCCCGCTCCATTAAGCAGGATATTGACCGGGCTATCGACGGGCTGCTGGTCGATCAGTACAAGCTAATGCAGCTTTGCGTAGCGCACGGCGACAGGGACGAGGTAGATAAAAGCTGGGCCGATCTGGTACGCCGCACCACCGCGTTGAACGGCATGCGTACTCATCTGCTGATGGAGTCCGGCCGCTGGCATAAGGCTGACAGACGCTTACGGGCATTAAACACGCTTTCGCTGACCTTGATTACCCAGGCCTGTGAAACCTTTCTGATTCAAAACACGCGTCAGGAATATATCCCGCCGCAGTTTCACCTCTTTTTTGAAAAGCCGGTCGAAAACGTGGCGGACGTTCACAAGCGCATGAAATTGATGCGCCGTGTTATTACCGCCAGCGGCAGCAAGAATACGCCGCTTACCGTCAGCAACTGGGTAGGGGCCGCTTCGCGTTATCTGCTGCTGCTAAAAGGCACCAAAACCAACAGCAGTATTAGTCGTCTGGAAGAAGAAGTCCTGGATGGCGAACCCGTAGTGAAAATGCGCTCGGCGGAAACTCGTCACGCGCTGATTAACGGCGTGCGCACCTTTGTAGCGACGGCGGTCGGCTCGCTGTTCTGGCTGTGGAGCGGCTGGACGTCCGGCAGCGGCGCAATGGTAATGCTTGCCGTTATCACCGCGCTGGCAATGCGCATGCCCAATCCGCTGATGATGGCAAAAGACTTTCTGTACGGCATGATCGTGGCCATTCCGCTTGGCTCGCTTTATTACATGTTTATCATGCCCGCCACGCAGCAAAGCATGCTGCTGCTCTGTATCTGCCTGGGCGTCATGGCGTTTATCGGCGGTATCCTTATTCAGCGTCGGCAAATTGGCACGCTTGGCGCGCTGGTGGGCACTATCAATATCCTGACGCTGGATAATCCCATGACCTTTAACGTCACCGCGTTTCTGGACAACGCGCTGGGTCAGGCTATCGGCTGTTTTGTGGCATTAATTGTGATTCTGCTGATCCGCGATACCTCTAAGGCGCGTATCGGCCGTACGCTGTTAAACCGGTTTATGTATTCGGCCGTGGCGGCGATGACCACTAACCAGCTGCGCCGTCGTGAAAACCATTTGCCAGCGCTTTATCAACAGCTGTTTATGCTGCTGAATATTTTCCCCGGCGATATTAATAAGTTCCGTATCGCATTAACGCTGATTATCAGCCATCAGCGCCTGCGCGATGCCGATATCCCCGTTAACAGCGATCTGTCCTCCTTCCACAAACAGCTGCGCCATACGGCGGATCGCGTCATCTCTGCGAGCAGCGACGCCAAAAGGCATCGCTATTTTGAACGTCTGCTGGCGGAACTGCATATTTATCAGGAGAAGCTGGTGCAGTATGAAGCGCCGCTAAGCGTGACGGAACCCGTGCAGCGTCTGGTCACTATGCTGAAAAAATACCAGACCACGTTGCTGCAAATCTAATCCTTCCCGGCTACAAACCTGCCGTGCCTGAACAGCGCGGCTTTTACCTACTCTGTTACCAATCTGAGATCTGCTACGCAGGCTGCCATCTATACTTATCCCAACGCTAACTCAACGGGAGAACAGGATGAGCACTTCGCTTTCTGACCACGAATTATTCCAGACTGGTTATTTCACTAACGGCCAGTGGCAGCATACGGACGCGACTTTTGACGTAGTGAATCCGGCAACGGGTGAGGTCGTCGCACAGGTCGCACGTGCCGGGAAAGAGGAAACCGAGCGGGCGATTGCCGCAGCCAAAGAGGCGTTTCCAGCCTGGCGTGCGAAAACGGCTAAAGAGCGCAGCGAAATTCTTTACCGCTGGTATCAGCTGATTATCGATAACAAAGCCTGGCTGGGCAAACTGATGACCGCCGAACAGGGCAAACCGGTGAAGGAAGCCGAAGGCGAGGTCGATTACGCCGCCAGCTTTATTCAGTGGTTTGCCGAGCAGGCCAAGCGCGCTAACGGCGAAATTATTCCACCGGCCAAAGCGGGCTCGCGCATTCTGGCCACGCGCGAGCCTGTCGGCGTTGTGGCGGCTATCACGCCCTGGAACTTCCCTATGGCAATGTTGACCCGCAAGCTTGGCCCTGCGCTGGCGGCTGGCTGTACCGGCATTATCAAACCGGCCAACAATACGCCGCTATCGGCCTTTGCTCTGGTGGCGCTGGCTAAAAAAGCGGGCGTACCGGATGGCGTGCTTAACGCCGTCGCGGGCGATACTAAAGCGATAAGCGAAGCCATCATGGCCAGCTCTACCGTCAGGAAAATCTCTTTTACCGGTTCGACAGAGGTAGGCAAGCTGCTGATGCGTAATGCGGCGGAGACCATGAAAAAAGTCTCTATGGAGCTGGGCGGCAACGCGCCCTATATCGTTTTTGATGATGCGGATATCGACGCGGCGGTTAAAGGTGCTATTGCCAATAAGTTCCGCAATGCGGGCCAGGTCTGCGTCAGCGTCAACCGTTTCTACATTCATAACAGCGTTTACGATCGCTTCGTTAGCCAGCTGGCAGAAGAGGTTAACCAGCTGAAAGTGGGTAACGGCATGGAGGAGGGCGTGGTCGTTGGGCCGCTGATTGAAGCTTCCGCCGTGAAAAAAGTGGAAGAGCACGTTAACGATGCGAAAGCGAAGGGCGGGAAAATTGTGGCCGGCGGCGAGCGACATCAGCTGGGCGGCAATTTCTGGCAGCCGACGGTCATTGCCGAAGCCAACGAAACCATGCAGCTGGCAAAAGAAGAAACCTTTGGCCCGGTTGCCGCCTGCTTTCGGTTTGACAGCGAAGAAGAGGTTATTCAACGCGCTAACGACACGGAGTTTGGCCTGGCGGCCTATTTCTATACGCGCGACGTTCAGCGGATTTTCCGCGTCGCGGCGGCGCTGGAAAGCGGTATGGTCGGCATTAACGAATGCGCGGTTTCTACCGAACTGGCACCTTTTGGCGGCGTAAAAGAATCGGGGCTGGGCCGGGAAGGCTCGGTGCTGGGACTGGAGGAGTTTTTAGAAGTTAAAGCCCTGCATATCGGGGGCCTGTAACTCACCGGGCGGCCAGGCGTCGCCCAACCGTTTGCCCTGTGGAGCGGCCAGTATGAGAACAGAGATATTTGATTTTAATGAGATTGTAGACCAGGCACATTTCTTCCGGCAGTTTAGCGATCGCTTTGCGCTGGGCGACAGGCTAATTACCGATTTAGATAGTCTGTGGGATGTAGTGAACGACAAAAGCCTGCCGTTACCTTTAGATATCGTTTTTGTTCATCTTGGCTCCGGGCAAAGGCGACGCTATGGCGCATTGATTCTGCTGTTTGACGAAGCGGAAGAAGAACTGGAAGGGCAGCTGCGTTTTAATATCCGTCAGGAAAGATAGAAAAAGGGCCCCGGCGAACGGGGCCAAAGGGTTCGTCAAAGACTGCTTAGGGTACAGCCCGAAGACGAGGAATTATTTATACAGTTCTGCCGTGGCGTGATAGTTGCCGTTATTGTAGGCCTCGATGACGCGATAGGATTTTGCACCCTGCTCGTCAGCTTTCTGAGAAAGCTGCTGGCGAATGGTGGTTGGCGCGCCGTCGATACCGCTTACGCTGATGGTACCGATAGACTGCATATTTTCATTGGCAACCTGTTCGTTGGTAACCAGATTAGCGGCGCTGGCGCCAAAAGAGATAACGGAAGCCAGGCTCAGTACAGCGATAGTCAATTTAGTTTTCATTACAGATGCTCCAGAGTTTAACGATAACCGAAAGGGCTAAAAAACATTTATTATTCTTGGGGTTATCGTGAGATTGTTGGGTACATTACGTCGGTTGTTTACTTACTTGTACAGCTCAGCCGTGGCATGGTAGTTGCCGTTGTTATAGGCCTCTACAATGCGATAAGCCTTCGCGCCTTGCGCTTCAGCTTTCTGATTCAGTTGGGCATTGATATCCATTGGCGCAGCGCTAACGCCGCTGACGCTGACCGTGCCCATAGCCTGCATGTTTTGCGCCTGCTCCGTGTTAACAGAATCAGCTGCAAAAGCACCAAAAGAGAGGGCGGATAACACGCTTAACGCGGCAATCGTAGTTTTAACTTTCATGATATTTTTCCTCGTCACTGTTTTTATCTTGTTTTTAGTGTGATTCACATCACGAAAAGAAGTATAGATCTAATAACGTAAAAAATTAATAGCATGCTAATAATGTTTTGTTGGGATACTTAAGCAATTAACCACCTTTTAATAACGTTCTGTTATAAAAAATGCTTATATTTTGTACCAGTGCAGTTAAATGTACTTAAAAACAGCAGGATAGGTAAATTTAACTATTTGTGCGCTAATCTGCGGCAGATCACACTGCGAGACGGGAGTCTATTACCTGAAGGTGCGAGAAGGGTACGTCCAGCTAGCATATCGTGCTGATTACGACGCTGTCAGGGCATATAAAATAAAGCGCCGACCGAGGTCAGCGCTGAGAGAAAAGGAATATAGCCGCGATGCATACAGGCCTTTTACAGCTCCTGTTCAAATAATTTCAGAACGGAATCGCGCAGGTGATGGATAGTAACGTGGCGAGAAGGCGTAATAAAAATCGTATCGTCCCCGGCAATCGTTCCCAAAATTCCTTCCGGCTTGCCCAGAGAGTCCAGCATCCTGGCGATCAGCTGCGCTGCGCCCGGGCTGGTATGGATAACCAGCAGGGCATCATTGTGGTCGATATCCAGCACCAGATTCTTCAGCGGACTACTGGTCGTAGGCACGCCCAGCTCTGCCGGCAGGCAGTAGACCATCTCCATTTTAGCGTTGCGCGTGCGTACCGCGCCAAAACGGGTCAGCATGCGTGACACCTTTGACTGATTGATATTGTCAAAGCCCTGGTCCTGAAGCGCAGCGACAATCTCGCCCTGCGAGCTAAATTTTTCTTCTTTAAGTAGGGCCTTAAAAGCCTTAATCAAATCTTCTTGTTTTGATGAGTTACGCATAATTTTCGCTAGATGTCAGAAAGAGGTTTCCGGTCAGGGAGACCGTTATTATGCATTTTAGTGAATTTTTATGCAAATGCGCCGCCTTGTTTTTGCTTCTTTTTGCCGCTATCAACCTGCATTCACTGTAAAAGTACAGGAAAAAATTCGCCTAATCGTCTGGCGTCGCGCACAATAAGTGAACGGATTGTTATAATGTTGTTGTGATAATCAGTAGCCATCACCGTTGTACTCAACAACATCATCAACCTGCGGTTGCGAACGGCCTGGCGCTGACGTAATGCGGTCTCTCTCTGCTGCTTTATCCTGTATGATGCGCCGTTGTGCAAAAGAGGGTAAAGGCTTTCGCTCAAGCCTTGCGGGTCATATATGTTCATAACTAAATGAATTCCCGGCACTTCCCTTTCTTAATAATAAGGAGTTTAGGATGAAAGTTTCAGTTCTCGGCGCGGCTGGCGGTATCGGTCAGGCCCTCGCGCTTCTGCTTAAAACCCAGCTTCCGGCAGGTTCAGAACTCTCCCTGTATGATATAGCTCCTGTTACGCCCGGCGTGGCTGTCGATCTCAGCCATATTCCTACGGCGGTCAAGATTAAAGGTTTTAGTGGCGAAGACGCGACGCCTGCTCTACAGGGCGCAGACATCGTGCTGATTTCCGCTGGCGTAGCACGCAAGCCAGGCATGGACCGCGCCGACCTGTTCAACGTGAACGCGGGCATTGTGCGTAATCTGATCGAGCAGGTAGCAGCAACCTGCCCTAAAGCGCTGATCGGTATTATTACTAATCCTGTCAACACTACCGTAGCCATCGCCGCTGAAGTCCTGAAAAAGGCGGGCGTTTATGACAAGAACAAGCTATTTGGCGTCACCACGCTGGATATTATTCGCTCTAATACCTTCGTGGCCGAGCTGAAAAACAAAAATCCGGCGGAACTTAACGTGCCGGTGATCGGCGGTCATTCAGGCGTGACGATTTTACCTTTGCTGTCGCAGATTCCAGGCGTGAGCTTTAGCGAGCAGGAAGTGGCTGACCTGACTAAGCGTATTCAGAATGCCGGTACGGAAGTGGTTGAGGCAAAAGCGGGTGGCGGATCGGCAACCTTGTCGATGGGGCAGGCTGCGGCGAAATTCGGACTATCGCTGGTACGCGCGCTGCAGGGAGAGAGCAACGTCGTGGAGTGCGCCTATGTGGAAGGCGACGGCGCGCATGCTCGCTTCTTTGCCCAGCCGCTGCTGTTAGGGAAAAGCGGTGTGGTAGAGCGTAAGCCAATCGGCACGCTGAGCGCCTTTGAAGAAAAGGCCCTACAAAACATGCTGCAAACGCTGAAACAAGATATCGCCCAGGGCGAAGAATTTGTGAAGTAAGCAAAAGGGCCAGCGTCGCTGGCCCTTCTCTTTAGCTGCCCGGATATTCCAGGACGGTAATCGGCAGCGTCATCTTGTGGTCGTTACGTAAAATATCCACGTCTATCACCGTGCCGGGCCGGATCTCCGCAACCTGATCCATCGTTTCCAGTGCGGAAACGGCAGGCTTGTGGTTCACGCTGGTAATCACATCGTTTACCTGTAGGCCCGCTTTCGCCGCAGGCCCGCCCTGTGCGACGTTAGTCACCACGATCCCCTGAATATGATCGATGCTGGGGTTCTGCCCGTGCATTTGCGGGATTTCCCGGCCGCTGATGCCGATAAAGCCACGGATTACGCGGCCATCCCGAATCAGCTTATCCATTATTTTTGTTGCCAGCGCGGTTGGAATAGCAAAGCCAATGCCTTCAGGCGTCTCGCCATCGTTGCTTTTATCAAACGACAGCGTGTTAATGCCCATCAGCTCGCCCAGCGAGTTAATCAGCGCACCGCCGGAATTGCCTTTATTGATAGAAGCATCGGTTTGCAGGAAATTCTGATAGCGGGAAGGGCTTAAGCCTACGCGTCCGGTAGCGCTGATAATGCCCTGCGTCACCGTCTGACCAATATTATAGGGATTGCCGATGGCCATCACTAAATCGCCGATATGCGCCACGCGCGCGGGATTTATCGGAATGACCGGCAGGCCGGACGCGGTAATTTTCAGTACCGCCAGATCGGTCAGGCTGTCGGAACCTACCAGCATCGCCTCAAAAATTCGGCCATCCTGCAGCGCGACAATAATCTGATCCGCGTTATTAATAACGTGTTTATTGGTTAAAATATAGCCGCGACCGTCCATGATAACGCCGGAACCCAGCGTGCGGATCTCCAGATTATGGGCCGATTCGTTGGCGCTACGATTATAAACATTCACTACCGCAGGCGCGGCGCGGCGAACCGCAGCGTTATAGCTGACGGGCATCTGGCTGGCGCTGTCGTCTTTAGGCATAAAAAAGGTTGTGCCGATACGCAGCCCGGGCAGCGCGACCAGCAGGAGACCCGCCACAACAAGGCCAAGAAGCACTGAACGTAAAAGTTTAGGAAACATGGCTTTAACTGATGAGTGAATGAACGTTGGGCAGGATACCATGAGTCGGGCGGACGCGCAGGTGTCCGCCCAATGTTTTAGCGTAAAAGCAGGTAGATACTTTCGTCGTTGCGGATCACGTTCAGCGCCAGTAGCTCCGGTTTCGCCGCAAGAACCTTACGTAATTCGGCAAGATTCTCAATTCGCGTGCGGTTAAGGCCGACAATAACGTCGCCTTTTTGCAGGCCAAACTGACCGGCCGGAGAAGCCTTATCCACGCCGTCGACGCTAACGCCTTTCGTACCGTCTTTGGCAGCGCCGTCGCTTAACGTCGCGCCCTGTAGGGCTGGGCTCAGCAGTTCGGCGCTGGCGGTCTGGGTGCTGTTATCCAGCTTAACGGTTAGCGTCTGCGGCTTGCCGTCGCGCAGCAGGCCAACCTTCACTTCTTTACCTGGAGGAGTAGTGCCGATTTTCACGCGCAGTGCGGCAAAGCTTTCAACCTGTTTGTCATCAAGGCTGGTGATAATATCGCCCGCTTTGATCCCGGCTTTGGCCGCCGCCGAGCCTGGCAGCACTTCGTTGACGAAGGCGCCGCGCTGAACGTCAACGTTAAAGGCTTTCGCCATCTCCGCCGTCATCTCTGTACCTTTAATTCCCAGCTGGCCGCGCTTCACTTCGCCAAACTCAATCAGCTGCTGCGCAAGATTCATCGCCATATTGCTCGGAATAGCGAAGCCGATACCGATATTGCCGCCCGCAGAAGAGAGAATAGCGGTATTGATGCCGATCAGCTCGCCGTTCAGATTGACCAGCGCGCCGCCGGAGTTACCGCGGTTGATGGCGGCATCGGTCTGGATAAAGTTTTCCAGCCCTTCAAGATTAAGCCCGCTACGCCCCAGCGCCGAGACAATGCCGGAGGTGGCCGTTTGCCCCAGACCAAACGGGTTGCCGATAGCGACGGCGAAGTCGCCAACCTTGAGCTGGTCAGAATCAGCAATTTTGACCTGAGTTAACCCTTTGGCACCGCTAACCTGGATCAGTGCGATATCGGTCTGATCGTCGTGACCGATTAGTTTGGCATCAAAATCCCGGCCGTCGCTCAGCTGCACGCTGATTTTATCGGCGCCGTTGACCACATGGTTATTGGTAAGGATGTAGCCTTTTTCGGCGTTGATCACCACGCCGGATGCCAGTCCTTCAAACGGTTGGGCCTGCTCTTCACCGCCCTGATCTTCCTGGCCAAAAAAGCGTTTCAGCTGTTCAGGAAGTTCCTGCGCCTGGGTCTTTTGCGTGCCTTCCACATGCACACTGACCACCGCAGGCAGCACTTTTTCCAGCATTGGTGCCAGGCTGGGCAGCGGCTGTCCCTGAATTTGTGCAGGCAAAGAGGCCTGCGCGGCTGGCGCTAAACCTATGCTGATGCTCAGAGCTAATGCGCTCAACAATAATGTTTTTTTCATCGCTTTAAGGCTCGCAAGGTAGAAGGACGTCCCGCAACGTCGGGACACGGTTATCAGTAATAAGGGGCGATAAACGCCCCTTGCCCACCGAGTGCAGCGATGGCTTTTATTTCTCGTGCGCCGTGCGATCGCCACGCAGCAGGCCGGTAGCGCTGTCCGGATAGTCGCGCGGCATCTGTACCGGTACCTGATCGTTATCCGCTTCCGATTCGGTAAGCTGATAAGCGAACGGATTTTTTTCGCCCGGCAGGTTTGGCAGCAGGTCGTTAGAGCCTTTCGCCATGTGCTGATAAAGCTGGCGATAGTCGCGCGCCATGTTGTCCAGAAGCTCGGCGCTCTGCGCGAAATGGCTGGTCAGCTCTTCACGATAATCGGCCAGTTCGGCTTTCGTTTTTTCCAGTTCGTACTGCTGACTGCGCTGTTCACGCAGCTTCCTGTTGCCAAAACGCATGGCCAAAGCACCAATAATCAGGCCCACTACCAGGCCAATAAGCGCGTATTCCCAGGTCATAATAACTCCCGTGTTGTCTTCATCGTTCCGTAAGGACCTCCGGCTTAATGCCTGTCCGTTAATAGCCACTATAACCGCTAATCTTATGGAAGTGGAATCCTGCGGCAGCATCGCTTAGTGTAGAACGACTTTTTTTTCGACAATCAACCACCTGATGCACCGAATATTTCAGGGAACGGGAATCTATGCAAACCAAGTCACCTCTTGCGCTCTATCAGCAGGCGCTGGATAAGGGCGAATATCAACCTGATGATATTCAACGTGAAGCTGTTACGCGCCTTGACGCGATTTATCAGGCGTTAAGCCGTACTGGCAGCAGCGCCGAACCCCAGGCAAAAGGGCTGTTCGGCAAGCTGAATAAGCTTATAGGAAAAGGGAAAAGCGAAGCGCAAACCCCCGTACGCGGCCTTTACATGTGGGGCGGCGTGGGTCGTGGTAAAACATGGCTGATGGACATGTTTTTTCAGGCAATTCCTGGCGAACGCAAGCAGCGACTGCATTTTCACCGCTTTATGCTGCGGGTGCATGAAGAGCTGACCGGCTTACAGGGACAGAGCGATCCGTTGCAGATCGTGGCCGATCGCTTTAAAAGCGAAACGGATCTGCTCTGCTTCGATGAATTTTTTGTCTCAGACATCACCGACGCGATGCTGTTGGGCACGCTGATGGAAGCGCTGTTTGCCAGAGGTATCACGCTGGTGGCGACCTCTAACATTCCGCCGGATGAGCTTTACCGCAACGGTTTACAGCGTGCGCGTTTTCTTCCCGCGATTGAAATGATCAAGAAACATTGCGATATCATGAACGTGGATGCGGGTATCGATTATCGCCTGCGCACGCTGACTTCTGCGCATCTGTGGATGATGCCGCTGAATGAAGCGACCAGCAAAGAAATGGACAGGATGTTTGTCGCGCTGGCCGGAAAAGCGCGTACCGACCGGCCGGTGCTGGAAATCAACCATCGTCAGCTGCCAACGCTGGGCGTGGCGGAAGGCGTGGTCGCGATGGATTTCCTGACGCTATGCGGGGAAGGGCGCAGCCAGCACGATTATATCGAGCTATCACGCCGTTTTCACAGCGTACTGCTGTTTAACGTCCCGGTAATGATCTACAAAACTGAAGATCAGGCGCGCCGTTTTCTGGCGTTAGTAGATGAGTTTTACGAGCGTCATGTTAAGCTGGTGATCTCGGCTGAGGCCACGCTATACGAGATTTACCAGGGCGCGCGGCTGAAGTTTGAATATCAGCGCTGCGTTTCGCGCCTTCAGGAGATGCAAAGCGAAGAGTATCTTCGACTGCCACACCTGCCATGAACCGTTAAATTTCCCGGCGTCGGGGTGCATTTAATTGTAAAAAGGGGTCGCGCTTTGCGGGCGACTTCTCTATAATCTTGCGACCCCACGTTACAGCAAAGGTTTTTTTCCCAAAACTCTTTGTGTTCCAGTAACTCTATCCGAAGGGGTGGGCTTGCTGGTCGAGATGGTCGTGTGAGCCTCAACCGTTTATTCAAGCGTTTGGGATTTCACCAACGTGTAACTTAATTTGGGTAAGCTTTTAGATGAAAACTTTTACAGCTAAACCAGAATCCGTCCAACGTGACTGGTATGTTGTTGACGCAACGGGCAAAACTTTAGGTCGTTTAGCGACTGAACTGGCTCGTCGTCTGCGCGGTAAGCATAAAGCGGAATACACTCCGCACGTAGATACCGGTGATTACATCATCGTTCTGAACGCTGACAAAGTTGCCGTAACCGGTAACAAGCGTACTGACAAGATTTACTATCATCACACTGGCCACATCGGTGGAATCAAGCAAGCGACCTTCGAAGAGATGATTGCTCGCCGTCCTGAGCGTGTGATTGAAATCGCGGTTAAAGGCATGCTGCCAAAGGGCCCGCTGGGTCGTGCTATGTACCGTAAACTGAAAGTTTACGCGGGCAACGAGCACAACCATGCGGCACAGCAACCGCAAGTTCTTGACATTTAATCGGGATTACAGGCAATGGCTGAGAATCAAAACTACGGCACTGGTCGCCGCAAAAGCTCTACCGCTCGCGTATTTATCAAGCCGGGCAGTGGTAACATCGTCATCAACCAGCGTTCTCTGGAACAGTACTTCGGTCGCGAAACTGCCCGCATGGTAGTTCGTCAGCCGCTGGAGCTGCTGGATCTGGTTGGTAAATTCGATCTGTACGTCACCGTTAAAGGTGGTGGTATTTCTGGTCAGGCTGGTGCGATCCGTCACGGTATCACCCGCGCTCTGATGGAATACGACGAGTCACTGCGTGGCGAACTGCGTAAAGCAGGCTTCGTTACCCGTGATGCTCGTCAGGTTGAACGTAAGAAAGTCGGTCTGCGTAAAGCACGTCGTCGTCCACAGTTCTCCAAGCGTTAATTTATTCTGCTGTTGCAGAGTCAATTATCGAAAACCCGGTGCCTGCACCGGGTTTTTTCTTGTCTTTTTTCTGGCGTAGCTCTTAAAAACGCAACGGGCTTTGTCATTTTCCCGTCAAATCCCAATTCCTGCCCCCACAAGCTGGCTAAAATCTGGTAAACTGTGTGTCACTTTGTGCCTGTTAGCAGGGCGGTGGCGCTGGCGATAAGTCGTCCGGATTCAACCGCAGCTGGCGGCAATTTTAGCAGCCTGGTCGCCGCGTGGCGGGCTTGCGCAGTAATTTTCTGGATAAACTTGGAGGTTTACATGGCTGTCGCTGCCAACAAACGTTCGGTAATGACGCTGTTTTCTGGTCCGACTGACATTTTTAGCCATCAGGTGCGTATTGTCCTGGCGGAAAAAGGTGTCAGCGTAGAGATCGAACAGGTAGAAATGGATAATCTGCCCCAGGATCTGATTGACCTCAATCCCTACCGTACCGTGCCAACGTTAGTCGATCGCGAGCTGACGCTGTATGAGTCCCGCATCATCATGGAATACCTTGATGAACGCTTCCCGCATCCGCCGCTGATGCCTGTCTATCCGGTCGCGCGTGGCGAAAGCCGCCTGATGATGCACCGCGTAGAGCAGGACTGGTACACGCTGATGCGTAAAGTAGAAAACGGTACGGCGCAGGAAGCGGAAGCCGCGCGTAAACAGCTGCGTGAAGAGCTGCTGGCGATTGCGCCGCTTTTCTCCCGTACGCCTTTCTTTATGAGCGAAGAGTTCAGCCTGGTTGACTGCTATCTGGCACCGCTGCTGTGGCGTTTGCCGCAGATGGGTATCGAGCTGATCGGCGCCGGGTCAAAAGAGCTGAAAGGCTACATGACGCGCGTATTCGAACGTGACTCCTTCCTGGCTTCCCTGACGGAAGCAGAACGCGAAATGCGCCTGCATACGCGGGGCTAATATGGAAATGTCGCAACTTACCGCTCGTCGCCCTTATCTGCTCAGGGCGTTCTACGAATGGCTGCTGGACAACCAGCTGACGCCTCATCTCGTGGTGGATATTAATCTGCCCGGCGTGATGGTGCCGCTGGAGTACGCTCGCGATGGACAGATTGTCCTGAATATCGCGCCGCGTGCCGTAGGCAACCTTGAGCTGGGCAACGATGAGGTTACCTTCAATGCCCGCTTCGGCGGCGTACCTCGTCAGGTCAGCGTGCCGCTGGCAGCGGTGATGGCTATCTACGCGCGTGAAAACGGTGCGGGAACCATGTTTGAGCCAGAACCGGTCTACGAAGCGGCGGGCGAGTACAATCCGGACGCTGAAGCACCTGAAACGGTCATGTCGGTTATCGATGGCGATCGGCCAGATGATAGCGGGCAGGATGATGATGGCAACGACGAGCCGCCGCCGCGCGGAGGTCGTCCGTCGCTGCGCGTCGTGAAGTAAAAGCTATTAGCTGACTGTGAGTTCGGCAGTAGTTGTAAAACCAGCCTTTGCAGGCTGGTTTTTTTATGGCTTTTAACGGTGAAGCATCAGTAAACGTCGCGCAGGTAACGCTTCTCTTTCTTCAGCTGATCCACGTAATCGGCAGCACGCTCGGCAGAGAGACCGCCAAACTGGGCGATAATCTCATACAGCGCTTTATCCACGTCCTTGGCCATACGTGACGCATCGCCGCACACGTAGAAGTAAGCGCCTTCCTGCAGCCAGGCATACAGCTCGGCACCCTGTTCCATCATGCGGTTCTGCACGTAAATCTTTTTGGCCTGATCGCGTGAGAAAGCCAGATCCAGACGGTTCAGCAGACCGTTTTCCTGCCACGCCAGCAGCTCGTCACGATAGATAAAGTCGTGCTCCAGGCGCTGATCGCCAAAGAACAGCCAGTTTTTGCCTTTTGCGCCGGTTGCCTGACGCTCCTGCAAAAAGGCGCGGAAAGGCGCGATACCGGTGCCGGGGCCAACCATGATCAGCGGCGCATCGTTGTTAGCCGGAACGCGGAACGCTTTGTTTGGCGAAATAAAAATGGCTGGCTTTTCACCGCGACCCACGCGCTCGGCCAGGTAGGTCGAGCAGACGCCGTTACGCGCGCGTCCTGCACTGTGGTAGCGCACGGAGGCAATGGTGAGATGAACCTGATTAGGGTGCGCCTTAGAGCTGGAAGAGATGGAATAAGCGCGATGCTGTAATGGACGCAGCAGCGCAACAAATTCAGGAATGCTCAGCGTACGTGCCAGTTCAAGCTGCAGCAGATCCAGCGAATCTTTGCCCCACAGCCAGACGCCCATCGCATCCTTATCATCATGCTGCAGAACATGACGCAGCTCCTGGTTAGTGGTGTTTTGACCAACCCATTCAATCAGCTTGCGTGAAGGCTCAGAAATCTCAAACTGGTAGGTTAACAGATCGCCCAGGCTGCGATCGTAACCGGAAACCGGCGTATCGTAATCGGCCTTCAGCTGCGCCAGCAGCAGGTTAACCAGCGTCGGGTCGTTAACCGGAATGACGCCAAGCGCATCACCCGCTTCATATTTCAGCCCGCTGTCGGTCAGGTCGAATTCGAAATGACGAATGTCTTTTTCCGAATCAGGCCCTGAGAGACGCTTATTGGTGACCAGCGCCGCAGCGTAAGGATTCTGCTTATTGCTGCCTGGAATAACCGGCGCTTCCGGACGGTTTTCCAGCGCCTTACCACTGCTGCCCGCGCTGGCGGCAAACTGCGGCATCGAACCGGCAAGCCATTGCTGAGCCGGATCTTCATAGTCAATATCGCAGTCGATACGGTCGGCCAGGCGTTGCGCACCGAGCTGTTCCAGACGCATATCGATAAATTTACCGGCCTGGCAGAAGCCGTCGTAGCCGGTATCGCCAATTGCCAGTACCGCAAAGTGCATCTGTTCAAGACGCGGCGCGGTGCTGGCAGAGATAGCCTGCCAGAACAGCTGCGCGTTATCCGGCATCTCGCCTTCGCCATAGGTTGACGTGATAACCAGCACGTGACGCATAGAGGCGAAAATATCGATATCCACTTCGCCCAGCGCCTGCACGACAGGGACCAGGCCGCTATCGCGTGCTGCTTTCGCTGCGCTTTGCGCCAGCGCTTCCGCATTGCCCGTTTGTGAGCCAAACAGGATATGCAGCTGCGTAGTGGCCGCTGCGCCGGTGCCATTGTCAGCCTGCGGACGCTCTTCCAGCACCAGCAGACGTGAATGTAATCCGGCAAGAAAGCCCGCCAGCCAGTATTTCTGCTCGCCGTTAAACGGCGCGTCTTCAGGAATGTAAGGAATTTTCATCGGTTTTCTGTACTCGATCCGTCATATAAACAAAGGCTCATTGTCAGGAAAGTTTCCCGACGGCAGCAGCGATCTCCGGCAGCGCGGCGCGGGCAAACAGCTCTTCGAAGTCAGGCAGTCCTCCCAGTACTTCGCGGTTACGCGCATCCTGATAAATGATCCAGCCATAGGTAGCCAGGCTGTCCATCGAACGAATATTACGCTGCGTTAACGCCGCTTTGTAGTCCGCCATACGCTTCGCGGCGATCAGGCAGGCCAGCTCGTCGTCGCTGTAGCTTTCAATTGCCGAACGCGCGTGGCGCTGTAGCTTGCTGATCAGAGCAAAGTCTTCCGTCATCAGCAGGTTACGTACGGCTTTTTCTACGGCTGCGTTATCTACGGAGGTGCCTTTTGGCAGGCGCGAGAGCGCCAGCTGTTGGGCAAAGCTGAGCACGGTATAGTTGTTCAGCAGCACGAACATTTCCGGCGTATCGGTCGCGCCGTAGGCCGGCACCGCGCCGTTGGCGATGGTCGATTTATTGCGCCATGCCGCTTTAAATTTTGCCACCTGATGGGCCGCCAGCGCGGTAGACAACTCTTCCAGCAGGTCTTTACGCGCTTTCGCCTTCAGAATCTCTTTGCTGTCCTGGTAAAGCAGCAGTGAACGCGGCATCACGTAGACAAAGTGCTGGCATTCGGTTTCCCAGTGCTCCAGCAGCCAGGCCGCACGCGGCGAACCGGTCGCCTGCAGATGCCAGCGCAGCATAGTCAGCACCGCATCTTTATGGGTTCTGGCCATCTCGTCGTTGTCGGTAATCGCACCGAACAGAACAGAGTCGCCCGCTGCATGACTGGCCAGCTTGCGGTACGGGTCGTACTGGTAGGCGAAACCGCCGCTCATCCCGTTACCGAATCCGGTACCGAAGGTGCCGAGGTTTAACACCGCGCCGTTGGTCATATATTCGCAGCAGAAATCGCCCACGCCTTCGACTACTGCCGTTGCGCCGGAGTTACGCACGGCAAAACGGTCGCCCGCCTGGCCCTGCACAAACAGGCGTCCGCCGGTTGCCCCAAACAGCGCGAAGTTGCCGATCAAAACGTTGCCTTCTGCATCCTGTGAACCGCCGCCTGGCGACATGACGATCAGCTCGCCGCCGCACTGGCCTTTGCCCACGCCGTCGTTACAGGTGCCGCGATGCTTCAACTGCATACCATCGTTACAGAACACGCCGAACGACTGCCCGGCAGAACCGGACGTGGTAATTCTTACCGTTTCCGGGGCCAGATAGTGACGTCCACGATCGTCTGCCAGCACGGCAGGCATGGCGGCCAGCTCTGCTTTGCTTAGCTTATGGTTAAGCAGACGCTCAATATCGATAGCCAGCTGGCCACCGACGCTCTTGTTACGGTTGTTCAACGTGATGCCATGGCCCAGCTCAATCGAGCTGTCCGTTTTCAGCAGCGCGCTCTCCACCTGGCCAACCCAGCCATCGTCCAGCTCAAAATCTTTCTCCAGGTAAACCGGGTGAGCGATTTTGATTTCCGGTACGACGGTCAGCATTGCCCGCAGATCCAGTTTGCCAACTTCCAGCGGATGGTCCATCAGGTGCAGCAGATCGGAGCGGCCACGCGCTTCACGCAGTGAGCGCAGGCCAAGACGGGCCAGGATTTCACGCACTTCGTGAGCAACATTCATAAAATATTGCGCCAGCTGACGCGGATCGCCGTCGAAAGCCTCGGCATTGGTCGTCAGACCCGCCGGGCATTTCACGTTACAGTTTTTAGCCATCACGCACTTCAGCATCATCAGCGCGGTGGTGCCAAATTCAAAGCTGTCGCTGCCCAGCAGTGCCGATTTCACTACGTCACTGCCGGTTTGCTGCGCGCCAGAACTGCGCAGCAGAACTTTTTGGCGCAGGCCGTTAGCGCACAGCGCCTGATGAACTTCGGCAATGCCGATTTCCGCCACGCGACCGGTATATTTCAGGCTGGTTACCGAAGCCGCACCCGTGCCGCCGGTGTTACCGGCAACGTTAATCACGTCCGCACCCGCTTTGGCAACGCCAACCGCGATGGTGCCGATACCTTCTGAAGAGACCAGCTTGACGATGACGCGTACGCGCGCCGCCTTGCAGTCGTGAATCAGCTGCGCCAGATCTTCGATAGAGTAGGTGTCATGGTGCGGAGGAGGTGAAACCAGCTCCACGCCAGGCGTACCGCCACGCGCGGCGGCAATTTCTACCGTAACTTTGGCCGCCGGCAGCTGTCCGCCTTCGCCTGGTTTTGCGCCCTGGCCAATTTTGATTTCCAGCTCTTCCAGCATCGGGTCGGCCAGGTAAGCGGCCCAGACGCCGAAGCGGCCGGAAGCCAGCTGCTTGATGCGCGAGGCGCAGATAGTGCCGTGACGGGAATAGTGCTCGCCGCCTTCACCGCAGTTGCTCATGCCGCCAACCATGTTGGTGCCGTGCGCCACCGCTTCGTGAGCCGGTGCCACCAGTGCGCCGTGGCTCATCGCGCCTGAAGCGAAGGTACGGGTAATTTCGCTGGCTGGCTGTACTTCGCTTAACGGCAGAGAAGGCGAAGTGGTAAACATCCGCGACAGATAGTCCGCCGCTTTGCCCGAGGCAATAATATGCAGGCTGCCCGCCATTACTTCGCCACTGCTGATTTCGTCGCCGAAGCGGCTTTTCAGCGCGGCCAGCAGGGCAGAGAGGCGCTCAACTTCCGTCTTCAGGCCTGCAATCGTGTCAGAAAGGCGCAGCGTAAAGTGGCCTTCGCCGCCGTCACCCGCCTCGCACAGCAGACCACGCACGGCGAAGCCGTTGTTAATCAGCGAATAGCGGCCCAGCTTACGGCTAAATTCCGCAACGCTGTCGACGTGAGTCAAATCTGCCGGGAAAGTCAGAATATCGCGCAGCGCGGCCGGACGACGTTTACGTTCTTCATGCATCTGGCTGGAGAACTCGCGGTAATCCGGCGTGATGGCAAAGTTGTCGATAACCTCGTTCGGAATACGCTCGAAGCTGCTGTCGGCAAAGGAGTTCGGCTTGATATTGAAAGCGTTATCCAGTTTTGCCAGCGTCAACAGACGGATAAAGTCGTCCTCTTCGCGCGGCTTGTCAGCATTGGCAAAGCGCAGCGGCTGCTCGGTCATATCGATAAAAGTACGTACCGCGATGGTGCCGTATGAGTGGCCAGCGCCTTCGGCACGCTCTTTAAACAGGCCCAGCAGCGGCACTTCTGATTCGCCCTGGATCCTCAGAGCGCTTTGATGCCAGTCCACGGCCATCTGCGCGATAGTGGCAAAGCCCGCGCCGCCAACCGGCGTTTTAATATTCGGGAAGTATTTCTTCAGAACCCGATCTTCAGTATCCAGGAAGTTAGGCTCAAAGAATTCGCCGCAGCTGTAGCTTTCCACGGTACACAGACCCACTTTGCCCATGGTTTTCATCAGCGCTTTTTCGGCAGCTTTGGCATAGCGCTTAAAGGCTTTATTGCCTTCTTCGCCTTCACCGTATTTCTCTTCGGCCCGCATCTGTACGCCAAGCGGATAAATAGCGGAAGCGCCAAAGCCCAGCGCGGCAGCGATATGGTGCGAAGAGATGCTTTGTCCGCTTTCTACGACCAGCGACACGTCCAGACGCAGACCTTCCTGCACCAGACGCTGGTTAATAGCGGAAACCACCAGCAGCATTGGGATAGCGGCGCGCTCGCTGGAGATATGGCGGTCGGTCAGGACAGCAATGCCGCCCTGTGCGCGGGCGAAATCCACCACCTGCTGCGCCAGATCGTCAATCGCTTTTTCCAGCGCAATGGCGTTATCGGTACGGCTTTGCGCATCGCTGCCCACCACCGGACGATAAAGCATGTCGAACCGCGCATAAGGAGCAACATCCTGCTCGCGCAGCTGCAACATATCCAGATGGGTCAGAATCGGCGTGGGAACGATTATCTGGCGGCCTTTGCTGCGGCCCAGATGCGGCTTGGCACCCAGCGCAACGCGTAGCGTCATGCCATCCGCCTCGCGGATAGAATCCAGCGGCGGGTTGGTCACCTGCGCAAAGCGTTGTGAAAAATAGTGCGCCATGCCGCCTTCGTGATCGGAAAGCCCGTTGATGGCATTGCCGTAACCCATCGCGGAGATCTTTTCCGCGCCGGTTGCCAGCATAGGATCCATCATGAACTTAAAGCTTTCCTGGTTGTAGTAGTAGGCGACGAAACGCTGATAGGTTTTTAAGTCACCACCGTAACGCAGCGGCGAACCCTGCTGCTCGGCAGGCACAACCGGCAGATCCTGCAAGGTTACGCGAGCCTGCTCCAGCAGCGCCGGATAATCTTTCTCGGCGGCCAGCTTTTCCAGCGCTTCGTTAGTGGTGTAGCTACGCTTTTCCTGGTGATCGTAATAGAGCATGCCGCCCGCTTCGATACGGCCACGACGCAGCACGCTTTCCGGAGGGAAGGCAATTTGTCCGGCTTCCGACATGGCACCGATATATTCAGCGGTCTCTACCGAACGCAGCGGACGCAGGCCCAGACGGTCCAGACGCGCGCCAATCACTTCGCCGTTACCGAAGATGAGCGCCGCCGGACCATCGTTTTTCTCTTCGTACAGCGAAAAATATTCCAGCATCGCACGGACTTCCGGCGACAGCGTGTCATCGTTTTCCCACGCTGGCGGCATCATGGAGACCACCGCGTTGATCAGGTCAAGGTTATCTTCCATCAGGCGGCTGTGGATGCTCTGATCCAGACGCGAGCTGTCCGACTGGCCTTTTGGCCGCACGATCTTTTTACCGCGCGCCAGCGCCAGCGCAGCTTCGGCAATCCGGTTTTTACGATCCGTATTCAGTTCGCCGTTGTGCGCCATCAGGCGGAAAGGCTGCGCCATCGTGGTATGCGGATCGGTATTGGTTGAAAAACGGGTATGGAAGAACAGGCCGCGAACCTGATGGTCCGGATCGGTCAGATCTTTAAAATATGGGATCACTTCGTTGGAATTCAGGCGAGCTTTGAAAACCTGGGTGCGTGATGAAAGAGAAAGCGGATAAAGACCGCCAAATTCGCTTTCGGTAAAAGCACGGGCTTCAATAGCCAGCAGGGCACGATAGATGCGTTTTTCAAAGTCGTCCCGATCGGCCACGTCATAAGGCGCGTTAAATACCCATTGCACGATAGGCAGCTGGAACTGGATGGCCGCCGGCCGCAGAACGCTGGTATCGAGCGGCATATCGCGCTTTAAAATGATGTCCAGGCCGTGCGCGGCCAGCGTCTCTTCTACCAGGCTTTCCGCACGGGCGCGCTGTTCATCATCTTTAGGGACAAAAAAGTTACCCACGCCGAAATGGCCTGACTTAAGTGGCGTACCGGTAATCTTGCGGAAAAATTGCAGAGAAATATCTACATTGACGCCGGCACCGTCGCCCACGCCTTCGGCTGACATGCCGCCACGATGCGGCACCGTGCAGAGTGCACTGTGCGCCATCTGAAGAATTTCATGGGTCTGCTCGCCATCCTTGCGGGTAATAAAACCGACGCCGCAGCTGTCGTTTTCTTGCGATGGGTCATACAGACCATAGGGAAACGCTTGTGGATTGGACATGGCAGACCTCCTGACTTCTTTTGACATTACCTACGTTATTTCAGGCACAGATTGCGACGGAGAAGGCTCCCCAGGCTCTGTATCATTTTCCTGACCGCTTGTCGGGTGACTGTTCGCCGGGCATTTTTCTCCAGGACTCTCTGAAGAAAAAGCTCGTTAATTTCCGGGTCTCTGATGGGAGATAACTTGCATCATGAGGGAGTCTTCTTGCTGCATAGATATGCCGAGACACTGGCCCGTCAGGAACGCTTCCAGCGAATTTCCAACTTATCGGGAAAGCGTACTCAGGTCAAATAGCCGCCTCTTAACGGTATTTAGTGCCCTTTTAAGATCTATCCATTTGATTGTTATGATTTTATTGCTGTTTTTTCTGCATGGAGTTTCATCACAGAAACCCTGTTAAGTGTGAGCTGTCTCACTGTAGTGCAGGCAGCAAATCTCTGCACCATGCTGGTGCCGGGGTTATTGTCAGCAGAATATGCTGGTAAAGAGGTGTTAATTGTTGAAACGCACTGTTTTTCAGGTTGTCATGGATTTGAATTAAACCGCGTATCATCATTAGTAAAATTAATCAGGCTGTGAGTGACTAAATTACCACTTATCGTGAATGATTATTCTATCTGCAAATCAGTAAAACGCCACCGAAAGCACTTATCGTAATGAAATTTAAAAAACCGTCATGCATTTATCCATAAACTAAAGCAGCGGAATTATGCAGCGGCTAAAAGCGCCTTAATTGATAGCAGGGCGCCACTAACCGGTGATATTTCAGGAAGTAACCGCTGCTGCCAGCGCATTTTCCTTGTTAAATCACACGCTTTTCTTCCAGTGCGTAAGTAATCACTTGTCTTCCAAATGCACTAAACAGGTGCACCACGGGCATTTCACCCGCAACCTTGGCCTTTCAGGCTTTTGCGGTATGATTGACCCAACCGCTCTGCAAGGATCTTTTATGAAACAAATTCGTCTGTTAGCCCAGTATTACGTCGATCTGATGGTGAAACTGGGGCTGGTGCGTTTTTCACTGTTGCTGGCTTCCGCGCTGGTCGTTCTGGCGATGATTGTGCAGATGGCGGTGACCATGGTGCTACGCGGCCATGTGGAAAGTATTGATATGGTTCGCTCAGTCTTTTTTGGCCTGTTAATTACGCCCTGGGCCGTTTATTTCCTGTCGGTAGTGGTTGAGCAGCTTGAAGAGTCGCGACAGCGCCTGGCGCGCCTGGTGGACAAGCTGGAAGAGATGCGCCACCGCGATCTGGAACTCAACCAGCAGATGAAAGAAAACATCACCCAGCTTAACCAGGAGATTGCCGATCGTATCAGAGCGGAAAAAGCACGCCTGCAGGTTATGGATAAGCTGACCGAAGAGATGACGATCCGCGAGCAGGCGCAAATAGAGCTGGAGCAACAGTCCTCTTTCCTGCGCTCTTTTCTGGATGCGTCGCCCGATCTGGTTTTTTATCGCAACATCGACCAGCAGTTTTCCGGCTGTAACCGCGCAATGGAACTGTTAACCGGCAAAAGCGAAAAACAGCTGATTGGCCTGACGCCGCACGATGTTTATGATCGCGACGCGGCCACTAAGGTACTGGAAACGGACGAAAAGGTTTTCCGCCATAACGTGTCATTGACCTATGAACAGTGGCTGCAATACCCCGACGGACGCAAATCCTGCTTTGAAATCCGCAAAGTGCCTTATTACGACCGCGTTGGCAAACGTAGCGGGCTGATGGGGTTTGGGCGCGATATAACGGAGCGTAAGCGCTATCAGGACGCTTTAGAGAACGCGAGCAGGGAGAAGACCACTTTTATTTCTACCATCAGCCACGAGCTTCGTACGCCGCTTAACGGCATCGTCGGGTTAAGCCGTATTTTGCTGGACACCGAACTGAACCAGGAGCAGCTCAAATACCTGAAAACCATTCACGTATCGGCCATCACGCTCGGCAACATTTTTAACGATGTTATCGAAATGGATAAAATTGAACGACGCAAGGTGCAGCTGGATAACCAGCCGATCGATTTTACCGAATTTATGGCTGACCTTGAGAATCTCTCCGGCCTGCTGGCGCAGCCTAAGGGTCTGAAATTCGTTCTGGAGACGCATCAGCCTCTTCCTCATAAAATTATTACCGACGGCACGCGCCTGCGTCAAATCCTGTGGAATTTAATCGGCAATGCGGTGAAGTTTACGCAGCAGGGCAACATCATCGTCAGAGTGGATTACCAGGGGGAAGATTGCCTGCGTTTTGACGTGGAAGATTCCGGGATGGGCATTCCGCAGGATGAGCAGGACAAGATCTTTGCCATGTATTACCAGGTAAAAGATCAGAATGGCGGTAAACCTGCGACCGGCACCGGTATCGGCCTGGCTGTGTCGCGTCGCCTTGCGCAAAGCATGGGCGGTGATATTACGGTGAAAAGCGCGCCGGGCAAAGGTTCCTGCTTCACCTTAACCATTAACGCGCCGCGTATCGCCAGGCAGCACGAAGACGAGCAGCCTGCTGACGATATGCCGCTACCGGCGCTGCACGTGCTGCTGGTGGAAGACATTGAGCTGAACGTGGTTGTCGCGCGCTCGGTGCTGGAAAAACTGGGCAACAGCGTAGAAGTGGCGATGACGGGCGCAGAGGCGCTGGCGATGTTCGATCCCGAAGAGTTCGATCTGGTGCTGCTGGATATTCAGCTGCCCGATATGACCGGCCTGGATGTCGCGCGCGAGATCCACCAGCGCTACAAACATCAGCAGCTGCCGCCGCTGGTGGCGCTCACGGCCAACGTGTTAAAGGACAAAAAAGAGTATCTGGACGCGGGAATGGACGACGTGCTGAGCAAGCCTCTGGCGGTTCCGGCGCTCACGGCCATCATTCAGAAGTACTGGGATTATCAGGAACAGGATGACGAACAGGCACAGGCAATCGCAGAGGCACCGGGCCTGCTGGATACGGCTATGTTAGAGCAATATATTGAGCTGGTCGGGCCGCAGCTGATTGTGCAGAGCCTGGAGATGTTTGAAAAAATGATGCCGGGTTACCTGGAAGTGCTGGATTTGAATATGACCGCGCGCGATCAAAAAGGGATCGCGGAAGAGGGGCACAAGATCAAAGGCGCAGCGGGTTCAGTTGGCTTGGTTCATTTACAGCAGCTGGCGAAGCAGATCCAAAGCCCTGAGCTACCGGCATGGTGGGACAACGTTCAGGAATGGATTGACGAACTGAAACAAGAGTGGCGAAAGGATGTGCAGGTATTACGTGAATGGGTTACTAAGGCCCAAAAAAAATGACCCCGACCGAGGCCGGGGTGCGCGAATACTGCGCCAACACCAGGGAAATCGAGCGCCTGTGCCATTCTTAATGGAAGAGTACAAAGCACAGGTGCGGTATTGGTTAAAACGCTTAGCAACTACCTTAGCAAAACTCGCGTCACACGTTACGAGATTCATTAAGATGTGTGATGTAGAGCAGCGTTTCCAGACAGAAAACATTAATTTGATGATACAGTCAAGCACGGAATGAATTTATTCGCGTTATTGCTCATAAAATGCACAGTTGTACCACTTTTTGTCCGGTTTAGATGAATGTCTCCTGGTAACCGGTCCTGAAGAGAGGGAACGCTGATGAGAAAGAAATTTATCAACGGAAGGTAAATATTTAACTCTATGTTATAGATGTTTTTTTATGAGATTAGGGTCTCTGAGCCGAAACGGTTCAGGCAGGGATGAAAGAAACAGCTAATGAGAGTTTATAACGATTCATTGAAGCTTTTTGCCAGGCAAAATTGTTTTTCAGGTCCAGATAATGTCAAAGCCTGTTTGCGCCACATTGGGTCTCATAGCGCGATGAAAGCGGGGATGTGATTAGTTTTACCGAGGTCAGAACAAATAATTCATAAGAGGTATGAATCTATTTTTTGCGGTGTATCCGCTACAACTGAGTGATTAATTCTTCAGCGCTTTAGCTTCGTTTAAGCGCTGGAACCGATTCCTTTTTTACGGAAGTAATTGATGGCGTTAGCCCATTTACAAAGTGATACGGATTGTAAACAGATGAAAGCGGTTTCATTTACGGCAATTACCGCCTGCTTTTAGCAATCGTGAAGCGTATTTAAAACAACAATGTTACAGGAATTGATAAGATCGTCATGGATATATTTTTATGAGGCAGCATAAAAAATCAGTTTTGCAGCATTTAAAAAAATGGGTATTACGCCTGGTTATCGCTGTAGCAGGGGTATGGCTTACCGGGATCCTGCTTTTTGCATTTTTACCCGTGCCTTTCTCTGCGGTGATGGCAGAGCGTCAGGTAAGCGCGTGGTTTAGCGGAGACTTTCATTATGTTGCCCATTCTGACTGGGTAAGCATGGATCGGATCGCGCCCTGGATGCCGCTGGCGGTCATTGCTTCGGAAGATCAAAAATTTCCAACGCACTGGGGATTTGACGTGCAGGCTATCCAGTCCGTACTGGAAAACGAAGGCGGAGGCGGGCGGGGTGCTTCTACACTGTCGCAGCAAACCGCGAAAAATGTATTTTTATGGGACGGACGGAGCTGGGTGCGTAAAGGACTGGAAGCGGGTTTAACGGTCGGCATTGAAACCGTATGGACCAAAAGGCGTATTCTGACGGTCTATCTGAACGTAGCGGAATTTGGTCCTGGCGTTTTTGGCGTTGAGGCCGCGTCACAGCGCTATTTCCACAAGCCGGCCAGCCGACTGACGATGGCGGAAGCGGCGCTGCTGGCGGCGGTGCTGCCTAACCCGATTCGCTTCAGGGCCGATGCGCCGTCAGCGTGGGTTCGCCAGCGCCAGCAGTGGATTTTACGCCAGATGCGGCAGCTGGGCGGGGAAGGCTTCCTGCAGGCACATAAGCTTCGCTGAAAAGCGAAGCTTGTCAGACTACTGACGGGCACGCTGGCTTTTTTATAGCGGCCCCGATACCAGGCCGCAGGGGCAGGGCGAACCGCTTTCACTCGTGAGAAGCCCGACGGCTAGTCTTCGTCAAAGCCTGCATTAAACAGCTCGATTACCGCCGCCAGCGCTTTCTCTTCATCCGGACCGCTGGCTTCAATTTCAATCTGGCCGCCCTTGGCAGAATCGAGCATTAACAGCGCAATCACGCTGCTGGCTTCGGCTTCTGTCCCGCTCTCATTGCGTAGCAGCACTTCCGCATCAAAACTCTGCACCAGTTCAAAAAGCTTCATTGCCGGACGGGCATGCATACCAAGCTTGTTTTTAATCTCAACCACTTGTTTCACTGTCATGATTTGCGCTTTTCCAGAGTGCGATGACGAGACTGTACATTTTTGCCGCGTGAACGGAAATAGTCGGCCAGCTGTTCGGCTATATAAACCGAACGATGTTTGCCGCCCGTACAGCCAATAGCGACGGTAAGATAGCTACGGTTATTGGTCTCCAGCATGGGCAGCCAAAGCTCAAGATAGCTGCGCGTCTGGTAGATAAAATTATGCACTTCAGTATGGCGATCGAGAAAGGCGGCGACCGGACGATCCAGGCCGGTCATCGGACGCAGTTTAGGATCCCAGTGCGGATTCGGCAGGAAGCGGACGTCAAAAACATAGTCGGCATCAATTGGAATACCGTGCTTAAAGCCGAAGGATTCAAATACCATGGTCAGCTCGCGTTCACGCTTGCCAAGCAGCCGCGTGCGCAGCATCTCGGCCAGTTCGTGCACCGACATCTCTGAGGTATCGACAATCAGATCGGCGCGGGAACGCAGGGGCTCCAGAAGATCGCTCTCTTCATCGATAGCGCTCTCCAGCGAAAGATTTTTGCTGGAAAGAGGGTGCAGTCGGCGCGTATCGCTGTAGCGGCGGATCAACGTGTTGCGATCGGCATCCAGAAACAGCAGCTGGGGAGAAAAGCTGTCGGGCAAGCCGGTCAGGGCTTTTTCAAAAACTTCCGGTGATTCAGGCATGTTACGTACATCAATGCTGACCGCAGCCGACATATTACGATCGGCCAGCGATCTGGCCAGCTCTGGCAGCAGCACCACGGGAAGATTGTCCACGCAGTAAAAGCCCATATCTTCCAGCGCCCGTAAAGCAACGGATTTACCAGAGCCGGAACGCCCGCTGACGATCATCAGCACCATGACTTATTCTCCTGAGTTTAAGCCTTTTCAAAGGGAAAAAGGTTCCCTGACAAACAGCGCTTTGCGCCAGCCTGGCTACTGCTCCGCCGGGGTTTCCGCCATGATTTCAAAAAGCTCTTCGTCGCTTTGCGCCGCCCGCAGTCGCCGACAGACCGTTTTATCGGCCAGGCGTTTTGCTACGAGAGACAGCGTATGCAGATGCGTTTTGCACTGATCGGCAGGGACCAGCAGCGCAAACAGTAAATCCACCGGCTGGTTATCAATGGCATCAAAAGCAATAGGCTGCTCAAGGCGGATAAACACGGCCACCGCGCGCAGCGTATCTTCTACCAGTTTACCGTGCGGGATAGCGATGCCGTTACCTATACCAGTACTTCCCATCCGCTCGCGCGTCAGGATCGCTTCAAAAATGGTCTGATGCGGCAGATTCAGCTGTTTGGCCGCCAGCTCGCTGATAATTTCCAGCGCCCGCTTTTTACTCTGGCAGTGCACGCCATTGCGGGTACAGGAGAGACTCAGTACCGAGCTCAGTTCCAGTTTCAGGTCATTGTTCATCATAGGTTCACTTAATTTTACTTCCGCCTGGCAAAACGGCTCGGCAGGCAGCTCAGGCTGCCTGCGGGCCATCGGTCGAGTGCAACACGCCTTATTGATTAACGGCCCGTCCCCTGCGATAAGAAGACGAGCCGGAACATTTTACGCCACTTTATTAGCAAAGGCGGTGTAAAAATAATCAACAGGTTTTTAAAATTTAATGTTGCTTCAACTTGTCTTTATGTTTATTGAGTTGGCGCACCAGCTTGTCTGTCAGGCCGTCTATCGCCGCGTACATATCTTTTTCTTCCGAGGTGGCATGCAACTCCCCACCGCTGACGTGTAGCGTCGCATCGGCTATCTGCGTCACTCTTTCCACCTTCAGGACAATATAAACCTGCGTAATTCGGTCGGAATATTGCTCCAGCCTGGCGAATTTCGTGGTGACAAATTCGCGTAGCGGCTCGGTGATTTCCACATTCTGCCCGGTAATATTGAGTTGCATAGGCTATTCCTTATCTGTTCGTTCAGACCAGCTGTTTGCGCTGGTTTGAGGGCGGGATGGATAAAGACTCTCGGTACTTCGCAACGGTACGGCGGGCCACCATGATTCCCTGATCGGAAAGCAGCGTGGTCAGCTTGCTGTCGCTAAGAGGCTTGGCGGGATTCTCCGCCGAGATCAATTTTTTCACCAGCGCGCGTATAGCCGTAGAAGAGGCTTCACCTCCGCCTTCGGTATTAACGTGGCTGGAGAAAAAATATTTCAGTTCAAAAATACCGCGCGGGCTGTGCAGGTACTTTTGCGTGGTAACTCGCGATATGGTCGACTCGTGCATATCTACCGCAGAAGCGATATCGGCCAGCACCATAGGACGCATAAACTCTTCGCCTTGCTCAAAGAAAGCCTGCTGCTGATCGACGATACAGCGCGTCACTTTTAGCAGCGTATCGTTGCGGCTTTCAAGGCTTTTAATCAGCCATTTTGCTTCCTGCAGGTTGCTGCGAATAAACTGGCTGTCGCTGTCGCTGCGGTTTCCGGCGCCGAGCGAAGCATAGTGCTGGTTGATGCGCAGACCGGGCACGCTGTCGGCGTTCAGTTCCACCACCCAGCGCTTGCCGATCTTCCGCACCAGCACGTCAGGAATAACGTATTCCGGCTCGCTGGTGTTGATCGACTGACCGGGACGAGGATCGAGCGACTGAATCAGCTGCATGGCGTTTTTCAGCACGTCTTCTTTCAGACGCGTAACGCGCATCAGGCTACGAAAATCGTGATTGGCCAGAAGATCCAAATGATTGCTGACGATCAGTCTGGCTTCCTTCAGCCACGGCGTATCCGCCAAAAACTGTGACAGCTGGACCAGCAGGCAGTCGCGCAGATCGCGTGCGCAGACGCCAACGGGATCAAAACGCTGGATGCGCTTCAGTACCGCTTCTACCTCTTCAGCGGAAACCTCTTCGTCGCCGATGCTTTCCTGAATATCCTGGAGCGAAACGGTGAGGTAGCCGGTGGTATCCACCGCATCGACAATGGCGGTCGCAATGGCGCGATCGGTATCGGTAAAGGGCGTCAGCTCAACCTGCCACATCAGGTAATCCTGCAGCGTCTGGGTCGTTTCTCCCTGATAAACCGGCAGCTCATCGTCGTGATAGTCGGTGCCGGTGCCCGACGGCGTACCGGCGGTGTAAATCTCATCCCAGGTCGCATCGAGCGGCAGCTCTTCCGGCATATCCTTTTGCTCAAGCGCCTCGCGCGTGTCCAGCGCCTCTTTTTCCTGATATTCGCGGCTATCCACTTCTTCATGAAGATCGGTTTGTTCAAGCAGCGGGTTACTTTCCAGCGCCAGCTGAATTTCCTGCTGGAGTTCAAGCGTAGAGAGTTGCAGCAAGCGAATCGCCTGCTGCAGTTGTGGCGTCATGGCAAGCTGTTGGCTAAGCCTGAGCTGCAAACCTTGCTTCATATTCAGGATACGGATTCCTCAAAAAACATCATCAGTCAGGACACCTTATCAGAGTCTGAACTCTTCGCCCAAATAGACTCGCTTAACTTGTTCATCCTCAAGGATCTGTTCGGGTGAACCGTGGGCGATAAGATGGCCCTGGCTAACGATATAAGCGCGCTCGCAAACCGCCAGCGTCTCGCGTACGTTGTGATCGGTGATCAGGACGCCAAGACCGCTGTCGCGCAGGTGTTCAATAATTTTCTTGATATCGATAACCGAAATAGGGTCAACGCCGGCAAAAGGCTCATCCAGCAGAATAAATTTTGGATTGGCCGCCAGCGCCCGGGCAATCTCCACGCGGCGGCGTTCCCCACCGGAAAGCGCCTGGCCCATGCTGTCACGCAGATGGGAGATATGGAACTCATTCATCAGCTCGTTAGCGCGGTCGGTACGTTGCTCCGAGGTCAGATCGTCACGGATCTGTAAGACGGCCATCAGGTTATCAAACACGCTCAGGCGACGAAAAATCGAGGCTTCCTGGGGAAGATAGCCGATGCCGCGACGCGCGCGGGCATGCAGCGGCAGGATACTGATATCTTCATCATCAATAATGATGCGGCCCGCATCGCGAGGCACAATACCAACCACCATGTAGAACGTCGTGGTTTTACCCGCGCCGTTCGGGCCAAGCAGGCCAACGATTTCGCCGGATTTAACCTGCAGGCTAACGTCTTCCACCACGCGGCGGCCTTTGTAGGCCTTAGCAAGATTTTGCGCAATCAAAGTTGCCATAACTTAATTACTCTTTTTGTTTGACTGGGTGCCTTTATCCTGCAGCTGCGAAGGCACCAGCACGGTAGTAACGCGTTTACCGGTATTGCTGCCGTAAGCCTGCATTTTCTGCTCTTTCACCAGATAGGTGATGCGGTCACCCTTCACGTTGCTGTCCAGCTGTTCCAGATAGGCGTTGCCCGTCAGCTCGACAAAATCTTTCGCCAGCTCGTAGTGCATTTTCTGCGCGTGGCCTTTAACCGGTTTACCATTATCCTGCATCTGATAGAAGGTGGCCGGATTACCCCAGGCATCAACGATGGTTTTATTGCTGTCACCATTGGGACGCGTTACCACGACTTTGTCGGCGGTAATTTTAATCGAGCCCTGGGTCACGATGACGTTGCCGGTGAAGGTCGCCACGTTGCCCTGCATGTCCAGCGCCTGGTTTTCGGAATCTACATTGACCGGCTTGTCCGAGTCACCCGTCAGGGCAAAAGCGGGCAGGCTGGCTGCCAGCAGCAGGCCGAGCGTCAAAAACTTAAGGTTGTTTCGCATTCTGAATTTCATAGGAGGTTTTGACCTTTTCAATCAACTCGGCGGTTTTCTTCCGTAAATTGCCACGCATCTTCATGCCGGTAGAGTTAAAGCCATTGCCATACAACGTTACCTGATCTTGTGAGGTAACATCCTGCGTGACAAGGTTTGCTACGGCGTTATCGGTTTTAATTCTTTGCAGCTGGGCGTCCGGGGTCAGACTGTTTAGCTCAACGTGACCATACAGATAGAGCATACGATCCTGCGTGAGTTTTGCTTTGTCTGCCCGCACGGACCAGGTCGGGATTTTATTTTCGTCATAGGTGGTCATGACCGGGTTATCAAACCAGCTCACCGCATCGGCAGAAAAATAGGTCACCTTGTCCGAAACGAGCTTGTAGTTCAGCGCGCCGTCAGGATTATAAACCACCGTACTGGAGGACTGGCTGGTATAGGTCGGCTCCAGAGCGTTATCGGCAACCGGCGCGGGCTTATCCGTATCGGCCAGGTTCCAGCCGATCAATACGATAGCCAGCAGCGCCAGCAGCAGCGTAATCCAACGCCTTGTTTTACTCATACAGACTGCCCTTTGGCCTCATCAAACTTATCCTGTGCGATTAAAATGACATCACAAATTTCGCGAACGGCGCCGCGTCCGCCTGCAATTCGGGTTACGTAATCGGCGCGGGGAAGCAGTACCGGATGGGCATCAGCCACCGTGACGCTCAGGCCGACCTCCGCCATCACCGGCCAGTCAATCAGGTCGTCGCCAATATAGGCGACCTGCTCCGGCTGAAGGGACAGTTTATCCAGAAGTTCGCGGAAGGCCAAAATCTTATCTGACTGGCCCTGGTAAAGATGCGTAATGCCCAGCGTAGCGCAGCGATCTTCCAGCAGCTTCGCTTTGCGGCCGGTGATAATAGCGACTTCTACGTCCGAGGTCAGTAGGCAACGAATGCCATAGCCGTCCCGTACGTTAAAAGCCTTCAGCTCTTCGCCATTGTTGCCCTGGTAGATGATGCCGTCGGACATCACGCCGTCTACGTCACAAATCAACAGTTTAACTTTGCGTGCGCGATCCATTACATCCTGGCTCACGTCGCCATAACAGGTTGTTACCCAGCTTGCGCCAGCGCTCATTTTTTATTCCTTGTTAAACCACGCCGGCACGCAGCATGTCATGCATATGAACGACGCCAATCAGCCGATCGCCGTCGGCTACCAGTAAAACGGTAATATTACGGTTTTGCATCAGGTTAAGCGCGTCAACGGCCAGCGTATTGGGTCTGACCCGGATACCGCCTGACGTCATCACGCTGGCAATGCTGGCATGCTGAATATCCACGCCCATATCGAAAACCCGACGAAGATCGCCATCGGTAAAAATACCTTCGATTTTCATCAGGTCGTCACAGATTACCGTCATACCTAAATTTTTGCGCGTAATCTCAAGCAGCGCGTCGCGCAGCGAAGCGTCACGGCTGACCCGGGGAATTTCATCGCCGCTATGCATAATATCGTCAACGGTCAGCAGCAGCTTACGGCCCAATGCACCGCCCGGATGCGAAAGCGCAAAATCTTCTGCCGTAAAGCCGCGAGCTTTAAGCAGCGCCACCGCCAGCGCATCCCCCATCACCAGCGTTGCCGTGGTGCTGGTGGTCGGCGCCAGGCCAAGCGGACAGGCCTCTTCGGGTACTTTAACACAGAGATGGATATCCGCCGCGCGGCCCATTGCGCTGTCGGGACGGCTGGTCATACAGATAAGCTTTACGCGCAGGCGTTTCAACACGGGGATCAGCGCCAGGATTTCAGAAGACTCGCCGGAATTGGAAATGGCAATAACGATATCGGCCGCGCTGACCATGCCCAGATCGCCATGGCTGGCTTCGGCCGGATGCACAAAAAAAGCGGGCGTGCCGGTGCTGGCAAAGGTTGCCGCCATTTTTTTACCAATGTGGCCCGACTTCCCCATGCCCATCACCACGACTTTTCCCTGACAGCCGTAGATGCTTTCACACGCCAGGGTAAAATCTTCATTGATATACTGGTCAAGCTGTTCCAGACCCTGGCGTTCAATCGTCAGAACGTCTTTTCCCGCCTGCTGAAAATCGAAACCGGGTTGAAGAGGGGCAGGTGCCATAATGTCTATTCCTTTACCAGAAGGTTATCGAAGGCAGCCAGTACAGCATCGCTACCCAGGCAAGAAAGCCGCTCAGCAGCAGCGCGCCCGTGACTCTGCCGATACAGCGGCTTTTCAGGCAAATCAGCATAAACAGCGCGCTGACGCCGAGCATGACCCAGTAGTCGCGAGCAAAGGCATGCATATCGACGGAAGCGGGATGCAGCAGTGCCGGAATGCCGGGGACAAGGGTGAGATTATAGATATTGGAGCCGATCAAATTGCCGACGGCAATATCATCTTCACCTTTCAGCGCGCCGGCAATCACGGTGGCCAACTCCGGCAGGCTGGTGCCGACCGAAACGATAGTCAGGCCGATAACCAGCTCGCTGATACCAAAGAAATTGGCGATAACCGTGACGTTATCAATCACCATGCGGGTAGACATTGGCAGAATGATTAACGCGACCGCCAGCCATAAAAAAGCGACGGTATTGCCGGTATCATCCCGCGGAAGTTCGGCAAGCTGCTCGCGCGTCAGGGAGTCGGTGCCGCCGCGTTCCGCTTTACGGGCAATGGTGATAATAAACACCAGCCAGGCCGCCGCAAGCGCAATCAACAGCAACCCGTCGTTACGGCTGAGCCTGTCATCAAACAGGAGCAGGCCGCAGAGCAGGGTCACCAGCAGCATCAGCGGCAGCTCGCGTACTAATAGCTTAGAATGCAGCGTCAGCGGGTGCATCAGCGCCGCGCCGCCCAGAATCAGCAAAATATTAGTAATATTAGAGCCAATGGCGGTGCCGACTGCGATATCCATCTGGCCATGCACGGCGGCGGAAAAAGAGACGATCAGCTCCGGCAGAGAAGTGCCTATGCTGACGACGGTCATACCGATAATAAGCGGGGGAATGCCAACGGCACGGCACAAAATGGCCGCGCTGAATACCAGACGATCTGCACCATATACCAGCAGGACCAGGCCGATAATCAATAGTGCGGTAGCTACAAGCATGAAATGTCCTTTGATCGGGTATAATCGTCGGCTTGCCTGCGCGACGTAAATAACGGGCCAGCAGAATGGCAGTAAACGCGCTGATTTTGACGATCTGCGAGCAAAAAGTAAAACTTATGCCAACTTTAGACACGTTTGCCGGGTAAGTTTCTGTAAAAGTGTCCAGCCCCGGCGGTTATACGTTACCATCGGTAGAGATGACAGGCCTGAAAAAGAGGATAAGCAGTCACAATGAGCAAGACGGAGACGAATTTGGTGGATGTCCGGGGCGTCAGCTTCGCCCGCGGCGATCGCCCGGTTTTCGATAACATCTCGCTTACGGTGCCGAAAGGGAAAGTCACAGCCATCATGGGCCCTTCAGGCATTGGTAAAACCACGCTGCTGCGTTTGATCGGCGGCCAGCTGCGGCCGGACGCGGGCGAAATTTGGTTTAACGGCGAAAATATTCCCACGCTTTCGCGCTCGCGGCTTTATGAAGCGCGCAAAAAAATGAGCATGCTGTTCCAGTCCGGCGCGCTGTTCACCGACCTGACGGTTTTTGATAACGTCGCCTGGCCGCTGCGCGAACATACGCAGCTGCCGCCGCAGTTATTACACAGCACGGTAATGATGAAGCTGGAAGCGGTAGGCCTGCGCGGCGCGGCGCAGCTGAAGCCTTCCGAGCTGTCCGGCGGGATGGCGCGTCGTGCCGCACTGGCAAGAGCGATTGCGCTGGAGCCGGATCTGATTATGTTCGATGAGCCTTTTGTCGGGCAGGATCCTATTACTATGGGCGTGCTGGTTAAGCTTATTGATGAGCTTAACCATTCGCTGGGAATGACCTGCATCGTGGTATCGCACGATGTGCCAGAAGTTCTCAGCATTGCGGATTACGCTTATATCATCGCCGGTCAGAAAGTTATCGCCCAGGGAACGGCCAGCGGGCTGCGCGAAAATGAAGATGCCCGGGTGCGTCAGTTTATCGATGGTATTGCGGATGGCCCGGTGCCTTTTCGTTTTCCCGCAGGCGACTACCTGCAGGATTTAACCGGTTCAGGGAGTTAATCTGATGTTAATACGTGCACTGGCGTCTGTCGGACGCCAGGGAATCAATACCTGCGCTTCCTTTGGCCGGGCCGGACTGATGCTGTTCCATGCGCTAATCGGCGTGCCGCGCTTTCATAAGCACGCGCCGTTAGTGATTAAACAGCTTTACAGCATTGGCGTCCTGTCGCTGCTGATTATCGTGGTGTCCGGCTTGTTCATCGGAATGGTGCTCGGTTTGCAGGGCTACCTGGTGCTGAACACTTACGGCGCGGACAGCAGCCTTGGCATGCTGGTGGCGCTGTCGCTATTGCGCGAGCTTGGGCCAGTCGTGACGGCGCTGCTGTTTGCGGGCCGCGCAGGTTCAGCGCTAACGGCGGAAATTGGCCTGATGAAAGCGACCGAGCAGCTCTCCAGCATGGAAATGATGGCGGTGGATCCGCTGCGCAGGATCATCTCTCCTCGCTTCTGGGCCGGATTTATCAGTATGCCGCTGCTGACGTTAATTTTTGTTGCGGTGGGGATTATGGGTGGCGCTATTGTCGGCGTGAGCTGGAAAGGCATCGACAGCGGCTTTTTCTGGTCGGCGATGCAAAACGCCGTCGATATCCGCACCGATATTATTAACTGCGTGATAAAAAGCGCTGTTTTTGCCTTTACCGTCACCTGGATTGCGTTATTTAACGGTTATGACGCTGTCCCTACTTCTGAAGGGATTAGTCGGGCGACGACGCGTACCGTAGTGCATGCTTCTCTGGCTGTGCTCGGTTTAGATTTTGTGCTGACGGCACTGATGTTTGGGAACTGATGCAATGCAATCGAAAAAAAGCGAAATTTGGGTAGGGGTCTTTTTACTGTTGGCACTTTGTGCGGCGCTGTTTCTCTGCCTGCGGGTGGCCGATCTTAAATCTTTAGGCAGCGAGCCAACCTGGCGGCTCTATGCAACCTTCGACAACATTGGCGGGCTAAAAAGCGGATCGCCAGTGAAAATCGGCGGCGTAGTGGTGGGGCGCGTAACGGATATCGGGCTGGATGAAAAAACCTATTTACCGCGCGTCTCTATGGATATTGAAGATAAATATAACCAGCTGCCCGACACCAGCTCGCTGGCGGTCAGAACGTCTGGCCTGCTTGGCGAACAGTATCTGGCGCTGAACGTCGGTTTTGACGACCCTGACATGGGAACGGCTATGCTTAAGGACGGCAGTACCATTCAGGACACCAAGTCTGCAATGGTACTGGAAGATCTGATTGGCCAGTTCCTGTACAAAAGCGGCAACGGTAACGACAGTAAAAATGCTGCTGAACCGAACGGCTCTGCGCCAGCCGCCGCGACTAACCCATAAGAGGACCAGTAATGTTTAAACGTTTCCTGATGGTGGCAATGTTAGTTATTGCCCCGATTGCGGCTAATGCCGCCGCAGACCAGACCAATCCTTACAAGCTGATGAATGAAGCAGCGGCAAAAACCTTTACCCGCCTGAAAAGCGAACAGCCTAAAATCAAGCAGGATCCCAACTATCTGCGCCAAATCGTGCGTGAAGAGCTACTGCCTTACGTGCAGATTAAGTACGCTGGCGCGCTGGTGCTGGGCCGTTATTACAAAGAGGCAACGCCTGCCCAGCGCGAAGCCTATTTCAAAGCTTTTGCTGACTATCTGGCTCAGGCCTATGGCCAGGCGCTGGCGCTTTATCATGGTCAAACCTATCAGATTGCACCTGAGCAGCCGTATGGCGACGCTACCATTATTGCTATTCGCGTTTCTATTATCGATCCTAACGGCCGCCCACCGGTTCGCCTGGACTTCCAGTGGCGCAAAAACAGCCGCACGGGTGACTGGCAGGCTTATGACATGATTGCCGAAGGCGTCAGCATGATCTCCACCAAGCAAAATGAATGGGCGGGCGTACTGCGTCAGAAAGGCGTTGACGGTCTGACCAGCGTGCTGGAAAACGCGTCTAAGCAGCCAATCACGCTGGATAAACAGCAGTAATGAACATTAACTGGCGCACCGACGCGAACCGGCTCTATCTGGCTGGCGAACTGGAGCGGGAAACGCTGCTGCCACTCTGGGAGCAGCGCAACAGCGTAATGAAACAGATTGATACCATTGATGTCTCCGCGCTGGAGCGCGTGGACTCCGCTGGTCTGGCGCTGCTGGTGCATCTGCGCCAGACCGCGCTGCAACAGGGAAAAGTGCCGAGTTTTACGGGCATTACGGACAAGCTGCGTTCCCTGATTGCGCTGTATAACCTGCAACAGTTTATTACCTCCGACCGCTAATCTTCATAAGCGGGCCTTTGTCTGAAAAAGCCTCTGCTGCCGCAGAGGCTTTTTTGCCTGTTTAAGACAGCGCCACTTTCCACTAATATGTGTGCCTGTTTATTATCGAGCGAATAAAACATCATGGAAACCAGTGAAATTCAGGCCGTGCTGATGGAGGCGCTGCCTCTTCAGGAAGCCATTGTGACCGGTGATGGCAGCCATTTTCAGGTTATCGCCGTGGGCGAGCTGTTTGGCGAACTGAGCCGCGTGAAGAAGCAGCAGGCGGTCTATGCGCCGCTGATGGCTTATCTTGCTGATAACCGCATTCACGCGCTGTCTATCAAGACCTATACCCCAGAAGAATGGGCTCGCGACCGTAAGCTGAACGGTTTTTAAGCCGCTGTCTTCATCGCGCTTTGCCGTGGTGAAGCGGCCGCACTCTATATCTGATTAATTGAGAGCAGGTTTAATGGATAAATTTCGTGTGCAGGGCCCGACCCGCTTAAGCGGGGAAGTGACTATTTCCGGTGCCAAAAACGCTGCGCTGCCGATTCTTTTCGCTGCTCTGCTGGCGTCTGACCCTGTTGAAATCCAGAACGTCCCGAAACTGAAAGACATCGACACCACCATGAAGCTGCTGAGCCAGCTGGGCGTGAAGGCGACGCGCAATGGTTCTGTGCATCTGGATGCCAGCGACGTCAATATTTACTGCGCGCCTTACGATCTGGTGAAAACGATGCGCGCTTCCATCTGGGCACTTGGCCCGCTGGTGGCACGTTTTGGCCAGGGCCAGGTCTCATTGCCGGGCGGTTGCGCTATCGGCGCTCGTCCTGTTGACCTGCATATTACCGGACTGGAGCAGCTGGGCGCAGAGATCAAGCTGGAAGAGGGCTACGTTAAGGCTTCCGTTGATGGACGCCTGAAGGGCGCACATATCGTGATGGACAAAGTTAGCGTAGGCGCGACCGTGACTATCATGAGCGCCGCCACGCTCGCTACCGGCACCACGGTAATCGAAAACGCTGCGCGCGAGCCGGAGATTGTCGATACGGCAAACTTCCTGAACACGCTGGGTGCAAAAATTACCGGCGCGGGCAGCGATCGCATCACCATTGAAGGCGTAGAGCGTCTGGGCGGCGGCGTTTACCGCGTGCTGCCTGACCGTATTGAAACCGGTACGTTCCTGATTGCGGCCGCGATTTCTGGCGGCAAAGTTGTCTGCCGCGATACGCAGCCGGATACGCTGGATGCGGTACTGGCTAAGCTGCGTGAAGCGGGAGCCGACATCGAAACGGGTAAGGACTGGATAAGTCTTGATATGCACGGCAAGCGGCCAAAAGCGGTTAACTTCCGCACCGCGCCACATCCGGGCTTCCCTACCGATATGCAGGCGCAGTTCAGCCTGATGAATCTGGTTGCAGAAGGGACTGGCGTTATCACCGAAACGATTTTCGAAAATCGCTTTATGCACGTGCCTGAACTCATCCGCATGGGCGCGCACGCGGAGATCGAAAGCAACACGGCAATTTGTCACGGTGTGGAAAAGCTTTCTGGCGCTCAGGTAATGGCGACAGATTTGCGTGCTTCCGCGAGCCTCGTGCTGGCTGGCTGTATCGCAGAAGGCACGACGATTGTGGATCGCATTTACCATATCGATCGCGGCTATGAGCATATTGAAGACAAGCTGAAAGCGCTGGGCGCAAACATCGAACGCATCAGCGGCGATGAGTAAAAGCAGGGTAAAAGGGCGGTAGCGCGCTACCGCCTGAGCGCCGGCATGCCGCTAAAAGCGCATGCTGGCCTGCTTTACGGCGCGCAGGAGGCAGAAATCTGCTTCCCATGCGTTGCCCGCTTTAATTTTTTGAACGGATTAGCTTTTTGCGGTCGAGCAGCTCGTGGGTTACCGGATCGTAATAGCGGCTGGGCCAGATTTCCGCCGGATGAATCATGAGCGCATCGGCAATAATCCACTCTCCCTTCGGCCACGGCCTGAACATTGCGTTAGACAGCGTTGACGAGCTTAATCCGGCATTGCGCGAAACTTCGGCCAGGCTGGTGCCTTTTTTCCGCAATCCCGCAATAATATCCGCCTTATGCCAGTCCTTTTTCTCCTTGACCATCTGTACTTTCCTCCGTGTACGCTTTGCTGTTTTCTGGAAACATCTGACACGAGCTCTGCGCGTGTCCGGCAATGTTTTCACCCATAATGCGAATAAATAAGCTTTTATTTTTAAAATCCGCGCGTCGCTTTATATCAATAACGGGCAAGAAATTTCCAATATTTTTTTACAAGGTTTTGCTTTTTGCGTAGTAGTACGCAAAGTTACGCAACGGCGTGACGAGTTACATCAGAAAGGTGAAGGCGGCAGGCAAAAAGTAACTTATGAGGGGGGGATTGAGTACGGACAGGCGAAGTTAAGCTGCGTCAGGCTACAAAAAGCCGCACCCACGCTACCTTAGCCCGCACCTTTTCTGGCGCGTACGGCAGCGGGAGCTTGACGTTTTTACCGGTGCGAAGCGCGGCAGGTAGCCGCGCTTACGGCATTAAAACTCGCGCTGTACTGACATGTGCGCCAGTGCTTCAAGCGCGCTGCGCCACGGTGACTCCGGCAGGATGCTAAGGCTGGCGATAGCTTTATCCGCCTCGCGCTCTGCTGATTCACGCGTCCACTCCAGAGAACCGCACTGACGCATGGTTTCAAGAACGGGCTCCAGCAAATGGCGGCCGTTGCCCTGTTCTATTGCACCACGGATCATGGCAGCCTGTTCAGGCGTTCCGGTACGCATAGCGTGCAGCAGCGGCAGCGTAGGTTTTCCTTCGCTCAGGTCGTCGCCGACGTTTTTACCCAGCGTTTCCCCATCGGCGCTGTAGTCGAGAAGATCGTCGATAAGCTGGAAAGCCGTGCCGATATAGCGGCCATAATCCTGTAACGCCTTTTCCTGCTCCGGGGTAGCGGAGGCCAGAATCGCGGAGGACTGCGCGGCCGCTTCAAACAGACGGGCGGTCTTGCTGTAAATCACCCGCATGTAGCTTTCTTCGGTGATATCAGGATCGTTGCAGTTCATCAGCTGCAACACTTCACCTTCTGCAATGACGTTGACCGCTTCCGACATCAGCTCCAGCACGCGCAGCGAGCCGATACTGGTCATCATCTGAAAGGCACGCGTATAGATAAAATCACCAACGAGTACGCTGGCCGCGTTACCAAAAGCGGCGTTGGCGGTTGCTTTACCGCGGCGCATGTCAGACTCATCGACCACGTCGTCATGTAACAACGTTGCGGTATGGATGAATTCGATCAGGGCAGCCACGGTAACGTGCTGTTTACCGGAATAATTTAAGGCGCGAGCAGCCAAAACGGCAATCATCGGGCGAATGCGTTTGCCGCCGCCGCTGATGATGTAGTAACCCAGCTGGTTGATGAGAGAAACCTCAGAGTTCAGCTGCTCGAGTATGGTTGCATTGACGTCCGCCATGTCCTGCGCGGTGAGTTCGTTTATCTGTTCTAAGTTCATTAGTCTGTTCAGCTATTGCCCACTATTGCGGCTATGATAAGCGTCTTTACCCGTGCCTGCGGCATGTAATGTATAACAGATTGTACTTGAAAATTGCGGCTGTGAAACATTTGCCTGTGCTTTGCGTTTTTTTTCTGCAATACCCCCTACCAGGCACTTGTCATCGCTTGCGAAGTTGCGTAGAATTCGCGCCCTATTGTGAATATTTATAGCGCAGCCTGACATCAAGAAGGCAAGCGCGAGAGCGGAGTTTATATGTACGCGGTTTTCCAAAGTGGTGGTAAACAACACCGAGTGAGCGAAGGTCAGACCGTTCGCCTGGAAAAGCTGGACATCGCAACCGGCGAAACGATTGAGTTCGACCAGGTTCTGATGATCGCCAACGGCGAAGAAGTGACGATCGGCGCACCTTTAGTTTCAGGCGGCGTGATCAAAGCAGAAATCATTGCTCACGGACGTGGCGACAAAATTAAGATCGTTAAGTTTCGTCGTCGTAAGCACTACCGTAAGCAGCAGGGTCACCGTCAGTGGTTCACTGATGTGAAGATCACTGGCATCAGCGCCTAAGAGGAGATCTGACAAATGGCACATAAAAAGGCTGGCGGTTCCACTCGAAATGGCCGCGATTCCAACGCAAAACGTCTGGGTGTTAAGCGTTTCGGTGGCGAAAGCGTTCTGGCAGGTAGCATCATCGTTCGTCAGCGTGGCACCAAATTCCACGCGGGCACCAACGTAGGCTGCGGCCGTGACCACACCCTGTTTGCTACCGCAAACGGCAAGGTCCAGTTCGAAGTGAAAGGCCCGAACAACCGCAAATACATCAGCATCGTTGCTGAGTAAGGTTTTCGTGCCTGAAAGCGGTACCCGATACCGCTTTTAGCAGCGAATCAAAAAGCCCCGCTATGATTGCGGGGCTTTTTACATTCTGCATTCTGACCCGCATAGCGCGGGTTGCCAGCAAAGCCCTTTGCTGTACAATTTATATTCAGCTGCATGATGTCTTAAAGCGGATCCCTGTCTGGAAAAGACGCGTGGTCTGCGGCACCAGGGATCTGTTATAAGGCCAGCGAGCCACGACGGATCATCCTGCCAGCAGCGGGCAAAATGATTTACGGAGAAGTAACATGAAGTTTGTTGATGAAGCGACGATCCTCGTTGCTGCGGGCGATGGCGGCAATGGCTGCGTCAGCTTCCGTCGTGAAAAATATATTCCCCGGGGCGGACCGGACGGTGGTGATGGCGGCGACGGCGGCGACGTCTACATGCAGGCCGATGAAAACCTGAACACCCTGATCGATTACCGTTTCGAAAAATCTTTCCGCGCTGAACGTGGCCAGAATGGCCAGAGCCGTGACTGTACCGGCAAACGCGGCAAAGACATTATTATTAAAGTGCCTGTTGGCACCCGCATCATCGATCAGGGCACCGGCGAAACGCTGGGCGATATGATGACGCACGGTCAGCAGACCATGGTCGCCAAAGGCGGCTGGCATGGCCTGGGCAACACCCGCTTTAAATCTTCCGTTAACCGTACGCCTCGTCAGAAAACGATGGGCACGCCGGGTGAAAAGCGCGACCTGCAGCTGGAGCTGATGTTGCTGGCCGATGTCGGTATGCTGGGTCTGCCAAACGCAGGTAAATCTACTTTTATTCGCGCCGTTTCTGCTGCGAAGCCTAAAGTCGCCGACTATCCGTTTACCACGCTGGTGCCAAGCCTGGGCGTGGTGCGTATGGATAGCGAGCAAAGCTTTGTGGTAGCCGATATTCCTGGCCTGATTGAAGGCGCTTCTGACGGTGCCGGTCTGGGTATTCGCTTCCTTAAGCACCTTGAGCGCTGCCGCGTGCTGCTGCACACTATTGACCTGGCACCGATTGACGAGTCCGATCCGGTAGAAAATGCCCGTATCATCCTGGGCGAGCTGGAAAAATACAGCGAGAAGCTGTTTAACAAGCCACGCTGGCTGGTTTTCAACAAGGTTGACCTGCTGGACCAGGAAGAAGCTGAATCCCGTGCGAAGGCGATTGCCGAAGCGCTGGGCTGGACGGATAAATATTATCTGATCTCTGCGGCCAACCGCGTCGGCGTTACGCCGCTGTGCTGGGACGTAATGTCCTTCCTGAACGCCAATCCAAAAGAGGCGGAAGTGGAAGAGAAGCAGCCGGAGAAAGTGGAATTCATGTGGGACGACTATCATCGTCAACAGCTGGAAGAAGCTGAAACGGCGGTAGAAGAAGACGACGACTGGGATGAAGACTGGGACGATGAAGACGACGAAGGCGTCGAAATCATCTATCAGCGCTAATCTTGCGGGGCACCTTAGGGTGCCTCTGTTTTTTGCGGCGAACCTTCGCCACCGGAAATTATTCCTTCCCGGTAATAAAGATAATCATTATCATTCTCTCTTGCTGAGGTGCGCGAGGCATACCGCTTCGCCCTGATTGAAAGAGCTTTGAGAATGACTGCTTACGTTCGCCTGCTTTCCCTGATCTGTTTTGCCCTTTCGCTCCTTTCTGTTAGCCCGGCTCGTGCCGAGGGAGGCTGGCCGCGTCATCTCACCAGCGTCAAGGGCGAGATTGTGCTTAAGCAACAACCTGAACGCATTGTCTCCACCAGCGTAACGCTGACCGGCTCGCTGTTAGCGATAGATGCCCCGGTCATTGCCAGTGGCGCAACCATGCCGGGCCATCGTATTGCGGATGGCCAGGGCTTTTTCCGCCAGTGGGGGAAAGTTGCGGTAGCGAAAGGCGTTAAGCGGCTCTACAGCGGCGAGCCAAACCTTGAAGCGATAGCCGCAGAAAATCCCGATCTGATCATCGTTAGCGCGACAGGGAATGACTCTGCGCTGCCGTTTTACGACCGTCTGGCCGCGCTGGCCCCGACGCTGGTTGTCAACTATGACGATAAAAGCTGGCAGGAAGTAGAGCGCGTGCTTGCACAGGCCACCGGCAAAGAGGCCGAGGCGCAAAAGTCGATTCAAAGCTATGCGCAGCGTGAAAAAGAGGTCAAGGCCAGGCTCAGGCTGCCGCCGCAGCCCGTTTCCGCGCTGGTTTATAATCCTCATGCTCATCTGGTAAACCTCTGGACGCCCGAGTCCGCCCAGGGAAAATTGCTGGAGTCGCTTGGCTTCACGCTGGCTAAGCCGTCGGCTATCGTATTACAGGCCAGCCAGCGGCTTAAGCGACGGGATATTATTCCTGTCGCGGGAGAGAACCTGGTCACCGGGCTGACGGGCAACAGCATAATGATGTTCGCCGCTGACGATAACAAAGCGCTGCTGGCCGAGCCGCTGCTTGCAACTTCACCAGCCATTAAAGCTAAGCAGGTTTACACCTTAGGCGAAGACAGCTTTCGTCTGGATTACTATAGCGCCAGCAACGTGCTGACTCGTCTTGAACAGCTTTTCTCCGCAAAATAGCCTGTCCGTGCCCCGGCGTTAGCCAGGGCACAATTCCTTTACTTTACGCGCCATCTCTCAAAATCAGCTGCCTCAATAAGAATGCGATGCATAATCGAATTGATAATAGTTTGCATTTAAAATAATGTATTGCCGCCTGGTGACAAACGTCAGAGCCGTTTGATAACGCTGGCAGGGCGGACAACAACGTATTTCCGCCTTTGAATTCATCTAATTGCCACTGTGGATACGGGCAGGGCGAATTGGCAGGGAATGAGAACGTTGAAAAGACTATCAAGATTATCACTAGCAATTTTACTTGAACTGGGCATGGTCGTGGCAGCGAGCGCGGCAGATACCACGCAGGAAAACACGGCGGCGGCGACGGCAAAAGCGGCCTCCGGCACGACCAGCAACACGGAAGGCGCGACCATGATGGTAACGGCGGAGCAGCAAAACCTGCAGGCACCGGGCGTTTCTACCATCACCTCTGACGAAATAAAAAAACGACCACCTGCCCGCGATCTGTCTGAAATCATCCGCACCATGCCGGGCGTTAACCTGACCGGCAACTCCACCAGCGGCCAGCGCGGCAACAATCGCCAGATTGATATTCGCGGCATGGGTCCGGAAAACACCCTAATCCTGATTGACGGCATGCCGGTTGCCAGCCGCAACTCGGTACGTTTGGGCTGGCGTGGTGAACGCGATACGCGCGGCGATACCAACTGGGTGCCGCCAGAGATGGTTGACCATATTGAAGTCATCAGGGGCCCGGCCGCCGCGCGTTATGGCAACGGTGCCGCGGGCGGCGTGGTCAATATCATTACCAAACAGACCAGCAACGAATGGCACGGCTCCTGGAACACTTATCTGAATATGCCGGAGCATAAATCAGAAGGATCGACCAAACGCTCGAACTTCTCCCTTACCGGCCCGTTAGGGGATGACGTTACCTTCTCGTTGTGGGGCAACCTGAGCAAGACGCAGGCTGACGCGCAATATATCAATGAAGGCCATCAGTCGCTGCGAACCGGCAGCTATGCCGATACCGTGCCGGCAGGACGTGAAGGCGTGGTGAATAAAGATATTCACGGCAAGCTGCGCTGGGAATTCGCGCCAAACCAGAATCTGGAATTCAGCGCCGGTTACAGTCGTCAGGGCAATCTCTATGCGGGCGATACGCAGAACACTAATACCAGCGCGCTGGTGAAGAGCGAATACGGTGATGAAACTAACCGCCTGTACCGTCAGGATTACGCGGTTAACTGGACGGGCGTTTGGGACAACGGCGTTAGCACGCGCACCTATGCCCAGTATGAAAACACGCGCAACTCACGTATGAACGAAGGTTTAGCAGGCGGAACGGAGGGGATCTTCTCCGACAGCGGCTTCTCTACCATCGAACTCAATGATGTGCTGCTGCACAGTGAAGTCAGCATACCGTTTGAGTTTTTAGTTAACCAGACTGCCACGCTGGGAACCGAATGGAACCAGCAGCGCATGAAGGATGGCGCTTCTAATACCCAGGCGCTCTCTGGCGGCGCTATTGACGGCATCAGCAGCACTAATCGCAGCCCTTACTCTTCTGCACAAATTTTCTCGCTGTTCGCGGAAGACAACATGGAGCTGACTGACAGCACCACGCTGGTGCCTGGTCTGCGTTTCGATCATCACAGCATTGTCGGCAACAACTGGAGCCCTTCGCTTAACCTGTCGCAGGCGCTGGACGATGACTTTACGCTGAAGCTGGGTATCGCCAGAGCCTATAAAGCGCCAAGCCTGTACCAGACTAACCCTAACTACGTGCTTTACAGCCGGGGTCAGGGCTGCGCTGACAGCGCCGGTGCCTGTTATCTGATGGGCAACGACGATCTCAAAGCCGAAACCAGCATCAACAAAGAAGTTGGCGTGGAGTACAAGCATGAAGGCTATCAGGCCGGTCTGACCTGGTTCCGCAATGACTATCGTAACAAGATTGAATCAGGCTATGAGCCATCCGGCTCAACCGGCAGTACCGATATCTATAAGTGGGAAAACGTGCCGAAAGCGGTAGTAGAAGGTCTGGAAGGAACAGTAAACCTGCCGGTCACGGAAGCTATTACCTGGAACAATAACCTGACCTATATGCTGCAAAGTAAGAATAAAACCACGGGTGACCGCCTGTCGATTATCCCGCAATATACCCTGAACTCCACGCTGTCCTGGCAGGCGACGCAGGATCTGTCGCTGCAAACAACCTTTACCTGGTACGGCCGTCAGACGCCGAAGAAGTACAACTACAAGGGCGAGGCGGTCAGCGGCACGGAGAAATCAACGGTGAGTCCTTACTCTATTCTGGGCCTGAGCGGCACCTATGCGGTGAACAAGTATGCCAGCGTAACGCTGGGCGTGGATAACCTGTTCGACAAGCGTCATTTCCGTGAAGGCAATGCGCAAACGACAGGAAATTCAACGACCGGGGCTTACATGTATGGCGCTGGTGCTAACACCTATAACGAGTCGGGCCGTACTTACTATATGAGCCTGAATACGCACTTCTGATTTCATTAAGGCACAGGCCCGCAATATTGCGGGCCTGTAACATCCAACAGTCTTAATAATTCTGATAAATATCTTTATACAAACGGCTTTCAAAGCGGACCAGCGGAATACGACGCTGTTTCTGATCCTGTGGCGGAACCGCATAACCCGAAAGATATTGTACAAAGGCAACCCGCTTGCCGCTGGCGGTAGTAATAAAGCCAGCCAGGTTATAAACGCCCTGTAGCGAGCCGGTTTTCGCCGACACTTTTCCGTCCACGCCCGCTTCATGCAGGCCACCACGATAGCGCAATGTGCCGTCATAGCCAGCCAGAGGCAGCATAGAGATATAGTTCAGCTGCTGGTCATTCTGCGCAATATATTGCAGCACCTGCATCATGGTCGCAGGAGAAATCAGGTCATGGCGTGACAGCCCGGAACCATCTACCTGAATGCTGTTGCCCAGATCGATATTCGCTTTTTGCCGTAAAATCTGACGTACCGCATCCGATCCGGCGCGCCACGTACCCGGCACGCCAAAGCGTTCGTGACCAATCGTCCGGAACACGGTATCCGCAATCATGTTGTCGGATTTTTTCAGCATGGTATGCAGCAAGTCGTGCAGCGGGGCGGATTGTTTCTCTGCCAGCACGGTGGCGGGCGGCGTTGGCAGCGTCTGGCGCAACAGATGGCCGGAATAGTCGATGCCGGCCTGCTGTAGTTCAGCTTTCAGCAGCGCGCCTGCATAGCTTGCTCCGTCCTGAATAGCGAAAGCCAACGGCAGCGGTTCTGAACGCTGGGTCATACAGCCCGTCAGGGTAAAACGGTTAAGTTCGCCCGGCACCACGTCCAGCTCGCAATACTGCGCTTCTGACGAACCGCGCGCCAGCGTACGTACCTGGCTGAACATATTGACCGGATAGAAAGAGGCAACGCGAATGAAAGCCTTCTCGCCTGGCGTTTGCGCGCTATAGAGCGAAACCGAAAAGCAGTTACGATCGACAATGGCCGCCGCTGGCGGTGCGCTAAAGCATTGCGTTAAATCGTTCCACGGCCAGCCTGGCGCCTTATCGTGGCTGGCGAATACCGAAGTATCAATCACCACGTTACCCGCAATATGCTCGACGCCCTGTTTTTTCAGCGCGATAACCATATTGCGCAAATCCTGACGTGTTAGCGTCGGATCGCCACCAAATCGCGCAACCAGGTCGCCTTTTAGCGTATTACCGCTAACGGAACCTTTGCTTTCCAGCTGCGTATGAAAACGGTAGTCCGGCCCAAGCTGCAACAGGGCAGCCAGCGCGGTAATCACCTTCATGGTACTGGCGGGCAGCGCCATTTGCTTGCTGTGGTAATCAATCGAGGGCGTGTCCGCGCCGATTTTTTGCACAATCAGCGCCAGGTTTGCGCCATCGGGCAGATACTGAGTATAGTCTTCGACCGTGGCCGCATGGGCATTCAGCATAAATGCGCAGGCTAAGCCGGTAACAATTCGTGAAAATCGCATAATCTCGCGTTTACTGGCAGGTGATGTTGCCATACTACGGTGCATCATGGTGGAAAGTAAACGATGACCCATAGGGAACTCTGCGTTAAAATACGTATCAAAATGCAAAACCGCCAGGCCCTGGAAACTTTTCGGGTCAGGTTTCTTTCGTTTGTAAATCAGTGGCAAGCGCCGCAGAACGCTTTTTCTGCATTTGCCTGTCAGGATGACAACAATTTTGCACAGGACAGATTTTACGAGGTATTGAGATGAATCAGATTCCGATGACGGTAAGAGGCGCGGAAGCACTGCGCGCAGAGCTTGAAGAGCTGAAAACCGTTAAACGCCCGCGAATTATTGCCTCGATTGCCGAAGCTCGCGAACATGGCGATTTAAAAGAAAACGCAGAGTACCATGCCGCGCGCGAAGAGCAGGGCTTCTGTGAAGGGCGTATTCAGGAAATCGAAGCCAAGCTGTCGAATGCTCAGGTGATCGATATCACAAAAATGCCGAATAATGGCCGCGTTATTTTTGGGGCTACGGTGAGTATCCTGAACGTGGATACCGACGAAGAATCTACTTACCGTATCGTTGGTGACGACGAAGCGGACTTTAAACAGAATTTAATTTCAGTAAATTCCCCTATGGCTCGCGGCCTGATCGGGAAAGAACCGGATGACGTGGCCATCATCAAAACGCCAGGCGGCGACGTTGAGTATGAAATTCTGAAAGTTGAGTATCTTTGATTTATTCTTAGAGAACTTTGCAGAAATAATGTAAAGAAAAGAAAAAGGCCGCACTGCGGCCTTTTCCTGACATCGGGAGCGTGTCACTTTCACACGCTGCTAAGCTAGCGAGGAAGGGCGATTTTACGTTCCTTCGTTGGACGGTACAGCACCAGCGTCTTGCCGATAACCTGCACGTTTGCGGCTTTGGTTTCGCGCACGATAGCTTCAACAACCAGGGTTTTTGTCTCACGGTCTTCCGTGGCGATTTTTACCTTGATGAGCTCGTGGTGCTCCAGTGCCTGTTCGATTTCGGCCAGCACCCCTTCGGTCAGACCGTTGTTGCCTAACATGACGACAGGCTTCAGCGGATGGGCCAGTCCTTTCAGGTGCTGTTTTTGTTTGGTACTCAGATTCATCGTATTTTTTACTTACATTGGGATTGAAAACGGGTCATTCTACCGCCATCTCGGGTATATCACCAAATCGGCATGCTGATTTGCGCGGTTTATTTATCGCATACGTTGAATCATAGTTGGAAATTGTATGACTGGTAAAAAGCGTTCGGCCAGTTCCAGCCGCTGGCTACAGGAACACTTTAGCGATAAATATGTGCTTCAGGCACAGAAAAAAGGGCTGCGCTCGCGCGCCTGGTTTAAACTTGATGAAATACAGCAGGGTGACAAGCTGTTCAAACCGGGAATGACGGTTGTCGATCTCGGCGCAGCGCCCGGTGGCTGGTCTCAGTATGTGGTCACGCAAATTGGCGCCAAAGGTCGCGTTATCGCCTGTGATATCCTGCCGATGGATCCTATCGTCGGTGTCGATTTCCTTCAGGGCGACTTTCGTGATGAACTGGTGCTGAAAGCCCTGCTGGAACGCGTTGGCGATACCAAAGTGCAGGTTGTGATGTCAGATATGGCACCCAACATGACGGGAACGCCGGCGGTCGATATTCCAAGGTCAATGTATTTGGTTGAGCTTGCACTGGATATGTGTCGGGATGTACTGGCACCTGGCGGCAGTTTTTTAGTGAAAGTGTTTCAGGGAGATGGCTTTGAAGATTACCTCCGGGAAATTCGCTCCCTGTTTACGAAAGTAAAAATTCGTAAGCCGGACGCTTCGCGCTCTCGATCGCGTGAAGTGTACATTGTAGCGACAGGGCGCAAACTATAGTACCCTACGCTGTCTGTTAACACAGTTGTAATAAGAGGTTAATCCCTTGAGTGACATGGCGAAAAACCTGATTCTCTGGCTAGTCATTGCAGTCGTGCTGATGTCTGTATTCCAGAGCTTTGGGCCCAGCGAGTCAAATGGCCGTAGGGTTGATTACTCAACCTTCCTGTCAGAAGTGAACCAGGATCAGGTCCGCGAGGCACGTATTAACGGGCGTGAAATCAACGTTGTCAAAAAAGACAGCAACAAATACACAACCTACATCCCCGTCAACGATCCCAAGTTACTCGATAACCTGTTGACTAAAAATGTAAAAGTGGTTGGCGAACCGCCTGAAGAGCCAAGCCTGCTGGCTTCTATCTTCATTTCATGGTTCCCAATGTTGTTATTGATCGGCGTCTGGATCTTCTTTATGCGCCAGATGCAGGGCGGGGGCGGCAAGGGCGCGATGTCCTTCGGCAAAAGCAAAGCCCGCATGCTGACGGAAGATCAGATCAAAACCACTTTTGCAGACGTTGCGGGCTGTGACGAAGCGAAAGAGGAAGTCGGCGAGCTGGTGGAATACCTGCGCGAGCCGAGCCGTTTCCAGAAGCTGGGCGGTAAAATTCCAAAAGGCGTGCTGATGGTCGGGCCTCCGGGTACCGGTAAGACGCTGCTGGCCAAAGCGATTGCTGGCGAAGCAAAAGTGCCTTTCTTCACTATCTCCGGTTCTGACTTTGTTGAAATGTTTGTCGGCGTGGGTGCATCCCGCGTGCGCGATATGTTTGAACAAGCTAAAAAAGCGGCGCCCTGCATCATCTTTATCGATGAGATCGATGCGGTTGGCCGTCAGCGTGGCGCGGGTCTGGGCGGTGGTCACGATGAGCGTGAGCAGACGCTGAACCAGATGCTGGTCGAGATGGACGGTTTTGAAGGCAACGAAGGCATTATCGTGATCGCTGCGACCAACCGTCCTGACGTGCTTGACCCAGCGCTGCTGCGTCCGGGCCGTTTTGACCGTCAGGTCGTGGTTGGTCTGCCGGATGTGCGTGGACGCGAACAGATTCTGAAAGTGCATATGCGTCGCGTGCCGTTGGCTACCGATATTGACGCGCTGGTTATCGCACGCGGTACGCCTGGTTTCTCCGGTGCCGATTTGGCTAACCTGGTGAACGAAGCGGCGCTGTTTGCTGCTCGCGGCAATAAACGTGTTGTTTCGATGGTAGAGTTCGAGAAAGCGAAAGACAAAATCATGATGGGTGCGGAACGCCGCTCTATGGTGATGACGGAAGCGCAGAAAGAATCGACCGCCTATCACGAAGCGGGCCACGCTATCATTGGTCGCCTGGTACCAGAACACGATCCGGTGCACAAAGTGACGATTATCCCGCGCGGTCGCGCGCTGGGTGTGACTTTCTTCCTGCCTGAAGGCGACGCGATAAGCGCCAGCCGTCAGAAGCTGGAAAGCCAGATCTCCACGTTGTACGGCGGTCGCCTGGCTGAAGAGATCATTTACGGTGTGGAACACGTTTCTACCGGTGCTTCTAACGACATTAAAGTGGCAACTTCCATTGCTCGTAACATGGTTACGCAATGGGGCTTCTCTGAGAAGCTGGGGCCGCTGCTTTATGCGGAAGAAGAAGGCGAAGTGTTCCTGGGACGCTCCGTCGCGAAAGCGAAGCATATGTCCGATGAAACCGCACGCATCATCGATCAGGAAGTCAAAGCGCTGATCGAAGGCAACTACCAGCGTGCGCGCCGTATTCTGAACGAAAACATGGACATCCTTCACTCAATGAAAGATGCGCTGATGAAGTACGAAACTATTGATGCTCCGCAGATTGACGATCTGATGGCACGACGTGAAGTACGTCCGCCAGCAGGATGGGAAGATCCGGGCAGCAGTTCCGACAGCAACGGCACGCCAAAGGCGCCGCGTCCGGTTGATGAACCGCGTACGCCAAACCCTGGTAACACCATGTGATAGCCAGGCAAAAGCCTTAAGTAACAGCAAACCCCGGCAATGACCGGGGTTTTTTTATGAGTCAATCGGTCAGGCCGAAACGCAAAATCAAAGGGAGAAGCGCCACCATGAAACTTTACGCCAGAGATTCCGTGCTCGACTTAAGCCATCCTCACGTCATGGGGATCCTGAACGTAACGCCGGACTCGTTTTCCGATGGCGGCAAACATAATGATTTGGTGCAGGCGCTGACCCACGCCAACAGCATGATTAACGCGGGCGCGACGATTATTGATATCGGTGGCGAATCTACCCGGCCGGGCGCTGATGACGTTAGCGTCGAGCAGGAGCTTGAGCGCGTTATTCCCGTAGTGCACGCTATCGCGCAGCGCTTTGAGGTCTGGATTTCAGTGGATACCTCTAAGCCAGAGGTCATTCGGGAAGCGGCGAAAGCGGGTGCCCATATCATCAACGATATCCGCTCGCTACAGGAGCCCGACGCGCTGGAAGCCGCCGCAGAAACCGGGTTGCCAATCTGCCTGATGCATATGCAGGGCGAGCCGAAAACCATGCAGCAGTCGCCGAAATATCAGCATTTCCTGCAGGATGTCGAAACCTTTTTTATTGAACAAATTGCCCGATGTGAAGCCGCAGGTATCAAAAAAGAGCGGTTGCTGCTCGACCCGGGATTCGGTTTCGGTAAGAATCTCTCGCACAACTATCAGCTGCTGGCGCACCTGGGTGATTTTCACCGTTTTGGTTTGCCGCTGCTGGTCGGGATGTCACGTAAAAGCATGATTGGCCAGTTATTGAACGTCGGCCCTTCGCAGCGTTTGACGGGCAGCCTGGCCTGTGCTGTTATCGCCGCCATGCAGGGCGCGCACGTATTGCGCGTTCATGATGTTAAAGAAACCGTTGAGGCGATGCGCGTCGTCGAAGCAACACTGTCAGCGAAGGAAAAGTAGAATGAGCAATCGTAAGTATTTTGGTACCGACGGCATCCGTGGCAAAGTGGGCGAGCCGCCGGTCACGCCAGATTTTATGCTGAAGCTGGGCTGGGCAGCCGGAAAGGTACTGGCGCGTAACGGCTCAAGAAAAATCATTATTGGTAAAGATACGCGTATTTCTGGCTACATGCTGGAATCGGCGCTGGAGGCGGGCCTGGCTGCGGCGGGTCTGTCGGCTGCCTTTACCGGCCCTATGCCTACGCCAGCGATTGCTTATTTAACTCGTACTTTCCGCGCGGAAGCGGGCATTGTGATCTCCGCTTCGCACAATCCTTTCGACGATAACGGCATCAAGTTTTTCTCCATTGAGGGCACCAAGCTGCCTGACGAAGTAGAAGAAGCTATCGAAGCGGAAATGGAAAAGCCTATCACCTGCGTTGAATCCGCCGAACTGGGCCGTGCCAGCCGCATCGTGGATGCAGCCGGCCGCTATATCGAATTCTGCAAAGGCACTTTCCCCAGCGAGCTTAGCCTGAACGGCCTTAAAATCGTGGTCGACTGCGCTAACGGTGCGACCTACCACATTGCGCCAAACGTCCTGCGCGAGCTGGGTGCGGAAGTCATTACGCTGGGCGTTAATCCGGACGGCATGAACATCAACAAAGAGTGCGGTGCCACGGATGTTCGTCAACTGCAGGCGCGGGTACTGGCAGAAAAAGCCGATATTGGCCTGGCCTACGACGGTGACGGCGACCGCATTATGATGGTCGATCATCTGGGTGAAAAAGTCGACGGCGACCAGATCCTCTATATCATCGCGCGTGAAGGTCTGCGTCAGGGACAGCTACGCGGCGGGGTAGTGGGAACGCTGATGAGCAACATGGGCCTTGAGCTGGCGCTGAAACAGCTGGGCATTCCTTTTGCTCGCGCTAAAGTAGGCGATCGTTACGTGCTGGAAAAACTGCAGGAAAAAGGCTGGCGGCTGGGTGCGGAAAACTCCGGCCATGTAATCCTGCTGGACAAAACCACCACCGGTGACGGTATCGTGGCGGGTTTGCAAGTACTGACTGCGATGGTGCGCAACCACATGAGCCTGCATGATTTGTGCAGCGGCATGAAACTGCTGCCGCAAATTCTGGTTAACGTGCGCTTCAGCGGCGACACCGATCCGCTGGAAGATGCCCAGGTAAAAAACGTGACGGCCGAAGCAGAAAAAGAGCTGCGCGGACGCGGACGCGTATTGCTGAGAAAATCCGGCACCGAGCCGCTGATTCGCGTCATGGTAGAAGGCGAAGATGAAGCGCTGGTCACCGCGCTGGCGCATCGCATTGCCGATGCCGTGAAGGCGGTTTGAAAGCCGTAAATTACTGACCCACGCGCGCCGGACGAAAATATTTTATTCGGCGCGAAACGAACGTAGCTGCGTGATATGTGACGAAATTTTCAGCATTATCTGCGTCATTGCCGTTTTTTTCTGCGATCGATATCGATGCGCTAAATTGCCCTTGCGCAATCATTCCGCTTTGGTTAGTATTCACACCCGCTTCTGATGGGTAGCAACAACGCTATCTTCTCACTGGGTTTGAAGCTTTTGATGTGCGGTTAACGCGCAAGGAAACAGGTTGATTATGTACGAAGCTCTTTTAGTAGTTTTCCTTATTGTGGCAATCGGCCTGGTTGGTCTGATTATGTTGCAGCAAGGTAAAGGCGCTGATATGGGCGCGTCGTTTGGTGCAGGCTCTTCAGCAACGCTGTTTGGCTCTAACGGTTCAGGTAACTTTATGACCCGTATGACCGCAGTGCTGGCGACTTTGTTCTTTATTATCAGCTTGATTCTGGGCAACCTCAACAGCAACAAAACGCAGAAAGGAAGCGAGTGGGAAAATCTGTCTCAGCCTGCACAGCAGCAGAGCCAGCCAGCTAAACCGGCCACGCCGGGTAGCGATATCCCACAGTAAGTACGATAATTTCGACGCGACAGAAATCAAAAAGTCGCAACCTTTAGTGCCGTGGTGGTGGAATTGGTAGACACGCTACCTTGAGGTGGTAGTGCCCGCATGGGCTTACGGGTTCAAGTCCCGTCCTCGGTACCAAATCTCAGTTTTGCTTGCATTTTATGCAAGATCGGCGTAGTATTTGCCACGTTTTCGGACGCGGGGTGGAGCAGCCTGGTAGCTCGTCGGGCTCATAACCCGAAGGTCGTCGGTTCAAATCCGGCCCCCGCAACCACTTTCCCTTAGAGTTCTTTTTCAAATATACTGTATGCAATGCACGGCGCATCAACAGCGAATTTTGAAAAAAATTCTATCTGGATTGTGCCGAACCGCCATTTATGGCGTACAGGGTCCAGTCGCATAAAGCCCCGATTTTCGGGGTTTTTTGTTATCAGGAAACAGCATACTGGGCTATTAAGCCCTTTTTTTATGTCTTGGGGGTGGGATTGTCCACATTAGAGCAAAAATTAACAGAGCTGATCACAGCACCGGTAGAAGCGCTGGGCTACGAGCTGGTTGGCATTGAGTTCGTTCGCGGTCGCACATCTACGCTGCGCATCTATATTGATAGTGAAGATGGCATCAATGTTGATGATTGTGCTGATGTTAGCCACCAGGTCAGTGCGGTGTTTGATGTCGAAGATCCCATCACCGTTGCTTACAACCTTGAAGTCTCCTCGCCAGGCCTTGAGCGCCCACTCTTTACCGCAGAGCACTACGCGCGATTCACCGGCGAAGAAGTAAGCCTGGTGCTGCGTATGGCCGTACAGAACCGCCGCAAATGGCAGGGAATCATTAAATCCGTAGATGGTGAAATGGTAACCGTTGCCGTTGAGGGTAACGACGAAGTGTTCGCGCTGAGTAACATCCAGAAGGCGAACCTGGTTCCCCACTTTTAAAAGTCCGGATTGAGGCATACCAGGATGAACAAAGAAATCTTAGCTGTAGTCGAGGCAGTATCTAACGAGAAATCCCTCCCGCGCGAGAAGATTTTCGAAGCGCTGGAGAGCGCACTGTCCACGGCTACCAAGAAAAAATATGAGCAGGAAATCGACGTCCGCGTCAGCATCGACCGCAGAAGCGGCGATTTTGACACGTTTCGCCGCTGGGTTATTGTTGACGAAGTCACCATGCCAACGCGTGAAATCACCCTGGATGCCGCGCGTTATGAAGACGAGTCGCTGAATCTGGGCGATTACGTTGAAGATCAGATTGAGTCAGTAACCTTTGACCGTATTACCACGCAGACGGCCAAACAGGTTATCGTACAGAAGGTTCGCGAAGCCGAGCGCGCAATGGTCGTTGACCAGTTCCGCGAGCAGGAAGGCGAGATCATCACCGGCGTAGTTAAGAAAGTTAACCGCGACAATATCTCTCTGGATCTGGGCAACAATGCTGAAGCGGTCATTATCCGTGAAGACATGCTGCCACGCGAAAACTTCCGTCCAGGCGACCGCATCCGTGGTGTCCTGTACGCTGTACGTCCGGAAGCACGCGGTGCCCAGCTGTTTGTCAGCCGTTCCAAACCGGAAATGCTGATTGAGCTGTTCCGCATCGAAGTGCCGGAAATCGGCGAAGAAGTGATTGAGATTAAAGCCGCCGCGCGCGATCCGGGCTCTCGTGCCAAGATCGCTGTTAAGACCAACGACAAGCGTATCGACCCGGTCGGTGCCTGTGTAGGTATGCGTGGTGCGCGTGTTCAGGCGGTATCCAGCGAGCTGGGTGGCGAACGTATTGATATCGTGCTGTGGGATGATAATCCTGCGCAGTTCGTGATCAACGCGATGGCCCCGGCGGATGTCGCCTCTATCGTGGTGGATGAAGATAATCACACCATGGATATCGCCGTAGAAGCCGGAAATCTGGCTCAGGCGATTGGCCGTAACGGCCAAAACGTGCGTCTGGCTTCCCAGCTGAGCGGCTGGGAGCTAAACGTGATGACGGTCGACGATCTGCAGGCCAAGCACCAGGCTGAAGCCCATGCTGCCATCGACGTCTTTACCAAACATCTCGACATTGATGAAGATTTCGCAACCGTGCTGGTTGAAGAAGGCTTCTCTTCTCTGGAAGAACTGGCGTACGTGCCAATCAACGAGCTGTTGGAAATTGACGGTCTGGATGAAGAGACAGTAGAAGCGCTGCGCGATCGTGCGAAAAATGCGTTAACTACCCTTGCTCTGGAAAAAGCTGAGAGTCAGGGCGACAACCAGCCGGCAGAAGATCTGCTGAACCTGGAAGGTCTCGATCGTGAACTGGCATTTAAGCTGGCAGCGAAAGGCGTTTGCACGCTGGAAGATCTTGCCGAGCAGGGTGTTGACGACCTGTCGGATATTGAAGGCCTGAGCGATGAGCAGGCCGGTGAGCTGATTATGGCTGCACGTAATATCTGCTGGTTCGGCGACGACGCGTAATAAACTGTAGCAGGAAGGAACAGCATGACAGATGTAACTGTAAAATCGCTGGCCGCAGAGATTCAGACACCGGTAGAACGCCTGGTACAGCAATTTGCTGATGCAGGGATCCGCAAGTCTGAGAACGACTCTGTGACCCAGCAGGAAAAAGAGACGCTCCTTACCCATCTGAATCGCGACAACAACGGCGGTTCTGGTAAACTGACATTACAGCGCAAAACGCGCAGTACCTTGAACATCCCGGGCACCGGCGGTAAAAGTAAATCGGTGCAAATCGAAGTCCGCAAAAAACGCACCTATGTAAAAGGCGATCCTGCAGATGCCGCTCAGGCAGAAGCAGAAGAGCAGGCGCAGCGTGAAGCGGAAGAAATGGCTCGTCGCGAGGCTGAAGAAAAAGCCCAGCGCGAAGCTCAAGAAAAAGCGCAGCGTGAAGCCGAGGAGCAGGCCAAACGTGAGGCAGCTGAAAAAGCCAGGCGTGAAGCAGCGGAAAAAGACAAAGTGAGCAACCAACAAACCGACGATATGACCCGCACCCAACAGTCTGACAAAGCTCGCCGCGAAGCGGAAGCCGCAGAACTGAAGCGTAAAGCCGAAGAAGAAGCGCGTCGCAAGATTGAAGAAGAAGCGAAGCGCGTAGCGGAAGAGGCCCGTAAAATGGCGGAAGAAAAAGGCTCCGAGTGGGCGGAAGCAGAGAAAGAAGTGGAAGACACTTCTGACTATCACGTAACCACGTCCACGCACGCTCGTGCAGCAGAAGACGAAAACGACGCGCAGGTTGAAGGCGACCGTCGCACTCGCGCTGCGCGCCCGGCGAAAGCCCCACAGCGTAAGAAAGGCAACAAGCATTCTGAAGCGAAAACCGACCGTGAAGAAGCGCGTGCGCAGTTCCGCGGCGGTAAAGGCGGCAAGCGTAAGAGTACGCTGCAGCAGGGCTTCAACAAGCCGGCCCAGGCCGTTAACCGTGACGTGATTATCGGTGAAACCATCACCGTAGCGGAACTGGCTAACAAAATGGCGGTGAAAGGTTCTCAGGTCATCAAAGCGATGATGAAGATGGGCGCTATGGCGACCATCAACCAGGTTATCGATCAGGAAACTGCCCAGCTGGTCGCGGAAGAAATGGGTCACAAAGTGACGCTGCGCCGCGAAAACGAGCTGGAAGAAGCGGTAATGAGCGATCGTGATACCGATGCAGCGATGGAATCGCGTGCGCCGGTGGTGACTATCATGGGTCACGTTGACCACGGTAAAACGTCGCTGCTGGACTATATCCGCTCCACTAAAGTCGCCTCTGGCGAAGCGGGCGGCATTACCCAGCACATTGGTGCCTACCACGTTGAAACCGACAACGGTATGGTTACCTTCCTGGATACCCCAGGCCACGCCGCGTTTACCGCAATGCGTGCCCGTGGTGCTCAGGCAACGGATATCGTTATCCTGGTAGTGGCAGCCGATGACGGCGTGATGCCACAGACCATCGAAGCTATTCAGCACGCCAAAGCGGCAAAAGTGCCGGTTGTGGTTGCGGTGAACAAGTGCGATAAGCCAGAAGCCGATCCGGATCGCGTTAAAAACGAGCTGACCCAGTACGGAATCATTCCGGAAGAGTGGGGCGGCGAAAACATGTTCGTTAACGTTTCTGCAAAAGCGGGAACCGGTATTGACGATCTGTTAAACGCTATTCTGCTGCAGGCAGAAGTTCTGGAACTGACCGCGGTTCGTCAGGGTATGGCAAGCGGCGTAGTTATCGAATCCTTCCTGGATAAAGGTCGTGGTCCGGTTGCTACCGTGCTGGTACGTGAAGGTACGCTGAACAAAGGCGATATCGTGCTGTGCGGCTTCGAGTATGGCCGTGTGCGTGCGATGCGTGACGAGCTGGGACGCGAAGTGCTGACCGCTGGTCCTTCTATTCCGGTTGAGATCCTGGGTCTGTCAGGCGTGCCTGCTGCCGGTGACGAAGCGACCGTGGTACGTGACGAGAAGAAAGCGCGTGAAGTTGCGCTCTATCGTCAGGGCAAATTCCGTGAAGTTAAGCTGGCGCGTCAGCAGAAATCTAAACTCGAGAACATGTTTGCTAACATGACCGAAGGCGAAGTTTCTGAGCTGAACATCGTGCTGAAAGCTGACGTCCAGGGTTCTGTCGAAGCTATCGCTGACTCACTGATGAAGCTGTCTACCGACGAAGTGAAGGTGAAGATTGTAGGTTCTGGCGTAGGTGGTATCACCGAAACCGACGCTACGCTGGCTGCGGCTTCCAACGCCATCCTGGTTGGCTTCAACGTTCGTGCTGACGCTTCTGCGCGCCGCGTGATCGATTCAGAAAGCCTGGATCTGCGTTACTACTCCGTCATCTATAACCTGATTGACGAAGTGAAGCAGGCGATGAGCGGTATGCTGTCACCTGAGTACAAGCACCAGATCACCGGCCTGGCCGAAGTGCGTGACGTGTTCAAATCACCGAAGTTCGGCGCTGTTGCCGGCTGTATGGTGACGGAAGGCAATATCAAACGTCACAACCCAATCCGCGTACTGCGCGACAACGTGGTTATCTATGAAGGCGAGCTGGAATCCCTGCGCCGCTTCAAAGATGACGTTAGCGAAGTCCGTAACGGCATGGAATGTGGTATCGGCGTGAAGAACTACAACGATGTGCGCGTTGGCGATATGATCGAAGTCTTCGAGATTATCGAAATCCAGCGTACTATCGCTTAATAGTTGCCTGAAACATAAAGCAATATATTTGGGAGGCCGCTGTGCCTCCCGAATTTTTTGAGGAAAAGAATTATGGCGAAAGAATTTGGTCGCCCGCAGCGCGTCTCCCAGGAACTGCAAAAAGAGATCGCGATTATTTTACAGCGCGAGATTAAAGATCCGCGCCTGGGCATGATGGTTACGGTTTCCGGCGTCGACGTTTCCCGCGATCTGGCCTATGCCAAGGTATTTGTTACCTTTTTAAACGATAAAGACGAAGACGCTATCAAGGCGGGCCTGCGCGCGCTGGGTGATGCTTCTGGCTATATCCGTACGCTGCTGGGCAAAGCGATGCGCCTGCGTATCGTGCCTGAGTTAACCTTCTTCTACGACAACTCGCTGGTTGAAGGTATGCGCATGTCTAACCTTGTCACTAACGTAGTACGCAACGACGCCGAGCGCCGTGGCCCTGCGGAAGATGACAAGGAGGAATAATGAGCCGTCCTCGTCGTCGCGGACGCGATATTCACGGTGTTTTACTGCTGGATAAACCCGGTGGGCTTTCCTCTAACGATGCGCTACAGAAAGTAAAGCGACTGTTTAATGCGAACCGGGCGGGCCATACCGGCGCGCTCGATCCGCTGGCAACCGGCATGCTGCCGATTTGCCTGGGTGAAGCCACCAAGTTTTCTCAATACCTGCTGGATTCTGACAAGCGCTATCGCGTGGTGGCCCGTCTGGGACAGCGTACCGATACGTCGGACGCCGACGGGCAAATTATCAGCGAGCGGCCTGTTACCTTTACGCAGCAGCAGCTCGACGATGCGCTCGACGGCTTCCGTGGGGAAACTCAGCAGGTGCCGTCGATGTATTCGGCGCTCAAGTATCAGGGGCGCAAGCTTTATGAATACGCGCGTGAGGGCATTGAAGTACCGCGTGAAGCACGCAGCATCAACGTCTATGAACTAAAATTTATCCGTCTGGAAGGTTCTGAGCTGGAGCTGGAAATCCACTGCTCGAAAGGCACCTATATCCGTACCATTACGGACGATTTGGGTGAAATTCTGGGCTGCGGCGCGCATGTTATCTACCTGCGCCGCCTGCAGGTGGCGACCTATCCGATTGCCAGCATGGTGACGCTTGAGCAGCTTCAGGCGCTCAGTGAGGAAGCGCTTGCCAACGGCCGTCCGGCAGCAGAGCTGCTGGATCCGCTGCTGATGCCGATGGATAGTCCTGCTGCTGCGTATCCGGAAGTGAATCTGTTGACCAGCGTAGCCGCATACTTTAAACAGGGTATGCCGGTGCAGGCGACTAACGTGCCGGATTCCGGCATGATCCGCGTGACGGAAGGCGAAGAACGCAAGTTTATCGGCATGGCGGAAGTGGCCGACGATGGCCGCGTCGCGCCACGGCGGCTGGTTGTAGAATATTCCGATGCGGCATTTGCGAAAGCCTCAGGCTCAGAGTAGAATGACTCGGCTTTACACTGGGTTGCTGAATTAGAGATCGGCACCTGTACATTTATCTTAAAATTTGGAGTGGTAACATGTCTCTAAGTGTTGAAACTAAAGCGCAGATCGTTGCTGATTACGGCCGTGATGCAAACGACAGTGGTTCTACTGAAGTTCAGGTTGCTCTGCTGACCGCACAGATTAACCATCTGCAGGGTCACTTCTCTGAGCACAAAAAAGACCACCACAGCCGTCGCGGTCTGCTGCGTATGGTTTCTCAGCGTCGTAAGCTGCTGGATTACCTGAAGCGTAAAGATGTAGCACGTTACACCAGCCTGATCGAGCGTCTGGGTCTGCGTCGCTAGTCTTACAATCTGCTGCCTTTTTCTTCAGTCACCTGCGAGGAAAAGGAAACCAAAGGCAGATTTATGCGAGTTTCGCTAAAAAGGGGCCTTTACGGCCCCTTTTTTCAGTCTGAACGCAGCAATCCAGGCCAAACTATTGTATTGTTGCTGAGTGTGATCTTCAGTTGCAGAGATTCGCGCGGCTAATGAGAGGCTTTGTCCCATGGGGGATTAGGGTTGTCATTAGTCGCGAGGATGCAAAGAAGATTTAAGATTCACGGCAGGGCGGTGCCTTGCCAGGAACGTTAAGGATATAATTTTGCTGAATCCGATCGTAAAAAAATTCCAGTATGGTCAGCATACCGTTACGCTTGAAACCGGTATGATGGCGCGCCAGGCAACGGCTGCCGTGATGGTAAGCATGGACGATACTGCCGTATTCGTCACCGTTGTAGGCCAGAAAAAAGCTAAGCCAGGTCAGGACTTTTTCCCACTGACCGTTAACTACCAGGAGCGTACCTACGCTGCTGGCCGTATCCCGGGCAGCTTCTTCCGTCGTGAAGGCCGTCCAAGCGAAGGCGAAACCCTGATTGCGCGTCTGATTGACCGCCCGGTTCGTCCGCTGTTCCCGGAAGGTTTCGTTAACGAAGTGCAGGTTATCGCTACCGTGGTTTCCGTTAACCCACAGGTTAACCCGGATATCGTGGCGATGATCGGTGCGTCCGCCGCGCTGAGCCTGTCAGGCATTCCGTTCAACGGCCCAATCGGTTCTGCCCGCGTAGGTTATATCAATGACCAGTACGTGCTGAACCCAACCACCGACGAGCTGAAAGAGAGCAAGCTGGATCTGGTTGTTGCCGGTACCGAAGGTGCGGTGCTGATGGTGGAATCCGAAGCGGAACTGCTGAGCGAAGACCAGATGCTGGGTGCCGTGGTATTTGGCCACGAGCAGCAGCAGGTTGTAATTGAGAACATCAAGGCGCTGGTTGCCGAAGCCGGTAAACCACGCTGGGACTGGCAGCCAGAAGCGGTTAACGAAGCGCTGCACAGCCGCATCGCCGCGCTGGCCGAATCTCGCCTGAGCGACGCCTATCGCATCACTGAAAAACAGGAGCGCTATGCTCAGGTTGACGTGATCAAATCTGAAACCACAGCGGCGCTGCTGGCGGAAGATGCAGAGCTGGATGAAGGCGAAATCAGCGACATCCTGCACGGTCTGGAAAAGAACGTGGTGCGTAGCCGCATTCTGCGTGGCGAGCCGCGTATCGACGGTCGTGAAAAAGATATGATCCGTGGCCTGGACGTGCGCACTGGCGTACTGCCACGTACTCATGGCTCCGCGCTGTTTACCCGTGGTGAAACTCAGGCGCTGGTAACGGCTACGCTGGGTACCGCGCGTGACGCACAGAATCTGGACGAGCTGATGGGCGAACGTACCGACAGCTTCCTGTTCCACTACAACTTCCCTCCATACTCCGTAGGTGAAACCGGTATGGTTGGTTCGCCGAAGCGTCGTGAAATTGGTCACGGTCGTCTGGCGAAGCGTGGCGTGCTGGCCGTTATGCCTAAAGGCGATGCGTTCCCGTACACCGTGCGCGTAGTGTCAGAAATCACCGAATCTAACGGTTCATCGTCAATGGCTTCCGTTTGCGGTGCTTCTCTGGCGCTGATGGATGCGGGCGTGCCGATCAAAGCGGCCGTAGCCGGTATCGCGATGGGTCTGGTTAAAGATAACGACAACTTTGTCGTGCTGTCTGATATCCTGGGCGATGAAGATCACCTGGGCGATATGGACTTTAAAGTAGCCGGTAGCCGTGAAGGCATCACCGCGCTGCAGATGGACATTAAAATCGAAGGTATCACCCGCGAAATCATGCAGGTGGCACTGAACCAGGCTAAGGGCGCACGTCTGCACATCCTGGGCGTAATGGAACAGGCTATCAGCACGCCACGCGGCGATATCTCTCAGTTTGCTCCGCGCATCCATACCATCAAGATCAGCCCGGACAAGATCAAAGACGTTATCGGTAAAGGCGGCTCCGTTATTCGTGCGCTGACCGAAGAAACCGGCACCACCATCGAAATCGAAGATGACGGTACCGTAAAAATCGCGGCAACCGATGGCGACAAAGCGAAATTTGCTATCCGTCGTATCGAAGAGATCACTGCAGAAATCGAAGTGGGCCGTATCTACAACGGTAAAGTTACTCGTATCGTAGACTTCGGTGCCTTCGTCGCTATCGGCGGCGGTAAAGAAGGTCTGGTGCATATTTCTCAAATCGCCGACAAGCGCGTTGAGAAAGTCACTGACTATCTGCAGATGGGCCAGGAAGTGCCGGTGAAGGTACTGGAAGTTGATCGTCAGGGCCGCGTGCGCCTGAGCATCAAAGAAGCAGCCGAGCCGGAAGCGGCTGCTGCGCCAGCACCAGAAGCTTCAGCAGAGTAAGAAGAACGCTAAGCTCTCCGCCGTTGGGCGGAGAGCCGTTTCATCGCGAGGGCAGGACGACACCTTGTGCACGGCAGGCGGATGAAGGAGTCATCCCATTGTTTGTATTCGGGAGTGGAAATGAAGCCTTTTTTGCGCTGGTGTTTCGTTGCGACAGCTTTAACGCTGGCAGGATGCAGCAACTCGGATTGGCGTAACAACGAGGTTTTAGCTGTTCCGCTACAGCCTACGCTGCAACAGGAAGTTATCCTGGCACGCATGGAACAAATTCTTGCCAGTCGGGCCCTGACCGATGATGAACGCGCACAGCTGTTATATGAGCGCGGAGTGTTGTATGATAGTCTTGGTTTGAGAGCACTGGCGCGAAATGATTTTTCACAAGCGCTATCTGTCAGACCAGATATGCCGGAAGTATTCAATTACTTAGGCATATATCTAACGCAGGCAGGCAACTTTGATGCCGCCTACGAAGCGTTTGATTCTGTACTTGAGCTTGATCCAACTTACAATTATGCGCATTTAAATCGCGGTATCGCCCTCTACTACGGTGGAAGATTTAAACTGGCGCAAGATGATCTGCTGGCGTTTTATCAAGACGATCCTAACGATCCCTTCCGCAGCCTGTGGCTCTATCTCGATGAACGCGAGATAAACGCCGACCAGGCAGCCGTATCGCTTCAACAGCGCTACGACAAAGCGGACAGAGACCAATGGGGATGGAATATTGTCGAGTTCTACCTGGGCCATATCAGCGAAAACACGCTGATGGAGAGGCTCAAGGCGGACGCAACGGATAACACCTCGCTCGCTGAACATCTCAGTGAAACCAACTTCTATTTAGGTAAGCACTACCTAAGTCTGGGGGAGAAGAGCAACGCAGAAGCGTTGTTCAAGCTGACGGTCGCCAACAACGTACATAACTTTGTTGAGCACCGATATGCATTGTTGGAGCTGGCGCTACTCGGCCAGACACAAGACGATTTATCAGAATCTGACCAGCAATAGCTGACGAACTTTTTTTGTCCTGACTTTTGAAATGTCATCATCTTCACGGGTGAGGGCTTTCTTGTTCGTCGAAACCACTAATTTGAGCCGGTTCACACTTTTTGATGAAAATGACTGAATGTTTTCACGACGAGTTATGTAGACTGGCCGCCGCAATCTAAGAGGCACGTGTACTACATGACTGAAATTGAAACCACTTTTGCTGACCTGGGTCTGAACGAATCCATCCTCGAATCACTTAACGGCATGGGCTATGTGAAGCCATCTCCGATCCAGGCTGAGTGTATTCCTCACCTGCTGGCGGGCCGTGACGTACTGGGTATGGCACAGACCGGTAGTGGCAAAACCGCAGCGTTCTCGCTGCCATTGCTGAACAACATTGACAGTAACCTGAAAGCGCCGCAGATCCTGGTGCTGGCACCAACTCGTGAGTTGGCGGTTCAGGTTGCAGAAGCCGTAACTGAATTCTCTAAACACATGCGCGGTCTTAACGTAGTGGCCCTTTACGGCGGCCAGCGTTATGACGTACAGCTGCGTGCACTGCGTCAGGGTCCACAGGTTGTTGTGGGTACGCCTGGCCGTTTGCTGGACCACCTGAAACGCGGCACGTTAGACCTTTCTAACCTGCGCGGCCTGGTGCTGGACGAAGCCGATGAAATGCTGCGTATGGGCTTCATCGAAGACGTTGAAACTATCATGGCGCAGATCCCGGAAGGTCATCAGACCGCTCTGTTCTCTGCAACTATGCCTGAAGCGATCCGTCGTATTACCAAACGCTTCATGAAAGATCCGCAGGAAGTGCGTATTCAGTCAAGCCTGACCACGCGTCCTGACATCAGCCAGAGCTACTGGACAGCCTACGGTCGTAAAACCGACGCGCTGGTACGCTTCCTGGAATCAGAAGATTTTGATGCGGCGATCATCTTCGTTCGTACCAAAAACGCAACGCTGGAAGTGGCTGAAGCGCTGGAGCGCAGCGGTTACAACAGTGCAGCTCTGAACGGCGATATGAACCAGGCACTGCGTGAGCAGACGCTGGAGCGCCTGAAAGATGGTCGTCTGGATATCCTGATTGCGACCGACGTTGCGGCACGTGGTCTGGACGTTGAGCGTATCAGCCTGGTTGTAAACTATGACATCCCTATGGATGCAGAGTCTTACGTCCACCGTATCGGCCGTACCGGCCGTGCTGGCCGTGCTGGTCGCGCGCTGCTGTTCGTTGAGAACCGCGAGCGTCGTCTGCTGCGCAACATCGAACGCACCATGAAGCTGACTATTCCAGAAGTTGAGCTGCCAAACGCAGAACTGCTGGGCGAGCGTCGCCTGGCTAAGTTCGCGGCGAAGGTTCAGCAGCAGCTGGAAAGCAGCGATCTGGAACAGTACCGTGCGCTGCTGAGCAAAATGCAGCCTGCGGAAGAAGAGCTGGATATCGAAACACTGGCTGCCGCACTGCTGAAAATGGCACAGGGCGAGCGTCCGCTGATCGTTCCTGCCGATCCGGCTCCGCGTCCGCGTCGTGAGTTCAAAGAGCGTGACGATCGCCGTGGCGACCGTCCGGATCGTGGTCCTCGCGAAAGCCGTGATGGCGACCGTCCACGTCGCGAACGTCGTGACGTTGGCGATATGGAAGTTTACCGTATCGAAGTGGGTCGTGATGACGGCGTTGAAGTGCGTCACATCGTTGGCGCTATCGCTAACGAAGGCGACATCAGCAGCCGCTACATCGGCAACATCAAGCTGTTTGGTACGCACTCTACCATCGAGCTGCCAAAAGGCATGCCGGGCGATATCCTGTCTCATTTCACCCGCACGCGTATTCTGAACAAACCGATGAATATGCAGCTGATTGGTGATGCACAGCCTCGTCCTGCCGATCGCGGTGGCGAGCGTCGTGGTGGTCCAGGCGCTGGTGCTGGTCGTGGCGGCTTCGGCGGCGGTCGTAGCGAAGGTGGCCGCAGCGAAGGCGGTCGTCGCTTCAGCAACGAGCGTAGCGGTGGCGGCGAACGTCGTGGCGGCGGTTTCAGCCGTGACGGTGGTAACCGTGGTCCGCGTCGTGAAGACGGCAGCGCGCCAACCCGTCGTCGTGATGCGTAAGCACTGACTACGAAATAAAAAACCAGCCTTCGGGCTGGTTTTTTTTGCTCTTTATATTGGTCTTAAGCACTATTCAGGCAAGGATCGCTTTCTGGCAGAAGCGGTAATTTAATGGCCGGGCGGAGGAGAGGGATCGCTCCGCCGCGTCGCTTACAGCGAACGGTAAGCTTCCATCGCCAGCGCAAAAGAGTGCAGGCGCGCTTCCTTATCGAAAATCTGGCCGTTGACCATGATTTCATCCGCCTGCGTTTCCCGCATCAGCGCTACCAGGCCGTGCCGTACTTTATCCACATCGCCAACGATAGACATGCTCAGCGCCTGCTGCACGCCGTACTGCTCGGAAGGCGACCACAGGTTATCCATATTCTCTACCGGCGCAGGCAGCGGGCCTGGCTTGCCGCGACGCAGATTGACGAACTGCTGCTGCATAGAGGTAAAGAGGAAGCGGGCATCGCGTTCGCTGTCGGCAGCGACTACGTTAACGCATACCATGGCATGCGGCTGTGCCAGACGAGCGGACGGCTTGAAGTTTTCCCGGTACAGATGCAGCGCCTGCAGCAGCATATCCGGCGCGAAATGCGAGGCGAAGGCAAACGGCAGTCCCAGCTTCGCGGCCAGCTGTGCGCTGTACAGGCTGGAACCCAGCAGCCATACCGGAATTTTCAGTCCCAGTCCGGGAACAGGCTGTACGGCAGGCTCTGCGCCTTCCGGCGCGTCAAACCAGGCGATCATTTCCGCCACGTCGGACGGGAAGTTATCAACGTGGCCGCCCATATGGCGGCGCAGCGCCATCATCGTACGCTGATCGGAACCCGGCGCGCGCCCCAGGCCCAAATCAATACGGCCGGGGTAGAGGGATTCCAGCGTGCCAAACTGCTCGGCAATGACTAACGGCGAGTGGTTAGGCAGCATCACGCCGCCAGAGCCAAGACGCAGCGTAGTGGTGTTGGCTGCAAGGTAGCCGATCAGCACCGACGTCGCCGCACTGGCGATGCCGGTCATATTGTGGTGCTCCGCCAGCCAGTAACGGTTGAAGCCCAGTTTTTCCGCCTGCTGCGCCATCGCCAGCGAGGTATGAAAAGCGTCACGCGCGGTCGCGCCCTGCGGGATAGGGGCCAGATCGAGCACGGACAGGGAGGCATTTTTTTTATCAGACATAATCGCTCACTTTATTTCCAGGCTACGCGCCTGCGCAAACACACAGCCTAAGCGATCTTTGGTCAGGTAGATTGGCAATTTGCAGCACTTTACGCATCGAAAAGCCGCTTCGGCAACGGCTCAGGAGCCGGTAAAAGATAAGTATATCTTTACTGATGGAAAACAGAAGGGCAATTATCGGACAGCAGTCAGCGGGCATCCCTTCCCGCCTGTGGCTTAATCAACCAGCGTCAGGCCAGCGACCTGCCGCCAGTAGCCATTGCAGTGATGCTGGTTTGTCAGAGGCAGCGGCGCGCCTCCCGTTTCGTTAGCGCGGAAGGTATCAATCATCGCCAGCGTTTCATCACCCTGAGGCGAAAGCCTGACGATATCGACCAGGCCCTGCATAGAGACCAGCTCGTTACCCAGGTTGTAGCAGTAGCCGCTCATGGTCTGAATGCCGTTCAGGACAAAGACCTGCTGATCTTCCTGAGAGCGCAGCGCCCGGCCCGTCGGATAATTAATGCAGCAGGTTTCGCATTCATCCTTACCGCGGTTTTCTGCTCTGGCAGTAAAGCAGCGGGCGGAAAGAGCGAGCGGCAGATAACCGTAGCTCAACACTTCAACCTCAAACTTTCCGCGTATCTCCAGCTGCTCGCACTGTTGTAACAGGCTGGCGAGCCAGTCGCGCGAAAGCTCTACCGGCATGCACCAGCGCACCATACCAAGTTTATGCAGCAGGCGCAGCGTTGCTGCGTTGTAGCAGTTCAGCGCGTGTCCCGCGACAAAAGGCAGTCCGGCCTCGGCAGCCAGATTAACCGTCGCCATATCGTTGGCCTCGATCAGAAACTCGCCGTTATCGACATAGCGCTTCAGTTCGCTCAGTTCCGACGGCGACTCAATCAGCGCCAGCGTGCTCAGCGTTACCTGTTTGCCGGCGCTGGCCAGCGCTTTCGCCATCGCCATCCAGTCAGCAAATTTTGTCGCGCGGCGTTTACTGCAAACGGCCTCTCCCAGATAAATAATGTCGGCATGGCTTGCCGAAGCGGCCTGATAAAACGCTTCCAGGGTCGCTTTTGGCCAGTACCAGAGCACCGGCCCCAGGGCATATTTCATGATTTTTCCTACTGCCATTGACGATGATAAGCGCCCAGCGTGGTTTGCGTGCCTTCACTCAGCTCGCTAAGCGCGGCCATCCAGTGCTGCTGGACAGCAAAGTTTTGCGGGTCTGCCTTGCAGCAGTCGATGGCCTGCCGCCAGATCTGCGTAACCTGCTCGACATAAGCCGGACTGCGCTGACGCCCCTCGATTTTTACCGAAGCAATATTCATCGCCAGCAAATCCGGCAGCAGCTCCAGCGTGTTCAGGCTGGTGGGTTCTTCCAGCGCGTGATAGCGCGTTTCTTCGACCTTATAGCGTCCTTTACACAGGGTAGGGTAACCGGCGTTTTCAGCGGCGTCGTAACGGTCAATCAGCACGTCGTTCAGGCGCGACTCCAGACCCTCCGGCGTTTGCTGCCAGCGTACAAAGCGCGCGGGCGAACAGGCACCCACGGTGTTGGGCGATTCGCCGGTTAGCCAGGAAGAGAGGTAGCAGCGGCCCTCTGCCATAATACAGAGGCTGCCGAAAGCAAAGACCTCCAGCGGGACGGGCGAGGTGCGGGCAAGCTGGCGCACCTGGTGGAGCGAGAGAACACGCGGCAACACCACGCGAGCGACGTCAAAATGACGCTGATAGAATTTTATCGCTTCCAGATTGGTTGCCGAAGCCTGCACGGAGACGTGGCGCTCAATCTGCGGGTAGCGGCGAGCGGCATAATCAAGCATGGCGATATCGGCCAGAATCAGCGCATCGACGCCCGCTGCGGCCGCGCTATCAATGGCGCGCTCCCAGCGTTCGAAGCCGGCCGGATGGGCGAAAGTATTGATCGCAACGTGCAGTTTGCGTCTATGCTGATGAACGTAGCGGGCTGCTTCCTCCAGCCGCTTTGCGGTGAAGTTAAGCCCGGCGAAATGGCGGGCGTTGGTATCATCCTTTAAGCCGACGTAGACAGCATCCGCGCCGCTGGCGACGGCCGCCTTTAGCGCTGGCAGATTCCCGGCAGGGCAAAGCAGTTCCATATGACATTCCATAAACAGAAAAACAAACGAGTGTAGTCATGCCGGCCGCGACGCTTTTTGATTCAGAACAGTTAAAAGCATATTGATAGCTATCAGTCTTGCTGTTAAAACCCCAGGGTTCACGCACTTTATTGATCCAACCGCCTGAAGGGATTTCTCAATCTGGCAAAATAGCTTAAATTTTATTTAAAGGAGTGATAATGGTGTTGAATCCGTTACGCGCGCAGCTTGTCCGCAAAGGTCCCCGTTTTCTGCGGCTTCCGCTGCAGTTTGCCCCCTTCATCGTGAAAAAGCAGCTGCTGCAACAGCTGCTGAACTGGCAATTTCACTATGCACTGGCGGAAGGTGAGTTAAACTTTCTGAAGGATCGCTGGTTAGGTGTGGAAATTCGCGACCTTGGACTGCGCTGGACAACTACCGTTGAGCAAGGAATATTGCGCATAACCAATCGCACAGAGGCAGACGTCTGGTTTCGCGGTGACGTTAACGATCTGCTGTTAATTGCCGCACGGCGTCGGGATCCTGATACCCTGTTTTTTCAGCGCCGGTTGCTGATTGAAGGCGATACGGAGCTGGGGCTGGAAGTAAAAAACCTGATGGATGGGATCGATCTAGAAACTATGCCAAAGCCGTTGCGTAGTGGATTAATACAACTGGCTGATTTTATTGAAGCAGGACTGACTGAGGACGCGGCTGCAACAGCAGCGCGCGCAGGTGTATCATGTTAATTCGTACGGAAATCGGTGTTGATGCCGCCAGCATAGACAGCTTGCTGCGCCGCAGCTTCGCCACCGCTGCAGAAGCAGAGCTGGTGCAGCAGCTGCGTGAGGACGGTTTACTGACGCTGGGCGTTGTAGCCACCGATGAGGAAGGACAGGTGCTGGGTTACGCGGCCTTCAGCCCGGTTACGCTGAACGGTGAAGATAAGCAGTGGGTCGGTCTGGCACCGCTGGTAGTGGATGAAAGCGTGCGCGGTCAGCAGCTGGGCAAGCAGCTTATTTACGAAGGGCTGGATACGCTTAATGAGTTTGGCTATGCCGCCGTGGTGGTGCTGGGCGATCCGGCTTACTACGGGCGTTACGGTTTTGTACCGGCCGCGCGTCACCAGCTGCACTGCCGCTGGCCAGGCACCGAAGCGGCTTTTCAGGTTTATAAACTGGCGGACGACGCTTTTGACGATGCAAAAGGCAGGATCGACTATTCCGCGCCTTTCAATCGCGACTGAGCGGTCAGCCAGGCTTCAACCGAATCAGGCTGGTGGCGCACCAGCCTGATTTTATCCTGTCGCGTCAGCTGTTTTATTCTGTATTCCAGCTTAGAAGCGTTTGAGCGGTCGCCTGCTTCACAGTGAAACAGCAGCGCCAGCGGCCCTTTCCCGCGCAACGCTTTGGCACCGGTACCCGCCTGATGTTGCTTAAAACGACGCGTAACGTTATTAGTGATGCCGGTATAAAGCGCGCCGCTGGCGGTTTGCACAATATAAAGATGCCAGGGCGCGGCTGCCTGTATGTCCATTCGTTGCTACCGATAGCCAGTAATGGCCGGAAGTTTATCAGCTCTTGCCCGTCGTTAACGATTTTTTGCCGGGCCTGGCAGGGAGATTTTAATGTCTGAATCTGAGCCGTTACAGGCTATCGCTCGCTACTTGCAAAAACAGCATGTCCTTTCCGTCTGCGGCGGCAGCCCCGTATGGTGCGCTAACTGCTTTTACGTTTTTGAACCGCAGAAAGTTGTTTTCTGGCTGATGACGGAGGAAAAAACCCGTCACGGTAGCCACTTCACCAGCGATCCTCGGGTGGCGGGGACGGTAAACGGGCAGCCCAAATCCGTTATGCTGATTAAAGGCGTACAGTATTCCGGTAGCGTCAGGCTGCTGGCGGGTACGGAAGAGGAAAGGGCGCGTAAGGCCTATGTTAGGCGTTTTCCCGTGGCGGCAGCGGCTTCTGCACCCATCTGGGAAATTGAGCTTAACGAGCTGAAGATGGTGGATAACGCGTTGGGTTTTGGCAAAAAGCTAAGCTGGCTGCGTAATTGAATATAGAAAGGCTAACGCGACAGGGTTACATGCCGCGTTAGCCATTATTCAATCTTAAGCGGTTTCAAGAATGCGTAGCGACTCACGGTTGAACGCGGGCAGATCGTCCGGTGTGCGGCTGGTAACCAGCTTGTCGTTGTCTACCACTACTTCCTTATCATAAAAGTCAGCACCGGCGTTTTTCAGGTCGATGGCAATGGCTTTTACCGAAGTCATTTTACGACCGCGCGTGGCGTTTGCACTGATCAGCAGCTGCGGGCCATGACAGATAGCAAATACTGGCTTACCGGCATCCACAAAGGCTTTGGTGAAGTTTACAAAACGATCGTCGCTGCGCAGGCTATCCGGTGAATGACCGCCCGGCAACAGCAGCGCGTCAAAGTCGGCCGCCTGAACGTGATCGATATCTTTATCAATCTTCACTTTGGCTTTGCCCTGCTTACCGGTAACGGTAATGCCCGCTTTTTTCTCAATAGTAACCACCTGGTGGCCAGCTTTGGTATAGGCTTCGGCTGGCGAAGTAAATTCGGAGTCCTCGAACTCATCGGTAATCAGAACCGCAATCTTCTTCATGTTTTCCTCCGGTTATTATTTTGCATAGCAGAGTTAAGTGTGGTTGGTAATTCTGAGAAATCAAGCTGGCCTAATGGATTACTCTGCATGTGGCTGATAATACGGGCCGCCTACCGCAAATAGTGGATAACCTGATTACTGCTGCCTCGCCAGCGCAGCGCCGGGTCCTTTAATGTCTGAATAAATTTTCCGTCTATCAGCACGTTAATCTGTTCTGCCACCTGCTGCTGCGCCGGACTCAGTTCCGCCAGGCGGTAGCCCGTCCATAGCCAGATATCTTTTTCCGGGCAGTCACGGCGCACGCGCTGCACCAGCCGCAGAATATCGGCTACGTTGGCGGGATGCAGCGGATCGCCGCCCGACAGCGACAACCCCTGGCGCGGAATGCGCGTATCGTTCAGATCGGCAATCAGCTGTTCTTCCATCTGTAGCGTAAAGGGATAGCCGGAATTAAGCCGCCAGGTACTTTTGTTATAGCAGCCGACGCACTGATGCTCGCAGCCCGCAACAAACAGCGTACAGCGCGTGCCCGGCCCGTTAACAATATCGACCGAATAGTATTGATGAATATTCATCCCGGCTGGCCGTTGGATAAATGCTTAACGCGGCGCTTCACTTCCTCTTGCTTACCCGCGTTAAAAGGACGCGCGTCCGGGCTACCCAGGTAACCGCAGACGCGGCGGGTCACGGAGACGCGTTCGGCATTGTGATTTCCGCATTTGGGACAGGTAAAGCCTTTGCTGGTGCAGTCAAACTCGCCGGTAAAGCCGCAGTCATAGCACTCGTCAATCGGCGTATTGGTGCCGTAATAGGGGACGCGGCTGTAGCTGTAATCCCAGACGTCTTCCAGCGCTTTCAGGTTGTGCTGAATATTGGGATATTCGCCGTAACAGATAAAGCCGCCGTTAGCTAACGGCGGATAGGCCGCTTCAAAGTCAAGCTTGTCATAAGGGTTAACTTTTTTCTCTACGTCCAGGTGGAAGCTGTTGGTGTAGTAGCCCTTGTCGGTGACGCCCGCTATCACGCCAAATTCGGCGCGATCCAGACGGCAAAAGCGGTCGCACAGGTTTTCGCTTGGCGTACTGTAAAGGCTGAAGGCGTAGCCCGTCTCTTCCTTCCAGCTATCCACCGCTTCGCGCAGGCGGCTGACAATCGCCAGCGCTTTTTGCCGCAGTTGCGCATCGTCGTAAAGATGCTTTTCGCGACCGTACAGCGCAATGATGGTTTCGTGAATGCCGATATAGCCCAGCGAAATAGAAGCGCGGCCGTGCTTAAAGATTTTGGCAACGTTATCGTCAGCCTGGAGCCGCACGCCGCAGGCACCTTCCATATAAAGAATGGGGGCCACGCGCGCCTTGACGTTTTCCAGCCTGGCGATACGGCTCATCAGCGCCTTTTTCGCCAGCCGCAGGCGCTGGTCCAGCAAATCATAGAAGCGTGCTTCGCTGCCTGCCGCTTCCAGCGCAATACGCGGCAGATTCAGGCTGATCACGCCGATGTTGTTACGGCCATCATGAACCTGCCTGCCGTTCTCCTCCCACACGCCCAGAAAGCTGCGGCAGCCCATTGGCGTTTTAAACGAGCCGGTTACCTTAACTACCTGCTCGTAGTTCAGAATATCGGGATACATACGCTTGCTGGCGCACTCCAGCGCCAGCTGTTTGATATCGTAATTGGCATCGCCCGGCGAGCGGTTTAACCCCTCTTTAATGGCAAACACCAGCTTGGGAAAAACGGCGGTTTTATGATTTTTGCCCAGCCCGGCTATGCGGTTACGTAAAATGGACTGCTGCACCAGACGCGCAGCCCAGCTGGTGCCCAGGCCAAAGCCAAAGGTGACAAAAGGCGTCTGGCCATTGGCGGTATGCAACGTGTTGACCTCATACTCCAGCGACTGAAAAGCGTCAAAACACTCTTTTTCTGTTCGGCTTAGCGCATAGGCTTCCACGTCGGCAATCTGCCACTGGCGGGCCGTCTGACGATGTTTCTCCAGGCTCGCGTCAACAAAAGGTGCCAGCACCTCGTCAATGCGGTTAATCGTGGTGCCACCGTAAATATGGCTGGCAACCTGGGCGATAATCTGGGCAGTTACGGCGGTAGCGGTCGATATCGATTTTGGCGGTTCTATCTCCGCGTTACCCATTTTAAAACCCTGGGTCAGCATGCCTTTAAGATCGATCAGCATGCAGTTAAACATAGGGAAAAAGGGCGAGTAGTCCAGATCGTGATAGTGAATTTCGCCGCGCTCATGGGCCTGCACCACGTCGCGAGGCAGGATATGCTGCGTGGCATAGTGTTTAGCCACGATACCGGCCAGCAGGTCGCGCTGCGTTGGAATGACTTTACTGTCTTTATTGGCATTTTCATTCAGCAGCGCCGGGTTGCTTTGGTCGATCAGCCCGCGGATCTCTTTATTCAGCTTGCCGCGCAGCTCGCGAGCGATATCGCGATCGTGACGATACTCAATATAGGTGCGTGCCAGCTCGGGATAGCGGCCCGCCATCAGCGTATTTTCAACCGTATTCTGAATAACGTGAATATCTACATTTTCCTGCTGCTGTAGCTGCTGGCAAATTTGTTGCGTAGCGATAGCGCAATAGGCGTCGTCATCAATATTGACCGCTCTGGCCGCGCTTTTAATCGCTTCCAGAATACGCGACGCGTCAAAAGGCGCGCGGCAGCCGTCCCGTTTGATTACTCTCGAAGTCATACCTTTTCCCTGTGCGAATCTCTATATGTAGATATAGCGTGGCATGATAATAACTATATGTAGCGTTTTCCTCCTGTTTAACCGCAAGGTTTTTGATTTGAAACAAGGATCAAAAAAAGCCTGTTGCGATCTCAGTCACTTAAGAAAAAGGGCCTTTTACTGACCGTCTAAATATTGGACGTTAACGGGAAAGCAGCAGCCGTTAGCGTCTGTTGACGACTATTATTTATCTTTTTTCACCCTATAGCGGACGTTCCGGAGTTGCAATCACCTGCACGGAATTCATATTATTGCCTGTTATGCGGAGTAGTTATGCTTCTGCTCAGGTCAGGCCGGGATACAGACTGATGTCTTCTGTGAAGTACAACGAAAAACAGGTTAGCCGCTGGACGGGCGCGCGCAGCGTAGCAAGAGCAAAAGAGCTGGTAGGTAAAGTTCAGCAACTGCAATGGCAAAATAATCTGTTAACGGGTGAAGTACCGGGCAGGAAAATCGAGCCTTTTCAGGTAATGGTTCACTTTAGCCGACCGCAGGGCAAACTCCATGCCAGCGGCGAATGCACCTGTCCGGTAAAAAATAACTGTCGCCACGTGGCGGCGGTGATGCTGGCGTGGCTACAGCGGCAGCCCGCCGTGGCGACGACGGTGGCGCTGACGCCCGTCACGGCCAGGCCTTTCCCCGTCCTTCGGCTGGAATCACGCGCAAAATTTATCAGCGGCTTTGGACGCTATGGCCATCGCCAGAAGCGCCTCGACTTCGCCGCGCTCTATTTTGACTATGCGGGCGTTCAGGTGCCCGCCGGCAGCAGCGGTGAACAGTTCGCCGATCGCCACGGCCAGCTCTTTCAGGTTGTTCGTCAGCATGAGCAGGAACAGCGCTGGACAGATGACCTGAACGCCCTGGGCCTGAACAGCGTTTCATCCGGTCATATTTATACGCCGCACTCGGCACCGTTACCGCCAATCATCTTTGCACCGGATGCGCCTGAGCAGTGGCAAAACGTCATTCATACCGTACTGCCAAAACTGACGCGAGATGGCTGGCAAGCCAGCGTAGACGATGATTTTACCTGGAACGTTCTGGAGATTACGGCTATAGACGGTGTGGTCGCTCAGCAGCAGGACGGCTGGTACGCGCTGGAGATGGAAGCCGCGATTGGGCCGCGTAAAGTCAAAATGCAGCCGCTGCTTGCCGGGCTTTTTCAGAAAGATCGCCGCTGGCTGTCTGGCGATCTCGCTGCGATCCCGAATGAGGAAACCATAGAGCTGCGCAGCGAGAGCAACGAACGCCTGCATATCGCGGCCAGCCAGCTAAAAACCGTGGTTGGCAATCTGGCCGATCTGTTTGCTCAGGGTGTAGAAACGCCGTTGCGCATAGCGCCTTACGAAGCGGGAAGGCTGACGGCGCTGAGCGAGACGGGCCGCTGGCAGTTCCACGGCGGAAACGGCGTATTACAGCTGGCCGAGCGCCTGCGGTCAGGCAGCAGCATTGAGCCCGTTGCGCCGCCGGTAGGGTTGCGCGCGCAGCTGCGTGACTATCAGCAGCAGGGCGTAAACTGGATGCAGTTTCTGCGGGCGAACGATCTTTCCGGCGTGCTGGCCGATGATATGGGGCTGGGGAAAACTATCCAGACGCTGGCGCACCTGCTGCTGGAGAAAGAAGCGGGGCGGCTGGATCGGCCAGCGCTGATCGTGGTGCCGACCACGCTGGTTTATAACTGGACGCAGGAAGCTTTACGCTTCGCCCCGGATCTAAAAATGCTGGCGCTGACCGGGCCACAGCGCAAAGCTTTTTATGACCGTATTGAAAGCTATGACGTGGTGATTACCACCTATTCTCTGCTGTGGCGCGATCAGCCGGAGCTGCTTGGCCACAGCTATCATCTGCTGATTCTGGACGAGGCGCAGTATGTGAAAAACAGCGCTTCGCGCGCGGCATCGGTCATTCGCACGTTGAAATCCCGCCATCGACTCTGCTTAACCGGCACGCCGCTGGAAAACCATCTTGGCGAGCTGTGGTCGCAGTTTGATTTTCTGCTACCGGGTTTCCTCGGCAGCGAAAAAGAATTTACTCAGGAGTGGCGTATTCCCGTGGAGCGGGATGGCGACAGGGTTCGGCGCGAGCTACTGGCACGCCGCGTCAGGCCTTTTATGCTGCGTCGGCGCAAGCAGGAAGTGGCGAAAGAACTGCCGCCAAAAAACACCATCGTGCGCTCGGTTGAAATGGAAGGCGCACAGCGGGATTTATACGAGAAGGTACGTGGCGCAATGCAAGATCGCGTGCGGCTGGCCGTCGAGCAGCAGGGGGCGGGGCGCAGTCATCTGCTGGTGCTGGATGCTTTACTTAAGCTGCGGCAGATCTGCTGTGACCCGCGCCTGATTGATAATGATAAAACGGCGAAGGTAAAACAGTCGGCCAAGCTGATGCTGTTGCGCGAAATGCTCAGCGATCTGCTGGCGGAAGATCGCCGCATCCTGATCTTTTCACAGTTCACCACCATGCTGACGCTGATTGCGGAAGAGTTACAGAAAGCGCGCATTCCTTATGTGATCCTTACCGGCAGCACGCGCGACCGAACCGAACCGGTGCGCCGTTTTCAGAATGGCGAAGTACCGGTGTTTCTGATTAGTTTGAAAGCAGGCGGCGTGGGACTGAACCTGACGGCGGCAGACACGGTGATCCACTACGATCCCTGGTGGAATCCGGCGGCGGAAAACCAGGCGACGGATCGTGCTTATCGCCTGGGCCAGGACAAACCGGTTTTCGTGTATAAGCTCATTGCCGCAGGCAGTATTGAAGAGAAGATCGTCGCGCTGCAGCAGCAGAAAGCGGAGCTGGCCGACGGCATCCTGGCCGACGACCTGAGCGAACCGGCCAGCTTCACCAGCGACGACCTTGCCGCGCTGTTTGAGCCGCTGGCTTAATAGCCGGCTTGCGCAAACCGTTGACTTAATCAGCTGCGTTCTTTAAGCCGCTGGCTTAATAACTGGCTCGCGTAAACCGTTGACTTAATCAGCTGCGTTCTTTAAGCCGCTGGCTTAATAGCTGGCTTGCGTAAACCGTTAGCTTGATCGGCTGCGTTCTCTAAGCCGCTGGCTTAGTCACTCTGCGCCCCCAGGCCCGGGCGTTGCTTCCCTTAGCTGGTTTGACCGGAGCCGTTCCAGCGTTTCTGATACCACCAGACCGCTTCCCAGGGGCGCAGCATCACCTCACCTGGCGTAACGTGCGTATCGGGGTAGTTGCTTACCAGCACCTCCCAATGGCCGCTGTAGGCTGGTGGATGCCATACCTGCGTTTCGCCGCTGAAGTTGGCCGCTACCACCAGCACTTCTTTCTCAAAGCGGCGGCAATAGCACCAGAGATAAGCGTGATCCGGCAGCAAATCGAGATAGTCTCCCCAGGTCAGGATTGCGTACTCTTTTCTTAACCTAATCAGCTTCTGATAGGTGTAAAAGACCGAGTTTTCATCCGCCAGAGCCGCTTCGACGTTAATCGTTTCCATGTTGTCGCACATGCCGATCCAGGGCGTGCCGCTGGTAAAGCCGCCGTTTTCGCCGCCGTGCCACGGAATGGGCGTGCGGCCATTATCGCGCGATTTGCTGGCCAGAATTTCCAGCAGATTATCGCTGTCGCGGCCTTGTGAACGCAGCTCGGCATACATGTTATGGCTTTCAATATCGCGATAGTCGATGATGCGGGTATAGTGCGGATTGGTCATCCCCAGCTCTTCACCCTGAAAAATATAGGGCGTTCCCTGCATGCCGTGCAGCACCAGCGCCAGCATTTTGGCCGACTGCACGCGATAGTGGCCCTCGTCGCCCCAGCGGGAAACCACGCGTGGCTGATCGTGGTTACACCAGAACAGCGCGTTCCAGGCTTTGTTATGCATGCCGTGTTGCCAGTGGGTAAAAATCGCCTTCTGCGCCACCAGGTCCAGCGGCGTTAACGTCCACTTCTGGCCGTTAAAAAAATCTACTTCCACGTGATCGAAGCTAAACACCATCGACAGCTCTTCGCCGTCCAGCGAGCCGTATTGCTGACAGTGTTCCAGCGTGGCGGAAGACATCTCGCCAACCGTCATCAGCTCGCGCGGGCGAAAGACGTCGCGGCTCATCTCACGCATATATTCATGGATGCGCGGCCCGTCGGTATAAAGCCGCAGCCCGTCGCCGTTAGGATCGTCCGGGAAATCCTGATGTTTGGAAACCAGGTTCACCACGTCCAGCCGCAACCCATCAATCCCGCGATCGGCCCAGAAGTTAACGATCTGCTTCAGCTCGGCACGCAGATTATCGTTCTCCCAGTTTAAATCGGCCTGTTCCGGCGCCCACAGATGCATATAGTACTGGTTACTTTCCGGATGCCAGCGCCAGGCGTGGCCGCCAAATTTAGACTGCCAGTTATTCGGCGGTTCGCCCGGCGTACCGTCGCGCCAGATGTAATAGGAACGATAAGGACTTTCGCGATCCAGCGCCTCGTGAAACCAGTGATGCTGCGTAGAGCTATGGTTAAACACCATATCAAGGATTAGCCGCATGCCACGCTGGTGCGTTTCCGCCACCAGATTGTCAAAATCGTTCATCGTGCCAAACAGCGGGTCGATGGCGATATAGTTCGCCACGTCGTAGCCGTTATCCACCTGCGGCGAGATATAAAAAGGCGTCAGCCAGATAGCGTCGACGCCCAGCTGTTTGAGGTAGTCCAGATGCTGGATCACGCCGGCCAGATCGCCCGTGCCGCTGCCGGTCGTGTCCTGAAAGCTCTTGGGATAAATTTGATAGATAACGCCGTTTTGCCACCACGGTGGATTTTTAGTCATTGCTCAATCCCGATATAAAAGAGGTCCGTTTGCGCTGCCGTTGCCTTTTTGTTCTTCCATAAGGTTAGCTATTAACTGGCAAGGTGCGCGCGCAGGAAAAGCGAAAAATTTTTACGGCGAGCACAAAGGATTGAACCTCAGGGATTAAAGGCGGCTGGCAGGAAAAAAAGGACGTGCATCGGGTGGGGAAAGATTCCTCTCCCGCAGGGGAGAGGAGAGAGGATTAGCGACGTACGGCTATCGCTTCGATCTCGATTTTGACATCTTTCGGCAGACGCGCCACTTCCACACAGGAGCGCGCCGGGAAGCTGGCATCGTGCTCGGTGAAGAACGCTTCATAGGCCGCGTTCACGGTAGCAAAATCGTTCAGATCCTTAACGAACACCGTAGTTTTCACGATATCGCCAACCTTCAGGCCCGCCGCTTCCACGATAGCCTTCACGTTTTCCAGCGACTGGCGCGCCTGGGCGGTCACGTCGTCAGCGACATTACCGGTTTTAGGATCGACCGGGATCTGGCCGGAGGTGATGATCATGCTGCCCAGATCGACGCCCTGTACATAAGGGCCAATCGCCGCTGGTGCTTGTTCAGTGCTGATTTCGCGAGACATAATTTCTCCTTGTTAACGGGTAACGCCGGTAGTCACCGGAACCGGGCCATTATAAGCCGCTTAAAACTGATTACCAGTTTGCCATTACCACGTGGCGCGCAAACTCTTTTTCGCAGTATTTGCACTTTAACTGCACGTTATCATTGCGTTTTTTTACCGCAAAGCTGGAGTGAACCGGCTCGCTGCGGCTGATGCAGTTGCTGTTGGGGCAGGTCAGCACGCGTTCAATATTGTCCGGCAGCGTCGGCGAAATTTTGCCGACCACGTCATAATTATCGATGCGGTTTACCGTGGCGTGCGGCGCATAGACGGCCAGCTGATTGATCTGATCTTCGGTCAGAAAGGTGTTCTCAATCTTGATCAGATCTTTGCGCCCCAGCTCGCCAGAAGGCAGATTCAGCCCGATGGTGATGCGCTGATCGGTTTCCGTCAGGCGAAACAGCGACAGCAGCTTAAAACCAACCTGCGCCGGAATATGATCGATTACCGTGCCGCGCTTGATCGCTTCGACCTGGAGTTTATTGTCTTGTGTCATCGTCAGTTCCTCTTACAAATCCAGTTCACTGTTCAGCACCAGCGCCAGCAGTGCCTGACGGGCGAAAATGCCGTTGCCGGCCTGCTGAAAATACCAGGCGTGCGGCGTGGCATCGACATCGGTAGTGATTTCATCAATGCGCGGCAGCGGATGCAGCACTTTCATCGTGGCGCGAGCGCCAGCCAGGTCGGCGGCGCGCAGAATAAATTGCGCCTTCACGTTGGCGTATTCCGACGGATCCAGCCGCTCTTTCTGCACGCGAGTCATATAAAGAATATCAACCTGCGGCACGACTTCTTCAATGCTGTCGTGACGGCTCCACGCGATTCCTTTCTCGTCGAGCATATCGGTAATGTAGGACGGCATCGCCAGCGCATCCGGCGCGATAAACAGAAAACGGTTGCCGTCAAACTTCGCCAGCGCCTGCGCCAGCGAATGCACGGTGCGGCCATATTTCAAATCGCCAACCATCGCGATATTCAGGTTGCTCAGGCGACCCTGCGTTTCCTGAATAGTGAAAAGATCCAGCAGCGTCTGCGTGGGATGCTGGTTGGCACCATCGCCCGCGTTAAGAATCGGTATACCGCCGGAAAACTCCGTTGCCAGACGCGCGGCACCTTCCTGCGGATGGCGCATAACGATAGCGTCAACATAGGTGCCGATTACGGAAATCGTATCGGCCAGCGTTTCGCCTTTCTTGCCCAGCGACGTATTGCTGCCGTCAGCAAAGCCCACCACAGCGGCACCCAGGCGATGCATCGCGCTCTCAAAAGACAAACGCGTGCGGGTTGAAGCTTCAAAGAAGCAGCTGGCAATAACCTTGTGCTTTAACAGCTCCGGCTGCGGCGTTGCTTTCAGGCTGGCGGCGGTGCGCAGCGCCAGCTCCAGCTCTTCACGGCTGAGATCGTTAATTGAGATAATGTGTTTGTGATACAGCGGATTAGCCATGTTCACTCTCCTTTACGCGTGCCGCTAAGCTGAAAAATGGACAAAAAAAAGCCCCTCATTGAGGGGCTTTTTTTAGGATCGGAAAGGAGGAAAAACGGCACTGCCCGCCGGCATTCAGACGCGTCATTTTAACCATGTCAGCAGTACTCAGTTTCATGCATCCTCCAGGCAAACGGGGGGCATTATACGCCTTCGTCGCGCGGCAGCAAGCAAAAGTAATCGTTTGCCTGGCGGAAAATCAGGGTAGCTTCGCCAGCGTCGCCACCATCACGGCTTTGATAGTGTGCAGACGGTTTTCCGCCTGATCGAAGACCACGCTGTGCGCCGATTCAAACACCTCGTTGGTGACTTCCATACCGCCGTGCAGATCGTACTGTTCCGCCATCTGCTGGCCTAACGTGGTTTGATCGTCATGGAAAGCGGGCAGGCAGTGTAAGAACTTAACCTGCGGATTGCCCGTGAGCTTCAGCATAGCGCTGTTTACCTGATAGGCGCGCAGTAGGGCGATACGCTCTTGCCACACTTCTTTTGGTTCGCCCATAGATACCCAAACATCGGTATAGATGAAATCCGCGCCGTTAACACCTTCAGCAATATCTTCCGTCAGCGTAATTTTGCCGCCGGACTTTTGCGCCGCGAGACGACACTCGTTAACCAGCGCTTCATCCGGCCAGCAGCCTTTTGGCGCTACCAGACGCAGATCCAGTCCTACCAGCGCCGCCGCTTCCATCATGGTGTTGCCCATATTGTTTTGCGCGTCACCCACATAGGCGAAAACCATCTCGCTGAACGGTTTTTCCGGCAGATGTTCCTGCATAGTCAGTAAGTCGGCCAGCAGCTGCGTAGGGTGAAACTCGTTGGTTAAGCCGTTCCAGACCGGCACGCCCGCATGTTCCGCCAGCGCCTCTACCAGCGGCTGACCGTGACCGCGATATTGAATGCCGTCATACATACGTCCCAGCACGCGCGCGGTATCCTTCATCGACTCTTTATGGCCAATCTGACTGCCGCTTGGCCCCAGATAAGTCACGTTCGCGCCCTGATCGTAAGCGGCAACTTCGAAAGAGCATCGGGTACGGGTCGAGTCTTTTTCGAAGATGAGCGCGATGTTTTTGCCTTTCAGATGCTGAACTTCTTCACCATTTTTTTTCGCGGTTTTTAAGGTGGCGGCCAGCGCCAGCAAAGCGGTAATTTCGGCCTGGGTAAAATCCAGCAGCCTGAGAAAATGGCGTTGATATAGCTGACTCATAGGACGCTCCGGAGATAGTTATTGAATTAAAATTCAATCTAACTGTATTAATATTCATTTTCAACCCGGGGGCGCAGAAACTTTTCTTTAAAGGTAGTGGCGCGAAGGACACTGTGGGAAAATACTTACCAGAGATGCCACACACAGAGGAACGGATCATGGCAAATGAAGCATTGCTGGAAGAGCAGCGTGAAGAGACGCGGCTGATTATTGAAGAGCTGTTGGACGATGGCAGCGACCCGGATGCGCTCTATACCATCGAACACCACCTCTCCTGCGACAGCTTCGACGCGCTGGAAAAGGCGGCGGTAGATGCGTTCAAGCTGGGTTATGAAGTGACCGAGCCGGAAGAGCTGGAGCTGGAAGATGGCAGCAAAGTCATGTGCTGCGATATCCTCAGCGAAGCGGCGCTGAACGCCGAGCTGATTGATGCACAGGTTGAACAGCTGATTGACCTGGCGGCTAAATATAACGTTGACTACGACGGCTGGGGAACCTATTTCGAAGATCCTGACGCCGAGGACGAAGAAGACGAAGACGGCGACTATATCGACGAAGAAGATAACGGTACGCGTCACTAATCCCGGCGGGCGGCGCTGTTCCGCCCGCACAATTTTTTGTGCCGCACTGATTGCCCGTTATTCTTTGTCTCACCTCTTTTCAACGCTGCCTGAAGCAACATTCCCTTTCTGATACGGAACCGCTGTACGCATGATTACCGACCATCTTCTTGCTCCCGTCCACGCTTTTCTGCATTGCCGTACGCCGCAAAAATGGATTGATGAAGCCCGCAGGCCGGAAAATTTGCCGCTGCTGCTTACCGATCATCTTGTCTGCGAGCTGAAGGCCGCTCAGACCGCCATGTGGCTGATCCGTAAATACGTGGCGGATAAAGAGAGCGGCGATGCGCTGCTGGCCTGGCTGAAGCCGTGGGAGCAGTTTGTTCACAGCGAGAACGCCGAGCTGGCCTTTCTGGAGCAGCATAAGGCGCTGTCAAAAACCATTATCAGCCGTGCCGAAGTGCCTTATGGCGACGCGCTGGTGGATAAGATGGTGCTGCTGATTAAAGAAGAACTGCATCACTTTTATCAGGTACTGGAAATTATGCAGGCGCGTCATATTCCCTACGTCAAAATCACCGCCAGCCGCTACGCAAAAGGCTTACTGCGTGAAGTAACCACTCACGAGCCGCAAACGCTGGTGGACAAGCTGATTTGCGGTGCTTATATAGAAGCGCGCTCCTGCGAGCGGTTTGCCAGCCTGGCCCCTTTTCTGGACGACGAGCTGGCGGCTTTTTACGTATCCCTCCTGCGTTCTGAAGCACGGCACTATCAGGATTATCTGGCGCTGGCGGCGGACATATCCGCAACGGACATTACCCATCGCGTGCGTAAAATTGGCGAGACCGAAGCAAAATTAATAACGGAACCGGACAGCGAGCTACGCTTTCATAGTGGCGTTCCTGACTGGCTATAGCGTTATACCGTTTTATCAAAAAGCATAGCCTTATCGTGGGCGTCATTATTGACGCCTTAATAATATGGAAAGCCTGCCATTTTTTACTATTTATTCCATTTAATCAGAGTCGTTAACGGAACAACTAATTTCATTTATTTCTCACCTTTTCACTTTTTTATTTTTTGCGGCGCATCTCACAGGTTGTGCTTTTTGTGCTGCTCTTCAATATTTTCAGGTGTATATTCCCCGGCGTGATTAGTTTTTTCAGTTTCTTTTTTTGGGTTTTATTAAAAGCTATAGTGGAATCAATGAATTTTATTATATGGGGATAGCGTTGGTTTAAAACAATAAACAAGGAAGATGGAAATGAAAAACAGGAACGTTTTTTTACTGGCTTTATTAGTCGCTGTTACTGCGCATGCAGAAGAAAACAGCAATGAATTTCAGCGTTTTTTGAACGACACGCACCTCGATCTCACGCTGCGTAACCACTGGAAATACCTGAAAGAGAACGAGGCGCAGCCTAAAGAGGTACACAACGCCTGGGGCCAGGCGGCAACGCTCGACTTCCGCTCCGGCTGGCTGTGGGATGCCGTAGGGTTTGACGCCAGCTACACCCGGGCCGTCAGGCTGGCAGCCAGCGACTATTTCGTCACGCGCGGCATGCTCTATAACCACGGGGAAGGATTCAACAAAAGCAACGCCGGCGGTTTTGGCCGCTTTGGCCAGCGCTATATCAAGCTGAGACTGGGTGATGATGACTTTGGCCTGCGTGCCAAAGGCGGCTGGCACCAGCTGAAAAACGTCGGCGTGCTGAGCGACACCTATCGCCTTTCCCGCAACAGCTATCTGGGCTACAGCGGCGCGCTGTCGTGGCAAAACGTCCAGCTGGATGCGGCCTGGGTTACGCACTCCATTCAGTACGATGCGCCCAATCGCGTGCGGTTCCTGACGGCGAACAATAAAGAAATTAGCCGTATTTTTACCAGCGGTATTACCTATAAAGCGGGTGACCTGTCGCTGGCTTACGGCTGGGGCGAATCAAAGCGCTATTTGCGCCGCAACCTGCTGGAAATCAATTATCCGCTTACGACGCAGTGGACGCTGGCCTCGCAGATTTACGGCAGCCACGCGCTGGAAGACTATAAGGCGATGCCGCAGAGTAAAAAGCAGTTCGACAACGACGCCTGGCACTACGCGGGAGAAGTTCAGCTGCGCGATAATCGCTGGATACACAAACTGGGCGTGGCCTATACGCAGGCGGATAAGACCAACGGCGTAGGATATTACGACCGCCATATGGGAAAAAATACGCGCGGCCGCTTTAGCGCGTTAACGTCGGCGGGCAAAGATTATATGCGCGACGGCGAGCTGGCATTGACGGCCTTCAGCGAATATCAGCTTAGCGAAAGCCTGGCCACCGCTCTCCAGCTTAATTATGGCCAGTTCGAGTATAAGGATAAAAATATTCGTACCGGTGAAATAACCTGGATAAATCGCTGGCGGCCTGCTGAAAAAAGTTTAAGTGGTTTAACGGTAGCCGCACAGCTTGGTTATGGCTGGTCATATAAAAATTATAACGCGACGCCCATTTTGAATGCGGATGGCGATTATATGCGTTCCCCCAGCCTTTCTGCCGAAGTTGGCATAACGTGGAAATTCGGCCTTTTATAATAAGGAGTCACCATGAAAAAAATACTGCTTTTTTTAACGATTATATTTGGTATCAGCAGCTGCTTTGCCGCTGATGTAGAGCTGTATATGGTTCGGCACGGCAAAACGCTGTTTAACACCGTGCATCGTGCCCAGGGCTGGAGCGATACGCCATTAACGGCAGAAGGCGTAGAGGTAGCCAGAAAAGCGGGGCGCGGGCTAAAAACGGTGGACTTTGTTGCCGCCTGGAGCAGCGATTCGGGCAGGGCCAGAGAAACCGCGCAGCTGATCCTGGAACCGCGCGAGAAAACGCTGCCCGTACGGGAGCGCCAGGGGCTAAGGGAAGTTTTCTTCGGATCTTTCGAGGGGGATACTAACGACAATATGCTTATCGCTTCGGCTAAAAAGGGCGGTTATGCTTCCGGTCCGCAGCTGATGACGGCCTTTACCAGCGGCAAAATCAACATTGTCGATATTGTCGATATGATCCACGCGGCCGATCCGGCAAAACAGGCAGAAAGCTATGCGCAGGTTGCCCAACGGGTGATGGCAGCGGTAAAGGCAATTGCCCGTGACGCGCAGCAAAAGGGCGGGGGCAACGTGCTGGTTGTTACGCACGGCATGACGATTATGACACTGCTGCATGAGCTTGATGATAAAACGCTGACTCGTTCGCTCAGCAATGCCAGCGTCACCCGTATCCGCTATACCGATGCCGGGCAGTTTATTATCGAAGCCATTGACGATCTGAGCTATGTGCAGCGTGGCTCATAGCCGGAAGCCAGTATCAGGCACCGCCTGGTTACGGCTAGCCTGGGCTGCATAGCGCAATGGAGAAGCCCTAAAATTATTCCAGCGCGGCTAATCGTGGTTAACGTTACTGCGCTACGCCGCGCCGTTATAGCGAACGCAGCATGGTAACTTCGCAATCCACGTGGCCGGTGTTGCCCATCGGCCCGTCTATATGCTGGAAACCCAGATGCTCATACAGCCGCACTGCGCGAGTCAGCGAAGCGGTGGTTTCCAGATAGCAGCGCTTAAAGCCCCTTTCACGAGCGTAGTCCATCGCCTGCAGCGCCAGCGCTTTTGCAATACCCATGCCGCGCAGCTGCGGCATAAAATACATTTTTTGCAGCTCGCAAACGTCTGCATCGCTACCCTGTAGAGGCGCAACGCCGCCGCCGCCCATAATCTTACCCTCCAGCTCCACCACCCAATAGGCGCTGTTCGGCTGGCGATAGAGTTCACAAAGACGATCGAGATTGGGATCGGCCACCGTGAAGCCTTTATCGGCGGTCAGACCAAACTCGGCCGAAACGTCGCGGATGACGTTAGCGATAAAAGGGTTGTCTGCAGGCTCAATAGGTCGAACCCGCACGTTGTCCGGAAGCGTGTTAATCATAAAGCAGTGCCGTTTTTTTGGATTGTCTGGCAGTGTAATAACATCCGACGAATAAGGATGCAATCATCCGCTTTCCTGCCAGTCTAAGCGTCGGCCTGCCGCTGGGGCCTGAAAAAAGGCGGTTTTCGCCGTAGTACGGGCTTCTCGCCCCTTTTTTACCTGATACGCCGCGAAGGCATCATGCGCAGCAGCGTATTATCTTTGAGAAAATAGTGATGAAAGAGGGCGGCCAGCGCGTGCAGTCCGATTAGCCAGTAGCCTAAAGGCGCCAGCGTTTCGTGCCAGTGAATCAGCGTTTTCGCCAGTACCGGGTTGGGATTATCTGATGACGGCATGGCGATGCCAAACAGCCACCACTGACGGCCTGAAAGATAACGAGAGGAAAGGCCAAGTATGGGAAGCACGATAAACAATGTGTACAGCGCGCTGTGAACCGCATGTGAAAGCCCTTTCTGCCAGCGCGCTATCGGTGGCGTAATTGCCGGGCTGCGATGGCGACTGCGTAGCAAAAGACGCAGCAGCATCACCACCAGCACGCTAAAACCGGCGCTGAAATGCGTAACGATCAGTGCAAAACCTTGCCAGGAACCCCGTACGGCAAAGCCCCGCAGTTCAATCGCGGCATAGGCGATAGTCAGTAAAATCACCGTTAGCCAGTGAAAGGCAATCTGCGGCCTGGCATAGTTATCAGACATCTCTTTTATCCTTAAAAAATAACAGAACGCTAATCTACCACTATTTTCTTAAAGATATATTTGGACGGAATTTTGCGCAAAAAAAACACCTCGCCGGGCGAGGTGTTATTGGTAACGGGTTGAGCTAAGGTGCACCGATATTAAATTGCCCCGCCAGCAGGCGGGGCAAAAGCATTACAGCGCTTTGATAACCGCCTGCTGCTCAATCAGTTTGGCTTTCGCCTGCTCGAACTCGGTCATGCGCTCGCGCTCTTTCGCCACGACGGCTTCAGGTGCCCGGGATACAAAGCCTTCGTTAGAGAGCTTGCCTTCAATCTTGCCGATTTCCACTTCCAGCTTGCTCACTTCCTTCGCCAGACGCTCCAGCTCGGCGGTTTTATCCACCAGGCCCGCCATCGGGATCAGCAGCTCCGCACCGTCGATAATCTTGGTGACGGAGACCGGCGCTTTGTCGTCAGCGGTCAGACAGGTCAGGCTGTCCAGACGCGCCAGCGTTTTCAGGAAGTTGTGATTGTCGTTAACGCGACGCACCACGTCGGCGCTTGCGCCACGCAGCATCACTTCCAGCGGCTTAGAAGGAGCCAGGTTCATCTCGGCACGGATATTACGCACCGCGACAATCGCCTGCTTCAGCCATTCAGTATCGCTCAGTGCCGCTTCATCGACCTTCGCTTCTTCGAACTCCGGCATCGGCTGCAGCATGATGGTGTCGTCGCTGATATTTTTCAGCACTTTCACCTGCTGCCAGATGGTTTCGGTAATAAACGGAATAATCGGATGCGCCAGGCGCAGCAGGGCTTCCAGTACGTTAACCAGCGTATTACGCGTGCCGCGCAGCTGCGCTTCTGACCCCCCGTTCATTACCGGCTTGGCCAGCTCCAGATACCAGTCACAGAACTGGTTCCAGGTGAACTCATACAGAATGTTGGCAGCGATATCGAAACGATAGCTGTCCAGCGCGCCGCGATAAGCTTTCACCGTCTGGTTGAACTCGGCAATGATCCAGCGATCCGCCAGCGACAGTTCCAGCTCGCCGCCGTTAAAGCCGCAGTCCTGATCCTGGGTGTTCATCAGCACAAAGCGGCTGGCGTTCCACAGCTTGTTACAGAAGTTGCGGTAGCCTTCCAGGCGTTTCATATCCCAGTTGATATCGCGACCGGTAGAGGCCAGCGCGGCCAGCGTAAAGCGCAGCGCGTCGGTGCCGTGCGGTTCGATACCGTTCGGGAACTGTTTCTCGGTGCGCTTGCGGATTTTCTCCGCCAGCTGCGGCTGCATCATGTTGCCCGTGCGCTTGGCAAGCAGATCTTCCAGCGAAATGCCGTCAACCATATCCAGCGGATCGATGACGTTGCCTTTCGACTTGGACATCTTCTGGCCTTCTTCATCGCGGATCAGACCGGTCATATAGACGGTCTTGAACGGCACCTGCGGCTTGCCGTCTTCATCTTTGATGAAGTGCATGGTCAGCATGATCATGCGGGCGATCCAGAAGAAAATGATGTCAAAGCCGCTGACCAGCACGCTGGTTGGATGGAAGGTGCTCAGGTCAGGGGTCTTCTCAGGCCAGCCCAGCGTGGAGAATGTCCACAGGCCGGAAGAGAACCAGGTGTCGAGCACATCTTCATCCTGATTCAGCGCTACGTCTGCACCAAGGTTGTTTTCCGCACGCACTTCTTCTTCCGTGCGGCCCACGTAGACGTTGCCTTCGGCATCGTACCAGGCAGGGATGCGGTGACCCCACCACAGCTGACGCGAAATACACCAGTCCTGAATATCGCGCATCCAGGAGAAGTACATGTTTTCGTACTGCTTAGGCACGAACTGGATGTCGCCTTGCTCAACGGCTTCTACCGCTACTTTCGCCAGCGGCGCGGTGCGCACGTACCACTGGTCGGTCAGCATCGGCTCAATCACTACGCCACCGCGATCGCCGTAAGGCACGGTCAGGTCGTGCGGTTTGATTTCGTCCAGCAGGCCCAGCGCGTCAATAGCGGCAACAATAGCTTTACGCGCGGCAAAACGCTCCAGCTTCTGGAATTCAGCCGGAATATCGCTGGCATAAACGTCGGACTCTTCGCCGTTGGTATCGTAAACCTGCGCAACGTCGCGGATATCGCCGTCAAAGGTCAGGATGTTGATCATCGGCAGCTTGTGACGACGGCCAACTTCATAGTCGTTAAAGTCGTGCGCTGGCGTGATTTTCACGCAGCCGGTGCCTTTTTCCATATCGGCGTGTTCGTCACCGACAACAGGAATGCGGCGGTTTACCAGCGGCAGCACGATAAATTTGCCAATCAGATCTTTATAGCGCGGATCTTCCGGGTTAACGGCCACGCCGGTATCGCCCAGCACCGTCTCAGGACGGGTAGTGGCCACTACCAGATAATCTTTACCGTCGGCAGTTTTTGCGCCGTCGGCTAACGGATAGCGGATATGCCACATCGAGCCTTTCGACTCGCGGTTTTCCACTTCCAGGTCAGAGATAGCGGTGCGCAGTTTGGGATCCCAGTTTACCAGGCGCTTGCCGCGATAAATCAGGTTCTCTTTATACAGGCGCACAAATACTTCTTTTACCGCGTTGGAAAGGCCGTCATCCATGGTAAAGCGCTCGCGCTCCCAGTCCACGGAGTTGCCCAGACGGCGCATCTGGCGCGTGATGGTGCCGCCGGATTCAGCCTTCCACTGCCAGATTTTTTCGATAAAGGCGTCGCGACCGTAGTCTTTACGCGTTTTGCCTTCTTCAGCGGCGATTTTACGCTCTACTACCATCTGCGTGGCGATGCCCGCATGGTCCGTGCCCGCCTGCCACAGGGTGTTTTTTCCCTGCATGCGCTGGTAACGGATCATGGTATCCATGATGGTTTGCTGGAACGCATGACCCATGTGCAAGCTACCGGTGACGTTCGGCGGCGGGATCATGATGCAGAAGCTTTCCTGGCTGGTGTTGCCGTTCGGCTTAAAGTAGCCCTGCTGTTCCCAGTGCTCGTAGAGCGGCTGTTCGATATCTTGCGGGTTATATGTCTTTTCCATGTCTGCTATGTCGTTGGGGGCACGGGCGGCGTGGCCGTATTCAAGTGGAATCCGACGCTGCGATAGGCTTTATAGCGATCGCGCGCCAGCTGTTTCAATTCTTCTTCGTAAGGCACGAAGTCTATCACTTCCTGGAAAGCGGTGGCAAAATCTGCAAACTGCGGCAGCAGGCTGATCAGCAGATCTCTGGGCGCGTTGCCGCGACGCTGCGGCCAGGCCAGCTCGACCGGCGCGCCATATTTCGGCCCTTCGCCCGCCAGATTGTGCGGTACAAAGGCGTTGGCCGGACGCTGCCATAACGCTTCATCCAGGCGGATCGCCTGCGCTTCATCCACGCAGGCAACCAGCACTCGCTTTCCCTCGCGCCAGCGCGTTTCGGCCAGCTCGCAGACCAGCGCTTCCTGCGCGCTCAGCCCGTCAACCGGCGTATCGCTTTCCAGCAGATAGAAGGTGGCGTTTTTCATGTTTTAATCGTCGCCGTTCAGACCGGCGCGGTTCAGCAGGAACTGCGACAGCAGCGCGACCGGACGACCGGTGGCGCCTTTGGCCTTGCCGGAGCGCCAGGCGGTACCGGCAATATCCAGATGCGCCCAGTTATATTTACGCGTGAAGCGGGCCAGGAAGCAGGCTGCGGTAATCGCGCCGCCGGGACGGCCGCCAATATTCGCCATATCGGCAAAGTTGGAATCCAGCTGCTCCTGATACTCGTCCGCCATCGGCAGACGCCACGCGCGGTCGCCAGCCTGTTCGGAAGCACCGATCAGCTCGTGCGCCAGCGGATTGTGGTTCGACAGCAGGCCGCTGACGTGGTGGCCCAGAGCAATCACGCAGGCCCCTGTCAGGGTAGCGATATCAATCACCACTTCCGGATCGAATCGCTCGACGTAGGTCAGCGCGTCGCACAGCACCAGGCGTCCTTCCGCATCGGTATTCAGCACTTCAACGGTCTGGCCGGACATGGTGGTCAGCACGTCGCCAGGACGATAGGCACGGCCGCCAGGCATGTTTTCGCAGCCCGCCAGCACGCCGACGACGTTCAGCGGCAGGTTCAGCTCGGCGACCATACGCATGACGCCATAAACGGAAGCCGCGCCGCACATATCGTATTTCATCTCGTCCATGGCTTCGCCAGGCTTAATAGAGATGCCGCCGGAATCAAAGGTTACGCCTTTGCCTACCAGTACGATGGGACGGGCATCCGCATCCGGGCTGCCTTTATATTCAATAACCGACATCAGCGATTCGTTTTGCGAGCCCTGACCGACGGCGAGATAGGCGTTCATGCCCAGTTCTTTCATCTGCTGTTCGCCAATCACGCGCGTAGTGATGTTTTTCCAGGCGTCTGCCAGCTGGCGCGCCTGAGAGGCCAGATAGGCGGCGTTACAGATGTTTGGCGGCATGTTGCCGAGATCTTTCGCGGCCTTAACGCCAGCGGCGACGGCAAGGCCGTGCTGAATAGCGCGCTCGCCGCTGGTCAGTTCACGGCGGGTTGGAACGTTGAACACCATTTTACGCAGCGGACGACGCGGTTCCACCTTATTGCTTTTCAGCTGGTCGAAGCTGTAGAGCGTCTCCTTCGAGGTTTCTACCGCCTGGCGCACTTTCCAGTAGGTGTTGCGTCCTTTCACGTGCAGTTCGGTCAGAAAGCAGACCGCTTCCATAGAGCCGGTATCGTTCAGCGTGTTAATCGTTTTTTGAATTACCTGCTTATACTGGCGCTCATCCAGCTCGCGCTCTTTGCCACAGCCGATCAGTAAAATGCGCTCGGACAGGATGTTGGGCACGTGGTGCAGCAGCAGCGTCTGGCCTGGTTTCCCTTCCAGTTCGCCGCGGCGCAGCAGGGCGCTGATGTAGCCATCGCTGATTTTATCCAGCTGTTCAGCAATCGGTGACAGCCTGCGCGGCTCAAACACGCCAACCACAATACAGGCACTGCGCTGTTTTTCCGGGCTACCGCTTTTTACACTGAACTCCATGCACTCTCCTGAATCTTAAAGACAACGGCGCTTGCTGCGGCTAGAATGTAGCGCTTGTTGGCCGCATAGTGCGCGGAGCAACACGCCGTTAGCGTAACGGTCGTCAGATTTAGTTCGGATGATTTTTCCTTTCTGTCTGATGCTAAAACCGCGTTGGCTGCACAGTTTTCATCCCAGGCGTTTACGCATGAAATGAAGGTTTTGCCGCCTTGCTATAGCACCGGATAGTCTGGATAAAAGCAAAAATTTGCATCACCAGAACGTGATTATTGTCATACTAGTTTAGCTATGACCGAGGCCATTGATGAGAAAAAATGGCGTATAAGCGATGAAACTATCGATTTTCCTGCAAAAAGACAAGTTTTCACAGGCGTATTCAGCGTGATTATCATTAGATATCTGGTAAGAGAAACGCTCAAAAGCCAGCTGGCTATCCTCTTTATTCTGCTGCTGATCTTCTTTTGTCAGAAGTTAGTCAGGATCCTGGGAGCCGCGGCGGATGGCGAAATCCCCACAAATTTAGTTCTGACATTACTCGGCCTTGGCATTTCAGAGATGGCGCAGCTGATTCTGCCTTTAAGTCTGTTTTTAGCCATTTTGATGACGCTGGGGCGTCTGTACACCGAGAGTGAAATCACGGTGATGCACGCCTGCGGCCTGAGCAAGGCCGTGCTGGTCAAGGCGGCGATGGTACTGATGTTTTTCACCGCCGTGGTCGCAACGGCTAACGTCGCCTGGCTGGGGCCGTGGTCGGCGCGCTATCAGAACGAGGTGACCAAAAACGCCAAAGCCAATCCAGGCGCGGCGGCGCTGGCTGCCGGTCAGTTCCAGCAGTCCGGCGACGGTCAGTCAGTACTGTTTATCGAAAACGTCAAAGGCAACAATTTTGGCAATGTTTTCCTGGCGCAGCTGCGGCCTAAAGGCAACGCGCGTCCGTCGGTGGTGCTGGCAGATAAAGGCCATATGACGCAGCGAGCGGATGGCTCTCAGGTCGTGACGCTGGATAAGGGCACGCGCTTTGAAGGCACGGCGCTGCTGCGCGATTTCCGCATTACCGATTTCCAGAACTATCAGGCGATTGTTGGACACCAGGAAGTGCTGCTGGATCCGAACGACGCCGAGCAGATGAACTTCAACGCGTTGAAGCATTCCAGCAAGCCGGAGTTCCGCAGCGAGCTGCACTGGCGCCTGACGCTGGTTTTCTCGGTGCTGGTGATGGCGCTGATGGTGGTGCCGCTTAGCGTGGTGAATCCACGTCAGGGACGCGTGCTCTCAATGCTGCCTGCCATGTTGCTCTATCTGGTGTTCTTCCTGTTGCAGAGCTCGCTGCGCTCCAGCGGGGCGAAAGGGCGGCTCGATCCGGCTATCTGGATGTGGGTGGTCAACCTTTCTTATCTGGCGCTGGCGATTGTGCTCAACCTGTGGGATACGGTGCCGATGCGCCGCCTGCGCGCTCGTTTTACCAGAGGAGGCTCGGTCTGATGTTTGGCGTTCTCGACAGATATATCGGTAAAACGATTTTCAATACCATCATGGCGACGCTGTTTATGCTGGTGTCGCTCTCCGGCATCATCAAATTTGTCGACCAGCTACGCAAAACTGGCCAGGGCGACTACACCGCCCTGGGTGCCGGTTTGTATACCATCCTGAGCGTGCCAAAAGACATCGAGATTTTCTTCCCGATGGCGGCGCTGCTGGGCGCTTTGCTGGGCCTGGGCGCGCTGGCGCAGCGCAGCGAGCTGGTGGTCATGCAGGCTTCTGGCTTTACGCGGATGCAGATTGCCGCGTCGGTAATGAAAACGGCGATTCCGCTGGTGTTGCTGACGATGGCGATTGGCGAATTCGTGGCACCGCAGGGCGAGCAGATGGCGCGTAACTATCGTGCGCAGCAGCTGGTGGGCGGCTCGCTGCTCTCCACGCAAAACGGCCTGTGGGCAAAGGATGGCGATAACTTTATCTATATCGAAAGCCTGAAGGACAACAGCGAGCTGGGTGGCATCAGTATCTACAACTTCAACAAAGAGCGTCGCCTGCAGTCGGTGCGCTATGCCGCTTCTGCAAAATACGATAAGAATAAAAAGGTGTGGGAGCTGTCGGAGGTAGACGAGTCCGATCTGACCAATCCAAAACAGGTAACGGGCAGCCAGACGTTGACCGGCGAATGGAAAACCTCACTGACGCCGGACAAGCTGGGCGTGGTGGCGCTGGACCCGGACGCGTTGTCCATTCGCGGCCTGTATAACTACAGCAAATACCTCAAGCAGAGCGGACAGGTTGCCGGCCGCTATCAGCTGAATATGTGGAGCAAAATCTTCCAGCCGCTCTCCGTCGCGGTAATGATGCTGATGGCGCTGTCATTTATCTTTGGCCCGCTGCGCAGCGTGTCGATGGGAATGCGTGTGGTGACGGGGATTAGCTTTGGCTTCCTGTTCTACGTGCTGGACCAGATTTTCGGCCCGCTAAGCCTGGTTTATAACATTCCACCCGTGCTTGGTGCGCTGCTGCCGAGCGCCGCTTTTATGGCCATCAGCATTTATATGCTGCTGAAGCGCCGTTAGGTACTGCTGAGGCACCGGCCTACTGGTGCCATCAGGTTCTGCCGCCGCAGACGCTCGTCTGCGGCTTCTTCTGCCCGGTTCCCGCGCACTTTGTTCTGACTATCCTTTGTCAGGTTCTGGCGTACTTTGTTCTGATCATCCTTTGTCAGGTTCTGGCACGATTTTTCCCGTGCAGCAAAGCACGGTATTTACCCGTTTCGCTGTGGGCCTGTTTTCCTTTATTTTTAGCTGGTTGCGTACGCCATTCTCGCTTTATTAAAGGCAACGCGCATGCGCAGTCAACTATATTTGTCGTTAGTTCCGTTAATTTAAAAAAATAATTAATGTATATATAGTTAAGTCATTTACAAAATCTGTTACATTTTGCCGCTTAATTTGCCAGGCAATCCCGCAACAGTCTACTACTATTAATGGCGTGTGCAACAAAACATAGCGGCGAGCAAATAAATTGCTCATGATTTTAAATCTCAGAGGCTGATTTTATGGGAAATAAAAACGCGCCGCTTGCTGAAAAAATTGATGACGTTGTGTCGATGCCGCTTGCTGAAGAGCAGGCTCACATTACTAAGCAGCGCAAGGTTGACAGTCGGATTAGTCTGACCCGCTCTACGCACCACGTAGAGAAGTTACTGGAAACCGAGCTGGCCAGGGAAAATGTCGAAATCGAACACGTCGCAAAGAATTATCAGGTTGCCGATGATTATTCCGCTGAAATTCGTCAGGAAGGGGATGTGCTTATTATTCCCGTGATTGAAGAGCAGGTCGAAATAATCACAAAAAAAGTGCTTAAGGAAGAAATTCATATTCGCAAGCACGTTAATAAAGAAGAGTTTCAGCAGAAAGTCACTCTGCGTAATCAGGAAGTTAAAATTACGAAACAGAAACCTTAACCTATTTACGAGGATCTATTTATGTCACATGAAAAAATTGTCACCGCGTTTAACGAAGTTACTCAGGCGGAAGCGGCAAAACAGAAATTGATCGTCGAAGGTATTGCAGAGAAAAACATTGATATCATCTCCGGTGAGAGATTACGCGTAGAAGATAAAGAGATCCGTCACCCAAGCTTCTGGCAGCGCCTGTTTGGCGATGACGTTGATGACAACTACGCCAGCGAATACAGCAAAGCCCTGCGCTCAGGCGGCGTGCTGCTGACCGTTCGTGCACCGAAAGATGAAGCTGACCACATTGAACAGGAGTTAAGCGCCTTTGCTGCTGACTACTCTTCACTGAGCCACACGGACCGCGATCCGATTAATCGCAACTTTGCAGGCGAAACCAATGACCGTGGCCTGCTGTCCGGCAATCGCGATACGTCGTTAAATAACGATCTTAACACCACCAATAATATCGCGAATGGCGGCACGCTGGCAGACGACACGCTGATGGATAACCGTGATGCCATCAACGAACGTGACGCATTAAGAAACGAGCAGGATTCGCTGATCAATCGCGACCGTGCAGATATGGCCGTTTCCGAAACCAATCGTGATTCGCTGAAGCTGGCGGAAGAGCAGGTTGATATCGGCAAACGCCAGATTAACGACGGTTCCGTACGTCTGCGTCGCTTTACGGTAGAAGATGAAGTCTCGGAAGATATTTCGCTGTTCGATCAGCATGCAGAAGTATTCCGTCACGCGGTAGATGAGCCAGCCTATCTGAACGATGTGGACTGGTCAGATAAAACCATTGAGGTTGAGGAATCTCACGAGATCCCAACCGTGGCGAAAACCGCACGCATTAAAGAAGAAGTAGGCCTGCGCGGTGAAGAAACCGCCCGTGTTGAAACGGTGAAAGACAGCGTACGTCGTCAGGAAGTGGAAGTTGAGCATACCAATGAAAACCGTATGCAAAATAACCTGACCGGCAGTAACAACGCGCTTAAAGATGACGTGACTCTTAACGAGAACCGTCTGCGTGAAAACGAGCTGACCGATGACAAAATGGCACCAAACAACTTGACCGACAAGAAGTACTGATTCCCGGTAAGCTGACAACGCTTTAGTGGAAGATATGCAGCCCGCGTCCTGGTGACGCGGGTTTTTTTTATGCGGACGTAACCATGAATCGCTGACCAATCTGTTCTTTGCGGCAGGCCAGTAACATGTAAAACCCCTTGCCAGATTATCGTGACAGCAGCGCAGGCAGCAGCGACAGCACCCATAGCAGCAGGCCGATAGCGCCGCCAACCACGGTGCCGTTAATGCGTATCCGCTGTAGATCCTTGCCGATATTTAATTCCACCTGATGCGACATATCTCTGGCATCCCAGCTTTTTACCGTATCGCTGATATGACGGCTTAAAAATTCTGAAAACTCCGGCGCGACGCTAACGGCGGCTTCTTCCATGTGCTGGTTCAGCGAAGTGCGCAGCTGGGCATCCTGGGTCAGCGTTTCGCCCAGCCACTGCGCAGCGGCGCTAACCTTGCCGTGCAGTACCGAATCTTCTTTATCCAGATCCTGCTTCAGCCAGTTCCGCAAATCGCCCCAAATCTGGGCGATATAGGTGTTGAGCGCCTCATCCTGCTTCAGATAGGTTTTGATCTCTTCGGCTTTCAGCTCCATTTCCGGATCGCTGCGCAGCCGTTCAATCAGGCGCTGCACCGCACGGTTAAAGCCCAGACGCAGCTCGTGTGCGCCGTCCTGTTCGATATCATTGAGAATGGACTTCACCGCGTTCGCCGCCAGTTCGGCACTTTTTTCGCCAACCCATTCCGTCGGCAGCATTTTTTCTTTGATGGGATGCTCGCGCTTCAGCCAGCGCATCACCTGCTGCGCAATAAATTCGTGCGTGGTGGGCTTATTGACCAGATGCAGCAGCTGAGCAATTGCATCGTCGAGCAGCGCCTGATGACGGTTATTTTTGGTCAGGCTTTCCAGCACCATTGCGGCAGACTGGGTTAAATCTACTTTATCGATCGCTTTATGAATGGCACGACGCATAAAAGCCTGGATACGCGAGTCATCGGCCAGATCCAGGAAGCCGCGCCCCACTTTTAACAGATAGCCGCTAAGCCTGGCGGCATTGGCTGGCGCACTCAGCCAGCCAGCAATAATCTGTGCCGGATCGTGACGGCGGATCAGCGCCAACAGCGAATCGGTATTAAGGAATTTGTCCTGCACAAACAGCGCAAGGTTATCGGCGATGCGATCTTTATTGCGGGGAATAATGGCCGTATGGCGACCAACCAGCGGGATGGGTACGCGACGAAACAGCGCGCTGACCGCGAACCAGTCCGCCAGCGCGCCGACCATTGCCGCTTCGGATACCGCTTTTAACGCGCCGATCCACAGGTTCGCCGGTCGCCATAAGGGATAAAGCACCGTCGCGATAAACAGGAGAGCCGCGCCGCAAAGCAGCAGCAGCGGCAGACGTTTGGCTTTCGCCAGTTCGGTTTCTTTGTTCATAAAAGCGTAGCCCGGTTTAACCTTATAAAAAAACAACGCCATCAGGATGGCAGAAAAGAGCGGTTGCTGTAGTTTATTTATTTTTGTAGCGAGGAAAAAAATGGACGCGAACCTGATTGCAGTAGCCACGATATCCGGCGCGCTGGCGCTGGGCGCGATGAGCCCCGGCCCCAGTTTTATTCTGGTGGCGCGCACGGCGGTCGCATCTTCACGACGCGCGGGTATGGGCGCGGCATTGGGAATGGGCATGGGAGCAGTTGTGATTGCGCTGGTTGCCTTGCTGGGCTTGCATACGCTACTGGCGGCGGTGCCGTGGCTATGGCTGACGTTAAAAACCGTGGGCGGCCTCTACTTGCTGTGGATGGCGTTTAAGATGTTTCGCCATGCCCATAAGCCACTGGATGTGGACAAGAACGCCAGCGCGGGCAAAAGCTTTCGCCGTGCATTGATGAGCGCTTTTCTCACGCAAATCAGCAATCCGAAAACGGCGGTAGTTTTTGCCGGGATCTTCGCTGCACTGCTGCCGAGCCATATCACGCCAGCGATGTATGTAGCATTGCCGACTGCTGCGCTGGTTGTGGATGGTTTGTGGTACGCCTTTGTGGCCTACGCGCTGTCTTCCAGCGGCCCGCGTAAAACTTATCTGCGTTATAAGGCCGTATTTGATCGTATTGGCGGTAGCGTAATGGCGGCGCTGGGGGTTAAGCTGATTGTGAAATAGCGGATTGCCGAAAATGAGGGAAATAGCCAGGTTTCTATGAGTTGTGGCGACAGGGGCAGGGAACTCGAGCGGGTCGTAGCCATCCGTGGCCGGGGAAGGCAGGCGAGGGGACAGCCTCGCCAGCTTATTAAGAGATAAACTGTTTACTCTGTTTTAAGACCAGGTCGCAGGCCTTGGTTTTCACCTTTTTGCCCAGCTCCGTATTACCCAGGCTTTTCAGGTTCACCTGCTGGTCGCTGCCGGTATTCAGTAATCCCATCAGGCCCTGTTTATAGTCGGTAGTTTCCTGCGCTTTGGTGGTATCGGTCAGGCCCAGTTTGCTCATCAGCTGATCTTTAACCGAGCTAACGTTGTTGTTCACCACGTTATTCTGCACGCAGTATTGCAGCACGCCTGCGGCATTGGTCATGCTGTTGGAACTGAGCTGCTGGTTGCCGCCGTTCAGCAGGCCGCTCAGCGCGCCTAATGAAGTTGTGCCGTTTTGTCCGCTGTTCGCGGTAGTGCCAGAGTTGTTCTGGCTCAGCGAATTCGCTGCGCTGCTAAGCTGATCCTGCCAGCTGGCAGCAGAAGCCACACCGGCAAACAAGGATGAAGAAACCGTCAAGGCCAAAGCTATCTTAGTTGCTGCTTTCATTTTTATACCCTATTTGAATTGTCCGGCGCGATCCAACCCCGTCTCGCACCGATCTCCACAGTCGGACTACGGGATCTACATGGAGTTCCCGGCGGAGCGGTGTGCTGGTTCAGGTAGGGGTGATTTAAGAGTAGTCCTGGGCGCGGGAGAGAGTCGGATAACACATGGGGCTGTGAGTATGCGAGATTTCCATTTGCTGGAGTAAAGATAAGCGGCATGATTCAGTGTTGATAGCCTATGGCAGCTAAGCCTGGAAATGAGGCTGCATGAAAGATGGGATGGCGTTTTTTTCAGCGGTTGCGCATTTGCCTGCGGATAGGGGTTGCGGAAACAGAGGGTAAAGGTATAATCCACAACGTTTTCCGCATACCCTTCAGTGCCGAAGTGGCGAAATCGGTAGACGCAGTTGATTCAAAATCAACCGCCGCAAGGCGTGCCGGTTCGATTCCGGCCTTCGGCACCAGTATCCTGTCCATCCCCGTCCGGGGAAGTCCAAAAAAACCTTTAAAATCAATATGCAGCCTGATTTTATCATCCGGCGTCGTCCGAGCACATCCGTTGCAATCCAGACCCCACTGGGGGCATAATTGGGAGCATCCCCACTTCGATAAGAAATGTGCCCCAAAATCATGACGCGCCTCGCGTCTTTTTTGTGTTCGTGCTTCCTGGTGCCTACTTTTCGCGCAATGGGTTTCCTTCCCTTGCGCCTGTCGACTAATGGTGGCCCGGTAGGGGCTTCTCACGAAGCGCCGGTTTTCAATGTTGCCGGTTACGACAACCCTGTCTGGACCACCACCAATGAAATTGGCGTTTCTAGTGGTAGCTTTAACCAGCTAACCCTGAAGTCTGCCACTATGGTCGCAACCCTTATCCCTGCATGCTTGCAGTTCACCTTTTTATTTGCCGCCGTGCGCCGTGCCGACACCGCCGCCCGTCCCTGCATGCTGCGCACTACTGTCGAAACCGAATCCGCCGCCCGCCGTCTGCTGGCCCGCGATTACGTGCTGTCCTTTGCCGGTCGCCTGCCGCTCTGCGAGGTGGCTGCATGAATACTCTGTCAGCCCGACTCAACAACCACGACAGCTACCCCATTCCGCACGCCGATTTCCTGCGCCTTCAGCATGCCCACAGCGTGGGCGTGACCGTGCTCGACATGCTGAACGTTATCGAATGTTCCGGTAACCGCCGCAGCGGCCCGGACGGGGATGCGCTGGCGTCCGTGGTGGCGCTGCTCACCGACCAGCTCGGTAAAGTGGTCAGCACCTGTGAATCCGTCATGCTTAACGATATGGAGGTCTCCCGTGACAGCTAACAATTTTAATAATCAGTCCTGCCTGCCCGTTGAGGTGCGCACCGCCGTATACCGCCGTGCCGTGGCCCAGGGCTACCTGTCCGCCTGCGAGCACTACGGCCTCGACGTCTCCGCCTCGCTTGACGAAGTGCAGATGACCATCGCGCTGGAGCTGGAGGGCTATTACGTACGTAAATACGGCCCGGAAAACGGCATGGACATGGCCTGCACCATGCTCAGCGAAATGGTACAGCCTGACGTGCTGGTCGCCGCGCCGCGCCTGACGCGCATGGGGGAAACTATGATGGATGAACTGCTGTGCGGCCGCCTGGCCGCGTCCAAAGCCACGCTGCATTAAGGGGGCCGCATGAAACATATCGTCACCGACACCGTGCGCGCCGCCGCCGGTCACTGGCCTCAGCTGCTGCCCGCGCTGGGTATCAGTATCAACGCCGCCGGACAGCACTCGCCGTGCCCCGTCTGCGGCGGCAAAGACCGCTTCCGCTTCGACAATCAGGCCGGGCGTGGGACGTGGGTCTGCAACCAGTGCGGCGCGGGCGACGGGCTGGCGCTGGTTGAAAAGGCGCTGGACGTGAACACAAAGGAAGCCGCCTGCCGCGTGGCCGGGCTGATTGGCACGCTGCCGGTTAAGCTGGTGCAGGCACCCACGGAGAAAACGGACAAGGAAAAGGGGCAGGCACGCCTCAGGGCGGCAAAGGAAGCCGTCCGGCTTGTCGCCGGTGCGAAAGCGCAGGCCGATAACGCCTACCTGACCGGCAAGGGGCTGGCTGACGTATCCTCCCTGACGCTGACCACCGCAAAGCGCATCAGCGACACCACGTATCAGCCGGGTGACCTGATTGTGCCGCTGACGGACTTTACCGGTGAAACGGTCAACGCCCAGCTGGTTAACGCCAACGGCATCAAGCGCACGCTGGCGGGCGGTCAGGTGAAAGAGGCTTTCCACCGCCTGGGCGAACCCGGCGACACGCTCTGGCTGACCGAGGGCTACGCCACCGGCCTGACCGTGCACCGGCTGACCGGCCAGGCGGTTTACGTTGCCCTGAGCGCCAACAACCTGCCCGCGCTGGCCGAACGCCTGCACGCGGAATACCCGGAGGCGATAATACTGATTGCCGCTGATAATGACGAGAACGGCACCGGCCAGCTGCGCGCCGAATCGGCCGCGAAGCGTTGTAACGGCAAACCGGCATTACCACCCGTCACCGGCGACTGGAACGACGTCTTCCAGGCAGAAGGCGAAATAGCTGCTCAGGCGATGCTGACCGCGTTCACGCAGCCGAAAGCGCTCAGCCCGTTTGAGTCGGTGAGCGAGGCCGACCTGAAGGCCATGAGCGCCAGCCAGAAGGCGGAGCTGCTGGCCGCGCACTACCTCAATACGCTGGCCGTGCCGGTTGTGGGTGAAGACCTCTGCCGCTATGAGGGCGGCGCGTGGCAGGTGCTGCCGTACCGCGTGCTCAGCCGGGAAATCGCCGCGCTGTTTCAGAAGGTGCGCGCGCCGTTCTCCGCCACCGGTATCGGCGGCATCGTGGACACCCTCAAGCTGATGGTGCCGCAGATGGGCGCGCCGGCCCGCCGGCTGATTGGCTTTCGTAACGGCGTGTTTGACACCGTAACCGGCACCTTCGGCCCGCATAAAAAAGAGCACTGGCTCAGAACCATCAACAGCGTCGACTACACCACGCCCAAGGCGGGCGAGAATCTGGCAGACGATGCCCCGAATTTCTGGCAGTGGCTGACGCGGGCGGCCGGGCGTAATGAGGCGAAGCAGGAGCGTATCCTCGCGGCGTTATTTATGGTGCTGGCGAACCGCTACGATTGGCAGCTGTTCCTTGAGGTCACCGGCCCCGGCGGCAGCGGGAAAAGCGTGATGGCCTCGATTGCGCGCCTGCTGGCAGGCGAGGACAACACCACGGCGGCGACTATCGACACGCTGGAATCATCGCGGGAACGCGCCAGCGTGGTCGGCTACTCGCTGATTATCCTGCCCGACCAGGAAAAATGGAGCGGCGACGGCGCAGGCATCAAGGCGATTACCGGCGGCGACGCCGTGGCGATTGACCCGAAGTATCGCGACGCCTACTCAACCCACATTCCGGCGGTAATACTGGCGGTGAATAACAACCCGATGCGCTTCAGCGACCGCAGCGGCGGCGTCTCCCGTCGCCGGGTTATTTTGCCGTTCCCGGACGTGATACCGGCAAACGAACGTGACCCGCAGTTGCTGGAAAAGATTGCCGGAGAGCTGGCGGTTATCGTGCGTCACCTGATGCAACGATTTACGAAACCGGACGATGCCCGCGAACTGTTGCAGGCGCAGCAGTCGTCGGAGGAGGCGCTGGAAATCAAGCGCAGCGCCGACCCGCTGGTTGACTTCTGCGGCTACCTGACGCCGCTGAGTACCCCGACCGGGCTGTTTATCGGCAACGCGAACATACGTCCGATGAATCCGCGTCGCTATCTCTATCACGCCTACCTGTCCTTTATGGAGGCCAGAGGCCATCAGCACCCGATGAGCCTGACGGCGTTCGGCCAGGCGGTGCCGCAGACGCTGAATGAGTACGAGATAGAGCTGCTGAAGCGCAAGACAAAGAACGGTATCCAGACCAGCCTGGAGCTGAGCGAAGACTGCGAGGCAGACTGGCTGCCCCGTTGCGATACATAAGCTATACGAAAAGACCAAACCGGCTCCGGCCGGTTTGTGCCATAAGCGGAAGTTACAAACAATCAACAAAAGCTTTGTAAAACTGGGAAACCTTCTGAGATGAAAAGAGGCTCGAAAATTCGGGCCTCTTGTTACTGAGGTAACAGTGTCAAAAAGCGTGAATGGAAGTTCCCACCTTAAACAATAAGAACCTCAACTGCTGCCGCTTCTGCCACTTCTGCCACTTCTGCCACTTCTGCCACTTCTGCCACTTCTGCAGCTTCAGCCGCTTCAGCCGCTTCTGCAGCTTCAGCCGCTTCTGCAGCTTCTGCAGCTTCTGCAGCTTCTGCAGCTTCAGCCGCTTCAGCCGCTTGAGCGGGCACATCAGTGGGTTCAACAGGCGCTTCGTCAGGATTTGTTTCGGCCGCCTTTTCCTGCACAGCATCGGCGTTTTTACTTTCCTGGGTTGCATTCTCATTTGCCTTATCGGCCGCCAGTTTGTCTGCTGGTGCTTTTGTAGTCGCGTATTTTACCAGGGCCTTAATTCCTTCAATGATAGCGGTACTAACAAGAAATGTTGCAACACCGACACCCAGGTTTATGCCAATCATTTTCCACATCGATTGAGTTTGCCCTGAGGATGCAGCGCCATCTGGATTGCTGGTTGATCCTATCTGACCAAACACATTCCCCTTATCCGGAGAGTTATCACCCGCATTCCACACTTTGCCATAGAATTGGTTACCCGGTGTGGGATTGGCTTTGGTCGGGGTGCTGTTTTTATAGAAGTAGAAGGATGCAGAAGTTTTATTCCCGTCACTAGCGGACCAGGAGAGGGTACTATCTGCGTAGGTGAGTTTGTTAATAGCAGAACCATTCCAAATTACCGTGGGTTGATCATCACTTCCACCGAAAACGAGCGAACCACCGCTCTGGAAGCTACCACTCGTGTTTTTCTGGTATACGCTATAGGTGGCAAACCATGTTGATGCAGGTTCTCCTTTTACAGGGTTCGTTGCATTGCCGCCGCTGTTAGCGCCAACTTTACCAAAAATATTTGGTCTGCCTGGTTTACTCTGGCCCGCCAGCCAATAGCTCCCATAGAATTGTGGGCCTATATAGGCGTCAGCGGGCAACGGCTGACCATCGTCACTGGTTAGGAGCTGAAATGTTAGCGATGCCGAAGATGTATTGTTGTCCGAGCTGGACCAACTCAGGACCCCCTGGCTAAAGCTCCATTTCTGGATTGTGATGCCGTTAAAATAAACAACCCCATTCTGAATCAATAAGTCAGGTCCCGCGGCATTATTTAACCAAGTGCTGTACTGCGACTGATAAAAATCAAGGCTGGTATTCGCCTCCGTCTGGTACGCGGCATAGATATCATTAGCCGTTGTCGGATAGCCTTGCTGTGTCAACCATTGTTCAATGACACTTTCACCATTCTGATTTTGTTGATTCTGTTTAAGTACATCCGCGTAATCCATAGCAACTTTTGGATTACGGATCTCATACTGAACAAACTCCGTCGCCACCTGTAGAGACGTTTTTTTCATTGCTGCGCGCAAGCGTCCAGGCTGAGAGGAGATAATTGCAGCATGTTCTTGCGCAGAGAGAGGGTAGCGTTGCAAGAAAACGTGTTGATTACGACGCCATTTCTCTTTGGCGTCAGGATGCAATGACAATTGTGTCAGTGCATCAACCATACCCGGTGTTGTGCGTGTTCGTTTGTAATTAGCGGGGATGAGATGTCCATCAAGCCCGGAAACCGCCGCAAGTTCCCGTTCACCATAAGGATGTCCTGGTTTATAAGGGCCAGCATAGCCTACATTACCCAGCACTTTTAAGCCTAACAGTTTGCCAACGGCAGGATCTGCTTCTTTGATGGTTTTGGGTGGCAGATAGAACGTGGAGATACCTGTTACCCGTTTTACAATTGAGGGTTTGCGAAAATCAGCAATTTTATACTTCTCGATCAGAGGTTTTGCGATGGCAATTCCAGGTGCCACATACAAATAGACCTCATGATGAGGGCCATATTCTTTTATCAGTCGGTCAATCAGTACTTGGAAATGTTGATTTTTAAAGCCTTTGAAGTTGAAGCCGAGATCGCCAACGGCACCGACCTGGAAAATAATAACATGCGAATCGGTAAGCAGGTGGCGTTTACGTAGCAGCAGGTCCGTTGCTTCCAGCGTCTGGCAGCCTGGACGGGATGGATCAATACCGATATCGGCAAAGAGATTGTCTTCAGCAGAAACCCCTGCGAGCATCTCCGCACGGTATCCTTCCTCTCTGGCCACGGCGATGGCCCGGTGTGACGGGTTGACAAATACGCCAGGATGGCCATAAAAAATCCCAACGACATATTTCCCCTGACGCAATGCGCGAAGCATGACTTCAGCCATCTGGACATAAGTCTGAAACCGGGGTTTCCCGTCATCATAAAGAACATACATATCATGCGCTTTTTTCGCATTCTTCTCGATGAAGGCCTCAGTCAATGGATCGGCTACAGCATAGAAGACTTCATCAGCAGCTTTAATATGACCTACGGCCTCCATTGTGAACTGCGCCAGGCTTTTGATCCCTGACCCCACGATCACCAGATGGCCCGGTCGAACGCCGCCTGCATGTGCAACACGGCCTGGTTTGGTTCGAGTTGACCCTGCATTTTCTGTTGCCAGAGAGCTAAGTCTGGCTCCGCTGCGTGGTGTCGGACGAAACGCCTGGATCCGTTTTGGGGCGCTTATTGCTACTGATCGGGCAACGGCATCAACGATTTCAGTCACCTCAGCGACTTCAGCGACTTCAGCCACTTCAGCCACTTCAGCCACTTCAGCGGCTTCTGCTTGTTCTGGCGGGTTCTCGCCATCAACCCGAAACTCAGTATGGAAAAAATCGTTGCTCAGCTCTCTCAGCCGATTGCCAACGATATCAGCGGCAGGATTCTGTTGCTGATTGACACTGACATTATCGACGCCATTGAGCCAAATACTGCCTAATTCTCCATTGCGATGGAGATTGCCGCGAAGCCGGTATAACTGACCATCGAAATACATGCCGTCATTAAATGCGAAACGGTAAGTGTCGGTCGTTGGCGCTGGATCATATTGCAATTGCCCGTCAACGACGTTACGAACTTCGTCTGGGGAATTACGCAACCAGTCTATTAAGTCACTTCTTTTTGGTAATGGCATAGCGGTATCCTCAATAATGATTTAGCCCTCGTTACTCAGGAAATAAAACACCAAGTTGACAATAACGTGCCGCAAAAATATGCAATTAATAAGATCCTAACGCGAGGACATGTTTAATGAAAAAAATGTACCGTCTGTTTTTTGACAGCCATTGTATTTTAGCTGCCAGTTTTTTATTTTGGTATGCCATGTTTTACTTATTGACATATTATTAAAGCCATTAACTTCCTGAAGGAGTTAACATTGCACTTCTCCATAATACTCTCGCGTTGTTTTTCTATGGTGCGTGGGCTACGGCTTGTATGGCGAGCAATTTGTTTAGCCGATAGCCCCTGCGCGGTCATCAACCATATACTTAACTCGGTGGGAGTTATTTTTATTTCATTGTTTTTTATGAACATATTTATTTTTTCTAGAAGAATTGATGTGATATTACCATCAAGAGGCTGTGCCGCTATTTTTTGGTTTATTCTGCTGCTGTGGCGGACGACAGTATCGGGAGTTATACCTAATTGGCGGGCTATTAATTTATTACTCAGACCTTTTTTTATAAGTTCAAGTATCTCCTGTTCTTTTTTGGTGAGTAGTAGCAGTGAATCAGCGGAAATGGAAGCATTCCATTTTAACATGTTCAGTCCTATGAATTTAAAACTAATTGCTTCCTCTAGGTTTATACACGCTTTTATTTAGGCTCTATTGCAAAAACAGGCAGGCTGATAAGTTTCGGTGAGTTATTATCTTGAGGTTCCGCCGTAGAACCCTGAACTGATTGTCGAGCGAACGACTGCAGGTCTGGCCTCAGCAAGAACCCACGGTAGGAACGGCGGACGGCCTTACAAAATGATGCCAATAAAATTGCGCTTGGCAATGGCATCAATGGGACGGCCAGAGACGAAAGTCAGTACGTTATGCCAGGAACTGGGGATAACCCAACAAACTCTGTAAAGGCATATTTTCCGGATGGTCAACTGCGAGCTGACGGCATAAAGCTGCTCAGACGGAGATAATTTTGGCGGACGGAAAAATCTGGGATTTTAGCGTAGAACCCCATCAGCAGATGTCCGCTTTTCGCTCATACCAGCCTTTCACCTTAGACGAAAAGAATGGGTGAGTGAGTGACGTTTTTGCCATGATTTTCAGGTTGACTCCGATTTGCCAAGCCGTGAAGCCAGCCAATGGCTTCAGTGCGATAGATAACCATCTGAAAAGCCAAACTGGCCAGACCGGATTTGTACGCCTGAAAGTGAACAGTGTTCACCCTCGGGTGAAGAGTGATGAATAGTACAAATTTAAGTGATCACCACTTAACTATTTGATAATAATTAATAAAAATGAAAAGTGAACAGGGTGAACACTTTTACTTAAAATCTTTTTTTCTGGGTAAATGCTAAAATTTTAGGGTTAGCAGCACCGGTAAGGGTCTACTGCACGGAACCAAACCGAGAGAAAAATTTCATCAAAAAATGATGAATGATTTTTGCGCGATTTCATAACTATCTGTTTTTAAAGTGATAGCCACAAAGTATTGTGGGGGCACAAATGGGGGCACTCTTAGGTTTTCCTTATTAAAAAATTAGTAAAAACATAAGCTTGTATGGTTATTTGAGTCCGGCCTTCGCACCAGTATCCTGTCCATCCTCGTCAGAGGAAGTCCTAAAAACATTTAAAATCAACGTGGAGACTTTTTTCTCCGTCCTTGCACGTCCGAGGTCATCCATTGACATCCGGCAAGTTTAGGAGCCAGAGTGGGGGGCGGTAAGTATCCGGGGCTTAACTGTAGTAGATAATTTTAGTTGTGAATGTGTGGCTATCCACATGGGGCGTGGCCTGAAGGGATAATATGTTATTGCGGTACCGGACGAGCTGAAACAACTGAGCCGCAGTATCCCGTAGTGTATTCAGACAGATAATGGCAGCGATTTTATATCGACAGTGATGGACCGGTGGGCTTATGAAAACGGCATTGTGATGGACTTCTTAGGGCCGGTAAAGCCTACGGATACGCGTTTATCGAAGTCATTCAATGGCGTCTAAGTTGAAGAGGTCAATGGGCTAAGAGCGTAGAGCGTCCACTGTACCCTCAGTCCGTAATCGATAAAAAATCACGATCAGAAGTTGTACAGTATTTACACTTCCGCCAGTCACCACGTATTATGCTTTGTGAAAAAATTAATGGACGATAACACAAGGAATGTGTACTGATGACCGCACTAACGTTTCCCTGCATTATATTCCAGACGCAAAATCGAATGGATGACTACCGCGCTAAAGATATGCGCTGCGGCGATCTGACCGAAGCACAACTGAAAACGCATTACTGCCTGTTTGATGTTTCTACCAGAGCCAATCCTTATACCCTTGAGAAAATCACCCCATTCACTCAGCCACAGTCAATGTTTTATGGCTCCCGAGGGCAGGGAGAGAAAGTTACCCGGCAGCAATGTGCCGCTATACTGTTTGATGAGTTCCGTCAGCTATCCCGCCTTTTCTCAATATATGGGCCGTACAGCCACCTGATTGAAAGGATGATCACTCACATGCAAAACGGCAATGGTGCTCCCTTTCGTGATATGGCGTTGGACTGGGCACTAAAGGAGCATATTCTTAATGACAGGACGAGAAACAGTACCCGTCTTTTGCTGGAAGATGAACTTAAAAACAGCATTAACTGGGAACAGCAATATATGCCAGCGGATAAAAAAGACGCTTTGAGAGCTGTTATCCTTCAGGGGAAATTACCAAAATTCGACAGATTTCAGGATAGCTTTAATGGTATGGGAATAACCGTGCATGATATCTGGGCAACGCATATCACCATAAAATCGCTACAGATTAATAATAATCACTACCGGGCGGTTTTACATTACAAAGTTCAGGATCACTTTGGCCTTGATGTTGAAGATATTTCAAAATTCAAGTTCAATCAATTCCGCTTTTTCCGTATATGGTTTGTGCTGCAAAGATTTAATGAGTTTAGTTTCAAACCTTTCATGACAAATATTGAAGCTACAATTGAAATATCCGGAGAACGCAATGATGTTCAAAAATAAAAAGAAGCTCTTCATTTTCCTTCTCGTGGGATGTACATTGCTCGTTTACGCTATCCGAATATATCTGCGCCCGGTGGAAATCGTTGCGGTTCATGAGGGTAAGGGTTTTAGTTCTGTCCTGGTTAAAAATTTTCCTTCCACTGATAAAGGTAAAATAAGCTGGTGGATCCGAAATAAGGATGCGTTAAAAGAAAAATACGATATCCCTAAAGCAGATTCAGATGGTTCTTTTACCGTCACCTTCTGGGATTTTGGAGATGGCTACAAAGACACTGATGGTAACGACAGGCTTTGTTTTGAAGATATGCAACCACCAGTAAACTGCATTGATAAAAAATCCTTAATGTTTATTAAAAACGGTAAAAATACTGGTATGGCTTTTTGGGTTGATGATGGAATATATCGGGTAAAAGAAAGTGGCGAGATGGTAAAAACTAAATATAAGTAATCGCTTTCCGCATGTAAAGACAGTAATAAAACCATCCGCTATATCTAGCTTGCACCAATCATGCGGAAGTTGCAAAATGTCTGAGAGACTATCTTAACGGAGAGAAAAGCGAAGAGGCCTTACCGTTTACGCGGTTCTTTTATATAAGGCAATTGCTTGTAAGGTAGCGTAGCAGATGAAAGCTGAATCAAATCTCCTTATTTATTTTTTTGAAAATCAGTCAGTGCCTGTTGGACTAGCAGCGTTCAATGCCACAGAACCGCCATTTAAAACAAAATCTCGCCATTTCTGGTTCAATTGTTCTTGTATTAAAAATTATAGTTCCATCTCCATCGGTGATAAGAAAGCGCCGTCAGTCAAACCGTTAGAATAGCTTAGGAAATTTATTGGTAGATTGTGATAGGAAATTATTTGATCGCCATTATCAGGCATGCTGCTTTTCTTCCCGCCGAATAATCGCATTCAGCCATATTTCATCACTACGTCCAATCCGTAAGTCGCCAGTTTTCCATACTTTCACAATTCCAACAGTGATTTTATTCTCTGTTCCATTTCCTGAGCCAGTTCCGTCAACCATCCCAGCCCCAGCCCCAGCCCCAGCCCCAGCCCCATCTAAGCATCCAGCGCCATTCACCTCATCCACAATATTCCGCAGCCCAGCCTCATTCATATCCGTAAACCGACGCCCATCTTTTTCCCGTTCGCCGCTGCCGTATTTAAATGACAGATACCAGATTCCGCCTGGTTTCAGCGCTTTTGCCAGCAAAGCCATTACGCCGGGCAGTTCCGCCTCAGGAACATGCAGCAGCGAAGCGCAGCACCAGATGCCGTCATACCTTTCTACTTTGGTAATATCCTGAAAGCGCCCTAATTCAACAGCCTTACCGGAAAATTGGCGGGCCATCATCACCAGCTCAGCCGAGGCGTCAAAAGCCTCTACTACAAATCCCATCTCGCTAAACGCTTTTACGTCACGACCTGAACCACAACCGGCATCAAGGATGCGTGCGCCAGGCGGCAAACAGGCAACAAAAGGCTGATACAGGGCAGACATATTTACATCCACCGTTTCATCGTAAAAACGCTGTGCATTTGAACGGTAATAATTGTCGTTCATCAGAAAATGCTGTCTCCCTGTGCTTCAGGCTGCCACTCGTGCAGTAAGGCATATTTCGCCGTATTCCAGCTTTGCTGCAAAAAACTGTGTCGTAGTTCTGGCGTATTGCCCGTCTGACGAATCAGCGTATCGCGCAACGGCAGATGGCTGTTGATAAAGTACTCGTTGCGCTCGTGCAGGCGCTGCAACAACGTTGTTGAAGGGATGCGCGCAAATTTTCCCTGCGCGCCGCGATTGCAGGTCTGACAGGCCAGTACCAGGTTCCATACGCCGTTCAGGTTGCTAATCTGCTCGTTAAGCATCCACGGCAGGAAGTGATCGACATCCGCCAGGTTCTCTTCGCCGCCTGTTACGCTCACAGGGCGAAAGCAGTAAAAGCAGTGTCCTTTTTGATAGCCATTCAGGCTGCTGCGACAGCTGGTGATGGTAATACGACGGTTATTTTGACGGCTAAATAGCATCTGGTCGCTTTCATCGTACTCTACTGCTATCAGGTTACGCGAAACGTTCATCGCCCAGGCTTCCTCGACCAGTCGCCATCTCGCCTCGGTTTCCTGAACCAGGTTAGCAAACTGTGCATTTTCAGTCAGTTGATAGAAATTGTCGGTCAGGCGGATGCCTTTATTGTTTTTGCGCTCGTCCAGAAAAAATCGCTTATCGATTTCGGCGTGATTAACGTTATGAAAAGCATCAATCACGTTAGCAAATCCGCGCTTAACGGTGATAGCTATCAGCTGTGCTTCGCTAATCTCGCCCTCATTAAACTGCCTGCATGCCTCAAGGAACTGGCTGCTTTTGCTGGTAATTTGCTTTGGTGCATTGCGCAGATGGGCGCACAGATGCCGGGCAAAAGGCGCGGCCAGCGTTTCCAGAGTGATTAAATCGTTTCCCGGCTGCTTTAAATCGTACAGCGCGTGGGCGAGGGCAAACTTATAGGAAGCGACGTTTTTGCCGAAAAGAATGACGCCGCGCCAGTAGTTTTCAAGGCGGGGATCGGCCTGGTAGAAGCGCATGCGGGATCCTGTTTTGCGAGGCAGCTCGAAAAAATCAACGTAACAGGATCACATAACAAAACCCGGTATTTGTAAACCGGAAAAGGCGGGAGATAACAAAGCACAGTAAGTTAAGCAGGGCAGGATAGGCTGGTTACTAACAGGCAGCATAAATCAGCGTAAGCCATCAGGCACAATCACGTTGATAAGAATCTGTGGCTGCCGTGGCGGGTTGCCAGATCGGTATCAGCCCAAATTTAAGCGCCAATTAAAAATCCTCCGCAAAGCGGAGGATTGATAAGCACTAATCAGGCTGGCAGCTGTTCCGGCAGCGCCTGCGCCACCAGATTAAATCCTTTTTTATTACTCCATACGGCACGATCGCCAACAATGAATATATGATTCTTTGCTCGTGTTAAGGCTACATTTAGCAGATTAGGCTTGCTGGCCGCCCATTCCGCGCCGCCCTGATTGCTGGTATCACATCCCAGCACAAGAATGACGATATCGTTCTCTTTCCCCTGAAATGTATGCACCGTACCGATATTTTTGCTGCGCCAGGCCTTCAGCTCGGTACGGGACAGCTTGCTTTCACGGCTAAGCCGATCGACGGAATTTGGTTGCTCTAAAGCTAACGCCAGTCCCGCTTTTACTGCTTTAAACGGTGTAATAACGTAAATGTCCGCCAGCGGATAGCCAGCGGCGGCAAGCTTCACAAGCAGCGCTTGCGTATCTCGCGCCAGTTCAGATTTGTATTGCTTACGCACACAGTTACCTTCTGACGAAAACCAGCAGTTACTCAGATCGTTTTTCAGCGGCCTGCTGCGGATCGCTTGTTCATCCAGACCGTGGATCATGCGGTTATCGTAAGCTATCTGGTTTGACAGGCTGAACATAGGTTCAATGCAGCGCCGGTGAACCCATAAAGGAATGCCGACCCAGACCGGATTATCCATGACCAACAGCGTACAGCCATAGGGATTAGCCCTGTCGGCAATTTGCTGCACCGACCATTTTGCTGGCGTCCACTCTTCCGCATCGTTCGCCAGTGCCGCTTCAGTCAAATACCTGGTCAGACGCGGCGGCGTAACAAACACCGGCTCTATTTGCAAAGGATCGCCAACTACCAGCACTCGTTTGGCACGCCATAAAGCGCCAACCGCCGCCTGCGGTAATGCCTGGCCCGCTTCATCAATCATTAGCCAGCCCAGCTGCGCTTCCGTTACGCCGCTAAACATGCGGCCCAGTGAAGCAAAGGTGGTAGACACAACAGGCACCATCATAAATAAAAGCTGCCACATGCCCTGGCTATGAGGTTCAGAACCGGGTGAATTAAGGAAGGAACTCATTTTTATCAGGTTCTGGCGGAGTGCGTTGCTGCGCTGGGTTGCCTCCGCCAGCCATGCCTGATGCAACGCCATTGCTGCTATAAATAACAAAGACCGCTTGCGGTTTATCTCTTCGTTCTGCCAAAAAGCGTAGCGCTGGGTATCCGCATCCTGAATGTTATGCTGCGGGCCTGGAATAACCAGTTCCGGAAACGCCTGTTTCAGGTTTGCATAACGCTGCTGTGCGTCATTAAAAGCCGTATGAGCTTCTGACCATGCACGCCACGCTGCTTTTTCCTCTTTCTGGCGCTCAGCTAATCGATTTTCGGCGCTTGTCAGCTGCTCTTGCAAGGCCAGCCTGCTTTTACGTCCGGCAATATATTCCTGCTTTTTTGCTGCCAGTTCTTGCAGATAATTTTGATATTCGCGTCGCTTGAACAGGCGCTGCCACCAGGCTGGTTTACTCTCTTCCAGCGCTTCATATTCTTCCTTTAAAATACTTACTCTTTCATCCAGCTGCCCCATCTGCCGCTGAATTACTTCATGCTTATCTTCCGCCTCGCGCCGACGCGTAATAGCTTCGCTTTGCTTTACCTTCAAACCATGAACAGCTTTACCATCACCGTATTTTTGAAACCACAGGTTCAGCTCGTCCAGCTGCTGCAATTTCTTCTGCAATAATTCGACTTCCGCCAGAGCGGCCAAAAAGTTTTTCTTAGCCTCCGTGAAGGAAAGCGGTTTGTCGGTTTGATACCATCGCCAGTAATTTAGAAAATTAAACTCATCAGGACGAGCGGTCTCTTCAGGGCTGTCTTTTTCAAAATGACGAGAAAAGAAAAAACGCTGGCTGAATCGGGAGCGGTTTTTCTTGTTGCCCATAATAGCGGCAATCATGCCCCAGCACTGTTCCTCTTCCGTTAAAGGAAGCAGCTGTCCGTTTCTGTTTTCCCGCGCGTTTAGCTGATTAGCAATTGGACGCAGATAGCTCGCGTCACGAAATTCTTTAGCCAGTGATTTATATTGAGGTAATTCGCGGGAGATATTTTCCACTGCGGCATTGTTGTAGGAAGCCACAACCATTTCAAAGCCGGTCAGGCTTTTAGCCAGAAATCCGTTCTCATCAAGTGCTTCAGAGGCATAGCTAAAAGAGGCCAGAGCTTTGGCGCGCTCAACCACATTATGCGCAACCAGATCGCGCAGCATCGTCGTCTTGCCGGTACCCGGAGGGCCATTTACCGACAGTAATCCCCCGTCTTTTAGTTCCTTTAGCGCAGTATTGATTGAAAACTGCTGCATCAGCGACATGCTGAAGCGAGGGTCGGAAGGCCAACGGCCGTGTGGCATGTATTCGGGTGCCAGATGATGAGTTATTGTTTCCAGACCCTGAGAGGAATAAAGATCGCTGTGGCGATTTTGCCTGATTGAAAGATACTGGCGTAACGCTTTTCCCCCTTCATCCGCCGCGACAGCCAGCATCGCGCGCTCCAGGTCTTCCAGAAAAAAGCTGTTGAGAATAGGTAAGACTTCTTCACTGCTTTCCGATTCTTCATCTAACGTTGCCACTGCCGTAGTATCGGTCAGCTCATCCTTATTTAGACTCGCAGGAAGGCGCCGTACATTTTTATCTGTACCGGAGGCAGAGGCTTTTATTGGGTACCAGTCAAACTGAAGGACGAAAGGCGAAGAGGGCGAATATTGTGCCCAGTCACACAGAATTTGCAGCAACTTTACCAGTGAGCCTGCGGTCAGGTAGCTTTTGCCAGACTGCGGATGGCTCGGAAGCAGTAAGGCCAGTCGCTTTAACTCTTCATTTAACAGCGCATTTCTGTCGCGGAAAGCCGCCACGGAAAGCTGGGCAGCCGTACCTTGCTGTAGATGCCCTAACGCCCAGGGCAAGGTGCTGACGGACATGCTTTGAAAATCGGGCAAGCCTTCTTTATCCACGTTCAGCTTTGCAAAACAGGTCATTCCGTCCGTATCGAGCCGCTGTTCCTGCTCATAATTCGCCAGGGCGGAATCTTCCTGACCAAACAGCCGCTCGCTTAACTGTTCTGCTTCCTTTTTAGGGAACAGGCCAAGATGGAGCACATAACGTACGTTATCATCCTTTATTCCTGCCCGGTTACGCTGGCTTTCATTTAGCCAGGGAAGCAAAGAATCACCGTACCTTTCCAGTTCTGAGGCAGAAACCTGAATGCTTTTGTCTTCTGCCTCTACGTTATAGGTCTGGAAAAATTCAATAAGATGCCAGCTGTTGAGAATGCGTAACGCCTGTTGCTTATTCACTTTACCTGTCCCTGAGGTGTATATAAAATCACCGATTAAGTGTTGGTCAATGAGAAAAAAAACTTATCAATCGGTAGTGTAAGGGATCTATATTGTCGGGGCGAGCGACAAATGGCAGACGCTGCTGCTGGTGGATGAAGACTATAACGTTCTTAAGGAGATGCCGCCGGGGTTTGGCAGCGGGTAAATGCCTGATTGTCCTGAACAGCTGCTGAGCAGCGAAAGCGTCAGACAGGGGATAAACGGCAGAATGCAGGCGCAGCGGCCTGCATGCTTCGGCATCAGTAAATCTTACGATAGAGCGCAATAATATTATCCAGCGTTGCCTCTCTTGGATTGCCGCCGGTGCAGACATCATCCAGCGCCGCCTGGGCCAGCGCCGGGATATCTTCCTCCTTCATGCCTACATCGCGCAGGCGTGCAGGAATACCGACATCGGCAGAGAGCTTTTTCACCGCCTCAACGGCCGCTTCCCGCGCTTCGATCAGGCTCATGCTGCATACCTTCGTCACGCCCATGGCGCGGGCGATATCGCGGTATTTTTCTCCGGTAAAGTCCGCGTTCCACGCCATCACGTGCGGCAGAATAATGGCGTTAGCGACGCCGTGCGGCACGTTATAGAAAGCGCCCAGCGGATGTGCCATGCCGTGCACCAGGCCAAGCCCGACGTTGGAGAAACCCATCCCGGCCACGTACTGGCCCAGCGCCATATCCTCCACGCCTTTTTGCTCTCCGGCCACGGAAGCGCGCAGCGAACGGTTGATAATCTGAATCGCCTTCAGGTGCAGCGCGTCGGTCAGCTCCCAGGCTCCTTTAGTGGTAAAGCCTTCAATGGCGTGCGTCAGCGCATCGATACCGGTGGCGGCTTTGAGCGAAGGCGGCATGCTTGCCATCATTTCTGCATCAATAATGGCGACAACCGGAATATCATGCGGATCGATGCAGACAAACTTACGGCGGTTTTCTTCATCTGTAATCACATAGTTGATGGTCACTTCCGCCGCCGTGCCCGCGGTGGTTGGAATAGCAATAATCGGCACGCAGGGATTTTGGGTACTGGCGAAGCCTTCCAGACTGCGTACGTCAGCGAATTCAGGATTATTGATGATAATCCCAATGGCCTTGGCCGTATCCTGGGGCGAACCGCCGCCGATAGCGATCAGATAGTCCGCCTGGGCCGCTTTAAACGCCGTCACGCCAGCGGTCACCACGGCAATGGTTGGGTTTGGCACCACCTCATCGTAAATAACATAAGGAAGATGATGCTGGTCCAGCAGCGCAGTCACTTTTTCAATAACACCCGCTTTCACCAGCGTTTTGTCGGTCACCAGCAGCGCTTTTTTCAGGTTGCGCTGGCGGACCTCGGGAACGAGTTGCGAAAGAGAACCAGGGCCGAACCAGCACGTCTCGTTCAGGATCATTCTGTACAACATAATCTTCTCCAGTTAGCGCCATACATAGAAATGCAGCGCGTTATTATCACTGGCAGAAAATATGCGGAGGAACGTGTCGCTGTGTATTGATTGAGATCAGGCCGCAGCAAGTCAGCGGGCAGGAGAAACAAATGAAGAAGCGGCAGAGCGGCCCTGATGGTGTGCTGCTTTTCTTGCGGAGCGTGGTGTTCGCGGAGTTCTGGGCGTGCGCGGCTGACGCGGTTCCCGGGGCTCTCTCGGCTCGCGCGGTTCCAGCGTTTCTCGTGGCGTACGTGGTTGACGCGGAGTGCGAGGCGTGCGCGGTGCGCGGGGCTGACGTGGCATTGGCATCTCTTCTGAAGCCCGTGGCTGACGTGATGTTGGTAACTCTTCTGAAGCGCGTAGCTGGCGTGACGCTGGCAACTCTTCCGAAATACGTGGCTGACGTGACGCTGGCAACTCTTCCGAAATGCGTGGCTGACGTGACGCTGACAATTCTTCCGAAGTGCGTAACTGACGTGATGCTGGCATCTCTTCCAAAGTGCGTTGTTCCCGTGGTTCCAGCCTCTTTCCTGACGGATGCGGTAAGTTCTTTTCGTCCTGCTCTGCTTTTTCCTGCATAACGTTTTCCCGATGGGCGGTGTCGATCACCCAGCTTAACAAGCGCGAGGCCCCACGGGAAACGTTGCATTAAAAAACGCTTTGCCAACAGCCTCAGGCGGGTTGCTCCACCTGAAGGCTGCTGGTGCGGGCAGGTGAATTAGTTACGCACGTAGTGACCGGTGATTTTTTCGCTGCCGTCGGGTACCAGCTCATCCTCATCGGTAATCTCCGGCACCGGCAGGCTGGCCGCCACGCCCCAGTAATAGCAAACCAGTGAGGCGACCGTGACCAGCACCATATCTACAGGCGAGCCGACAGCGTTTATGCCGCCAAAGGTGCCCAGATATGACAGCAGCATCAGCGCAAAATAGTAGGCCAGCAGCCACCACGCGCAGTGCAGGTCGCGGCTGGCGTTCACGCCTTTTTTACCGAACGCGGCATAGCCAATCCATGCCGCGATCAGCACCGGCAGCAGGATTTCGTTGACCGACCAGCCGCTCCAGTAAATCAGCAGCGAACTGGCAATAAACGCCAGCGGGCTGAGCACGGCCGCGATGGGCAGCCGGAATGGCCGCTGCATGCCGGGCAGATGACGGCGAAACGCGCCCAGCGTCACCGGGCCAGGCATATAGGTAAAAACGGTTGCGGAGGTAACGGCACCAATCAGGCCGCCCCAGACCTGAAACTCTGAAGGTAACGTCCAGGCGACAGAGAGCACCAGCGACAGCCACAGCGCGCCGCGCGGTACGCCAGATTTGGCATCGACCTGGCCAAACACCTTCAGCAGATGGCCGTTACGCGCCCAGGCAAACAGCACGCGGCTGGCACCGGCCAGGTAAATATTGCCGGTACCGGCGGGCGAAATGACCGCATCGACCAGAATCAGGTTAATCAGCCAGGTGATGCCCAGGCTACGAGCCAGATCGGCATAAGGAGACTGAAACACCTTCTTCAGGCCATCCCAGCCGTTGGCCGACAGCGCTTTTTCAGGCACCGCGCCCATAAAGGCATACTGCAAAGCAATATAGATAATAAAGCTGACCACTATGGCGATGATGATCGACAGCGGCACGTTACGCTGCGGATTTTTCGCCTCGCTGGCGAAATCCACGGCCTGGCGAAAACCCAGATAGGCAAACACAATACCCGCACCGGTCAGCGAAGAAAAAATACCGTGCGCGCCGCCCGGAGGCGGAGGCGGCACGTTCAGGTTATCGCCGTGGAAATAGAGAAACAGCGTGCCGATAGTCAGCAGCGGCACGATAAATTTAAAGAGGGTAACAATGGTATTTACGCGCCCAAAGAAACTGACGCTCCAGTAGTTCAGCAGGAAAAAACCGACCAGCAGCAGGATCTGCACGGCAAAGCCCAGGCCGGTTGGGCTGCCGTCGCTGTTGCTGACCGCAGGCCACCAGTATTGGGCATACTGCCGCACCGCTTCTACTTCCACCCCGGCGGTACTGGTGTAGGCCAGCAAAGAACTGACCCCGATAACAAAGCCGACCACGTTGCCGTGTGAAAAGTTGGGGTAGCGCACAAAACCGCCCGCGCGTGGGATGGCAGCGGACAGTTCGGCAAAAACCAGGCCGATCAGCAGCACGATAATCGCGCCAAGGATCCATGCCCAGCCGGTTTGGGCTCCGGCATAGCCAGAGCTGGTCAGCGCGGCATAGAGCCAGCCCGAACCAATCATAGAGCCGATGCCCAGCAGGCTGAGATCGAGCAGCCCTAACTTCTGTTTAAATGCGCCCTTAGCCATATCAACCTCATTGTCTGTTACAAGCATTGGTGATGTTTCTTCCAGGGGATAAAGCATTTCGCATGCCAGAAAAACGCGAGAAGATGAATTGCTGAAAATGCCGGAGGTTGTTGAAGAGATAGCGGCGCTGTTTTGAAGATATCGGCAATCTAAGGCGGGAAGCGGGCTGAGGATAAGCGGTTGATCGGCGGACGGCTCAGGTGCGCCACGCACCACAATGATCCTTAATTCACGGAATGTTATGTCGTTTTACATAATGTCATATTACTGGCGCAGCCCGTTAAACCGGGCTGCGCGGTTATTCCACCGATAAAGCTATTCGCTTTCCATAATTGAAGCGGCCAGCTGTGCGCTGTCCGGCGTATTGCCAATCAGCTCGGTCAGGAGATTATTTACGCCGTCGCTCATGGCGGTAAAATGCGTTTCCGGCGAGCGCGTGACCACGATAAACACGCCGACGCTGTAGCGCGGCACCATCGCTATATAGGTAATAAAGCCGCCGCCGCCGCCGGTTTTCTGAATAATCCCCGGACGCCCGCCCTGCGGTGCCATATAAACCCAGCCCATACCCAGCGCCGAGGCTTTCCCCGGCACGTCCATGCCATCCACTTTCGTTAGCTGGCTACGCTGATAAATCATGGTCTGGATGCGATCGGCCTGCGCGGAACGTGCATGCATATCGGAAGAAAGGAACTGCTGCATCCAGCGTCCCATATCGTCCGGCGTGGAATAGATGCCGCCGCTGCCGATAGCCGCCAGCGTATTGGTGCAGGGACTGGCACCTTTTTCGGCCACCATCAGGCGCGAACACTGATCGGGAGAAGGGGTGAAGGTCGTATCCTTCATGCCCAAAGGCCGGGTGATTTCACGCTGTAGCAGCGTTGGATAAGGAGTGCGCGCCGCACGGGACAGCGCATCACCAAGCAGATCGAACGCCAGATTAGAGTAGGCGGCCTGGGTGCCGGGCGCGGCCTTCAGGTGCGCGGTTCTCAGCCAGCTCCAGCGCTGGCTGTTGGTTGGCCAGACGAACACCGGACGATGCGGTTTGCCGCCGGGCTGCTCGCGCGGCAGGCCGCTGGTGTGCGTCGCCAGGTTGATAAGCCGGATAGTCTGCCCGGCGTAGGCGGGAACATAGCCGCCGGGCGGCGCATATTTGCTGAGCGGATCGTCAAGCCGCACCACGCCTTTTTCTGCCAGCTTAACCAGCAGTTCGCTGGTCAGCAGCTTGGTCAGCGAGGCGATGCGAATAATAGAATCTTTCTGTGGCCGGACGCTGCTGCCCGGACGCACCGATCCCAGGCTGGCAAAGACGCGCTGGTTGGCGTCAATCGCCACCATCGCCAGTCCGGTCGCCTTGGTGTTGTAGTAAATATTTTGCGCGTAGCGGTCGACAATCTGCGAAGCCAGTAGCGGATCGGGAACGGTCTGCGCCATTGCGCCAAACGGAAGGAGAACACAAAGTGCCAGCAAGCGGTGAACGTATTTCAACGTGCGATATCCATCGGGAGCGAGAAAGGGACCTTATACTAATCTTTTTCCTAATGATGAAAAAAGAGCGGCGGCCTCTTTTTTACAGGCCGCCTTACTCATCAGCCGGCCGCGTGGCTGACTTTAAAAATGCTGATAGCCTGCGAGAGCTGTTCAGCCTGTTCCTGCAACGATTGAGCTGCCGCCGCCGACTGGTTAACCAGCGCCGCATTTTGCTGCGTTACCTGGTCCATCTGCGTAATCGCCATGTTGATTTCACCGATGCCGCTGCTCTGTTCATGGCTGGCAATAGAGATCTCACCCATGATTTCCGTCACGCTTTTCACGCTCGCCAACACTTCTTCCATCGTGCTGCCGGCTCTGGCGACCTGCTTGCCGCCTTCGTCCACTTTGTTAACGGAATCCTGAATCAGCTGGGCAATCTCTTTGGCAGCCGAAGCGGAACGTTGCGCCAGGTTACGTACTTCTGAAGCGACCACGGCAAAGCCCCGGCCCTGTTCGCCAGCGCGAGCGGCTTCCACGGCGGCATTCAGCGCCAGAATGTTAGTCTGGAAGGCGATGCTGTCGATAACGCTGATAATATCTACGATTTTTTTCGACGAGGCGTTGATGGTTTCCATCGTATTCACCACCTGATTGACTGCCGTACCGCTCTGAACCGCTACTTTGGATGCCAGCGCGGCCAGCTCGTTGGCCTGACGCGCGTTATCGGCGTTTTGTTTCACGGTTGAGGTCATTTGCTCCATTGCGGAGGCGGTCTCCTCCAGCGAGCTGGCCTGCTGCTCGGTGCGGGATGAGAGATCCATATTACCCAGCGAAATTTCGCCTGAAGCGGTGGTGATCAGCTCCGTACCGGAACGGACTTCCGTCACGATGCGCAGCAGGTTTTCGTTCATTTTTTTCAGCGCCTGCATCAGCTGGCCCGTTTCGTCGGCTGAATCAACGCGGATAACCGTACGCAGGTCGCCTGCCGCCACGTTTTCGGCAATCTGCACCGCTTCACGCAGCGGCGTAACGATGGAACGCGTCAGGAAATAGCCCAGGATGATAGCGGCCAGCGTGGCCAGCGCGGAGAAGATTAGCGTAATGCGGATAGCGGTCGAACCGTCGGCAACGGCATTAGCGCCTTCTGCCTGAAGCTGCTTAGACTGCGAATCGGCAAAGCTTTTAACAATATTGAGATAGGCCGACTGGACCGGCGTCATCTTCATCAATGCATAATCGGCGGCGGCGTCAACGTTGCCCGCTCGCACCAGATCTAACAGCGCGTTTTTAGCGACCTCAAACTGCCGGGCCGCCTCTTTGACCGCCTGAATCTTTTTAATACCCACTTCCGTGGTTTGCAGTTTAGCAATCTGCTCGATAGTCCGGTTAGTTTGTTGCGTTACGTCATCCAGCTGCCCGTAACGTTTCAGATTTTTTTCCGGATGCGCGGTTTCAATCACCATGCCGCGCAAAAACTTAATCTGATCGTTAACGCCGTCACGCACGTCAAAGGCCAGCCTTACTTTGATATAACGATCGTTAATAATTCTGTCGACCGCGCCGTTGATACTGCCGGTTTTAACAATGGCCGTCACGCTGACCACAATAAACAACAGTATGACCAGGCCAAGCGCTGCGCCCAGGCGTACGCCAACCTTCAGGTTTTTTACAGATGTCATCCGGATGATTCCTTGCTGTTTGATAGCGACTGAAGAAATTTTTAATGCCGTTGAGGCTTTTTAAATCGGCAGTGACGATCAAAACTTGAGCGTAATCGCGCATTTTCCTGACGGGCAAAACAGCAGGGAGAGAGAATAAAATAACGGAGATTCCCCCGGCCAGGCTGGCCGGGGGGGCAAGGTAACTTATTGCACGCCTTCAATTTTCAAACTGATAAGACCAATACCGAGTTTGCGTTCGGCATAACCGGCTACGTTGTCTTCCGCCGTTTCTTCCGGCACGGGCGGCGTAATTCTGAGCATTTTCGCTCGCGTTGGGTTGTTCAGATGCAGCCGAATGGTGCTGTCGCCGTTGGTCAGCCTGAACTGTTGGCTGACGTCGCCAATCTGCACGGTAAAAGGATGCTGGCTGTTGGCGCCAAAAGCGCGCGCCGTCAGCTCCATGTCAAAAGCGGCGGGCAGCGGATCGCGATATTCTATGCTGACCTCCGGCTGTAGCTTCGCGTTTGACCAGCGGCCACCCCAGGGCTCGATGCGGGAAAGCCCCGCTATTTTCTGTACCCGGGCGGGCAGGCCAGGCAGGGTGAACAGGATAGTGTCAGAGCTGTAGGTCATATCCGTGTCGGCAAGGCGTAACCTGGTGAGAGCGTGCTGGTAGCGCTCATCGCTGCGCTGGGCAACCCCCTGAAAATTAATGCGGCTTTGCGTCACGCCAGCTTTCATTACCTGAATGGATGGGAGAGAGTCGAGCGTGCCGTCCGCCACGCAGAACTGCGTGCTTAACGCCAGTTTTTCATCCCAGACGTTGCCCATCTTAAAGCAGCGGTCGATCCAGACAAATTTCTCGTCCGGCGCGAAGTCGGCAAGCTGCTGCTTTAACGGCGGAGCCAGATAAACATCAAACTTTGGTTCAATTTTGCCTGGCTTAACCGCAAGCAGCAGCGGCAGTTTAAAATGCACGCCGGAGAAGCTGAAGGTGTTGTTAACGGTATCGATTTTATAGTCGGCGATGGTTTTCGGGAAATTCCACAGCTTAATAATGTCTGGCTTCCACTCGTTGATCTTCTCTTTAATGTTCAGATAAGTAGCGGTCAGCGACGGGGAAGAAAGGCTGCTGCGGCCAAGACCGATAAAGTTATCGCCGCCCAGCGCGTCCAGTACCGTGGCACCGTTATCCAGCGTGCTGCGTTTAACCGCTATCACCTTACTGGTGCTGTTATCGCCGCGCAGCATAAAGAAGAGATCGCTGCGATCCTGCTGATTCAGGTATTTCCAGGCGCTGTTGTTCATCGCCAGGTGATCGGAGCTGACCACGATAATGGTGTTCTTAAACCACGGCGTAGCGCGAATCCGCTCGATCAGGCGCGCAATATGTTCCTGGCTACAGGCAACGGCGGCAAAAGATTTATTCTCTTTTCCCTGCCACAGGTAAGATTTTCGCTGGCAGCTACGGGATATAAAGCCGTCGGGATGGTGCGTATCCACCGTCAGGGCGAAAAGCGAGAAAGGGCGGTTTTGCTGTGCCAGCTCAACGTATTTATCAAAAACGATATCCAGCAGCGTATCGTCATACCAGCCCCAGTCGTTGCGGTATTTGGGGTCTTTCACCCGATCTTTGAGTTCTTTAAAACCGTAAGCGTGATCGAAGCCGTGTGAGGAAAGAAACAGGTCTTTACCGGCAAAGCTCAGGCTGGCCCCCTGATAAAAATAGTTTTGATAGCCTGCGGCCTTTAACACGTCGCCAAGACAGACGTTTTGCGGATAAAAAGAGGAAAGCGAGCTGGACGAGTTGCCATCGAACGGGGCGAACAGCGGAATGCCGCACTGGGAGGCAACCATACCGGCAATCGTGTACTCGGTGCCGGGAAGCTGCTGCGTATTGCTGAAGTCCAGCGATTCATTTTTAATGCTGCCCAGTTCCGGCGCAAGGTCAGGAAAGGCCGCGTCGTTAAAATAGGTACGCTCCAGGCTTTCGGCATAGATATAAACCAGGTTAGGTTTACTGCCGCGCAGCTGCGTCCCTGGTACTTTGTAGTGCGTGTAAAAGTCGGAGTCGCCCTTACCTAATTGTGATTTGACCAGGCTCGCAACCTGTTGATAAGCAGGCGTAGTTTTTATTGAGGCGAGCGCCAGCACGATAGCCAGCAGGGCCCAGAGTTTACCGCCGCTGTGCTTGTTACCCCGCCGTAAAATCCAGGTCAGAAAGATCAGCAGCAGCACCAGTCCGGCCGCCATTCCGGCGGCCGGAAGCAGGTATTTCCCTACGCCCGCACCGCTCAGGTTGCTGGTAATCGTATAAATAACCGCGTCGTTAATCCCTTCGCCGGTAAAGTAATTGCTCGCCAATAGCGAAGCATTCAGCACGATATAAATGGCGGAAAGCAAAGTAATAGCAATAAATGCTGATTTATTTCGTCCGGCCTTCAGGCGGTAAAGTATGGCCGACGCAATAAAGAGCAGTAATGAAAGCGATGCAGATCCCAAATTTTATTTTCTCCGAAAACAGCGCCCTGGCAGGCATTAAGCGCCAGTCCCTGGCGAATTGAGCAATCTAACGTGATGAGCCAGCGCTGGCAACTGGGCCTGCGCAAATAAAAAAAGCAGCGATCGTGCATTTATTACGGTTGGTTAAGGTTCTGTTTAAGTTATGCAGCAGTCATCGCATTGAACCTGGACGTTTTATGCGACGGTGCACGAATTCCTTATCTGAAAAAGTAACCCGAAGGTTAAATTAATTAAGGTTATGGTCGACGCTGCCGAAAACATATTTGTGTAATAAGTCAGAGCACGTTCACATTTTTGCACGCGTCAGCGTGCGGGCCGCGGTCTGACCTTTCGGTTGAATAAAGCGAGCGCCGGTAAGAGAAGAATTGTGTTACTTTCATCCTTCTTTACCTAAATAAAACAAAAGGATATAAGAAAATTTACAAAAGCCCATTTTGCATATTGCGTTTTAAGCTTTCATGCCTATAATCGCGCAAAAAATCGGCTTTATGTGATCTTTTCTTTCAATATCCCGTTCTCTTTTCTATGGCAAAGTTTTACAGGGCAACATAATGTTAACAAAAATGCGCGTGTTAAGTCAGGCTATTGGCCTGGCGCTGGTGGTCGGCAGTGCCTCTTTTGCAGCTCATGCTGAAGTAACATTGATTAAACAAAACCCGCAGGCGGGCGATCCGCTAAGCCGTCTCAACTTTACCGTTGGCGGCAGTATTCGTCCGCAATTTAATAACCTGACCGGCAGCGACGGTAAAAACGCCTATAAACGTAACGGCTTTGACGGCGGTACGCGTTTCCGTTTCCTGGCGGATTATTATCTGTTTGATGACGTGAGCTGGGTTGGTTATTACGAGGTAGGCGTGAATGCCCCTGCCATTTTTAACTGGGATAATCATTACGCCGCGAAGGCTCATGATACGACCCGCCGTATGCTTTATACCGGTTTCCAGAGCAAAACCTGGGGTAAATTAACCTTCGGTCAGCAAAACAGCGTTTATTATGATGTGGTTGGCGCAAAAACCGATATCTGGGATTATGACATGCTGGCCCAGGCACCTGGCAACGGCATCAACGGCGACTACGATGGATCTTACCGTTCCCGTAAAATGCTGAAGTATAAAAATACCTTTGGCGATGCGGACGTGCTGGCTTCTTACCTGTTTGCTGATAATGAATATTTGCCGGGCGATGGTCTGCGCTATAAGCGTCAGGGCGGCGGCTCGCTGGGCGTGGATTATCACCTGAGCAAAGAGCTGACCTGGGGCGCGGCCTGGAACTATACCCGTGCCGAAATGCGCAATCCGGGTACCGATCAGGGGAAAACCTGGGACCAGAATATTTACGGCACCTCTCTTAGCTGGAAGCCGGATAGCTGGACCTTCTCTTTCGGCGGCGGCTATTACCAGAACTTCCTGCTGAGCAAGAAAAAGAGCGTGGATAACTACTTTGCGGGAGATGCCTGGGGTATCGAATACATGGCGGGCTATACCATTCCGGTTGGCAATTACGGCCTGAAAACCTTTATGCCTTACGTGATGGGCGACCGCCTGGAATATATCAACGACCGCAATTACCAGCGTATTGATAACGGCGTCGGGATTACCTTCCAGCTCGACTACGGTTTCCGCGTCGACTATGAGCATGTCTTTACGTCAAGCAGCGATAACCTGGGCGATCTGAACCTGGTTCGTCTGCGTTACGACTTCTGATTGTGCTGCTCCCCGGCTCTGGCCGGGGAGCTACTGCCATCAGCTAAACAACCTGCGCTTCTCTCAGCCTTAAAGCTCGCCGGTCACATACTGCGCGACGCCGTTGCCAAAGCTCCAGTCGCCTTTGTCGTTGGTGATAAAACTTATCATCACGTCGCTGCCCAAAATGCCACAGCTCTCTTTCAGTTCGCGGCACAGTTCCGCCATAAAAAACTGTTTTTGCTCGTCGCTGCGCGGGCTGGTAAATACCCGCACCATCACCAGATTGTCGGTGCGCTTTAGCCCCAGGCCGGTGTCTTCGAAGACCATTTGATAAGGTTTGTTTTCGTGAACAATCTGGTAGCGATCGCGTTCCGGCACCTTAAAAGCGCTAAGCACGGCACGGTGGGCGGCATCCAGCATAGTTTTAAGTTCTGATTCGGAACGACCCTGAATAACGTCGAATTGCAGTAGCGGCATATCAATTCCCCTTAACGTGCTAGTGAAGCCCAAAAATGTTCGCGCTAATCTGGCGACTACTTTACGGCGCGCGGCGGCGAAGAAAAACCGCTATAGTTGAAATGATTATTTACTATAGTGAACAATAGCGATGGACATTAAAACTGACGCACTATGGATCCATCTGCACTGGCTGACCGTTCTGGCAGAGCAGGGCAGTTTTACCCGCGCGGCTGAGCGGCTGGAGGTCAGCAAGGCCGCCATGAGCCAGAAAATTAAAGAGCTGGAGCAGCAGGCAGGCGTTCCGCTGGTTACCCGTACGACTCGCAGTCTGCGGCTGACCAGCGCGGGTGAAAAGCTGGTCGAAGAACTGCGCGCGCCTTTTGCGCAGATAGAACAGAGCTTTTTTAGCGTGCGCGACGCTTCCGGGCCGCTGCGGGGCTTAATTCGCATCACCGCGCCGGTGGCGTTTGGCCGTCAGCAGCTGGTGCCGCATATCACGGCTTTCTTGCGCGAGCATCCACAGGTGCGCATTCAGCTTGAGGTTTCCGATCGGCTGGTTTCGCTGGCCAGCGAAGGATTTGACCTTGCCATTCGCCACAGCGATACGCTTCCTGAAACGCATGTTGCGCTACCGTTGTGCGCTACTCGCGCGCTGGTAGTCGCTTCGCCTGCCTATCTGGCCAGATATGGCGAGCCGCAAACCCCGCAGGCGCTAAGCCAGCATCAGTGTCTTTACTACCCGCGAGGGACAGAAACGCCGCGCTGGACGTTTACCTCACGTACCGCAGCTGGCGAAAAGATGTCTGTGAACGTTAGCGGCCCTTTTGCTACCAATAACAGTGAATCAATCAGGGATGCCGCGCTGGAAGGACTGGGCATCGCGCTGTTACCGGACTTTAGCGCACAAAGCGCGATCGACAGCGGCCAGCTGGTTGAGGTCTTGCCGCAATGGCAAACACTGGGCGCTTTTGCCGAAAACCTGTACGTGGTGCGTCCATGGGCCGCTCAGGTTCCACGTGCCGTCAGCAGCTTTACCCACTGGCTGCGCGAGGCTTTTAATCCTCAGAAGGAAAGCGATCTTCCTCACAAATAAAATTTATATTCCATATTTATATTATGTGAAATATAAAAATCTATTAGGCTAATGTCCATCTTATTGTTCTGTTAAAAGAGTGCATTATGTCAACTATTCCCGATCTGGAAACTTTGCTGCAGCAGGAACAAAACGTTCGCCTGTCCCGGTTTAGCTTTGAAGATGCCTGGCGGGTAGGTGAGGCGATTCGTCAGCGTGGGGTACAGGAAAAAGCGCCGATAGCTATCGAGGTATATGGTTTTGGACAGGTTCTGTTCAGCTGCGCATTAGCGGGTTCCAGCGCCGAAAACCTGGAATGGATAGCGCGTAAACGCCACACCACGCTACGTAACGGTCACTCTTCTTTGTACACGGGCGAGAAAAACCAGGCTGATGGCGTGCGGATGGAAAAAATGAATTTCATGGATCCCCAGCGCTATTCCGACCACGGCGGCAGCTTCCCGCTGCTGCTAAGCAGCGGAGGTATCATCGGTGCCGTCACCGTTAGCGGCTTGCCCTCCCATGAAGATCACGCGCTGGCAATGTGGGGCATTCAGCAAATTTTGTAACCTTTCCTTCAGCAGCGTGGCAACGTCGTGGACTACCTTTAAGGTAACTACTTCATTAAAGGAGAGATTCGTGACGTTAAAAAATCGCTATGGTTTGATTGCTGTCGATAAGCAGGGCAGCAACATGCTGTTTCTTAATCCTGAAACCTTTGCCGTCGAGAGGGAGCTGAACGCTTTTCCGCCGCGCCCGCATGAGCTGCTGATCCTGCCGCAGCAGCATAAGGCCTATGTACCTATCTTCGGCGACGGTATTCATGGCGACAATCCTCATCCTGGCCATAAAATTGCGGTGATCGATCTGCTACAGCGTCAGGTGCAGGGATTTATCGATGTCAGCCCGCTTGAATCTCCGCATACCGCGCGGTTGGGGCACGATGGCTATGTGTATCAATGCTGCGAAAACAGCGCCACGATTCTGGTTATCGATCCCAATAGCGACACCATTATTAACAAAATTGCCGTGCCTTCACACAATACACACCGATTAGCGATTCTGCCTTCCGGCCGTAAGCTGTTTACCGATAACGAAGAGGATGCCTCCGTAACGGTAGTGGAACTCTCTGGCGGCAACGGCAAAGTCATCGACACTATCGCTATGCCCGGCACCATCAGCGGGATAGCCGCTTCGCCGATTAGCGCATTTATTGTAGCGACGGACGGCGAGAAGCCGGGGCTACACGTGTTGGACAGTAATGAGCATCGCCTGGTGAAAACCCTGCCGCTGCCGGGCCATAAAAAATCTTCCCAGCTGGTTCGCTTTAGCGAGGATGGCTCGCTGCTGGTGGTTATTGGTGACGAGGAGCCGGTTATCAGCCTTTTTGACGGCGAGCTTAATCCGCTCGGTCAGATTAAAGTAGGGAATAAGCCGATGGACGGCTGTTTTAGCCCGGACAACCAGACGCTGCTTATCGCCAACGAGGACGACGGCACGCTAAGCGTAATTGATATCGCCACGCTGAACGTTATCGCTACGCCTGCCGTTGGCCGAGGCTGCGAAGTGCTGAGCTATTTTGCTATTCCCTGATGGCAAAGCCTGGAGAAATAAGAGTGGAACACAAGGAACACGGGATTGATGACATTATCGCGCCCGGACTCAGAGTGATTTTCTGCGGCATTAATCCCGGAAAATCTTCGGCCCATACCGGTTTTCATTTTGCCTATGCAGGAAACCGTTTCTGGAAAACAATCTGGCAGGCCGGATTTACGGCCAGGCAGCTCAAGCCGGAAGAAGAACGCGAGCTATTGGTCACGCGCTGCGGGATTACCATGCTGGTAGAAAGGGCGACCAAAGAGGCTTCGGAGCTTACGGCAACGGAGCTACGCGACGGCGGCAAACTGCTGGAGGAGAAGATCCTGCGCTATCAGCCTGATGCGCTCGCGGTGCTGGGTAAGCAAGCCTATAAACAGGCGTTCAGGGCGGGGAAGGTAGAGTGGGGCAAGCAGCCGCAAACCCTCGGCAAGACGGAAATCTGGGTATTACCTAATCCCAGCGGTTTGAATCGTGCTTCGCAGGATGAGCTGACCGCCGCTTATCAGGAACTAAACCGGGCATTACTGGCGGCAGATCGCTGATCTGATGCGCAGTTTCATGGCTGTTGCACAGAAATCAGGTCCAGCTCTGGGTTTAGTAAATTGCTGCGGGAACTGACGATGAAGTGCGCTACACTGCGCGACGGGTGCTCAGGATCTTTTTGTCCTGGGTAACCGGGACAGAAAGAGAAAAGCCCCACCTGACGCAAGTCAAAGTGAGGCACCTCTTACATCCCACAATGTAAAGGTAGCCTTTTACCCGCTGAAAAGCAATGGAAAAGGAGGCCAGTGATGGCACAAAAAATGTTCGTTTTCTGTTTAACGATGGTCTGCATAACGGTAATTACCCTTGTCTGGCTTACACGCGGTTCGCTGTGTGAACTGCACGTTAAACAGGGCGGCACAGAGATTGTAGCCAGCTTAGCCTGCGAACCCGCAAGGTAAGGCAACCGCTGGCGGACAGGTTGTTCGCCAGCGCATTGTTGATGTGATCCGGGAGCACCCTTTCCAGGTTCAACTGTTGATGTCAGCAGGCAGGCAACAGGCAAAAAAAAGCCCCGGCACAGGCCGGGGCTTATTACGCAGCCGGATAATTAATCGTCCAGGAAGCTGCGCAGCACTTCAGAGCGGCTTGGATGACGCAGCTTGCGCAGTGCCTTCGCTTCAATCTGACGAATACGCTCGCGGGTAACGTCGAACTGTTTGCCCACTTCTTCCAGCGTATGATCGGTGTTCATATCGATACCAAAACGCATGCGCAGGACTTTTGCTTCGCGAGCGGTCAGCCCGGCCAACACGTCGTGCGTCGCGGAACGCAGGCTCTCAGAGGTAGCAGAATCCAGCGGCAGCTCCAGCGTGGTATCTTCAATGAAGTCGCCCAGATGCGAATCTTCATCATCACCAATCGGCGTCTCCATGGAGATTGGCTCTTTAGCGATTTTCAGCACCTTGCGGATTTTGTCTTCCGGCATCAGCATACGCTCTGCCAGCTCTTCCGGCGTTGGCTCGCGGCCCATCTCCTGCAGCATCTGGCGGGAAATACGGTTGAGCTTGTTGATCGTCTCAATCATATGCACCGGAATACGGATGGTGCGCGCCTGATCAGCGATAGAGCGGGTGATAGCCTGACGGATCCACCAGGTCGCATAAGTAGAGAACTTATAGCCACGGCGATATTCAAACTTATCAACGGCTTTCATCAGACCGATGTTGCCTTCCTGAATCAGATCCAGGAACTGCAGGCCACGGTTGGTATACTTTTTAGCAATAGAGATAACCAGACGCAGGTTAGCTTCAACCATTTCTTTCTTCGCACGGCGCGCTTTCGCTTCACCGATAGACATGCGACGGTTGATATCTTTTACCTGTTCGATGGTCAGGCCTGTCTCTTCTTCAATCTGCGCCAGCTTCATCAGGCTGCGCTGTACGTCTTCCGCTACGTCCTTCAGCTTTTCAGACCACGGTTTATTCATGGCCAGCGCGGCGTTGAACCAGGTTTCGCTGGTTTCATTGCCGGTAAACAGCGTGATGAAGTTCTTTTTCGGCATCTTACAGATTTCAACACACAGCTTCATGATGATACGTTCCTGAGTACGAACGCGATCCATCATGGTACGCATGTTGTTTACCAGGTAGTCGAACTGCTTCGGCACCAGGCGGAACTGCTTAAAGACGTCGGAAAGATTCTGGATTTCGCTAATAGCGTCAGCATGGCTGCGGCCTTTAGCTTTGATCACCGTACGCGTTTTTTCGTACTGCGTGCGCAGCTCGGTGAATTTCTCGCGAGCCAGTTCTGGATCGATGCTGTTGTCATCGTCAGAGCTGTCGTCGTCAGACTCTTCGTCTTCATCTTCGTCGTCGTCACGCTCTTCTTCAGAGAGTTCAGAGCCTACGTGCGTAGCCGTAGGTGCAATGTCCTCTTCCGCGTTTGGATCGACAAAGCCGGTGATCATGTCGGAAAGGCGAGCCTCGCCCGCTTCAACGCGATCGTACTGCTCCAGCAAATAGGTGATGGCTTCAGGATATTCGGCAACGGAACACTGAACCTGGTTGATACCGTCTTCGATGCGCTTCGCGATGTCGATTTCGCCTTCGCGCGTCAGCAGTTCAACGGTACCCATTTCGCGCATGTACATGCGCACCGGGTCGGTGGTACGTCCGATCTCGGATTCAACGCTGGAGAGCACCTGAGCAGCCGCTTCGGCAGCATCTTCGTCCGTGTCGCTGCTGTTTTCGTTCAGCATCAGATCGTCGGCATCAGGCGCTTCTTCCACAACCTGAATGCCCATGTCGTTGATCATCTGGATGATGTCTTCGATCTGATCGGAGTCGACGATATCTTCCGGCAGATGGTCATTGACCTCGGCATAGGTCAGATAGCCTTGCTCCTTACCACGGGTGACAAGCAGCTTCAGCTGTGACTGCGGGTTTTGCTCCATAAGACGGTATCCACACTTCTGTTAAATTAGATTGGTGTTGGTCGGCTAAGCTTAAGCAGCCAACAATAACAGTGAGGGCGTTGGATTATTGCCGCTGCCCATCGTGGCGGCTGCCAGGCTCGACCTGGCGGATAATCGGCACTTAAGCCGCGGATATTCTGTGTGAAGCGGTTTCTTCTAGCCGCGCCCGCATTCCTTATCAGCCGGAACAGAGCGCTCAAAGTAGCAACGACGATATACGCTTCAAAATGTTGTACAACTCATTCTTCGCCGCTGCTTAATTACTGTTTTTTCAAGGCCTGGCTCAGCGTCCAGAATTCCCGCCGCTCCCCGGCATTTAATCCGTGGGTGCGGTCACGCGCGATAAGCTCTTCAAGCCTGCGCTCCAGCGCCGCGTCGTACATGCTGGCCAGCGAGTCCTTAAACATGGTTTCCACTTCATCCTCAACTATCATGTGGTTCCACGTTGCCAGCGTTTCAAGGCTCTGGCTAAATTTTGTGCCGCGATATAACTCTAGTAGCTGACCGGTGGTCAAGCCAGGATGCGCCACGCAGGTGCTGACCAGCTCGACAAATAGCGAAAAGCCCGGAAGCGCCGAGTTGTCCAGTCCTTCCAGCGAAGGCACTATCGTCGCCAGCTCCGGATTTTGAATCAGCAATCCAATCAGTATACGCATGGTTGTGCGTTTTAGCTGGGGCTGCTTAGGCACCTTCGAGCCTTCGCTCTGTTTCGGCAGCAGTTTTTCCAGCTGGCTATCGTCCAGAATGCCCAGTTTATTACCCAATTCCTGACGCAGATAGATGCGCAGCGTTTCACCGGGCACCTGGCTAATCAGCGGCAAAGCCAGCGTACTAAGCTGCGCTCTGCCGTCGGGCGTGCTCAAATTAACCTGCGGCAGCAGCGTATCGAACAGAAAAGCGGAGAGCGGCATCGCCTGCTCCATCCGCGTTTCAAACGTCTCTTTGCCCTCTTTACGCACCAGCGTATCGGGATCTTCACCATCCGGCAGAAACATAAAGCGTAGCTGACGACCGTCATTCATGTAAGGCAATGCGGTTTCCAGCGCGCGCCATGCCGCTTCCCGGCCCGCTCTGTCACCGTCGTAGCAGCAAATCACCGTATCGGTGGTGCGAAAAAGCAGTTGAATATGCTCAGGCGTAGTGGAAGTGCCCAATGACGCGACGGCATAGTCGATGCCGAACTGCGCCAGTGCTACCACGTCCATGTAGCCTTCAACCACTAACAGCTTTGCGGGTTCAGGATGTTTCTTTTGTGCCTCATAAAGGCCATACAGCTGGCGGCCTTTATGGAAAATTTCGGTTTCCGGCGAGTTCAGGTATTTCGGCAGGGCATCGCCAATAACGCGTCCGCCAAAACCTGTTACCCGTCCACGCTTGTCGTGAATCGGAAACATGATCCGTTCGCGAAAGCGGTCGTAACTGCGTCCCTGATCGTTGGTTACCAGCATGCCGGCATCCGTCAGCGACTGGCGGTCGTCCGGGTTACGGCCAAAACGTTTGAGCGCGTTGTCCCAGCCCGCAGGCGCAAAGCCGATGGAAAAATGCCGGATAACCTCATCGCTCAGGCCCCGCTGCGCAAGATAGTCTCGCGCGCCTGCCGCCTGGCTTTGAGAAAGCGACTGCTGATAAAAATCGTTCAGGCCACTCATCAGCTGATAAAGGCTCTGACGCTGATGCCGCTCAAGCTGGCTTGGGCCGGTGCCGCTTTCATAGGGCACTTCCAGACCGTACAGGGTGGCCAGCTCTTCAATGCTTTCGACAAACTCAAGCCGATCGTAATTCATCAAAAAATCGATGGCGTTGCCGTGTGCGCCACAGCCGAAGCAGTGGTAAAACTGTTTTTCACCGTTGACGGTGAAAGAGGGGGTTTTTTCATTATGGAAGGGACAACACGCGTGGTAGTTCTTACCCTGCTTTTTTAGCTTTACGCGCGCATCGATAAGATCCACGATGTCCGTGCGGGCCAGCAAGTCATTGATAAATACGCGTGGAATTCGTCCAGCCATAAGCCCCGGTTTATCAGCTCATAAACGAGAACAAGCCGCGCATTCCTTTCGGAAAGCACGGCCTTGTGTACTACTACTTGTCTGTGAAGCCTGAGGGCAAGCCCTCAAATATTAGTACAGACGAGTGCGGCGTGCGTTTTCGCGAGCCAGTTTCTTCGCGTGGCGTTTTACGGCAGACGCTTTAGCGCGCTTACGTTCGGTAGTAGGTTTTTCATAAAACTCACGACGACGAACCTCAGCCAGAACGCCTGCTTTCTCGCAAGAACGCTTGAAGCGACGCAGTGCTACGTCAAATGGCTCGTTTTCACGTACTTTAATTACCGGCATGTAACTCTCACCTCGATAAATTCGGTTTTGCTGCTGACGTCGGTGCCAGCTTGTTTCAAAATGGTGCGGAATTTTACTCCAACACAGGCTGCGTTGTAAAGCACCATAGCATAATGTCTCACCAACAGATGCGCCTGTGCGGCTGCCGGTTTTTTCAGGGCGATGATTATACACCAGTCAGCGGAGCGAGGCGATGAAATTTTCTTCTTATAGTTCAGTACGTCATCCTGATAGCGCGGAAAATTGCCGCAGCGGAGAGTGGCTTCATGCTACACTGCGCGCCGCAAGAATGAGGTAAATGCCATGCGTGTGCTCGGAATAGAAACTTCCTGCGATGAAACCGGTATCGCCATCTACGACGATAAAGCCGGCTTGCTCGCTAACCAACTTTATAGCCAGGTCAAACTCCATGCCGACTACGGTGGCGTGGTGCCGGAGCTGGCTTCGCGCGATCACGTGCGTAAAACCGTGCCGTTAATTCAGGCTGCTTTGCAAGAGGCTGGACTACAGGCACAAGATATTGATGCGGTTGCCTATACCGCAGGCCCTGGCCTTGTGGGCGCGCTGCTGGTAGGGGCGACGATTGGCCGCTCGCTGGCTTTTGCCTGGAACGTGCCGGCGGTGCCGGTACACCATATGGAAGGGCATCTGCTGGCACCCATGCTGGAAGAGAATCCGCCTGCGTTTCCTTTTGTCGCGCTATTGGTATCTGGCGGGCATACGCAGCTGATCGGCGTCACCGGCGTAGGTGAATACACGCTGCTTGGCGAATCCGTTGACGATGCGGCGGGCGAGGCGTTCGACAAAACGGCCAAGCTGCTGGGGCTGGATTATCCCGGTGGACCAATGTTGTCAAAAATGGCGCAGCAGGGCGTTGAAAAACGCTTTGTTTTCCCACGGCCAATGACCGACAGGCCTGGCCTGGACTTCAGTTTTTCCGGACTGAAAACCTATGCGGCTAACACTATCCGTGAGAATGCCAATGACGATCAGACGCGCGCCGACGTAGCGCGGGCATTTGAAGATGCGGTTGTCGATACGTTAATTATCAAATGCAAACGCGCGCTGGAACAGACGGGTTTTTCGCGGCTGGTGATTGCGGGCGGCGTCAGCGCTAACCGTACGCTACGTGCCAGAATGGCTGATGTGATGCGCGCGCGCGGCGGAGAAGTGTTTTACGCCAGGCCGGAATTCTGTACCGATAACGGGGCGATGATCGCCTATGCGGGGATGGTCAGACTAAAAGGGGGCACCAGCGGCGATTTGAGCGTCAGCGTGCGCCCGCGCTGGCCGCTTGCTGAACTGTCGCCGTTGCAGGCCGACTGATGTAAAAGCGCCATTGCCGTCAGGCAATGGCGCAAAACAGATGACTGATTCCTTGTCCGACAGGCTGTTCAGCCAGTCGCCAGAGTTTCCCCCTGCGCTGAGCCGGTGTTTCTGCCTGGCCCGGACAAAAAAACAATCTCCGATTCAGATTATCAGCTACCCGGCATCTTCTAACCGCTGGTGAGAGCGGGCGCTTTTAGTAGTGCAGTAAGCTCTTTAAGTTCTATAAGATATTATTAGTACAGCCAGAAACAATGTTGCTCGTGTTTAAAAGGTCACGAGGAACCAAGGTAGAAACAGTATTAATAATGTCCCGAGGATCAAAGGTACAATCAATATTAATAATGTCCCAGACAGAGCCCGGAAAAATGGTACCTGGAGAAATAATAGCGGGCTCATAACCAATGTTACCATTACTATCGATAGTGGCAGCACCGCTAACCAGTTCTACTTCTTGCTGTGTTAAATTTTTCATTACATATTCCTTGTAATTAACGTTTTTACATAAACCCACATCTGCTGAGTGGGTTTTGCAATCCTATTGAACCGTGCCGGAATTTGCAATGAAAAATAACGATATAAAACAGTAAGTTATTGGAATTTATTTGCGTTTTTTCTTCCAGATTTTTGTTTCCTGACCGCGCCACAAACGCTGGATATTGTCGTGATGACGCAACAGAACCAGGCACGATAGCATCGCCACCGGAAAGGTCAGCTGTGGCTTAAACCACCACACATAAAAAGGCGCAATCAGTGCGCTGATAATAGCGCCTAAGGAAGAATAACCGCTTAGCAACACGGTCAGCAGCCAGGTGCCGGTCATCAGTCCGGTCAGGTCCCAGCCAATCGGCGCGATAGCACCAAATGCCGTCGCCACGCCTTTACCGCCTTTGAACTGAAAAAAGACCGGATAGATATGCCCCAGGCAGGCGGCAATAGCGGTCAGGCCAAGCCAGAAGGGGGAAAGTCCATAGTGGTAAGCCAGCCACACCGGCAGCATACCTTTCAAAATATCGAACAGCAGTACGGCCAGCGCCGGCACTTTGCCGCCGATGCGCAGCACGTTGGTGGCACCAGGATTGCCGGAACCATTTTGACGCGGATCGGGTAGTCTGAACAGTCGGCAAACCAGAATCGCGCTGGAAATGGAGCCGCACAGATACGCGAAAATAATCATACCAAGCGCGAATACACTCATAACACCGTTCCGTCTTCAGGGGGTCGTTTTGTTCTCGTCATCCGTGGATAATACGCATAAACCGTCGGAAGTGGTATCCGGCAACCACAAAAACAGAGACTCGTATCATGGATATTGTATTTATTGAACAGCTGTCGGTCATCACCACCATTGGCGTTTATGACTGGGAACAGACCATTTCGCAGAAGCTGGTGTTCGATGTCGAAATGGCCTGGGACAACCGCAAGGCGGCGGCCAGCGACGATGTGAATGACTGCCTGAGCTACGCCGACGTCTCTGAAGCGATAATTGCGCACGTGGCCGGCGGTCGTTTTGCGTTAGTTGAACGAGTAGCAGAAGAGGTTGCCACGCTGCTACTGACCCGTTTCAGCTCTCCATGGGTTCGCATTAAGCTAAGCAAGCCTGGCGCAGTGGCACAGGCGTTGCAGGTTGGCGTAATTATCGAGCGGGGGACTATTCCGAAATAACAGCAAGGTGATTGCCATCACGATGAAACCAAATCACATTATTGAGGTCTTGATGATTGGCCTGCTTTGCAGCGGGCGCAATTTTGGCGGTGGCGTTAAGCGACCGCCTTTTTAATGGCTTTTATACGGATAGGGGTAGATTTGATGGCAGATATTCATCAGCTATGGGTGGCAGCAATCCTTGGGATTGTTGAGGGGTTAACGGAGTTTCTCCCTGTTTCTTCCACCGGGCACATGATCATTGTCGGTCATCTGTTAGGCTTTGAAGGTGATAAAGCAGATACTTTTGAAGTGGTTATCCAGCTGGGTTCCATCCTGGCCGTGGTGGTCATGTTCTGGCGTCGTCTGTTTGGTCTAATCGGTATTCATTTCGGCAAGGTGCCTCACGAAGGCACAGGCAAAGGCCATCTGACGCTGATTCATATCCTGCTGGGCATGGTTCCGGCTGTTGTCATCGGGCTGATTTTCCACGATAAAATTAAAACGCTCTTTAACCCCATCAATGTGATGTATGCGCTGGTCGTCGGCGGCCTGCTGTTACTGGCGGCAGAGTACCTGAAGCCAAAACAGCCGAAAGCGGTAGGGATTGATGATATGACTTATCGTCAGGCCTTTATCATTGGCTGTTTCCAGTGTCTGGCGCTGTGGCCGGGCTTTTCTCGTTCCGGTGCGACCATTTCCGGCGGGATGCTGATGGGCGTCAGTCGTTATGCGGCTTCCGAGTTTTCCTTCATTCTGGCCGTACCGATGATGATGGGCGCGACGGTGCTGGATCTCTATAAAAGCATGGGCTTTTTGACCATGGCCGATATGCCAATGTTCGCCGTTGGTTTCCTGACGGCTTTTGTCGTGGCGCTTATTGCTATCAAAGTGTTCCTGAAGCTTATTCAGCGTATCTCTTTTGTTCCTTTCGCCATCTACCGCTTTATTATTGCGGCAGCGGTGTACATGATTTTTGTGTAGAAAAAAAGCCGGACTTTGGTCCGGCTTCCTTTTAACGCTGCTGTTCCTGCCACTTTTGTAGCGCTGCAATACGTCTTCGCGTTAACTCTTCCCTGACTTCAATACCCTTAAAGCCTGCGGCCACCACCTCTTTTGTTGAGACGTTCTGCACAACTTCAAACGCCTGGCGTAAGTAATCGCCCTGCGGATAGGCATTGTTTTCAAAACCTGTGCGGCCACGCGCGTCAGCCTCGCTGGTCAAGGCAATCTGCTCGACGCGGTGCGGCTTGCGCCATGCATCAATACGATCGAAAAGGCCGATCAGCGCTTCCGGACTTTGCCGTTCTACGGTATGCACCAGATCGTGAAATTCCGTTACCAGCAGCGCCAGGTCGCGCACGTTATTCGGTACGCGCAGCCGCTGGCAAAGTTGTTCTACCAGCGGAACGCCAGCCAGACCGTGACCGTGATGGCTTGGCCATTTTTCCTGTGGCGTTAACGCTTTGCCAACGTCGTGAAACAGCGTAGCGAAACGAACATCTACCTCGTCGCTTAACTGTGCCGCAATCGCCAGCGTCATCAGCGTATGCACGCCGGTATCAATTTCCGGATGCCATTTAGCCGGAGCGGGCACGCCATAAAGGTTGTCCAGTTCAGGAAAGAGTACCGCCAGCGCGCCGCAGTCCCGTAACGTCTGAAAATAGACCTGGGGATCGGGCGTTTCCAGCGCCTTTTCCGTCTCTTTCCAGACGCGTTCCGGCGTTAGCTCATCCAGTTCGCCGCTGGCCGCCATCTCGCGCATCAGCGCCATTGTCTTATCCGCAATCTTAAAACCAAGATGGGCAAAACGCGCGGCAAAGCGCGCCACGCGCAGGACGCGCAGCGGATCTTCTTTAAAAGCATCGGAAACGTGACGCAGCTGGCGCTGTTCTATATCAGCCCGGCCGCCGTAGGGATCGTAATAGCGCCCGTCTTCATCGCAGGCGATAGCGTTAATAGTCAGATCGCGACGCTGCAAATCCTGCTCCAGCGTCACGTCCGGTGCGGCATAGCAGACAAAGCCGGTATAGCCGCTACCGTTTTTACGCTCGGTACGTGCCAGCGCGTATTCCTGCTGCGTCTCAGGATGCAGGAAGACCGGGAAATCACGGCCAACCTGTTGATAACCAAGCGCTAGCATCTCGGCAGGTGACGCGCCGGTCACGACCCAATCTTTGTCTTTGACCGGCAAATTTAACAGTGCGTCGCGTACCGCGCCACCGACAAGGTAACTCTTCACTACTTACTCCCGGACGTAAAATTTTCAGGCATCATACGTGAAGTGTAGAGCCTCTCCCACCGTTGTGCAGAGCCTTGCCTGAGAGCTGAAGCGCAAAAGGGCAGCAAAAAGTGTCAGAAACACCTAGTTCATCCAGCGATCTTTTTTCTTTCTGCTGGGGATCATGTGCGGCAGCAGCAGGCCCAGCAACAGGCCGATACCAGCAACGCCGCCACCATACATAAACCACTGCATAATAATGGTGCGCTGCTTATCGTCCAGCTGCACGTTAGCGGCATTCACCTTCTTCTGCGCAACGATCAGCTCGTTTCTAAGCTTTTGATTTTCTGCTTTCAGGCCGTTAATCGCGTTATCGCTACCCGCTACTTTCTTTTGCATCTCTGCCGTACGCTGATTCCAGCTGCCGTCGATATTCGCCAGCTTATCGGTCAGATCTTTGACCTGCTGTTCCAGCTGCGGCACGCGAGTACGCAGGCTTGGCTGCTGGCTTAACTGTGCCAGCGGGATCCAGGAAGTATGTCCGCTGGCATCGCGAATCTGTCCATAATGAGTTTCATTATTGGTTTGCACCAGCGTCACTTCTTCGCCCGCGTTGAGCGTGCCGGTCAGGCGGTAGCTGTCGCTGGGGCCGCTGCGCACCCAGGTAGAAAGCTCGTCGGAAATGTAGCGTTTTTCTTCGGCGTGGAGCGATGCGGCAACGCTAAAAGTCAGTAAAGTGAGGCCAATAAAATGCGTTTTTTTCATTCGGAATCTTTTTTGTGAGAGCGGAAAAAAAGTAATGGCACAGTCTGGAGATGGCTCGCATAAAGCTAAATGAGAACTATCCTGGACTCGGTCCGTCGCGAGCCAGCGCGCAAAGCGCCACGAAAGTCAGGACAGCCAGAGGGGTTGTGCATTACTCTTTTCGTCATATCTGGCTGAGCCTCGTCCATATCCGGGCGGTTTTCGACGATGTGCCGAATAAAAGCCGACTACCCTGAGGTATAATCAGGCTTTTGTTAACCGTGCCGCTAATCTGATTAAGAAAATATGACCATAGAAATCGAGTTAAAGTTCATTGCTACGCCCGAAAGCGCTGAAAAGCTGCCGACCTCTCTTGCTGCCTGGCCAAATCTGCATAGCGCACCGCAAAAATTGACCAATATCTATTTTGAAACGCCGGAGCGCCAGCTGCGGCGCTGGGACATGGGGCTGCGTATTCGTGGCTTTGGCGACAGCTATGAAATGACGTTGAAGGCGGCGGGGCAGACCGTCGGTGGCCTGCATCAGCGTCCGGAATACAATGTTCCGCTACAGGAACCGGTACTGGCTATCGACAAGCTGCCTGCGGAAATCTGGCCGCAAGGTTGCGATCTTCAGGCGCTACAGGCGCAGCTGAAGCCGCTGTTCAGCACCCATTTTGTGCGTGAAAAGTGGGTAGTTACTTACCTGAATAGCGAGATAGAAGTTGCTCTGGATCGCGGTGAAGTGCAGGCAAACGAGCTTAGCGAGCCGCTTAACGAAATTGAGCTGGAGCTGAAAAAAGGCGAGCGTGCCGAGCTGCTGGCTTTTGCTGCCGAACTGGCGGAAATGGGCGGGTTGCGCCTGGGTAGCCTGAGCAAAGCGGCTCGCGGATATCAGCTTGCCCAGGGACAAACCCAGGCTGAACTGCGTCCGTTGCCTATCCTGAAAACCAGGCCGAAAGCCACGGTTGAAGAGGGGATGCGTGCCGCCTTCACGCTGGCGTTAAGCCAGTGGCAGCATCACGAAGAGCTGTGGATGCGCGGAAACCCGGCAGCGCTGAAGGAAATTCATCAGGCACTGGAAACGCTGCGTCAGGCCTTTTCTCTGTTTGGTACGCTGGTGCCGCGCAAAGCAAGCAGCGAGCTACGTCAACAGCTGGCCGCGCTGCAGGACAAGCTTTCGCAGGAAAAACTGCAGCCGACCCTCTGCTTTACGCCGCTCTGGCTACAGACCCAGTTAGCGCTTACCAACTGGATAGCAAGCGACGGCTGGCGTTCATTTATGGATGCAAAGAGTGACAGCAAACTGCAGGGCTCTTTCAAACGCTTTTGCGACATCATGCTGGGCCGCCTTTCTGCCGATCTAAAAGAAACCTTTAGTCGGGTGCGTCAGGTAAATGAATATCAGGACAAGCTGGCCCGTTTGCAGCATCAGCTGCTGGCGGCACGTCTGCTGGCCGGGGCTTATAGCGAAGCGGACGTCACCTCCTGGCTGGAGCTGTGGGAACAGCTGGCCCACGCCATTAAAACCCATCAGGAAGCCTGGCTGGAAACTTATCGCCAGCAGGCGCTGAAACAGCCGGTCTTCTGGAAAAACGGCAGCGCCTGATTTAAGCGCTGACCGACTACACAGGGAATTATCTATGTCGCCTTTATCCTTAACGCCGTTGCCCCCGTTGCTCGCCGGACAGCTGAACGCTGACTGGCACGAAGCGGAGCCTGCGCTGCAGGCCGCCGTAGCCTTCAGCGATTTTATTAGCGAAAACCTGGCGCGCTACCCCGAGTGGCGGCAAATGCTGCTGGAAAAAACGCCGCAGCCGGATGAATGGCGGCATTACGCCGACTGGCTGGCGCAGGAGCTGGCTCAGGTGAAAACCGAAGCCGAGCTGATGCGCGAGCTACGCCTTTTCCGCCGTCACATGCTGACGCGTATCGCCTGGATGCAGGCGCTGTCGCTAAGCGCCACCGAAGAGACGCTACGGCAGTTAAGCGTACTGGCGGAAATACTGATCGTGGCGGCGCGCGACTGGCTATGGCAGGCCTGCTGTAACGAAATGGGCACGCCGGTTAATGCCAAAGGAGAACCGCAGCCGCTGCTGATTTTAGGCATGGGCAAGCTGGGCGGCGGCGAGCTGAATTTCTCTTCGGATATCGATCTGATTTTTACCTGGCCGGAGAACGGCGTTACCCGGGGCGGTCGCCGCGAGCTGGATAACGCGCAGTTTTTTACCCGGCTGGGGCAGCGGCTGATTAAAGTGCTGGATCAGCCAACCGCCGACGGCTTCGTCTACCGTGTCGATATGCGCCTGCGTCCTTTTGGCGACAGCGGGCCGCTGGTGCTGAGTTTTGCCGCGCTGGAAGATTACTATCAGGAGCAGGGCCGCGACTGGGAAAGGTATGCGATGGTCAAAGCGCGGCTGATGGGCGGTGCCGACGACCGCTGGAGCCAGGAGCTCGAGCAAATGCTGCGGCCTTTTATCTATCGCCGCTACATTGATTTCAGCGTCATTCAGTCGCTGCGCAATATGAAAAGCATGATTGCGCGCGAGGTACGCCGGCGTGGCCTGACCGACAACATCAAGCTGGGCGCGGGCGGCATCCGCGAAACGGAATTTATCGTGCAGGTATTTCAGCTAATTCGCGGCGGACGTGAGCGCTCGCTACAGCTGCGCTCCTTTCTGCCGACGCTACAGGCTATAGATACACTGCATCTGTTACCAACCGAACAGGCACGGCAGCTGCGCGAGGCTTACCTGTATTTGCGCCGTCTGGAAAACCTCTTGCAAAGCATTAACGACGAGCAGACGCAGACGCTGCCGGTGGATGACCTCAATCGTGCTCGCCTGGCGTGGGCAATGGGGGTAGCCGACTGGTCGGCGCTGTATCAGCGGCTGGAGCAGCATATGGCCGCGGTACGCACGATTTTCGATGAGCTTATCGGCGACGATGCGCCCGAAATCGCAGAAGGAAAGGAGGCGGACGAATATGGCGTGCTGTGGCAGGACCGGCTGGAAGAGCCGGAGCTGGCTCCGCTGGTGCCGCAGCTGGCCGCTTCTGCCCAGCAGCACCTGCTGCGGGTCATTAACGAGTTTCGGCAGGATGTGGATAAACGCACCATCGGCCCGCGCGGTCGTCAGGCGCTGGATCAGCTGATGCCCAGACTGCTGGGCGAGGTTTGCCCGCGACCCGATGCGGACGTCACGCTCAGCCGTCTGACGCCGCTGCTGCTGGGCGTGGTCACGCGCTCGACCTATCTTGAACTGCTGACGGAGTATCCCGGCGCGCTCAAGCACCTGATTCGCCTGTGTGCGGCTTCGCCGATGGTGGCCAGCCAGCTGGCGCGTTATCCGCTCTTGCTGGACGAACTGCTTGATCCGGCAACGCTGTATCAGCCCACGGCCACGGACGCCTATCGCGATGAGCTGCGGCAGTATTTGCTGCGTATTCCCGAAGAGGATGAAGAGCAGCAGCTGGAGGCGCTGCGCCAGTTTAAGCAGGCGCAGCATCTGCGTATTGCCGCTGCCGACATTGCCGGAACGCTGCCGGTGATGAAGGTGAGCGATCATCTGACCTGGCTGGCTGAAGCCATTATTGAGCAGGTGGTGCGGCAGACCTGGCAAATGATGGTGCAGCGCTATGGCCGTCCCGATCATCTGCAGGATCCGCAGGAGCGGGGCTTTGCCGTGATTGGCTACGGCAAGCTGGGCGGCTGGGAGCTGGGCTACAGTTCGGATCTGGATCTGGTTTTTCTACATGATTGTCCCGCAGAAGCGGTAACGGACGGCGAGCGCAGTATTGACGGCCGCCAGTTCTATCTACGGCTTGCTCAGCGCATTATGCACCTGTTCAGCACGCGGACGTCATCCGGCATTTTGTACGAGGTAGATGCGCGGCTGCGTCCTTCCGGCGCGGCGGGCATGCTGGTCAGTACCTTTGCCGCGTTTGACGACTATCAGCGTCATGAAGCCTGGACCTGGGAACACCAGGCGCTGGTAAGGGCGCGCATCGTCTTTGGCGATGCGGCGCTAAGCCAGCGTTTTTCCGCTATCCGTCGCGGCGTTCTTTGCCTGCCTCGCGAGGCGGAAAAGCTGAAAACGGAGGTGCGGGAAATGCGCGAGAAGATGCGCGCCCACCTTGGCAGCAAGCAAAAAGGACAGTGGGATATCAAAGCGGATCGAGGCGGCATCACCGATATTGAATTCATTACGCAATATCTGGTCTTACGCTATGCCGCTGCGGAACCGGAGCTAACGCGCTGGTCTGATAACGTGCGGATTCTGGCGCTGCTGGCTCACCATGGCAATATGCGCGAGGAAGAGGCCGAGGCGCTAACCAGCGCTTACGTGACGCTTCGCGATGAGCTGCATCATTTAGCGCTACAGGCGCTGCCGGGCCAGCTCGCGCCAGAGGCGTTCAGCGCGGAGCAGGCCGTGGTAAATGCCAGCTGGCAACGCTGGTTTGAGGCGTGAAAGGAGCACAATGTGCGGGATCGCCGCCATGTGCTATCATCGCGCGCACTATTTTTTGACTGATTGCAGCCTGGAGTATCTGGAATGAAAATTACGCTGCCCGATTTTAACCGTGCGGGTGTTCTGGTTGTTGGCGACGTGATGCTGGATCGCTACTGGTATGGGCCAACCAGCCGTATCTCTCCCGAAGCTCCGGTTCCGGTGGTGAAGGTAGACAATGTGGAAGAGCGTCCCGGCGGCGCGGCCAACGTGGCGATGAACATTGCCTCGCTTGGCGCCAGCTCTTGTCTGGTCGGCCTGACCGGCGTGGACGATGCCGCGCGCGCGCTGAATGAAACGCTGACCAACGTTAACGTGCAGTGTGATTTTGTGGCCGTTACCACGCATCCAACCATCACCAAACTGCGCGTGCTGTCCCGCAACCAGCAGCTGATCCGTCTGGACTTTGAAGAGGGATTTGACGGCATTGACGTCGAACCGCTGCATCAGCGCATTCGTCAGGCGCTACCGGCGGCGGGCGCTCTGGTGCTTTCAGACTATGCCAAAGGCGCGCTGGCCAGCGTGGAAAGCATTATTCGTATCGCCCGCGAGGCAAACGTACCGGTGCTGGTCGATCCCAAAGGCACGGATTTTGAACGTTATCGCGGCGCGACTATCCTGACGCCAAACCTTTCAGAATTTGAAGCGGTAGCGGGTAAGTGCAAAGACGAAGCGGAAATTGTCGAGCGTGGCATGGCGTTGATGCAGCAGTTTGAGCTGTCGGCGCTGCTGGTTACGCGTTCGGAAAACGGCATGACGCTGTTGCAGCCTGGCAAAGAGCCTTTCCATTTACCTACGCAGGCGCAGGAAGTGTATGACGTAACTGGCGCAGGCGATACGGTCATTGGCGTGCTGGCCGCCGCGCTGGCCGCAGGCAATACGCTGGAAGAGAGCTGCTTTTTAGCTAACGCCGCCGCAGGCGTGGTGGTAGGCAAGCTGGGTACGTCCACCGTCTCCACGGTTGAGTTGGAAAACGCGATTCGCGCCCGTCCTGAATCAGGCTTTGGCGTGATGACGGAAGCGCAGTTAAAAGATGCGGTTGCGCTGGCGCGTCGTCGCGGCGAAAAAGTGGTGATGACCAATGGCTGCTTTGACATTCTGCATGCCGGGCACGTTTCCTATCTTGCCAACGCGCGTAAGCTCGGCGACCGCCTGATCGTGGCCGTTAACAGCGACGCCTCTACCAAACGGCTGAAAGGCGAAAGCCGTCCGGTCAATCCGCTGGAAAACCGCATGATCGTGTTAGGCGCGCTGGAAGCCGTCGACTGGGTGGTGGCGTTTGAAGAGGATACGCCGCAGCGAGTGATTGCCGATATTCTGCCGGACCTGCTGGTAAAAGGCGGCGATTACAAACCGGAAGAGATTGCGGGCAGTGAAGAAGTTTGGGCAAACGGCGGCGAAGTGCGCGTGCTGAATTTCGAAGACGGTATCTCTACCAGCAACATCATTAAGGCGATTCAGTCGAAAAAGTAAGTCTGAACGTAACCGACCAGGGTGCCGTGATAATCGCGGCACCTTGTCAGAAAATTTACTGCATATCTTCTGTTTTCAACACTTCTTTCGGCGTGTTATCCACGTGACGGCTTTCCAGCTCGGCAATGCGGCTTTCCAGCGCCGCCAGTTTTTCGCGGGTGCGCAGCAGTACCTGCGTCTGCACGTCAAACTCTTCGCGGTTAACCAGATCCAGACGGGTCAGCTGTGACTGTAAGGTCTGACGAATCTTCTTCTCGACGTCGTCGCCAAACTCGCGGATCCCTTTTGGCATAGATTCATGAACCTGGCGGGCAAGTTGTTCAATTTTTTTTGGGTCAATCATGGCGGCTTCCTGATAGCGACAAAGTTTTGTTAAGTGTAATGCCATAACCTGAAAGGTTAAACCCAAAAACGCCAAAGCGACAAAATGGCTAAGGATTTGCCTGTTTTGTTCGTTGCCCTGCTATTTTTTCGGCGTTATAGTAAACGGGCTTATTCTCAGGGCGGGGCGAAATTCCCCACCGGCGGTAAATCAGCTACGGCTGAAAGCCCGCGAGCGCTTCAGATCTTCCAGGTCTGAAGGTCAGCAGATCCGGTGTAATTCCGGGGCCGACGGTTAAAGTCCGGATGGGAGAGGGTAACGTATCCTGTCGGGCTTATACCCGCCTCGCCGTTATTTTTTGCGCTCCTAAGTTCGCCCTGATTCTGGTAACTCATAGAAAACAAAGGATTACTTACCATGAATCAGACGCTTCTTTCTGAATTTGGCACGCCGGAACAGCGTGTTGAACGTGCCATCGACGCCTTACGCAACGGGCGTGGCGTGATGGTGTTAGATAATGAAGATCGTGAAAACGAAGGCGATATGATTTTCGCCGCAGAAACCATGACCGTTGAGCAGATGGCGCTGACCATCAGACACGGCAGCGGCATTGTTTGCCTGTGCCTGACTGAAGAACGTCGCCGCCAGCTTGAACTGCCGATGATGGTGGAAAACAATACCAGCTCTTTTGGTACCGGTTTTACCGTCACCATTGAAGCGGCGGAAGGCGTCACCACCGGCGTTTCTGCTACAGATCGCATTACCACTATCCGCGCCGCTATTGCTGATAACGCCAAACCGAGCGATTTACATCGTCCGGGACACGTGTTTCCTCTGCGCGCGCGCGAAGGCGGCGTATTGACCCGCGGCGGCCATACGGAAGCCACTATCGATCTGGTTACGCTGGCCGGCTTCAAACCCGCTGGCGTACTGTGCGAGCTGACCAATGACGATGGCTCTATGGCACACGCGCCGGAAGCTATCGAATTTGCAAAGCAGCACGCTATGCCGGTCGTCACCATTGACGATCTGGTTGCCTGGCGCCGTAGCCGCGAAACGCGTCAGGCAAGCTAGGCTATTTCGGCTGTTTACCCGCACTGCGTTAACAGCCTTGCCAGGATCCCGCTACGGCGGGATCGGGCTATTAGCAATCTGAAAAACCATTAACTGAACCTGAACGCCCGCCTGCACCACGCTCTTGATCCTGCTTCTTTACTCCGCACCTGCTTTTTTACTTCGCATCTTGCTCTTTTTACTTCGCTCCTTGCACTCTTTGCTCCGCACCTTGCTCTCTTTACTTCGCGCCTGTTCTCTTTATTCCGCCTTTGCTTGCTGCGCTGTAAGTCGTTACAACATTAAACAGGCATGCACCCCATACCTGTCTGTACGTCATAGCGTGGATCTTTGTCTGGTACGACGCTCATGCCCACAGCTTGTTAATAAAAAACCTCTGGAAAAGCATTTTTTTTACTCAAAATTACTGACGATCATCATCAGGCTTATCCGGGTTTATCCAGGCAAAAAAGAGCGTAACCTGGTGGCTATAAAGTTACTCAGAGGAATTATCATGACGCATTCGATGCCTGCGCTATTTCTGGGACACGGCAGCCCGATGAACGTGCTGGAAGAAAATGTATATACCGAAGCCTGGCGCAAGCTGGGACAAGATCTGCCGCGCCCGAAAGGGATTATTGCCGTCTCCGCACACTGGTACACGCGCGGCACGGCGGTAACCGCAATGGAAAACCCCCGCACCATCCATGATTTTGGCGGCTTTCCACAGGCACTATTTGATACGCGCTATCCCGCGCCGGGGTCCCCTTCATTAGCAAAAAAAGTGGCGGAAGCGCTTGCTCCCGTAGACGTGCAGCTGGATCGCGAGTGGGGCTTCGATCACGGTAGCTGGGGCGTGTTGATAAAAATGTACCCGGAAGCGGATATCCCGGTGGTGCAGCTTAGCGTGGACGGGACGAAACCTGCCGCATACCATTTTGAACTGGGCCGCAAGCTGGCCGCGCTACGTGAGCAGGGCATCATGATCGTCGCCAGCGGCAACGTGGTGCACAATTTGCGTATGGCTCGCTGGGCGGCACAGGCGGAACCTTATGACTGGGCCGCGTCGTTTAATAACTATGTTCGCGACAATCTGGCATGGGAAGGCGCAGCGGAGGAGCATCCGCTGGTTAACTTTATGCAGCATGAGGGGGCCGGACTTTCTAATCCGACGCCTGAGCACTATCTGCCGTTGCTTTACGTGCTGGGCGCACGGCTGCCGGGCGAAGCCGTGTCCATACCGGTAGACGGGCTGGAGATGGCTTCGCTAAGTATGCTTTCGGTAAAGATTGGCTGAAAGCTTACTCAATAAACGTATGCGGATAAAAGCGCGAAAGATCCTGGGTGATCAGGGCACGATCTTCACGCAGACCAATACCGGCTGGCAGATCGTCTATCAGCCAGCTACCGATAAGCGTATAGCTGTCGCCAAACTTTGGTAGCGGATGGAACTGCTGAACGATCATGCCTTCTTCACCATAAGGGCCATCTGCGCGAGCGATCTCTTTGCCGTTTTCCACAATGCGGATGTTGGCGCCTTCACGTGAAAATAGCGGTTTAACCACATATCTATCCATCGCCGGGACGCTGTCTTCAGCAAAATAAGCGGGCAGCAGGTTAGGATGATTGGGAAACATTTTCCACAGCAGCGGCAGCAGTGCCTTATTGGAAATAATGCTTTTCCAGCCCGGCTCCAGCCAGCGCACGCCCGCGTCGGCCAGCTTGGTAGAAAAGGTTTCCCGCAGCATAAACTCCCAGGGGTAGAGCTTGAAGAGATTGCTAATCACCTGGTCGTGAACATCGGTAAACTGGCCTTTTTCGCCCAGGCCAATTTCGTCGATATAGAGAAACTCGCTCGGCAAGCCCGCTTCCGTCGCACAATCCTGCAGATATTGCACCGTGCCGCGATCTTCATCCGTATCGCGGCAGCAGGCAAAATGCAGCCAGCTGAAGCCGTGCTGCTGATGCAGTGCCGCAAAGCGCTCTATCAGCTTCTCCTGAAGGCTATTGAACTGATCGCTACCGGCAGGTAGCCGCCCAGCGCTGAGCTGATCCTCCAGCCAGATCCATTGGAAAAAAGCCGCCTCGTACAGAGAAGTTGGCGTATCGGCGTTATTCTCCAGCAGTTTAGCATCGCCATGACCGTCCCATGCCAGATCCAGACGCGAATAGAGCGAAGGCTGGCTGGTCTTCCAGGATGTGCGGACAAAATCCCAGGTATGCTTTGGAATGCGGAACTTAGCCAGCAGCTCTTCGCTGTTGACCACTTTGTCCACCACCTGTAAACACATCTGATGCAGTTCGCCGGTTACGTCTTCCAGCCTCTCAATCTGCTGCAGCGTGAACTGGTAATAAGCATCTTCGCACCAGTAGGGCTCGCCGTGCATGGTGTGGAAGCGAAAGCCGTATTCAGTGGCTTTTTCGCGCCAGTCGGGGCGTTCTGCAATAGCCAGACGTTGCACGTTTAACCTCCGAAAGTCCGGCGGGAACCGGACGTTGCGCTGCTGCGCTGCATAGTGGACTGCTTCGCGACGCTTTCACCAAAGCCGCCGCGCGTTACCGTGCTGGTGGTCATTGGTTTTGGCGCCAGCGCGGATTTTGGTACGGTCATAGTGCGGCCCGGCGTGGCGGCACCAAAGCTTTTACCGCTGGCGTCAACGAATTTGCCGTTGGCCGGGCTGCCCGGCGAGCGTGAGGTAAACAGCGGCTGCTGCGCAAAGCCTGCACCGCCGCCCATCAGGCGTCCCATCATATAACCCGCCATTAAAGGCATCCAGAAGCTGCCGCTTTGCTGCGACTCTGCATTGGTCGTGCCGACCCCGGCCTGAGCAGGCGCTTTCTGACACTGGCCTTCGCCAAATTCCGCCACGCAGTCTTCGCGGGTAGCATATTTTGGCGCGGTCTTCTCCGCCTCTTTTTTGGCATTATTGTAAGCAGTGGTGCACTGCTCGCTCTTGCCGGGATTGGCTGAAGAACAGTCATCGGCGTTCTGATACAGCGAGACGGTTTCATCCGTTTTTTCACAGCCGGCAAGCATAAACACCGCGGTAACCGCCAGGGCTACCGGTGTAAGGTGACGTGCGCTCCAGCTTTTGCGAAAGGAGGCATGGTTAATTTTTTTTGTCCGTTTCATCATATTTCGTCCTGAGCCCAAAGGTACTGCTTAGGATAGGGGAACGACGGTGGAAAATGAAGCAACAGGTAAGGGTTGGTAAGGGATCTTTACTTAGTTATACGTTTGAAATTAAAAGGGGCAGCGTCGCTGCCCCAAAACGCTTAGTGGCGGAAGGGGTTGCCGCTATGCGTACGTGCAGCAGCCGGAGCCGGAGCCGCAGCGCGCTGCACCGCAGGCGAAGCCGCAGTCTGCGTGCCGTTTGCTGCTGCATCCTGCTGCGTATTTTCCGGTGCAACCGCTTCTGGCGAGGTAGGCACTTCTTTGCCCAGACGGCTGTTCAGCATTTGCAGATCCTGCTCGTTCAGCGTGCCCAGAGCCGATTTAATATTCAGCTCGTTAATCATATAGCTGTAACGCGCGTTGGAGAGCTGTTGCTTGGCGTTGTAAAGCGTGGTGGTGGCATCCAGCACGTCAACGATAGTGCGCGTACCAACCTGATAACCCGCTTCCATCGCATCCAGCGAGCTTTGCGCCGAGACCACAGCCTGCTTATAGGCGTTGATGCTGCTGATAGAAGCATTAACGTTATTGAAGGAGGAGCGTACGGTCTGTACTGCGGTACGGTGCGCGCTCTCCAGCTGCTCGCTGGCGGCAACATAAGAATACTGCGCCTGCTTCACCTGCGACGTCACGGAACCGCCGCTATACAGCGGTAGCGTAAAGCTCAGGCCCACCTGGTTGGAACCGGAGATGCTGTCCTGATAGGCGGCGCTGTTGGCGCGGCTGCCGCCATATTTGCTGTTGGATAAACCGGACTGCGCCGTTAAATCCAGCGTAGGCATGTGGCCGGTTTCGTAGTAGCGGATCTGCTCGCGTGCCAGATCCTGGTTCAGACGCGCGGAAAGCAGGTTAAGGTTACGGCTTTCCGCTTCTTTCAGCAGCGCGTTAACCGGCTGCGGCTTTTGCGTTTGAAAGCTGTCTACGTTAAGCGAGGCCAGGCTTAAATAGTAGTTACCGGTTACCTGGCGCAGCGTTTCAAGATTGTTGTCCAGGTTATTGCGGGCCGTTACCTCACTGGCCAGCACGCTGTCATACTGCGCGCGCGCGTTCTGTACGTCAGTAATCGCCACCAGGCCAACATTAAAGCGCTGGGTGGTTTGATCCAGCTGACGGTAGATCGACTGTTTCTGCGCTTCGGTATAGGAAAGCGTGTCGATAGCGTTTAATACGTTAAAATAAGCGGTAGCGGTATTAAGAATCAGGTTCTGCTGCGCGGTCTGGTAGGTGACGTCCTGAACACCTGCCGTTTTCTCCTGCAGCGTCAGCGCACGCCATTTCGACATATCGAAAATGGTCTGCGTCAGCTGCAGCGTACCGCTGGTCGTGTTGGAGTGCAGACCACTGCTGTCACGATAACCGTTGTTGTAAGTATAATCAGCACCCAGGCCCAGCTGAGGCAGTAAAGGGCTGCGTGCTTCGTTGATTTTCTCAAACGCGGCATCGCGATCGGCTGCAGAACTGCGAAGATCAGGGTTAGACAAGCGAGCCTGCTGATAGATCTGCAGCAGATTTTCCGCCTGGCTGGCGACGCTGAAGCCGCCCAGGCCCAGGCCGATAAGTAAAGGGAGCAGTTTCTTCATTTGCATTCCTTGTTGTGCAGCAATGTTGCTATGGTAGCGCTGTTGTAAGCCAAAAAAATTATCGCCGATTCTACCAGAGTAAACAAAAAAGATAAGTTGGCTGAAAGTGCCATGTTGCCACAATTTACTTAAATTAATCATTAAGTACTACCAGCCTGGCGGATTCTGGCGGCCATTTTGCATTTTCCGCAATATCGATAAAGGAGAACAAACGATGAGCGACGAGAAAAAATACCCGGTGACTTTCACCAAAAACGATGTAGAAATTATCGCACGAGAAACATGCTACAAAGGTTTTTTTTCGCTCACTCGTTACCGCTTCCGTCATCGTCTGTTTAACGGCGGTATGAGCAAAGAAGTCGCGCGGGAAGTTTTTGAACGCGGTCATGCTGCCGTGCTGCTGCCTTACGATCCCATCAGCGATCGGGTTGTGCTGATTGAGCAAATCCGTATTCCTGTTTTTGACAGCAGCCCAACGCCCTGGCTGTTAGAATTAGTGGCCGGTATTATCGAACCGGGCGAAACGCCGGAAGAGGTTGTACGGCGTGAAGCAGTAGAAGAAGCCGGAATCAAACCCGCTCGCGTTAAGCCAGTGCTCAGCTATTTGTCGAGCCCTGGCGGCACCAGCGAGCGGCTGGAGATTCTGGTGGGCGAAGTGGATGCCAGCGTGGCGCAGGGAAACCACGGTCTGGAGGAAGAGAATGAGGATATTCTTGTGCACGTGGTAAGCCGTGAGCAGGCTTACCGGTGGGTGGAAGAGGGGAGAATAGACAACGCGGCCTCGGTCATCGCTCTGCAATGGCTGGAACTGCATCATAAAAAACTAAGAGACGAGTGGAAAAACGAATGATAAAGCGCTACGTGCCTGATTTCCCTGAAATGATGCGGATCTGCGAAACCAATTTCGCGCAGCTGCGTCGTCTGCTGCCGAAAGAAGATCGGGCGGGAGAGTCAGTCACCTGGCAGGTCAACGGGGCAAGTTATACGGTGACTATCCAGGAATCAACGCGTTACACTACGCTGGTAGAAATAAAGCAGACCGCGCCAGCCGTGAGTTACTGGAGCCTGCCGGCCATGTCCGTACGGCTCTATCACGATGCGATGGTGGCGGAAGTGTGTTCAACTCAGCAGATCTATCGCTTTAAAGCACGCTATGATTATCCAAATAAAAAGCTGCATCAGCGTGATGAAAAGCACCAGATAAACCAGTTTCTTGCAGACTGGCTGCGCTACTGTTTGGCGCACGGCGCAATGGCTGTTCCGGTATGGTAGGTCAGCGGAACAGCGTTAACCCTAAGGATTTTGATTGGATAGCCTGTTAAAACTTCCTGTGGAGAGTGGTTTCCGGGCAAGAGTTCTGCAGATAACCGACACTCATCTTTTTGCAGGTAAACATGAAACGCTGCTGGGTGTGAACACCTGGGCCAGTTTTGACGCGGTGCTGCAGGCCGTCTCCGCCTGCGAACAGCCGTACGATCTGATCGTCGCAACTGGCGATCTGGCGCAGGACCATACTGTCGAAGCCTATCAGCATTTTGCTGAGGGCATCGCTCGTCTGCCTGCGCCCTGCGTCTGGCTGCCGGGCAATCACGATTTCCAGCCCGCCATGTTTAACACGCTGGCCGAAGCGCAAATCGCGGACGAAAAGCACGTACTGCTGGGCGACCACTGGCAAATCGTCCTGCTGGACAGTCAGGTTTTCGGCGTACCGTACGGCGAGCTAAGCGACTATCAACTGGACTGGCTGGAAAAGACGCTGGCGATTGCGCCTGAACGCCATACGCTGGTGCTGCTGCATCATCATCCGCTGCCTTCAGGTTGCAGCTGGCTCGATCAGCACAGCCTGCGCAATCCGCATATGCTGGAAGCAGTCCTGCAACGCTATCCGCTGGCGACCACGCTGCTTTGCGGCCATATTCATCAGGATTTAGATCTCGACTGGAACGGCCGTCGCCTGCTGGCCACGCCTTCCACCTGCGTGCAGTTCAAACCGCACTGCACCAATTTTACGATTGATTCCGAAGCACCGGGCTGGCGCTGGCTGGATTTGTATACGGACGGTCGGGTAGAGACTCAGGTTGAACGCCTGCAGACGCGCGCGTTTAATCCCGATCTCGATTCGGAAGGATATTAAGATGGCCACGCTGATTTATCTGCACGGGTTTAACAGCTCGCCTCTGTCCGCCAAGGCGACGCAGTTCCGGCAGTGGCTGGCGACGCACCATCCGCAGATTCAGGTAGAAGTGCCGCAGCTGCCGCCTTTTCCCGCAGATGCGGCGCTCATGCTCGAAAACCTGATTATGGGCCTGTCGGGCGAAGCGGTGGGTATTGTGGGCTCGTCGCTGGGCGGCTATTACGCGACCTGGCTTTCGCAATGCTTCACGCTGCCGGCCGTGGTGGTCAATCCGGCGGTGCGGCCTTTTGAGCTGCTGGTGGATTATCTGGGGCTGAATCAGAACCCGTACACCGGTCAGCATTATGTGTTAGAGTCACGCCATATTTACGATCTGAAAGTAATGCAGATTGACCCGTTAGAGTCGCCGGATTTGCTCTGGCTGCTGCAGCAAACGGGCGACGAAGTGCTCGATTACCGCCAGGCTGTGGGCTACTACAGCGCCTGCCGCCAGACGGTTGAAGAGGGCGGCAATCATGCTTTTATCGGATTCGAACGCCATTTCTCCCCGATCCTTGATTTCCTGGGCCTGTCGGCCTGAGGCGGGACGCGGAGACCTACTCATTCTCTAGCCACCAAGATTTATACGATGACTCAATCCAGCTATAACGCTGACTCCATTGAGGTACTCAGCGGCCTTGAACCCGTTCGTCGCCGTCCGGGAATGTATACCGACACGTCACGCCCTAATCATTTAGGTCAGGAAGTGATCGATAACAGCGTGGATGAAGCGCTGGCGGGCCACGCCAAACGCGTCGAAGTAATCCTGCACGCCGATCAGTCATTAGAAGTCATTGATGACGGGCGCGGCATGCCGGTGGATATCCATCCGGAAGAAGGCGTGCCGGCAGTTGAACTGATCTTTTGCCGTCTGCATGCGGGCGGTAAATTTTCGAATAAAAACTACCAGTTCTCCGGCGGCCTGCACGGCGTGGGGATTTCGGTGGTCAATGCTCTGTCAACGCGCGTGGAAGTGACCGTACGCCGTAACGCTGAAGTTTACGAAATGGCGTTTGAAAACGGCGATAAAGTGCAGGATCTGCACGTCACGGGCACCGTCGGCAAACGCAACACCGGCACGCGCGTGCGCTTCTGGCCTGATGCGTCGTTTTTTGACAGCCCGCGCTTTTCCGTTTCGCGCCTGAGCCATCTGCTGAAGGCGAAAGCCGTGCTCTGTCCGGGCGTGGAAATCGTCTTTAAAGACAAGGTCAACAACACAGAGCAGAGCTGGTGCTACGCCGACGGCCTGACGGACTACCTGTCAGAGGCGGTCAACGGCCTGCCGACGCTGCCGGAACAACCTTTCGTTGGCTCCTTTGCGGGCGATATTGAAGCGGTCGATTGGGCGCTGCTGTGGCTGCCGGAAGGCGGCGAGCTGCTGACGGAAAGCTACGTCAACCTGATCCCGACCATGCAGGGCGGCACGCACGTTAACGGCCTGCGCCAGGGCTTGCTGGACGCCATGCGCGAGTTTTGCGAATACCGTAATATTCTGCCGCGCGGCGTGAAGCTGTCGGCGGAAGATATCTGGGATCGCTGCGCTTACGTCCTGTCGGTAAAAATGCAGGATCCACAGTTTGCCGGTCAGACTAAAGAGCGCCTCTCTTCTCGCCAGTGTGCGGCGTTTGTTTCCGGCGTGGTCAAAGACGCCTTTAGCCTGTGGCTGAACCAGAACGTACAGGCGGCAGAAATGCTGGCCGAGCTGGCCATCTCCAGCGCGCAGCGACGTATGCGCGCCGCGAAGAAGGTCGTACGTAAAAAGTTAACCAGCGGCCCGGCGCTGCCAGGTAAGCTGGCGGACTGTAGCGCGCAGGACTTAAACCGCACGGAGCTTTTTCTGGTGGAAGGGGATTCCGCAGGCGGCTCGGCCAAGCAGGCGCGCGATCGTGAATATCAGGCGATTATGCCGCTGAAGGGGAAAATCCTGAATACCTGGGAAGTCTCTTCTGACGAAGTGCTGGCGTCGCAGGAAGTTCACGATATTTCCGTGGCTATCGGCATCGATCCCGACAGCGAAGATATGAGCCAGCTGCGCTACGGCAAAATCTGTATCCTGGCCGATGCGGACTCCGATGGTTTGCATATTGCCACGCTGCTCTGCGCACTCTTTGTGCGCCATTTCCGCGCGCTGGTCAAAAACGGTCACGTCTACGTGGCGATGCCGCCGCTCTACCGCATCGATCTGGGCAAGGAAGTCTGGTATGCGCTGGATGAGGAAGAGAAAGCGGGCATTCTGGATCAGCTGAAGCGCAAGAAAGGCAAGCCTAACGTGCAGCGCTTTAAAGGGCTGGGTGAGATGAACCCACTTCAGCTGCGCGAAACCACGCTGGATCCTAACACCCGTCGTCTGGTGCAGTTAACCATCGATGATGATGAAGTGGAACAGACGCTGGCGGTGATGGACATGCTGCTGGCGAAGAAACGCTCGGAAGATCGCCGCAACTGGCTGCAGGAAAAGGGCCACACGGCGGAAATCGAGGTTTAAAGATCGGTTGCCAGTGAGGAAAACCCGGTTCAGCTGAACCGGGTTTTTTGTTTTTAAGCACCGCCTTTATTTCCGCGCGACGGCGATACCCCCCGTTTTCGCTCAGGAAAGCGGCGCATCCATTGCCTCTATTCCCGCGCGACGGCAACTCGCTAACGCTGCAAAATCGCCAGAAAAGCCGCCTTCACCTTTTCAGCCTCTACGCCCAGGCAGAGGGTTTGCGCGCGGCAGTCTGCATAGGGATCGAAGCGGGAGGCGAGCGGGCTGACTTTATGCAGGGTTTGTCCCAGCGTAATGCCTTCCGTAACCACCCGCACCGGTGCGCTGACGGTGACAAAAAGCTCGGGATGCGTCAGCCATAAAATCGTCAGCGTATCGTGCAGCGCCATGCCTTCAAATCCTTCCCGCGCCAGGCTGTATTGCAGATAGCCTCTGGAAATCTGCTCTAAAACCGGCATGTTCAGCGCCCGGATCTCGTCACCGGTAATCAGCACCTCGTGGGTCACGTCCAGCGGCAGCACGGTCACGGGCAGGGCGGAAGAAAACACCTGATCGGCGGCATGCGGATCCTTCCAGATATTAAACTCGCTGTGCGGCGTCACGTTTCCCGCGTGGCCGTTAGTGCCAAAGGCACCGCCCATCATCACCAGCTCTTTTACCAGCGGAATGATATCGGGCGCCAGGTTGATTGCGGCGGCGATATTGGTCAGCGGGCCGATAGCCACCAGCGTTACTTCGTGCGGCAGCGCCCTGACGGTGTCGATAATAAAGCTGACGGCGTTGCCCGCCTCTTCATCAAAGGGATTGTCCAGCACGTCGCCTAATCCATCGCCACCGTGTACCGTTGTGGCGCTGGCCGAAGGAGAGAGCGCCAGCGGACGCGAGCAGCCGCGAAACACTGGCGCGTTACAGCCAATCAGCTGCGAAAAAAGGCGGGCGTTTTTCACCGCCTGGCCGACCGCTACGTTACCGAACACGGTCGTAATGCCGAGGATCTGCTGGGTCCTGGCGGCGCAGGCCAGTGCAAAAGCGTCGTCCACACCGATATCCGTATCAAAGATGATTTTTTTCATCGCATGCTCGCTCAATAAACGAAGAGGGCTAGCGCGGCAAGGCGTCCAGCTCGGGCGAAAAATGTACGTCTTTCAGGAAGGCGCTGACGCGAGGATGGTCGCCGCCGCGCAGAGCGTCCGGGGCATCATCGCAGACCACGCGGCCTTTCTCCATAAAGACAATGCGATCGGAGACCTTGAAGGCGAAATTCATCTCGTGCGTCACAATTATCATCGTAATGCCTTCACCCGCCAGGTTTTCAATTACCTTTAACACCTCGTTGACCTTTTCAGGATCCAGCGCGGAAGTCGGTTCGTCAAACAGCATAATTTGCGGGCGCATCATCAGCGCACGGGCGATGGCGACGCGCTGTTGCTGGCCGCCGGAAAGCTGATGCGGATATTTAAATGCGTGCTCCAGCATGCCAACCTTTTGCAGCAGCACGCAGGCGTGATGCTTCAGCTCGCTAAGCGGCGCCAGACGATGATAGCGCGGAGCCAACAGCAGATTGTTCATCACGGTAAGGTGAGGAAACAGATTAAAGCTCTGGAATACCATTCCAATATTTAACCGATGTTCGTCGTGCTCAATAAAGCGCGGCCGGTGCGCGCCCTGCTGGCTAAGGCGGATAAAAGGCTGGCCGTTGATGCGGATTTCGCCGTTATCGATCTGTTCCAGACCGTTCAGTAAGCGGATCAGGGTGGTTTTTCCCGAGCCGGAAGGGCCAATCACGGAAACCACTTCGCCCGGCTGAACCTGTAGGCTTACCGCGCCCAGCACTTCCACATTGTTATAGGCTTTATGCAATTTTGCCGCCTGTAAAGCAGGTGCCTCGCCCACGGTCTGGCGCACGGCGGCGGAAAAAGGCCTGGCTGCCAGCGTGGTCAAAGCGGTATCGGGCTTGCGGGCGCTGTTCCTGCGGGTCACGTCCAGATAGCGCTCCAGTCGCTTCAGCAAGAAGTCGAATACCGTCACGATAAAGACATAATAAAATGCCACCGCCGCCATGGTTTCCATTACCAGAAAATTCTGCGAATAGAGGCGTTGGCCAACCATCAGGATCTCGGTAAGCGAGATCACGGACACCAGCGAGCTAAGCTTGACGATAGAAATATACTCATTGGCCAGCGACGGCAGCGCCACGCGCAGCGCCTGCGGGATCACCACGCGCCACTGGATGCCTACATAGCGCAATCCTAGCGCCCGCGCGGCTTCCCGCTGGCCTTTGGGAATAGCCAGCAGGCCGCCGCGATGAATTTCGGCAATATAGGCCGTTTCGCTCAATACCAGCGCAATCAGCCCGGCCCAGAAAGGATCGCTGAGCAGGCCGCTCGTGCCGGGCAGCGCCTGCGGCAGGTTATAGACAAAAATCAGCAGCACCAGCAGCGGCAAACTGCGAAACAGCCAGATATAAGCGCGGGCGGGCAGTGACAGCCAGGGGCGCGAGGCCTGCTTGCCCAGCGCCAGCACAAAACCCAGCACGATGCTGATGATCCAGCTTGCCAGGCTCAGCTTGATGACCGTCCAGGTCGCCAGCCAGAAATCTGCATCGTCAAGCAGGCTTAGTAAGTAGTTCCAGTCGAAAGTCATATCAGCTCCTGGCACCAGGGATTAAGGTTTCAGCGCCTTGACATCGGCATCCTGCGGTTCCGCCAGGTGGTACTTCTGTAACAGCGTGGCGTAGTTGCCACTGGCCTTATAGGCGGCGATACCGTCGATAAGCTGCTGTTTAAATGCCGTATTCTCTTTGCTGACGCCCAGCCCAATCAGCACAGGATAAAGCAGCGAATCTGAGCTCACCGCCAGGCGGCCACGCATCTTTGCCACCAGCTGGCTGGCGACCGCGGCATCGGTCATTTGTACTTCAACCGCGTGGGAAAGCAGCGCCTGCGTGGTCTGCGGATCGGTGGAGTATTCGCTGACCATAATTGGCTTCAGACCCTGTTTCGCGCAGTAGTCTGTAGAAAGCGCGTGCAGTTTTTCCAGCCAGTAGGTGCCCTGCATAGAGCCCACTTTATGGCCGCAAAGCTCCTCTGGTTTTTTCGGTTTAAAGCTGCTGCTCTGCAACGTAATTAGCGACTCGCCGGTTTTTAGATAGGGGATCATCTCAATGATCTTCTGGCGTTCCGGCGTGATAAACAGCGCGGAAGCGATCAGCTCATAGCGTTTTGACTGAAGACCCGGGATCAGGCTGGTAAAGCGCGTATCGACATACACGGGCTGAAGCTTCATCGCCTGCGCCACGCCGTTAATAAATTCGATATCAAAACCGGCCGGCGTTTTGCCATCCAGGTACTCATAGGGCGGAAAGGTCATATCGGTACCGACCATAAGTTTTCCCGGCGTCATTACTGCGGCCTGAGCGCCAGCGGCGGCAACAGAAAAAACGGCGGCGGTAGCAAGGTGGCGAAAGTTAATCATCATTATTCTCCGGTGCAGGTGAGTCAGTTTTTAGCCCGGCGCATGCTCATCGCCGGACCTTATTTTTAATGCTGATCGCGCTGGATCAGGACAAACTGCCGTGCCTGTCTGGCCAGCGGCGTGCCGTGGTGGCGATAAACGGTTGTGACCTCTCCCGTCAGCAGAACGCAGCCGTACAGCGTCAGCCGTTCCACCAGCAAACAGTCAAGGCTGGCGACAGCACCGGACAGGAGCGGATTACCTTCAGCGCTGCTTTGCCAGCTACCATGCGTAAAGGCTTCGCTGGTCGGGGACATTTTCGTGAACAGCGAAGCCAGCGCTTTCTGTCCCTCAGCCAGTACGTTGACGCAAAAGCAGCCGTTAGCCTGCACAACCGAGCCAAAAGGCTGATCGGACGGCAGTACAATAACCAGCAGCCGACGCTCGGCACAAAGTGAAGCAAAAGTGGTAACAGTGCAGCCAGCCTGGCCGCCGGGGCCATCGCTGGCCGCGATGGCGACGCCGGTCACGCAGCTCTCCATCGCGTTGATAAAAGCGTTGCGGGCAATCGACGGCAGAGCCTGAACGGTAGAGACCATAGCGAATTCCTGTGCAAGTGAAGTCTGAGTATGTTCATGGCGTCCGCAAAAGATAAATGCGTATTTTTTTATGCTAAGGCACCAAAAAAACGAGGCAGTAACAGGCCAGTTTTTCCTTAGCTTCTACAGAGAAAAAACCTTATTTATTTTCCCGGCGCTAAAGCACAAAAATGAGGCTTAAGCTGGCGGCAGTGCCAGCGTCACTTTTGCCCAGAGGGAATCGCCCATGAGCCAACCAACCCATACCCGCATTCGCATGTTCAATACCAAAGACACCTATCCCAACCAGACGCTGGATAACGATCTGTGTCAGGCGGTGCGGGCTGGCAACACCGTTTACGTGCGCGGTCAGGTCGGCACCGATTTCGCCGGTAATCTGGTCGGGCTGGGCGATGCCGGTTTACAGGCTGAGCAGGCGATGAAAAATATTCAACAGCTGCTGGCCGAAGCGGGCAGCGACCTGAGCCATATTGTTAAAACCACTACTTACATCATCGATCCGCGCTACCGCGAGGCGGTTTATCAGGTCACCGGCAAATGGCTGCGCGGCGTTTTTCCCATTTCTACCGGCCTGGTAGTTTCGGCGCTGGCGCAGCCGCAGTGGCTGGTGGAAATTGACGTTATCGCCGTGATCCCGGAGGCATAACATGACTTTTTCTATTGCCGGTTTTTGTCCACGCAGCGGCCAGTACGGCATCGCGCTCAGCTCCTCCAGCATGGCCGTAGCGGCGCGCTGTCCATGGCTGATGAGCGGCGTGGGCGCGGTTTCCAGCCAGAACGTCACGCTGCCCTCGATAGGCCCGGCCATCCTGCAACGTCTGGCGCAGCATGAGAACGCCGGGTCCGCACTCAAAGCGGTAATGGACGCGGAACCCTGGGCCGACTGGCGGCAGGTCACGGTGCTGGACCGTCACGGCCAAAGCGCCGTTTTCTGTGGCTCGCGTACCCTGGGCGTGCACCATAGCCGCCAGGGCCTGAACTGCGTTGCCGCAGGTAATATGCTGGCAAACACCGGTGTCATTGAGGCGATGGTCAGCCAGTTTTGCGCTGATACCACGCTGGCGCTGGGCGACCGCCTGATCGCCGCTTTACAGGCCGGTTTACGCGAAGGTGGCGAAGCCGGGCCGGTAGCTTCAGCCGGCATCAAAATCGTCAGCAGCGAGAGCTGGCCGCTTACCGATCTGCGCATTGACTGGCACGAGCAGGATGCAATTGGCGAACTGGCGCGGCTCTGGCAGCGGTGGCAGCCGCAGAGCGAAGCCTATCTGGCCCGCGCCATCAATCCTGCCGAAGCACCTCGCTATGGCGTGCCCGGCGATGAGTAATCCAGCCACCCGCGAGCTGCTGGCAGACCTTATCGCTTTCGCCACGGTCAGCCGCGACAGCAATCTGGCGCTGATTGATTACGTGCAGCGCTACCTGGCGCGCTACGGTATCGACAGCGAAATGATTGCCGACGCCAGCGGCGAGAAGGCCAATCTGCTGGCGGTTATCGGCCCGCAGGATCGGCCGGGCATTGTGCTTTCGGGCCATACCGACGTGGTGCCGGTCAGCGGTCAGCAATGGCACAGCGATCCTTTTGTGCTGCGTGAAACGAACGGTAAACTTTTTGGTCGCGGCACGGCCGACATGAAAAGTTGGCTTGCCGCCGTGCTGGCGCTGGTGCCGCAGTTGATTGCACAGCCGCTGCGCATGCCGGTCTGGATCGCTTTCAGCCACGATGAAGAAGTAGGCTGCAAAGGTGTGCCGACACTGCTGGCACGGCTGGCGCAAAAAACATTGCCGGCGCTCTGCCTGGTTGGCGAGCCTACGGAAATGCGTCCCGTTTTCGGCCATAAAGGCAAAATTGCGCTGCGTTGCGAGGTCACCGGCCATGCCGCTCATTCGGCCTATACGCCGCAGGGCGTTAACGCCATCGAATACGCGGTGCGCATCATCCAGTCATTAATGACGCTGGCAGAGCGGCTGAAGCAGGAGCGCAATCCGGCGTTCGATCCGCCTTTCTCCACGCTGCAAACGGGCGTTATCCACGGCGGCGAGGCGCTAAATATCGTGCCTGAGCGCTGCTGGTTCGACTTTGAAATCCGCTCGCTGCCCGGCGTTTCGGTACAGCCGCTGGTCGATGAAATCATCCACTGGTCTCAGCAGCATCTGCTGCCAGAGATGCGGCAGATTGCCGTCGGCTGCGATATTACCTTTACCCCGTTAAGTCATTACCCGGGTCTACAAACGCAGGCCGCGACCACGCTTGAGCAAGTGCTGGCCCTCTTACCGCCACCCGCCGCCGTCAACACCGTTGCTTTTGGCACTGAAGGCGGCCTGTTCCAGCAGCTCGGCATCCCTACGCTGATCTGCGGCCCAGGCTCAATGGCACAGGGCCATAAGGCCGGCGAATTTGTTAGCCTGCCTCAGCTGGCCGCCTGCGACACGTTTTTGGCTGACCTGTGTTGCTGGCTGCGTGAACCGACGTAACATGGCGCGTCAGGCCTGGGCCGCCTGCGGGACTCTTTCACTGCCGCTAAGGTGGGCCGGCGTCAGCTCCTGCGAGCGGCAGTAATCCATAAAAAGCTGCGTCGGGCGCGTCGGCTCCGCATGCCGCAGATGCGCCATCACCAGACAAGAACCCTCCATCTCATCGCGGATCGTTACTCGCTTCACCCGCTTACCGTCATAGGTAAAGTCAGGAAAAGGCCGCGTTACCAACAGTGAAAAGCCAAAGCCCTGACCAACCATGCAGCGTACCATCTCAATCGACGGGGAACTGAAGGCGACGTTCGGCGACAATCCCTTTTGCTTGAAGATATCCAGGAAATAGTTGCGGCTCGGCACTACGTCCAGCAGGATCATCGGCTCATGGCTCAGCTCTTCCAGACTTACGCTGTCGCGCAGGGCCAGCGGATGATCGTCAGGCAGCAGCGCGTAGGGCTTTTGCGGAGCCTTTAACTGTTCGGCATGAATGCTGCTGTCCAGCTCGTGACGATAAAGAATAGCCATATCAAAACGGCCGCGATGTAGGCCATCGGTCAGCTCGTGCTGCTCACCGTCGTAAATCTGCACTTCAATATTGGGATAGAGCTTTTTAAATCCGGCGATCAGCTTGGGCATATAGAGCGGTGCGGCGGTCTCAAAACAGCCTACCGATAGCGTGCCCGCCACCATATCGTTATCCGCCCGGGCGTTTTGCTCAAACTGACGCGACATCCTGATAAGCTCTGCAGCCTTTTCATAAAAACGGCGGCCGCTCGGCGTCAGGGAGACGCCCTGTGCGTGATGGCGGATAAACAGCTGTTGCTCAAAACTCTCCTCCAGGCTTTTGATGGCGGTAGAAATAGAAGGCTGGGCAATATGCAAATGGCGGGACGCCTCGGCGATACTGTGATGCTCCACCACGGTAATAAAGTATTTCAACTGTCTGAGGGTGAAATGGGCCATGGGCAGGTGCTCTCTCTGGATAGTATTTGTATAGGTCAGAGCTTTCGGTAAAGAGTAAAAAGCGATCTAGCTAAGGAAGAGCAATAAGCGTGCCAGTAAAAAATGCAGCACAGAGCAAAAAAAGCCGCTGCGGCTGCGCTCAAATTGTGCAACTCCCGTCTCAAAAGCGCCATTCCGGGGCAATAACGCCACAGGGTTTTTTGCTGGCTTAATGCCCACGCTGCATAGTTTTTTTAACCTTAGTAACAAGCAAATTACTACTTTCTCCGCGCTTTCGGAGCGGGCCATAGTGAAGCCTGTTTCCGTGGCGATCGCTCGCCACGTCACCTGACGGGGAAGAGTAAAGGCATGAGCGCTATGTTTGAGCACGGGGAATTTCTATCGCTGGCTAAATCGATGACGCCGGAAGAGCTAGGCGTGCAGCTCAGCGGCTACGGCATGTGGAAAACCGCGGCCAACGCGCGGCTGGGCATTCCATCAGTGGTAATGACGGACGGCACCTACGGCGTACGCTACTCCATTCAGCAGATCGAGCAGGACGAAAAGGGCGGCCAGGATTTTGCCGCCTTTCTGAACGTGGTTAACCAGCGGGCGAAAGATGTCGAGGTCGCCTGGGGCACCATGAAACCCGCAACCTGCTTTCCGAATGGCTCCAGCTTTGCCTGTAGCTGGGATGTGGCGCTGGCGCAAACCCTGGGTGATGCGCTGGGCCGCGAGTGTCAGCATCTTGGCGTCAACGTGCTGCTGGGGCCGGGCATCAATATTCGCCGTACGCCGTTGGGTGGCCGCAGCTACGAATATTATTCTGAAGATCCTCTCATCAGCGGCGAGCTGGCCAGCGGCGTTATCAACGGGCTACAGCAGCGCGGCGTTGGCGCTTCGCTCAAGCATTTCGCCTGCAACAATTCAGAAGTCGAACGTACCAGCATGGATTCAATCGTGGAAGAGCGCGCACTGCGCGAAATCTATCTGCGTGGCTTTGAGCGGGCAATCAAACAGTCGCAGCCGTGGACGGTAATGAGTTCTTATAATCGGCTGAACGGCGTGCACACCGCAGAAAACAGCTGGCTGCTGAACGAGGTGCTCCGTAGCGAGTGGGGTTTTGAAGGCGTGGTGATTGCGGACTGGCACGGCATTAAAGATCGCCCCGCTGCGCTGCTGGCAGGCAACGATCTGGATATGCCGGAAAGCGAAACCCGCCGCGCCAGCCTGGTACAGGCGTTGGCCACGGACGACACGCTACGCGCTACGGCGGAAACCTCGGCGGCGCGGATTCTTCGGCTGGTGCAGAGAGCTAAAGCGGCAGAGCAGCCGCAAACGCCAATGGACGTCGAGGCTCACCATCTGCTGGCGCGCCGCATGGTCGCAGAATCAATAGTGCTGTTGAAAAACCGTGACGACACGCTGCCGCTGGAGAAAAAAAGCTGCCAGAAACTGCTGATAGTTGGCGAAGGGGCCAAAAAACCGGTGATTCAGGGATCGGGTTGCGCCACCACCACGCCGACGCGCGTCGATATTCCCTGGCAGGAGATCCTGAACTATTGCGGCGATGAAATCGCAGTGAGCTGGCTACAGGGCAGTAGTGATGACGCGACACAGCAACAAAGATTGCTTGATGAAGCCTGTATCGCCGCGCACGAGGTAGATAAAGTCGTGGTCTTCGTTAACAGCGAAGATGGCTACGACGGCGAGGGTTCTGACCGCCGCACGCTGGGGCTACAGCAGGGGCATGATGAACTGATCCGCGCGCTCGCCGCCGTTAACGATCGCGTTATCGTGGTGCTGGCCAATCCGGATGCGGTCGTCATGCCGTGGCTGCCGCAGGTTGGCGCGGTAGTCGAAACTTTCTATGCCGGACAGGCGATGGGCGGTGGCCTGGCGGACGTACTTTTTGGCGCGGTCAATCCGAGCGGCAAGCTGACCGTTACTTTTCCACAACGTATGGAAGATATTCCCGGCTGGCACAGCTATCCCGGCGAAAATGGCCGTCACTTCTACAGTGAAGGGCTATTCGTCGGCTATCGCTGGTATGACGCGCGTCAAATCGAGCCGCTGTTCCCCTTCGGTTTTGGCTTGAGCTACAGCTCTTTTGCCTATAGCGCTATCACCCTTGACCGCGATAGCCTGCGCGAAAACGACGAGGTTAACGTTAGCTTTACGCTGACCAATACCGGCGAGCGCGCGGGTAAAGAGGTCTGTCAGCTTTATAGCCACTATCTCACGACAGGCCGCTCGCGCCCGCTACAGGAGCTTCGCGCCTTCTGTAAAGTTGAGCTACAGCCAGGCGAACAGCGGCGCATTACGCTGACCGTGCCGGCCAGCGATTTACGTTACTACCACACCGGCCGCCAGCAATGGATCCTGGAAGAGGGCGAGCTTTGCCTCAGCGTTGGGCCGCATTCGCGCGAGCTTCCTTTGCGGGCAACGCTGAACTGTCTAAGTAAGGTAGCGCGTCACCGCCTGATTTCACGCGATACGCAGCCCATCTTTGTGCTGGATAACCCGCTGGCGCGCGAACACTTTAATCGCTTTTTACAGCAGCAGCTGGTGGTCAGCACGGACGATGCCGATCGCATGCTGGAACACTGTAGAAACTCGTTTTTCAGCATTTTTACTACCTTTGATCGCCGCTTTCGTCAGCGCTTTGCACCCGAAGCCATCGACACCCTGATCCTGACGGTTAACGCCGCTATCAGGGAACAGGAAACCTCCCCATCGGCAGCAATGCCGCACTACGCAGCAGGAAATAAACCATGACTGACAAGCACTATTCGCGCCGTGATGCACTGAAACTGGGTTTGGGCGTTGTGGCGACGGCCGCCGTAGCCCCGATGATGGTCAGCCGTAAAGCGCAGGCGGCGGAAGTGACCACGCTGACGGTTGCCGACGTGGGCGGGCCTTACGGAACGGGCTTCGGCAAAGCTTTCTATCGTCCTTTTGAAGAGGCGACCGGCATCAAGATTATTAATACCGTGCTGGGGCCAGATCCGGTGCCGCAGTTTCAGATGATGGTCGATACCAAAAATTACCTGTTCGACGTGGCGCTGCTTAATCCGGAACATCTGGTCAGGCTAAACAAGCTCGGCAAGCCCTATCTGGAAGATCTGCATATTCAGGTGCCGGATCCGCAAAACTACGTGAAAGGCGCAATAACGCCGCAGTTTGGTGGCGTCAGCATCTATGCGCTGGCGCTGGGCTACCGTACCGATACCTTCGCCCAGGGTAACGCGCCGACCAACTGGACGGACTTCTGGAACACCACGAAATTTAAAGGCCGTCGCGGCCTGTGGCGTAGCCCGGTCTGTACGCTGGAACTGGCGCTGATGGCGGATGGCGTTGCGCCGGACAAACTCTATCCACTGGACGTTGATCGTGCCTTTCGCAGCCTGGATAAGATCCGCAGCAGCATTGATATCTGGTGGACCAGCGGCGCGCAGGCGACGCAAATGTTGCAGAGCGGCGAGCTGGATATGATGAGCATCTGGAGCACGCGCGCCCAGACCGCCATTGACGCAGGGACGCCAGCTTCTATTGCGTGGGGGCAGGGGCTCTACAACATCGACGGCTTCACCATTCCGCACGGCAGCCCGAAAGTCGACGCCGCCCGTAAGTTCGTGCAGTTCTGCATGGACGCTAAGCGCCAGTCGCTTTATACCAGCGATCTGGCATGCGGACCCACCACGGTTAAAGCCTATGACTTTATCGACAAACAGAAAGCGCTGATGCTGCCGACGGCTCCCGACCATATTAAGGGGCTGGCATTGCTGGGCGCGGACTACTGGGGTGAGCATCAGGTGGCGCTGACCGAGCGCTTTGAAAAGTGGGTAATAAGCTGATGCCGCTGGCGGCAGGCTAAAGGAGGCTATTTTGGCAGAACTTGCAACGACGGCGGCAAAAAGCCGCCTGCTAAGCACGCGCTTGCGCTGGCATCCGCTATGGCTGACCGCGCCGGGGCTGCTGTTTCTGGCGCTGTTCCTGGCCTGGCCGACGCTGAAGCTGATGCTGCTAAGTTTTCAGAACGACGACGGCAGTTTTTCACTGGCGGTCTGGCAACAGATGTTTGGCGCGGGCATTTACGTAAAGGTGATGCTGAATACTTTTATCATCGCGCTGCAAACCACGCTCGCCTGCCTTATTGTTGGCTATCCGGCGGCTTACTGGCTGTCGCAGCGTCGGGAAGCCACGCGACGACGTCTGATGTGGCTGATCCTGCTGCCGTTCTGGACCAGTGCATTGTTAAAAAATTTTGCCTGGCTGGTGCTGCTCTCGCGGCGCGGTATCCTTTCAGAACTGCTGATGTCGCTGGGCAGTGAACAGCCGTTAAACCTGCTCTATACGCGCGGCGTGGTGGTATTTGCGATGACGCACAGCATGCTGCCGCTGGCGATTATTACCATGCTGCCGACCATGAGCGGTATCGATCGCGGTCTGCTGCGTGCCGGGCATACGCTGGGCGCGTCGCGGGCACAAAGCTTCTGGCGCATCTTTTTTCCGTTGTCGATGCCGGGCGTCGTGGCGGCCTGTCTGCTGATTTTTATCGGCTCGCTGGGCTTCTTTATTACGCCAGCCCTGCTCGGCAGTCCACAGGATTCGGTTATCGGGCAGCTGCTGATTACCCAGGTGCAGCAGTTGCTGAACTGGCGGCTGGCGGGCGCGGTAGCGATGCTGCTGCTGCTGGTCACGCTGGTCGTCTGCTTCTGCTATGACAGGCTGTTTGGCATGTCGGCCATTTCCGGCGGTGAAAGCCATAGCCGCAGCCGCCTGATTCGCCAGCTGGGTTATGCCATGACCGCCGCTGCCGCAAAATGCTGCGATATCGTTGCCCGGCTATTGCCGGTACGAATGGGCTGGCTACTGCCGCTGTTCAGCATCCTGACCATTGCCGTACTGGTGTCGCCGGTACTGGCGTTTCTGCCGATGGCGTTCAGCAGCAGCAGTTTTTTACAGTTTCCGCCGCCGGGTTTTTCCCTGCGCTGGATGGAAGCCTATCTTGGTTCACCTGTCTGGATGGGCGCAACGCTACGCTCCTTCGGTATCGCGCTGGTGACCGGCATGCTGGCCGTCACGGTCTCCGGCATTGCGGCCTTTGGGCTGGCGCGCTATCGGGGAAAATCGGCTAGCCTGGTGGTGATGACTTTCCTGCTGCCGATGATTATTCCCAATATTGTGACCGCCGTAGCGCTGTTCTATCTCTTTGCCACCCTGGGGCTGGTGGGATCGAATCTGGGCATCATCCTTGGCCATACGGTGATGGCGATCCCGGTCGTCTTTGTGCTGATCCTCACCACCTTTAAAAGCTACGACTGGCGGCTGGATCAGGCCGCGGGCACGCTGGGCGCAAGCCGTTGGCGAACGCTAAAAAGCATCACGCTGCCGCTGATCAAAAGCAGTCTGGTCGCCGCCTTTATTTTCGGTTTCCTTAACTCTTTTGAAGAGCTGACCGTGGCGCTGTTCGTTGGCGGCGGCGTGAAGCAAACGCTGCCTAAACAGATGTGGGACGACGTACTGCTCTCGGTGACGCCAACGCTGGCCGCCGCGTCGGTAATCATCCTCGCTATTGTCACGCTGCTGTTTATCGTTGCTGAACGCTCGCGCCGCAGGGCGGAGCTGTTACAAGGAGAATCATTATGAGTGCGGTAAAACTCAGAGTAGAGCAAATCGCTAAATATTACGGGCCGACAAAGGTGCTACAGGACCTGGATTTGTCGGTGCAGAAGGGCGAGCTGCTGACGCTGCTTGGCGCTTCCGGTTCAGGCAAAACTACGCTGCTGCAAATTATCAGCGGCCTGACGGAACCCACCAGCGGGCGGCTGCTGATTGACGGTAAAGATGAGACCCATACGCCGGTACATCAGCGCGATATCGGCGTCGTATTCCAGAACTATGCGCTGTTCCCTCATTTAACCATTGCAGAAAACGTCGCCTTTCCGCTGCGGATGCGCAAGCTAGCCGGTGCGGAAATCTCCCGCAAGGTTAAGGCGGCGCTGGAAATGGTCGAACTGGGACATGCCGCACAGCGCTTTCCCCGTGCACTATCCGGCGGTCAGCAACAGCGTGTGGCGCTGGCGCGATGCCTGGTTTATCAGCCGGAAATTATCTTAATGGATGAGCCGCTGGGCGCGCTGGATCGTCAACTGCGCGAAACCATGCAGATGGAGATCCGCCGTATTCACCGCGAGTCGGGCGCGACCATTATCTTTGTTACCCACGATCAGGAAGAGGCACTGGCGCTCTCCGACCGCATCTGCCTGATGCACGAAGGGCGTATTGTGCAGATCGACACGCCGCAGGCGATCTATGACCGGCCTGAGTCTGCCTTCGTGGCGCGCTTTATTGGTCTTTCCAACATTATTAGCGGAGAGATCCGTGACGGACGGATGGTAACGAAGCAGGGCAGCTTCGCGCTACCGCAGGCGACAACCTATCCAGCCAGCGCCTCGCTGGTGATCCGCCCCGAGCACGTTCAGGTTTTACCAGCGGGCGCGGCTTCGTTACAGGGCGAAATCTGTGAGCGCATTTACGCCGGTTCGGAAACCCGGCTGGTGGTACGGCTGGCCGATGGGGAACGCTTTATCGTGCGGCGCAGCGGCCTGGCGGTAGACAACATTGGCGATCGCGTCTCGCTGGACTGGGACGTGCGGCAGAGCAGGTTACTGACGGCCTGAAGTCAGCTGTTTCCCTGAAGCAGATAAACGTACCGGTGCCGATAAGTACCGGACGTTATTGCGTCGTAAAAAAAGCGCATCGGGCAGAAAAGTGCTTGAAAAAGAGCGATCTCATCACGTGTTTTAGCCTCATTTATTTATCTTCAGGGGCCAGTTTTTTACTAATTTACCGGACGGTGACGGTTGAATAATCTGGGCGCATACGCCGTGCTGGAGAGATCCAGCTAACCTTATTTAAGGATGCAGGATGACCGTTGAAATGAAAACAGACACGCTGGTAATAGGCGCAGGCCAGGCGGGCGTGGCGATGAGTGAACATCTGACGCGCCTCGGTATTGACCACCTGGTGCTGGAAAAAAAACGCATCGCCGAAGCCTGGCGCTCGGGCCGCTGGGATTCACTGGTGGCTAACGGCCCGGCCTGGCACGATCGCTTCCCTAATATGACTTTTCCCGGTATTGCAGCCGACGGTTTTGTACCAAAAGAGCAGGTCGCTGACTATTTTGTTGCCTATGCCAACAAGTTCAACGCGCCGATCCGCACCGGCGTGGAGGTTACCAGCGTTACCCGCAATCAGGGCCGGCCCGGCTTTACTGTAAAAACCTCTGAAGGGGTGATTGAGGCGCAGCACGTGGTCGCCGCTACCGGCCCTTTTCAGACGCCGGTTATCCCGCCGATTGCGCCAGTAGATGACGCGCTGCATCAGCTGCATTCAGCCCACTATTTTAATCCGCAGCAGCTGCCGGAAGGCGGTGTACTGGTGGTGGGTGCCGGTTCCTCTGGCGTGCAGATTGCCGACGAGCTACAGCGCGCGGGCAGAGAGGTTTATCTCTCCGTCGGGCCGCACGACAGGCCGCCGCGCGCCTATCGCCAGCGTGATTTCTGCTGGTGGCTGGGCGTGCTGGGGCTATGGGACGCTGCCGCCAGCCAGCCTGGCAAAGAGCACGTGACTATCGCAGTCAGCGGCGCTCGTGGCGGGCATACCGTCGATTTTCGAGCGCTGGCGCAGCAGGGCGTAAAACTGGTGGGATTAACCGAGGCTTTTCAGGGGAGTAAAGTAACTTTTCTGCCCGATCTTGCAGAGAACATTGCGCGCGGTGACGAGAACTATCTTTCGCTGCTGGATGCCGCCGACGCCTATATTGCGCGCAACGGTCTTGATCTGCCTGAGGAACCGCAGGCGCGCGACTTTCTGGCCGAGCCAGCCTGCGTGACGGATCCTATTTTGCAGCTCGATCTGACGGCGGCAGGCGTAAAAACGATTATCTGGGCTACGGGTTATAAAGCGGATTATAGCTGGCTACAGGTGGATGCCTTTGACGAAAACAAGAAACCAAAGCATCAGCGCGGCGTCTCGAGTGAAGCGGGCGTCTATTTTCTGGGGCTGCCGTGGCTGTCGCGGCGCGGCTCGACCTTTATCTGGGGTGTCTGGCACGATGCAAAATATATTGCCGACCATATCGCCACACAGCGCAGCTATAGCCTTTACAGAAAGTGATAAACGCAAAAGGGCGAATCAAATTCGCCCTTTTTTAGTCTTACGCCGGTTCCAGCACAAATATCCTTACATCCAGCACGTCATCCTTAATCCGGCTACGGTGTTCTTCCATATGTGCCGCCTGCTGATGTTGCTCCAGATGCCGCAGAGAACTCCATTGCTCAACCATAAAGACCGAGTCGGGCGAATTCTGCTTCCACGGCACCTGGGCCTGATGATCCACCAGCATGCGGTAACTGCCGCAGCCTTCTTCTTCCAGCACTCTTTGCGTCACTTTTTCAATCGCCTGCATTACCGCGCTACGGCGGCCGGGCCTGACACAAATTTCAGCAATGACGGTGAGCATGGACGTTCCTTTTGAGATGTAAGTCTTAACAGTTAAGCAAAGATTTGGCCCAGGTGCGTCTGATAGCGCTCAATATCACGCGGAATGTCCGGCTGCTTGATGACATCATTACAGATAAAGGTCGGCAGGCCTTCCATGCCAAGGAACTGATTAGCCTTGTGGAAATGCAGATAAAGACCGTCCACGCCCACGCCTTCAAAGAACTGATCCGGATCGGTAAAGGCTTCCAGCGGCGCGTTCCAGGTCAGCGACAGCATATATTTTTTCCCCTGAAGCAGCCCGCCGGAGCCATACTTCTTAGAGGCGTCGGAACGGCTGCGACCGTCGCTGGCATACAGCGCGCCGTGGCCTTCAGTAAAGACTTCGTCGATATATTTTTTCAGGATCCACGGCTCGCCCATCCACCAGCCCGGCATCTGATAGATCACCGTATCGGCGGCAAGGTACTTTTGCACCTCATCGGCAACGACATAGCCGTCGTCGACCACGGTGATATCGACCTCATGGCCCGCATCACGCAAAAAGGTGGCGGCTACTTCGGTCATAGTGTGATTCAGTTCACCTTTAGAGTGCGCAAAGGTTTTTCCGGCGTCGATAATAAAAATACGCATGCTGTTATTCTCCAGTAAAAGAAAGCTGGCCTCAGTGTACGCGCGAGGCCAGCCGATAAAAATGCGTATTACGTCACAATACTTTTGCCATCTGAGCAATAATCTCGACATTAAAAGCGCTTTTTCCCGTCACGGTTATCTGTGACAGCAACGGCCCGGATAAGGTACTATCCTCGCCAAACGGCCCGATGTGGCGAGCCCGTTACGCCACGGTGTGAGGAATAAAAAAGTAATGAGTGAACTGACTCAGGATGGGGCAGAGCGTCGCGCTCTGCATAAGTTTACGGAAGAGGCCTACCTTAACTATTCCATGTACGTCATCATGGATCGCGCGCTTCCGTATATCGGCGATGGCCTGAAGCCAGTACAGCGCCGCATCGTCTATGCAATGTCCGAGCTGGGACTGAACAACAGCGCCAAATTTAAAAAGTCTGCCCGTACCGTTGGTGACGTGCTGGGTAAATATCATCCGCACGGCGACAGCGCCTGCTACGAAGCGATGGTGCTGATGGCGCAGCCTTTCTCCTATCGTTATCCGCTGGTTGACGGCCAGGGAAACTGGGGTGCGCCGGACGATCCGAAATCCTTTGCCGCGATGCGTTACACCGAGTCGCGCCTGTCAAAATATGCCGAGCTGCTGCTGGGCGAGCTGGGCCAGGGCACCGTGGACTATGTGCCCAACTTTGACGGCACCATGCAGGAGCCTTCCATGCTGCCTGCGCGCCTGCCGAATATTCTGCTGAACGGCACCACCGGCATCGCGGTAGGCATGGCGACGGATATTCCGCCGCACAACCTGCGCGAAGTCGCCAACGCCGCCATAAAGCTTATCGACGCGCCAAAAACCACGCTGGATGAATTACTGGATATCGTGCAGGGGCCGGATTACCCGACGGAAGCAGAAATCATCACCCCGCGCGCCGAGATCCGTAAAATCTACCAGAACGGTCGCGGCTCCGTGCGTATGCGTGCCGTCTGGAAAAAAGAAGATGGCGACGTGGTGATTACCGCGCTGCCGCACCAGGTTTCCGGCGCGCGCGTGCTGGAGCAGATCGCGGCGCAGATGCGCAATAAAAAGCTGCCGATGGTTGAAGACTTGCGTGACGAATCGGATCACGAAAGCCCAACGCGTCTGGTGATTGTGCCGCGTTCTAACCGCGTGGACATGGATCAGGTGATGAACCACCTGTTTGCCACCACCGATCTGGAAAAAAGCTACCGCATCAACCTGAATATGATCGGGCTGGATAACCGTCCGGCGGTAAAAAACCTGTTGGAAATCATCAGCGAGTGGCTGGTTTTCCGTCGCGATACCGTGCGTCGCCGCCTTAACTTCCGGCTGGAAAAGGTGCTCAGGCGCCTGCACATTCTGGAAGGTTTGCTGATCGCTTTCCTCAATATTGACGACGTTATTCATATCATCCGCAGCGAGGATGAGCCGAAGCCGGTGCTGATCTCACGTTTTGGCATCAGCGAAACCCAGGCCGAAGCGATTCTGGAGCTGAAGTTACGCAACCTCGCCAAACTGGAAGAGATGAAAATCCGCGGCGAGCAGGACGAGCTGGCCAAAGAGCGCGATCGTTTACAGGGCATTCTGGCTTCTGAACGTAAAATGAATTCGCTGCTGAAAAAAGAACTCCAGGCTGACAGCGAAGCTTATGGGGATGAACGCCGTTCTCCACTGCGCGAACGCGAAGAAGCCAAAGCGATCAGCGAAAACGAGCTGGTGCCGTCTGAACCCGTCACCATCGTGCTGTCGCAAATGGGATGGGTACGCAGTGCCAAAGGTCACGATATTGACCCGAGCGGCCTGAGCTATAAGGCAGGCGACAGCTATCGTGCGGCGGCGCGCGGCAAAAGTAACCAGCCGGTAGCCTTTATTGACTCCACCGGGCGCAGCTATACGCTTGAACCGGTTACGCTGCCTTCCGCGCGCGGGCAGGGCGAGCCGCTAACCGGTAAGCTGACGCCGCCGCCGGGCGCGGTTGTTGAACAGGTGCTGATGGAAGCGGACGATCAGAAACTGCTGATGGCTTCCGATGCGGGCTATGGTTTTGTCTGCACCTTCAGCGATCTGGTTTCCCGCAATCGTGCCGGTAAAGCGCTGCTGACGCTGCCGCAAAACGCCAGAGTCATGACGCCGCAGGCGATCTATCACGAAGACGATCTGCTGCTGGCGATCACGGCGGCGGGCAGAATGCTGATGTTCCCGGTTGGCGATCTGCCGCAGCTTTCAAAAGGCAAAGGCAACAAGATCATCTCGATCCCTTCAGCGGAAGCGGCTTCCGGCGAAGATAAGCTGGCCTGGCTGCTGCTGCTGTCGCCACAAACGTCAATCACGCTGCACGTTGGCAAACGCAAGCTGACGCTACGCCCGGAAGATTTACAGAAGTTCCGTGCCGAGCGTGGACGCCGCGGCACGCTGTTGCCGCGCGGCCTGCAGCGTATCGATCGCGTTGAGGTTGACGCGCCGCAACGACCAGCGAGTGGCGATAGCGAAGAGTAAAAGGCCTGCCGCAAGGCGCTAACCCGGTGAAAAGCAGACTATTCTGCTAATTTGAGGATATACTGCAACCGGCGCGCCGCATAAGGCGTAACCTCTCGGCAGTTCCTGTGCGCGGCCGCTGTACGTGGTCGCCCGCAGCGCTGCTTATGACCAGCAATGATGAGGAAGTGATGCTGTCAATTTTACGGATCGTTGTGACCGTCTTGTATTCAATTCTGGTGTGTGTATTTGGCTGTATCTGGTGTCTGTTCAGCCCGCGCAATCCTCGCCACGTCGCCACTTTTGGCCATCTGTTTGGCCGCCTGTCGACGCTGTTTGGCCTGAAGGTCGAGATTCGCAAGCCGCAGGGATCGGACAACTATCCTAATGCGATCTATATCGCAAACCACCAGAACAACTATGACATGATCACGGCGGCAAAAGTCGTGCAGCCGACTACCGTAACGGTAGGAAAAAAGAGCCTGTTGTGGATCCCCTTCTTTGGGCTGCTCTACTGGCTGACCGGTAATCTGCTGATCGATCGTGATAACCGCAACAAAGCGCACGGCACCATTAACGAGCTGATAGACCAGTTTAAAAAGAAAAAGATCTCTTTCTGGATGTTCCCGGAAGGAACCCGTAGCCGTGGACGCGGCCTGCTGCCGTTTAAAACCGGCGCTTTTCATGCCGCTATGGCTGCGGGCGTACCGATTATCCCGATTGTCGTCAGCAATACGCACGACAAAATTAAGCTTAACCGCCTGAATAACGGTCTGGTTATTGTCGAAATGCTGCCGCCGATTGATACGTCAGCCTTTGCGGACAAATCCGTGCGCAAGCTGGCAACACACTGCCGCGAGCTGATGGCGGATAAGCTGGCAGAGCTGAATGCGGAAGTGGCCGCACGGGAAGCCGCAGGCAAAAGGTAGTATCGGCCGACTTCTGGTCAACACAGCATGCAACAATCATAAAAAATGGCTAGCGGCGGCCCGGCGGGCTGCCTTTTGGGTTACGGAGTTTTTATGTCCTTCAGTCGACGTCAGTTTATCCAGGCATCGGGCATAGCGCTGTGCGCCGGTGCGCTGCCCGTCAGCGTACGTGCCGCCGGGCCAGGCAATGCTTTACCGGTGCCGCCGCTTATTGAGTCCCGACGCGGCCAGCCGATTTTCCTGACCCTGCAGCGCAGCCACTGGTCGTTTACCGGCGGCAGTAAAGCCCAGGTTTGGGGGATCAACGGCCTCTATCTGGGGCCAACCGTCAGGGTCTGGAGCGGCGACGACGTTAAGCTGATTTACAGCAATCGCCTGAATGAACCCGTGGCGATGACCGTCAGCGGGCTACAGGTGCCCGGCGCGCTGGCTGGCGGTGCCGCAAGGATGATGTCGCCAGGCGTTGACTGGGCACCGGTGATTCCGGTTCGCCAGGCCGCCGCTACCTGCTGGTATCATGCCAATACGCCCAACCGCATGGCGCCGCACGTTTACAACGGCCTGGCCGGGATGTGGCTGGTGGAAGATGAGATCAGCAAAAAGCTTCCGCTGCCGAACCACTACGGCGTCGATGATTTTCCGCTGATTATCCAGGACAAGCGCCTCGATAATTTTGGCGCGCCGGATTACAGCGCCCCTGCCAGCGGCGGTTTTATGGGCGATACGCTGGTAGTTAACGGCGTACAAAATCCCTATGTTGAAGTCTCGCGCGGCTGGGTGCGGCTGCGGCTGCTTAACGCTTCCAACGCCCGTCGTTACCAGCTAAAAATGAGCGATAACAGGCCGTTTAACGTTATCGCCAGCGATCAGGGTTTTCTGCCCGCGCCTGTAGCGGTGCAGCAGCTTTCGCTGGCGCCAGGCGAGCGGCGTGAAATTCTGGTGGATATGAGTCAGGGTGATGAGGTGTCGATTACGGCCGGTCAGGCGGCAGGCATCGTCGACAGGCTACGCGGCCTTTTCGAGCCTTCCGCTATTTTGACCTCCACGCTGATACTCACGCTGCGTCCGACCGGCCTGCTGCCGCTGGTCACCGATACGCTGCCGATGCGGCTGCTGGCCGACGAGCTGATTGAGGGCAGCGTGAGCCGGATGCGGGAGTTTCGCCTGGGCGATGCGCAGCCCGGTATTAACGGCGCGCTGTGGGATATGAACCGCGTTGACGTGCAGGCGCAGCAGGGCAGTTTTGAACGCTGGGTTATCCATGCGGACATGCCGCAGGCGTTTCATATTCAGGGCGTGATGTTCCTGATTAAAAACGTTAACGGCGCACAGCCAATGGTCGAAGATCGCGGCTGGAAAGATACGGTATGGATAGATGGCAGCGTGGAGCTGTTTGTCTCCTTCACGCAGTCAACGTCCGAACACTTCCCGTTTGTCTACTATAGCCAGACGCTGGAAATGGCCGATCGCGGCTCGGCGGGACAGCTACAGGTTCAGCCTCTGGCGCAGTAAATAAAACCCGCCCTGGCTCGGCAACCAGGGCGGGAAAATAAGGCCTTTGCGAAAATAAACGGATAAGCGGTTATTTTGCCTTTTCGAGAACAATAGCCGTACCGCGCCAGTGGCTGGAATCGCCAGGCCTGTCCAGTGAAGTAATATACATATATTCTCCGCCCTTTTTATCCACTTCGGCCCGTAAAGCCTCCAGCGCCTTAGATTTGCCGCCCATAACGTTAGAAATGGAGACGCGTTCTTTTTTAACGTAATTATTCAGCTCGCTTTTTGGAACAATCTGCGCGGCAAAAACGGAGCCGGTGATCAGCATTAGCATGACGGCGGAAATCACTTTCTTCATGGTTATTCTCCATTGCTATTGATGGGATAAAGCACTTTCCGCAGCAGTATACTGAGTTTATCGGCTGTATAGTCGTGCTCTTAGCAATGGCAATTTATTCAATTGATTAGCTGAACCTATCAGGGGGGAATGAAAACCGCGTGATTTTAATCTTCACGCAAACTTTTATTATCATAACCAAAGCAGTGCGCTGTTTTTATTCGGGTTTGCCGGGCGGATAATAATAATTAAAAAGAGAAGGTTTCCGCTATTTAACGAATGTTTTTAACATCAATAATGCATAAAAAAGTTAACTGTTTACCCGATGTTTAATTCATCCATGGCGTAACGCTGTTTTACCAGCCATGGATTAGCTAAAGCTGGCTGCTGTAATAACGAGGCCGGGCGCATGGCCCGGCCTTGCAGGAGCAAAACCTATATCCTTTAGTTCAGCTCGTCCGGGTGTGGCCCCAGGCGATTACCGCTGTCCAGCGTGGCAATCTCGCTGATTTCCGGTTTTTCCAGACGGAAATCGAACACCTTAAAGTTTTCTTCAATGCGCGATGGCGTAATCGATTTTGGAATCACCACCAGGCCGCTGTCCAGATGCCAGCGGATAACGATCTGGGCAGGCGTTTTACCATATTTCTTCGCCAGGTTTTTAATCACGGCCTGGTCAAATACGCCTTTGCCGCCCTGAGCCAGCGGACTCCAGGATTCGGTCTGGATCTGGTGCATCGCATTCCACGCGTGCAGCGTACGCTGTTGCATCATCGGATGCAGCTCAACCTGGTTGATTACCGGACGCACGCCCGTTTCATCCATCAGTCGTTTCAGGTGCGCCTCCTGGAAATTACAAACGCCGATGCTTTTAGTGAGGCCCTGTTGCTGTAGCTCAATCATCGCTTTCCAGGCATCGACATAGTTATCTTTTTCCGGGCAAGGCCAGTGCATCAGATAGAGATCGACACTTTCCAGCTGCAGTTTTTTCAGGCTGCTTTCCAGCGCCTGCGGTACGTTCTGCTGATCATCGTTCCACAGCTTGGTGGTAACAAAAATATCTTCACGGGCGACCGGACTTTCCTGTAACGCCTGGCCGATACCTTCCTCATTTTTATAGGCTGCGGCGGTATCGATGGAGCGATAGCCTACCGACAGCGCTTTAAGAGCGGCCTGACGCGCCTCGTCAATGCTCGCCTGCCAGACGCCCAGTCCGAGCTGGGGCATCATATTGCCGTCGTGAAGCTTGATAATCGGTTGCTCTGCCATGGTTCTCTCCTTTGCAGCGATGGTGCCGACGCTTCTGCGTCGGGAAGTGACACTAAGTTTAGTTGAGATTGGCGGCCCTTTTATGCAATTAAGATTAATGAGTGCGTTAGCAAACCGACCAGGCTTTAAATCGCCGACGCGGCATGCTCATTTCTGCTTTCCTCTTGCCTGTTTCTCTTCGGGACTGGATGAATGAAACAGGATTCGGCATGATGCCGGTTCTGTTCTCTCTGGGGGAAAATTCATGGATCGCAATACGCTTTGTGCCAGGCTTGCGGGTCAGGTGGTGCAGCTGATCAACTCAACGCCGGATGTGCAGTCGCTGCTGCCCGATATCCGGCTTATTTATGCCAGCCAGCCCAGCGGTCGCACGCCGGTGCTTTACTCCTCGGGCATTGTGATTCTGTTTCAGGGCCGGAAAACCGGCTATCTGGGCAACCATGTTTTTCACTATGACGCGTCGGAATATCTGATGCTTACCGTGCCGTTGGCGGTAGAGTGCGAGACTTTTGCCACGCCGGAAGAGCCGCTGGCTGGCATCCTGCTGAACGTTGAGCCGGTCAAATTGCAGGATTTGCTAATCGATATCGGCGAAGACGACAGTTTTCATCCGCTGCCGCAAACGCGCGGTATCCACTCTGCGCCGCTGACTGAAACCATGCTGTGCGCAGCGGAACGTCTGCTGGACGTCATGCAAAACCCGCGCGACGCCAGAGTACTGGGGCCGCAAATCGTGCGCGAGCTGCTTTACCATGTGTTGACGGGGCCATGTGGTGGCGCGCTGATGGCGCTGGTCAGCCGCCAGACGCAGTTTAGCCAGATAGCTCGCGCGCTACGGCGCATCCAGCATCACTACACGGATAATCTGAGCGTGGAGCAGCTGGCGGCAGAAGTGAACATGAGCGTGTCGGCCTTTCACCACAATTTCAAAGCGGTAACAAGTACCTCGCCGTTACAGTACCTGAAAAGCTATCGGCTCCATCAGGCACGAATGCTGATGCTGCATGAAGGATTGAAGGCGAGTGCGGCGGCAATGCGGGTAGGGTATGAAAGCGCCTCGCAGTTTTCGCGCGAGTTCAAACGCTACTTTGGCGCTACGCCGGGCGAAGAGATTGGCAGAATGCGTCAGGCAGAATAGAAAGAGAGGCAGGGCAGGTAAGCGGTCAGCGAACGCGTCGCTGCGATTGTTGCCAATGGCCAGGGAAGCCAGAAGCCGTTGCGATTGTTGCCAACGGCTGAGAGAGGTTAACAGCTGTACCTATTGAGAAGCCTTTTTCCGCTTGAACACCAGCGCCAGGCTGCCGACAAGACCGATGCAGAGCAGGACCAGCGGCAGAATCATCAGCACCGACATCACCTGATCTTCATGGCGTTTGATAAAGGGCACCTGGCTTATCGCATAGCCAAGCGAAACCAGAATGCCGACCCAGAGCAGGCCGCTGAGCCAGTTAAAAAACTGAAAGCGAGAGTGCGTCAGGCCAGAAATACCGGCCATGGTTGGCAGCAGCGTCCGGACAAAAGCCAGAAAACGGCCAAGCAGTAATGCCATCAGGCCGTGGCGGTGAAACAGGCTCCAGGCGCGCTGGTGATACTGGGCGGGCAGATGCATCAGCCAGCCTCTGACCAGCTTTGTATTACCCAGCCAGCGGCCCTGTAGATAGCTCAGCCAGTAGCCAAGGCTGGCCGCCAGCGTCAGAATAACAAGGGTAGGGAAGAAGCCCATCACGCCTTTGGCAATCATGGCACCCGCCAGCAGTAGCAGGCTGTCGCCAGGCAAAAACGCGGCGGGGAGCAGTCCATTTTCCAGCAGCAGCGTAACAAACATCACCGCATAAACAATCCAAATCACATCGGGATTGGCCAGAGCGGCAAAATCCTGATGCCATAGCGCCCGCACAATCTCATGAAATACCGCCATCTCATATCCTGTTTACCGCATCAATGCTATTAGTGTACTCGTAAAACTCTGCGCCAGCGTTGATCGGCAGCGCAGATGTCGGGTTGTTGCGATTTTGTTTATGCTGTTATCCCAGGCGGGCAAAACCTGCGGCCAGATCGTCAATCAGGTCGTCAACGTTTTCCAGACCGATATGCACACGCACCAGCGTGCCGCTGAAATCTACCTCGCGTGCCGGGCGGATTGCGTTCAGCTCTTCCGGCTGGTTTGCCAGGATCAGCGACTCAAAACCGCCCCAGGAGTAGGCCATGCTGAAATGTTCAAAATTATCCAGGTAATCTGCCAGCTGGCGATCGGTTAACCGCGCCTTGAGCACAAAGGAAAAAAGGCCGCTGCTGCCGCTGAAATCGCGCTTCCAGAACGCATGGCCCTTACACTGCGGCAGCGCCGGATGGTTGACTACGGCGACTTCCGGACGCTCGGCCAGCCAGTGGGCCACTCGTAGCGCGCTCTCTTCATGCTGGCACAGGCGAACAGCGAGCGTGCGCAGGCCGCGGCTGGCCATATAGGCGGTATCCGCGTCGACCATTTGTCCCATCAGATAAGAGTTTTCACGCAACTGCGCCCAGCAGCGTTCATTGGCTACGGCGGTGCCGATCATCGCATCGGAATGACCAATCAAATACTTTGTGCCGGCCTGTATTGAGATATCAATACCGAAATCCAGCGCGCGAAACAGAATGCCCGCCGCCCAGGTGTTATCGATCATGATAATGGCTTCGGGCGCTTTGGCGCGCACGGCAGCAACGATTGCCGGGATATCCTGCACTTCCATCGTGATGGAAGCGGGCGACTCCAGAAACACGACTTTGGTTTGCGGGGTGACCAGCTCGCCAATTTCCGCTCCCATCGTGTGATCGAACCACGTGGTGGAGACGTTCATTTTACCGAGGATATGGGTACAGAAATCCTGAGTTGGCTCATAGACGGAGCCCGCCATTAATACGTTATCGCCAGCGGCAACGAAAGCGAGGATCGCATTAGCTACCGCCGCCGCGCCGCAGGGGTAAAGCACGCAGCCCGCGCCGCCTTCCAGCTCCGTCATTGCTTCCTGTAGCGAAAAATGGGTCAGCGTACCGCGCCGTCCATAGAAAAGTTCACCTTCAGCCCGTCCGGCAGTGGCGCGTTTTTTGTCGGCGACGCTGTCAAAAACCAGCGAGGAAGCACGCTGAATGACGCTGTTAACAGAACCCTGGGTGTAACGTTTGCTACGGCCGGCGGCAATCAGCGCCGTTTCAATTTTTTTACTGGTCATCGGTTACCCGGTTGCAAAGACGGTGAAACCATAACGTTAACACGACCAACGACGAGGCGATATTCGCCAGTTTATTACATGACAAAGTTTCAGGGAAAACCCTGGTCTGTTCAGGGAAAAGGGCGAAAAAGTGTAAAAAGTCGTGCCTCAAAGGTAAATAGTAATGATAACTACTATCAATTCGGATGTGATTTGGTATGATCCGCACAGTAATTTTCGCTATCGGCAACTTGTTGGAGAGACAGCGTGACGAATGATTTGATGCAGACGGATCTCTCCGTCTGGGGCATGTATCATCATGCAGACATCGTAGTAAAGGTAGTAATGATCGGACTGCTGCTGGCTTCGGTGGTCACCTGGGCAATCTTTTTCAGTAAAAGCGCAGAGCTGAGTTCAGCAAAGCGCCGCCTGAAGCACGAGCAGCAGGCGCTGGCCGGGGCACGCTCACTGCCGGAAGCAGCGGAAGCCTGCCGCACCTTTAAGGCCAATAGCCTTAGCGCCCAGCTGCTGAAAGAAGCGGAGAACGAGCTGGAGCTTTCTGAGAATTCGGAAGACAACGACGGCATTAAAGAGCGCACCGCCTTCCGCCTTGAGCGTCGCGTCGCCTTCTTTAGCCGTCATGCCGGTCGCGGTAACGGCTTTCTGGCAACGATTGGCGCTATCGCGCCGTTTGTCGGCCTGTTCGGCACCGTATGGGGCATTATGAACAGCTTTATCGGTATCGCCCAGACGCAAACTACCAACCTGGCCGTCGTGGCACCGGGTATCGCAGAAGCGCTGCTGGCGACGGCTATCGGTCTGGTCGCAGCGATCCCTGCCGTGGTTATCTATAACGTGTTCGCCCGCATGATTGCTAACTATAAAGCTACGTTGGGCGACGTTGCCGCTCAGATCATGCTGCTGCAAAGCCGCGATCTGGACCTGGCTGCCAGCAACGGCGCGCGGCGCGCGCAGGCACAGAAGCTGCGGGTAGGATAAGCACATGGCCATGCGATTAAATGAAGATCTCGAAAGCAACGGTGAAATGCACGAAATCAACGTCACGCCGTTTATTGACGTTATGCTGGTGCTGCTGATTATCTTTATGGTCGCTGCGCCGTTGGCTACCGTTGACGTACGCGTCAATCTGCCTGCATCAACCAGCGCGCCGCAGCCGCGTCCGGAAAAACCTGTTTACCTCTCTATTAAAGCGGATAAGCAGCTGTTTATCGGCAACAACGCCGTCACGCAGGAAACGCTGCTGGCCGCGCTGGATAGCCAGACGCAGGGCAATAAAGAGGCAACCATCTTCTTTCAGGCGGACAAGTCGGTAGATTATGAAACGCTGATGGGCGTAATGGATAAGCTGCGTCAGGCGGGTTATCTGAAGATTGGTTTGATGGGGATGGAAACGGTAGCGAAGTAGTTACCCTTACCCCGCGAATCAGCAAAAAAAATCCGTAACCCAGGTTACGGATTTTTTTATGCCTTAAAACATTACATCTGCGCCACAGGTTCACCAGCGTGGCGGGCCTGGTACTGACGCACCAGTCGCTTAATAATCATTGTACCAACCAGCCCGCAAACGGCAGCAAAAGTCAGCCAGACGCCTGGCATCGCCTTATCGCCGGTAACGTGGATAAGGTAGCTGGACACGGCAGGCGTAAAGCCGCCGAATAGCGCGGTCGCCAGGCTATAAGCCAGCGAAAAGCCGGTTGCGCGTACTTCCGCAGGCATGACCTCTGCCAGATAGACCACCATCGCACCGTTATAGCTGGCATACAGAAACGATAACCAGAGTTCCGCTTCCAGCAGGTGCGAGAAAGAAGGCGAACCTACCAGCCAGTGCAGCACCGGCCACGCCGTGGCAATCATCAGTACCGTAAACAAAATCAGCAGCGGACGACGACCGTAGCGGTCAGAAACGGCGCCCATTATCGGCAGCCAGAACAGGTTTGACAGCCCGATGCACAGCGTCACTAAAAAGCTCTGTTTGTCGCTCATCATCAGCACCGTTTTACCGAACGTTGGCGTAAAAGCGGTGATCATATAAAACATAACGGTAGTGGTAACGACCATCAGCATACCGGCCAGCACCAGCGCCCAGTTACTGGCAACGCTCTTCACGATTTGCCGCATGGAAGGGTGCACCTTGCGCTGGCTAAACGCTTCGGTCTCTTCCAGCATTCTTCTGACCCAGAACAGGAAAGGCACAATCATACAGCCGACGAAGAAAGGAATACGCCAGCCCCAGTCGGTAACCTGATCTTTTGCCAGCAGGTGATTCAGCGCCAGGCCAAGCAGCGCGGCGAAGATCACCGCAACCTGCTGGCTACCGGACTGCCAGCTGACGAAAAAGCCCTTGCGGTTCTTTGGGGCAATTTCGCTCAGATAAACCGAAACGCCGCCCAGCTCCACGCCTGCCGAAAAACCCTGTAGCAAACGTCCCAGCAAAATCAGAATCGGCGCCGCCGCGCCCAGCGTGTTGTAACCCGGCACCACGGCGATAGTCAGCGTACCGATAGCCATTAGCCCAAGCGTTAACAGCAGACCTTTACGACGACCGTGATGGTCAATATAGGAACCCAGAATAATCGCGCCCAGCGGGCGCATCAAAAAGCCCGCGCCAAACGTCATTAGCGTTAACATCAGCGAGGCAAAAGGGTTATCGCCGGGGAAAAAGGTTTTGGCAATCGCCGTAGCGTAATAGCCAAACACCATAAAGTCGTACATTTCCAGAAAGTTGCCGCTGGTCACATTGAAGATGGTTCGCGCACTGCTCTGCGGCTTTTTCGCGGGTGAAGATAAAGAAGTCATCGCCTGTCCTTTCAGTTTTTCTTATCTTTTAGCGTGCTTCCCGGTCGATTAATGTGACAGACCTCACCCTTAAGCGGTGCAAATATAAACATATTAGTAACAAGAGGTTAACAATGCACTGTCAAAGGGCAAAACCACCGGCAGACCAGCTTTTTGCGCGGAGCTGACCGGTTAAAAGGACAGATCCACCACCACGCTATCGCTGTAGCTTCCTGCGACCGGCGTCGTCTGCGAGGTCAATATTCTTGCCGTATAGGTAAAGGTCCGGGTCAGTCCATCGGTAGTAATACTGCTGGCCGCGGTGCTGGCAACGCGTTCGGTGCCCGTCGGACCCCAGCGCGAAGTGGTCGCGTTTTTATAGATTTCATAAGCCAGCAGATTAGTGCCGCTAATCATATAACGCTGCGTACCAACCGCATGGCTACCGTTGCTCAGGCCGACCGTATAGGTGCTGCCTTTGGTGCAAATCACGTTAATAGATTGCGAAACGGCGCTAAAGCTGCTGACCAGAGGCGCGCTGCCAAAGCTGATATTGGGGGCGGTAATAGTGGTGCAGTCATTGGTGATAACCAGCGTAGTGGTGATGGGCACCGTGCCGGAGCTGGTTTGCTGACCGCCGGCAACACACAGTCCCAGTGCGCCAATTCCCGTACAGATGCTATAGCTCACCAGAATATTCAGCGTGACCGTATAGGTGCCGGCCGCCACGACCTGTCCGGCTACAGTGCGTAAATAGAGCGGAATAGTGAAGTTTTGCCCACCGCCGACTCCTACCAGATTAAGCAACTGAGCCTGGCTATAGGTTACCGCCGTGCCGCCAACCAGCATCTCCGTGGCGCAGGCTGAATCACTACAGACGCGAACGGGAATCAAATCCGTGCCGGTACTGGAGGTTTTCAACGCGCCGCGCGTGCTGCTGGTATAGGTAGCGCTGGCAAGCTGTAGCTTAATGTAATCTGAAGAGAGCAAAGAAAGCACGCTGCCGGAACCACAGTTAACATTGACGTTAGCGGTAATGTTGCTGACGGTGGTATTTACCGTAAAAGAGCTGACGCTGCCGAATGTCGCGGTAGAAGAGGGGAGCGTACAGGCCGCCCAGCCGGACAATGATGAACCCATCAGCAGTACAAACAGCATCAGACGAAGCAGCAACGGCATTTTTACGGCTGGTCGCCGGAAAAGTGTTAATAATGGCATGGTCATGGTGAATTTCCTGAAGCGCCGGAAAGGGCACAGGTTAATGGGCCATAGGTTTGTAACGACTTTGGACGACCGCCGGGCACATCCAGCTCGGCTTCGCAGTGGCGCCCGTCCGGGGTTTCGGCCCGGAAGACGTTTTTCTCCCGCAGGTTTTCCATCCAGACGATACCGTCCCAGCCAACATATTCCGTGGCGCTGTCCGGGCGAATAATCTGGGTAGAGACGGGCAGAGGATTTCCCTGCTGGTCATGTACAACCACGCTGGCCGCACGCAGTGGCTCAATAGGGAAATGCAGGAGGTAGCCGCTGTCGCGTTTAACCGCAAAGCGCTGCTCGACGCTGGAGGTGGTCATATCGGCAGGCAGATCCAGCGTATCGATATCGTACTTCGCCGGGTAGTAAGAGCTAATGCCCGGCACCAGCAGATAGCCTTTGGCGTCGGTTTTGCCCATCGCCTGGTTTTCATAGCGTACGTTAATATCTGGATAGTCGGTTTTCACCAGCACAAAAGCGTCGTTGACCTGGTTGGCGGCAAAATAGCTGCCGTCCATCAACACCAGCGAGCCGGTGACATCCGCCCATTCCGTGCTGTAATCGCCATCGCCGTAAAAGCCCGCTGAAGTTTCCACTTTCTGGTTACGCCAGCTCAGGCTCGCCTGTTTATAGTCGCCGCCGCTGCTCTGGTTTGCCCAGGAAGCATCGTAAGAAAAACCGCCGTCGGTAGGCATCGAGCGGGAAACCGTGGCGCGTTGCGAAGTGATGCCCTGCTGATCCCTGGACACGCTCAGGCTGGCATTGCCGCGTTCGCTGAAGGGGATCACCAGCGAAACGGTGCCGGACCACTCGCCCTGCTGCTGATCGCGACTGGCGGAAATATAGAGGCTGCTGTTGCCCCAGATATTTTTACTCCATGAAAGGTTCAATAGCCGGGTGCGATCGCCGCTGCCGCTGGTGATATCAATAAAGGCCGCCCCCAGGCTGCCGTAGCTGTCGAGCGATACGCTGGCGCTATACTGCGCGCTGCGTCGGCTGAGAGTGTAATCCGTGCCCGCTACGCCGCTGTTGCGGTCGCCATACAGGGCAAGATTGCCGAAGTCAGCCGAGCGAATAATATGCTGGGTGCCAATATTAAAGCGGCTATTGCTGTACTGATAGCCCCAGCTGTACTGATTGCCGCGCTCGCCGTTCATCTGGCTCTGCGCCAGAGCCGCGTTGACCACGCCCAGTGAACCCACCCGTAACTGACCGCCAGCGCCGCCCTGAGCCAGGGCATCCGCACCTTCGGCGTGGCTTTCCAGCGTCAGCCAGTCGGTCACGCCATAGCGCCAGGAACCGCTGGCGGCCGCTGAACCATAGTCAAAGCTTTTAACGCCGTAATTATTACGCAGCGCACCGGCGGAAAAGGAGAAGTCGGAGAGACCAGGCTTCAGCAGGTTACTGGAGACGTAAAAAGGCATAGTGGTAGAGACGCGCCGACCTGCCGCGTCCGTGGTCACCACTACCGCCTCGCCCGCACCGTTAACAAACGGCATATTGGTCATTGACCAGGGACCGGGCTGTACGCTGTTGGTGCTGCTTTTATAGCCGTTAACAAAAAGGTCAACCGTGGAAGGCACTGCCGCCTGGCCGGAAAACGAAGGCAGGGGATAAGTCACCAGGTCGGGCCGCACGGAAAAGTCACGCGCTATCTGAATCCCGCCCAGCCGCACGCTGCTGCTCCACGACAGCGAATCGGTAATCAGATCGCCCACGCGCCAGCTTAGCGAGCGGTTCTCATCCTGATTGCTCCAGTATGTGTCGTAGCGTAGATAGCCTTCATTTTGTGCGCCCGCCTGGCCGGAAAGCTGCTGCTGATAAACGCCGTTACTGGAAAACTGCCCCAGCGCGCCAAACAGGCGAAATTCATTAAAGGCGGAAAGGCGGCTGCCGTTAGAGGAGATATGGCTGGTATAAAGATCGTAATTAAACAGCGCGCCGGTAGAGGTTCTGCCTGGATAGCGCGGCCCGTTTTGCTGCTGGCTCTCCAGGTTTTGCCTGGGTAACCAGCCGGGCGGCACGGTTAACAAAATGCGCTGGCGCGCCTGGTCATATTCCGCCTTTACCTGCGGCATAGCGGATACATCCATCATGGAAGAGGTAATCAGCGCCGAAGGGATGCCCGCCCGCTGCAAATCGCCCGCGCGCAGCAGGTAGTGATTATCGCGAAATTCGACCGGCACGACCTGGCCGTTATCCTGCTCGTTTACCACCAGCCCCAGCATATATTGCTGATTCTGCGAGGTTGCCGCGTTAGGCGTGGGCGGCGGTGGTAAAGAGGAATAGGTTTCCGCGCGACCGGCCACGGGGAGCAGGCAGCTTAACAGGCTGATAGCCAGGGAACAGCGTCTTTGTGACGCAGATCGCCTGCTCATCGGCTAGCGGGACGAACCGGTGCTACGCCAGGTCTGGTGGTTATCCAGCTCCGCACTCAGCGTTGAACGGCTGGAGGCCGGAAAGCTCAGTGGAAAAGTATTGCTGGAATGCGCCAACACGTAGCCAAACAGGCTGTTTGACAGCGTTCGACCGCCCAGCGAAACGTCGCTTAATCGCGCATGGCCGTTACCGTTATTGGTAATGCGCAGCATCGATCTGCCATTCTGGTTAACGATTTGCCAGCTCAGATCGGGCTTCGCCGCCTCGGCGGAAAGACCTTCGCCGTAGGTAAACAGCGGCACGGAATAGCGCATCTGAAAATTCAGCCCGGCCTGGTTATCACCCGGTTTTTGCGGCGTGGGGATCTCATCAAGCAAGACCCGGTAAGCCACCTCCGTTCCGGCAGGAGGCGGTACCTGGTTAATTAATCTGACCAGCTGCTTTTGGCCCGGCTCTATTCTTACCAGCGGCGGACTGGCGACCACGGTTTGCTGCGTCTGATACTGCTCGTGGCCCTCTTTTTGTTCCCAGGTAAAAACGCGAACCTGCATCAGCGTGGTCGCAGCCCCACGATTTTCCAGCCACAGCTCGGTGGCTTTATCGCCGCTGTGGATTTTAGGATCGATAGGCCAAATCAATACCGAGTTTCCTGCCCATGCGGGCAGCAGCGACCCGGCAAAACCCGCCAGCAAGGTCAGCATACGTAACATCTTCATCCTTTCTCTCCCTGTTTTACCAACTCAGCGTCACCGTTAAGGTATCGCTGTAAGTACCCGCCCGACGGACGCCGCTCATTTGCAGCAGGCCATAAATCGGTAGCGTAATGTTATTGGCATTGCTATAGGTCAGCGCCACGTTTTGATTGACCGGAATGGCGCTTGCCGCACTGTGGGTGGCACTGGTATAGAGCGAATAAGCCACCAAATCCGTGTTGTTAGCGATTTTAAGATTGCGCGTGCTGGAATAGTTACTGCCGCCGTTAATGCTCATATTCAGCGTGGTGCCTGGCGTACAGGCCAGCGTAATCGTCGAGCTTTGTACATAGCTGGCACTGGCCGAAACCGACCCGACGCCGGGCTGCGTGCCGAAATTTAACGTGCCGAACACGCCCGTATTGGTGCCGGAAACAACGCAGCCGTTAGCAATCGTTGCCGAAACCTGAAAAGTCTGCGTGGGCAGCGCCCGTGCCGAACCGATAACAAAAAAAAACGCGAAGCAGAGCGGCCTCAGATTCGCCAGTCCTGTTACCCGCTCCGGCACGATGCGCTCCCTGAAACCATCGGTCAGTAATTTACGGCGACGTTAATCGTGTCCGTGTAGGTTCCTGCCGGAATAGCCGCATTGAAGCCGCCGCCCGTTATACGACCATAAATAGGGTAGTTATCACCGTTGGTCGGATCGGTCGTGCCCGTGCTGGTCAGGTTAGTATTATTGGCGATGGGCGTGGTGTAAGAGGTGGAATTATAAAGGGTATAGGCAATGCCCTGCGTCGCGTTACTGCCTAAAATCAGATAGCGCGGCTGTGCGGTGACCTCGCCAAAAACGGTAGCCGGTGCGGCATTGCTGCTGGTCAGCTGCACGTTATAAGTCTGGCCTGTTGTGCAGCGCACAAAAATACCGTTACCCAGCGCGCCAACCAGCGTGGCGTTCAGCGTATCAAAAGTTGCCGCGCTGCTACCAAAGTCTAAGGTACCGAAGTTAACGCCGGTGGTCGCGGTTTGCCCGTTGACCAGACAGCCGGTGGTCAGCACCAGCGTAGCGTTGATTGTTCCCGTTGTGGTGGCGGCAAAGCCGGAAGAGGCCACGCCGAGGCCCAGGCCGCAACCCAGCAGAAAAAGCTTCATTTTCATAATCAATCCTTACCGATCAGACCAATGGAAGTACTTTTTCGCCCGGTGTTAATAAACAAGCAATGGCCGCGCTACAGTAAGCGTAAAGCCAGACAAAGTGCGCCTGACAGAGAGTAAGGCGCGCCTGTTAACAATCTCGTAATCTCTTTTATGTTTTACACTATAGATCAGCCTGAAAAACTCAGGGAAGCGAAACGCAAAAATAATGTTAATGAATTGAAAGCAGTGCGCGGGCCCGCTGCTGAAGGCAAAAACGCGCGACAGAAGAAAATAATCAAGATTAATCCTGGGTTTCGCTGGGCAAAAAAAAGTGCGGATGCTAAGGTCATCGGGCAAAGCGGTACTGCTAATAAACCTGTTAAATTATAAGGAGATAGGCGGAAAACTTCCGTCCTGCCCGCAGGGAGCCGCCACTTTATTCCCCCTGGGGTAAAGTTGATTACCATTTAGCCGATACCGTAATTATTGAAAACGCTGTTGTAGCTTCATCATCCTATTATCCAGTGCCAGAAAACTGGCTTTTGTATCAGAGACTTGCATATGCTTATGAGCTCTTACGACCAGTTACTGGTTATTGTCTCCATCTTTGTCGCCTTCCTGGCTTCCTATACCGCGCTGGATATGGCGGGCAGAGTCGCGACGTCGACCGGCAAAGCGGCCCGGGTCTGGCTGGTTGGCGGTGGTTTTGCCATGGGCATCGGTATCTGGTCTATGCATTTTATTGGCATGCTGGCGATGAATCTGGCAATGGTCATGAGCTACGATCCCCTGCTGACGCTGGTCTCCATGTTTGTGGCTATTGCGGCGTCGATTTTCGCCCTGTGGATCGTCTGCTACGGCATACTGACGATCTCGCGGCTGATGGTCGGCGCGGTAGCCATGGCCAGCGGCGTGGTAGCGATGCACTATATTGGCATGGCGGCCCTGATGTTTGAGCCGGGGATAAGCTGGAACTGGAGCTGGATAGCGGTATCCGTGGTGATTGCGCTGGTGGCGTCAACGGCCGCGCTGTGGCTCGCTTTTAAACTGCGCGAAGGCGGCGGACACCTTGCGCTGCTGCGCGCCGGAGCGGCTTTGATCATGGGCGCGGCGATTGCTGGCATGCACTATAGCGGCATGGCCGCCGCCAATTTCCCGATGGACAGCCACGCCACGCAGATGGGCGTTAACAGCAACTGGCTGGCGGTGCTGGTCGTGGTGGTAACGCTCTCTATTCTGGGCATCACGCTGGTGGTGTCCACGCTGGATGCTCGCCTGCAGGCGCGCACTTCGGTACTGGCTTCTTCGCTGGCCGAAGCAAACCGCGAGCTGGCCCAGCTGGCGCTGCACGACAACCTGACGCGTTTGCCAAACCGCATTTTGCTGGAAGACCGGCTGGATCAGGCGCTGAACAAGGCGATGCGGGAAGATACCTCTTTCGCCCTGATGTTTATGGATCTGGACGGTTTCAAGGCGGTTAATGACGCTTTTGGCCATCACGTTGGCGATAACCTGCTGGTAGCCGTCACCGATCGGATGAAGAATCTTCTGGTAGGGCACCACACGCTGGCGCGTCTGGGCGGTGATGAATTTGTCCTGCTGGTCGAGATCAGCGAGCCGAACGACGCGGCCGCCGTGGCCGATATGCTGGTGAAAGCCATTGACGAGCCATTTTTAATCTCGCGTTATGAGCTGGTGGTATCGCTGAGTATCGGCATTGCGGTGTATCCGGGCGACGGTAACGACGAACGCGAGCTCATGTTTAACGCCGATGCGGCGATGTACCATACCAAAAATAACGGCCGCAACGACTACAGCTTCTTTCAGCCGTCAATGAACACTATCGCCCAGAATCAGCTCCAGCTGATTAACGACCTCTGGCTGGCGCAGGAACATAACGAGCTAAGACTCTTCTATCAGCCAAAATTCTGCGCGCCACAGGGGCCGATTGTTGGCTTTGAGGCACTTATTCGCTGGCAGCATCCGCAGCGTGGCCTGCTGACGCCCGATATCTTCCTGCCGCTGGCGGAAAAAACCGGACTGATCGTCAGCATCGGTAACTGGGTAATTAATGAAGCCTGCCGCCAGCTTAGCGTCTGGCACCGGATGGGCAATACGCAATGGTCGGTGGCAGTCAATCTTTCTTCGCTACAGTTTGAGCAAAGCGGGCTGGTAGAGACGGTGGTTAACGCCCTGAAAGAGCATCAGATCCCCCCGGAGCTGCTGACGCTGGAAGTTACCGAAACCACGGCGATGCGCGATCCGGACGAAAGCGTGCGTATCTTAACCGAGCTGACGGAGCTGGGCGTCAAAGCTTCTATTGACGATTTCGGCACGGGCTACTCCAGCCTGCTTTATTTAAAACGCCTGCCGGCCAACGAATTAAAAATCGATCGCGCCTTTGTTAACGAGCTGCAAACGGGAAGCGAAGATGCCACCATCGTCACCGCTATCGTTGCGCTGGCGCAGACGCTACAGCTAAAAGTGGTCGCGGAAGGGGTAGAAACCCGGGAGCAGCAGGATTTTCTTACCGGCCTGGGCTGTAACTCGCTACAGGGCTATCTGTTAGGAAAACCGGTGCCGGCAGAGCAGGTGCCGCAGCTAAAACACTATGCGGGCGACCATATTTCTAACCAGCCGCCGACGTTAGTCAAAGCGGCTGAAGAGCCGGAAGAAGCGCCGGTCGTTTCTAAGATTGTTTAATTAAGGTTCGCATAACTATAATAGTTGCTCAATTCCGAGCGCGGGCCTGTAACAGTTTGGCAAAATATCTTCAGCTAATTGAAAAAATCCAGCAGCAGATCGATCGTGAGATCTGGCTGCCGGGCGACAAACTTCCCTCACTGCGCGAGCAGGTTGCGCAAAGCGGGATGAGTCTGATGACGGTGATGCACGCCTATCAGGTACTGGAGAGCCAGGGCTGGATCCTGTCCCGTCCGCAGTCGGGCTACTTTGTCGCGCCGCGGGCGGAGTTTCTGAGCCAGCCTGCCAGCCATCAAAAAGTGCAGCTCACCGAGTCGGTGGACATCAACGACTTTATTTTTGAAGTCCTGCAAGCCTGCCGCGATCCCGGCATTGTGCCTTTTGGTTCCGCTTTTCCCGATCCCGAACTTTTCCCGCAGCGACAGCTGATGCGCTCGCTGACCGCCGTTTCACATTCGCTAAAACCGGCGGATGCGTTAAACAACCTGCCGCCGGGCAACGAAGCATTGCGGAAGACGCTGGCGCAGCGTTATGCCTTACAGGGCATCCAGGTTTCGCCCGAAGAGATAGTTATCACTAATGGCGCAATGGAAGCGCTTAACCTGAGCCTCCAGGCGGTTACCAAACCCGGCGACTGGGTTGTGGTGGAAAACCCCTGTTTTTACGGGGCGCTACAGGCTATTGAACGGCTACAGCTGAAGGCCGTGGCCATCGCCTCACATCCCCAGCACGGCATCGATCTTGACGAGTTGGCCAGCACGCTGGCCAGGCTGCCGGTAAAAGCCTGCTGGATGATGTCGAACCAGCAAAACCCGCTGGGCTGCACGCTAAGCCGGGAGAAAAAACGGGATCTGGTGGCGCTGCTGGAGTCATATCAGGTAACGCTGATTGAGGATGACGTCTACAGCGAGCTCTATTTTGGTAGCGAGAAACCGCTACCGGCCAAGGCGTTTGAAAAGCAGGATACGGTGCTGCACTGCTCGTCCTTTTCTAAAAATCTGGTGGCGGGTTTTCGTGTTGGCTGGGTAGCGGCGGGCAAGCACGCGCAGCGCATTCAGCGTTTGCAGCTGATGAGTACAATTTCAACCAGTGCGCCCATGCAGCTAACGCTGGCCAATTATCTGGGTACGCGTAGCTACGACAGCCATTTACGTAAGCTAAGGCAAAAGCTGGAGCAGCGCAAAAATCTGGCGCGCCAGTCGCTGCGGCGGCACCTGCCTGCCAGCGCGAAGATCAATGATTCGCAGGGCGGCTATTTTCTGTGGATAGAGCTGCCGCCTGAGGTAAACAGCACCGAGCTTTATTATCGCGCTTTACAGCAGAAGATCAGCATAGCGCCGGGCAAAATGTTTTCGACCGGCGAGCAGTACGCTAACTATTTCCGTTTTAATGCCGCATGGGAATGGAACGAGGAACGGGAAGCGGCGGTAGCAACGCTGGGCGGGTTAATAAAAGAAATGCTTTCACTCACCCAGCGCTGGAGCTGACAGGTTAAACGTGGGAGGCGCGCTGCTGGCCCCAGGTTAAGTGGTAGACATCGTAAAAATCGACTTCACCCTTTAGCGACAGCAGTTTTTCAATGCCCTGTTTTACCCGGTCCGGCACCTGGCTGCTGGACAAAATGTCCTGAATTGCCTGCTCTGACAGCGTGCGCACATAGTACCACTCGCCGTTATAGCAAACGCGCAGATCCAGCGTATCGATATCCTCAAAGCGATAGCGAGGATTCACATCCAACAGCATCAGTCCGCTCATTAGCAGCACAAAAAAGGTCGCGCCCCAGAAAGCGGGCCAGCCCAAAAATTCCGTGGTGAAGATCAGCGCAACGGTCAGGGCATAACAGACATACATGGACGCCCATAAGCCAGGATGGGTTTTCAGAAAGTTAAAGCTGAAACGCGGCCGGTTATCACGCTGTTCTTCGCGATTAAGGGTGTCTATTTCGCGCAGCAGTATCTGTTTAACGTCTTGCACCTGGTACCTCCTGTCGATTCAGATGCCAGTAAACCACGTTATGCAAATGAATGGCAGACACAGTTGTTGGCAATAAAGCTATAACAGTTGCTATCGGCAGACGGAGCGGAGCGCCGAATGCATCCAGGCTCAGGATGATGACGAAAACCATTCTTAATCGCGTTCTTATTTTTAAAGGGGGTATATTATTAATATCTCCCTTTATTTGTATAACTTAACTGGCGACTATTTTTTATTTTCTTAACAAAGTTATTTGTCTGCATTATAAATAGGCATTAATTAATGCGGGAATAATTTAATACTGGCCGGCATTAAAAAGTATAATTCCGCCACATAATAGAAAGCAGAGGCGGAGCGCCAGACATGTTCAAAGATGATAAAATAAAAAAATCACGGCACTCCGCTATTGTCTGGATGCCCGACTTTGTTCTGCGCCAGCAGAAAAGCGTTGATGAATGTCGATGTCCTGGCTGCCACAGTTCGCCGCCTTTATTGCAATTTCGCTGGAAAAACCATGTACGCCACAGCGCCAGTATTGGTTGCGAGCGAGCAGCGAAGGCCATTCTCTGCCATCCCACCGCATTCGGTATTAACGTTAGCGAAGCCGTGGCGGAAAACCTGCCTGAATTAAATCCCGATCTGCTGGCCGTTAATCAGGCATGCTTGCGGCTAATGGCAGAGTATCAGGCAGAGCCAGAAGCGTTTCTTTTTGCGCTGAGCCGTTTTATTTCCGGGTTTGAAAAGAGTAATGGGCAAACGGCATATACTATCGAACAGGCATTGTCCGCTTTACAACCGCAGCAGCTTCGCCAGGAGTTTATACAGCGAAGGCCGTTTGATATCGATAAGCTTGCTGCCTTAAGAGCGTTAAGCGAAGCCAGTTTAGACCGTGAACACAGCAGAATAGCGCAAAAGCTAAATAAACTGAAAGGCGTGCCGGACAGGTTACTACGGCAGAATCTGCACGTGCTGGAAAAACAGTGGCACAGCGGTACACCGCAGCAGGCTTTACATAACTATCTTTATTACGAGCTTTACCATAACTTCTTTCCCGGCTGTGCCAGGCAGCAATGGCAACAAAACCTCGCTCTGCTTTGCCAGAAGATCTTCCGTCTGAAAATACTCCTTATTTTTTCGCTGCGGTTTGATTATAGCTGCGACGATATTAGCGTGCTGGTTGCCGCCTGCCACCGCACAGGCGTTTTTCGCCAGTAATAAAGCTGTTAGCCTGTCGGGTATTAATAAAAAAAAACGGCACGCGGCACTTTTTTATGCCAGCCGGACTGGTTTGTTACTGCATCAGAAAAAATAAGAGCGTCAGCAGTAAAATAGCCTGGGCCAGACATAGCCAGCGCCAGAAGCTTTTACGCACTTCTTGCTGTGGCAGTGAGCCAGGCTGCTGATTTTTGTTTTGCCATTCCTCGCGGGCTTCTGCCTCTTTGATCTGTCCGTTAGCCGTAAAGAAAGGGGAAGCGGTGATTTCATCAGGCGCTGAAGAGACCGTCTGCTCGTCGTCAGGCAATAACCACTGGCAATATTCAGCTTCCAGGATATAACCTTTCTTAGGGATGGTTTTAATTATTCGCTGCTGTTTGCCATTATCCTCAAGCGCTACGCGTAAGGCATGGACTGCATTGGGTAAGCTGTTATTACCAATAACGCGGCGTTCCCAGACCAGCGAGGTAAGTTCTTCCCGCGTTAGCGTCTTTCCCGCATGCTGGGCCAGAGTCAGCAGAAGCTTGAACTGATATTCGCCTAGTCGCCGCTTTTCCCCCGTCAGCTGATGTATCAGTGAACCTGAATCTTTATCAATCAGCCAGTTGTGAATGACATAGTGCGAAGCCATAGCAGAATTACCCATAGTGTCATAACAGAATAAATGGGCTTAATTTTCCCATTTTTTTGAGATGAAGTCCCCTGCTATGGCAGGTTGATTAAGATGATGTTTAGACGGCCTTTTTAATAAGTCTGCATCACAACTTCTTTGTTAATTTCTTTTATTTATGAAGTTATGACCGGGGTAACTTAACGCAAATGAAGTGGGCGGCAATATGGGCGGCCGCTTAAAAAAGATAATTTGCGTTAAGTAAATAAAAAATAACATTTTATGTGATAAAAATCCTTTTTTTCTTATTGCATCTTTTCCGGTAGATGCCACAATTAATTAACAATTAAGATCATTCAAATAACAGGAGACGCCTTATGGTGACCTATGCCGGTAATCTGCTTGCGATGATGTCTTTTGCCGCCGGCACCTTCTCCGCTGGCGCGTCAAATAATCCACAGTATATGACTTTCCAGCCCGCCAGCGGCGTTCCTAACAATCCTCTGCCGCTGATTATCTATCCGCGCGTGGTACCTGGCGATGTGGAAGATCTTGCTGTCTGGTTTGAAGATACCTTTGCCCGACACGGCTGGCTGCCGCGCTGGCGTTTTCCTGTCTTTACCTATACCCACTATCATCCCAACACGCATGAATTACTTGGGATAAGTGCGGGCTGGGCGCAAATTCTGTTCGGCGGCGAAACGGGGCGTGCAGTGACCGTTCATGCGGGCGACGCTGTGTTAATACCGGCTGGCGTGGGACATCAGCAGATGGCGGCAAGTGAAGATTTTATTGCCGTTGGCGCTTACCCACGGGGGTTGCAGCCCGACACGCGCCGTAGCGACCTGGAGCATGTTGAAGCCTCGGTAAACGCGATCAAACGTGTCCCTATGCCGCAGCATGACCCTGTTACCGGTGGCGAAGGCGCAGTAACCGAGATCTGGCATCCGCTCCAGCTATAGCGTGGGCCTTGTGCTCTATTTTTAGCGATGTGATAGTTACCGTTGGATATTTTTCGGGCTATGTTCGCTGGTAAGTATATGTTTCCCTGTAGCATTCGGGCCTGACAAACAGATCTGGACAAACGACCGCTGAGACAGAATTTATCACTGTAGAATGCTGGTAACAAAGACATAACATTAACCGCGTAGCGCTATATGGCCCATATTTTATAAAAATACCTGAAGTTTTGATAAAATTTACTTTTGGATTTCTGCTTACATTTCAGTTGTCTTAAGAGGTTTTCTGATTAGGTTTGGTTGAGGTTTGTGTAGTTAATCTTAAGTTTGCGTCGGCAGTCAGCGATGCAACTTTGAACATCTACACAAGGAAGCAGACCATGAAACCCATCACACGTCGTAGCTTTATGTCTTTTGCTGCCGGAGGCACGGTAGCGCTTGCGGCCGGCAGCGTTCATGCGCATGACCAGACGATACAGGTGCAGCCCTGGACGGGAACCATGGGCGGCAGCGATCCTGGCCCCCACGATCCGGTGCGCCAGGGTGAAAACCCGGATATTGTTAACCCGCCTCCGACCGACAGCGGTACTTTACCTAATCTGCGCTTTTCCTATAGTGATTCTCACGTGCGTAAAGGCAGCGGCGGCTGGACGCGACAAATTACCGAACGCGAACTGGGCGTCTCTAAAAGCATTGCGGGCGTCAATATGCGGCTAAACAGCGGCGGTATTCGCGAGCTGCACTGGCATAAAGAGGGCGAATGGGCCTATATGCTTTACGGTAAGGCGCGTATTACCGCGCTGGACGTCGACGGGCACTGGTTTGTTGATGACGTTGGCGTGGGCGATCTGTGGTACTTCCCGCCTGGCGTTCCGCACTCTATTCAGGGCCTAGGCCCGGACGGCTGCGAGTTCCTGCTGGCTTTCGACAGCGGCGGTTTCGATGAAGACAGTACTTTTCTGCTCAGCGACTGGTTTAAACATGTTCCGCCGGAAGTGCTGGCAAAAAACTTCGGCGTGCCGGTGGAAACCTTCAATAAACTTCCTTCGCCGTCCGATGAATATATTTTTGCCGCCAACGTCCCGGGCGATTTGAAAAGCGATGCCATAGCGGGCGCAACCCGTTCAGAGACCGCATTCAGCCACAGAATGCTGGCGCAGCAGCCCATTACGCTGAAAGGCGGCACGGTACGTATTACCGACTCTTCGGTGTTTAAAGTCTCCAAAACCATTGCGGCGGCGCTGGTCGAGCTTCAGCCTGGCGCGATGCGTGAGCTGCACTGGCATCCTAATACCGATGAGTGGCAATACTATCTGGAAGGCGAGGGACGAATGGGCGTGTTTGCCTCTTCGGGCCAGGCGCGCACCTTCGATTTCCGCGCCGGAGACGTGGGCTATGTGCCCTTTGCGATGGGGCATTACATAGAAAATACTGGCGATAAGCCGCTGCGTTTTCTGGAACTGTTTAAAAGTAGCTACTACGCCGATATCTCGCTTAACCAGTGGCTGGCCTCGACGCCGCCCGAACTGGTGCGCCAGCATTTGCATCTGGACGATACCTTTATGCAGGCGCTGGACACTACCAAAAAGCCGGTGGTGGGCGGTTAACTGTCTCAAAGCCGCAGGGAAGCAGCACGTAAGGGATTCCATCAGCCGCAGGGAAGCGGCACGTCAAGGATTCCATCAGCCGTAGGGAAGCGGCACGTCAGGGATTCCATCAGCCGTAGGGAAGCGGCACGTCAGGGATTCCATCAGCCGTAGGGAAGCGGCACGTCAGGGATTTCATCAGCCGCAGGGAAGCGATATAAAGGGTTCTGTGCGCCTCCGGACTTCATTATCAGCCAAATATCGCCAATTACGTCCGCTGTCACTTTCCTGTCATCTTTCTCTTTCAGCATGAGTGCCAATAAAGCTAACCGACTTAAAGTAAGGAACTTTTATGCGCTTTCGTTATTCACTGCTGGCCAGTGCGTTGCTGATCGGTCACTTTGCTCAGGCAAAAACCACGCCGGTTAATCTTGACCACTTCCAGACGACCATCGAAACCACCACGCCTGCCAGCAGTAACGCGCAGTTTGTCGCGCTCGACAGCCAGATCCAGCAGTCGCTAATCGATGCGCTAAAAGGCGATGCCGACAAGCTAACGCGAGCGCAGCTGGAAAAAGCGGAGCAAAGCAGCAAGCTGGCGGACAAAAAGTGGCTGAAAGAGAGCGGCTACGACTTTGGCAAAAAAGCGAACCAGCAGGCAGGCATCGCGCTGTTAAGCGCGTTTAGCACGCTGCCAAAAAGCACGCTGGATGCCAGCATGCACGTGGTTGAACAGGTGAACCTGAATGCGACGAACGGCCAGCGCCAGCAGGCAATTATCGATGCAGAAGGGCAAGACCATCTCTTTTTCCTCGCCGACGCGCTGGGGCCAAAACTGGGCCAGGCCTTTCTGAATGCGTACAATAAGGGCGAAATCGGCAAAGCTGCTGCGTTAATTAAGGCCAGCGAGGTCAGTACCGGCGCGGCCAAATCGCACTTTAACTATCCGCGTCCCTTCCTGATGCCCGGCAATACCATTCACGCCGTGCCGGACACGGCAGTAGTGAAAGATAACCAGCCGTATCAGGCCAGCGAAGGCTCTTTCCCCAGCGGACATACCAATACGGCCTGGACGGATGGGCTGCTGCTGGGTGAAATGGTCCCGGAACGCTTTGTACCGCTGGTTGACCGCGCCGCGCGCTACGGCTATTCCCGTATGGTGCTGGGCGTGCATTATCCCATTGATTTAATTGGTTCACGCATGGTGGCGCAGCGTAACGTCGCGCACTACCTGAACGACGCAAAATATCGCGCGCTTTTTGACGAGGCGAAAACGCAGCTGCGCGCCGCGCTGGAAAAAGAGTGCGGCACGACGCTTGCCGAGTGCGCTAAACCGGCAGGCGCGGCCGATCCTTATGCCGTGCCGCAGATGCGGGAGTTTGCGCATTTTGCCATGACCTACAATCTGCCGCAGGAGCGCCAGAAAATGGCGCTGAAGGTGCCGGAAGGCGCGGAAGTCCTGCTGGAAGCGCCTTTCCCACATCTGAGCGCGGCCCAGCGTCGCCAGCTAATGGTTTCGACCGCCATTGCCGCAGGCTATCCGCTATCGGGCACGACGGCGGATCAGAATTTCTGGCAGCGGCTGGATCTCTCTGCCGCCGCCGCAAAAGGGCATCGTTAAAAAAGCGGGGCGACAGTGTTCGCCCCTTTTCTTATCGGGCTGGCTTATCATCTGAGGAACTCTGCTCCGGCGTCTTTACGCCAATTTCCGGCAGCGTACCAAAATCCAGCTTTTTATCCTTCAGCCGTTGCGCAATCTCCTTGCTGATATCCGCGTCAGGCGCGAAAGAGAATGCGGCCTGGGCCGGGAGAATAGCGGACAGCTTGTGTTCCTGGCGATAGCCGTCGGCGGCTTCCTTAATAGCCAGCAGCGCCACACCATCAATCTGGCGTCTTTCACGCTGCCATTCAATATTCAGCAGCTGGCGATCGGCAAGCAGCGCCGCCGCTCGCTTATCTTCCGGCAGTTTTGCGCCGTTCTCCTGGGCCATTTGCAGACCTTCCTGTAGTTTTGCATCGACGGCTTTCAGCCGTGCCTGCTGCTGTTCTGCCAGGCCCGAATCTTTCATTACCTGTTCGGCATCAACAAACTTTATGACCGGTGGTTCTTTATGGTCACAGCCTGTCAGCAGGCTACCGGTTAACAGAATGCCAATAGCCAGACCGCTGATTTTTTGCTTCATCTCTTCTCCTTAGTTTCCGGGGCGGCTCGTGGTTTCCCTGCCCGTGCGCGTTATCAGGCCGGGTGGAATATAAACGATGGCGGAAGACTGAATGAAAAATATCCGTTAGCCGTTGATATAAATCAATTAAATTTGGAAGGACACCAGCAGCGTAGCGCAGCGATGGATAAATGCGCGCTGAATTACATGCTAAAGTTATCTTCCCGATATCGATCAAGGAATCACAGCTATGTCGCACACTTCTTATGCCAGCCGCGTTATCACCGCTACGCCAGAGAAAATCTGGCCGCTGATTGCCGATTTTAACGGTCTGCCAAAAATCCATCCGGCCATTTCCGCCAGCGAGCTGGAAGAGGGCGCGACCAAAAGTGAAGTCGGCGTAGTACGCAAGCTGACGCTGCCGGAAGGCCACGTGCGCGAGCGTCTGGTCAAGCTGGACGAGCAGCACTGGGAGCTGCATTACGCCATCCTCGACGGCATCATGCCGGTGACGGATTATGTTGCTGTCGTCAAACTATCGCCAAAGCCGGATGGGACTACGCTGGCCGAATGGTGGGCGGACTTTAAAGTCGCGGCGGGGCAGGACGAGCAGGAAGTGGCGCAAAGCGTCAGCGAAGGCGTTTTTGCTACCTGCCTGCAGAATATTGCCCAGCAGCTGGCTTAAGTAAGGAACGGCCATGACCATGCAGCTTAGCGTACAGCGCTACCATCCTCGCTATCAGGCTGGCGTAAGGGATCTGATCCTGCCGATCCAGAATCATGAATTTAATATCGCGATTACCGCGGAACAGCAGCCGGATCTAAGCGATATCGCCGGTTTTTACCAGCAGGGTTCAGGCGATTTCTGGCTGGCGCTGGCGGACGATCGCGTGGTGGGCTGCATTGGGCTGAAGGATATTGGCCAGCGGCAGGCCGCGCTGCGTAAGATGTTTGTAGCGGAAGGCTGGCGGGGCAAGGATCGCGGTGTAGCAAACAGCCTGTTGCAAACGCTGATTGCGCACGGAAGAAAAGAGCAGCTAACGGAGATTTGGCTGGGCACAACCGCGAAGTTCCTGGCAGCGCACCGCTTTTACGAAAAGAACGGCTTTAGCGAAGTGGCGGCAGTCGCGCTTCCGGCGGCTTTTCCACTAATGAAGGTTGATACGAAGTTCTATCATCTGACGCTATAGCAGGAAAAAGAGGGCGAATGGTTCGCCCTCTTTTTATCAGGATTCGCCAGTGGTGCTCATCTGCATCAGATCTTTATCAACAAAGAACAGGCCCTTACCGCTGTTACCAACCAGCGCCAGCTTGTCCAGCACGGATTTAAACAGTTTCTCTTCTTCGTGCTGCTCGGCTACGTACCACTGCAGGAAATTAAAGGTTGAATAGTCCTGCGCGGTCATAGAAGCATGCGCCAGCTCGTTGATTTTTGCGGTAATCAGCTGCTCGTGTTCGTAAGCCTGCTCCAGCACTTCGTTCAGCGAAGTAAAGGTGACCGGCGGCGCGGCGATGGTGCCCAGCACCGGCATCGCGCCGGTATCGCTCAAATAGTTGAACAGACGCTGCATGTGCTGCATCTCTTCCCTTGAATGTTCACGCAGGAAAGCGGCCGCGCCCTCAAAGCCTTTGTCGGCACACCAGGCGCTCATCTGTAAATAGAGATTGGCGGAGAAGAATTCCAGGTTCAGCTGGTCGTTCAGGCGAGCGGTCATTTCGGCAGTCAGCATAGCGGCTCCAGAGTTTAATTATTTCGCGCATTATGCACGCGCGGTAATAAAATAAAAACCATTATATTAACAATTTTGTCTTTTTCTATGGGGAAGGCAAGAGTGATAATTATTATCATTTTTCCGGCCGGGTTAAATTCTGCGAAATGGTTTTGATAATTATTCTTATTACATTATTGAATTTATTTTTAAATGGCGCTTTTATATATTTTTCACTGCGCACAATATGGCAGCGATATTTTCAGGATAAATAAGCTCTTCACTCTGCTGCAACGCATCCATTGACCACCAGGCTAAGCCGCTGATAACGTGCCGTTCATGATCGCTCCAGCCCGTAGTGTTTATAGCAAGGTTGTCCGTTCTGACCAGGTAAAAGCGCTCCTCTGCCCAGACTTCGTTGCCATCAGGCAACATCCTGGATAAGCAGGCGGGCGGCAGGGCGTTTTTTCATCAAAGCTTCTCTTCATTTGATAACGTTAGCTATTTTACTTCAAAATCATAAGGTTTATAAAGCAAGCGCAGCAAAAATAGCGTGAGCATCAAGAGTCACAAAATCGATTAATGTTAGTTTTCAAGCTTGCCAGCCAGCATGAACTTTCATATGCACGATTTTTGCATTGTGCGGGGAAATCAAAGGGATAATAAAGCTACGTCGTATTACTAAATTCTTCTGTTAATAATCTGTCTTCAATTCTTTAATCTGAAGTGCAGCCGATCTTATCTTAATAAAATATTTCACAGATAAAACCGGCTGCCAGGACAATTAAAACGTTTCCCAGTTACCCTCATCCTTCACCACTGCGGCCGTGGCGGGGCGTAATTTTTTGGGTGCGCTGCTTGCTACCGGAGACGCGTGCTGGCCGGTTCGGAAGACGGCCACCGCCTGAGAAAGCCGGTTAGCCTGTTCTTCCAGCGAAGCGGCGGCTGCGGCCGACTGCTGCACCAGCGAGGCGTTCTGCTGCGTAACCCGATCCATCTCCGTGACGGCCAGGCCAATCTGGTCGATGCCCCGGCTCTGCTCGTCAGAAGCAGAAGCAATCTCCGCCATAATATCGGTTACCCGTACCACCGCATTGACGATATCGTGCATGGTCTCACCGGCGGTAGCGACCTGATGCGAACCGGCATCAACGCGGCTGACCGAAGCTTCAATCAGCGTCTTGATCTCTTTTGCCGCCTGGGCGCTGCGCTGCGCCAGATTGCGTACTTCACCCGCTACCACCGCAAAACCACGGCCCTGTTCGCCAGCTCGCGCCGCTTCAACCGCCGCGTTCAGCGCCAGGATGTTGGTCTGGAAAGCGATGCCGTCAATCACGCTGATAATATCGGCAATTTTCTTCGAACTGCCCGCAATCTCGCTCATGGTTTGCACCACGCCGTCGACCACTTTGCCGCCTTTCGCCGCCGTTTCCGAGGCGCTGGTTGCCAGCTGGGAAGCCTGACGGGCGTTTTCGGCGTTTTGCTTCACCGTGGCGGTCAGCTCTTCCATGCTTGCTGCCGTCTGCTCCAGCGAGGCGGCCTGCTGCTCGGTACGTGCAGAAAGGTCGTTGTTACCCATGGAGATTTCGCTCGCGCCGGTATAGATAGCATCGGAGCTTTCCCGCACATGGCTGACGGTGGTGGTCAGCGACTGCTGCATCGCCACCAGATGAGCCGCCAGAACGGCAATTTCACTGCGGCCTTCGACGACCAGCGTTTTAGACAGCTCGCCTTCAGCAATATGCTGAATATGCGTTTGAACCTGCTTCAATGGCTGCAGTAAAACATCCTTAATTACTTTCCAGATAACCAGTACGACCAGCAGCAGCATGACGATAACCGCTGCCAGCGTCCACGTCATATGCGTGAAGCCCTGCTGGTTCTCAACTATCCCGGTTGCCAGCAGTTTCGCATTTTGCGCGCGCCACTGGTTGTAGCTTTTTTCGAGATTATCCTGCGCTTTTTGGGCTTCAAGATTGCCGTAGGCCTCGTAATTATTAGCGCCAAGAAACTGAATGGACTGCTTCATTATATCGTGGAGCTGCTGGTAGCTGTCCGTTACGCTGCCGGCAACCGTACTGCTTTGTCCGGCAAGCAGCGGAGCGTTTTTGTAACGATCAAAGTGCTTTTGTGCATCATCAAGCGTGGCCGTGGCGTTAGACAGCAGCTGGTTGATGGACGCCAGCGTTGCCGGATCGGTTTGCTTCTTCAGAATACGGATCGCGGCGCGGTTGATGCTGATGCGCGTTTTAAGCAGCGTCTGCCACGTATCGCTAAGCTGTCCCTGCTGTTGCGTCAGCACGCTGGCGCGGGTGAAATTATCTTTATCCTGGCTAACAGCGTTGAAAGAGAGCGCGCTGGAGATCAGCAGCAGCCCGCTAAAAATGACCAGCATGATAACAATGCTGGTAACGACTTTAAGATTTTTTATCATGCTTCGTACTCGTGGGGGGGGCCTGGTAAAAGTTTATCGGTGAGAAAGGCAGAGAACTTTATGGTTTCCAGGCCGCGGCAGAGAATAAAATTTGAGCTGAAACGATTAAACCAGGGGAGGAGAAGCAGATTTGATTTAGGGTATGCTGCGCCAAAAGTGGGCACGTTTTTTGCCCATGCCCGACGCGCCTGTTGAGGTAGCGTTAGCTATTGCTAAGCCGCCACCATCGGGAACGGTCTGTGTTCGGCTATTGCTAAGCCGCCACCATCGGGAACGGTCTGTGTTCGGCTATTGCTAACCCGCCACCATTGGCAACGGTCTGTGTTTAGCTATTGCCAGCCCGCCACCATTAGCAACGGTCTGTGTTTGGTGATTACCAGGCCGCCACCAGCTGGAGCAGTCAGGATTCAGCTATTGCCATGCCGCCACCATTAGCAACGGTCTGTGTTTGGTGATTGCCAGGCCGCCACCAGCTGGAGCAGTCAGGATTCAGCTATTGCTAAGCCGCCACCATTGGCAACGACCGGTGCTCAGCTGCTGGTAAGCCTGACGCAGCTGTCGTGACGAAAGCTGGCGATATGTCTCAACGTCGAGCGGCAAATTTAACTGCTGGTGAAGCCAGTGGTCGCTAACCTGCTCGCTATTTTTAATGGAAGCGGCGGGTAAGGCGCGTGCTAAGGAAGCAATGCTCTCCTGCAGCGCTTCGGTAGTGAAAGCCGCGACCGTATCGGCCATGCGGAAAATAAACTGGTCGATATGATGAAACAGCTTATCTGTCGTCAGCGAGGGCGACTGTAGCGCAAACAACAAACCCGCCTGGCCCGCCATTTGCTGAAAGCGGCAGCTGACGACATAGCCAATATTCTGTTCGACCCGCAGCTGCTGAAAAAAACGCGGTGCCAGCAGCGCGGCCAGCAGTTGCCAGCTGGCAAAGCTTTCAGCGCTGGTCGTGACGAGCGGGCAGAAAATAATTGCCGCCGCGTCGGGGCTTTGCGTTGGACAGAGATAACGCGGCTGTGCCGGTAAGGAAACTGGCGGCGTTGATGGCGGTACAACGCTGCCCGGCAACTGTGAAAGCAGACGTGCCAGTCTGTCTGCCGTTTCAGCATCGGAACCGTAATAGATTGCCTGCCAGCGTAGCGTCGATAAAGCTGCCGTTGCCAGCGTTTCGGCGCTGCGGCTATTTTCGCCTGGCGGCCCGCTCAACAGATCTGGCGGCCCGTTCAGCAGATCTGGCAGGTAAGCCAGCAGGCAACGCACGGCAATATCGCTGGCAAGCGTCTGCTGCGCTTTGCGGTAAAGCCTGTCGGCAAAGGCTTGCGTAGTGGCTGAACAGTCCCGAAAAGCGTTCAGCGCCTGATGCAGGCCATTAATCAGCTGCTCGTTTTTTCCGCTTAGCCGCAGCAGCCACAGGCCGTGCTGACGAGTAAAGCTCAGTTCGCCGCCGCGATGCAGGCATTCAGCCATGACCGGCTGTAGCGCCGCTTCAATAGTGGCCGCCGCGCGGCGGGATAGCTGCTGGCCGGGCTGTAAACTGAGCAGCAGCGAGCTTTCACCGCTGGCGTTGATCGTCCGCAGCGCGGCCCGCGTGGCGGGGAGTTCGGGCAAAACAGCTTCCTGCACAGGAGAGTAAAACGTAAATACGGGCGCTGAAGAGGACACGGCAGGCAAAGCGAAAGGGCGGCAACGAAGCGCAAATCCCTGCGCCTGGACAAGCGGCGCGCTGACCGCAGGCGATACCCATAAGCGGCTCATATTCTGCGCGTGAAGCTGTGTTAACAGCGTGGCCGGGTGTTCACTGGCAGGAGGAAAACCAAAGGCCAGCGCGCGTAGCCGATCAAGGCTGGCAAGCTGGCTAAAGCGCCGCTGCGCCAGGCGAGTATAGTGCAACAGCTGCGCCTGCGTTAAATCCGGCAGTTGCGCCAGCCAGCGGCAAAACACCGCTTCGATTTCCGCGCACTGTTGCGGCTGCAAGCCGCTGAGGTGAAACTGAACGCTCAGCACCGACTGCCGTGGGCTGCGATAGGGTTCCAGTAGCAGGATATCGTCGCACAATCCTTTTGCCCGTAGCGTTGCCAGTAGGCTGCCTGGCGCTTTGTCGAGCAGCAGTTCCTGCAACAGCGAAAACGCGGCGGGATCGTTACCGACCAGAAAGCTTATCTGCAAGTGTTCAGCGGCCTGGCTTTGCAGCGCAAAGGTTCGCGTTCTGGACAGCTTTAAAAGCGGAAACGCGGCGGACTCAGTATCAGGATGGCATGAAACGGCTGCCGCTTCGACAAGTGCACGTGAAGAAGAAGCTTCGGTTGCAGAAAGCGCACGTGCAGAAGAAGCGTCTGTCGCAGAAAGCGCACTGGCGGAGGAAGCTTCGGTTGCAGAAAGCGCACGTGCAGAAGAAGCGTCTGTCGCAGAAAGCGCACCGGCGGAGGAAGCTTCGGTTGCAGAAAGCGCACGAGCAGAAGAAGCGTCTGTCGCAGAAAGCGCGCCGGCAGAGGAAGCTCCCGTCGCAGAAAGCGCAGCGGCAGAAGAAGCCGGGACAAATGCCCGCGCGGCCTTCTCCGCCAGCGCGTTAAGCTCCGCCAGCGGCTGTGGGCCAGTCAGCCAGAGTTCCAGATTGCCGCTGTGGAAAAATTGCCGATGATAATCATGCAGCGCCTGCTGCAAAGCAGCCGCGTCGTCGCCAAAATGTTGCCGACTGCCGACGTGGAAATCCTGCAAAGGATTAGGCGAGGTAAAAGCCAGGCTCAGCGCCGCTTCGCACAAGGTGGGTTCGTGACTTTGCAGCATGTGGTATTCGGCATCAATCGCTGCCGATTCTGCGGCAATAGCGTCCGCAGCCAGCAGCGGCCGTGCCAGCATATCCGTCAGCCTGCATAGCGCCTCGTTCAGCTGCTCTGGCGCAACCTCGACAAACCATGCGGTGCTGTGTGCCAGCGTGGTGGCGTTTAGCCGTGCGCCGTTCGCAGGTGCCCAGGCCATCAGCCGCTGCTCATCCTGAAAATTTTCACTACCGGCAAACAGCACGTGTTCCAGCAGGTGCGCCAGGCCAGGCCAGCGCGCCGGTTCGTCAAAGCTGCCGGCCGCCAGCCGAAACAGCGCGGCGGATCGCGTAGCGTCAGGCTCGCAAACGGCCTCGACTCGCAGGCCGTTCACCATGCAGGAAGCCATGCCGTTTACACTTCCGTTTTAAAGATAAGCTGCGAGTTAGCGCGATTACGAAACTGAAGCTGATCGATGCGCATATTGGTGCAGTTAGCCTGCTCACGCGCTTCCAGAATCTGCCCATGATGCGGCGATTTGGCGCAGACGGGATCGGCGTTGTCCGCGTTGCCGGTCAGCATAAATGCCTGACAGCGGCAGCCGCCAAAGTCCTTCTCTTTTTCTGAGCAGGAGCGGCAAGGCTCCGGCATCCAGTCAAAACCGCGGTATTTGTTGAAGCCGAAAGATTCGTACCAGATTTCCTGTAGCGTATGCTCCAGCACCGAAGGGAACTCGACGGGCAGCTGGCGCGCGCTGTGGCAAGGCAGCGCCATACCTTCCGGCGTCACGCTTAAGAAAATGGCGCCCCAGCCGCCCATACAGCCTTTTGGCCGTTCTTCGTAATAGTCAGGCGTAACGAACAGCAGGTTGGCAAAATTGCTGCTGTCCTTCATCTTTTCGCGATAGTGCTGCACCACTTCTTCCGCGCGCGCAATCTGCTCACGGGTCGGCAGCAGGCCCTCGCGATTCAGCTGCGCCCAGCCGTAAAACTGGCAGGTGGCCAGCTCGACGTCGTCCGCTTCCAGCTCGATCGCCAGCTCAATGATCTGCGCGATCTGATCGATATTGTGGCGATGCAGAACAAAGTTCAGCACCATAGGATAGCCGTGCGCCTTAACCGCTTTCGCCATCTCGAGCTTTTGTTGAAACGCTTTTTGCGATCCCGCCAGCGCGGCGTTCAGCGTTTCATCGCTCGCCTGGAAGCTGATCTGGATATGATCCAGTCCCGCTTCGGCAAAAGCGTCGATCTTTTTCTGGGTCAAACCAATGCCGGACGTGATCAGGTTGGTATAAAACCCCAGATCGCGTGCCGCGCGGATCAGCTCGGGCAGATCTTTGCGCACCAGCGGTTCGCCGCCGGAAAAACCCAGCTGCACGGCGCCCATCTGGCGAGCCTGTTTGAAAACTTCTATCCATTGCTCAGTGGTCAGCTCTTTTTCCTGCTGCGCAAAGTCCAGCGGGTTAGAACAGTAAGGGCACTGCAACGGACAGCGATAGGTCAACTCAGCCAACAGCCAGAGCGGCGGATTGACCTGAGGTTTAAGCAGGTTCACGGAAAATTATCCACTTCTGTTCGCAGGCCTGAATAAAGAACGCTTTCACATCCTCATCCACGCCGCCTGCATCGGGAAAACGAGCGTTCAGCTCGGCAATCAGTGACGCCAGCGTACGTTTGCCGTCCACCAGCTGTAAAATAAAGGTGGCGCTGTCGTTCAGTTTCGCCATGCCCTCCGGATAAAGGATAACGTGGCAATCCTGGGTGGGCTCCCACTGTAACCGATAGCCGCGGCGAAACAGCGGCACCTGCTGGTCGTTAAGGGTCATTACAGCAATCTCTCGTGATGCCAGGCGATCTGGTCGGTAACGGTATGGTAAGGCGGACGATGCAGCTCGTAGGCCATGCTCATCGCGTCCAGCATGCTCCACAAAATATCCAGCTTGAACTGGAGGATCGACAGCATGCGCTGCTGCTGCTCGGCGGTTTTGAAGTAGTCCAGCGCCAGCTGTAAGCCGTGCTCAACGTCGCGCCGGGCCTGCCCCAGCCGACCACGGAAATAGCCGTAGCCTTCGGCTTCAATCCATTGGTAGTGCTGCGGCCAGCTGTCGAGACGCGACTGATGAATTTCCGGAGCGAACAGCTCGGTCAGCGAGCTACAGGCCGCCTCCTGCCAGACGGCACGACGCGCAAAGTTAACATAGGCATCGACGGCAAAGCGCACGCCGGGCAGCACCATCTTTTCCGACAGCAGCATTTCGCGCGTCAGGCCGACCGCTTCACCCAGGCGCAGCCAGGCTTCAATGCCGCCTTCGCTACCTTCGTGGCCGTCGTGATCCAGAATGCGCTGTACCCACTTGCGGCGCGTCTGCGGATCCGGACAGTTAGCCATAATGGCGGCGTCCTTCAGGGGAATGCTGGTCTGATAGTAAAAGCGGTTGGCGACCCAGCCCTGAATTTGCTCGCGGGTTGCCTGGCCGTTATGCATCGCTATGTGATACGGATGATGAATATGGTAATAAGCGCCTTTGGCGCGCAAAGCCCGTTCAAACGCCTCGGGCGTCATGGCTTGCGTCGATGTGTTCATAATATTCTCACAGGTCGATACGCATACCGTCCCAGCTGACTTCGATGCCGTGCTGCGCCAGCGCCTGACGCTCGGCCGACTCTTCGTCCAGGATCGGGTTGGTATTGTTAATATGAATAAGGATTTTGCGTTCTGCGGGCAGCGAAGCCAGCAACGCGATCAGGCCTTGCTCTTCAGCCAGTGCCAGATGACCCATATCCTTCCCGGTATTGCGACCTACGCCGGTATTCGCCAGCTCGTTGTCCTGCCACAGCGTACCGTCAATCAGCAGGCAGTCAGCCTTCTGCAACCAGCCCAATAGCTCGCTGTCCGGTTCGCCCAGGCCGGGCGCATACATCAGCGTTTTACCGCTGCGGGTATCTTCGATAAACAGCGCGACATTGTGGCCGGGCAGCGGTCTGCCGCGATACTGCGAGTAGGGCGGCGCGTTGCTGAGCAGCGGGATGGCGGTGAACTTCAGCGCCGGGCAGACCGCTACTGAAAAAGGTTCGCCGGGTGAAATAGCATGATGGACAAGGCCGCCGTTCCAGTGCGCAAGCATCGTAAACACGGGAAAGCCGGTGGTCAGATCTTCATGCACTTCCGGCGTACACCAGACCTGATGCGGACAGCCTTCGCGCAGGCTCAGCAGGCCGGTCGTATGGTCAATCTGGCTGTCGGTCAAAATAATTGAGCCGATAGCGGTGCCGCGCAGTACGCCATGTTTATTCAGCGCGGGCGTGGCGGCTATCTGGTGCGCGATATCCGGCGAGGCGTTGCACAGCACAAAGTCGATGCCGTCGTCGCTGATAGCGATAGAGGACTGCGTACGTGCGGAAGTTTTCAGGGTGCCGTTACGCACGCCCTGACAGTTTCGGCAGTTACAGTTCCACTGGGGAAAACCGCCGCCGGCCGCAGAGCCAAGAACGTTAATTTGCATGTGTAGACCAGAAAAAAGAGGAAATGCCCACGGCCGTGGGCATAAGGGCTTAGCGGTTGGAGATGTACAGCGTAACTTCCAGGCCTAAGCGTAAATCAACAAAAGTCGGTTTAGTCCACATAGCGGAGCTCCTCATGGTGTGAATGAAAATCTGCCCGTTAAGTTCGGCAGGCAATTGGCTTATTGTCAAATATTGACTTTTAAGCGGCGCAAATGTTGCGCCTATGTCAATATGATATCAACCCTGTAAGCCGCAAGGTTAATGAGAAAAACAGGCGTAACCTTCTGTCGGGTTCATTCGCCCCAGGTTTTCTTCAGGACGCGCAGCCAGTTACGCCAGCAAATTTTTTCGACCAGCTCGCGGGAATAACCGGCCTGCGTCATCGCGGCAATCAGACGCGGCAGTCCGGCCACGTCGCCCAGTTCGCCAGGCACGCTAATGCCGTCGAAATCCGAACCGAAGCCAACGCCATCTTCGCCCAGCTTTTCCAGCAGCGCGTCCAGATGACGCACCATTTCGCCCAGCGAGGTACTCTCGTCACGCTTGCCGTCGGCGCGCAGAAAGGCGTTGCCGAAGTTAATGCCGACAAAGCCATCGCTTTCGGCAATGGCGGCCAGCTGGCGAGCGGTGAGGTTGCGCGGCTGCGGGCAAAGGGCATGCACGTTAGAATGCGTGGCGACCAGCGGCGCATGACTGAGGTTAGCTACCTGCCAGAAGGATTTTTCATTCATGTGCGACAGGTCGATCAGCAGCTTTTTGCTGTTACAGATCCGTAGCAGATTCAGGCCCGCCGGAGTTAGCCCCTCGCCGCTGTCGGGCGAACCGGGGAAATCTCCCGTTACGCCGGCGCCAAAACGGTTTTGCAGATTCCACAGAGGCCCAATGCTGCGCAGCCCGGCGGCTATCCAGCGGTCGAGCTGGCTGCACTCTTCATCCAGCGCTTCTGCCCCTTCAATATGCAGCACCATTGCCAGCACGCCCTCAGCCATACAGCGCTCGATCTCGCCAACGCTACGGCAGATCCGCGCCTGACCTGCGGAACGATCGGCAATCTGGTGCAGTAACGCGATCTGCGCTTCGGTAATCGCCAGCGGATCGTGATCTTCTTCCACATACTCCGTTTTACTCTGTCTGGCGTACTGGGCAGGCGGTACAAAAACCGCAAACAGGCCGCCAGCAAAGCCGCCCTGACGTATACGCGCCATGTCCAGATGACCACTCAGGGTGCCGTGCAGGAAATCCGCGACGGGATCGCCTTGCTCCTGTAACCACAGGCGCAGCAGAAGATCGTTATGGCCGTCGAAAACGGGAGAGACGAAAGAAGAGGTCATGATGGTTAGCTGTCCACCCAGCTGTGTTATGGATCGGAAGGTACAATGTTAAATAAATAATACCTTAAAACGTGTCGGGGAAGCGTTTAAAAAGTGCGGTTAAAACGGCTCCGGCGCGATGAAGCCAAAAGCTTATAAAAATAGATCTTAAAGCGGCGTCCCACTTTAATTAATGCAGCCAGGCTTTATTTATAAAAATAATTTATATGTTCCTGCGCGTTATAAATCGTGCCGGTCTTCTTATGGTCAGCTAAATAAGCTGACTCTCCCTGAACCTGAACCTGAACCTGAACCTGTACCAGAACAGGCAAGCCTGTTATCACTAGCCAGTTTATTTATGGTCATGCCCCTAAATAAAGAATAGCCAGCATCGTTTTGCCCTGTTAAGCCGTGCTAAAACGGACGATCGTTTACGTTAACGAATTGTTTATTGACGTTGATTAAAAATATCCTATCGTAATGTCATCAATTATATAACGGAGTATCTTATGATCCCTGAACGCAGAACCACCGTCGCTACGCTGCTGCTGCTGGCCGCTTCCACCTCTTTCGCCCACGCGGCGGAAGATTTTCGCGTGACCTACGCAGGCTCCATGGGCGTGGTGATGGATAAGGCGCTGGGGCCTGCTTTTGCCAAAGCGCAGCAGGTTAACTATCAGGGCCAGGGACAGGGCGCTTACGGCATGGCTAATCTGCTGGCTTCCAAAAAAGTGGTGGCGGACGTGTTCGTTTCGGTCACGCCAGGCCCCATTGCAGTGCTGCAAAAAGCGGGACTCGTAGAGAAAGCCGAGCCGGTCGCCAGCACCAGCATGGTGATTGCTTACAACCCGAAGGGAAAATATGCCCAGGCTTTTGACGCCATTCGTGAAGGCAAAGCAAACGCGCAGCCGTGGTGGAAAGTGCTGCAAACGCCGTCGCTGCGCTTTGGCCGCACCGATCCCGCCACCGATCCTCAGGGGCAAAACATTATCTTTACCATGATGTTAGCCAGCCGCTATTACCAGCAGCCGCAACTGACGAAAAACGTGCTGGGCGACACGCAGAATCCTCAGCAGGTCTTTGCCGAAGGCGGCCTGCTTTCACGGCTGGAAGCGGGCCAGGTAGATGCGGCATCCGGCTATGAAAGCGCGACCCGCTCTGCAAAACTGCCTTACATCACGCTGCCGGATGAGATCAATCTGAGCAACCCGGAGCTGGATAAAACGTGGTACAGCAAGGTTAGCTTTGCCATTACCGATGCCAAAGGCCAGCAGAAAACGCTGCATCCACAGCCGCTGGTGTTTTATGCCGCCGTGCTGAAAAACGCGCCGCATCCTGAACTGGCGCAGAAGTTCGTTAAGTTTATGCAGAGCGAAGAGGGCCAGACGCTGTTTAAGCAGAACGGTTATGGTCAGCCGAAAGGCGGCGCGCTTTAACTTGCGCTCTTTCTGGCTGGGAATACCGGCAGTTGTCCTGCTGGTTATTCCTTTTATTACGCTTGCGCTAATAACGCCGTGGCACAGCTTCCAGCTGGCTTATGGTGATGGTCAGGCCATTGGCGTTTCGCTGTTGCTGAGCGCTGTTGCGCTGCCGATCATTGTGCTGACCGGTATCCCGCTGGCGTACTGGCTGGCGAGAAGCCGCAGCAGCTGGCGCGGCGTGGTGGAGGCGGCCGTGCTAATTCCGCTCCTGACGCCGCCGCTGGCAATGGGGATCCTGCTGATTTCCACCTGGGGGCCTTACAGTTCAATTGGTGAAGCGCTGTCGGCAGTAAGTTTGCAGCTGAATAATAATCCCGGCGCTTTTGTTGTTGCCCAGCTTTATGCGGGACTGCCGTGGTTTGTGCTGTCATCTCGCACGGCGTTTGAAGCGGTGCCGCGCGATATTGAAGAAGTGGGTGAAACGCTGGGGGCGTCCGTCTGGCAGGTATTCTGGCGGCTGACGCTGCCGCAGGCTTCGCGCGGCCTGGCCGCAGCGCTGGCGCTTGCCTGGGTAAGGATTATCGGTGAATTCGGCATTGTATTGGTGTTTAGCTACTTTCCGCAGGGAATGCCGGTCAAACTCTTTATCAATCTGCAAAACGACGGCGTGGAATCCGTCTATACGCTGCTGTGGGCGCTGCTTGCCGTCACGCTACCGCTGCCGCTCTGGTTCGCTATGCGCGCCAGAAAGATCACGCAATATCACTGAGGCGGGAAGGGATAAGCCAATGCTACTTATTCTGTAATGAAGGGATAGGCCGGTGCTACCTGTTCTGTAATGAAGGGATAAGCCAGCGCTACTTATTCTGTAATGAAGGGATAGGCCGGTGCTACTTATTCTGTAATAAAAGAATAAAAGCGCCGGCTCATTTTTTTAAATCAGATCGGTAGAGCTAACCGCGCTGTTTTTACGGTCGGCCACTTCTTTCAGCAGGGCAAAAATAAAAATCACCATGCCCAGCACCGGCAGAATGGCACCATAGCTGGCGGTTTGCGTCATCGGATAGCCTTTTTGTACGACCCAGGCACCCAAAAACGCGCCCAGCGCATTGGCAATATTAAAGGCGGAATGGTTCAGCGTTGCCGCCAGCGTTTGCGCTTTTCCGGCGACCTGCATCAGCCGAACCTGCAACGGTGCGCAGAGCGCCAGGTTAGTGCCGATCAGGAAAGCGCCCAGCATCAAACCGCTGGCAGAAAGCACCATCAGCGGGAACAGCGACAGGACTACTACGCTCCAGGCCAGAATGCAGAAAATCGACAGCATGATCTTGCGGTCAGCCAGCCTGCCGCCCGCCAGGTTGCCCAGCACCATACCCAGCCCAAAAGCAAACAGCACCACCGGCAGCCAGAGCGTGGAAAGATGCGCGGCCAGCGTCAGAATCGGCGCGATATAGCTGATAACGGCAAACATGCCGCCAAAGCCGATAGCCGCAATGCCCAGCGTTAGCCAGATACGAATATTCGCCAGGCCCCGGATCTCTTTTAGCGGCGAGCTTTGGGCTTCTTCCTGCAAATTGGGGAAAAGTTTGAAGATCAGGATCGCATCGACCAGCGACAGCAGCGACACGCAGGCAAAGGCCCAGCGCCAGTCAAGATGCTCGCCCAATAGCGTCGCCGCCGGATTACCCAGCAGCGAGGCCAGCGTCAGGCCAAGCATCACTTTGCCTACCGCCTGGCCACGACGATTCTCTTCCACCAGCGAAGCCGCCGCCAGCGCCGCCACGCCAAGGAAGGCGCCGTGCGGCAGCCCGCTGATAAAGCGGGAAACGACCAGCGCGTGAGCATTGCCTGCCAGCACGCTGCTAACGTTGCCAACCAAAAACAGCAGAATAAAAATCATCAGCTGGTATTTACGGTTCAGTTTTGCGGTACTCAGTGAAAAGAGTGGTGCGCCAATCACCACGCCCAGCGCGTAATAGCTGATAAAGCGGCTACCTTCGGCAAGGCTGACGTGCATGGCGTCTGCCACCTGCGGCAGCAGGCCCATGATCACAAATTCGCTCAGGCCAATGGCGAAGGCGCCCAGCGCCAGGGCAAACAGCAGCGGGCCAGCGGCACGGGCCGCGGGAAGAGTCGGGCTTACAGTAGTCATAAAAAGTGCACTTAAATTAGCGATGAATGCCGATACCCGGCCGCAAGAAACGACGAGCGCAGAGCGTCTGGCAGGACAGGTGAGAAAGTTTGTTAGCGTGAGGCCGGGTTGGACGGCCTCTGTTTTATGCTCTGCCAGCAAGCTGCGCAGAGCGGACGGAGTCTACAGCGAAGCGGGATGCCGACACAAGTATGATGTGATCGGCATCACATTTCTTGCCAAGTATAGCCGGTGGCGTCCCGAGTGATTTTCCCTGCCGCGCTGCCGCTAAAATGCACGGTAAACAGCGTCGCCTGCTGTTGGACGGCGTAGTCGAGCAGCCAGGCTCTGGCGCGGCGGGCCGCTTCTTTATCCTGGCAATATACCGAGGAGAGTGCCGGCTCGGATACCTGGATTTCGTTATGCATAACGTCGCCGGTAAACAGTGCGATTTCTCCAGCGGACGCAAAAGCGATGCTCATATGGCTGACGCTATGGCCGGGCGTCGGCAGAAAGTGGATGCCGGGCAGATACTCTCCGCCGCTGTCCGCGATGAGTTCTGCTTTTCCGGCATCGATAATGGGCTGCACGCTATCGGTAAACACAATCAGGCGCGGCGCGGCGGCAGGCGTCTGATACCAGGCGATTTCACCTTCGGGAATAGCCCATGTTGCATTGGGAAAAGTGGGAACCCAGCGTTCGCCGTCCCACTTTGTGTTCCAGCCCACGTGGTCGGTGTGCAAATGGGTATGCAGGACATAATCAATATCTTCCGGCTGCAGGCCGGTAGCCAGGAAATTATCCATCCACGGGCTGTTGAGCCGGTCGAAAAGCGGGCTGAAAGGGCGCGACTTGTTGTTGCCCGTTGCGGTATCGATCAAAAAGCGCCCTTGCGGCGATTCTACCAGCCAGCTGTGAACGCTCATTTGCAGCGGGCTATCCGGCGTCATGCCGCTGGCAAAGCCTTGCAGCTGTTGTTCGGTCACTTCCGGATAAAGCCTGGAGGCGGGCAGAGTTGCGGTTTGTTCCACAAGCTTAGTGATTTTTAATTCACCAACGTTCCATGAGGGCAGGCTGCTCATATTTTTCCTTTTTTATTAGTCAGTAAAAAAGCTACGCCCTGTCAATATGCCCTAAATCCCGCTCGGGAAAACAGTAATTACGCACTCGCTGCTTCAGTTCCTTCACCTCCGGGAAACCGCCGTCCGCCTTACGGTCCCACAGCAGATGACCGTCAACGGCGATCTGATAGATGCCGCCGGTACCCGGCACCAGCGTTACCGAAGCCAAATCGGTGCCGAAAGTGTGCAGCAGCTCCTGAGCCATCCAGCCCGCGCGCAGCAGCCAGTTACATTGGGAACAGTATTGAATAGTGATGGCAGGCGATGTCATGGGTTACGTCCGGCAAAAAAGAAGAAAAGCCATCTTCTGGCGAACGTTGGAAGCTGTCAAGACGGCAGAGCGTCACGCTTTGCTTATCGTATAAATCAGCTGGCGAAATGATTGCCATTAGCAATCAATATGATTATCATTCGCATTCAACATCAGTCAGGGATCGACTGCAATAACGCGCGGCGGGCGCTTTTGGCGGCAATGTGAGTCGATACTAATAATGATTAAAGGCTTACCAGAATGCTTAAAAAAATTTCTCCTCAGGGATCTTTCCAGACCTCCATCCTGTTTACCGCGCTGGTGGCTGTAGGCTGTGCTTCAGCGGCACAGACTACGACCATCACCTCCACCGACAGTCAGCCAGCTACGGACACCGAGCCGCAAATGGTGGTAACGGCACCGCAGCCGAAGAAAGAAGCGGGCGGTAAAACCACTATTACCGCAGCAGAAATGCAAAAGAAAGGCACTACCGATTTCGGTTCGGTGATGCGCTATGAACCGTTAATCAGCGCCACCGGCGTCAGCGGCGGATCGGGGGCGGGCAAAAGCGGTTTCGATCGCGGCGGCTACACCGGCTATAACATTCGCGGCCTGGAAAGCAACCGCGTCGGGCTGGATGTAGACGGCATTCCTCAGCCGGAAGCTACGGGACGTGGCTATGCCAGCCGCGCGGGCGTGAACACCTTTGGCATTGGCCGCGACTATATCGATCCCTATATCTATGGTCAGGTTGATATCGAATCCGGCGCGACCTCTACAGCCACGGCGAACAATGCGATTGGCGGCGCGGTTTCATTCCTGCCGAAATCGGCGGACGACTATCTCACCCCTGATAAATCGACTTACTTTGGCTACCAGTCGGGCTACGATTCATCCAACCGCAGCTGGCACAACGGCATTACCGCCGCGGCTGGCGATGAAATTTTACGCGGCGTGCTGGTCTACAGCCGCCGCGACGGCCAGGAAACGCGCAACAACAGCCATACGCTCAGCGCTTATCCGGCCAACTGGCACTCCAACGCGCTGATGGCCTCCGGGATCTGGCAGCCCAACGATGAGCATAAATTTACCGGCACTGCTGACTATTACGATAAAACCAACCATACACATTACGACGCGTGGGACAGCAGCGGCAATACCATCTGGGGAACGGCACAGCAGCAAAGCCACACTCGCCGCTGGGGCGTTAGCCTGAAGGATGAATGGACGCCTGCCAGTGATGTTGTCGACAGCCTCACCTCCCGGCTTTATTACCAACAGACCCAGGCGCATGACAATACCTATATGCCTTCCAGCGCAAGGGCGATGGAGCGGGTCTATTCCGATTACGATGTTGATACCTATGGTTTTGCCACCAGCCTGGTCAAAACGCTGGGGCGCCATGAGCTAAGCGCTGGCCTGAACGGCAGTATCAGCGACAGCAAGCGGCCATTCCGTCAGGAGCCTGTGGCCAGCCAGTACAGCGTCATTATGCAGCCCCAGGCCGACAGCCGTAGCTACGTGCTGGGCGGCTATGTGCAGGATAAAATTCATTTCGATCTGGCTGGTCACGACTTCAGCATCGTACCCGGCGCGCGCGTGGCTTACCAAAGCATCAGGCCGCAAAACCTCAGCAGCCTGACCACTGAAAGCACGGTCATTACCGAAGCCGATATGCAGAAGCTTTACGGGCAGAAGAATACGGATACGCAGCTGTTGCCGTCGCTGAGCTTTAACTATGACATTACGCCGCAGATGATGGCCTGGATAATGTATAAGCGCGGCGCGCAGTTCCCGAACGCCAGCCAGCTTTACGGTTCATGGAATCTGGGATCCAGCTATGCCGGTTCCGCGCAGTACGCGCTTATCGGCAACGCGAAGCTAAAAACGGAAACCAGCAATAACCTCGAGTGGGGAGTAAAAGGCCAGGCCGCTCAGGGCGTGACGCTGAACGCCTCTATGTTTTACAACACCTACGACAACTTTATCGCCTATACCCGCTACACGCGATCCGGCAGCCCGACAAAATTCACCAGCGTGCCGTCAAATATTTACACTATCTACCAGGCGGAAAATCGTGATAAAGCTTTTATCTATGGTGGTCAAATCAGCACGAAGCTGAATGTTGGCAGCTGGTTTGAGCAGGCCAACGGCCTGAGCACGACTTTTGCGCTGGGCTACAGCCAGGGTAAAGCGAAATCCAGCTATGCGGGCGACAGCTATGTCGATCTGGACAGCGTCGCGCCGCTCAAGGCGATTGTTGGCGTGGCGTGGGACGATCCGGCAAAAGTCTATGGCGCAGCCGTGACGGCGACCTTTGTTAAAGGCAAGCGCGCCACCGATACCAACCGCGAAAGCTACAGCAATAACGGCGCGTCGCTGACCGATTCCAGCTCGGAATATATGCGCGTGCCGGGTTATGGCATGGTCGATATGACCGCTTACTGGCAGGTCGCGAAAAACGTCCGCGTTAACGGCGGCGTTTATAACCTTACCGACCGCAAATATTGGGATTACCTGAGCAGCCGTAACCTGACCGAAAGCACTAACCAGGATGCTGCTGATAAGGCGCTGGCGGTAATGCCGGGACGCAGCTTCCAGCTGGGCGTCAACGTCGATTTCTGATGATTAACTTTGCCCTGCGCAGGCGCAGGGCTGTATGGAGAGCAGATGATGAACCTTTTTCAACGTTACCAGCAGCTGAAAGCTGAACACCCTAAAAAATATGCTCGCGATCTGGCCGACCTGCTGGGCGTTAGCGAAGCTGAGCTAACCCATGCCCGCATGCAGGAAGATGCCGTAGCGCTGAAGCCGGATGCCAGAGCGCTGCTAACCGCGCTGGAAGCCGCAGGTGAAACCAAATCCATTACCCGCAACGCTTTTGCCGTACATGAACAGATTGGCCGCTATGAAAACCTGCGTCTCGGCGACCATGCCGGACTGATCCTCAATCCACGCGCACTGGATCAGCGCCTGTTTCCCCACCAGTGGAAAAGCTTTTTTGCGCTACACGAAGAGACAGCGCGCGGCGAACGCTACAGTATTCAAATCTTTGATGCGCATGGCGATGCAGTGCTAAAAATCTACGCCACGCCAGAAAGCGATATGGCCGCCTGGCATGCTCTTATCGCCGACTTTCGCCTGGCAGAGGTGCCCGAGCTTAGCGTTATCCCCGTTACGCCAGCCAGCCTGAACCCGCAGCCGGACAATGCGGCCATCGAGCAGGAGTGGCGCGCAATGACCGATGTGCATCAGTTCTTTGGGCTGCTGAAGCGGCATAATATTTCACGGCAGCAGGCTTTTCGCGCGGTGCCCAACGATCTGGCGCAGCAGGTGGATAACAGTGCGCTTAACACACTGCTGACGCAGGCCGTTAAGGACGGCAACGAAATCATGATTTTTATCGGCAACCGCGGCTGCGTGCAAATTTTCACCGGTGCGGTCGAGAAGCTGGTACCGATGGAGAACTGGCTAAATATTTTTAATCCAACCTTTACGCTGCATCTGATGGAGGACACCCTCGCAGAGAGCTGGATCACCCGCAAACCCACGGCCGATGGCTTTGTCACCAGCCTGGAGCTGTTTGCCGCTGACGGCACGCAGATAGCGCAGTTGTACGGCCAGCGTACAGAAGGCGAGCCGGAGCAGGCGCGCTGGCGCGAGCAGGTGGCGCTTCTGGTCGGTGAGGGCGCAGCGGCATGAAACACTGGCTGATTGCACTGCTGGCGTTGCCCTTTGCGCTGATGGCGGAAGAGCGGGTCATCACCATTGGTGGCGACGTCACGGAGATAGTCTATGCGCTGGGTGCCCAACAGGATCTGGTGGCGCGCGACTCCACCAGCCTGCGGCCTGCGCTGGCAACAAAATTGCCGGACGTGGGCTATATGCGTCAGCTCAACGCGGAAGGAATTCTGGCGATGCGGCCAACGCTGGTGATTGCCAGCGAGCTGGCGAAGCCTTCGCTGGCGTTGCAGCAGGTCGCGCAGGCTGGCGTAAAAGTTGTCACGGTAACCGGCGAACCTTCGCTGGCGGCCATTCATCAGAAAATTGCTACCGTTGCCGGCGCGCTGCATCAGGAAGAAGAGGGCAAAGCGCTGGAAGCGAAGCTGGACAGCCAGCTGGCCGACGTGAATGAGAAGCCGCTGCCGGTAAAAGTGCTGTTCATCCTTAGCCATACCGGTATGAAGGCGCAGGCTGCCGGAACGGGCACGGCGGCGGATGGTGCCATCCGTAGCGCAGGGCTGGTTAACGCGATGGGCAACGTGCCGCACTATCAGGCGCTCACCCAGGAAGGCATTGTAGCCAGTGCGCCGCAGCTGGTGGTTATCGGGAGAGACGGCATGAAGGCGCTGGGCGATGAAGAAGCTATCTGGCAGCTGCCCGGGCTGGCGCTGACTCCGGCGGGCAAACATCGCAATCTGCTGGTGGTGGATGAGATGGCGCTGCTGGGTTTTGGGCTACATACGCCTGAGGCTATTGCCAGATTGCGTAAAGCGGCGCAAGCGATAGCGCAATGAAAATGAACGTGCGGCGCGGACTATGGCTAATGCTTGCGTTGACGGTAACGACGGCACTGTTTGCCGCCGGAACGGGCGCAATGCGGCTGTCGCTGCCGATGGTCTGGCGCGCGCCTGCCGACAGTATGATCTGGCAGATTTGGTGGACTATCCGGCTGCCGCGCGTGCTGCTGGCTATACTGGTCGGCAGCGCGCTGGCGGTCTCGGGCGCGACGATGCAGGGCCTTTTTCGCAATCCGCTGGCCGATCCCGGCCTGCTTGGCATCAGCAGCGGTGCTTCCTTGGCGCTGGCTTGCGCAATAGTGATGCCCTTAACGCTTCCCGCCGTGCTGGCTTTATGGTGGCCCATGCTGGCCGCCTTTGTCGGTAGCCTGGCCGTGACCATAGTTATTTTTCTGTTGAGCCGCCGTAGCCGCACCACGCTTTCCCGCCTGCTGTTGGCCGGTATCGCCATTAACGCTATCTGCGGTGCGGCGGTTGGCGTGCTCTCCTGGCTCAGCAACGACCAGCAGCTGCGCCAGCTTTCGTTGTGGGGCATGGGATCGCTGGGGCAGGCGCAGTGGTCGACGGTGTCGGCCTGCGCCGCGCTGGTTATTCCGGCCATGCTGGCCACGCAGTGGCAGGCAAAACGGTTGAATTTGCTACAGCTGGGTGATGAAGAAGCGCACTATCTTGGCGTTAACGTCAGGCAGACGCAGCGCGTGCTGCTGGTGCTCAGCGCGCTGTTAGTCGCCGCTGCGGTGGCGGTGAGCGGCGTGATCGGTTTTATCGGCCTGGTGGTGCCGCATCTGATCAGGCTTTGCGCTGGCGGCGACCATCGCTGGCTCCTGCCTGCCTCCGCGCTGCTGGGGGCCATGCTGCTGATGGCGGCCGATACGCTGGCGCGCACGCTGGTAGCACCGGCAGAAATGCCGGTTGGCTTATTAACCAGCCTGCTGGGCGCGCCGTGGTTTTTATGGTTGATATTGCGCAGACGGGAAAGCGGCGATGAGTAACCTGTTGCAGGCCAGCCAGCTCTCTTACCGCGTCGGTTCACGTCTGCTGATCGACGGCGTTTCATGCACGCTAAAGCCGGGAGAAATGGTTGCGCTGATTGGCCCCAACGGCGCAGGAAAATCCACGCTGTTACGTATGTTAACCGGCTATCTGACGCCTGATTCAGGAGAATGCCTGCTCGAGGGACAGCCGGTTGGCCGTTGGCCGAGCGAAAAGCTGGCCCGCACCCGCGCAGTGATGCGGCAACAAAGTCACGTTGAATTTCCCTTAAGCGTGCGCGAAGTCGTGGCAATGGGACGCGCCCCCTGGCCGGACGGCTCCCGTTCTGCTGTTACGGATGAGGTGATGCAGCTTACCGGCTGCGAAAGTCTGGCGCGCCGCGATTACCGTCGGCTTTCCGGCGGCGAACAGCAGCGGGTTCAGCTGGCGCGAGTGCTGGCCCAGCTCTGGCATGACGACGGGCCGCGCGGCTGGTTATTTCTGGACGAGCCGACCTCGGCGCTGGATCTTTATCACCAGCAGCATGCTCTGCGCCTGCTGCACCAGCTAAGCCGAACAGGCCAGCTGGCGGTCTGCTGCGTATTGCACGATCTTAACCTGGCGGCGCTCTGGTCTGACACCATGCTACTGCTGCATAAGGGCAAACTGGTGGCCAGCGGCACGCCCGCTGAGGTAATGACCGAACGGACGCTGACGCACTTCTATCAGGCTGAACTGGATGTTTACCACCACGGCGTCGTGCCGCAAATTATGCTGCGGCGTTAATGGGCGGTGATAGCATCTGTTATCACCGCCCAATGCCGGGAGGATTACTGCGCGGTCATGTTGCTTTGCGGATCGGCAGTGGGCGCCATTGGCGTAACGTCCGGCGGCAGGAAAATATGGTCAAGAATATTTCTTACCAGCGGCGCAGCCGTGACGCCGTTAATCCCGCCGTTTTCCAGAATCAGCGCTATCGCCACCTTAGGCTTATCGAACGGCGCAAAAGCGGTATAGAAAATATGGTCGCGCAGCCGCACAGGGATCATTTTGGCGTTATAGACCTGGTTCTGCTTCAGGCCAAATACCTGTGAAGTCCCGCTTTTCGCCGCAATGCCGTAAGGCGCGGTATGGAAATATTTATAGCCGGTGCCGTTAGGCGCGTTGGCCATACCGAACATCGCCCGGCGTACTAATCCCCAGTAAGGAGAGTTAGCATCGCCAATCTGCTGTGCGGGTAGCGTTGGCTGCCAGAGCGTCACGTTTTTACCCTGTTTCTCTTCATACATCAGATGCGGCTGAATAACGCGACCGTTATTAATCAGCGTCGCCATCGCTTTTACCATCTGAATCGGCGTCGCTATCCAGTAACCCTGACCGATGCCCACGGAAACGGTATCGCCCTGGTACCAGCCTTTCTTATGTACCTTCTGCTTCCATTCGCGGCTGGGCAGCAGGCCATTGTACTCTTCGTTGAGATCGATGCCGGTCGATTTGCCGTAGCCGAACTGGCTGAGCATGGTATGAATGCGGTCGATGCCCATCATAAAAGCGACCTGATAAAAGAAGGTGTCCGCTGACTCTTCGATCGCGCGCGTCACGTCCAGCATGCCGTGTCCTGACTTCTTCCAGTCGCGGTATTTACGCTCGGTGCCGGGCAGCGTCCAGGTTGGTGCGCCAAAAAAGCTGGTTTGCGGCGTGATCACGTGGGTTAACAGCGCCGACATGGCCATATAGGGCTTAACGGTAGAAGCAGGCGGATAAAGGCCCTGGGTCACACGGTTAATTAACGGTAGATCTTTATTTGCCAGCAGGGTCTTATAGGCTTTGTAACTGATGCCTTTCACAAACGGGTTAGGATCGTAGCTGGGGCTGGAAACCATCGCCAACACTTCGCCATCCTTTGGATTTTCAATCAGCACCGCGGCGCGCTGGCCGACCAGCTGCGTTTCGACATACTGCTGTAAATGCAGGTCCAGCGTCAGATAGATATTTTTACCGGCAACGGGCGGCACCTCTTTCAATACGCGGATCACGCGGCCGTGGTTATCCACTTCCACTTCCTGATAGCCGGTTTTGCCGTGCAGGACCGATTCGTAGTAGCCTTCAATGCCCTGTTTGCCGATGTTGTGGTCGGCGGCATAGTTCTCGCTGATGCCCGCCTTATCCAGCCGTTTATAATCGTTGTCGTTAATTTTTGAGACATAGCCGACCACGTGCGCCAGGTCAGCACCGTAAGGATACTGGCGATCTTCGTAGCTATTGATATCGACGCCGGTAAATTTGAACTGGTTAACCGAAAAGCGCGCGACCTCTTCGTCGGTCAGCTCGGTTTTCAGCACGACCGGCTTATAGCGGCTGGCGCTATGAAGGTTATGGGTGAAGGTTTCGATATCTTCGGCGGAAAGGTCGACAATTGGCGTTAGCTGAGCCAGTAACGCCTTCATATCCTGTACTTTATAGGGCAGGATCTCAATGTCATACCAGGTAACATTTTTTACCAGCGGGATGCCATTACGGTCGTAAATGATGCCGCGCGTGGGCGCAACGGGGATCATTTTTATATCGTTTTCGTTGGAACGCGTCTGGTAGTACTTGTTTTGTTCAATCTGCAGATGCCAGAGGTTAACGCCGAGGGTGACAAAACCCGCCAGCACTATCCCAAAGGCGACCAGTGCCCTGCGAACAAACAGCTTCTCTTCTTCTGCAAAATCTCTGAATTTCATTACCGGGCAATCGCGTCGCTTTCATTTTCTTGCAACATGATAGAGATTACTCAACAAATCACGACCTGAAAGATGCATCCCCGGCAAATAAAGTGTGACATTTATTGTCGTTGTAACAAGGGCGATTACGAATAGCTGAGTAATAACGATGGCGCCATAAACAGCGTTATATTTCTGTATTAGAAACCACCCACCAGGGGCGCTTTATCCCCATTGCTGTAAGAGTAATGCTGTTTTTATGGCCTTTCGCCCTATCTGTACTTCAAAAGCGTGCAGGCTGGTTCGGCAGCGGCTGACCGCTTTTGCCGTGTCGCTTCGCAGCATTAACCGCTTATCTCCTCCTGCGCGATTGCCCTAATAATCCAGCAATAGCTGGCACACGCATTTTGCCATCCGCGTTTGCAGCCACGCCGCTTGTTGCACCATCCTGCGTTTCGTCTCAAGCGGTGGCCAATCCGTAGTTAAATCGCAATAGCGGTTCAACTGACCAGCTTATCGCGCTCAGCCCGTATGGCTCTGGCGATAAGCCTGTCATTATGCTTAACAAACCATGAGGTTTTTATGTCAGGGTTATTTTCCCCTTTTACGCTGAAAGACGTGACTTTACGTAACCGCATCGCTGTACCGCCGATGTGCCAGTACACCGCTGAAGATGGACTAAGCAATGAATGGCATCGTGTCCACTACGCCAGCCTGGCTCGTGGCGGCGCGGGGCTGGTGATTGTCGAAGCAACGGCAGTCGCGCCCGAAGGCCGTATTACCCCGGGCTGCCTTGGCATCTGGACAGATGAACAGGCTGAAAAACTGGCGGTTATCGCGCGTGAAATCAAAGCTGCTGGCGCCGTGCCCGGCATCCAGATTGCGCATGCGGGACGCAAAGCCAACGCCAATCGTCCATGGGAAGGTGACGATCATATCGCGAAAGACGATCCGCGCTACTGGGAAACGCTGTCACCTTCCGCCACGGCTTTTGGCGCTAACCTGCCGCAGGTGCCGCATGAAATGACGCTGGAAGATATCGCTCGCGTGCGTAACGATTTCGCCGTAGCGGCTCAGCGCGCGCGCGATGCGGGTTTTGAATGGCTGGAGCTGCATTTCGCACACGGCTACCTGGCGCAAAGCTTCTTTTCCGTGCATGCCAACCAGCGCACCGATCAATACGGCGGCAATCTGGAAGGGCGTAGCCGCTTCCTGCTGGAAACGCTGGCGGCCGTACGTGAGCAGTGGCCAGAAAACCTGCCGTTAACGGCGCGTTTTGGCGTTATTGAATATGACGGTCGTGACGAAGAAACGCTGGCTGAATCGATTGAACTGACGAAGAAATTCCGCGCAGGCGGACTGGATCTGTTAAGCGTCAGCATCGGTTTCTCTACGCCTGAAGCCACTATTCCCTGGGGCCCGGCTTTCCTGGCACCGATAGCCGAGCGGGTGCGTCGCGAGGCGAACATTCCGGTCGCTTCCGCCTGGGGAATTGATGCGCCAGCCATCGCTAACGAAACGATTGAAAAAAATCAGCTGGATCTGGTCATGGTAGGTAAAGCGCATCTGGCCAATCCTAACTGGAGCTACAAAGCCGCGCTGGCACTGAAAGAGGAAAGGCCATCCTGGGTGCTGCCAGCCTCCTATGCGCACTGGCTGGAACGCTACCGCGTCAGCGAATAAACGGGCCGCGCCGTCCATGGCGCGGTACGCTTTGCTCTGGCCGCGACAGCAGCTTGCAGGAGGCGCTTTGCCTCCTTTTTTCTACAGCGGATGAGGGAAATTCGGTACTGCAGGGTAGCGGAAATCAGCATAGCTGTTATTGAAACCGGAATAGAGATTAAGGATTTCCTTATAACAAACCAGCGACATATCATTTATTCGGGTCATACCCAGTTTACGGACGGCGCTCTGTTTATGAGAGCTGATAGTTTTGACTGAAACGTTCAGCTTACGTGAAATAAGAATCGCTGAATTGCCCGACGAAAGTTCTTTCATAATCAAAGATTCTTTTCTGGACAGTGGGCTACAGTGCGAGGTAATGCCGTCGGCGGAACCTTTAAATAAGGGAATAAACTTTTTTAACGCACTTTTTTTTGAAATAAGCCAGTAGGGGTGAAAGCCGGTATGCTCACCCTGTAAAGGGAGATCGATAATAAATGCGACATTAATACCAAAATAATCGATATTCTTTGCCATTCCCAGCTTGGTGTGGCAGTTTTTAAAGTTGATGTCGATAATTACCACGTCGCCTTTAATTAAGTTTCCGGGGCAAAATTCGGCCAGCCATTTTTCATAGCTATAGTCCCTCATCATGATATTATTTGCCGACAGAAAATAACGCATGCCTGCCAAAAAATAAACGTCGTCAGAAATAACATATAGGCTCATAGTTCCCTCTTGATTTTATCCTGGCTACTGCGCGATCCCTCATTCAGTAGTAACTAATGGTAAAGGTTACGGTCGCATCTGCTCTTCCTGCGTTTACGGTGGATTCTGTCTGAATATAGCGGGCGATCAGCGGCATGGTTTGGGTCGTCAACGTGTCATTCTGCATGGTGTAATTTTTGCTGCCGTTCAGATTGACCAGAGTGGGTGAGCTATCGCTGGTGCTGCCATAAGCCAGCTGGATGCCCACGCCGGTCGCGCTGTCGCTCCCCGTTTTCAGGCCAATGATGCCGTTTGTACTGTTTACAATGGCGGTATTAGGCGACAGGGACAGCGTCAGGACATTATTTGTTATTGCCCCCATGCCACTGCTGCCGTTATCTGAGTTCCAGGTATTTCTGCCGTCGTTCAGCATGCCGTAGAACCTTGGGCAGTCGGTTAACTTAATTGAGGCGTCTACCCATGCGCTGGTGCTGCCTGGCCGGGTAAAGCTTTGGGTTTCATGTTTACCCATAGGGACGGTGACGTCGGGCGTGGTGCAGGTTTTTGATACGATCCTTAACGCACCGGTAAAGCTCAGGCTTCCCAGGTTTAAGCCCGAGACGTTCTGTGCAGAGAAGTCATATTTCATCGTAGGCAATCGTGAGCCACTAATGGTACCGGGCGTCACAGTGCCGGTTTTGATCAGGACAATATCAAAATCAAAACCGGTACTCGCTTCCCAGATGTGGGCGTCGTCTTTAGTCGTATCGTACACCCAGTCGTTTGAACTAAACGGCACGATGGAGGAGGAGTTACTTCTGTAGATGGCAATGCCTATTCCCGCTACGCCGGTTTCGTAGACTTTCCCGGCGAAGCTGCCATTGGCCCAGGTTGATGGCGAATTGGGCGTCGTGCTGTAGTAATAGCTTATGGTTGGCTGATATCTGACCGTACTACTCGAGCAGATGATGCGCATGGCGCGTGAAGGTTTAAAATATTGACGGTAAATAATTGTGCCTTCGCTAACGTCAGGCCCCACGGTCAGATTACCGCTTTGTAAGGGCAAGGTGTAATTTATCACGCCGTAGCCGGGGACAAGACTACAGCTGAGGGCAAAAACCTGCCCGGACCAGCCAGCGGCTGCACTCAGCAACACAAGAAAGAAGCCATACTTTTTCGCCAGGCAGAATGTTTTCATTTTTTACTATCCGTGAACGTTATCGTTTTGATTTTTTACGTCAGCCATTTTTTGCCGGGCTGGCTGGCTGTCTGCCATCGCTTCACAAACGCTGTTAAAACGCTGGATTTCGCTCTGGCGGGCTCCCTTAGCCTGCGGCATCAGGACGTAATTCAGGCTGCACTGCATGCCCGGACCTTCTCCCCACTGCACCTGCAGTTCTCCTCGTTCTTCCTGAACGCGCACGTAAACTTCGCCCCCCTGTCCGACCATGCCGACATGATTGCCCTTGCTATCGACAACGCTGGCGCCAAAAGCAACCGGGTCGCCCTGGTAGGTGGCGGTAATCAGCAGTGGGGTGCCGCGAAAGGTGTCATATTTCACCTTCACCACGGCCCCAGACCAGGGCGCGATCCTGAGCGTGGTGTTACCCAGCTCGACATCGCTTGCTATGCCGTTAGGATCCAGGGAGATTTCATTAAGCTGATAGGCATTCAGGTGGGGTACGACCGCATAACCGTTCCAGTCGACATAAATACCCGGGTAGGTTGAAACGCTGGCCCCCTGGGCGCCTTTTGCTTCAACCAGTGCAAAGGTATCGGAAGTGTAAGGCGTTAGCGTTAGCCCGCCGGCATGGCCGATCAGCGTACCGCTCATGCCTGCGGAGAAGCTTTTATAGCCCGCTCCTTTGCTATAGCCTGCATTGAGATGGCTGACGGGGCTCCGCCACGATCCGCTCAGCGAGCCGCTGCTGCCCGTGCCCTGGTTGGCGTTCGCCGCCGTGGCGTTGTAACCAAACTGGCTTACGCTGCCAGCCGTGCCGGAAACGGATGCCTGTTCCGTTGAGCGGCCCGTTGTATTGTGGGCAAGATCAACGCGCAGCTGCGGCGTATGGGCTTCATCATTTCTGCCCAGCGGCAGACTAAAGTTGAGCAAATAGTTATTTTGCGTGGTGCCGTAAAGCGAGTAGGTACGATTAACGCTCATGCCCCAGGTTAATTTTTTATAAGTGTTGTTATAACCCAGCTGATACTGCTTGCTGCTGCCGTCCCGGTTCCAGTAATTCTGCAGGGAGCTACTCAGATAGAAGCGTCCCCAGCTGTCGGGCAAACCCTGGCTGACATTAACAACAAAACGATTTTTAGCTCGCCAGACGGTATCGCTGGAGAGCCCGTTGCGCAGCGCCTGCCGCGTTTGTTCTGCGGTTAAAAAATCCATGTAGCCGCCGGTAGAAAAGCGATAAGCCGCCAGCGAGATCTGACTGCTGGTATCGGAAACGGTTTTGCTGTAGCTGAGCTGATAACTTTGCCCGCTCTGGCTGCCGTCGTTGCCGTTACCCAGACGGGTACGCGCCTGCGTGGCATCCAGGGAAAAAGCGCCAAATTCAGTACCCAGCGCCGTACCAGCCTGCAGCGCATAGTAATGCGGGCTGGCCTGCAAGCCGCTGTAGGCGGTGAGCATATTGTTCAGGCCATACTGAAGCGTGGCCTGATAGATGGCGGGTTTTTCAGAAAGCGAATTGCTGCGCAGCTTGCCTGCGGTGATGGCATAGCGGCTGTTACCTGGCCTGAGAAGCTGGGCAACGGAAGAGTAAGGCACGGAAAAATACTGCTCGCTGCCATCAGATTCACGTATCGTGACGTCCAGGTTGCCGCCGTAGCCGGTAGGGTAAAGATCGTTAAGCAGGAAGTCGCCCGGCGGCACGGTGGTTTCGTAAATGACCTGACTCCCCTGGCGCACGGTAACCCGCGCGCTGGTACGGGCAATCCCGCGAATTTCGGGCGCATAACCGCGAAGCGAGTTTGGCAGCATTTTTTCGTCGCTGGCAAACTGTATGCCGGAAAAGGGAAACGAATCAAACAGCTGGCCAGAAGTGTACGACTGGCCGAGCAGTATCCTGCCATCCAGCGCAGGAATATCATGCTGTAGATAAGTATTAATCGCGCTGTATTTTTTTTGACCGTGCTCTGTCCAGTTCCAGCTGCCGTTATGGCGTAAATACCAGCTGGCTATGTTGATTCCCGCATTGAGGCCGGCATACAGCGTTTTATAGCGGGTGCCTCCGCTTTCACTGCTGTAGGCGCTGGCGTTATAGCCAAGCAGGGCGGCAGGAATGCCGCTGTCCCAACGATTTTTATTAACATAGCCGCGCGCATACTGCTGGATATAAAGCTGCGGGATAACGATATCCAGCCGCTGTTCGTTACTGTCATAATTTACGCGGATGCCGGCTGCCAGATTATGCAGATTGATACAGTCTTCACCTGCTACCCGGGCGGAAAAATCTGCGGGCAATTTATCATATTTAAAAGGGATATCTTTTATAATCTCCCTGGTCAGGCAGGGGTAAACACGGTTATCGGGCGCGCTTTTAAATTCAAGTTCATAGGTGCCCGTCGTATTATCATTGACATAAATTATCGTCCGGTAGATGCCGGGCAGGGCAGAAGCGCCGTTAGCAAATCGGCTAAGATCTATCTTCTTTCCCTCGCCGAGGTTAAGAAAGCCGGGGTCAAATTCAACGTTCTTAGCGATCTCCTGCGAAGCAGTATCAGATGAAGCAAGCGCATATGCAGGCGATAGAATGGAAAACAAAAAAGCCAGTTCTGCTCTTCTCCATTTATTTCCCCGGGCCAGAGCGTTTTTCATAAAAATCCTTTTTATAAAAAAAACGGTAAAACGTCTCAGGCAAGTCTGATGACGTTATTGCAAATAGCGGCTAGTTAATTTGCGATTCAAACTCTACTATCGCGCCAAAGTCATTAACGTAGATTCCAGAGATTTTTTCTCCAGTAGCGCCAGATATGTTAAATGTGTTCTCTGCGAAAGGCGCAATCATATCGGCATCAATTTTTTTTCCATTAATAGTGATGCTTATCAGTGAAGCATAATAGGGGGTCGGGTTTTTTCCTGTAATCCCCGCTCCCTTTTTTCGCCATATTATTTTTTTTGCCGTATCGTTAGCATTACCCTCAAGCTTTGTCGGCCGGAAAAAAAGCTTAATGCGGGAGCGAAAGGCCATCTGCAAATAATTTTCCTGCTTAAGTGCGGGATCTTTAGCCGGGATCTCAAGCACGTTTAGCCAGTAAATCGATTCACGATCTTCGGGCAACGTTTGTCTCGTGTAGCTTATACGCAGCGTTTGTCCCTTTCCCGGCTCTACGCGATTGATCGGCGGCGTTAAAACAAAGGGAACATGAATCGTTTCCGGTTTTGCCTTAACGTCACCATCATCAATCCAGCTTTGTATCAAAACGGGTCTTTTCCCTTTGTTATTGAGTTTTACGCTAACTTCCCTGGCATCGGCAGGATAAATTACCCTGGTGCCGGTAATGACCACGCTGGCATAAACAGCCTGATTGAACGCAGCAAATAAAAAAAAACAGACAAACTTATTCATGCTACCCACTTTTAATAATGAAAAGCAGAGAGAGTCACCTCTCTCTGCAATGAACATTTACTTGTACTGCAGACCATAAACTACGTTGCTGGAAACCAGACCAGCAGTGGTAGTGCCTTCGGCATAGTAGCGTACGGCGTAATACAGCGTTGCCTTACCATCGGTGTCATAGGTAGCAAAGGTATTATTAGACTGGCTTTGCTGACCGATGGCAATTACAGCGTTGTTGTTATGCGGTTCCACCAGCTGCAGGGATACGTTAGTCGCACCTTCAGTGGTCTGATTATCCAGACGACCATTACTATTTACCGTTGGGCCTGCTGAGAAAAAAGCAGCGACCGTTTTAAGCGTGCCCTTACAGTCCGTCAGGTCCATAGCAAATGCGGTTTCGCCTGCTGTCGTACCGGCGGTTGCCAGATCGCCAATTCCTGCTGTAGGTAGTTTAATAGTTGGGTTTTGTACACCATCAATGAGAACGTTACAGGAAGTTGCTGTCAGTTCACCATTAAAGGTAATGGTCCCCGTTGAGGTAGCCTGCGTGTTCATACCGATAAATGCGGTTACCACGGCTGCAGCTATCGCTAGCTTTTTCATTGAATATCCTTATTTATAAAACGTTAAAAAATCCATCCTTTTACTGTCAGGATTGGTTGTCCCCTGAAAAGGGGTATTTGTAGAAAACAACTACAAATTCTTTACATCACAATAATAAATTGGCATGACCCGGTCTTTATTAATACAGAATCCTTTAATATGATCTTTTTCTGCTTTAATAATAAAGTCTTCAGGGATCCCCATCATAATAAGTTTATTTTTAAGGCAGCGCATGACCTGCCACAGACGTTGAGAGGAGGAGCTCAGGCCGTGATTATCCCAGACGTTAGTCAATATCTCTTCGTTACCAATAACGTTACCATTGGCGTTTTCCAGCAGATAAATAAAGAGGCGCATCATGGTTTTTCTTAATCTTATTACGCTGCGGCTTTTTTCATTAGTCAACTGAGTGATGTTGATAATCCTGTTTTGTGAGATGTTAACCTGAATATCGGACTCGATCATGTAGCCGTAAACTTTTGCGCTTTTCAAATCCATTTTCATGCCTCCATTTAACGAGTCAGGATAACGTTAAAGCTACGGGTGTTACCCTTTCCTGAATGAAGCCTATATTACCTGTTCTCTTAAAATATCCTCAACACACACCTGAATCTTGTAGTGAGTGCTGTATTTACATCTTAATATGTTATTTTATTATGTGGTTATGATATTTGGTGGTTTTTTGTTCTTAATTATTTTTGTTTGTTGGTATTATATGCCAAATTCTTCATATAAATAACCATCAAACTTAAAGTCTATTTTTTTGGTCAGGCCTGGAATAATAATTTGACCGTTTAGCTTACCTGAGTGCTTTTTTTTTACAAAAGCCTATATGACTGGCAACATGGTGTAAGGCTGGCAAGCAATGTGAATTATTTTTTCTTTAATAATATGTATGACTTAGCGATTACATCATTCCTGTGAGACGGTAAGTGCGGCTTATTTGTAGCGAAAAAAATTCTGAATTTGCCAGGACATTTCTCAGTATGCGTTTTTAACGAAAAAACAGACAGAACATAATGTCAGTTTATTTTTAATGGGAATAGTCTCATATTTTTTGGTTTTTACAAGCGATTTGCCTGACTATTTTTATCAGCGATCTTGCGGTCGGGCCTGAAGAGAGAAAGACTTTTTATCTTTAGCGTACTAATTAAAGTGCCGTCATGGCATATTCCCTGTGTTCCAGCATTATCGCGCCGTATCTGATTTTCCCAACGCAATTGGCTATGCCTCTATCCGCCATGTCAGGCGCTTTCCGTACGGCGGCCTCAATCACTTTAACGCCGTGCGGCATCAGGATACCTTTGGGGCCGTTGCTGCTCACGCTCTGAATTTGCCACTCTGGCAGAGGCAGCATAAGAACCCACAGTCAGGCGAGCTGCAGGAAATAGTGTCGCACGTCTGTCGCGTAAGAGTGTTACCGTTCATCCGCATCGGGTAAACTCCAGGCCGCAGGCCAGATCGTTGAGCAGTTTATTTTTGGTTTGACTGTTACAGAAGAGTAAAAATCCGCTATGCAATATAAGAAAAAGTATTTTAATGCTGGACGGTTTGTCATGGTGGTGAATAAAAATAAATTAAGGTAATTAATCAAACAGGAGTGTTTAACATATGATTACACTATTCAGCCTCGAACACGAGCAGGCAAAGAAAAATTTTGTAGCCAGAGAACTGACGAATGGAGTGTGCTTAACTGCTATAATAGACTTTTGCTATTACGAGGTACGTAATTGCCCTCAGACTTACAGTTATTACAATGATGTATTCAAATTTGGGGCCAGGCACCGTGCATATAGTATGCACTATGCGGCGTACTTATCGTACGCTGAAACGTACCAGATGATGAACGACGGCAAGGTAGATATGAACTACTTTTTAAAACCTGTAATCAGGCAGACCGATGGTATAGGCTATGAGTATATAATTAAAAAGGACTACGTTAGTCAACTGGCGGAGCTGTGTCCCGGAACCTATATAATTATTATTCAGCTTGAAAACGCAGGGCATGCATTAGCATTGACTTTGAGAAATGGTAGCTGGGTTTTTTTTGACCCTAATTTTGGTTCATTTTTGTGTGATAAAGGGATATTCGAATTTGTTGATTATTTAGAGTCTATCTACCCAATAGTAGATTTTTTTGCGTTAAAAATTATAAAAAAGAACAGGTTCCCGTTAGAGAAAACGGTTTTTTCCCGCTATGGTCAACGTATTTCGTCCGATCCGGCGTTGCAGGGTATGACTTCCGTCCAAAGGCCCGAGGCTGACGTTCCTGTGCCCGCCCGGCGACGTAGCATTGCTCCGGCACCAGCCTCGCGACATGGTGCTCCTGTGCCCGCCCCCCGACGTAGCACTGCTCCGGTACCAGCCCCGCGACATGGTGCTCCTGTGCCCGTCCCCCGACGTAGCATTGCTCCGTTACCAGCCCCACGACATGGTGCTCCGGCACTAGCTCCACGCAGTAGTGCTGTTCCGGTGCCGGCATTACGGAAAACGTTCCAGGGGCGCTGATCTGACTGTCAGATAGCCTTTGTTGAATCGATTTTTCAGCTTACAGGCTACGCAAATGTAATTTTTTGCCAGGGAGAGGATTCATTTCCCTGGCCTTTGCCGCGACAGATGCTGCTCACACCCTTTTTCTCACTTAATTGAGGGGGAAGTGGAGTCCGGCGGTGCGCAGGATATACACAGCGCAGGCGTGCTACCCTTTATGGGTCTGGCAGCAAAAATAGCAGGCCTTTACCTGTTGGCCAAAACGTACCCTGGCAATCGTCATGGCCTGTAGCGGCGCATACAGACTGCCAATAAATACCAGCTTATCTTTGACGGGCATTTTGGGGCAGCCCTGCCTGTGCAACAAATGACAATCCAGCTGTTCTCGCTGCTGAGTCACATAATAATAGTCAGCCTGCATAGCAATTATTCCACCGTAAAGGTCAGTTTTGATGCCGGGTAATAATTTAGAACAGGCATTATAACTTTAATTGGCAGTAAAATGAGACGAGGATATAATTTACAGATAAGTTGCAAAAAAACCTGTTAAGCGTTTTTTACTAATGACTAAAGGTTCGAGCCGGATTTTTTTTAGCAACTAAAAATATTTTTATTAATCTGTTTTATTTATCTTTTCCGCGTGCGGTTGTATTGGCTGAATTTTAATTTATTATGGCCGTAAAAATAAGGGATTACTACAGGGCTATCGCCAGCCTGGTGTGATGTTAAGGCGTGCTAACTGGTCTGCTCTGTTAATAAGAGAATTATTATTGATGCGCGTGCAGTCTGTTTAGCGCCAGGGATAATTATATTGTGCACCATAGTATGCCAGCGGTTGACCGTGTATGTTTACGACTTACCGCAGGTAAGCTGGGATAAAATGCTGCAATAATGTTAACAAGTAGCAGATGAGCAAAAAGTGCGGGCCGGATACGCCAAGCCCGCTGACACGCTATTCAGGCTGCCTCGGCATCATCACGGCCAGGCAAGCATCCATTCCCTGATGGGCCTGCGTTTTCTCCATATCGTTCAGTTTCATGTAGCGCTGAATAGCGCCCTGCGCTGATTGTCGGTCAAAAGCGACTTTATCCACCGCGTAAGATGAGTTTTCGTTAATGATGACGTCATGCAGCTTATCGGCAAAGTCCGTTGCCGAAGCCGGTTCACCCATTGCATCAATAACGACGCAGACGGCTGCATAGTAGTGCGGATCCTGCCTGTGCGGCTTAAAAAAGAAGTAAAGAGCAATAGCGACGATGGGCAGCAGAATAAGGCAGACAGTAGTTTGGCGTTTCATAAGGATGTTCTGAATCTGAAAAGAGTGGCGGCGAGCTTAACGCTTCGCTGGTCTCTGTGCCAGGCGAAAAGAGGCTTTGTTGTCGTCAGGTAGAGATTCAGGCCCTGAGGGTTTTCCATCAAGCGCACCGTCACTTTCCCGCACTCCTCATCTTATAGTGTTGCTACTGACCGGCGAGGATAGCGTTCCGACGTCGCCGCTTTCCTTGCTGGCGTCAGCTCGTTGATAACAAGGAGCCAGTATGTTCCCTACAGCTTTACCCACACCTGAAACCGCGCATCCGCAGGCTATTCCAGCCTTGCGCTGGGGCATTCTTGGCCCGGGCTGGATCGCGGCGCATTTCGCCAAATCGTTACGGGAAAACAGCTCGCAGAAGCTGGTCGCTGTGGCAGGGCGCAATGCGGAGAAAACGCAAGCCTTTGCCGATAAGTGGGCGATTCCGCATACCTTTAGCTCGGCGGAAGAGATGCTTGCCATGGACGATCTGGACGTGATCTATATCGCTACGCCACATAACCATCATTTTCCGGATGGGCTGCAGGCGCTACGGGCCGGTAAGCATGTGTTGATAGAAAAACCTTTGGCGCTAAATGCTACTGAAGGCGCGCAGCTGAAAGCCGAAGCGAAACGTCAGGGCGTGCTCTGTATGGAGGCGATGTGGTGCGACTTTACGCCGAAATATGCCGTGCTGCGCCAGCTGCTGGCTGATGGCGCACTGGGCGAACTGCATACCTTAATTGCCGATCACGGCGAGTTTTTCACCCCCGATCACCGCATTTTCAATGCCGATCTGGCGGGCGGCCCAATGCTGGATTTGGGCAGCTACCTGATTGCCTTTAGCGTCATGACGGGCGGCGCACCAACCTGGGTTCAGGCTATCGGCCAGCTGGCGGAAGGCGGTGTTAACGGCCAGGCCTCTATGCTGTTGCAGCACGCCAACGGCATGCATTCTGTGCTTAATACTACGCTGTTCAGCAATACGCCAGGCAGGGCAGTAATAGCCGGTCGCGACGCCACTATCGTGCTGGATGGACAATTTTACGCGCCAGGCGGCTTTGTCATGACGTCCAGCCAGGGCAACAAAACGCTGCGCTGGGAAGAGCCGCTTAACCGCTACGATCAGCTTTATCACGAAGCGGAGCATCTTGCCTGGTGTGTTGGCCAGGGCTTAATCGATTCGCCTGTCCGGCCGCTTAGCACGTCGCTGATGACGCTGTCCGCGATGGATGAGGTTCGTAGCCAGCTGGGCATTGTGTTTAACGAAGAAAAGTAGTTTATGGACGGGTAGTTTCTGACGCTGAACTAATGAAGAGTAAGGCTTGCGTGCCACGGACGGTGCGCTCTGAGAGGGCATGGCTGACGTGTTAATAGCGTGTTTCTGTATTCCGCAAAGCTGGTAACATAGCTTTTTCCCTCTGAAGAAACTGCCTGCATGAACGCTAATTCCTGTTTCTCCCGCTTTGCTGATATCGCCGGCCTGGCGATATCGCCCGTTGCCAGCCTGGAAACGCTAAAAGCACTACACAAGGCATGGCCATCGATTATTCCTTTTGAAAATATTGATGTTTTGCTCGGCAAAAAGGTCAGTATTAACGCCGCTGATATTGCCGAAAAAATGCTGACGAAAAGACGCGGCGGCTACTGTTTTGAACATAATATTTTGTTCGGCGAAATGCTAAAAGAGCTCGGCTTTTCCGTTACCTCTCACCTTGCACGGGTGGTCTGGGGAATGGATACACCGGCGGCGACGCCGCAAACGCATACGCTGCTGCTCGTTGCCCTCGACGGCATAAATTATCTTGCCGATGTCGGTTTTGGCGGCGTCAGCCTGACCGCGCCTTTACGGCTGGAAGAGGGAGAACAGCAGGGATTTTTACTGGAGCGATTGCCAGGCGGCGAATGGCTGCTGTCGGCAAACGGTGAAAGCAAACGGCTAATGTATACGGTTAACGAGCAACCCTGTGCTGAAGCGGATATCCTGGTTGCCAGTCATTTTGTTGAAACGTACAGCGAGTCAATATTTCGCCATAATCTGATGATGGCGAAAATAATTAATGGCCGTCAGGTAAATATGTTTAACCGCTGCCAGACAACCTATGGTGCTGAAAAGCAGGAGCAGGAAGCCCAATCGTATGAAGCGTTCTGCACGTTATTAATGGCTTTTTTTGCTAATAGCGATGTATTGAGCGAGACCGAACGTCAGGCCATTTATAAAAAAATAAGCTAACGATAAAGGGCAGGCTGTTAAGCCTGCCTTACCGCAACAAACCATTATTCACGCGCTAAAAATAATAAGGCCGGGCGGCCTTAGCTTACCTGCGTGCGCAATGACGGGTAACGGTACGCTTTCCGGCAGGGTTAAGGATCGTCGAACGGCAGTTTTGAGACGGGAGTTTACTTTTAACCTTATTTAATAAGGGGTTAAGGGAAGGGGGTTTAGGGCCATTCATTCTTCCGCACGCAAAAACCCTGATTGTAATTAATAATCATTCTCACTATAGTGTGTTTTTCCCGCTTTTCCTCTTCCACAGGGCCGGTGACAAATACCATTATGAAAGTTAAGTTTACGTTCTCTCTGTTGGCTTCACTTATTACCTCGAGCCTGGCAATAACTCCGGTATATGCAGAAAATAACGCAAAAGATATAACGGAAACCCAGATAAAAACAGGCGAGAATGCTGCCAAAATAAGGCAAAGCCAGACGCAGGAAAATAACCAGAATAAAGATCTGGCTATTAAGGATGAAAAGAGCAGTAGCGAAAATACGATGACGGTTACGGCCCGGCAACAAACGTTACAGGCACCGGGCGTCTCCATTATCGACAGCACGGCAATAAAAAAACATCCCATTCAGCGCGACGTCGCGGAAATTATCCGCACTATGCCTGGCGTTAATCTTACCGGTAATTCTAACAGCGGCCAGCGCGGCAATAATCGCCAGATCGATATTCGCGGTATGGGGCCGGAAAATACGCTGATACTGATTGATGGCATGCCGGTGAGCAGCCGTAATTCGGTACGTTTTGGCTGGAGCGACGAGCGTGATACCCGCGGCGATACCAACTGGGTGCCGCCGGAAATGATTGACCGTATTGAGGTTATCCGTGGCCCGGCCGCCGCGCTTTATGGCAATGGCGCTATGGGCGGCGTGGTCAATATCATTACCAAACCCACCACCGATGCGTGGCACGGCAGTTTTAATTCCTATTTCAACGCGCCGGAGCATAAATCGGAAGGCAGCACCAAACGCTATAATGCCAGCCTGAGCGGCGCGCTGGCTGACAATGTCACCCTGCGGCTCTACGGCAACTGGAATAAAACGCAGGCGGACGCGCAGGATATTAACGAAAGCCATACCACGCCGCGGATTGGATCCTATGCCGGCTCCTGGCCATCCGGGCGCGAGGGCTTTATCAACAAGGACGTGCATTCCGCACTGCGCTGGGCATTTTTACCAAACCAGGCGCTGGAGCTGGATGCGGGCTTCAGCCGTCAGGGCAATCTCTACGCTGGTGATACGCAGAACACCAACAGCAACGCGCTGGTAAAGAAATATTATGGCAAAGAAACCAACGTACTTTATCGCCAGTCGCTTAGCCTGAAATATACCGGCGCATGGGACAACGGCATCACCACCAGCAACTACGTTCAGTTTGAAAAAACACGTAACACCCGTCTTAACGAAGGACTGTCTGGCGGCATCGCGGGGATTTTCAGCCCCTCCGATGAAGGTTTCTCCACCATTACGCTGTATGACACCAACCTGCACTCAGAGGTTAATCTTCCGCTTGATCTTTGGGTTAATCAGACCGTCACGCTCGGCGCGGAAATGAATCATCAGGCAATGAAAGATCCTGCCTCTAATACCGAATCCACCACCGCGGGCGGTGCGGTAGAAGGCATCGCCAGCTCCGGGCGCGATATAAACAGCTCAGCCGATATTTATGGTATTTATACGGAAGATAATATTGAGCTGACCGATACCACGCGCCTGACGCCGGGAATTCGTTTTAATCACCAGAGCATCACCGGCAGCAACTGGAGCCCGGCGCTGAATCTGTCGCAGGAGCTGGGCAGCGACTTTACCCTGAAGCTGGGGATCGCCCGCGCCTGGAAAGCGCCTAATCTCTATCAAACCAACCCCAACTACCTGTTATTTAGTAAAGGACAGGGCTGCTACGACAGCGCGGGCTACTGCTATCTACAGGGAAATCGTGATTTAAAAGCGGAAACCAGCGTCAATAAAGAGATCGGCATTGAATATAACCATGATGATGTACAGGCCGGTCTAACCTGGTATCGCAACGACTACCATGACAAAATCGAAGGCGGCTATACGGCGGAATATTCCAACGGTACTTCGGATGTTTATAAGTGGGAAAACGTGCCGAAAGCGGTGGTACAAGGGCTGGAAGGCACGCTTAATTTCCCGATTACCGCTGCGGTGTCGATGAAAAATAACTTCACCTGGATTATCGACAATCAGAATAAAACCACGGGCGATTACCTCTCCATTATCCCGAAATATACGCTTAATTCGACGCTGGACTGGCAGGCTACGAATGACCTCTCCGTGCAGGGGACGCTGACCTGGTATGGCCGTCAGAAACCGAAAAAATATAACTATAAAGGCGAAGCGACTTCGGGCAGCGAAACCCGTCAGGTAAAACCTTATGCGCTGGTGGGCGTCAGTGCGACCTATAACGTGACCAAAAATCTGGACGTCACGACTGGTATCGACAATCTGTTCGATAAACGTCATTTCCGTGAAGGCAATGCTCAAAGTACCGGTAATGCGACCACGGGTGCCTACCTGTGGGGAGCGGGAGCCAACACCTATAACGAGCCGGGCAGAACGTATTATATGGAGCTGGGACTGCATTTCTGATTACGGATTGCCTGAAAAGCGAAGGATAAAGCAGGGCCGCTTTATCCTTTCGCTATTTTGGGCGGGTGACATTTTAGCAAAATTTATCTTGAGAGCTTGTGCATGAGTCAACGGCATTACCGCAGAATAAACTGGCTACGTATGGCCGCCTTTTTTTTCACTTTCCTCTGTTCATTAAACGCTTACTGTCGGCCAGATATGTCGCCGCTTGGGCCAAATATCGCCGATAAAGGCTCATCATTTTATCACTTCAGTAGCCGTACATTCGCTTCCGCCGACGGCCAGAGGCACTATAAAGTATGGACGGGCGTGCCTGATAAAGCGCCGCCGCCGTCGGGTTATCCGGTGCTTTATCTGCTGGACGGCAATGCGGTGATGGACAGGTTATCGGATGCGCTGCTAAAGCAGCTGGCAGCACAGAATCCCCCTGTCGTTGTCGCCATCGGCTATCAGACCGATAAACCCTTCGATCTGGCCGCCAGAAGCTACGATTATACGCCGCCCGTCATGGGAAACAGTGAGGGCGACGGGCTGGACAGACGAGGCTGGAAGGGGGGCGGTAGCGCTGTTTTTCAACAGTTGCTGGAGAAGAATATTGCACCGCTGGCCGAAAAAGGCCTGCGCATCGACGCCAGTCAGCGCGGTATCTGGGGGCACTCTCTGGGCGGAATATTTGCTCTGAATGCTTATCTCTCCTCCTCTTTTTTTACCTCTTATTACGCCACCAGCCCCACGCTGAACCGTAAATATGTCGGACTGCTTACGCAGCTGGCGGCAATCAACAAGCCCGACTTCTGTGCAAAAAGGCTCTTTTTTATCGAAGGGGACGGCGCGCCAGGCAAAAATCCGCAGGCGCCCGCGCCGGATATTCAGAACAAGGTGCGCGCTACGCTGGCTTTACTGCATACGGAAGGAGTGCCGGTAGCTTACTGGTCGCATCCTGAACTTTCTCACGGTCAGACCTTTAATGCCGGTTTTCAGCAGGCGTTGCTGCATATTGCCGCCCCTGATTCGGCTAAAGCGCTGGCATCCTGCCAGCGCTAATTAAAGGCGCTGTTGTGGATACCTTGCCAGCGCTAATTAAAGGCGCTGTTATGGATACCTTGCCAGTGCTAATTAAAGGCGCTGTTATGAATACCTTGCCAGCGCTAATTAAAGGCGCTGTTGTGGATACCCTGCCAGCGCTAATTAAAGCCTCTGGTGCTGGCAAGTGTGAACGCTAAACAGCGATAATGCCGCAGACATCGTGCCGTCCTTAATTACCCGTGCTATAGCCGACTAACCCCGTGGCGCGTAACAATCAACGCCACGGGGAAAGGTTTATCCCGCCTCTTTAGCTTCTTCTCCTGAAACCTGCGTTGCAGCTTCGCCAGTGCTGTCGCGCCATAGCCGCGCGTAAGCGCCGTTTGCCGCTAACAGTTCGGCATGGGTACCGTATTCGGCAATTTTTCCGCGCTCCATCACCGCAATAGCATCACAGCGACAGGCAGTGGTCAGGCGATGGGCCACCACTAGCGCGGTGCGGCCATGACTACGCGCGTTTTCAATCAGCGACGTCATCAGCAGTTCTTCAGCAGCACGATCCAGGCGCGCCGTCGCCTCGTCGAGCAGCAGAATATGCGCGTTAGCAAGCTGCGCGCGCGCCAGCGCAATAAGCTGTCGCTGTCCGGCTGATAAGCCCGAACCGCCGTTGTTTACCGGCGTGCGGAATCCCTGCGGCAGCGCACGTAGCGTACTCAGCAGACCCGCCTGCCGCGCCGCATCTTCTACTTCCTTATCAGTGCTGGACGGACGAGAATAGCGGATATTTTCGGCAATATCGCCACTGAACAAAGCGACATCCTGCTCCACCAGCCCCACCTGAGAACGATAGCTCGCCAGCGACATCTGCTCGACGGCACGCTCGCCAACGCGGATCTTGCCGCCGGAAGGGGAGTAGAGTCCTGCAATCAGCTTAATCAGGGTCGATTTACCCGCGCCGCTGGCACCGACCACCGCCACCACCGTGCCTTGCGGTATGGTCAGGTCCAGCTTATCCAGCGCTTTTTTGCTGCTGTCGGGATAGTGGAAAGTTAACGCCTCCAGCGCCAGCGCGCCCTGCATCGGCACTTTTGTAGACGCATCCGCAGACTGGAGCGGCTCTGCGCCTTCGGTAGCCAGCAGCTCATCGATGTGCTTGCCGCTGGCCGAAGCCTGCTGATAAGCATCCACAATGCCGGAAAGCTGCTGCACTGGCCCATAAAATTGTCCCAGCAGCAGGAAGAACGCCGCCAGCACGCCCGCCGTCATCTGGCCTTCGGCAACGCGGGATGCGCCCACCAGCAGGACGGCCGCGTAAGAGGCTTCGGTACAGAAAGTAAGGAAAGGAAAGTAAACGGCCAGATATTTCTGCGCCCGCACGCGGGTAGCGCGGAAGCGATCCGACAGTGAACGCAGCCGGGCGGCTTCCGCATCCTGCTGACCGTGCGACTGCACCACGCGCAGGCCCGATACTTTCTCCTGTAGCGTACTGTTTACCTTGCCGATTTCAATGCGCGCCTTAGCGTAGGCTGGCGAACTCAGGCGACGATAAACCAGTGTGGCAATCACCACGACGGGGATCGCGCCCGACGCGACCAGCGCCAGAACCGGGTCGAGCCAGAACATCGCGATGGCAATCGCCGCCATGGTAATCAGGCTGGTGGCGGTTCCGGCCAGGCCATTTTGTAAAAACCGCGCCAGCGCATCGACATCCACGGTCATACGCGTAAGGCGCGTATCGGTATGCTGCTCGTGATAGGGAAGGCCCAGCCGCAGCAGTTGTCCAAAGCTGCGTAACCGCACCGTGTGCTGCACGGTTTCCGACGCGCGCGAGGAAACTATCGTTTGCAGTGAGTAACAGCACCAGCTGACGGCCACCAGCAACAGCGCGAGCGCGGCACAGGTGCCGATAACGCTCAGGTCGTTCATGGCTACGCCCGAATCGATACCGCGCTTTAGCAGCATCAGTACGCCAACGCCTGAGGCGGAATCAATCGCGATCAGCGCGGCCGCCGCGATAAACATCCAGGCGACCGGGGCCAGCATGGAGGTGACCCGCCGGCCTTTATCGGACTGGGCCATTTGCCCGGCGCGTTCCGGTACGCGACACATACGTTGACGAAAGCCTTCGCCAGCCCTGGCAATGTCGTCGGCTTCAGCAGCCTGCGCCTTCGCAGAGACCGGTTCCGGCCAGAGCGGGGAGTTTGACGCGGTCGCATCTTCCAGCAGGTCGCCCGTACCTGACATGAGCGCGCGGAAAGCCTGCGAGCGCGCCTCAAGCTCCGCCTGCGTTCCGACATCGACCACGCGTCCTTTTTCCAGCACCACAATCTTACTGGCTAACTGCAAGGTCGAACGGCGACGGGCGATGACCAGCAGCATATGATTATCGTCGGCGTAGCGGCCAAGCGCGGCGTTGATTTCCGCTTCTGTCCCGGCATCCACCGCCGAAGTGGTGTCGTCCAGAATTAAAACGCCGGGTGCGGTCAGCAACGCGCGGGCCAGCGCCAGACGCTGCCGCTGGCCGCCGGAAAGATTAGTGGCACGCTCGGCAAGCGGCGTCTGGAAGCCTTTCGGCAGCGCAGAAATAAAGCCGGTTGCGCCAGCGGCGTCGGCGGCGCGGCGAATATCTTCTTCCTTGGCGCCCGGATGGCCGTAGGCAATATTTTCCGCCACCGTACCGGCAAACAGAAAAGTATCTTCAAACACTACGCCAACGGCGCGGCGCAGCTCGTCCAGCCTGAGGTCGGCAATATTCTGCCTGCCGCCGTCGGTTTTAAGCCATACCTTGCCGGAACTCGCGTCGTAAAAGCGCGAAAGCAGCATTAACAGCGTCGATTTACCGGATCCGGAACCGCCTACTATCGCCACGGTTTCGCCCGTCCCGATGGAAAACGAGACGTCATGCAGTACGCTGGTGCCGTTACCGTAGTCAAAACCGATATTTTCCAGCGCCAGACCGACGACGTTGCCCGCCAGGGTTTCGGCACCATCCTGCATTTGCGGTTTGGTATCGATCAGCGAGAAAACCCGCTCTACGGACGCCTGAGTACGCTGTGCGATAACCAAAAAAGAAGCAAAAACGCGGGTAGGGCCGGTCAGCATCGCCAGGAAGCTGGCGAAGGCCACAAAGGTGCCCAGATCGATGCGGCCCGTCATCACCGACCAGCCGCCATAGCCCAGCAGCACAATCTGGCCCAATACGGGCAGCGCCAGCATTGTCGCGCCGGGCATCGCCTGGGCAATGGCCGCGCCGATACGCACGCGCACCATGCGCCGCGACTGGCTATCCAGCCATTTCATTTCGCGCAGCTCGCCCACGCAGGATTTTACGACGGAGATTTGCGTCAGCACTTCACGCATGTGTTCGGTCAGGTTGGCCAGCTTATCGGAAGCCTGGCCGGTTTGCGCAAACACGCGACGGCGCGCGCGCAGCGCGGTAACGGCTAGTCCGGCCAGTACGACGACAACGATAAGCGTCATCGACGGCGACATCCATAGCATTGCCGTCAGGCCCGCGATGTAATAGGTGAGCACGGCCAGCGGTACGGGAGACATCTGCAACATCACATGCATCTGCTGGAGATCGCTGTTAGTGCGTGAAATAACCTGTCCCGTGCGCAGCGCGTCCTGGCCGCTGCCGTCAAGCTTCTGGATACTGTCGAAAACTCTTCCGCGCAGCGTGTGCTGCACCCAAAGCGACAGCTCGCCCGCGTAGCCGCGCCGCACGTAGTTGCCGATAAAGTCGAACAGCGCAATAAACAGAAGGCCGCCCGCCAGCCAAGGCAGGCGAGTGGCGTCACCGGCCAGCGCATCGTTAACTGCCTCGCGGGTAAGCAGAGGCGTCAGGGCCGCCAGAAGGATGGTCGATACCGAAGCCAGAATCACAATCAGGCTTAACTTTTTACGTTCCCAGCAGACGCCTGCGAGCCGGACAAGCCACGAGCGAGCGGGTTTTGAAGAGTGAGCAGTGGGCATCAAGCCTCCGTTATCTGCTAAAAAATAGGGCCGTGCCCAAATAAAAGTGCGGCATAACAGGCTGCGATCCCTTGCGGAGAAGGCGGCCTGTTGCAGCCTTGCTACAGCTGAGCAACAAGGCTTGTTGCCACTTCAGACGGCGTTGCCTGCGCGGCCATTTCGGCGGCAACCTGGGCGGAAGCCGTCCGCAGCGAGGCGTTGTTTAAAAACGAATTAATCAGCCCGCTGGAGAGGCCGCCTTTGCCGGGGACGATGCCGCAGCCGCGATCCACTACCGCTTTAGCGTTGACGGGACGATCTGCACCTTCACCAAAGACGATTTGCGGAATACCGGCGTGCAGCGCGGTCAGGGTGTTGCCTGCGCCACCGTGATGAATAAACCCGTCGGCACCGTTAAGAAACAGACCCATCGGGATCCAGTCCACCAGCCGCACGTTTGGCGGCAGCTTGCGCAGGTCAGCGCGCGCATTGGCCGACAGGTGCAGAATGATTTCTGCCTCTACCTCATCAGCCGAATCCATAACCCACGAAATTAAATCCAGGCCATCGACCATCGGCTTGACGGTGCCCAGGCTTACTAACAGACGTTTGCGATCCGGCTTTCTTTCCCACCAATCTTCCCAGACGGCCCCGCCGTTATAGGGCACGTACTGCATGGGAATAACCGGTTCGCCGTCGTTTTCCAGAATGCTCATGCTTGGCGGCGTCACGTCAATCCAGGCCAGATCGCGCGGGGGTTCGGCAACGCCATGGCGGCTATAGGCATCGGCCAGCGAGCGCGTCACGCCTTTGATATGCCACGGCGTATGGGCAAACCCTACGGATTGCATAACCACGGGAATGTTATATTTTGCGCCAATCAAAGGCCCTACGACGCCGAGCGGTGGATAGACGATTAAGTCGGGTTTCCATTCGCCTGCCATCTCAACCAGGCGGTCGGCCATCTCCTCGCTGAAAAAGGAAAAATTGCCCATTTTGGTACCCGCGTTACTTTTTTTACGCAGGTCTTCCCGCCGTCGGTAATCGGCTTCCGAATCGAATCCGGGCGCGGCGTCAAACGCCACCAGACCCGCCTCTGCGGCCTTTTGCGCAAATTTTCCCGAACTGGCAATCAATACTTCGTGTCCGTTAACACGAAAAGCCTGCGCCAGAGAAAATACCGGATATAACAAGCCGTATAAGGGCGGACCAACAAACAGAATACGCATGGAAAAATCCATCTCCTGCCTGACAGAGTGAAGTTCGATACGGCATGCATTGACGCAGCCGGGAATTTCCCGTCAGGGTAATATGCAGTTAATCAGAACTGAGCTTCCTTTAAATGCTGGCAGGCTCAGCAACCGTAAACGACATAAACTCATTACTTTTATGGCTTAGAAAGCCATTAAAATAAAGACCTTAATCTCATTGAAATAATAGTGCGTTATTATTCTGTGATGGCAGCAAAAAAGACGTTGCCATTTGCCATGAAGCACCACATGTACTGTGGATTGACAGGCGGTTCGTAATGTTTAAAAGAATTGCAAAAACATTCACTTATATCGCTAAGTATTGTCTTTTCCGCTATGGCCGAAGCCCCGGCGGGACAGCGTCGCGTTCGGAAATATTCCAGCATTATTCTATCTCAACCTCAGGTGGTAAAAGGGTCGCTCCGTGAGCGATCAATTAACCCGGAGCCTTTACCGGCAGACTCTGTGAAATACGCTAACACAAATTAAAACGGAATGTAAATTGCGAATTTACAAAAGTAAATAAGGTTGATTTTTTAACCTTTTAATTGTGAGGGGTAATAAAAATGCATTAACCATTAGGTTATTCTGTCTATTTCATTAACCGCTGATTTATTCTGGTTTTATTATATAACCTTATATTCACGCTATGTATTTACTTTGTTTGTTTCGGGAAGTGCAGCAAGTGTTTTTATTATATTTTGCCGTGACATACGCCAGGGTAGGCTCTATTATCATTCGGTTCTTAATGTTAATTACCCCGATAATAAACCTTAGATATTTAATGGAATGGCAAAATGAGGAAGAGAGCGTCCGATACGTCCGGCAACGTCAACGGCGTGGAATCTTTGCTTAACCGGCTGGCAGCCCCTGCCTCGCTGGAGCGCGCGCAGTTCTGGCGTGACGTTGAATCCGTCGATATTCCTCTGATCGCCGCAGTGGGCGGTAAAAGTGATGAACGCGACGTCACCTTTTTGTGGCGTGCGGGAAAAGCGCTGCGTGGCGTTTACCTGTTTCTTAACCGCGTCACCGATAAGGCCAATGTCGATAAAGGGATGATGCGCAATCTGGCGGGCAGCGATATCTGGACGCTGACGCTGCGATTGCCCGCTACTTATTGCGGCTCTTATACTTTTACCGAAATTCCGCAGGACGCTTCAGCAGAACAGCTTGCGCAGCTGGGCACCCGCCGCCCGCCTTTTCCTGGCCAGCCCGATCCGCTGCATAAAACGACCGGCATCAAAGTGCGGGGCAGGGAAGAATCGGTGCTGGCGCTGGATAAGGCTCCGGCACAAAGCGAATGGGGCGTCTCTGCCAACGCTCGCGGCGAGCTGACGACTTCCTGTCTGTTACTTGCGGGCCGCGAGCGGCGCGTTCGCCTTTATATTCCTGAGGTGCCTGACGCTACGCCTTTAGGTTTACTGGTGCTGCCCGACGCCGAAAGCTGGTTCGATCATGTCGGTCTGCTCAGCGCTATGGATGTTGCTATAGCCAGTGGCCGCATTAGCCCGCTGGCCGTACTGGGGATCGATAACCTTGATGAAAAGGATCGCGCCACGATCCTCGGTGGCGACAGCATGCTAATCTTCGATCTTGCGAGGCTGGTGCCGCAAATCCGTGCGAATCGTTCGGACAGGATCTGGGCTGGCCGTTCGCATACCGTTTTTTGTGGGCAAAGCCTTGGCGGCGTTAGCGCGCTGATGGGCGCTTTGTATGCGCCAGAGATCTTTGGTGCCGTAATAGTCAACTCGCCTTCCATGTGGTGGACGCCGGATAAAGCCAGACGGCCTTTTATGTTTCATGAAGGCGACGAATCATGGGTGAGCCAACAGGTTCTTGCTGCGCCGCCGAAGGATGTGCGTATCAGGCTTTGCGTTGGCACGCTGGAAGGCGCGACGGTCCCGCATGTGCAGGCGCTGCATAAAGCGTTAACTACGGTGGGCGTAGAGAGCCAGCTTGCACTTTATACCGGCGGACACGACTACGCATGGTGGCGCGGCGCGATTATTGACGGGTTGGCGGAGTTGTAAGGACTGCAACAACGGCGTACTCCATTGCAGCTGAAAGAAAAGGAGTGGCGGGAGCCGAAATGCGCCTGTACAGATAAAAAGCCAGGCATCCGGCCCCGCATCGAGCGCACAGCTACTTATGAAGGGCCAGCCCCTTGATTACCTTATCGACGGCTTTTTTTGGCCCCCGGATCCCCAGGCCCACCAAATCAAGATTATCCGCATCCGCCGCCATAAACACTTCGCGGTTTGCCTCGTCGTACCCGGTAGAGAACATGGCATGAATATAGGGGATAATGGTCACTTCTCTTTCGAGCGCTTTGCGATGAACGGCCTGCAATTTTTCCAGATCCGCCTCAAAAATCAGCATCGGCTGGCCGGACATATTGCCGTAAGCGCGCCCCAGCGAATCAATATAGGGCTTGCCCAGAATCTCAGGTGCCGCCGAGGCAATACCCGTCGCCAGAAATGTCGCCACGTTAAGGCGCTGCCATACGGCCAGATCATCCCGCACGATATAGGCAATTTTTGTATCAAACGTCATCTCGTTAACCCTGTCTGTCCAGTGAAAAGGGTATGTTCGCCTGACGACGGGCTAGCCGTATAGAACGTTTGAGCAACGGCTCTGGTATTCCGCAGGCGACAGGCGATAGGCCCGCCTGAACCAGCGGCCTAAATGACTTTGATCGGCAAAGCCGGTCTGCGAGGCAACCATTGACGGAGAAAGCCCCGCGGCTAACAGCTGTCGCGCGGTACGCAGCCGCAGCCGGACAAGCCAGGCATGGGGAGACTGGCCAAAGGCCGCTTTAAACTGCCTGCCCAGCCGAAACCGGTCAATACCGCTGATGTCGGCAAGCTCATCAAGGCCGGGGTTACAGGCAAGATGTTCATAAAGGTAATCCCTGACCCTGTTCATTCTTATCAGCGAATCGGTTAATTCCGCCGCCGGCCTGAGCTGAACGTGAGGCGTAAGGCGCGCCAGCAAGGCATCCAGACTTTCATCACGCGCAAGCCTTCCTTCAGCGTAATGAATGGCGTTAAAGGCGCGGGAAATCGACATAATCAGGTCGCGGTCGTCCGTAAGGGTATTCCGGAAGGCGGCCTGCACCACAGAAATGTCGTCCATACCGCGCAGGCGCAGGCTGTCAGACATCCATCTTTGCGGAATATAAAGCATGGAGTAGGTGAAACCGGCGGGCTGCGCGGCATGACCATCATGTACCGCGCCTGGCTCGATAAGGATTGCCTTGCCCGGCGTGCTGGTATGCAGTTCGCGATGGCAGTTGAACCGCTGTGAACCTTGCAGCGTTATCCCCAGCAGGAGTTCTTCATGGTCGTGGCTGTCGTACGCATGGCCTTTGAAGTGCGCGTTAACGCTTTCAATACCGGTATCCGCGTCACGACGAAAGTCGATCCAGTCACCGGTTTTTGACTGTTCAATTTTTTCTGGCATAGCGGCACCCGGATAAATCCAGCAGGAGCTTAAGATTAACAGGAAACATTTTGGCGTAGCTATAAGCTATTTGGGTATTTCTGGATAAGCGTAAAGGGTGCCGTCAGAAAGCTGTTGAGGGGAAAAGAATGTGGGCGGCAGTCGATTGAAGCAGGACAAGCGTTTAAGGCTGCTCGTGGCCAACCGGTAACGCTATAGCCGCTGATACTACCGGAAATTTACATAAGCCAGTAAGCAATTAAAATGATAACTAAGGGTAACAGGCTGGACGGTTAAAGGAGCTTTGCAGCATAACGCATATGCTAATTAATATTTATCTTAAGAAAATACATCTTAACCAGGTTATGGTAATGGCCAGTAATGAATGTCGCATTATTAACATTTCTGCAAGTTACCGCTTTTATTTGAAGGGTGGCTGAATGAAATAGTATTCAGGGTGATATCTTAAAAGGACTGTTTAAAGAACCGGAGGTTTTCAATGCGGAAAAATTATTTCTCGTGGATCATAACGTCTCCTGGAATAGGTCAGGTTTTCCTTCCCGTCATTCTGGTTAAAGATTTACAGAAGTCGATAACCTTTGTAAAAGAGCTTGATGTTCAGGCGATGCAATCTTGTAATAACGTTAATGATATGATCGTAACGAAGATAGTTTATCCGGTTAACCATGATGCCATTAGCATAATCTGTGAGTCACTACACAATAGCGCCAAAACAATCAACCTGTCCGGGTGCTATATTTCATCTCGCGATCGTCAAGTGAAAATAAGAGACTTATCGCTAATTTCCATGATGGATATGTTATTTAATGAGGTTGAGATTAAAATTAACTTGTTGCGATAGGATATGATTTAGCTGCATTTTATGAGCAGAATAGTTCCCGACTGCTGGAGTATGTCGGGCATAGCATTATTTTGGTATAGGTTCATCCAAAAATGAGAAGTACAGCAGTGCTATAAACGCGATAAAAATCCGCATAAGGATATTAAAATATTTTTGTAGGTGTACAAGATAGCTGTATCATATGCTAAAAAAATTATATGTAATCTCATATGCGTGACTGTTCCCCCATTTAGTTCATATAGAATATCGTTTATGTTGTTTGACATATTTCTTGTAATGATAAATATTAATTTATCTTATGAGAGGAGAGCACCATGTCACTGAATAACGTTTTAGATATTAATGATGAAAATTTCAGGTTATCAAATTTTTCAGAAAGATATGAATCCAATGTTCGAACATATTCCAGGGATTTTCCAGCTGTATTCCATCGTGCGAAAGGGTCTGTACTATATTCAGATACCAACAAACCTTATCTGGATTTCTTTTCGGGGGCGGGTGCGCTTAATTATGGACATAATAATCCTGTTTTAAAAGAGGCTCTGATCAACTACATCAGCAAAGACGGTATATCGCATGGTTTAGATCTTTTTACCAGCGCAAAGGAAAGGTTTATTAATAGTTTTGTGCAGTATATTCTGTGTCCGCGAAATCTTGATTATAAACTGCAGTTTACCGGGCCAACCGGAACAAACGCTGTTGAGGCAGCAGTTAAAATTGCAAGAAAATATACTGGACGAAAGAACGTTATATCATTTACAAATGCTTTTCATGGAATGTCCCTGGGTTCACTTTCTCTTACTGCAAATCCAAAAAAAAGGAAAGGTGCAGGTGTGGCCCTGCATGATAGTATATTTATGCCTTATGATGGTTATTTAGGTCCAGATATAGATACAAGTTTAGTGCTGAAGGCAATGCTTCAGGACGGCGGCGGACTGGATAAGCCTGCGGCAATTATTGTTGAGACTATCCAGGGTGAAGGCGGGGTAAACACGGCATCCAGAAGCTGGTTACGAAAAATTTATCAAATAGCGAAAGAACTGGATATCCTTTTTATCGTTGACGATATACAGGCTGGATGCGGCCGTAGCGGCACATTTTTTAGCTTTGAAGAATATCAAATTAAACCCGATATTGTGGTATTGTCTAAGTCGCTAAGCGGCTACGGTTTGCCAATGTCATTGCTATTGCTTTCTCCGGAAATAGATATTTGGGAGCCTGGAGAACATAACGGCACGTTCAGAGGTAATAATCACGCTTTTATCACCGCCGAGACTGCTATCTCGAATTTTTGGGCGACAAAAATGTTTAGCGAAGACCTCTCGAATAAGATAGGATTTTTTGATAATGTTTTGGACGAGCTTCAGCGTGAGCATCCAGAGATTGGGCTTCGAGGAAGGGGGCTTTTTCGCGGTATTTCATTTAATGAGGAAAACATTGCCGGGAAAGTTTCGGCGGAAGCATTTAACCATGGGTTGATAGTAGAAACATCGGGTGTTAGCGGGCATATCCTAAAGTTACTTCCTGCATTAACTATTAGTCAACGAGAGTTGCAGGATGGAATAAGCATTATCTCTGACGTATTGAAAAAAAGGGGTAAATAAATGGCTGTAGTTATCAGATACGGTACGCCAGACGATGCCGAACAGCTCGCTTACCTGGTCGATCTTTATCGACAATTTTATGGTGAGAAAAGTAATCTTACGCTTTCATTGCAATTCATCAGTGAACGATTATATCTCGGTGATTCAAAAATCATGGTCGCGACAGACGGCGATGATCTGGTAGGTTTTATTCAGCTGTTTCCCTCTTTTTCAACTGTGACGCTACAACGTTTATGGATATTGAATGATTTATACGTTGTTGAAGAATGGCGATCGCGCCATGTTGGACTGCAGTTATTACAGGCTGCGAAAGCTTTTGCATTGAAAAATGGGGCAAAGGAAATATTTATTGAAGGGGCTGTGGCCAACACACGTGCCCGCCGCGTTTATGAGATTTTTGGATTTATAGAAAACACTGAATATAAATACTTTCATCTACCTCTAAACTCACTTTAGGTAAATTATATGACCGGTAAATATGATATTGTTGGTGTGGGTTTCGGGCCATCAAATATTGCATTAGCAGTAGCCCTGGAAGAAAAGTATCCTGATTCAAGCTATATCTTCCTTGAAAAGAAATCAAAAGTAGACTGGCAGCCTAATATGCTATTGTCTGGATCGGATATCCAAAATAATCCATTGCGCGATCTTGTCACGCCGCGAAATCCGAAAAGCCATTATGGTTTCGTTAATTATCTCAAAGAGCAAGGCAGGCTATTTGATTTTTTAAATCTTCCACTTCACTATCCTTTACGGAGTGAATATGCGGAATATGTGCGCTGGGTAGCCTCTCATTTTTCTGATAAGGTTGTGCTTAACTCAGAAGTTGAAACCGTTCATCATGACAGAAAAATACCTGGCTATCCGTGGCTCGTTACCAGTAAGAATGGCGAAGTTTATTATGCTAAAACTATAGTCTGGGGAACAGGCAGAGCACCAAATATTCCCGATATCTATCAGCCCCATCTCGGCAGTTCAGTTTTCCATCTGAACGATTTTGAAAGTAATATCACCGTTGATGAAGATAAAACGGAAACAATTGCGGTTTTAGGTGCCAGCCAAAGTGCGGTGGAGATAATGCTCGATCTGGCAAATCGCTATCCGGATAAAAAAGTGGTAAATATTCAGCGCGGTTTTGGATTCCGGTTAAAAGATACCAGTCCGTTTAGCGATCATGTTTATTTTCCGGAATTTGTCTCATATTATCATTCGCTAACTTCTGAGAAAAGGAAAAATCTGGACAGGCAGCTGCGGGGAACTAACTATAGCTCTGCTGATGCAGACGTCATTAATGCACTTTATGTCAAAATTTATGAGGAAAAGCTGCACGGTAAGAAAAGAATATCCATTATTAATAATACCGAAGTTCGGAGTATAGAGAAGGCGGTCGATGGTAAAATAATTGTAGGACTGCATGAGGTGAATACTGAAGAAACTTCAACATTAGCAGTAGATAAGTTCGTTCTGGCAACGGGGTTTAAAGATATCGCATCAGGTGAAAAAGGTGAGAAATATCCTGGTAAGCTTCATGATGTTTATCATTTATTAAACAAAGATATAGATGGGGTTGTTGTAGTTGAAAGAAACTATGAAGTGAAATTTGTAAGTCAGGCAAACAGCGATTTTTATCTGAATGGACTGTGCGAATCTTCGCATGGCCTTGGGGATGCAGGTTCTTTTAGCTTGCTCTCAATACGCTCTGCAGTTATTGCCGATGCAATTTACGACCATGAAAAAATTCTAGCCGAGTGATTAGTTATGTTTTATGCAGCTTTTATATATATTATGGCGGTAATTAGTCCGGGGCCGAACTTTATCCTGGTCAGCCGCTACTCTGCATTAGGATCGATAAAATTGGGTTTGGCCGTTACGCTCGGTATATGCACTATCGGTGCCTGCTTTTCGACACTCTCTTTATTAGGGCTATCGAGCGTTATCCATCTCTTCCCGGCTTTTGCTAAGATCTCTGTGATACTTGGAGCATTATATTTACTCTATATTGCCTGGGCAATTTTACTGAGTACCTTACAACGTAAGTCGGTATCTGATGGGGACACTGCGCCAGATGCAGAGATGGCCGGAGGGTTAGGCAAAGCGTTCCGTACGGGAGCATTGACGAACGTTCTGAATATGAAAACTATTGCATTTATGATCAGTATTTACTCAGGTTTTCTGGCAGTGCCCCGTAGCATTACTGAACAGATAGTTATTGTTGTTATTTGCAGTTCACTTGAGTTTAGCTGGTACTTTTTTGTTACCGTTATTTTTTCCAGCCAGAGAATCAAATCACTTTTTTACCGTTACAGAAAAGTGATAGACAGAGGGCTGGCACTATTTCTGACGCTATTTGCAATGCAAAATATTTATTCTGTCATTTGAACTGAAAGTGGGAGGCATGACGGCAACAGGATAAAAGTCCCGACGGCAGAGCAGCACCTGACCGGGCAGGGACTTTCTCCATCAGCCCGTTTAGATAATTGAGCAAATGTCGCTTCTTAATAGACAATCTGTGAAATTATTACATCCGCTGATATCAGCACTTCGGCCCGACGTTCGGGATCCGAAAGGTCACTTTGAATTTTAGATAGCGTGGCCGGAGAAAAAAACGGGAAACGGCAGAAAGGACAACGACTTCAGGCTCAAAAAGCAAAAACCCGCCGTAAGGCGGGTTTTTTGAATATGGTGCCCGGACTCGGAATCGAACCAAGGACACGGGGATTTTCAATCCCCTGCTCTACCGACTGAGCTATCCGGGCAACGAGGCGCATTAAACAGGAGTCGCGGAAAACCGTCAACGGCTTTATGCAAAAAAACGAATCGTTTGCACTCTTTTCCATCAATCCGGCTGAAATTGAGCCGCTTTCGCACGACTATTGCCCAGCGGCCAGCTTTATAGCCCCTGTCCCGTTTTCCGGCACGGCAACACGTTCGCTGAAAAACTGTCCACGTTATTGTTAAGCGCGCTATTTGTGGGTAAGAAGGGTGGTCTACAGCAGAAGGCACGCTTAATATTCCTGCTTTCCTGCTTTCCTGCTTTCCTGCTTTCCTGCTTTCCTGCTTTCCTGCTTTCCTGCTTTCCGCTGGCGGAGAGGCAACACGATCGCCGCCATCCGTATCACAGAAAGAGCCGTATAGCTTTTCGCTATCATCCGCAGAACCGAAATCACGCGCTACAGGTTGAATAGCTTTTCATTAATTCTGCATAAAAACCAAAAAAAACCAGCGGCATTTAACCGTATTTTATTTTATTTATATGATTTAAAAGGTTTTTATAAAAAAGGTGTAAAGCGATGAAGTTTAGCCGCTATCTTGAACCCACAACGGAAAAATGCCATCATTGCGCCCGTTTTCTGTTTCCCTTCCCGGAGGTTGTCATCATGAAAGGTACGCTATCCAGCCGCTATCATTCGATGCCGCGCCGTCCATTCTTTTTCCTTTGTTCGTTGCTCACCGTGCGGTGAGGTTTTATATGCTTCTCTGTTGGCCATGCGTAAAAGCAGACGCGTTCTGATTTTACTGATGTCTATCGGTCGAAGCTGGATCACCCCTGCTGAAAACCCCTGACACCTCTCGTCGGACGAGGGCCGTTGCCGTTGTCCGTTGCTGTGCCTCCGGCACCCTTATCCTTGCCCAGGGATTTGCGTAATGACACCTTTAAAAATTGCAGCCAGCACCACCGTGGCCATTCATCTCCAGACCGGCCGCGAAGTCGTGACGCTGGAAAAAACCGATTTCACCGACGTGGCGGCGATAGTGCTTTCCGTTGCCGACTCGCGCAGCGGTATGCTGGCGCTGCTGCGTCATACCGGTTTTAATCTGCCCGTGTTTATCGCGCTTGATGACCTGTCTCAGGCGGAAGATTTACCGGACGTGACCGGCCTGCTGACAGGCGCAGACGATGACGCCGCCAGGCTGGAAGCAGCGGCTTCTGACTATCAAACGAAGCTGCTGCCGCCGTTTTTCAATACGCTGACCAAATATGTGGCAATGGATAACAGCACCTTTGCCTGTCCGGGTCATCAGGGCGGCGCTTTCTTTAAAAAGCATCCGGCTGGCCGACAGTTTTATGACTTCTTTGGCGAAAACATCTTTCGTGCCGATATGTGCAACGCCGACGTCAAGCTGGGCGATCTGCTTATCCACGAAGGTTCCGCCAAACATGCGCAAAAGTTCGCGGCAAAGGTGTTTAACGCGGACAAAACCTATTTCGTGCTGAACGGCACCTCAAGCGCCAATAAAGTGGTGACTAACGCCTTGCTGACGCGGGGCGATCTGGTGCTGTTCGATCGTAACAACCATAAATCCAACCACCACGGCGCGCTGATCCAGGCGGGCGCGACGCCGGTTTATCTGGAAACCGCACGCAATCCGTTTGGCTTTATCGGCGGCATCGACGCGCACTGTTTTGATGAAGCCTGGCTGCGTCAGCAAATTGCCGAGGTCGCGCCGGATCGCGCCAGCCAGCAGCGTCCATTCCGGCTGGCCATTATCCAGCTGGGCACCTATGACGGCACGGTTTACAACGCGCGCAAGGTTATCGACAGCATCGGCCATCTCTGCGACTACATTCTGTTTGATTCAGCATGGGTAGGTTACGAGCAGTTTATTCCGGTGATGGAAGCCTGTTCGCCGCTGCTGCTGGAGCTTACCGCCAGCGATCCGGGCATTTTTGTCACCCAGTCGGTACACAAGCAGCAGGCCGGTTTTTCACAAACCTCACAGATTCACAAAAAAGATAACCATATTCGCGGCCAGCAGCGCTTTTGCAGCCACAAGCGGCTGAATAACGCCTTTATGCTGCATGCTTCCACCAGCCCGTTTTACCCGCTATTTGCCGCGCTCGACGTTAACGCCAAAATGCATCAGGGCGAAGCCGGAAGGCGTTTGTGGCACGAATGCGTGATGTTGGGCATCGACGCGCGCAAGGCGATTCTGGCGAAGTGCGAAATGATCAAACCCTTTATTCCTGACGAAGTGGCTGGACAGCGCTGGCAGGATGCGCCAACGGCCACCATTGCCGCCGACAGCCGTTACTTCAGCTTTGCGCCGCGTGCGGCCTGGCACGGCTTTGCGGGATATGAAAAAGATCAGTATCTGGTCGACCCGTGCAAGCTGCTGTTGACCACGCCGGGCATCGATGCCGCCAGCGGTGAATACGCCTCTTTTGGCATTCCGGCAACCATTCTGGCTAACTATCTGCGCGAAAACGGCGTCGTGCCGGAAAAATGCGATTTAAACTCCATTCTCTTTCTGCTTACGCCTGCAGAAAGCGTGGAAAAAATGGCGCACCTGGTCGCTAAGCTGGCGCAGTTTGAGCAGCATATTAAAGAAGATGCGCTGCTGCGCGACGTGCTGCCGACCATCTACCGTAAAAATACGGCGCGTTATGAAGGCTACACGCTACGGCGGCTCTGCCTGGAAATGCATCAGCTGTATGTCGACCACGGCGTGAAAGATCTGCAAAAAGCGATGTTTCGCCAGCAGAGCCTGCCAAAGGTTGCAATGAACCCGCAGGACGCAAACATCGAATTTATTCGCGGTAATGTTGAACTGGTGCCGATTGCACAAGCGGAAGGCCGTATCGCTGCGGAAGGCGCGCTGCCTTATCCGCCAGGCGTACTGTGCGTGGTCCCGGGAGAAATCTGGGGCGGGGCGGTGCAGCGCTATTTTCTGGCGCTGGAAAAAGGTCTTAACCTGCTGCCCGGCTTCTCGCCAGAGTTACAGGGCGTCTATGCCGAAACGGACGAGCACGGCATTAAGCGCCTGATGGGCTATATGCTAACCCAGCCAGCCAGCGCTTAAAGCCATCCCGCGCCTTGAACAGCGCGGGATAAGCTTCCTGCCTTACCGCTGCGGATGGGCAGGCAGCGCGTGGAACAGTCAGGCCAGCAACCTTTCCGGCCGCAAGCGTTTGCTCAGCTTACCTGACGCGCGGCATCTTCTCGCGCCTGACGCATAATGGCTTTAGCAATCCATTTGCCGATATCCTGTAGCTGATCGTTATCGCAGCCCCAGATATCTTTCATCACCAGGAAAATCTCCGAGCCGTAAACCAGCGACAGCGATTTAATCACGCGATCGACAATCTCCGGCGGCAGTTCGTCGTTCAAAGGTTCTACCACGTGTTGCAGTAACGCCTTACGATTTCCCCTTACCAGTTTCTCCCTTTCTGGACCGTCACTCGAACGCGACTGCGCCCACTGCGTCAGCGAAAGGTGCAGCGCGGCGCGCAGCGTGCCTTCATGCTCAAGCATGCGGGGAAAAGCGAAGGACAGGAGTTCTTCGATACGGTCGCTCACTTCTTCACGAGAAGGGCGCCAGCTTTTAATCGGGCTGAGCGTTTCCGCAACGATAGCGGAGACCAGCGCGCTTTGTGTAGGAAAATAACGGTAGGCCGTAGCACGCGACAGCTGTGCTTCCTGAGCCACTTCCGTAATAGATGGAAACGCGCCGCCGTCAAAAAGCTTCATCGCGGTTTCAATTAATAAACGACGCGTTCTCGCGCGTGTGGCGGTCAGCGTTACAACCCCAGCGGGTTCCCTTTGCTCCACAATAACCTCATTTTGTTATATCTGCCTGATATTCAAGCGATTGAAGACGACAGACAGGCAACTGACGTTACCTCCTGGCTACATCTGCAGAACTTTTGGTTTTAAGCATAGTCAACATCCGTGTGAGACAGCTATTCCATTCAATTGATTTATCATTGACGATAGTGATACTGTTATCTCACTGTGCCGAAAGTTAAATCTCTCAGACACTATTTACTTTTTTATTGCTTTTTTATCAAGTCTTTATTCTGTCTGATAACAGGGTTTCGTTACGAATATGACTATTAACAGTGGCTTAATTTATGCCGTTGCAACGGCAGATACTAAAGGAAGGGAACTGTTTTATATCGGCGACTGCCTGCGTAAAGCGGGTGCCGATGTGGTAACAGTTGACCTGTCTACTCAAGGCGTTAGTCAACCTTCGGGGGCAGATTTCCCGCCGGAGCTCATCGCGGATTTCCATCCTGAGGGGCGTGACGCGGTCTTCTGCGGCGATCGCGGCAGGGCGATTGATGCGATGGCGCTGGCATTTAAGATTTTCCTCAATCAGCGCCGGGATCTGGCGGGCATCATCGGACTGGGCGGCTCTTGCGGCACCGCGCTGATTACGCCCGCAATGCAGGCGTTGCCGGTTGGCGTGCCTAAGGTCATGGTTTCTACGATGGCTTCCGGCGACGTTTCCGGCTATGTCGGTGCCAGCGATATCAGCATGGTTTACTCCGTTACCGATGTTTCTGGTCTTAACCGTATTTCACGGCAGGTGCTGGGCAACGCCGCGCATCAGATTGCGGGTGCCGTGCTTTTTCCTGTACCGGAAGACAATAACGATAAGCCAGCGCTGGGCCTGACGATGTTTGGCGTCACTACGCCTTGCATTCAGATGGTCAGCACCATGCTGGAGGAAGATTACGACTGCCTGGTGTTTCATGCGACCGGCAGCGGCGGCAAGGCGATGGAAAAGCTGACCGAAAGCGGCATGCTTTCCGGCCTGCTGGATCTGACCACGACCGAAGTCTGCGACCATCTGTTTGGTGGCGTATTGGCCTGCGACGAAACGCGTTTTGATGCCGTCGCCCACAGCAAAGTTCCCTGCGTTATCTCCTGTGGCGCGCTGGACATGGTTAACTTTGGTCATATTTCTACCGTCCCCGCAAAATACGCCGATCGCCTCTTCTATCATCACAATGCTCAGGTGACGCTGATGCGCACCACGGTGGAAGAAAATGTAGCGATGGCGAAGTGGATTGCGGATAAGCTTAACCGCTGCGAGGGTGACATCGTCTTTTTAATCCCGGAAGGCGGTTTTTCCGCGCTGGATGCGCCGGGGCAGGCTTTCTGGCTACCGGAAGCGCGCGATGCCTTTATCACCACGCTGGAAGCGCAGGTCAGGCAGACAGCGCGCCGGGTTATCCGTCGTCTGCCGTTTAATATTAACGATCCTCAGTTTGCTCAGGCAGCGGTCAGACAGTTCCGCCAGCTGGTTGAGAAGGAGCTTTAGGTATGGCTTTTACCCGTCAGGAGATCCTGGCCAAATTTAACGCGATGATTGCGCGCGGCGAACCCATTGTCGGCGGCGGCGCGGGCACGGGGCTTTCCGCCAAATGTGAAGAAGCGGGCGGTATCGATCTGATCGTTATCTATAACTCAGGCCGCTACCGTATGGCCGGTCGCGGCTCGCTGGCCGGCCTGCTGGCCTACGGCAACGCCAACGAAATCGTTGTAGATATGGCGAAAGAAGTGCTGCCGGTGGTAAAAAAGACCCCGGTGCTGGCTGGCGTTAACGGCACCGATCCCTTCTGCCATTTCGACAAGTTTCTGGACGATCTAAAGGCCATGGGCTTTTCCGGCGTGCAAAATTTTCCGACGGTCGGGCTGATCGACGGTAATTTTCGCGCCAATCTGGAAGAGACGGGCATGGGCTACGGGCTGGAAGTCGAAATGATCCGCATGGCGCATCAGAAAGAGATGCTGACCACGCCTTACGTGTTTAGCGCGGAAGATGCGGTAGCCATGACCCAGGCCGGTGCGGATATTATCGTGGCGCATATGGGGCTGACTACCGGCGGCAACATTGGCGCTGAAACGGCGTTAAAGCTGGAAGATTGCGTGGCGCCAATCAATGCCTGGGCCGAGGCGGCGAAGAAGATACGTGAAGACGTTATCGTGATTTGTCACGGTGGGCCCATTGCTACGCCGGAAGACGCGCGCTATATCCTTAGCCAGTGTCCCCAGTGTGACGGCTTCTACGGGGCCAGCTCAATGGAACGTTTGCCAACCGAAACCGCGCTAACGGAAACCACCAGGCAGTTTAAAAAGATCGGCAGGTAATTTTCGGCGTTGAACCTGTTTTAAAGCCGTAAATGACAGCAGAGGCAGGGCAGCATGGGCACTCTTTTCGCGCGTCCCTGCGCGAAAGCGGCCCACCCGGCCTCTTGCCGTTAAAGCTTAATAGCGGTGGTAGCTCTTCTGCGCGCTGTTCACTTTATACAGATAGCGGCGCGATTCAGCGGAAGGATGGTTAGTGGCGAGCGTCTGGTAAACTTCAGACGGCGACATGCTATTGATGGCGTTAAACGCCTGATTCTTGTCGCTGGAGAACACTTTCAACACGCTACCCGCGCCGCCGTTGTAAGCGGTGATCACCGCATAGCGGCGTGAGGTCGGGTTAGCGATGCCGGACAGGTAGCTGCCCTGCAACAGCGAAAGATAAGCCGTTCCCGCATCAATATTATTCTCCGGATCGAGCAGATAGCTGCGGCTCGGCTTGCCCCATTTCCCCTTCATACGGAACACGTCAACGCCTGCCGTATGCTGCACAACCTGCATCAGGCCCAGCGCGTCGGCATGGCTGACCGCATAGGGGTTGAAGCTGGACTCGATCTGCATAATCGCCAGGATTAGCGACTGATCCACGCCATATTTTTCCGCGGCTTTACGTACCATCGGCAGATACTTATGCGCACGCTTGTCCAGATGGTTGGGCACCATCGGAATCGTTACCGACCAGATAATATGCAGTCCGGCATTGCGGCGCTGGAGCTTATTCTGGATCAGATAGTCGGCGAAGCTGGCCGCGCGTCCCTGCCAGCGAATTGCCTGGCCGGTATTATCCAGCACCTGACCATACAGCAGCGGCTCCTGGCCAAGCTGAATATCATTCGCGTCAGAGTAAAGATCGACGTTGCCGGGATCTTCGCCGATCAGAAGCGTGGTAACGATCGCTTTACGCAGGCTGGCCATAGGATCGGTTCCGGCGATCGTTTCGATAGTGATCGTACCGGCATCAAAGTTAATATGGCTACGCGTATAATACTGATCGCTATATTTTACGTAATCTTTGGGCCCGGCGATCAGCACCTCGTTAATGCCCCAGATATTTTCAATATTGTGGGCAAACTGTCCCATCAGAATATCGAATCCGTTGGTGTCTTTAACCCATTCTTCGTGGAAAACCGGCTTTTTATTGCTGGAGCAGGAGATCAACAACGGCGCGATAACCAGCAAACCTATCAGTTTCTTCATTATGTCGTGCTACGCCCAAATTAAGGGGGCCTCCACGGCGAGGCCCAATGTTTATTCTGCCGGCGGGGTATAACCTTCGATATGGACGTCGTGTCCCTCAAACAGGAATTTCACCATCTCCTGCTCAAGCTGCTTACGATCTTCCGGGTTCATCATGCTCAGCTTTTTCTCGTTGATCAGCATGGTCTGCTTGCTCATCCACTGCGACCAGGCTTCTTTAGAAATCTCATTGTAGATGCGCTTACCCAGTTCTCCCGGATAGAGCTGAAAATCCTGTCCTTCAGCGTCGCGCTGCAGGAACGTGCAAAAAATGGTTCTGCTCATCACTTTTCCTCTTTTGTTGCGTCTTTGCCCGGCGTTTATGGCTGACGCAGCTGCTGCAACAGGCGTTCTACCGGTGCGGCCAGCCCGACGGACTGCGGCTGCGCTAAGTTATACCAGAGACCAGCGCCTTCATCCATGACCGCTACTGCTGGAGGCAGTTTAAGCCACATTGGCACTATATCCAGGTGGAAATGGCTAAAAGTATGGCGAAAAGCAATGGTCTGGGTCAGCGCGGCGCTATCGATATGCCGCTCGCGCAGCCACTGCCGCAGCTCAGGCTCGCTGGCAAACTGTGGGAAGCAAAAAAGACCGCCCCACAGGCCAACCGGCGGCCGCTGTTGTAGCCAGACCTTGTCATCCCGCTGCATCATCAGCAGATAGCCGGTTCTTTCCGGCAGCGTCTGCTTCGGTTTTTTACCGGGATAGCTGGTTTGGCTGCCCTGGGCGTAAGCGACGCAGCGCAGGTTTAGCGGACAAATTTCGCATTTGGGCTTTGAGCGCGTACATACCATCGCGCCCAAATCCATCATCGCCTGGTTAAACTGGCTGACGCCTTCGGCTGGCGTTACCTCTTCACTGATCTGCCAGAGGCGCTTCTCCACCTCTTTTTTACCGGGCCAGCCCGCCACGGCGTAGCAGCGGGCCAGCACGCGCTTAACGTTGCCGTCCAGAATCGGGAAGTGCTGACCCAGAGATAAAGAAAGGATCGCGCCAGCCGTGGAGCGGCCAACGCCAGGCAGATCGGCGACCGCCTCAAACGTTTCCGGGAATTTTCCGTTATGCTTTTCTACGACCTGAATCGCTGCCTTATGCAGGTTACGCGCGCGGGCGTAGTAGCCAAGCCCGGTCCACAGGTGCAGCACCTCGTCCAGCGGCGCGGCGGCGAGATCGGTCACGGTGGGAAAACGTGCCATAAAGCGTTCGAAATAAGGAATAACGGTAGCGACCTGGGTCTGCTGCAACATCACCTCAGAAAGCCAGACTTTATAAGGCGTTTTTTCCTGTTGCCAGGGCAGGGTCTTGCGGCCAAAGCGCTGATACCAGTCCAGTACCTGCTGCGAGAACGGCGGCGCTTGCATCATCTTTGCGAGGTTTCCCGGGTAAATTAAAAAACAGGCTGGGATTCCAGCACAGACCCGTTATGCTGTAAACCGGAAGTTTCCGGGGCTTGCTTAACAGCCGTAACTTTGCATAATGCCCGTTTTCCAGATATTGCAGACCAGCAGGCAGAAACATGAAGAATGATGTGATTACACCGGAGTTTGACGAAAACGGCCGCCCGATGCGCCGTATTCGCAGCTTCGTTCGCCGTCAGGGCCGCCTGACCAAAGGCCAGCAGCACGCGCTGGACCATTTCTGGCCTGTAAAAGGTGTGGAGTATCAGCCGGAACCGGTTGACCTGGCAGAACTTTTTGGCCGCGAAGCGCCGGTAGTGCTGGAAATTGGTTTTGGGATGGGCGCGTCGCTGGTAGCGATGGCGGCCGCCAATCCGCAGCAGAATTTTCTGGGTATTGAGGTCCATTCGCCGGGCGTTGGCGCCTGTCTGAGCGCGGCGGATGAAGCGGGCGTAGAGAACCTGCGCGTAATGTGCCACGATGCCGTGGACGTGCTGGAAAAAATGATCCCGGATAATTCACTGCGCCTGGTGCAGCTGTTTTTCCCGGACCCGTGGCATAAAGCGCGCCATAATAAACGCCGCATTGTCCAGACGGCCTTTGCCGAACTGGTGATGCGCAAGCTGAAGCTGGGCGGCGTGTTCCATATGGCAACCGACTGGGAAGCCTATGCAGAACACATGCTGGAAGTGATGAGCAGCATTGCGGGCTACAAAAACCAGTCGGAAACGAACGACTACGTGCCGCGCCCGGACTCGCGGCCGTTAACGAAATTTGAGCAGCGCGGCCAGCGTCTTGGCCACGGTGTATGGGATTTGATGTTTGAGAGGATTAAATAATGGCAACTCAACGTAGCCGTCGCCTGCGTAAAAAAATGCATATCGACGAGTTTCAGGAACTGGGCTTTTCCGTCGCGTTCTCCTTTCCAGAAGGCACCAGCGCCGAAACCATCGATACCACCGTTGATGCGTTAATCAACGAGGTGATTGAGCCTAACGGCCTGGCGTTCGACGGCAGCGGCTATCTGCAGTGGGAAGGTTTGATCTGCCTGCAGCAAACCGGCAAGTGCACCGACGAGCATCGCGAGCTGGTGCGTAAATGGCTGGAAGAGAACAAGCTGGGTAACATCCAGGTCACCGAACTTTTTGACGTCTGGTGGGACTAAAATAGCGTGCTGCACGGTGAACCGTTCACGATGAGGCCACAGGCATTATTCGTGACGGTCTGGAAGGCGTCCTCCGTAACGCGTTCTTTGCGCCGTGCTTTTTGCTATCGTCTACAGTCTGAGGCCACGCATGCGTGGCCTTTTGTGTATCAGGAGAAGGGCAAATGCGTAAAGCGATCGTAGCGGGCATGCTACTGCTGGCAGCCGGGCAGGCGCAGGCTGACTATCAATGTGGCGTTAATCCTCAGGATGATATCGTTATCTCGCCACAAAACGTGCAGGTGACGGGATCCAGCGGCAATCTGGTTATTACGCCAACGGGAGAGGTACAGCGTAACGGGCAGCCCGCTTCCGTTGATAACGCCACGCGTCAGAAGGCTATCGACTATCAGGCCGCGCTGCGCCGGGATTTACCCTGGATCGATCACGGCGCGCGCCAGCGGCTGGAAACAGGCCGCGTGGCGCTGGATAAGGTTATCGTCAACAAGCTGGGGCCGGACAGCAAGGTTCGCGGTCGTCTGACAAAGCTGGACGAGCAGCTAAAACAGCAGATGAACCGTATTATCGAGCATCGCAGCGACGGGCTGGCCTTCCATCACAAGGCCATTGAGCAGGTGCGTCAGGACGGTGAAAAGCTGGTGCAGAGCGCAATGGGCGGCGTCATTCAGGACAGCCTGAACGAGATGGGCAGCAAGGTAAACGGCGATAACCCTTTACAGGCGGTGATGGGCAACCTGGGCGGTTTACAGCAGGCCGTGCAGGCCGAATGGAGCAAGCAGGAAGCCGATTTCCAGAACTTTGGCCATGAGGTTTGCAATCGCGTCACCGATCTGGAAGCGCAGCGTAAGGCTCTACAGGGCGGTTTATAACGGGCGTAACGGCTGTGCTGACCGTGCGCGGCTAAAAGCTACGCTTCGGCAAATCGCAGCGTAAAGCGGCCGGATTAGCGGCCGCTTTATCTTTCTTTCTAAAAACTCCCGGTTGCCGAGCGATTAAGCTTCAGGCGTTTGAAAAAGAACGGGAGATTCCCTGTAGGCGTTCAGCTTATCCCTCACCCAGCCGTCCGGATTTCCGACGGTGGAAATAACGCCCGTGGTCGAGCCGCCTCCCAGCAGCACAGAGAAGATCCCCAGCAGCGGAAAATCTTTGTAAGCCGGCTGGCTCAGGTCAAAAGAGCCGGCCCGCTGGTACATATCGCGAGGCGTAGCGCCCACCAGTGCTGCCATATGCGCAGGGAAGGCGAAATCGAGGATCGTATCGTTGATAGCCTCAACGTTACTGCCGATCTCGCTGTCGCCCAGCAGATAGTTGGCGCTGGTTCCCCAGTGCTGTGCATCAAAGTCCGCCTGCACCCGATCGCTTTTCAGCGGCGTGCGGCTGGCCGGGATCTGCCACGGCATCACCGGCTGTTTCAGCATGCGGCTGACGCTGCCGCAGAACTGGTAATAGCGTTGCCATTCCAGCGGCCCGTAGCAGTAGGAGTTGTAGTAGGAGCGTAGGGTAAGATCGTCAGCCTCGTAACGGTCAATAGCCATGAAGTTAGCGGCGTTGCCTTCGTCAAACACGCCCAGCGCATTAACGTAATCCACGGTCAAACGAGCATAGCGATCGACGCTTTCCTGGCCGTATATCCACTGCGAGCCGCCAACGCCCCACAGATTAATCACCCAGCCAAACGTCAGTTCTGGCGCAACGGTATGCACAAGCCAGTTTACTGACTGAATATAGCCCTTGAGAGTGTCGGTAATAAAGGCCGGGATAGCCACGCTGATACCGTGATGCGCCAGCGCCTCCTGCAAAGGTTCCCTGACCGGCACGGGATGATCGCTGGTAAGGCCATCCTGCTGGCAGGCGCCAATCAGGTCGGCATTGACGATAAGCCCTGCCGGAACGGGATGCTGCTCATCCTTATAGCTGCTGGCGATTTTCATGGTCAGAATAAAGTTCGCGTAGCTATATTTGTGCGCGGAAGCATCAGCCAGAACGTTTTTGACATTGCCGCCTGAAAGGTTACAGGTATAGGAGATCATCACCGGCAGGACATTCTGATTATCAGCCAGCTGTTCCTCAATAGCGCGGGCAATAGTGATAGTTCGCGTGGTGGCAGGATCGTCCTGCAGGAAGGCCGTAGCATCGCCTGCGCCGTCGTTACCGGCATATTTAAAGATGGAGCTGACGCGGGCGGCGGCACAGTCGGCCGTATTGGTCGTGGTCATATCGGCCAGGCCACCAAAAGAAAGAAACGCCGGGAAGCCGGGAACCAGCAGGTTCGCGCCTTTTTCTACAGCAATAGCCAGCGTGTTTTGGGCATTCTCGCTGATATTTATCGTATCCACACAGGAAACAGAGTGAACCACTTTATCGACGATAAAATCGTTGACCTTAACCGTATAATCGCCAGGTTTGATTTTTTCCGGCCAGGCGAACGCGCCTTCCGCCGTTAGAGTAGAGGAATAGCTCATCGTCGCATTATAAAGCCGTACCGGAATAGCCTGCTTAAATGGCGAATCTGTCTGGCAGGAAACCGTTAGCGTACTGAATTTATTACTGTCGACTGGCTTGATGGTGCATTCTTTCTGGCCGACGGTAACGGTAATTAATTTATCGGTGACGACAACCTCAGGGATAGCAAATGAAATATTATTATTATTAACGGCAATGCTGTCGATAGTGAAAATCAGCACGTCGTCGGTAGGTAAATAACGCAGTTCCGTGACCTCATCCAGTCTGGTTTCAAACGTCTCCTGAATCGTTGCCGTTTTGTTTTTTACCTGAACCCTGACCGTTTCGTTTTCCAGTTCAGCAATACCGGAAAGCATAAAATCTACCGCAGCATAATGATTAACCGTATTGAAAGTTAATGCCACGTCGGTAGTATTTCCCTGCGTCACGGTGATATTTTCCGGACTGACGGAAACATCGGCCACAACGGTAAGCGCGTCATTGGCCAGCTTAGCGGCGCTGACGGTATAGCTGGTAGCGGTCAATTCAACGGTATTGTTTCCGCCAGGCTGTGCCGAAGCCGTGGTTCTTTCACCGCCTGCGGAAGTAAATACCACTTCAGGAACCAGGTTAGCCAGAGCGGCATCGGGAATGGCGGGGCATACCAGCCTGACAGCGCCATTAAGCTCAAGCTCGCCGTCAGCGGCAAAGTTGAAAGAGGTCATAACATGTTCAGGATTGGCCGTCAGGTCACCGCCAATACCAATGGTGATCGTATCTCTGGACGAGAGAACATAAGCCTGGGGGAAACCCAAGGTGACCTGAACCAGAATATCGCTATCGCTAATCTGTTTATTTTCCGTTGTTATTGCCCAGTCTTGCCAGCTAGTAAATGCGGGCATGACCGCCGAAGGTTCAATTGCAGCGGGAGAAAGGAAACTAAACTTCAACGTATTCTTAATACTTACCGCGCTATTATCGTCATTTCTAATATCCGTAACGATAAGCGTGCCGTAATACTGCGTTGGGTTCGCTCCTGTTGTTACCTTGCCGACTATACTCATCAATAATTCCTTAACAAACATTTTGAAGCAGGCATTAGCCCGCAGGAAAAACGCCATTGAATAAATGACCATGGCGAATTATTTAAATTTATGCGGCGTGACTATTCTTTCGTGGTGGAAAGAAACAGATCACGCGATGAATTTAAAGGCAGGTGCGGGTAACGGCAATTTTAATTATTGTCTGAGAAGAGTAATAATTACGGCGTAGAAAATTTACCTTTGCAGATAACGGGGATAGCAGGAAAATATACAAGGTAGAGCAGCTAAAAAAAACGATCCCGGTTTGCAAAAGGGATCGTTTGATCAACGCGCCGCTTAGTCTTCCGACAGAAACAGCTCCAGCAGGGAATTCAGAAACAGCTTGCCCTTTTCCGTGACCTGCCAGTTTTCTGCCGTCTCGGTCAGATAACCTTTCGCCAGGGCTTCATCAAGCTCGACACGGATAACGTCTTCATCCAGACCGGTATAGCGCGTAAACTCTTCACGCGGCGCGGCTTCCAGCAGCCGGAAACGGTTCATAAAGAACTCAAACGGCTTCTCTTTTTCCGCCACCTCATACTGCCTGTCCAGATAGTTACCGTTCATAAAGCCGCGCGGATGGCGCGTTTTAATTGTGCGGATAATCCTGCCGTCCGTCTGCGTCAGCTTGCCGTGCGCGCCGCAGCCGATGCCCAGATAGTCGCCGAAGCGCCAGTAGTTCAGGTTGTGCTCGCAGCGATAGCCCGGTTTGGCATAGGCAGAGGTTTCATACTGCTCGTAGCCCGCAGCCGTCAGCAGCTGGTGGCCCTGTTCAAAAATATCCCACAGCGCGTCGTCATCCGGCAGGATCGGTGGCCGCGAGGCAAACAGCGTGTTTGGCTCAATGGTCAGCTGATACCAGGAAAGGTGCGGCGGATCCAGCTCGATGGCCTGGCGCAAATCGTCCAGCGCTTCGGTCAGCGACTGATCGGGAAGACCGTGCATCAAATCCAGGTTAAAGCTGCGCAGGCCAAGCCCCTGAGCCAGCTTTGCCGCGCGCTTTGCTTCTTCCGGGCCGTGGATACGTCCAAGGCGCTCCAGCTTTTGCTGGCTAAAACTCTGCACGCCAATGGAGATACGGTTGATGCCCGCACGCTGATAGCCGCTAAAACGGTCGGCTTCGACGGTGCCGGGGTTGGCTTCCATCGTAATTTCCGCCGTTGGCGAAAGCGGCAGACGCGCCCGCACGCCGTCCATCAGCATCTGCATCGCTTCGCTGCTGAGCAGGCTGGGCGTGCCGCCGCCAATAAAGATAGTGCCAACTTCACGGTTAGCCGCCAGCGGCAAATCGGCATCCAGATCGGCCAGCAAATGCCGTACATACTCTTCGTGCGGCACTTCGCCCTTTAAAGCATGCGAATTGAAATCGCAGTAGGGGCATTTCTGCACGCACCAGGGGATATGAATATAGAGACTGAGCGGTGGCAAATCAGACATGACGCATGGCTTCCAGCAGCAGGCTCAGCGCCTTGCCGCGATGTGAAACGGCCCGTTTTTCATCCTTACTCAGTTCCGCTGCGGTTTTACCCAGTTCCGGCACGTAAAACACGGGATCGTAACCAAATCCGCCTTCACCGCTCAGCGTACGGGTTATTTCGCCTTGCCAGCTACCGTGGAACACCAGCGGCGTGGGGTCTTCCGCATGGCGCAGATAAACCAGCACGCAGTGAAACTGCGCCTGACGCTGACCATCCGCCACGTTTTCCATAGCGTGCAGCAGCTTATCAATATTCTGCCTGTCGCTTGCCTCCACGCCGGCATAGCGCGCGGAGTAAATCCCCGGCGCGCCGCCAAGCGCATCCACCGCCAGGCCAGAGTCGTCGGCAATAGCGGGCAAACCGGTAATGGCGGCAGCATGGCGCGCCTTGAGAAGGGCGTTTTCGATAAAGGTCAGGCCGGTCTCTTCAGCTGACTCTACGCCACAGTCGGTTTGCGCCACGATATCCAGGCCGAAAGCGGCGAGCTTATCGGCCAGTTCACGAACTTTTCCAGCGTTGCCGGTGGCGAGTACTACTTTTTGCATATCAAATCCAGAAGTTAAAATCAGAGCTGCGTCCAGCCGGGAATGAAGTCCATACCCAGATAGTTGAGCATATAAAGGAGCAGGATCACGGCCATCGCCGAGAAGTCGATGCCGCCCATCGCCGGAATAATTCTGCGGATTGGCGCCATCAGCGGTTCCGTTAGCTGGATCAAAACGTAATCTACCGGGTTGCGGCCCTGGCTTATCCAGCTCATCAGCGAACGAATAATAATTACCCAGAATACCAGCACGCCTGCGGCTTTAACCAGCGAGACCAGACCAAAATAAAGAAACACGGGATCGAAAATAAACACCCGGGTTTGCAGCGTAAACATCACGGTGAAAAGCAGTACGCTCAGCACGTAAGCCAGCAGCAGAGAAGCGGTATCCAGCGGCCCGATGGAAGGGATTACCCGCCGCATTGGCCGAATGACCGGCTGCGTGATTTTGACGATAAATTGTGAAAACGGATTGTAAAAATCACATCTTGTCCACTGCATCCAGATGCGCAGCAGCAGTACTTTTACGTACAGGTTAATTACCGTTGATACCAAAAAAGTCAACGTCAGCATGGAGTCCCTCAAAGTTTAGTTAGTGGCGCCGTAATCGCGCGCGCCAAAAATGGCGGTGCCAATGCGCACCATCGTCGTGCCTGCCTCGACAGCTGCTTCCAGATCGTCGCTCATGCCTAAAGAGAGCGTGTCGACAGAAGCATAGTTTTTTTTCAGTTCATTCAGTGCATCCGCCATCTGGCGACAAACGGCCAGCTGACGCTGGTAATCGCCTTCCGGCGCGGGTATCGCCATCAGGCCGCGCAGCGTTAAGCGCGGCAGCTGAGCAATTTCCCTGGCCAGATCCGGTAGCGCCGCCAGCATGATGCCAGATTTACTCTGTTCATCGCTGATATTTATCTGGATCAGCACGTTTAACGGCGGCAGCGAGTCCGGCCGCTGATCGTTAAGCCTGGTAGCAATCCGTAAACGATCGACGGTGTGGCACCAGTCGAAATTTTCGGCGACCAGCCGACTTTTATTGGATTGCAGCGGCCCGATAAAGTGCCATGCCAGCGCCGGATTTGCCAGCTGCTGGATCTTATCAACGCCTTCCTGCACGTAATTTTCTCCGAAGCAGCGCTGGCCCGCGGCGGCGGCTTCTTCGATCGCGCTCCACGGTTTTGTTTTGCTCACTGCAAGCAGGGTAATTTCTGCCGGATCGCGGCCGCATCGCGCGGCTGCCGCTGAGATTCGCTCGCGGACTTGCTGTAAGTTGTGCTGAATCGAGGTCATAGTCAGGGAGTTAATATGGATATTGAAGAGTTAGTGGCGCTTAGTGTAAAGCATAACGCCTGCGATCTGCACCTCTGTAGTGGTCATTCTCCGTTCTGGCGGCTTTCTGGTCGGCTCGAAAAAATGCCGGGCGCGCTGCCAGCCAGCGATGCGCTGCTGCGACAGCTTTACGACAGCTGGCTGGATGCCGCGCAGCAGGACGAGTTTACCCGGGCCGGGCAGCTTGATTTTGCGCTGACGGTGGGCGGTACGCGCCTGCGCGCCAATCTGTTTTGCCAGCGGCAGGGGAACTCGCTGGCGCTGCGGCTAATCAGCGACCGCTGCCCTGATATCGCCGGGCTTGGCCTGCCGCCGGTCGCTCAGTCGCTTTTACAGCTCGAAGATGGGCTGGTGCTGGTGACGGGCGCGACCGGCAGCGGAAAATCGACCACGCTGGCCGCGCTGATTGGCGCGATTAACCAGCAGCAGAACCGCCATATTCTGACGCTGGAAGATCCGGTAGAGTTTATCCATCGCAGCGAGCGCTCGCTGATTCAGCAGCGGGAAATCGGGCAGCACTGTCGTTCGTTCAGCGCAGGCCTGCGCGCCGCGCTGAGGGAAGATCCGGACGTTATCCTGCTGGGCGAGCTGCGCGATAGCGAAACCATCCAGCTGGCGCTAACGGCCGCGGAAACCGGCCATCTGGTGCTGGCAACGCTGCATACGCGCGGTGCCGCTCAGGCGGTCGACAGGCTGGTGGATGTTTTTCCCGGTGCGGAGAAAAACCTTATCCGCAGCCAGCTGGCCGGTAGCCTGAAGGCCGCGATCGCACAAAAGCTGGTGCCGGGAAAAAACCAGGACAGGGTGGCGCTGTTCGAGGTACTGGTAAACACGCCAGCCGTCGCCAGCCTGATCAGAGAGGGGAAAACGCACCAGCTGCCGGGCGTGCTGCAAACCGGCATGCAGGCAGGTATGCAGACGTTTGCCCAAAGCCTGGCCGAGCGGCAAAAAGCGGGAGCGATAGCGTGAGAGGGTAAACGCGCCGCCTGCCTGATTACCAGCCTGGCGCGTTCAGCGTTATGACAACATGGTACGCCTGGATTTAATGCAGGCGGAGCAACGCGGGTCTGTAATCAGCTCCAGGCGTTTTCAAACCAGCTTTCAAGAATGATAACCGCAGAGAGGGAATCGACGCTGCCTTTGTTCAGCGCACGAAAGCCGCCACGCGAGAAGAGGTCGGCGCGGGCTTCGACCGTGCTCAAACGTTCGTCGTGCAGCTCTACCTTAATGCCAAAGCGCCCGTGCAGCCGGTTGGCGAATTTGCGGGCTCTGGCGGTCAGGGGTTGTTCGGTTCCATCCATGTTTAACGGCAGGCCGACCACTACGTGATCCGGCTGCCACTCCTTCAGCAGCGCCTCGATTTTTAGCCAGTCGGGCGTGCCGTCCTGCGCTTTTAGCGCAGGCAGAGGGCGAGCGGTGCCGGTCAGCTGCTGACCCACCGCGACGCCAATGCTTTTGGTGCCAAAATCGAAAGCCAGCAGGGTAAGGTGGCTCATCAGGCGTGACCAACATCGCTGGTGATATTGTGGATATCCACGCCGATGCTCTTCGCCGCTTCGCGCCAGCGCTCGGCAACGGGGGTTTTAAACAGGATATTGCTGTTGGCCGGAATGGTCAGCCAGGCGTTTTCCAGCAGCTCGCTTTCCAGCTGGTCTTTTTCCCAGGCGCAGTAGCCCAGCGCAACCAGCACGCTGTCAGGCTGTTCCGGCGTGCCCAGCGTTTCCAGCACGTCGCGCGAAGTGGTGATAACCGTGTTGTCCGATACGCGAATACTGGACGCGTAAGTGTGTTGGGCAGAGTGCAGGATAAAACCGCGATCTTCAGCCAGAGGGCCGCCAGCAAAAACCGGCTTATCGAGTTTGACCTCGGGTTCGCGCGGGACCGGCACAATTTTTAACTTTTTGAGAATGCCGTCAACGGTAAGGTTTTCCATTGGCTTGTTCACAATAATACCCATGGCACCTTCATCGTTGTGCTCGCAGATGTAAACCACCGAGCGTTTAAATAAAGGGTCCTGCAGCGTGGGCATGGCAATCAAAAAATGATGCTGTAAATTCATATCAGGATTCTGTAGTCGGGTTAATCATCTGTAGCCGGAGCCACAGATGATTAACGGGGTTAACACGAAGGCCTGTCGATCCTTTGCTTATCAGGCCAGTCGTTTTTCAATCGCATCCATAAGCATACCAGTAATTGAAATTGGGAATGCGGCTTCGATCTCACGAATGCAGGTCGGGCTGGTTACGTTGATTTCGGTCAGCTTGTCGCCGATGATATCCAAACCGACAAAAATCAGGCCTTTCTTTTTCAATGTGGGGCCGACGCGACGGGCGATTTCCAGATCGCTTTCCGACAGCGGACGCGCTTCGCCACGGCCGCCAGCGGCCAGGTTACCGCGCGTTTCGCCCGATTTTGGAATACGGGCCAGGCAATAAGGCACGGGTTCACCATCAACCATCAGCACGCGCTTATCGCCATCCTTAATGGCGGGCAGATAATTTTGCGCCATGCAGTAGAAGCTGCCGTGCTCGGTCAGCGTTTCAATAATAACCGACAGGTTAGGATCTTCTTTCTTCACGCGGAAAATGGAAGCGCCGCCCATGCCGTCCAGCGGCTTCAGGATAATATCGCCATGCTCCTGCCAGAAATCGCGGATCTGCTGCGCGCTACGGCTTACCAGCGTGTCCGGGGTCAGTTCAGCAAACCAGGCGGTAAAGAGTTTTTCGTTACAGTCGCGCAGGCTCTGCGGTTTGTTAACGATCAGCGTGCCTTTCTCTTCCGCGCGCTCCAGGATATAGGTGGCGTAGATAAATTCGGTATCGAAAGGCGGATCTTTACGCATCAGCACCACGTTCAGATCGGCCAGTGCAATATCCTGCTCGCTGCCAAATTCAAACCACTTATCGTAGTTTTGCTCAACGCTCAGCAGACGGGTAGAGGCACGCGCTTCGCCACCGCGCAGATAGAGATCTTTCATCTCCATATAGTGAATTTCGTAACCACGGCGCTGTGCTTCCAGCAGCATGGCGAAGCTGCTGTCTTTTTTAATATTGATGGAGGTAATAGGGTCCATCACAATGCCAAGCTTAATCATTAGTCTCTCCAGTTGAGCTTTTTTTGCCTGCCGTTTTTACGCCTTCAGCGCATTCAGCCCAGGTCGCCAAACCGCACCTGAAGGGCGGTAATGGCGGTCAGGGCCGTGGTCTCCGTGCGCAGAACACGAGGGCCTAAAAGAATGTCGGTAAAGCCGTAGCGTGCCGTCATGGCGATCTCGTCTGCCGTCAGCCCGCCTTCAGGCCCAATCAGCAGCCGCACGCGTTCGACCGGCTGTGGCAGCGTATTGATGCTCTGGCTGGCTCGCGGATGTAAATTGAGCTTCAGGCTGTCATCCTGTTCGGCGCTCCAGGCTTCCAGCGTCATTGCTTCTCGCACTTCCGGCACGCGGTTTCTGCCGCACTGTTCGCAGGCGGCAATAACAATTTTCTGCCACTGCTGAATTTTTTTCGCCAGTCTCTGCGCATCAAGCTTTACGCCACAGCGCTCAGAAAACAAGGGGGTAATCGTATTTACTCCCAGCTCAACCGCTTTCTGAATGGTGAACTCCATCTTTTCGCCGCGCGACATCACCTGGCCTAAATGCAGGTGAAGCGGCGACTCCCGGCTGTCCGCGCGGCTTTCGATCACGGCGACGCGCACATTTTTTTTATCCGCCTGCACAATTTCGGCCTGAAATGTCAGATTAGTACCATCGAACAATTCCAGGGCCTGGCCCGCATTCATGCGCAATACGCGACCGACATGGTTTGCCGCTTCTTCATCAAGAGAGATTTCGCTGCCGACAACCAGAGCTTCAGAGTGAAAAATGCGAGGTATACGCATGGGGTTCCTGCTACAAGTGACTGGCCGCGGCAGAGCGCGGCCCAAATATGGCGTTTAGTTTAGGACAGTGATTTTACCGCTGGCAAGCACGCTGTACATAGGGATTATGGTTGCCCTGCACTTTAGCGATGCGGTTGTCGCGCTCGCACTCCCAGGCCGTGACCGGATACTGCTTGTCCCATACCGTCATCAGCTGGGTCTGCTGCTTAGACATGGCGATCTGGTACTGGTCACGCATATAAAACCAGGTACGAGCGATGGCGCCACGCGCCCGCGCAGGAGGCTCAGCCTGCTTGTTTTTAAAATCGATCTTCATTTCGCACTGGCCGTACTGATGCTCGCTGCCGTTCCACTGGCTATACATAAAGTTGCCGCGATCGCCGTTCACTTCGCCAATAGCGGGCTGAAGGTTATGCAAATCGGATTCGATACGGCGGTAGCCTGCATCTTTCGCGCACTGTTTTCTGCCGCCTTCCTGCCAGCACTGGCGCTGGTGGCCAAACGTCCAGGCCGGGACAACGTGTTCCCATTCGATACGGTTAGCCCGGTTGGCGTTTTTACGTACGCTATAGCCACAGGAAGCCAGATCCGGTACGCCTTTTTTACCTTGCCAGTTAATTTTACAGCCGCAGTAAAAAGAGCCCGGAGCATCCGCGTTAATTTGCGCCGCGTAAGCCTTTGCCTGGCTGAAACTGTTCTGATGGTAGTTATTCAGGCTCAACCCATGCGCAAAGAAGGTGGGAAGCAGCAGTGAAAAAGAGAGGCAGCCGATAATTTTGCGTAACATATTCCAGTTTTCTGTCAGTCAAACGAAGCGGCGAGAGTAGCAGAAGCGCCGGATAACCGGAAACCGTCGCGTGCCTTATCGGCTATTTTTTTGACGTCAGACAGATTTTTCAGCAACCGGGAACAGGCCAGGCGACAGGCGCTCGCCGCAGCGGACGCAGCGGTATTCGCTTTCACCACGGGTAACGCGATTGTGGCGGCGAACGGTAAGCTGATGCTGCTGGCAGCGACAGCGATAGGGGAAAGAGCGGCTGCGGACCGATTCGATGGCAAACTGGTGGGTACGCCGCGCGGGCACATCCAGCACGCTTTCCATCATCCATTTCCACTCTTTGCCGTGCGGCGCGACGCGGCCAAAGTGTTTCCACGTCAGCAGATGCGCCAGTTCATGGGGCACGACCTCTTCAATAAAAGCCTGCTGGTTTTCCAGCAACAGCACGGGATTCAGGCGGATTTCCCAGCTTTCCAGCCACGCGGTACCCGCAGCCGTGCCTCGCTGCTGATAAACCAGCTTAGGTTCCGAATAGTTCCGCTCAAGGCGCTGGTTAGCCAACTGCAATTTTTCACGCAGCGAGCGCATGACTGCCTGTTGTAAAGCAATGGGGAGACGAAGGGATTTCATACGGCAGAGAATACGATGGGAAGCGGGGGATTTCAACGAAGCTGGCCGGGTTGCCCCGGCCAGTGAGGCTTAACGCTGACCGATGTCGCGCAGCTTTTTGCCGCTTAACAGGTTACGTTCGATATGTTCCAGCGAAACGTTTTTGGTTTCCGGGATCAGGATGATAGTCAGAATAATAAAGATGATATTCAGACCGGCATAGACCCAGAAAGTGTTGGCGTTGCCCAGCGTGTTCAGCATGGTCAGGAAGGTTGCCCCAACGATCATGTTGGCAATCCAGTTGGTCGCCGTCGAGACGGTGATACCGAAATCGCGGCCTTTCAGCGGCTGAATTTCAGAACAGAGTACCCAAATCAGCGGGCCAGCACTCATCGCGAAGCCGATGATAAACATCAGCAGCATGGCGATAGCAAAGTACTGCGCGGTGGAAGAGTGAATGCCCACGTGCAGCATTGTACCCAGCACGCCCATGCCGATAGCCATGACCAGGAAGCCCAGCTTCAGCGTAGGCTTACGGCCCCAGCGGTCAACCAGGCCGATAGCGATAAAGGTAGCCAGCACGTTGATCAGACCAACGATAACGGTTCCCCACATCTGCTCGGTGGTATTGGTAAAGCCCGCGATTTCAAAAATTTTCGGCGCGTAGTACATGATTACGTTCATACCGGTGAACTGCTGCATGACCTGCAGCAGAATACCCAGCCAGACCGCGCGGCGGAAATTGCTGTTGTTCTGGAAAAGATTCCAGCCGGACTGTTTGATTTTCAGGCTTTCACGGATTTCATCCAGCTCGCGTTTCGCCTGTTCGCTGGTGTCGCGCAGTCGATCGAGCACGCGCTGTGCATCACGGAAGTTGCCTCTTGCCGCCAGCCAGCGCGGGCTGTTAGGCAGGAAGCAAACGCCAACCAGCAGCAGGGCCGCAGGAATGGTGATAACGCCCAGCATCCAGCGCCATTCGCCGGTGTAGCTGAATGCGGTATCAGACAGATAGGCACCCAGAATACCGATAGTGATCATCAGCTGGTAAAGAGAAATCATACTGCCGCGAATTTTTTCTGGTGCAATTTCAGAAAGATAAAGCGGGGCGGTGTAGGATGCCACGCCAACGGCCAGGCCCAGCAGCACGCGAGCCACAATCAGCATATCCGCGCTTCCGGACATAGCTGACCAGAGCGAGCCGATCACAAACAGCACTGCGCCAATCATCAGGCTTTTTTTACGGCCCAGATGAGAGGACATCCAGCCGCTGCCGACGGCACCGACCGCAGCACCAAACATCATTGAGCTGACGATCCATTCCTGCTGATGAGGAGTGACGTTGAAATCCCTGGCAATGAAAGGCAGAGCGCCGGCAATCACGCCGATGTCCAGCCCGAAAAGCAGCCCGGCGAGTGCGGCAAGCAGACAAACAAATAAGGTCATTGCCTTATTAGATGTCCTGCTCGGTTTCTTATTATCAGGCATGAAGCCTCCATATTGTTGTACTGCATATTGTTTTTATAAATGTTAAAAAAACCTGGCGCGAAAGACTGTGCGGCGGATCACACTGGTGTAATCGGTTACACACCAGATCTTTCTGAAAACAGAGGTTTTCACACGCGCTTACGCTTTATAACCGTTCCGGCATAGCATTTAACAGTCTCGCCTGGTTCCCCGTGGGCACTCCATCGGACAGCGCTGAAAATAGCGCATTCGAGGTGCCATTGTTAAGGCTGGAAATTCTTAATTATCAGATGCTGCATGATGTTTCTGAATGTAACCGTTAACACTGGCGTCCCAAAAAGCCTGCAAAAGTGTATACGGACTGTAGCAATTTGCCAGCGTCCAGGCAGCAAAAAGGGCACCCCGTGGGTGCCCTCATTGTAATAGGTAAAACCTTACTTCAGGCCGGCTGCTTCACGCAACTGCGCCGCTTTGTCGGTTTTTTCCCACGGGAAGTGCTCGCGGCCAAAGTGACCATACGCTGCCGTCTCGCGGTAAATCGGGTGCAGCAGATCCAGCATCTGAATCAGGCCGTAAGGGCGCAGATCGAAGAACTCACGCACCAGCAGCGTCAGCTGCTCGGTAGAAATTTTTTCTGTCCCGAAGGTTTCTACCATGATGGAAGTTGGCTCCGCCACGCCAATCGCGTAGGAAACCTGAATTTCACAACGGTCTGCCAGACCCGCGGCCACGATGTTTTTCGCTACGTAACGCGCGGCATAGGCTGCTGAACGGTCAACTTTAGAAGGATCTTTACCAGAGAACGCGCCGCCGCCGTGACGAGCCATGCCGCCGTAGGTATCAACGATAATTTTACGACCGGTCAGGCCACAGTCGCCCATTGGGCCACCGATAACAAAACGGCCGGTCGGGTTGATGTGGTATTTGGTACCGGCGTTGATCCATTCAGCAGGCAGAACCGGCTTGATGATCTCTTCCATGACCGCTTCCTGCAGATCTTTCTGGCCAATATCTTCCGAGTGCTGAGTCGACAGCACTACCGCATCGATGCCCACGATTTTACCGGCGTCGTACTGGAAAGTGATCTGGCTTTTTGCATCCGGACGCAGCCACGGCAGGGTGCCGTTTTTACGAACTTCTGACTGGCGCTGCACCAGACGGTGCGCATAGGTAACCGGCGCTGGCATCAGCACGTCGGTTTCGTTAGTCGCATAACCAAACATCAGACCCTGGTCGCCTGCGCCCTGTTCCAGCGGATCGGCACGGTCAACGCCCTGGTTAATGTCCGGAGACTGTTTGCCAATAGCATTCAGTACGGCACAAGAGTTGGCATCAAAGCCCATATCGGAATGGACATAGCCGATTTCACGCACGGTATTACGGGTGATCTCTTCAATATCTACCCACGCGCTGGTGGTAATTTCGCCACCTACCAGCACCATGCCGGTCTTAACGTAGGTTTCGCAAGCGACGCGTGCTTTCGGATCCTGCTCAAGAATGGCATCGAGCACGGCATCTGAGATCTGGTCGGCGATTTTATCAGGATGTCCTTCTGATACGGACTCGGAAGTAAAAAGGTGTTTAGCCATTAATTCTTTACCTTACTGAAACGGGTTGGGATCGACTGCATCGCGCTGAAAAGAAACGGTCTCTTTCTTTGCGCCCCCTCAGGCAAAGCCATGAGCAGTACAATGATTTGAAGACGCTTAGAAGTTAACCAGTATAGATGGATTAACATCTGGACGGCTATTTTAGGTTACGCGTTAAACAGATTGCCAGCATTTTTTAGCAGAAACAAGCCGGACATTTTATAAAAATCGGCAATTTCGCCTGAGGCTTTAGAGACTCCTTACATTTTAATTTTGCATTCTGTTAACGCTGGTTGTATAAAACGCCGCTGCCTGATTCCGGCGTTTCCGGTGCGGTGGCAGGCACGTCAGCCGTGAAGCCTTTCACGCTGGCTTTTCACCCGCTTTTTTGTTGTCCACAGTCTTGTGTGGAGGTGATGAAAGTAATGATCGTGGCCGGTCCATTACGCCATTCTGGCGTGCGAACTCTCTCCTTAATTTTTTCTGCTCTTGCGCTGTGCCGATGTTGCGGCGATGTCGGTCATGGTCCCGACATTTACCGCGAGTAATCTCTTGCTTCTGGTTCTCTCAGCCAGGCTGAGCGCGCCATGATTGGCTCTCTGACCCCTTCCCGGAGTCCGCGACGTGTTTAATGTTATACTTCTGCTATCGCCTGGTGCGGTGTTTCAGCGTTTTATGCTGAGCTTCCCGGTAGTCGATGGGTTGTTGTCGTGGGTTTTCCCTGCGATAGTAGTGAACTGTTCCGCATCAATGAAATTCGAGGCTCGCGATGTCTGACGACAGCAAGATGATTAAGGGTTCGTCAGCAGGCGAACAGGGTGTACTCCGCTCAATGCAGGAGGTGGCCATGAGCGATCAAGATGCCAGCAAAATGCTGCGCACCTACAATATTGCCTGGTGGGGCAATAACTATTACGACGTCAACGAACTGGGACACATCAGCGTTTGTCCGGATCCGGACGTGCCGGAAGCGCGCGTCGATCTGGCAAAGCTGGTGAAAGAGCGCGAGGCCGACGGTCAGCGCCTGCCTGCGCTGTTCTGTTTCCCACAGATTTTGCAGCATCGCCTGCGTTCTATTAACGCCGCTTTTAAACGCGCGCGGGAATCTTATGGCTACCGTGGCGACTATTTCCTGGTCTATCCGATTAAGGTTAACCAGCACAAGCGCGTTATCGAATCGCTGATCAATTCCGGCGAGCCGCTGGGTCTGGAAGCCGGTTCCAAAGCGGAGCTGATGGCGGTGCTGGCGCACGCGGGCATGACGCGTTCGGTGATTGTTTGTAACGGCTACAAAGATCGTGAATATATTCGTCTGGCGCTGATTGGCGAAAAGATGGGCCATAAGGTCTATCTGGTGCTGGAAAAAATGACCGAAGTGAAGCTGGTGCTGGAAGAGGCCGAGCGTCTGAACGTCGTGCCGCGCCTGGGTATTCGCGCGCGTCTGGCTTCGCAGGGCTCCGGCAAATGGCAGTCCAGCGGCGGTGAAAAATCCAAGTTCGGCCTGTCGGCTACGCAGGTGCTGAAGCTGGTAGAAATCATGCGTGAAGCAGGGCGTATCGACAGCCTTCAGCTGCTGCATTTCCACCTTGGTTCGCAGATGGCCAATATCCGCGATATCGCTACCGGCGTGCGCGAATCCGCTCGTTTCTATGTTGAGCTGGCAAAGCTAGGCGTTAACATTCAATGTTTTGACGTTGGCGGCGGCCTGGGCGTGGATTACGAAGGAACGCGCTCGCAGTCCGACTGTTCAGTGAACTACGGCCTGAACGAATATGCTAACAACGTTATCTGGGCTATCGGCGACGCCTGCGAAGAGCATAACCTGCCGCATCCAACGGTGATTACCGAATCGGGCCGCGCGGTAACCGCGCACCATACGGTGCTGGTTTCCAACATTATCGGCGTAGAGCGGAATGAATTTATTACGCCGCAGTCGCCACCGGAAGATGCACCTCGCCCGATTATCAGCCTGTGGGACACCTGGCAGGAGATGCACGAGCCGAACAATCGCCGTTCGCTGCGTGAGTGGCTGCACGATAGCCAGATGGATCTGTTCGATATCCATACCGGCTACTCTCAGGGAACCTACAACCTTGAGCAGCGCGCCTGGGCGGAACAGCTTTACCTGAGCGTCTGTAACTATATTCAGCAGCATCTCGATCCGGGCAACCGCGCGCATCGTCCAATCATCGACGAATTACAGGAGCGGATGGCGGACAAAATCTACGTCAACTTCTCGCTGTTCCAGTCAATGCCGGACGCCTGGGGTATCGATCAGCTGTTCCCGGTCCTGCCGCTGGAAGGCCTGAATAAAAAGCCAGAGCGCCGCGCGGTGCTGCTGGACATCACCTGCGACTCTGACGGCACCATCGATCACTATGTGGACGGCGACGGTATTGCCACCACCATGCCGATGCCGCAGTACGATGTGGATAATCCGCCGATGCTGGGCTTCTTTATGGTTGGCGCCTATCAGGAAATTTTGGGCAATATGCACAACCTGTTTGGCGATACCGAAGCGGTCGACGTGTTCGCCTATGCGGATGGCCGCGTGGACGTGCAGCTGTCGGACGAAGGCGATACCGTGGCGGATATGCTGGAATATGTGCAGCTGGATCCAAAAGAGCTGCTGACGCATTTCCGCAAGCAGATTACCGAAAGCGATCTGGACGACGAGCTACGCGCGCAGTTTATCGAAGAGTTTGAGGCGGGACTGTACGGTTATACTTATCTGGAAGATGAGTAAGCCTTAACCGCATAGCGCTTTTGGGCAGAGCATTCTCTGCCGAACCGAAATCCCTTCCTCGTCGGGCCTAACGACGCGGCGGGGATTTTTTTTATTTTTATCAGCAAGGCCGGTCTGGCCGACGGTAAAAGAGGATCTGTTATGAACAATACTCTGGGTAACCAGTACGATAACTCTTTAGTTTCAAACGCCTTTGGTTTTATGCGTTTTCCGGTTAACTTTCAGCCTTACGACAGCGATGCCGAATGGGTTATCACCGGCGTACCTTTTGACGCCGCGACTTCCGGTCGTCCGGGCAGTCGCTTAGGGCCGGGCGCGATCCGCCAGATTTCTACTAACCTGGCATGGGAAGGCTGCCGCTGGCCGTGGAATTTTGATCTGCGCCAGCGTCTGAAGGTGGTGGACTGCGGCGATCTGGTTTATGCCTTTGGCGATTCGCAGGATATGAGCGACAAACTGCAGGCGCATGCGGAAAAACTGCTGGCTAACGGCAAGCGCATGATGACGTTTGGCGGCGACCACTATGTCACGCTGCCGTTGCTGCGCGCGCACGCAAAACATTTTGGCAAGCTGGCGCTGGTGCATTTTGATGCCCATACCGATACCTACTCCAACGGCCCGAAATTTGACCACGGCACCATGTTTTATACTGCGCCACAGGAAGATCTGATCGATCCGACCCGCTCGGTACAGATTGGGATCCGCACCGAGTTTGACGCCTCGCTGGGCTTTAACGTACTGGACGCGGCGCAAATCAACGATCGCAGCGTTGACGACATCATTGCCCAGGTCAAAGAGATCGTCGGCGATATGCCTGTCTACCTGACTTTTGATATCGACTGTCTGGATCCGGCTCATGCGCCAGGTACAGGTACGCCGGTTGTGGGCGGCCTGACTTCGGATAAAGCGACCAAACTGGTACGCGGTCTGCAGGGCTTGAACATTGTCGGTATGGATCTGGTGGAAGTGGCACCGGGTTACGACCAGTCCGATATCACCGCACTGGCTGCCGCGACGCTGGCACTGGATATGCTGCACGTTCAGGCCGTCAATAAAGGCGAATAAGCGCTGGGCTGCCCTGCAAGCTTGTCGGCAGTCTGAAACGTCTCGCTACGAAGGCGAGACGTTGTACCTCGAAAGCAAGGCCACAAGATGCGCGGCCTGCCGTTACTCGCTTTACTTCCCGGCCGCAATACGTTCTTTAATGTGCTGCGCGCGAGAGGTGGAGGAAGGGTGAGAATCGAACATAGTGCTGGTGCTGCTGCCTTCCAGCTTCGCCAGCTTTTCAAAACTGGTTTCCAGCCCCAGCGGACTGATACCGCGTTTTTTCAGCAGATCGAAAGAGTAATCGTCGGCCTGTGACTCCTGCTTTTGCGAGAACTGGGCGTTAACCAGTTTTTCGCCCAGCTCGCCCAGCTGCGACTGTGAAAGCGTTGCGGCAACGCCGCCCACGGAGGCGGCAGCAGAGCGTAACGCCGTTGTCCCATACGCAACCTGCATGGCGCGACGCGTATGGCCCAGCGCAACGTGGCCCATCTCGTGGCCCAGTACGCCTTCCACTTCGTTATCGGTCATCATATCCATCAGGCCGCTGTAGACACGGATGCAGCCGTTTGCCATTGCCCATGCGTTAACGTCTTTGGTCAGGTAAACCTTATAGTTAGCCGGTGTGCCGTTAATATTATCGCCAAGCGCGGCCGCAATTTTGTTGAGCCGCTGCGTATAAACGCTGTCGGCTGGCGCGATCTGCGCTTCGCTATCCATCTGTTCACACGACTTTACGCTCAGTTCCTTAACCTGCGCATCGCTGAGCGAAGCGGCCTGGTAAGCCTGGGCGCCTGACTGCATAAGCGCATTGCTGTCAAAATTCTGGCAGCCAGAAAGTGCGGTAGCGACGCAGAGCGCCATAAGTGAGGCGGGTATTTTCATTTTTCCATCCGTTAGATAACAAGGTAATAAAAACAAACACCTGCCAATACAGGCAGGAAAGAAAGAAGGGCTAATGTTAACTTTTCGTGCCTGAATGCATAGTTCTCCTGTCTGAAAAAAGCAAGTATCGCCCTGATTTTTTGCACTTTTCACCATGTACATCCGGCCGCTCTTTCATGTACATTGAGGGTCGTCTTTTGCAGCTTTGCCTGATAACTAATTGATTAAAATAGGTTAAGGACGGCGAAGCCTTTAATCCGACCTGGAGTAGAACATGTCTTCTCGTAAAGAGCTTGCGAACGCCATTCGCGCATTAAGTATGGATGCTGTACAGAAAGCCAAATCCGGCCACCCGGGCGCGCCTATGGGCATGGCGGATATTGCCGAGGTGTTATGGCGTGATTTCCTGAACCATAACCCAACCAACCCGCTGTGGGCCGATCGCGACCGCTTTGTGCTGTCTAACGGTCACGGCTCCATGCTGATTTACAGCCTGCTGCACCTCAGCGGCTACGATCTGCCTGTTGCCGAGCTGGCTAACTTCCGTCAGCTGCACTCTAAAACTCCAGGTCATCCGGAATTCGGCTATACCGCAGGCGTAGAAACCACTACCGGTCCGCTGGGGCAGGGCATCGCTAACGCCGTAGGCATGGCGATTGCCGAGCGCACTCTGGCCGCACAGTTCAACCGTCCGGGCCATAACGTTGTCGATCACCACACCTATGTATTTATGGGTGACGGCTGCATGATGGAAGGTATCTCCCATGAAGTTTGCTCGCTGGCAGGCACGCTGAAGCTGGGCAAACTGGTCGCTTTCTATGACGACAACGGCATCTCTATTGATGGCCATATCGACGGCTGGTTTACCGACGATACCGCACAGCGCTTTGAAGCCTACGGCTGGCACGTGGTGCGCGGTGTAGATGGTCACGATGCAGAAGCTATTCGTAAAGCGGTTGAAGAAGCGAAAGCCGTCAGCGACAAGCCTTCTCTGCTGATGTGCAAAACCGTCATCGGCTTCGGTTCGCCAAACAAAGCGGGCACGCACGATTCCCACGGCGCGCCGCTGGGCGAAGATGAAATTGCACTGACCCGCAAGCAGCTGGGCTGGAACCACGCGCCGTTTGAAATTCCCCAGGATATCTATGCGCAGTGGGATGCCAAAGAAGCGGGCCAGGCAAAAGAAGCGGCATGGAACGAGAAGTTCGCCGCCTACGCCAAAGCTCATCCGGAGCTGGCTCTGGAATTCCAGCGCCGCGTGAAAAACGAGCTGCCGGAAAACTGGCAGGCCGAATCGCAGAAGTTTATCGAGCAGCTGCAGGCTAATCCGGCGAAAATTGCCAGCCGTAAAGCTTCTCAGAATGCGCTGGAAGCCTTTGGCAAGCTGCTGCCGGAATACCTGGGCGGCTCCGCTGACCTGGCCCCGAGCAACCTGACCATGTGGTCCGGCTCTAAGCCAATCAATGAAGATGCGGCAGGCAACTATATCCACTACGGCGTGCGTGAGTTCGGCATGACCGCTATCGCTAACGGTATTACGCTGCACGGCGGTTTCCTGCCTTATACCGCAACTTTCCTGATGTTCGTGGAATATGCGCGTAACGCAGCCCGCATGGCCGCGCTGATGAAAATCCGTCAGGTGATGGTTTACACCCACGACTCTATCGGTCTGGGCGAAGATGGCCCTACGCACCAGCCGGTTGAGCAGCTGGCCAGCCTGCGCGTCACGCCTAACATGAGCGTCTGGCGTCCGTGCGACCAGGTTGAATCTGCCGTTGCGTGGAAATATGCCATTGAACGTCACGATGGCCCAACCGCGCTGATTTTCTCTCGCCAGAACCTGGCGCAGCAGGATCGTGATGCTGAACAGCTGGCTAACGTCGCCCGCGGTGCCTATATCCTGAAAGATTGTGCAGGCACGCCGGACGTGATCCTGATCGCAACCGGTTCTGAAGTTGAGCTGGCGGTTAGCGCATATGAAAAACTGACGGCAGAAGGGCACAAGGCTCGCGTGGTTTCCATGCCTTCTACCGATGCTTTCGACAAGCAGGATGCCACCTACCGTGAAGCCGTGCTGCCAAAAGCGGTTAGCGCGCGCGTAGCTATCGAAGCGGGTATCGCAGACTACTGGTACAAGTATACCGGCCTGAACGGCGCGGTTGTCGGCATGACCACCTTCGGCGAGTCGGCCCCGGCTGAAAAGCTGTTCGAAATCTTCGGCTTTACCGTAGATAACGTGGTTGCCAGGGCAAAAGAGCTGCTGTAACGGCAAAGATTCGCCTGCCCGGCAGGCGGATCTCAAGCTTAAATCGAAAGCGGGTCCGGCAGGTTGCCCCAGGGCGCGAAGCGCGGACGCCGCTTTCACCTTCTGAACGCTACTGTATCGTCTCTCTCAGATGAAAGTCCTGGCTGGGCTGTAGATGCGTTTCAGCAAAATTTTTCACCACGCCGCTCTCTTTTTCCCTGACCTCTTCATAAGGCTTCGACTGGCCGTAGAATTTGCCCAGCTGATTGACCGCCAGCGAATCGCACTCAATGGTGCCGTCCATAAAGCCGTTAGCGTTGATGGCTACCTCACGGCTGTGACACAACCCCTTCAGCTCGCCGCTAATCTCCGTACGCTGCGCCCAGATTTCGCCATCCACGCGGCCATTTTTCTGCACGTACACCGTTTTCTCGGAATTGATTTTGCCGCTTACGCTGCCGTTAACGTGAATATCGCCTACCGCGTTAATCTCTCCCACGATGGTACAGGTTTCCGGAATAGTCGCGGTGTTGGTATTGGCGTTGGCGTTAAGACTGGCGGCGTTAACTATCGTTGCGGCAGAAACGCTCTCTTCAAAATCGTCGTCCGGCGGTAAGGCACGTCCATTATCAAAAGAGGCGTGGGTTGATTGTGCGGTGGGGTGGTAACCGCTCTCTTTACGTTTAAACATCATTATTTCCTTATTTAACGTGAGTTTCCTGAATGCAAGAAAGGTGATAACCGCAGAAGCCGCAGTCATCAGCAAGCCCCAATACTGGCGAACCAGCATCAGCGTGGTTCCCCAGCTCAGCGCATAAATAATCAATGCCGAAGCCCAGATTATCCAGACATACCAAAGCAGGTTGTAGTTCATAGACCGGTCTACAAATGACCAGAAAAAGGACGCCAGCGCTGTCCTGCGCCCGCCGCACCCTTACACGGCGTATCGCCAGCGTTTCCCTCCTGGAAACGGTTATCAGAGTAAAAAAACAGGTTACTAAACTGCGTAAGTAAGAAAAGTCCGTCAATAGTGTCGCCGATTGGTTATTTTTACGTTACCAGCAGTAAAAGCTACTGTACTACCAACCGTCACTAAATCGGTCTGTTTTTTATGCAGAAACTCACTTAAATGTGATGCAGGTCAGATTTTTAAGCTGACGATTGATCTGGCGCATTCCAATTATTCCGCATTGTCTTTATTGTAGCTGAACCGTTTCAACAAGCCTGATGGCAGGCACATTACCGCCATAACCGCAGGCTAAGAACGTAAAAATTCCCTGTACAAACGTGAACGTCTGGCTCAGGCTAACGCCCCGGTTTTACACTGAATCTGGATGCAGGAGTGATATGACGGTTCGTATTGCCATAAACGGTTTTGGACGCATCGGGCGCAACGTACTACGTGCGCTTTACGAAAGCGGACGCCGCGCTGAGATTACCGTCGTGGCGGTCAATGAGCTGGCGGAAGCGGCCGGCATGGCGCATCTGTTGAAGTATGATACCAGTCACGGGCGCTTTGCCTGGGACGTGCGCCAGGAGCGCGATCTGCTGTGGGTAGGCGAAGACCCGATCCGTATTCTGCATCGCGCCGCTATCGCCGACCTGCCCTGGCAGGAGCTGAACGTGGATGTCGTGCTGGACTGCACCGGCGTCTGGGGCAGCCGCGAAGACGGTGAAGCACATCTTGCCGCCGGTGCCAAAAAAGTCCTGTTCTCGCATCCTGGCGGCCACGATCTCGATGCCACCGTGGTTTATGGCGTAAATGAGAAAGAACTAAAGCCCGACGACCGAATTGTGTCAAACGCCTCCTGCACCACCAACTGTATTATTCCTGTTATCAAACTGTTAGATGATGCCTTTGGTATTGAGTCGGGAACGGTAACCACTATCCATTCGGCCATGCACGATCAGCAGGTTATCGACGCTTACCATACCGATCTGCGACGGACTCGCGCCGCCAGCCAGTCGATTATTCCAGTGGACACCCGACTTGCTGCCGGTATTACGCGTATTTTTCCGAAATTTAACGACCGTTTTGAAGCGATAGCGGTGCGCGTACCCACGATCAACGTGACGGCGATTGACTTAAGCGTCAGCGTACGCTCGGCGGTAAAAGCCTGTGAAGTCAACGCGCTGCTGCGAAACGCCTCAGAAAAAACATTTAGTGGTATAGTTGACTATACGGAATTACCGTTAGTCTCCATCGATTTTAACCACGATCCGCACAGTGCCATTGTGGACGGCACGCAAACGCGGGTCAGCGGTCAGCACCTGATCAAAACGCTGGTCTGGTGCGACAACGAATGGGGCTTTGCTAACCGGATGATCGATACCACGTTAGCAATGGCCGCCAGCGGCTTCAGCCAGGGCGCGGATTGCGCCTTTAAAATTTAGAGAATCAACGAGAGGACTCACCATGTCTGTAATTAAAATGACTGATTTGGATCTTGCCGGGAAACGCGTACTGATTCGTTCCGATTTAAACGTGCCGGTGAAAGAGGGCAAAGTGACCTCTGACGCACGTATCCGTGCTTCACTGCCTACCATTGAAGCCGCGCTGAAACAGGGTGCGAAAGTAATGGTTACTTCTCACCTGGGCCGTCCGACCGAAGGCGAATACAACGAAGAGTTCTCTCTGCTGCCGGTAGTCAACTACCTGAAAGAGAAGCTTTCTTCGCCGGTGCGTCTGGAAAAAGATTATCTGGACGGCGTTGAAGTGGCAGAAGGTGAGCTGGTCGTACTGGAAAACGTCCGTTTCAATAAAGGCGAGAAAAAGGACGATGAGGCGCTCTCTAAAAAATATGCCGCGCTGTGCGATGTTTATATAATGGATGCTTTCGGCACCGCGCACCGTGCTCAGGCTTCTACCCACGGCGTAGGTAAATATGCACCGGTAGCCTGTGCTGGCCCGCTGTTGGCTAACGAGCTGGAAGCGCTGGGCAAAGCACTGAAAGAGCCTGCACGCCCAATGGTCGCCGTGGTAGGTGGTTCTAAAGTTTCCACTAAATTTGACGTGCTGAACTCGCTGGTAAAAATCGCTGATACCGTGATCGTTGGCGGCGGCATCGCCAATACCTTTGTGGCTATCGACAATAAAGTGGGCAAGTCTCTGTACGAGCCAGATTTTGTTGATGCGGCGAAAAAACTGCGCGACGAATTTAAAATTCCGGTGCCAACCGACTCCCGCGTCGGCACGGAATTCTCTGAAACTGCGCCTTCTACCGTGAAGAAAGTGACGGAAGTACAGGATAACGAAGAGATCATGGACTTCGGTGACGAAACCGCTCAGGCAATGGCTAAGTTGTTGAAAGAAGCCAAAACCATTCTGTGGAATGGCCCGGTCGGCGTGTTTGAGTTCCCGAATTTCCGCAAAGGCACCGAAATCGTGGCGAAAGCCATTGCCGACAGCGACGCATTCTCTATCGCAGGCGGCGGTGATACGCTGGCGGCGATCGACCTCTTCGGCATTGAAGATAAAATCTCCTATATCTCTACCGGCGGCGGCGCTTTCCTGGAGTTCGTGGAAGGTAAAACCCTGCCAGCGGTTGCCATGCTGGAAGAGCGTGCGAAACAGTAACCTCTGTGGCGGAGGGCTGCCTCCGTCAAAATGATTTGCCCAATCAGGCGCAAAATCTTTACTACGGCCGACGAAACAGGACAAAAAACATGTCTAAAATTTTTGATTTCGTAAAACCAGGCGTTGTCACCGGTGATGACGTACAGAAAATCTTTCAAGTCGCAAAAGAGAACAAGTTCGCACTGCCAGCGGTAAACTGCGTCGGCACCGACTCCATTAACGCCGTTCTGGAAACTGCCGCGAAGGTCAAAGCGCCGGTTATCATCCAGTTCTCTAACGGCGGCGCGGCCTTTATTGCCGGTAAAGGCCTGAAATCCGACAAGCCACAGGCCGCAGCCATCCTGGGCGCAATCTCTGGCGCACATCACGTGCATCAGATGGCAGAACACTATGGCGTGCCGGTTATCCTGCATACCGACCACTGTGCTAAAAAACTGCTGCCGTGGATCGACGGTCTGCTGGACGCGGGCGAAGCGCACTTCGAGAAAACCGGTAAGCCGCTGTTCTCTTCCCACATGATCGACCTTTCCGAAGAGTCGCTGGAAGAAAACATCGAAATCAGCAGCAAGTACCTGGCGCGCATGGCGAAAATCAACATGACGCTGGAAATCGAGCTGGGCTGCACCGGTGGTGAAGAAGACGGCGTGGACAACAGCCACATGGACGCTTCTGCGCTGTATACCCAGCCGGAAGACGTTGACTACGCTTATGAGAAACTGAACGCTATCAGCCCACGCTTCACCATTGCTGCCTCTTTCGGCAACGTGCACGGCGTATACAAGCCGGGTAACGTGAAGCTGACCCCGACCATTCTGCGTGATTCACAGGCCTATGTGACTAAAAAACATAACCTGCCGCATAATGCGCTGGACTTCGTTTTCCACGGTGGTTCCGGTTCTTCTGCCGCTGAGATTGAGGAATCAATCAGCTATGGCGTGATCAAAATGAACATCGATACCGATACCCAATGGGCAACCTGGGACGGTATTCTGCAGTACTACAAAAAGAACGAAGGCTATCTGCAGGCGCAGCTGGGTAACCCGGAAGGCGCAGACAAACCAAACAAGAAATATTACGATCCGCGCGTATGGCTGCGTTCCGCTCAGACTTCTATGATTACTCGTCTGGAACAGGCGTTTAAAGAACTGAATGCGGTAGACGTGCTGTAAGCGGCTGTATCTGTTATTAAAGGCTCCCTGGTGGAGCCTTTTTTATGCGTTCTCTCTTACCCCTCACATCATATTTTAACGATGTTATAAAACGTGCCTCCGTTATCCCCGCTGACCGTTTTTAAACCTTGCAAAAAGCACGGTTAAAATAGCGTTATGCGCGTAACAAATTATTAATTTGCCTCGTTATTTGGCACCCGCCGCGATTTTTGGTTACGCTTGGGGTTTGGGATGCTGGCATTCACTGGCAATCAATAACTGCTTACTTCCCGTCGGGGAACAACAACAGGATAAGCATATGGAAGATTTGAACGTAGTTGACGGCGTCAACCGTGCCGGCAGCTGGCTGGTACATAACCAGGCGCTGCTGCTGAGCTATGCGGTAAATATCGTCGCGGCCATTATCATTCTGATTATCGGTTCAATCGTGGCGCGCATTATCGCCAGAACGCTAAACAAAGTACTGCGCGCTCGTCATATCGACGCCACCGTCGCGGATTTCCTTTCAGCGCTGGTGCGCTATGGCGTTATCGCTTTTACGCTAATTGCCGCACTGGGACGCGTTGGCGTGCAAACGGCATCGGTCATCGCCGTACTGGGTGCCGCCGGTTTAGCCGTGGGCCTGGCCCTGCAAGGTTCGCTGTCTAACCTGGCGGCTGGCGTACTGCTGGTCACCTTCCGTCCGTTCCGTACCGGTGACTTTATCGATATCGGTATTATGGGAACGGTGCAGCAGGTGCAGATTTTCTCTACCACGCTGAAGTCTTCAGACGGTAAAACCGTGGTGGTGCCAAACGGAAAAATCATTGCCGGTAACATCGTTAACTTCTCGCGCGAACCGGTTCGCCGTAATGAGTTTATCATTGGCGTTTCGTACGACGCTGACGTTGACCAGGTGTTAAAGCTGCTGCGTGAGGTTGTGGATGCGGATCCGCGCGTATTGCAGGACATGGGCGTGCAGATTGGCCTGAACGAGCTGGCGGCTTCTTCTGTTAACTACGTTGTACGCTGCTGGAGTAACGCGGGCGATCTGCAAAACGTTTACTGGGATCTGATGAAAAACTTCAAGCGCACGCTGGATGCAAACAACATCGGTATTCCTTATCCGCAAATGGACGTTCATCTTCATCAGGATAAAAGCGCTGAAGCAAAAAGCGAATCAGCGCCAGCCGCAGCGCGTGCACCAGTGCACGCCGAGTAACAGCATCATGGTCAGGCCTGCGCGGCAGTAAAAAACCATCGCGCAGGCAGCAAAAGGATTCTTTGCAGCAGCAATCTGAAGGCGAACATTGGTTCGCCTTTTCTCTGTTCTTCTGTATTAGTTTTACTGATATATCATAAGATTTTTCCATTTCCTCTAATGTTACTGCCGCTATACACTCGCCGCCAGTCACGATTATTTGAGGAATTACCATGTTTTCCGTCTTCTTTCAGGGCATGGCGCTGGGCGCTGCGCTAATCCTGCCGCTCGGGCCGCAAAATGCCTTTGTGATGAACCAGGGCGTACGCCGTCACTACCATCTGATGACCGCCGGACTCTGCACTCTGAGCGACATCCTGCTGATTTGCGGAGGCGTATTTGGTGGTAGCGCGCTGCTGACGCATTCCACGCTGCTGTTGAATCTGGTTACCTGGGGCGGCGTGCTCTTCCTGCTCTGGTACGGTTGGGGGGCGTTACGTACCGCAACAAGCGGCAATATTGAGCTGGCTTCCAGCAGCGCAATGAAGCAAAGCCGCTGGCGTATTATTGCCACCTTGCTGGCCGTCACCTGGCTTAATCCTCATGTTTACCTGGATACCTTTGTCGTATTAGGCAGCCTGGGCGGCCAGCTTCCGGCTGATGCGCGTAAGTGGTTCGCTCTTGGTTCGGCCAGCGCTTCGCTTATCTGGTTTTTTGGCCTGGCGCTGCTGGCCGCCTGGCTTGCGCCGCGTCTCAATACCACCAAAGCCCAGCGTATTATTAACCTGCTGGTGGGGCTGGTAATGTGGGGCATTGCGCTAAAGCTGGCGCTACAGGCGACAGGTTTCTGATAAAACAGAACTCACTCCAGGAATTGCGGTCATAGTCTGGCAGGTATAATCGCACTAAGATGCGTGCTGATGGAACACGTTGCTGAAGCTGGCGCGCTGCATAAAGGCCAGCTTCTTTTAAGATGATTGAAGTCCCATGGAGGAATCCTTTGAAGCTGACTAAACTGGCTCTGGCCGCCCTGATTTTTGCCTCTCCTTTGGCTGCTGTTGCCGATGAATTGCCTAACGGCCCGCACGTTGTGACTTCCGGACAGGCGAGCGTTGACGCTACGCCAGATATCGCCACGCTGGCTATCGAAGTGGGCGTTTCTTCTAAAGATGCTTCGGAAGCTAAAAAGCAGGCCGACAGCCGCGTCGCCCAGTATTTTGACTTCCTGCAAAAAAACGGCATTGATAAAAAAGATATCAATGCGGCTAATCTGCGCACGCAGCCCGAATATGACTATCTGAAAGACGGCAAGTCGGAGTTGAAAGGCTACCGGGCGATACGTCAGGTGCAGGTTACGCTGCGCCAGCTGGATAAGCTGAACGAGCTGCTGGACGGCGCGCTTAAATCGGGTCTGAATGAGATCCGCTCGGTGGAGCTGGGCGTCTCTAATCCTGACAGCTACCGTGATAAGGCCCGTCAGGCCGCTATCGATAACGCTATCCAGCAGGCTGGCGCACTGGCGAAAGGCTTTAATGCCCAGCTGGGGCCGGTTTACAGCATCCGCTATCATGTTGCGAACTATCAGCCAATGCCTATGGCGCGGATGTTTAAAACTGCCGACGCCGCACCGATGAGTTCCGCCGCGCAGACCTACGAGCAGCAAAGCATTCACTTTGACGATCAGGTGGATGTGGTCTTTGAGCTACAGCGTAAGCAGTAGTTTTTCGTTTGAAAAGAACGTCCGGTAACGGCTCACCGGACGTTTTCCCGTCCTGTTTTATGCCGGCAAGGTGCGGCGACCGCTGCCCGATAGCAAACTTATGTCCCCTGGCGCAGCACGCGGTGTCCGTGCGCAATCAATGCATCGGTAACTTTACGCATTAAGCGGCTTTCCGGGGCAAAACGATGCCAGTAAAGCATACGGCGCTGAAACAGCCCTGGCGTCAGGTCAATCAGTTCGCCTTCCGCCAGTTCACGTTCAATTTGCAAATGCGGGATCATACAGCAGGTGGTGCCCTGACGAGCCAGCTGCACAAAGGCCTCTGACGAGTTGACGATATGGCAAGGCACGCTGCCCGGCGACAGATCGAAATTCTGCTGTAAAAACGCCTGGTGCATATCATCAAGGTGGTCAAAAGCGACCGCAGGCGCTTTCAGCAGCGCAGAACGGGTGACGCCGTTCGGGAAATACCGTGCCGCAAACTCTTTGGAACCCACAAACAAATAATCCAGCGCGCCCAGCTGATCGACCAGACAGCTTGGTAGCGGCTGCGGCTGGATACTGACCGCGCCAACCACTTCGCCACGGCGTAACCGTTCCTGGGTGCGGGTTTCGTCTTCAACCTGTAGGTTCAGACGTACCGGTGAGTCGCTCAAAACGGTTTTCAACGCGGGCAGAAGCCAGGTTGCCAGGCTGTCGGCGTTGACCGCCAGCGACAGCAGCAATGGCGTGGTGCCGCTGTGTTCATCACCCAGCCACTCCTCTTCCAGTAGTTCGACCTGATGCAGGAGTGCCAGCAGTTTTTGCCCCTGTTCCGTCGGGCGCGGCGGCACCGTGCGCACCAGCAACGGCTGGCCGAACATGTTTTCCAGCTGCTTAATACGCTGCGAAACCGCAGATTGCGTAATACAAAGTTTCTGTGCCGCGCGTTCAAAGCCGCGCTCGCGAATCACTGCATCCAGCGCCTGAAGCGTTCGATAGTCCGGGCGTTTCATTGTTGTTTTAGCTCTCTTTCAGGTGTGGAATCTGCACTATGCCATATTTTTGTCATTTTGCCCTGTGCTTAAGCGTGCTGGTTTTGCGGCATCTCTTCCATACTCGCAACAAATGCCGCTACGGAGCGGTTTTTTCGGCGAGGGTTGTTTTATACTATCGCCACACAGTAGCTGCACGGATTCTAAACTTACCATGACGCAGGATGAACTGAAAAAAGCCGTTGGCTGGGCCGCGTTAAAATACGTCAAGCGCGGGACGATTGTTGGCGTGGGCACCGGTTCGACCGCCGCCCATTTTATTGACGCGCTGGGCACCATTAAGCACGACATCGAAGGCGCGGTTTCCAGTTCGGAAGCCTCTACGCTCAGGTTGAAAAGCCTGGGTATCCCGGTTTTCGACCTGAACGAAGTCGATTCACTGTCGGTCTATGTCGACGGCGCCGACGAGATCAACGGCGCAATGCAGATGATCAAGGGCGGTGGAGCAGCGCTGACTCGCGAGAAGATTATTGCTGCCGTGGCCGACACGTTTGTCTGCATTGCGGATGAGTCCAAACAGGTCGACGTGCTGGGTAAGTTCCCGCTGCCGGTTGAGGTTATCCCGATGGCGCGTAGCTTTGTCGCGCGTGAACTGGTTAAGCTGGGCGGCCTGCCGGAGTATCGTCAGCACGTGGTCACCGATAACGGTAACGTCATCCTTGATGTGCATAACCTGAAAATTCTGGATGCGGTTGCGCTGGAAAAGGCCATCAACGCGCTGCCTGGCGTCGTAACGGTAGGTCTGTTTGCCACGCGTGCGGCGGATATTGCGCTAATTGGCACCGCCGACGGTGTGAAAACCCTGCAAGGTTGATTAAGGTCGACAGCGTAAAAACGCGCTCGGGCTGACAGGCATTGCTGGCGGCCCAAAACTCTGCCGGACAGGCGTTGCTGGTTGCATGAAAGCTCGCCGGACAGGCGTTGTTGGTGGCGTAAAAGCTCTGCCGGACAGGCGTTGCTGGTGGCGTAAAAGCTCTGCCGGACAGGCATTGCTGACAGCCCAAAACTCTGCCGGACAGGCATGGCAGGTGGGTTACAAAACTCGTCAGGCTGACAGAAGCCGCTGGCGGCGCAATGCAGCCATAGAAAAACGATCTTATGGTCGTGCAGGCCGCGGTGATTATTTTTTGATAAAAAACAACTTTTCTTTCGCAGGCTGAATTTAGTGACATATATCACGGAATCGATCGCAACAGTGCGATCCTGCTAATGAAGGTCTACGCATCGTGATTATCTGTCGATTTGTACCGAGGCTTTCCCGTAGCATGCTGGAGTGCAGGCAATCGTTTGTATTGCCGCGCGCCGAAATTTTGATATTTTGACAGAAGGCTGGCTTATTACCGTAATAAACCAGCCACTTCTGAAGTCTGCTGAATAGGGTCGGGAAATGGCAAAAGTATCACTGGAGAAAGACAAGATTAAGTTCCTGCTGGTCGAAGGCGTGCACCAGAGCGCGATTGATAATCTTCGGGCATCGGGCTATACCAATATCGAATTTCACAAGGGCGCGCTGGACAGCGAGACGCTGAAAGAGGCGATTCGCGATGCGCACTTTATCGGGATCCGTTCGCGTACCAACCTGACCGAAGAAATTTTCGCTGCGGCGGAAAAACTGGTCGCGGTGGGCTGCTTCTGTATCGGCACCAACCAGGTCGATCTGAAAGCGGCAGAAAAACGCGGGATTCCGGTATTTAACGCGCCTTTCTCCAATACCCGATCCGTGGCAGAACTGGTTATCGGCGAGCTGCTGCTGATGCTGCGCGGCGTACCGGCAGCCAACGCTAAAGCGCACCGTGGCATCTGGAACAAGCTGGCGGTAGGTTCTTACGAAGCACGCGGTAAAAAGCTGGGTATCATTGGCTATGGCCACATCGGTATGCAGCTTGGCGTGCTGGCGGAAAGCCTGGGCATGCACGTTTTCTTTTACGATATTGAAAGCAAGCTGCCGCTGGGCAACGCCACGCAGGTTCGCTATCTGTCAGAACTGCTGAATATGAGCGACGTGGTCAGCCTGCACGTGCCGGAAACCGCTTCTACCCAGAATATGATGGGTGCAGAAGAGCTGGCGATGATGAAGCCTGGCTCGCTGCTGATTAACGCTTCTCGCGGCACCGTGGTTGATATCCCGGCGCTGTGCAAAGTGCTGGCGGATAAACACCTGGCCGGTGCGGCGATTGACGTTTTCCCTGAGGAACCGGCCACCAATGCCGATCCGTTTAACTCACCGCTGTGCGAGTTCGATAACGTCATCCTGACGCCGCATATCGGCGGCTCGACGCAGGAAGCGCAGGAAAACATCGGTATTGAAGTAGCAGGCAAGCTGGCGAAATATTCCGATAACGGTTCTACGCTGTCCGCCGTTAACTTCCCGGAAGTGTCGCTGCCGATGCATGGCGATCAGAGCCGTCTGCTGCACACCCACGAAAACCGTCCTGGCGTACTGACCGCTATCAACAAAATTTTTGCCGAGCAGGGCATCAACATTGCCGCTCAGTATCTGCAAACTACGCCGCAAATGGGCTATGTGGTCATTGATATCGACGCGCCGCAGGACGTCGCCAATACCGCGCTACAGCTGATGAAGGCTATCCCCGGCACCATCCGCGCTCGTCTGCTTTACTGATTGAAAAAAGCGTCCCGCATGGCGGGGCGCTTTTCTTTTTCTGCCGCTTAATGTCATAAGCGCGTTACGGCTTTCTCACCACTGCCAGAGTTTTGAAGGCGTCACAATCGCAGGCAGCGGCACGTCCCATTCCGCCACCGGCAGCTTTTCAACCTGCTGGCAGTCGTGCGCCAGGCCAACCGGCAATACGCCATGCTGCTGCCAGTTCTGTAGCGTACGATCGTAAAAACCGCCGCCCATCCCCAGACGCTGCCCATGCTTGTCAAAGGCCACCAGCGGCACCATCATCACATCCAGCTCGTCCAGCGTGGCGAGATTGCGAATATCCAGCGGCGGTTCAGGAATGCGTAGCCGGTTGGGTTTTAGCGGCGTGTCGACGTCATAGCGCAAAAACAGGAGCTGGCCGCGAGAAAAGGGATGCAGTACCGGCAGATAAACTGCCTGCTTGTGCTGCCAGAGTTTGGCAATAAGCGGCCGGGTATTCAGTTCGCCGTCAAAAGACAGGAATAGCGCAATTTTGCGGGCTTGCTGGATGGGCTGGAAATTGAGCGCGTGCTCGGCAACCTGAGTGGCGGCCAGCTGCTGCTGTTCGGGCGTTAAACCGCGCCGTAAGTGACGAACGTGGGTGCGAATATCCTGGCGATCGAGAAGGCTAAGGCTCATCGGTTTCACCGTGTCAAAAACAGACGAAAGAGGGGTAATATAACCAGAAAGCACGGGTAAAGCTTACCGGTAAAAAGAAGGGAATCTCCGAGATGCCGCCGCAGGCTGTAACCCTTGAACCCTTGGTTCAAGGTGAGTGTACCGTCATAACCGTCAGGCTTCTCGGACGGACCGAGCATGCACACAGGTTACAGAGCGCCACACTCTGTTTGGTATGAAATATCGGCTCAGGGGACTGGCCCGCTTGCAAACATCTCAGAGAATTTTTTACTTCACCGTTACTCTACCACAGATAACGCTGACGTGTTATTCGAATTGCGTTCCGGTTCTTTCCGTAATGCGACCTTGTTCAAGCAACGCCTGCTCAATGGTCTGCTGTAACATTCGGATACGCTGTTCCATATTACTGGCATAATCCCGAGTCTTCATTTTTTCCTGCGCCAACTCGTGGCAGATGTTCAACGCAGCAATGAATACCAGCTGTTCGGTATTGGTGACTCTAGTGCGAACTTTAAGATCTTGCAACCGTTGATTAAGGTCTTCGGCGGCCAGATTCAGCGCATCTTGCTGTTCAGGCGGACAATTCACTCTTAAGGAACGGCCAAAAATTTGAATATCTACGGGCTGTGCAGACATAAAACCATCCTGACTGATTACTTCGCCGGTAATCTCCCTTGCCGCTCAATGGCTTGGGAGGGGCGCAACTATATCTACCCCTGGCAGAAGAAACAACCCCTTTCTGGAATCAAAGAGGCACCTGGTGGTAGCATAACATGAACTTAACCAGCCAACGATGACCAAAACCTATGTCACTATCAAACACAATGCCGGGCTATGACGCGCTGGCTTCAGCACTGACGCAGCAGGGGGTAGGAATGACCCCCGCTGAAATGCATGGCCTGATCAGCGGAATTCTCTGCGGCGGCAACAAGGATAGTAGCTGGCAGGCTCTGGTTTACGATCTTACCAATGAAGGAATGGCGTTCTCGCAGACGCTGGCTCAGCCGCTGGCGCAGCTGCATCAGGGCATTGGCGATACGCTGGAAGACGAGGGCTTCCTGTTCCAGCTTTATCTGCCGGAAGATGACGACATCACCGTTTTCGATCGCGCCGATGCGCTGGCAGGCTGGGTAAACCACTTTCTGCTTGGCCTGGGCGTATCGCAGCCTAAGCTTGATAAGGTGAAAGGCGAAACTGGCGAAGCGATTGACGATCTGCGTACTATCGCCCAGCTCGGCTATGATGAAGATGAAGACCAGGAAGAGCTGGAACAGTCGCTGGAAGAGGTGATTGAGTATGTGCGCGTAGCCGCGCTGCTCTGCCATGAGACCTTTACCCATACCGCGCCGACAGCGGTGGAAGTGAAAAAACCGACTCTGCACTAAGCGACCACCCGCATTCAGGAGAAGCTGATGACACAGCAAGAGTTTGTGCGCCGTCGCCAGGCGCTGCTGGCAAAAATGGTACCGGCCAGCGCGGCAGTCATTTTTGCCGCGCCGGAAGCGACACGCAGCAACGACAGTGAGTATCCTTATCGTCAAAACAGCGATTTCTGGTACTTCACCGGCTTTAACGAGCCGGAAGCGGTGCTGGTGCTGATTAAAAGCGCGGAAAACCACAGCCACAGCGTGCTGTTTAACCGCGTCCGCGATCTCACCGCAGAGGTCTGGTTTGGCCGTCGTCTGGGCCAGGATGCCGCGCCGGAAAAGCTCTCTGTCAATCGCGCATTGCCTTACGACGCTATCAGCGAGCAGCTTCCCCAGCTGCTGAACGGCCTGGATGTGGTTTATCACGCGCAGGGACTGTTTGCCGAAGCCGACGCGCTGTTATTCGGCGCGCTGGAAAAGCTGCGTCGCGGCGCTCGTCAAAATCTGTCGGCACCGGCAACGCTAATCGACTGGCGCCCCTGGGTGCACGAAATGCGGCTGTTTAAATCGCCGGAAGAGCTGGCTGTCCTGCGTGAAGCCGGACGCATCAGCGCGCTGGCGCACACGCGGGCGATGCAGCAGTGCCGCCCCGGCATGTTTGAATATCAGCTTGAAGGCGAAATTCAGCATGAATTCAATCGCCACGGCGCACGCTTTCCCTCCTACAACACCATTGTGGGGTCCGGGGAGAACGGCTGCATCCTGCACTACACCGAAAACGAATCCAGAATGCGCGACGGCGATCTGGTGCTGATTGACGCAGGCTGCGAGCTGAAAGGCTACGCGGGCGATATCTCACGCACCTTTCCGGTAAACGGAAAGTTTACTGCTCCTCAACGCGCGGTTTATGACATCGTGCTGGCTTCGCTTTATCGGGCGCTGGCGCTGTTTCGTCCGGGCACCAGCATCCGTGAAGTCAATGCAGAGGTCGTACGGATCATGGTCACGGGCCTGGTTGAGCTGGGCGTGATGAAAGGGGATGTCGATACGCTGATTGCGGAACAGGCGCACCGGCAGTTTTATATGCACGGCCTGAGCCACTGGCTGGGGCTGGACGTACACGACGTCGGCTTCTACGGTAACGAGCGCGATCGCAAGCTGGAGCCAGGCATGGTATTAACCGTGGAGCCGGGGCTTTATATCGCGCCGGATGCGGATGTGCCGGTAGAATACCGCGGTATCGGCATTCGTATCGAAGATGACATTGTTATCACCAAAGACGGTAACGAAAACCTCACCGACAGCGTAATCAAAGAGGCGGATGAGATTGAGGCCCTGATGGCGGCGGCTAACACACAATGAGCATTATTATTGCAGGAGGCGGCATGGCGGGCGCCACGCTGGCGCTGGCAATTTCCCATCTAACCCGTGGGAAGCTGGCCGTCACGCTGGTTGAAGCGAGGGAGCCTGCATCCAGGATGCATCCCGGCTACGATGGTCGGGCGATCGCGCTGGCTGACGGCACCTGCCAGCAGCTAGCGGCAATTAATCTCTGGCCCGCCATTAAAGCCTGCGCCACGCCGATTACGCATGTTCACGTCAGCGATCGCGGCCACGCCAGTTTTGTTTCGCTGGATGCCGAAGACTATGGCATTCCCGCGCTGGGCCAGGTCGTAGAGCTACACGATATGGGCCAGCGGCTGTTTGCGCTGCTGCAAAAGGCGCCAGGCGTGCGCATTGTCTGCCCGGCGAAGGTTGCCAGCGTCGAGCGCAGCCAGCAGCAGGTCAGCGTGATGCTGGATAACGGCGAATCGCTGTCGGCACAGCTTCTGGTGGCCGCCGACGGTTCCCGTTCGGCCGTCGCCGCGTCGTGCGGCATACAGTGGCAGGCTCAGGACTATCAGCAGATCGCCGTTATCGCTAACGTTTCAACTTCGCAGCCGCATCTGGGCCGGGCATTTGAACGTTTTACCGAGCACGGCCCGCTGGCGCTGCTGCCGATGTCGCAAGGGCGCAGCTCGCTGGTCTGGTGTCATCCGCTGGCGCAAAAAGAGCGCGTTGACGGCTGGAGCGACAGCCAGTTCCTGCACGAACTTCAGCGGGCCTTTGGCTGGCGGCTGGGGCGGATTACCCACGTGGGGCAGCGCCATAGCTATCCACTGACGCTGCAATCCGCCTCGCAGCATGTTTCACATCGTCTTGCCCTGGTGGGGAACGCCGCACAAACGCTGCATCCGATTGCCGGCCAGGGCTTTAATTTAGGCATCCGTGACGTTATGTCGCTGGCGGAGAACGTAGCGGCGGCCTGGCGGGCGCAGCAGGACGTCGGTAGCTACAGCGTACTGCAGCAGTATCAGCAGCGCCGCCAGCCGGATGCCCTTACTACTATCGGGATAACCGACAGTCTGGTCAGGCTGTTTGCTAACCGCTACACGCCGCTGGTTCTGGGGCGAAATCTGGGCCTGATGGTGATGGATTCGCTGCCGCTGGTGCGTAATTTGCTGGCCGAGCGCACGTTGGGCTGGGTCGAGCGTTAAGGAGAAAGCAGTGATGCAAACCTATGATGTTATTGTTGCCGGAGGCGGCATGGTTGGCCTGACCGTCGCCTGCGGATTACAGGGCAGCGGCCTGAAGGTTGCCGTGCTGGAGCGGGAAACGCCACGGGCAGAGGAGAAGGACGTCGCGCCTGCGCTGCGGGTTTCGGCTATCAATGCCGCCAGCGAGCGTCTGCTGCAGCACCTTGGCGTCTGGAGCGCCATCCTGGGCCGCCGAGCCAGCGCTTATCACGGCATGGAAGTCTGGGATCGCGACAGCTTCGGGCGTATTGAGTTTGATGACGGTCAGCAGGGGCTGACGCATCTGGGACATATCGTGGAAAACACGGTGATCCACCAGGCGCTCTGGCAGAAAGCCAGCGAATCCAGCGATATCACACTAATTTCGCCTGCCGGGTTGCAACAGGTTGCCTTTGGCGACAACGAAGCTTTCGTTACCCTGAGCGACGGTACCATGATGACGGCGCGCCTGCTGGTGGCGGCCGATGGGGCAAACTCCTGGCTGCGTAACAAAGCGGATATTCCCCTGACGTTCTGGGATTACGACCATCATGCGCTGGTCGCTAACATCCGTACTGACCAGCCGCACGATGCCGTTGCGCGCCAGGTTTTTCACGGTGAAGGCATTCTGGCGTTCCTGCCGCTCAGCGACCCGCATCTTTGCTCAATTGTCTGGTCGCTACCGCCGCAGGAAGCGACACGCCTGCAATCGATGCCGGAAGAGGTTTTCAACCAGCAGCTGTCCGTGGCCTTTGATATGCGCCTGGGGCTGTGCAAGCTTGAAAGCGAACGTAAAACGTTTCCGCTGATGGGCCGCTACGCACGCAACTTTGCGGCGCATCGTCTGGCGCTGGTTGGCGATGCCGCCCACACTATTCATCCGCTGGCGGGTCAGGGCGTTAATCTGGGCTTTATGGACGCCGCCGAGCTGATTGGCGAAGTTAAGCGTCTGCATCAGCAGGGTAAGGACATTGGCCAGCATCTTTATCTCAGGCGCTACGAGCGCAGCCGCAAACACAGTGCGGCCGTGATGCTCGCCAGCATGCAGGGCTTTCGCGAGCTGTTTAAGGGAAATAACCCGGCGAAAAAGCTGCTGCGTGATATCGGTCTGAGCCTGGCCGATAACCTGCCTGGCGTGAAGCCGCGTCTGTTAAAGCAGGCGATGGGGCTAAACGACCTGCCGGAGTGGCTACGCTAGCTGTAGCCAGCCGGTGCCGCTAACAGCAGGCTATGCTGCTGGCGGCAAACCCTCTTTACGTCCTTTCTCTTTTACCTGCATTTTCTGACAGCACGAGAGCGGCATGGCCCTTCAGGCCACGCCGTCCGTAGCGCTTTTACCGAACGGCTGACGTGCTTCAGGCTCATCTGTATCCGGGAAGATTTCGGTTTTTTCATTACGGTGGTGCATCGCGCCCTAAAGCCGTGCTTCGTTTGAAAAATTCTAATTTAGCCACTCTCATCGCATTACTTTTTTTTATCCATTATGAAAATTCACAAAGCAGATTTTTATCCAGGTTCTCTATAAACCTTACTTTTATGCTGATTATATGGCTAATTAATAACAAATGAGCTGATATATTCGCCACGATCTGGTTTAAATCTCTACGCGTGCCTTAGCGTAAAAAAAGCGGCACGGATCGCCATCCCCGGTTTAACTTATGGTTAACGGCCGCTTTCGGTGATAAGTTCGCAGGCAGAGATATCGTTTGCGCCAGGCCGTTAGCGACTGGAGCAGAGACCGGATAACTTGCCTGAAGGAATGATATGACTCAGCAAACACCTTTGTTCGAACAGCATCAGGCCTGCGGCGCGCGCATGGTGGACTTTCATGACTGGATGATGCCGCTGCACTACGGCTCACAGATGGATGAACACCACGCGGTACGCGGCAAAGCCGGTATGTTTGACGTTTCGCACATGACCATTGTCGATTTACACGGCGTCCGCACTCGCGAGTTTCTGCGCTATCTGCTTGCCAACGACGTTGCCAAACTTACCCAGCCGGGCAAGGCCCTTTATACCGCCATGCTTAACGCGTCGGCTGGCGTAATTGACGATCTGATTGTTTACTTTATGACCGAGGACTATTTCCGGCTGGTGGTGAATTCCGCCACCAGAGAAAAAGATCTCGCATGGATCGAGCAGCAGGCTGAATCCTTTAGCGTAACGCTAACGGAGCGTAACGATCTGGCGCTTATCGCCGTTCAGGGGCCGGAAGCGCAGGCGATAGTGCAAACGCTGCTTGACGATTCCCAGCGCCAGGCCGTCAGCGGCATGAAACCGTTTTTTGGCGTCCAGGCGGGCGAGCTGTTTATCGCCACGACGGGCTACACGGGCGAGGCCGGCTATGAAATTGCGCTGGCCAACGAGCAGGCTGCGGATCTCTGGCAGAAGCTGCTGGCGGCAGGCGTAAAACCGGCGGGACTGGGTGCCCGCGATACGCTTCGCCTGGAAGCCGGGATGAATTTATACGGCCAGGAGATGGATGAGGGTGTCTCGCCGCTGGCCGCCAACATGGGCTGGACGATAGCCTGGCAGCCAGCCGACCGCGATTTTATTGGCCGCGAAGCGCTGGAAGTTCAGCGAGAAAAAGGCACGGAACAGCTGGTCGGCCTGGTGATGACGGAAAAAGGCGTGCTGCGCAACGGCCTGCCGGTGCGCTTTATCGATGCTGCCGGAAACCTGCAGGAAGGCGTCATTACCAGCGGCTCTTTTTCACCCACCTTAGGCTACAGCATCGCGCTGGCCCGCGTACCAGGAGGCATTGGCGAGCAGGCGATTGTACAGATCCGCAACCGTGAAATGCCGGTCAAAGTCACTAAACCCGTTTTCGTTCGCGCCGGTAAGCCGGTGGTGTAAAAAAGCAGCGTCTCGCGGTGCATAATAATTCAGGAGAAAGAGCGATGAGCAACGTGCCAAACGAATTGAAATACCGTGAAAGCCACGAGTGGGTGCGTAAAGAAGCCGACGGCACCTATACCGTGGGGATCACCGAACATGCGCAGGAACTGCTGGGCGACATGGTTTTCGTCGATCTGCCGGACATCGGCAGCACCTACAGTCAGGGGGATGACTGTGCGGTAGCCGAATCGGTCAAGGCCGCTTCGGATATCTATGCGCCTCTCAGTGGTGAAATCGTCGAGGTTAACAGCGCGCTGGATGGTGAGCCGGAGCTGGTCAACAGCGCACCCTATGCAGAAGGCTGGCTGTTCCGCCTTAAGGCCAGCGATGACAGCGAGCTGGATCGGCTGATGGATGCGGACGCATACAAAACCAGCATCGACGAGTAAACCGACACCTTTACCGGCAGGAGGCTCACCGCCTCCTTCACGCCTTTGCCCGATTCAGGATTTACCGCTAATGACTACTCTCAGCCAGCTTGAACATACCGGCGCTTTTATCGAACGCCATATCGGCCCGTCACCAGCGCAGCAGGAAGCAATGCTAAACGCTGTCGGCGCAGCTTCTCTTTCTGACCTGATCGCCGCCATTGTTCCGGCGGATATTCAGCTGCCGGGCGCGCCAGCCATTGGCGATGCCGCCACGGAGCATCAGGCGCTTGCCGAGCTGAAGGCGATTGCCAGCCGCAATCTGCGCTATAAATCCTGTATCGGCATGGGCTATACGCCGGTGTTGACGCCGCCCGTCATCCTGCGCAACATGCTGGAAAATCCCGGCTGGTACACCGCCTATACCCCTTACCAGCCTGAAGTTTCCCAGGGCCGTCTGGAAGCGCTACTGAATTTCCAGCAGGTCACGCTGGATTTAACCGGGCTGGATATCGCTTCCGCCTCGCTGCTGGATGAGGCGACCGCCGCCGCTGAAGCGATGGCGATGGCAAAGCGCATCAGCAAGCTGAAAAACGCCAACCGCTTTTTTGTCGCCGAAGATATTCATCCGCAAACGCTGGACGTGGTGCGCACGCGCGCGGAAACGTTTGGCTTTGAAGTGCTGGTAGGCCAGGCGGAAAAAGCACTGGAGCAGGAAGATCTGTTTGGCGTTCTGCTTCAGCAGGTTGGTACGACGGGTGAAGTCCATGACTACACCACACTTATCGGCGAGCTGAAGGCGCGCAAAGTTTTGGTCAGCGTGGCTGCGGATTTTATGTCGCTGGTACTGTTGGAAGCGCCGGGCAAGCAGGGCGCGGATATCGTTTTTGGTTCAGCACAGCGCTTTGGCGTTCCTATGGGCTACGGCGGGCCGCATGCGGCTTTCTTTGCCGCGCGTGATGAATATAAACGTTCGATGCCGGGCCGCATTATCGGCGTATCGCGGGATGCCGCAGGTAATACGGCACTGCGTATGGCGATGCAGACGCGCGAACAGCATATCCGCCGTGAAAAGGCGAATTCCAATATCTGTACTTCACAGGTGCTGTTAGCCAATATCGCCAGCCTTTACGCCGTTTTTCACGGCCCACACGGCCTGAAGCGCATCGCTTCCCGTATTCATCGCCTGACCGACATTCTTGCCGCCGGGCTGCAAAAGGGCGGGCTGACGCTGCGCCATCAAAGCTGGTTCGACACGCTGACCGTTGAGGTTGCCGATAAGGCCGCCGTGCTGGACAGGGCGCTGAGCTTTGGCATCAATCTGCGCGGCGATATCGACAATGCAGTAGGCATCACGCTGGATGAAACCACGCTGCGTGAAGACGTGGCGGCGCTGTTTTCCGTGCTACTGGGTGAAAATCACGGGCAGGATATTGATGAGCTGGACAAAGCCGTTGTTGAAGGCGTCTCCGTGCCTGCCGCTATGCTGCGTAAAGATGCCATCCTGAGCCATCCGGTTTTTAACCGCTATCACAGCGAAACCGAAATGATGCGTTATATGCACAGCCTGGAGCGGAAAGATTTGGCGCTGAACCAGGCGATGATCCCGCTCGGCTCCTGCACTATGAAGCTTAACGCGGCGGCAGAAATGATCCCCATTACCTGGCCAGAATTTGCCGAGCTGCATCCCTTCTGTCCGGTCGATCAGGCAGCGGGCTATTTGCAGATGATCGGCCAGCTGTCGCAATGGCTGGTGCAGCTAACCGGCTACGATGCGCTGTGCATGCAGCCGAACTCTGGCGCGCAGGGCGAATATGCCGGTTTACTGGCTATTCGGCGCTATCACGAAAGCCGCAATGAAGGCGGTCGGCATATTTGCCTGATCCCCAGTTCGGCACACGGCACCAATCCTGCCTCCGCGCAGATGGCCGGTATGGCAGTAGTCGTGGTCGCCTGTGACAAACAAGGCAATATCGATCTGCACGATTTACGGCTGAAGGCGGAGCAGGCTGGCGACGCGCTGTCCTGCATTATGGTGACCTATCCGTCCACGCACGGCGTATATGAAGAAACTATCCGCGAAGTTTGCCAGATCGTTCATCAGTACGGCGGCCAGGTTTATCTGGACGGGGCCAATATGAACGCGCAGGTTGGCATTACCACGCCTGGCTATATTGGCGCGGATGTTTCGCATCTTAATCTGCATAAAACTTTCTGTATTCCGCACGGCGGCGGCGGGCCGGGCATGGGGCCGATTGGCGTGAAAGCGCATCTGGCACCTTTTGTGCCGGGCCACAGCGTGGTGCAGCTTGATGAGGTGCTGACGCAGCAGGGTGCCGTTTCTGCCGCGCCGTTTGGCAGCGCTTCTATCCTGCCAATCAGCTGGATGTATATCCGCATGATGGGTGCAGAAGGGTTAAAACAGGCCAGCTCGGTGGCGATTTTAAACGCTAACTATATCGCTACGCGGCTGAAGTCGGCTTATCCCATTCTCTATACCGGCCGCGACGATCGCGTGGCGCACGAATGTATTCTGGATATTCGTCCGCTGAAAGAGCAAACCGGTATCAGCGAGTTGGATATCGCCAAGCGTTTGATTGATTACGGTTTTCACGCGCCGACCATGTCTTTCCCGGTAGCCGGAACGCTGATGGTGGAGCCAACAGAATCGGAAAGCAAAGTCGAGCTGGATCGCTTTATCGATGCCATGCTGGCTATCCGCATGGAGATCGACCGCGTGGCCGAAGGCGAATGGCCAGCGGACGACAACCCGCTGGTTAACGCGCCGCATACGCAAAAAGAGCTTGTCGGCGAATGGGCGCATCCTTATACGCGTGAGCTGGCGGTGTTCCCGGCAGGCAGCGATAATAAATACTGGCCAACCGTAAAACGTCTGGACGATGTTTACGGCGATCGAAATCTGTTTTGCTCCTGTCTGCCAATGAGCGAATATGAGTAAGGCAGCGCGTTGCTGGCTGATTTCATTATAAAATCAGAGCACGCTTCAGGTTTATCCTCACGTTAAGGGCACTCAGGTGCCCTTTGTCATATTCGGGCCATCTCAGGAGAGTAAAAGTGAAAACGGCTTTAGTGACCGGCGGCAGCCGGGGGATTGGGCGTGCAACGGCCCTACTGCTGGCCGATCAAGGCTATCAGGTTGCGGTGAACTACCACCAGCGCAAAGCAGCAGCGGAAGAAGTTGTTGCGCTAATCCACCAGCGGGGAGGCAAAGCTTTCAGCATTCAGGCAGACATTGCGAATGAAGCTCAGGTTGTTGCCATGTTTGAGCTGCTTGATGAGCAGGGCGCTCGCCTGCATGCGCTGGTTAACAATGCCGGTATTCTCTTTCGCCAGGCCAGCGTCGAAGAGCTTAGCGCAGAACGAATTAATCGTGTTTTTGCGACCAATATTACCGGCACTTTTCTCTGTTGTCGGGAGGCGGTAAAGCGGATGAGCCAGCAGCATGGAGGGCAAGGCGGGGCGATAGTCAATGTTTCCTCTGCCGCCGCCAGGACGGGAGCGCCTTATGAATATGTCGACTACGCCGCTTCGAAAGGCGCAGTGGATACGTTGACTAAAGGGCTGTCGCTTGAAGTGGCGGCGCACGGAATTCGGGTTAACGGCGTACGGCCGGGATTTATTTATACTGATATGCACGCTGACGGCGGCGAGCCGGGCAGGGTAAATCGCGTTGCGCCAGCTATTCCCATGCGGCGCGGGGGTCAGCCGGAAGAGATAGCCCGGGCAATTTACTGGCTGCTGAGCGACGAAGCTTCTTATATTACCGGCACTATTATTGACGCAGCAGGTGGTCGTTAACGCTGTTACAACGCACGCTGCTTAAGCTAACAAGCTGTTTTAATTTATTTAAAAACGGTTACAGGCCTTCACACTTTATTTAAGCTTACACTTGTACACTGAAATCGCTCTCGACTAAGCTAAACGTGCGCATTTTCGGACGGGCCGGTAAAGACAGCGAACAGAATTTGTGCGCCTTATCCAGCCCGTCTTTTCGCTTCACATTAGGGAGAGGACAACTATGGCTAATAAAAGGCTGGAGGGCTACTCGGTAGCCGAAGAAATAGCCAACAGCATCAGCCACGGTATCGGGTTTATCTTCGGTATTGTGGGCCTGGTGCTTTTGCTGTCGCAGGCGATGGATATGCAGGCAAACGCCATCGCTATTACCAGCTATAGCCTGTATGGCGGCAGCATGATCCTGCTGTTTCTGGCTTCCACCCTTTATCACGCGATCCCCCATCCGCGTGCGAAATACTGGCTGAAAAAGCTGGACCACTGCGCTATTTACCTGCTGATAGCCGGTACCTATACGCCTTTCCTGCTGGTGGGCCTGAAATCGCCGCTGGCGCACGGTCTGATGGTGGTGATCTGGAGCCTGGCGCTGGCTGGCGTGCTGTTTAAGCTGGCGTTTGTGCATCGCTTCGAAGCGCTGTCGGTGACAACCTACCTGCTGATGGGCTGGCTGTCGCTGGTGGTGATTTATCAGCTGGCGATCAAACTGTCGGCGGGGGGCGTCTGGCTACTGGCGGCGGGCGGGATTATCTATTCGCTGGGCGTTATTTTTTACGTCTCGAAGCGCATTCCCTATAACCACGCTATCTGGCACGGCTTTGTGCTTGGCGGCAGCATTTGCCACTTTCTGGCAATTTACTTCTACGTTTCATAAAAAAGGGGCCGGATGGCCCCTTACTGCACTTAAGCCAGCGAGTAGGGGAGCGGCTGGATAGTCAGGCTGCCGCCTTCATCACCCTGCACGCGTAGCTCCGTCTCCGCTTCCAGATCGTTATTCAGCACGGCCTGCACCCAGACCTCGCCATTATCCAGCTGGCAGGCGGCAAGGATAGTGCCGGTACGTCGCCAGTTATCACCCAGCTTCATCTCCAGCGAATCAGCGGCGGCGGGTACTTTACCTGCGCTACCGGCCAGCCAGTATAACGCTCGCTTGTTGGCACCGCGAAACTTCGCGCGGGCGACCATCTCCTGACCTGTATAGCAGCCTTTTTTAAAGCTGATAGCGTCCAGCGCCTGCATATTGGTGGCCTGAGGGATAAACTGCGCGCTGTTTGCCGCATCGATAATCGGCAAACCCGCTTCGATATTCAGCGCCAGCCACTGCGAACTGTCGGTCAGCTGAGCCTGGCCGTCCAGCGCCTCGCGTAAGGCCAGCGCCTTATCACGGCTGACAATCAACAAAAAGCGTTCTGTCGGGGCCGCAAACCACAACAGCGTGGCGTCATCCTGCTGGATAACGGGATTTTCAGCATCTGGCAGCGCGGTAAACAACGGCGCAAGCGCTGCGCGAACCTGAAATCCGGCTGCGCCAAGCAGCACGGCTTCATCATCCGCCTCAATCGCAACTTTGGCGAACACGGCATATTTCTTCAGTTCGGTAATTTGCGTATCGCGCAGGCTGCGGCGCTCAAGATAGGCCAGCCCTTCTCCACGATGAAACAGGCGCAAATTGCTCCACATTTTTCCTTTCGCATCACAATGGGCGGCAGGCAAATGCGCATTAGCGCCCAGCGCGGCGACGTCCAGCGTCAGCTGTCCCTGCAAATAGCTGATGCGATCGGCTCCGGTCACATTTACCAGCGCCCACTCTTCCAGCGAAATCAGCGTAAGCGGCAGGCGAGCGGAGGCCGCAGGTTGACGAGGCGGGAAAGATAAAATCGGCATAGCGGATTCCTGAATGTAAGATAAACCTGTCTTTCAATGTTAAAAGAGCCGTCCGGCTTTGCAACCAGTTTTCTGAAAACGGCGCACAAAAGGCGCGGCAACTCTGCAACCGGTGCAATTACCTTGCGAAGCATGCTGCAAACGCAAACTGAGCCATCAACATTACCCTGAAAAAGCGCTACACTAGCGGCCATCTTTCACTGACTGACGATGGAAAGCATGGATATTAACAATAAAGCTCGTGTGCAGTGGGCGTGCCGTCGCGGCATGCGCGAACTGGATATCTCTATCATGCCTTTTTTCGAGTTCGAATATGACCACCTGAGCGACAGCGAAAAACAGGTTTTTGTACGGCTGCTGGAAAGCGACGACCCCGACCTGTTTAACTGGATGATGAATCACGGCGAACCGGCCGATCCGGAATTAAAAAGCATGGTTAATCTGATCCAACAGCGAAACCAGCAGCGTGGACCTGTGGCGTTCTGAGCTGCGCGTCTCCTGGCGCGCGCAGTGGCTGTCGCTGCTGCTGCACGGCCTGGTTATGCTGATGCTGTTGCTGGCACCCTGGCCGACAAACTTAACGGCCGTCTGGCTGCTGCTACTGACGCTGGTCGTCTTTGAGTGTATACGTAGCCAGCGGCGTATCGGCAGCCGCGAGGGCGATATCGCGTTACTGGAGCATCGCCAGCTGCGGTGGCGGCAGAAAAACTGGCAGATATGCGCCAGACCCTGGATGACGCGCCAGGCGATTCTGCTGGCGCTGCGTTCGGCGAAGGGCGAGCGGGAAAAACTGTGGCTGCTGCGTGACAGCATGAGCGAAGCGGAATGGCGGCAGCTGCGTCAAAAACTGCTTACCGCTGGCTGAACCGAAGCGGGTGAACGTGTGACCCTGACGCGCTCATTTTCTGGCCTGCTTACAGCGAGGCAGCCATTTCGGTCAGGATCTGTTCGCACCACTGCGCGATACGTTCATCCGTCTGGTCAAACTGGTTGACGTCATCCAGCGCCAGGCCAACAAAACTGTTGCCGTCGGCGGTCAGCGGTTTCTTGCTGATAAACTCGTAGCCTTCGTTCGGCCAGTAGCCAACGAATTTTACGCCCAGCGGCAGCAGGATTTCATGCAGCATGCCCAGCGCGTCCAGGAACCACTCGCTGTATTCGGCCTGGTCGCCCATACCGTAAAGCGCGACGACTTTATCCCGCAGGTTGAGCGTAGGGAGCTCGTTCCAGATGGTTTCCCAGTCCTCCTGGAGCTCGCCAAAATCCCAGGTAGGAATGCCCAGGATCAGCATATCGTACTGCTCCATCAGCCGTGGCGAATCATCTTTCAGATTGTGTAGCGTCACCAGATCTTCACCAATAAAATCGCGGATTTTTTCCGCCGCCATTTCGGTGTAACAGGTGCTGGAACCGTAAAAAAGGCCGATGTTCATACGCGGTTTACTCAATTCTCCTGGTTCAATGGCGCGAATTATATCAGAATTGGGCTTTGGCGGCGTGTCCGTCTGGCCGGCAGAAAAGGAGACGACGTGCAGGACAGCGATCTTATCGAACAGTTTCTTGATGCCCTGTGGATCGAGCGCAATCTTGCGGAAAATACGGTGGCCTCCTATCGTCTTGATCTGATGTCGCTGGTCAACTGGCTGGCACACCATCAAACAGATTTGCGGCAGGTAGAAAGCAGCGGACTGCAAAACTTTCTCGCCGAGCGAGTCGAGGGCGGCTATAAGGCCAGCAGCTCGGCCCGCTTGCTCAGCGCCATGCGCCGTCTGTTCCAGTATCTCTATCGGGAAAAGCTGCGTGAGGACGATCCCAGCGCGCTGCTGGCCTCGCCAAAGCTGCCGCAGCGGTTGCCGAAAGATCTTAGCGAAGCGCAGATCGAGCGGCTGCTGCAGGCACCTTCTACGGAGATCCCGCTGGAGCTGCGCGATAAGGCCATGCTGGAGCTGCTCTATGCCACCGGCCTGCGCGTAACCGAACTGGTAAGCCTGACGCTAAATAACGTCAGCCTGCGCCAGGGCGTGGTTCGCGTTATCGGCAAAGGCGATAAGGAACGGCTGGTACCGCTGGGTGAGGAAGCCCTGCACTGGCTGGAACACTACCTTGAGCATGGCCGCCCGTGGCTGCTGAACGGCCAGACGCTGGACGTGCTTTTTCCCAGCAGCCGAGCGCAGCAGATGACCCGGCAAACGTTCTGGCACCGCATCAAGCATTACGCTCTGCTGGCGGGTATCGACAGCGAAAAGCTTTCGCCCCACGTGCTGCGCCACGCTTTTGCCACGCATCTGCTGAACCACGGGGCCGATCTGCGTGTCGTACAGATGCTTTTAGGGCACAGCGATTTATCCACAACGCAGATTTATACTCATGTTGCTACCGAACGACTGCGGCAGCTACATCAACAGCATCATCCGCGCGCATAAGGCGCAGATTACATGGCCCGCTTACTAAGGCCCAAGGATAATAAATGAAACAGCGTTACCTTTTACTTTCTCTGCTGATGGCGGCTGGCCTTGCCCAGGCTGACGATGCGGCCATTAAACAATCCCTGGCGAAGCTGGGACTGCAGCAGATGGAGATTCAGCCGTCCACTTTGCCCGGGATGAAAACCGTACTGACCGAAAGCGGCGTGCTTTATGTTACCGAAGACGGAAAACAGTTTATTCAGGGGCCGCTGTACGACGTCAGCGGCAGCCAGCCGGTCAACGTGACCAACAAACTGCTGGAGAAAAAAGTCGAGGCTTTAAGCGGCGAAATGATCGTGTATAAAGCGCCAAAAGAGCAGCATGTCATTACGGTATTTACCGATATCACCTGCGGCTACTGCCACAAACTGCATTCGCAAATGGCAGACTACAACGCGCTGGGCATCACCGTACGCTACCTGGCTTTCCCGCGTGAAGGCATGAACGGCCAGGTTGCTAAAGATATGAAGTCCGTCTGGTGCGCAGCCGATCGCAGAAAAGCGTTTGATGCAGCGATGAAAGGCGAAGCGGTAACGGCAGCAGATTGCAAAATCGATCTGGCTAAGCAGTACCAGCTGGGCATTTTGTACGGTATTCAGGGTACGCCAGCTATTCTGCTGCAAAACGGCATGATGATCCCGGGCTATCAGGGGCCGCAAGAGATGAAGAAGCTGCTTGATAGCCAGAAAGCGGGCGGCTGAACCCGGTGAAAGGCAAAACTGAATTACGCCGCCGTGTAGCGGTGCAGGAGAGCGAGCTTCCCGATATTCATCCTCTGTTGCGTCGGCTTTACGCGCATCGCGGCGTTAAGCAGGCTGTCGAACTGGAGCGCGGCGCGAAAAATCTGCACGCCTTCCACTCGCTCAGCGGTATTGAGCGGGCGGCGGAAATTCTGCAAAAAGCCATCGCGGATAATCTGTGCATCATGATCGTCGGCGATTTCGATGCCGATGGTGCCACCAGCACCGCGCTGACCGTGCTGGCGCTACGCAGCATGGGCGGCCGCAATATTAAATACCTGGTGCCAAACCGCTTTGACGACGGCTACGGCCTGAGCCCGGAAGTGGTGGAGCAGGCGGCGGCGCGCGGCGCGCAGCTGATTATCACCGTGGATAACGGCATCTCTTCTCATGCGGGGGTGACTCTGGCGCATGAAAAAGGGATTGCGGTAGTGATTACCGATCACCACCTGCCTGGCGAAACGCTGCCGGATGCCGAAGCCATCGTTAACCCTAATCTTGCCGAAAGCGAATTTCCTTCACGCTCTTTAGCGGGCGTTGGCGTCGCTTTCTATCTGATGCTGGCGCTACGGGCACGACTACGCGATAGCGGCGTGACGACGTTGCCAAATCTCGCCGAGCTGCTGGATCTGGTTGCGTTAGGCACCGTCGCAGACGTTGTGCCGCTGGACGCCAATAACCGTATCCTGGTCTGGCAAGGGCTAAGCCGTATACGCGCCGGGAAATGCCGCGTGGGTATCAGGGCGCTGCTGGAGATCGCCAATCGCGATGCGCGCCAGCTGGCCGCCAGCGATCTGGGTTTCGCGCTTGGGCCACGGCTGAACGCCGCCGGTCGGCTGGACGATATGTCCGTCGGCGTGGCGCTGCTGCTGAGCGAAGATATCGCTCAGGCCCGTATGCTGGCCAGCGAGCTGGATGCGCTGAACCAGACGCGTAAAGAGATTGAGCAGGGCATGCAGACAGAAGCGCTGGCGCTGTGCGACGCGCTGGAGCGCAGCAGCGAAGCCTTGCCGCTCGGTATCGCTATGTACCATCCGGAATGGCACCAGGGCGTGGTCGGCATTCTGGCTTCGCGGCTGAAGGAGCGTTTTCATCGGCCGGTGATCGCTTTTGCTCCTGCTGGTGACGGCACGCTAAAAGGCTCAGGCCGTTCCATTACCGGACTGCATATGCGTGATGCGCTGGAACGCCTGGACACGCTCTACCCGGGGCTGATTATTAAATTCGGCGGCCACGCGATGGCAGCAGGCTTATCGCTGGAAGCGGACAGGTTCGACGAGTTTCGCCAGCGCTTCGGCGAGCTGATTGGCGAATGGCTGGACGAAGAGTCGTTACAGGGCGTGGTCTGGTCTGACGGCCAGCTGATGGCGCAGGAGCTGACGCTACCCACGGCGGAACTGCTGCGTGAAGCGGGTCCGTGGGGTCAGGCGTTCCCGGAACCGCAGTTCGACGGCAAGTTTAAGCTTATTCAGCAGCGTCTGGTCGGCGAGCGCCATCTGAAAGTGATGCTGGAACCGCTGGGCGGCGGCCCGCTGCTGGACGGTATCGCTTTTAATATTGATACCACGCTCTGGCCCGATCCCAGCGTGAAACAGGTTGAACTGGCCTACAAGCTGGATATCAACGAGTTTCGCGGCAATCGTAGCGTGCAGCTGATTATTGAGCACCTCTGGCCGCTGTAAAAAGACAGTACAGCATGTAAAGAAACGGGTTTGCAGGGAGGCATACCTTGATCATCGACTATAAAAACGAACTGCTACATGAGCATACGGCTTTGCAGGCTATCCTTTTTGCTTATGGGCAGTACAAAATGAATATCCAGAAGGATGAGGCAGATGAGGGTGAGGGCTACTACGCACCCTTAAACGCTATATTGTCGTGTATTGCCGGTTCGCACAAACTGGATCATATTCGTTTGTGTTGCGATGAAACTTCGAACCACTTTTTGCTTTTTGAATCCTACAGAGCTGATTTTTTGAAAGGTGATGCTCGTAGCGCCGCTGTTGCAAAATATCAGACCGCACGGCGGGAAGATCAGGTTGATGGGATGAAACCTTATCAAATTATTAATGCTTATCTGGCCAGGAAAAGTCTTACACCCTCTCAAAATTTTAAGGCTAACCTCTGGTTGAAGCGGATCAATGAAGCATTTGAAGTAGCCTCAAAACGCTATTGCTTACAGGTCGGACAGCGTCTGTTCAGAGGAGTAACGTTGACTGAGAAAGAGCTGGCTGTTTACCAACAAGCCCTGGCAAAGGGTGAGAAAATACGAAGCGAGGGATTTGCATCAACCTCCCTGAGTGAAAGCATCGCGCTGGCCTTTGCAGTATTTTCTGATACCAGGCACCTTGAAAATCATTCGGAACTTGAGGTAGAGGAAAATGAACCTCATGTTCCCGTCGTATTTGAGTTAACTAACAGGTATAAAAACCTGCCTTTTCTGATGCCCGATGCATTAAGACGTCCCGAACGAAGCCAGGGACAAATGGAAGTTTTGCTGCCACATGGCATCTGGTTCCAGCCAACTTATGTTGATTTCAAGGATAAGTTGATTAAAATATATGCCGATTTAGTAAGTTGAAGCAGATATTTACGCAGAGCTATAAGAGATAATATGATGAAAAATGTAGCCCAAAAAAGCGAGCGCGTAGAAGGGCAAGCCGCACAAGCGAGCAGTACCGACGAACGTATTAACAAGTTATTTGCAGAGAAGAAAGCGCTGGTAGCAGCAATAAGGAAAAGAAACGCCACATCGGCTTCCCGTTGCCAGGAAAATGCACCCGTAGTGGACTGGCTGTGAGTGCATCACGGGCCAGTTCTGGCGGGCTGGCTCTTTAGCGTCGCATTGTCTGCTGTTATTCTGTCTTGCCATCACTTTTCACCCGAAACTCCCTCCTCGCTAAAGCTACAAACCGCCCACAAATTCGGTTAAACTGCATAGTTACATTGCAGACTTTTGAAGATCTAAATCATGTTTGAAATTAATCCGGTAAAGAACCGTATTCAGGATCTCACTGAGCGCAGCAGCGTTCTCAGGGGGTATCTTTGACTACGATGCCAAGAAAGAGCGCCTGGAAGAAGTAAACGCCGAGCTGGAACAGCCGGACGTCTGGAACGAGCCCGAACGCGCGCAGGCGCTGGGCAAAGAGCGTTCCGCGCTGGAAGCCGTCGTTGAAACGCTGGATCAGCTGAGCCAGGGCCTGGATGACGTTTCCGGCCTGCTGGAGCTGGCCGTGGAAGCGGACGACGAAGAGACCTTCAACGAAGCCGTCGCCGAGCTGGACGGGCTGGACAAGAAGCTGGCCGAACTGGAGTTCCGCCGCATGTTTTCCGGCGAATACGACAGCGCCGACTGCTACATTGATATTCAGGCCGGTTCCGGCGGCACCGAAGCGCAGGACTGGGCCAGCATGCTGGTGCGTATGTATCTGCGCTGGGCAGAGGCGAAAGGCTTCAAAACCGAGATTATCGAAGAGTCAGAAGGCGAAGTGGCCGGCACCAAATCCGCCACGCTGCGCATCAGCGGCGACTACGCTTTTGGCTGGCTGCGTACCGAAACCGGCGTGCATCGCCTGGTGCGCAAAAGCCCGTTCGACTCCGGCGGCCGTCGCCACACCTCTTTCAGCTCCGCGTTTGTTTACCCGGAAGTTGATGACGACATCGATATCGAAATCAACCCGGCCGACCTGCGCATTGACGTTTACCGTGCTTCTGGCGCGGGCGGTCAGCACGTTAACCGTACGGAATCGGCAGTACGTATCACGCACATTCCAACCAATACCGTGACCCAGTGTCAAAACGACCGTTCTCAGCACAAGAACAAAGACCAGGCGATGAAGCAGATGAAGGCGAAGCTGTACGAACTGGAAATGCAAAAGAAAAATGCTGAAAAACAGTCGCTGGAAGATAACAAGTCCGATATCGGCTGGGGCAGCCAGATTCGCTCCTATGTGCTTGACGACTCACGCATTAAGGATCTGCGCACCGGCGTGGAAACCCGTAATACTCAGGCGGTGCTGGACGGCGATCTGGACCGATTTATTGAAGCAAGTTTGAAGGCAGGGCTATAAACATGTCAGAACAACATCCGCAGGGCGCCGACGCCGCGCTGGAACTGAATAACGAACTGAAAGCGCGTCGTGAAAAGCTGGGCTTGCTGCGTGAAAATGGCGTGGCCTTTCCTAACGACTTCCGTCGCGACAATATTTCCGATCGTCTGCACGCTGAATTCGGCGACAAAGAGAATGAAGAGCTGGAGTCGCTGGGCGTTGAGGTCAGCGTAGCGGGTCGTATGATGACGCGCCGTATCATGGGCAAGGCGTCATTCGTTACGCTGCAGGACGTCGGCGGCCGCATCCAGCTTTACGTTTCTCGTGACGATCTGGCAGAAGGTATTTATAACGAGCAGTTTAAAAAGTGGGATCTTGGCGATATCGTCGGCGCCCGCGGTAAGCTGTTCAAAACCAAAACCGGCGAGCTGTCCATTCACTGTAGCGAACTGCGTCTGCTGACCAAAGCGCTGCGCCCGCTGCCGGACAAGTTCCACGGCCTGGCCGATCAGGAAACCCGCTATCGCCAGCGTTATCTGGATCTGATTGCTAACGAAGAATCCCGCAAGACCTTTAAAATTCGTTCGCAGATTATGGCCGGTATCCGCAGCTTTATGGTTGGCCGCGATTTTATGGAAGTAGAAACGCCAATGATGCAGGTGATTCCTGGCGGCGCATCTGCCCGTCCGTTTATCACTCACCATAATGCGCTGGATATTGATATGTATCTGCGTATCGCGCCAGAACTTTACCTGAAGCGTCTGGTGGTCGGCGGTTTCGATCGCGTGTTCGAAATCAACCGTAACTTCCGTAATGAAGGGATTTCACCGCGCCACAATCCAGAGTTCACCATGATGGAACTCTATATGGCCTATGCGGATTACAAAGACCTGATTGAGCTGACCGAAAGCCTGTTCCGCACGCTGGCGCAGGACGTATTGGGGACTACCGTGATGCCTTACGGCGATCAGGAGTTCGACTTTGGCAAGCCGTTCGACAAGCTGACCATGAAAGAGGCGATCCAGAAATATCGTCCGGAAACCAACCTGGCCGACCTGGACGACTTTGATAAAGCTTCTGCTATTGCACAGTCGCTGGGCATCAAAATTGAAAAAAGCTGGGGCCTGGGCCGTGTCGTCACGGAGATCTTCGAAGAGACGGCAGAAAGCCACCTGATCCAGCCAACCTTTATCACCGAATATCCGGCAGAAGTTTCGCCGCTGGCGCGTCGTAACGACATCAATCCGGAAATTACCGATCGCTTTGAATTCTTTATCGGCGGTCGTGAAATCGGTAACGGCTTCTCCGAGCTGAACGATGCGCAGGATCAGGCCGAACGCTTCCTGCAGCAGGTGAACGCGAAGGATGCTGGCGATGACGAAGCGATGTTCTATGACGAAGACTACGTGACGGCACTGGAGCACGGTCTGCCGCCAACGGCGGGTCTGGGTATCGGTATTGACCGTATGGTCATGCTGTTTACCAACAGCCATACCATCCGCGACGTCATTCTGTTCCCGGCGCTGCGTCCGTCAGGCAAGTAAGTTTTCAGCAAGATGTAAACCCTGTCACGCCGACAGGGTTTTTTTTTGCGATGGCGAAAGCGGGTGCCTAAGCCGCGACGAACGATGCTGGCGCGACAACGAACAGTAACGTTGCGCTAAAGCTTCTCAGGCTGCCGTCATCAGGATTTAATGGCCTCATTTAGCCAGTCCTTAAAGCGGGCATAGGGCACATATAAAGAGACGTTTTTATAGAGCGTTTTACCCGTTTTCAGGTCGTTAATCCTGTCGGAATACCCCACGATCACGCCTGCAATAGAATCATCGGAAGCGTTATAAACCGCGCCGCCTGACATTCCCTGCACAACGCCGGCATTGGAGGCCACAACTACGCAGCTCAGCTTGTTCCAGTCATTTTTCAGCCCGGTATTAACCAGATTGGTGCCGGTAGAGGCCACCGGCATGGCTGAAATAAAGCTATAGCCGTAGAGATTGATTTTGTCGCCCATAAAGCCATTGCGGAAATGCGGGGCGGGAACATTGCCGTTTTTGTGGTAAACCACTGCCAGATCGCATTCCGGATGGCGCGACTTAACGCGATACAGTGAATATTTCGCCACGTGTGCCGCCGTCAGGCTGTAATCGGCCGTCAGGGGAATAGTGGTGCCCAGCGTGCCGACGCCGAGAATGGTGGGAATGCCGGTAACGGTCATGTCCACGCGTTTTTCCGCTTCGCTGCTGTACTCATACTTTCCTACCGAGCACCCGGTCATCAACAACACCAGCAGACAGATAGCCAGTCGCATCTTTACTCCCCGAGAATGAATCGATCAAGCACAGCTCAATAAACGCCCGTTGCATCCATCATCGAGGTATCGGCCAACACTCAGAAAACTTTACCTATTTAACCTCAGTTAGCGCCAAAAGATTATCAAATAATTGATAATTTTTCGTAATGGATAACCCCGTTGTTTCTCTGTTACCTGACCGTAATTAGTAAACAAAGCGCAACATAACGAGAAGTATAGCCAGGCGTACGCACGAAAAATCGGCAGAAAAAGGGTAAAAAAGCGGCTGTATTGCAACGTTAGACGTTTATTATTGCCTTTCAGGCAACATATTGTTGCCTGAAAGAGGGTATAAGTCCCTGACAAGCTGTGCTTTACTTCTTTCTGTGACGTAAATCAAAATTCATGTTTTGTAATATTTTTTTTAACTGAATCTGACGGCCGCTGCTGTACAGACAGTGAGTGTCCCGTTCTGGAGAGAATAAAATGCCCGTTTCATTACTGGCGCTGGCGCTCAGCGCTTTCGCTATCGGCACCACGGAGTTTGTCATTATGGGGCTGTTGCCGGAAGTGGCTGGTGATTTAAACGTCACCATTCCTTCCGCAGGCTGGCTGATCAGCGGCTATGCACTTGGCGTGGCGATAGGGGCACCAATTATGGCGCTGCTGACCGCCAGCCTGCCGCGTAAGCGCACGTTAATTTTGCTAATGTCGATTTTTATCGTTGGCAACGTGCTCTGCGCGCTGGCTTATAGCTATAACCTGCTGATGGCAGCGCGCGTGATCACGGCGCTTTGTCACGGGGCTTTCTTTGGCATTGGCTCAGTGGTGGCTGCGAGTCTGGTTGCGCCGGGCAAACAGGCGTCTGCAGTAGCGCTGATGTTCACCGGACTGACGCTGGCTAACGTGCTGGGCGTGCCGTTGGGCACCTGGTTTGGTCAGCTGTTTGGCTGGCGCGCTACCTTTTGGGGCGTGGCGGTCATCGGTATCCTGGCCTTTATCGCGCTGATTGTCAGTTTGCCGACCAACCGCGATGAGAAACCTGTGCATCTGGCCAGCGAAATCGGCGCGTTAGCCAACGGCAAGCTGTGGCTGTCGCTGCTGATGACGGTTTGCTTTGCCGCCGCAATGTTTGCCCTGTTCAGCTATATTGCACCGCTGCTGCTCCAGGTGACCGGCCTGAGCAATAAGGGCGTTAGCTGGACGCTGTTCCTGATTGGCGGCGGGCTGACCGTCGGTAATATCCTGGGCGGTAAGCTGGCAGACTGGAAGGTCTCTTTCAGTTTGATCCTTAGCTTTTCGCTGATCGCGCTATTCTCACTGGCGTTCAGCTGGACCAGCCATGCTCCCTGGCTGGCGGAAGTCACGCTGTTCCTGTGGGCGATGGCGACCTTTGCAACCGTGCCTGGCCTGCAAATTAACGTCGTACGCCACGGTAAAGACGCGCCTAATTTGGTTTCTACGCTGAATATTTCGGCTTTTAACCTGGGGAACGCATTTGGTGCCTGGGCGGGCGGCGCGGTGATCGATGGCGGCTACGGCCTGACCTCTGTGCCGGTAGCGGCAGCCGTGCTGGCCGTGATTGGTCTGCTTATTTGTCTGCTGACTTTCCGCCGCGGCAAAGCACAGCGGCAGCCTGCCTGCGCCTGATTTTTTAATCCAGTCCCCGCGCGCGCTGGTTGAACAGGCCGATATGCTGCTGCAAATGCAGAATAAAAGCGTCAACCAGCGCCGAAGAAGGGCGGTGCCGTGGCCGGATCAGGCTGACGGTGAAAGGTACCTCAATGCTGAAGCGCCTGATTGCTACGCCGCTGTCGGCGTAATCCAGCGCGGTTAGCGGATTGACTATCGACACGCCGACGCCTGCTCTGACCATCGCGCAAACCGATGCCGCGCTATGCGTCTCCATCACCATCCTGCGCTGTACGTTCTGTTCATGAAACAGGTGATCCAACAGCTGGCGATAACTGTCGGTTTGCGACAGGCTGATGTAGTTCTGACCAGCAAAATCCTGCGGCGTCAAACAGGCTTTACTCGCAAGCGGATGCCCGACGGGCAAAACGCACACCTCATTACCGGTGAAAATTTCACAGCGTTCCGTTCCGGCAGGCGTCTGGCTGGTTTCGGTTAGGCCCAAATCATAGCGCTGCGCCGAGAGCCACTCCTCCAGCAGCGGTGACTCCTGCGGAATGATATTCATACTGACGTCGGGATAGCGCTGCAAAAACGGCTGGCAGAGCGTGGGCAGCAGCGACTGGGAAAAAACCGGCAGGCAGGCGATAGACAGCTCGCCCTGGCGAAACTGGCGTAGTCCCTCGGCGGCGTTAAGAATTCTGTCCAGACCGTACCAGGAGCGCTGCACCTCTTCAAACAGCCGCAGTCCCTGAGCGGTCGGCTGCAGGCGGCCCCGTATCCGGTCAAACAGCTGCAGTCCGATCAGCTTTTCCAGTCTTGCCAGTTCGCGGCTAACCGTCGGCTGTGAAGTGTGCAGCATTGCCGCGGCTTCGGTCAAATTGCCGCTGGTGATCACCGCATGAAAAATTTCGATATGCCGTAAGGTTACGCCAGCCATATAAACGTCCTGAAAAAGCAAAGCTATATCATGGATGAATAGAGTGCGCTAAAACAGATATTTTTCATTCAGCTCCTGCCGTGGCGTAATCATCTCAGCCAAACTTAAAGCGCTCTGCTGAGAGTTTTATTATAAGAACGCGTTCCAGGAGATAGCCCGATGCCACGCTTGCTTAACAACACCGAAACCGCATTGACTCAGGACAACCTGCTGCCGCTGGTACGTCAGTATGGCGGCCCCGTCTGGGCCTATGATGCTGCGGTGATCCAACAGCGCATCGCGCAGCTAAAGCAGTTTGACGTGGTGCGATTTGCGCAAAAAGCCTGCTCAAATATTCATATTTTGCGTCTGATGAAGGCGGCGGGCGTGCGCGTAGATTCTGTTTCGCTGGGTGAAATTGAGCGCGCGCTGGCGGCGGGTTTCCAGCCAGGCGGTGAAGATATCGTCTTTACCGCTGATGTCATTGATGAGCCGACGCTGGCTCGCCTCGCGGAACTGCGTGTCCCGGTCAACGCCGGTTCTGTTGATATGCTGCACCAGCTGGGCGCGGTATCGCCGGGCCATCCGGTCTGGCTGCGCGTCAATCCCGGCTTTGGTCATGGTCACAGCCAGAAAACCAATACCGGCGGTGAAAACAGCAAGCACGGTATCTGGCACGGCGATCTGTCGCTGGCGCTGGCTGCGGTAGAGCAGCATCAATTGCAGCTGGTCGGCATTCACATGCATATTGGTTCCGGCGTTGATTATGGTCATCTGGAGCAGGTATGCGATGCGATGGTCAAGCTGGTTGTCGATTGTGGTCAGGATGTACAGGCTATTTCCGCAGGCGGCGGGCTTTCTATTCCCTATCGTTTTGGTGAAGAGGCGATCGATACCGCGCACTATTTTGGCCTGTGGGACGCGGCTCGCCAGCGCGTAGCGCAACATCTGGGCCATGCGGTCAAGCTTGAAATCGAACCGGGCCGTTTTCTGGTTGCCGAGTCTGGCGTGCTGGTCTCCCAGGTACGCGCCGTTAAGCAGATGGGTAGCCGCCATTTTGTGCTGGTAGATGCAGGCTTTAACGATCTGATGCGGCCCGCCATGTACGGTAGCTATCACCACATTTCCGCAATGGCCGGTGACGGACGTGAGCTGGGGGAGGAGGCCATCGAAAGCGTGGTGGCCGGGCCGCTGTGTGAATCGGGCGATGTCTTTACCCAGCTGGAAGGCGGCAACGTTGAGACCCGCGCCCTGCCGGCCGTGAAGCCCGGCGACTATCTGGTTTTCCACGATACCGGCGCTTACGGGGCTTCTATGTCGTCCAACTACAATAGCCGTCCGCTGCTGCCGGAAGTGCTGTTTGAAAACGGCCAGCCGCGTCAGATCCGTCGTGCGCAAACCGTGCAGGAACTGCTGGCGCTGGAAATTTAGTCCGGCGAGCCCACCGAATGACGGCGCACCAGCGTCGGGCTAAACATATTGGTCACCTCAGGCAGCGGCTGGTTATTCGCCAGCGCTAACGCCAGCTCCGCTGCCTGCTGCGCCATGGTCACGATAGGGTAACGCACCGTCGTCAGCCTTGGACGCACGTAGCGCGACACCAGCACATCATCAAAACCAATCAGCGACATCTCTTCCGGCACGCGCACGCCGTTATCGCTCAGCACCGCCAGCGATCCTGCCGCCATTGAGTCGTTATAGCAGGCTACGGCAGTGAAAGGCTTGCCGCGTCCCAGCAGTTCCGTCATCGCCTGTTCGCCGCCGGTTTCATCCGGTTCGCCAAAGGCCACCAGCCGATCGTTGCAGGGCAGGTCGTGTTCTCTCAGCGCATCGTAATAGCCTTGCAGACGATCTTCCGCGTCGGAAATGGAATGGGTTGAGCAGATAAAAGCGATATTGTGATGACCTTGCTGAATCAGATGACGGGTTGCCAGCCAGGCACCGTAACGGTCATCCAGCGCAATACAACGTTTTCCAAAGCCGGGCAGCGTGCGGTTGATCAGCACCATACCGGGGATTTGCTCCATTAGCGGAATCAGATCGGCATCGGGAATTTTTTTAGTATGGACCACCAGCGCGCCGCAGCGATGGCGAATAAGCTGCTCAATGGCCTGACGTTCTTTTTGCTCGTTGTGATAACCGTTGCCGATCAGTAAAAAGTTGCCGGTGCGGTAGGCGACCTGCTCCACGGCTTTAACCAGCGCGCCAAAAAAGGGATCGGAAACGTCGCCCACCACCAGCCCCATGGTTTCCGTGGACTGCTGCGCCAGCGCGCGCGCATTGGCATTGGGATGATACTGCAGCTCAGCCATCGCGCTGTTGACGGCAAGTCGGGAAGCCTCGCTCGCCTTGGGCGAATGATTAATCACGCGGGAAACCGTGGCAACGGAAACGCCCGCAAGCCTGGCAACATCCTTAATGGTGGCCATAGTTCCAAAACCTTCCAGGGTAAACGTTTACATTGCGCTAAGTGTTGCGGAAATTTCCTGTTACTTCAAGCACACAGAATGTAGCCGCCGTCGCAAAGCCGTTAATTGATTGGCGATCCAGCCACCAGGAGGGGGATTCAACGGCGCGCGAAAAAGATGGTAATCTGGTTGCCAGAAAAGATAACACCAGCCGGAATCATTCATGACCATTAAAAAAGTGCCGCACCTTGCCCACTGGGGCGCCTTCACCGCCGTGGTAGAAAACGGCAGGCTGCTGCGCTGCGAGCCTTTCTTTGCCGACCGCGATCCTTCACCCATGCTGAATACCATCCCGGAACTGGTTTATTCCGACAAGCGCATTCGCCAGCCGATGGTGCGCCGTTCCTGGCTTAAATCGCGTGAAAAAAGCGATCGCACGCTGCGCGGAAGAGAAGACTTTGTCGCCGTCGACTGGGAAACCGCGCTGGATCTGGTGGCGGAAGAGAACCGCCGCGTGCGCGATCGTTACGGCGCTTCCGGCATTTTTAATGGCTCTTATGGCTGGTCATCGGCAGGACGCGTCAACCATGCGCGAACGCTCGTCCGCCGTTTTTACTTCACCGGCGGCGGCGGCGTGGATCAGTTAGGTAACTACAGCTGGGGAGCGGCGCAGTTTTTTCTGCCTTATATCATCGGCACCTATATGCCGCTGACCGGACGCGTCACCGACTGGCCCGACGTGGTTAAACACTGCGAGATCTTCCTGGCCTTTGGCGGCCTGGCGCTAAAAAATGGTCAGGTAGCTTCCGGCGGCGCTGGCGAGCACAGCCTGAAACCCGCGCTGCTGGAGCTGGCAGCGAAGGGCACGCCGATCATCAATATCAGCCCGATGCGCGATGACTGTCCGGAGTTCGTTAACGCCGAGTGGATTCCGATTCGGCCCAACACCGACGTGGCGCTGATGCTGGCGCTGGGCTTCGAGACAGAGCGACTGGACGCAGCCGATCGGGATTTCCTTGCTTCACACTGCGTCGGCTATCCGCAGCTGCGCAGCTATCTGCTGGGTGAAAGCGACGGTATAGCGAAGACGCCGCGCTGGGCCAGCGATATCACCGGCATCCCGGCCCAGCGTATTGAGCAGCTGGCTAAACAGCTGATCGGCAAGCGGAGTTTTATCACCAGCTCCTATTCTGTTCAGCGCGCGCACCGTGGCGAGCAGCCTTACTGGATGATGATTGCACTTTCGTCCATGCTGGGGCAGCCGGGCCTGCCGGGCGCCGGTTTCTCTTTTGGACACGGTTCGATGAACAGCGTTGGCAATCCGCGTATTGAAGGGCCAGCGCCGCTAATGTCGACCGGGGTAAATCCGATTGCCGATCGCGCTATCCCGGTCGCGCGCATCAGCGATATGCTGTTGAATCCCGGCCAGCCTTACGCTTTCCAGGGCGAAACGCATACCTATCCCGATATCCATCTTATCCACTGGGCTGGCGGCAATCCTTTTCATCATCACCAGCAGCTTAATCGCCTGGTCGAAGGCTGGCAGAAACCCGATACCGTTGTCGTACAGGACATCGTCTGGACGCCAGCCGCGCAGATGGCCGATATTGTGCTGCCGGTCACCACCACGCTGGAACGCAACGACATTGGCGGCTCTTCCCGTGACCGCTTTGTGCTGGCTATGCATCAGGCCATCAGGCCGCAGCATCAGGCCCGTAACGACTTTGATATTTTTGCCGATCTTGCCGATCGGCTGGGCTACCGCGAGGCCTTCACTGAAAATCGCAACGAGATGCAGTGGATCGAACATCTTTATCAGCAGTGTGCGGTTGCGCATCAGCGTAAGGGCATTGACTGGCCAGAGTTCCAGACCTTCTGGGAACAAGGTTACGCAGAGGTACCGGAAGGCGGAAAACCGTTTATTTTTATGGAGGATTTTCGCCAGGATCCGCTGAAGAATCCGATCCAGACCGCCAGCGGCAAAATTGAACTGTTTAGCGAAACCATCGGCGGTTTCGGGCTGGAAGATTTTGCGCCGCATCCCGAGTGGCAGCCGCCGCAAGAGTGGCTGGGCGCGGAACTAAGCCAGCGCTTTCCGCTGCATATGATCTCTATTCAGCCTGGCGACAGGTTGCATAGCCAGATGGACGCTACGCCCTCCGTGCAGGCCAGCAAAACCGCCGGACGTGAAACCTTGTGGATGCATCCGGACGATGCCAGCCCGCGAGGCATTGCCGATGGCGATGTTATTGAGGTCAGCAACGAGCGTGGCCGCATGCTGGCGGGCGTTCGGCTTACGGACGGCGTTAGCCGCCGCGTGGTCCTGATTGCCACCGGAGCGTGGTTCGATCCGGGCTTCGGTAAGGCCTGGCAACCGTTCGATCGCGCGGGCAATCCTAACGTGCTGACGCTGGATATCGGCACCTCATCGCTGACGCAAGGACCAAACGCCATGAGCTGCCTGGTGGAAATCCATAAGGCCGCCGTTGATGACGCGAAAGCATAATATTGGTAACGCATGCTGAATGATATGCCGCGGGTAAAACCCAAAAACGGCGTGGGAAATCCGTTCTGAGCTCGCCGCAACAGCGCGGCACACGTCCTGTTTAAGCAGCGCTTGCTGTGGGTAAAACTTGCCGAGGCCTCTTAGCGGCGAGCTTAAAATGTGCAAAAGTGCATAAGAATCACATGGCTGGTTACATTTTGCGGGTAACTGTTGCGAATGCAGGCTGGCGGGTCGGCTGGTGTGGTTGCTACAGTTTACGTCCCAGAGGTATTGATGGGTGAACATCAAAAGCTTTTACTTTGTTTCACCGACCTGCGCAGATGCGCAGGTTTTTTTTACCTGAAGCGTGCCGCAGGCGGCACAACTCCACCTGTTTATACGCTAAACCCGGGCGCAACAATCACGATCTGAAACACAGTTTTCCTGTCATCATCCCCGCATTTTTTGTATAACTCCCGGTCAGTTATTCGCTATCCGTTAACAGAAGAGCTATGCCCCGCTTAAAGAAATTACTGGCTAAAGACCAGGCAAAAACGCCTTTTCATCCCTTTCGCTTTCGTCTGATTTGCCTTGGCGTGTTTGCCTCTATGCTTCTGCTGCTGGTATGGGTAGGGGATCTCCAGCTGATTAACCATCCTATGCTGGAAAAGCAGGCGGATGAGCGCTCGCTGCGTACGGTGACTATTCCAACCAATCGCGGCACGCTGCTGGACAGAAACGGCGAAGCGCTGGCGCTAAGCGTGCCGTCGCGCGATATCATTGCCGATCCGCAGCGCGTGCTGGAAGCAAATCCCGATTTTACCAGCGCGAAATGGGAATATCTGGCTAACGCACTCGATCAGCGTCCCGAAGAAATTGCCCGGCAAATCAAGGCTAACCCCAACCGGCGCTTCTTGTACCTGGGGCATAAGATTGAGCTGGGTATTGCGAAAGACATCGCCAAACTGCATCTGACCGGGATCTCAACCGTTTATGATGACAGCCGTTTTTATCCGATGAGCGAAGCAACCGCGCCGCTAATCGGCATCGTTGGCGCTGACAATACCGGCCTGAACGGGCTGGAAAAAGGCTACGATAAGGTACTGCAAGGTACGCCGGGCGAGGAGAAGTATCGCCAGGATGCCCACGGCAACATCATTGCAATGATCAACTATGAGCCGCCAAAACAGCCGCCGACGGTGCAGCTCAGCATCGATAAGTTCGATCAGTACACTATGTACACCAAACTGCGCGACGGCGTGTTGGTGAATAAAGCGGACTCGGGCGCGGCGGTACTGGTGAAAATCGACACCGGCGAAATTTTGGGGATGGCTTCTTATCCTTCTTATAATCCCAATAATTTTGTTGATGTGTCACCAAACCAGATGCGTAACGCGGCAATTAACGACAGCTATGAGCCTGGTTCCACGGTAAAACCGCTGGTGGTTATGGAAGGCCTTGCGCGCAAGCTGGTGCGTCCGGACTCCGTGCTGGACACCACACCCTACCGCGTAAACGGCCACCTGATCCGCGATGTTGGCCACTGGCCTCGCCTGACTATGACCGGCATTTTGCAAAAATCGAGCGATATTGGCGTATCGCATATTGCGCTGGCGATGCCTGCCGAAGTCCTGGTCAATACCTATCACTCTTTTGGGCTGGGTAGACCAACCGGGCTGGGGTTGACTGGCGAAAGCGTGGGTTACTTTCCGCTGCATCGTGAACGCTGGGCGGATATCGAAAGGGCTACCTTCTCCTTTGGCTATGGCCTGCGCGTTACGCCGTTACAGATTGCACGTGAATATGCCACGTTAGGCTCTTTTGGCGTATATCGTCCGCTTTCAATCACTAAGGTTACGCCACCGGTTATCGGCACGCGCGTAGCCAATGAGGACATTGTGCGTTCGGTCGTGCATATGATGGAGAGCGATGCGTTGCCGGGCGGCAGTGGCGTGCGCGCAGCCGTGCCGGGCTATCGTCTGGCAATCAAGACCGGTACGGCAGAAAAGATGGGCGCGAGCGGTAAATACGATGGCGGTTATATCAACTATACCGCTGGCGTAGCGCCAGCCAGCAATCCGCAGGTGGCGCTGGTGGTGATGATTAACCATCCTACCGCTGGCGATCACTTTGGTGGCTCGGTTGCGGCACCGGTGTTCGGCAATATTATCGGGCCGGTACTGAAGCATCTGAACGTGGCACCGGACGCGCTTTACTCTACCCACAACGGCTCATAGCTCTTTTCGGGGATGGTTAGCCACCCAACCGCTTAGCGGTGGCAAGGGCTGGCCGGACAAGCAGATAGTTTACGCGCAGGGAAGCGCGAAACGAGCCGGGATGGCCGTATTAAAGACGTTTCCCGTTGCGGTCACCTCTTAACGCCTTATGCCCGATCCCATAGCGACTTCCAAAGTAACCTGCCTCTTAATGCCTTATTTCCGGGCCCGTGGCAGCTTTCCAGGCAATCTGATCCCTAACGCCTTATGCCCAATCCGGCAGCGACTTCCAAAGTAACCTGCCTCTTAACGCCTTATTTCCGGGCCCGTGGCAGCTTCCAAAGCAACCTGATCCTTAACGCATTATGTCGCCCCCTGGCTTTTTTCAAAATAATCCAGCCATTGCCGCATCAGGCCGCTCCCTGGCAACCTCCACAATCCGCCTGTTTTTGCTCGCCTTTGTGTCACAGTTCAACTTTAACGACTAAATATCCTCGCAAACCGGCAGTTGTTCCAACGATTGAGAATGCTCCGATCTATTAAATTAAATTTATCTACTATTCCATGTATTGATCTCTAAACTTTATGTATTCCGGCATGGATAGCTCTGTCTCCGCGACGTGATTTAAGAGGATTTCCGTGCAAATTACCCGAACAGCATCTGTACTCCCGATTCCTTCCCCACTGTCATTACTGGCCGTTTTGATCGGCTCGCTTTTGCTCAGCGGCTGTGGTGGTGGTGGTGGCGGCGGCGGTAGCAGCAACAATGAAACCGTAAATACTACGCCAACACCTACAACGCCAACGCCAACGACGCCGACACCAACACCAACGACGCCGACGCCGACGCCGACAACGACGACGACAACCACTACTCCAACGCCGGTATCGACGACCCCGGTGACAACCTACGGCCCGGTGAAAGTAGGGATAGTGGATTCGGGGCTGGCGGCTGGCCGTTCAGACATCAACTACGCCAACGTCCATTTTACCTCTTATCTGTCCGGGGCCAGCCAAACCCTGAACGATAACAACGGCACGGCAGGGCACGGAACGGTAGTCGCATTGACCATTGCCGGTCTTGCCAGCGGCGCCTTTTCCGGCGGCGTGGCACCAGACAGCGATCTGTGGATAGCTCAGGCGTCCAGTAACAATCTTTTTTATTACAGCGACACTCAGCGAGCAATCAGCGGGCTGCTAAATAACGGCGTGAAAATTATCAACATGTCTTATGCTTCCGGCGAGCGTTTGACAACGACTGCTGAACTGGAAAGCGCGCGGGTCAGCGGCCGTTACGATCTGCTGCGTGACAGCCTGAGCAGCATTGTCAGCGCCAACGCGTTGGGCGTGGTGGTGACGGGTAATAACGGCACCTCAACGCCATCGCCTAATGCTCAGATCCCGCTGATTTATAACGACGCCAGCCTGGAGAAAGGGCTGATCGCCGTCACCGGTTACCTGCCGGGCTATACCGTGGCGCAGGGCAGTCGCCCACCTGAGCTATATGTGTTTGACGCCTGTGGCGATGCAGCGGCCTGGTGTCTTGCCGCGCCAGGCTACGCCGATTATTTGCAGGATGACGGCACGCTTGCGCGTAAATATGGTACCTCTTTTGCGGCGCCTCGCGTTGCTGGCGCTGCCTCGAGAGTTTCGGCACAGTTTCCCTGGATGACGGGCTATAACCTTCAACAAACCTTGTTAACCACGGCGGACTATCATACCGATGCCGTCCAGGGCGTCAGTCAGGATACTGCCAATGGCCGTCCTTATAACGATACCTTTGGCTGGGGCAATGTCGATGTCGATAAGGCCCTGAAAGGGCCGGGCATGTTTTATAACGCGGACTTTACCGCCGCGCTGACCTACGGCAGCTACGTTTTTTCTAACGACATTAGCGGCAATGGCGGGTTAATTGTGACGGGAGCCAGCGACGCGGGTGGCATACTGACGCTGACCGGCAATAACACCTATACGGGCGCAACCCAGGTCGAAAGTAACACATTGTATATAGATGGCAGCGTCGCCAGCGACGTACGGGTAACCGGCAGCGGTCTGCTGGCTGGCTCGGGCAACATCAGCGGCAACCTGAGCAATCAGGGGACGGTTGTCACTACGTCTGGTGGGGCGCTACATGTTGCGGGTAGCTATCAACAGAGCGCCGACGGCACCTTGCGCATCACGCTTTCCGAACCGCTGACGGTGGCGGGGCCGGCAACGCTGAACGGCGCATTGCAGGTTACCTTGCCTTCCGACACCTATGTTGTGCAAACCAACGAATCGTTGTTGCAAAGCGGGCAGGGGATTAGCGGCCAGTTTTCCAGCGTCGATACCGGGGTATTCCTGCAGGGGACGGTTGCCTATGGCAGTAACAGCGTCGACGGGCATTTTCAGCGCGTCAATACCGTGCAGGCGGCGGAAGCGGCTGGGCTTACCGGTACGGCGACACTGAAAAGCGCCGCAAACGTAGAACAGGCGATGCAGGTTGCCGATAGCCTTTCCACGCAGTCTGGCTTATCTGCTCAGCAAACCTCGCTGTTACAGGCCGCCGCCGCATTTGAGCAGATCGGCAGCAGTGCAGAGGCTGCGGCAGCGCTGGACTCGCTTTCCGGGCAGGCGCACGCCAGCGGCAACGCCATCCTTTTCAACAGCCTGGACTACCAGAACCAGCTGCTGAACAACCGTCTCGATCCTGAGCAACGCAAAAATAACGGGGTATGGGCGGAAACCGGTACGCTGCACGGCGATCTGCAACAGGATGGCTATCTGGGCAGCCACTATCGTACCAATACGACGGCAATCGGTATCGACAGCGATTTTGACGTTACGGGCCTGCGGCTGGGCGCGGCGGTGACCGACAGCGAGATCAAAGCCAGCTATGACGGCAGCGGCGGCAACAGCAGTAACAGCCTGCAGGGCGTCATGTTTTACGGGCAGTATGCCGTGACGCCGGAATGGATTTGGCAAGGAAACCTGAGCTATCAGCACGGCAATACCGAACTCGATCGGGCTGTGTTAATTGATGGCGTGCAGGCGACCTCATCAGATACGAGCAATGACAGCTGGCAAGCGTTGGTAAAAACGGGCTACCGCTGGTCGCTGGACGATTATCTGACGCTGCAACCTTATGTCGGAATGAAGCTAAGTCAGCTCTATACCGGCGACTTTAAAGATAAAGGCAGCGCGCTGGGTCTGCAGGGCGACAGCGCGCGTTACAGCCGCACCGTTGGGCTGACCGGGCTTAACCTGAGCGCACCGCTGTTTGACGTGGACGAATGGTGGTCGCTGCTGTCGGTTTACGGCGAATATCAGCATGCCTTTAGCAATCCGTCGCTGGACGTCAACGCCAGGTGGACAGGGGCTGGTTCAGAAGGTGAAAGCTTCCAGATCCCCGGCATGCGGCTTGATCAGGATTCTCAATGGTATGGCGTAAGGGTTGACGTGGCGAAAGCCAAAGATGCGCGGCTGTTCCTGCGAGCGGATAAGCATATTGCGGATAAAGGCGACGAGTCGGTATTCCGTGGCGGCGTCGATATCGCGTTTTAACCTTCCTCCACCTTTGCCTGACGGTTCGTGCCGTTGGGCAAAGGTTCCTCTGATTGCAGCAAAAGATCACACAACTCTTAACTGTTTTTTTGCATCAGGACTACAACTACTTTGCGCCATTCGGAGTAGGGTGGTGCCATCACGATTTAACACCGCATTCCGTTAGGTCGTGCAGCCCCTTGCCGTGTTGGTAGCGCTGTGAGGGGCGATTTTTTCTCACCGGACGGGAAGCCTATGGCCAAGATCAAAGACAGAACGCCGAAACGAGGGGGACGCTCGGCTGCTTTCCAACTGCGCATTCATCCTGAACTTCATAAGCAGCTAAAAACGCTGACCGATAACGAAAACGTTACGCTTTCCTGTTGGCTAAAAGAGCTGGCGCGGCGTGAACTACGTCGACGCGGCATTGAGCCGGAAGGGTAGATCGTCAGGGGAGAAGCCAGCTCGTCGGGTAACATCAGTTCAATAAGAAATACAATCAGGCACGATGGGTAGCACAAAATGCTTATTCGTAGCTTTTGAACATCTAATTTATCAGAAACTTAACACTGTCAGCCGACGTCCCCTTCTATAATCAACCTCTTTTATGAGAATAGTCACTCTCATTACTATTTTATTCTACTCCATTGAGAACAGACCATGCGCTTAAAGATCCTTTCAGCGAGCCTGATTTTTCTGCTGGCCGCCTGTGACCAGCAGACTTCTACTGAGGCCAGTAACCAGCCTGTATCCATCGGCGTAGCCACACTGCATAGTGAACCGGTAACCCTGTTCACGCAGCTGCCAGGGCGTACTACTGCCGTGCGTACGGCCGAGGTGCGTCCGCAGGTTAGCGGCATCATCATGAAACGCCTGTTTACGGAAGGCGGTGAAGTGAAAGCAGGCGATCCGCTGTACCAGATCGATCCCGCCAGCTATCAGGCGGCCTACGATAAAGCCGAAGCGACGCTGCTGAACGCCAATAAGCTGGCGCAACGCTATAAGCCGCTGGCTGCCGCGCATGCCATTAGCGGGCAATCGTATGATGATGCCGTCGCTGCCGCCAGAGAAGCAACGGCAGATCTGGAAACCGCACGCGTCAATCTCAATTACACCAAAGTTCGTGCGCCAATCTCCGGCCATATCGGGCGCTCGCTTTCCACGGAAGGCGCGCTGGTCACCAACGGCCAGACCAGCTATCTCACCACCATCCAGCAGCTCGATCCTATCTATGTCGACGTCAGCGAATCGTCGCAGGATCTGCTGCGTCAGCGTCGCGCGCTGGCGGAAGGCAAGCTGAAAGCCGTGGGCGACAATGCCGCAGCGGTAAAGCTAACGCTGGAAGACGGCTCAACCTATCAGCAGGAAGGCAAGCTGGAGTTCTCTGAGGTGACGGTGGATCAGGGTACCGGCAGCGTCACCATGCGTGCTTCTTTCCCGAATCCGAAACGCATTCTGCTGCCGGGCATGTTTGTTCACGCCAGCTTCCCGGAAGGCGTTGCCGACCAGGGCATTCTGGCCCCGCAAGAAGCGATCATGCATGACACTAAAGGTAAGCCCTATGTCTTTATCGTGAAAGCGGACAACACCGTAGCGCAGCAAAGCATTACTACAGGCGAAATGATCGGCAACAAGTGGCTGGTAACGTCCGGTTTGCAGGCCAACGATCGCGTAGTGGTAGAAGGTCTGCAGGATGTGCGTTCGGGTAGCAAGGTACAGCCAAAGGAAGCACAGGCAAAAACCGCGCCGCAGGCCAACCTGACGACCACCGATCCTTCAGCGCAGTAGAGGAAAACTGATGTCTAAATTCTTTATTGAGCGTCCGATTTTCGCCTGGGTAGTGGCGATCATCGTGATGCTGGTAGGCGGTCTGTCGATCCTCAAATTGCCGATCAACCAGTACCCCAATATTGCGCCGCCAGCCATCTCTGTTCAGGTGACCTACCCGGGTGCCAGCGCCGAAACCACGCAGAACACCGTGGTACAGGTTATTGAACAGCAGCTGAACGGCATCGATAATCTGCGCTATATCGAATCGCAAAGTAACAGCGACGGTAGCGCCACCATTATCGTTACCTTCAACCAGGGCACCGATCCGGATACCGCCCAGGTTCAGGTACAGAACAAGGTCTCGCTGGCGGAGTCGCAGCTGCCGACGGAAGTAACCGAGCAGGGCATCAACGTTCGTAAATATCAGGCCAACTTTATGCTGGTGGTCAGCCTGATTTCGACTAACGGCAAGATGAGTAACGGTGACCTGGCCGATCTGCTGGTATCCAAACTGGAAGATCAGGTTGCGCGTACCAAAGGGGTGGGTGACTTCCTGGTGATGGGGTCCGAATACGGCATGCGTATCTGGCTCGATCCGGCCAAGCTCTACAAATATCAGCTGATCCCCAGCGACGTTTCTACCGCCATTACCCAGCAGAACGTGCAGATCTCCAGCGGTAAGCTGGCCGGCCTGCCAACGGTGCAGGGCGCGAAATTCAGCGCCACAATCGTGGGCAAAACGCGTCTGCAATCCGTTGCTCAGTTTGAAAATATTCTGCTGAAAGTCAACACGGACGGCTCGCAGGTTCGTCTGAAAGACGTGGCGAAAGTCGATCTTGGCCCGCAGGATTACAGTATTTCTGCGACCTACAACGGCAAACCTTCCGCCGGGATGGCGCTGCGTCTCGCCAGTGGCGCAAACGTGCTGGATGCGATTAACGCGGTGCGTACTACGGTAGATAACTTGAAATCTTCGCTGCCGGACGGCGTGGAAGTGAAGTTCCCTTACGACACTTCGCCTGTGGTCAGCGCGTCGATTGAAGAAGTTGTCAAAACGCTGTTTGAAGCGATTGGACTGGTGTTCCTGGTGATGCTGGTGTTCCTGCAAAACCTGCGCGCAACGCTGATCACTACCATGGTGGTGCCGGTCGTGCTGCTGGGCACTTTCGGCATTTTGTCCGCCTGTGGCTACACCATCAACACGCTAACGATGTTCGGTATGGTGCTGGCAATAGGACTACTGGTGGATGATGCCATTGTGGTGGTGGAAAACGTCGAGCGTGTAATGCACGACGAAGGGCTGGATCCCAAAGCCGCCACGATCAAATCGATGGAGCAGATTCAGGGCGCACTGTTTGGTATTGCGCTGGTGCTCTCCGCCGTCCTGCTGCCGATGGCGTTCTTTAGCGGGTCTACCGGCGTAATCTATCGCCAGTTCTCTATTACCATTGTTTCCGCGATGGCGCTTTCGGTGCTGATGGCGCTGATCTTCACGCCAGCACTCTGCGCCACGCTGCTTAAGCCAGGTTCGGCAGATCATAAAACCACCGGTATGGCAGGCTGGTTTAACCGCAAGTTTGACGCGGGCACGCTGCACTACACTAACAGCGTTGGCGCGGTGATCTCTAAACGTAATCTGTTTTTGGTTATCTATCTGCTGGTGGTGGTCGCGACCGGGTATCTGTTTACGCGGGTGCCAACCTCGTTCCTGCCGGATGAAGATCAGGGCGTGATGATGATGCAGACCACGCTGCCCGCCAACGCCTCGGCGGAACGCACCCAGCAGGTTCTGGACGAAATTCAGGCGTGGCTGCTGAAAAACGAGCCGGAAGTCAGCTCGGTGTTCTCGCCAAACGGCTTTAGCTTCTCCGGACGCGGCGAAAACACGGCGATGTCGTTTGTGCTGCTGAAACCCTGGGCTCAACGTAACAGCGATCAAACCGTGCAAAAGCTGGCAGCTCGCACGATGGCGCACTTTGCCACGCTAAAAGACGCGAAGGTGTTTGCGCTGGTGCCGCCTGCCGTGATGGAGCTGGGTAACGCCACCGGTTTTGACTTTTATTTGCAGGATACCAATAACCAGGGCCACGCGGCGCTGATGGCGGCGCGTAACCAGTTCCTTGGCATGGCCGCGCAGGACAAACGCCTGACCGCAACGCGACCAAACGGCATGGATGACGAGCCGCAGTATCATTTGATTATTGATGATGAACGCGCCCGCGCGCTGGGCCTGAGCCTGGAGGATATCAACGATACGCTTTCCACCGCCTGGGGTTCCAGCTATGTGAACCAGTTTATCTACAACGGTCGAGTGAAAAAGGTCTATCTGCAGGGCAACGCGGGTTCGCGCGTGACGCCATCTGACCTGAACAAATGGTACTTCCGCAACAGCAGCGGCAACATGGTGCCGTTTTCTGCCTTTGGCAGCGGCGAATGGCAGTATGGCTCGCCGCGCTATGAGCGTTTTAACGGCGTCTCGGCGGTCGAAATCATGGGTTCTCCGGCCAGCGGCTACAGCTCTGGCGACGCGGTAAAAGCGGTTAATGACATTGCGGCCAAACTGCCGAAAGGGTTCAAAGTGCAGTGGCACGGCCTGTCATACGAAGAGCAAACCTCCGGCTCGCAGACCACGGCGCTTTACGCCATCTCTCTTCTGGTGGTGTTCCTCTGCCTGGCCGCGCTGTATGAAAGCTGGTCGATTCCGTTCTCGGTGATCATGGTGGTGCCGCTGGGTATCCTCGGGACTATCCTGGCAGTGCTGATGCGCGGACTGGAAAACGACGTCTTCTTCCAGGTCGGGCTATTGACCACCGTCGGCCTGGCAGCGAAAAACGCCATCCTGATTGTCGAGTTCGCCAAAGACCTGCATGAAAAAGAGGGTAAAGGGCTGGTCGAAGCGGCAATGGAAGCGGCCAAACTGCGTATCCGTCCCATTATTATGACGTCAATGGCCTTCGTTCTGGGCGTGTTGCCGCTGACCATTTCCAGCGGCGCGGGCGCGGGCAGCCAGCACTCAATCGGTACAGCCGTAGTGGGCGGCATGATCACCGCCACTTTCCTGGCGATCTTCTTTGTGCCGATGTTTTATGTCGTGGTCGCACAGCGTTTCTCTGGCAAGAAAAAAACCAAAACTGAGGTAAAAGAATAATGCACTCCCGGACTTTTTCACTGGCAACGCTGCCGCTGGCAGTGGTGCTGGTACTGAGCGGCTGTACGATGGAACCGAAATATCAACGTCCTGCGCTGCCGGTAGCGGCGCACTACGACCAGCAGGGAAAGGCAACGGCTAACGGCGCGGATATCAGCTGGCAAAATTTCTTCACCGATCCGGTGATGCACAAGCTGATTGCCATGTCGCTGGCGAATAACCGTGACCTGCGCGTTGCGGCGCTAAACGTCGAAGTGGCGGGTTCGCAGGTGCAGATTGACAGGGCAGCGCTGCTGCCTTCCATCAGCGCCAGCGCTTCGCAAACCGCTGCGCATCTGCCCGGTAACCTTTATAACACCGCGTCAACCGGCCCGGTCACCTACCATGAGTTCAACACCAGCCTGGGCGTTAGCGCCTGGGAGCTGGACTTCTTTGGCCGTCTGCGCAGCCTGCGCGACGCCGCACTGGAAAGTTATCTGGCGACGGCGGCCACGCAGCGCGCCACGCAGATCAGCCTGATTTCACAGGTGGCGTCGGCTTATCTTTCACTCTGTGCCGATAACGAGCTGCTGAAGCTGGCGCAGGACACGGTGAAAAGCCAGCAGGATTCTTACAACCTGACCAAACGCAGCGTGGAAGGCGGCGTCAGCAGCGAGCAGGATCTGGTACAGGCGGAAACCTCCGTGCGTACCGCGCAGGCTGATGTAGCGACCTATACGCGCCAGGTACGCCAGGACGTTAATGCGCTGGCGCTGCTGGTTGGCACGGATCTCCCGCCGGATATGCTGCAAAATGCGCATCTGAATAAGAACTGGGATTTCCCGGCGACACCGGCAGGCCTGCCTTCCGATCTGTTAACGCGTCGTCCGGATATTATCTCGGCCGAACATACGCTGAAGGCGGCCAACGCCAATATCGGCGCGGCTCGTGCGGCGTTCTTCCCAAGCATCAGCCTGACGGCTTCCGGCGGCTCCACCTCCAGCAGCCTGGGGCATCTGCTGGAAGGCGGCACGGCGGCCTGGTCGTTCGGGCCGAGCATCAATCTGCCTATTTTTGACGGTGGCGTAAACTCGGCTAATCTTGATATCGCCCATTTGCAGAAACGCATTGAAATTGCTGACTATGAGAAAGCGATCCAGACCGCGTTTAAAGAGGTGGGCGACGCGCTGGCAGGGCAGGACACCTACAAAGATGAACTGACCGCGCGCGAACAGGATGAGCAGGCCAACCAGCGCAACTACGATTTTGCCCATATCCGCTATCAGCAAGGCGTGGACAACTATCTGAACGTACTGGTGGCGCAGCGCTCGCTTTATGCGGCGCAGCAATCGCTGATAACCACGCGTTTAGGGCAGCTGAATCAGCAGATTACGCTGTATAAGGCGCTGGGCGGCGGCTGGAAATCATAACGGGTTTCAGCTGGCTTTACGTGATTACGTAATCCTTACGTAACAAGGATGGAATTTAATCAGCGCTCTCACCCATAATATTGCCGGGTCACAGACTGACCTGGCTTTTTTCAGGCGGTAGCGTCATGCTGCCGTTTCTTTGTTTTACTTGATCTTACAGAGCCTCATGACCCCAACGACTGCGAAAACCTCATCCTCACGCCGTAAAAAAATTATTTTACTGATCCTGGTCATCCTGCTTGCGCTGCTGGCGTGGCGCTTCTGGCCGAGTTCTGGCGCGCGCAATGCTGGCGGCCCTCCAGGCGCGGGCGGCCCACATGGCGGCCCCGGCATGATGATGTCCGGCCCCGTTGCGGTGCATGCGGGCAACGTGACCACGGCCGATGTGCCGGTCTATCTGACCGCGCTGGGTACGGTCATTCCCAACGCGACCGTTACCGTCACCAGCCGCGTTGATGGCCAGCTGATGAAGGTTTACTTCACCGAAGGGCAGAAGGTGAAAGCGGGCCAGCTGCTGGCGCAAATCGATCCACGTAGCTATGAGGCCACGCTGGCGCAGTACCAGGGCGAACTCAACCAGAATCAGGCGCTGCTGCAAAGTGCGGAACTGACGCTGGCACGCTACCGCAAGCTTTATGCGCAGGACTCGCTTGCCCGTCAGGATCTTGATACGCAGACCGCCACCGTTGGGCAGTACCGCGGTGCCGTTAAGGCCGACCAGGCGCAAATCGCCGCGGCGAAGCTGAATATTGAGTTTGCACGCATTACCGCGCCGGTTTCCGGCCGCGTTGGCCTGCGTCTGGTGGACGAAGGCAATATGGTGCAAACCAGCGACTCTACCGGCATTGTCACCATTACCCAAATGCAGCCCGCTGCCGTGACCTTCAGCGTGCCGCAAAGCAATATTCCCGTGTTGATTAAGGCCTTGCACAACGATCAAGCGCTGCCTGCTACCGCCTTCGATCAGGAAGGCAAGACCGCGCTGGCTACCGGCAGCGTGAAGTTTATCAGTAACCAGATCGACACCAGCACCGGCACGGTAGAACTGAAAGCCCTGTTCGATAACAACGACGAAGCGCTCTTTCCTAACCAGTTCGTCAATATGCGGCTGCAAACCGGCACGCTGAAACAGGCGACGGTGATCCCTGCGCAGGCGCTTCAGTTAAGCAGCGACGGCAGTTTTGTTTACGTCATTAACAGCGACAAAACGGTAACGCGCCGCGCGGTGAAAACCGGGCCAGCGCTGGGCGACACGCAGCAGGCTATTTTGTCCGGCGTGAAGGCAGGCGAGCAGGTGGTGACCGTCGGCATTGACCGTCTCAGCAACGGCAGTAAAGTCTCTGTGGTTACCGCAGACGAAACCAAAGCTGCCAGCGGCAAAGCGAAAGCGCAATGAATCCGTCCCGTATCTTTATAGAGCGGCCGGTCGCCACCATTTTGCTGATGGTCGGCGTATTGATTTCCGGCATTTTCGCTTACAAATTCCTCTCTACCTCGGCGCTGCCGCAGGTGGATTATCCGACTATCCAGGTCACCACGCTCTATCCCGGTGCCAGCCCGGACGTGATCGCTTCTGGCGTTACCGCGCCGCTGGAGCGACAGCTTGGCCAGATGGCCGGTCTCAGCCAGATGGCTTCCAGCAGCTCGGGCGGCTCCTCGGTTATTACGCTGAAGTTCTCGCTGGATCTGTCGCTGGACGTGGCCGAACAGGAAGTGCAGGCGGCCATCAACGCCGCCGACAGCCTGCTGCCGTCCGATCTGCCTAATCCGCCAACCTATAAAAAGGTTAACCCGGCAGATACGGCGGTGATTACGCTGGCGGCCAGTTCCGATACGCTACCGCTGATCAAGGTGCAGGATCTGGTCAATACGCGTATTGCGCTGAAGCTGTCGCAGATTTCCGGCGTCGGTATGGTGACGCTGGCGGGCGGTCATCAGCCAGCTATTCGCGTGCAGATGGATCCGAAAGCGCTGGCGGCGCACGGCCTGACGCTGGAAGACGTTAACACGCTTATCAGCAACAGCAACGTTAACGGCTCAAAGGGCGGCTTTGACGGCAAATATCACTCCATCACTATCGACGCCAACGATCAGCTGCGCACGGCCAAAGAGTACGGCAACCTGATCCTGACTTACCAGAACGGCGCGGCGTTGCGGCTGCACGATATTGCACACATTGAAGAGGCGTCGGAAAACACTTATCAGTCCGCGTGGGCCAATAACAGCCCGGCGATTATTATCAGCGTGCAGCGCCAGCCGGGCGCTAACGTTATTTCCGTGGTCGACAATATCAAGGCACAGCTGCCGACCCTGCAGGCCGCGCTGCCGGATGGCGTAAAAGTGCAGATCTTGTCCGACCGCACCCAGACCATTCGCTCCTCTATCAGCGACGTGCAGTTTGAACTGATGCTGTCGATTGCGCTGGTGGTGATGGTAACGTTCCTGTTCCTGCGCAACGTGGCGGCGACGCTGATCCCCAGCGTGGCGGTGCCGCTGTCGCTGGTGGGGACCTTTGGCGTGATGTATCTGGCGGGCTTCAGCCTTAACAACCTGTCGCTGATGGCGCTGACTATCGCCACCGGGTTTGTTATCGACGACGCCATCGTGGTAGTGGAAAACATTTCAAGACGACTGGAGCAGGGTGAAACGCCGATGGAAGCGGCGCTGAAAGGCTCGGCGCAAATCGGCTTTACTATTATCTCGCTGACCTTCTCGCTGATTGCGGTTTTGATCCCGCTGCTGTTTATGGGCGACGTGGTCGGCAGGTTGTTCCGCGAGTTCGCCATCACGCTGGCGGTATCGATTCTGGTTTCCATGCTGGTCTCGCTCACGCTTACCCCCATGCTTTGCGCTTATCTGCTGCGCCACATTCCGGAAGAGAAGCAGAGCCGTTTTTATCGCAAGGGCGGTCAATTCTTTGACAAGCTGGTGGCCGGTTACGATCGCCTGCTGACCATTGTGCTGAACCATCAGCGGCTGACGCTGCTGGTCGCGCTGGCAACGCTGGTCTTTACCGCGCTGCTGTATGCGATCATTCCCAAAGGCTTTTTCCCGTCGCAGGATACCGGCCTGATTCAGGGCGTGACCGTAGCATCACAGGACGTCTCCTTTAACGAGATGGCAAAGCGGCAGCAGCAGCTGGCGGAGATCGTACTGAAAAACCCGGCGGTAGAAAGCCTCTCTTCCACTATCGGTATTGACGGCACTAATACCAGCCTCAACAGCGGACGACTGCAAATTAACCTGAAGTCGTTCGACGAGCGCGACGAGCGCGCCGACAAGATCATCAGCGAGCTACAGCAGGCGACCAAAAACGTGCCGGGTATTCAGCTGTATCTACAGGCCTCGCAGGATTTAACGGTTAACGATCAGGTGACGCCAAACCAGTATCAGTTCTCGCTGGACGATGCGGACAGCGAAAACCTGGTCAGCTGGTCACCGAAGCTGGTCAGCGCGCTGGAGAAACGGCCTGAATTCCGTTCCGTGGTGAGCAATCTTCAGGATCAAGGGCAGGTTGCTTACGTCGAGCTGAATCGCGACGCCGCGGCTCGCTATGGCATTACCGCTTCTGACGTGGATACCGCGCTGTACAATGCGTTTGGTCAGCGGCTGGTTTCCACTATTTTTACCCAGTCAAACCAGTATCGCGTGGTGCTGGAAGTGGCGCCGCAGTACCAGCAGTCGCCCGCGTCGTTTAACGATATCTGGCTGGCGGCCTCGTCGTCGTCGTCAACGTCAACGTCGGACAGCAGCGGCTCGTCATCTACTTCAACAACCGGCTCCTCCTCCAGCAGCAGCTCGTCCGGCAGCAGCAGCTCGACCAGCAGCAGTTCGACCAGCACCACCAGCATGGTCAGGCTGACCTCAATTGCTACTATCCATCAGCGCATTGGTTCACTGGTACATATGCGGCTGAACCAGTTCCCGGCGGTGACGCTCTCGTTCAATCTCAATGACGGCTACTCGCTGGAGGATGCGCAAAAGGCGATTGCCGAAACGCAGCAAAGCCTGCATATGCCGTCCAGTATTACGCTGCGCTACCAGGGCGAAACCGAGGCGTTTTTAAATGCCAACAGCAACACGCTATGGCTGATTCTGGCAGCGCTAATGACCATGTATGTGGTGTTGGGTATTCTGTACGAAAGCTTTATTCACCCTGTCACCATTCTTTCCACGCTGCCTTCGGCGGCGGTAGGCGCGCTGTTGACGCTGCTGCTGGCGAATACCGAATTCAGCCTGATTGCGCTGATAGGGGTGATCTTGCTGATCGGTATCGTGAAAAAGAATGCGATTATGATGATCGACTTTGCGCTGGACGCAGAGAAAAAACAGCAGCTTAGCCCGCGTGACGCCATTCACCAGGCCTGCCTGCTACGTTTCAGGCCGATTTTGATGACCACGATGGCGGCGCTGTTGGGCGCTCTGCCGCTGATGCTGGCATCGGGTTCCGGTGCCGAACTGCGCCAGCCGCTGGGGATAGTGATTGTGGGCGGTTTGATCTTCAGCCAGGTACTGACGCTGTTTTCTACGCCGGTTATCTATCTGTGGTTCGATCGCCTGGCCGAGCGCCTGCGTCGTAGACTGCGCAGGACGGAAAGATGAACATCACGCGCTTCTTTATTTTCCGGCCGGTAACCACGCTGCTGTTAATGCTGGCGCTGCTGCTGCTGGGCGCGTTGGGCTATCGCCTGCTGCCTGTGGCGCCGCTGCCGCAGGTCGATTTCCCGACCATTATGGTTTCCGCCAGCCTGCCGGGCGCCAGCCCGGAAACGATGGCGGCCACGGTGGCCACGCCGCTGGAGCGCGCGCTGGGGCAGATTGCCGGTATCACCGAGATGACCTCCAGCAGCTCGCAGGGATCGACCAACGTCATTTTGCAGTTTGAGCTGAGCCGCGATATCAACGGCGCGGCGCGTGACGTGCAGGCGGCGATCAACGCTTCGCGCAGTCTGTTGCCGAGCAGCATGCCTTCGCTGCCTACCTACCGCAAAGCTAACCCGTCAGATGCGCCCATTGTCATGCTGGCGCTAACCTCGACCACGCGTTCCAAAGGTGAGCTGTACGATCTGGCCGACAGCGAAATCGACCAGAAAATTGCCCAGGTTAAGGGCGTGGGCGACGTTTCGCTGATGGGCAGCGCCTTGCCCGCCGTGCGCATTGATTTGCAGCCGCAGATGCTGACCCATTTCGGCGTGTCGCTGGATACGGTCAGCACGGCGATTGCCAACAGCACCACCAATTTGCCGAAAGGAATGCTGCAGGGCGAAAAACAGTCTTGGGTGATCGACAGCAACGGCCAGCTTGAACAGGCAAAGCAGTACCGTAATCTGATCGTCAGCTACCAGAATGGCCGCGCCATCCATCTTAGCGATGTCGCCACCGTTTACGATTCGGTAGAAGATCAGTACAACGTCGGCTACTACAATGGTTCGCCGTCGGTAATGATCGGCGTCACGCGGCAGGCCGGTGCCAACATGCTGGAAACCATTGATGCGATCAAAGCCCAGCTTCCGGCGCTAGAAAAAAACCTGCCGGCTGACGTGGCGTTGAAAATCGTCGTTGACCGTTCACCCAACGTTCGCGATTCGCTTTATGACACGGAAGAAACGCTGCTGATTGCCATGATGCTGGTTATCGGCGTGGTGTTTGTCTTTTTACGCAACTTACAGGCGGTGGCGATCCCCGCGCTGGCGCTGCCGGTTTCGCTTATCGGCACCTGTGCGGTGATGTATCTGCTGGGCTACAGCCTGGATAACCTGTCGCTGATGGCGCTGATTATCGCCACCGGATTTGTGGTGGACGACGCAATAGTCGTGCTGGAAAACATTACCCGCTATATCGAAGAGGGGCTAAGTCCGGTACGCGCGGCGCTCAAGGGGGCTAACGAAGTTAGCTTTACCGTGCTGTCGATGACGCTGTCGCTGGTAGCGGTGTTTATCCCCATCCTGTTGATGGGCAGCATTGTTGGCCGTCTGTTCCGCGAGTTTGCGGTTACGCTGACCGTTTCGCTGGTGATCTCCATGCTGGTATCGCTGAGCCTGACGCCGATGCTCTGTTCACGCCTGCTGAAGCGCAAGCCGAAGGTTACCGTACGGCCACATCCTGTTTATCAGTGGATTGAAAACGGCCTCAACCGGCTGCTGGCCGCCTATGCCAGCGCGCTGAACTGGGTAATGCGCCACCAGCGGCTGACGCTGTTTAGCCTGATACTCACCGTTATCCTTAACCTGTTCCTTTATTCCGTGGTGCAAAAAGGCTTCTTCCCCAATCAGGATACTGGCCTGCTGATGGGGATGCTGCGCGCCGATCAGAACGTCTCTTTTCAGGCGATGAAGCCAAAAGTGGAAGCGTTCGCCAAAATGATTCAGCAGGACCCGGCAGTAGATGGCGTAATGTCATCAATGGGCAGCGGCGCGTTCGGCTCGCGCAATACCGCCAACTTCTTCGTCCATCTTAAGGACTTCAAAAAGCGCGACGCGACCGCGGCAGAAGTGGCTAACCGACTGAGCGGCAAAACGCGCAACGTGCCTGGCGTAGAGCTGTTTTTGATGGCCGCGCAGGATTTGCATATCGGCGGCCGTAGCGCCAACGCCAGCTATCAGTACAGCCTGCAGGCGGACGATCTGGATACATTGCGTATCTGGACGCCTAAGGTTAAGGCGGCGCTGGAAGCCATTCCGCAGCTGAACAGCGTGGACTCCGATTCCCAGACCGGCGGCCAGGAAGTGATGATCAATATCGATCGCGACCGCGCCAAAAGGCTGGGCGTCGACGTCAATATGATCGATACGATGCTGAACAACTCCTTTGCGCAGCGTCAGGTCGCCACGCTTTATAAGACGTTGAATCAATATCATATAGTGATGTCGCTACAGGACGCCTATACGCGCGATCCGGACATGCTGAACAAGCTTTACGTCGTTAACGATTCCGGCGATCAGATCCCGCTTTCCGCTTTTGCCAGCTTCAGCGGAGCCAACGCGCCGCTGTCGGTAGCGCATCAGGGGCAGTCGGCGACCAGCACCATTGCCTTTAACCTGGCGGACGGCGTCTCGCTGGAGCAGGCGTCGGCGCTGATTAAAACCGCGATGGCAAAAATCGGGCTGCCGAGCGATATTCAGGCCGGATTCCAGGGAACGGCGAAGGCTTTTGCCGATCTGTCGGCCTCGATGCCGTGGCTGATTCTGGCCGCGCTGGCCGCCGTTTATATCGTGCTGGGCATGCTGTACGAAAGCTATATCCATCCGCTGACCATTCTTTCCACGCTGCCGTCCGCGGGCGTCGGGGCGCTGCTCTTACTGCTGCTGACCAACACGCAGCTGACGGTTATTGCGCTAATCGGTATTTTGCTGTTGATCGGTATCGTGAAAAAGAACGCCATTATGATGATCGACTTTGCGCTGGCCGCCGAGCGTAACCAGGGCATGACGCCGCAGCAGGCGATTACCCAGGCCTGTCTGATGCGCTTTCGACCCATTATGATGACCACGCTGGCCGCCTTTTTTGGTGCGTTGCCGCTGGCGCTGGGCAGCGGCGGCGATGCCGATCTGCGCAGCCCGCTGGGCCTGGCGATTGCCGGTGGCCTGGCGCTGAGCCAGCTGTTAACGCTGTTTACCACGCCGGTGGTTTACCTCTATCTCGATCGCGCCAGTCGCGCTACCAAACGCCAGTGGGCACGCCTCAGAGCTTAAATGATGAAAATAATGACTTTACCCATGCTAAACGGACGCTGGCACCTGCCTGCGCCATCGACCCGTGCCTGCCGGAAACTTACGCCCGTTTTGCTGGCGCTGCTGCTGGGCGGCTGCGCTGTCGGCCCCGACTATCATCGCCCGACGGTAAACGTACCGACACACTATAAAGAAGCAAAAGGCTGGCGCGAAGCGACGCCGCAGGATGCGCAAAGCAAAGGCGAATGGTGGTCGGTCTACCATGACAACACGCTGAGCGGCCTGCTGCGCCAGGTTTCTATCTCCAACCAGAACGTAGCGCAGTATGAGGCACAGTATCGCCAGGCGAAGGCGCTGGTGGCCGAGTCCCGCTCCGACCTTTTTCCCAGCGCCACCTATACCGGCTCTTCAACGCGGAGCGGCAGCACCACATCCGGCCAGCGGACGACCAGTAACAGCCAGTCTTTACAGGCCAGCGCCAGCTGGGAACTGGATATCTGGGGCAAGCTGAGACGCACGCTGGAAGAGAATAAAGCGAGCGCGCAGGCAAGCGAAGCCGAGCTGGCGAATATCACACTTAGCGCCCAGTCCGAGCTGGCGCAGGACTATTTCCAGCTGCGCATCATGGATCGGCAGATTGCGCTGTATCAGGAAAGCGTCGCGGCGTATCAGCGCTACCTGACCGTCATTAATAATAAATATCAGGCCGGCAGCGAGTCTCGCGGTACGCTGGCACAGGCTCAGGCGCAGCTGGAAAGCGCTCGCGCTTCCGCGCTGGATCTTAGCTGGCAGCGTGCGCAGACCGAACACGCCATTGCTCTTCTTATCGGTAAAACGCCAGCCGAATTCAGCCTGCCAGCCACGACAGAAATGACGGCAACGCTGCCGCCTCTTCCACAGGCAGTGCCGTCAACGCTGTTGCAGCGTCGTCCGGATATCGCCTATGCCGAACGCACCGTTGCCGCGGCCAATGCCGCCGTAGGCGTAGCCATTGCGGGTTACTATCCCGATCTGACGCTAAGTGCCAGCGGCGGTTTCAGCAGCTCTGCGCTGCATAACCTGCTGTCGTTGCCTAATCGCGTCTGGTCGCTGGGGCCATCGCTTAGCGGCACGCTACTGGACTTTGGCGCCACGTCTTCCAAAGTGGAACAGGCCCGCGCGGCCTATGATGCAGACGTCGCCAGCTATCGCCAGGCGGTGTTGACCGGTTTCCAGGAGGTAGAAAACTATCTGGTGGAGCTGAACACATTGCAGGATGAAATGGCCGCGCAGCAGCGCGCGACGCAGGCAGCGCAGGAGTCGGCTCGCGTGACCCGCAACCAGTATGAAGCCGGGATGATCGACTATCTTGACGTCGCCACCACGGAAAACACCAGCCTGAGCCAGCAGCAAAGCCTGCTGTCGCTGCAAAGCACGCAGTGGGTTGCCAGCGTGGAGCTGATTGCGGCGCTGGGTGGCGGCTGGACGGCACCCTCGCATTGATGCGCAGGAAAGAGTTTAAATCATTGATTTAATCCAATAAGATGCTCCCGTAGCCAGCAGCGGCTATGGGAGTATTATTAGAATTCACGCTTCACGACAACTTAACCGCTATATCTGATATTGCATACGTCATCATTCGCCATGGCGCAGGCCAAAAAGACATTTTCCTTATTATCTTTGTTCCCAAACGTAAATTTAATGATGAGATTCCTTGGGGGGGCTGTTTCGCTGTCGGCCATCACCGGAACAACGTTTGTCGAGCCGCGCCGCAAAACTTTCTGCAACACTGTAGATTTCGGTATTAATCGCCCTCAACGCTCGTAATTTTCACCGTTTACCATTGTCTTGCTCAGCCATATCCTGCATCGTTACAGGCAAATTTACTGGCTAAGGAGATGCCATGCTGCTTTCTTTTTTTCGTCTGCTTTTTCGTCTGCTGTATCGCACTCGTCTGGCTGGCGATATTTCCGCGCTGCATCAGCCAAAGGTGCTGATTGTTCCTAATCACATGTCGTTTCTGGACGGCATGCTGCTGGCGCTGTTTTTGCCGGTTAAACCCGTGTTCGCCGTCTACTCCTCCGTCAGCGAGCAGTGGTATATGCGTTGGGTGCGCTCGCTGGTCGATTTTGTGCCGCTCGATCCCACTAAACCGCTGTCGATCAAGCACCTGGTGAAAACGATCGGGCAAGGCCGCCCGGTGGTGATCTTTCCGGAAGGGCGGATTACCGTTACCGGCTCGCTGATGAAAATTTATGATGGTGCCGGTTTTGTGGCGGCAAAATCGCAGGCGGCCGTGGTGCCAATAAGAATTGAAGGCGCGGAATATACGCCGTTTGGCCGTCTGGCTGGCGTCTTCAAGCGTCGTCTTTTTCCACGTATCAGCCTGACCGTGCTGCCCGCCACCACCATCCCCATGCCGGAAGCAAAAACCGCGCGGGAACGCCGCAAGCTGGCGGGTGAACACCTGCATCATATTATGATGGAGGCACGCATGGCGGTGCGTCCGCGCGAGACGCTTTATCAGGCTTTCCTGTCTGCCCGCACGCGCTACGGTTTTTTTAAGTCCTGCATTGAAGACGTTAATTTTACGCCTGACAGCTATACGGGGCTGTTGAAAAAATCGCTGGGCGTGGGTCGTATTCTGGAGCGCTATACGTCGCCAGGTGAATATATTGGTTTGCTGTTACCAAACGCAACGGTTACGGCAGCAGCCATCCTGGGGGCGTCAATGCGTGGCCGTATTCCGGCAATGCTTAACTACACCGCAGGGGTAAAAGGCGTAGGCAGCGCGCTGCAGGCGGCAGAAGTGAAAACGGTTTTTACCTCTCGCCAGTTCCTGGATAAGGGCAAGCTATGGCATCTTCCCGAGCAGCTTACCGGGGTGAAATGGGTTTTTCTGGAAGATTTAAAAGAGACCGTCACGGCTCAGGATAAACTCTGGATCCTTAGCCATCTTCTTTTTCCACGGCTTGCCGAGGTGTCGCAGCAGCCCGAAGACGCGGCAATGGTGCTATTTACTTCAGGTTCCGAAGGCAATCCTAAAGGCGTAGTGCATTCGCATAAGAGCCTGCTGGCAAACGTTGAACAGATCCGGACCGTGGCCGATTTTACGCCGCGCGATCGCTTTATGTCGGCGCTGCCTTTGTTCCATGCCTTTGGCCTGACGGTGGGCTTGTTTACGCCACTGATGACCGGCGCAGAAGTCTTTCTTTATCCAAGCCCGTTACACTATCGCATCGTTCCCGAACTGGTCTATGACCGTAACTGTACCGTACTGTTCGGCACCTCTACCTTCCTGGGTAACTATGCGCGCTTTGCCAATCCTTACGACTTTGCCCGGTTGCGCTATGTGGTCGCCGGTGCGGAAAAACTACAGGAAAACACGCGTCAGGCGTGGATGGATAAATTCGGTATTCGCATTCTGGAAGGCTACGGCGTGACCGAATGCGCGCCGGTTGTCGCGATTAACGTGCCGATGGCCGCCAAAAATCACACCGTTGGGCGAATTTTACCCGCGATGGACTCGCGGCTTATTTCCGTTCCCGGCATTGAGCAGGGCGGTCTGCTACAGCTGCGCGGCCCGAACATCATGAAAGGCTACCTCAGAGTCGAAAAACCGGGCGTGCTGGAAGCGCCGCAGGCGGATAACGGCGAGGGGCAAATGGAAGCGGGCTGGTACGATACCGGCGACATTGTCAGCTTTGACGAGCACGGTTTCTGCCAGATTCAGGGCCGCGCCAAACGCTTTGCGAAAATCGCGGGTGAAATGGTCTCGCTGGAAACCGTAGAGCAGCTTGCGTTAAAAGCGTCGCCAGAAAAACAGCACGCTGCCTCAATCAAGCCGGACGGCAACCGTGGCGAAGCGCTGGTGCTGTTTACCACCGACGGCGAGCTTAACCGCGAGCAGCTACAGCGTGCGGCCCGTGAAATGGGCGCGCCGGAGCTGGCCGTGCCGCGCGATATTCGTTTCCTTAAGCAGCTGCCGCAGCTGGGCAGCGGTAAACCCGATTTCGTCACGCTGAAAAGCATGGCGGAACAGCCGGAAAACAGGACGGAAAATGCGTAACTCATCTGGCGGCGAAAAGCTGCTGTCGCGCGGTATGATAGCGGTTATTGTCGCGCAGTTTTTGTCCGCTTTTGGCGACAACGCGCTGTTATTCGCCACGCTGGCGGTGCTTAAGCAACAGCTCTGGCCGGACTGGAGCCAGCCGATACTGCAAATGGTTTTCGTCGCGACCTACATTATCCTGGCGCCTTTTGTCGGTCAGTTTGCCGACAGCTTTGCCAAGGGGCGCGTGATGATGTTTGCTAACGGCCTCAAGCTGCTGGGCGCGCTGGCGATCTGCTTTGGCCTGAATCCTTTTATCGGCTATGGCCTGGTCGGCATTGGCGCAGCGGCCTATTCCCCGGCTAAATACGGCATCCTTGGCGAAATCACTGACGGAGAAGCGCTGGTTAAGGCAAACGGCCTGATGGAGTCTTCTACCATTCTGGCAATCCTGCTGGGTTCGCTGGCGGGCGGTATGCTGGCCGACTGGAACCTGACCGGCGCACTGATTGCCTGCGTGCTGGCCTATGCGCTGGCCGTGGCGGCAAACACGCTTATTCCAAAACTGGCGGCCGCCCGCGTCGGGCAAAGCTGGCATCCGCTGCGCATGTCGGCCAGCTTTTTCCAGGCCTGTCGCATTTTATGGCGAGATGGCGAAACGCGCTTTTCACTGTTGGGCACCAGTCTGTTTTGGGGAGCAGGCGTAACGCTGCGCCTCCTGCTGGTATTGTGGGTACCGGTTGCGTTAGGCATTACGGATAACAAAACGCCGACGCTGCTAAACGCTATGGTTGCTATCGGCATTGTGTTTGGCGCAGGAGCCGCAGCGAAGCTGGTGACGTTGAAAACGGTTGGCAGATGTATGCCGGCAGGCGTGCTGATCGGCGTAGCGGTGACCTGTTTTGCTTTACAGCATACTGCAACAGGCGCTTATGGACTGCTGATAGTCATTGGCATGCTGGGCGGCTTTTTTGTGGTGCCGCTGAACGCGCTGCTGCAAATGCGCGGCAAGGCAAGCGTCGGTGCCGGTAACGCCATCGCCGTACAAAACCTGGGCGAAAACAGCGCGATGCTGCTGATGCTGGGGCTTTATACCGTGGCTATTAAGCTCGGTACGCCGCCAGTCGCCACTGGCGTAGGATTTGGTGCGCTGTTTGCTCTGGCTATTGCCGTACTGTGGGGATGGCAGCTGGCGCAAAAGCGGGGGCGCAGCGTGCAGTAAGGGCGATCTGAATGCGGCACCAGCTGTTACGGAGGGTGCCGGTGTCGTGCTTCGGACAGCTCATGCCGGACGTCAGTACGGTATAAACAACCTCAGGGGCGGATATTCTCCGCCCCCTGTGACGGAGGGTTTACGGCGCAGGGAAAGTATAACGGCGATGAATCGCCTCAAGACCCTGCATCACCTCTTCATCCAGCGTCAGATTGTAGCTGTCGATATTGGTTTTTAACTGCTCCAGCGTGGTAGCGCCCAGCAGCGTGCTGGCAACAAAAGGCTGCTGACGGACAAATGCCAGCGCCATCTGTGACGGATCCAGATGGTGCTTTTTCGCCAGCGCGACATACTCAGCTATTGCCAGCTCAGCCTGTTCGCCGCTGTAGCGCGTAAAGCGGCTAAACAGCGTGTTACGTGCGCCTGCAGGTTGCGCACCGTTCAGGTATTTTCCGCTCAGCGTACCAAAAGCCAGGCAGGAGTAGGCCAGCAGCTCCACGCCTTCGTGCTGGCTGATTTCCGCCAGGCCAACTTCAAAGCTACGATTCAGCAGGCTGTAAGGATTCTGGATAGAAACAATGCGCGGTAGCTCGTGCTTTTCGGCCAGCTGCAAATAGCGCATCACGCCCCAGGGGGTTTCATTGGAAACGCCGATATACCGGATTTTCCCGGCGCGCACCTGCTCGTTCAACGCTTCCAGCGTTTCCAGCAGCGTTACCGTTGCGGTGCTGTCTGCGTATTCGTAGTTCAGTCTTCCAAAATAGTTGGTTTGACGCTGCGGCCAGTGCAGCTGGTAAAGATCAATATAATCGGTATTAAGCCGTTTCAGGCTGGCATCCAGCGCGGCGCGAATATTTTTACGATCCAGCGCCTGACCCGGACGAATTGAGGCGTCGGCACCGCGTACCGGGCCAGCGACTTTTGACGCCAGAATAATTTTTTCGCGATTGCCGCGTGCTTTCAGCCAGCTGCCGATATAGGTTTCGGTTAATCCCTGCGTTTCCGGACGCGGCGGTACCGGATACATTTCGGCGGTATCAATCAGATTAATGCCGGAACGCAGCGCTAAATCGAGCTGGGCATGCGCATCGGCTTCGCTGTTCTGCTCGCCAAAGGTCATGGTGCCTAATCCCAGGCTGCTGACTTCCAGCGTACTGTGGGGAATACGATGATAATGCATTTGCCGGCTTCCTTTTTCATTATTAAGAACCGGCCCGGCGCCACAATGGCAGGTTACCAGCGCCAGATCCGGCTTTTGACTATAACCGTCGGGCACAGCAGGGGGAAGAGCAGATTTATCGGGAAGTGCGGTAAGCCACCTGGTTGACACGCTCAGGTGGCGAGATAGGGTTTAACGTTCGACAATCGAGGAAACCTCGTCGCCGTTAATCTGGAGTTCATGGCCGGAGCGGTCAGTATATTTAACCAGGCCGGTATCCGCGTCGATTTCCGGTTTACCCTGGGTCATAATCATTTTCCCATCTTTGGTCGCCATAACATAATCGCTGCTGCAACCGCCCAATAGCGTAGCCAGCATCAATACGGCTGCGCCTGACATCAACTTCATAATTCGCTCCCTTAGCCTGAAAATATCTCCCGATAGTAATAGCTTATTTTAGAGAAAGCGTTAACCGCAGAACTCCGAAAAGCGTGGTGTAGCACGACAAACTATTGACTTTGATCGTGAAATCGTCAGGAAAGAGGCCGACCGGCAATGCCGGTCAGCTCAGATCAGGCGTGGTTTTTTTTGCTGCGCAGCAGATTGAGGCACTCTACGGCCATAGAGAAAAACATGGCGAAATAGATATAACCTTTTGGTACGTGGATATTGAAACTTTCCAGAATAAGGGTAAAACCTACCAGGATCAGAAAAGAGAGCGCCAGCATTTTGACCGAAGGATGACGCTCAACAAATTCGCCAATAACGCGGGCGGCAAACATCATCACGCCAACCGCAATCACTACGGCCGCCATCATAATAATCAAATGATCGGAAAGTCCTACAGCGGTGATAACGGAATCCAGGCTAAAAATAATGTCGAGCAGCATAATCTGCACGATGGCCCCGATAAAAGAGTGCACGTTAGTCTTGTGCTCCTCTTCGTTGCCTTCAATCGTTTCGTGGATCTCCTGGCTTGATTTCCATAACAGGAAAAGCCCGCCAAACAGCAAAATCAAATCTCGTGCGGAAAAATCGTGATCCATCAGGGTAAACAGCGGGGTAGTCAGGCGAATAACCCAGGCGATAGAAGCCAGCAGGCCCAGACGCATCAGCATGGCGCCCGCAAGGCCCACACGGCGCGCGGCATTCTGTTGCTGCTTAGGGAGCTTAGCTACCACCAGAGAAAGAAAGATAATGTTATCAATACCCAGGACGATTTCCAGAATCGTCAGCGTACCCAGTGCCAGCCAGGCGTTGGGATCGGCAATCCAGTCAAACATACAAACGTCGCATCCTAAACGAAAGTTAAACGAAGAGTATACTCATCCGAATGCCAGTCAGCTAAAGCTTTACAGTAAAAAATGGCGGGCAAGAAGCGGGGCGGTAAAGGTCTTCTTCAGATAGAAGCCTCTCGGCAGCGTCATTATCGGCTGGCCATTTTCGCCAATGCCTTCCGTCAGCGCTTTGCTGTTGGCCGCTTTAGGACGGATTTGCAGTACTTCACCGTGGCGCGCGGTGATACGCTCTACCTGACCCAGCACGATCATATCCATCAGCTCTTCCCAGTCACGCCGCAGCAAGGTTTCTTCTTCCTGATTCGGGCTCCAGAGAAGCGGCGCGCCGACGCGGCGTTCTGCCAGCGGGATCGCTCTGTCGCCTTCAACCGGCATCCACAATACTCTGGCCAGCTTATGGCGCACGTGGCTGGTTTCCCAGACCAGGCCGCTGTTGCCGGTCAATGGGGCAACACAGACAAAGGTTGTTTCCAGCGGGCGGCCCTGTACATCAATCGGGATGGTTTTCAGTTCCACGCCAATATCTGCAAAGTCCTGCTCGGGCTTGCTGCCTGCGCTTGCACCCAGATAGCGCTCCAGCAGCATGCCAACCCACCCTTTGTCCCGACGTAAATCAGCCGGAATAGCCAGGCCGGCATTCAGTGCCAGCTCACCCAGCGTAAAGCCTGCCAGCTGGCGTGCACGCGCAAGCAAAATGGCTTCACTTTCAGGCCGCGGCACGGAAAAAAACGTTGCTGACATAAAGGCTTCTCTGTTGCTCAAAAAATAGACAGTGTTTTTTCCCGCTAAAAAACGCTGAACGGGAAGTGGGGGAAAGCGGAATAATAGCATGATTAATCATGCCTTTTTATTTGCGTCCGCCTCTGTTTTGTCCGCGTGCGAAAAGGTTATGCCTGACTGCGCACCGACAATGAACAGGATCTTACACGTAGTTATCCACAGAAAAATGGGATAAGTCGACTTTTATCACAGTACTGTTTCGATTTACAGGCTTGACTCGACCACTTTATCCATTTTTCCCCTTTTTTTGCTTATCATAGCGGCATAACCTGTGGATAAAAAAGGCGATGCTCGATCTTTCGCCAGTGCCTTAGCAGCCCGGTATGACACTAAGATTAAAGCGTTAAAACCCGCCGCCGACGTCAGGTAAATTCCAATGCTTATAATCAGTTAACCACTATACTGATAGCGCGTGTATCGGCCGTCTGGAAAGTTTTCCCCAAACGTTAAGAGAGTTCTGCACAAAGATATCCACAGAAAAGGTGAATAAAATCGGGTAAAAAAGGCGGATTCTGTTTATAACTCGGGAAATGTTCGTAAGTTATCCCGCGAATGCCGCCCCACAGGGGGAAAAAGCAGTGGTTTACCGCCTGTAAGGAGTATGAAACAATCAGAACATCCGAGTTTTAAGTTTGAGGTAGTCCAGTGATCGATGATGATGGCTACCGCCCGAATGTTGGTATCGTAATTTGTAACAGGCAGGGACAAGTGTTGTGGGCCAGACGCTATGGCCAACACTCCTGGCAGTTTCCCCAGGGAGGGATAAATCCTGGAGAAACGGCAGAACAGGCGATGTATCGAGAACTCTTTGAGGAAGTTGGTTTACACCGCAAAGATGTGCGCATCCTTGCCTCTACCCGAAACTGGTTACGCTATAAGTTGCCAAAACGTTTGGTGCGTTGGGACACAAAGCCGGTTTGTATCGGCCAGAAACAGAAGTGGTTTCTTCTGCAATTATTGTGCAATGACGCGGATATCAATATGCAAACCAGCAGCACGCCAGAGTTCGACGGCTGGCGCTGGGTAAGCTTCTGGTATCCTGTACGCCAGGTGGTCTCTTTTAAACGCGACGTCTATCGGCGAGTGATGAAAGAGTTTGCCGGCGTGGTAATGCCGCTGCAGGAGAACGCCGTACCGCGAACTACGCCTTATCGACGGAAGAGAGGGTAAGCCACTTAAAATATGCTTACACAGCTGCGCGAGATAGTTGAAAAAGTGGCAGGAGCGCCCCGGCTGACCGAGGCGCTCGATATTCTGGTCAGCGAAATTTGCCTGGCAATGGATACCGAAGTCTGTTCGGTTTATCTGGCCGACCACGACCGCCGCTGCTATTACCTGATGGCAACGCGTGGGCTAAAAAAACCGCGTGGCCGCACCGTTGCGCTGGCCTTTGACGAAGGGATCGTCGGGCTGGTCGGTCGGCTGGCCGAGCCTATCAACCTGGCGGATGCGCAGAGTCATCCCAGCTTTAAATATATTCCTTCCGTAAAAGAAGAGCGTTTCCGCTCTTTCCTCGGCGTGCCGATTATCAGCCGTCGCCAGCTGTTGGGCGTGCTGGTGGTGCAGCAGCGCGAACATCGCCAGTTCGATGAAAGCGAAGAGTCTTTCCTCGTTACGCTGGCTACGCAGATGGCCACCATTCTTTCCCAGTCGCAGCTGAATGCGCTGTTTGGGCAATATCGACAGACCCGCGTGCGTGCGCTGGCTGCCGCGCCGGGCGTGGCGGTGGCAAAGGGCTGGGTAGAAAGCAATCAGCCTTCGCTGGAAAACGTCTCGGCGGCCTCCACGCTGGACGCGGTGCGCGAGCGGGAAAGGCTGTCGGTGGCAATGGATGAAGCCTCTGGCGAGTTTCGGCGCTACAGCAAACGCTTTACCTCCAGCGTGCATAAAGAAAGTGCGGCCATCTTCGACCTCTATTCGCACCTGCTGAGCGACAACCGCCTGAAGAAAGACCTTTATGCGGAGATCGATAATGGCTCGGTCGCAGAGTGGGCGGTTAAAAAGGTTATTGAGAAGTTCGCCGCGCAGTTTGCCAGCTTACAGGATAGCTATCTGCGCGAGCGGGCCGGTGATTTGCGCGCGCTGGGCCAGCGTCTGCTGTTCCATCTTGACGATACGATGCAGGGCACTAACACGTGGCCCGCGCGCTTTGTGCTGGTTGCCGATGAGCTGAGCGCGACCACGCTTGCCGAGCTGCCGCACGAGCGCCTGGCTGGCGTAGTGGTCAGAGACGGTGCGGCCAACTCGCACGCGGCCATTATGGTGCGCGCAATGGGCATCCCAACGGTGATGGGTGCCGATATCCAGCCGGAAGTGCTGAACGGTAGACTGCTGATTGTCGATGGCTATCGCGGCGAGCTGCTGGTCGATCCCGAACCGGTGCTGGTGCAGGAGTACCAGCGGCTTATCACCGAGGAAAATGAGCTAAGCAAGCTGGCGGAGGACGTGGTTGAGCGACCGGCGGCGCTGAAGTCTGGCGAGCCGATAAAGGTCATGCTCAACGCCGGTCTTAGCGCAGAGCACGAGCAGGCGCTGGGTAGCCGCGTGGATGGCGTCGGGCTTTACCGCACGGAAATTCCGTTTATGTTACAAAACGGTTTCCCCTCGGAAGAAGAGCAGGTGGCGCAATATCAGGGCATGCTACAGCTGTTTCTGGAAAAGCCGGTAACGCTGCGTACGCTGGATGTCGGTGCGGACAAGCAGCTGCCTTATATGCCCATCAGCGAAGAAAACCCTTGTCTGGGCTGGCGCGGCATCCGCCTGACGCTGGATCAGCCGGAAATTTTTCTGGTACAGGTTCGTGCAATGCTGCGCGCCAACGTCGCCAGCGATAACCTCAGCATCCTGCTGCCAATGATCACCAGCATCGATGAAATTGATGAAGCGCTCAAACTGATCGAGCGTGCCGGAAAAGAAGTAGAGGAGATGCTGGGTTACGGCATCCCGAAACCGCGTATCGGCGTCATGATTGAAGTGCCTTCAATGATTTTTATGATCGGCCATCTGGCGAAGCGGGTCGACTTTGTCTCGGTTGGCACCAACGATCTGACGCAGTATCTGCTGGCTGTCGATCGTAATAACACGCGTGTCGCTAACCTGTACGACAGCCTGCATCCCGCTATGCTGCGGGCGCTAAAAACCATTGCAGAAGAGGCGAAGCAGGCCGGAATTGAGCTGTGCCTGTGCGGCGAAATGGCAGGCGATTCCAGCTGCGTCGCGCTGTTGATAGGGCTTGGCTATCATCACCTGAGCATGAACGGCCGTAACGTCGCGCGGGTCAAGTATCTGCTGCACCACATTGATTACGAAGAAGCGCAAAAGCTGGCGGAAGCGGGCTTGCAGGCGCAGCAGGCAACCGAGGTGCGCCATCTGGTCGCCACGTTTATGGAAAGACGCGGCCTGGGCGGGCTGATCCGTGGCGGACGCTAGCCATTAAAGTTTACAGTTACCCGGGCCGCCTTTTATGCGGCCTGTGCTATGATGCGCGCCTCTGTACGGCGCCACGCGCGCTCTGGTTTATTCATTCCGTCACCTGAAATCAGGGACTTTACATAATGGTGAAAGATGACTAACGGCTATCTGGCTTTCCCCCAATTTGATCCGGTAATTTTCTCCGTCGGGCCGCTCGCTCTGCACTGGTATGGACTGATGTACCTCGTTGGTTTCATTTTCGCCATGTGGCTGGCAGTGCGTCGTGCCAACAAGCCCGGCAGCGGCTGGACAAAAGATGAGGTTGAAAACCTGCTGTACGCCGGTTTTCTGGGCGTCTTCCTCGGTGGCCGTATCGGCTATGTGCTGTTTTATAACCTGCCGCTGTTTCTGGATAATCCGCTTTATCTGTTTAAGGTCTGGGACGGCGGTATGTCGTTCCACGGTGGCCTGATTGGGGTTATCTGCGTGATGCTGTGGTTTGCGCATCGCACTAAACGCAACTTCTTCCAGGTTTCCGATTTTATTGCGCCGTTAATCCCGTTTGGGCTGGGCGCAGGCCGTCTGGGCAACTTTATCAATGGTGAACTGTGGGGACGCGTCGCGCCGGATTTGTCGTGGGCCATGCTGTTTCCTGGCTCCCGTAGCGAAGACGTTGCGCTGGTAGCAACCCATCCGGAATGGCAATCTTTGCTGGCTACCTACGGCGTGCTGCCGCGTCATCCTTCCCAGCTCTATGAGCTGCTGCTGGAAGGCGTGGTGCTGTTTATTATCTTAAATCTCTATATTCGTAAAAAACGCCCGATGGGCGCGGTCTCAGGGCTGTTCCTGCTTGGCTACGGCGCATTTCGCTTTATTGTCGAATACTTCCGTCAGCCGGATGCTCAGCTGGGCCTGTTTGACAACATTATCAGCATGGGACAAATCCTCTCGACGCCAATGATTATCGCTGGTGCCATTATGATGATTTGGGCCTATCGCCGCCGTGCTGCGCAGCAACTTCGTGAGGAAAAATGAAACAGTATCTGGAATTAATGCAAAAAGTGCTCGACGAGGGCACGCCGAAAAATGACCGTACCGGTACCGGGACACTGTCGATTTTTGGTCATCAGATGCGTTTCAACCTGCAGGAAGGTTTTCCGCTGGTCACCACGAAAAAATGCCATTTGCGTTCGATCATCCACGAGCTGCTGTGGTTTTTGAACGGCGATACCAACACGGCTTATCTAAAAGAAAACAAGGTTACTATCTGGGACGAGTGGGCCGATGAAAATGGCGACCTTGGCCCGGTTTACGGTAAGCAGTGGCGCAGCTGGGGCGCGGCTAACGGCCAGCAGATTGACCAGCTGGCGAAGGTGATGCAGCAGCTGAAAAGCGATCCCGATTCCCGCCGCATTATCGTTTCCGCCTGGAACGTGGGCGAACTTGATGAGATGGCGCTGGCGCCGTGTCACGCTTTCTTCCAGTTTTATGTGGCGAACGGCAAGCTTTCCTGCCAGCTTTACCAGCGTTCCTGCGATGTGTTCCTCGGCCTACCGTTTAACATCGCCAGCTACGCGCTGCTGGTGCACATGGTGGCGCAGCAGTGCGATCTGGAACCGGGTGATTTTGTCTGGACGGGCGGCGATACGCACCTTTACAGCAATCATCTGGAACAGGCCAATTTGCAGTTGACGCGCGAGCCGCGTCCATTGCCGAAACTGGTGATCAAGCGTAAACCGGCTTCGCTGTTTGATTATCGTTTTGAAGATTTTGAGATTGAAGGTTACGATCCCCATCCCGCTATCAAAGCGCCGGTGGCTATCTGACGGATTAAGGGAGCGGGTTACCGCTCCCTTTGTTCTTCCCGTTTAGCGCATTTATTTTTCTCTACCAGCCTCTGTTTCGGCTCCCATCCCCTGGTCCCGTTCCTCTGTTATTGCGGGCACATACCCGGCTTTTAACATCCCGGCTCCCGTTCCTCTGTTATTGCAGGTCTATACCCGGCTTTTAATATCCCGGCTCCCGTTCTTCTGTTATTGCGGGCACATACCTGGCTTTTAACATCCCGGCTCCCGTTCCCCTGTCATTGCGGATCCATACCCGGCTTTTAACATCCCGAATATCGTGTTGTTTTGCGACACATCTTCTAAAAAAATGTTGCTGAAAGTGGGTGCAGATGAATGGCCGGAAGACGTCTCGCAATTCGCTACTTTCCCGCTGGTATCGCTAGCCGACACGGGCACAATAGCCGTTATGAACAGAAACGGTTTTACCTTGCTGGAGCTGCTGGTGGTGATGGTTATCGCCAGTATATTGACGACGGCTGCCGCAGGCAGCTGGCAACAGTGGCGGCAGACGCAGCGGCTCAACGCCAGCGCACGACAAATTCAGCATTTCTTGCTGCGCTTACGCAATGATGCCAACTGGCACAATCGACAGGCGCTGTTATGGCGCACGAGCGGCGTTCCGTGGTGTCTGGGTAGCGGCCCGCGCCAGCAGCATTGTGCGGGCAGGCAGCGCTGGCTGCTGCTCGCGCCGTGGCGGGAGATCAAACTCTTATCGTTAACGGAGGGGATGGGATTTTATGGTCGCCGCAACGTCGCAAAACCTGGCCGGATCGTTATTGCCAGCGCGGCAGGCGAGCGGCATATCATCCTGTCCTCACGCGCCAGAGTGCGTATCTGCCGGGACGCCTGTCCATGAGATGCCTTTCCATAAAAAGCGCGGGCTTTACGCTGCCGGAAATGATGATTGCGCTGGCGATCGGTGGCGTACTCATGCTGGGTGCCGCAAGGTTTTTACCGCTGCTGCAAATGAATAATCTGCGCATGCTGATGACTTTTCAGCTGCGAGAAGAGCTACAGCTGATGATGGCCACGCTGGCGAAAAACGTCCGCCGGGCAGGTTACTGCCATGGAGAATGCCAGGGCAAGGCCCTGATAACCAGCAGTAACGGCCAGTGCCTGCTGCTGCGCTGGGATGAAAACAGCAACGGTAAATGGGAAAATGCCGACAGCGAAACCAGCGATTACTATGGTTTCCGGCTACGTAACGGCAGCCTGGAGGCGCAGCGCGGCGTAGATAGCTGTGAAAGCAGCGGCTGGGAAAAAATGAACGATCCGGCCAGCGTGATCATCAGTGACTTTCGCGTTGTCAGAAAAGCGCAGCAGGTTCAGCTACGGCTAAGCGGCTATGCGCTCGGCTTCCCCCTTCAGGCGCTTACCGTTGAACGCTGGGTAACGGGAGAAAACCTGTGACGGCACAGCAGGGAAGCGGGGCGTTGATGATGGTTATCCTGCTGTTGCTGATGTCGGCGGCGCTGCTACAGGCTACGCGTCGTCAGATGGAGCAGTCGCTAAGCCTGGTCGTCGACGAAGGGGTTTATCTGCAGCAAACCAGCCTGGCCGTTTCCGCGCTACGCTGGGGCGAAACCGAGCATTGGCCGTCCGTGCAGCGATGGTCTTGCCGTACGGCAAATCAGTCGGCCTGGCGTGCCTGCTTTATTGTGTTGAAAACAGGTGAGGCGCTGCTGCGTGGCGACAGCGGAAGCGGAACCCTGACTATTTACCGATGGGTAAAACGCAATGATGAAAATAGTGCGATATCTGCCTTACCGCATGGCTGGCTCGACTATTGCCCGCTGGCCAGTGAAGAAAGCTGCCTGCCGGAAGGTCAGGCAGCAGGGCTTTAGCCTGCCGGAAACGCTGATCGCGCTATTGCTGTTCAGTATCAGCTCGCTGGCGCTAACGCAGTATCAGCTGGCGCTGGGCAAGGCTTTTCAGCTACAGGCGCAGCAGCGGGAAGCAGTCAGGCTTGCCTGGCAACGGTTTGAGGGCTACGAAGCGCCAGGCTGGCGGACTACGCTGGAACAGCAAACGTTGATGGGCAGTTGCACATTATTTACGGCGCAGGCTATTAGCCCGGCCGGCGCTCGGGCCAGGCTATCGCAATTGCGTTGCGATAACGCCGAGCGGTGAAAGAGGATCGCATTTGCAACCGTCGCCGGACGGGGTAGAGTGTGCACGCAAAGCAATACCGGATCAGGAGCAGGCATGTTTACCGTTTATCACTCAAATCAGCTGGACCTGCTGAAAACGCTGGCGGCGTTTCATATCGAAAACCAGCCGCTGCGCGATCCCTTTCAGTCAGAAGTGGTACTGGTACAGAGTCCGGGCATGGCGCAGTGGCTACAAATGTCGCTGGCCAGCCAGTTCGGCATTGCCGCCAACATCGCTTTTCCGCTGCCTGCTTCTTTTATCTGGGATATGTTTATCCGCGTGCTGCCGGGCATTCCAAAAGAGAGCGCGTTTAACAAATCCAGTATGAGCTGGAAGCTGATGACGCTGCTGCCGAAAATGCTGCCGCGCCCGGAATTTGCCATGCTCAGCCACTATCTCTCCGACGACGAAGACCAGCGCAAGCTGTTTCAGCTTGCCTCACGCGTGGCCGATCTGTATGACCAGTATCTGGTGTACCGTTCTGAATGGCTTAACAGCTGGGAAAGAGGTCAGCACATTGATGGCCTGGGCGAAGCGCAGCTGTGGCAGGCACCGCTGTGGGCGGAGCTGGTGGCCTACAACCGTGAACTGGGCCAGTCGGAATGGCACCGCGCCAATCTTTATGCACGCTTTATTTCCACGCTGGAAAATAGCGCGACCCGACCGCCTGGCCTGCCGGATCGCGTGTTTATCTGTGGCATTTCCGCGCTACCGCCGGTTTATCTACAGGCTTTACAGGCGCTGGGCAAGCATATCGATGTTCATCTGCTGTTCACCAACCCTTGCCGCCATTACTGGGGTGATATTCAGGACTACGCTTTTTTAGCTAAGCTGCAAAGCCGCCGCAGAGAACACTTTAAAGAGCAGCGACAAAGCACGCTGTTTCGCCAGGAAGATGCATCCAGCCTGTTTAACGAAGCGGGCGAACAGCAGCTGAGCAACCCGCTGCTGGCTTCCTGGGGCAAGCTCGGGCGCGACAACCTGTTTTTGCTGGCGCAGATGGAGTGCCGCGAAATCGACGCCTTTGTCGATATTGAGCCGGTTACGCTATTGCAAACGCTCCAGTACGATCTGCTGGAGCTGGAAGACAATGCGGTTATCGGGCTGAAACGCGAAGAGTGGGAAAACAGCCTGCGCAAGCGCGTGCTGGATCCTGCCGACCAGTCGTTAACCGTGCATCTTTGCCACAGTCCGCAGCGTGAAGTTGAGGTTTTACAGGATCGCCTGCTGGAGCTTATGGCTAACGATCCGCAGCTTTCGCCACGGGATATCATCGTGATGGTGGCGGATATCGACGCCTATACGCCTTTTATCCAGGCCGTGTTTGGTAACGCGCCAGGCGACCGCTATCTGCCGTTCGCCATTTCCGACCGTCGCGCCAGCCAGGCGCATCCCGCTTTGCAGGCGTTTATTTCGCTGCTGAGCCTGCCCGACAGCCGTTTTACGTCCGAAAGCGTTCTGGCGCTGCTGGAAGTTCCGGCGCTGGCCAACCGCTTTGCTATAGATGAAGAGGGACTGCGGCGTCTGCGCCACTGGGTGGGCGAGTGCGGCATCCGCTGGGGGCTGGACGACGATACGGTTCGCGAGCTGGATCTGCCGCCAACCGGACAGCACACCTGGCAGTTCGGTCTGACGAGGATGCTGCTGGGCTATGCGATGCACAGCGATATCGGGCACTGGCAGGGCGTACTGCCTTATGACGAATCCAGTGGCCTGATTGCTGAACTGGTAGGGCATCTGGCAGAACTGTTGATGCAGCTGCGCCGCTGGCGCGAGCGGCTAGGCACCGCCAGAGAGCTGGAAAGCTGGCTACCGCTGTGCCGGGAGCTGCTGGATGACTTTTTCGCCGGGGATGCCGATGCCGAAGCGGCGCTGGCGCTGATTGAAGAGCAGTGGCGAGCCGCTATCAGCTACGGTATTCAGGCGGAGTATCAGCAGGCTATCCCGCTGTCGCTGCTGCGCGACGAGCTGCGCGCCAGGCTGGATCAGGAGCGTATCAGCCAGCGCTTTCTGGCCGGACCCGTTAACTTCTGTACGCTGATGCCGATGCGCTCCATCCCCTTTAAGGTGGTATGCCTGCTGGGCATGAACGACGGCGTTTACCCGCGCACGCTGCCGCCACCGGGATTTGACCTGATGAGCCAGCAGCCGAAAAAAGGCGACCGTAGCCGCCGCGATGACGATCGCTACCTGTTTCTGGAAGCGATCAACTCAGCGCAGCAGCAGCTCTATATCAGCTATATCGGCCGGACCATACAGGACAACTCGGAACGTTTTCCCTCCGTGCTGGTCAGCGAACTGATGGAATATATCAGCCAGAGCTTTTGCCTGCCGGAAGACAGGGAAAAAGACGTGGACAGCAGCGCGGCGGCGGTTATCGCCCATCTGCATCATTTGCACAGCCGCATGCCGTTTGCCGCCGAAAACTTCCAGCCGCAGGCCCGCTATCAAAGCTATGCGGCGGAGTGGCTACCGGCGGCTAAGGCCAGCGGCGTACCGCATCCACCCTTTATGCAGGCGCTGCCGGAACTGACGATTGAGGAGCTCAATTTCGATCGGCTGCTGCAGTTCTGGCGTCATCCGGTGCGCGCTTTTTTCAGCCAGCGACTGGGCGTCAGCTTCAGCGCGGAAGATACCGAATTGCCGGATGCCGAACCCTTTACGCTGGACAACCTCAGCCGCTATCAGCTTAATACCCAGCTGCTGAACGCCCTGATTGAAGGCGAGTCGGGCGAACCGCTGTTCGACAGGCATCGCGCAGCGGGAAATCTGCCGTATGGCGCATGGGGCGAGCTCTTCTGGCAGGATCAGCTGGCGGATATGAGCGAGCTGGCTGGCATAGTGCGCGAGCAGCGTCAGGCATCCGGGAGTCAGGAAATCAATATCCAGGCTGGCGGCCTGCAGCTTAACGGCTGGCTGCCCGCCGTGCAGGACGATGGCCTGCTGCGCTGGCGGCCCGGCCACCTTAACTTTACCGACGGGCTTTCGCTGTGGCTGGAGCACCTGGTTTACTGCGTACAGGGTGGTAGCGGTACCAGCCGCATGTATGGTCGTAAAGAGAGCCGCTGGCAGTTTCCTCCGCTTTCGGCCCCTGACGCCAGCGCCTGGCTTGAACGCTATATCAGCGGTTATAAAGAGGGCATGCGCTCGCCTTTGCTCTTGCTGCCCAAAACTGGCGGCGCGTGGCTGGAGGCCAGCTATGACGAGAAGACGGCGGCGCTCTCTTACGACGAGGCGACGCAGATAAAAGCGCGCAATAAGCTGTTGCAGGCGTGGCAGGGAAACATGCAGATAGAAGGTGAGGGCAGCGATCCTTATCTGGCGAGGCTGTTTCGCACGCTGGACGATACCACGCTACAACAGATCATCTACAACGCCGAAGTCTGGCTGCTGCCGCTGTTGCGGATGAATGACATTAACTGAGACATCCTGTAGTGTTACTTTATAACCAACTTTGGCTATTTTTCTGTCCGCTGATGCCCGTCAGCGGAATTTTTAGGGTAAACAGTTTACCTGTCGCCGTCTTAAGCCGCGCGACAGCAAGAACGTTAGCTTGTCGAGGAGTTTGAATGCGTCGTTATGCAGTCTGCTTTACCACCCTGTTTCTGCTTTTTACCTTCTGGAGCCCGCTGTCGCAGGCGCAATCAGGCTGGCAGGCCGTTCCTGAAGCGATCCGTAAAAGTGAAAAAGATCCGCGTCAGTATCAGGCGATCAGGCTGGATAACGGCATGACGGTACTGCTGGTTTCCGATCCGCAGGCGACCAAATCTCTTTCGGCGCTCACCTTGCCGGTCGGCTCGCTGGAAAGCCCACGCAACCAGCAGGGGCTGGCACACTATCTGGAGCATATGCTGCTGATGGGATCAAAGCGTTATCCGCAGCCGGATAACCTGGCCGAATTTCTGAAAAAGCATGGCGGCAGCCACAATGCCAGCACCGCATCCTACCGCACGGCTTTTTATCTGGAAGTGGAAAACGACGCGCTGGAACCGGCGGTAGACCGGCTGGCCGACGCCATTGCCGAGCCGCTGCTTGACCCCGTTAATGCCGATCGCGAGCGCCATGCGGTCAACGCCGAGCTGACTATGGCGCGCTCCCGTGATGGCCTGCGTATGGCGCAGGTTGGTGCGGAGACGCTTAATCCGGCGCACCCGGCTTCCCTGTTCGCTGGCGGGAATTTAGAAACGCTGAAAGACAAGCCGGACAGCAAGCTGCACGACGCGCTAACGGCGTTTTACCATCGCTACTACTCCGCCAACCTGATGAAAGCGGTGATTTACAGCAACAAGCCGCTGAGCGAACTGCAAAAAATTGCCGTGGAAACCTTTGGCCGGGTGGAAAACCACAACGCGACGGTGCCCGCCATTACCGTACCGGTGGTCACTGACCAGCAAAAAGGTATCATTATTCACTACGTGCCCGCGCAGCCGCGCAAGCAGGTAAGAATTGAATTCCGTATCGACAACAACAGCGACAAATTCCGCAGCAAGACCGATACGCTGGTGGCTTATCTGCTTGGCAACCGCAGTAAAAATACGCTTTCCGACTGGCTACAAAGCAACGGCCTGGCCGATTCGATCGATGCCGGTGCCGATCCGGTTATTGACCGCAACGGCGGGATTTTCTCTATTTCTATCTCGCTGACCGACAAAGGCCAGGCGAATCGCGACGAAGTGATTGCCGCCGTGTTTAGCTATCTTAACAAGCTGCGCAGCGAAGGCATCGACAAGCGCTATTTTGATGAGGTGGCGCACGTGCTGGATCTGGATTTCCGCTATCCCTCAATCACGCGCGATATGGACTACATCGAATGGCTGGTGGATACCATGCTGCGCGTGCCGGTCGCCGATACGCTGGTAGCGCCTTATATTGCCGACCAGTACGATCCGCAGGCTATCAAGGCGCGGCTGGACGGCATGACGCCTGAAAACGCCCGTATCTGGTTTATCAGCCCAACGGAACCACACAACAAAGTCGCTTACTTTGTCGATGCGCCTTACCAGGTTGACCACATTACGCCGCAGCGTTTTGCGCAGTGGCAGGCAGAAAGTGCGAAAATCTCGCTGTCGCTGCCCGTACTAAATCCTTATATTCCTGATGATTTTTCGCTGATTAAAGGGGCAAAGCAGTATGACCGTCCGCAGGCGCTGATTAACCAGCCGGACCTGCGAGCGTTTTATATGCCGAGCCGCTTTTACGCGGACGATCCTAAGGCCAACATCACGCTGGCGCTGCGCAACAAAAATGCCATGAGCACGGCCAAAAACCAGGTGTTGTTCGGCATGAACGACTATCTGGCGGGCCAGGCGCTGGATGAGCTGAATTCGCAGGCTTCCGTCGGCGGTATCAGCTTCTCTACCAGCGAAAATGACGGCGTGACCTTTAACGCCAGCGGCTTTACCCAGCACCTGCCGGAACTTATGCAGGCGCTGCTGAAAGAGTACGTTAGCTATCAGCCTACGCAGCAGCAGCTGGATCAGGCGAAATCCTGGTACCTTGAACGCCTGGATGCGGCGGAAAAGGGCAAGGCGTTTGAGCTGGCAATTCAGCCTGCGCAGATGCTGTCGCAACTGCCCTATACCCAACGCAGCGAGCGCCGCAAGCTGGTGGCCGGCATTACGCTGGAAGATTTAAAAGCCTACCGCGAGATGCTGCTGAAAAACGCCACGCCAGAACTGCTGGTAGTCGGCAATATGACGCCGGAAAGCGTGAAGACGCTGGCCGCCTCGCTGAAAAAACAGCTGAACTGCGAAGGCCAGAGCGAGTGGCGCAGCCAGTATTTGCAGATTGATAAGCCAACCAACGCCAATCTGCAACAGGCCGGCAGCAGCACGGATTCTGCGCTGGCCGCGCTCTATGTGCCGCTGGGCTATGCCGAACACGACAGCATCGCCAGCAGCGCCATGCTCAGCCAGATCGTGCAGCCGTGGTTCTATAACCAGCTGCGCACCGAAGAACAGCTGGGCTATGCGGTCTTCGCTTTCCAGATGCCGGTTGGGCGTCAGTGGGGTATCGGCTTCCTGTTGCAGAGCAACGTTAAGCAGCCCGCTTATTTGCTGAAGCGTTTCCAGGCCTTCTATCCGACGGCGGAAAAGCGCCTGCGCGAGATAAGCAAAGAGGATTTCGCGCAGTATCAGACGGCGATGATCAACGAACTGAAGCAGCGTCCGCAGACCCTGGATGAGGAGGCGGGCCGCTACAGCAAGGATTTCAACCGTGAAAACTACAGCTTTGATACCCGTGAAAAAGTGATTGCCAGCATCCAGGCGCTGACGCCCGAAAAGCTGGCGACCTTTTTCCACGACGCGGTCATCAAGCCGCAGGGACTGACGCTGCTGTCGCAGATTTCCGGTAGTCAGCACGATAAGGCGGACTATGCCGCGCCTGAAGGCTTTAAAACCTGGCAGGAAGTGGCCAGGTTACAGCAATCTTTCCCGGTAAAAAGCGATAAATGAAGGTTCAGCGTCTCGACCCTTTAACGCTGCCGTTGCAGGGGGAAAGGCTGATAGAAGCCTCGGCGGGTACGGGGAAAACCTTTACCATCGGGCTGCTTTACCTGCGGCTACTGTTAGGCCTGGGCAAAGAGGCCGCGTTTGCGCGGCCGTTGTCCGTTGAAGAAATTCTGGTTGTAACCTTTACGGAAGCCGCCACGGCGGAACTGCGCGGTCGTATCCGTGAAAACATCCATAAGCTACGGATTGCCTGCGTGCGCGGTCATACTTCCGACGGCGTGCTGGCGCAGCTGCTGGCGGAAATAGATGACTTGCCGCAGGCTGCCGCACAGCTGCTGGCGGCGGAAAGGCAGATGGATGACGCGGGGATCTTTACCATTCACGGTTTTTGCCAGCGCATGCTCAATATGAACGCTTTCGAATCAGGCATGCTGTTTGAGCAAAAGCTGATTGAGGATGAGTTCCCGCTACGCCGCCAGGCTGCCGCCGATTTCTGGCGACGCTACTGCTATCCGCTGCCGCTGCCGATAGCCAGAGTGATGACCCAAATGTGGCAGGGACCGGAGCAGCTGCTGGCAACGCTATCGCCCTGGCTGAACGGTGAAGCGCCGCAGCTGAAGTATCCGCTCGACATGCAGGAAACCTTTGCCGAGCGCCACAACAAAATTATCGCGCAGATTGACCAGCTAAAAGCCGCGTGGCGGGCGGCCGATAATCTGCACGATCTGATCTCGCAGTCGGGCGTCGACAAGCGCAGCTACAGCAGCAAGCACTTACCTAACTGGCTGGATAAGCTGAACGAATGGGCGATGGCGGAAACGCTGGATTACCTTTTCCCGAAGGAGCTGGAGCGCTTTGGCCAGCGTGTGCTGCATGAAAAAACCAAAAAAGGCGAAGCGCCGCAGCACAGCCTGTTTACGGAAATCGACCGTTTTCTGGCGGAGCCGCTCTCTCTGCGCGATTTGGTGATTGCCACCGCGCTACAGGAAATTCGTGACGCTACGCAGAAAGAGAAACGCATCAACGCGCTGTTGGGCTTTGACGATCTGCTGGGCAGGCTCGATCATGCGTTGCAACAGCCCGGCGGCGAAGCGCTGGCGCAGGCAATCCGCAACCGCTATCCGGTGGCGCTAATCGATGAGTTTCAGGATACCGACCCGCAGCAGTACCGGATTTTCCGCGCGCTTTACGGCCAGCAGCCCGACAACGCGCTGCTGCTGATTGGCGATCCCAAACAGGCTATTTACGCTTTTCGCGGTGCGGATATTTTCACCTATATGAAAGCGCGTAGCGAAGTCAGTGCGCACTACACGCTGGAAACTAACTGGCGCTCTTCGCCATGGATGGTAAACGGCGTTAACCAACTCTTTTCCCGCGTGCAGAATCCTTTTCTGTTCAGCGAGATCCCTTTTCTTACCGTTGAGCCTGCCGCGCCCAATGCCGCGCTGCGGTTTACGATTGCGGGCAAACCACAGCCCGCGCTGCGCTTCTGGCTACAGCCAGGCGAAGGGGTTGGCGTGGCGGAATATCAGCAGTTTATGGCCCGGCAGTGTGCGGCGGATATCTGTCGCTGGCTGAGCGCCGGGCAACAGGGCGCTGCGCTGATTGGCAAGGGCGAAGATTTACGTCCCGTGCAGGCGTCCGATATCACCGTGCTGGTACGTAGCCGCAACGAGGCGGCGATCGTCCGCGAGGCGCTCAACGGCCTGAATATTCCCTCCGTTTATCTCTCTAACCGCGACAGCGTCTTTGCAACTCAGGAAGCGCGGGAGATGCTGTGGCTGCTGCAGGCGGTGCTGGCACCGGAGCAGGAGCGTATTCTGCGTAGCGCGCTGGCCACCAGTATTTTTGGGCTGGACGCGCCAGGCCTGCAGGCGCTAAGCGAAGATGAACGCAAATGGGATGCGCTGGTTGATGAGTTTGACCGCTATCGCCAGCGCTGGCTGAAGCGCGGCGTCCTGCCGATGCTGCGCGAGCTGATGGTGAACCGGCAGATTGCAGAAAACCTGCTGGCTTCAGAAAGCGGCGAGCGCCGCCTTACCGATTTGCTCCATCTGGGCGAGCTGTTGCAGGAGGCTTCTGCCGCGCTCGACAGTGAACACGCGCTGGTTCGCTGGCTGGCGCAGGAGGTGGCGCAGCCTAACGGCCAGTCCGCCAGCCAGCAGCTGCGGCTGGAAAGCGATCGCCATCTGGTACAAATCGTCACTATCCATAAATCGAAAGGGCTACAGTATCCGCTGGTCTGGCTGCCGTTTATCGCCAACTATCGCGAGGCGGCGACGGGCATCTATCACGACAGGGAAAGCTACCAGGCGCTGCTGGATCTGCGCGACGATGCACAAAGTATTGAGCTGGCCGAAGAGGAGCGTCTTGCGGAAGATTTACGCCTGCTGTATGTGGCGTTAACGCGATCGGTCTATCACTGTAGCGTAGGCATCGCCCCGCTGATCAAAGGCAACCGTAAAAAAGAAGGCAGTAGCGATCTGCATCGCAGTGCGGCTGGCTGGCTGTTGCAGCAGGGCGAACCGGCCGATGCCGCAGGCCTGCGCGAGCAGATGCTTGCGCTACAAAATGACGCGGTGGAAACGGTGCTGGCGGAGACGCCAGAAAGCGCGCCCTGGCAGCCGGAGCGGCACATTGCGGAGTCGCTTAGCAGTAAAGCCCTCTCGCGCCAGCTGCGGGACGAATGGCGGGTAACCAGCTATTCTGGCCTGCAGCAGCATGGGCCGTCCATGACGTTAGATCTGCTGCCGCGCCTGGACGTGGATGCGGCTGGCGAAGCGCAGGGCCAGCAGGCCGGACAGCTGACGCCGCACGCTTTTCCCCGTGGCGCTGCGCCAGGCACTTTTTTGCACGGTCTGTTTGAAAATCTCGACTTCACCCAGCCGATTGATGAAACCTGGCTCAGCGAGCAGCTGGCCGGGCAGGGCCTGAGCGAGGCATGGCTGCCGGTAATGAAACAGTGGCTGGAAAATGTGTTAGCCACGCCGCTCAATGAAACCGGCGTCAGTTTAAATCAGCTGCCGACAGAAAGCCGCCAGGTCGAGCTACAGTTCTATCTGCCTGTTCAGCAAATGCTCAGCGCGGAAAAGCTGGACAGGCTGGCACATCACTACGATCCGCTCTCCGCTGGCTGTCCTGCGCTTAACTTCCAGCAGGTGCAGGGAATGCTGAAGGGCTTTATCGATCTGGTGTTTCGCTGGCAGGGCAAATATTATCTGCTGGATTACAAATCCAACTGGCTGGGCGAATCCGGCGAGCACTACACGCCAGAAGCGATGGCGGAAGCGATGCGCGCGCACCGCTACGATCTGCAATATCAGCTTTATACGCTGGCGCTGCACCGTTATCTGCGCCATCGACTGGCTGACTACGACTATCAGGAACATTTTGGCGGCGTTATCTATCTGTTTCTGCGTGGCGTGGAAGGCACAGCAAGTGAAAACGGCATCTTCCGTACCTGTCCCGATGCGGCTTTTGTCCGCTCGCTCGACGCCCTGTTTGCCGGAGAGTTTCAGGAGGAACTATGGCCATAGCGCAACTACTGCTTAATGCCTGTGAGGCACGGCTACTGCGTCCGCTGGACGTGCAGTTTGCCCGCATGGTAGCAGGCGATGATCCTGCGTTGATGCTGGCTGCGGCCTGCGTCAGCGCCGAGGCGGGCGAAGGCCACGTCTGTCTGCCGCTGGCCCATCTTAGTGAATCGCTGCTGTTTGGCGGCCGTCATCCGGAACTGGCGGGCCAGCTCTGGCAGGCCGCTGGCGAACCCGACTGGCACCATTTACTTTCCACGGCGCAGGCTGTCGGCGATGGTTCGGCGGCAACGCCGCTGGTACTGCATCAGCAGCGGCTCTATCTGCATCGTATGTGGCAGTCTGAAGGCAAAGTCGCACAGTTTATCGTCCGTGAAGCGCATACGGAATTTGACGAGCGGCAGCTGCGTGCGGCGCTGGACAGACATTTTGGCGAACAGCCCGATAACTGGCAGAAAATTGCCGCCGCCGTGGCGATAACCAGACAAATTGCCGTCATTTCCGGTGGGCCGGGCACGGGCAAAACCACTACGGTAGCCAAACTGCTGGCAACGCTGCTGGAGCTTTCCGCAGGTTCGCTGCGTATACGTTTGGCTGCGCCGACGGGCAAAGCGGCGGCACGGCTGACCGAATCTTTAGGTAAAGCTTTGCAGCAGCTGGACGTTAGCGACGCGGAAAAACAGCGCTTCCCAACGGAGGCCACCACGCTGCACCGCCTGCTTGGCGCGGTGCCCGGCAGCCAGCGGATGCGCTATCACGTGGGCAATCCGCTGCATCTGGATTTACTGGTGGTGGATGAAGCTTCCATGGTCGATCTGCCGATGATGGCTAACCTGATTGCCGCGCTACCGCCTCATGCCCGGGTGATTTTCCTGGGCGACCGCGATCAGCTCGCTTCGGTAGAGGCGGGAGCGGTGCTGGGCGATATCTGCCACTGCGCGGAATCCGGCTACAGCAGTGAACGTGCGGCAATGCTGATGCGCCTGACCGGCTGCGATATCGAAAGCAAAGAAGATCAACTGGCCCCAGCGGTACGCGACAGCATTTGCCTGCTGCGCAAAAGCTACCGTTTTGATGCCTCTTCGGGCATTGGCCAGCTGGCACTGGCGGTAAACGCCGGGGAAGTACGCCTGGTTGAAAAGGTCTTCAGCGCTGATTTCTCCGATATCGTTCGTTATGCATTAAACAGCAGCGCCGAGTATCAGCATCTGCTGGATGCCAGCGTAGAAGGCTACCGGGACTACCTGGTCCAGCTGGCCCAAAAAGCCGAGCCGCGTCAGGTCATTGAGGCATTTGGCCGCTTTCAGCTGCTGTGCGCGTTACGTGAAGGGCCGTTTGGCGTGATTGGGCTGAATGAACGTATTGAGGCAGCGTTACAGAAAAAGCGGCTGGTCCAGCGCCAGCCTGGCAGCAAATGGTATATCGGCAGGCCGGTGATGATTGCTCGTAACGACAGCGCGCTGGGGTTGTTTAACGGCGATATCGGCATTGCGATGAACGATGCGGAAGGGGCGCTAAAAGTCTTCTTCCCGCTGCCGGACGGCACCATCAGGGCCGTGCAGCCCAGCCGTTTGCCGCCGCACGAAACTGCTTATGCTATGACCGTGCATAAATCGCAGGGATCGGAGTTTGACCACACGCTGCTGGTACTGCCAAACCAGTTTGCACCGGTTTTAACCCGCGAGCTGGTTTATACCGCGATAACCCGCGCCAGGAAGCAGTTAACGCTTTATGCGGATAGCCAGGTGCTGAACAGCGCGATAAAAATGCGTACGCGCCGCCGTAGCGGGCTGGTGGAGCGGCTGGCGGACAGGAAAACAGCGTAGCGTTGTGAGATATGTGTTGCTGGCTGTTTTACGCGCGTTTTATTGACGTAAACAGCAGCAATTGATGTCCATCTTGTGAGTATGGGTGGAACATTTTCTTGCAGCCCGGCGGTTCGCTGAGCAGGTAATGCAGTTGCATTGTACAATGCAACTGCATTACGATAGCGTAAGCCTGCTTATTTCTGACCGATAAAACAGAGGAGACAGAACATGCTCTTAAATATGGCGGAAGTCTCTCTGCGTGCCGAGTCCCGGCTTACCGAACGCAGCCAGACCACTATCCCCGCCGCCATTCGCGATGCCTTACGGCTAAAGCCGGGAGAAGTGATCGAGTATTCGCTGCTGCCTGGCGGCAACGTGATTATGACCCGGCAGCATCAGGGAGAGGATCCGGTTATCGATTCATTCCTGCATTTTCTTGAACAGGACATGGTACAAAACCCACAGCGTATTCAACCTGTCCCTGCTTCTGCCTGGGCCAATATTACAGCGCTTACCGCAGGAGTTGAGGTTGATTTAGACGCGCCGCTCACGGATGACTAGCAGGAGGCAGAGCGTGGAATATCTGGAAATTAACGGCTGGAAGATCTATTTTCACGCCTGCTTTACGGCTCAGCTAATGCAGCTGGTCGCGGAAGTAGCGACATTAAAAGCCAGCCAGCCGGAGGAATACCGGAAGAAAAAGCCAACGAAATTGCTGGCTGCAATAACGCGAGTCGTCAGGGAGGTCATCGCGGCGGACCCTTTAGGGCCGCAGTTTCGCCATGGCGGCACGCTGGGCGATGAGCATAAACACTGGTTCCGCGCCAAATTTTTACAGCAGTTTCGCCTGTTTTATCGCTGTAGCGAACAGCATAAAACGGTGATACTCGGCTGGGTTAATGACGAGCACTCGCTGCGTGCTTACGACAGCAAAACGGACGCATACAAAATTTTTGCGAAAATGCTCGCAGCAGGCCATCCGCCCGACGACTGGGACGCGCTTTTACAAGAGGCCCGCGCTCACATGCCATCCCTACAAATTGAGCTGCTGTCCGGGGTTCGCTGATTTTACTTCGCCTTTTAACCCGTATAGCCCTGAAAAATGCCCATGCCATAAACAGCATGGGGCTGGTTGTGCGTGGCTTTAGCTAAGGCAGCTAAGCCATTCTTGCATGACTCAAATCCGCCATCAGTACCTTTGAGCGGCGCTGATAGTTGTACATCTGTTTTTTACTTTCCGGCAGCTCTTCAATGTCCACCGGCGTAAAGCCGCGTTCCTGAAACCAGTGAATACTACGCGTGGTCAGCACAAACAGCTTTTTCAGTCCCATCTGGCGAGCCTGTAGCGCGACGCGTTCCAGCAGCGCTTCGCCGCGTGACGAACTGCGATAGTCGGGATGGACCGCGACGCAGGCCATTTCGCCAATTTTTTCTTCCGGGAAAGGGTAGAGGGCCGCGCAGCCGATGGTCAGATTGTCACGCTCGATAATCGTAAACTTATCGATTTCAATTTCCAGCTGCTCGCGCGAGCGGCGTACCAGAATACCCTGTTGCTCCAGCGGGCGGATCAGCTCCAGAATGCCGCCGATATCGTTGATGGTAGCGCGACGAATCTGCTCGGCGCTTTCCATGACAATTTGCGTGCCGATGCCGTCGCGCGAGAACAGTTCCTGAAGTAGCGTGCCGTCTTCCTGATAGCTAATCAGATGGCTACGACGCACGCCGCTGCGGCAGGCTTTGACCGCGCCGCGCAGAAAACGCACCGTGGAAGAGAGGTAATCGTTGCTCTCTTCCAGTTCCGCAATGCGCTGCTGCGCTTCGTTTGGAAACAGCTCGGAAATAATCGCGCCTTCGCTGTCAGTTACGCCCTGTTCCGCGCAGAAACCGATCATTTTTTCTGCTTTCAGTTTGATAGCCAGCTGCGTCGCCACTTCTTCCGACGTCAGGTTAAAGCTTTCGCCCGTCACGGAAACCGCCACTGGCCCAAGCAGCACGATAGCGCCGCTGTCCAGCTGGCGGTGAATGGCTTCCTCGTCGATACGGCGAATGCGGCCGCTATGGCAGTAGTCCACGCCGTCATCGACGCCCAGCGGCTGCGCGATAATAAAGTTGCCGCTTACCACATTAATATGCGCGCCCTGTAACGGCGTATTGTTCAGGCTCATTGAAAGGCGAGCGGTAATATCCAGCTGTAAACGGCCAGCGGCCTGCTTGACCAGTTCCAGCGACTGCGCGTCGGTTACGCGCGTATGCTTGTGGTAAATCGGCTCCAGCTGGTGCTCCGCCAGATTCGCGTCAATCTGTGGACGGGCGCCATACACCACGACCAGACGAATGCCCAGGCTATGCAGCAGGCCGATATCGTTAACGATGCTTGAGAAATTCTCGTGTTCGATGGCTTCGCCGCCCAGCATAATGACGAACGTCTTACCACGATGGGCATTGATATAGGGCACGGTATGGCGAAACCCCTGAACCAGCTCGGTACTCCGTTCCTTCACGGCAAATCCTCTATGAATTATTATTCGCTAAAACTGTATTTTTATTCTTTTATCGCGCAGGCGCAAGTAGCAATTTTCTCAGAGTGGTAACAAATTTAACCTGGAGGCCAGAGCGCGCAGGCAAATTTCACTCATGGCCTTCTGGCTGCTCGCTCTTGCCGTGCATAGCAGTACTTTGCCTGCTGTGGTCTTGCCGCTTTGCTTTAACAGAGTATGCAGGCACGGCTTTTAAGGGGTGACACCGCCAGCAGGATTCGCTAAAGTTTTCGTCCCTTGTAGCTTTTTGATGTCCTTTTTATCTACAAAACAGCAATTTTATTACTGGAGTGGCATGTCTGATTTACCTTCGCCCGACCGACGCCGATGGTTACAGGGCGCTGGCGCAGCGCTGTTATTAAGCGTCACTAAAATGGGGCTGGCGGCGACCAGCCATATTGTCGCCGTGCGCATCTGGCCTTCATCTACCTATTCTCGCGTTACGCTGGAATCCAATACCCCGCTGAAATATAAACAGTTTGCGCTAAGCCATCCCGAACGCGTGGTGGTGGATATCTCTGGCGTGCAGCTGAATCATGTTCTTAACCACGTTGGGCATCTGGTACGCAGCGACGATCCCTATATTAAAAACGCGCGCGTCGGCCAGTTCGATCCCAATACGGTACGGCTGGTGCTGGAACTCAAGCAAAGCGTGACGCCTAAGGTCTTCACGCTTGATCCGGTGGCGGGTATTAAAAACAGGCTGGTGCTGGATCTTTATCCCGGCGGCACCCGCAGCCATAACCATGAAGACGATCCGCTGCTGGCGCTTTTACAGGATTATAATAAAGGCGATTTGGAAAGCGGCCAGCCGGTTTCGGCACCGCTGCCCGGTAAGGCAGGCAGAGATCGACCAATTATCATCATGATCGATCCCGGTCACGGTGGCGAAGATACGGGCGCTATTGGTAAGCATAAAACCAAAGAAAAAGACGTAGTGCTGAAAATTGCCCGGCGCCTGAAACAGCTGATCGATAAGCAGCCCCACATGCGTGCGCACATGACGCGCAACGAAGACGTGTTTATTCCGCTAAAGGTAAGGGTGGCGAAAGCGCGCAGGCTACGCGCCGATCTGTTTGTCTCAATTCATGCCGATGCTTTTACCAGCAGGGCAGCAAGGGGCTCGTCCGTTTTTGCTCTGTCGACCAAAGGCGCGACCAGTACCGCAGCGCGCTATCTGGCGCAAACGCAAAACGAATCGGATCTGATTGGCGGCGTCAGCATGAGCGGCGACCGCTATCTTGACCATACCATGTTCGATATGGTGCAAAGCCTGACCGTCAACGACAGCCTGAAGTTTGGCAACGAAGTATTAAAGCACATGGGCAAAATTAACCATCTGCATAAAAAGAAGATGGAGCAGGCGGCCTTTGCCGTTCTGAAAGCGCCAGATATTCCTTCTATCCTGGTAGAAACGGCTTTTATCAGCAATCTGGAAGAGGAGCGCAAGCTGCGCACGACAAAGTTTCAGCATCAGGTGGCCGAAGCCATTCTTGCCGGCATAAAAAATTACTTTGCCAAAGGCGCGCCGCTGGCGCCACGCTAGCTGCTGAATGCTGAATGCTGAATGCTGAATGCTGAATGCTGAATGCTGAATGCTGAATGCTGAATGCTGAATGCTGAATGCTGAA
>NZ_JAHSPF010000006.1 GCF_019132875.1 Erwinia phyllosphaerae
CTCTCAACCCGGCGGCCGGTAAGCCGTTGTTCCGTGTCGATGGAGGCGCATTATAGGGAGTTCTCGACGGCTGACAACCCCTAATTTTAGAAAAATAGCGCGTTCGCTGCATTCCACAGCAAAAGGGCTATTTATACGCATTTACCCACAAACTTATCCACATTCGTCGGCGCACTTAAATTTAGACGAGCATCACGCAAACGTTTTCGCTACAATGCCCCCGAAAAATCCCGGCCCCCATTTGGGGGCGTTACCTGAATCTTCGCGTGCTTCTTTCTCTATATAGAAGCGAAAAGCTAAGATTGATGTAACGCTCTTATCTATGCGAACCAAAGCCAAGGGATAAAACCTCATGCAACAACCTCGTCCTGTACGCCGCGCTCTGCTCAGCGTGTCCGACAAAGCCGGTATCCTCGAATTTGCTCAGGCGCTGTCAGCGCGCGGTGTTGAGCTGCTTTCCACTGGCGGCACCGCCCGCCTGCTGGCAGAAGCGGGCCTGCCCGTTACTGAAGTGTCTGACTACACCGGTTTTCCGGAAATGATGGATGGACGCGTCAAAACACTGCATCCAAAAGTACACGGCGGCATTCTGGGACGCCGTGGCCAGGATGACGACATTATGCAGCAGCACAGCATCGCGCCTATCGACATGGTTGTCGTAAACCTTTATCCCTTTGCCCAGACGGTCGCCCGCGAAGGCTGCTCGCTGGAAGATGCGGTAGAAAATATTGATATCGGCGGCCCAACGATGGTGCGCTCGGCGGCCAAGAATCATAAAGACGTGGCTATCGTAGTAAAGAGCAGCGACTACGCGGCTATTATTGCGGAGATGGATGCCAACGATAACTCGCTGCAGCTGACCACCCGTTTCGATCTGGCTATTAAAGCTTTTGAGCATACCGCAGCCTACGACAGCATGATCGCCAATTACTTCGGTAGTATGGTTCCTGCTTATCATGGCGAAACCACCGAGCCTGCCGGACGTTTCCCGCGTACGCTTAACCTGAACTTTATTAAGAAGCAGGATATGCGCTACGGCGAGAACAGCCATCAGGATGCTGCCTTCTATATAGAAGAGAACGTCACCGAAGCTTCCGTTGCCACCGCGCAGCAGGTTCAGGGTAAAGCGCTTTCCTATAACAACATCGCGGATACCGACGCCGCGCTGGAGTGCGTGAAGGAATTCAGCGAACCGGCCTGCGTGATCGTCAAGCATGCTAATCCTTGCGGCGTTGCGGTCAGCGATTCCATTCTGGGCGCTTACGAGCTGGCTTACAAAACTGACCCAACTTCTGCTTTTGGCGGCATCATCGCTTTCAACCGCGAGCTGGATGAAGCCACCGCACAAGCCATCGTTAGCCGCCAGTTTGTTGAAGTGATTATTGCGCCTTCAGCAAGCGAAGCTGCATTAAAGGTTACCTCGGCCAAGCAGAACGTTCGCGTCCTGATCTGCGGCCAGTGGCAGCAGCGTCAGGCTGGTTTAGATTTCAAACGCGTTAACGGCGGTCTGCTGGTACAGGATCGCGACCTGGGCATGGTTGAAGAAAGCCAGCTGCGCGTGGTCAGCAAGCGCCAGCCAACCGAGCAGGAATTGCGTGATGCGCTGTTCTGCTGGAAAGTCGCCAAGTTTGTGAAGTCAAACGCCATCGTTTATGCACGCGACAACATGACCGTGGGTATTGGCGCGGGCCAGATGAGCCGCGTTTACTCCGCTAAAATTGCCGGCATCAAAGCAAAAGACGAAGGTCTGGTGGTGGAAGGCTGCGCGCTGGCCTCGGATGCCTTTTTCCCGTTCCGTGATGGCATTGACGCCGCCGCCGCTGCTGGCGTGCGCTGCGTTATCCAGCCTGGCGGTTCCATTCGTGATGAAGAAGTTATCGCTGCCGCTGACGAACACGACATCGCGATGATCTTTACTAACATGCGCCACTTCCGCCATTAATTAAGGAACCAGACTATGAAAATTTTAGTAATCGGCAATGGCGGCCGCGAGCATGCGCTGGCATGGAAAGCTTCTCAGTCGCCGCTGGCGGAAACCGTTTTTGTCGCGCCCGGCAATGCCGGTACCGCACTTGAGCCTGCTTTGCAGAACGTGGCTATCAGCGCCACCGATATCCCCGCTCTGCTGGACTTTGCACAGCGTGAAAATATTGACCTGACCATCGTTGGCCCGGAAGCCCCACTGGTGATTGGCGTCGTGGATGCTTTCCAGGCTGCCGGACTGAAAATTTTTGGCCCAACCCAGGCTGCCGCCCAGCTGGAAGGATCTAAAGCTTTCACTAAAGATTTCCTGGCCCGTCATAAGATCCCAACCGCGGAATACCAGAACTTTACCGATGTAGACGCCGCGCTGGCCTACACGCGCAGTAAAGGCGCACCGATCGTTATTAAGGCCGATGGCCTGGCGGCGGGTAAAGGCGTGATTGTGGCGATGACGCTACAGGAAGCAGAAGAAGCGATTAAAGATATGCTGGCCGGCAACGCGTTTGGCGACGCTGGACACCGCATCGTGGTGGAAGAGTTTCTGGACGGTGAAGAAGCCAGCTTTATCGTGATGGTTGATGGTGAAAACGTTCTGCCGATGGCAACCAGCCAGGATCATAAACGCGTAGGCGATGGCGACACCGGCCCGAACACCGGCGGCATGGGCGCGTACTCTCCTGCTCCGGTGGTCACCGATGAGATCCACCAGCGCGTAATGGACGAAGTTATCTGGCCAACCGTTCGCGGCATGGCGGCCGAAGGTAACGTTTATACCGGTTTTCTGTATGCCGGCCTGATGATTGATAAAAGCGGCCAGCCGAAGGTGATTGAATTTAACTGCCGCTTTGGCGACCCGGAAACGCAGCCGATCATGCTGCGTTTGCAGTCGGATCTGATCGAGCTTTGCCTGGCGGCCGTTGACGGCAAGCTGAACACGAAAGATTCGGTCTGGGATCCTCGTCCTGCGCTGGGCGTGGTTCTGGCGGCTGGCGGCTATCCTGGCGACTACAGCACCGGTGACCAGATCCACGGTTTACCGCTGGAAGAGACGCCAGACGGCAAAATCTTCCATGCCGGCACCAGAATGCAGGATGATTTAGTGGTGACTAACGGCGGCCGCGTCCTGTGCGTAACGGCGCTGGGTGAAGACGTTGCGGCAGCACAGCGCCATGCCTACGAACTGGCTAAGCCTGTTTCGTGGAACGGTAGCTTCTGCCGTAAAGATATCGGCTATCGCGCCATCGGCCGTAAATAAGACAGACCAGCAGGGGATGAAGCTTTTCGTCCCCTGACCTCCCCCCTTTCCGCTAACTCCCTGGCAGAACGTTACCACGCGGCTAGAAACTGTCGGCCTGCGGTTCCTCAGGGCAAATGTCTTTGGGCGTTGCCAGCAGCAGCTGTGTGCCACCCGGCGCTTTCAGCCATGCGATGCTGAGCGGCTGACCTGACTCCTGCTGATGCTGAGTAATATAGCGAGCGTCGTTACTTTCGAAGTCTGGCGTGGTTTTCCCGCCATGGCAAAGCATAACCGTGCCTGAAGGCGTCCAGTGCCCCTGGAGAAGCGTAACCCGGCCTTTCAGCAGATCGTCGCTGATGGCCCGCATACGGCCTGCATCAAACTGATAGAGCGCTATCGCATCGGCGGAGAGCGATTCTCGTCGACCCGCCAGCTGACGCTGCATAAAGTTCAGGCTACCATCGCGATCGAAGCGGAGAGTGACGCTTTCCTGCTGTTTCCCGGCAATATGTCGCGCAATCGAAATCAGCTTATCCTGTTGCCAGTAATAGTCGGTTGTTTCTTCGCCCTGCCCGGTAAACGGGGTATAGACGGTTTGCAGATGGGTAGTATGAGAAGGTGCTTTGCGCCAGATACGGACCGCGCCGCGATCGGCCAGATAACCGCTGGCGGTAAAATCAGGCGTGTGCCGAGAGCTACAGCCTGCTAACAGCAGGAGCGGCAAAAACAGTAAGGTACGGGAGGAAAGGTTCACGAGCCCCTCAAAGCGAGAAGAACGTCGTCACAGCTTGCAAGGTTTAACAAAAGGGGCTTAACGCCCCCCTGTTTAAAACTTTTCACTGTCGATTATTTAACAGCGTCTTTCAGAGCTTTACCAGAAACGAATGCCGGTACGTTAGCAGCTGCAATTTTGATTTCGTTGCCAGTCTGCGGGTTGCGGCCAGTACGCTCAGCACGGTGGTTAACTTTAAAAGTACCAAAACCAACCAGTTGTACAGCATCACCTTCTTTCAGAGACTCAGTAATCGCAGCCAGGGTGGATTCCAGAGCAGCTTTAGCCTGGGTCTTAGACAGGTCCGCTTTGTCCGCAATTACATCAATCAGTTGAGTCTTGTTCATAAGTTATCCTTACAGTGTATTTATCGCTTGCTAAGCATCGAGTGCGAGGGAAAAACCAGTTTCTGGCACTCTCCTGCATACACGCACCGATAGCCACATTTTTCAGCCCCCCAAATGTAGACCAGACTGGGGGCGAATGTGAAGCCTTAAGGCGCTACAAATCAGGCCTGAAGTCACGTTTTATCGTCTTACTGCTGAAAATTTATACCGATATTGCTGATCCCCGATTCCCGCAGGTCAGAACGCAGTCCTTTTATCAGTTCGAGATCCCTTTCCTCACAGGCGCTGAGCAGGCGAAAAATTTCCCACTGGATGTCCCATTCCTCTTCGACGGCGGGATTCGCTTTTAGCTCTTCATCGGTCATTTCGCGTTCGGCCTGGGTCATTTCCAGCATCGCAACGCTGGTGACAGATGCCTCGCTAACGGCAATTGCATGCACCAGCGTTTCGCCACTCAGGCGAGAGTGCAGCAGTTCGCTTAATGCCACGCAGGCATCGATAGCAGGATAAACGCCGTAAAGGTCGTAATCCTCAGCGACCGGAATCGCCTCTTCCAGCTTTTCCAGCTGCGAGTCGAAATTAACTTTGGCATCCTTCACGACCAGCGTTTCCCATATCAGATCGAGAATACGGCGATAAAGCTGGCCGTCGCCAAAGCCGGTCTGCTGGCAAAACGCCCAGTAATTGGGATACATGCGCTCACACAGGCAGGCCATAAAAGTAACGTGCTGCCAGCTTTCCAGCTTTTCGAGCCGCAGGTGAATCGGATTACGTAACATGTTGGGATCTCATAAACAAAATTGCGCGGCCTGCAGTGTAACCGAAAAGCGGACGCCTCACACCGTTATAGCGGGATGCCAAGCCGCGCAAAAGCGGGCCGGTTTGATGCCACTGCGTCGGCCCAGCGCGTCGGTTCGGGTAGACGATAGCCTTGCAGACAGGTTTCGACCCACTGCAGCGCCGTATCGACGCTGACGCGATGGCCCGGCGAGATAAAGAGTGGGTTACAACGCTTCTTACTGCGCAGTACCCAGCCAATCTGCTCACCTTTGTCGATCAAAGGTTGCCGGGAACCCGGCTCCTCGTCCAGAGGCTCAAACTTGCCGCACAGGCGCCGCTTGGCCACGCCGATGGTCGGCACGTCCACCAGCATACCAAAATGGCTGGCAACACCCAGGCGGCGTGGATGCGCAATGCCCTGGCCGTCAACGAACAGCAGATCGGGCTTTTGTTCCAGCAGCTCCCACGCGGCCAGCAAGGCGGGATATTCACGAAACGACAGGAAGCCGGGTATATAGGGCATGGTTGTGGCTATTCGCGCAACGCGATGTTCAATCATCTTTAGCGACGGATATTCCAGAACCACCAGCGCGGCGCGTGTTACCTCGCCGCCCTGTTCAAATCCTACGTCCGCCCCTGCAATGTAGCGCGGCGGCATTACGTCAAAATCATCAGCGCGTACCACTTCTGCCGCACGCGTTGTCTGTTCCTGCTTTAATGCCTGTATATCCATAACTAATCCTGGTGATACTGTGGTGACAGTTTGTGAACGGCCTCCACAAAAGCACCCGCGTGTTCTGGCGGCACATCCTGATGAATGCCGTGGCCCAGGTTGAACACGTGGCCCGTGCCGTTGCCGAAGCCCTGAAGTATACCCGCAACTTCTTGTTCAATACGGGCAGGAGAAGCATAGAGCATAGAAGGATCCATGTTGCCCTGCAGCGCCACTTTATGACCAACGCGACGGCGCGCTTCGCCGATATCTGTGGTCCAGTCCAGACCCAGCGCGTCACAGCCGGTTTCCGCCATCGCTTCCAGCCACTGCCCGCCGCCCTTGGTAAACAGCGTCACGGGAACGCGGCGACCGTCGTTTTCACGCAGCAGGCCGTCAACGATTTTGTGCATGTAGTGCAGCGAGAATTCCAGATAATCGCGCCCGGTCAGCACGCCGCCCCAGGTATCGAAAATCATCACCGACTGCGCGCCAGCGCGGATCTGCGCGTTCAGGTAGAGCGTGACGCTGTCCGCCAGCTTATCCAGCATCAGATGCAGCGTTGCCGGCTCGGCGTACATCATCTTTTTCAGTTTGGTAAAGGCTTTGCTGCTGCCGCCTTCCACCATATAGGTTGCCAGCGTCCACGGACTGCCGGAGAAGCCAATCAGCGGCACCTGGCCCTGCAGATTCTTGCGGATAGTGCGCACCGCGTTCATCACGTAGCCCAGCTCCTGTTCGGGATCGAACACGGGCAGCTTTTCTACGTCGGCGCGGCAGGTAACCGGCGAGGAGAAGCGCGGGCCTTCGCCAGCTTCAAAATAGAGTCCCAGCCCCATCGCATCAGGAATGGTCAAAATATCGGAGAAGAGGATCGCCGCATCCAGCGCATAGCGCCGCAGCGGTTGCAGCGTAACTTCACAGGCCAGCTCGGCATTTTTACACAGCGACATAAAGTCGCCGGCCTGCGCGCGCGTGGCTTTATACTCTGGCAAATAGCGTCCGGCCTGGCGCATCATCCATACGGGCGTAACGTCTACCGGCTGACGCAGCAGAGCACGCAAATAACGATCGTTCTTCAGTTCACTCATCTTCAGGACTCTTTTTCATTCAGACGCACAGTATATCAGTTATTCCGCCTCGGCGCGGCAGAGCGCAACCGTGTCTTCAATCAGCCGACGGGCCACGGTTCCGGCTGGCGGCAGCTGCGGCAGGGCGTCAAAGCGATACCAGTTAGCGTCCAGCAGCTCTTTAGGATCGATAACGATTTCGCCGCTCTCAAAGTCGGCCATAAAAGCCATCATCAGCGACTGCGGGAAAGGCCAGGGCTGCGAGGTAACGTAGCGCAGATTTTTGACTTTAATACCGCTCTCTTCCATCACTTCCCGTGCAACGGTCTGCTCCAGCGTTTCGCCCACTTCAACAAAGCCCGCCAGTACCGTATAAATGCCGTTGCGATGGCGAGTATGCTGAGCAAGCAAAATTTCATCACCGCGACGAATGGCCACGATGATGCAAGGAGAAATTTGCGGATAATAGCGCTGGCGGCAGTGGCTGCACAGGCAGGCCCATTCCGTTTTGCTACGGTGCATGGTATGCCCGCAGTAGCCACACCACTTGTGCGCACGATAGAATTCCGCCAGCTGGACGCCGCGTCCCGCAAGCTGAAACAGAACGGCATCCTGATCAAGAAGTTGTCGTAACGAGGCCATTCCCTCGGGGCGATTTTCACACACCAGCCGTACCGGTTCGCCTTGCCATTCTCCGATAAGCGATGCGGTTCGGCCCGTCAGGTCTAAATCTTGTGCAGTACCGTACGGTAATTGACCTTTCGGCAACCAAAGTTTCTGTTCATGGCTGACAACCCACCAGCCAGCGTCTACGCTTGAAATCTCAAGTTCCATAAATTGCTCATCCTCACTTCACGTACTACCGGATCGGGATAGACAGTTAAAAATAACACTTTTGGAGTCACTCATGCTTGACCAGCTGGAAGTTCTGACCTCACGCGTAGGCGGATGTAGCGAACTCGTAGATTTTTGTCTTCACTCACGCAAGCAGTTATTAGTTGCTTATTATCAAATGGTTGGCATTAAGCCTAACAAGGAATCGCTGACCACGCTCGACGAAAATGCGCTGGATAACTTTTGTCAAAGCCTGGTAGATTATTTGTCAACCGGCCACTTTACGGCGTATGAACGTTTTATTCAGGAGATGGAAGGCACTGAGCAGCTGGCGAAAGCCGCGCTAATCTATCCTTCTTTGCAGGGAAATACCGAGCACATTATGAGTATTTATGATGCTCATCTGGAAAATGCTATCGACCACGATAACTACCTGGAGTTTCAACAGGCGCTCTCCATGGTTGGCGAAGCGCTGGAAGCCCGTTTTACGCTTGAAGATAAGTTTATCCAGCTGGCGCTGGAGAAGTTTGCAACCACCCCGGCCGCCAACGATGCCGCGATGGCTCGTCCTGCCTGAAAAGTTATAAACTTGTAAAATCCTTGAGCTTTCCATAAAGCCCCTTTATGCTGAATGGGCAATCACCTAGCGATTGCCTGGCAACAGCCAGAATTCTTCTTGTCGGAGTGCCCTTTGGGGCTGAGACCGTTTATTCGGGATCCGCGGAACCTGACCAGGTTAGTACCTGCGTAGGGAACAAGAGTAAAGATTCAAGTCGGGGCTTTGACTGCCCGCGCTTACTCCTCCGAACTCCGGACAAGCAAATTTCCCTTATATCAGGAACTTGCTATGTCTACCCATACCAAACCCACTCGCCGCGAACAGCGTGCCGAAGCCCAGCAGTTTATCGACTCTTTACAGGGCACCGCTTTTCCCAATTCAAAACGCATTTACCTGACCGGCTCGCGGCCCGATTTACGTGTGCCAATGCGCGAGATCCAGCTCAGCCCCACGATGACCGGCAGCAAAGATAATCCGCAGTTCACCGAGAACGAGCCGGTGCCGGTTTACGATACGGCTGGCCCTTATGGCGATCCTGAAGCCACCATTGACGTTCACGCCGGACTCGCCAGGCTGCGAGAAGCGTGGATAACCGAGCGCGGCGATACGCAGCCGATAGAAAAACTCAGCTCGGTTTATACCCAGCAGCGACTGGCTGACGAAGGGCTGGATCATCTGCGTTTCGATAACCTGCCTTGCCCGAGGCGCGCGCTGGCCGGACGCTGCGTTACCCAGCTGCACTATGCCCGCCTTGGCGTCATTACGCCGGAAATGGAATTTATCGCCGTGCGTGAAAATATGGGTCGCGAACGTATCCGCAGCGAAGTGCTGTTACAGCAGCACCCAGGAGAGGCTTTTGGTGCCCATCTGCCGGAAAATATCACCGCTGAGTTTGTCCGTCAGGAAGTGGCCGCCGGACGTGCCATTATTCCGGCCAATATTAATCACCCCGAATCGGAGCCGATGATCATTGGCCGCAATTTTCTGGTGAAGATTAACGCCAACATCGGCAACTCTGCGGTCAGCTCCTCCATCGAAGAAGAAGTTGAAAAACTGGTCTGGTCGGCACGCTGGGGCGCAGATACGGTAATGGACCTCTCCACCGGCCGTAATATCCATGAAACGCGCGAGTGGATTTTGCGTAATAGTCCGGTGCCGATCGGCACGGTTCCCATCTATCAGGCGCTGGAGAAGGTAAACGGCGTAGCGGAAAATCTTAACTGGGATGTCTTCCGCGACACGCTGCTGGAGCAGGCTGAGCAAGGCGTGGATTACTTTACTATCCATGCTGGCGTTCTGCTGCGCTACGTGCCAATGACCGCCAAACGCCTGACCGGCATCGTCTCGCGCGGCGGTTCGATTATGGCGAAATGGTGCCTCTCCCATCATCGTGAAAGCTTCCTGTACGAACATTTCCGCGAAATCTGTGAAATCTGTGCCGCTTACGACGTCTCGCTGTCGCTGGGCGATGGCCTGCGCCCCGGCTCGATTCAGGATGCCAATGACGAAGCCCAGTTTGCCGAGCTAAGAACGCTGGGCGAGCTGACAAAAATCGCCTGGGAATATGACGTCCAGGTGATGATTGAAGGGCCAGGCCATGTGCCGATGCAGATGATCCGTCGCAACATGACCGAACAGCTGGAACACTGTCACGAAGCGCCTTTTTATACGCTTGGCCCGCTAACCACGGATATCGCGCCGGGTTATGACCATTTTACCTCCGGGATTGGCGCAGCGATGATCGGCTGGTTTGGCTGCGCCATGCTCTGCTACGTCACGCCAAAAGAGCATCTTGGTTTGCCTGACAAAGAAGACGTTAAGCAGGGGTTAATCACCTATAAAATTGCGGCGCATGCGGCTGACCTGGCGAAAGGCCATCCTGGCGCACAAATCCGCGATAACGCCATGTCGAAAGCGCGGTTTGAATTCCGCTGGGAAGATCAGTTTAACCTGGCGCTCGACCCCCATACCGCTCGCGCCTATCACGACGAAACGCTACCGCAGGAATCCGGCAAGGTCGCCCATTTCTGCTCAATGTGTGGCCCTAAATTCTGCTCGATGAAGATCTCTCAGGAGGTGCGCGAATACGCGGCCAAACAGGAAGAAGCCCAGCCCATCGAAATTGGCATGAAGGAGATGTCGCGGGCGTTCCGCAGCCGCGGCGGTGAGCTTTATCATTCTGCCGATAGCCTGAACACAGAGGAGAACGTATGAGTCGCGGTGCCTTTCCCCTGACTAAGGAAAAACTGGGCCTTTATCCGGTAGTGGATACGGTGGAATGGATTGAGCGCCTGTTAGAAGCGGGTGTACGTACCCTTCAGCTGCGTATTAAGGATCTGCCGGAGAAAGCTGTCGAGCAGGATATCGCCGCCGCTATCGCGCTGGGCAAACGTTATAACGCCCGGCTGTTCATCAATGACTACTGGCGGCTGGCGATCAAACACCAGGCTTATGGCGTGCATCTCGGTCAGGAGGATCTGGATATTGCCGATCTGGATGCAATTTATCATGCCGGACTGCGTCTGGGCCTTTCCACGCATGACGACGCAGAGCTGGATCGCGCGCTGGCCGAACGCCCTTCCTACATTGCGCTCGGCCACGTTTTTCCTACCCAAACCAAAGAGATGCCTTCTTCACCTCAGGGACTCCATGAGCTGAAGCGGCACGTTGCGCGCCTGGCGGGCGTTTCTACCGTCGCCATTGGCGGAATTTCTCTGGAAAAAGCGCCTGACGTGCTGGCAACCGGCGTCGGCAGCATCGCCGTGGTCAGCGCTATTACCAAAGCCGCAGACTGGCGCTCGGCCACGGCACAGCTGCTGGCGCTGGCCGGGACAGGAGATGCCCATGCTTAACGACAGCGAATTTATGCGCTACAGCCGCCAGCTGCTGCTGGAAGAGTTTGGCGTAGAGGGTCAGGAAAAGCTCCGGGCAGCCAGCGTGCTGCTTGTTGGCCTGGGAGGGTTAGGCTCACCCGCCGCGGCTTACCTTGCCGCAGCGGGCGTGGGAAAACTGCTGCTGGCCGATGACGATAATCTTCATATCAGTAACTTACAGCGGCAGACCCTGTATGACAGCAACAAGATCGGACAGCCAAAAGCTGACCTGGCGAAAGAGCGTTTACAGGCGCTCAATCCGCAGGTTGAGTTTATTGCGCTTAAGCAACGTATGGATGCCAGCACCTTACAGGAAGCGGTGCAGTGGGTCGATCTGGTACTGGATTGCAGCGATAACATGCAAACGCGTCATGCCGTTAACGCTGCCTGCGTAGCAAGTAATACGCCGTTGATCAGCGCCAGCGCCGTGGGTCTGGGCGGTCAGCTGCTGGTGATTACGCCGCCGTTCCACCATGGTTGTTATTGCTGTCTGTGGCCGGATGAGATCGAACCGCAGCGCAATTGCCGCACGGCGGGCGTACTTGGGCCAGTGGTAGGCGTAATGGGAACGCTTCAGGCGCTGGAAGCGTTGAAAATGCTGGCGGGTCAGCCGTCGACGCTTGATGGCAAGCTCCGACTGTTTGATGGTAAGCAGCAAACATGGCGCACGCTTAATCTTGAACGTAGTCCGGGCTGTCCGATTTGCGGAGGCGACCGTGAACGTCATCATTAATGATGAAGCGCATACGCTTGTCCCGCCCCTGACGCTGGCCGACCTGCTGACGCAGCTTTGCTGTCAGCAGGCCGGTACGGCGCTGGCCGTCAACCAACAGATTGTGTCGCGCGATCGCTGGTCCACTTACCCCTTACAGGAAGGCGATGAACTGGTGATTTTCCAGGCTATTGCCGGAGGCTGAGTATGTTGCAGATTGCTGATAAAACCTTTTCTTCCCGGCTGTTTACCGGCACGGGCAAATTTTCCAGCCCGTCCGTCATGCTCGCGGCGTTAAAAGAATCCGGCACGCAGCTGGTTACCATGGCCATGAAGCGCGTGGACTTACGCGGTGGCGATGACGGTATCCTGCGGCCTCTCCAGCAGCTGGGCGTACAGCTTTTGCCTAACACTTCAGGTGCCAAAACGGCGGAAGAAGCCGTGTTTGCTGCACGTCTGGCACGCGAAGCGCTGGGAACCCACTGGGTTAAGCTGGAAATTCATCCCGACGTTCGCTATCTGCTGCCCGATGGTATCGAAACACTGAAGGCGGCCGAAACGCTGGTCAGAGAGGGCTTCACCGTGCTTCCTTATTGCCACGCTGACCCGGTGCTGTGTAAAAGGCTGGAGGAAGCTGGCTGTGCCGCCGTCATGCCGCTTGGTGCGCCTATCGGCAGTAATCAGGGCCTGAAAACCCGCGATCTGCTGGCGATAATCATTGAGCAGTCTGGCGTACCTGTGGTGATCGATGCCGGTATCGGCGCGCCCAGCCATGCCAGCGAAGCGTTAGAAATGGGCGCTGACGCGGTGCTGGTTAATACCGCTATGGCTTCAGCACGCGATCCGGTGCAGATGGCACGCGCTTTTCGTCTGGCGGTTGAGGCGGGTAGCCTGGCGTGCGAAAGCGGACTCGGCAGTCAACAGCAGCAGGCTATTGCCACCAGCCCGTTAACCAGTTTTCTGCAAAGCGGAGCAACAGCATGAAGAGTTTTGTAGCGCAATGGGAAACGCTGGAGTGGGACGACATTCGGCTACGGATCAACAGCAAAACCTCTGCTGACGTGGAACGGGCGCTTAATGCCCCTAAGGTTGGCCGCGAAGAGCTGATGGCGCTGCTTTCCCCGGCCGCGCAGGCATGGCTTGAACCGATGGCGCGCAAAGCGCAGCTGCTGACGCGACAGCGCTTTGGCCACGCCGTTAACCTTTTCGTCCCGCTTTATCTTTCTAATCTGTGCGCCAATGACTGCACCTACTGCGGCTTTTCTATGAGCAATCGTATTAAGCGTAAGACGCTGGACGCGCAGGAAATTGAGCGTGAGTGCCGGGCGATACGGGCAATGGGCTTCGATCAGCTGCTGCTGGTCACCGGCGAGCATCAGAGTAAGGTTGGGATGAACTATTTTCGTCAGCACCTTCCCGCGATCCGTTCTCACTTTAGCTCGCTAATGATGGAAGTTCAGCCACTGGGTGAAGAAGAGTATGCCGAGCTGAAGACGCTGGGGCTGGACGGCGTGCTGGTCTATCAGGAAACCTATCATTCTGCGGTTTACGGCCAGCATCACTTAAAGGGTAACAAGCAGGATTTCTTTTTCCGCCTGGAAACGCCGGACAGGCTGGGGCGCGCGGGTATCGATAAAATTGGTCTTGGTGCGCTGATTGGCCTCTCGGACAGCTGGCGCACCGACTGCTATATGATGGCAGAACACCTGCTCTGGCTGCAAAAAACGTACTGGCAAAGCCGCTATTCCGTTGCTTTCCCGCGGCTGCGTCCCTGTGCTGGTGGCATCCAGCCGGCCTCTCTGATGGATGAAGCCCAGCTGGTGCAGGTTATCTGCGCGTTTCGGCTTTTTGCGCCAGAAGTAGAGCAGTCATTATCAACACGTGAATCACCGCAGTTCCGTGACAAAGTGGTGCCGCTGGCGATCAATACGGTTAGCGCCTTTTCAAAAACGCAGCCGGGCGGCTATGCTGACGGACAAAGCGAGCTGGAACAGTTTTCTCCGCACGATAACCGTCGTCCACAGCAGGTCGCCGAGGCGCTTATCCAGGCCGGCATGCAGCCGGTCTGGAAAGACTGGGACAGCTGGCTGGGCAGAGCACCGGCTACTTAAGCGTTACCGGCGCGCGGCCAGGCATCTCGGCTATCGATGTGTCTGGCTGCTTTTGCGGCACGTCGGCAAACAGGACCTCGCCCAGCAGACTGTCTTTATTGATTACGCCATACTTCAGGTTAGTGCTGAGATATTTACGATCGAGCCCGGTCAGCTTGATAATCGGCGGCAATACCTCAGGTAATTTATCGACCATTATCATTCGACTTAGCTGAACCGCGTCCCAACTGACCAGCCGCTGATAGTAGATAGCGTTCGCCTCGCATTTCCTTAAGTAAAAATTATACTGATTATATTCACGCAGTGCCTGCTGCTGAGTAATATTCAAAATAAGATATTGTGGATTGGTGATCTTCTGGGCAATCTCTTTGTAATTCGGCAGCTGTTGTAATCGATTGAACATGGCTGCCGCGCCTTCCTCAATAATAGGTTTAAAATAGCGCAGCCAATTTTCAATAAAATGGTTCTTTTCAGGTACCGCCATAAACCACGTTTCAATAACTGGATAACGTTGATCAACGGTTGATACTTCACGATAAAAGGCGATCATGTCATAGCGGTTATCTTCGTTAACCGCTAAAAATGCATCCAGCGGCTGATTGAGTATGATGCTGGCGTCCATCCAGACGCCACCGTATTTGTACAGCAGCTCAAGACGAATAACGTCGCTACGGTGTGCCACCAGCAGATCCTGACGTGTAAACGTTAGCTCCGGCAGATACTGTGACAGGTTGCTGTCGTTCACTACGTTCACCGTCCAGGCTGGATTTTCACGTGCCACCTTATTGACGAAACTCTGAATTTCAACGGGTACCAGGGTTCCAGCCCAAAACATCCAGACTTTTTTTGGAATAGCATTTAATTGCTTATTATGAATAACGATATTCAGATCGTGTTCAAGAGCTGGATTATATTCCGCCATTTTTCTGCGCCTGGCTAACGCTTTTTCAATACGTAAACGCAGCGACACCGCATTTTTTAAAACGGGAAGCGCAAGCGCTTTTAGCTTGTTTTTATTCATAATTACCTCAAAAAGCGGCTGGCATAATTGAATAAAAAGCAGCGCGCCATTTACCGCAGAGTGGCAGAAGGTTTTTATAAAATTAGCAGGGGAGTGAAATAACCACAACAGCCAAAATGCCTGGCAAATAAGTTTAAGATAAAGCTCAAGGAGATATTTAAATTTATAAGGCGTTTTATATCCAGCTTACTCCAGTTGGAACTATTATTATTTAATAATATTCGGACCATCTGAAAATCAATGTAGCGATATCGACACTTTTTAATTTATTGAGATAAGCGGCAAGACTATAAAAAATCTTCGGCACGGCTTCCACAAACGATCTCTTTTTCTGACCGGATCTGTTAACAGGCGTAGAGTTGGTGCTGGCGTTATCAGCTAGCGCCCAGGCCCGGAACCGCCTTCCCTTTTCCCGGGCCTGCCTCACCTTACCGCTTGCTCAGAAAGGCTTGCTTCCATCGCCTCCTCTATCATCTTGCCCAGCAGCTTCAGCGCTTCTTCTGTTTGTTCTGTAAAGGGTAACCCGTAGTTCAGCCGTAAGCAGTTGTCATACTTGCCGGAAGCGGAAAACATTGAGCCTACGGCAATCTGAATTCGATGCTTACGCATTTGCTTATCCAGCCATGTCGTGTCCACGGTTTCCGGTAGCTCTATCCACAGCAGGTAACCCCCCTGTGGACGAGTCACACAGACGCCACAAGGGAAATGCTGTAATACACAGGCGGTAAAAACGTCCAGGCTGCGCTGGTAACACTGCCTCATTCGCCGAAGATGCGCGTGGTAAAATCCCTGACGGACAAACTCCGCTACGGCAAGTTGCGTGTGCTGGACGGTGGCCCCCGTGACGATGTATTTCATGTGCAGTACGCGGTCCAGATAACGCCCGGGACTAACCCAGCCTACGCGAAGGCCCGGGGCCAGCGTTTTGGAAAAAGAGCTGCACAGCAGGACGCGACCTTCCTGATCGAATGATTTTATGGTGCAGGGCCGTGGATATTGCCACGCCAGCTCGCCATAAACATCGTCTTCAATAATGGCGATATTAAAGCGTTGCGCCAGCGACAGTAGTGCGCGCTTGCGCGCTTGCGGCATAATAAACCCCAGTGGATTATTACAGTTGGGCACCACAATAGCCGCCTTAATCGGCCACTGCTCCAGCGCCAGCTCCAGCGCTTCAAGGCTGATACCCGTTTGTGAGTCTGTCGGAATTTCAATAACCTTAACGCCAAAGCCGCGAAGGGTCTGCATGATGCCGTGATAGGCAGGCGACTCGACCGCTACGATATCGCCAGGCTGGCAAACCGCACGTACAGAGACCGAGAGCGCTTCCTGGCAGCCGTTAGTGATAACAATTTCTTCCGGCATCAGCTGGCAGCCGCTGTCGATAGCCAGACGCGCTATCTGTTCCCTCAGCTCATACACGCCATAAATGTCGTCGTAATCCAGCATTGCTGCATCCTGCTGCTGCCCGATGCGGGTGATAATTTTCCATAGCGGCTTGAGGGTAGGCTGCGTCAAATCAGGTCTGCCGTAGCCAAGCCGAAAAAGACCTTTCTCCTGTCGCGTGCTCAGCATCGCCAGGACTTCGTCCCACTGGGTGACATCCACCGGCTGTTGAACCGGGCGCGTTAAAGCAGGTAAAGGATGCCCCAGCTTATGCGGCGTCACAAAATAGCCAGAACGAGGCTGGGGCGTAATCAGCCGCTGCTCTTCCAGCAGATAATAAGCCTGCTGTACCGTACTGATACTGACGCCATGCTCTTTGCTTAGCGCTCTGACTGATGGCAGCCGTTCGCCACAGAGATAAAGCCCCTGGTTGATTCTCTCCGCCAATAACTTAGCCAGATGCTCGTAACGTGTCATCGCTTCCTGTCTCTTTCAGGTAGAAAACCAGTACAGATCCTAAGGTAGATCGCCATTCAGAACTACTATCGCGCAGACTGTATGTTAAATAAAAGTGATTATTGCATCTGTCTCACTGATTTCTTTCCGCGCAGAATAAACCTACGGCGGAACAGTGGGAGGCAGGCATGGAATTCAATGAAAACAAGGGCGGAAAACCTTTTAGCGCATCACCTTTTGTATTGATGTTCAGGTTACCGCGGCGATTGTGGCTGGCCTGGCGGCACCGGGTGCAGAGCCAAAAAGTATTAGCACGACTGAGCGATGCACAGCTAAAAGATATTGGGCTGACCAGCGAAGACGTAAAGAGATTCAGATAATCAGGACCAGTAATACCCGGATAATGCAGGGCAGACAGAAATAAAAAACCCCGTCAGAACGGGGTTTTTTATTTCAAAACAGAATTGCCGTCCCGTTTTGAACTGTACAACTTAAAGTGCAAAAGCAAGCCAGTCGATGGTTAATATATAGACAGCAAGAGTAAAAGACCAGCTATTTTTTGTGGTGAAGTCTTTAGAGGTTATTAACGCTACTAAGATCACGAAATTGCCGTGATATTATAATAAATACAATAATTTAATGCGTAAAATATCGCATATTGTTGATGAAGATATGCCGCTCGGTCTTACAGTTGTTATTGTGGCGGCGGGACCATCTCACCTGTTGCCGCAGGCCACCGGAGTAAGGAGAAGGGTTCTGCTATACCGTGAACGCAAGCCAGTCAATGTGCTTGTTTCGTTTGTAGCGTTCCGGTGGGCCATAAACGATAGCGGTTCCTGAGAAAGGAATCTCCCATGCAAAGACGCTATTTTTTTCTGTTGGTTGCGTTATTCATGGTACTGATGCTGAGCGGGAAAGGAAGCTGGCAGGTACACGTGTCAGATATCCATATCTTGTTCAACGTGCATCAGAACAGGTAAGGCCGTAAGCCGCTCTTCGGAGCGGCTTTTTTAATATCTGCGGCCAGCAATAAACGTAGCGTATTTTTTGCTCTGTATCCTTAAATTATGGGTATAAAAAAACCCCACCGAGGTGGGGTTTTTACGGTCAGCAAAAACGGCGATTAATCGTCGTTTCCACCCAGACCCGCGTTCAGCAGTTCCGCCAGGCTGGCAGAAGCTTCGTCTGCGGTCACCTGAGGCACAACCGGCGCTTCGCCTGCCGCTTTACGACGCATACGATCCTGGTGATAGGCGTAACCGGTACCGGCTGGGATCAGACGGCCAACGATAACGTTCTCTTTCAGGCCGCGCAGTTCGTCGCGTTTGCCCGCAACAGCTGCTTCGGTCAGTACGCGCGTCGTTTCCTGGAAGGATGCAGCCGAGATAAAGGACTCGGTTGCCAGCGACGCTTTGGTGATACCCAGCAGATCGCGCATATAGGTTGCCGCGATTTTGCCGTTGGCTTCCAGTTCACGGTTAGAAATCTTAACGCGTGAAACTTCAACCTGCTCGCCGTCCAGGAAGTCGGAGCTGCCTGCGCTTTCGATGGTTGCTTTACGCAGCATCTGACGAACGATGACTTCGATGTGCTTATCGTTAATCTTAACGCCCTGCAGGCGGTAAACTTCCTGCACTTCGTTAGTGATATAACGGGTCACCGCATGCACGCCACGCAGACGCAGAATGTCATGTGGAGACTCTGGGCCATCGGAAACCACGTCACCACGCTCCACGCGCTCACCTTCGAACACGTTCAGCTGACGCCATTTCGGAATCATCTCTTCGTACGGATCGCTACCGTCAACCGGCGTAATGACCAGACGACGTTTGCCTTTGGTCTCTTTACCGAAGGAGATAATACCGCTGATCTCCGCCAGGATCGCTGGCTCTTTCGGACGACGCGCTTCGAACAGGTCAGCAACGCGTGGCAGACCACCGGTGATGTCCTTGGTACCGCCAGATTCCTGCGGAACACGAGCCAGGGTATCACCCGAGCTGATCTTCACGCCATCTTCCAGCTGCACAATCGCTTTACCCGGCAGGAAGTACTGAGCAGGCATATCGGAGCCTGGGATCATTACATCGTTACCGTTAGCATCAACGATTTTCAGCGCAGGACGCAGATCTTTACCGCCGGAAGTACGTTCTGCACTGTCCAGGATCACCAGAGAAGAAAGACCGGTCAGGTCATCCGTCTGGCGGGTAATGGTCTGGCCGTCAATCATGTCGGTGAAGCGAATGAAACCGCTCACTTCGGTGATTACCGGCATGGTGTGCGGATCCCAGTTTGCTACGGTTTCGCCCGCTGCAACCTGCTCGCCGTCGCCTTTCGCCATGGTAGAACCGTAAGGAACCTTATAGCTCTCTTTGGTACGACCGAATTCATCGATCATTTTCAGCTCGGTGTTACGCGAGGTGACAACCAGTTTGCCAGCGGAGTTGGTAACCGACTTGGCGTTAGAGAGTTTAATGGTACCTTTGTTCTTCACCTGAATGCTGGATTCGGCTGCCGCACGCGATGCCGCACCACCGATGTGGAACGTACGCATGGTCAGCTGAGTACCCGGCTCACCGATGGACTGTGCTGCGATAACGCCGATGGCCTCACCTTTGTTGATGATGTGACCACGCGCCAGATCGCGTCCATAACAGTGGGCGCACACGCCGAAGTCAGTTTCACAACTAACAACGGAGCGGACTTTCAGGCTGTCGACAGAGTGCTCTTCCAACAGGTCACACTGCTGTTCGTGCAGCAGGGTGTTGCGTGGCAGCAGGATGTCGGCCGTACCCGGCTTCAGCACGTCTTCTGCGGTTACACGACCCAGTACGCGTTCGCGCAGCGGCTCTTTCACGTCGCCACCTTCGATAACCGGAGTCATCATGATGCCTTCGTGCGTACCACAGTCGTCCTCGGTCACCACCAGATCCTGCGCAACGTCTACCAGACGACGAGTCAGGTAACCGGAGTTCGCGGTTTTCAGTGCGGTATCCGCAAGACCTTTACGAGCACCGTGGGTCGAGATGAAGTACTGCAGTACGTTCAGACCTTCACGGAAGTTCGCGGTAATTGGCGTTTCGATGATGGAGCCGTCTGGCTTCGCCATCAGACCACGCATACCGGCCAGCTGACGGATCTGCGCAGCAGAACCACGAGCACCGGAGTCGGCCATCATAAAGATGCTGTTGAAGGAAACCTGACGCTCTTCTTCGCCGTCGCGGTTGATCACGACTTCGGTAGAGAGGTTTTCCATCATCGCTTTCGCAACGCGTTCGTTGGCCGCAGCCCAGATATCGATCACTTTGTTATAGCGTTCGCCAGCGGTTACCAGACCAGACTGGAACTGCTCCTGGATTTCGGCAACTTCGGTTTCCGCTTCGCTGATGATCTCGACTTTCTTCTCCGGGATCACCATGTCGTCGATACCCACAGACGCGCCGGAGCGTGCTGCATAGGCAAAGCCGGTGTACATGGTCTGGTCAGCAAAGATAACCGTCGGCTTCAGGCCCAGGATGCGGTAACAGGTGTTCAGCATCTTAGAGATCGCTTTCTTACCCAGCGCCTGGTTGACGATAGAGTAAGGCAGACCTTTCGGCACGATCATCCACAGGATCGCACGGCCTACGGTCGTATCGATCAGGCTGGTTTTCGACGTCCACTCGCCCTGCTCGCTTTTCTCGTGTTCGGTGATACGCACCTTAACGCGAGCGTGCAGAGAGGCCAGGCCAGCACGGTAAATGCGCTCGGCTTCTTTTGGACCAGTCAGCACCATGCCTTCGCCTTTGGCGTTAACACAGTCGCGGGTCATGTAGTACAGACCCAGTACAACGTCCTGAGAAGGAACGATGATTGGCTCACCGTTCGCTGGCGACAGGATGTTGTTGGTAGACATCATCAGCGCACGCGCTTCCAGCTGGGCTTCCAGCGTCAGCGGTACGTGAACAGCCATCTGGTCACCATCGAAGTCGGCGTTATAGGCCGCACAAACCAGCGGGTGCAGCTGGATAGCTTTACCTTCGATCAGGACTGGCTCAAATGCCTGGATACCCAAACGGTGCAGCGTTGGTGCACGGTTCAGCAGTACCGGGTGTTCGCGGATCACTTCATCCAGGATATCCCAGACGACAGCTTCTTCACGCTCAACCATTTTCTTGGCGGCTTTGATGGTGGTAGCAAGACCACGCAGCTCCAGCTTGCCGTAGATGAACGGTTTGAACAGCTCCAGTGCCATTTTCTTCGGCAGACCACACTGGTGCAGACGCAGGTATGGACCAACGGTGATAACGGAACGGCCAGAGTAGTCAACACGTTTACCCAGCAGGTTCTGACGGAAACGACCCTGCTTACCTTTGATCATATCGGCCAAAGATTTCAGCGGACGCTTGTTAGAACCGGTAATCGCACGACCACGACGGCCGTTATCCAGCAGCGCATCAACCGCTTCCTGCAGCATACGTTTTTCGTTACGTACGATGATGTCAGGTGCAGCCAGATCCAGCAGGCGCTTCAGACGGTTGTTACGGTTGATCACGCGACGGTACAGATCGTTCAGATCGCTTGTCGCGAAACGACCGCCGTCCAGCGGCACCAGCGGACGCAGATCCGGTGGCAACACAGGCAGCACGGTCAGGATCATCCACTCTGGCTTGTTGCCAGACTGTACGAACGCTTCCAGCAGCTTGATGCGCTTGGTCAGCTTTTTACGCTTGGTTTCAGAGTTGGTTTCGTTCAGCTCTTCACGCAGCTGCTCGCACTCCTGCTCCAGATCCATGTTTTTCAACAGGGCCTGAACCGCTTCCGCACCCATCTTGGCGTCAAATTCGTCACCGAACTCTTCCAGCGCGTCCAGATACTGCTCTTCAGTCAGGATCTGACGGCGCTCAAGGTTGGTCATGCCGCCTTCAACAACCACATAAGATTCGAAGTACAGCACGCGTTCGATGTCGCGCAGTGGCATATCCAGCAGCAAACCGATGCGTGATGGCAGCGATTTCAGGAACCAGATGTGCGCAGTAGGCGAAGCCAGCTCGATGTGGCCCATACGCTCACGACGAACCTTGGTCTGTGTAACTTCAACGCCACACTTCTCACAGATCACGCCGCGATGTTTTAAACGCTTGTACTTACCGCACAGGCATTCGTAATCTTTTACCGGCCCGAAAATACGCGCACAGAAAAGCCCGTCACGTTCTGGTTTGAACGTACGGTAGTTAATGGTTTCTGGCTTTTTAACTTCACCAAAAGACCAGGAACGGATCATGTCTGGCGAGGCCAGAGCAATTTTGATCGCATCAAACTCTTCGGTCTTAGTTTGCGCTTTCAGAAACTTAAGTAAGTCTTTCACGGATTAGCTCCCGTCGGAGTGAGACTTCTCAAGATGGCCCGGCAAGCCGGGCCATCCTGTAACCAGTACGAACTCGAGATATTCCCGACTATCTTTCAGGCCGCGGCGGTATCGACCGCAGCCCGAAATCAGGGAGTTACTCGTCTTCCAGCTCGATGTTAATGCCCAGCGAGCGGATCTCTTTCAACAGTACGTTGAAGGATTCCGGCATGCCCGGCTCCATCTGATGGTTGCCGTCAACGATGTTTTTATACATCTTGGTACGGCCGTTTACGTCATCAGACTTCACGGTCAGCATTTCCTGCAGGGTATAAGCGGCACCGTATGCTTCCAGTGCCCACACTTCCATCTCACCAAAGCGCTGTCCACCGAACTGCGCCTTACCACCCAGCGGCTGCTGAGTAACCAGGCTATAAGAACCGGTAGAACGTGCATGCATTTTGTCATCCACTAAGTGGTTGAGTTTCAGCATGTACATGTAGCCAACGGTAACCTGACGCTCAAACTGCTCGCCGGTACGGCCATCAAACAGCGTAATCTGACCGGAAGAAGGCAGGCCGCCGAGCTGCAGCAGCTCTTTAATCTCGCTCTCTTTCGCACCATCAAACACCGGAGTGGCAATCGGCATACCTTTTTTCAGGTTCTCAGCCAGACGCAGCACTTCATCGTCGGTGAAGGTATTCAGGTCAACTTTCTGACGCACGTCGGTGCCCAGATCGTAGGCGCGCTGAATAAACTCACGCAGCTTGCTCACTTCTTCCTGCTTTTTCAGCATGGCGTTAATTTTCTCGCCGATGCCTTTTGCAGCCATACCCAGGTGGGTTTCAAGAATCTGACCAATGTTCATACGTGACGGTACGCCCAGCGGGTTCAATACGATGTCGACCGGCGTGCCGTTCTCATCGTATGGCATATCTTCGATCGGGTTGATCTTGGAGATAACACCTTTGTTCCCGTGACGACCTGCCATTTTGTCACCAGGCTGAATCTGACGCTTAACGGCCAGATACACTTTAACGATTTTCAGCACGCCAGGTGCCAGGTCATCGCCCTGAGTGATTTTGCGGCGTTTCGCTTCGAGTTTCTTCTCAAACTCGTGCTTCAGCTCGTCGTACTGCTCCGCCAGCTGTTCCAGCTGACTCTGTTTTTCTTCGTCGGTCAGGCCGAGTTCCAGCCAGCGCTCGCGCGGCAGCTTGTCCAGTTTTTCCGCTTCAACGCCGCCGGAAACCAGCAGGTAGTTGATACGGCTGAACAGGCCAGCTTCGAGGATCTGCAGTTCTTCAGACAGGTCTTTCTTCGCCTGCTTCAGCTGCATCTCTTCGATTTCCAGCGCGCGCTTGTCTTTTTCCACGCCATCGCGGGTAAAGACCTGCACGTCGATAACGGTACCGGACACGCCGTTTGGTACACGCAGAGAAGAGTCTTTAACGTCAGACGCTTTCTCACCGAAGATCGCACGCAGCAGTTTTTCTTCTGGCGTCAGCTGGGTTTCGCCTTTAGGCGTTACCTTACCGACCAGAATGTCGCCGCCGGTCACTTCAGCACCGATATAGACGATACCGGATTCATCCAGCTTGGAGAGCGCTGCTTCACCCACGTTAGGGATGTCGGCGGTGATCTCTTCTGGCCCCAGCTTGGTGTCACGAGACACGCACGCCAGTTCCTGAATGTGGATGGTGGTGAAGCGATCTTCCTGTACCACGCGCTCGGAGACCAGAATGGAGTCTTCGAAGTTGTAGCCGTTCCACGGCATGAACGCGACGCGCATGTTCTGACCCAGCGCCAGCTCACCCAGATCCGTTGAAGGACCATCGGCCAGCACGTCACCACGTTCAATTGGTTCGCCCAGGTTGACACACGGCATCTGGTTGATACAGGTGTTCTGGTTAGAACGGGTGTACTTGGTCAGGTTGTAAATGTCGATACCGGCTTCGCCCGGGTACATTTCGTCTTCGTTAACTTTAATAACGATACGGGATGCATCCACGTACTGAACGGTACCACCACGTTTCGCTACGGCTGTTACACCGGAGTCAACCGCTACCGCGCGTTCCATACCGGTACCAACCAGCGGCTTATCAGCACGCAGAGTAGGAACCGCCTGACGTTGCATGTTTGCACCCATCAATGCGCGGTTGGCGTCATCGTGCTCCAGGAACGGGATCAGTGACGCACCGACGGAAACCACCTGCTGGGTGGAAACGTCCATGTAGTCAACCTGATCGCGGCTGAACAGGCTCGATTCGCCTTTGCTACGGCAGGTCACCAGGTCGTCTACGAAGTGACCTTCGTCGTCGAGGTTGGTGTTCGCCTGAGCGATAACGTAGTTACCCTCTTCAATTGCAGAGAGGTAATGAATTTCGTCGGTCACCACGCCTTCGCGTACGCGACGGTATGGGGTTTCCAGGAAACCGTACTCGTTGGTCTGTGCGTACACGGACAGCGAGTTGATCAGACCGATGTTTGGACCTTCAGGCGTTTCGATTGGGCACACGCGACCGTAGTGAGTCGGGTGAACGTCTCGAACTTCAAAGCCTGCGCGCTCACGCGTCAGACCGCCCGGGCCAAGTGCCGAGATACGACGCTTGTGCGTAATCTCAGACAGCGGGTTGTTCTGGTCCATAAACTGTGACAGCTGGCTGGAACCAAAGAACTCTTTCACTGCTGCAGAAATCGGCTTGGCGTTGATCATGTCCTGCGGCATCAGGGTATCCAGATCGCCCAGAGACAGACGCTCTTTCACCGCACGCTCAACGCGCACCAGACCTACACGGAACTGGTTTTCAGCCATTTCGCCGACGGAACGGATACGACGGTTGCCGAGGTGGTCGATATCATCCACTTCGCCAATACCGTTACGGATACCGATGAGCTTCTTCATCACTTCAATGATGTCGTCTTTGCTCAGGATACCGGAACCTTCGATCTCGTCACGCAGCAGAGAACGGTTGAACTTCATACGGCCAACCGCAGAAAGATCGTAGCGGTCTTCAGAGAAGAACAGGTTCTCGAACAGGTTTTCAGCCGCTTCACGCGTTGGCGGTTCGCCAGGACGCATCATGCGGTAGATCTCAACCAGCGCGCTCAGGCGATCGGTGGTTGGGTCGACGCGTACGGTCTCAGAGATGTACGGGCCGTGATCCAGATCGTTGGTAAACAGCGTTTCAATGCGCTTGTGGCCGGACTGGCTCAGTTTGGCCAGCAGATCCAGCGACAGCTCCATGTTCGCGGCAACGATCAGTTCGCCGGTGCTTTCGTCGATGTAATCTTTAGCGACGACTTTACCTGCGATGTATTCAACCGGAACTTCGATGTGCTCAACGCCATCTTTTTCCAGCTGACGAATATGACGTGCAGTAATGCGACGGCCTTTCTCAACGTAGGTCGTACCGTTGGCTTCGATATCGAAGGAGGCAGTTTCACCGCGCAGGCGCTCTGGCACCAGTTCCATCTGCAGCTTGTTGTTGCGGATTTCATACACGACTTTTTCGAAGAACAGGTCAAGGATCTGCTCAGTGGTGTAGTTCAGCGCGCGCAGAATGATGGTCGCAGGCAGCTTACGGCGACGGTCAATACGAACAAACAGGTTGTCTTTCGGGTCAAACTCGAAGTCTAACCAGGAACCACGGTAAGGGATGATACGTGCGTTATACAGCACTTTACCCGATGAGTGGGTTTTACCCTTATCGCTGTCAAAAAAGACGCCAGGACTACGATGCAGCTGAGAAACGATAACCCTTTCCGTACCGTTGATGACAAAGGTACCGTTATCGGTCATGAGCGGAATTTCGCCCATGTAAACTTCCTGCTCTTTGATGTCTTTAACGGTGCCTTCCGGCGCTTCACGCTCGTAGATCACCAGACGCAGCTTAACGCGCAGAGGCGCAGAATACGTGACGCCACGAATCTGACACTCTTTCACATCAAAAACAGGTTCGCCTAAACGGTAGCTGACATACTGCAGCTCGGAATTACCGCTATAGCTTTGGATAGGGAACACGGAACGGAAGGCAGCTTCCAGACCATATTGACCTTCCGGATCTTGCTCGATGAACTTCTGGAACGAGTCAAGCTGGATAGAAAGGAGATAAGGAATGTCCAGAACTTGTGGACGCTTTCCAAAATCCTTACGAATACGTTTTTTCTCGGTATAGGAGTAAACCATAGGGTTCCTCAGCTCGCTGAAAAGTAGAACCTCTCTGTCCGTCCAGGGGGGACAGTTCATGCAACACTATTTTGTTGGCCCGGAATGACTATCTTCCGTAATACCTCTTTCTATCACTCTTAAATCATTTCATCGCCGTTGCCCGGCAGGGAACCGTGCAGGAAGGCAGTATATTAAGGCGTCGATAGAGAAAGATATTAAGCAAATCAACAGCTAAACAGTGTGAAAGGCCGTTGACGCTGTAGAGCGCAAAAAGGCTGGTGACCGAAAAGTCACCAGCCATCAGCCTGATTAACTCAGGCTGCAACCTGAAAGGTTGGCTTATTTAACTTCAACTTCTGCGCCAGCTTCTTCCAGTGCTTTCTTCAGAGCTTCTGCGTCGTCTTTGCTGATGCCTTCTTTCAGGGCAGCAGGTGCAGACTCAACCAGGTCTTTAGCTTCTTTCAGGCCCAGACCAGTTGCGCCACGTACTGCTTTGATCACGGCAACTTTGTTAGCGCCGATAGCTTTCAGTACAACGTCGAACTCAGTTTTTTCTTCAGCAGCTTCAGCAGGGCCAGCAGAAACAGCTACAGCGGCAGCAGCAGAAACACCGAATTTTTCTTCCATAGCGGAAACCAGCTCAACAACGTCCATTACAGACATAGCCGCTACTGCTTCCAGAATTTGATCTTTAGTGATAGACATGACAATTGTTCCTGTGAATCAGAAATAGTTTATACGTTAAAGTGCAACAGGCAAAAAAGCTTATGCAGCTTCTTTTGCGTCGCGTACGGCAGCCAGAGTGCGGACCAGTTTGCCTGCAGCGGCTTCTTTCATGGTCGACATCAGACGTGCCAGTGCTTCTTCGTAAGTTGGCAGAGTTGCCAGACGGTCGATATTCGCCGCCGTGATCAGCTCACCTTCAAAGGCCGCAGCTTTGACCTCAAATTTTGCATTCGCTTTCGCGAACTCTTTGAACAGACGAGCAGCAGCGCCCGGGTGTTCCATAGAGTATGCAATCAGGGTCGGACCAACAAACGTGTCTTTCAGGATCTCAAACTGAGTTCCTTCAACGACGCGGCGCAGCAGGGTGTTACGAACAACACGCATGTAAACGCCAGCTTCACGACCTGCTTTACGCAGTTCAGTCATTTTGCCTACTGGTACGCCGCGAGAATCCGCAACTACCGCAGACAGCGCGCCTTTGGCTACTTCGGTGACTTCAGCAACAATCGCTTGTTTGTCTTGAAGATTTAATGCCATTAGCTTTTGCTCCTGGATTTTTACCGGAGAAGGATTCCTCCGGAACTCACATCACCTGCCGACATCACTGAAGGCAGGCGCTCAAACACGGTGAGCAGAATCCAGCAAAGACTATAAAAATATTCTTCAGGTTCTGTCACCGTCTACGCAGGAAATTAAGTCTCTCGCGAAACACCTGCGGTCTTGGACGGAGGCCTGGATAAGGCCAGGCTCCAACCGAAAATTCTTTCTGCTCTGTATAAATACAGGACAACGGGCGTAAGATTCTAGACGAAACTTTCGCCCGCGTAAAGCAGATTAGTTAGCAGCAGCGTTCAGGCCAGCCTGATCAACCGCCACACCTGCACCCATAGTGGTGGAGATGCTAACTTTCTTGATGAAAACGCCTTTCGCCTGAGACGGTTTCGCTTTTTTCAGCGCAACCAGCAGGGATTCCAGGTTTTCTTTCAGTTTGTCCGTATCGAAATCAACCTTACCGATAGTGGTATGGATGATGCCGTTTTTGTCGTTACGGTAACGAACCTGGCCCGCTTTAGCGTTTTTAACCGCTTCAGCAACGTTAGGAGTAACGGTGCCTACTTTCGGGTTTGGCATCAGACCGCGTGGGCCCAGAACCTGGCCCAGCTGGCCAACAACGCGCATTGCATCAGGAGATGCGATAACCACGTCAAAGTTCATTTCGCCTTTTTTGATCTGGTCAGCCAGATCTTCCATACCTACCAGCTCTGCGCCAGCAGCTTTAGCTGCTTCGGCGTTTGCGCCCTGGGTAAATACGGCAACGCGTACTGAACGACCGGTACCGTGTGGCAGTACGGTTGCACCGCGCACGTTCTGGTCAGATTTACGAGCATCAATGCCCAGGTTTACCGCTACATCAACGCTTTCTACGAACTTAGCAGTTGCCAGTTCCTTCAGCAGAGCGACAGCTTCGTTGATGTCATACTGTTTAGTTGCATCAACTTTGTCACGGATCACGCGCATGCGCTTGGTCAGCTTAGCCATTTCTTAGTCCTCTACCACCAGGCCCATGGAACGAGCAGTACCTTCGATTGAGCGAGTCATCGCTTCAACGTCAGCACCAGTCATGTCCGCAGCTTTAGTTTCTGCGATTTCACGTACCTGAGCACGTGATACTTTACCTACTTTGTCTTTGTTCGGCTTGCCGGAACCAGACTTGATACCAGCCGCTTTCTTCAGCAGTACTGCTGCCGGAGGCGTTTTGGTAACGAAGGTGAAAGAACGGTCGGAATAAACGGTAATAACAACCGGAGTAGGCAGGCCTTTTTCCAGGGATTCTGTTTTGGCGTTAAACGCTTTACAGAATTCCATGATGTTAACGCCCTGCTGACCCAGTGCTGGACCAACTGGTGGACTCGGGTTTGCCATACCGGCTGCAACCTGCAGCTTAACGTAGGCTTGTACTTTCTTAGCCATGATAATTCCTCTATTGGGTGCGAACGCTCCGTAAAGAGCTCCCCGTGATTAATATTCACGCGCTGAACCAGCGCATAAAAACAAAAGGCGCGAAATTGTAGGGCAATTTCGCGCCTCTCGCAACTGATATCTGTATTCCGGCCTACATTTTGCGCAAGCCGGACCCAGCGTCAGCCTTTCTCAACCTGTCCAAAATCCAGCTCTACCGGCGTTGCACGGCCAAAGATGGAAACGGAAACTTTCAGGCGGCTTTTCTCATAGTCCACTTCTTCAACCACACCGTTAAAGTCGGCAAACGGGCCGTCGTTAACGCGAACCATTTCACCTGGTTCAAACAGGGTTTTCGGACGTGGCTTATCACCCGCAGACTGCAGGCGATTCATAATCGCGTCGACTTCTTTATCGCTAATAGGTGCCGGACGATCGGAGGTACCACCAATGAATCCCATGACGCGGGGCACGCTGCGCACCAGGTGCCAGCTTGCATCGTTCATGACCATTTGTACCAGAACATAACCGGGGAAGAACTTGCGTTCGCTTTTACGACGCTGCCCGCCACGGATCTCAACCACTTCTTCGGTTGGAACCATGACGTCGCCAAAAAGCTCTTCCATGTTATGTAATTTGATATGCTCGCGCAGCGACTGGGCTACACGGCCTTCAAAGCCGGAAAACGCCTGAACGACGTACCAGCGCTTTTTTGGAGCTTCAGACATCTCAGAACCTCAGGCCAGTGATAAACGATACGAGACGAACCAGAATACCATCCAGTCCCCACAAAATCAGTGACATCACGGCAGTAACCGCGGCAACGATTAACGTGGTATGCAACGTTTCCTGACGAGTCGGCCAAATAACCTTGCGAACTTCCGTGCGCGCTTCACGGGCAAATGCCAGCGTTGCTTTGCCTTTCGTCGTCAGCAGCGCAATGCCACCTGCTGCTGCGATCAGGATTACAACGGCCAGCGCGCGCAGTGGGAGGGTAACTTCACGGTAATAGTAGTTGCCGACAACGGCCACGAGCAGCAGCACAGCTACCGCTAACCATTTTACCGTTTCCAGTCCGCGCCCGCTCCCTTGAGCTTCGGTATTAGCACTCATAAACCAACCTGCCACAATAGATCAGAAACTATTTTGCCGCGTCATACGCGGCAACCGAACCGAATGATGCTGTCAGGCGAAACTCGGCATATAACGCCGTGCTACAGAGCCTGCCTCAGCAATGATTATGGTTGAAAATCACTGATGAGCCAGGTTCTATGTTACAGCGTGCAAAAAGGGCATCAAATGATGCCCTCTTCTTGTGCGTTGCGTCAAATATTATCAGCGATTAAGCGATAACTTTAGCAACAACGCCCGCACCAACAGTACGGCCGCCTTCACGGATTGCGAAACGCAGACCGTCGTCCATCGCGATTGGGTGGATCAGGGTAACGACCATCTGAATGTTGTCGCCTGGCATTACCATCTCAACGCCTTCTGGCAGTTCGATGGTACCGGTCACGTCAGTTGTACGGAAGTAGAACTGTGGACGGTAGCCTTTGAAGAACGGAGTATGACGGCCGCCTTCGTCTTTGGACAGGATGTACACTTCAGATTCGAACTTGGTGTGTGGCTTGATTGAGCCTGGCTTAGCCAGAACCTGACCACGCTGGATATCTTCGCGCTTGATACCGCGCAGCAGGATACCACAGTTCTCACCCGCACGGCCTTCGTCCAGCAGCTTACGGAACATTTCAACGCCAGTACAGGTTGATTTCACGGTATCTTTGATACCAACGATTTCAACTTCTTCACCAACTTTAACGATACCGCGCTCTACACGACCGGTAACAACGGTACCACGGCCGGAGATAGAGAACACGTCTTCGATTGGCAGCAGGAACGGCTTGTCGATTGCGCGCTCTGGCTCTGGGATGTAGGTATCCAGGTGACCAGCCAGCTCGATGATCTTAGCTTCCCACTCTGCTTCGCCCTGCAGTGCTTTCAGTGCAGAACCGCGAACGATTGGCAGGTCGTCGCCAGGGAAATCATAAGCAGACAGCAGCTCACGCACTTCCATTTCAACCAGTTCCAGCAGCTCTTCATCATCAACCATGTCGCACTTGTTCATGAACACGATGATGAATGGAACGCCAACCTGACGACCCAGCAGGATGTGCTCACGGGTCTGCGGCATTGGGCCGTCAGTCGCAGCAACAACCAGGATCGCGCCGTCCATCTGCGCAGCACCGGTGATCATGTTTTTCACATAGTCGGCGTGGCCTGGGCAGTCAACGTGCGCGTAGTGGCGAGTCGGGGTGTCATATTCAACGTGAGAGGTGTTGATGGTGATACCACGAGCTTTTTCTTCTGGTGCGTTATCGATCTGGTCGAATGCACGAGCAGAACCGCCGTAGGTTTTAGCCAGAACGGTGGTGATAGCAGCAGTCAGGGTAGTTTTACCGTGGTCAACGTGGCCGATAGTACCAACGTTGACGTGCGGTTTGGAACGTTCAAATTTTTCTTTAGACATCGCTTGTCCCTCTAAGACACGGATAAATCGGTGATATCACCACATCAACCAGGCAGTGCCTGAACTGTTGAATTTTAACGTACAGAGAAGAATCAGGGAGGGAGATTTAGAAGTGGTGCTGATACCCAGAGTCGAACTGGGGACCTCACCCTTACCAAGGGTGCGCTCTACCAACTGAGCCATATCAGCACGGCTTGGAGCGGGCAGCGGGAATCGAACCCGCATCATCAGCTTGGAAGGCTGAGGTAATAGCCATTATACGATGCCCGCATCCTGGAACTCGGCTACCTGTTCTGTCTGTAGCTTATGAATAACAGAAATGCTTTCCTGCTACTCGAGTCAACCCGCATTTGCTTGATGACTCTGACTGTGCTTGTGCTCAGCCTGAAATCTGTATTTGCAGCCTGATGGTGCAAGGCTGAAATGGTGGTGGGAAAAGGATGAAGTCGCGCTGCTCCTTGCCCTACCGGGTCAAACCTTCGAGGTCGAAGCTTCTCGTCCTTCCCCGTGGGGAAGCTGGAGAACTTTGCCTCTTATTAACACTGCGAACAATGTTAATGGTGGTGGGAGAAGGATTCGAACCTTCGAAGTCGATGACGGCAGATTTACAGTCTGCTCCCTTTGGCCGCTCGGGAATCCCACCTGGGGTACTTGATGGTGCCGGCTACCGGAATCGAACTGGTGACCTACTGATTACAAGTCAGTTGCTCTACCAACTGAGCTAAGCCGGCATCAAGTGGTGCGCATTCTAGGAAGACTGGAGGCGGGATGCAACAAAAAAATTGCGATAAAAGTTCTTATGCCTGTTATTTGTGCAATTCTTCGCAAAATCCTGCTTTGTATCAATGGAAATGCGCAAAGAAACAGCGATAGCGTTATTTTTTAACCAGCACGAAGGCGCGGATTTCGGCGGTTTACCCATGAACTATCGTCGCGTTTTTCTAAATGTCCGAAGAATCGCGGCTTGTTTCAGAGAATCGTAGCGCTAATTTTTCAATAAATGCGGCGGCCGTTGCGTTTGCACCCGCAAATTTTATTTTTCCTTCTGGTTACGCCCCGTCTGGTGTTAACCTCCTGCCCATTGTTTTCTGAAATTTACCTTAGTTACGCGTTTAGAAAGAGCCGATACGTTCGCTCTGTCTATCCTGGCGTCACCACAGGCGAGTTCTTGCTGGCAGAAGCATGCATATGAAAAAAGAGTCCTTGTTGACCACACCCTATCTGCAATTTAATCGTTCGCAATGGGCCGCGCTGCGTGATTCCGTGCCGATGACCCTGAGTAAAGAAGAAATTGCGCAGCTGGAAGGGATAAACGAAGATCTCTCTCTGAATGAAGTCGCAGAGATTTATCTGCCGTTGTCCAGACTTCTTAACTTCTATATCAATTCTGATTTACGTCGTCAGGCGGTACTTGAACAGTTTCTTGGCACTAACGGCCAGAAGGTTCCTTATATTATAAGTATCGCTGGCAGCGTGGCCGTAGGAAAAAGCACGACCGCACGCGTTTTGCAGGCGCTGCTGAGCCGCTGGCCGGAACATCGCCGCGTTGAGCTGATTACCACCGACGGCTTTTTGCATCCAAACCAGATATTAAAAGAACGCGGGCTGATGAAGAAAAAAGGCTTCCCGCAGTCTTACGATATGCATCGCTTAGTGAATTTTGTATCCGACCTTAAATCAGGCGCGGCGCAGGTCACGGCCCCCGTTTATTCGCATTTAATTTACGACGTCATTCCCGATGGCGATAAAGTCGTACAGCAGCCGGATATTTTGATTCTGGAAGGATTAAATGTTCTGCAAAGCGGCATGGATTATCCACACGATCCCCATCACGTGTTTGTCTCGGACTTTGTGGACTTTTCCATTTATGTCGATGCGCCAGAAGATCTGCTGCGCCACTGGTATATCAATCGCTTCCTGAAGTTCCGCAAAGGCGCTTTTACCGATCCGGATTCTTATTTTCATAACTATGCGCAGCTGCCTGAAGATGAAGCCGTGGGCATCGCTACTCAGCTGTGGGAAGAAATTAATCTGATGAACCTGAAAGAGAATATTTTGCCGACGCGTGAGAGAGCCAGTCTGATTATGACCAAGAGCACCGATCACGCGGTGGATCTGGTCAGGCTCAGAAAGTAGCGCCTACCGGTTACGCCACGGATGGCGTGTAAACCCCTACCGCTGCCGGGAAATCTTTCTCTGCTTAACGGCGCGAGGCCAGCCAGACGGCATAGGCTTCGTCCCAGATAGCCGCAGGCGTTCCTGCCCTGCCCAGTCCAAACCCGTGCCCACCCCGCGTAATTTTAATCTGCTCAACCGGTACGCCCATGCGGCGACAGGCATCGTGCATAATCTGCGTATTGTGCGGATTAGAGGTATGGTCATCTTCCGCCTGCGCTAAAAACGTCGGCGGAAACCTGCGCGTAACGTAATTTTCTACCGACCAGCCGGCTTCGTCAGCCGGTGAAGCATTTTTCCCAACAAGCTCGATATGCGTATGCGTGTGGGTATAAGGTGCTTCCAGCGTAATCACCGGATAAATCAGCCCGACGCTGTCCGCAACCGGCGCGACGTTGTCCAGGGCATCCCGTGGAGAGTAGGTGACAAAATCTGGCCGCGCGGCCGTCATCCCCATCAGGTGGCCGCCAGCAGAAAAGCCCAGTAAGTGCACTTTTCTTTCCATAGACCGTACCAGCCTGATAGCGCGCTGCGCATCCTGGAAAGGCGCCAGCCTGCCCGCGTGCCATTTTTCGTGTGGCAGACGATAGCTCAGCACATAAGCCGTATAGCCGCGAGCGTTCAGCCAGCGCGCCACGGGCCACGCTTCGCCGCCCATCCCTATCCAGCGATAGCCGCCGCCCGCCGCAATCAGCACGGCCGAACCGTTCGGCTCCTGCGGCTGAAAGCGCTGGATGGCCGGACTGACAATGTTTGACCAGGAACCGTTCGAGGAAATATGCAGGTCGCCGCTGGGGCCGCCGCCGCCCGGCGGTTCATCCTGCCATAAAGGAATGATGTCCTCTCTGGCAAACAATTTCCCGGCCGTCATGGCAAGCATCGCTGCGCCTGTTCCCATTATTAACCGACGTCGACTAATCATCTGACAGAGTTTTCCTCAGTAACCTAACTATGCTGTCCCGTTTCGGGCACGGTTCGTCCGCTCATTGATGCGCCAGATGCCAGAAAGTAACGGCAGTGCAGAAGATAATGGCCGGGCTTTTTATTTATCGGTCAGAAAAACCGTTTTTTTATGCGATTTTGCCCTGTACAAGCAAGCAAAATTAACGATGCGGGGAAAAACAGGTGAATATGCCCGGAACAGGCCGGGCAGAAGACAAAACGATCAGTGAATGCTGCCTTTTTCCCTACGTGACATGGCGTCCAGGTAACCCATGACGAAAGCGGAAAGAACAAAGGCCAGATGGATAATCACATACCACATCAGCTTATTGTCGGGAATGTTTCTCGCGTCCATAAATACGCGCAACAGGTGAATAGAAGAAATCGCCACAATAGAAGCGGCTACCTTGTTTTTCAGCGAGCCGGAGTCCATTTTTCCCAGCCAGCTCAGCTTTTCCTTGTGCTCGGAAATATCCAGTCTGGAGACAAAGTTTTCATAACCGGACAGCATCACCATAACCAGCAGGCCGCCAACCAGCGTGAGATCGATCATCGACAACAGAACCAGCACCAGATCGTTCTCCGCCATGCTCAAAATGTTTGGCAACAGATGAAAAACTTCCTGGAAGAATTTGATCGCCAGCGCCAGCAGGCCTAATGAGAGGCCAAGGTAGATGGGCGCCAGCAGCCAACGCGAGGCATAAATAAGGTTTTCAGTGAAACGTTCCATAGCATTCCGTCAACAAATTAACACGGGCGTTAGTATACCTGATGGAATGTTAAAATTTTCACGCTTGCAGCGCGGCCGGCCGCAATTCTCCGGGTTTATTCTGTCACGGCATCCGCAGCCCCGGTGGAGGCAGGTTCAAGGACGCGGCGTATCTGGCGATCGAGACCGCGTATTCCCTGCACCAGCTCATTCCCCGCTTTCACTGAAGTGAAGCAAAAGCCCGGATCGCATTGAGCAGCTTCAGCCAGCGTCGGCGGGTTACCGACGGCAGCAAAGCTGGCATTGTTGATAACCAGCAACATAAGAAGACAATATTTTTTCATGGGATGCTTCTGCCTGCGCGAGTGGAAAATCAGTGCAGCTCGCGATGCTGATTGCGATAGTCTCTTGGCGTCACGTTAAAATGCTTTTTAAATACGCGCTGGAAACACTGTTGTGAAGAAAATCCCAGATCCATTGAGATGGTCATAATGGTTTTATGCGATGTTACCAGGCTTCTGGCCGCTTCATCCAGGCGACGGCAGCGGATAAAACTGCCCAGCGTCATACCTTTTTTCTCTTTAAAGGCGCGCTGTAAGTGCCATTTAGAATAACCAGAGCGAGCCGCTACGGCCTCAATATTTAAACCATCGTCCAGATGCGCCTCGATCCAGTCGATAATGACGTCTACGATTTCACCTTTCACTTGCTTTCTCCTGCGACAGCACGCTGCAAACCGCGCCGCCCGCCCACGATGTAATTTTATATCTATATGTTTTTATTAGTTAAATTAAGATATGCAAAAAAGTACGTAACATATCAAAATTTGATGGCAGGAAGGATATAAAGAAGCATAAAATAGTTCAAATAGATAATTTTAATCTTCGTTTATAGATATCATCTATAGAGGCAGGAAATGTTAGATCTCAACCTGGTGCGCGTTTTCACCGCTATCTATGAAACCCGCAGCGTCAGCGGTGCCGCCGATCGTCTTTTTATCACTCAGCCTTCCGCCAGCTACGCGCTGGCCCGCTTGCGCAGTGAAACAAATGATGAGCTGTTTAAGCGCAGCCGCAAAGGAATGGAGCCTACGCCAACGGCTACCCAACTGTATAAAGTGTTTAAAAAATCGCTAACCGGCATTGAAAAAGCCGTAGCGGAAACGCGGGTCTTTTCGCCGGAGACCTCGCGCTATAAGTTTCGCCTCGCGCTTTCCGATTTGGGCGAACTGTTATTGCTGCCAAAACTGATCGCGCTTTTCCGCAATGTCGCGCCGCATATCCAGCTGGAAGTGGTGCCGGTAGATGTGCACAGGCTGGATGAATGGCTGCTCACGGGAAAAATCGATGCGGCGCTCTGTAGCCGCAACGAATCCGTTTCTTCCGCTCAGCGCGAACTTATGGTGTATGAACGTTACGTCTGCCTGTTGAACGTTGATCATCCCCGCATTGGCGAAACCCTGTCGCTGGATGAATATATGCAGGAGCGCCATGTGGTGGTTGCCGCCACCAGCGGCCATCATATTGTGGAAGACAGGCTGAAAGAGTTTGAGCTGGAAAGGGAAATTGCGCTGGAGGTTCCGCATTTTGCCGCGCTTGGCGAACTGATCGCTTCCAGCGAACTGCTGGTCACGCTGCCTTCCAGCGCCGCCAGAATTTATGCCCGCCGTGGCAATGGCCGCATGCTGGAGCTGCCTTTCCACGTTCCCAATCAGGAGGTTTTTCTCTACGCGCACACGGAAATTGGCGACATCACCGCAAAAACCTGGTTTTACAACGTTTTAAGAATTGCCGGCCCGACCATGATCGATCCCTGACGGCCCGCCGTCATAGATGAGTTTTTCTACAGAAAAGCAGACGGAGACCACATTCCCCACGGCCCCTTTCGCTGGTAAAGCGAATAACTCACGGAATGTGAACCGCTTCAAGCCGCCTTGTGCATTCCTCCTGATTTACCGCTTTTTCGAGGTACCAATTCCGGCAATCGCATAATGACCCGCCGTAAAGCCTCTTCCTATAGTTGATCCAACCCTCATCAGCGGCGGTTTTCTTCGCTGCCTGCCGCTGTGACCAGTGTCGAATTCCGCTATCTGTGCGCGCGGTTGTAGCACGATCAATAAAAGGTTTATCACTATGATTGCCAAAAACGGATCGCACGTACGCGTGTGGATACTCATGCTGATACTGTTTCTCTCCGTCATCGCCTACGCGGATCGCTCAATTCTTTCTATTGCGGGCGGCGCTATTAAAGATGAATTTGGCCTGTCGCCAGTGCAGCTCGGTTTTATTCTGTCGGCTTTTAGCTGGGCCTACGTGATTGGCCAAATCCCCGGCGGCCTGTTTCTCGATCGTTACGGCACGAAAAGGGTGTATGGCGTCACGCTGGTGCTCTGGTCGCTTGCCACGCTGGCCATGGGATTTATCGGCGAATTCTCTTCGGGCGTGACCGGCGCGCTGATACTGATGTTTACGCTGCGCTTTCTGCTGGGATTGATCGAAGCGCCCAGCTTTCCCGCCAACGCCCGCGTCGCCATTATGTGGTTTCCCAAAGCCGAGCGCGGCCGTGCCTCGTCGCTGTTTGCCTCTTCGCAATATTTCGCCGTCGCGATTTTCTCACCGTTGTCGGGCTGGCTGGTTTCGCGGTTCGGCTGGCCGTGGCCGTTCTTTGTTCTGGGAACAATCGGCATCGCCGCTTTCTTTGTCTGGCTCTGGTATATGCAGGAGCCGCGTACGCATCGCAGCGTTTCCTCACAAGAGCTGGACTATATTGCAGCAGGCGGCGGACTGGTTGATATCGACTCCGTTGCGCAGCGTAAAGAGAAAGCGCCCGTTTCACGCGATATGTTCCGCAAGCTATTAACCAATCGCATGTTGTGGTGCGCCTATATTGGTCAGTACTGCATTATAGCGCTGAGCTACTTCTTTATTACCTGGTTCCCCATTTATCTGGTGCAGGATCGCGGGATGGATATCCTGCACGCCGGATTTGCGACCGTAGCCCCTGCCCTGTTTGGTTTTGCGGGCGGTATTTCCGGCGGCATTATCTCTGACTATCTGATCCGTACGGGCTGGTCGGTTTCCTGGGCACGAAAAACGCCCTATATCGTCGGCATGCTGATGGCGGCCACGCTGATTGCCGCAGCGGGCGTTAACAGCAACTTCTGGGTAATTGCCATTATGTCTTTTGCCTTTTACGGCAAAGGCGTGGCGGCGGGAGCGGGGACCTGGGCAGTGATTAGCGATACGGCTCCTAAAGAGGCGGTCGGCCTCGCCGGTGCCATTTTTAACTGCGTCGGCAATATCGCCGGGATCGTTACGCCGGTTATCTTCGGTTATCTGGTTGCGCTAACCGGCAGCTATAGCGTGGGTCTGTTCTTTGTTGGCGCTCACTGTGTAGTGGCGGCGTGCTGTTTTCTGTTTGTTATGGGGCCAATTGAGCGCGTCGGCGGCGAAACGCGGGAAGATAAGCCGCTGCCCGGCGGGATTTCCGTACCGCGCCAGCTTTAACGGCCCGTGCGGTAATGGCGGAAGAGATTGATCCCGGCTCGCAAAATCGTCACTTTAGCGTCATGGTTATCGGATACGCATAAAGATGGAGTCTCCCGATGTCGCTAACCCTCCTGACGCAGTTGGCCTCACTTCCCGCCAGTCAGTGGGATGCTTTGCTCCCTGACGATCAGCCTTTTCTCCGCCACGCCTTTCTCAGCACGCTGGAGGAGAGCGGCTGCGTGGGCCGGGGAACCGGCTGGCAGCCCGAGCATCTGCTGTGGGAAGAACAAGGCGAAGTCCGCGCCGCGCTGCCGGGCTATCGGAAAAGCCATTCGATGGGTGAATACGTTTTCGACCATGCCTGGGCAGATGCCTGCCAGCGTGCAGGCTTGCCCTACTACCCTAAATGGCTGGCCGCCGTACCGTTTAGCCCCGTTACCGGCGCACGCCTGCTGGGCGAGGCCGGGATGGCAGCAAAGTTGCTGCATCACGTGCCGGATTTTTTACAGCAGCGCCAGCTGCACAGCGCCCATATCAATTTTGGCAATGCGCAAACCCGCGAGCTGCTGGCGGGCGAGGAGCACTGGCTGTCGCGTTTCGGCTGCCAGTATCACTGGCACAACCCGGGCTACCGTGATTTTCAGGATTTCCTGGATACGCTGATGTCGCGCAAGCGCAAGCAGATGCGCAAAGAGCGTGAGCTGGTCGCCAGCCAGGGCTTTGAATTTGAGTGGCTGGCTGGCCATCAGCTTAGTGAAGCGCACTGGGATTTTGTCTACGCCTGCTATGCCAACACCTATGCGGTTCGCGGCCAGCGCCCTTACCTGACGCGCGAATTTTTTAGTCTGTTAGCGCAAAGAATGCCGCAGGCTATTCGCGTAGTACTGGCAACGCAAAACGGCCTGCCGGTGGCAATGGCGTTTAGCCTGGTTGATGGCGAGACGCTTTATGGCCGCTACTGGGGCTGCCTGGAGGAATTTAACCGGCTGCATTTTGAAACCTGCTTTTATCAGGGCATGGACTATGCCATTGCGCACGGTTTGAAGCGGTTCGATGCGGGCGCGCAGGGGGAGCACAAGCTGGTGCGAGGCTTTGAACCGGTGATCACTGAATCCTGGCACTATCTGCGCCACGAAGGTTTATACGAGGCGGTAGCCGATTATCTGCAACAGGAGCGGCCCGGCGTGCAGGCCTGGGCAGAAGAGGCCCGTGAATCGTTGCCTTATCGCAGGGAAGAGAAATAGAAAGGCCGTTTACGGTGTTTAAAGCGTGCCGCGCGATAAACTGCGCGGCACGAATTACAACAGGCAGTCAGGATTCACCCACAAAGCCGCCGGTCTGATGACGCCACAGTCGGGCATACAGTCCGTTGTGCGCCAGCAGTTCGCTGTGGCTGCCCATCTCGGCGATGCGGCCATTTTCCAGCACCACCAGCCGGTCCATTTTGGCGATGGTGGAGAGGCGGTGCGCGATGGCAATGACCGTTTTACCGCCCATCAGCGTTTCCAGGCTCTCCTGAATGGCCGCTTCTACCTCGGAATCCAGCGCGGAAGTCGCCTCATCCATAATCAGAATCGGCGCATCTTTCAGCAGCACCCTGGCGATAGCGATACGCTGACGCTGGCCACCGGACAGCTTCACGCCACGCTCACCGACATGCGCGTCCAGCCCCAGGCGGCCCTGCGGATCGGAAAGCAGCGGGATAAACTCGTCGGCTTTCGCCCGATGAATCGCCTGCTGTAGTTCCTCTTCCGTGGCGTTGGGACGACCGTACAGCAGGTTGTCGCGAATGGAACGATGCAGTAGCGAAGTATCCTGCGTAATCATCCCAATCTGCGCGCGCAGGCTCTCCTGGCTGACCTGAGCGATGTCCTGGCCATCAATCACAATACGCCCGCCATCAAGGTCATACAGCCGCAGTAGCAGATTAACCAGCGTCGATTTACCCGCGCCCGAAGGCCCGATCAGACCAATTTTTTCGCCGGGACGGATAGTCAGCTGGAAATCTTCGATTACCCGACGCTCTTTGCCGTAGTTAAAGTTAACGTGGTCATAACGGATTTCCCCGCTGTGTACCTTCAGCGCAGGCGCCTGTGGCTTATCCGCCACGCTGACCGGCTGAGCAATAGTCTGTAAACCATCCTGCACCATGCCGATATTTTCAAAAATGCCGTTAACCACCCACATAATCCAGCCGGACATATTGACGATGCGGATAACCAGACCGGTGGCCAGCGCGATAGCGCCTACGCTGATCAAGGATTGCGTCCACAGCCACAGCGAGAGGCCGGTTGTCCCGACAATCAGCAGACCGTTCAGCGTGGTGATGGCCACATCCATATTGGTGACCATGCGGCCCTGCTGGCGGGTTTTATCGGTTTGATCGCCAATCGCTTCCCGCGCATAGGCGCGTTCCAGATCGCTGTGCGCAAACAGTTTGAGCGTGGTGATGTTGGTATAGCCATCCACGATGGTGCCCATCAGCTTTGAGCGCGCATCGGAAGAGGCTACCGAGCGGGCTTTTACCCGCGGCACAAAATACTTCAGGCTAATAATGTAACCGGCGATCCAAAGCAGCAGCGGGATCATTAGCCGCCAGTCGGCTTCGGCAAACAGCACCAGCGAGGTGATGGCGTAGATCAGCACGTGCCAGAGTGCATCCACGGCCTGCACTGCGGAATCACGCAGCGCGTTGCCGGTTTGCATGATGCGCTGCGCGATGCGGCCGGAAAAATCGCTTTGAAAAAAATTCAGGCTCTGGCGCAGTACGTAGTTATGGTTCTGCCAGCGGATCATACTGGTCATGCCGGGGTTGATCGTTTGATGCACCAGCAGATCGTGCAGCCCGATAAAGATCGGCCGCATGACCAGCGCGACGACCACCATCCAGATTAGCTCGCCGGCATGCTCGCTGAAAAAGCTGGCGGCTGGCGTCGTGTTAACCATATCAATAATGGTGCTGAGAAAACGGAACAGCGCGACCTCAATCAGCGAGGCGATTAGCCCTATCACCAGCAGCAGGGCAAAACTTGGCCAAACCTGGCGTAGATAGTAGACGTAAAAGGCCCAGACGCTATTTGGCGGCGTGTCGCTGGGGGCGTCCTGAAAAATGTCGATCAGTTTCTCGAAGCGGCGATACAGCATAGTCAACTCACTTTCCCAACCAAAAGAACTGATAGTAGTGCATATTTTTATTTCCTGAAGGCAGAGGCACGCTGGCGGCAACAAGGCGGCGGCAACGTTGGCTGGCTTGCCGACGCTTTTTTTTATACTCTCGGACGGCCCGGTAAACGAGGCGACGGCTGGCGCGGGGAAGTGCTGGCGATACCTTTCAGGGAAGAAAAACGACGGACAGAGAGGGAAAAAGATGGAACGGCTTGATTGCGATCGCATGCTGGTGGCGGTAATGGAGCTGGGCAGCTTTGCCGCCGCGGCCGAACGCCTTGGTACCAGCAGCGGCCAGGCGTCTAAACTGATCTCCCGGCTGGAGAGCCAGCTGGGCGTACAGCTGCTGAAGCGCAGTACCCGCGCACTTTTCCCTACCGAAATCGGCCAGGCTTATTTTGAACGGATCAAAAGCATCCTGGATGAATTTGACGCGCTGGACGCCTCCGTGCGCCAGGCTTCCGGTAAACCTTCCGGCCGGTTGAAGCTGACTGCGCCCCTTACTTTTGGTACGCATAACCTGGCGCCCGTGCTGATTGCATTTGCCAAAGAGTATCCAGAGATAGAACTGGACGTCAGCTTTTCCGATCGTACGGTAAATATCGTCGACGAAGGCTTCGATCTGGCGCTGCGCATCGGCAAGCTAAACGACAGCAGCCTGATTGCCCGTCGGCTTAGCGATATTCGCATTATTGTCGCGGCCAGCAAAGCGTGGCTGGACAAGCACGGCGCGCCTGACGATCTGCACCAGCTGGCGGAGCATGACTGTATTATTGATACGAACTTTCGCGACCCTTTTAACTGGCAGTTTCAGGATGAAAATAGCCGTATCCTCTCTGTCGCCGTTACGGGCAGGCTTCGTTTTGCCAATGCCGAAGCCTGCCTGAAGGCGGCGCAGGCGGGCCTGGGCGTGGTGCGGCTGCCCACTTTTATTGCCGGAGATCATCTGCGTAGCGGCGCTATCATCCCGCTGTTCCGCGAGTATGAAATGCCGCCGCTGGGTCTTTATGCCGTTTATCCGCCTGCAAGGCACCTGGCGCATAAAGTTCGTACGCTGACGGATTTTTTGGAAGCGCACTTCTCTGGCGAAGCAGAATGGGATCGCGGCTGGTGATTCATTCCAGAACGGAAATAATATCGGTTTTATAACGGGTATTATCATCATAATGGAATCAGTGTAGCCTTGTCGGCGACCGTTTCCGTGGGGGAAAGCGGCCGAGCCGGAGAATGAAGATGACAAAGGGACTGATCGTTTTGCTGCATGGCGTAGGGAGCAATGGCCGGGACCTGGCCGATTTGGGTGAATATTGGGCCAGTACGCTACCGCAGATTGCCTTTGCCAGTCCTGATGCCCCAGACCTTTTTGAACACGGCGAGGGCTATCAATGGTTTAGCCTGAGCGGCGTCACGCCCGCCAATCGTGCGCAGCGGGTTTTTAACGCGCGGCAAGCGTTTGACCAAAAGCTGGCTGCCATTCTGACGCAGCATCAGATGCAGGATCGGCTGGACAGAGTGGTGCTGGTTGGCTTTTCTCAGGGAACCATCATGGGGCTGGATGCCGTCGTGTCCGGACGCTGGCCGGTCGCCGGACTGGTAGCCTTTTCAGGTCGGCTGGCCTCGCCTGCCCCTTACCAGCCCGCAAAAAACACGCCCGTTATGGTGGTCCACGGCATGGCCGACAGCGTTATCCCGTATGCGGAAAGCGAAGCGGCGGCGGCGCAGCTGCGCGATCTGGGGATGGTCGTTAGTACGCAGTTTGAGCCGTCGGTTGGCCATACTATCTCTGCCCGGTCTGTTCGCAGCGCAGGCGAATTTATCGGGCAATGCCTGGCGCAGTAGCCTCGTCATTCAGCCGCTTTTGATAAAACGCGAGGTTCAGCCAGCGATCGAATTTCCAGGCAACCTCGTGTAGCGTTCCGGCCAGCGTGAAACCCTTTTTCTCATGCAGCGCAATACTGGCGCGGTTATCCGCATCAATACTGCCAATCATCAGATGCATCCCTTTCTCACGCCCTTGCTGAATAATTTCATCAAGCAGCAGATTGCCGAGGCCCTGGCCGCGAAAATCGGGATGGATATAGATAGAGTGCTCCACCGTAAACTGGCAGGCCGCATGCGTGCGGAAAGTGCCGTAGCTGGCAAATCCCATCAGCCTGCCTTCGTCATTCTCAACGCCGATAACCGGAAAATCATTCTGCCGTTTGCTGGCGAACCAGCTCTGCATACTTTCCGGTGGACGCGGCTGATAATCATAAAGCGCGGTGGAGTTGACGATAGCATCGTTAAATATGGCCAGAATCCCGGCGCTGTGTCGGTCTTCATCACAAATAATAAGCTTCATTGCAGGCTACTGTCCTCAGAAACGAGATAAAGGCGGCGGCTGGCATACGAACACACCCGGACGGCGCTCGCCCCGCGCCGTCCGGGGCATTAATCGTGTTTTGTGCCAGCCATACCGTAAATTTTTCCGCATATTGCTACGACCCGGAAGCCGTTTCGGCGTGGCGTCAGGTTGTTAATAACGTATGTAGCGCCTGCAGATTACGCTTAACTACAGCGGCATCTTCCGCAAACTTTTCATCAGAGGTAAACGGCTGGCGGAAAAGCGTAATCAGCACTTCTGCCCCTTCTTCATTCCCAACCACCCGCATGGGTACGTAGATCTCCTTGCCAAAACCGGTATCCACATAGTGATCCATTACGCCGAAGGGATTGTGCTCGGTAAACCGAATTTTTACTTCGCCTTCCGGCCCGACAGCTTTCCAGTAGCTACCGTCCTGTTCCAGCGCCGACTGGCTAAGGCCGCTGGCCCATTTGGGAAAATAGTCGGGTTTCCAGATGGTTTCGTACAGATCAACCCAGTTACGGGGGATGGTGAGACTGATGGTTTGCGATGGCAGCACAGGACCTCCTGAATTTTTATCGTTCGGAGATTTAACCATTCGCACGTGAGGATGGAAAGGGCGGCGCGCCGCCCTTAGTCAGATTTTAACGCCACTTTTGCCGTTTCTGCGTCATAGCTCCCATTGAGGCTGAGATCGATGGGGTGCGGCTGCCAGCGGATCAGGCCGCGGATTTCAAACAGGATCTGGCTGTTTTTTCCGGCATGCTCTTTATCCGGCCAGGGACGAACCAGCAACGTCTCCGGGATAATGCGTGGTTCGAAACGCAGCAGAGCATTCCTGATATTTTTCTCAATAATCGACCAGTTGTGATGATGGGAATACTTTCCTACCAGTGGCGCAACGCCATAATTGATTACCGAAGCCATCACCAGACCATGCTTATCTTCATCGAGTAGCTCTTCAAGATTGGCGCTGTTAAGCAAGCAGGCGATATCCTTTTGCACCAAAGCGCGCATTTGCCTGGCGTCGATATAGACAGCATCGTAACTTTCATGCTGTTTTTTTGGCTCGTAGTCCAGCAAGCGTTCAAGCAACGTTGGGGTAAATCCTTGTTTTTTGTCTGTTATCATAATTATGCAAAGCTGATTTCTGCAATTTCCAGCAGAGAAAACTCACCGCTGTCGGTAATCAGCACTTTCCTGCCTGCGCCTGTCGATAAGCTTGCCGAAACCTCCTGCCATTCACTGCGCCACCCCAGCTTTTCACTTTGTGCCGCATTGGCAGAAAGCGGATAGCGAGACGGTACATAACCGTAGTAAAACTGTCCGCCTGCTTGGATATGGGCGGGTGCCCAGACCAGATCCAGTAAATCGCCGGGCCGTTTAACGTGCAGCAGCTGCAAGGAAGCAAACGGCACCTGCCGATAGCCGCCCGCGCTGATAAATTCGCACGCTGGCCCAATACGACCGTCGCTATCTGCGATCCAGGCAAAGTCTCCCGTTATCCGACCGCCGCCAGCGCTTTCCGGGGCAAGCTGAAAGGCCTTCTGGCGTAGGGTTTCAGCACGCTGGTGCTCGTTTTGCATATGGGCGCGGTTTGCCTGCTGTGTAAGCGACATCCATTCGGGAAAGTTCTCTTCCAGTAATCCGGGGCTGCGCGCGCCGGTCAGCACCTCTTCTCTGATCAGTTCGCTGAACACCAGGTTTTTATACAGCTCGCACTGCTTCTGCGCGGCGTCATCCAGCAGCGCTATTGTTTGCAGCTGCATTAACGCCTTTTCCCATTCTCCTTCAATGCAGTAAAGTCGAAACAGCGTATTCCTTAACATCAGATTGTCCGGCTTCGCTTTTACCTGGCTCAATACATCGGCCAGGACCTCATCCAGCCGCGAAGTCTTCAGCTGTTCGCTTAACGAATTAGCATCACACATTTTGTCTACCTCTCCCTGGTTAATAAGGGCTGTCCAGCCCCGGTTTATAAAGATCGTGGAACACCAGTTCTGGAACCGGCTTTTTCTCTCTGGATGAGATATTTTCCGGGGCCAGCAGTTTTAAAATATCGGTTTTTTCTTCTGCAAAAAGCAGCTCGTCTGAGGCGCCGTCTACGTTGAGTTCATCCCAGACCTTATCGATAAGCGAAGGCGTCTGGATAATGCACTCCGTCAGCGTCTTAGCTTTCATCTCTTCACGTACGGCCTCAAAGTAATCGTCACTGCCGGGCAATCTGCTGTTTAAAATGGCGTTATCGGCCGAACTGGTTCTGGACTGCTCGCCCCAGATAAGGAATTTTTTATATTCAATTTCCAGATTTTTGAGCACGTCGCGCTCCGTTTCTGCCACATCCGCATCGCTAAGATAGCGGTAGTCGCCGGTAAAATGGCCGCCGTTTGGCAAGATATCTTCGACTTCCGGTACGATAAGATTGGCCTGCTGCTGCTCAGAACGAGTATCAAACAGGTCGTGAATAATATCCTGATGCGCTTCTTCGCGGTCGCCTGCGTGGAGTTCAAACGCATAGTGGCCAACCTGCACGATTGAATTAAAGCGCAAAGCATAATGCTGCCCGGCTTCAACCGTCGTTTCGTCAACCCGGCAAATGCTCTCCCTGCAGGTATTGAAAATAACCGGTCCACCAGCCGTATGATAGAACCACACGACCTCTTCCTGTTCAGCGGGCCTGGCTTCACTAAATTGCCCACTCTTCAGGCTAAAACAGGCCGGGTTTTCCTTGTTAAAACGCTCAAGCGCGAAAGCGGGCTGGTTAGCGGGCCAGATCGTTAGCAATTGCATCGTTTAGCCACCAATAAAAACATCACCCGAACCGCTGACGACGGGGGCGCCGCAGCCGGTTATATCTCCCATCCGCGCCGCGTTACAGCCGTTGATAAATACGCTGCCTGAACCGGTGACGACGGGAGCCGCCCCGTGAAACGGGCAAGGCGCGACGCTCATCCCTACTGCGGCGGCAGAACAGTTATTGGTATTTACATCTCCGGAACCACTTACCAACGCTCCACCGTGCCCTGTAGCATCCCCTACTCTCGCAGCCGCTTGCGACATAACGCTCTCCTTTAAAAGTCCTTTAAAATCAGTTCATTAAAACATTCATCCCGTTAACTCTGCGGATCGCCTTTTTCATCCTCTGCGGATGGGTTGTCAGGAATAACGTCATCTTCGTCATTGCTCAGCACAAGGTGCCTTAATAACCAGGTGGTGGTGGTGGTGGGCGTAGCCGTTGGCATGTTTGTTATGGTTGGCGTAACGGTAATTGTTGGCGTAATGGTGATGGTGACCGTTTTCGTTACCGTCGGGAGAGGCGGCAACGGCAGGATCACGCCAATAAAGCAGAAAGGTTTCAGGCTGGGTACGCCGCAAACTGCACCGCCGCCACCGCCGCCACCGCCGCAACTGCAGCAGCAGCTGTCGCCGGGGTTCAAATCAACCTGACCGCCCTGAAGCACAATGTGGTTAGCCACCAGCTTGATCTTACCGGCACAAATGCAAAGTTCTCCGCCAGCTGAAATCATAAAAGCACCGCCAGCTGCCATTGCAGCCGCACCGCCCACGGCCAGAGAATAATAACCGCCAACGGCCAGAGAGTAATAACCGCCGACGTTGTTCATAAAGGCACCGCCGACGTTAATCCCTTTTGCGCCACCGACATTGTCAGCCTGTAGCCCGGCAACGTTGATGGTATAGGCTCCCCCGATGGCCAGCGTACTGGCCCCGCCGATGGTCACGGCCTGCAAGCCGCCTACGGTTCGCGTATTGACGCCCACCACGCTAACGGAACGATCGGCCCCGACTAAAATGTCGGAGTTGACCCCTATCGTTTGCGACTCATTGCGCTTGGTCAGCCGCGACATATCCCGCTCGGCCTGTTCCCAGTACTGTTCCCGCCCCGGTTTATCCTCAAACTGGATACCGTTAAAGTTGGTGCGGCCCCCGCCCACCGTTCGGCTCACCAGCCCGCTTTGCGTAGCGTTTGCGGGAAGATCCCAGGGCGGCATCGTTACATTGTTATAAAGGTTACCCAGCACCATCGGACGATCCGGATCGCCGTTAATAAAATCGACGATCACTTCATGTCCCACGCGGGGAATATAAATGGCGCCAAAATTATTGCCGGCCCAGGCCTGATTAACGCGTATCCAGCAGGAATCCGTTTCGCGGTTTTTACCATAACGATCCCACAGAAAGCGGACTTTGATGCGGCCATAGGTGTCAGTCCAGATATCTTCGCCGGGCGGTCCCACCACGACAGCGGTTTGCGGGCCGCAGGTTTTTGGACGTTGTGCGAGCTGAGGATGACGATAGATTTTGGTGGTGGGCTGCACCACAAAGTTGCATTTGTAGTTAAACTCGCCCAGCCCCGTAACCTGGCTGACCTCTGTAATGATTAACTCGCTGGTCAACACCATATATTCGCGGTTGGCCTTGTCCAGCGGGCAGCCCTGCAACTTAAAATTGGTTCCGCAGACGATGCCTCTTAACTCACCCGAGCCTGCCGCGCGCGAGCCCAGCGCGCCCCGCTCTTCAATGCGGATCTTCGCCAGCTGCTCCCCCGTTCCCGGCTGGTCGTAGTCTCCCGGCCAGTGATAAAGCTCCATATCGTTAAAGCTGGTATGGCGAGGCTTGCTGTCGGCGGCCGAGATATCCGCGCGCGATTTGGTAAAGTCATAATCGTTTGTATACCATCTGCCGGAAGCGATCGTTTCCTGGTGCTCAAAGCTGCTGATATATTCCCGATCGGCCTTGGGTTCACTCGGCATATAGTGGATAACGTGATATGCCTCGCTGGAAAAGCGTTTGTGCGCGCCAACGTGATCCACCAGTACCAGCTTGTGCTTTTGATCCTGGTGTTCAAAAAACCAGTAGATCCCCCACTCTTCCATCAGGCGCTCAATAAAATTGAAATCCGTTTCGCCATACTGCACCTGAAAATCCAGCGAAGGGTAGATTGCGGTTAAGCGCTTTTCGAGCGGGAAATTATAATCGGCCAGCACTTCGTCAATAATCTCGACTACCGTTTTCTGCTGGAAAATTTTAAAGTCGGAAGTGAGTTCAGCCAGGTAAAGCCACGGCCTGATAATAATTTCAAAGATGGCCTGATTGGCGTCCTGGCCTAAAAATCGCGCTCGCTGCACCAGACCAGAAATTTCTCGCGTGCCGCCGCCAGTACCGATTAGTTCATCCAGACCATTGCCGTCCAGCTCAATGGCAACCGTCATCTCTTTTCCGATCAGTGCCTTAATATCGACATTTGAGGCGGTCTGCCACGGGATGAGATCGTTGGCAGGCGTCTTAACGGTCAGCGTGTAGGTATAGAGGGTAGAAAAAGATTCCTCACCTTCGAGCTTTGTTAACAATAACGCCGCCTCACCCAGCAGCTGAGGCATGGCGGGGCTGATTAGAGTAATGGTTCTTGACATAGAAATACCCGATCCTTGGTTTATTTTATGACGAGGGAAAAATCGCTTTCTCGCTCACAGTAGAAACTTTTGCGAATCAATAATCTTTCCATAACGGCTCTGCCGCCAGAGCCAGGCTTGTTTATCTGCCTGAATACAGTCAGGCCATCCTTGCCATGGCATTACGCTAACCCCTTCTTTTTCAGTTAACTTTTCATCATACCTACACAGACCAGAAAGCAGCAGATCTGCGTTATTGGCAAATTTATAGCGGTCGTTCAGCAAGAATTCTTTTATCGGTGCATAAGAACACTGCAAGGCATTGAGCCACTTTCTCAGCGTCATTTCCGCGTGGATAACGCCGCTTTTATTTTGTAAAGCGAGGGTTATACGGGCCAGCCAGAAAGCCAGATGAAAATCAGACTGCAGGTTTTTACTAAGCCACTGTTGGTTGACCTGTGCATAAAAAGCAAAAACCGGGCAGCTTTCCTCCTGCTTTTCACAGGCGTTCAATGCGCCAAGCAGATAATCTTTCCGGTTAGCGGCTGGCAGTACGAAACACCAGGGATAATCCGCAGGAATATCCTCTCCGGGTAAAGTGACGCCTATCCGTGCAATCACTTCTTCTTTTAACCGCACGGCCGTTTTTTTACGTTCTGCCCGGCCGGGTAAGAAATAAGACCTTTCTTCCAGCGCAACAATTTTTATAGCCATATCTCTTCCCTGAAAAACGAGCTGTTAAAATGCACCGGGACAATGAAAGTTTTTTAATAAATCGACGATCAGCTCCTCACCCGACGTTAAGCCTGATACCTCTATTTTAATATTTCGCTTGTCCAGGTGAAAAATCAGTATTGGCTGGCCGGTGTCCGAGGTAGCAATATCTTCTACCGTGTCCAGCCATCTCATTAGTGACCAGGGCCCGGTTAGCGTCATTCCATTAGGTTGGGCAATAGCGCGCGGTTTGGTACTCATATTGACGACGGATTCGGCGCGGTTTCCCGGCCAGTGGAATAATCTGGGCGTTACCGGGCCGTGGGTATAGGTCATGCTGCTGCCGTCAAAGTTCAGATTGAGCTGGGTGATAGCCGGATCCATATAAGGAATGGCAACGGAAAAATTTATCCCCAGCTGCGTGCCGTTGTTCTGGAAAAAAGCCGCACGGATCGCTTCGGCACGTTCAAAAACATCCAGCGCTTCCGAATCCTGCGTATCAATGTCGCCACGGTAACGCCAGGGACTGGCCGACGTATCTACTTTGTCGGCCAAATTCTTTTTAAAGTAATTATCCGCCAGGCCGCCAGTAGCAAAGAAGCGCTCAAAATCCCGCATGCTGACTTCTTCGCTATTATCCGCAAAGGGATAACGTCCCTGTAAGGTATTGCGGCATATCTCACCTAATCCTGCTGCAATCGTCTTGTTGCTGCTGTAAACAACCTGATGATTAACGCGCCGGTACGCGCCGTTCAGCAGCGGGGCAATAATATATTTAAACGGATCGGGCCAGACGGCGGATTCCGCACTCAGTCGCTGGCCGGCATCCGAGACGGCAGGCTGATTGCCGTTTTTTATGGCGCTGTCGGAAATCACCAGCAGCGTATACTGATCGTTTAATACGCCCATCACCTGATGCAGTTTGGTGCCGGTGGCCGCCCCCGTTCCCATTTCGCCGCCGCCGACAAATTCCCGCAGCGGCAGGAAATAGTTATCCACCCCCTGCCGCAGGATCTTTTTTTCGTGCGCCGCCAGCGCCAGGTTGAGTTTTGATGCTGCGTCCAGCAGCTGGCTGTTTGCCAGACCAGTTCCGCTAAGACCTTGCCCTTTGAGCAGGCCTTCAGGGCGATCTTCCGCTAACGTCGTTTCTCTTACCGCTCTTCTGGCGAGATTGATCAGAGGTGAATTCACAGACACCAGCGTGCGCATCATATAGATGTCAAAAGAGAGCCCCACGTTGTTATTATCCAGGCCTTCGGTTTTCAGCCGGATATTTTGCAAAAATGCCTGCCAGCGCCGGGTATAGTCTTTTAAATAAAGCTTCATCAGCGCGTCACGAACGGGATCGACAAACCCGGCTTCACGATCGATCCCGATCGTCTTTAACGGCTGCGGATCGCCCATTATCCAGCGATCTTCCGCCTGTAGCGCCCTGACCATTTCACCCAACTTTTTTTTAAAAACCTGATGATACCCTTCATAAGTGAAGAGGCCGGAAATGCCTTTTTCCGCCAGCTCTGGATCGATAACGGTAAAGATTTGCCCCGCTTCCTCGTCGGTCATCTTTCCCAACGTCAGGTTTTCCGGGGCCTCCGTTTGTAGCTGGCTCATCACGCGTTCGTACAGACGGCTACCAATCTGTTTACGGCCCAGAAGATAACGCGCCTCCTCGACCAGTTCCTTATCGAGCGGCTGACCATACTGGCGCCAGTCCGCCAGGCCGAACAGCGTATTCAGATGGGCGATAAACAGGCTTCTTTCTTCGTAGGGCTGGAGTTTGCCGGCGCTATCCCAGGATTTGGCAATTTCGCCAGTCAGATATTGCTGATTCAGTTTCCCCTGGCCGGAAAGCATCAGATAGATTTTAAGACTGTTATAAATATCGCTATTGTCGCGTCCGTAAACCGCGTTGCGTAACGTCGTCAGCGCCTGGCTTTCAATCAGCGGAAACAGGATCCGCCGCAGGAAATAGTGATATAGACCGTCGGCGTTTCTGGCCAGCTCTTTTCCCGTATACAGTCCATAGCGGAAAGCAAGTTCGGGATGAAGCACGTCCAGGCCGCGAAATTCCGGCAGATACTGCGCCATATTGAGCAAAAGAGGCAGCCGGTTGGGGTTGGCGTTCTTTTGATAGGTTTTGACTTCGCCTTCCAGCGTGAGAAGCCTGGTTTCTACCGCGTGCAGATAGTCGCCGTTGTTGTGGTAACTTTGATAAAATCCCTTTAATAACAGTACACTGACGCCAATACAAAGAGCGTGCCCAAAGAAGTTCTGGAACCGGTATTTTGATTCCACCCGCAGGTTATGACGAACCAGATCGACATCTTTCAGGATAATTTCTGAAAACAGCTGCTTGAGAAAATATTGCCTCCCCCATGAAACATCCGTTACCAGCGCATTATCCTGCTGCTGTAAGGTAGCGGGACAGGCCTGTGCGGCCGGATGGTGGTTGCCGATAAAATTACGCCATTTCTGTACGAGCGTGCTGTTATTGACCATCACCACCTCTTCAGGCTGATGGCTGCTGACAAAATAGATGCCGCGCAACGAGGTGTAGCCCTGATTTTCGTCATAGCGAGAAGCCAGGAAGGTGTTTTTCATCACCTCTGTAACGCCTTCCAACAGCATCCTGAAATCCTGCGGCAGGGCGTACATCCGTTTCCTGTCCGCATTGTCATACTCTTCCTGCTGGCGCACGGTCATGTATCTTTCCAGACGTTTTTCCAGCAGCAAAAGCTCTGTTTCGACACGTTCGTGAAGATCGCCATGCGCTGTTTTTATCTCTTCACCATAGGGGAAGGTTACCCCCCAGAGCTGTTCCCGCTCCTGCTCCGTCAGGCTTCTGAAATATTCGGCAAACCCCGACAGCTGGTCCAGCCGGGTGATCAGTACATAAACCGGAAAGCGCACGCCTAACATTTTGCGTATGTCATCAAGCCGGGCGCGGATTTTAGCGGACAGATCGTAAAGCTCCGTTTTTCCGCGGCCCATAATGTCCGTCATACTTAAGGTGACGATAGCGCCATTTATCGGCTGGATAGCCCGGTATTTACCTATCGCTTTTAAGATGCCGTTCCATTCCGGCAGGTGGCTGTGCGCCTGCTCAACATACTTTCCTGCGGTATCGATAAACAGCGCTTCGTTAGCAAACCAGCACTCACAGTTGCGGGTTGGCGTACTTTCTTTGCAGACGCGGTTTAGCTGTTCCGGCAGCGGAAAATATTGTCCCGAAGACAGGATGGCGGTGGTTTTTCCTGCGCCTGCCGTACCGATAACCAGATACCAGGGAAGTTCACCGTCTGGTTTCCCCGGCAAAAAAAAGCGCCGGATAAAAGAAGCGTTTTTACGAATCTTTCTGATATAAGCCGCGGCATCGCGGATGGTCGCGTTGACTTCTGAAGCGTCATCATCGGGTTTAGCTTCTTTACTGCCGAACAGGGTGTCGAGCAGCCTGGGATTATTTTTTAACGCCAGCAGAAGCTTCCAGATACCGTAGAGCAGCGTAAAAAACAAAATAATGCCGATAAGGGTCAGCCGGTTCGTGATATTTCCCAGCGGGTAGCCATTACCAATAAGAATATAAGGGCCGATGACCCAGACAACGACGCAGGCGGTTGCTGCCATCAGGACAAAAATCGGTACGTTGAACCACAGTCCGGTCAGACAGAGCAAGGCCAGGCAGATAAAAATAATGCGGGCTTCCATGCCTTCCAGCGGCCGCGTTTCGCCAAATCCCAGTAAAGGTCCAAGAAACCAGATTGCCGCAACGATCAGCGCAAACAGCACGATGACCATTAAAATCTTCATGGAGCGACGCGAGAACATCCTGTTCAGATTAACCATGTTTTACCCATCAATAAGTCACAAAAAATTCCACACGCCGATTTTGCGCACGCCCTTGTTTATCGTTATTACTGCCTACTGGCTGGCTGTCTCCGGCTCCCTGAATCTGGATTTTACCAGGCGTAAGGCCGGCTTCGGTAAAATAGTGAGCCACCTCAGCGGCGCGTTTTTCTGATAACACCTGGTTATTGGGGAAAGTTTTTGACCTGACCGGTGTGGAGTCGGTATGGCCAACAATAAGCACCTGACCTTTTACGCGGTGCACCTCTTTCGCTACACGCCTGATAATCGGCTCCATTTCCGGAATGACCTTGTCCGATCCGGATAAGAAAACGGAATCGCCGCGAAAGACCACCTTGCTCTGGGTCTGCGTTTCATCCACGCTGACCAGCCGCTTTTTTATCTCCTCTTTCAGCAGGATGGCCAGCCTTAAGCGTGCGGCGATAACCGGCTTATTAATCGTAAGGTGCTGCATGGCGTAAATTCGCTGCTGCAGATTGAGCTGCTGCGTGGACAGCCAGTATTTGCACCAGATGTAGGTCATCCCGACCAGCAGCAGCGCCAGCAAAAAGGTGATGCGTACCGGCAGGATTAGCCGCTCTCGCTTTTTCTTACCGCGCGTTACCAGACCATGAGGCGAGAGCGCCGTTGGCATAGAGTCGCGCGTACTCTGAATAAGCGTCAGCAGGCGCTGACGAATTTTAGTGAGCTGGCGGTCGCCGTCTTCAAGGATGCTGTAGCGCCCTTCAAAACCCAGCCCAAGGATGCGCAGCAAGACTTCCAGCACATCCACATACTCGTGGGGATTCATCGACAGGCGGCCGACCAGCAGGAAAAACTTATTCCCCCCGTCGTTGTCGCCCTCAAAGTGGTTGAGAATATTGCTTTGCGACCATCCTGTTTGCAGGCCCCACGGCGTCGTGTGCGCTGCCTCATCCAGCGCCGTACAAATGCAATAGCGTACGATCGCCATTTTTTTCCAGGATATGTTTACTTCATCGCAAACCACGCTGAACAGATTGATTTCATTTTTCAGGCTGCGTTTAAGAAGTTCGACATGTTCAGGCACGGAGACGGATTCTGGCATATCGCTCAACGCGCGTAACAGCGGCTGCGCCGCCTCCAGCAACGGATTGTCCGCCATTTTCACCTTACGCACGCGCTGCTGCACACCTTCGCTTTTCAGCGTGCTCTCATTTTTCTGGTAATGATCGATAAGGATAAAATCGTCCGGACCGGCCTGGATGCTGTCAGCCTCTGCCCCCTCATCAAGCAGAAATTTACCCAGAGCCTGGGGCGTCAGCTCCTCTTTTTCCGCCGGGTCGGGCATAGCCTGTGCCCGTGCCAGGTTTTCCTCGCTCATCAGCTTCTGACTCCCCAAAGCTCCATTTTCAAATCAGGGAAGTCACCCGCAACGTGTAAAGCCAGCGCGCCGGTGGCGGCAATTTTCTCCCAGAAAGGGCCGCTTTTTAGCAGATCGAAATAGACATAACCGGAGCTGTAAGGGATCTGCCGAGGTGGCACGGGCAGTCCCTGCAATACCAGGCCAGGCAAATGCGAACGAACCAGCTCGTGCAGCTGCTGCGGCGCGCTAATTTTGGCCTGTGCCGAAAACTGCTGTTGCAGGACATCCATCGGTAGCTGGGCATGAACAGCCAGCACCAGGTTGGAGAAATCGCGAAGCTCTCCCGGCAGCATGGCGGCGGTCCAGACGCCGTTACCTTTCGGATGAAGGTCTATCAGCTGACCTGCACGAATAAGAATTTGGTTCAGCAGATAGTGAAGCTCTTCCACCAGAGGACGAATTGAGTGATAAAGCCTGGCGTGATCGTATCCCGGCGCAGCGACTGGCCGACGGGTTTTGGTACGGATAAAGGTCGACAGCTCGCCCGAGAACTTAGCCAGCTCCTGGTAAAGCATAATCGGCGGCAGCTCAGGAATATGGCGCAGATGATCCAGGATCGGCTCGTATTTGTTGAAGATCTGCAATAGCAGATAGTCCACGACCTCTGCGCTGGCGCTCGCTTTGCCGTCGCTGTTGGATAAACGCGCCGCCAGCATTTCGGCCCGCATTTTCACCAGGCCATTCAGATGAGTGAGCCACTCGACCAGCAGCGTATTAGCGGCGTAGCTGGTCACGGGCGGAATATAATCCTCTGTATGCAGCAATACGCTGCCGTCCGGCTGGATAGCCCTGACCTTTGCCAGCGGCAGACCAATCCAGGACTCCGTCATTTCGCTTTCAGACACCAGATTTAGCCGCAGCCGTGCCAGCTGCACGGGCTTTGGCCCCTGACGGATAGCATTGGTGTCGCTTAGCTCCGTTTCAAAAGCCGCAAACCGCGCCAGCGAGCCGCGTTCGCTAAGGTCGAAGATAGTCTCATCGCTGTTATCCAGCCGTAGCGGAACCGCCAGCCAGATAGTTTTCCCCAGGTGTTCTGCGGCAATCGTCAGCGGCTCGGGCAGTTCGGCATGGCCAGGAATATCAAAAGGCGTGCCGTCCGGCAGAACGCCGCGCCCGGTGCGTAAAACCAGCTTGCCGTAGGACAGCGCCTCGCGATCGATTTCATAGTGGGCGAATCCCCAGAAGAAAGGCGTAATCGTTGCCGCTCGCTTGTGAGCATAATATTCAAAATAGCGTTCCTGCTGCTGGAATAATTGCGGGCGCAGGAAGAGTCCTTCGCTCCAAATCACTTTATTTGTTCTCATTGGCTAGTCCATTTTATCCGTTGAGATGGCTAATTCGTCAAAATGCACCGTCAATGCAACTGATTGACCAGGGATAACTTTTCTCCACCAGGATTGCTTCTTATGTTTTTTGTACATTTCCCATATGTCGCTCCAGCCAGCCCGGTCGATTTCGCGATAGGCAGCGACAATACCCAGCGCGACGGTTTCGCTGGCTGGTGACAGGCTGATTATTCTGTTTTCACCAGGTTGTAATATGCCTTCATAAACCTTTCTGGCTTCCGCCTTTAACGTCTGGCTGCTGCCATCGCTGATAGTAAAAAAGTCGCTGTTTACAAAATTATCTGCCGACTTAAGCTCATAGAGGGAAACAGCAAGCGGTGCGGGCTTTCCCTTTTCATTGGGATTAATATTATCTGCTGCGACAAGGCGCACCTGAAACTCTGGCGGCTTGCTGGTAGAAAAAGGGGAGCGGCAGCCCGCTAATAATAAAATAACGATAATAATAATCCCGCTTGCGTAGCTGTTTTTTTGTTTTAATTTCTGCATATTTTTACCTCGGATAGCAGAACCAGCACACGTCCATATTAATAATAACTATGCTACCAACACGCCGGTAAAAGCTTGCCCTCTACAGGGCAAGCTTTTATTTAAAGGCCAGTCAGCTACTCTGGTTAGCCTTGACGTCATAGCTTGCAGAGATCACGCCAGACTTCGTACCTTCAGAATTTTGCATAACATAATCCTGAGTGACCTTAGTGAAGGAGAATTTAATCTGCTCGCGAGGACGGCTTTCATCTTCAGAACTTCCACACATATCTACGCGAGTAATAATCGTATCGGTAAAAGTAATCGTCAGATATTCAAGCGGATCGCCCCCCGCTTTACGTATAACAAAGACAATCTTTTTAATGTGCTTACCCGTCAGGCAATAGCTCAACAGGTTTGGACTTGCTTTGTCGGTATAATGCGTAAAGCAAAAATCATCGACCGTCGCTTTGCCCGACCCGCCGCCTGAACCCGCGTGCATATTAGAATGCTGAGCCACATCCCAATGCCAGTCCAGCACCTCTATTTCGTTGGTATGTGCAGCATCCAGTGATTCACCTTCGATGCCGTCAATCTTAATAAACATATCTTGTGCCATGATATTTCCCTTATTCAGCACTGATAGAATTGTTGCATTACTATGCAACACGCGCAGTTAACGACAGCGGTAACAAAAAAGAGTTACCTGATTTATCCGCTGCCGATAACACTACTTCCTGGATATCACTCTCTTGTTAATACGTTATTCAGGCTGCGCCTTTTAGCGAAGGCAGTTTTGCCACCATCCGCAGTGAAACGGTCAGGCCCTCCAGCTGGAAATGCGGACGCAGGAAAAATTTTGCCTGGTAATAGCCGGGGTTGCCTTCAACGTCTTCCACTATCACTTCTGCCGCAGCCAGCGGACGACGAGCCTTGGTTTCAAACGTAGAGTTTGCCGGATCGCCATCGACATAGTTCATGATCCAGTTATTTAGCCACTTTTGCATTTCGTCACGCTCTTTAAAGGTGCCGATTTTGTCGCGGACAATACACTTGAGATAATGAGCGAAACGCGAGCAGGCAAACATATAGGGCAGACGCGCAGAAAGATTGGCGTTAGCGGTAGCGTCGGCATCGTAATATTCCGCAGGCTTTTGCAGCGACTGTGCGCCGATAAAAGCGGCATAATCCGTATTTTTACGGTGGATTAACGGGATAAAACCGTTTTTTGCCAGCTCCGCTTCGCGGCGGTCGGAAATAGCAATTTCCGTCGGGCATTTCATATCGATGCCGCCATCATCCGTCGGGAAAGTATGGCACGGCAATCCTTCGACTACGCCACCGCTTTCCACACCACGGATCAGCGTACACCAGCCGTAATGCTTGAATGAGCGATTAATATTAACGGCCATCGCATAGGCCGCGTTTGACCAGGCGTATTTACTGTGGTCCGCGCCATCGGTGGTTTCTTCAAAATTGAAATCATCAACGGGATTAGTGCGAATACCATAAGGCAGACGCGACAGGAATCGCGGCATCGCCAGGCCGATGTAGCGTGAATCTTCCGACTGGCGCAGCGAATTCCAGGCGGAATATTCCAGATTCTGCGTAAAGATTTTGGTCAGATCGCGCGGGTTTGCCAGTTCCTGCCAGGAATCCATCTGCAGCACGGACGGTGCCGCGCCGGTAATAAACGGCACGTGGGCAGAGGCGGCCACTTTACCAATGGAAGCCAGCAGGTCAACGTCCGGCGCAGTATGGTCAAAATAGTAATCGGCAACCAGACAGCCATAAGGTTCGCCGCCCAGCTGTCCATATTCTTCCTCATAAATTTGCTTGAAGAGCGGGCTTTGATCCCAGGCAATACCCTTGTAGCGCCGCATATTGCGCCGTAGTTCATCCTTTGAGATATCCATAAAGCGTAGCTTCAGTTTCTCATCGGTTTCGGTGTTATGAACCAGGTAATGCAACCCGCGCCAGGCGCTCTCCAGAGCCTGAAACTGAGGGTGATGTAAGATCAGGTTAATCTGTACGGAGAGCTTACTGTCTATCTCGGCAATAATCGCCGCAATGTTTTTATAGGCATCGTCTGCCATAGTAACCGAGCTGGAAAGCGCCTGTTCGGCCAGCGTTTTTACCGCGCTCTCTACGGCCGACTTTGCCTGCTCGGATTTGGGTTTAAATTCTTTGCTCAGCAGCGATGCAAAATCGCTATGGCTAACCGCAGGCTTAGTTTTCTCAATTTGCAGTGACATGATATCCCTCTCACGTATCAATCTTTTGATGGTGCGCTACGGTTCGGCGTTTCGGGTTTAGGTGCCGATGCCAGGGTATTAAGCAGCGTTTTATCCTGCAGCACTTTCATTACCAGCCCCTCGGCGCCTGCCTTTCCATCCATATAGGTTTGCAGGTTGGCCAGCTGGGTCCGCGCCTCCAGCAGTTGCGCCAGCGAATCCACTTTTTTTGCTATTTCGTCCGGAGAAAAGTCGTGAATACTCTCAAACGTCATATCAATCATCAGTTGCCCTTCACCGGTTAAGGTATTGGGAACAGCAAAGGCAACGCGTGGCTTCATAGCTTTCATACGTTCGTCGAAATTATCGATATCAATGCTCAAAAACTTTCTGTCCGCCACGGGCGGCAAAGGTTCCAGCGCCTTACCCGATAAGTCAGCTAACACTCCCATAACAAAGGGCAGCTCAATTTTCTTTTCGCTACCGTAAATTTCAACGTCATATTCTATCTGCACGCGTGGTGCCCTGTTGCGGGCAATAAATTTTTGCGAACTGCTTTTATTTACACTCATGATTTCCCTTTCACCGAGTAGAATTAACTGTCAGACAGAGCATCTGGCCCCGCTCTGCTGCTTTGATTAAAATAATTTTCATTCAGTATGTTAATAGCAATATCCCCCTGACCTCTCCTATTTGTAAACCAATTCAACGCCAGCTATTGCTCTTATATTTCCCGCCGTTACGGCAGAACCTTTGGCATAATAGCTTGCCCGATAATAGTGATTAACATCTGAACCTGATGAAGAAATCTGGTAATCTTGCCCGCTACTGGCGTTATCGATAATTATCCGCGAACCATTTTCTTTACGAATCCTTATCTGCACATGCTGACTGTAACCTTCTCCCACCGTATTCAAAAGATTACCCGTTATGGTATCTGCGGAAGATAAATTGCTAATGAAGGTTACCGCAACCGTACGATCGGCCGGGCATTGTTTTAACGCAATAGCAAATTGCCTGCTGCCCGCTTCGTTGCCGTCTTTATCTAATGAAGCAACGGAAACAGGGGGTAAAGATACGGTTTCCGTGTAGGTTCCACCATTAATACTGATAATGCAGGTTTCGTCTGTGTAGGTCCCCTGGAATAAAACACTTATGCTACAGGATGTGCAGTTAGTATCGGCGCTCACGTAAAATACGGGCAGCAGAAAGACAATCAAAATATGCCACTTCCTTTTCAGCGTACGCATATAACCTCCAGCCTGGCAATACTATTTTCGGGCGTTATTTCGACGCGGCTTTCCGGCACTGCCTGGCATTTTACAGACTTATCGTCCGCTACAAACAATGCACCGCTTGCTGCCGTCCAGCCACGGATAAAGGCCTGGCCTTGTTGGCCTACAATGGTCTGGCTGATGGCCTGAGCATCGATCAGTTCCGTACCGATAGGCATATAGGCATGGTTTGCATCTCTGACGGTCAATATCATCGGTTTACCGACCAGCGTTTTCATCGTAATAAAAAGCGCGGAACCCGCTCGCGGTACGACGATATCCTCATTCTCTAAAATATCGAGCGTGTCGGGTAATCCTTTGGCATCAACCGAAACGGTGTTTTTTCTGTAAGCCGTTAGCGCAGGCATTATGGCGTAGCCGTGGCTATCGACAACCGAGCCGTAGCCGTTCAGCAGCTTCGCCCCTTCGCCGCCAGGCACATTAACGATAGCAAAAGCAGAGTCGCCCAGCTGCGGCCCCAGCGTTACGCCGCCCTGATGTATTACCGCGCTGCCGCTCGCCAGCAGGGAGAACTGTTTAGCCGAATTATTAGTAGCGGAACCGGTCAGGCCAAACTGGCCATAAGAGGATCGGTAACGCATATTGCCCGTTACCCTCTTCCTGTCTGAAGCGGAACGGTAGCGTCCCACAGATGTCCCCATGCCATAGGTCAATTCATTCCGCTCCCCCTGAGAGCCGTTAGCACTGGCCTGCAGTGAAGCGTTACCCGCGTTATCGCGCGAATAAGAGCTATAAAGCGAGCTGAACAGCGGTTTTTCGTTAACATTAGCGGCCCCGAGCGGCACATTGACGGAAAACATTACGTTATTCAGGTTTTCACCGTTACCGCGCCGCGAGCGCGTTGCCGACAGAGACCAGGAAAAATAGCGCTGCGACTGGCTGTAACCTAGCGCATATTGCTTAGCCGAAGTGCGGTTATCCCAGTAGCGATACAGGCTGCCGGAAAGGTTAAGATAAGCACCGTTCCACAGGCGCTGCCCCATCGTTATCGCCAGGCGCTGGCGCGTACGGTAATCGGACTCATAGCGATCATAGTGAGAACCGTAGCGAGCTATATTCGCTTCCCGCAAAGAATAAAAACCCTGGGTAGAATAACGCCAGGCGGCTAGCGTGACGTTGGTGTCGGTTGGTTCCAGATATTTGCTGTAGGCAAGCCGAAAACTGTTCCCGCTGGTGGTTTTGTTATTCGCCAGATCGCTGGTGGCGTGGGTAGCCTCTACAGAAATCCCACCAGCCGGCGTGTTAAAAGCGTTACCCGCAGCCAGTGCCCGATAGTGCTCAGCTATCTGCGCACCGCCATAGAGCGTGTACATATTAGCCAGACCATACTGCCAGATACCCTGCATGATTTTCGGATGCTTGTTCAGCGCAGTATCTTTCACCTGGCCAATAGAGAAGCCGAATCGGGAAGTCCCCTGGTGCAACAGCATCGGCGGCGTAGAAAAGGGAATAGTTTGACTACGTTCGCTACCGCTGGCCTCGGTAATGGTCATCGTTAAATCACCGCCATAGCCCATTGCGCCCACGTCCATCAGCTCAAAAGGCCCCGGCGGCACGGTAGTTTCATAAATGGTTTGCCCGCGCTGCGTCACTTTTACTCTGGCATTGGTCTCTGCCGTACCGCGCAGTACCGGTACATAATTACGCAATCCTTCCGGCAACATACGTTCGTCAGACTGTAGCTGTATGCCACGCAGCGTAAAGCTATCGAATATTTCACCACGCGTGCTGCTGTCGCCAATGGTTAGCTGGCTACTTAATGCGGTGATATCCGTCTGACCGTAGCCATAAAGACTGCTGGTGCTCATCCCTTCGCGGTTTGACCATCCTGTATTGAGCCGTTTTCTTAAACGCCACCGGCCAATATTGGCTGCCATCGTTAAATTAAGATTATTACTGTAGATATCTTTCTGCTTGCCCGATCCTGAATAAAAGCTGTAAAGGTTATCGCTATAATCAAAGAAAAGAGCAGGTACGCCAGCATCCCAACTGTTTGGATCAATATAGCCGCGCGGTAAATTTCTCAGATAAATTTGCGGAATAACCAGTGAAAGGCGTAGATTGCCGCTGTCGTAATTTTCACTGCTGCCATTAATAATTTTTCCTATAGGCAGGCACTGATTGGTTTGCAGTGCTTTTTCCGCAAAGTTTTGCTTTATTTCCTTACTGATTTCTACGCCCAGTTTTTGCAGATCGTCCAGTAAAAAACAGGGCGACGCGCTGGTCTGCCCCGCCTGGAGGCCAAAGTTAAGATTATGCTGTCCACGGCTTTCATTATTCACCAGCACGGTTACGCGATAATTACCTGGCGCAATAAAATTCCCTGCAGAAAAGCGGGAAACATCGACAACCGTGCCGTGAATAAAAACAGGATTATATTCAACAAAAGCAGAATTCGGCACCACTTCGCTGTCTTCAGAGACGGCAAGCGTTGGCGAAGCCCAGCCTGCGGGGCAAACTATCATGGCATATACCATCCCTGTTGTGATGAGAGTCCTGTTCGCACAAGGGCATAGCTGCTTTTTGTGGAATATCTTTTCTGCATGCCGCACCTGATAAACTCCTTTTCCAGCGGACTATCTGCCGGCATCTTGCTGGCCTGGCCGCTTTCCCTGTTCGGCTTTTATACGTTTCAGCGGAAGGATCCCTGTAGCACTAACTCTTTGCCATTCTTCGGGATCAGCTTTCCTTCATAAGCAGAGCCATAATCATTAATGAGACGAAACGAGGCTCCCGTGACGCCCGATATCGTTCCTTTCTTTAACGGGAAAAACTTACGGCTAAAAGGTGCGATCATATCTGTTTCCAGTTCGCTAACGCGGGTAGCGTTTTGTAAAGTAGCGCTATCGAAAGACAGGTAGTACGCCGTTGGGTTAGTGACATTAATCCCTTTATTTTCTGCCAGTTCCCACTGAACTTTTCCTACCTGCGCCGTACCTGAACTTAAAAGCGAGGCAGGCCGATAAAACAATTTAATCCGTGTTCTGAAAGCCAGTTCCAGGCGATCGACGTTAGTCATTTCTTTATGCAAAGGGGGAACTTCCAGCATGTTAAACCAGAAAACAGACTCCCGATCGGCGGGCAACGCCGCCCCGTTATAGATCAGGCGGACGCTTTGTCCTTTGCCTGGCTCAACCCGGAAAACGGGCGGCGTAATGACAAAAGGTAGATTGACAGCATTAAGATCGGCTTTGAGATCGCCATCATCTATCCATACCTGCACCAGAGCCGGTTTTTTACCTTTATTATTCATGCGGACGCTTTGCTCTTTCTGATTGCCCGGAAAAATAATACGCGTGCCGCCGATCGTCATGGCTGCCGATACTTCAGTAATAAAAAACAGGAAAATAATGAAAGAGATTATTCTGACAAGCATGCCGTCACCCGTTCGGATAAAATTATATTGCTAATAATAAAACCAGGCTAAGGATTCGCGTTTTATAATATGCAGAATCAAGAGCGGCCGTTTTATTATCTTCTGGCCGCTCTTCTCAAACCTGCTCTTTTATTATGGGTAGCTTAACGTATATCGCGCTTTAGCATGAACGAGACCGGCAGTGGTTTTCCCTGTCGCGTAATAGCCACCGTAATAGCGCATTGATGCTTTACCCGTGGAATCGACCGCCGCTGCACTGCCTGTAGCGCCTAACGCCAGCGGTTTTTCATCTGAATTGTACAGGCGTATCTGTACGTTAGTGGCCGCCACATCATCTCCTGATGCCTTAGCATCATTCGTTAAGTTACCGGTAGACGCATCAGAGCCTGAACCACCGATAGCTTCAAAATGCGCGGCAACTTTAGTAATAGAAGCGGGACATGAATTTACGCTGATATCAAAAAGCCTGGAGCCGCCGGTATCGCCTGCTGCGGTTAAAGTTTGTGTAGAAAGCGTAGGCAGCTGAACAACAATATCAACGCTGTCGTCGTCAATTTTACAGGTTTCATTAATCAGTTTGCCGTTGAATTCAACGGTACCCTGGGTTGCTGCATGTGTAAAACCAGATACCAAACCCAGCGATAAAACGCACAGAGCCAGTTTAAAATTACGCATATAAGACCTTTTGAGATATGAATTAATTGCATTGGCCTACACGCAACGCGTGTGCCTTCCCTTGCTACTCATATTTTTTTTGGGACGTTCACTCCTCTGTTTGAAAAATAATTTCTATATTTTCTTTATTGTCGATAGTTATATAAATGCTGTGCCCCTGAAGGCTTTCTTCGCTGCTTAATAAGCGACGGCTGGTTTCCGGGACAATATTTTGCTCAATAAAACGTATCAACATTCTTGCGCCGGTTTCAGCTACGGGACAGCTATCGACAATATGCCGGACCAGCTGGTCACTGTAGCGCAGCGCAGCACCGTGCTGTTCCCGTAGCCGCTGGCCGATTCTGTCGAGATGCAGGCGTACAATACGTATCAGCGACTCCTGCTGGAGCGGCAGATAAGGCACCACCGCGAGGCGCCCTAAAAATGCCGCAGGGAAGGTCTTCAGCAATTCCGGCTGCAGCATTTTCCTGACGCTTTCGGCTTCGGGCGCGGTATCCGCATCGGCAAACAGCGTGCTCATCATTTCGCTGCCCACGTTGCTGGTCAGCAACAGAACGGTATTTTTAAAATCGATATGCCGCCCTTCGCCGTCTTCCATGCTGCCTTTATCAAATACCTGGAAAAACAGCTCGTGCACGTCCGGATGCGCCTTTTCGATTTCATCCAGCAGTACGACACTGTAAGGCTTACGGCGTACGGCTTCCGTTAACACACCACCTTCACCATAGCCGACGTAACCCGGCGGCGATCCTTTTAGCGACGAGACGGTGTGCGCCTCCTGATACTCGCTCATGTTAATGGTGATTAAGTTTTGTTCGCCACCGTAAAGCTGCTCGGCAAGCGCCAGCGCCGTTTCGGTTTTGCCTACGCCAGATGGTCCCACCAGCATAAAGACACCGACAGGCTTGCGGGGATCTGCCAGCCCAGCCCTGGCGGTCTGGATACTTTCGCTAACCTGATGAAGCGCATAGTCCTGGCCGGTAACCCTTTCCGCCAGTCGCTGTGGCAGTTCCAGTACGGCGCGAATATCGTCTTTAAGCATCTGCCCGACGGGAATACCCGTCCAGTCGGACACGATAGCGCCGATAACTTCAGCATTCACCTCTGCCTGTACCAGCGGCTGCTCCTGACGAACTTCCCGTAAACGGTTTTCCAGTTCCGCAAGCTCAGTTTGCAATTCCGATGCGGATTTCATCCCTCGCGTCGCCGGTGCCGGTGCCTGTGCCTGTGCCTGTGCCTGTGCCTGTGCCTGTGCCTGTGCCTGTGCCTGTGCCTGTAGCTCATTACGAACCGCCACAATGGCGTTGACCAGCTCTTTTTCCTGCTCCCAGCGGCGCTCAAGCTGCCCGGCGGCGTCTGCCTGCTCACCAATCTGCTGCTGAAGCTGGTCAGCATATGATCGTTCGCCCCTGCCAAAATGCAGCGCTTTTTCAACCAGCGTCAATTCCGTACGAGCGGTTTCGGTTTGAAACTGGAGGATCTGTAGCGCTGTCGGCGGCGCATGCTGTGCGACGGCCACGCGTGCGCAGGCCGTATCCAGCAGGCTTATGGCTTTGTCCGGCAGTTGGCGAGCCGGAATATAGCGATGTGAAAGCCGGACGGCTGCCTGCAAAGCCTCGTCCATTATCCAGACGCCGTGGTGCTTCTCCAGCACGGGAAGCAGGCCACGCAGCATGCAAACTGCCGTCGCTTCATCAGGCTCGGCCACCTGCAATACCTGAAAACGGCGGGTTAGCGCCGGATCTTTTTCAATATGGCGTTTAAACTCGCGCCAGGTTGTAGCACCAATAGTACGCAGCTGACCGCGAGCCAGCGCTGGCTTTAGCAGATTCGCCGCATCGCCTGTTCCGGCGTTACCGCCCGCACCGACCAGCGTATGGACTTCATCGATAAAGAGAATCACCGGCTCGGGAGAAGCGATGGCCTCATCCAGAACGGCTTTTAGCCTGGCTTCAAATTCGCCTTTCATGCTGGCCCCGGCAGCGAGCGCCACAACGTCCAGCGCCAGCAATCGCACTTTCGCCAGCGCTGGCGGCACGTTGCCGGCCACAATCGCCTGCGCCAGTCCCTCTACTACGGCCGTCTTGCCTACTCCTGCTTCGCCAGTCAGCAAAGGATTGTTCTGTCGCCGACGCAGTAAGATATCCGTTATGGTGCCAATTTCACGGTCGCGGCCCAGCACGGGGTCGATTTTTCCTTCGCGTGCCAGAGCGGTCAGGTCTGTGGAATAGTGCACCAGGCCACCGCTACTCTTCTGACCAGCCAGCGCGTTATTTACCTCACCCGGCAGAATACCGTCCTGAGGGATGCTGCCGTCGTTAGCGGCCTCTGAAACTTCAGGAGAAGATTGCGTGATATAACCAAAATCGCTGGTCAGGTGTTCCAGAGAAATACGCTCAAAAGCCGGAGAGATGGCGAACAAAGCGCGACGCAGTTCCATTGTGGTCAGCATTGCAATCAACAAATGGCCACTGCGAATACGGCTATCAAAGCATTCCAGGCTGGCATAAATCCAGGCCCGCTCAATAGCCAGTTCGATATGGTATGAAAAATCGGAGATCGTACTGGCTCCGGCAGGCAACCGCGTTAATGCCTGAGAAAAACCTCTTTCCAGTGCTTCCGCATCGACTTCAAAATGACGGGCAATAAGACGTAAATCATTTTGCTCTTGCTGCCAGAGCTGATTGATCCAGTGAACTAATTCAACATAAGGATTTCCGCGCAATTTACAAAGCGTAGTTGCACTTTCAATACTTCTGAACAAGGTTTCGTCCAGCTTGCCAAATAAGTTCTTCCTTGTCACCGCCACTTTTGATCCCTCTCTTATAATAGCCTTACTCTAAAACCGAGCCGACACCGGATTTATCCTACCCATAAAAATAAAAAAAAAAAGCTTTGTTTAAAGCAATTTTCCTATTTAGGAATTTCGCCCGAAAATTATTCCTGGAATAAATAAAACCTCAAGAAGATAGTTACATAACTGGTTGATTGTTTTTATAAAAAAACAAAAGGCACTGGCAGCGCGCTAAGTCATAAAGATAATAGTATTGAGCGAGCATGGTTCGCATGTTATAAACCAAGCCAAATAACAAGGGGAGATCCCTTTATTAAAACCAAGTTTCCAGATAGCAAAAAATATATTGAATATTTCTAAAGCGGTGATTATATGGTGCGAAATCGCTTTACAGCCATCTAAATATAAGAACATTTACTATGGGGAAGGTCAGTGGATCATAAATTTCTTGATTATTATAATCAGGAACTCACCTTTATGAGAGAAATGGCGCGTGAGTTTGCTGAAAAACATCCTAAAATAGCGGCGCGCTTAGGTATGCACGGCATTGATACCGCCGATCCGTACGTTGAAAGATTAATTGAATCTTTTTGCTTTTTATCCGCGAGAACGCAAATAAAGCTGGACGCGGAATTCCCAAAATTCACGCAAAGATTACTGGATATCGTTTACCCCAATTATAATTCACCCACTCCCTCCATCGGCGTGGTTCAGCTTACGCCTGATGCTAAAGAAGGCGATTTGAGTCAAGGCTATCGGGTTCCTCGCGACAGCGCTTTTTATTCCAGGATCTTGCCTGGCGAAAACAGCCGCTGTGAGTTTCGCAGCAGCCAGGATGTCAGGCTCTGGCCGGTAGAAATAGCAGAAGTGCGCTTGACCTCTGTCCCACCCGATATACCGAGCCTGGAAAAATACCATATCCCTTATGCCAGCTTAAAGGGCGCATTGCGCATCAGGCTACGTGTCCAGGACGATAAGGTTTTTTCGCAGCTGTCAGGTTTCGACCAGCTGCCTGTCTATATCAACGGGGATGAAAGAATCGTTTCGCACATCTTTGAACTGCTGCATACCAGTAGCGTAGCGATGATTATTCGCACCGGCGATACAAAAAAGAATGATGTGGTTATCAGCAAAAAGCCGTTAATTTTTGAAGGAATTAATCCCGATCAAACGCTGCTTCCCCTTGCCTGGAATATGTTCCACGGCCATAACCTGATTCATGAATACTTTGCCTGCCGCCAGCGCTTCTACTTTTTTACTCTTACTCAGTTGGCCGCTGGTTTTCAACACAATCATACTGGTGAGGCCGAACTGATTATTCTGCTGGATCGCCTCCCGCCAGAGCTAACGGGCCATATCAACCCCTCTAAATTTCTGCTGTTTTGTACGCCAGTAATCAATCTCTTTCCTAAGGTTGTCGACAGGATTGAGGTCAACAGAGCCCTGAACTTTTTTCATGTAGTACCGGATCGCAGCCGCCCGCTGGATTTTGAAATTTTTTCCATTCACAAGGTATTAGGCCAGCAGGCAGAAAGCAGCCAGGAGGTAGTGTTTAACCCGCTTTACCAGACGCGCCACTGTGATTATGGCAATTTTGGCCGTTATTTTTCGCTTACCCGTGAAATCAGGGCAAAAGGCGAAGGAAAAAGAAAATATGACACCAGAACGCCTTATCTGGGTACCGAAGTCTTTGTTTCTTTGGTCGATCAGCAGGAAGCACCCTACGCCGACGCTATTCGTTATCTGACGGTGGAAGCGATGGTCACCAACCGGGACTTGCCTCGCCTGATAGCCAGAAGCGGTAGCTTTGATCTTACGATGTCTGATGCCGTTCCCGTCACGGGCGCGGCCTTTATCTGCGAACCCAGCACGCCGCGTGAGCCTTTTGCCCGGGGCGAATCGGCCTGGCGTCTTATTCGCCAGCTTAGCTTTAACTATTTACCGCTTTCAGACATGGAGCATGGGTCAGGTGGAGAATCTTTACGCAATATGCTGCGCCTGTTTTTAAACAGTGCCGACCGGGAATCTAACGCGCAGGTAGATAGCCTGATTGGCTGTAAAACGGAATCGGTCACGCGTCGTCTGCCGGGTGACGGTTTATTGGTTTATGGCCGGGGCGTCCGCTGTATGTTAACGGTGGATGAAGAAGGCTTTTCCGGCATTAGCCCCTATTTATTTGGGCTGATTATGGAAAATTACCTTTCACGTCATGCCGCCATCAATATTTTTACCGAAACAGAGCTGCATTCAATGCAGAGAGGAAAAGTGGCCTCGTGGCAGGCTCGCCCGGGAAAAAGAGGGGCGTTCTGATGAAGGAGAAAAGCCCGCAACGCGATACGGCATCGCTGCTGTCAGTCTGGTTCGACGAAGCAAAGCCCTGGAAGGCAGGGTTTATCAGCATGATGCGCGCTATCGCGGCTAAAAATGCCGAAATGTCTTTGCCCGGTACCGCCACCCTGCCCAATCAGGAACCGTTTCGCATCGGGCAGATCCCTGTGATGGCCTTTCCTCCACGTGAAATAGCTTATATAGAGAGGGAACAGGGTCTGCTCAGGCTACAGCTTTTTGGCCTGGGCGTCTGGGGTCCGCAAGGCGCTCTGCCGCTGCATCTGTCGGAGCTGGCGCTTTCGCGCTCGGCAGCACAAGATGAGACGTTAACGGATTTCCTCAACATTTTTCATCATCGCGCCTTAGCCCTTTTCTACCGTGCCTGGTTCACCGCTCAGGATACCGCTTCGCTGGACAGACCCGACGATGAAAAATTCTCTTTCTATATTGCCAGCCTTATTGGCATGGATCCGCAGGAGCTGAACGGTGAACGCCTGCCCACGCATGCCCGCCTGGCCTCTTCTGCCCATCTGGTTCGTGAAGCCCGTAATCCTGAAGGCCTGCTTGGCGCGATTCGCTACTACTTTCAGGTGCAGGCAAGCCTGGAAGAGTTTGCCAGTCAGTGGATTGTACTCGACGTGCATGACCAGTCCATTTTGGGCGAGGTCAATGCGGCCATGTCGCTGGGCGATGGCGCGATTCTGGGCAATACGGTCAGAGACAGGCAGCACAAATTTAAGCTCGTTCTCGGCCCATTGACGCTGAATCAATATATGCGTTTTAGCCCCTGGGGCAGGGATCTACCCGTCTTAAAAGAGTGGGTACGCAACTTTGTCGGCTTTGAATATGCCTGGGATACGCAGCTGGTGCTGGCCGCCAGTGAAGTGCCGCAGGCGACGCTCGACGGCGGTCACCAGCTTGGCTATGCCACCTGGCTGGAAAGAGCAGACGACCAAACGCCGGTATACGGCATGAGCTTCGAGCCAGAACGCTATCACTAACAGGTAATCACCGCGCCTGACGGCAAGCCGTGCGCGGCAAAGCAAACAAGGACACTATTGTGGCGGAAAAAAACAGAACGGGCGCGTGGTATCAGGAACTGCTACAGCCGATCTCAGACGAGATGCCCTGTGGAGAAAATCTGGAATATGACGCCGGGTTTATCATGTTGCAGTCAAAGTTACAGCCCAGGCTGGATGCCGAATATGGCAGCTTTGTTGAAGCAGCGGAGCCGATAAACTGGGCGGAAACGGAGCGTGACTGCCTGGCGCTGTTGCAAAGAAGCCGGGATATTCGGCTCATCATCATCCTCATGCGCTGTCGTATCAGGCAGATTGGCCTTGGTGCCCTGACGGAGGGCTTACGGGCTTTACGTGATTTACTGATCGCCTTTCCAGCCGCTATTTATCCGCAGCTATCGGAAGAAGGCGTATACGATCCTGTTATGCGAGCGAACGCTTTATCTGAACTGGAAGACATCAACGGTTTGCTAGCTGATATCAGAAACCAGCCCCTGCCGAAAGCCGCCGGTTTACACATCACTATCAAAGAATTTGAGAAAGCGCATGCCTTTCCGCGAGAAGAAGGCGCTTTGCCAGAAGGCACCATTACCGCTTTGCTTCACGAGTGGGCCATGCAGGAAGAGCCGACCATTTCGTTGCTGCAGGAAGCATGGCACAACTTAACGGAACTCAGGCGGTTACTGGCCGAGCCGTTAGGCAACGAAACGCCCGACTTTGCCCATCTGGAACGTCTTCTGCATTTATTTGTTATTAATGCCGAAAACGATGAGGCTGCACTTCCCTGCCCCGTACAGCAGCCGACTGAACAACAGCGGCCACAGAATGAGGAGCCGCAGCCGCAGGATCTTCCGGTCGTTACGCCAAAAGAGATGGGGAACCGCTCAGATGCGCTGCATAAATTAAGAGAGCTACGGTTATGGTTTATGAAAATGGAGCCCAGCAGCCCGGTTATTCAGCTGCTCAAATTTGCTGAAGCAACCGTGGGGAAAAGCTTTGCTGAACTGCTGAAAATGCTGCCGGCCGAAATCATCGAAAAACTGGATGTCGAGAAGGAATAACCATGTTAAGGATAATTTTGTTCCTGATAGTACAGGCGCTGCTGGCCGAAGCGGCTCACGCGCTCTGTCAGCTTGCTCCTGACTCTGCCTCGCCGCAAACGCTCACCATTGCTGCACAAACCATCATAATCAGAGCGGATGCGCCCGGCGATACCACCACGCCAATCGCCAGCTATGACTCTTCTGCTACCGCAGGAACGATCAGATACATCAACTGCAGTCAGGGCAACGTACACGGCAAAGATGTTACCTATCTGACCGGTCAGGATACCTCGACAAAAATTTATCCGACACGATTGCCCGGCATTGGCATAAAAATAAAAGATTATAATGGCTTCGCCATGAGCGATCTGCCCTCGTCCGGAACCATCGCCGAATTTGGATCGGCAGCCTTTGCATCAGGTTCTTTCTTCCGTATAGAATTTTATAAAACTAAAGAGACGTTAACTTTAACTCAGGCCACGGGTGATGAGCTGCTACCCGGTGGCGATCTTGCCTATAGCTATATCAACTCAAAAGACGTGGCCTATTACGCTAAAAAACTTAATACCGGTGTTTTTAAAATAATCAGCACACCCGTTTGCTCGACCGATAATGCCAGGACGATTGATTTTGGCACCGTTACGCCAGCAATAATGAAGGCGGGTGGCGTTGAGCGCAACCTTGATTTTTCTTTAAGCTGTAAAACTGATTACGGCAGCTGGTCTGCTATCGCCGGCATTATCACTACTACGCCTTCTTCTAATGGTAAATACATAAAAGTAACGGATGCGGCCAAAAATAGTGACGCATTGGGAATAGAAATATACGACAGCACTAACAGATTACTTACCGTCGACGGATCTACAACGGAGCAATCGGCGGCCACGGTTAGTAACGCCTCAGTACAGTTTAACTGGAAAGCTAAACTTATCGATACGCTCACCCGAAACGCCCGCCCGCAAAATGGACAGTTCACCGCGCGCGCCGAAATAGTGATACAGATTAAATAAGATTAAAAAGGTGATTATATGGAAATAAAGCCTGAAATTTTTATCAGTATCGCCAGCTATCGTGATACCGAACTGATACCGACGCTGCGCGATATGATCCAACAATCGTCAGGGAAATATGCTCTTTCTGTTGCCGTTTGCTGGCAGGATGAAGAAGATACCACCCTGTTTAATCAGGCCGGTATGAAGCTGTGTGAAAAGAAAAACTTTGAAGGAAATGTTTTATATATTTACCACTATGAAGGGGCCAGGATTCAGATAATTAGCCTGCACTATTTTCAAAGCCAGGGCGCGTGCTGGGCAAGACACCAGAGCGAAAAGCTTTACCAGCAAGAAGACTATTTTCTCCAGATAGATGCCCATTGCCGTTTTATTGACAACTGGGACTGTGAAATCGTCACTATGCTACAGCAGCTCAAACAGCACAGTGAAAAGCCCGTCCTCTCGACTTATCCGCCAGGCTACGAGCCTGATAAAGAAGAAAGAACGCACTCTGTCTTCAGGCTAGGTCTACGTGGCTTCACCAGTGAAGGCATTCCTCAGTTAAGCAACGCTATGGTAGAGGGAGATTCGCCGGTACGTGGAAGCTATCTGGCGGGTGGGTTTATCTTTGCCGATGGCTCCTTTGTTAATGAAGTCCCCAACGATCCGCATATCTTTTTTGAAGGCGAAGAAATCTCCATGGCTATACGCGCCTTTACGCATGGCTACGATGTCTGGCACCCGCATAAAATTCTTCTGTGGCATTATTACGGCAGAGAGGAAAGCGCCCGCATCTGGAGCGATCATACCGATAAAGCAAAAAGCGCCGGCTCCGTCTCGCAAACATGGTATGAAAGGGATAAAAAATCCAAAAGGAAAGTCAGAACGCTTCTTGGCCTGGAAGAAGGCAATGATTATTTACAGAGTATTTATAAAACAGGAACCGTACGGACGGTTGAACAGTTTGAAGAGATAACCGGGGTTGATTTTAAAAAACGTCTTGCGCTTCCTGAGGCAACAGATAGCCGGGCTATTGCATGGGTCCCTCTTCCACGTGAAAAGAGCTGGCGTCGCAGGTTGACCAATACAGTAAAAAAACAGATTTCTGTTTCTCAAAGCGAACTGGATATCACCTGGGATAACGTAACGACTTTATATGTGGGCGTTTACAGCAGCAATAATGATTTAATGTACAAAAAAAACCTTACCAAAAAGGATATTGCTACAGCCCTTGTCGGTGAAGATCTTAATCTTTTTCTCACTCTTTCTTTTGCCGCAATGCTTACGCCAGACGTTATTCGCTTCAGCTCTTACGATACCAACGAGGGTTGGGGAAAAACAGTGGAGAAGCCCTGGTGAACAGTGAAGCTATTTTTAAGCGACTGCTGTGTATAGATGCGCTGATTTTTTTTGATGGTGTTATTCCATCGCTGCCAGACTTTCAGCTAAAGATGGTAAATCTCATTGAGCTGTTCAGTAAAGCATTGATATCTGAAGGCGAAGATGAACAGCTTAGCGACAGGTTGTGTAACAGCATTTGCTGCTATTTCGACGGCCAGATTTCCTTATGCCTTAGCGAACCCAACCTCTCCTGGCAGCGCTATTCCCTACAGCAATATTTTTATGGGCCTGAAAATATTCGAGAAAACCTCGCCGATAAAATCACCCCGCTATTACTAAATGAAGTAGGTAAAATCTTTAGCTATGCCTGTAAGCTCCTTACGCTGATCAACGCCTCGGCTGTCTCGGACGATAAAACAGGCGTTCTTATAAAAAAATATCTTTCAGTGAATAACAGCAGCGAAAAAGTACAGGAAGAAGACGCGAAGAAAGAGTCTACCGAAAAAGTTTTTTTACCCACGGCGCGACGCCGTATGGCCAGCAGCAGGCTTTTCCTGGAACTCGCTATCCTGACAACAGGATTATCGATCGTTTGGCTCTTCTGCTTCATTTATCTGATGGGCTTATATTGAATGCTGACAGCTACGATACCAAAGGCACAGCAAAATGCTGTTGAAGAGGCAAAGCCAGTCATTTTCGTTATTGGCCCGTGGGCCAGGAAATGGTTTACCAATGTACAGTCAGCGCAAGCGCGCTGGATAGTCGTGCCGGAAGATGAAGATCTACAAAAAACGCTAAGCCGTCTGCGAAGAGAAAACCAGTGCGTCAAGGTCAATACGTTTTTCCCCTTCCTTCCGGACGGCCAGGAGGATGACGAACTTACGCTGGCACAACTGGCTAAATGGCAGCGAAAATTTCAGCAGGCAGAAGCTTTTCCCTGCGTTTTTGCTGTTTATGCCCGCCTGAGCAAGAAACCTTCCGCTCATCATCTTCACCACAACTGGTGGTCGGGTCGGTATGAAACAAACAAACGCGTGGCCACGACCATGGAAAGCGAAGCTCGCCAGCTGCTTACCGTGCTCAAACAGGATGCTGCCGGTAACGAACATGCTGCCATACATCGCTACGTTATGGCCGACGCGCTGTTCCTCTGGATGAAAAAGTCAGGCGTAATGGCAGCGCTGCAATCGCTTTTTTCTACCACTTCGTTACGTCTCTCGGCGGTTCTGCTGGCCGACTATGGCGATGGCTTTGTCCGTCACGGCGCATGGGCCCGCTGGATAAATAAAACGTTTCAACTTTACCCTGGCCTCTCATCCGCCGTTGTTCGCCCGCCTTTGCCGTCCGTAGTGGCCGGGTGCCCGAAAGTGAAAGCTTCTACTTTTCCTGCAAAAGCGTCCCCTTTTTGGCGCTGGTTGCCGGTAAGCCTGGCATTATTAATCGCTTTCTATTTAACGAGTGCGGCCTGGTTACAAAGCCAGCATATAAAAGAAGCCAGGCTAGCCCTTGCTGCTTTTACGCAAGCGGATGTTATACGCCCGGAAACGAGGCGCGAGGCTTTTGAAAGGTTATCGCGACAAGGCCAGAAGCTATCAGGTACCTGTAAAAACAGCCTTATTAATTTATGGGGAGAGAAAAACTGCCAAAACATGCTGGATAAGATAGAAACCGCGCTTCGCCACTATAAAAGTTTACCTGCCCTTTTTGCTTCGGTTCCCGCCGCTCTTTTCGCTCCGGGAAGCGCAGTTATCCAGCCAGGCAGTGAGGAAAAATTACTTATGCTATTGCCTTTGCTAAGCAGCGCACGGCAAACAACTTTTATGGTGACGGGCCATTCAGATAATACCGGGACAGACCAACTCAACCGGCAAATCTCTATTCAGAGGGCGACAGCAGTAAGGGACTGGCTTGTCCGGCATACTCGCCTCCCGGCAGAAAACTTTATCATTAAAGGCATGGGCGACGCTGTGCCAGTAGCCAGTAACGAGACCGAAGCGGGCCGTAGAAAGAACAGACGCGTGGAGTTAATACCTTTATCACAGTAAACAGGGATGAAAAAAGGATGAGTAAGAAACAGCCATACATTATCTATGAAGGGAATTTTTTGACAGAGGCCCCAAACTACGACCAGAGCATCAACGTCTTACGTTTTCTGGAGCCTGACGGTGAAGAGTATTCAATTATGGTTAATCGTTCTTTCAAGGTGCAGGATCAGACGCTGGAAGCCTTTTGCGAAAACCAGATGAATTTTTTGGCTAATACCTTGCCCGGTTATGAAAACGAAGGAAAAATGCTACATAATCAGCTGGGCCCGGAAAAGCTCCCGGTTATTCAGATAGCAAATAGTTTTCTGGATAACGGACAAAGGATCAGGCAGGTACAATCTTTTGTTGAGCTACCTTATCACCCTGTTATCAATCCATCGCGGTTAAATCTGATTATTTTTAGTTTGATAGCGCAAAAAGAGTTTACCGAGTATCAGCGAAAACATTACGTGCAAATTATCAATAGCTTTACGCCGGAAACTAAGGCGTTATAAAAAATCCATGCTGAGTTGTTAAAAGAAAAGCGGCCCGTAATAAATGGGCCGCAAATGAATGATAAAGTTAAAACGGGCTTAAAGGGTTATGGGCTTATGGGCTTATGGGCTTACATGCTTATATGCTTACATGCTTACATGCTTATATGCTTATATGCTTATATGCTTATATGCTTATATGCTTATATGCTTACATGCTTACATGCTTACATGCTTATATGCTTATATGCTGCGCGCTTACAGGCACAGCGTATTCCATTCTTTATTTGTACAGCTGGCAACAAAGGAAGCATACTTATAAAATTCGACCCGATTGATCATACCCAGCTTACGAATCGCATTGCGACAATGCGTATTAATGGTTTTTTCAGAGCGGTTAAGCATTCTGGAGATGCACTCTGGGCGATATCCCTTCCCTATTAAAAATATAATTTTATTTTCGGTAGCGGATAGCTGCATAAAATCTTTTAAACCTATTGACCTGTAGTTTCTCTGTCGGGAAAACTGCGTACACTCCGTTTCAGAAATTGTCAGTATTTTCCTTATTTTCCCTGTAATTGCAGGCAGGTTCTCGTTACGGCAAATAAAAGGGATATGCAAAACCACCGTTTTTCCTTCCCCCTCATGCCTGTACCAAAGCTTTTCTTTCTTGTATAAAAATATACTTACCATCATATCTCTGAAGACAATATTCGTTACGCCGGGGGCTTGTTCGTTTTTCGCAGCGACAAAAGAAAACTTTTCCCGCTCATGAGCGTCCATCACATCTTTTATTAATGACTCCAGCCCGCTTATATAATAGATATTATCGCTTGCGATACGGATAGTAGACATAATACAGGCCCCTAAAAAGTAGATAGCGTGATGAAATGAAAAGATTCAGTTTGGCACAGGTTTAAAACCAATAATTTCCCGTAAAAACCATTCAATAATAGCTATACATGCCGAAAAAAACGGTAAAAAATAAATTTTAACTTAAGCGAAACGATGTTATTTACTAAATTAACTAACACTCGTCAAAAATAACCCCCCTTTCTCCCATGACCACCCAACAGGTTATAGCCTGCCAGCAGGCACAAAATGCCGTAACAAGGAGAAACATGACGAAAGAGGGAGTTATTTTCACTGTATAAGGGGAGGGATGCCCTGAGTATTTAATGTCTTTTTGCATAAACTCACCTGTCGGTTACAATCCTTGTATCCATATCACTTAATTAATATCACCAAATAGCCTTAATGTATACCCTGGATTTTATATAGATTAATAAACCGAGAATCATCTGAACAGAAGCTAACAGGGTAAGGACATAAATAGTCTACCCCCGAATTGAAGTGAATACGCAAAAAATATAACAATTTTTATTGTGTAGAAACCTTTCCGGAAACTGTATTTCCTGCCTTAATGTTTAGCGGGTTACTGCCTGCCGCCATCTTTATGGTCGTTTACAGGAAATAAATAAGCAGTAGCGCTTTAACTTAAAAGCGCCAATTAAATCCTGCTCTGGATATCTTACTTTTACCGATTTTTAACGCCGCGCAGAAGGTTTGACGCCTGTCGGACTATGCCTGGTACCCGCGTGAACGACAGGAACACGCGAAGTAGAAAGGCAAAATAATGTGACGTTAATCACGTTCTGGCCGTTAACATCCCTCGTCCGTTAAGGCTTTGTCAGTAGCAAGTGCTGAACTTTACCCTTGCGCACTCGTTATATACTTTACAACATAGCGTTATGCTACCCTTTGCGCGTTCTTTACTTTTACTTTCATTCTGACAGCACTTTACTGCTGCAATACGGGCAAGGCATTACAATAAAATGAGCATTATTCAATCACCGCGAGCGGTTAAAAGCACGCTATGCGTACTGATTTTTATGGCAATCCAGGCACAGGCACAGGATAAGACACTTACCGTTAGCGCCGCACCATCAACGGAAGTCGCAGCGCCGGATAAACAGGCCACGCTGGGTAACCTTGGCAAGCAAGACATTCGTAATACCCCTTATTCCGTGCAGGTCGTTTCCCCTTCGCTGATGAAGCACCAGCAGCTAAAAAGCATCACCGATATTTATCGCTATATGCCTTCCGTTCAGGGCGATGGCGCGCGCCCGCAAACGCGCGGTATGCAGGGCAGCGTCGTGCAGAACTCGATGATTGACGGCCTGAATGTCGTCTCGACTACCGATTACGCCGCCGAGCAGTTTGATCATATAGAAGTATTAAATGGCCTGGGCGGCTCACTATACGGTCCGGCTAATCCCGCTGGACTGTTTAACTTTGTGGCAAAACGTCCGGCCGATATTGCTCAGCACAGTCTGACCTTTGGTGCAGGCACTGGCCTTAGCCATCTTGTCTCCGGCGACTTTAGCGGCCCGCTGGACGATAACGATCGCCTGCGCTATCGCGCTAATTTTCTGGATGATGAGGGCAACGGCTACGTTAGCGGCAGTAAAAAACGTCGCCAGCTGTTTAGCCTGGGGCTGGATGCAAACCTGACCGACCGCACCGTACTGGAAAGCAACTTCAGCTACTACCACTATTACGAGAAAGGCCTGCCGGGCAAATTTGCCTTAGGCAACGGGCTTTCTTTCCCCTCTGCACCCAATCCTAAAACGGCGCATTTGGGGCAATATTATGCCGGAAGCGATAACCATACGCTGACTGCCAGCCTGCATCTGAAGCACGATTTTGATGGCAACTGGCAGGGCGAGCTGGGCGTCCTGCGGCAGATTGCCGACCGGGAATCGACGGCGGTGACCAATACGTTTACCGATCGCGCAGGTGATTACAAAACGACAACTTCATCTTCTACTGCCAGCCGCTTTACTATTAACAGCTATATGGCGAACCTGAATGGCGAAGTTGAAACCGGCTGGCTACATCACCAGATTTCCACCGGCGTGCGCGGCTTTGTCTGGAAAAACTATAATCCGCTTAACGGCGGCACCACTACGCTGGGCAGCGCTTCGCTTGACGATCCGCAATCTTTTGCCGAGCCGGATTATCCTGATTTTAGCCATCGCTACCATTCCGCCACCGCCACGCAGCAGGCATTTCTGTTAAGCGATACGCTGACCTTCTCGCCACAGTGGAGCCTGCTGCTGGCAGGCAGTGAAAGCTTCCTGACCTCTGCCAACTATGCCAAAACCGGCAGTCGCAGCAGCCATTCCGACGACAGCGGCTTTAGCGGTTCGGCCAGCCTGATGTATAAGCCTGTTGATCCGTTAACGCTATACGTCACCTGGGCTGACAGCCTGCAACAGGGCGATACGGCCCCGTCAGGTTCAAACAACGCCGGTTCCATTTTGTCGCCTTATCGCAGTAAGCAGGTAGAAGTGGGCAGCAAGCTGGCGGTAGATAAAGTGCTGCTGACCGCCGCACTGTTTCAGATCGACCGTCCTTTTGCCTATACCACGACCAGCGGCGACTATGCAGTAGATGGCAACCAGCGTAACCGTGGACTGGAGCTAATGGCCGATGGCGATGTGACCGACAACCTGCATCTGTACGGCGGCATGACCTGGCTCGATCCACGCCTGCGCGATACCGCCAGCGCGGCGACAACCGACAAGCAGATTGTGGGACTGGCTCGCTACACCGCCAGCCTGTTTGCGGCCTACGACCTGCCTTTCCTTAGCGGCACAGATGTGCATGGCGGCATGCATTACGTAGGACGCCGCAGCACGGACAACGCCAATGACAGCTGGGTCGGCAGCTACGCTACTTTCGATATTGGCAGCAGCTATAAAACGCGCCTGTTCAACACCGATACCACCTTCCGACTGGATATGACCAACCTGACCAATCGCCACTACTGGACAAATATTGTGCCAGGCGGCCTGAACGGTTATAGCGGTGCCGGTTATGCCAGCGCCCAGCTGGGTGAGCCGCGCATGGTGCAGGTGTCAATGCAGCTGAATTTCTGAGGAGATTTTTATGAAGATGCGCCTGATTATGCCGCTGCTGGCATTGAGCCTGGCTTTTGGCCCATCAGCCTTTGCCCGCACGGTGACCGATGACGCCGGTAATAAAGTAACGGTAAAAGCGCAGGCCCATCGTATTGCCGACGGCTGGTATGCGCATCACTCGCTGTTAATGACGTTAGGCGCAGGCGATCGCATCGTGGCCACGGTTAACCATGCCAGCGATCGCCCCTGGATGTTTAAAATCCAGCCGTCGCTGAATCAGGCGCTGTCCGTTCATGGCCGCAGCTTCAATAGCGAAGCGCTGCTGGCCGCGAAGGTAGATACGGTATTTGTGGCAGCAGAGGATGCGGATGCCGACGCCTACCGTCGTGCCGGACTGCCTACGCTGGTTATGCGTTTTGACGATTTTCCGTCAATGGAGCACTCTTTGCTGACCACGGCTGACGTGGTCGGCACACCACAGGCCCGGCAGCGTGCTGACGCCTATAACGCTTATCTTGAGCAGCAGATTGCGGCTATTCAGGCAAAAACCGCCGGGCTTAGCGATAGCCAGCGCCCGCGCGTGTTACATATTCAGTCGCTACATCCGCTGAAAGTCGACGGGCGCAACACGCTGATCGATACCTGGATAAAACTGGCTGGAGGCCGCAACGCCGCGGCGGAAGTTAATGGCAATATGAAGGAAACGTCGCCAGAAAATATCCTTTTCTGGCAGCCGGACATAATCATTATTGGCGCTGGCGCCGGTTCGCTTGCCGATTCTGATTACGCGACGCTGTTCAGTAACCTGAAAGCGGTTAAAAATCATCAGGTATGGCAAAATCCAGCGGGTGTCTTTCCATGGGATCGCTACGGTACGGAAGCCGCGCTGCAGATCCAGTGGGCGGCTAAACTGCTGCATCCGCAGCTTTTTCCGGCGCTGGATATGATAAAAACGACGCAGGATTTTTACCGTCGCTTTTTTGATTACCCGCTGACGGCCGTCCAGGCCCAGCGAATATTGCAGGCTAAAGGGCCGGAGTAAGCTTAAGCGGCTAGCCGATCCCTGTTTTTCCCCATCAGGTTACCAATATAAAGCCGTTATGGGTTACCCGGTACGTTCCAGTCGCAGTCAATCTCATCACTGTGGCTGGAACATTCGGCCATACTGGCCTGGCTATCTCTAAAGCCAGCCGTTTTATTCTGCCCCATGCAGCCGCACAGACAAAAAAAGCAGCTTATAATCAGAATCATTTTTTTCATAGCTATCGCGTCAACGGAAACCCCTGTTTAATCCGTAGCGATAATAAAAAGTGATGATTCAATATTACATCAATCGACCTTGCGAATAATTAACTTCCCTTTTTAAATTACAACGAAGCAACAAAACTTATAAATAATAAACACAATCACTCTTCATAAAGTAATAGAGCTAACTTGTTATTGCAGATGGAAAATTTCTTATAAATAAAGTATGCGACGTTCGTTTAATAAGAGTTAATAAGAATAAATTTGTTTGTCATGCTCTGAGCATGCAACCCGCGACCGGCGCGGGTCATCCATTGACGGCGAGATCTGGCCCGCTTCCGTCATTGACGCAAATTTTTAATCAATGCCTGGTTAAACATAACCGGATCTTCCATTTGTGGTGCATGTCCCATGCCTTTAAATTCTATCAGCGTGGCGTGCGGGATGGTGTTTGCGGTTTCTTTGCCTAAACGATCGTAATGGCCAATTTTTGCTTTCACTTCCGGTGGTGCAATATCGCTGCCAATCGCGGTCGTGTCCGCTGTTCCAATCATCAGCGTGGTGGGAACGGTCAAATTTTTGAATTCATAATAAACAGGCTGGGTAAAAATCATGTCGTACAGCAGCGCAGAATTCCATGCCACCTCTTTTTTCCCCGGACCGTTATTAAGACCAGCCAGCATAGTTACCCAGCGATCGTATTCAGGTTTCCAGCTGCCGCCGTAATAGGTTTTCTGCTCATACTTTTTAATGCTCTCTGCGCTGGTTTTTAATTCACGCTGATACCAGTCATCAACGCTGCGCCACGGTACGCCTTTCGCCTTCCAGTCCTCCAGCCCAATAGGATTAACCAGCACCATCTTTTCTACCTGATCGGGATACATCAGCGCGTAACGCGTAGCCAGCATGCCGCCGGTGGAGTGGCCGACCAGCGTGATTTTATCAATATGTAAGCTGGCAAGCAGCTGATGGGTATTCAGAGCCAGCTGCTGAAAACTATATTGATAGTGCCCGGGTTTGCTGGACGTACAGAAACCAATTTGATCCGGTGCAATAACCCGATAACCCGCGCGTTTCAGCGCCTCAATCGAATCCTGCCAGGTTACGCCACAAAAATTTTTGCCGTGCAGCAGCACAACCGTGCGGCCATTCGCCTGATGTTCAGGTTTGACGTCAATGTAGCCCATCGACAGCGTCTGTTGCTGAGAGGAAAAGGAGTAGCGGGCAATGTGATAAGGAAAATCAAAGCCTTGTAATTCGATACCGTACTGCGGCGTAGGCTGCGCCCCAGCGCTAAAAGCAACCAGCATGCCGGCAGCCATAAAAATTCGGGTTCTTTTTAACACGTTAATTATCCTCAATATTATGCTGAAACTATTGGGCTTACGCGTTTAACCTTAGCGGATAAAATGAATAATAATGACTATTTTGCTGCGTTTCAGAACGGTTTACCCCTTCTCTGTCACGTTAGCAAAAAGAGCTACAGGTGTGGCGGATTTTAATCTGGCGATTAAAGTTAATTTGTTAAGGCGTGTTAAAAAGGAAAGGAAATGTTAAACAATACGGCCTGGATGATGTCGCTGCTGTGGCTAAGCCTTTGCTGCCGCCTGGAACCACAGGCGCCAGAACGATCAAGCTTTTTTATGAGCGCATAGCCATGCGGCTAAAAACTTGCCTGTAGAAGGCGACTGCCTGACGCTTCTACAGGCAAGTTATTTACTGACCCTGTGAAAAATCGATAACCATACGGCCCTTAATTTTCCCTGCAATCATCTCCTCAAAGATATCATTAATATCCTCTACGGGACGCCTGGTCACTTTAGGCACGACTTTTCCTTCCGCAGCAAACTGGAAAGCCTCAGCCAGATCCTCACGTGTGCCAACCAGCGATCCCACAACCTGAATGCCGTCCAGCACCAGCCGTGGAATATTCAGGCTCATCGACTCCGGCGGCAGGCCTACGGCCACAATGCGGCCGCCTGCACGCATGGCGTCTACGGCAGAATTAAAGGCGGCTTTCGCGACGGCCGTGACTACCGCAGCATGCGCGCCCCCCGTTTTCTCCTGAATGACCTTAGCCGCATCTTCTTTAGCGGAGTTAACCACCAGATCGGCACCCATTTCCGTCGCGAACTGGAGCTGAGCATCATTAACATCAACGGCAATCACTTTGGCATTAAAAACGTTTTTTGCGTACTGCAACGCCAGATTGCCCAGACCGCCTAAGCCATAGATAGCTATCCACTTGCCGGGCTGAATACCGGAAACCTTAACGGCCTTATAGGTTGTCACTCCGGCACAGGTTACGCTGCTCGCCGCCGCCGAATCCAGACCGTCCGGCACCTTCACCGCATAGTCGGCTACCACGATGCACTCTTCCGCCATACCGCCGTCCGCGGTAAAACCGGCGTTCAACACATCACGGCACAGCGTCTCATTGCCCGTGGTGCAATACTCGCAGTGCCCACAGCCTTTATAAAACCATGCCACGCTGGCGCGATCGCCCGGCTTGAGCGACGTGACGCCCGGACCGATTTCCTTTACCACGCCCACGCCTTCATGACCGAGCACAATGCCGGTACGGTCACCAAAGTCGCCATTTTTAACATGCAGATCGGTATGGCACACGCCACAGCAATCCATTTTCAGCAGTGCCTCACCGTAGGCCAATGCTCGCAATTTTTTATCAACGATATCAACAGAATGATCTTTATTCACCACGGCAGCTTTCATTGTTATTTCCTCCTGAAGGTTGTTTGCCTTTTAACTATAGGAATATTTACGAACGCAACTTTGATTTAACACGATATAGTCTGCTTTATCTGTCTTCTGCCGCACAGAAAAAGAAATGGCCCTACGATTCAATAAAAATGAAACGCTATTTTATTAAACGGCGATCCTGGCCATCAGCATCTTCTTTTTTCCGCCATTTCCACCTGCCCGTTGGCAAAATCGCAAAGGTTTTCCGGCCGCCTTAAAACTAACTTAGCTCATCCCCCGACATACAGCCGGGCTGTGCAGGTTGGCTAATCAGGACGGAAACTATGACAACACGTAAACCAGGAACGCTTAATTACCTTGCCTATGGATCAGGAGATTTTCTCGGTGCCGGAACAATGGCCCTGACGTCAGCCTGGCTGCTGTATTTTTACACCACGTTTTGCGGCCTCAGTCCGATTGAGGCGACCTCGATTTTTGCCATGGCCCGTATCGTCGACGGCGTGGTCAGCCCGCTGATGGGCTATCTGACCGACCACTTTGGTTCGACACGGCTCGGTAAACGGTTTGGCCGTCGTAAGTTCTTTATTCTTATTGGTATTCCGCTGGTCTTTAGCTATAGCCTGATGTGGGTCGGTGAGATGACTTACCTCTATTACTTGCTGACTTACCTTGTTTTTGAAGTGGTCTATACCTCTATCCTGGTGCCGTATGAAACGCTGGTGCCGGAAATGACCGACGACTTCAAAGAAAAAACGAAGTTCTCCGGTGCGCGCATCGCGCTGGCTCAGCTTTCCGCTATCCTGGCGGCCTTTTTGCCGGGGATCTTGCTGAGCTGGTTCGGCAAAGATAATCCGCTCTCCTTTTTCTACTCCAGCCTGGTGTTTTCCGTACTCTGCGCGGTAGTGCTGACGCTGGTTTACCTCTATACGTGGGAACGCCCGGCAGAAAAAAAATCTGCGGCTGCGCTGGCGGCGGAGCAGCAAAAGCTCACGCTGGGACAGAGCCTCAACCGCCTGAAAATCGAGCTTCTTTCTACGCTGCGCATCCGTATTTTCCGCCAGCATTTGGGAATGTACCTGGGCGGCTATATCGCGCAGGACGTTTTCAACGCCGTCTTTACCTATTACGTCGTCTTCGTGTTAATGCAGGAGGCAACCGTCGCTTCCAGCCTGATGGGCACCATGGCCACCCTGCAGTTTGTAGCCGTCATCGGCATGATCCCACTCTGTATCCGCATTGGGCCCGCGCCTTCTTACCGTATCGTCGTCGCACTGTTTGCCCTCAGTACGCTTTCTTATGGCGTGCTCTACTACAGCGGCATGAGCGACGTCTTCTCTCTGTTACTGCTGATTTCTGCGGTGGCGGGACTGGGACGCGGCGGCATTAACTATGTTCCCTGGAATATTTATACCTATATCGCCGATGTGGACGAAGTCATCACCGGCCAGCGCCGGGAAGGTATCTTTGCCGGCATTATGACGCTGACGCGCAAGGCTTCCCAGGCGGGTGCCGTCATGCTGGTCGGTATCCTGATGCAGCTTTCCGGCTTCGTGGCGGGCAGCGCGGAGCAAACGCCCGAGGTCGGCCATGCCATCCTGCTGATTATGTGCGGCGGTACCCTTATCGTCCTTTGCCTGGGCTTTCTGATCTCCCTGCGCTTCAGGCTGAATCTGGCTACTCACCGGGTGCTGCGTGAAGAAACAGAAAAAATGCGCCAGGCCGGCAACATTGTGCCTGCAAACGTAACGCCAGAGGCACGCGCCACCGTCGAAATGCTGGCCGGAATGCCCTACGAATCGCTCTGGGGCAACAACAATATCGGTTACCTGAACCGTAACAAGCCCGCCGCTGGCCCTCTGCCCGCCAACGCCGCCAGCCCGAGAGATAACCCGAGCGACAACCTGACCCATTTATAAACCCTGGAGCCACGAGGACAGCGCAATTATGGTCGTATACCCAGTAAAACAGAGTCCGCTTCTGTGCCAGCCGGAAAGATTTATCGCCGGCCACGAACTTCATCAGCTGATCAATAAGCTGGTAGATAACCTGGTGAATATTACCGACGAAACCGGCGAATTTTTACTGAGGCTGGATGATGGTCGGGTAATAGACACCAAGGGCTGGGCTGGATGGGAATGGACGCACGGCATCGGCCTGTACGGCATCCATCAATATTATCGCCAGACGGGTGATGACCGCCTGCGAGCCATCATTGATGACTGGTTCAGCGATCGTTTTGCGGAAGGGTCAACCACCCGCAACGTTAATACGGTTTGCCCGTTTCTGACGCTGGCTTACCGTTATGAAGAAACACGAGATCCCCGCTGGCTACCCTATCTCGAAAGCTGGGCGGACTGGATCATGCATAGCATGCCGCGCACGCGGATGGGCGGCCTGCAGCATATTACGCTGGCGGAAGAAAACCATCAGCAGCTGTGGGATGACACGCTGATGATGACCGTGATGCCCCTGGCAAAAATTGGCAGGTTGCTCAATCGTCCGGCCTATGTCGAAGAAGCTAAATATCAGTTCCTGCTGCATACCCAGCACCTGATGGATAAGGAAACCGGACTGTGGTTTCACGGCTGGACTTTCGAGGGTAATCACAATTTTGCCAACGCTCGCTGGGCGCGCGGTAACAGCTGGCTGACGATTGTTATCCCGGAATTTCTGGAACTGCTCGATTTGCCCGAAACGGATGCGACTCGCCGCTATTTACAGGAAATCCTGGCATGCCAGCTGGCCGCACTCGAAAAATGCCAGCACGAAAGCGGCCTTTGGCACACACTGCTTGACGATCCGACCTCTTATCTTGAAGCCTCCGCTACCGCTGGTTTTGCTTTCGGCATGCTGAAAGCGGCCCGTCGCCACTACGCTGACGCTCGCTACGTCGCCGTGGCGGAAAAAGCCATTAAAGGAATAATTTCCCGCATCAATAAGGAAGGAGAACTGACTCAGGTCTCCTTTGGCACAGGGATGGGTAAAGACCTCGACTTCTACCGCCAGATACCGCTTACCTCCATGCCTTACGGGCAGGCGATGGCGATCCTGTGCCTGGTGGAATACCTGCATGTCTATTTATAAAAAAGGAAAGCCGCATGATTCTTGAAGATTTCTCTCTGCAAGGGAAGGTGGCCGTGGTCACCGGTTGCAATACAGGCCTGGGGAAAAGTATGGCCGTGGGTCTGGCCCAGGCGGGCTGTGACATTGTGGCCATTAACCGCAGTGAACCAGACGAAACCGCTGGCGAGGTACTGTCGCTGGGCCGCCGTTTTCTTAGCCTTAACGCCGACCTTGGCCGTCAGGAGGAACTCTCCTCGCTGTTGGAACGTGCAGTTCAGGAAATGGGACACATCGACATTCTGGTCAATAACGCGGGCCTGATACGCCGTGAAGACGCGCTGAACTTCAGCGAAAAGGACTGGGATGACGTAATGAATGTGAATCTCAAAACGCTGTTCTTTCTTTCGCAGCTGGCGGCTCGTCAGTTTATCCAACAGGGCCACGGCGGCAAAATTATTAATATCGCCTCCATGCTCTCTTTTCAGGGCGGCGTGCGCGTCCCCTCTTACACCGCATCTAAAAGCGCGGTCATGGGCCTGACGCGCCAGCTGGCGAACGAATGGGCCAGATATGGCATCAATGTGAACGCGCTAGCGCCGGGTTATATGGAAACCAATAACACAAAGCAATTGCGTGATGATGAGGCGCGCAGTGGAGAAATCCTGGCGCGTATTCCTGCCGGACGCTGGGGCATACCGCAAGATCTTATGGGGCCAGTGGTTTTTCTGGCGTCACCGGCAGCAGATTACATTAATGGTTACACCCTGGCAGTCGATGGCGGCTGGCTGGCGCGCTAGTGCGCCGTTCCCCAAACAACCAATGAACAGCGGAGATAAAAATGAATATTGCCCTGATGATGGAAAACAGCCAGGCGGCGAAAAACGCCATGGTGCTGGAACAGCTACAGGCCGTGGCCGCAGAGAATAAAGATACGGTATTTAACGTTGGTATGAGTGATGAAAACGATCATCATCTGACCTATATCCACCTGGGTATTATGGCCAGCATCCTGCTAAACGCCAAAGCGGTAGATTTTGTCATAACGGGCTGCGGTACGGGTCAGGGCGCAATGATGTCGCTGAATATCCATCCGGGCGTGGTTTGCGGCTATTGCCTGGATCCAGCGGATGCCTTTCTGTTTTCGCAGATTAACAACGGCAACGCGCTTTCTCTGGCTTTCGCCAAAGGTTTTGGCTGGGGTGCAGAACTGAACGTCCGCTATATGTTTGAAAAGGCGTTTACCGGCCGCCGTGGCGAAGGGTATCCCGTTGAGCGTAAAGAACCACAGGTACGCAATGCCGGCATCCTCAATCAGGTGAAAAGTGCAGTCATGAAGGACAATTATCTGGATACGCTGCGTGCCATCGATCCTGAGCTTATTAAAACGGCTATCAGCGGAGAACGTTTCCAGAAGTGTTTGTTTACGCAAGGTAAAGATGCAGAAATTATCGCCTGGGTTAAGCAGCAGCTGCTGAAATAAGCGCTTCGCAGTGGTCACCCGACGGTGGCCACACTTTCATATAACGCACAGATAAAAGGTCAATGAGCGCCTCTGCCTGACATTATTTCCGCATACTTCTACTTTTTTATAAAATATATCTTTTGATTTTAATAAATAAATATTCCCCGGACGCATCCTTACAAAAAACAACGCTCAATCACTTATTTATGTTTTTACAAAATTAATAACCCTGGCAACTATTAGGGCGCACTTAAATAATAATGATCCTAATCAACCTCTGCCACGCAATATTAATCATTAATAATGGCGTTTAATTATCATTTAGCTTTCTCTGCTATTTTGGTTTTTATTATAGACACAACACCACGGAGAGAATGAATGAAAACGGGATTAATAGGTTTGATGATTGCTGGCGTGCTGACCAGCTCTGCGGCTTTTGCCCACGAAAAAACAGCCTGCGTTAAAATGACGGAGCAGGAAGTTGCCGCCATGTTCGACCGCTGGAATGATTCGTTGAAAACAGGCGATGCGGAGAAAGTCTCGCAGAATTATCTTTCTGATGCCGTACTGCTGCCCACGCTGTCGAACAAGGTTCGATTGACGGACGAAGAACGTATTGATTATTTTAATAAGTTTCTGGCGAAAAAGCCGACGGGCCATATTGATAGCCGTACCATCCGCACCGGCTGTAATAAAGCTATCGATACCGGCACCTACACGTTTACCTTTGGCGACGGTTCTAAAGCCGCTGCACGTTACACCTTTACCTATAGCTGGGACGGTCAGAAGTGGTTAATTTCAAGCCATCATTCTTCTGCCATGCCTGAAGGTTAACGATAACGAGTCGAAAAAAGGTTATACATCATTATTTATTATCTTTTTTGACATTATAGTTACTTCTGCATATTGCGTTTTTTCTCGCCTGTTGAGAAAAAGTCGGGCTGGCAGGGAAAATTTAGCCAGCCCGAATTATTATTTTTTTGATTCAGCTTCCGGCAACGCATGCTCTCATTATATAAAATCTACGGGTTTCTATCACTTTGTCTTTTAACCCGGATAAATACAGGGAGTTTTTATGCAGCTATCCACCCATAAATTGTCTGGCGATATCGCCGTCACTATGCGTACCCCCGCCAGCAATTCTGCACCCGCTATTATTCTTTGCCACGGATTTTGCGGCATCCAGGAAATTTTGTTACCCGCTTTTGCCGAGGCTTTTACCCGAGCGGGCTTTATTACTCTTACTTTTGACTATCGTGGTTTTGGTGCCAGCGGCGGCGAACGTGGTCGTCTGGTGCCTGCCATGCAAATCGACGATATCCTGACCGTCGTTGACTGGGCCAGCGCGCTACCCAACGTGCAGCATGTTGGCCTGTGGGGCACGTCGTTTGGCGGATGCCACGTTATGGGCGCGGCCGCGCAAAGCCCTGCCGTAAAATGCGTGGTCAGCCAGCTGGCCTTTGCCGACGGCGAAACAGTGGTCACGGGCAAAATGACGGCGGACGAAAAAGCCGGTTTTGTCGCCGCGCTGGATAAAATGGCGGAGAAAAAGGCGGCAACCGGTAAAGAGATGTTCGTTGCCATTACGCGCGTGCTTAATGACGATGAGTCAAAGACCTTTTTCGACAGTCATAAAGCGCAGTTTCCGGCGATGGATATTAAAATCCCCTTCCTGACAATACGTGAAACGCTGCATTACCAGCCGGCGGAAAATGCCCGTCAGGTTTGCTGCCCAGCGCTGGTAGTCGTTGCGGGCGCTGACAGCGTAAACCCACCGGAACAGGGTATTGCCCTGTTTGAGGCGCTAGGATCGCCTGAGAAAAAGCTGCACGTTGAGAAAAATGCAAAGCATTACGATATGTATAGCGGCAGCCACTTTGACAATATCATCGGACAGCAGATCGACTGGTTCAGGAACTGGCTGTAAATTAAGATTTTCTGTAGCCTTGCCATGCTGAGATATCGGCCGGATAAACGGAAACAATGCGGTTATCCGCTACCCTTAACGGGTAACGCAGAAAAAACTTACCGTACGACGGTACGAATTGCTGAACGACAATCCTTTAGAAGGAGCAGGTATGAAAAAAGTTATGCTGCTGCTTGCCGCTCTGGCGGCGACCAGCGCAGCGCAGGCTGCGGACTCAGACTCAGATGCAAACGATCCAGCTCAGGGTTACATCGCTAATCTTTGTACGCTAGTCACGCAGGAGAAAACCACGGGTTCGGCGGACAGCTACATTGCGAAACTGAAAGCGCTAAACGTACGTGGCCAGTCGCCTTCCGCGCAGGAGAAACCAGATTTTGATGAAGACGAAGCCAGAACCGTCGTTGCCGCCTGGCTAAACCTGAACGAAGATCAGAAAAAGCAGGCTCGCCAGAGCACGGAAGCCTGCCAGAGCGCGACGCTCGACGAGTATCAGAGCCAGGATTAATCTCTCTTTTTTCCGCCCTGTTGTTTGCCAGACAAGCAACAGCGGCGGCTTTCCCGTCCTGTATAACGGCAAAATAAAGGTGCGCAGAAGAAAACAGAACGCCCGGTGAAACGGCCAGCGCAAGCGTATAACGAAAAAAACGATAGCAGGCGAGAATAAATCAGGCAGACAGAATAAGCATTATCAGCCAGGCAGATTAAGCATTATCAGTCAGGCAGAGAAAGCATTACCAGCCAGGCAGAGAAAACATTACCAGCCAGGCAGAGAGCGGGATACGAAGCGAGACGATTTACAGCGAAGCGGGAGTGATAACCATCGGTCTTTCCCTGACCGCGGCTATCGAGGGTTTCTGGCCAGCACCATTAATACATGGCGCCTGGCGGTACGTGTTTGAAGGTTTCAACATAGCTACGGAACACGTACTTAAAAATCTTTTTCATCACTTCACCTGGTTAAACTTTTATTGAAAAACGCAAAAAAATTATACAAGAAGAGCAAATTCCAGGCAAATAATTTTGAAACAGATCACAAAATCAGCGCAATTATGGCGAAAGAAACGTAAACAGAAGCTAAACGACCTGCCCACAAACGTTACAGCAGACCCAGATGCTCTACCAGGATGCTGGTGCCAATACCAATCAGCACGACACCACCGAAAATCTCCGCCCATTTCCCCATCACCGGTCCCAGAAAGCGGCCCAGTAAAATGCCGGCTGAAGCCATAATCATGGTAGAAGCACCGATCGCCAGCGCGGTCGTTACAATATTAACCTGCAAGAAGGCCAGACCCACGCCAACCGCCATAGCATCCAGGCTGGTTGCTACCGCCGTCGTGGCCAGTACCCAAAAACCATGACGTTCCGGCGCTTCACAAACTTCATCTTTTTTACGGAAGCCCTCAACGATCATGCGCGCGCCAAGAACAAACAGCAGCGTAAAAGCAACCCAGTGATCCCATGCCATCACATAGCGGCTGGCGGCAATGCCTACGGCCCAGCCAATCAGCGGCGTCAGCGCCTCAATGACGCCAAAGATTAAGCCCGTACGCAGCGCTTCTTTCAGGCCGGGACGCTGCAGGCTTGCGCCTTTACCGATCGCGGCGGCAAAAGCGTCCATCGACATACCAAAGGCCAGGATAAGGGTTGCATATAGATTCATTGTGGTTATACCCATCTGACGGTTATCTCACCGCTCAGACATCAAAAGAGCTGTTTTAGTCGAAAAAATAAGCGCACCAGGCGCAATGTGGGTGCATCCTACCACGACATTTGAAAATAAAAAAGACAATAAAATCATGTGTTTAAGTATAGCCTTGGCTATACTTTTTAACGAATGCTAATTTCGCCTTAAAAACAGACTGAAAAACTCTAAAGGAATTACTGGTTTATCTTATTCATCCTTTCAGCTACCAGAGGATTAAGCGGCGCTATGGCTTAAGGTTGAACCCGTTAGCGGTTTACCGGAAAATGGCGGCTCCTGAGCTAAATGGAACCGCCATGAACAATCCTTTTGTGACCTTTTTAATGCCGATGAGCACGCTGATGCTGGGTTTCCTTTCCGCACTGCTGCTGCCCGCGCCCTGGTTCGGCCTTGCCCTGACCTACAAACTTATGGCGATGTTCCATCTACATGACGTCAATCAGCTTTATACGCTGGTCTTCTGCCTGTGGTTTTTGCTGCTGGGCGCGGTTGAATACTTTGTTATCCGTTTTGTTTACGTGCGCTTTTTCAAGGTGTAAAAAAGGCGGACCTGTTGTCCGCCTGAATTTATTGCCCGTTTTGCCTTTTTAAAACCACTGACCAAAACGGCGGATATAGATGTGCTTCATTCCCTGAGCCACGACGCAATAGCCAAACAGCGTTGCCACCAGCCATGGGAAGTAAGACCACGGCAGCGGCACCAGTCCGACAGTACTGCCCAACGGTGAAAACGGAATATAGATCCCCAGCGCCATCACCAGGCCGGTCATTACCATCACCGGCAGGGCTGCGCGGCTTTGAATAAACGGAATCTTTTGCGTACGCAGCAGATGCACGACCAACGTTTGCGACAGCAGCCCTTCAACAAACCAGCCGGACTGAAACAGCGCCTGATGCTCGACGCTGTTAGCAGCGAAAACGTGCCACATCACTAAAAAAGTCGTGATATCAAACAGCGAAGAGGTTGGCCCCATCCACAGCATAAAGCGGCCGATGTTTTTTGCGTCCCACTTACGCGGCTTGCGCAAAAACTCTTTATCCATTTTGTCCCAGGGCAACGCCAGCTGGGAAAGGTCATACATCAGGTTCTGAATCAGCAAATGAATAGCCAGCATCGGTAAAAAAGGAATAAAAGCGCTGGCGACCAGCACGGAAAAAACGTTACCGAAGTTGGAGCTGGCGGTCATATTTAAATATTTGATGATATTACCGAAGGTCTCGCGGCCTTTAATAACCCCCTGCTCCAGCACCAGCAGATTTTTTTCGAGCAGAATAATATCGGCAGATTCTTTGGCGATATCCGTGGCGCTATCAACGGAAATGCCGATATCCGCGTCCCGCAGCGCGGGCGCGTCGTTAATGCCGTCGCCCAAAAATCCTACGGTGTGGCCGTTCTGCTGCAATATCTGTAGCACGCGCGATTTTTGCTGTGGCGTCAGGCGGCAAAAAATCGTGCGCGACTCGACCAGCCCGGCCAGCTCCTTATCATCCAGCCGCTCAATATCGTTGCCGCACAGCGGCTCGCCAGGTGCCAGCCCCACGTCACGGCAGATCTTGCTGGTAATGGTGGCGTTATCACCGGTCAGTACTTTCACCGTGACGCCATGCTCGTGCAGCGCGGCAATCGCTTCTCTGGCGCTCTCTTTAGGCGGATCGAGAAAAGTTAGCAGGCCGCAAAGCGTCAGATCCCGCTCGTCGTCTTTATGCAGCGGCAGCGACAAAGGCGTATCGCCCAGCTCTCTTTCGCCTACCATCAATACGCGGAAACCTTGCTGATTCCAGCCTTCAGCCTGCGCAAGCCACTGCTGACGCGCGGCTTCATCCAGCGGACGCCGTTCGTTACCGTCCAGCCAGTGAGTCGCGACCGACAGCATCTCTTCTACCGCACCTTTGCAAATTAACTTTTGCTGGTTATTGCCATCGGCAACCACCACAGAGAGGCGGCGGCGCTCAAAATCAAACGGCAGCTCGTCGATTTTCCGATAGCGCCACAGGCCGCTGACCGCTTTACTCCCGTGGCTGAAGCTGAGGATCGCTTTATCCATCAGATTTTTGACGCCGGTTTGATGGCGGCTGTTCAGCCAGGCGAGCTGTAAAACATGTTCGTTGTCCTGACCGTGCACGTCCAGATGATGCTCCAGAATAATGCGGTCCTGCGTCAGGGTGCCGGTTTTATCGGTACAAAGTACATCCATCGCGCCAAAGTTCTGAATGGCATTCAAGCGCTTAACCACAACTTTACGCTTTGCCATGGCAATAGCGCCTTTTGCAAGGTTAGAGCTGACAATCATCGGCAGCATTTCCGGCGTCAGGCCAACCGCAACGGCCAGCGCAAACATCAGCGCGTCCGTCCAGTCGCCTTTGGTAAAGCCGTTAATAAACAGCACCACGGGCACCATCACCAGCATAAAACGGATTAGCAGCCAGCTGACGCTGTTCACACCGCGATCGAAAGCCGTCTGTGGTCGACTACCGACCAGGGATTTGGCCAGCGAGCCAAACCAGGTATGGCTACCGGTTGCCACCACCACCGCCGTGGCCGTGCCGCTGGCGACGTTGGTGCCCATCAGGCAAATATCGGGCTTATTCAGTAAATCTTCTTCGTCCGTCGCCGCTCTCCCCTCCGCCTGCGGATCGTATTTTTCAACAGGAACCGCCTCACCGCTGAGCGAGGCCTGGCTGACAAACAGATCGCGTGAAGAGAGAAGACGAACATCCGCCGGGATCATATCGCCGGCTGACAGGAAGATAACGTCGCCCGGGACCACTTCCTGCAGGGCAATTTCCATTTTGACCGGCTGACTACTTTCGCTGCCGCGACGCATCACCGTAGCGGTCGTGCGCACCAGAGATTTCAACGCTTCCGCAGCTTTATTAGTACGATACTCCTGCCAGAAACGCAGCACGCCGCTCAGCGTCACCATCACCACCATGATAATAACGCCGGTCAGATCGGTCTCTTCGCCATGGCGCAACGGCAGCAGGTAGTCAGTAAAAAAGCTGATGGTCGCCAGCGCCATCAGTACCCAGATAAAGGGATTATTAAAAGCCTGTACCAGCTGGACCAACGCATGCGGCGCTTTTTCGGTGGCTACCTGATTTTTGCCATATTCTTCCAGCCGCCCGGCGGCCTCGTTGAGGGTTAATCCGTTGCGCTGTACGTTAAGGCGGGCCAGGGTGCTGTCCAGACTCTGCCTGGCTTCGCGAGCGATAGCCAGATCGCAGGCGTGTTTGATGTTGGCGTTTTTCATTTGCCGAATCCTTAATTTATTTTTATTCAGGCGCGGGGAAAGAGTCCTGCGCGCTGGAAAATTGTTTATTTCGGGATTGGGCGAGGCGGGGAAGAAGAAAAGAGGAAGATTACGGGAAGCTTGCGCTCCTTACTCTGCCTGTTTGCCATCGCCCGTCGCTGGTCGGAGGTTCTTTCATTGTTAATCCTTGCCCGGCGGCTGCGCGGGGAGAAAATGAAATACGGGGAGGTCATTCAGGACACTGCCCGCCGAGTTTCGGCAAGCAGACTGCGGAGTTAGCTTGCCTTGTTTAATTGTTTAAAACGTAAAGGGTGACTGTCCAATTTTTGGCTCCGTAGGAAAAATCGCCGTCACTATAATCCCGGCAGGTGGCGAAGTAAACGCAAAATAAGCCGCTTAGAATAGTCAGATAAATTAATAATAAATGTTAATAATCAATATATTAAAAGCACCACCTGCCATTTTTCATCCTAAACCGTTTCTCAACGTTTTGTATTTAGCGCGCTTGTCGACGAACGGACGCGAAATAATGTCGTTTAATGCTAACTGCCTGATCCACTCTATACTCTCAGCGAACCGGGCCGGAAAGGATTGATCATGTTACAACGCACCAGATTTTGGCTGCGGCGCATAGCGATACTGTTGACGATAGTCTTGCTGGTATTGCTAACGCTGCGTGTTGCCATGACCGAACGTGGGCCGGCACTTCAGCTGTGGCATACGTGGCTGCCCGATGAGCTTAGCGACAGCGAGATGGATAACACCGACTGGGCTGGTTATCTGCAAAACGAACAGCAAATTTTCGTGCAGATGAAGCGCAACGTCAGCGACAAAATTCAGGACAGCAGCGGGGAAACCTACAACCGCTACGCGGAGAACAGTCCGGTCTATCCGGGCCATTTTGCTACCGACTGGAACCGTTCTTATCAGCTTCTGCCAAAAGGAAAACCACGCGGTGCGGTTGTCCTGTTGCACGGCCTGACGGATTCGCCCTATAGCCTGCGCCATTTTGCCGTCGACTATCAGCAAAAAGGTTATGTGGTGGTGGCAATACGCTTGCCGGGTCACGGCACCGTACCCGCCGCGCTGACGCAGACGGAATGGGAGGACTGGATGGCGGCGACAAGACTGGCCGTACGTGAAGCACATCGACGCATTCCTGCTGGCGCACCGCTGCAAATCATGGGCTTTTCTAATGGCGGCGCGCTGGCGATGAAATATGCGCTGGATGCGCTGGAAGACCCGGCACTGCCTGCGCCCGGTCGCCTGATTTTGATTTCGCCGATGATCGGCGTCAGCAGCTATGCCCGTTATGCAGGACTGGCCGGGCTGCCCTCGCTACTCCCTGCGTTTGCACAATCGGCGTGGCTAAGTATTCTGCCGGAGTTTAACCCCTTTAAATACAACTCCTTTCCGGTAAAAGCCGCTCGCCAGTCGTGGCTGTTAACCCGCGCATTACAAAGCCAGCTGCATCGGGAACAGGATAGTCATTTACTCAATAAGTTACCGCCGGTGCTGACGTTCCAGTCGGTGGCCGACGCGACGGTCAGCACGCCCGCAGTCGTGCGTGGACTCTATAATTTACTGCCTGCTAACGGCAGCGAACTGGTGCTGTTTGACGTCAACAAATCCGTGCGTCTTTCTCCACTAATGCGTCCCGGAGCTCTGCACGCGGCGGACAATCTGTTGCCGCCCCCGCCCCGCAACTACAGGGTCACGCTGGTGACGGATGCCACCCCAGGCAGCAGCGCCGCCGTCGCGCAAACCACGCCTTCAGGTTCGACTATCACCACCAGCGTGCCGCTGGGACTAAGCTATCCGCCAGACGTTTATTCCCTTTCACACGTTGCGCTGCCCTTTCCGCCTGATGATTCGCTCTATGGCCGCCAGCCTGAGCATCCTGGTGAATTTGGCGTTAGCTTTGGCATGCTGACGCCACGCGGCGAACGTTCGGTGCTGATGGTCAGTCTGGATATGCTGATGCGCCAGTCTTCCAACCCTTTCTGGCCGTGGATGCGGCAGCGCGTTGATCAGACGCTGCAATAAGCCCGTCGTAGGAGCAGCGCCGGTTTTTATTTCTCCGGCGTTGCTCCGGCGCAATCTTATCTCTGTACCAGGCCGCCGATGCTAAAAAGATAGCAATCAGCCTTCGCATATTGATTAGCGGCCATAATCACCTATTTTCATCACGTCTTCGAACGCCGGATTCTTATTGATGACCTTGTACATCTGCTCCATCACCTGCTGCGTGATGGGTAAGACCGCGCTATCCGGGAGCTGAACGCTAATCAGCAGATAGCCTTCCTCTTCCTGAGCCACAAAACCGCCGGTTAACTGCTGATAGCCAAACCAGGTAACGGCCCCTGCGGCCAGCATAACGATCGCAGTAGTAGCCGCATAGCGATTGATTTTTGTGCTCACCCACCCGTAGCCGTCACGCCATCGCCTGACAAGCAACAAAGGTAAATAGCGCGTTAGCGCACGAGGACTTATTGATAGCATCCGGACGACACCTTGCATTCTGGAAACGTAAACAGAACAAGTTTAATTACCGTTGCCTGTTGCGGGCTGTTTTCGATCACGGAAAGGTTACATGGCGTCAGGAAAAACGTCTTGATTTAAGGATGATTTAGTCTGCACTGCGATGATGGGTAATCGCTTCTGGCAACTGGGAAAAAGCGATATGGATAGCGTAAAATCTGGCACCCTGCGCAAATAACAGACAAAACCAGGCATTTTTACCTGAGACGATACTTTTTATTAGCCCTTTCTTAGTGAATATTGCCATAAAAAGCCCTTTTCCCCTCGCTATCAGCCAGCAATGACGACATCTCACGAACGATCCTCTTTTCCGGCGCCAGGGCACGCCGCTGCTGGCTTTTCGGCATTGAACGTGCGGGATCCAATGCGTAAGATTATTTTTCACGTATTACAAATAAGAAACAATTATGCAAGCCTCCATCGCACCAACGCTCGACGCCGACAACGATACCCAGCCCGTAAATTCACGCGGTAAAGTGCTGGTCGCTTCGCTGGTCGGCACCGCTATCGAATTTTTTGATTTCTATATCTACGCCACTGCGGCAGTGATCGTTTTTCCGCATATTTTCTTTCCACAGGGAGACGCCACCGTTGCCACCCTACAGTCGCTGGCCACTTTTGCCATCGCCTTCGTTGCGCGGCCGATCGGCTCGGCGCTGTTTGGCCATTTTGGCGATCGCGCTGGCCGCAAAGTCACGCTGGTGGCTTCGCTGCTGACGATGGGAATCTCTACCGTAGTCATTGGCCTGCTGCCGGGATATAGCACTATCGGCGTTTTTGCCCCGATGCTGCTTGCGCTGGCGCGTTTTGGCCAGGGGCTGGGACTGGGTGGTGAATGGGGCGGCGCGGCGCTGCTGGCTACCGAAAATGCACCGGCAAAAAAACGCGCGCTTTATGGCTCCTTCCCGCAGCTTGGCGCACCCATCGGTTTCTTTTTCGCTAACGGGACTTTTCTGCTGCTTTCCTGGCTGCTGACCGACGAGCAGTTTATGCAGTGGGGCTGGCGCGTGCCTTTTATTCTCTCTGCGGTGCTGGTGCTGATTGGCCTGTACGTTCGTGTTTCACTGAACGAATCGCCGGTTTTCGCGAAGGTAAAAAAAGAGAAGAAACAGGTAAAAGTGCCTATCGGCACGCTGCTGTCAAAGCATCTGAAAGCCACCATTCTGGGGACGTTCATCATGCTGGCAACCTATACGCTGTTTTACATCATGACCGTTTACTCAATGAGTTATGGCACCGCGCCTGCACCAGACGGCCTTGGATTCCCACGTAATACCATGCTGTGGATGCTGATGCTGGCGGTGCTGGGCTTTGGCGTTATGGTGCCGATTGCCGGGCTGCTGGCGGATCGCTTCGGCCGTCGTAAGACTATGATAGTTATTACGCTGATGATTATCGTTTTTGCGCTGGTTTTCCCTTTCATGCTCGGATCCGGTAATGAGCTGCTGGTGATGGCGTTTCTGCTGTGCGGACTAAGCGTGATGGGACTGACCTTTGGCCCTATGGGCGCGCTGCTGCCGGAGCTGTTTCCAACCGAGGTCCGCTATACCGGCGCGTCGTTCTCTTATAATCTGTCGTCGATTCTTGGGGCTTCCGTTGCGCCCTATATCGCGGCCTGGCTGGCACATACCTACGGGCTGTTTTACGTTGGCGTTTACCTTGCGGCAATGGCTTGCCTGACGCTGTTTGCTCTGCTTGCCAGCCGGGAAACCCAACACGAATCGCTGTTCGACTGATAGCGCAAAAATATTAAAGGCGCACTGGCTGGTAACCGGAGCGCCTTAATTACGTTTTACCGACTATTTTTTCTCGTAATCACTCGCATCACTGCGACGATGATTTCGACGACCAGCCTGATAATGGTCAGGATCGTTATCATCCGCTTTTCTTTTCGGAAAAAGGAAGCGGCGGGTTTTACTTGCACACTGCAATTTTGCAAGTAACCTTGCCTTTGTTGGGGATTGCTTGCCTTCCTTTCAGGAACGTAGCGTTAAGCGATGCAAAAAAAATCCGGCACGATGGCCGGATTTTTACGTCAGCAGTAAAGTGCCTGCCTCATTTTTACTTTTTCATTTCCCGCAGTACGTTAACGCACTCATTTTTTTCATTGTCGCTGGGTGAAATCAGCGCCAGCAGCGCGGCGGCAGGTGCAACTACCGTTCCCAGCGCGGCCGCGGCAACGCCACGAGCAATCAACGGCCCGGCTTTTACGCCTGCATCCGGATTTTTAAATGTGCCTTTCACATAAAGCGGCGAACGCAACGTGACGATTCGCATACCTTTGCTGTCAGGATCGATCGACAGATCCATACGCTCATTAGCAAAGTTGGTGGTTCCGCTGATGTTGATTACCGCGTTTTCCGTATCGAACACGAAGAGTTTGGTTGAAGCCAGCCCGTTTTCGATATTTAAATCGGCGGCCGCACAGTTGATACGCACCTCGTCGTCACCAAACAGCTTGCCGACTACATAGTTACCGACGTTAAGCCCAACGATTTCCATCAGGTTGCGGCTAATCACGCCGTCGTTCATTAACAACTTCAGGCTACCGTTGCTGGTTGCCAGAATATCGGCAACGGAATTCCCTGTTCCGCTTAGCGTGGCGTCGCCGTTGATCTGCCCCATGCTGCTTTGCATCGACTGCACGCCAGGGAAAAGCTGTTTAAGCTTGAGATTACGTGCATGAAGATCGGCCCGAGCGCGCATAGGCGTATGGTCGCCTTCCATATGAATAGTAGAGTTAAGGTTGCCGCCAGCTACACCAAAACGTAGCGGATCGAGCAGCAAATCACCGTTTTTCAGTACCAGATGCGTATAAAGATCGCTGACAGGTAAAGAATCACTGTGTTCGATACGTTTGCCGCTAAACTTCACGTCGGCATCCATCACGTCCCAGCTTTTGGTATCAAACTTATCGTGCGGCAGGACGCGGTCGGCAGGCTGGCTGGCCGAATCGCCTCTTTCCGACTTCGCTTTCGCCGTTTTTGCGCTGCCCTTGCCGGAATTAACGCCAATCAGCGGCCCAAGATCGGCCATACGCAGCTGCCGGGATTCCAGCGAACCTTCCAGCTTCGGACGCGGTTTGCTCTGACTGTAGGTTAGTGAGCCGCGAATATCGCTGTCGCCAATATGCCCGTTAAAATCGTTATAGTGGAAAACCGGGCCGCCTTTCTGCTGAAAGCGCGCAATCAGGTGCCCATCGGTTTCGTAGGGAGGTGTATCCGGCAGCAGGATACCGGTCAGACCGTACAGATTGGCCAGCGTATCGCCGGAAAAGCGCAGCCGGATATCCAGCCCGCCCAGGTTCATAGGATCCTGTAAACTACCGGCCACCTGCACCCGGGTCGTGCCGTTATGTACGTCCGCCTGAACAGGGAAAGGATTGGTTTTACTACGCAGCGACAGCATGCCGCCAATTTTACCGTCTCCGGTTAGCTTCTCGCCGTTGTAAGTGCCCACGGCTTTCCAGCCAAAGACAAAATCGGACGCGCCTTTCTGCCCCGCTTTATCCTTGCCGCCAGCAACCTGCTCATAGGGAACCGGTTTGCCCAGCGGATCGACCGTAACCTGTACATCCGCTTTATTGATGGCGTCGCGATAGCCAATTTTGCCCTGGTCGAAGAGGACGTTATCAAGGCGAAAGCTCCAGGCCGAAGGCTGCTGGTTTGCCGCAGCGTTATCGCTGGCAGCCAGATCGAACGTCCAGTTGTTTTTACCTTCGGCAGTTTGAATCAGGCGCGCGTTCGGCTGCTGTAGTTTGATCCACGGTAAAAAAACTTCTTTATGCAGCAGCGCCAGCGGCGACAGGGTCGCATCCACGCGCTGCAGATGTACCATCGTGACATCGGCAATAGCCGGAGGATTCCCCAGCATAATATCTTCAGCATGCACATGCGGCCACGGTACCCAGCTGCGCCAGCCCGGCTCGTCGCGGTTACGTTCCCAGGCAACGCCCAGATCGCCACGAATGGCAAAAGGACGATTCAGCTCCGCTGAAACTTTCTGATTAATAGTCGGCTTGAGGCGATTCCAGTTAAATGTGGCGATAATGATGACTAATGCCACGATCAGCAACAAAAAAACCCCGATAATCCAACTAATTACTTTTCCCGTGCGCGACACTTGTTATCTCCTTACTCGCTTCGTCTTCTGTAAAGATAGACGAGGGGAAGGAAAAGGGGATCACGCCAGCGTCAACGGCAGTGCCTCCAGCTGATCAAAAGGCAAAGGCCTGGCAAAATAGTAGCCCTGAGCTGCGCAGGCAAAAGAGTTCTGCACCTGGGTCCACTCTTCAAGCGTTTCCACGCCTTCCACGATGACGCCTTTGCAGTAGCGATTGATCAATGCCAGCAGCATATTAAACAGGCTGCGGCCTTCTTCCGATTTCCTTAACAGGATAAACAGCTCGCGCGCCAGCTTAATGTAATCGTACTTAAGCTCGGAAAGCGCTGAAAAATTAGCCAGACCCGAACCGAAATCGTCCAGCCACAGCGGCCCCAATTCCGGCATCTGTGCAACCAGCTCTTCCTGCGGTAAGACATGATGTTCCACCAGCTCAAAACGTACCCACGGAGAACGGGCGATTAGCTGGCGTACCGCCGGGTTGTGTTGTACAGCCTGAAGCGTCGGTCCATCAATATTGACCGAGGCGACGACGTCGCTATCGATAAATTTTGTTTTCCACGTTTCCAACAGCTCCAGCTGTTCACGAATAATCAGCATCCGCTCCGTGGTATCAAGCGCAGCAAAATAGGACTCCGGCGATAATCTTTGGCCCGGCGCGGCAGGATGAAAAACCGCAGTGAGCAACTCAATTGCCATCAGGCTGCCGGTTACCCGGTAGATAGGCTGAAACGTATAGGTGCGCTGGCACTCTCGCCAGTAAGAATGCTCCTCTTGCTGCTGTTTCACGACAATTGAAGGAGAAAGCCGGTGTCTGATGTTCTTCAGCACCATGTTGAAATCCTTAATTCAATGGGGGACCGCGTTGGATAAGGTCTCTGCATGGGTTATCGGCATGCGGCTGCATAACTTTAAAACGTTCTTTACCACGGGCTCTGTTGCTGGCGTCACCTCTACAAAATTAAAACAGTGTTTTAAAAACATTGACTGCGGCTGACGGCACAGCGAAACTGGGGTCAAAACGTAGCGAGCGGATAATCATGAACAGAATAAATATCGCCGTTATTGGCGAATGTATGATTGAACTTTCTCAGAAAGAAAACGGACTGAACCGGGGTTTTGGCGGCGACACGCTGAATACGGCAGTATACCTTGCGCGGCAGAACAGCAGCCTGTCGGTAAATTACGTGACCGCCCTGGGTACGGATAGCTTCAGCGATGAAATGATCGCGGCCTGGCAGCAGGAAAATATCCATACATCGCTGATCCAGCAAATGGAAAACAAATTACCGGGTCTGTATGTCATAGAAACCGACGCGCAGGGCGAACGTACATTTTACTACTGGCGCAATGACGCTGCCGCGCGCTACTGGCTGGAAAGCGACAGGGCAGATGAAATCTGCCAGCAGCTGGCCCATTTTGACTATCTCTACCTGAGCGGCATCAGTCTGGCAATCCTGACGCCATCGGGTCGGGATAAGCTCATGGCACTGCTGGTTGCCTGTCGCCGTAACGGCGGCAAAATCATATTCGACAATAACTATCGTCCACGCCTCTGGCCTTCTATAACGGATGCGCAGGCTGCTTATGCCGCCATGCTGGCCTGTACGGATATTGCTTTTCTGACGCTGGACGACGAACAGCTGCTGTGGGGAGAAAACCCCGTGGATAAGGTGATTGCCAGAACGCATGCGGCGGGCGTAGCGGAAGTGGTTATCAAACGCGGCGCGGAATCCTGCCTGGTATCGCTGGCCGACCAGCCGGTAATTGAAGTTCCTGCTATGCGTTTACCGCCCAACCGCATTGTGGACACGACCGCAGCCGGTGACTCTTTTAGCGCGGGTTATCTGGCCGTTCGCCTTGGCGGCGGCAACGTGCAGGAAGCCGCCAGACGAGGCCACCTGACGGCCAGCACGGTTATTCAGCATCGCGGCGCAATTATTCCTCTTTCTGCCATGCCTGATTAACTTTCACAGGCAACTGTTTCTCTTCTCGCCATGCCTGATTAACTTTCAGCAGCAGTTATTTCATCCGGCCTGGTGAACCTTCAGGCAAGCCGCAGCACCGTCAGAGCGCTGCGGTTTTTTAAGGCAGATTAATGCGCGATTTGCGTGAGCTTTTCTGCTGAAATCCCTGTGATCTGTTGCACGATGGCAAAGTTCAACCCCTCTTCCAGCATCCGGGCAGCGATTCTGGCCGCTTCTTCCTCGCGACCACGCTGGGCACCCAGCAGAATGCCTTTTTCTATGCCTTTTTTTATGCCTGTTTGTTCCAGTTGTTCTGCAATAGTCATCAGCTTCTCTCCATGTTGCGGTACTTTTTGCACAAGTTGGCGTATTAAGGCGGCGGCGTCTGCCGTTTCGCCGGCCTGGACGATATAGTTTACCAGCGATACTACCTGCTCTTTTGTCAGATGACCAGCCAGCAGCAAAGTTGCCAGCCTGTCGGTTAATTCGGCCAGATCGCGCTGGTGAATATGCTTTTGCAGCAGCGTCAGCGCGGCCATACTGCGATGCTGCATAATCTCGTCATCGGGAATAGCGGTCACATCAACCAGGGGAAAATCGCGGCTGTATACCTGTTTCGCCAGATCGGGGCGCGAAAAATTTTCTAACCAGTTGGTTGAGTAAGGATAAGGCCTGCGTTTTCCGGCATAAAACAGCACGGGGATCACCAGCGGCAGTTTTGTGTGGCCGGCATCAAGATGGCGCTGCATAGCGGCAATCGCATAGCGCATAAGCCTGAACGCCATCTGCTTGTCCGGGCTGCTCTGATGTTCAATCAACACATGGATATAGCCTTCGCCTGCTGACGTCTTCAGGCTATAAAGCACATCGCTGTAGTAAGGACGCAGATCGTCCTCAATAAAGCTGCCTGACATTAGCCTGAGCGTGTTCAAATCGCAGAGCGCCCGCAGGTCGGCAGGCAGATGCAGCAGGATAAAATCCCTGGCCGTAGCCGTCGTGGTTAAAAACTGTTTGAAAGCGGCATCGTGCGGCGTCGGTACACTATTTTTCTTTTTCATCAACCCTGACCCAGAAAAATTTGGCATAGTGCCGTGAGTAATCAACTTCCTCCCTGAACAAGTCCGGACTCTACAACAGGCGACGTTAATAACGAACAGGCAAAACTGGATTGCCCAGCACTGCTCGAAAAAATTAATGGTTCCATGAGGGTGGCTTACATAAAAGTGTGAGAAAGGCAGGAAAAGCCGACCATTAGCTGCTCCAGCCGGAGGAAATTATAAAAGCAGAGGCGTTCAACCAGTCTATTTACAATGCGCGGTGTCGTGATTGACTTCGATAAATTTGCCTAAAGGCAGAATATAAATCTGTGCAAAAAAACTTTAAGCGCTATGTAAAATAAAAACCTAATCAATGCACTTAATTTGCATTAAGAGAAAGCCTCAAGACAGATGAATATCTTTCCCTTTACTGTTAAAGAAATCAGACAGATAACAACATGAGGACTTATTTTAAAACAATCAAATAAACAGCATAAAGTAAAATTAAAGCTCTCAGTGCGAAGATACAAACATAATTATAATAGTGGCAAAATTCTGAAATCCTTTAAATCCATTTTAAACTCTGGACGTTACGTTTATAAATCGGCGATCCTGTATTCTTACAAAAAGATAAAACCTGATATTTTTTCAGGCTTACCTATACTTTTATAAAATGTTGCTCAGGAGCGCTTATGAACACCGAAATAATTAATATCTGGCCTCAAGGCGACGCTCCTGGCGCCAGTGATTCTCGCGTCCGTCCACAAATTGTCGATCTGGCAAAAGAGTATGAGCCTTTCGACCGCGCCGCTTCCGGCGTACGCTGCCCGGAACTCGCTTTCTGGTATCCGGAAACGTCTAACGGCGTTACGCTGCTGGTTGCGCCCGGCGGCGGTTTTGAACGCATTATGATCGATAAAGAAGGCAGCGCGCTGGCGATGTTTTTTACCGCTATGGGCTACACGCTGGCGGTGATGACCTATCGTTTTCCTCAGGACGGCCACCATGAAGCGGCCGATGCACCGCTGGCGGATGCCCAGCGCGCCGTACGTGTTCTGCGCCACCGCGCTGCACGCGGTCTGAACGGTAAGCGCATCGTGATGATGGGCTTCTCCGCTGGCGGTTACGTAGCGGCCAGCGCAGGAACGCGCTTTGCCGAAAAACTTTATCCCGTGCAGGATATCGCCGATTCTCTCGCCGCCAAACCGGATGCTCTGGTACTGCTTTATCCGGTCATCAGCATGCGTGAAGGTCTGGCGCACGCCGGTTCGCGGCTGCGACTGCTGGGCGAATGCCCAACCCAGCGCGAAATCGATGCTTATTCGCTGGAAACCCGCGTTACGGAGCAGACGCCGCAAACGCTGTTAATTCATGCGGTAAACGATGAGTCAGTGCCCATTAACAACAGCATGATGATGTTCAGCGCGCTGCGGGAACATGGCGTCCCCAGCGAGCTGCACTTCTATGAGAAAGGCGGTCACGGCTTTGGCATCCGCAACGTCGCCGATCTGCCGCTCGCCAGCTGGCCGATGCTGGTCAACGAATGGTTACGCGCGCGCAAATGGTAACACGAGCGGCGCGCTTTTCGTCTTAGCAACAGGCGCATAACCTTTTCGTTAAGCTGTCGGGCAGGCGTAAAAACCTGCCCGACTGGCCACTAGTTTTGCGAAGCGGGAATATCTGACACTTCAGGTTTGGTTTCGTCAATTACGGCTGGCGTCGCTTCGGTGGCAGGTTTCATCACCTTATCCCAGCTGTCATAAAGCGTCTGCACGTTGGTTTCTGCTTCACCCTGCGGCTGCATCAGCATCATGGTCAGCGGCTGCGACAGCTGTTGACGCAGCTCCTGATTCATCATTTGCAGCGTCAGCTCCGAAAGGAATTTTTGCCGCAGTTTCTGATATTGTTCTGGCGCAATATCGACGACCGCGTTCTGCTGCGAACGCAGACGCTGGCTCATCAGCACGTCCGTATTGGTACGCGCGTAGGTAGCAAAGAGTTTATTCAGCTCAGCGGTTTTCTGCGCCATCAGCGCGTCAAACTCTTCCTGCGGCAGGCCGTTATCGCGAATATTAGCCATTTCGTGTGCGACCAAGCTCAGGTTACTGTTTAACGAATCGTTATTAGCATCCATATTAATGGCGCACTGCGCACGCTGGTAAAGCACCCGGCAATCGAATCCTACCTGAACTTTCTGCGCTTTATTGTCGCTTAACACGCGCTGCACGTGCCAGAACAGCGCTTCGCGTGCCAGGTCGCTCTGCCAGTAACGTAACAAACTTTGCGAATCGCGGATTGGCTGCCAGGGATTATCCCAGACCAGCGACAGGCGATCCTGACTCAGATTGCTGTTAACCAGGTTAACGGGCTGCTGCGGTAAAGGCGAAAGCGTTGGCACTGGCGCAGGCGTCTGCCGTTTTCCCTGTAACGGGGAAAACGTCTTGTTGATCTGCTCAGCAAGGCTACGGCTTTCAACGTTGCCCACCACAAACAGCGTCATGGCATCCGGCGTGTACCACTGCTTATAAAATTCGTTCAGCTTTGCCATATCAACGGGCACGCTAACCGGCGAGGCGGGATCGTGTCCCAGCAGCGCCGACCCTTTCAGACGGTAGCGCCACCATGGATCCTGCGGACTGGCGGGCCAGGTGGCAATGGGATCGTCTGCATTTAGCGCGGTATTGACCGTTTGCTCATTGACCGTCATATCGCCAATGGTCGCCGCCAGCCAGTTCATCGCTTCTTTCAGCACTTCAGGACGGTTATTCGGCAGGCTGAGGGAATAGAGCGTAAAGTCATAAGAGGTCACTGCCGGCGGCTGCGGCCGATCCGGGTTGATGCTTTGCTGCCACAGCGAGCGCTGCTGCGCCGTATCCAGCCTGGCATTGTGTACCAGCGCCAGGCGAGGCAAAAGATGGCTGTAGCCAGCCTGTTGAGTATTCTCTACCAGCGATCCGGCATCGACCATCAGGCGAACTTCAATGCGGTCACTGGGGCGTTGCGGCGTTGTTAACACCTGCCAGCGAAAACCATTATCCAGTTTTCCCTGCTGCCAGGCAGGATCGGGTTGGAGTGTTTCCGCCTGCACCGTACTGCTGGCGAAGGCCAGCACTATCCCACCGATTAAAAGACGAATTCTGGTGCCCTGCATGTGAACCCCTACTCAATCACAAACCAAAAAAATCACTGGCGATCTACGGCCTGCGGCTATCAGGATGAAGGATAACTCAGGAGGCCAACGGACAGTTTGTTAGACCACGCGTCAGCGGGGATGTCCCAGCGAAAAGTAAAAAATGTTCAAACAATGGGGGTTATTATGCAAATGCCCGTCGCGAGGGCAAGTCGCGATGGGCATTCAGGGGGAATATTTACGCCGTTGGCGGCTTAGCGATGGGTTTCTGACAGATTTTTCGCCTTTTTCGAGGCATTAAGCGTCTCATTTAGCTGTTTCTTATCCAGCTGATCGACCCACTTCGCCACGAATACCGTTGCCACGCCGTTGCCGACCAGGTTAGTCAGCGCGCGCGCTTCGGACATAAAGCGATCGATACCTAAAATCAGCGCCAGGCCCGCCACCGGCAAATGCCCGACGGCGGACAGCGTGGCGGCCAGCACGATAAAGCCGCTTCCCGTTACGCCAGCCGCGCCTTTTGACGACAGCAGCAGCACCACCAGCAGCGTAATCTGATGCACAATATCCATATGCGCATTGGTTGCCTGGGCGATAAATACGGCAGCCATCGTCAGATAAATAGAGGTGCCGTCGAGGTTGAATGAATAACCGGTCGGGATAACCAGTCCGACCACCGACTTCTTACAGCCCAGCTTTTCCATCTTGTCGAGCATGCGCGGCAGCGCCGATTCTGACGAAGAAGTACCCAGTACGATCAGTAATTCTTCTTTGATATAGGCGATAAATTTGAAGATATTAAAGCCCGTGATACGGGCAATCAGCCCCAGCACCACCACCACAAACAGGACGCAGGTGATATAGAAGCAGATAATCAGCTGGCCGAGCTGTACCAGCGAACCGACGCCATATTTACCAATCGTAAAGGCCATTGCGCCAAAAGCCCCGATCGGTGCCAGGCGCATGATCATATTGATAATGCCGAAAATGACCTTCGAAAAGCTGTCGATAAAGTTAAACACCAGCGTGCCTTTATCGCCCATACGGTGCAGCGCGAAGCCAAACAGGATGGCGAACAGCAGCACCTGTAAAATATTACCGCTGGCGAAAGCGCCAATCACGCTGCCGGGAATAATATCCAGCAGAAAAGCGACGATGCCCTGCTGCTCGGCCTGCTGCGCATAAACGGCAACGGCCTTTGCGTCCAGCGTGGCGGGATCGACATTCATTCCCGCGCCCGGCTGCAGCACGTTAACCACCACCAGACCGATAATCAGCGCAATAGTACTGACTACTTCGAAATAAAGCAGCGCTACCGCACCGGTACGGCCAACGGCTTTCATACTCTCCATGCCGGCAATCCCTGTCACTACCGTACAGAAGATGACCGGCGCGATAATCATTTTAATCAGCTTAACAAAAGCATCGCCCAGCGGTTTCATCTGTGCGCCTAACTCTGGATAAAAATGGCCCAGTACTACACCGAGAGCGATCGCGGTTAGCACCTGAAAATAAAGGCTTTTGAACAGGGAAGTTTTCATAAAGTATCCGTTAACACCTGGGGAAGGCGACATTGCTATAGTTATAATGGGCTACAGGCCAAAAATAACACTACGTTAACCGGATTGATATAAATTGACACATATAGCCAGATCGGACATGTAATTTTATGAGCTGAATCACTTCAGCTAGCAAAACATGTCCAAAGCGGGGCGAAGGGACAGAGTAAAAAAGCAGCGTTAACGGCTATCAGGCCACGCCCGGGGGTTGAGCAGTCTGATGCCAGAGGTCTGAAAATGACGTTATCGCGCTCTGGTTCGAATTCGATATCCGCCACACCCGGCATGGCAAGCGCGCCCTGAATATTACGACGCAAGCCGGTCAGCCTTTTATACCCTGCAAAAGTAAGCATACGCGCGCAGGTTTACCTGACGCCGGTTATCAACGCGTGACGGCTCATGCAAAGTAAGCATACGCGCGCAGGTTTACCTCGTTCCGTAATATAAACAGGCCCGGTTTCCGCTGCCTGCCTGGCCGCAGAGTAGCCAGCGGCGTTCCTTTGTTACGCGTCTGGCGCTTGCCCGATACGCACGCCGTCAAAAATAGCGCTGCTCGAACTGCGCAACCGGCAGCGCTTCGGAATAGAGATAGCCCTGGCCGATTTGAATACCCCGTGCCAGCAGCCAGTCGCGCTGGTCGCAGGTTTCTACCCCTTCAGCAATCACGTCCAGCTTGATGATATCCGCGATAGCCGCAACGATGCGCACCATCGTATCGTCTTCCGGCAGGATGCAGACAAAACTGCGATCCATCTTCAGCTTGCTGACCGGCAGTGACTTAAACTGGCTTAGCCAGTTCAGGTTAGCGTAGCCCATGCCGAAATCGTCCAGCGCCACGGAAACGCCCGCCTGCTGTAAGTCGTTCAGCAGCCGCAGCACCAGCTCCGGTTCTCCCGGCTGCGCCGTTTCGGTAATTTCCAGCATCAGGCTGCCCGGCTTGATTTGATACTGCTGGATCAGCTCGCGCAGATGCGCCACCCGATCCGCCTCGCGCAGCTGTACGGCAGAAATATTGACGCTGAGCGGCAGGGTAATCCCGCGCTTTTGCCAGTCAGCCAGCACGCGGCAGGCTTCCTCAAAGACCCAGCGTCCCAGCGCGGTGATCACGCCAGACTCTTCTGCGTTAACAATCAAATCTTCCGGCAGGCTCCAGCTTCCGTCCGGCTGACGCATTCGCAGCAGCGCTTCTGCTCCGACGGGCTGGCCGCTGCGCATATCAATCTGCGGCTGTAAAAACAGCGCAAACTGACCGTCGCTCAAACCTTGCAGAATATCGTGCTCCTGCGTCAGCCGCCTGTGGGCTCGTTCAGTCATCAACGGATTGAAAAACAGAATCTGGTTTTTGCCTTCCAGGCGCGCCGACATCATCGCCGAAGCGGCGCGGTTTAAGAGATCCTGTGCGTTAAGATGGCTATCTTCACGTGCCGCCATGCCAATGCTGATAGTGGGCCGCACCTGCATCTGCTGTAGCGCTACCGCCTGGGTCAGGCGTATCTGCAACAAACGCGCCATGCGCATCGCGCGTTCGGGCGTGCTGGCTCGCTTCATTAACAGCACAAAGTCGCTGTCGGACAGCTGGCCGATAACCGTCTGGCTGTCGATACAGTTGCGGATTTTATCCAGCAGCGCCAGCGCCAGCACGTCACGCTGCTCGTCCGTCACGACGCCGTTGGCTTCCTGTAGGGTTTCAATACGCAGCACCAGCAGCGTAAAAATATCTTTTTCCGCAACGGCGTTTAAATGCTGCTCCAGCAGCGCCAGAAACAGCGTTTGGTTGGGCAGGTTGGTTAACGCAAAGCGCGTGGTCAGACGGCTCATTTCGTCATGGACCGTTTCAATAATCTGCTGGTTATGGTTATAGCTGCGGATCATCATACCCAGCTCATCGTCGCGATGGCGGTCGGGCAGCTTCAACTGATGAGCAATGGTTTCCTGCGGCGGCAGGTCGCGCAGCTCAACCGCGATCCTGCGCAGCGGCCGGACGATCAGCCGGTTGATACACCAGCTGATAGCGACTGACAGGATCAGCGCCAGCAGCAGATAGGTGGTGACCATGGTAGAGAGCGCGCTGAGAATAAACTGGTAAACGCGCCATGAATCCGCCTGCAATACCAGCAGCGCCAGCGGTTTGGGATTGGAAGGCTCTACCGAATAGAGCGGCACGGTGATCTGCACGGGCAGCTCGAAGATTTTAGCAATCAGCTTTGGCACCGGTTTTGTTGGGGCAAAGTCAGCGTGCAGCGCCTGTAAACCACCCGGCAGAACGACGTCGGCACGCGCCAGGATCCCGGCGGGCTTAAGCGAATTCAGAATGCGTTCGGCCTGGCCGATGTCCGCCTTGAGTACCGCCTGCGACAGCGGTTGACGCACGGTATGCGCGACGTTTTCCATCTGCTGGGCATAGTCAATCCTGCGCTGCTGCACAAAATGAAAAAGTTGAATGACGATAAAGACAGAAATGGTGACTACCGCAACGCCCGATACCGTCGCCATCTGTTTTATCGTTAATGAACGACTAACGCGCAAGCCTGTTCTCCGCAAAGCTGAATGCCGCCGGGGACGGCGGCAAAAACAGCCCTGAGTATATCCTATGAGAGGCGCTTGTTAAGGTATCCCTTTTCGGCTGGCGAGCGATTAAGCCTTTTCCGAGGGAAAATTCCCGCAAGAACGACGCAAAACGCTACTTAAAGTCTGCATAAGGCGTCAGCGGCTGAAGCGGCATATCTAAATCCCCTTCCCAACCGGCCATCGAGTAACGCAGATAAATCATGCCGTGGCTTGGCGTATAATCTTTCGCCTGCTGGATATCCATACCCAGCCCCAGCGTCCAGTGTGCGCTCAGCCTGCGTTCCACCGCCACCTGTAGCGTATAGCCAAAACCGCTGCTGCTGCTACTGCTACTGGATGGGTTATCGCTGGTCAGCGTGCCGAAGCTCAACGGATAGCGCGGCTCGCCGCTAGTGCGGGAATGGGACCAGGAAACGGAGCCGCCCAGATCGAAAGACCAGTTGTCCGTGCGCTGACGCCAGGTTAAGGGGACGGACAGCGAGTTATAGGTTTGCGGACTGTAGTAGCCACCCTGGCCCAGAGAATAATCGCTTAAATCACGCGCGTAGTGCCACAGCATGCCGTTCAGGCCGATAGTCGCTCGACGGTTGTTTTCGTTAAGCAGCTTATAGTAGTAGCCCACCATCAGCCGCTCGCGGGAGTTATCCTTGACGTTCTCTCCGGTAATCTGGTGCGCGCTGATGTCGGCCCAGACGCCGTGCGGGCCGCCTTTGTCATAGCTCAGGCCAACCGCGCCGCCGGTCGCGACCACGCCGCCCCAGGTTTTACCGCTGGCGGTATTGGGATCGCGCGCGCCAGCATAGGCCAGCAGCGAACTGGAAATCGGACGGCGCGAAGCGGTCAGTGAGACACCAAGATCTTTTACGCTGGTGTTCCAGGTAAAGCCGCCGACCCAGTTAGTCACCTCAAAGCCCAGTGGCGTGGTACCGATATCCGCTGACCATTTATCACTGTTGTAGCCAATGCCAACGCTGGTGCCGTTCTGATGCTGGCGGAAATCGCGGTTACAGGTTGCGTCGCCGTTAGCGCAGGTGCCGAAGGTTTCATTGATATTGCCAAGGCTGTTCGGCGAAAAAGTGCCTGCCGACAGATCTACGTTATCCAGCCGCAGCCAGCCCTTGCCCTGCGCCAGCGGCGTTTCCGCCTGCATCATAGTGGTATGCGCGGTAAAATCAGAGACGCCGCCGGTGCCTTTATTCCTGGCGTAATCTTCTGCCAGCGTTAGCGTCGTGTCCTGCTGACGTGCCAGGTCGGCCGCTTCGCTGCGGATGCCGCGTTTCAGCCAGTCGTCCTGCTCATTGTTACGCGTTAGCCGCGTGTAATCTTCCGTGCTTTGCGGCGGCGTAGCCGTAATGCCGCTGGCGACCATCGCCTGGCGATAGTCATACTGCGCGGCGGCAGGCTGGTTTTGTGCGGCCTCCAGGCGAGCCGCGTCGCGGAATACCAGCGCGCTGCTTTGCGAAGGCATCTCTTTGGCCGCCTTTGGTTTGAGCAAGCCATACAGCATGGCGGCACGATCGGCATCGCCAACGCTTTGCGCCGCATTGGCCACGCGGCGGCCGGTATTAACGCTCTCTTCCGCCACGGTTGCGGGCAATGCCTGTAGCCGTGCCTTCGCGGCCGGCAGATCTTTTAACGCTACCAGCGCTTCGATTTCCCCCAGGCGGGCGTCGTTGTTTTGCGGCTCTTTTGCGCTGACTTCACGATAGCGTGCCAGCGCCTGCTGTGCGTCGCCTCGCTCCAGTGCCCAGTCCGCTTCGGTCAGCGTAATACGGCTGGAAGGCGGAAGCTGATTGAGTAACGCCACGGCCTGGCTCTCCTGCCCGCTGGCGCGAAGCTGTCCGGCGCGGGCCACTACCGTATCCGTTTCCAGGCGGCTGTTGAGATCTTTAATGTTTTGATCCCATTTATCCGCAGGCAACGCATGCAGCTGCCGCAACGCGTCACTGGCGCGATCGCTGCCGGAAAGATACAGCGCATAGGCATAAACCTGCGTCGGCACGCCCGGCTGCCGCTGTGCCATCGCGGCCATCTGCCGGTCTGCTTCCTGCCGCTGGTCCGCCTGGCGTAGCGCGCCAGCCAGCCGGTAGTTCAGCCAGATATCATCCGGCGCGCCCTGCTGCGCCTGGCGATAGAGTTCCGCCGCCTGCGCCCAGCGTCCTGTCGCCGCCTGCTTATCGCCTTCCGCGCTTAGCGTACTGCTGCGCAGGCTGGCGAGAGTTGTACCGAGCGAACGTTTTTGCGCAGCCGGTAGCCCGTTGATAAAGGCCAGCGCTTTCTCTGGCGACTGCTGCTGGTAAAGGTTAACCAGCCGCTGCACCGCCGTGGTATTACCGGGATCGAGTTGCCGCGCCCGACGGAAAAGTCCTTCCGCCGCCTGCGCATTTTTTTGCGCCAGCGCCACGTCGCCCAGACCGATTAGCGCATAGCCGTCGGTACTGTCCAGGCTTTGTGCCTGCTGATAGCTACGCGTCGCCCCGCGAATGTCGCCCGCAGCTAATGCCTTATCACCTGCGGCGATAGCCAGCCAGTAGCGGTTAGACTGCAACAGGCTTTTCCATTTGCCGATATCTGTCCCTTCAGCGTCTGCCGCGATGGCACGCTGAAAATAGCCGTCTGCCTCTTCGCGATTGTTGGCGCGCGCCAGTGCCTGGCCCATCGCGCCAAGCAGCGCCGGATCGTTCGGACTGGCCTGCAGGGCCACGCGCAGCGCCGGAATGGCCGCATTGCTTTCGCCTTTATCAATCAATGCCAGCCCACGAAGCCGCTGTTGATAAGCGGGATCGGCCAACATTTTCTGCTGCCGTGCCAGCTCAAGCTGGCCGTCGGCCTGCGGTTTGTCGCTGGTAAAAGTAGCCAGATAGGTTTGCAGCTGCGCCACGGTTTGCGGCGTAACCGGCTGTGATTTGATGTCGCTTAGCCATAGCTCCGCGGCCTGGTCGCGGCCAGCCGGTTCGTTAGCCACTTCCTGCAGCTGCTTAATCGCCGCCGCGCGGTTGTCCTGGCTTAGCTGCATCTGCGCAATGGCCATTTCGACATTAATATTGCCCGGCGCATCGCGATCCAGTGCCTGTAACTGCGTCAGAGCCTGCCCCTGTTGGTCAGGCAGACGCGCCACCAGCCGCCAGTATTCCAGCGCCAGGTCGCTGGAAGGAAAAACGCCGTGAAAAAGCTTGTCCCAGGCCGCGCGCGCCTCCGGCAGATGTCCGGAAGCGGACAGCAGCCTTGCCTGTTGCAGCTGCTGTCGGCCTTCGTCGGTGATCAGCAGCAGGTTTGCTTCCGCCTGGCGAGTCGCTGGCGAGTCCGGCGCGATCTTTTTCAGCCTCGCCAGCCTCTCCCGCGCCCGATCCTGCTGCCCCATGCGCAGATCCTGCCGGATCTGCGCCGCCAGTACCTGCGGGTTGTCCGGCGCAATCTTCTCCAGGCGATAAAGCGACTGGCTCACCAGATCGAACTTGTTGCTCGCTTCACCGACCCGCACCTGTTGCAGCAGCCAGTCAAGGGGCGAAACTTCCGCCGCCTGGGCCGACATGCAGCCCAGCGGCAGCAGCAACGCTGGCATTATCCAACGCGAGTTCACTATAGATCGTCCTCATCGCCCAAACGGCGGCGGCTTATGCTGCGCATTAAACGCCACAACAGCAGCGCGAACAGAATCACGACGACGGCGGCAAACAGCGCCAGCAGTACCGGATGCGTTGCCAGCGTGTTCCAGACGCGTTCCCACCATGGCAAATGGCCGACGTACCAGGTATCGCCCACGCGCAGGCTGTTTACGCCGGATTCACGGATAATCGATGCTGAACCAAAAATCGCCGCGCGTTTACCGCTGTCGATCAGCGCGCCGTTCAGCAACTGCCATGCACGCGGACTGTCGGCTAACAGCGCTACGACGCTGCGCTGGTCAAAGAAAGGCGATTTAAAGCTGACGATTGCCGCCATCGGGCCTGCCGAACTAATGGCGGTCTGGCTTTCTGCATGCATGTCGTCATTCGACAAAGGCTGGGTAGAGAAATCGTTCTGGCGGTTAGGCTTGTTAACCTGGCTTTTCGTCGCCTCTACCAGCAGGTTGATTTTGCTGTCGTCCTTTAGCTCCTGCGGAATTTCGCCAATCATCAGCAGATCGTCATCCTGCCCTTTGGCTTTGCTCCAGTCGTCGGTCATTTGCACTTTCAGCGCCGGATAACCGGTTTGCGCGGAAATGTTGCCCAACGCGTTCAGCAGCGCGCTGACCTTGTCCGCTTCAGGATGGCTGTTAACCAGCACCAGCGTCTGCGCCAGATCGGCGTTGCGGCTGAACGGGAATCCCGCATTAGCAAAGGCGCGCAGCGACGGCATTTCCATATAGTGACGATAGCCGGAGAAATCGATTGTGGAATTGTCGTCAATCACCACATGGTTTGGCACCGCACTGACGGTTTCGCAGCGTCCTTCGTTGGTGGCATTGTTATAAGTGCCACCGATAAAGATACTGGCGTAATCAAAGTCGAAACGCAGCTGGTTAACGACTCCCAGACGCAGCGCCGGAATAGTCAGCTGCGTACTGCCGTCGGTAAGTCCCTGAATCAGCGGGATACGCAGCAGCTGCTTGCCGTTATCCTTTTTGCCCGGCAGCGGGTAATCCTGCACAAACTGGTTATTCAGATTAACCGCCAGCCTTGAGCCATCGTCCTGAAGCGGCGTGGTGTAGCGATAGTTAATCTTCATATCGATGCCGCGCGCGCGGACGAGGAAAAGATCCGGCGGCAGTTTCAGCGTCACCGCGATTGGGTTCGGCTGTAACCCATCGCTTTGTAGCTGATTGGCATATTGCTGTAGTTCGCCAAAGGTGGTCGGTCTGTCGGTACGTACCCAGTTTGGAGCGTCATACAGTTTGCGAGGCGCCAGTTCTTTAACTTCATCTACCGTCGCGCTTTGGCCGCGCAGCAGTACGTCGCCCTGGGCAATGCCCTGCACCGCTTTCAGCAAATCGTTATCATCACGGCCTAAAACCAGCAGCATTTTCTCATAAGGATTCTGCGGCTGATTGACGATGGCGATAGTCGGCTTGTCTACCGGCGGCATCGCTTTTAAAAAGTCCGGGCGTTTATCGTTGGTGGCAAACACGACGGCATGCTGCTGATCCGGCAGCTGGTTATAAAGCACCGGGAAGGACTGACCGCGCCAGTCTGCTTTAGTGCCAAACCATGAAGCCAGCACGGCGGCGGCTTTCTGCTGTCCCAGATCGGGCGAGTCGGCGAACACCATCGGCAGGACCAGTGGACGATTATCGCGGGTATCGAAAAACGGTTCCGGGAAGTGAGAGAGGTCGTCCTGTACCGGCAGCTTTTGTAGCGTCAGCGCCAGCGAACTGTCTTTGCCGATATCCATCCAGATAGTGCTGTTAGCCGGGTTTTCACACAGGTTGGTATAGTGGCCGACCAGCTCCAGACGGATGCGGTTAAAGTCGCCGATAAAACGCGGGTCGAGCGGCAGCTGGATCTGGTTGGTCTTGCCCAGTTGCTCTTGAGTAACCGGCACCAGGCCAATCATCTCATCGTTCAGATAGACTTTCAGATGCGAGAGGGAAGGCAGCAGCGAAGGCGAAGGGCGGTAGCTCAAATTTAGCACCGCTTTGGTCACCACTTCGTCACTGCGCACGCCAAATTCAATCTGGCCCTGAGTGCGCGTTCCCGTCAGGTTGAACACGCCTGGCGGCGGCGCAATCTGCGCGAAGGTTTGCGTCACGTCGCGAACCGGCGCAGCAGGAGCAATATTAACAGGTGCGGCAGAGGCAGAATCTTCGGTAGTAGCGGACGTGGAAGATGCGGTAGGCGCAGACTCTCCGGTAGCCACCGGCATAGCCGATGCGGCAGATGCAGCATCCTCGACAGCAACCGGCATAGCCGATGCGGCAGATGCGGCATCCTCGACAGCAACCGGCATAGCCGATGCGGCAGGCACAGGATTTTCAGCGACCGGCATAGCCGATGGAGCCATCGGTGTAGCAGGCATGGAAAGCCCGGCGTCGGCAGGCGCGTCCAGATGGATTATCGGCTGCGGCCCCGCATGCGCCAGCGGCATAGCACCCATTAATAAAGCGGTAAACCAGGGTAATTTTCTCGTCATCGTTTCATCATCAACTTGAGTCAGAGGAGTGTGGGATCGTTGCGACCCACGCCCTTCGGGAAAAATGAAGCCAACCAGGCGGTTAAACGCGTCAGTACGGCAAACAGCCCGCGCAGCGGCTGCGGCCCATACTCTGCCAGACGCAGATAGCCCTTAAAGCCCAGCACCATAATGTCGGCAAAACTTTGCATCGGTTTATCTTCGGGAAAGCTGTCCTGCCACAGCGCCCAGGTGTCGGCGCGCGCGAAAGTACACTGGATAAATTCAACATGCTGTTCGGTGGTCAGCTCATGCAGGCGGATACCGGCACGGCGACCAAAGGTTCGCTGCACAAAACAGGGAAAACTGAACTCCTGCTGCCCACGGCGCAGCAAAAGCCAGACTTTTTCATTCTCTTTCAGCAGGTTCTCTTCCCGTAGCTCCAGGCCCACGCCACCGTCCGAGTAGTCACGCAGCGTACAGGGCAGCATGTGACCATCTTCACGCGCCAGCGCCGCAGGCATGGCAATCTCCACCCTGTGCGCCTCGCGGAGCTGACGCGCTTCAACGGAAACCGCTACCGCGCCACCCAGGATAATCATGTTGTAAATTACCCAGATCACGCTGACGAACACCGTCAGAATTTCGTTCGGCGGACCATAGTTAAGGCGCCAGACCGCAGCGATAAGACCGGCCACGTTAATCAGTACCAAAAACATATAAGGCCGCGTGATCACCCAGTCGAGATGCTGCTGCTCGACCAGGCCGCCTTTCGCCGTCACGTTAAACTTTCCTTTGTGCGGATTGAACAGCGCCACGGTGGTGGGCCGCGCGATATACCATGCCAGCACGGTTTCGTACACTTCACTCCAGAACGAATGTCGCCAGCGCCCCTGAATGCGTGAGTTGGTCAGGCTGGTATGCAACATGTGCGGCAGCACGAAAATGGCAATGGCCAGCGCGGGCGCAAAAATGATGTAGGCGTGACACAACAGGAAAGCCAGCGGCGCCAGCAGGAAGATAAGCCTCGGAATACCCGATAAAAAGTGCAGCATGGCGTTGGCGTAGCAAAGGCGCTGTACCAGTTTTAATCCTTTGCCAAACAGCGGGTTATCCAGCCGGAAAATCTGCACCATGCCGCGTGCCCAGCGAATACGCTGTCCGATATGCGCCGACAGGCTTTCGGTCGCCAGACCCGCCGCCTGCGGAATACGGATATAGGCCGAGGTATAGCCCTTTCGATGCAGACGCAGCGAGGTGTGCGCATCTTCGGTAACGGTATCTACCGCAATGCCGCCAATTTCATCCAGCGCGGTACGCCGAATCACCGCACAGGAACCGCAGAAAAAGGCTGCGTCCCAAACGTCGTTGCCATCCTGTACCAGGCCATAAAAAAGCGTACCTTCATTTGGCGTACGGCGAAAACGGCCCAGGTTGCGCTCAAAAGGATCGGGCGAGAAGAAGTGGTGCGGCGTTTGCAGCATTGCCAGCTTCGGATCTTTCACAAACCAGCCCAGCGCCATCTGTAAGAACGAGCGTGTTGGCACGTGGTCGCAGTCAAAAATCGACACAAACTCGCTGCGGCATGCGGTACGCAAAGCATGGTTGATGTTGCCCGCTTTGGCATGCTCGTGCGTCGGCCGCGCAATATAGTGCACGCCGATCTCCTCGGCAAAGGCACGAAACTCTGCCCTGTTACCGTCGTCCAGCACGTAAACGTTAAGCTTATCCTTTGGCCAGTCGATGCCCAGCGCGGCATACAGCGTAGGCTTCACCACGCTCAGCGGCTCGTTATAGGTCGGCACCAGCAGATCCACCGTCGGCCAGGTCGTAATATCTTCCGGCATCGAAACGGGTGGACGGTTCAGCGGCCACAGCGTCTGGAAATAACCCAGGATCAGCACGACCCAGGAGTAGGTTTCCGCCGCAATCAGCAGGACGCCGAAGGTCAGGCTTAGCGGATCGTCCCAGTTCAGCGTCGAGGTATAGCGCCACCACAGATAGCGGCAGGAGATAGTCAGCGACAGCACGATCAGCATCATGGTCGATAAACGGCCGGGAATGCGCCGCACCACCATCGCCACGCCCCACAGCAGCAGCACAAAAATAAACTGCGTGAAAAGATCGAACGGCTGGGAAATACAGAGGATCGCCAGCGCCGTGGCCATGACGATAGCCACGCCGAACAGCGTTTTCCGCAGCCAGCCGGGCAGGCGCCGCAGCTGCCGCTCGGCTTTACTTTCTACATTGCGCGCTTCGGCCCGTTCCGGCAGCTTATCCAGCCAGTTGTAAAAGCGCTGGCGCCGCGTCCTTAATGTATAGCGGCCCGCGCGGTCGCTGAGCGATACGCCGTTGAACGGGATCACCAGCAGCAGCCAGAGCGTTTGCAGCAGATAGCGCAGAATATCCGCCGGATGCGGCCTTTCCGGCGAAATATGCGGATAAAGACGCCGACGCTGCGCCTGTACGCGCTGCCAGGCAGGCGTTTCAAAACGCAGCAAAGTCCAGCCGAGCGCAACCCAAAAGCACTGGATAGCTGCCGTGACGGAAGCCGCGCCGTGCTGACGATAGCCTGCATAGCGCCGATGAAGCGCCGCGGTGATATCCGGCATTAGTAGCCAGCGCAGCAGCCTCATGATTTTTCCCGCAGATTGATTAGCGCCCAGTTGGCGAAGGTCGTCATACCTTCTGCCGCCAGGCAGTGTGGCCGATATTCGCCCAGCGGCTGCTTATTCAGCAATGCTTCCGCCATGGCTTCATCACGATGAATGGTTAAAGGGATAAAATTTCTCAGGCTGTTAACCCAAAGCTGATGCAGATCCTGCTGCGCCTTGCTGACCGGCGAAAACTGGTTGAGCAAAAACAGCGAGTTGTGCGGAAATGTTTGCTGATGCAGACGAATATGGCAGTTGGCATCCGGCACGACGATGGCCAGCACGCGATCGGCCAGCGCCAGCATGGCTCGCGTCCAGGGCGTATCACCAGCCGGGACATCCAGCAAAATCCAGGGATAGAGCTTCTTTAACTCTGCAATCTGCGTCGCCCAGCTGCGGCTATAGCGTTCCGGATCGCGAATGAAGGTCATCCGCTCATCGTCATTCACTCTGCCCGCAGGAATAAAATCCAGGCCGGGCGCGTAGCGCAATGCGCTTTGCTGCCAGGGCAGGCCGTCGAAGGCGGCACGCAGCCAGCCACGGGATTGTCCAACGGGCATATTAAAGTGCATTCGCAGCAGATTATCGGCGGATAAATCGACGGTGATGACCTGTTCGCCAAGGCGATTGAGCGCCCAGGCAAGGGCTGCGGTCAATGAAGTCGCGCCTGCTCCGCCTCTGACGCCCTGTAGCGCAATAACCGCCATCACTGCCCCTTATGCTGCGATGCGCCGGACAATTCCGCCAGCAGCGGCCAGCGGTTCATAATTCCGGCCAGTCTTTCCTGGCGATCGATATCGATATAGCGCCAGTTTTGTAGTGAAAAAGCGCGCTCCAGCGCCAGAATATCATCCTGCGATTCGCGCGCTGACGGCAGCGCGGTATCCGATAATTGACTCATAGTGATAGCCCCAAGCGGCAGAATAAAAATTATCCGCACCAGAAAATTCTTAGGTCTAGTTTATGTCGGTTTGCTATAAGTTGTAATGTATATTAGCCAGAATACAATGATGCTCCTTCATTTTTTAACTGGGCTACACTCTAGCCGTGGAACAAGCCGGGTTGCGAAATATCTTATGACACCTCCATTTACGTTAGGATTTGCCCAGGTCAGAGATGAGTTGATGCTGATGCAGCCGTCGGGATGCTACTGGCTGACCGCCAACCGGCAGGAAGATGCCCGCGTTTTAGCGCGTCAGTGTATTGCCGCCCAACGCTCGGTAACGCTGATTAGCGCAGGCCTGACGCCCGAATCGCTACTGACGCCAGCCCCTACTGGCGGGCCGGCCTCTATCCCACTTTTTTCTCTGCCGGAAACCCGGAAAGCGTTGCTGGCTTTTACTGACGATTTAGCGCGCGTGCTGCCGGAAAAACCTCGTCTGGTCCTGTTTTTTGCCCCGGCTTCCCTGTGGGAAAAGTTAAGCCCGGAAGAGTTGCGGCTGTGGACAAAACGGCTACAAAACTTTCTTAGCGCTAAACCCATCACGCTGCTAATCATTAGCTTTTCTTCAGTAATCAACGGACTGCGTACGCAGCTACAGACCCTTTATCGCCACGTTGATGGCCTGGCGCAGCTGGACTGGCAGCAGGACAGCTGGGACTACCGCATTAACTGGTGGGCAAACGGCGGCGGTATGCTGGCCGATCGTGCATTACGTCTGGTACTGAATGCGGACCAGTTTACGCTGTTGGAGCAGGCGCAGAGTACGCCGCTGACGCTGAACGACGAAACGCTATATCTGGCGGAAAAATCGGTGCTGGAAGGCGCGCCGCCGCTTTCGAGCCAGTGGACGCTGTTTGATAATAATGGTGAGCTGTATAACCGCGCGCAGCAGGCGAACGCCTCGACGATCATCTTTACTTTGCAGCATAACGACCAGATCCCCGCGCTGGCGGAACAGATCCACGCTCTGCGCCGCACGCGCGGTAGCGGCCTGAAGATTGTCGTGCGTGAAATGCGTCCGTCACTGCGCTACAGCGATGAGCGCCTGCTGCTGGCCTGCGGCGTCAACAGTATTGTGCCGGTTAACGCTTCTATGTCCCGCTTTCTGACCATGCTGGAAGGTATTCAGGGACAGTCGTATAACCGTCACGTGCCTGCCGATCTGCAAGCGCTGATGAAATCAATGCAGCCTTTGCAGGAGCGCGGTTATCTGCCGCTAACGGAGTTTTGCCAGTCGGTGACGCTGCTGGTCAACAACACGCTGCTGCCGGAAAATGGTAAAGGGCTGCTGGTGGCGCTGCGCCCGGTGCCCGAACTAAAGACCGAACAGGCGCTGACCCTTTGCAAACCGCGTCGCTACGGCGATCTGGTCACGCTGCTGGATGACAGGCTTTACCTGTTTCTCTCTTCCTGCCGCTTTAGCGATCTGGATACCGCGCTGAAATTCATTTTCCAGCTGCCGCACGACGAAATCTTCACTAACCGGCTGGTCTGGTATGAAGATTTGCAGATTTTGTCGGAAGTCCGGCAGATGACAACGCAGGTGCCGACCGCCTGGCGCGATGCGCCAGCGCCGCAGCAGGAAACGACGACGCCCGCGCCCGTTACGGCAGAGCGTCGCCAGCCGCACAATATCACTCTGGGCCAGGACCTGGCGGACAATACACCATGACATTAACAGATGACGTGCAGATCCTGATCCTGCTGGTTCTGCTGCTGATTTTATTAAAACCTGTTTACGCTCGCTGGCTGCCCCGGCAGTGGCGAGGGCTGGTGCTGCGGGTCACGCCGCCTCGCGCACTGAAATATGAAGGCATCTGGCGGCGTAACTCTTCAGAATCGGATAAGACATGAGTCAACCAACAAGCCAACCGGCTGTTCTGCTGCGCTGGCGCGGTCTCGGCGGCTGGAATTTTTATTTCCTGATTAAATTTGCGCTGTTGTGGTTTGGTTATCTGAACTTCCACGCGCTGACTAACCTGGTGTTTCTCGCCTGGCTGCTTTTTCCGCTGCCTTCCGCAAGATTGCATCGCTGGCGCAACTGGATCTCTGTTCCGATTGGGCTGGGTCTGTTCTGGCACGACACCTGGCTGCCCGGCCCGCAAAGTATCGCCAGCGAAGGGAGCCAGCTGGTCGGCTTCTCCGGCGCTTATCTGCTGGACCTGGTTAATCGCTTTGTGAACTGGCAAATGGTCGGCGTCGGTTTTGTGATGCTGGTGATCTACCTGTTTATTTCGCACTGGGTGCGCGTGTCTGTACTGGTTTCGCTGATGCTGCTGTGGATCAACGTGGTGAATATGGCGGGGCCTTCCTTTGTGCTTCTTCCCAGTAAAGAAGCGACGCCGCCGGTCGCCTTGAATACCGCAGCCCAGCCCAACAAGGCCGCCGCCAGCGCCAACGCGATGGATCAATCCGCGCCGCCCACCAGCGCCAATCTGACCGCCTATCTTAATAAGTTTTACGAGAGCGAAAAGCAGCGCACCACGCGTTTCCCGGATTCGCTGCCTGCCGATTCCGCGCCTTTCGATATTCTGGTCATCAACATCTGTTCGCTCTCCTGGTCCGATCTGGACGTGGCGCAGCTGCGCGATCATCCGCTGTGGAAGCACTTTGATATCGTGCTGAACAACTACAACTCCGCGACCGGCTACAGCGGCCCGGCGGGTATCCGTCTGCTGCGCGCCAGCTGCGGCCAGACCTCGCACAGCGATCTGTATAAGCCTGCCGATCAGCGCTGCTATCTGTTCGATAATCTGGCGAAGCTGGGCTTTAAAGAGCAGCTGATGATGGACCATACTGGCGTATTCGGTAACTATCTGCAGGAACTGCGCGACGATGGCGATCTGCAAGCGCCGCTGATGTCGCAGGCGGGTATCAATCCGTCGTGGACCTCGTTTGACAGCACGCCGGTCTTTAACGATGGCGAGCTGATGCAGCGCTGGCTGGATAACCGCCAGAAAAGCGCGGATGCCCGTACCGCCACCTTCTATAACCTGATCCCGTTGCACGACGGCACGCGAGAACTGGGCAGCACCAAAACCGCTGCCTGGCAGCCGCGCGCCAAACTGTTGTTCGATCAGCTTGATACCTTCCTGACTAACCTGGAGAAATCAGGCCGTCGCGTGATGGTTCTGGTGGTGCCGGAGCACGGCGCAGCGTTGCAAGGTGACAAAATGCAGATGTCAGGCCTGCGCGATATCCCAAGCCCGAGCATCACGCACGTGCCCGTTGGCATTAAGTTCGTTGGCATGAAAGCGCCGCATCAGGGACAGCCGCTGGTGGTAGATGCGCCAACCAGCCTGCTGGCGATTTCCGACCTGGTCTCCCGCGTGGTGGACGGACAGGTGTTTAACGCCGCTAACGTCAATATGTCGGTGCTGACCGAAAACCTGCCGCAAAGCCAGGTGGTATCGGAAAACGACAACGCCATCGTGATGATGTATCAGGGAAAACCCTGGATAAGGCTGAACGGCGGCGACTGGGTCGCTTATCCACAGTAAGAAAGCAGGCTGGCTGTGCAGTCGGCCATAAGGTTCAAACCGTTGTGGACTGTTAAAAGCCTGAGCAGCGCTAAGCCGCTCAGGCTTTTTTATGCGGTCATTAAAGCAGCCGGCATTCGCCTGTGCTCATCATCCTGTCCTACAGGCGGCGGCACATTTCAGCGTGCGGCACCGCACTCAGCTCATCTTTTCACCGTTCAGATTATAAACCGTGCGCCGCCACTGTGCGTCGGGCCGGTTAACAAAGGAAGCAAGCTCGACCGCTTTTACCGCGCCGGTAACTTTGCCGTCAGCATCCGTCGTCACCGTGTTCCAGTTTGCGGAACAGTGCAGATAGTCTGCCGCCAGCCTGTTAATTTCCGCTTCGGTAAAGCCGACAGTTTCCCGACCATGACGCACGGCGTGGCTCAACGCGATGGCCTTGTCACAGAGATGCTGGAGTTGCGACGGCAAAGCCAGCGCTTCCCCCGCGTCATCAATAGCGTTAAACGCCACGCCCGCCGCCGTAGCGGCATCGATCATCACTCTGAGCGCTATCTTCGCCCAGTCATTGTGCGCCTTGCGCCGCAGCACCACTGCCGCCCCGCTGCGTTTTTGCAGCATCCCGTAACGATCGGCGGCTATACAATCATCAGACCAGGTACAGATTTCTACCTCACCGCTCTCCAGGTAAGGGGCAATGGTCGGATAGCGGCGCAGCGCTTTCAGCTCTTCGCTGGCAGCACGGTAAACTCTGGTTGCATCGTCAGCCGTGGTTAGCGGCACGGTTTCAAACCGTGGGCGGGTTAAAAAGCAGACTTCCTCTTCTACCGCATGATAGCCGCCGCCGATATCCGAGTGCACGCCGGGCAGCGCCACTTCCGGCCAGGCTGGCTGTACGCTGTTTAGCGCAAAGTTAAAACGGCATTCGTGCTGTGCGGTAAGATGAAAAACTTTCTCCGCCACGCCGGGACGCAGTTCCAGCATGACATCGCCATTGTCTGCGCTGTTGGGATCCATGCCGTTTTCCAGCGTGGCGACGGCGGCTACCGTATCGAAAAGCCCCAGAAAGCGCGTTTTTCCGGCGGCCGTCCCGCGATACTCCACGCCCTCCAGTCCTCTTTTAATCGCAGCAATAATTTCATCGTCCCGGTAGAAAACCCGGTTAGCAAAATGGCGGGCGGCGGCGGCGCCACGGCTAAAGCCAAAAATATCGAACTGAAGTTCATTAATAATCAGGTTCGGTTGCCGGATAACGAAGCCGCGCAGAACCTCGACTATAGCGGCAACGGCTTTATCAGTTTTAGCCACAATGCCCCTTTCGCCCGTACCAAACGCCATGCTTAGCGCCGTGTCCGCCTCGCCTTCTGCCGTACCGATGCCTTCAATGTAAAGGTTCTGCTGGATCTGCCCCTCGGTAAGGTCGGTGGCGTACAGCATGTTAAGCCAGTGAATGTTGGTGTAATAGCCGATATGGCTGGTGATGGCCCGACCGCCAAGCCCTAAGTCTGCGCTGGCTGCTTCTGTCCAGGCCTCCAGCGCATCGCTGTCTTCCAGCCGGAGATCGTCCAGCGCGCTGGCTTCCAGCCGACGGCGAATATTCAGCGCATTATTGGTTGTGCCGTCAAAGAAAATGCCAAGGGTAAAAGTGACGGCAGCTTTTTCTGATGCGCTCTGGCCGTCCGCAGAGGCGCGCAAAAACAGGCTCATCTGGGTGTCCGGTGGTTGGTGAAGCGCCCAGTAAGCCCGCCGCTGCGGTGATACACAATGGCCTGGCCCTTGCGAAATTTACGGGCTTTAGCCCAAAAATTGGTAATTTATTCAGAAGGTTGGCTTTTATGGTAAAAAGCTTTTATTAACGGAGGGTCAATGGAGAGTGCGCAGGACAGGACGCATACGACAGTTAAAACACCGCGCAACGATAGCTACCGTTGCGCGGTATAAATCAGCTACTGATTTTTATAAGCCAGCCAGGAAAGCAGCTGCAGGCTGGCGGAATAGTAATCCTGTTTATCCGTCAGCTGATCGTTGAGATAGCCAGTCTGGTTCATCACCAGGTCGCGCACCGCCAGCAGGCCGCCCGCCATATTGTAAGGCGCCTTATTGTTGTTGGTGACGTCGATCCACGCCGGGGTTTTATCGCGGTCGAAGCCCATCCAGAAATGCTGGAAAGGCACCAGCTGTAAGCCTTGCGCGTCATACCAGTAAAGGTAAAGCGGGACGCGAATGGCATCGTAGCTAAAGCGCGGCGGCCAGCCAATGGCAGGCGCGACGCTGCCGTCGGCGTTTAGCGCTACCCAGTCCGTCGGCAGATTTGTTTCGCCAAAGCGCATTTTCGTCAGCAGATCCATACTGCTGTCGATCAGGTTGGTCCAGACTTTCAAATGGCTACGCGCGGCAAAATCACGCCATGCCGGGAACAGGAAATAGGACGGATTGACCACCACGTAGCTGGTTTTATTAAAGCCCTGATCGCCAGGCAGGATCACCGTATGGCCAGCGTAAGTCGTGACTTCTTTATCGACAATAGCCCGCTGAATACGGTCAGATGCCTGCAAATAAGCGTTATTTTGCCATTTCTGGCCCGCTTTCAGCAGCGCCCAGGCAATCAGCAGGTCGCCATCCGACGCGCTGTTTTTATCCGCCACCGGATCGGCAGCGTCAGGAATATATTTCCAGTAAAACAGCCCGTTTTTCTGATTCTTCAGGTGCTTCTGCGTCCAGTTCCACAGGCTGTCAAAACTGCTGCGGTCGTTGGCCGCAACCGCCAGCAACATCCCATAGCCCTGCCCTTCGGTATGGCTGATATTTTTATTGCCGGTGTCCTGAATGCGGCCTTCGCTGGTCATAAAACGGCTTTTAAAGCTGCTCCAGCCGTCGGCGGCGCTGGCCTGCATGCAGCCCAGCATCATTGCAATCATCAACACGCTCGCCCTGAGCAGAATCATAATTATGTTCCTTACATCTGATAGCGGAAAGTAAGCGAAGCCGCGCTGCCGACATCGGAGCAGGTCAGCGCAACGGCGGGACTGCCGCCCTGATCGCTCAGCCAGCGGGCATAAAGTCCGGTCAATACCGCGCCCAGTGCCTGACGCCACTGGCGGGCGTCCATCTGTCCGTCGCCCGGTGGCAGCGCCATATGGCAAATCACCAGCGCGGTTTCATGCGGCTGCACGTCGACAAATCCCCAGTTAAAGCGCGCCAGCACCTGGTTAATCTGCTTTTCCAGCTCGCCCACGGTCAGCGCGGCGCTAAGCGGATAGCGGCTGGCCAGGTTGTCGCCCATCTGCTGTAAAAAAGCATGGCTTTCGCTTTCGCCAGCGTTGCGCAACATGCCGCCAATCATCACGCTCAGCAGATCGAACCAGCCGGGCTGGTACTGCTGCTGGCGATAGTAGCTCAGGGTTTGTTCCTGAATGTCACTCATTATTTGTCTCCGAGCATGTAGCGGAAGTAGAGTTGAGCAGTGCTCTCGTTGTAGTCGCCAAAGGTGTCATAACCCAGCTGGCCCCCAACGGTGACATCTTTACTCACCTTATAATCCGCGCCCGCATGCAGATTATAGCCAATGCCGTTTTTACTGCCGCCCGCATAGTAAGCTTCGGTGGCGTATCCGGCGTCATAATAGCTTTGCAGCTGCGCCTGTTTTGCCGGATCGGTCGGGAAGTACGCGCTGCGATCCTGGGAGTAAGACTGATAACCCACGGAACCGCCGACTTTTACCTTCAGATCGTCGTAGTTTTTGCTCCAGTCCACCGGGAAAGAAACGGCGACAAAATCTTGCGGGCTGAAGTAGCCGCCCTGACCGTAGCTGTAGTAGCTCAGGTTTTTCGAGAAATCCATCCAGCTCATGCTGATGCCGGTTTTCAGCTCGCTGTTGTCGTCGTGATAAGGACGTACGTAAGCGCCCGCCGTGCCGTTCAGGCTCTGGTTGCTGGCCACGTTTTCGCCGATATAGCTGTAGCCGCCTGCGCCAATATAGAAACCGGCATCGCCGTTATCGTAGCTCAACAGCGCGTCGCCGCCGTTTTTGGTCACGCGGCCCCATTTTTTGCCGCTCAGCTTGTCTTCGGTACCGACGTAGGAAAGCAGGCTGTCGGTCACGGCGCGGCGTTCGCCGGTCAGGATCAGCGTCAGATAGTCGGTCAGCTTTGGCGACCACTGAATGCCGCCCACTAGCGTGCTGAGATCCTGGCCCAGCGGCGTGGAACCCAGGTCAACCTTGAAGCTGTCGTTGGTCAGGCCCAGATTGACTTCCACGCCGGAAGCGGTTTGCGCTCCCGGTGAGTCCAGCAGCACGCTGGATGGCGTAATTTTATTCGCCTGCGCGATGCGGCCCTGCTCCAGCGCCTGCGTTCCTGAACGGGCAATAGCGGTGTCCGACGCGCTGCCTGCACTCAGCGTGACCGGCGTCAGCGTAAAGTTAAAGCGCGTGTTGCCATAAGGCACGCTTGACCAGGTCAGCGGCGCTTTGGCTTCGGTCAGCTTGCTCAGGCCGGATTCGCCGTCGCGCCCTCTGACCTGTACGCCACCCTGCGCCCAGGTGCCGGTACGTTCCTGTAAATCGTCCATCATGGTATCGATTTGATGCAGCGTCTGCGCCTGCTGCGAAACGACTTTTGTTCCGTCAGGTACAGAGCCGTCTTCCGTCTGGCCCTGCTGCCACGGCATCACGCCGCCGTAGGCGGACGGCGATTTCCTGGCATTCAGCGTGGTGCGGTTGACGAAAGGATTGTCCGCCAGCGCCAGTCCACCAATAGTTGGCGTCGAGCCGCTTTCCGCCTCCTGCAGGCCAATCATCTTGCCGCGTGCGGTGCGCAGGTAAGCCAGCGCCTGCTGGTGATCGCCCTCGGCTTCGGCCACGCGCGCCATCAGCAGCAGCCTTTGCGGCGTCTGTTCGCCATGCAGCCCGGCCATCAGCGCTTTTGCTTTCGGCAGATCGTGCATGGCCAGCGCCACATCGATAGCGCCGACGCGCGCATCCTGGTCCGGCGTATCGCGCGTCATCAGATAGTCGTAAACCACGCCCGCTTCTTTGTTCATTTTACCGGACTGATAGAGCCGGCCCATCGCGAACATCAGATCGCTGTTTTGCGGATCGTGTTGCAGCGCGCCGATCAGCTTGTCATAGGCCGACGCATATTTACCCTGGCTACGCAGACGATCGGCTTCGTTGATCAGATAGCCGTTCTGAATACCGGCCAGCTGCTCTGGCGTACTTTTTGCCTGAAGTTCAGGATTATTGAGGAAGCTTTGCGCTTCGCTGCTTAGCCCGGCCTGATTAAGTACGGCGACCTGGGCCGCGTAATCGCCCGCGTTGCCCTGTACGCCGCGCTGCATATTATTGCGCACTACGGCGACGGCGCTATTAAGATCGCCAGCGGCGGCCAGCCCTTTCGCCAGCTTCCCTGCATCCGCCGGATTGGCGGGTGGCGTGAGTGCCAGCGCCTTCAGCGTGTTGGCGGCAGCGACGGTAGAACCCTGCGCCAGATACTGCTGCGCTACCGCCATTTGCAGATTGAAGTTAACGCGGCGCGACAGTTCGCGCATTTCACCGTTCTGGTTGTGCAGCCGCGACAGCAGCATTTGCGCCTGCTGCCAGGCACCGCTTTCGCTGGCAAACAGCGCGGCGGCATAGATGTCGTTGCTGCTGGCCGAGGGGCGGAAAGCGGGCTGCATGACGCCAGCCGCCTGCGCGCTATCGCCCTGCTGTTGATAGAGACGCGCCAGATCGAGCCGTAGCCATGGGTCATTCGGAAAGCGCTGGATACCGGTGGTCAACAGTGTAATGGCGCGCTGTGGGTTACCTGCCGCAAGCGCCTGCTTCGCTTCACGTCGCAGCGGATCGCTGGTGGTGCCCGGACGTGGCGCGACGCTTGCACGCACGCTTTCCGGCAGGGAAGAGAGCAACGCGTTGGCCTCGCTACCGCGATTTTGCTGGCGCAGAACGTAAAACAGCCCTTCTTTCGCCGCGCGGTTATCCGCATCGCTTTGTAAAATTGCGCGATAGGTTTGCTCGGCGGCGTCCAGCTGGTTATTGCGGCGCTGCACGTCGGCACGGAACAGCTTCGCCGCCACGCCTTTCTCGCCTTCGGCCTGCGTCAGCGGTTCGCTCAGGCTTAGCGCCTGCGCCGTATCGCCCGTTTTCAGCGCCTGCTGCGCGCTGGCCAGTTGGCCATAAAAACGCGCGTCGGCGGCCTGTTTCTGGCGCTGCTCGCTGTTATCGCCGCCCAGCTTCGCCGCGCGTTCCAGATAATCTGCGGCGGCGGCATAGTTCCCGCTGCGCTGCGCCACGTAGCCCAGCCCCGCCAGCGCATCGGCATCTTCCGGGTTAGCCTGCAAAACGTGAGCGAAAGCGGTCTGCGCGCCGGAAACGTTGCCGCTGTTCAGCTCGGTAAAGCCTTCGCCTTTTTCTGCCCCGCCCGCGTTTTTACGGAAATAGTCCATCACCGCACGATCTTGCGGATGGCGCTGTTGATAAGTCTGGTAAAGCGGCGCGTCTTCCGGTTTCGGGCCAAGCCACAGCAGCGCCTGACGCAGCGAGCGATCGGCATCCTCGTTGCCGTCCGCCATGCCGCTCAGAATTTGTATGCCCTCGTGACGCGTCGATTCCTGATAGGTCAGCGCCTTACCCAGCGCCAGCTTTGCGCCGGTATCCTGCGGATGCGCGGTGGCGAATTGCTGTAGGGCATCGATAGCCTGCGGCAGCAACGTACGATCGCCCGCCATCGTCAGATAATATTCAGCGGCCACGCTGGCTGGCGGCTCGTTACCGCTAAAAGTGTTGCGCCAGGTTTGCAGCGAAGCAGCAATGTTGCCGCCGCGCGCCTGCTGGCGCGCCAGCGCGAGCTGCGCCGTTGGAATAGACTGGAGCTGGCGTGCGTTATCCAGCTCGCTGAGCTTCGCATTGCCGGGAGAAACCTGGCTCAGCCGCTCGCGCCATTGGGTCGAGGCCGCGCTGTCGCCGCTCTGCTGCGCCCACAGCGCCATCAGATAAAGCGCCTGAACGTTGTTGCCGTCCACCATTAACACTTTGTTTAGCGCGTCGCGCGCCAGCTCGTCATGTGCCTTCTGGTGCCAGTAGTTGGCCTGATCAAACAGCGCCTGGATGGCCGGGTTTTCAGCCGCCAGTACCGGAAATGCGCTTGCCGTCAGCACCAGGCCCGGCAGCCACAGCTGACGAAGGGCGATCAGCGTTTTATTTACATTCATCTTCATTTCTTCTCGCCGGAATGGTCATGCTGCGGATTGAGACGCTTCCAGGCATGATGCTTCAACAGAACAAAAGTGCTCAGGCCAACAATAACGGAGATCAGCAGCGCTATCAGCGCCAGCACGACCGCATGCTGATTGGCATACCACACCACCATCATGTACCACGGCATTTCGCCGTTCGGGAACTGCGCGCCCACGCGGAAGCTGCGAATGCCGTTTTCATCGGTGATGATGGCGGTATCGCCGCGAATGCCGGCGTTAATGCGTTGCAGTTTCAAATCGTCATGCAGGCGTGCAAGCTGCGCGTCGTCGGTAGCGATAGTCATTACCACCACGCGCGAGCCGCTCCACGGTGAGCGATAGCTGACAAAGCCGCGCCAGTCTTCATTAGAAGAGAAGTAGCGATCTGCATCCATCACCTGGCGATTCCAGTCGCCGGAAAGCCAGCCGCGCAGGTTGTCCAGCAGCGTTGGTTCTTTCACGCCCAGCGTGCGGCCGTTAACGTCAAAAGGAGAGTGTTGCAGCAGCGCCTGGTTAAACTCGCCCTGCGCCAGCGTGGAGATGGCCAGCACGTCGCTGTTGCGTAAACGTTCCAGCTGCGCGCCGCTTTGCGGTACGCCAAACATTACGCTGTTGTGGCTCAGCGCGACGCCGGTTGCGTTACCAGAGCGTCCGGCCATATCCAGCAGCGCGCCGATTTCAGCATTGCTGGGGGCGGCGGGCAGCATCAGCACAGTTTGTGAATAGTCCGCAAAGCGGCTGAACGGGAACGACGCGCCGACGAAATAGGAAAGATTCGGCAGCAGGCTAAAGTGACGCGTATGGCTCAGGTCGATCCACGAGTCATCCTCAATGCGGCTTTTAATATTGTTGTTAGTCAACACGCTGCACGGCGCGCTGGCCTTGGGTTTGATATTGAAATAGAGCTGCAGCTGGTTGTCGCCGTAAATCAGATACGGATCGAACTTCAGCGTATATTTCTCCTGGCGCGCGTCGCCGCCCAGCCGATGCCAGATGTTTTCCAGCAGGCCGACTTTATTGACCGTCAGATTACGCAAAAAGGTGCCGTTCAGGCCCACGTTCAGGAAGGATTTTTCTTCGTCGATCCAGCTTTCCGCGGGAAAACGGTAGTTCAGCTGCACCGGCACCGTTTCGCCATCCCACAGAAACAGATCGGGCGCGGCGCGGAAGTTAACTCTCAGCGCATCGTGCCAGATCCCTGTAGTCGTCAGGCTTTGATCTTTGCGCAGCAGATCGCTGAGGCGTACCGGACGATCGGTATTGATCCAGCGCGGCGCGTCGTAAGCCTTACTCATCGGAATGCTTTGCGAGGCAACAGACAAGGAATCACTGTCCACGCTCAACGGCTGCGTTAGCCGCCAGGCAGCCTGGCGCAGTTCGTCGTCGCTGTTGCCAATCACCAGCATTAGCTTGTAAACCGGATTGACCGGATTATCGACCATTTGCAGCGTCGGCCCCTTCACCTGCGGCACGGTTAAGCCTGCAATGATTTCGCCCGGTCGGGCAAAGACGATGCCATTTTTCTCGGGCATCTCATTACGCAATACCGGGAAATTGATGCCGCGATAGTCGGTCTGAATGCCCATCCACGAAGAAAGGGTGGCCGCCGCGCTGACTTCGCCCGGCGTCACTTCTGAGCCAAACACCATCGCTACGCTGGACGGCGTCATCCGCTGCCGATCGATAAACGGACGCGGGAAGTTGCGCAGCTTATTGCCTGTATTCAGCTGCTGGCCTTCCAGCGCCAGCGTGGTTTCCGGCAGGATGGTGACCTGGTACTGGCTGTCGCTATCGCGCTCGCACAGTAGCTGGTCTGCATCGTTGATTTTAAAACTCAGGTTATTGCTGGAAACCACCATCGCGGCCGGAATATCCAGCTGATACTCTTCGCTGGCGCTGTCGGAAGCGCTCAGCGGCAGCGTTCCCAGCGGCTGGCCGTTAAGCATCAGCTGCATAGAAGTGTTGCGTGCCGCCAGCGCTTTAGAGACTTTCAGCGACAGGTTCAGATGTGCATTCGTAATCACTTCATCCGCAGGCAGCGTAAAAACGATACCGGACTGTAGCTGGCCGCCGGTTAACAGAATGCCGTTGGTCTGGCCCATCTGTGCGACGGAAATGGTGCTGGCAAGCGGCTGGTTCAGCAAAATAGTGGCCGTGGACTGCGCATCGCCGATGGGCGGCAGCGGCGGCAAATCGCCTGCCTGACCGGTTCCGGCTGGCGGCGGGATCTGCGACAGCGCGCTGCTGTCCTGGGTAACGTTGTCGGCGGCATGGGCATGACCCAGCGTAACGATGCCAAAACAGAGAACGGCTAAAAGCTTTTTCATACAGCGCCGTCCTCTTTCGCTTTCATCGCCTGGCGTTTTGCGCGCCGGTCTTTCCAGGTCAGCCAGAACAGATCAAAAACGGTACGGATAATGGTGACCAGCGAGCGCAGCGGATTATCCTTTGGCCCTTCCGGCTTAAGCCAGGCGTCGGCGCGCGACAGCACCACGCGCACCAGTTCACGACGGCGCGACAGCGGGATTTCAGTAAACATCAAACGGATAACGCCGTTTTCTGCGCCGATAGTGCTGACAGGGAAGGAGATGGTGCCGGACTGCAACATCAGATCGACCGCTTCAATAACGTCCGTTTCATGGCGATTATCCGGTGCCGTTACCTGCGCGCCGCCCATCGACAGGTTCACCGTGGTTGAACGCGAGGAAATGCCGCTGGCGTAGTGAATAATCACCGGAATTTTCACGTCAATACGGATGGTTTTACGCGTTTGCTTAGTTTCGCGCGCCACGGCAATCGCCGCCATCAGAATCACCAGGCTAAACAGCGCCCAGCCAACGTTAAGCGCGATAACGTAAGGGTCAACGCCAAAATAGTTATGCGCCACGGCGCGAATAATGCCGCTCGTGACACCCGCAATCAGCAGCGCGGCACAGATAATATGTGGACGCACGATATTAAGATCAAAGAAGCCAGTATTCAGCAGGCCGCCTTTGTCCGTAACGTTAAATTTGCCGTGCTTTGGCGAAATCATGGTTAGCAGCGTGGGAATAACCAGATGGAAAGCCATCACCGTTTCGTAAATCTCGCCCCAGAAGGTGGCGCGGAAGCGGCCGTTCATACGCGAGTTAACGTACAGCGACATCACCAGATGCGGCAGCACGTAAGCAAAAATCAGGCTGGCGGAAGAGTGGATAATATTCAGGTCGAACAACAGATAAGCCAGCGGCGCGGTCAGGAAGATCACGCGCGGCAGGCCGAACTGGAAGTGCAGCATGGCGTTAAGGTAGCAAAGGCGCTGTTGCCATTTCAGACCACGGCCCAGCAGCGGGTTATCGACGCGGAAAATCTGCGTCATGCCGCGCGCCCAGCGGGTACGCTGGATAATATGCAGGCCCAGACGCTCGGTTGCCAGGCCAGCCGCCAGCGGCAGGGCCAGAAAGGCAGACTTCCAGCCGCGACGCTGCATTTTCAGCGCGGTGTGCGCATCTTCCGTCACGGTTTCAGTAGCAAAGCCGCCAATCTCTTCCAGCGCGCTACGGCGGATTACCGCACAGGAGCCGCAGAAGAAGGTCGCGTTCCAGTTATCGTTGCCCTGCTGAACCGGGCCATAAAACAGTGCGCCTTCGTTCGGGATTTCCCGCGCGCCTTGCAGGTTGCGTTCAAAAGGATCGGGCGAATAGAAATAGTGTGGCGTCTGTAATAGCGCCAGCTTTGGATCTTTCAGGAAAGGCGCAACGGTAGCCTGCAGGAAAGTACGCGTCGCCACATGATCGCAGTCAAAAACGGTAATCAGTTCGCCTTTGGTGATGCGCATGGCATGGTTCAGGTTGCCCGCTTTAGCGTGGCGGTTGTCGTCACGCGTGATATAGCCAACGCCAACGTCGGCGGCGAAAACCGCGAATTCGCTGCGCTTGCCGTCATCCAGCAGATAGATTTTAATCTTGTCGCGCGGATAGTCGATGCACTGGGCAGCCAGCACGGTATCTCGTACCACGTCCAGGCTCTCGTTATAGCTCGGTACGTAGATATCGACGGTTGGCCACAGGCTGACATCATCCGGCATGGGTTCAATCGTTCTTTTTAACGGCCAGGACGTTTGCAGATAGCCTAAAAGTAAAATAACCCAAACGTAAACCTCGGCGATAAATAAGCCGACGCCAAGGATCGCTTCGATTTCGGAATTAAAAGCCAGGGTTTCAGTCGCGCGCCAGTATATATAACGCGTTGACATCAGTGCTGAAAGAAACACCATTACCATAGAGATTTTATGGCTTTTGCTCAGCCCCAGCACAAAAAGAATGGCGATGCCGATCAGGCCGAAAATATATTGTTTCTGGCTGTCCATGGGCGTGATAACAATCACTGCGGCCAGCGGAAATAATATCAGCAGCTGCAGGTAATACAGGACTTTTTTCATAAGTCATCCTGAAAACAAAACGAGAGTTAACGGGGCGCAACAGCGCCCCGGAATGACAGGTATCCATTCCGTACGGCGAAGCCGCGTTACCGCGAGGTCAGCGGCGCCTGCATCTCGCCATCGCCTACTTTGATATCCAGCAGCGCGGCAACTCTTTTGCCGACCAGCTCAATATCGAAAGCGGCGGCGGAAACCGGGCTGAAATCAAATACGGACTGCTGTGAAGCGTTGGCTTCCGCGACGCTTTCGTCACGATTGACCACGCCCAGCAACCGGTCGCCCAGGCGCTGCTGCATAAAAGCCGTCACGTCACGGCTGATATTACGCCGGCTGTCGCTCTGGTTGAGCACGAAGAAGTGACCGGCCCGCTGATTCAGCGCGCCACCGATCATTTTGTCGTTTTCAATCTGCGGCAGCAGCGACAGCGAAGCGGTATCCGCCAGCATCACTACAAGATGTAAATCGGCAAGATCGGTCATGGCCTTTAGGGCTGGACCCGGTCCGGGCGGAAAATCAGCAACAATAACCAGGCCGGGATAGTTGAGGACGGTTTGTAAACCGCGGGCAAGAAAATGGGGGTCGGACAAATTACTTTCAAATTCAACGCGCTGCTCTTCCGACACGTCGCCGTAGGGCAACACAAAAATATTGCCGCCGGTGGTTAAGATCGACTGGCTCCAGTCCGGCGATTCCGCCGACTTCGCCACAAAACCACGGCCATCGGAAAGCGGCACGCCAAAATGCAGGCGCAGCGCGTTCTGCACGTCAAAATCAATTGCCAGTACTTTACTGCCGCCACGCGCCAGGGTATAGGCCAGGTTAGCAGCCAGCGTGGTTTTACCCACGCCGCCCTTCGGAGAACAAACACAAACTAACGGCATGAGGCAATTCGCTCCAGCAGGGGTTGTAGCAGAGTTTCTTTCGGTAACAGGGTAGCATCCCGCGGGCCGGAAGCGCTGAACAGCTGCTTAAAGCGTTCCGGTTCGGCAGGCCGGGCAGCGCCCAGCGGTGAAGCTGGCTGCTGCGAATGTGCGGCGGTATCCAGCGGCGAAGCTGGCTGTTGCGAAGGCGCGGCGGTATTTACCGGTGAAGCTGGCTGTTGCGAACGTACGGCATCCAGCAACGAAGAAGTTGGCGATACGCGCGCTGCTTCTGTCCGTGAAGCGGTTTGCGGTGCGAGCATAGTATCCAGCGGTGAAGCTGGCTGCTGCGAAGGCGCGGCGGTATTTACCGGTGAAGCTGGCTGTTGCGAACGTACGGCATCCAGCAATGAAGAAGTTGGCGATACGCGCGCTGCTTCTGTCCGTGAAGCGGCTTGCGGTGCGAGCATAGTATCCAGCGGCGCTGATTTTTCGAATGGCGTCGCCTGCAATACTTCAGCAGCCCTTAATGACTCTGGCAGCACGGACTGTGCCTGTGCGGTCGGCTTGAGCGAGGCGGCAATGCTGTCCAGCAGCGAACCGCCCTGCGCGACCGGTTTGGCCGTAACAAAAGCAGCCACGCCTGTCGCAGGCGACGCAGAAATTTTCGTCACGCTTTTTTGCGGTAGCGCCGGTATAGCCGACTGATTAAAGAGATCGGCAGCAGGCTGTGGCGCGGTAATATCGGTTCGCTGGCCGTTCCCTAAGGCCGACGCTGCACCCTCGTTCATCAACTGTCTGATGATGGCCCAGTCCGTATTATCGGCATTCCGTGTCTGTTCAGACATATCTTTGAATTCGATATGGTTTGTTTGCGTTTTTTCTTTAAAACGCTGCAGGTCGTCATAACTTTTCATGGGAACGATCGCGGAGAGTGAGGAAACAAGCGGCAATATATCATACAATTTTTATTTACATCAGAATATTCTTACCGCTCACAAAAAAAGCTGAACTGATTAATTATATTAACAAACCATGATGCGGCGATAATTACGCAGGCTATCAATCAGCCCTGTTATTATTTGCCTTAATTAAATAATTTCTCTCAGTTAATTAATCAGCATGCTGCTTTAATAACGGGCAGCGGCGGGCAGAATTACACACATTTTTTTAATCGCGCAATGCGTTAGCAGAATTTAATAAATAATATGCTGATACAGGCATTAATTTGACATAAAACACTTTTAACCGGCCCTGATACCCGGCTTTATGCCACAGCCTGAGCGCATCGTTAAGTGATTATAAAACGAACAAACTAAGTCAAATTGATCACAACCTCTGCTGGTTGCGCGTTTTTGCTAATCGATGGTACAGAAAAGAGAGGAAGTTAAGGCATCTGGCCGCAAGGTCTGCGGCCTGAAATGCATTACTCTCGCTGGGCTACCGTTATTTTTAAATATAAACGACCACCGCTCAGCAAAGGCCTGTAGCCATCCTGGCAGATACGATAATCTGCCTACGTGGTCATAATTTTGTAAAAATCCTCTCTGGTCAGGTTCAGTATTTAGACTGACGGCACAGGTTGCAGCCAGTCTTTGAGGCGGGTTCCAGAAATGTTCTACACGTCATGAACAGGAAAAATTGCAGGCCGCTTTTCGACAATAGCGGCCTGCGGTTAGTTTGGCACCGGCTGTCCTTCATCCTGGTCGACGGCAAAGCAGGCAATCTGCTGGTCGCCATACTGCTTCAGGCGTGGCTGGATACTGGTGCAGGGGCCAAATCGGCGGCGGCAGCGGGCGTTAAAAGCGCAGCCCGCTGGCGGATTAAGCGGGCTTGGCAGTTCACCGGTCAGCTTAATGCGTTCGCGGCGCTCGTCCGGATTCAGCCGTGGCGTGGCGGAGAGCAGCGCCTGAGTATAGGGATGGCGCGGGTTGGCAAAAATCGCCTCTTTACTGCCGCGCTCTACGCAACGTCCCAGATACATCACCATCACCTCGTCTGCAATATGCTCTACCACCGACAGATCGTGCGAGATAAAGACGTACGAAAGGCCCAGCTCCTGCTGTAAGTCCATCATCAGATTCAGCACCTGGGCGCGCACCGAGACGTCGAGCGCAGAAACCGGCTCATCGGCGATCAGCACGTCCGGATCGAGCATCAGCCCGCGCGCAATCGCAATACGCTGGCGCTGGCCGCCGGAAAACATGTGCGGATAGCGATCGTAGTGTTCCGGCTTCAGCCCTACTTTCGCCATCATCGCCAGCGTCTTTTCACGACGTTCCGCTTTGCTAAGCCCGGTATTAATCAGCAGCGGCTCTTCCAGTATCTGACTGACTTTTTTACGCGGGTTCAGCGAGCCATAAGGGTTTTGAAAAACGATCTGAATCTTCTGGCGACGCAGCTTTTGCGCTGACGGATCGTGTTTCAACAGATCCTGTCCCTGATAAAACAGCTGCCCTTCCGTCGGGGTTTCGATCATCGTTAACAGCCGACCCAGCGTCGATTTTCCACAGCCGGATTCACCTACTACCGCCAGCGTCTTACCACGCTCCAGATTAAAAGAGACGCCGTCCAGCGCTTTTACCAGCCGTTCCTGACCAAATAAGCCTTTTTTTACCGGGTAGTGTTTTTTTAAATCAATCGCCTGCATCAGCAGGGTGGAATCAGATGGTTGCATAAGTCGGTCTCCCGGCATCATCCAGAGGGTAATGACATTTGGACTGGCGTCCCGGAATATCACGGAGTTCAGGCTCTTCAACGCGGCAGCGATCGTTAGCGTACGGACAACGCGGATTAAGCAGGCAGCCGTTGGGCCGATCGTATTTGCCCGGCACCACGCCCGGCAGCGAAGCCAGCCGCGCTTTGTCGGCGGCAAACTCCGGCAGCGCGCGCAGCAATGCCTGCGTATAAGGGTGGCGCGGCGCTTTGAAGATATCGGCCGCCTTACCGGTCTCTACCACCTGTCCCGCGTACATCACGATAATATGCTGTGCCGCTTCAGCCACCAGCGCCAGATCGTGGGTGATCAGGATCAGCGCCATATTTTCCTGCCGCTGAAGATCGAGCAGCAGCTCAATGATCTGCGCCTGGATGGTGACATCGAGCGCCGTGGTCGGCTCATCCGCAATCAGCAGCTTTGGCCGACAGGCGATAGCCATGGCAATCATCACGCGCTGGCTCATGCCGCCGGAAAGCTGGTGTGGATAAACGTCCAGCCGCGAGGCCGGATCGGGAATGCCTACCTGGTTCAACAGATCGATAGCCCGCTGGCGGCGCGTGCTTTTATTGCCGCCCTGATGCACCTTGATCGCTTCCATAATCTGGTAGCCTACGGTATAGCAAGGATTCAGGCTGGTCATCGGGTCCTGAAAGATCATCGCCACTTCGGAACCCACCAGCTGGCGGCGCTCTTTTTCTGAAATGCGCTTCAGGTCGCGCTGGTTGAACTCCAGCTTGTCGGCCATCACCTTGCCGGGATAGTCAATCAGCCCCATGATCGCCAGCGAGCTGACCGATTTACCGGAGCCGGACTCGCCGACAATACCAACGACCTGGCCCTGCTCAACCTGATAGCTGATGCGGTCTACCGCACGAAACGGTGCCTTCTCGTCGCCGAAATGCACCGACAGTTTGTCTACATTTAATAACGCCATCGCTGCCTCTTACTGCTTGAGTTTCGGGTCAAGGGCATCGCGTAAGCCATCGCCCATCAGGTTAAATGCCAGTACGGTCAGCAGAATAGCCAGACCCGGAAAGGTCACGACCCACCAGGCACTTTGCGCATACTGCAGCACGTCGGAGAGCATGGTGCCCCACTCCGGCGTCGGCGGCTGCGCGCCCATTCCCAGAAAACCCAGCGCGGCCATATCAAGGATGGCGTTAGAGAAGCCCAGCGAGGCCTGCACGATTAACGGCGCCAGGCAGTTGGGCAAAATATTCACGAACATCTGACGAACCGCACCCGCGCCCGCCACGCTGGAAGCGGTCACGTAGTCGCGATTGACTTCGACCAGCACCGCCGCGCGCGTCAGGCGAATATAGTGCGGCAGCGCCACAAAGGTCAGCGCGATGGAGGCGTTAACGATGGACGGCCCGAAAATCGCCACCAGCACCAGCGCCAGCAGCAGGCTCGGCAGCGCCAGCATAATATCCACCAGCCGCATGATGACCGCATCGGTGGCGCCGCCGACGTAGCCCGCGATCAGCCCAAAAATCACGCCAAAGATCAGCGACAGCACCACCACCAGGCAGCCGACCAGCAGCGACAGCCGCGCGCCGTACATCAGACGCGACAGCACATCGCGACCAACGTCGTCGGTGCCCAGGATATAGTGCCAGCTCCCGCCATCCTGCCAGACCGGCGGATGCAGCAGCGCGTCACGGAACTGCTCGGCAGGCGAATGCGGCGCGATAAAGTTGGCGAAAATGGCGATAACAAACACCAGAACCACGTAAGCCAGGCCAATTACCGCGCCTTTGTTACGTTTAAAGTAGTGCCAGAACTCCTGGAAAGGGGTCATGGGTTTGGGTGCGGCAGGTACGCTGCCCGGATCGACTAAAGACATGCAGCCCCCTATTTTCTGTGGCGAATGCGCGGGTTGACCACGCCGTAAAGCACGTCAACCAGCAGGTTGACCAGAATGATCAAGATCGCCACCATCAGCACGCCGCCCTGCACCACAGGGTAGTCGCGCCGCTGCAGCGCATCGATCAGCCAGCGGCCAAGGCCGGGCCACGAAAAGATAGTTTCGGTCAGAATGGCACCGGCCAGCATGGTGCCGACCTGCAGGCCAATCACCGTTACCACCGGCAGCATGGCGTTACGTAACGCATGCACCACTATGACGCGCATCCGCGTCAGCCCTTTGGCGCGCGCGGTGCGAATGTAGTCTTCGCCCAGCACTTCCAGCATGGCTGAACGGGTCATACGCACAATCACCGCCAGCGGAATCGTCCCCAGCACGATGGCGGGCAGAAGCATATGCATAACGGCATCTTTAAAGTCGCCCGCTTCGCCCCACAGCAAGGTGTCTATCAACATAAAGCCGGTTAGCGGCTTGCTGTCATCCAGGAACACCGTGTCGCCAATACGCCCCGAAACGGGCGTCAGGTTAAGCTGCACCGATACCAGCATAATCAGCATCATGCCCCACCAGAAAATCGGCATAGAGTAGCCGGTCAGCGAGATGCCGACGGCGGTGTGGTCGAAGATGGATCCGCGCTTGACCGCTGCCAGCACGCCAACCGGAATGCCAACCGCGACGGCAAAAATCATCGCGCAGATGCCCAGCTCCAGCGTAGCCTTAAAGCGCGGTACAAACTCCTGCCAGACGGGAAGACGGCTTTTCAGCGAGATGCCAAGATCGCCATGCAGCACGCCCCAGACGTAAGAAACGTATTGTTGCCACAGCGGTTTATCCAGCCCCATCTGGGCCAGCAGCTGGGCGTGGCGCTCGGCGGACATGCCGCGCTCACCGGCCATAATCAGTACCGGATCGCCGGGTATCATGTGTACAAAAGCGAAGGTTAACAGGGTGATGCCAATAAACGTCGGGATGACAAGTCCCAGACGTCGGAGTATGAACTGCAGCATAATCCGGATTCTCTGTAGGTTCCCGCAGGCCGTAACCCGGGGGATTATTATTGCTCACATCTTGCGGTCGGGTAATCCCGTCCGCGACGCCGTTATCGCGTCTTGACCATTTTTTGCTTCCGGACGACGGGCTGACGAACGCAGCCCACAGGGACGGATAAAGCGGCCAGCAAGCTGGCCGCTCCGGTTATTCCTGAATATCGACGTTCTCGAAGTGGTGCTTGCCTAAAGGATCGACCACGTAGCCAGTGACTTTTTTACTGACCGGCTCATACACGGTGGAATGAGCGATAATCAGCGCAGGTGCCTGGTCATGCATCACGACCTGAGCCTGCTTGTAATATTCAATACGCTTGTTGTGATCGGCTTCGGCACGCGCCGGCTGGATCTGATCCTCAAACGGCTTGTAGCACCAGCGAGAGTAGTTAGAGCCGTCTTTCGCGGCGGCGCAGCTAAACAGCGTGGCGAAGAAGTTGTCCGGATCGCCATTGTCGCCCGTCCAGCCCATCATCACGGTCTGATGCTCGCCCGCTTTGGCGCGCTTCAGGTATTCGCCCCACTCGTAGGTGACGATTTTGGCTTTGACGCCGATTTTTGCCCAGTCGGCCTGGATCATTTCCGCCATGCGGCGAGCGTTCGGGTTATAAGGACGCTGCACCGGCATCGCCCACAGATCGATAGAGAAACCGTCCGCCATACCGGCCTCTTTCAGCAATTCTTTCGCTTTAGCCGGGTCGTACGGATAGTCCTGCACCGAATCGTTATAGCCCCACATGGTCGGCGGGATCAGGTTTTTCGCTGGCTGCCCTGCGCCCTGGTAAACCGCATCAATAATCGCTTTTTTATTGACGGCCAGGGTTAGCGCCTGACGCACCTTGACGTTATCCAGCGGCTTTTTCTCGACGTTGAACGACAGATAGCCGACGTTTAAGCCCGGCATCTGCATCAGGTTGATATTTTTATCTTCCTTCATGCGCGCGATATCGGCCGGATTAGGGAACGGCATCACCTGGCACTCGCCTTTTTGCAGCTTGGCGTAGCGCACGGAAGCGTCTGGCGTAATGGAGAAGACCAGGCGATCGATTTTTGGTTTGGTGCCCCAGAACTGATCGAACGCCTTGTACAGAATGCGGGAATCTTTCTGGTATTGCAGCAGCTGGAACGGTCCGGTGCCGACCGGATTGAGATCGACTTTTTCCGGCGTGCCCGCTTTCAGCATGTTGTCGGCATATTCAGACGACAGGATCGAGGCAAAATCCATCCCCAAATCGGCCAGGAACGGTGCTTCCGGACGCGTCAGCACAAAGCGCACCGTGTAGTCGTCCACCTTTTCGACTTTGCTAATCAGCTTTGGCATATCCATGCCTTCAAAGTACTCATAGCTGCCGCCGGAAACGCCGTGATACTTGTTGTTTTTATCCAGCTGGCGCTCAAAAGAGAAGACGACGTCATCAGCATTGAAGTCGCGGCTCGGTTTGAAATCTTTGGTGGTTTGCCACTTCACGCCTTTGCGCAGATGGAAGGTATAGGTTTTGCCATCGTCGCTGACATCCCATTTTTCTGCCAGGCCTGGCTGAATCTCCGTGGTGCCGATTTTGAATTCTACCAGCCGGTTATAAATTGGCACGGAACTGGCATCGTAAGTGGTGCCGGAGGTAAACAGCTGTGGGTTAAAGCCTTCCGGCGAGCCTTCGGAACAATAGACGAGGGTTTTGGCCTGGACGCCGGCGGCCACGGTCATGGCAATCAGGCTCAGACCCGCCAACAGCGTTTTTTTAGCCAGGGAGTTACGCATGCTTCTGCTCCAGTTGTGATGGTGTGTTGTACCTGACGGGCCTGTATTTTTTTATGTTGGCCCGTGCATGTCGCAGACGGTGGCAGCGAGTAAGTTGGCCCGTGCAGGCCGTCTGGCGACGGTAGCGAGTAGGAAGCGACGGCGCTGAGTGCTATCAGACAAATCCGTATCCTTTCTCGGCTTAGCGATCAATTTGTCAACAGTTGCAGAAAACGTCAATACGGTCGTTGGCTATTTACACAGAGTATGCGAGGCAGCAGGCAAATATAAAAAATAACCTAAAGCAGGCAATTGCAGCGCATATAATGCGCCATTAACGTCATATGCCGCTTAAAATGTCGCCGTGGAATTTTTAACCAGTGAAACGCGTTGTAAAAAAACGGCCAAAAAAATTTTCCGTAAGGCTCTTTTTTTAACGATACGCTTTGCTTATACCTGCCATCGCAGGCAAAAATTCTGCAATGGCAGAATAAAAAACGTACAGAGGCGGGCTGAAGCGGCAAAGCGAAACGCGACGCGAATTAACGGGGCGATACAGGACAGACAAGGCTTTTTTACCGCTTTTATCTGTAAAAAAAGGGCAAGGCGAAAAGGCTTAAAAGGTCAGCAACAGCATAATATGCTGACAAAAATAGCGATGCCGTTGTGGCCACGTCAGAGGCGCTGAAAAAGGCTGGCTCAGCGCGGCACGCCTGTCGCGCCGTCACACAAACGGTAAAGGCGACCTGCTTTTAATGCGAGACCGAGCGGGAAAGCGTATTGATAACGATCACCCCGATAATGATAAACGCCAGGCCAATCAGGGCGGGCAGATCCAGCCGCTGGCCTTGCCATAGCCAGGCGACCAGCGAAATCAGCACGATACCGACGCCGGACCAGATAGCATAAGCGATGCCGGTAGGTATATGTTGCAGCGTCAGAGAAAGGCAGTAAAAAGCAATTCCGTAGCAGAGCAAGGTGCCGAGGCTTGGCCAGAGCCGGGTAAAGCTTTCGGATGTTTTTAATAACGTGGTACCAATCACCTCCGCCACGATGGCGATAAAAAGCATGATGTAGTGCATGTTGACCGCTCCCCTGCTCATCCGGCTAAAAGGCTAATACGCGCGGCATATCTTGCAAGAAAATGCCGAAGGATTATTGATCCCGCACATAGCTCCTTCTTTTTCTCTGGAAATCGCTGACGCCTGGGACAATAAAAAACCCCCGGCCTGAAGGCTTCGGGGGTTTTTATCACGCAGCGACAGCGTTAAATTTTGCCGCCTGGCGCCGGCGTCTGAGCCGGATCTGCACACCAGTTATTTGCCTGTTTGATCCCACCGTCAGGAGAAGTGTAGCCCAGGCAGCCCAGGATAGAATCGAACAGCTCAACGTGGCGATGCGTTGTGCCTACGCGCTGCTGCGCCTGTAAACGCTCAAAACGGCTTTTGTTTGCCGCATCGGCCAGATACTTATCCGAAGCCCAGACGATCATCGGCACGCGAAACTGCTCCGGCGGTGCCATCTGTCGCGGCGTGCCGTGCAGGTGCATATTCTCGCTGATCGATTCGCCATGATCGGCGGCATAAAAGACGATGGCTTTTTTGTCGCGCAGCCGGTCGAAGACGCTTTCCAGCACCGTATCCGTATAGAGCACCGAATTATCAAACGCGTTAATCAGCATCGCCTTGCTGCATTTGTCATCGACGCCCATACATTCAGGCTGATAGCGCGCAAATTCTCGCGGATAGCGCTGTGAATAAAGGTAGTGAGAACCTTTGGTGTGCAGTACAACCAGATGTTTACCGTTCGGATGGCGATCCAGCGACTTTTGCAGCTCCGGCACCAGCAGCATATCATCCACCGATTTGCCCTGGTTTTGCTTCTCGGAACCAATCTGTTCGCGAAACGCGAAGTTATCCGCATTGGTATTGTTATAGAACCAGACTTCGCTCTGCATAGCGAAAAGCTCTGAACTAAAGCCCAGCTCTTTCAGTACGGCAAAGACGTTTTGTTCCTTCAGCGTGCGGCCTGGCCCTTCATCGGTGCCGCCTTCACGGACGAACATACAGCGCAGTGAAAGCTTGGTCGCGGTGTCGCAGGACTCGCCGCGAAACGCCACCAGGTTTTTCTCGTGGGAAAGTTTTGGCGTGGTGTCGCGGTTATAGCCCAGCAGGCCCATATGGTCCCAGCGGGTAGTTTCGCCAATCACAAACACGACATAGGTATCATCCAGCCCGGCTGGTGCGGTATAGGTAAATTTCTTTGCCGGATCGAACAGGTCTTTACTGTCCATGGTTTCGTCGTAGCTGGTATAGGCAAACAACCCCAGCGCCGTCAGCCAGTTCGAGGGCAGATAAGAGTGGGCCACCACGCCGCCGTAGCTTGGCAGATCGATATTAGTCAGCTTTTCATTGATGTTCTGCTGCTTGTCAAAATAGCGAATCGGCAGCCAGACCAGCGCGACGGCCAGTAGCAGAATGCCTACCGGCTGTAGTCGATGGCCGGGTGTTTTCAGCTGTTCAATCAGCGTCAGGCGCAGCGAGTTGCGCCAGATCAGCAGCAGCGGCAGCGCGCTGACCAGCACCATCCACAGCAGAAAATGGTAGCCAATCACCTCTTTCGACAGATCGGTATCGGTGGTCATGACCGACGCAACGATGCCGTAGCCGATCACCACGTTAAAGAAGCTCATATAATAGCTGGCCGCGACGGAAATCAGCACCAGCGCGGTGGCGGCGATACGCCAGAAAACCTTGCCGCCGAGCGACAGCAAGCGCATCAGAAAGAAGGTCAGCAGGACAATAGCGACCACTTCCGCCACGGCGGAAAGCCATTCAGAGATATTGAAATGAGCAAGAAAAGGATCAAAACGGCGGTAAAAAACTGGAATATTCAGGAAGATACCGATGTAAAACGCCAGCAAAAACGACAGTTTTTGCTGCGTCAGTGATTTTATATAGTTCATTAAACCTTTATCCCGGCGTAACTAAAAACAGAGATGAAACGCTAATCAGACCGTACCGTTGCGCCAGAGTTCGGAAAGCAGAGCGATTATCACCCGGAGAAACTTTTCCCGGACGATTCTGAAGGACGGAAGCGCCCTCATGCGTAAGCGGCGTAGTTAACCATAACGGCGAAAAAATAGCAGTTCAATTGCGCGGGATAAGGTGAAGTAAGGCCAGAAGTGGTGACAGAACCGCAACAGATTTATGCAGGCGTAGAGAGGCAGTTAGCGGGTTTTATAAAGTAGTGGCGTAGGCCAGCGGTGAGTGAGAGAAAAGCGTCCCGCGCCGGCAAGGGCACGGGACGAACGGGCTTAGTTAATGATGTTCAGCGTCACGTCAATGTTGCCGCGAGTGGCGTTAGAATAAGGACAAACGATATGCGCAGCGTCGACCAGCTTTTTCGCTTCCGCCGCGTCCATGCCTTGCAGATGAATATTCAGCTGGGCTTCAATACCAAAACCGTTCGGAATTGGGCCGATGCCTACTTCACCTTCGATAAAAGCGTCTTTCGGCATAGTGATTTTGTCGCGACCGGCCACAAATTTCATTGCGCCCAGGAAGCAAGCAGAATAACCGGCAGCAAACAGCTGCTCGGGGTTGGTTGCTTCGCCGCCTGCACCGCCCATCTCTTTTGGCACGCCCAGCTTCACGTCCAGCACGTTATCAGAAGAAGTAGCGCGGCCGTCACGACCACCGGTAGCTTTTGCTTTGGCGCGGTAAACAACTTTTTCTAAAGACATCAGGTGACTCCTTTTAAGGATTTATAGTGTCCGCAATTAAATCGCGAACGATTTAAAATGGTATCAGTAGCTTTAACGATTCCTGTTTGGTGGGCATTGCCGCCCACCTGCCCCACGCTAGCCGTTAAGGCTATCGCGTAAGGCTTCTAACTCTTTTTTCAGCGCCTGCATCCTGTCGACGTCGCAGGCTGCGGCACAGCTGACCGCCTGCGGCAGTCCAACCGCTTTATGACGAAGCTCGCGGCCCTGGTCCGTCAGCGTCACTGCGACCTGTCGCTCATCCTTGCGCGAACGCTGCCGATTGACCAGGCCAGCGGCTTCCAGCCTTTTCAGCAGCGGCGTTAGCGTGGCCGAATCCAGAAACAGACGTTCACCAATATCGGAAACCGTAACGTCATCGCGTTCCCACAGCACCAGCATCACCAGATATTGCGGATAGGTGAGATCGAGCTGCGCCAGCAGCTGTCGATAGAGCTTGTGCAGCGCCAGGTTAGCGGAATAGAGCGCGAAGCAGAGCTGCTGGTCAAGCAGCAGTGGCGATGCCTGCGCTTTTTTGTCATCTTTATCTGTGGTCATGTCAAAAATATAGATAGCGCACTACATAATTGCAAGCAAATTTTAACTCTCGGGAGGGGAACGATGTACTCACTGGAAGAACAGGCCCGGCGTTACGCAACCAAAGCGCATGCTGAAGCGGGCCAGCGCCGCAAATATACCGATGAGCCTTATATTGTTCACCCGGCCGCCGTCGTGGAGCTGGTCAGAAGCGTGACGGATAACGAAGCCATGCTGGCCGCCGCATGGCTGCACGATACGGTGGAAGATACGCCCAGCACGCTGGCGGATATCGAAAGCCATTTTGGTGCAGAAGTTGCCGAACTGGTGGCGATGCTGACGGACAGTAAACAGCCCCAGGCAAAAAACCGTGCAGCGCGAAAGGTCGCCCATTTTCAGCACACCGCGCGGGCCTCAAAGGATGCGCAAACCATTAAGCTGGCCGACATTATTGATAATACGCGCTCTATTATTCACTTCGATCCGCATTTTGCCCGCGTTTATCTGGTCGAAAAGCGCGTACAGATCGATTTGCTGCGGGCAGGAAACGCTGACCTTTGGCAGCAGGCTTCCACCATTATCGAACGGGGAATTGAACAGTTAACGCTGGCGCCGCATCATGTGCCGCCGGTCTGGTTTACGCGCCAGCAGGAGAAATACGTATTGCAGGAATAAGCGGTACTTTCGTCCTGACGCCCACTGCTTTTTATAATATCTCTGCCGCCGCTGCGCTATCCGCAGCGGCATTTATTGGTAAACCCTTGCCAGGTAGCTACTTATAATCGTCCCCGACAAGAATAAGGGACATTATGCAAACTGATTTACTTTTTATCCGCCGTAAGGCGCTGGCTTTTATTGGCTGCGCGTTGTTTCTCGCTGCCATGATGGGCATGATTTTCATCGACGTTAGCTGGATGAATGACGGCGTCCATGAAACCTCATTTACCGAAGTTTCCCAGGAATTAATCCTGCTGGTTATTGCGCTGCTGTTTTTTCACCGTGCATATCGCCAGCCTGCGATGCGATCGACACTGGTATTAGTCGGCGGCTTTTTCAGCTGCATGTTAATCCGTGAACTGGACTTTCTGTTCGATGAAATTTCACACGGTAGCTGGGTCTGGTTTGCCCTGGCCGTTACCGCCATCTGCCTCGTTATCGCCATGCTGCACCCTAAACGAGCGATTGTCGGACTTGCTACTCTTCTGCGGCATCCGGGCTGGGGAATGATGAGTGCAGGGCTGCTGACCATACTAGTCTTTTCCCGCCTGTTTGGTATGGGGGTTCTCTGGCGGCATCTGATGCTGGATGGCTATAACCATACGGTGAAAAATATGGTGGAGGAAGGCTGTGAACTGCTGGGCTATAGCCTCTGCCTGCTGGCTTCGCTGAGCTATTTGTACAGCGACCGTATTACCCCGAAGGAAGAACTTTCCTGACGCGAGAGCCTGGCGAGCCTGTTTACCCGCCGGACTTACCAGAACGCTGCAAGCCCGGCCTGATATTGCCGGGCTTTTTATCGCTTACTGCTTATAGAAAATATCGCCGGACTCGGCCTTAAGGATCTTGCCATCCGCTTTGGAAATCAGCACGTAGTTGCCGCCCATATAGGTCCAGTTGGTACCCTGCTCGGGCGCGGGCAGATTACGGGTTTTCCAGTCGACGATTTCATATTTTTTAGTGCGGTAACGATCCGGCACCACGCTGCCGATGGCAAAGCGCTGGAAATCTGCAAAGAAATATTGAATCTCATAAGGATGAGCCGGATCGCGCTGAGGCGCGGCCGTTTCGCCCGACGGCGTTTGCGCCTGTGAAGGCGTCTGCGCTTCTGGCGCAACCGGAGCCTGGGCTGCCGGACTCTGCGGCGCTGTTGCTGCCGGGTCTTGCGAAGCTGGCGCATCCGTTGCTGGCGCTTGTGCATCCGGCGCGGCGACGGCTGAATCCTGCGCGGCTGGCTGGCTATCTTCGGCGAAAGCCGTTGACACTAACGGCATTGCCGCAAATAAAAGGGCTGAAAACAGAACGTGCTTACTCATGAGTTTCTCCGCTGAGAAAATTGATTATCAGGTGGCACCAGTCAGCGAGGAAGCGCCACTTCGTCACGCGCACATTATCTCTTCTTTCCGGGCAAGGGAAGCAGGAAAGCGGCTCTTCTTTCGCCAGGCTGATTAAATCGACTTTTTAATCGGCAGGCTTGCCAGCGGCTTGATCTCTTTCAGCACAAACATGCTTTGCATCTCTTTAATACCGGGCAAGCGGCGAACCACCGACATGGCAAAATCGGCGTAGGCGTCAAGATCCTGCGCCACGACCTGCAGTAAGAAATCCGCATCGCCGCCAATGCTATAACAGGAAACCACCTCCTCCAGCGCGGTTACCTCCTCTTCGAACTTGCGTGCTTCGGCCTCGCTGTGGCTGTCGATAACAACCCGCACGAATACCATCACGCCTAGCCCAATCTTTTTGCGGTTCAGCACCGCTCGGTAGCCCTGAATCACATCATCCTCTTCCAGCTTGCGTACTTTACGCCAGCAGGGTGAGGCCGACATACCGCTCTTTTCCGCTAAAACCTGATTAGTGATGCGAGCGTCATCCTGCAACAGCTTCAGGATTTTGATTTCTGCCGCGCCAAGCGTCATAACGAGTCATTCCTTTCTTTTTTCAGCCTCTGTCAGGTTATTTTTTCCTGATACTGTTTATTAAGCAAGCAATAAAGGCAGCACTTTTCCGTTTTTATCAGGCAAAATAGCCTCACTTAATTAATGACATTATTTCAAAAGGTTACGCACAGCCTCACCCTCCGTTAAAAATACGGAAAAACGGGATGCAACAATTTAAAAAGAAATGCCACCACCAGGGAATGCCTTAAAAGTAAATAAAGCGATTACTATCCCCTCAGTAAGGAGTAAAGATGAAATTCGACGCCAGCCAGCATCGCTGCACGATTATTATTGATAAAGATTTGCCAGCCGGACTGGCCATCAACGCCGCCAGCGTTATCGGCATCAGTTTTGGTCGTACCACGGAAAATCTGGTTGGGCCAGACAGGCAAAGTATGGATGCCGTTAACTACCCCGGCGTCATCTATAGTCCCCTGCCTGTCCTGCTGGCCTCTGGCGAATATATTCAGGAATTGCAGCGTATTGCTAAAGAGGAAGCGATTTATACCATGCCTTTTAGCGCGCTGGCGCAATCCTGTAAAACCTATGATGAATATGGCGCAAGGATTTCTTCTGTTAGCAGCGAAGAGATAGAACTGGTCGCAATAGGGCTGATTGGCCCTAAAAAGAGAATAACCAAACTGACCGGTAACCTGGCTCTTTTTAAATAGGTATCCTGTGTCTGCAACGTTCAGCCTGACGTTATATTGCTGAACGCCGCAGGTATGCCAGCACCAACCTTGTAGCCCTCAGCTTTGGCAGCGAAACGGATGCGATCTTGTCTTGATCAGTAGATTTGAGGATCAAAGATTACCGTTACGGCACCTCGATACGTGTCCGGCCGGGTTTTCAGCATGGTATCCACGTCCCGCTGCTCCACCAGAAAATCGATGCTGCCGCTTTTGTTCTCACCATAGGATTTGGTAATAAAAGTGTTTCTGGTTAAATCTCTACCCAACGCAAGCGGCCTTTGGGAGACGGTGGAACCGGTTGTGCTGTCCACGATATTGTCAGGCAGCGTCAGCAGTGTTTGTACCGGCACCAGCTGCGCCGAGTTGTCGCTTTTCAGCGCGCAGTTTGTGCCGCTCTGCTGTTCACACGCCAGATAAACGGTAAAAGCTCCGGAGCTGGAAAGAGTAAAATTGCTGCGGCCGGTTAGCTGCGGCGTGATGCGGGTAACCATCCAGCGCTCCCAGTTTGCTTTCCCCTCTTCCTCCGTACAGGTTCTTCCCTGTGCACAAGGTCTAAGGTTAACCTTCTGAGCTTCTGCGGTGGTGGTTAATTTCAGTTCATGGTTAACAGAAAGGGTGAAATTGATCGTAAGCTGGCTATCTGATGCCTGATAGTTATCGCCAAAGTCAAAATCGCCACCGGGACCAACGGTTAAATGCAGCGCACCTTTATAAATACCAGAACTCATCCGAAGTGGATCTGGCGATACCAGCTCATATGCCACGCTCATATTAAAAAAGCTTGAGGGTTCAGTTCTGTCTATAGTGCTTATTTTATAGCATGCACCGCTGTCAGAAGTAACTGACCATAAAAAGTGATACCAATTCCCTCCCCCCCAACTTGCCCCACTAGATTTACAAGGTAGATTAGGAAACCTAAAGCTAGAATTTACCCAGTCATATTGGCCGATGTTATTAGTATAACGAGAACTAAATCCACTCACACGAAAGGAAACTTTCGCAATATCACCAGCCTCATTTGTTACATTTAATGTTACGAGTTTATTTGGAAAGGCGAAATAGGGATTATTTCTTGGAGTATCATTTGCTTTTATTGGATTTATTATAGCCAGGTTTAAAGGTAATGCAATGCTGAAAACATTGCTCGAACATGAGTCTGGCCATGTCGCACAATACCCACTCTGTGGCGTAGTGTTGGTAAACTGATTATTCTCCGGTTGACTCATGGATGGCGTAAAAGCGGCAGTGATTTCCATGGTCGCCGCATTAGCAGCCAGCCCTGCGATAAGTAATCCTGCCCCCGCCAGAGCCGATAGCATCTTCATTATTTGTCTGCTCCCGTATTTACTGTCCGGCAGCGGACAGCATCAATAAACTGCACTTTTTTGGCGCGATCGAGACCTGACGGCAGCGTGCAGGTCAGCGCCGGCTGGCCGGGTTCCGCCCTGACCGTCAGCACGCTGTTTGCCACGCCGGAATCCAGCGTCAGCACCCCTTCGGCATTAATCACGCCGCTGGAAACATCACTGCTGACAAAACGATTTTTCAGCAGGTTACCCTGTTCATCGTGCAGCATGCCGACCAGCGTAAAGGTTTTTACCGCCTTCACTTTTATGTACTGCACGCTGCCCCGGTTCATCTGCACGCTCTGGTTCTGTGGAAAGAGCTGTACGCTTTCACCGCCGCGTGCCGCGAACTGAATGTTGTTCTGTTTCCACAGCCCGGTTGGCACGATATTGCGTCCTGCCGACAGCCGCGTTTCCGCCATCGTGCCGGAAGCGATAACACCGGTATCGTCATCCGCGTCCACGTCGACAATCAGCGCCGACTCCATGCTGCGACTGTTGCTGTTTACCGACGCCACTTTGCCGCCGCCCACCACCAGCACCTGGCTCAGGTTTCCACCCAGCGTAGTCGTATCGCCCTGCGTATTGTGCTGCGCATACGCATCGCCGCTGGCATAAGGCGTGTCCACCGAAGCGTTGCTGCTGATAACCGTGTTATGCGGGCTATAAGAAACGCCGCCGCCAAGCGTGCGGATAACGCTCCCTTCGCCCGGCTGCCACTGATAGTTCAGGCTGGAGTATCCCTGATTCTGGTTGATGCCGGTTTCGGCTGAAACAAGATGGCGGGCTGCCGGGGCCAGCGACACGCTGACGCCAAAGGAGACGCCACGGTCTCGGCTATTATTGTTAAAGCCGGGCCGGTCATAAGCGCTGAACCGGAAGTTCATATCGCGTCCTGACAGGTTCGCCAGCGTGGTGACCGATGCGTCGGTGCCAAAGCCTTGCCGCCAGGCGGTATCCATATACTGGCCGTTCAGCATCAGCTGCGTAGAGTGAGGCAGGCGCAGCGACAGCGAGGTGCCCCAGGTATCGCCCTGCTGACGAGACGTGGTACGCTGACTGAACAGGCCGTGACCATATACGTCAGTGGTGGTGGAACGCCAGAACAGACTGGCCGAGCCGCCGCCGGGAATGTTGCGGTAGTAGCGGATGTCGGTGTCCTGGTTTGTGCGGTATTCCGAATTGCCCAGCGTGTACTGGGCAAACAGCGAATCATCTGGCGAAAGCGTAACGTTGGCACGGGTTCTGAGCCGATGCTCTTTCTCCGTCGCCGCGCCGCTAAAACCTAATACGGCGCGCGGATGCACCAGAATATCCACGCCGCCGCCCGCCGCAAAAGGGTTATCCTCACGCACGCGGCCATCACCGGAGGCCAGCGTTCTGCGCTGTCCGCTCCAGAGATTCATGCGCCAGCGCCTGTCCGGATTGGCCCAGCCCTGCGGCTTGTAAATCTGCGCCTGCTGCGTGTCCACCACCTGGCCATTTTCGATAATTTTTATCGTAATATCGTAAATGCCGCCGGGCAGCTGGCGAGTGTTCAGCGCCTGGACACCGGCCTGCAGCTGCTGGGTATGGATAAGCCTGCCGTCGCGCCAGACCTCGGCAATGGACTGATTGCGCCCGGTCACGTAAACCGGCCAGGCGCTGACGCTGTCCTTGCTGGCCAGCAGCGCGTCGGAGGTGGCCCACATGGCCCCCGCCACCGTGTCAAAGCCAAACCCGGCCGTCTGTACGTTGCCGGTATCGCCGTCGGGCGTAAAAAACCCCAACCGCAAAAAACTGCCCTGTAGCTCTTTCTGTGAGTAAAGCTCATACAGGCTCGAACTGCTGTAACGGTAGCGCCCATCCGTGCCGGACGACTGAAAAGACACCTTCTGGCTCCATCCTGCAAAAGATGAAGTCAGGGAAGAGTTAATGCCCCAGCTGCGCATTGTGCCGCTGTTGGTAGCAGACACGTCGTTATACATAATTACGCCGCCGGGCGTTTCAGGTAGCGAGAGAAACGCGCTTTGCGATCGGCTTGTTTCATACTGTGAGGTGTATAGCTTTAATATCGAGTTATCCAGTCGGTATTCCACTGCCATCAAGCCGGACGGGCAAGCTGCTGTGCATTTTCCGACGGTGACACCCTGTTGCAGAATGCCGAACCATAGCGCCCTGACGGCCGGGTCTACCTCCTGCGCATCGCTAACGGTACGCAACAGTCGGATATCGCCGTTCTCCTTCAGGGAAACTGCCGCGTCAAATAGCGGCATGTCGTTCAGATATACCTGAACCATCACTTCAGAGTCATAAAAATAACGCCTGAAATCTTCAGGTAGCCCCCGCGTGTTGACCGCCAGTGACATATCGGCTGCCGACGCAAACAGAGGAGCCATAGCAAGAACAAGCAGAGTTTTTTTCATTAATAAAGCCGCCGCATCCTGCGGCGGCCTCCAGTCAGTTAGCATCAGGACAATGCGGTTACGGCGCAGGGGTGTCGACCACCGGTTCAAAAATCATCGCTACGCTACCGGTAAAGTATCCGTTTACCTCCAGCGCTGTATCGGCAGCCTGAGTAATGCGCAGAGCCGTACGGCCTCCGGCTTTCGCAGCCTCTGCAGCTACTACCGGAACTGCCGTTTTTGTAATGGCGATATTATTAAACGTTACGGCCAGGGGGATGACAGCGGTGCCGTTAGAGAGCTGCGGCTTACCGTCACTGTTCAGGTTACCCGTCAGCTTGGCCTGAATTGCACCGGCAGTATTTTTATACTGGAACTGTTTTTCAAACGGCTGCAGTTTGCTGCTGGCGATGTCGTATCCCATGGTTTGGGTCTGATCAATCCAGCCCGTATCGACTGGAAGAACCTGGAAGTTGTCTGAAGGTACCGTCGCGGTCAGGTTGATGGTATAGCTCTGGCTTTCCGCCGCATGGGCAACGGATGCACCCAGGGCTGCACAGGACAGCAGCGCTACGGCCAGCGTGTTTTTAAATGTTTTCTTTTTCATAACTTGTTCCTTAAGGTTTCAATCTTCCCCAACTATGCGCATTGCCACGCATGGCTCATGTGACGTTAAAACGTTAACGTCCGTTTATTATTTCCCTCAATCAGAGTGAAATTCGTTTTATAACCGATTTTTTTATCAAGGCTGACACTTCTTCCCGGCAAGATAAATTCACGCGTAACGGGGCTACAGTCCGTGTCGATTGATTTACAATGGCGGATATCTTCCAGAGAAATAGTCGTATCGCCGTTATTTTTTACGGTCAACACACCTGCTGAACTGTTATCCATTACGGTTTTAAAAGTGGGGCTATCCGGTTGAACAATCACCACTGTGCCATAGCCTGTCAGCACGTTTAATCCGGCATGCAGACTATTTTTACGATATTCATCTATCGCCTGCTTATTCAGGCCAAAGCTGTCATCGGCTTCGGGCATAACGGGGGTAAACCGAACGCGAAAGTAACGTTCCTTTTCTCTCTCTCCGGGCCACATAATACGTACAGACTGAAAACCAGCGGGCGGAATAATCAGGCGCAGCGGCGTAACTATCAGCCGATTTTTTTCAAGCTGGTTATTAATAGTTTCTTTTTGTGGCGTTTCCTGCGCCTCTTTTTTACCGGGATGAATCTCCAGCAGCTCCACGCGTATAAATGCCGTAGAGTCACCAGTATTGTAAATCCGCTTGGTTATGCTCTGCATTCCGGGCGTCAGCACATCGTACATGCTGCCAATACCGATAACCGGCGTGGCTGGTACCACTGGAGAGAAGGTCAAAAGAGACGCTCCTGCAATCAATAAAAATCTTTTAAACAGATTCATCATATTTTATTCCAGGCTCGTATTCAGGACAATAAAGAAGCCAGCTTGTAAAAATAGTGATATATAATTATCAATCCTGAAAGATTCGTTAACTTAAAAACACACCCTACGTTTACTATGTCACCCACTGATTTATACGGATTACTCCGCCGGGATAGGTTTAATCTGAAAACATTATTTGAAAATATTCATCGCTCGTCAATAGCGGACACAAACCCTATTAACAGCAATATTGGCTATAGGAAAAAACTCAATCTCCTGGTTAAGGCTATCGACTATTTTCATAAAAACGAGATAACCCCAAGTTTTCAAAAGGAAAACCAACCCTGGTATACGGCAATGAGAAAATTGAAATGAAAAAATTCAATAAATCATTAACAGAATCAACAGAGGGGATTTAAAAAAATAAAAGGCAGACTCGTTTAGGTTACGTTTTTACAGGAGACAATCCTGAGACCTTTAAATTACAAATAATTAATTATTAATACTTGCGCAATTTCGGTAAATGTACGCATTCATCACTACCTGTTGTGATTTTTTTAAAAAAAATAAACCGCAATAATAAACCCATATCTTTATGTCTACTTTCGATTGTAATTTATTCTTCCTGAGGAACCGGCAAGATGTTGTCTTTTCCTTATCTAAAGCAGGCCGCTGCTAATATCTGCAAAAAGAACCGGCGCCTCCGCCAGCACTACAGGTTGTCCTGACACAACGTCATCCTGTCCGTTTTTGGCCTTACGCCAGCCTGCACTCCGCGTCATGATTGTGTTCCCGCTATCCCCTGCCGGAGTTGAAAATGACCAGTACCGCCCTTTTAGTAATTGACGCTCAGCAATCCTTCTATCATCGTGGCTATCAGGAAACGGCGGAAACACCTGCCTTTGAGCAGCAAATCCGCAAGCTGATTGCGGGCTGCCAGCGCCGGAAAATTCCAGTTATAGATGTGTTTCATCTCGAAGAGGACGGGCCGTTTTCGCTGGCTTCAGGTTTGGTAAAGCGCCTGCCCTTCCTCGATCATCACGCCACGCTAAGGGTACAAAAGAAAGTGCACAACGCGCTGACCGATTCCGGGCTGGCGGCATGGTTGCAGGAACATCAGATAAAAAACCTGATCGTTAGCGGATTACGTACCGAGCAGTGTTGTGAAACAACGGCACGTGTTGCCTCCGATCTGGGCTATCACGTCACCTTTGTAACCGAAGCGACGCTGACCTTTCCGATTACGCATAATGGCATCACGCTTGATATTGCAGATTTACGCCATCGCACCGAAAGCGTGCTGATAAACCGCTTTGCCACTATTGCTACCGTTGAGCAGTGCTTACACGCCCTGGCATAAAGCTATTGCTAAAAAGGATCGAAAACATGGCTATTCCCGTTTGGTTTTTGACGCTGCCGGGCGTCATGACGCTCGATATAACCGGCCCGGCAGAAACGCTACAGCTGGCCGGTGACGCGTTCGAACTGCGCTACATCGGGCCAGAGGAGAGCGTGATGACCTCAACCAGAATGACCGTCAGCCAGCTTGAGCCATTGCCGGAAAGCTTACCGGAAGGAAGCTTGCTGATTATTCCGGGCATGGCGGATTCCAGCGTCGATTTCGATACGCCAGCCAGCGTCAAAGCACGTAACTGGCTGACGCGCATGCAGCCAATAATCCATGCCGGACGGATTACGCTGGTTTGCATCTGTTCAGGATCTATCCTGGCGGCGCGCAGCGGTCTGCTTTATAACGTGCAGTGCACCACGCATCATGAAGTGATCGAGCGGCTAAGAAGCGCCGAACCGACCGCCATCGTGAAGGAAAATCGCATTTTTGTGGAAGATAACGGCATCTGGACCAGCGCAGGTATTACTGCGGGAATCGATCTGGCGCTGCATCTTATCCAGCGTCTTTGCGGTTCGCAGGCTGCCCTTAACGTAGCGCGCGAAATGGTTGTCTGGTTTCGCCGTTCGGATGACGATCCACAGCTTTCGCCGTGGTTGCGCCATCGCAATCATATTAATCCAGCCATCCACCGCACCCAGGATTTGCTGATTGCCCAGCCGGAGCGCGTTTGGCCGCTGGAAGAGATCGCCAACCGCGTTCACGTCAGCGCACGCCATCTGACGCGCCTGTTCAGACAACATTTAGGCATAAGCGTACGGGAATATCATGAGCAACTAAAACTGGCGATGGCGAAGCAGCGGCTGCAGCAGGGCGAAGGCACAGAGAAAGCGGCCCTGGCGGCAGGATTTACCTCATCGCGTCAGCTAAGGCGGGCCATTCAGCGCTGGGCGAACTAGCACGGCCTTCTTTATGTGGCGCGGCCCTGTCTGCATACGGCGTTTCAACAGGGAGTTGCGCTACATTTTTTCGCCGCGTTAACCGGATGACGGCAGAGCAGTCACCCTTCCTGCTAACTCACAAAGTGGCGCTTATCAAGCTTGCGTAATCCCATCGCCAGCAGCAGACTGCCCAGCAGCGTGCTGGCAAAGACCAGCGGGATATCCAACAGCGGATGACTGGTATGGTCAAAATGATGGGTACGGATAAAGTGAATGAACAGCGCGTGAAAACCGTAAATTGGCAGTGAATAACGCGAGATAGTGCCCAGAACCGGTAAAATTCGCTCATTTAAGGTGTTTTTAAACAGCACCAGCAAACTCACCGCGGCGATAAAGACCACCGGGCCGCAATAGAGATACCAGGTATCGGCAAACGCGCCGTTAATCGCCGTCTGCTGTTTAGTGCCCATCGCAATCCCCGCCACGCAGGCGACAAAAATCACGCCAGCAGCCCAGCTAACACCGCGACCACGGGTATCCATGGTGCCAATCGCCCTGCCAAACAGCGCATACAGCACGTAATAGAAGCTGTCGCCGTTGATGTAGAGATTGAGCGGCAGCCAGTGAAAATTGCCGATGGACTGATCGACCGTATTAGGATTGGCCAGCACCGCCAGTATAAGCGTCACCACGGCAAGGTAGCCCGCACGCACGTTTTTTACCTGAATCAGGGGTGAAAGCAGATAAACAGCGATAATGGCGAAGAAGAACCACAGATGATAGAAAACGGGCTTTTGCAAAAGCATGCGAACAGAAATGCCCTGGCTGATTGGCGTTAGCCAGGTGATATAAAGCAGCGCCACCGCGCTGTAGAACACCAGGCAAAGGACAATACGCAGAAAATGGCGGCCCTGAGCGCTGCGTTCGCCAAAAAACAGATAGCCTGAAATCATAAAAAAGACAGGTACGCAGACGCGCGAGGCGGAATTCAGCAGATTAGAAAGATCCCATGTATGTTCTCCCACTACCGGCGCGTTGGTGATGTACCAGGTCGTGGTGTGGATCATGATTACCATCAGGCAGGCCACCGCGCGCAGGTTATCTATCCAGGCAATCTTCTGCTTCATTTTGTTCCTCGTTTCGCATTAATGCGTATCAGAGGGTAGCCGGACGGTGCATATTCAACAACTTGCGGCAGATGAATTCAGACCAGGCCGTAAAAAAACGGATAGAAAAACATCAGGCCTTCTGATTTTTTTGCGGTTTTCCCTTTCCGGCGTCATCTTTCTTCGCCATCACGTCAGGCACTTTTACTGACTAACCGACGGTCAAAGGGTATACTGACGCCCACTTTTAAAACCGTCTCGCGTGCGAAAACAACATGCAAAAGTTTGATACCAAGACATTTCAGGGTCTGATCCTGACCTTACAGGATTACTGGGCACGCCAGGGCTGCACTATTGTGCAACCGCTGGATATGGAAGTCGGCGCGGGTACCTCTCACCCGATGACCTGCCTGCGCGCGCTGGGGCCAGAGCCGATTGCCGCCGCCTACGTGCAGCCTTCACGTCGTCCTACCGATGGCCGCTACGGCGAAAACCCAAACCGCCTGCAGCACTATTATCAGTTCCAGGTGATTATCAAGCCTTCACCGGACAATATTCAGGAACTCTATCTCGGCTCGCTGAAAGAGCTGGGGATGGATCCGACCATCCATGACATCCGCTTTGTGGAAGATAACTGGGAAAACCCAACGCTGGGCGCGTGGGGCCTGGGCTGGGAAGTCTGGCTGAACGGCATGGAAGTAACGCAGTTCACCTATTTCCAGCAGGTTGGCGGCCTGGAGTGTAAGCCGGTCACTGGCGAAATCACCTACGGCCTGGAGCGCCTGGCGATGTACATCCAGGGCGTGGATAGCGTTTACGATCTGGTCTGGAGCGACGGCCCGCTGGGCAAAACGACCTACGGCGACGTGTTCCACCAGAACGAAGTAGAGCAGTCCACCTATAACTTCGAATATGCCGACGTTGATTTCCTGTTCACCTGCTTCGAGCAGTACGAGAAAGAGGCGCAAAGCCTGCTGGCGCTGGAAAAACCGCTGCCGCTGCCGGCCTATGAACGCATTCTGAAAGCGGGCCACACGTTTAACCTGCTGGACGCGCGTAAGGCCATCTCCGTCACCGAACGCCAGCGCTATATTCTGCGTATTCGCACCCTGACCAAAGCCGTGGCTGAAGCGTACTATGCGTCTCGTGAGGCGCTGGGCTTCCCGATGTGCAATAAAAAATAAGAGGCAGCCATGACTGAAAAAACGTTTCTGGTGGAGATCGGCACCGAAGAGCTGCCGCCGAAGGCGCTGCGTAATCTCGCCGAATCTTTTGCCGCCAATTTGACCGCCGAGCTGGATGCCGCAGGCTTAACGCACGGCGAAGTAAACTGGTATGCCGCGCCGCGCCGTCTGGCGGTGAAGGTTGCCAGCCTGAGCGCCGCGCAACCCGACCGCGAAGTTGAAAAGCGCGGCCCGGCTATTGCCGCCGCGTTTGATGCCAACGGCGTCGCCACTAAAGCCGCAGAAGGCTGGGCACGCGGCTGTGGCATTACGGTAGATCAGGCTGAGCGCCTTAGCACCGACAAAGGTGAATGGCTGCTGTATCGCGCACACGTGAAAGGCGAAAGCGCGCAGTCGCTGCTGCCAAACATGGTCGCTACCTCGCTGGCGAAGCTGCCGATCCCTAAGCTGATGCGCTGGGGCGATTCCGACGTGCAGTTTGTCCGTCCGGTGCATACCGTTACGCTGCTGCTGGGCGAAGAGAGCATTCCGGCCACTATTCTGGGCGTTGATTCTGCACGCACCATCCGCGGCCACCGCTTTATGGGCGAGCCGGAATTCACTATCGACAACGCCGATAGCTATCCGCAGATCCTGCTGGAGCGCGGCAAAGTTCAGGCTGATTTCGAAGCGCGTAAAGCGCAGATCAAAGCCGATGCCGAAGCCGCCGCGCGCAAGATTGGCGGCCACGCCGATCTGAGCGACAGCCTGCTTGAAGAGGTAACCTCACTGGTTGAATGGCCGGTGGTGCTGACCGCGAAGTTTGAAGAAAAATTCCTGGCCGTGCCTGCCGAAGCGCTGGTTTACACCATGAAGGGCGACCAGAAGTACTTCCCGGTCTACGATGACGCGGGCAAGCTGCTGCCAAACTTTATCTTTGTGACCAATATTGAATCGAAAGATCCTGCGCAGATTATTGCCGGTAACGAAAAAGTGGTGCGTCCACGCCTGGCCGATGCGGAATTCTTCTTTAATACCGACCGCAAAAAGCGTCTGGAAGATAATCTGCCGCGTCTGGAAACCGTACTGTTCCAGAAAGAGCTGGGCACGCTGCGCGATAAAACCGATCGTATCCAGGCGCTGGCGGGATGGATTGCCGGGCAGATCGGGGCTGATGTCAATCACGCCACGCGCGCTGGCCTGCTGTCCAAGTGCGATCTGATGACCAACATGGTGTTTGAGTTTACCGACACGCAAGGCGTGATGGGCATGCACTATGCGCGTCATGACGGCGAAGCGGAAGACGTGGCGGTAGCGCTGAACGAGCAGTATCAGCCGCGCTTTGCGGGTGACGATCTGCCGTCCAGCCCGGTTGCCTGCGCGCTGGCAATTGCCGATAAGATGGATACGCTGGCGGGCATTTTCGGCATTGGCCAGCATCCAAAAGGCGATAAAGATCCGTTTGCGCTGCGTCGTGCCGCGCTGGGCGTGCTGCGCATCATCGTTGAAAAGAACCTGCCGCTGGATCTGCAAACGCTGACCGAAGAAGCGGTGCGCCTGTATGGCAGCAAGCTGAGCAACGCGAAAGTGGTTGATGACGTGATCGACTTTATGCTGGGACGTTTCCGTACCTGGTATCAGGAAGAAGGTCACAGCGTTGACACTATTCAGGCCGTGCTGGCTCGTCGTCCTACTCGTCCGGCAGACTTTAACGCACGCATGAAGGCCGTTTCCCACTTCCGTACTCTGGAAGAGGCGGCCGCGCTGGCCGCGGCTAACAAACGCGTTTCGAATATTCTGGCGAAATCGAGCGAGCCGCTGAACGACAACGTGCAGGCTGCGCTGCTGAAAGAGAACGAAGAGATCCAGCTGGCGACCTACGTTTCCGCCTTAAGCAGCAAGCTGGCGCCTTATTTTGCCGAAGGCCGCTACCAGGACGCGCTGATCGAGCTGGCGCAGCTGCGTACCGCCGTGGATAACTTCTTTGAGAAGGTAATGGTAAACGCAGAAGAGAGCGAGGTGCGGATTAATCGCCTGACGCTGCTGACCAAACTGCGCGAGCTGTTCCTGCAGGTTGCGGATATTTCGCTGCTGCAGTAAGTCACACCATGCCCGCCTTTATGGCGGGTTTAGCGGGGAATAATAGATCCAACTAAGTCTGTTATTCCCCGCACCTGACTATGGCTTAATTAATATATACTTTTTTATCCGGCCGAAGCGGGCTGGCGTTAATAATGAACAGGGCCGGTTACAAATGTTCTAATGGGATTATTTCTGACAGGAAATTGCTCGTTTCTCGTTACTGCAATCGCCCATATCTTTTTGACAGGAAAAGCGTTTTTTAAAAAACTGATAAGTTCACCTATCCCTTTTTCAAAAACCCAGGCGCCAAAAGCGGGATTGAAACAGACCCAGAACTCTCTTTTCACCAGAACAATCCCATGTCCGGTTCCATCAAGCAGGCTCATATTAATAAGGTAAACACCGGGGTGTAAATCCAGCAATTTTTCCCAGTGTGGAGTCACTCTGCTTAATCTGGCATTTAAATCGTCTTCCGGTATTATACTTTGCCAGCGTTTAATTCTGTCATACTGGTAATCATACATGTACTTTAACTGTCTTGCTATAAACTTTGCCGATCCAGAATAATAAATAACATATTCAAGAGGCACCAGTGGACGGTGAAATCCTGATAGCTCATTATAACAAAATTCTATTGATGCAGCACTACATACGCCGAGAGAAGCTTCAGTTCCATGAAGCTGAGATATTAATACTCTACGATTTATCTCAAATAACTTTATCATAAAGATCCTTTTCAGAAAGAAGATAATAAGTTCGGATAAAATATTAATTGAATTAAACGGCCTCAAAGAGAAAAGAAGACTAATGCGCAGAATAATTTAACCCTTCGTGCAATGCAATATCTTCTCTATTAAGTATGACTGCAATACACGCTACCAGATTTATTAACTTATAAAAAAATAGCGGCATCGCTACCGCTATTTAGATTAACAAAAATAGTATTGCGGGCTGGTACAGTATCGTGCTATTTATGCCTCTACCAGCCGTTACATATTTTAACTTTTGGCTTTCATATCAATGACGAAACGATACTTCACGTCACCTTTCAACATCCGCTCAAACGCCGCTTCAACGTCATGCAGACGAATCACCTCTACATCCGACACGATATTGTGCTCGCCGCAGAAATCGAGCATCTGCTGCGTTTCCTGAATACTACCAATCGACGTTCCGGAAATGCTCAGGCGCTTAAATACCACTGGCGTCACGTTTGGTGACTTGTGCGGCGCATCGGGAATACCAACCAGCACCAGATGGCCGTTGGTTTTCAGCGTATTAAGGTACGGATCGAGATCGTGCGGTGCGGCTACGCAGTCGAGAATAAAGTCCAGGCTGTTGGCTTCTGCCGCCATTTGATCGGTATCTTTAGAGATCACTACCTTACTGGCACCCAGGCGCAGCGCATCTTCACCTTTCGCAGGCGAGGTGGTAAACAGCACCACTTCCGCACCCAGCGCGCGGGCAAGTTTTACCGCCATGTGGCCCAGGCCGCCCAGACCAATAACGCCTACGCGCTGACCCGGCTGGATGTTCCAGTGCTTTAGCGGTGACCAGGTTGTGACGCCCGCGCACAGCAGCGGCGCAACCGCGCTTAACTCCAGGTTTTCCGGTACGTTAACCACAAACTTGCTGTCGACAACGATGCTTTCGGAATAGCCGCCGAAGGTTTTGCCGCCGATAACTTTTTCTTCGCCGTTGTAGGTAGCGGTAAAGCCCGCTTCGCAATACTGTTCTTCGCCCTGGCTGCACTGCGAACAGTGGCCGCAGGAGTCAACCATCACGCCAACGCCAACCAGATCGCCTGCTTTAAACGCGGTGACATCGCTGCCGGTGCTAATGACACGGCCGACAATTTCATGGCCCGGCACCAGCGGAAAAGTACTGACGCCCCATTCGTTGCGTGCCATGTGCAGATCGGAATGGCATACGCCGCAGTAATGAATATCAATGTGTACATCGCCAGACTGTAGTTCGCGGCGCTGGAATTCGAAGGGTTCGAGAGAAGTGGTGGCAGATTTTGCTGCCAGGCCTTTAACCTGCATGTGGCTGTCCCCTGTTGGGCAAAGCGGCCCAGGATAAAGAAATGTGCAGGCGTTGGCAAGGCGGAATTGCAGTGATGAAGAGAACCAGTCGTGCTAATCATAAAACCCGCCGGGCGGCGGGTTTTTTCTGACTATCCCAGCAGCTCACGGCTGAGACAAGGATTAGACTGAATCAGTAGCATTAATTTTTGAGCACTGCGCGAAGGTTTGCTGCGCTTCGCTTCCCAGCTCTTAACCGATGAAACGCTGACGCCCATTGCCAGGGCAAATTCGTCTACTTCCATGCCGGTAATTTCCCTGATGCGTTTTGGTTCGGGCATGGATACTTCACCCTTTAATGCGGGAGCGGCCTGGATAACTTCACGCGTAAGCACGATGTGCTCAAGACTGGACAACAACTCACTCATTGGGTCTTTTACTTCCATAGAGCACTCCTCATAAAAATCACTAATGTGAACAACCAGAGGGAGGATCTGAGACCCAGATCCCGAATGCTGGCGAACAACAGCCTGAGAAGCTCAATGAGACCGCGCAGGAAAACGCCAGGATTTTTAGTATGGGCGCAAAAGCAGAAATTTGCGCTCAAATTTTTGACTATTTTTTGCACCTGCTTGCTGAAAAAATATACGGGGAGAAGAGGCGCGTCAGGCCAGGCCAGACGCGGCCTGAAGTGGTAGCGATTACAGCGTGGATCTGGCAAGAACAAGGGCAAAAGCCGGTGGCGGAAAACCGGCTGGCAGAAAATTTTTGGCAAGCGTTAAACCAGTAGTAAAAAGCTTTACAGCAGATTAAGCGTGACCGTTATCGCAGTAGTTTTGGTTCCGGTAGTGGGTGCTGTGCCATACAACCTGATATCGATAACCTGACGCTGTTCCACTGCAAAAGGTTCGCCGCTGGCAATCAGGTCGGCGCCGTAATTATAAGAGAGTCGCATATAGACATCGTCGCCCAGAAGAAAATCATTGAGAAGATGCGGGCCTGAAAAAGTCAGAGTAAATTTAGAATTGCCTGCTGCGATGACAGTTATCTTGTGGTCGACGTCCACACCTTTTTTTATCTGATCGGCAGTAAAGTTTCCTAAATCTATATTATTAGGTAAACTTACAGAACAGACTTTCGCTGCCGGGGCAGTTATAGTTGTGGATTGGCCATTTTCCCACGATTCGGAAACATGCTTTGCAGAAAACGTTACCGACCTTGAATCTGCTGAACTATTTTTCATAATTAAAGTGACGCTGACATCTGCATCTAAATAAGCATGCTCATAATTATAACTATAATCTCTCAAGTCACATATTGCAGCGTGCGTTATATGTTCTCCGGTTTTATTATTTGTTATGGAAAAAGTGAAGTCACCAGAGGAATCAATACTTTGGCAACGGTAATTTATAAAACTATTAGCGATGGGATTAAAATCAGATTTTTTTACTCTAAGCGTTCCTTGCTGTTCTGAAGGATTAACAGCTGAGATAATGTCAGCTAAAGAGTAACTGGTCGGCAACAGGATAACCGCGATAAAAAATAAAAATTTCCCTGTGAAATTTCGCACTTTCACTCCTGATAAAAGAGCCAGTGATAAAAAGGGCAGCTATCGCTAAATTTTTTGCGGATAAGCGCCCTTTACATCGTTAAAAACGCCCGTGCAATGGCCAAAATTTATCACCGCGCAGCATTACAAAGGCGCGATAGTTACCGTCATAGATCCGCTATAATCGCCCGCCGTCGGGGCTTTTGACCCACGTGCCGGGACAACTTTAATCGTCTCGGAGGTAACGGTCGTTTCTCTTTCCAGCGTCGTTCCTGCCGCAGCCAGGTTTATTTTGGCTGAGCCGCTATACAGGCAAAATGCCAGCTCTTCGCTGCTGGCGGCCAGACAGCCATTGCTGGTTTTCGCGGGGGTAAGGGTCAAAGAATATTTACTTGCCCCGGCGCAGGATGTCTTGATAGCAAAATTTTTATCGTATCCGCTAATTTCTTCATTTGCACTTTTGTCGTTAAATGCCGTAGCCGGAATATTACCTAATGCGATCAATGGATCTACGGATATATCGCACACTGCCTTGATAGTGGCAGTAATGTTAACTTGCTGCTCCGCCGCTGCGTTTTTAATACCCATACCAGGCAATGCCGCCAATAAAAGCGCAGCTACGCCAGCCGACAGAGAATTCTTTTTTGTTTTCACAGGACACCTTTAATTATGATTAATAATCCGTTGATAGAAAAGTCAGGGACAGGCTATAAAGGAGAAATGGTCACCGTCATTGTCCCGGTTCCCTTGCCTGCCGCCAGTGAAGAAAGACGCATCGGTGTCGCCTTAATAGTGATGCTGCTTCCCTCTGCCTTTACTACTCTTTCCGTCGAGCTGGCCAGGTTAATCCGGCGATCTTCATTGCCCACTACGTCAAGACAAAAGGCGACATTCCCCCCTGACAGGCAACCGTAGTTCACTACCGCCCCGTTAAACGTCAGGTTATAACTGTTTGTGCCAGTGCATGACGTCGATATTGTGAAAGTTTTGCTGTATGCCGGCAGTTCATCCCTGACGGCCAGTGCTGAAAGAGCACTATAGGGTATTTCACCTAAATCGACGTTTCCCGGCGCAGAGATTGAACATACCGCCGTTACCGTTGCGGAAAAATTTATTGTTGTTGACGAAGCTGCATCAGAAGCGCCGGGTAAACAGGCAAGCATACTGGCTCCTGTCAGCAATATTTTTCTGTATGAAAATATCATTTCTTTCCTTTTAACTTTAAGTCACCGTATTAACGGCATTCTGCCTCATGCCGCACCAGTACACTTTTGCTTTCCTTATCGGTAACCCTGTAGACCGCCGTACAGTGCTGCGCCTGGCCTGTCCCCCAGCGCGCTTCCAGCTTGCCTTCGGCTTGCAGGCCGGAAAGAAATACCTGGCCCTCGTCACCGACAATGCTGCTGTTTTCACCTGTGCTGACAGTGGTACCAAACGGTAGCGGTTTTCCTTTATATGTCAGCGTCATCAGCACGCGCAGTCCGCTATGGGTAACGAAATCGGCCCGGCTTATCGCTCCGCGCGTCGGCACCACGCGTCTGACCGCGTTTTCAATCTCCGTTCTGTCATCCAGCCGGCTGGTATCCAGCGCGACGCGGTTTTCGCGATAGCTGATGGCAAAAGGCCAAATCGTATAGCCGCGCCAGTCAGTGGCGATCCCCGTACCGTTCTCCAGCGGAATACCTGCCGCGCCGGGTGCGGCTACCAATACGCTGGTGTCACCCAGCGGCTGCCCCAGCGTCAGCCCGTCGCGATGTAATAGCGCGCCGCCTGATATGCCATAGCTGGTTTGCTGATGGTCATTGCTGTAGCTGTAACCCAGGTTGGCGTTGCCGTAGGTTCCCTGATAACCCAGGCTCGCATTGCCGCTACTGCCGCCGGAACGGGAATAGCCCTGCATCACGTTCCAGTTCAAATTATGCTGTGCCAGCAGAGTGCCGCTCAGCCCGGCCTGCTGCATCACGTCGCCCTGATTGTTCTGGCTGAGGGTTGCCGTGGCAAAAACGTTTTGGTCTCTGCTTTCAGATAACGGCACGGATAAGCTTATAAACAGCGATTTATCAGTACGCGCCAGCCCGGCCGTGCGATTCTGACTTAGCGACAGGCTGTAGCTAACCGACCGCCACGAACTGCTAAAGCCAGCCTGTAGCGATTCGCTGATGCCGCGACGATTCCAGAAAGTTTCGCGGCTGCCGGTCAGATAAAGCGACCCAACATCGCCGAGACGTTGTGAAACGTTAGCCTGTAGCTTTTGTCTTTTATTGTCATAGAGGTTGTAGTAATCCGTTACCGGACGCGGAACTCTGCGCCCTTCGGCATCGACCGTATCTGACTCATAGCGCCAGCCGCTCATGCCCTTAAGCGCCGTTTCATCCAGCGTATAGAATCCCTGCGTGGAATAACGCCAGCCGGTCAGCTGAAAGGTGGTGCCGAAATCATTCAGCGAGCGGCCATATAAAAAGCGCAGCGACTGGCCTTCATGGCGGCTTTCATCCGCCAGTTTGCTGTTGGCATGCGTTACGTCCGCTGAGAAGGCCCCCCACCCGCCCAGGTTAATCCCGAATCCCAGCGTACTCGCCTGATAGTTGTCGGCGTACTGCATGCCACCATAGGCGGTCAGGCCATGCGGTAAACCCCAGACCAGCGTGGACTGGACGAAAGAAGGGTCGCTATAGCGCTCGCTGTTATGGCGCAGCTTTCCGGCGGTGATGCCATATTTGATGCGGCCCTCGCGCAGCAACAGCGGCACAGAGGAATAAGGAACGGTAAACGTCCGCACCGTGCCGTCGGCTTCCGTTACGGTGACTTCCAGATCGCCGCTGTCATACATGGGGAACAGATCGTCAATAACAAAATTACCCGGAGCAACGTTCAGCCGATAAACTTCATAGCCGTTTTGCCGGATACTAATCTGTGCGTTTGACATGGCGGTGCCGCGAATAACAGGCGCAAAGCCGCGCTGGCTGTCGGGAAGCATGCTGTCATCGGTCATTAACCGCACGCCACGAAACCCCACTGAATCAAAAATGTCGCCGTCGGTCGTTGCTTCGCCCAGCGTCAGGCGACTACGCCACGGAACGATGGCTCTTTCCAGCCAGGTACTGCCATGCTGCCAGTACCGATGACGATACTGCCTGTTGCGGTATTCGTTCCAGGTACGATCGTCGCGTAGCCGCCACGGGCCAAGGTTAAAACCACTGGTCAGCCGCAAAAAATGGCTGCTGCTGTTGCCATAGCGACTCCGGTTTTCGCTACCGCTAAAGCTATAGTTGAGCAGTCCGGCCGTAATGCCGTCGTCCCAACGTTCTGGCGCAATCCAGCCGCGCGGCCGGTTGAGCAGAAAAGCCTGCGGGATGCTGAGCATCAGCCGCATCTTTTCAAAATCGAAGCGTGTTGTAGCCTGCGGAATAAAATGTTCCAGCGGCTGGCAGCCCTCGTCTTCATCCACGCCTGCTTTATTTATTACTTCAGGCCGAACGCCCAGCTTCATTAACCCTTTTTTTGTCAGGCACGCCATCAGACCGCTACTGTCCGCTTTATAGAGATCGCCATCCTTTGTTGGCAAAGCAAACCGCACGTTCCTTGTATCTACCTGATTTTCATTTAAAAAGAGTTCAACCTGATAGGTTCCCGGAAGCTGGCCACCTTTTGCGAACTGCGTAAGGTCGGCGACGTTCTGGCTATCTTCAGCAATCAACGAGGGCGGAAACCAGAATTCCGGCTGTTCAGCCGTCGCGTTTTTTATGCCCAGCAAGACCATTAGCGCCAGAAAAGGACAGCGATAAATAAACTGAGAAAATAAACTCCTTTTTATTATCATTCTGCAGCTTTCCTTAAAATACGCTTTGCTTACTGCATTACGCCTTTTTGTGCCGGTGTCACACCACCAAAATCATTAACGGTACTGAAATAAACATCTCCACGGCTTCCTGGCGGTAATGGAACAGAATCGCTGGCCATCGGCGCAACCATAATGTCCTTTAACTCTTTATTGCCTGCTTTTAAATTAGTTACCGTCAGGTAATAGGGCGTTGGATTATATATTTCCAGTTTCTCGCCAGCTCTTTTAAAACGCAACGCTGAAGGCGCGTCATCCGATGAGGGCTTTAACCCTGCCGGGCGAACAAAGAGTTTAATACGGGTAACAGCGGCAAGGATCAGCGTATTTTTCCCTTCCAGCGCCGCTTTATCTACTGAAGGAATGGCCTTTGTATTAAGAAAATAGAGGCTCTCCCTGTCGCGTGGCAGCTCGCTGCCGCTGTAGATTACGCGCAGGATATTTTCGCTGCCTGGCCTGCTGGTATATAAAGGCGGTGTAATAACAAAGTCTTTTGTTTTGCTGCCATCTTTATTTTCAACCCAGGACTGCACCAGGAAAGTTCCTTTCTCTGATGTATTTCTCACCGAAACGCTGCTCTGTTTCGCATCCTGAGGATAAATAACTCTGGTAGTGTTAAGCGTAATTCCGCCAGAAGCGGATGCGCAAAATGGCAGAAGCGTCATCAGGCAGAGCATGACGCCACCAGCTTTACGAGAAAACTTTTTCATTATTATTCACCGGATTTATTGCGGTGCCACAGAAGATGGCACCTTTTTTCACACTATAAATAGGTTACGGTAAAGTTCGCGGTGGCATTAGCTGCACCTGGCGTTACTTTACTGTTCAGAGCAATATATTGTGCCTGGAATGCCAGTGTGTTGTCGCCTACGTTTAAATTAAAGGCAGAGGAGGCGGTAGTTCCGTCTACCTTCAGCGCCTTGTCATTTTGCAGGATTTGAATGCCCACCCCGGTTGCGCCGCCGTTTACTGCCAGTGCTTCACTGTTTCCGCCAACCGTCGCGCCATTAAAGGTGATGGACGCTTTCGAGTAGGTTTCCGTAGCGCAGTTGTCCAGTTTGATATTGAACAGGCGAGCCGCAGAGACATCGCCAGCGGCCTTGAAATCCGCCACGCGATACTGGCCCAACTCAACGCTATGACCTCCGGCACCGATATTAATGGCACAAGGCGCATTAACAATAGAACCGGAGAACTGGACTGTACCGCCGTTAACCGTGACGGGAACAACATCGTCGGTGTCTTCTGCAAATACAGAATGTGAAGCAATGAGGGTCAAAGGTAACAAAGCAGCAATAATGTTTTTTTTCATCATGAAAGTATAACTCCTGGTTAAATTATAAATATTATTCAGCTACCGAGAGCACGCTCCTTTTCGGCAAGCTCTTTATACTTATATTTCCAGAAAATGCAAACAAGCGTATAAGGGTCAATTTGCGTTGACGGACAGTTAAAAATTATTATTTTCCCGTAAATGAATATCTCGCCCGATCATTGCCATAACAGGAGAGCAACGACATATATTTAGCATCAAGGGTTTATCTGATTTACAAAACGTCTGGGAGAGCGAAAATGAACAGGAGAAAAATAAATAACTAACACCTCTTAAACAAGGCGCATACCCTGCAATAAGAAATACCTGTAGCATGTTTAGCTAATGTTTAACGATTGCAAATAAAATCTCTCGGTAAAGTTTTTTTTCACCTCGTTTTTATGAATGTTCAAATCAATACCTTTTAATATTTCCGCTTATAACCACAATGGGCGCAACCAACGACAAGGCTTTTTCCTGTTTTTATCAACCTACGGTTGAAGCAGGAAAATAAAGATGCAGGGTGTTATTTGCCTCTGTAAAACGCCATTTAATTTTTACTTCAATAAACTAAATTTAAAAATAAACCTGGCCAGATAGTAATTTGAGTATCGAAATCTTTTTCCATTAACTCACTTTTGAATTATCCCCTTTTACGACAGGCAGGCTGCCATTATCGCTACGGAGGCTGGTGATAAAATGCAGGCGCAGCGAGCTGATGTTTTTCACAAAGGTTTCCTCGCCGCAGCCGTTCAGCACCGGCCTGCTAAATGGTTTTAACCAAAAAGGTGAAATTTCTTCACGCTAAAGACGCGCTTTACCGTATCCTCACCTGGCGAGTTGAACTATTCTTCAAAGGCGACCTGTGTCGCCCTTATTGCTTGTAAGCCTTTCTATTACAGGAGTTACTTCTGATGACGACAGGAATTATCCGCGGCTGGATGCGGCTGCTGTCCCCTTTTATCGCACTGTTACTGGTATTCCAGTTAACGGGTTGTGGCGATAAAGAAGCGGACCAGCGCAAAGCCTTTATCGACTTTTTGCAGAATACGGCGATGCGCAGCGGCGAGCATCTTCCCGCGCTCAGCGAAGATCAAAAGCAGCGTTTTGGCAATTATGCCAGCGATTACGCGATTGTTTACGGTTTCTCCCGGCAGGTTAACCAGGCGGTAGACAGCGGTATGAAGCCGGTCGTGGACGAGCTGGCGGCTATCCGTACCCCGCAGGATTATCTGACGCGCCGCGATTCTCTCCGTCAGGCCAGCGGTTCGCTGAACGTGCTGGCCCAGCAAATTCAAACGGCGAAAACGCAGGCGGACAGCAGCAAAGCCGGACTGAAGCAGCCGTCCGAACTGAAAACGGTTTACGATAATCTTTATAATAAAGTCGTGACGCAGCCAGCTAATTCGCTGCTGCCGCTGCTGCCTTCTTTACAGAAGCTAAGCCAGGATGCGGTGCAAACGGGTGACTTCCTGCAACAGCAAGGTTCACAGGTGACCTTTAACGGCCAGACGGTTCAGTTCCCCAGCCAGCAACAGGCAACGCAATACAATACGCTGATGAGCAATATCTCTGCCAATGTTCAGGCGTTAAACCAGGCGCAAAGCGCGCTACGTGGTGGCTTCCAGTAATCACACTCTCTATTGTTATGCAGTGACTTTAAGGCGGGCCGCTTTTTCTTCCGGCCCGCTTTTCACAGCAACCTCAGGTTTTAGCGCGTAAATGACTAAATAAGCGCGGGCCGAAAATAAATTGTGATTACTGTCACGCATTGAGCATAAAGTTCGCTGAACAAAGCGTGATATCAATCACATACCGCCCTACCTTTTGCGCATTTATTGAGCGCACCAGCACTGCTTTCCGGCTTTAATGTGATCTTCATCACTTAAATAAACCCCTGATGCGTACGCATCTCGTGACATGGATCACACTTATTGCCGTGACTACGCAGCGTCATATTCGCGTGCTAGAGTCCGCCTGCACAGGGCAACGTTTTAAACAAAATTCAGCGCGCTCTCTTGTCGGCGCGTACCAATAAGGGGTGTGCTTTTATGTCCTCATCAGATATCAAGATCAAGGTACAAAACTTTGGTCGCTTTCTGAGCAACATGGTAATGCCAAATATCGGGGCTTTTATCGCCTGGGGTATTATCACGGCGCTGTTTATTCCAACCGGCTGGCTGCCAAACGAAACGATGGCCAAACTGGTTGGCCCAATGATTACCTATCTGCTGCCGTTACTGATCGGCTATACGGGCGGACGCCTGGTTGGCGGCGATCGCGGTGGCGTGGTGGGTGCAATTACCACGATGGGCGTAATCGTCGGCGCGGATATGCCGATGTTTCTTGGCTCAATGATTGCTGGTCCATTAGGCGGCTGGGCGATCAAGAAATTTGACCAGGCTATCGACGGTAAAATCAAAAGCGGCTTTGAGATGCTGGTTAACAACTTCTCTGCCGGTATTATCGGTATGCTGCTGGCGATTCTGGCTTTCCTGGCCATCGGGCCGCTGGTAGAAGGTCTGTCGCATATTCTGGCCGCTGGCGTCAACCTGATGGTACAGCACAACCTGCTGCCGCTGACCTCCATCTTTGTTGAACCGGCAAAAATCCTGTTCCTGAATAACGCCATCAACCACGGCATCTTCTCGCCACTGGGTATTCAGCAGGCCAGCGAAGCCGGTAAATCAATTTTCTTCCTGATTGAAGCTAACCCCGGCCCGGGTATGGGCGTGCTGATGGCTTACATGTTCTTTGGCCGCGGCAATGCTAAACAGTCCGCTGGCGGCGCAGCCATCATCCACTTCCTGGGCGGGATTCACGAAATCTACTTCCCTTATGTGCTGATGAATCCACGTCTGATTATCGCCGTCATTCTGGGCGGTATGACCGGCGTCTTTACCCTGACGCTGCTGAACGGCGGTCTGGTTTCTCCGGCCTCGCCTGGTTCGATTCTGGCCGTGCTGGCTATGACGCCAAAAGGTACCTACTTCGCCAATATTGCCGCCATCGTGGCTGCTTTTGCGGTTTCCTTCGTGGTTTCCGCTGTGCTGCTGAAAACCAGCAAAGCGAAAGAAGAAGATGATATCGAGGCAGCAGCGCGCCGCGTGAGCGAGATGAAAGCGCAGTCTAAAGGCCAGACCGTTGCCGGTGCTACCAGCGGCGCGAACGGCGACCTGAGCCACGTACGTAAGATCATCGTTGCCTGCGATGCCGGCATGGGATCCAGTGCGATGGGCGCGGGCGTGCTGCGTAAAAAGGTCAATGACGCTGGCCTGAGCATGATTTCCGTTACCAATACCGCGATTAACAACCTGCCGGGCGATGTGGATCTGGTGATTACCCACCGCGATCTGACCGAACGCGCGATGCGCCAGGCACCGCATGCTCAGCATATTTCCCTGACCAATTTCCTGGACAGCGGCCTTTATACCGACCTGACTTCGCGCCTGGTCGAGGCAAACCGCAGCGCGGGCCATCGTGAAAAAGTGACGGCAGCGCTGAGCGACAGCTATGACGATGGTCAACAGCACCTGTTTAAGCTGGGCGCGGGCAACATTTTCCTTGGCAACCGCGCCGACAACAAAGAGCAGGCAATCCGCTTTGCCGGTGAGCAACTGGTGAAAGGCGGCTACGTGGAGCCGGAATATGTTGAAGCGATGCTGGATCGTGAAAAGCTGACGCCAACCTATCTGGGCGAATCTATTGCCGTACCGCACGGCACCATTGAAGCGAAAGATCGCGTGCTGAAAACCGGTATCGTGTTCTGTCAGTATCCGCAAGGCGTGCGCTTTGGTGAAGAAGATGACGAAATCGCTAAGCTGGTGATTGGTATTGCGGCGCGCAATAATGAGCATATCCAGGTGATTACCAGCCTGACCAATGCGCTGGATGACGACAGCGTCATCGCACGGCTCGCGACGACCACCAGCGTGCAGGAAGTGCTGGATCTGCTTTCAGGTAAACAGCCAGCGTAGTTCGCAACGGTTAACAAAATACCCCAGGGCCGGGCATGCCCGGCTCTTTTTCGGGTCGGACTGTCCGGCCTTTCATCAATATGGGAAAAATTATGAAAGCTCTTCATTTCGGTGCCGGTAATATCGGCCGTGGTTTTATTGGCAAGCTGCTGGCGGATGCCGGTGTGCAGCTCACTTTCGCGGACGTTAACCAGACGGTACTGGACGCGCTTAACGCCAGGCACGAATATTCGGTACACGTTGTTGGGGAACAGGCGCAGGTCGACGTCGTTAAAGGCGTCAACGCCGTTAACAGCGCCAGCGACGAGATTATTCCGCTGATTGCCGAAGTGGATCTGGTTACCACGGCGGTCGGCCCGCAAATTCTGGAGCGTATCGCTGGCGGTATTGCCAGGGGGCTGATCCAGCGTAGCGAAAGCGGCAACGAGCGCCCGCTGAATATTATCGCCTGTGAAAACATGGTGCGCGGCACCACGCAGCTGAAAGGCCACGTGTTAAAGGCGCTGCCGGAACAGTATCATGCCTGGCTCGAAGCCAACGTTGGCTTTGTGGACTCCGCCGTAGACCGCATCGTGCCCCCTTCCGCCGCCGGAACAACCGACCCGCTGGAAGTAACGGTAGAAACGTTCAGCGAGTGGATCGTTGATAAAACCCAGTTTAAGGGCAATCTGCCTGCCATTCCGGGCATGGAACCAACCGATAACCTGATGGCTTTTGTCGAGCGCAAGCTGTTTACCCTGAACACCGGCCACGCGATTACCGCCTATCTTGGCCAGCTGGCCGGTCACGCCACCATTCGTGACGCGATTCTGGATGAGAAAGTCCGCGCGGTAGTAAAAGGCGCAATGGAAGAGAGCGGCGCGGTGCTGATTGCCCGTTACGGCTTTGAAGCGGATAAGCACGCGGCCTATATCCAGAAAATTTTGGGTCGTTTTGAAAACCCTTATTTGCAGGACGATGTGGAACGCGTGGGCCGCCAGCCGCTGCGTAAGCTGAGCGCGGGCGACCGCCTGATTAAACCAACGCTGGGTACGATAGAGTATCAGCTGCCGCATACGAATCTGGTCAAAGGTATTGCGGCGGCGCTGCACTATCACAGCGATCAGGATCCTCAGGCGCAGGAGCTGGCCGAACTGATTAACCGCCTGGGCGTGCAGGCCGCGCTGGCGCAGGTTTCCGGTCTGGAAGCCGACGGTGAAGTGGTCAGGGCAGCCGTTGCCGCCTGGCACGCCATGGCGAAATAAAACGCGTTCAGGGATGGAAACGGGCGCAATCACCTTGCGCCCGCAGGCGGAAACCGAAAAGGAGCACGGGCGCACCCCGCGCCAGGGTTAAGATGATGCAGGCTCTTATGGAAAAACCACAGGCTTTCGAAAATCGGGTGCTGGAGCGCCTGAATGCCGAACGAACGGCCAGACGTTTTTTTGCTACGGCCGTCGAACTGCTGAGCGAAGCGATTGATATGCTGGTGGTACAGGTATTCCGTAAGGATGATTACGCGGTGAAATACGCGGTTGAGCCTTTGCTGCTGGGCAACGGCCCGCTTGGCGAACTTTCGGTCAGGCTTAAGCTGGTTTACGGTCTTGGCGTGATTGGTCGAGACGAATATGAAGATGCCGAACTGCTGCTGGCACTACGCGAAGCGCTGTTCGATGAGGGTAGCGAATACCGATTTACGGATGATGAACTGCTTGGCCCCTTTGGCGAACTACACTGCGTGGTATCTTTGCCTCCCGGCCCGGACGTCAACAGTGCCGATGAAGAGCTGCGCGCTATGCTGCAACAGCGCTATCAGCAGATGGTGCGTTCCACGCTGGTCCTGTCGCTGACGGAACTGATTTCCCGCCTTGGTGCTCGCCAGGCTTTTAAAAAGTAGCGGGCGCTTCCTGCGCTGAATGACGCTTTCGTGTATCCTTGCCTCAATGAATCACTCAATGGTTAATGACAATGAAAGAACAAATCCAGGCAGAAATTAAAACGCTCAGCGACAAGCTGGATGCCTTGACGCGTAAAGAACCGCTGCTGCTGGAATCCGGCGATGCGGAAAAGCTGGGCGAGCTGATGAAGGAAAAAGAGAAGCTGGTGGTTGAGCTGGAACGCCTGCGCGGCGTTCGCGAGCAGAAGCTCAGCAAAGAGGCGCAGAAGCTAAAACAGCTGCCTTTCAGCCGCGCCATCACTAAAAAAGAGCAGGCCAACATGGGTGCGCTGAAGAAAAGCGTGCGCGGTATCGTGGTCGTACATCCGATGACCGCGCTGGGCCGCGAGATGGGACTACAGGAAGTGACTGGCTTCGCCAGAACCACGTTTTAAGCCCGCTAAGGCAGGCACAGAAAACGCTTCCGTGCCTGCTTTTAAAAATTACCGAATAAAGCCGTTGCAAATAGCGCCGGGCAGAGCCGTTTCAACATTACCGGCCGAAGCCGTTGCAAAGGGCACCGGGCAGAGCCGTTTCAACATTACCGGCCGAAGCCGTTGCAAATAGCGCCGGGCAGAGCCGTTTCAATATTACCGGCCGAAGCCGTTGCAAATAGCGCCGGGCGGAGCCGTTTCAACATTACCGGCCGAAGCCGTTGCAAATAGCGCCGGTTAAAGCCACCTCAAAACCGCCAGCTCGCGCCTGCCGTGACGTTCCACGGCGACTCAACGTGTTTTCCCTTCATGTAGCCAGCACCAACGTGCGTGGAGAACGTGGGGCTTAGCTGCGCCCGAATGCCCGCCTGATAATGCCCCCGCCTGCCGCTCAGGTCATTTTTAAACCAGTCGTGATTTACTTTCACCCGATTTTTCCTGATGTTTTCCTGTTCCAGACTGATGCTGGCCCACGGGCGCAGCTCCGCCTGACTAACCTTAACCGCGTATTCTGCCCGGATGCCTGCCGCCGTCAGCAGTGAACGCTGCGGTCCAATATGGGCTTTCATACCGTTATTTAAGGTCAGGTGACTGCTTTTTCCGGTAAATCCGGTTAGCGACACAAAAGGCGTAACGGTTGCTGCCCCCAGGCGAAACGCTTTTCCCGCGTTAACATTACTCCCCACGCCCAGAGTATTAAAACGGCCATTCGCCGCGCCCCCGCCGGTCATCCTGCCGTGAACGTCGTGTACAAAGCGGTTAAGCTTCAGCGTGCCGTCCAGCCAGTAGCCGCTATCGTGCTGCCACAGGCCATACCCTCCCCCTGACCAGCTTTCTATATCGGCCTTGCCGAGCCCTTTACCGCGGAAACCCATATCGCTGTGGCTGTAGCTGAAGAACACGCCCTGTACGGCCAGGCTTTCTTCATTACGCTGCGCGCGATCGGCACCAATGGTCAGCGCGTTAACCTTCATTCGATAACTGGCGCCCGCTTCGTTACTGACGTTCAGCCGACTATCGCGGAATGTTCCCCAAACGTTGCGTTCGTGGTTGCGGAACGCCATACCAGCCAGACGCTCGCTAAGGATTTCCAGTTCCTGTCTGAAAATTAAAGGATCGGCCGTGGCCACCGAGAGCACGGCGGCGGTTGCAGGCGTGATGGAATAGTCAATGGCGGGCGCAGGCACCGGCGTAACATCTGTCGGCGTATCGGTGCCGTTATCTGTGTCGATATCTGCGTCAGTATCTGTATCGGTTGGGCCATCCGTTTCCTCAGCGTCGGCCTGGGGATTATCCTGCGGCTCGTCCGGATTGGTCTGAGGTTCATCTGGTTTGGGCTGAGGATTGTCGGGTTCGATTGCTGGCTGTTCGGGTTCAGTCCCTGGTTCGTCTGGTTCAGGCTGCGGATCGTCCGGCTCGCTATTGTCATCCGGCAGCGGTGCCGGTTCAACGCGCTGCGGCGTTAAGGACCAGCCTCCCTGCCCGTCGGCTATCAGATAATATTGATAAGTTCCCAGATCCACTACGTTGCCGCTATTCGCCAGGGTAAAAGAAGCGTCACCCTTCCCGATCTGGATAATTTGCAGGCTCTCTTCGCGTTCAGGGCTGGTGCCCTTGTCTTCAACATAGACAGCAAAATTGCCGGTCGCGCTGCCTGTTACGCTAAGGAAATCCCCTTTCAGCTGATTGAGCATAGTATTCATGTAAAAAGAACCGCTACCGGCAAGGCTCTTCATCGTTAACGTGGAATAGCCCACTTTGTCGTAATTAATCGTGCCGCCAGCCAGCGTCACGTCGCCCAGCGAAAAATGGTAGGAACCAGATTGAGATTCGTTAGTTGCCAGCCAAATATAGCCAGAGCCGGAAACGGTATAAACAGCGTTTCCCGTGTCTGAACCAACATTAATACACAGTCGCCCACCATCGTTTATCGCAATATTTCCCCGCAGCGAAGAAAGAATACTCCAGTCGAAATAATTAGGCGCAACGTTCAAAGAGCCGTTGATGGTGGCATCGGTAATAGTACCGGAATTAAGGTTCCCATAACCGTTTTTATTAATAGTGAGATTTTGCGACCAGGCCTGCGTTTTGCCGCCCAAAATATAGAGATCCTTATTAATCACGGTATCAATATCCGTACCCGCGATATTAACAAAGTTACCGCTATTCAGCGTCGTGCCGACCATTTTTCCGGTTTTTAACCAGACGTAACCAGAATTAATCCGGGTATTATTCATCACGGCGCTGGAACCTTCCAGGAAAACATAATTCCTTGGTTCTATTTCAATGGTCCAGTTATTGGTCTGCGCATAGTCATTAACAGTGGCGGTTGCACCCGTAGCTATAAAAGCATTATCAGAGACGGCGATAGCGCCAGCCTGACCGCCCACCGTAAAGATTCCGCCTGAATTTACGGTGGTATTACTATCTCGCCCGCCCTGATTGAGTAAAGTGCCGCCAGAATTAATCACCGAACTTTCCGTTATACCGCCAGGGTTGAGGATCTGTACGCCACCGGAGTTGATAGTCGTGTCGGTTGCCGTACCGTAAACCTGCTGTGTGTTACTGCTACCGCTATCATCAAGCGTCTCGCCCGCTACCGAACGACCGGCAGCAACTTCTTCAGTGAACGCGAGTGCCACATCGGGCAGCATAAAAGGGATAAGCGAAGCCGCTATACTTGTTAGTATCGATCCTGCTGTTTTCATGAATTGCTGTCATCCATTAGAAATAAATTAATGAGGCAACCGATAGGGATTAATGCCATACCGCCATCTGCCCGCACTTTTAACAGAAATAAATTACCATTCCTTTTCATTTTAATAACACATTTAAAGGTTTTACCAATTATTTTTTATCACCTCCTTTTAAAGTATATTTTACATTGCCATTAACAATCACAACACAACTGTTATTAACAATTATTTCCTGAACTCACTTAATAATAAAAAATAACATTTTAAAAGCCCCTCTGTTACACTCGTTGATATAGCATAGCGGGGTAAAATAATTTGGCGAGAAAAAGAAAGTTTTTTGCCTTTAGTTAAGACGTTTTATCTTGAAGAGTGGCGTGATGGCGTAGAAAAGACGGGAGGGTATTAGAATTTTTTTAGCAAAAAATTCACATAAAACGGCCGATAAAATACGCCGCACCTTACTCAGTCAATAACACAACCTTTCGGGCGCGGCGGACGGGACAAGCGATTATTTTTTAGCGTACTTAGCGCTAAGCGTGGCGAACCACGGCGCCACGAAATCCTGTGACTCCCCCCAACCCGGAATAATACGGTTCAGAGTAGCGACATTAACGGCCTGGCCTTCCAGCTGTGACTGGGCGATTGCAGAGGCTTTAAACTGGTAGGTTGCCGGCGTCGCTTCCCCTGCCAGCTTCTTCGCGACCAGGCGCATATTTATCGCGCCAATCAGCTTGCTGTCTACCGCCACGGTCTGCTTCCACGGGCTGTTTTTTTCACGCATCAGCTGCAAATCCTGATTGGACGCATCAATGCTGTAGAGTTTTATTTCGGTGCGCCCGTTTTCCTGCAGTGCCTTATAAGCTCCCTGAGCAAAAGCATCCCATGAGGCCCAGATGGCATCGATTTTCCCTTTTGGGTATTTGGCAAGAATAGCGCCGATTTTATTGGCGGTATCACCCTGTACGTCAGAAGAAACCGCGCCGATAGATTCCAGTTGATGAATGCCCGGATTCGCTTTCAGAACTTTTTCGTAAACTACCTGGCGACGCTCCATTGCCGGAAAACCTGCTACCCACAGCTTGACGATATTGGCTTTGCCGCCGGTATCCTTAATCAGCTTGTCGAGAGAAAGCTGCGCGAGGGAAGCATCATCCTGCGCGGTAACGGTAACGCCTTCCACAGGCTGGTTCACTGGCGTATCAAAGACCGACACTTTTATCCCGGCGTCGGCAATACGTTTTACCAGCGCCGTTGAGTAAGGATCTTTTCCGTGGGAAAGAATAATGCCGTCATATTTCTGGCTGATTGCCTGGTTAACAAAATCCTGAAAACGCGCGTCGTCGCCGTTGCTCAGAAAAGTACTGACCTTAAAACCCAGCTGGCGTCCCTGCTGGATAGCGCCCGCAACAAACTGCGTCGTGTTATCGTCGGAACCCAAATTGCGGATTACCGCAATGCGGACTGGCCCCTGATGGCTGGTAAACGCGGCAGAAATATCGGCAGGTGCGGCAAAGGTCGGCAGCGCCGTTAACAGGCTTACGGCCAGCAGTGATACGTTAAGTTTTTTCATTGTTGTCCCTACGCCTGACGGCGCTGAATGTAGGTAATTGCCAGTGCCACAGCCAGCACCAGACCTTTGATAATATCCATGGCGTAATAAGGCACGGAAAGCATGACCAGCCCGTTTTGTAATACGCCAAGGATCACCGCGCCAAGCAGCGTGCCCAGCGCGTTAGGCTTCCCGGAGCCGGCCAGAGAGAGACCAATCCAGGCCGCCGCGACCGCATCCATCAAATAACCGCTGCCCGCGTTAACCTGCGAGGAACCAATACGGGAAGCCAGCAGTATGCCGCCCAGTCCGGCCAGCAAGGAGGCCAGCACGTAAGCCAGCACGCGATAGCGATGAGTACGAATACCGGAAAGGCGGGCCGCCTCCGGGTTGCCGCCAATCGCATACATACGGCGGCCATGCTTGGTTAGCGACAGCCCGAGCTGCGCCACAACCGTGACCACCACCATCACGATAACAATGGTCGGCACCTGGCCCAGCAGCGAAAAATTAGCGGGGATTGCGCCTTCCGCCATATCTCCATTCGGCATCACCATATTTTCAGTAATGGAGCCGCCAAAGCTGTAGGTCATCGCCACGCCCTGCACGATAAACAAGCTGGCCAGCGTGGCTAACATATCGGGAATTTTCAGGACGACGATCAGAAAGGCGTTAAACAAACCAACCAGCGTACACAGCAGCAGGGTGAGCGCAATCGCCTCGGCCGAACCAAAGCCGTACCAGACGAATAGCGAGATAACCAGCGAGTTGGCCAGCGATGCCGTAGAGCCGACGGAGAGATCGAAACCGCCGATAGTTAACGAAATCGACACGCCGGTCGCGATGACCGTGACGATAGCGATGGCGCGCAAAATATTGATAATGTTGGTTGGTTCCAGAAAACTGTCCGAAGCCAGGCCAAAAGCGGCGATCAGGATCGCCACCGTCAGCAGCATTCCCCATTTATAAAGAAATTCAAACAGCTGATGTCGCGTCGCCTTCAGGGTTAGTTCTTTGCTGCTCACGCAGGCGCTCCTCCGGTGGAATAAAGTAAAAGAGTTTCTTCATCGGCCTCGCTGGCATCCATTTCCGCCACGATTTTGCCGTCCCAGAGCACGCAGATACGGTCGCACAGGCCGACCAGCTCGGCAAATTCGCCCGAGGCATAAATCACCCCTTTTCCCTGGCGGGCCAGCGTGTCGATTAAAGAAAAAAGATCGGTTTTAGCTTTGATATCAACGCCTTTTGTCGGCTCGTCAAAAATCAGCACGTCCGCGTCGTTGCGCAGCCATTTGCCAATAGCCACTTTTTGCTGATTGCCGCCGGACAGGCGGCGCAGCGTTTGTTGCGGGCCGGTGGTGCGAATACCCAGCTTTTGAATGACTTCCTCGGCCCAGCGCCACGCCTGGCGATGCCCGAAGATGCCCCATTGTGAAAAGCTGTTATCGGCGCTGACGCTCAGGTTCATCGTCACCGGCTCATCGATGAAAATGCCTTCTTTGCGTCGCTCTTCCGGAATGAGCGCCATGCCCTGCGCCACTGAAGCGGAGGGCGAGGCGGGCTTCCAGGCTTTGCCGTGCAGTTCACCGCGCGCAATACGGCTACGGCTGGCACCAAACAACGCTTTGCACAGTTCAGTTTTCCCTGCGCCAGCCAGACCGGCAATGCCCAGGATTTCGCCTTTGCGCAGCGTCAGCGAGATATTTTTCAGCAAGGTGTCATCGTGCAGCGCCTCAACGCTCAACAGCGTTTCGCCGTGGTTGTCCTTACGGCGCGGCGGATAGATATCTGCCAGCTGATGGCCCAGCATTTTCTCAACGATCTGTTCGCCGCTGAGCGAGGCCATTGGCACCGCTTCAATCAAACGACCGTCGCGTAATACCGTCAGCCGATCGCATATAGCGCGCAGTTCGTGAATGCGATGGGAAATAAAAACCACGCCGATCCCGCTGTTTTGCAAACGGCGAACAACCGCAAACAGCCGTTCGCTTTCGTGCCGATCCAGCGGCGCGGTCGGTTCATCCAGGATCAGAAAACGGCAGTGATGGGAAAGCGCGCGGGCCAGCAAAATCTGCTGTTTTTCCGCCAGCGTACACTGGTCAATACGACGCCTGACATCCAGAGAAACATCCAGCTGCGCCAGCAGCGCGCGTGCCTGGCGACGAATTTCGCGCCAGCGGTACAGCTGACCGCCTTCGGCCAGCCTGTCCAGCATGATGTTTTCCGCCACGCTAAGCGTTGGCACCAGCGCCACGTCCACTTCCTGCTGCACAAGATGAATGCCCAACTGTTTTGCATCGCGTGGAGAACGGATTGAAACGGGCTGACCGTCCAGCAGAATTTCGCCGCGATAGTGATCATATGCGCCGGAAAGCACGGCCATTAGCGTCGATTTCCCCGCGCCGTTAGCGCCGGTTAACGCATGTACGCTATGGCCTGCAAGCGTGAAATCCACGCTGCTAAGCGCGCTAAACCCGCCAAATTCGATAGAGATTTGCCGCATTTCAAGACGGTTAACTGCGCTCATAAAAATGACTCTCTGGCTGGAAGCTGCCTTATTTTTCAGGGCTTAGTCACGGCAGGCAACGAACGAAAGCGCATAAGCTAACACAAAATATTATTAGCCATCCAGACGCCCGGACATTTAAGCATCTAAATTCAGCAGCAGCGTATAAATCAACACAAACCAGCGCAATACCTTGCTTTAACAATATTTAACTCGGGAGCCAGGATTTTTTAACATGCGGCGGAGAGAACATTTTCAGTAAAGAAAATCAGAGTGATAGCAGGAGGGGAAACAGCAGATGAGCAGTTAACAGGCAAAAAAAAACCGACGAGCCAGGCTCATCGGTTTCGTCATCAGGTGATGGCATTATTTCGCAGCGGCGAAATTCTGTGCTGCCACGTCCCAGTTTACTACGTCCCAGAACGCCTTGATGTAGTCAGGGCGTTTGTTCTGGTATTTCAGGTAGTAAGCGTGTTCCCACACGTCCAGGCCGATAACTGGCGTACCGGAAGCGCCAGAAATCGCTTCACCCATCAGCGGGCTATCCTGGTTAGCAGTTGAAACAACCGCCAGCTTGCCGTCTTTCTTAACCAGCCATGCCCAGCCGGAACCGAAACGGGTTGCTGCCGCTTTTTCAAATGCTTCTTTGAACGCTTCAACGCTGCCGAAATCTTTTTCGATAGCCGCTTTCAGCTCGCCGCTCAGGGTGGTGCCGGTTTTCAGGCCTTTCCAGAAGAAGCTGTGGTTAGCGTGGCCGCCCGCGTTATTACGCAGCACGGTTTTTTTGTCGGCAGGAACCTGATCCAGTTTAGTAATCAGTTCTTCAACCGGCAGATCAGCAAACTCGGTGCCTTCCAGCGCGGCGTTCGCGTTGTTCACGTAAGTCTGGTGGTGTTTGGTATGATGGATTTCCATCGTCTGCTTGTCGAAATGCGGTTCCAGTGCGTCGTATGCGTAAGGCAGGGATGGCAGTGAATAACTCATGTTCATCATCTCCATTGGTTTTTTGTGCAGCACATCTCAAGGGCGTGCCGCGTAAGCAGTCGGATCATTATAGTTAAATTAATGATCCGGAAAAGGGTTATCAATGCCCCGTCCTTTATAAGGTTATTGCCTCTGGCCTGCCTGTGGCACGCCTTAGATGCTTAACCTGGCTCTACAGAGCAAAAAGGTATAAGCCGCCAGGGGTAAAAGGCGCGGATAACGGCGGCTTTCCCGGATCGCTCAGCTTTTACCGGTGCTGGCACGCGGTTGTAGCTTAACGGGTAGCTCATTCCAGCCCGGCGGCTCTTCCCCCCGTAGTGCCGCCAGCAGCCGTTTCCCGGCCAGCTTGCCCATTTCCGCATAGGGTAAAACCACCGTAGTCAGCGGCGGCGAACAGACAGCGGCCAGATGACCGCCGCCGATACTGGCGACGGCCAGCTGGCTGGGGATAGCAATACCGGAAGCGTGACAGGCCATAATGACGCCGCAGGCAACCTCGTCGCTGGTACAAATCAGCACGTCGATTTCAGGCCAGGTCAGCTGGATTTCCGGTAGCAACGCATGCCCGGCCGCAAATCCCGCAGGCTGGGGTGACGTAACCACGCGATGAGGCGACAAATTATGCGCCAGCATGCCGCTGTGCCAGCCGTTCAACAGCTGGCTGAAAATGGTATTACTGGTTTGCGTACACAGCAGGCCCGGATGCCGAAAACCCTTCTCTATCAGCGCCTGAATCAGCTGCCGAATGGCTTTAGCATAATCGACACCGATGCTGATCCCGGCGGAATCGTGATGCACGCCGCCGATATCCATCACCGGTAAGCCAGAATGGCTTAACTGCCGGTGGGCCGCTTCCGGATTATCAAAATTAAAATGCACCATCGCTGCCGGATTGTAAGAAAGCAGCATTTCGATCAGTTCGTTTTCGCCAGCTGCCGAGTGCCTGGCTTCCGCCAGCATCACGTTGTATCCCTCAGGCCGCAATACCGCCTGTAGCGCCTCCGACACGGCCGCGCAGCCTGGCGTGGCGAAAGAAGGAACTACCATAGTAATCAGCTTTGAGGAAGCCGAAGCCAGGTTGCGCGCCTGAAGATTGGGGACATAGCCCAGCTCGGCTACCGCCGCGTCAATCTTTTCCCGGATATCGGAAGAGACCTTTTCCGGCATTCGCAACGCGCGTGAGGCCGTCATAGTGCTTACGCCAACCAGTCGGGCGACATCGGCCAGCGTACTTTTCCCGGTATTGCGCCGCCGTTTTTCTGCCATGAATTCTCCTGCAGCCAGCTGTTTCAACTGGACGCAGCTTAAAACCAAACGCCCTGCCGCGCCATGTTAAAAAAGCGGCGTTGTCCCCGCCAGGCGTAAATGTTAGCGATAACACAAAAATTAACATTTCTGATGTTAGCGCTAACTTTTGCGACAACAATCACGGAAAAGCGGGCAGAAAAGCGCCTAAAGTGCAGGCTATCGGGCAACAACGGGAGAAGCACAATGCTGGCAAACTGGCTTACGTCTGGAAATATTCAACTTACTGAATGGGTCGATGACTGGCAGGATGCGGTTCGGCAGGCCGCCGCGCCGTTGCTGGCACAGCAGGCGATCGCGCCTGATTATCTCCAGGCCATTTTCCATTCCCATGCTCAGCTTGGCCCTTATTACGTGCTGGCTCCCGGTCTTGCCATGCCGCATGCGCGGCCTGAAGAAGGCGCGTTAAAAAACGGGCTGTCGCTGTTACGCATCAATCAGGGCGTCAGTTTTAACAGTGCGGAAAACGATCCCGTTTACGTGGTCATCATGCTTTGCGCCGTGTCGGGCGAAGAGCATCTCAACATGATCGGCGAGCTGGCCGATCTGTTTAGCGACGAGTCGCGCCTGCAACAGCTGTTGTCGGCTACTACTCTGGCAGCCATTCAGGCCGCCATTAGCCAGCCATCCGTGGAGAAAACACCATGAAAAAAGTACTGATCGTTTGTGGAAATGGGTTAGGCAGCAGCTTTATTGTCGAAATGAACGTTAAAAAAATTCTTGCTGAATTAGGTAAGACCGCCGAGGTCAGCCACACCGATTTGACCACCGCGCGCTCAGAAACTGCCGATCTGATATTAAGCGCGCAGGATATTGCCGACCGCCTCACCGATCACAGCGCGCAGGTATTTGGCCTGAGCAACCTGCTGGATAACGCCAGAATAAAAGCGATCCTCGCTGAACATCTGTAAACCAGGCCCTTCAAACGCACGGAGTCGTTTATGCTGCAGTTTATTATTAAGGATGTTCTCGGAACACCGGCAATACTGGTCGGCATTTTTTCACTCATCGGCTTACTATTGCAGAAAAAAGCGTTTTCAGAAGTTATTTCCGGCACGCTGAAAACCATTATGGGCTTTTTAATTCTGATTGCAGGAGCAAATTTAATTGCGGCCACGCTGACCATATTCAGCCAGCTTTTTGAACACTCATTTAATATTCAGGGCGTCGTACCCAATACCGATGCCATGGCCGCGCTGGCGCAAAAGAATTACGGCACGGCCACGGCTATGATTATGGTGTTCGGGATGCTGATTAATATTTTACTGGCGAGAATTACGCCGCTGAAATATATCTTCCTGACCGGCCACCATACGCTTTATATGTCGGCCATGCTCGCCGTCATCCTGTCCGTGGGCGGCTTTAGCGGCTTCTGGCTGGTGGCGACCGGCGCGCTGATTTTGGGCGCAATGATGGTGGTTTCCCCGGCCATTTTGCAGCCTTTTACCCGTAAAATTACGCGTTCTGACGATCTGGCGCTCGGCCATTTTGGTTCTACCGGCTATCTGCTGGCCGCGCTGGTCGGTAAGGTGGTGGGCAAAGGCAGCCCCTCAACGGAAGAGCTAAAGGTGCCGAAGTCGCTGAACTTTCTGCGCGACTCTTCGGTAGCCATTTCCCTGACCATGATGATTTTGTTTGTGGCGCTGGTGCTGATTGCCGGTAAAACCTTTACCGAAAGCCAGGTCAGCGACGGCCAGAACTTCCTGGTTTTCGCCATTATCCAGTCCATTACCTTTGCCGCTGGCGTTTACATTATCCTGGCCGGCGTGCGCATGGTAATAGCGGAAATTGTTCCGGCTTTTAAGGGCATTGCCGACAAGCTGGTAAAAGACGCCAAACCGGCGCTCGACTGCCCGACGGTTTTCCCCTTCGCGCCGAACGCGGTTATTATCGGATTTCTGTGTAGCTTTGCCGCGGGTCTGATCAGCATGTTTCTCTGTCCGCTGTTTGGCCTGAGCGTGATCGTTCCCGGCCTGGTGCCCCACTTCTTCTGCGGCGCAACCGCTGGCGTCTATGGCAACATCACCGGCGGCCGACGCGGCGCGATAATAGGTGCTTTTGTCCAGGGCCTGCTGATCTCTTTCCTGCCCGCTATTTTACTGCCGCTGATGGGCGATCTGGGCTTTGCCTCCACCACCTTCGGCGACGCCGACTTTGGCGTGATGGGCATTATTCTCGGCAAGCTGATTGCTTTCTTTCATTAACGCTCTGACGACAGGAAGAACGTATGAACGCAAAATTTTCACCTTCATTAATGTGTATGGACTTAACCCGTTTTCGTGAGCAGATTGAAGCAATGAACGACAAGGCCGCTTTCTATCACGTGGATATTATGGACGGCAGCTATGTAAAAAATATTACGCTGTCGCCATTTTTTATTGAGAACCTGCGCAAGATTACCACTGTGCCCATTGACGTGCATTTAATGGTTAACCATCCGGAAGATATTATTCCGATGTGCCTGGCGGCGGGCGCGGATATTATCAGCTTTCATCCGGAGACGGCGAATAACAAAATATTCCGTCTGCTGACGCAAATAAGAGAGGCGGGGAAACGCTGCGGCGTGGTTTTAAATCCGGCTACGCCTGCCGAGGCTATTAATGAATATGCGCATTTGCTGGATAAAGTTACGGTAATGTCGGTCGATCCTGGTTTCGCCGGACAGCAATTTATTCCGCAGACGCTGGATAAGATCCGCCAGCTGATCCGCATGCGAGAACAGCGCGGCTGGCACTATCTGACGGAAATTGACGGCTCCTGTAACGCGCGTACGTTTAAACAGGTCGCCGCTTCCGGCGTGGAGGTATTTATTGTCGGCACGTCCGGTCTCTTCAGCCTGGCGGAAGATATGAATGAGGCCTGGGCATGCATGGAGGCCAGCTTCTGTCAGGAAACCGCCGTGGCGTAGAAAAGCTGGCGGCCAGCGCCGCCAGCTTTTTTAACGTAGCGCGGCGCTCAGCGATTTATCCAGCGCGCCCACCAGCCAGTCGATATCGCTTTCCTGAAACGCCAACGGTGGACGCAGCTTCAGCACGTTACCGTATGGGCCAGCCACCGAGGTCAGCACGCGGTTTTCCCGTAGTTTTTCAGTCACGTCCAGCGCCAGCTGCTTGTCCGGCGTTTTGCTGGCTTTATCTTTCACCAGCTCAAAGCCGATAAACAGGCCTGCGCCACGCACGTCGCCCACACACTCATACTTCTCTTTTAGCGTTAACAGCTCTTTAAGCAGTTTTTCCCCCACGACGCGGCTGTGCTCCTGGAGCTGCTCTTCTTTAATCACTTTCAGCACGGCCTGCGCCGCCGCCATCGCCACCGGATTGCCGCCAAAGGTATTAAAGTAAGGAATATCATCGCTGAAGGCGGCCAGCACGTCGCTTTTCGCCAGCAGCGCGGAAACCGGGATGCCGTTACCCATTGGCTTGCCGGTCGTCACGATGTCCGGCACCACGTCATGGCGCGCAAAGCCCCAGAACGCCTCGCCGGTGCGGGCGAAACCAGGCTGCACCTCATCGGCAATAAAGATGCCGCCGTTTTTATGCACTACCTCAACCGCCTTTTGCAGAAAGCCTTTCGGGCCGGGCAGCACGCCGTCGGAAGAGAAAATCGAATCCGCCAGAAAACCGGCAAACTTAATGCCGTGCGCGGCCATATCGTCAATCTGCCGCTGGATTTCACTGGCGAACCAGTCGCCCAAATCCGGCGCGTTAACGCGATAGCGGTCGGGCGGCGACACCAGGCGGGTGGTAGCCGCCAGCGGCTGGCCGGAGCCTAACGCAGGCGATACGCCGGACGTCAGATCGCTGGTGCCGTGATAGGCTTCCTGGCTGACGATAATCCCCGTTCCGCCGCTGTAGGCGCGCGCCACGCGAATAGCCAGATCGTTCGCTTCCGAGCCGGTACACATATACATAGCGCGATCGATTGCGCCGGGCATCGTTGCCAACAGATCTTCTGAATAATCCAGAATACGCTCGTGCAGATAGCGCGTGTGGGTGTTCAGCTGCTGCATCTGCTGGTACACCGCATCAATCACCGCAGGATGGCAGTGGCCAATACTCGCCACGTTATTGTAGGCATCCAGATACTTCTCTCCGGCCGCATCCCACAAGTATTGCCCTTCGCCCCGTACCAGATGAACCGGCTTGCGGTAAAACAGACGATAGGATTCGCCCAGAATTTTGCTGCGCTTATCGGTTAGTTTACGCACGTCGGCATCCAGACCGGCGGCGTGTTCTGCGCGAAAGCTGTTGGTATCCATGATGGTCGAACGTGTAGCCATGATAACTCCCGTTGCGAAGCGAAAGGTGAGAAGGCCAGGCGGCCGGTCTGCTTTCATCATGCCAACATTTGGCACAAATGCAACCAAATACACAAAAGCAATAAAATACACATGCGGCGGCGGGGATTATCGGTTAGGCTACAGGTATTGTCTCTGCTGGTCCTTGCCCGTCGGCCAGGCTTTTAAGGAAATTATCCATGCTTCAGGAAACGCGCCTGCATCGGATCCGCGCGCTGCTGTCTACGCTGGGTCACGTCAGTACCGAGCGCATTATCAAAGAGTTAGGCATCTCACGCGAAACGGCGAGAAGAGACATTATCGAGCTGGAAGCGTCAGGTGCTGCACGTCGCGTGCACGGCGGCCTGATGGCAATGGATGCAGAACCGGAACCGCCGCTGACCGTGCGTAGCGCAGTCCGAGCCAGAGAAAAACGCGCTATCGCTCGCGCTGCTACCCGGCTGTTAAAAGCGGGGCAAACGCTGTTTATTGATGCGGGCAGTACGACAACTATGCTGGCAGAAGAGCTGCGCACCATGTCGGGCCTGACCATTATTACCAATAGCCTGAACGCCGCGCTGACGCTTTCTGCCGCTGACGAAGGCGAAAAACTCAATAACGACATTATCCTGCTGGGCGGCAGCATGCTGGCCGGGGCGCAGGAAACGCGCGGCGAACTCACCGTAGAAGAGATTCATCGTTACCGGGCGGAGGTGGCGATGCTGTCGCCGACGGGCATCGACAGCCGCCAGGGTGCCAGCAGCTTTCATCCGCACGAGGCGGCGATTGCCCGCGCGATGGTACGCCAGGCCAGCCAGTCAATTTTGCTGGCCGACCACAGCAAACTGGGCCTTGCCAGCCGCGTCTCTTATGCCAGCGTGCAGCAGATCGCCACCCTGGTAACGGATAGCGGTGCGGCAGACTCGCCGGCCTTTGCCGAGCTGGAAAGCGTTTTGCCGCAGATAATCGTGGCTTAAACCAGCCGCTGCGGATGCGTGTAGACCGTGGCGCGGCCTGGTTTGCTGAAGCCCACCAGCGTCAGGTTGCTGCGTTGGGCAACCTCAACCGCCAGCCGGGTAGCGGCGGAAACGGCAAACAAAATTTCTACGCCGCACATTGCGGACTTCTGCACCATCTCGTAGCTGGCACGGCTGGAAACCAGCACCGCGCCGGACTGCCACCCAGGTTGCTGGCTGCGTAAACCAAGCAGCTTATCCAGCGCCACGTGGCGGCCAACATCTTCGCAGCCACCGGCCAGATTACCGTCCGGCATCATCCAGGCCGCCGCGTGCGTACAGCCCGTCAGCTGGCCTACGGGCTGATAGCTTTTTAGCTGCGCCAGCGCGACATCCAGCCGATCCAGCGCGAATGTCTGGGTGAAAGGCAGCGGCTGCACGGGTTTGCCGATTTCCGCCAGCTGCTCCACGCCGCACACGCCGCAGCCGGTACGCCCCGCCATGGCCCGCCGCTGCTCTTTTAGCCCCATAAAACGACGGCTCGACAGCTCTACCTGAACCTCAAGGCCGCCGCAGGAAGGCTGGATATCGATACCGTAAATATCGCCAGGCGCCGCGATAATCCCTTCCGACAGCGAGAAACCAATGGCAAACGCCTCCAGATCTTTTGGCGTCGCCATCATCACCACATGAGAAATCCCGTTGTAGACCAGCGCAACCGGCACTTCATCCGCCAGCCAGTCTTCTTTTGCCGTCTGCAGCGAATCGCGCTGCCAGACCTGCACCTGGCCTGCGCCAGCCGTTGCACTGCTTATGTCATCTTTAACCATTGTGCCCACCTGAAAAACGCTCTCTGACGATAGCATCGCCTATGATAACGCCGTCGTCACGTTCAGGGTTTAACCTTTCTCTGCATAGCCGCAGGTAAAAAATTCATAAAATTGCCCAAAACAGGGAAGCGTTAGCCGGGGGACGCTATAATTTCTTACAGGGGAACCCTTATTATTCGCGCAGGTGATAAAGCCCTGCTTTGCCGTCAGCGGCCGGATTTGCCAGTAAACAGGAAAATTTCATGAGTATTCGCATTCTTCCGCAGGGGCAGTTGGCAAAAGGCGAGGCAATAACGGCGGAGCGAGTCCCGCCGTTGCTTTTCCCCCGTCTGAAAAATTTATATTCCCGTCGCGCGGCGCGGTTGTATCAACTGGCGGAGAAAAACCCGCTGGGCGACTACCTGCGTTTTGCAGCCGTTATCGCCAGCGCGCAGGAAATTGTGCTTTACGATCATCCTTTACAAATGGATCTGCACGCGAGGCTGAGCGAGTCCGCCGCCCTGGACAAGCCGCCGCTGGACAGCCAGACGCTGCCGCGCGACGCGCACTGGCGGCGCTTGCTGCAGTCGCTGATTGCAGAAATGAAGCCGGAAATGACCGGTCAGGCGCTGGCCGTGCTGGAAAATCTGGAAAAGACGTCCGCGAACGAGCTGGAAACCATGGCGTCTGCCCTGCTGGCTGGCGACTTTGCTCTGGTCAGCAGCGATAAATCGCCTTTTATCTGGGCGGCGCTTTCGCTGTACTGGGCGCAGATGGCGGCGCTGATCCCCGGCAAAGCCTATACGGAATCTCATGGCCAGCGGCCGTTTTGCCCGGTATGCGGCAGTGTTCCGGTGGCGGGCATGGTGCATATCGGCGCACGGCAGGATGATGAACGCTACCTGCACTGCAATCTTTGCGAAAGCGAATGGCTTGCGGCGAGAGGAAAATGCAGCAACTGTCAGCAGAGCGACAATCTGCATGACTGGTCGCAGAATGCGGTTTCACCCGTTAAAGTAGAAAGCTGCGGCGACTGCGGCACCTATATGAAGATGCTGTCTCAGGAAAAAGACCCGGCCGTTGAACCGGTTGCCGACGATCTCGCGTCGCTGGTGTTCGACGCCCGGATGGAACAGGAAGGTTTTTCACGCAGCAGCCTGAATCCTTTTCTGTTTCCAGGAGAATAATTTTATAAACAGAGGCTGACCAGAAAAGCGGTCATAACGGGGAAGCGCGTAATGAAACTTATCGGCAGTTACACCAGTCCTTTTGTACGAAAAATTTCGGTCATCCTGCTGGAAAAAGGCATTACGTTTGAATTTATCAACGAATCGCCCTGGACCGATGAGAGCCACGTACCGCATTACAATCCGCTGGGGAAAGTGCCCGCGCTGGTCGCCGGACAGGAAACCTGGTACGACTCGCATATCATTGCGGCCTATCTGGAACAGCTGGATATTGCGCCCGCGCTGATGCCGCGCGACAGGCTGGCGGCATTGAAAGTGCAGCAGCTGGAGGCGCTGGCAGACGGTATTGGCGATGCGGCGGTGATCCTGCTGCGCGAACAGATGCGGCCGCCGGAACAACAGATGGAAGGCCAGCTGCTACGCCAGCGCGAAAAAATTCTGCGTGGTCTGGACGCGCTGGAAAAAGAAGCGGTTAAAGGCATCACGCTAAACAGCGGTAAGCTGAACGTGGCAGATATTGCCACCGCCTGCCTGATTGGCTTTTTAAATTTCCGCCGCATCGTCCCTAACTGGTGCGTGGATCGGCCAGCGCTGGTCAAGCTGGCGGAAAACATGTTCCAGCGTGAAAGCTTTGCCCGCACGGTGCCGCCAACGGCCTGAGTAAACTCACTTCCCTTTCGGCCAGGCTCTCGCCTGGCTGCTGCCTTTCTCTTTTTCTCTTCGCGTAACGCTGTACTTCTTGATTAGCCACAAACTTAGCCCGCGAATTTTGTGGGATAAGTAGCTGCGTTTTTTTATGTAGCGATATCCATAGATTACAGGAGTTTATATGGAAGTTTTCAGCAAGGTCGGCTGGCGGTTTGGCCTGCTTGTTATTCTTGCCGTGGCGGGCGTTCTGCTGGTCATTGCGGGCGGCGTCACCGTGCTGCACAAAACCAGCGACACGGCTTTTTGCGTCTCCTGCCACAGTATGGAGAGGCCGCTGGCGGAGTATCAGGGCAGCATTCACTTCCAGAATCACGCCGGTATTCGTGCCGAATGCGCCGACTGCCACATTCCCGAACAGCCGATCGGCTGGATGACGACCAAGCTGGCCGCGACAAAAGATCTGCTGGGCGAGCTGACCGGCAAGCTGGACAGCGAAGAAAAATATAACGCGCACAAGCTGGCCATGGCGAAATCGGTGTGGAAGAAAATGAAGGCCGACGATTCCGCTACCTGCCGCAGCTGCCATAGCTTTGCGGCGATGGATATCCTCGCGCAGCAGCCTGAAGCGCGGAAAGCGCATCCCGTTGCGATGAAAGAAGGGCAAACCTGCATCGACTGCCACCGGGGCGTGGCGCATATTCTGCCCGATATGCGCGACAGCAATGCTTCCGGCGCGGCGCAGCTGGTTGCGCTGGCCTCGGCCACCAAAACCGGTAACGGCCCGCTTTACCCCATCAGCACGCAGCCTTTTACCCTTTCGCCTGAAAGCGGCCCGGCGGCAGGTACGCTGTTTCCGGCCACCAGGCTCACGGCTTATCAACAAAAGAACGGCCGCACCGAGGCGGAACTTCAGGGCTGGCAGCAGGACGGCGCGCCCGGCGTGATTTACGCCGCAATGGGCAAGCGCATAATCAGCGCGCTGGTCACGGACGACGCCGCGCCGCAGATAAAAATCCTCTCTTCGCAGCAGGACCAACAAACGGAAACGCTGTGGCATCGGGTTTCATTACGTCTGTGGACGGCAACGGACGGGCTGGTTGAGGACAGGGAAAAAATCTGGCAATACGCCGCTGGCCTGATGAGCGCTAACTGCACGGGCTGCCACGGACTGACCGCGCCCGATCACTATACGGCGAACCAATGGACGGGGGTAATCAAAGGAATGGCGTCGCGAACCTCGCTGGATAAGGAACAGCTACGCCTGCTGACGCGCTATGCCCAGCAGCACGCCAGCGATATGGCCCAGCATGCGCAAGGAGAGAAAAATGGACAATAAAGCAATTACCCGCCGCTATTTTCTGCAGGCCAGCGGTACTTTACTGGCGGCAGGCTCGCTCGATCTTGTTTACAGCAAATCGGTACTGGCGCAGGCCATCGATAAAGCGCTACCGCTGTTTAAGGCGCTACGCCCGGCGCAACAGGGCATTCTGACCGCCGCACACTGGGGCGCCTTTGAAGCGCTGACGGAAAACGGAAAAATGGTCGGCGTGCGCGCCGTGCAGGATGACCCGGCGGCCAACGAGCTGATCGAAATGGCTCCTTACCAGGTTCACGCCAGCAACCGCATCACCGCGCCGATGGTGCGCCAGAGCTGGCTGGAGAACGGGCCGGGTAGCCGCCCCGATCTGCGCGGGCGCGATCGGTGGGTAAAAGTGAGCTGGGACAAGGCAATTGAGCTGGTCAGCGACCAGATCCGCAGGCTACAAAAAGAGCACGGCCCTTCGGCTATCTATGCCGGATCCTACGGCTGGAAAAGCACCGGCATGCTGCATAACTGTCGCGCGCTGCTGCATCGGCTGATGAACCTGTCCGGGGGGTTTCTGGGCTACAGCGGTGACTACTCTACCGGAGCCGCACAGGTGATTATGTCGCATGTAGTTGGCTCAATGGAGGTGTACGAACAGCAGACCAGCTGGCCGGTGGTGATTGAACACAGCGAGCTGGTGGTGCTGTGGGGCTGCAATCCTTCGGTGACGCTGAAAAACAGCTGGAACGTGCCGGATCACGTCGGGCTGGAAGGGTTTGCCGCGCTGGCGGCCAAAGGCACGCCGGTTATCTGCATCGATCCCATTTTTAACGCCAGCGCCCGAGAGCTGAACGCCGAATGGATAGCGCCGAAAGCCTATACCGACGCCGCGATGATCCTCGGTCTGGCGCATACGCTGCTGGTAGAGAAGCGCCACGATGAAGCTTTTTTGCAGCGTTATACGACGGGCTTCGATAAGTTTCGCGCTTATCTGCTGGGCGAAAGCGACGGCACGGTGAAAAGCGCGGAATGGGCCAGCGAAATTTGCGGCATTGCGCCGGAACAGCTGCGTCAGCTGGCAAGAAGAATGGCCAGCCAGCGCACCATGATCATGGCCGGATGGGGCATTCAGCGCCAGCATCACGGCGAGCAGCCGCACTGGCTGCTGGTCACCCTGGCCGCCATGCTCGGCCAGATTGGCCTGCCCGGCGGCGGTTTCGGCTTTAGCTATCACTACTCGTCCGGCGGCAGCCCGACGGCAAAAGGCGGCATCCTTTCCGGCATCAGCGCAGGCAACGCGCCAGCCGGCTCGCCGCCCCCCATCCCCGTTGCCCGCATCGCCGACTGCCTGGCCAATCCGGGCAAAAAGCTGGCGTTTAACGGCAAAGAGGTGACCTATCCTGACGTCAAAATGGTTTACGTGGCGGGCGGTAATCCTTTCCATCATCACCAGGACACCAATAATTTACGCCAGGCCTGGCAACGGCCGGAAACCATTGTGGTGCACGAGCCGTACTGGACGGCGACCGCCAGATACGCTGACATCGTGCTGCCCTGCACCACCAGCTTTGAGCGCAACGATATGGATATGGGCGGCGACTATTCGCAGCTTTATCTTTTCCCGATGCGTCAGTGCGTGCCGCCGCAGCATCAGGCGCGTAACGACTTCGACATTTTTCAGGCGATAGCGGCGCGGCTGGGCGTGGAGCAGGCTTTTACCGAAGGCCGGGACGAGATGCTGTGGCTGAAAACGATGTATGACGGGATGAAGCAGCAGGCAAGAAACGCCGGGGTCGCGCTGCCGCCGTTTGACATGTTCTGGCAGTCTGACAGCTACATTCGCTTTCCTGTTCCGCCGGAGAACAAACGGTGGGTACGCTTTGCCGATTACCGCGAAGATCCGCTGCTTAATCCTCTGGGAACGCCCAGCGGGAAAATTGAAATCTACTCGAAAACCATCGCCAGTATGCGCTACGACGACTGCGCCGGGCTGCCGGGCTGGCAGCCGCCTTATGAGTGGCACGGCAGCCCGATAGCACAGCGTTATCCGCTGTCGTTAAACACTGCCCATCCGGTGAACCGCCTGCATTCCCAGCTGGATAACACGCCGCTGCGCGAAAAATATGCCGTCAGCAATCGTGAGGCGATCCTGATTAATCCGCAGGATGCCGCGGCCAGAGATATCCGCTCGGGGGATCTGGTCAGGGCCTTTAACGATCGCGGCCAGATTCTGGTTGGCGCGGTGGTCACCAGCGATATCCGCGCTGGCGTGGTGCGCATCAGCGAAGGCGCCTGGTACGATCCTGCCGATCCCGCTGAACCGATGGCGCTGTGCAAAAATGGCAACGTTAACTGCCTGACTTTTGATCTCGGCAGCTCGCGGCTGGCGCAGGGAAACTGCGGTCAGATGGCACAGCTGGAAATAGAAAAATTTACCGCCGCCGCGCCGGTCAATACCGCTCATGCGGTGCCGGAAAGCGCTGTGTAGGTGGCAGGCTCAGGCGCGACAGGCCGTCGCGCCCCTTTTCTTTTAAAAGCGCGCGCTCACGCCCAGGTTATACATAAACTGTTCGCCAGAGCTAAGGCCACCGGTCTGCGACACCGAAGCAAAAGCCGCCACGCTGTCGCCCAGCGGCAGATGCGCGCCAACCGTTACGTCTACCCAGTTAGTGTCCTGCTGTGCCGAATCGCGCACGAAGGACGTCTGCGTCGATTTCAAACCGCCACCGGCACGCCAGACGTTATCGCCAAACTGGTGGTTATAGCTGACTTCCGCCCACGGATTGATCCAGCCCAGCTCGGAATCTACTCGCCAGCCCAGTGCGCCCGTTTGCGAATGGTAGTTTTGATCGGCAAAACGCATTGCGGTGCTGCTGGCTCCCCTTTCGCTATAGCCGTCGACCGAACTGTAATCGAGCGCGTACTGCGCCACCGGCCCGGTAGTCAGCCAGTTTGCCAGCGGGAAATCCCAGCCTGTCGTTACCCGCGCGCCCAGCTGTTTACCGTCCGTGTCACCTTTTTCCGTACGGCTCGCCGGGCCGATCGTCATGCTGCGGTTGATATCGTCATAGCTGGCGAAAGCGTAGTGCGCATCTGCATTGATCCAGCCGTGGTCAAAAAAGGCCAGCTCACTGTAGGCCGACAGCAGCCAGCCGCGCATTTTGTAGTCATAGCGCGACGAGGGATGCTGCGTATCGTCAGAGCCGGAGACCAGCGCCCCCACCAGCAGATTATCGGTCAGCTTATAATCCAGGCCCAGCGTCAGATTATGGCTGGTGGCGTTGCCGTCGCCCGCCGCCTGGTTCGCTGCATAGTCATAGTGCTGTCCGGCATAGCCGCCAAAAAGCGTTAGCGAGCCTTGCGGATTGTCACCGTGGCGCTGCTGCTGCAAGCGGCTGTCGAGCGTGGACCGCGCATCGCGGGACATTGCCAGCGTGGCCTGATTCAGCGCCACAACCTGAGCGGGCCCGTCGAGTATGGACTGAATATAATCGGCAATCAGCTGATGCGTGCCGGGGCCGGGATGCAAATGGTCGGCAAACAGAAACGCCTGCTCGCTGGAAAAACCAGGCGTAGAGGTACCGCAAACCGCAGCCGAAACGCCGGGCGGACAGGCCATACCGACGGTATTGGTCAGCCCATAGCTGGCCGGATCGCTGAGAATTTCCTTAAACAGGTCGTTGATATCCACGCGCACAATGTTGCCCTTAAGCTGCGCCAGCTGGCTCTCTTCCTGCTGGTTATAGCTGTCGGTCAGCGCGCTGGCCTGTTCGCTCAGGCTTTGCCAGGCGGCATAGAGCTGGTTGGCTATCGTTTGCCGCACCGCCGCCACGCTGCTGACCTGCCCGGCGGCGGCGTATAAAGCCTGCTGAATTGCCTGGTTACGGCTGTCGGACGTCAGCGTTGGCTGGCTGTTTAACGAGGCAAACGCGGCGGTAAGCGCCGCGCTGGCGACGGGTGCCAGCGTGGCCTGAATAAGGGTCTCAAGCAGCACGGGCGCCGCACCGATATTGGGCACGGTGGGCACGATAACCGTATCGGCTCCGGCCGCCAGCAGCGTCTGTACCTGGCTGGCGGCGGCAGAGGCGCTGCCGCTGATAATGCTTTGCGCCTGCACAGGATTCAGGGCGGCGGCGGCGAGATCGTTGCCGCCAACCCAATGAATATAAAGGCCGTCGCTGTCCGCTGCGCCGCCGTTCGCGGCAAGATAGGCGGCAACCTGGCTGGCCGTATTGTTTTCAGCATTGAGCGAAGCCGAAGCCACGGCATCACCGGCAGCATAGTTGGTGCCGCCCGTAGAGGAGGGCTGAAGCGACTGATTGATTTTCGCCGCCAGGATCTCATCGTACAAAGGATGGCGGCTGCTATCCCACGTATAGCGGCCGTTATTGCCGCCATCGCTTAAGCTGTCGCCGAACACATAAACCTGGTCCCAGCCAAACAGCGGTGACGTTGAAAACAGGTACAGCATGCCTGCGCTCCCAACAGCGCACAGATTTAAGCTTTTCTTTAACATGAAGGTGACTCCAGAAAAGAGCCCAAAGACGCAGAGCCGCGCCGGTTATTTTGTTGCTATCATCATCAACCCGTCAGATAACTATTGCCCGATCCGCGATTACGTCAAGCGATTTCAGGCTAATTTTTAATCACATTTAATAAGGGACTTTACTATGCAGCGCTGCGGCTGGGTGACTCAGCATCCCCTTTATCTTGCCTATCACGATACGGAATGGGGCATTCCGCTGACCGACACGCAAAGTTTGTTTGAGATGCTGTGCCTGGAGGGACAAATGGCTGGCCTGTCCTGGCTGACGGTTCTGAAAAAACGCGAGAACTACCGCCGGGCGTTTTTTCATTTCGATCCGCAAAGGCTGGCTCTGATGGAGGAGTCGGACGTGGATAGGTTGATGCTCGACAGTGGTTTAATTCGCCATCGCGGCAAGCTCTCCGCCATTATCGCCAACGCGCGTGCGCTGCTGGCCATGGAAGCAAAAGGCGAAGCTTTTAATACTTTTGTCTGGCAGTTTGTCGACGGAAGGCCGCAAGTTCAGCGCCACAGCAATTATCGTGACGCACCGACCTGTAGCGATGCTTCCCTTGCTATGTCTAAAGCGTTAAAAAAACGGGGTTTTAAATTTGTTGGCACGACCACCTGTTATTCGTTTATGCAGGCCTGCGGTCTGATCAGCGACCATATTACCGGCTGTTTTTGCCATCCGGATAATCTTAAGTAGTCTCTCTTTACAATTTAAGAAGATAACACGGTTTTTTTTCTGCACGGCGACGGCATAATCGTTTTTTTCGGGCAATTTTGCCTGCCGCTGTTCAGGAATAGCTACTTATGAAAAAACGTTTAATTACGCTCGCTCTGGTTTTGAGCGGCACTCTTGCGGTGTCCGGCTGTACCACTAATCCTTATACTGGCGAACGCCAGGCGGGCAAAGCCGGCATCGGCGCGGGCCTGGGCGCGGCGCTGGGCGCTGGCGTGGGCGTGCTCTCTTCGTCGAAAAAAGACCGTGGCAAAGGCGCGCTGATTGGCGCAGCGGCGGGTGCGGCGCTCGGCGGCGGCGCGGGCTACTATATGGATGTTCAGGAAGCCAAACTGCGCGATAAAATGCGTGGCACCGGCGTCAGCGTGACCCGCTCGGGCGACAATATCATCCTGAATATGCCAAACAATGTAACTTTTGACAGCAGCAGCAGCACGCTGAAACCAGCAGGTGCCAACACGCTCAGCGGCGTGGCGATGGTGTTGAAAGAGTATCCGAAAACCGCCGTCAACATTGTGGGCTATACCGACAGCACCGGCAGCCGCCAGCTCAATATGACGCTGTCACAGCAGCGCGCCGACAGCGTAGGCAGCTCGCTGATTACCCAGGGCGTTGCGGCAGGCCGCATTCGCACCAGCGGTATGGGCCCGGCAAATCCTGTCGCTTCTAACAGTACCGCAGAAGGCAAAGCGCAGAACCGTCGCGTAGAAATTACGCTTAGCCCGCTACAGTAAGCATTTACGGCCTCACCTCACCAGGCGTGCTGCTGAGGCTGTTGCTCCAGGGCGCAGAAAACGCCCGCTCAGCCCGGACCGTTCATGGTCCGGGCTGCTTTATACCGCGCTCGTCTGATTTTGCCTTTCTGCTGATTTGATTTCTCCCCTCTTTTTAGCTTTCTGCTCTGTTAACCCCGGCTGGCGGTGTGCGGACCTGTACTTATGCTTTATGATGGCGCGATCCGCTGTCGATCATGACAACCGGCCTGACCATCGGGCCCGCTAATGATCAAAGCCACGCTTATTTTTTTACTCGTTCAAGGATCGCCATGAACCGCCAGGCCGCACGCGCGACTATCAGCGACGTTGCCAAAGCAGCAAAAACCGGTAAAACCAGCGTTTCTCGTTACCTCAACGGCGAGCAACATCTTTTGTCCGCTGATTTAAAACAGCGCATTGAAACGGCTATCGCGGCGCTGAACTATCGTCCCAGCCAGATGGCGCGCGGGCTGAAACGCGGACGCACAAGGTTGATTGGGCTGATCATTGCGGATATCACCAACCCCTATTCCGTTGACGTGATGTGCGGCATTGAAGCGGCGTGCCGTACGCGGGGCTTTACGCTGCTAATGTGTAACACCAATAACGAGGTGGATCAGGAGCAGCATTACCTGAATTTATTAAGCAGCTATCAGGTAGAGGGCATCGTGGTCAATGCCGTGGGCATGCGTGAAGAAGCGCTAAGCCACCTGCAGCAATCTCTGCTGCCAATGGTGTTGATTGACCGTAAAATTCCCGATTTCGCCTGCGATGTGGTAGGGCTGAACAACAAGGAAGCGGCAAGCCTGGTTACGCGTCATCTGATGGATCAGGGCTTTGAGTCGGTGCTGTTTGTTACCGAGCCGCTCGGCACCGTTAATACCCGGCACGAGCGTCTACAGGCATTTAAAGAGATCATGACGGCTTATCCGCAGCGGCACGCTGAACAGGCTGAAGTGAAGCTGAACGACGTGCAGCGGCTGGATGAACTGCTCCAGGATTTTTATCAGCGCCAGCGCGATCGGCGTGCGGCGGTGCTGGTGGTAAACGGTGCGCTAACGCTTCAGGTTACGCGCGCCATGAAGCGCCTTGGCCTCGACTGGGGCAAAGAGCTGGGCCTGCTGGGGTTTGATGAGCTGGAATGGGCAGAGCTGGCTGGCGGCGGTATTACCACGCTGAAGCAGCCTACCCGCCAGATCGGCTATGCCGCGCTGGAGCAGGTTATTCGCCGTATTGAAGGCGACGAAGCGCCGCCGCTCGAGCAGGTTTTCTCTGGTGAACTGATTGTGCGGGGATCGACGAAATTCGCCTGATTTAAGCCTGTAATCAGTAAAAAAAGCCCGTTTTCTCTCCCTTTCTCTTTTTCCAGTCACGGACAAAATAATTGTCCACACCGTGAGCGCGATCATAAAACCGCGCTCTCCCCCTTCCTATTGGAACCGGTTCCATTTAACGTTTTTATAACGTCAGGGCGTCGCCCGGAGGAAAAGTGAAACCTGAAATAATTGTAGTGACGGCCGCCTATGGCCGCGACCGCCTTGATGAGCTGGGTGGACAGCAGGCCGTTGTGCCGATGATTGCCGCCGCAGGCGCGGACGGCGTGGAGATTCGCCGTGAACTGTTTAACGATGCGGAACTCAGCGATCTTGCCGCCCTGGGCAAAGTGATTGCCGATCACCGCCTTACCGCGTTTTATTCCGTACCGGAAGCGCTGTTCGCGCCCGACGGCACGCTGAATCCCAATCTGGATCGCCATTTTGCGGAAGCGGCGCAATTAAATGCCCAGCTACTAAAATATTCATTAGGCCATTATCAACAAGGTAGCAACTGGTCGGCGCTGCGTGAAAAGCTGGCCGCCCGGACGCTTTGTCTGGTGGTAGAAAACGATCAGACGGCATGTGGTCGCCTGGCCGCGCTGGAAAACTATTTTCATCAGCATAGCGAAACGCGCGTCGGCAACGGCATGACTTTCGATATGGGCAACTGGCTGTGGACGGGCGACAGTCCAACGGCGGCGGCGGCGCGGCTGGCCGATTTTGTCAGTTATATCCACGTAAAAGCGGTAGCGCCGATGGGCGATAGCTGGCGGGCAGTGGCGCTGGATGACGCCGACAGCCTGTGGCGCGAAACCCTGGCGCTGTTGCCCGCTGGCGTACCGCGCGGCATCGAGTTCCCGCTGGAAGGCGAAGATCTTGTCGCCGTTACGCGCCACTATGTCGAACTGCTTTCAGAGGTATAAACCATGACCATCCATGAAAACGGCACGCTGGATGCGGTCACCATCGGCGAAGCAATGGCGATGTTTATTGCCAGCGATACGGGTGACCTGGCGGCGGCAGAGCACTTTACCAAACGCATTGCCGGAGCCGAGCTAAACGTGGCTATCGGCCTGGCGCGGCTCGGGCTAAAAGTGGGCTGGGTCAGCCGGGTAGGCAATGACTCTTTTGGCCGCTTTACTCGCCAGCAGCTGGAAAAAGAGGGCGTCGATAGCCGTCAGGTGACGACCGACCCGCAATACCCTACTGGTTTTCAACTGAAATCCCGCGTGGAGGACGGTTCCGATCCGCTGGTGGAGTACTTTCGCAAAGGCTCGGCGGCAAGCCATCTTTCCATTGAAGATTTTAATCGCGACTATTTTGGCGCGGCGCGGCACCTGCATTTAAGCGGCGTTGCGGCCGCGATCTCCGACAGCTCGCTGGCGTTAGCAAAACATGCGGCGCAGGAGATGAAGCGGATGGGTAAAACTCTCTCTTTCGATCCTAATCTGCGCCCGGTGCTCTGGTCGAGCGAACGGGAAATGGTCACGCAGCTGAATACGCTGGCGGGCTTTGCCGACTGGGTATTGCCGGGCATCAGCGAGGGCAAAATACTCACGGGCCATAGCCAGCCGGAAGCGATCGCCGATTTCTATCTGGCGATGGGTGTTAAAGCGGTAATTATTAAAACGGGCTGCGAAGGCGCCTGGTTTAAAACCGCCGAGGGTGAAAAAGGTCTGGTGGCCGCGATCCAGACTGCCAACGTGGTGGATACCGTCGGCGCGGGCGATGGCTTTGCCGTAGGCGTGATCAGCGCTCTACTGGAAGGTAAAACGCTGCCGCAGGCGATTAAGCGCGGCAATAAAATCGGCTCGCTGGCTATTCAGGTGAGCGGCGACAGCGAAGGCTTACCCACGCGCGAAAAGCTGGGTGATTTCTGACGCTGAGCCAGCAATGGGGCACGCCCCGCAACGTTCTTAACAAGAAACGCCAGGTATTTCCGTTCCTGACCCAACCATAACGAGCCGCAACGTACCCTACAGTAAGAGTGCGGCCGCCGCCAACAGAGGAAGAGATGATGAACGAGCAAAAAATCGCGCCTAAACGCTGGTGGTATATCATGCCCATCGTGTTTATCACCTATAGCCTGGCGTACCTTGACCGGGCCAATTTTAGCTTCGCCTCCGCCGCCGGTATCAATACTGATTTAGGCATCACGCACGGCATGTCGTCGCTGCTGGGCGCCCTGTTCTTTCTCGGCTACTTCTTTTTTCAAATCCCCGGCGCGATTTATGCCGAACGCCGTAGCGTTAAAAAACTGGTTTTTGTCTGCCTGGTGCTGTGGGGCGTTTGTGCTTCGCTGACCGGCATGGTCAGCAATGTTGCCATGCTGGCGGTTATCCGCTTTGTGCTTGGCGTGGTGGAAGCGGCGGTGATGCCTGCCATGCTGATCTATATCAGCAACTGGTTTACCAAATCAGAACGCTCGCGCGCCAATACCTTCCTGATTTTAGGTAACCCGGTGACGGTGCTGTGGATGTCCGTGGTGTCCGGCTATCTGATTAACGCCTTCGGCTGGCGAGAAATGTTTATTTTCGAAGGGATTCCGGCGGTAATCTGGGCCGTGGCCTGGTGGTTTATGGTGCAGGATAAGCCCGCCCAGGCCAAATGGCTGAGCGAAGATGAAAAAGCCGCGCTGCAGGCGCAGTTACAGAAAGAGCAGGAAAATATCAAAGCGGTGCGCAACTACAGCGAAGCCTTCCGTTCGCGCAACGTGATTATTCTTTGCATCCAGTTCTTTACCTGGAGTATTGGCGTATACGGCTTTGTGCTCTGGCTGCCGTCTATCCTGCGTAATAGCATGCAGATGGGCATGGTAGAAGCAGGCTGGCTCTCTGCCGTACCCTATCTGGCCGCGACCGTGGCGATGATCCTCGCTTCCTGGGCTTCCGATAAGTTACAGAACCGCAAACTCTTTGTCTGGCCGCTGCTGTTAATTGGCGCGCTGGCATTTTTAGGCTCTTATCTGGTGGGCGCGCACAGCTTCTGGCTGTCGTTCAGCCTGCTGGTGCTGGCCGGTGCGGCAATGTATGCGCCCTATGGCCCGTTCTTTGCCATTATTCCAGAGATGCTGCCGCGTAACGTGGCGGGCGGCGCGATGGCGCTTATCAACGCGATGGGCGCGCTGGGCTCTTTCCTCGGCTCCTGGGTAGTGGGTTATTTGAACGGCGCCACCGGCAGTCCTTCAGCTTCGTATATCTTTATGGGGGCATCGCTGCTTATTTCGGCCTGGCTAACGCTGATTGTAAAGCCCGCAGCCAATGAGCAGCCTCCGATGCCGCATGGCGCTAAACACGCTTAATACGACGGGCCAGCCGGCCCGTTTTTTAACGAAACAGGGAGACAAGAATGAAACCATCTGTGGTGCTGTATAAATCGCTGCCGCAAGATCTGCGTTCGCAACTGGATGAGCATTTCAACGTCACCGAAATCAAAGGGCTGACGCCGGAAACCCTGAGCGAACACGCCGAGGCTTTCCAGCAGGCCGAAGGCATTTTAGGTTCTGGCGGCAAAGTCGATGCCGAATTTCTGCAAAAAGCGCCAAAGCTGCGCGTCGCCTCTTCCGTGTCGGTAGGCGTCGATAATTTTGATATCAAGGCGCTGAGCGAACGCGGCGTGCTGCTGATGCATACGCCTACCGTGCTGACCGAAACCGTTGCCGATACCATGATGGCGCTGGTACTGACCAGCGCCCGTCGCGTGGTGGAATCTGCTGAGCGCGTGAAGCAAGGCGAATGGCAAGGCAGTATTGGCGCTGACTGGTTTGGGACGGACGTGCACCATAAGAAAATGGGTATCCTCGGCATGGGCCGCATCGGCCTGGCGCTGGCGCAGCGCGCGCATCTTGGCTTTAGCATGCCCATTCTCTACAACGCCCGCTCGCAGCATAAAGAAGCGGAGCAGCGTTTTGACGCGCAGTACTGCGATCTGGATACGCTGCTGAAAGAATCTGACTTTTTATGTATCAGCCTGCCGCTGACCGAGCAGACGCATCACCTGATTGGCCGTGAAGAGCTGGCGAAAATGAAAAAGTCGGCGGTGCTGATTAACGCAGGACGCGGCCCGGTGGTTGACGAACAGGCGCTGATTGCGGCACTCAAAGAAGGCACTATTCACGCTGCCGGTCTGGACGTCTTTGAAAAAGAGCCGCTGCCAAAAGATTCACCGCTGCTGACCATGCCTAACGTGGTGGCGCTGCCGCACATTGGTTCTGCCACGCATGAAACCCGTTACGGTATGGCAAAAGACGCCGTAGAAAACCTGATTGCCGCCCTGAACGGTAACGTGGAGAAAAACTGCGTTAATCCGGAAATAGCGAAGTAACGTTTTGGCCTGGTTTTGTTCACGGAACCGGGCCGTTTTATGCCTCAACCCCGACCGCAGTTTCCCGTAAAAATTCCCTTCCCTGCCTCAACAGGCGCTAAACAAACCCAAATAACTCCAGATAATGCCAAATGGATAATGTTATAGCGATTATATTCCGCTGTGAAATTATCCTCGCAGTTTACTTAAACAAAAAATAAACAGCGATCTGAATATTAACCCTCATAAAGATAAATTAACTTCATTGTAAATAAATTGTTTACTTCAAAAAAAGAAAAATAACCTTCCTGATATATTACTGTTATTTACAGAGCCAGCACAATTTTGACGCCACATTGTATCAACTTAAGATTGTGATATAACTACGCCCCATTCAGAAACCTCTTTATCGGCATAGCCAGCGCCGAGGGGTTCATATTGCCAGTTAAAAATAACTCATTGATAAAAGGAGATAAACCTTCAAGAAACCGAAGCATTATTTTCTATTTCAAGGTCAGCAGATCGGAGTGAAAGTTTACTATTCACGGTAATCAACCTGAATAAAGACAGCACGCTCGCGCTGGCTACATTCACCCTTAATTAACCTGAAAAAATGAATAGCAAACACAATAACAAACCGCAATGGTTATATCGCCTGACCTGGCTGACTATTGCCGTGCAAAGCGTTTTTCCCGTGACCTGTGCTTTAACTCCGGCGATGGCTGCCGCGCAACAGCATTTTTTAAACCGCTCTGACGATATTAATGCGCTGCAAACGCGGGTTTATACGCTCGCTCAGGGCGAAACCGTCAGTGACGTTGCCAAAAAATATCATATAAGCGTCGACGCGCTGCGTCAGCTAAATCAGCTGAGAACCTTTGCCCACGGCTTTGAGCGTTTGCAGGCCGGCGACGAGCTGGATATTCCTCTCTCTCCTTTACCAAAAGTACAGTGGCGCGACGCTGAGGCTACCGATGCGCTTCAGCTAAAAACCGCGGGCCTGGCCGCACAGGCTGGCGCTTCGCTGGATAACCGTTCCGGTAATAGCAATGCTGCCGCTGCCGCGACCAATATCGCCGCTGGCGAAGCGGGCGCGCAGGCGCAACAGTGGCTGAGCCAGTTTGGTACGGCTCAGGTGCAGCTGGACAGCGACAAAAACTTTTCGCTCAAAAACTCCCGCTTCGATCTGCTGCTGCCTTTAAGCGATCGCAAAGACCGCCTTATTTTTACCCAGGGAAGCTTTCATCGTACGGACGATCGTAATCAGGCCAATCTGGGCTTGGGTATGCGCCATTTCGCCGATAACTTTATGACCGGCGCGAATGCTTTTCTGGATTATGACCTTTCCCGCGATCATGCCCGTTCAGGGCTGGGCGTTGAATACTGGCGTGATTTTGTCAGGCTGGCGGCCAATGGCTATATCCGTCTGACCAGCTGGAAGGATTCTAAAGATTTCTCGGGCTATGAAGAGCGCCCGGCTAACGGCTGGGATATTCGTAGCGAAGCGTTTCTGCCTGCCTGGCCACAGCTGGGCGCAAAGCTCAACTATGAACAATATTACGGTAACGAAGTCGCCCTGTTCGGCACCAACGACCGGCAGAAAAATCCCCACGCTATCACCGCCGGCATTACTTTTACCCCTTTCCCACTGGTGACGCTGGAAGCCGAGCAGCGCCAGGGTAAAGCGGGCGAAAACGATACCCGGCTGGGTCTGACGCTTAACTATCAAATCGGTATGCCGTGGCAGAAACAGCTGGACAGCGATGCCGTCGCGACGCTGCGCAGCCTGGCCGGTAATCGCTACGATCTGGTTAATCGTAATAACGATATTATTCTGGATTACCGTAAAAACGAGGTCATCACGCTTCATGACGCGCGGCTTATTACCGGCTTTACCGGCGAGCAGAAAACGCTGAACGTTTCCGTAAACAGCAAATATGGTCTGGATCGTATTGAGTGGTCTGCCGCCTCGCTGCTGGCCAACGGCGGCAAGATTGTCGCCAACGGCCCGACCGACTTTAGCATGGTGCTACCGAGCTGGCATAACGACGCCAGCGGCGTGAACACTTACACTATCAGCGGCGTCGCCATTGATAAAAGAGGCAACGTCTCGCGCCGGACGGAAACGCAGGTAACGGTGGCCGAAGCGACCATTAACGTCAGTAATAGCCTGTTGCTGCCTGCAAACAGCGAGCTGCCTGCCGACAATCATTCACAGCAAACGCTGACCCTGACGTTGAAAGATAACCAGGGAAATCCTGTTGATATTGATGACAAAGAGATTAGCGTGGCGAAAAGCACGCGAGATGCTGATAACGCAAAAATCACCGCCTTTACGCGTCAGCGCGTGGGAGTCTATAGCCTCGTGGTTACCGCAGGCACGCACCCGGAAACCTTAACGATTACGCCGACCGCACGGAACATGACTTTCCCTTCTGCTACGGTAACGATTGGTGCCGACACGACCACGGCGCGCCTGGCCAGCCTCACCGTCGTTAACGATAACGTGGTAGCGGATGGCAAAGACAAGGATCGGGTAACCGCGACGGTAACCGACGCGCAGGGTAATCCGCTGGCGGGGCAAACCGTCAACTTTAGTGCCGATCATAGCGCTGCAATAGTGCATTCAGCGGTAACCAATGCTAAAGGCGAAGCGCAAGCAACAATTACCGACCTGAAATCTGGTGAAAGCACGGTAACGGCACGGCTGGGCAGCCAGCAAACGCAAAGCGCCAAAGTGCATTTTGTCGCGGGCAAGGTTACGCAGTTTGATCTGGAAGCCGTGGCCAGACTTAGCCACGTTGATACCAGCGCACCGCTTAATTTGTATGTCAGCGCGAAAGACGCTAACGGTAATCCCGTTACTGGCCGAGCGGTAACGATAAAGGCAAACGACGCCCATCTGCAGTTGCCGTCATCCGTCATGCTGAGGGATGGGGGCAACGCGATGTTCAGAGCTGGCAGCACCTATGCCGCACCTTTTTATGTGACGGGCTCAATTGATGGCCATTCCCGCACCGTTGAACTCGACTTTATTCCCGGCGAGGAAGTACTGAGCAATACCAGCTTTACTGCCGAGAACAAGAACGTTCCCGCAGATGGCGTGAGCGAAATGAAGATAACATTTACCCCAAGGGATAAATTTAACAATCTGCTCAGCAATTCGAATTACGCTAACCACGCTAACGATGTGCATTTCGATCTGAGCGGCCTGCCCGGCAGTAAAATTGTCCGCTCCGCCTACGACAAAGGCGTCTATATCATCAAGCTGAGCTCAACACAGGCGGGTTCCGGCACCATTAAGGCGCAATATAAAAACGCTAAAGTCATTAAGTCCTTAGACGTTTCGTTTACCCGGGCAGTAAAAAGGTAGCAGCGCGAAAAAACAGAGAGGCTCTCTCCTCTCTGTTCAGATCGCTGACAAGTTTAAATGGTCCATGCGTTCCGGCATTTTTTTAGCCATACCGCCAGCGGAGGGCAACCGGATAAGCGGACCGTTCTGGCGCATGGACGCGCCCACAGGCTTATTCGACCGCTATCGGCTTCTCATCCACGGCGATTTTGGTTTCGCCCTGAATCGTTTTGATCCGCTGCTCAACTTTCTGCACCGCGCTGGCGTCCTTAAGCAAAGAATAGGTCAGCGTAAACTCCGTGCTTTGGCCCGGCTGAAGCTGCTTCACTCTGCCCTGCTCTTTTTCGATCGTCACCGGATAGGCGTAGTTGGTGCCCGGTTCGATACCGGTGACGTAGCCCTGTTTCACGGTGTCAGTGTTTTTCCACATCGTCAGCAGCGGTAGCTGGCGGGTATCAAATTCAATTGACGCCCCCTTATCACCCTTACTGTTAACCACGGCGGCCACGGTTTTGCCATTGCTGTCAGCAATCGGCTGGAGGTTAAAGACCATTTCATCAAAGTCTTTGGTTGGCGCGCCGTAGGTTTGCCAGTTTTGCAGCCCTTTCTTCGCGTAGTCGTTAAATGGCGAAACGGATTTTACCGCGGCCAGGAAACGGGCATTCTCTTCCAGAATTGGCGTGCTGAAGTTGCTGTGGTAGATAATTTCGTAGTCGTGCGGATAGTCAGCCTTATTGGTCAGCACATCATGCAGGGTAAAAGAGTCCGAGCCGGGCACGTACCGCAGCTCGGTCCAGGTTTCCAGCGCCGCCTTTTTAAAGGTGTGCTCTTTCAGCAGGCCGCGAATACGAATTTCATGCGGCGCCTTATCGTCCACGATAACTTCTACCTGTGACGCTGGCGTATTGCCCGCTTTGCCGTGCAGCGTATAAATGCGGCCCTCTTTGGTGACCGGGTGGCCCGTCCACTCATAGCCGCAGCGCACCATCATTTCGTTAAAGCCTTCCAGCCAGCCCAGGCCGTTGCGGCTTTCCAGATTGATATAGGCCGGGTTAACCACCTCATCAACCGGCGAATCCCAGCCAAGACGCACGCCGTGGCCGTTAACATGCAGCAGATCCATGCCGCGCGTTGGGCTGAGCGCAATGGTCAGGCCGTTTTTACTGGTCAGCGTCAGCACTTTAGAGCCTTCCTGCTTGCCGCCGTGCAGCACCTGCTGCTGAATGCTGAACGGTTCGCCGCCCATTTTCAGCTGCTCGCTGCTTATCTGCCAGTTACCTTTTTCCGTGTTGGCATCAGTCAGTACAAAGCTTTGCGCTGCCGCCTGCCCGCTCACTATCGCCATTACCGCGCCTGCTAATAAGGTTTTCATCTGTGCTCGCCCTTGCTGAAATGATTTAGCTAAAGAGCGGTCAGCCTACAAAGAGCGGCTCAGCGCGACTGTGATTCACATCACTTCACGGATTTTTAAGAGATTTTTATCAATAAGTCGTGCTATTCGTCACAAAATATTAACGCCACGCGCTGTCGGCAACAAAATAACCGTGACCTGGCGTCGCAAAAAGCGCTCGCCAGTTGAAACGATTCAACCAAGAGGCCGTCATGTTTTTACCCTGCTCGCTTTTTTGGAGGCTTTTACCCGCAGCCCGCTAACGTTGCATCGCGCCGGGCCTGGCGTTAAGGTTAACCCTCACTTGCCTATAATAAGCAGTTAATACGCTATGAGCTTTTCCGCTTTCGGTAATAAATTTACGCGCCATACAGGCATTGCCCGCCTGATGGAAGATATGGGCGAAGGCCTGCGCAAGCCCGGTTCGGTGATGCTGGGCGGCGGTAATCCGGCCCAGATCCCGGCGATGAACGACTATTTTCAGCAGCTGCTGCAAGAGATGCACAACGAAGGCAAACTGGCCGAGGCGCTCTGCAACTATGATGGCCCAAGAGGCAAAAGCACGCTGCTGGAATCCCTTGCCGCTCTGCTGAGCGAGCAGCACGGCTGGCAGATTGGCCCGCAGAATATCGCCCTGACCAACGGCAGCCAAAGCGCCTTCTTTTATCTGTTTAACCTGTATGCCGGACGCCGTGAAGATGGCCGCAAAAAGCGCGTGCTGTTCCCGCTGGCCCCGGAATATCTCGGCTATGCCGATGCCGGTCTGGATGAAGATCTGTTTGTTTCTGCGCGCCCCGATATCGAGATGCTGCCCGAAGGACAGTTCAAATATCACGTCAACTTCGAGCAGCTGCACGTGACGGAGGATACCGGCCTGATCTGCGTTTCGCGGCCGACCAACCCAACCGGCAACGTCATTACTGATGAAGAGCTAATGAGGCTGGATGCGCTGGCGCAGCAGCATGACATTCCGCTGCTGATCGATAACGCCTATGGCGTGCCCTTCCCCGGCATTATCTTTAGCGACGTTCGCCCGCTGTGGAATCCCAATATTATTCTGTGCATGAGCCTGTCCAAGCTGGGCCTGCCGGGTTCGCGCTGCGGCATTATTATTGCGGATGAGAAAGTGATTTCCGCTATCGGTAACATGAACGGCATTATCAGCCTTGCGCCCGGCGGTATCGGGCCAGCCATTGCCCACGAGATGATCCAGCGAGGCGACCTGCTGCGCCTGTCGCAAGAGGTCATCAAGCCTTTCTATCAGGAGCGCGTTAAGCAGACGATTGCGGTTATTCGCCGCTATTTGTCGGAAGATCGCTGTCTGATCCATAAACCCGAGGGCGCGATATTTCTTTGGTTATGGTTTAAAGATCTGCCCATTTCTACAGAAATTTTGTACCAGCGCCTGAAGGCGCGTGGCGTGCTGATGGTGCCTGGCCACTTTTTCTTTCCGGGGCTGGAGCATGAATGGCCGCATACGCACCAGTGTATGCGCATGAACTACGTGCCGGACAGCGACAAGATTGAGAAAGGCATCGCCATTCTGGCGGAAGAAATCGAGCGAGCGCACAGCGAGCTATAAACAAAAAAGGCCGCACAATGTGCGGCCTTAATTTTACGCGGCTGACTCTTATTTCAAGATTTCAATGCGGCGTGGCTTGTTCGCTTCAGGAACGATGCGTTCCAGATCGATATAGAGCAGGCCGTTTTCCAGCCGCGCGTCGCGCACGTTGACGTGCTCGGCCAGCTGGAACTTGCGCTCAAAGTTGCGCTCGGCGATACCCTGATACAGATAGGTTTTTTCCTGCTGCTCTTCAGGATGGGCACCGCGAACGGTCAGCAGATTGTCGTGAGCGGTGATCTCCAGTTCGCTCTGGGCAAACCCTGCTACGGCAATAGTAATTCGGTACTGGTTTTCCGCCACCAGCTCCACGTTATAAGGAGGGTAGCCGCCGTTGCTCTGGCCCTGATTGGATTCCAGCAGGTTGATCAGACGATCGAAACCAATAGATGAACGGTACAGTGGGGCGAGATCGAAGTTACGCATGGTCATTGCTCCTGAATATCAGCGAGATTGTCATTAAAAACCTTCCACAGTGGACAGGTTGCCGGGCCAGAAGCCATACCCTGTCGGCGTACGTTTCGTGACCCTGAACATAAAATAGTGTCGTTGAGAGAGCTTTCAAGGGGTGGTTGAGGAATTTTTTTAACTACTTCGCCAGGGATGTCATAAACTCAGGAGACAATGTAGCGATGACTAAGCGCTCTGTTTTTAATGCGCGGATAATCAGAACGGCATTACCGTCACTGAAGGGATGATGATGATAGTTAAAAAAAACCAATTTGCCGGGCTGCTGGCATGCCTGTCGCTGGCGGGCACGGGCGGCTGCTCCAGCTTTATGTCTCACTCGGGGCCGGATCAGGGATATTATCCGGGCACGCGGGCAAGCGCGAAAATCGTTGCCGACAGCAACAGCGGCTGGGTAATGCGCCCGCTGGCCGCTATCGATCTGCCTTTTTCCGCCGTAATGGATACGCTGTTGTTACCCTGGGACTATTACCGTTCGGGACGTGACAACGCGGGCGATTCTCCTCGTGAACGCGTTTTGCGTAGCGAAAAGCAGAACAATACTAACGAAAGCCTTTCGCACGCCGCGCCTTTGGTTATCAGTACAGCGCATTCGTCTCCGCAATAAAAATTTGCTGGAAGCCGTCAACGTTTCGTAAATAAGCCACGTGCAGCCCGTCCGGTGAACAGACCACGGCCTCCGCAAGGGGCGCTTCGTCCGTACGCGCCGTCAGGCGGCGCATCTGCCCACTGCCCGTCTCGCAAAGCATCACGCTGTTGTCATTAATGAACGCCACCGACTGGCCGTCAGGATGCCAGCTGAAGGCGGACTGGATATCGCTGGCTGCATGGCTTATCTGACGCGGTTTTCCCCCGACTGGTGGAACCGTCCACAGCTGAACCACGCCCCCATCGTCCTTCATCAGAAAGGCGATTGCTCGACCATCGGGCGAACAGCGCAGCCAGTGGCGAGGCGTTGTCGCCAGCCCCGGAAAAGCCTGGTCGTGCGTAAAAGTCAGACGTCGCTGCGCCACATGTTGCGGCGGTGCTGGTAATGAACTGGCCGTGCCCGCCAGCGGCTTATCGCCTTCCAGCGCATAGTCGGCCATTTTTTCCGGCAGATCGACGATAAACACCTCCGGCACCTTTTCGCCTTTTTCGCTTAGCGTATCGCCAATAAACGCCAGCGCCCAGCGTTGCCGATGCCCATCGCTCTTCAGGTAGCCATCCGTACCCACCCAGCCCTCTTCGTAAGCGCGATTAATCTCGTCGCTGCCGGGCACTGGCGTCGAGGTGGTCTGGCTCACCAGCACGCAAAAATGGCTGCCGGCGTATTCGCGAGGATGATGTAGCGGCGGGCAGACGGGATGCAAAGGCACGGCAACGCCAACGTTGCGCAAATCTTCTTTGCTATCCAGCTCGTGCATAACGTGATCGTTATAGGTAAAGCTTAAGCGGCTGCCGTCAGGGCTGAAGACGTGTACATGCGAGCCTCCCCGCAGCGCACCCGGCGTGAAAGGCGGCGTGATGTCGCAGGCATCCATGTTCTCCACCAGGCCATTTTGAATAATGACGCCGCGCCGGTGGTGAAAATCGTATCGCCAGTGGTTATCCGGATGCTCGGGGCCGTGAATGCAAACGTAGCGCGGCGGCAGATCCGGACTGACCGTCACTACGCCGACGTGCGCGCCATCTTTTGCCTGATAGAGGATTTCAGTCTGGCCGCTGAGGTTAACTCGCTCGATGGTCAGGCTGCTGAAGGTGGCGGCGTCGGGCCGCACGTCGTAAACCAGCCAGTGGCTGTCGGCCGTCCAGATATTGATATTGGTGAGCTGGTGGTTACGCTTTGCAAACGTGAGCTGTTTTTCCGTCATTTTGCTTACCCTTAGCGGTGTCTGCTGCTAAGGGTAATGCATTGCGTCTTTTTTCGGTACCGGGTACTTAATTTTGCCCCTTACAGCGCAAACTTCTCAATGGCATGCGCCACGCCGTCTTCCGTATTGGTTTTAGTAACAAACTGCGCGGCAGCTTTTACCGCATCAATGCCGTTACCCATCGCTACGCCCGTACCGGCAAATTCCAGCATGGCCAGATCGTTTTCCTGATCGCCAATCGCCATCACTTCATCCCGGGACAGGCCCAGCCGCTCCGCTAATGCTTTTACGCCTGCGCCTTTGTTAACGTCTTTGCTAAGTATTTCAAGGAAGTAAGGCGAACTTTTCATAATGGTGTAGCGATCGTGAGCCTCCTGCGGAATGCGGGTGATAGCCTCATCCAGCTTTTCCGGTGGGTCAATCATCATCACTTTAGGGAAGGTCGCGCTCTTATCCATTTCCTCTACCGCGCGATAGCGTAGCGGCATACCGGTCAGCGAAGCTTCATGGACCGTGTATTCGCTGATGTCCTTATTTGGCGTAAACAGCAGAGATTTGGTCAGCGCCTGGAAATGCACGCCCAGCTCGCGCGCCAGCTTTTCGACATACAGATAATCGTCATAGTTAAGCGTCGATTCTGCAACGCAATCGCCGGTGGCGGCTTGCTGTACCAGCGCGCCATTATTGGTGATGCAGTACTGGCCTTCCTGTTGCAGGTCCAGCTCCTCCAGGTAACGCTGTATGCCTATAAAAGGCCGTCCGGTCGCCAACACAATCGCTACGCCTTTGTCCCGCGCCGCCTGAATCGCCCGCTTCACGCCGGGGGTAACCTCATGCTGAGGGTTAAGCAGAGTGCCGTCCATATCAATCGCAATCAGTTTTATCGCCATCTCGTCCTCTTAAGCATCGTGGTTTCTTTTTATGCTAGCGCGATTCAGCTAATAGTGACCAGTTGAATTGCAGAATGTGTATCGGGGCTTCCGGTTCAGGCCGTCGTTCAGAAGTTCAGGTAAAAGCTTGCTGGCCTGATAAGCGTTAAAAAGGAGATGTTAAGTGCAAAAAGGCGCGTAATGGCTGTGGTTTAAAAATAAACATGTCACACTTGCCTCACGACATTTCATGGAGGAAATAGTGTGAATATTTTGATTGTCAGCAAGGACATTTTCTTTATCTCGGGCGTGATTACCGTGGTTACACGAGCATGGCGACCTGATTATAAAACCCATCCGGTCTTTCTTATCTCTGACGACGCTAATCAGTCGCTGTTATTACCGGATATCATCATTAATGACGTCATTGAAGCAGAAGCGGGTAAACATCGTGCCCTAAAGAAGACGCGTTTTTCAGGGCGTTTTGTCACCCTTGTTTTAGCCGCACAGCACAGGGAGTGTGAAAATATCCGTTGTGCAAAACACTCTATCCGACTGAATAAAAAAGAGGCGGCGACGCAGCTTTCCATGCTCTTTGGTCATCCCGACTCCGTGATCTTTTCATCGTCAGCGTCTTTACCGCCCACGGCAGGCAATTACCCGCCCCAGATTGAATTAAGTAAACAGCAGGCGATGGTGGTGAGGTATATTCGCCAGGGCCTGTCGCTAACGGACATCTCCCATCTGACCAGGCTCAGCGTCAAAACCATCAGTACCCATAAGCGCGCTATCATGCGCAAGCTGGGCATGAAAAATAACAGCGAGTTTTATCAGTACACGCTGGCAGATCCTCTGCGCCGTTGAGCGGGAAGTAATCATGCTGTAAATGACTCCTCGGCCGGGAAGCCACAAACAATAAAAAAGGCAGATCTGACGATCTGCCTTTTGTTTTTCTGCCAGTGCGCCTGGCGCGTTAAATGTCGATATTCGCCGCTTTCAGCGCATTCTCTTCGATAAACGCGCGACGAGGCTCGACCGCATCACCCATCAGCGTGGTAAACAGCTGATCGGCAGCAATCGCATCCTTCACCGTAACGCGCAGCATGCGGCGGCTGTCCGGATCCATTGTGGTTTCCCACAGCTGTTCCGGGTTCATCTCGCCCAGGCCTTTGTAACGCTGTACGGAAAGACCACGGCGCGACTCTTTCACCAGCCAGTCCATCGCCTGCTCAAAGTTAGCGATCGGCTGACGGCGTTCACCGCGTTCGATAAAGGCGTCTTCTTCGATCAGCCCGCGCAGCTTCTCGCCCAGCGCACAGATTTTGCGATATTCGCCGCCGAAGACAAATTCGCTATCCAGTGGATAATCGGTGTCTACGCCGTGCGTACGGATCCGCACTACCGGTTCAAAGATGTGCAGCTCGCGGTTTTCGCGTACTACGCCAGCATAGGTGCTGCCGTGCTGCTCATTTTCGTTCAGGCGAACCACCAGCTCCTCAATCCACTGACGTACCGGCGCCTCCGCAGAGATATCGCTCAGCGTCGGGTGGTAAATCAGCGAATTTAACAGCGCCAGCGGATAACGGCGTTCCATACGCTTGATCATCTTACGCGCGCTGTTGAACTCGGCTACCAGGCTTTCCAGCTGCTCGCCGCCCAGTGCAGGCGCGTGCGCGTTGGTGTGCAGCGTCGCGCCATCCAGCGCAATGGCGATCTGATACTGATCCATCGCCTCATCGTCTTTGATGTACTGCTCCTGCTTGCCTTTTTTCACTTTATACAGCGGCGGCTGGGCAATATAAACGTGACCGCGCTCGATGATTTCCGGCATCTGACGATAGAAGAACGTCAGCAGCAGCGTACGGATGTGCGAACCATCTACGTCAGCATCGGTCATGATGATAATGCTGTGATAGCGCAGCTTGTCCGGGTTGTATTCATCACGGCCAATACCGCAGCCCAGCGCGGTAATCAGCGTGGCGACTTCCTGCGAAGCAAGCATCTTGTCGAAGCGCGCTTTCTCCACGTTCAGGATTTTTCCTTTCAGCGGCAGAATCGCCTGGTTTTTACGGTTGCGGCCCTGCTTGGCGGAACCGCCTGCAGAATCCCCTTCCACCAGATAAATTTCAGACAGCGCCGGATCGCGTTCCTGACAGTCCGCCAGTTTGCCCGGCAGGCCAGCCAAATCCAGCGCGCCTTTACGACGGGTCATTTCACGCGCGCGACGAGCCGCTTCACGAGCGCGGGCCGCATCGATAATTTTACCGACCACGATTTTAGCGTCGCCCGGATTTTCCAGCAGGTACTCTGCCAGCAGTTCGTTCATCTGCTGCTCTACCGCAGATTTCACTTCGGAAGAGACCAGCTTGTCTTTGGTCTGCGAAGAGAATTTTGGATCCGGCACTTTTACCGAAACCACTGCAATCAGGCCTTCACGCGCATCGTCACCGGTGGCGCTGACTTTGGCTTTCTTGCTGTAGCCTTCTTTATCCATATAGGCGTTCAGGGTACGCGTCATAGCGGCACGGAAGCCGGCCAGGTGCGTACCGCCGTCGCGCTGCGGGATGTTGTTGGTGAAGCAGTAGATGTTTTCCTGGAAACCATCGTTCCACTGCAGCGCCACTTCCACGCCGATGCCGTCTTTCTCGGTCGAGAAATAGAACACGTTTGGATGAATAGGCGTTTTGTTTTTGTTCAGGTACTCAACGAACGCTTTAATGCCGCCTTCATAGTGGTAGTGATCTTTCTTGTCGTCGCGCTTGTCTTCCAGCTTGATAGAAACGCCGGAGTTCAGGAAGGAGAGTTCACGCAGGCGCTTCGCCAGGATCTCATATTCAAAGTCGGTCACGTTGGTAAAGGTTTCGTGGCTTGGCCAGAAACGCACGCGGGTACCGGTCAGATCCGTTTCACCCGTGACGTGCAGCGGTGCCTGAGGCACGCCGTGCACGTAGATCTGCTGGTGAACTTTGCCTTCGCGACGAATGGTCAGCTCCAGCTTTTCCGACAGGGCGTTAACGACGGAAACGCCCACGCCATGCAGACCGCCGGACACTTTATAAGAGTTGTCATCGAACTTACCGCCTGCGTGCAGCACGGTCATGATCACTTCTGCCGCGGAAACGCCTTCTTCTTCGTGGATACCGGTAGGAATGCCGCGGCCATCATCCTGTACGGAAACGGAGTTATCCGCGTGGATGGTGACAAGAATATCTTTACAGTGGCCGGCGAGGGCTTCGTCAATGGCGTTGTCCACAACCTCGAATACCATATGGTGTAGACCGGTGCCGTCATCCGTATCGCCGATATACATACCCGGGCGCTTGCGTACCGCATCCAGCCCTTTCAGAACTTTGATACTTGAGGAGTCATAAGAATTCGACATCAACGTTTCTCGCTCGTTTAATCTTCAGGTTGAACTGCTATTTTACCCTGTTCCACGTGGAACATCTTGCCCTTTTCGTCAGCCATATCGAATACATGATCGGCACTGATAGCGCTGACAAAAACCTGGGCTTGCGTCGCTTTCAGCCGCGAGGCCAGCAGGTGGCGTCGCGTGTCATCCAGCTCGGAGGCAAAGTCATCTATCAGATACAGGCAGCGTCGCCCGTTCTGTCGGGTAAGAAACTCACCCTGCGCCAGTCTCAGGGCGCACATCAGCAGCTTTAACTGGCCGCGTGACAATAAATCTTCTACCGGCGTGCCGTCAGCGCGAATGCGAAAATCCGCCTTATGCGGGCCGCTGGCGGTATAGGTTAACGCGCGATCGCGCTCAAACTGGCGCTCCAGCAGCTCAGCGTAGTCGGTCTCTTTATCCCAGCCGCGCTGGAAAGAGAAGTTCAGCGCAAACTCCGGCAGAAACTGCGCGCAGGTTGTGTTGATATCTTCGGCAATAGCTTCGCTGTAGGCCGCACGCCATGCGCTTATCTGCTCCGCCAGCGGGGCCAGCTCCTGATCCCAGGCGCGGATTTGCTGATAGCGCGTGACCTGGCGTAACGCCGCGTTGCGCTGCTTCAGCAGCCTGCGCAGATTGCTCCATGCCGTAAAGAAGCCCGGTTCGTTATGAAAACAGCCCCAGTCAACGTAGGCGCGACGGTATTTCGGGCCGCCGTTAAGCAGGGTAAACCCTTCCGGCGTAATCAGCTGCATCGGCAACAGCTGCGCAAGCTCCGCCACCTTATGGCCGTCGCTGCCGTCAATGCGTACCTTGCTGTCGCCCGCGCGGTTTTTGGTCAGGCCAACGGTCGTTTCGCGCTCGGCACCTTCAATGCGGCCGTGCAGCACAAAAGCGTCCTGCTCGTGACGAATGACGCGGCCAGCCTGCAAACTGCGGAAGGCCCGACCGTGGCCCAGCGTGTAGATGGCTTCCAGCACGCTGGTTTTACCGCTGCCGTTAGCGCCTACCAGAAAGTTGAAGCCTGGCGCCAGAGCCAGATCGGCGTTTTCGATGTTGCGAAAATCTTTGATAAGCAGGCGGGTTAAAGCCATAGGTGGAGTCATTCCGCAGACAGTAAATCAAATAAAACGGTAGCCGTTGATAAAACAGGCCAGGGCGTCAACGGCACAGCCAGTTTGTGTAGGGTCAGCACGCAGCCACCGCAGCGTACTTAAGCACGTGAGAATGGCGAGTTCTGCCCGAACGCAAACTGGCAAGTAAGTAGCCCGATAAAGATCACACTACAGGCGCATTGGCATCACGACATAGGCCGCACTCTGGCTGGCCGCATCTTCAATCTGCACGCTGGAAACAGAGTCGGTGAGCAGCAAACGCACGTTTTCGCACTTCAGCGCGTTAAGCACGTCCAGCACGTAGCTGACGTTAAAGCCGATTTCCAGATCGGTGCCGCCGTAGGAGACATCCAGAATTTCTTCCGCCTCTTCCTGTTCCGGGTTATTAGCGGTGATTTTCAGCTGATTTTCGCTGATATAGAGGCGAACGCCACGAAACTTCTCGTTCGACAAAATGGCGGCGCGGGCAAACGCCTGCTTCAGCAGATCGCAGCCGGCATCCAGCGTTTTGTCCGGATTTTTGGGCAGGACGCGACGATAGTCAGGGAAGCGACCGTCCACCAGCTTGGAGGTAAAGATAAAGTCGCCCACGTGCGCGCGAATGTTATTACTGCCAATCTGCACCTGCAGCGGGGTATCGCCGCCGTCCAGCAGACGCACCAGTTCGATAACGCCTTTACGCGGCACGATCACCGAGTGGTTTGGCAGCGCCTGGCCCACCGGCATAGAGCAAACCGCCAGACGGTGCCCGTCGGTGGCAACGGTACGTAACTCTTCGCCTTCGGTCTCAAACAGCATACCGTTCAAATAGTAACGTACGTCCTGATGCGCCATTGAAAACTGGGTCGCCTCAATAAGGCGCTTCATCGTTGCCTGCGGCAGCGTAAATTCGACTTCGCTTTGCCAGTCGTCCAGGTTCGGGAAGTCGCTGGCGGGCAGCGTGGAAAGCGAGAAACGGCTGCGGCCGGAGCGCACCAGCATTCTTTCGCCTTCCAGGATGACGGTAATCTCCGCGCCTTCGGGCAGGCCACGGCAGATATCAAAAAATTTGCGAGCGGGGACGGTTGTCGCACCCGGTTCGTGATCCTGCGTCAGCGCGACGCGGGCCACCATCTCCATTTCCAGGTCCGTACCGGTCAGCAGCAGGCTGCCGTCGTTAACCTGTAAAAGAAGGTTGCCAAGGATAGGCAGAGTCGGACGGCCGCCCAGCGGGCTGCTGACCTGTTGTAAGGGCTTGAGTAAATGCTCACGTTCTACAATAAATTTCATAGCGTCAGGAAGATAATGTTCTGATTAGATTTGAGAAATCTTCTTTAATATCGTGACTCTCTTCACGCAGCTGTTCGATTTTACGACAGGCATGCAGCACCGTAGTGTGGTCACGACCCCCGAAAGCATCACCGATTTCCGGCAAACTGTGGTTGGTCAGCTCTTTCGCCATCGCCATCGCCATCTGGCGAGGACGGGCCACGGAGCGAGAGCGGCGCTTGGACAGCAAGTCCGCCACTTTAATTTTGTAATACTCGGCCACCGTCTTCTGAATATTGTCGATGGTGACCAGCTTTTCCTGGAGCGCCAGCAGATCGCGCAGCGCTTCACGCACAAAATCGATAGTGATCGCGCGGCCGGTAAAATTGGCGTTGGCGATAACGCGGTTCAGCGCCCCTTCCAGCTCGCGCACGTTCGAGCGCAGACGCTTGGCAATAAAGAAGGCCACTTCGCCAGGCAGGCGAATATCGTTTTCATCCGCTTTTTTCATCAGGATGGCCACGCGCGTTTCCAGCTCCGGCGGCTCAATGGCGACCGTCAGCCCCCAGCCGAAGCGGGATTTAAGGCGATCTTCAACGCCGTTAATCTCTTTTGGATAGCGATCCGAGGTCAGAATGATCTGCTGATTGCCTTCCAGCAGCGCGTTGAAAGTGTGAAAAAACTCCTCCTGCGAGCGCTCCTTGTTGGCAAAAAACTGAATATCATCGATCAGCAGCGCGTCTACGGAACGGTAGTAGCGCTTAAATTCTTCTATCGCATTATTTTGCAGCGCCTTAACCATGTCCTGCACAAAACGCTCCGAGTGCATATACACCACTTTAGCATTGGGCTTGCGCGCCATAATTCCGTTGCCAACAGCGTGCAGCAGGTGGGTTTTCCCCAGGCCCGTACCGCCATACAGGAACAGAGGGTTATAGGCACCGCCCGGATTATCGGCCACCTGACGCGCGGCCGCGCGAGCCAGCTGGTTCGATTTACCCTCAACGAAGTTATCGAAGTTGTGCTTGGTGTTCACGTTAGAGCGATAGGAAAGCTCTGCCGGTGCCGGCATGCTGTCCCAGCTTGGACGCACCGGCGCAGGGCGGTGTCCCGTCGGCGCTGGCGTGCTGGCGTGGCTCATCACCGGCTGGCTTACCTGTTGCGTGACCGGTTTGCTGCCCACTTCAAAGCGCAGCAAAGGGGCGTCCGCGCCGCAGAAGTCGTTGAGCAATCCATTGATATTATTGATGTACTTATCACGGACCCAATCGAGCACAAAGCGGTTTGGTGCATACAAGGCCAGCGTATTGTCGTTCAATTCAGCCTGTAGAGGACGTATCCACATGCTGAATTCGGTGGCAGGTAGTTCATCCTGCAAACGGGCAAGACACTGTTGCCAGAGCGTAAGTGACACGGCGGACTCCACTCGAAAAAATTCGATAAGAAAAAAAGGCGCTGAAGCGATAAATTCATCATTGTTGACGCATGCAGATGACGCACATACGAACCGCTGTCCACGGTTTCTCCGCTACTGATCGACCCGGAGGATCGCTAACGGAAGGGCGGATCATAGCGCAAAGCGCCGCAGAGATCTTCACTTTCTACACAGTTTTCTTCCAATTTATCCACAGGAGAAAACCAGCAGGCACAAGTTTACTCGTTCATGCCTAAAAGACATTCAGGATCCTCCGCATTAGATGAATTTTTACGGTGCCGTCACGTTATTTTACCCGTCGGCCTGCAATAAGATCGGCTGAAGATCCTGAACGATCCTTGCGCTTTATCCCAGACCCCGTATAATTCTCGCCCCGGCGTGTTGCGCTCTGGCCCGTACCGGCTGGTTTTGCGGTCGAACGGGATAACCAGACGCGCCTTTATAAGCGAAGTAAATTGACTCCGGACTGTACAATTATTACAATCCCGCCTCTTTATTAAAGATACACTGAGGCGTCGGTCGGTTTTCGGACCTTTCAAGCGCGTCAACAAGTGAAATTTTCCAAGTTTAGGTAGAAATCGCCATGAAACGCACTTTTCAACCGTCCGTACTGAAGCGCAACCGTTCACACGGTTTCCGTGCTCGTATGGCAACAAAAAATGGTCGTCAGGTTCTGGCACGTCGTCGTGCTAAAGGCCGTTCACGTCTGACCGTTTCTAAGTAATAAAAGCTAACCGCTGAGTGGTTAAGCTCGCATTTCCCAGGGAGTTACGTTTGTTAACTCCCACTCATTTCACTTTCGTCTTCCAGCAGCCACAAAGAGCCGGTACGCCGCAAATCACCATCCTCGGCCGCCTTAACTCGCTGGGGCATCCCCGCATCGGTCTTACCGTCGCCAAAAAACATGTTAAGCGCGCGCATGAACGCAACCGGATCAAGCGATTGACCCGCGAAAGCTTTCGTCTGCGTCAGCACGACCTGCCCGCTATGGATTTTGTAGTGGTGGCGAAAAAAGGCGTGGCCGATCTGGATAACAGTGCGCTAATGGAAGCGTTGGAGAAGATGTGGCGTCGTCACTGTCGCCTGGCTCGCGGCTCCTGATTGCGCTGATTCGCGTCTATCAACGCGTAATCAGTCCGCTTTTAGGACCCCACTGTCGTTTCCATCCAACCTGCTCGCAATACGGTATTGAGGCATTGCGCAGGTTTGGCATGGTAAAAGGCAGTTGGTTGACGATGAAACGCGTATTAAAATGCCACCCTTTGAACCCGGGTGGCGACGATCCGGTGCCGCCAAAAACCGACGATAACTGAGAACATTAACGATGGATTCGCAACGCAATCTTTTTCTCATCGCTTTTCTGTTCGTGTCTTTTATGATCTGGCAAACCTGGCAAACGGACCATGCTCCGCAGCCTGCGCAAACCCAGACCACACAAAACACGACAGCAGCCGGTGATGCCGCAAACCAGGGTGTACCCGCCAGCGGCCAGGGCAAAACGATCACCGTTAAGACTGACGTCCTGTCTTTACAGATCAATACTCGCGGTGGCGATATTGAGCAGGCGCAGCTGCTGACTTACCCGGACAAGCTGGGCTCTTCACAGCCTTTCCAGCTGTTGGAAACCTCGCCAGGCTTTCTTTATCAGGCGCAGAGCGGTCTGACCGGACGCAACGGCCCGGATAACCCGGCCAACGGCGCTCGTCCTCTCTATACCACTACCCAGGACAACTTTGTACTGGCTGATGGCGCCAGCGAGCTGCGGATTCCGATGACCTTTACGGCGGAAAACGGCGCGACCTATACCAAAACTTTCGTGCTGAAGCGCGGTGAGTTTGCCGTCAACGTCGATTATCAGGTTAACAACACCACCCAGCAGCCGCTGGAAGTGGCCATGTTTGGTCAGCTGAAGCAGACCATCGACCTGCCAAAACATCGCGATACTGGCAGCAACAACTTTGCGTTGCATACCTTCCGTGGCGCGGCTTACTCCAGCAGTGAGACCAACTACGAAAAGTATAAGTTCGACAAAATCAGCGATAACGAAAACCTGAACGTCAACACCAACAACGGTTGGGTAGCGATGCTTCAGCAGTATTTCGCTACGGCCTGGGTGCCGCGCACCAACGGCGCCAATACGCTTTACACCAGCAACCTGGGTAACGGTATTGCCGCAGTAGGCTATAAATCTACGCCGGTTTCCGTTGCGCCTGGCGCGCAGCAGAACCTGTCCGCCACGCTGTGGGTTGGCCCGGAAATTCAGGACAAAATGGCGGCCATCGCGCCTCACCTTGACCTGACCGTGGACTACGGCTGGCTGTGGTTTATCTCTCAGCCGCTGTTTAAGCTGCTGAAGTTCCTGCACAGCTTTATCGGTAACTGGGGCTTCTCCATTATCGTTATCACCTTTATCGTTCGTGGCATCATGTACCCGCTGACCAAAGCGCAGTACACCTCCATGGCGAAAATGCGTATGCTGCAGCCGAAAATTCAGGCGATGCGTGAGCGTTTAGGTGAAGACAAGCAGCGTATGAGCCAGGAGATGATGGCGCTGTATAAAGCAGAGAAGGTTAACCCGCTGGGTGGCTGTCTGCCGCTGGTTATCCAGATGCCAATCTTCCTTGCGCTTTACTATATGCTGATGGGTTCTATCGAGCTGCGCCACGCGCCGTTCGCCCTGTGGATCCATGACCTGTCTGCGCAGGACCCATACTACATTCTGCCAATCCTGATGGGCATGACGATGTTCTTCATCCAGAAGATGTCGCCAACCACCGTGACTGACCCAATGCAGCAGAAGATCATGACCTTTATGCCGGTCATCTTCACCGTGTTCTTCCTGTGGTTCCCGTCTGGTCTGGTGCTGTACTACATCGTCAGTAACCTGGTGACCATTATCCAGCAGCAGCTGATTTATCGCGGGCTGGAAAAACGTGGCCTGCATAGCCGCGACAAGAAAAAAGCATAACGGATACCCATCCACAGATTTAGTGGGTGCTATCATAAGGCGGTCAACTGACCGCCTTATTTTTTTGCCTTAAAAAGAGATCAGAACATGAGTCATAGCGAGACTATCGTTGCCCAGGCGACGCCGCCAGGACGCGGTGGCGTCGGTATTCTGCGCGTTTCCGGCCCCGGGGCCGCCGACGTGGCCCACGCGCTGCTGGGTAAACTGCCGAAGCCCCGCTACGCCGACTATCTGCCCTTTCGCGATGCCGATAACGTCACGCTGGACCAGGGGATTGCGCTGTGGTTTCCCGGCCCGAACTCCTTTACCGGTGAAGACGTGCTGGAACTACAGGGCCACGGCGGCCCGGTTATTCTGGATCTGCTGCTGAAACGTATCGTCGCCCTGCCTGGCGTACGCATCGCGCGTCCCGGCGAATTTTCAGAACGTGCTTTCCTTAACGACAAGCTGGATCTGGCTCAGGCTGAAGCTATCGCTGACCTGATTGACGCCAGTTCGGAGCAGGCGGCACGCTCGGCGGTGAACTCCCTACAGGGCGCGTTTTCGCTGCGGGTTAATACTCTTGTGGAAGCACTTACTCACCTGCGCATCTACGTAGAAGCCGCAATTGATTTTCCGGATGAGGAGATCGATTTCCTGTCGGACGGTAAAATCGAAGCCCAGCTGAATCAGGTTATTGCCGATCTGGACAGCGTGCGGGCCGAGGCGCGCCAGGGCAGTTTGCTGCGCGAAGGGATGAAAGTGGTGATTGCGGGACGGCCTAACGCCGGAAAATCCAGCCTGCTGAACGCGCTGGCCGGACGAGAAGCGGCGATTGTGACCGATATTGCCGGTACAACCCGTGACGTGCTGCGCGAGCATATCCATATCGACGGCATGCCGCTGCATATTATCGATACCGCAGGGCTACGCGAAGCCAGTGACGAGGTTGAACGCATCGGTATTGAACGGGCCTGGCATGAAATCGAACAGGCCGACCGCGTGCTGTTTATGGTTGATGGCACGACCACTGCGGCGACAGAGCCTGGCGACATCTGGCCAGACTTTATTGCCCGCCTGCCGGCGACCCTGCCGATCACCGTGGTACGTAATAAAGCGGACGTTACTGGCGAAACGCTCGGCATGACGGAAGTAAATAATCACTCACTTATCCGCCTTTCTGCGCGTACCGGTGAAGGCATTGACGTCCTGCGTAATCACCTGAAAGCGTCGATGGGCTTTGCGGGCAATACGGAAGGCGGCTTCCTGGCGCGCCGTCGCCATCTTCAGGCGCTGGAGTTAGCAGCTACTCACTTACTTCAGGGTAAAGAGCAGCTGCTGGGTGCCAAAGCGGGTGAGCTGCTGGCGGAAGAGCTGCGGGTCGCGCAGCAAAGCTTGAGTGAAATTACCGGCGAATTTACCTCTGACGATCTGCTGGGCCGTATTTTTTCCAGCTTTTGCATCGGGAAATAAGCGGCAGCGCCTGAAACAAAGCATTGTGGGCCAAGGATGGCCCGTGCCGAGCCTCCACGAGGGCATCTTTGTGAAAAGCGCAGGCTTTCTGAGTCAGTACTCTGGTAGCCGAGCCTTACAGCTCAATCACCCTGTCCGCGCTGGCAATCGTGGACGGCCGGTGAGCAATAAATATGCGGGTAATTTTCAGCGCGGCGACAGAGGCGTTGATATGCGCTTCGTTGGCCAGATCCAGATGGCTGGTTGCCTCATCCAGAAACAGAATATTAGGCCGTCGGTATAAAGCTCTGGCGATAAGCAACCGTTGTTTCTGACCGCCGGAAAGGCTGCCGCCCAGCTCGCTGATCAAGGTTTCGTAGCCCATCGGCATCGCCGTAATTTCCTGATGGATATTGCAGTCCATCGCGCAGCGTATAATGCGCTCCATCTCTTTTTCGCCGTCAAAACTGGCGATGTTTTCGGCTATCGACCCCGCAAAAAGCTTATCTTCCTGCAACACGCACGCAATACAGTCGCGATAGTTATTCAGCCCTGCTTTGTTAATATCCAGACCGTTAATCAGGATCTCACCTTCAACCGGCGTCAGCAGGCCAGCCATCACTTTCATTAATGTGGTTTTGCCAATGCCGGAAGGCCCGACGATCGCCACGCTTTCTCCGGGTGCCACGGAAATATTCAGGCCGCTAAAAACAGGTCTGGACAGCTTGTCGTACTGGTAGGTGACGCCGCGCGCTTCAAAGCCAGCCGGTTCATCAACCGTGGCCAGCGAGCGCCCGGGCTGCAACTCCTCCGCATCGGTAAAAACAATGTCTGCCACCCTGTCGCTGTGCAGCGCCAGCATTTTCAGCTGTAAGACCATATTGATCAGGCTGGCAGCGCGATCGGAAAACTGTCCGCGATAGGCGTTGAACGCCACAAACATCCCCAGCGTCATATTACCGTCGATCACCATTGAGGCGCCCAGCCACAGGATCACCACCTGATCGAGGGTGCTGATAAAAGTATTTACGCCGCCAAACAGCAAATCCAGTTTGGTCAGCCGGATAGTGGCGTTGGTGGTATCGATAGTCAGATTGAGCCAGAACTGCGCTCGCCGGGCGGTTATACCCAGCGCTTTAAGCGTGCCGATGCCGTACAGGCTTTCCATAAAATGCGAACCGGCCCGCGCGCCCTTCACAATCTGCTCCTCCTGCGCCTGCCGATAGCGCTGATAGGTAGCCAGGCGCAGGATCATATAAATCAGCGTAAAACCCAACACCACCCAGACCAGCCAGCCGCCGTACAAAAACATCATGATAAAAACGCCAGCCGACATCAGCGAATCAATAATGCCGTTCACAATGCTGCTGGTTAGCGTGGTGCGGATCACGTCCAGCGAACCAAAGCGGGACTGGATATCGCCAAGCTTGCGCTTTTCAAAGTAGTGCAGCGGCAGGTTAAGCAGGTGATCGAACATGCCCGCTTTCCACTGCACGTCTATCAGCGATCCCATCACCAGCGATGTCCAGGCACGCAGCATGCTGACAAAAGTGCGAAACAGAATAAAACCCAGCAGCCCCATGCAGATGAGCGCCAGCAAATCATGATCTTCGGCAATAATGACGTGATCCATCACCAGCTGCGTCCCCACCGGCATCAGCAGGTTAACCGCTTCGATAACCAGCGACAGGCAGAAAATTTTAGTGAGAAAGCCGGGCAGCCCGCTGATATTTTTCATCATCGTGCCAAAGCTCAGACGGCTGCGCTGTTTAATACGGGTAAATTCGCTGTCTGGCCACAGCTCCAGCGCGACGCCGGAGAAATGCTGTGACATTTCCGCCAGCCCTACCACTCGTCTGCCAAATGCCGGATCGTGCAAAATAAAGCGCGAGCCGCGCACGGCCACCAGCACGACAAAGTGACTCATGTCCCAGTGCAGTAAACAGGGCGTTTTTAGCTGCTTCAGCTCGTCCAGATCCAGCGATAGAGGCCGCGTTTTCAGCTTTAGCTGCCTGCCAATGTCGATCAGCACCGCCAGCGTCGCGCCATGAGAAGAGATACCAAACCGGCTACGTAAATTGAACAAGTCGATATCCATGCCGTGGTAGCGGCAGGCCATTACCAGACAGGCCAGCCCGCACTCCGCCGCTTCCGTTTGTAACACCACGGGAACCTTGCGCCGAAAGCTGAAGTTCAGACGACGCAGGATGTCATTAAAAATCGAATCATTCATTTACAGGCCCGCTAATGCTTTTTTTGAGGTCATAGTAAGGCGATAACATCCACTGCCAGATTGGCCGCTTCTCCAGAAACAGCGTGGCCTGCGCCTTCATCCCGCTGGCCAGCGTCAGCGGCTTGCCCTGATAGCTGAAGCGCCCTTGCTCAAGCGCCACAATCACTTTGTAATAGGGGGCAATCACGCCGTCGGTACGCGGTATTGAGTTATATTTACCCATTTCCTGGAAAGAGGCGGAGACGTTGGAAATGGATAAAATCCTGCCGGGAAACTGGCCATATTTTTCAAACGGGAAAGCCTCGTAACGCAGATTGATACCATCGCCGGGATGGAGGTAAGGCACGCTGGTATCCGGGATCCAGAGCATCAGGTAATAACGGGTACTGCTGGCCGGCATCAGCTGGGCCAGGCTGTCTCCCTGTGCCACCATCTGCCCTTCCGTTACGCTCATGCTTTCGATTTTTCCGTCGCTGGGCGCTGTGATAAAGAGCGAGCCGCTGGCATTCACTTCCGCCAGCTGCCGTTTCAGATCGCTACGCTGATACTGATACTGTGAAATCTGGTTGTCATACTCGATGCCTTTGGTCAGCAGCTCACTCTCCAGCGCGCTGATTTGCAGTGCTTCCTGAATCGCCTGCGTGTTGAGGCCTTGCCAGGCGTTTTGCTGTTGGTAAAAGAGGTAGCGCTGGTTGGCGAACTGTTCCTGAGTGATTAACCCTTTACGCAGATAATCGCTATAGTTGGTCATGCTTTTACGCATATCTTTTACGCCGTTTCCGCTATCGGTAATTAAACGCTGCGATTTCTCATGGGCGATACGATATTTTTCCAGCTGGTTCTGCAAATTTTTTAAGGTAGTGGCTTTATTTTCCGCCAGCCTTTCAATGATATTTTCCGTTAGCGCAATCTGGTGGTTAATCGCTTCCACCGAGCGCTCGCTGACGTTACCTGATGAGGTGGTACGGCTAACATCAATCTGGTAAAGGCGTTCGCCTTTCTTTATTAAATCGCCCGCCTCCGGCCACTTTTTAGTAATAAAACCCTGCTGCGGGGCGAAGATGGTAATAGCGTGCGGCAGAGAGATAACTTCTCCGGTCACGTTGATGCGGCGGGTAAAAGAGCCGCCCAGGATAAACAGCAACAGCAGAATAAAAAACAGAACGGAAACAACGGCGACGGCCCATGCGGGATAGCCTGATGTCAGTAGCGCTTTGCCCAGCCATTTGGTTTTAAGATGCTGGACGGCTTCCATGCGAAATAGCGGTTTTCTTTCCATAGCTTTCTTAAATTAAAAGAATAAAGGGTTGTTATCCCCTGGTCATGGCGGATAAAAACCCGGCGTTCCGTGCCTGGCTGTGGAAAGTACACTATTCTCCCTTACTTTATCAACTCCATTTTTATAGCAATAGAATAAATCCAGTTAACATCATTGATTAATTCCAGTAAAAATAGCTTACTTGCGGCAGGTTACGTTACTTATATGACATTTATTAACGTTATATAAAAAAAGGTGAGCCGTTAATAATGATAATGGAATGGAAAAAATTTCAGCGTAAAAATACTGCCTGGCGGGATTAATAAGCAGGACTGTAAATTAATATTAATCCTAATTTCTGTTCGTAACAGGAAAGTTGCGTGATATTTACCAGGAAAATTCTTACAATAGCGCGATGATTTTCCGACCATTTTCACGGAGCGACAGATGGCAAGTCATTTTGTACGTTGGAGCCTGACGGATGCCAACATTCCCCTACACCGACTCTCCCGACAGGTCACCGAAGCGGCGCAGACACTGCCGGAGCGGCGGCGAATGCGTTTTCTCGCCTCACGTATGCTGCTGGCCGAAACTATGCTGCGGCTGTACGGTATTCCTCAGTTGCCTGCGCTAACCGCCGCCCTTAACGGACGCCCGCGCTTTGCCGATCCCGACCTGCCGGATTTTAGTATTGCCTATGCGGGAAACATTATTGGCGTGCTGCTGGCGGAAGAAGGTACCTGTGCCGGGCTGGATATGGAAATCGTTCGCGCGCACAGCCGACAGACGCTGGAACAGTATTCCCGTGAAATCTCCTCCGGTGAAAAAGCCTGGGCGCAGGCGCAGGCCGATCCCGTAGAAGCCGCCACCCAGCTCTGGACGCTGCGGCAAAGCATACTCAAGCTCACGGACGATAAGGCAAAAGAGTCGCTAAGGCTCCATCCCGCTTCCGGACGGCTGCGATCGCTGCTTTTGCCGGATATTGAAGCCATTTCCGATGTTGAACCGCTGATTGTCTGGTCGTGCGCGCTTTCGCCAGGCTGCGAGCGTTTATCACTGTGGGAATTTGCGGAAAATAACTGGAAGGGACTGAGTTCGAAAAGTATGGGGCCGCGAACGCTACGGCTGACCAGCCTGCCGCCAGAGAAACTGGCGCATTTTTAACGAGCGGGCCGACGCTTATCGACCCGCCCGTTGGCTGTTAATGAGCGTCAATAAAAACGATTTTCAGCACGAAAAGCAGTCCTACCACGATGACGCATGGCGACATTTCACGCCAGCGGCCGGTACCCAGCTTCATCACGCAGTAAGAGATAAAGCCCAGCGCGATGCCTTCGGTAATAGAAAAGCTGAACGGCATCATCACCGTCGTCACGAAGGCCGGCACCGCTTCGGTTAAATCATCCCATTTCACGCGCGCAAGGCTGGAAGTCATCAGCACGCCAACGTAGATCAGCGCGCCAGCGGCCGCATAGGCTGGCACCATACCGGCCAGCGGCGACAGGAACATCACCAGCAGGAACAGAATACCTGTTACCACCGCCACCAGCCCGGTACGACCACCGATAGAAACGCCGGAAGAGCTTTCGATATAGGCGGTAACGGAAGAGGTACCGATATAAGCGCCCGCAACGGAGCTGATGCTGTCGACAAACAGCGCCTGCTTCATGCGTGGGAACGTCCCTTTTTCATCGGTCAGGCCCGCTTTGTCGGTCACGCCAATCAGCGTACCGGAAGAGTCAAACAGGTTAACCAGCATAAAGGAGAAGATGATGCCGGCCATGCCGATATTCAGCGAGCCTTTTAAATCGACCTGTCCCAGTACGGCGGTCATGCCGGACGGCGCAGAGAATACGCCGCCGTATTTGACGTCGCCAAGCGCCAGGCCAATCAGCGTGGTCACAACGATAGAGACCAGCACCGCGACGTGAATATTGCGCGAGGCCAGAATCGCGATGATAAAGAAGCCCAGCGCCCCCAGCAGTACGCTATGGGAGGTCAAATCGCCTACGGCCACCAGCGTTTCTTTATTTGGCACCACGATACCGGCATTTTTCAGGCCGATCATCGCAATAAATAACCCAATTCCGGCGGTAATCCCCACGCGCAGGCTCACCGGAATATTGGCGATCATCCAGTAACGCACGCGAAACAGCGTCAGCAGCAGCAGGCCTACGGCGCCCCAAAAAATAGCACCCATTCCCACCTGCCAGGAGATCCCCATGGCACCCACGACCACGAAGGCGAAAAAGGCGTTCAGGCCCATGGCAGGCGCCAGCGCTACCGGCAGATTGGCCACCAGGCCCATCAGGATACTGCCGAATGCAGCAATCAAACAGGTTGTCACAAACACGGCCTGCGTATTCATGCCCGCCACGCCAAGGATCTGCGGGTTGACGAAGACGATGTAAACCATGGTCAGAAAGGTCGTGAATCCGGCGACCACTTCCGTCCGCACCGTCGTGCCGTGTTCCTGGAGTTTAAAGATCCGCTGCAGTAGACCTGAGTTATTCATTGTGAGTTTCCAAAACGGAGAAAAGTTATCGTCGGCTATCCTAACTGATAAATTTTAATTTGCCAGAGAGCACCGGGGTTTTTTCGCAACCGATTGCGCCTCTTTTACCGTCACTTCACCGCCGTTAACTGAAATTGACATTTTCAGGTCGCATTCTGCTCAAGGATAATTAAAGTGGAGAGAACATTTATTATTAAGGATGAATCGATGTCGGTTAGCTGTGTATTTTTTGATTGTGACGGGACGCTGGTGGACAGCGAGCTGCTCTGTACCCAGGCCTATGTAAACACCTTTGCGCGCTACGGCGCCCGGCTGTCGCTACAGGAAATGTTTGAAAAATATAAAGGCGTGAAGCTGTACGATATCATCGCCGACGTTACCGCTGAGCATCATCTCAGCGCCAGCGTAGAAGAGCTGGAGCCTGCCTACCGTCAGGAAGTGGCGCGGCTGTTTGACGAACAGCTACAGCCGATTGCGGGCGCAAAAGCGCTGCTGGAGCAGATAACCGCGCCCATGTGCGTGGTATCCAACGGCACCGTACCGAAAATGCAGCATTCGCTTGGTCTGACCGGCATGCTGTCCTTTTTTGATGACCGGTTGTACAGCGGCTATACGATTGAGAGCTGGAAGCCCGATCCGGCGCTGATGTTCTACGCGGCGCGGCAAATGGCGGTGCCAATCGAGCAGTGTATTCTGGTAGACGATTCCGAGGCGGGAGCAAAAGCGGGTATTGCTGCCGGTATCCCGGTGTTCTATTACTGCGCGGACGCGCACAACCAGCCGCTGGATCATCCGCTGGTGACGCCTTTTAATGATATGGCCCAGCTGCCAGCGCTGTGGCGGGAAAGAGGCTGGCAGCTTACGCGCTGAAAACCGTTGCGCCGGAGAGCGTTTCTCGTCCGGCGGTTCCTGCTCAGCCAATGGCGCCCAGCGCGTCCTCTTTGCCCTGCGTTTTCGGCAGCAGAAACAGCGTGGCGATAATATCCAGCAGGTAGATCAGCGCCAGCAGGGTAATGGCCGCCCCGAAAGAAAGTTTTACCGCCAGCAGCCCAATGACCAGCGGGCCAAAGCCGCCGACGCCGCGTCCCAGATTGAATAAAACGTTCTGCGCCGTCGCGCGAACCTGCACGGGATAGGTATCAGAAATCAGCGCGCCGTAGCCGCCGATCATGCCGTTAACGAACATCCCCATCACCGCGCCGGTAAACAACATCACCATGGGATCGCGCAGCTGCGCATAGAGGATCACCATCGCCACTGCGCCAGTCTGGTAAAGCAAAAAGATTTTCCAGCGGGCAAAACGATCCGCCAGCATGCCGAATAGCCAGATACCAAAGGTCATCCCTACCACGGTCACCGCCGTCCACAGCCCGGATTTCGTCAGGGAAAAGCCAAAGCTGCTGGAGAGGTAAGCGGGCATCCAGATCATCAAACCGTAGTAGCCAAAGTTTTGCACCGAACAGAGGATAAAAATGCCCAGGCTGGCTTTGGCCGTCGCGGCGTCTTTAAACAGCAGCTTCAGCCTGGCGGCAAAGGACAATCCCTGATGAACATCTACGTGACGCGTAAAGCCTTCCGGCTCACCCAGTCCACGGCGGATCATGAATGAGGCGACCGCAGGCAATAATCCCACCAGAAACATACCGCGCCAGCCGATATAACCCAGCAGCAGCGGCGTGATAAAAGCCGCCAGCAGCACGCCAAGCTGCCAGCCAATACCAACCCAGGCAGAAGCCCGGTTACGTTTGCTGGCGGGCCACGCTTCCGCTATCAGCGCCATGCCAATGCCGAACTCGCCGCCCAGGCCGACACCCGCGAGCGTGCGGTACGTCAGCAGATCCCAGTAGCCCTGGGCAACGGCGCACAGGCCGGTAAACACGGCAAACATCAGAATAGTAAAGGTCAGCACACGGATGCGGCCAAGCCTGTCGCTGAGGTGGCCGAACACTACGCCGCCGATGACCGCGCCGATCAGCGTCCAGGTAACCAGCGAACCGGCCTGCGATGGCGTCAACGCCAGGGAGAGACTGATAGCGGGCAGCATAAAGCCGAGGATCAGCAGGTCAAAACCATCCATCGCATAGCCGCCGATGGCGGCCAGCATCGCTTTGCCGGGCGTCACGCTTTTTTTTAATGACTGAGTCACGGGAGTTCCTTGCCGGTGTTAAGTGCGGCAAGTATAAATGACGCGCGCGGGTCAACCAACCTTGCGGGCGAACCGATCATCAAAACAAAAGATGCGCATCAGGGCGATGAGCACCTTATGGAAGCCAGATAATCAGACCGGTTTTTCGTCGCTTTCGCCGGTCAGCAGCTCGTCCAGCTTATCGCCGCCGACGTGACGGAAATCCTGTCCCTTAACGAAATAGAAGATGATTTCGCAAATGTTCTGGCAGCGGTCGCCGATACGCTCAATGGCGCGAGCGCAGAACAGCGCGGTCAGCACGCTGGGAATCGTGCGCGGATCTTCCATCATGTAGGTCATCAGCTGGCGCACGATGCCTTCATATTCCTGGTCGACCTTTTTATCTTCCCGGTAAATCTCAATGGCAGCATTCAGATCCATCCGCGCAAAGGCGTCCAGCACATCGTGCAGCATCTGGATGGTGTGATAGCCCAGCGACTCCAGGCTAACCAGCAGCGACTGGTGCTGTTGGCCAAATTTTTCCAGCGCCGTGCGGCTGATTTTTTCCGCCACGTCGCCAATACGCTCCAGCTCGGAAATGGTTTTGATGATCGCCATCACCAGCCGTAGGTCGCTGGCGGTTGGCTGACGTTTGGCGATGATGCGTACGCAAGCCTCGTCAATCGACACTTCCATCATGTTAACTTTCTGGTCGCCATCGATGACGCGCTGCGCCAGTTCAGCATCCTGGTTATGCATCGCCACAATGGCATCCGTCAGCTGTTTTTCTACCATGCCGCCCATGGTCATAACCTGGGTACGAATGTGCTCCAGCTCGGCGTTGAACTGCCCGGAGATATGTTTATTCAGATTGAGGTTGTCCATGCACTTCTCCAGTCAACTTAACCATAGCGGCCAGTAATGTAGTCTTCGGTTTGTTTTTGGTGCGGTTTGGTAAACAGCGTATCCGTATCGCTAAACTCGATCAGCTCGCCCAGATACATAAAAGCCGTATGGTCAGAACAGCGCGCCGCCTGCTGCATGTTATGCGTCACGATCACGACGGTGTAATCCTGTTTCAGTTCGGTGATCAGCTCTTCGATGCGCCCGGTAGAGATCGGATCCAGCGCCGAGCAAGGCTCGTCCAGCAGCAGAACCTCAGGCCGGATAGCGATGCCGCGCGCGATACACAAACGCTGCTGCTGGCCGCCGGAAAGGCTGTAGCCACTCTGGTGCAGCTTGTCTTTGGTTTCGCTCCACAGCGCCGCTTTGGTCAGCGCCCATTGTACGCGCTCGTCCATCTCGGCACGGGAAAGTTTTTCAAATAAGCGCACGCCAAAAGCGATGTTATCGTAAATCGACATCGGGAACGGCGTTGGTTTTTGAAACACCATGCCCACGCGGGCGCGCAGCAGCGCAATGTCCTGGCTGGCGGTTAAGATATTTTCGCCATCCAGCAGAATTTCGCCTTCTGCGCGCTGCTCCGGATAGAGCGAAAACATTTTATTAAACGTACGCAGCAGCGTGGATTTGCCGCAGCCCGAGGGGCCGATAAAGGCGGTTACCTGGTTTTTAGCAATATTCAGATTGATGTTCTTCAGCGCGTGAAATTTCCCGTAGTAAAAATTCAAATCACGAACCTGGATCATATTGCCGGAAATGTTGTCAGCCATTCTCTTTCTCGCTTTTCTTCGCGCCGCCGTAGCCGCGCTTTTTTTAATCAGTGTTTGCTTTTGGCAAAAATCACGCGTGCCAGAATATTTAAAATCAACACGCAGACGGTAATCAGCAGCACGCCCGCCCAGGCCAGGCTCTGCCATTCGGCAAACGGGCTCATGGCGAACTTAAAGATCGTCACCGGCAGGTTAGCCAGCGGCTGCATCATGTCGGTGCTCCAGAACTGGTTAGAAAGCGACGTAAACAGCAGCGGGGCCGTTTCACCGGCGATACGCGCAACCGCCAGCAGGATGCCGGTCAGAATGCCCGAAACAGAAGCTTTCAACGTAATAGCGGAAATCATTTTCCATTTCGGCGTGCCCAGCGCATAGGCCGCTTCGCGCAGGCTGTCCGGCACCAGCTTCAGCATATTTTCCGTGGTGCGGATAACGATAGGGATTTGCAGCAGCGCCAGCGCTACCGCGCCCGCAAAACCGGAAAAGTGCTGCATCCGCGCCACCACCAGCGTGTAGACAAACAGGCCGACCACGATAGAAGGCGCGGAGAGCAGGATGTCGTTAATAAAGCGGATGGTTTCCGCCAGCCAGGATTTGCGGCCATATTCGGCCAGATAGATCCCGGCCAGAATGCCTAACGGCGTGCCGACCACCGTTGACCAGAACATCAGCAGGCCGCTGCCCATGATCGCGTTGGCCAGCCCGCCTCCGGCCGTGTTCGGCGGCGGCGTATTTTCCGTAAACAGCGACAGCGTCATGCCGTCGATGCCGCGCGTCACGGTGGCCCACAGTATCCACACCAGCCAGAACAGGCCAAAAGCCATGGTCAGCAGAGAGAGCGCCAGGGCAATACGGTTTTTCATGCGCCGCCATGCCTGCATTTTGCGGCGGGAGGCTTCCAGATCGGCACGGGACTGTAACGCCATCATGCTCATGAACGCGCTCCTTCACTTTTTGCCAGACGAAGGATCATCAGCTTCGAGCAGGCCAGCACAATAAAAGTAATCACGAACAGGATCAGGCCCAGCTCCATCAGCGCGGCGGTATGGACGCCGGACTCCGCTTCCGCAAACTCGTTTGCCAGCGCGGAGGTAATGCTGTTACCCGGCATAAACAGCGAAGCGCTGTCGAGCTGGTAGGTGTTGCCGATGATAAAGGTCACCGCCATGGTTTCGCCCAGCGCGCGGCCAAGACCTAGCATGACGCCGCCAATGACGCCGTTTTTGGTGAACGGCAGAACGATGCGCCAAATCACTTCCCAGGTCGTGCAGCCAATGCCGTAAGCGGACTCTTTCATCATCACTGGCGTCTGCTCGAACACGTCGCGCATCACCGAGGCGGTATAGGGAATAATCATAATGGCCAGGATAATACCGGCGGCCAGAATGCCGATCCCAAAGGCCGGGCCGGAGAAGAGCGCGCCAACAATGGGAATGTTCGCCATCAGGTCACCCAGCGGCGTCTGGAAATAGGTAGCAAACAGCGGCGCGAAGATAAACAGGCCCCACATGCCATAAACGATGCTGGGGATGGCGGCCAGCAGTTCAATCGCCACGCCCAAAGGACGCTTCAGCCAGTTTGGCGCAAGCTCAGTCAAAAACAGCGCAATACCGAAGCTGACGGGCACGGCGATAATCAGCGCGATAGCCGAGGTAACAAGCGTGCCGTAAATCGGCACCAGCGCCCCAAACTGTTCGTTAGGCGCATCCCAGGTTTTGGTCCACAGGAAAGAGAAGCCAAATTTCTGGATGCTGGGCCAGGAGGAGAAGATGAGCGAGACAATAATGCCGCCGAGCAGCAATAACACAATCAGCGCAGCCAGCTTAACCAGCGCGCTAAAAATAATGTCACCCTGCTTGCCGGGAGCGTTGAATGTCGGCCTGGATGTAGCCATAGAATTCTCGATAGTGAAAGTTTTTGGGCGGCGCAGAGGCCGCCCGGGACCTGTCATTCAGTCAGCTTAATACAGCGCTTTGCCTGAACTGTCCTTGATGTTAGTTTTCCATGCGGCGCGTACTTGATCGGCCACGGAGTCTGGCAGAGCCGCGTAATCCAGGCTGGTGGTAGTCTGGCTACCGTTTTTATAAGCCCAGTCAAAGAACTTCAGCACGGCAGCGCCCTTCTCGGCGTTAGCCTGATCTTTGTGCATCAGAATGAACGTGGTAGAGGTAATTGGCCACGCGTTGTCGCCTTTCTGGTACGTCAGATCCTGGGCAAAAGATTTGCTCCAGTCTGCGCCTTTCGCCGCGTCGCTAAAGCTCTGCTCGCCAGGGGAAACGGCTTTGCCGTCGGCATCCAGCAGTTTGGTATAGGCCAGGTTGTTCTGTTTGGCGTAGGCATATTCCACATAGCCGATGGAGCCAGGCAGACGCTGGACGAAAGCGGCGACGCCGTCGTTACCTTTGCCGCCCAGGCCAACTGGCCAGTTAACGGTGTTGCCTTTGCCCACCTTGCTGTTCCAGTCGCTGCTCACTTTCGCCAGGTAGCTGGTAAAGACAAACGAGGTGCCGGAACCGTCAGCGCGGCGAACCACGTTGATGTTGGAATCAGGCAGTTTGATCCCCGGATTCAGTGCAAGAATCGCCGGGTCATTCCATTTTTTTACGTTGCCCAGGTAGATATCGCCAACGGTTTTGCCGTCCAGCGTCAGCTCGCCCGACTTCACGCCGGGAATATTCACCGCCAGCACCACGCCACCGATCACGGTAGGGAACTGGAACAGGCCGTTTTTCTGTAAATCTTCATCTTTCATCGGCGCATCGGAAGCCCCGAAATCGACAGTTTTGGCAATAATCTGTTTTACGCCGCCGGAGGAACCAATGCCCTGATAGTTAATCTGCGCGCCTGTTGCTTTGTTGTACTCGGCCGCCCACTTGTTATAAACCGGTGCCGGGAAAGTCCCGCCTGCACCCGTAAGATTATCGGCGGCAAAAGCGGAAACCGCGCTCAGTGAAAGCGTGACAGCCACGCATTGAGCCAGGGTTTTTTGCATCAGTGTCATATTCCCTCCAGGGGATTAAAGTCAGTCTTTATACTGTTTTAGTCTGAATAATGATTGCTGCTGGAGGCAAAATAGGACAGTTTGATGACAGTAACATGTCCACAATATGACAGTTTTATGACGACCTTCTTTTATCTCTCTGGCGCAGAAAAAGCCGGTTTGAATCAAGCCTGCCGTCGCGGCATTCTGTTTACCCGTTTCTTCTGGCGGACTACTCCTGCACGGCAACGGCACGAGGCTGGCGAGGCCGCGTCGCCCACAGCGAAGAAGCAACAATCAGTATGCCGCCCAGCCAGGCAAGCGGCGTCAGCGCTTCCTGTAGCCACAGGACGGCGAACAGCGCGCCGAAAAGCGGCTCCGACCCCATTAACAACGATGCCCGCGTGGCGGTAGTACGTTTCACCGCGTAGTTTTGCGCAAAGAAAGCAAACAGCGTGCAGAAAAGTACCATGTAGAGCGTGATGCTCCAGAAGCTGAAACTGTCTGGCAGCGGTGGAATACCTTTTTGGGTAAGCAGTAACGCTATCAGCGAACCGCAGGCGACGACGCCGGTTTGCACCGCCGTTAAAGCCAGTGCCGGAATAGCCCGGTGCTGGATCAGTTTTCTGGTCAGGCAAACCATTAACGCCCGCAGCAGCGCCGCCGCCAGCATCAGCAGATCGCCGCCGTTCATGGCAATATGCGTCGTACCGGTCAGCAGCAGCGCGCCGAACAGAGACAACGCCGCCGCAATAAAGATGTCGTTTTCAGGCCGCTGGCGAAACATCAGCCATTCCACAAAAGGCGTCAGCACTACGCAAAGGCTGATCAGGAAAGCAGCGTTACTGGCGCTGGTATGCGCCACGCCATAGGTTTCGCAGAGAAAAATAGTGAACAGCACGGTGCCTAAAGCGATGCCTGGCGGTACTGCCTGTCGCCAGACGTTTTTCAACGTAGGCAGCAGGATAAGAAAGGTAAGCAGAAAACGAATCAGCAGAAAGCCCACCACGGGATAAAAAAGCAGCGCCTGCTTTGCCAGACCGTAGCTGGTGCCCCATACCACGGCCACCGCCAGCAGCAGCCATTCCGCACTCGGTTTTATTCTGTTATTAATCATGATAAATATCCGATAAAAAAGGCTGAAAAAGCAGCACATTGCTTTCCTCACGTACCGTGCAGCCTGTATGGTTAACTGCATTGCCGAGCGGCGATTATGGGCGATGTTTTTCCGATAAATAATCAGGGCTGATAAACAAGACTTTTGCGCTATGAGAACAAATCAACACATGGGTTTGCTGCCTTATATGGCGGTTTTCGTAAAAGTTGTGGAGGCGGGAAGCTTTTCCGCAGCGGCTGAACAGCTGGATACCACCGCCTCGTCGGTCAGCCGCCAGATTGCCAGCCTTGAAAAAGCGCTGGCGGTAAAGCTGCTGGAAAGAACCACGCGGCGGCTAAAGCTTACCGCCGCCGGAACGGAAGCCTTTGCGCACTGTAGCGAGATGATACGATCGGCGCAGTCGGTGCTGGATTTGGCCGAACGAATCAATACTGCGCCGCAGGGGCTGGTAAAAATCAGCGCGCCGCGCGCCTGGGGCAAAGTGCTGATTGCGCCGCATATTGAAGAATTTTTGCAGCGTTATCCGCAGGTCGATATCCAGCTCAGGCTGACGGATCGCCCCGTCGACCTTATCAGCGACGACGTTGATTTAATTGTGCGTATAACCGACAGGCCGCCCGAAAACCTGGCGGCGCGGCCTTTGTTTCGGGTGAACCATGTTCTTTGCGCCTCTGCTGATTATCTACGTGATAACGGCTGTCCGCAGCATCCCGCCGATCTGGCGCAGCACAGCTGTATTTATTTGGGTGAAGTGGCCGGGGATGACATCTGGAAATTCCGACATCTGCAAACGCGGGAGTGTATTAGCGTAAAGGTACGCGGCCGCTACGCCACCAACCACAGCAAGGCGCGTCTGGAAGGCGTGCTTAGCCACTTAGGCATTGGCTGTTTCCCCCGGTTTGCCGTACGTGATGCGCTTGCCGCAGGCATTGTTACCGAGGTGCTGTCAGACTGGGATTATATGAACGCCTATTACGGTATGTCCTGGATCCTCTATCATCCCGATCGTTTCTTACCGCCAAAATGCCGGGCGCTGATCGATTTTCTGGTAGAGAAGATTGTCAGCGACAATACGTAATCTCATCTCTTCCTATAGTCGCCTGAAAAAAGTAGCGATTTTAGTAGCGGTTACCTTTTTTATTTATCTTCCGGCCGAGAGACGGCTGTCAGGGAATGCCGATAATTTCGCCATAAAAAAAGCCCGGTATACTTGTTTGAGAAGTATAGCCGGGCTTTATCGCTGTCAGACCTGCCGTACTGACAGGAGCAGCAACTTTATGGGTTACTCGACCGTCACCGATTTTGCCAGGTTACGCGGCTGATCCACGTCTGTGCCTTTAATCAGCGCAACGTGGTAGGAAAGCAGCTGTAGCGGCACGGTATAGAAGATTGGCGCAATAATATCTTCTACGTGCGGCAGTGGAATAATGCGCATGCCTTCGCTGTCCACAAAACCGGCATCCCTGTCGGCGAACACATAGAGCAGGCCGCCACGCGCGCGCACCTCTTCAATGTTCGACTTCAGTTTTTCCAGCAGCTCGTTGTTTGGTGCCACCACGATAACCGGCATTTCAGCATCGATCAGCGCCAGCGGGCCATGTTTCAGCTCGCCAGCCGCATAGGCTTCTGCATGGATATAGGAGATCTCTTTGAGCTTCAGCGCGCCTTCCATCGCAATCGGATACTGATCGCCACGGCCCAGGAACAGCGCGTGATGCTTATCAGAGAACTCTTCCGCCAGCGTTTCAATCAGCTTGTCCTGGGACAGCATCTGCTCAATGCGGCTCGGCAATGCCTGTAAACCGTGCACGATATCGTGCTCGATCTGCGCATCGACGCCCTTCAGGCGGCCAATTTTCGCTACCAGCATCAGTAAAACGGTCAGCTGGGTGGTAAACGCTTTAGTGGAAGCTACGCCGATTTCCGTGCCGGCCTTGGTCATCAGCGCCAGATCGGACTCGCGCACCAGCGAAGAACCGGCCACGTTACAGATTGCCAGCGAGCCGAGATAGCCCAGCTCTTTTGACAGGCGCAGCGCCGCCAGCGTATCTGCTGTTTCGCCGGACTGCGACAGCGTAATCATCAGGCTGTTTTTACGTACTGCCGATTTGCGATAGCGGAACTCAGAAGCAATCTCTACGTCACACGGCACGTTGGCCAGCGCTTCAAACCAGTAGCGGGAAACCATACCGGAGTTGTAAGAGGTGCCACAGGCGACGATCTGAATATGCTCAACCTGCGCCAGCAGCGCACTGGCGTTCGGCCCAAGCTCCGAAAGGTCAACCTCGCCGTGACTGAAACGCCCGCTCAGGGTGTTTTTAATCGCCATCGGCTGCTCGTAGATCTCTTTCTGCATGTAGTGGCGATAAAGCCCTTTATCGCCCGCATCGTACTGTACGTTAGATTCGATTTCGCTGCGCTGCACGCGCTCGCCCAGACGGTCGAAAATGGTCACGTCACGGCGGGTCACTTCTGCAATATCGCCTTCTTCCAGATAGACAAAGCGACGCGTTACCGGCAGCAGCGCCAGCTGGTCAGAGGCGATAAAGTTTTCGCCCACGCCACGGCCAATCACCAGCGGGCTGCCTGAGCGCGCGGCCACCAGCACGGAAGGATCGCGGCTGTCCATTATCACCATGCCGTACGCACCGCGTAGCTGAGGAATAACGCGTTGCACCACTTCACGCAGCGATCCGCCGCCCTGCTTCTGCTCCCAGTGCACCAGATGCGCCACCACTTCCGTATCCGTTTCGGAAGCAAAGTGGTAACCCAGCGCCTTCATCCGCTCACGCAGCGGCTCGTGGTTTTCAATAATGCCGTTATGTACGATAACGATATGTTCTGAGATATGAGGATGGGCGTTAGCTTCTGACGGCTCGCCGTGCGTTGCCCAACGCGTATGCGCGATCCCCGTTCCGCCAACCAGCGGCGTAGTTTCTGCCGCTTCCGCCAGTTTCTGCACCTTGCCTAAGCGGCGAAGGCGAGTGATTTTTCCTTCAGAGGTGACGACAGCCAGACCGGCGGAGTCGTAACCCCGATACTCCAGGCGACGTAATCCCTCTAACAGGATTTCTGCGATATCACGTTGCGCTACTGCACCAACAATTCCACACATAGTTGTATTCCTGACGTTATGGCCTTGGCCATTAACTTAGTCTTTTGCCTGTTTGTTCCGGTTATTTCCGGTGCCCCGAGCCTTGTAGAGAGTGGGGTTATTTTTATGTGGGATGACCAGCATCCCTTACTGCTGTCGGGCGATCTTCGCCGCCCGTAAAATTATTTTTTCTTTGCTGGCCGCTGCCAGTCGGTTTTCAGATTCTGATCTTTACGATTGTAGGCCAAACCTTTAGCCGGGATATCTTTCATGACCGTGGTGCCGGCCGCAATGGTCGAGCCTGCCGCGACCGATACCGGCGCCACCAGCTGCGTATCTGAACCGACAAACACATCGTCGCCGATTACCGTCAGCGATTTATTTACGCCGTCATAGTTACAGGTGATGGTGCCGGCACCGATATTCACGTTGGCACCAATTTCCGCATCGCCCAGATAGCTCAGATGGCCCGCTTTAGAGCCTTTGCCCAGCGAGGCTTTTTTCATTTCAACAAAGTTACCGACGTGCGCGCCCTCGGCAAGGGAGCTGCCCGGCCGCAGACGAGCAAACGGGCCGACGGTGCAGGCTGTCGCCAGCACGGCGTTTTCCAGCACGCTATACGGGCTGATTTCGCAGTCGTCGCCGATGGTGCAGTTTTTCAACACGCAGCCGCTGCCAATTTTTACCCGAGCGCCAAGATGAACTTTGCCTTCAATAATGACGTTGGTGTCGATCTCTACATCACGACCGTGCGTGAGTTCGCCACGCAGATCGAAACGGGCGGGATCTTTCAGCATCACGCCAGCCAGCAGCAGCTTTTCCGCCTGCTGCGCCTGATAAATACGTTCCAGCGTCGCCAGCTGTAGACGGTTATTTACGCCATCCGTTTCGGAACTGCGCGCAGGCTGTACCGTTTGCGTTGTGCGGCCTTCCTGGTGCGCCAGCGCGATAATATCCGTGATGTAATATTCGCCCTGGGCGTTATCGTTAGTCAGCTTGCTTAGCCAGCGTTTTAAATCGGCACCGTTGGCCAGCAGAATGCCGGTGTTGATTTCACGAATGGCCAGCTGTTCCGGCGTGGCATCTTTTTGTTCAACGATGCCTACCACCTGATCCTGCTCGCGCAGAATACGACCGTAGCCGGTAGGGTTATCCAGAATGACCGTCAGCAGCGCGATACCGCCCTGGGGTTTGGCCTGGCGAAGACGCTGTAGCGTTTCGGTGGAAATCAAAGGCACATCGCCATATAGCATCAGGATATCTTCGCCATCGGCAAAGTAAGGCGCGGCCTGCTGCATTGCGTGGCCGGTGCCCAGCTGCTCTGCCTGCAATACCCAGTTCAATGACGGATCCGTTAAGGTGGACTGCAAAAGCTCGCCGCCATGGCCATAAACCAGATGAACGTTATCCGCCCCTACGCCGTTAGCCGCATCAATAACGTGCTGAACCATGGGCTTACCGGCTAACAGATGAAGAACTTTAGGGAGATCGGAATACATACGGGTTCCCTTGCCTGCTGCAAGGATCACCACACTCATGGCGCTGTTTGACATAGATAACCTGCCTGGTTTTTGAAATCTGCCTTTACGGCGAAAAGTAGACCTGGTTTGCGATAAAATTACTACTTCTTTTACCGTTCAAAAATACTTTCTACCGGGCCAAAAAAGGGAAAATTCCTGCTGGTACAGGGAATTTTCCCTTAGCGCTGGCATGATATCATCAAAGCTCATCTGCGCCTTACTGTTCTGGAATGGGCTACGGTTATGACGCTCAAATCTGCTTACTCTCCAGCCAGCCTGAGACTTTTTTCTGTAGCACCACGATCACCTCACTGCCGCTGGTGCCTGCTATGGCGGCAAGCAGCAGCGTTTGCGTGATGCTGGTGGGAAAATCAATACAGATCAGGCCGACAATAAATCCGGTGAACATGGAAATAAAAACGTGCTTTGAAAAATAACTTAGCTTGCCTTTAACATTTTCCAGCAGTTCGCTATGAATAAAGTAATTCACCACGCCGCCGACGCTGGCAACTATCATAGAATCGATCAGATTATTTTCTGTCAACATCCTCAACAGTACTAAACTTTCATTATTACCTGTCATAACGTAAACCTTATAAATATAAATCAGCTTTTAAACATGCTCGATTTATTTTTTGGGAGAAAAATATTTTTTTCGCACTCCCTGCGATAGATTAACTCTTTAATCAGAATATTATTAACATAAATCCAGCTGCCAAACTGCTCTGCCGCGGCGGCATAACACCCCTGGTTTAAAAACATCAGTAGCGTTGACGGCTGGCCGCTGCGCAGCTCAACCAGGCCACTGCTTACCCCTCTCTTCCCTGCGCCAATATCAAGGGTCAGGGAGACAAGCGCATCAAATTGATTTTGCGTGAGAGGAATATCGACAGCGCTATTAACAATATCACCGCATCTTTTTATATCCTGATGCAGCAAAACCTCTGCCTCTTCTGGCGTAATAACATCACCAGCTGCAATATTGTTTTTATGTCCGTAACCAATAGCCCATAGTCCCGACGCATTCAGATAAGCTTTTGGCTGGAATCCTCTTGTGGCTTTTATAAAGCCAATACCATTTTGAGAAACGTTCATTACCGTTCGCCATACAAGATAAAATAAAGAGCGTCTTCTAAGAAGACACTCTTTGGTGGTATCAATCGATTACCCTAAATCCGTTACAGCACTGACCATGGCTTGCCGTACTGGCCGGTGGTTTCTTCCAGACCCGGCTCGCTTCCTTTGTTCCAGAAGCGGGCAATGTAGTTAACGCCTTTGTATGAAACTTTGTCGTTTTCTACATAAATTTCCGTTGCGCTCCACTCAGCGTAGTCAGAAGGCTCTGCCGGTGTAACCGGGTGCCATTCCGTAGCAATCCAGAACGCATACGAGGAGCTACTGCTGTTGCCTTTTGCATCGGTAACAGTGAGATCTACTCTGGCAACAGAATCGGCAGAAACCGTTGGCATTTGCGCTTCCGTCTCTTCAGACTGCGGCGCGCTTAGCTGGATACTGCTGGTTGCAGACCAATCGTATTTGACTGCGTTAGCTGAATTTATAGCGCTGAACACCAGCTTGCAGCCATTTGGCACTTTCATGGTGATAACGGCTTCAGGACCTACTTTATCTTCACCTGGATCTACCGGGTCGATTGGGTCAACTGGGTCAACTGGGTCAACCGGGTCAACCGGGTCAACCGGGTCAACCGGGTCAACCGGGTCAACCGGGTCAACCGGGTCAACCGGGTCAACTGGGTCAACTGGGTCAACTGGGTCAACTGGTTCTACCGGGTCAACTGGTTCTACCGGGTCAACTGGTTCTACCGGGTCAACTGGCGTTTCGCCATCAATGTTGATGCCTTTAAAGTAGAAAGGGGCCATATCGATGTTCTGCTGAACAATTGGGCAACCCATCCCTTCGCGACCCGCGTTTACCAGCAGGCCGTTATCGTTATCGATAGTCCAGGTGAACAGACCGCCCAGGCCTTTTTCGATAACGTATCGTGCTTTTTCACGTACGGTACGCGGAGTATCAATAGAGTGGAAAACCTTAGAGGTTGGGCTGTACAGATAGTCCGCACAGGCGACGTCATCGGTATAGACGTTATAGCCGTTACGACCACACTGGTTTTCCAGATCCAGGTAGTTGTTAATCACGTCATACCATTCAACACAGCCGGACTCAAAAGTACCTACGGTAGTGCCGCTGCCGTCGTAAGAACCTTTTAATGGTGAGAACGAACTAATGTCGCTGCCTTTGGCACTACGTGAGTAACCTACATAACCAATGTTAATCGCTTCAGGATCCACACCCAGTTCCAGCAGATACTCAACCGCTTCTTCCAGGCTATAGGTAGAGTGTGGCGTTTTGTACAGATTGGTATGATGGCCCAGACCGTCTGCCCATGGCGTACCAAAGAAGTCATAGGTCATCAGGTTGATGCCGTAAAGACCGGCTGAAATCAGCTCTTTGATATTGGAGTACTTCAGTACATCGATATTGGCTGAAGCCGCGATGCTGATTTTTACATGGCTCAGGCTATTAGCCTGTAGCGCTTTGTTCAGGCTATCCATCAGCTTAACGTAGTTGGCGCTATCTTCCGGGCCGTAAGGGTTACCGGCACCGGCTGCGTTTGGATATTCCCAGTCGATATCGATTTCAGAGAACATTGGGAAGCGCTGCATGAAATCGATAATGCTGGCTACCAGCGTATCAATGGCGCTCTGGCTTTTGGCCAGTTCGTGGAACGCTTCGCTCATGGTCCAGCCGCCCAGGCTGAAAGAGAGCTTCAGATCGTGGCCCTGTGAGGCTGCTTTTTTCTGCAGGTCACGCATCGCGCCCAGCACACCCTGCAGGTTAGGGTTATCCTGATAGAAGCAGTCTCCCTGGCCATCGGCAGGATAAGTAGTACCAGGGCCAAAACCAAAGGCTTTCCAGCCAGAGTAGCCGCAGTTAACGTAAGACTGGCAGTCGCCCCACGGATCCAGAATGGTCATCTCATTCGTTTTCTTACCGGTCCAGGCCGCTGCCTGATCGATTTTTTGCTTATTGGCGCCTTTATCACCCACGATGCCGGTAAAGCCAAAAATGATTTTATCGTAAGCGGTTGGGTCCAGTTTGGTGATATCGATACCGCGACCACGCAGATCTTTAGCAAGAGCGCCGTTATTATCAGTCTGACGCTGATCGTAGTGGGCCCAGTCAGTGTAGTAACCAAACAGTTTAGGTTTACCCGCTGTATTATATTTGTTGTATACGCGTTGAGCTACACGGCCAGAGGTATAGCTGTATTCAGATGTATTGGTTTTTGGATCAAAGCCATCCATCTTATACGACTGCTCGGTGTAGGTATCCTTTTGAATCAATTTACTCATGGTAAATCCTTATCAGATAGAAGTTATAGTGAAATGCTCATCACGGGATTACCCTGAAGGCGAAGTCACTTTTACCTGATACCGTTACGCTCGCCAGTTACAAATAAAGAATAATGTTTAGCAAGCAGGATTATCCGTTAAATAAAAATTATTCAAACTTTACGCTGTATGAAAAGCCGTATAGTCGTGACTCATAAGTTGCGGCTTTAAATATAGTTATAATTAAGGCTGCATTGAGGACGCATTTTTTATCAATCATGGATAAACAGCTTTCAGGATGTGGATGTACAGACTAACGATGGCAAACGCCACAACGCCTGTGCGGCTGCGGCTCTGCGGGCTGTCCGCAGCAAAAAATGCGTGCCGCATTGCAATAATTAGCGCTTAATTCTGAGGCTGCTGCTGATATATTCCCGCCACAATAAGAATCGGCAGAACAAAGCAAAGCATGCCGATATTAAAAACAAGCTTCATATCAACAAGAATATTAATGACCATAAGCGCCTTCTTGCCGATACAGGCGAAGGAGCGCTTTTATCCGACATTAAAAAATTAGCGAAGGCAGGAAAATAATGAGCAGTAATATTTATCTTGGTAATAATACTTTCCTTTCAGAAGAGGAAAATATTTTAATGAATGGCAATGTTACTTTAACAATAAGTGAAAAAGAGAAACGTTTACTGAGCTACTTTATTCGCCATGCTGATGAAGAACTGCCTAAACGAACCATTATTGAGAATATCTGGGAAAATCGCGCGGCAACGGTTGATGATGCCAATCTTACCCAGCTGGTTTATAAAATACGTCGCGACCTAGCCGCAATGAATATGAAAAGCTGCATCAAAACCATCCCTGGTAAAGGCTATGTTTTTCTGACGCCAAAAACCCAAACCGCAGTACCCTTGCAGGTACAGCCGCCAGTTAGCAGGTTAAAGGGACTGGTTTTTCTGGCGCTGGCCGTAACCGCCGTGGTGCTTTTAGCGCTGCTGTTTTCCCTGCTTTATCGCTAACTGATGAAAGGATAAACAGTTTAATTACAACATTAAATAGAGGTTTAATCAGGATAACAACGAGAGCACGGCTTTCTGTTGCCGCAAAAATAAAAAATGCCAGGCAGTTTCCTGACTGGCATTCTTGCTTAAACCTGAATTACATCGCTTTTTTGGTTAACTCGATCACGCGCAGTTTGGCGATCGCTTTAGCCAGTTCAGCCGACGCGGCAGCAAAGTCCACATCGCCATGCGAGCCATTCATATGCTCTTCGGCTTTGCGTTTCGCTTCCATTGCACGGGCCTCATCAAGGTCAGTACCGCGGATCGCCGTATCAGCCAGCACGGTAGCCGCGCCTGGCTGTACTTCCAGCATGCCGCCGGAGAGATAAATATACTCTTCGTCGCCCTGCTCTTTTACGATGCGAACCATACCAGGTTTAATGGCGGTCAGCAGCGGGGCGTGACCAGGATGGATACCCAGCTCGCCTTCGCTACCTGACACCTGAATTCGCTGCACAGTGCCGGAGAACATCTGCTGTTCTGCACTGACCACGTCCAGGTGAAAAGTCATAGCCATAATTAACCTCCCGGGAAACCGTTACAGTTTCTTCGCTTTTTCCACGGCTTCTTCGATGGAACCAACCATGTAGAAAGCCTGCTCTGGCAGATGGTCGAATTCACCGTCCATGATGCCTTTAAAGCCACGGATAGTATCTTTCAGCGACACGTACTTGCCCGGAGAACCGGTGAAGACTTCTGCCACGAAGAACGGCTGAGACAGGAAGCGCTGCATCTTACGAGAGCGAGCAACCACCAGCTTGTCGTCTTCAGACAGCTCGTCCATCCCGAGGATAGCGATGATGTCTTTCAGTTCCTGGTAACGCTGCAGCAGAGACTGCACGCCACGAGCAACGTCGTAGTGTTCCTGACCAACAACCAGCGGATCCAGCTGACGGCTGGTAGAATCCAGTGGATCAACCGCCGGGTAGATACCCAGAGACGCGATCTGACGGCTCAGTACCACGGTTGCGTCTAAGTGAGCAAAGGTGGTGGCTGGAGATGGGTCAGTCAAGTCATCCGCAGGAACGTAAACGGCCTGTACGGAGGTGATAGAACCGGTTTTGGTAGAGGTGATACGTTCCTGCAGAACGCCCATCTCTTCCGCCAGCGTTGGCTGGTAGCCTACCGCGGATGGCATACGACCCAGCAGTGCGGAAACTTCCGTACCGGCCAGGGTGTAACGGTAGATGTTATCGATGAACAGCAGAACGTCACGGCCTTCATCACGGAATTTTTCCGCCATGGTCAGGCCGGTCAGCGCAACGCGCAGACGGTTTCCTGGTGGCTCGTTCATCTGGCCGTAGACCAGAGATACTTTATCGATAACGTTTGAATCGGTCATCTCGTGGTAGAAGTCGTTACCTTCACGGGTACGCTCGCCCACACCGGCAAATACGGAGAAACCTGAGTGCTCAGCCGCGATGTTACGGATCAGCTCCATCATGTTTACGGTTTTACCTACACCCGCGCCGCCGAACAGACCAACTTTACCGCCCTTCGCGAACGGACACATCAGGTCGATTACCTTGATACCGGTTTCCAGCAGCTCCTGAGAGTTGGACTGGTCTTCGTATGAAGGTGCAGAACGGTGGATCGCCCAACGCTCTTCTTCGCCGATGTCGCCTTTCATGTCGATTGGCTCGCCCAGCACGTTCATGATACGGCCAAGCGTTGCAGTCCCTACTGGCACTTCGATTGGGTGCGCAAGGTCAACGACTTCCAGACCGCGCTTCAGGCCGTCGGAAGAACCCATTGCGATAGCGCGAACCACGCCACCACCCAGCTGCTGCTGTACTTCCAGCACCAGACGAGTATCACCATTTTTAGTCTCAAGCGCGCTGTACACTTGTGGTACTGCGTCCTGAGGAAATTCGACGTCAACAACGGCGCCGATTACCTGGACAATTTTTCCAGTAGCCATCTTGAATCCTCTACCTAATTCATTAAACCTGGTTAAACCGCGGAGGCTCCACCGACAATCTCGGTAAGTTCCTGGGTGATGCTGGCCTGACGAGCTTTGTTGTATACCAACTGCAGCTCTTTGATCAGGTTTCCGCCGTTGTCGGTCGCAGCTTTCATCGCCACCATACGCGCGGCCTGCTCGCTGGCCAGGTTTTCCACAACACCCTGGTAAACCTGAGACTCGACGTAGCGGCGCAGTAACGTGTCCAGCAGCGCTTTCGGATCCGGTTCGTACAGGTAATCCCAGGTGCTTTTCTTCACCACGCCTTCATCTTCCGCGGCTGGCGGTAACGGCAGCAGCTGGTTGATCTGTGGTGACTGGGACATGGTGTTGATAAATTTGTTGCTGACGACAAAAAGCTTGTCGATACGACCTTCGTCGTAAGCCTGCAGCATAACTTTTACCGGGCCGATCAGGTCAGACAGGGAAGGCTTGTCGCCCATACCCGTTACCTGAGCAACCACGTTGCCGCCGACAGCGCCGAAAAATGAGAGACCTTTGGAGCCGATAATCGCCAGATCGCTCTCGACGCCTTTATCTGCCCAGCCTTTCATATCAGCCAGCACTCTTTTGAACAGGTTAATGTTCAAACCACCACAAAGCCCGCGGTCGGTAGACACGACCAGGTAGCCGACGCGCTTAACGTCGCGCTCCGCCAGGTAAGGGTGCTTGTATTCCAGATTACCTAACGCAATGTGACCAATCACTTTGCGCATGGTCTCTGCATAAGGACGGCTGGCCGCCATGCGTTCCTGCGATTTACGCATTTTGGAGGCGGCGACCATTTCCATCGCTTTGGTGATCTTTTGCGTATTTTGAACGCTTCCGATCTTACTACGTATCTCTTTTGCGCCGGCCATAAGCTTCTCCTCAAAGCCTTGCGGCCTGCCCCGAAAGGGACAAGCCGCCAGACATTACCAGGACTGGGTTTTCTTGAACGTTTCGAGCAGGCCTTTCAGCTTCGCTTCGATATCGTTGTTGTAGTTACCAGCCTGGTTGATTTCAGCCATCAGCTCGCTATGGTCGCGATCTGCATAGGCCAGAAGCGCTGCTTCAAAGCTACCGATTTTTTCCAGCTCGACATCGGTCAGGAAGCCGCGCTCGGCCGCAAACAGCACCAGACCCTGCTGCGCTACGGACATTGGCGCATACTGTTTCTGTTTCAGCAGCTCGGTCACTTTCTGACCGTGGCTCAGCTGTTTACGGGTTGCTTCGTCCAGATCGGAAGCGAACTGAGAGAACGCCGCCAGTTCACGATACTGTGCCAGCGCGGTACGGATACCACCGGACAGTTTCTTGATGATCTTGGTCTGAGCAGCACCACCCACACGGGATACGGAGATCCCTGGGTTAACTGCCGGACGAATACCGGAGTTGAACAGGTTGGTTTCCAGGAAGATCTGACCATCGGTAATCGAGATTACGTTGGTCGGAACGAACGCGGAAACGTCGCCAGCCTGAGTTTCAATGATTGGCAGCGCGGTCAGAGAACCGGTTTTACCTTTCACTGCACCGTTGGTGAAACGCTCAACATAGTCGGCGCTCACGCGGGAAGCACGTTCCAGCAGACGGGAGTGGAGATAGAACACGTCACCAGGGAATGCTTCACGACCCGGTGGACGACGCAGCAGCAGAGAAACCTGACGGTAAGCAACGGCCTGTTTAGACAGGTCATCGTATACGATCAGCGCATCTTCACCACGGTCACGGAAGTATTCGCCCATGGCGCAACCTGCATACGGAGCCAGGTACTGCAGTGCAGCAGACTCAGAAGCGGTAGCCACAACCACGATGGTGTTAGCCAGCGCGTTGTGCTCTTCCAGCTTGCGTACCACGTTAGCGATGGTAGAAGCTTTCTGGCCGATAGCGACGTACACGCACTTGATGCCGGAATCGCGCTGGTTGATGATTGCATCGATCGCCATCGCGGTTTTACCGGTCTGACGGTCGCCGATGATCAGCTCACGCTGGCCACGGCCGATTGGAATCATCGCATCGACAGACTTATAACCAGTCTGTACAGGCTGATCAACGGACTGACGGTCGATAACGCCTGGCGCAATCACTTCGATTGGCGAGAAGCCGTCGTTATCAATGGCGCCTTTGCCATCGATTGGTGCACCCAGGGTGTTCACCACACGACCCAGCAGGCCACGGCCTACCGGAACTTCCAGGATACGGCCGGTACACTTAACCTTCATGCCTTCGGCGAGGTCAGCGTATGGGCCCATCACTACGGCACCTACGGAGTCGCGCTCCAGGTTCAGTGCGATAGCGAAACGGTTGCCCGGCAGCGCGATCATCTCACCCTGCATAACATCGGCCAGGCCGTTTACGCGGATGATGCCGTCGCTGACGGAAACGATAGTACCTTCGTTGTGAGCTTCACTCACGACATTGAACTGAGCAATGCGCTGCTTGATCAGTTCGCTGATTTCGGTGGAATTCAGTTGCATATGCTCCAGTCCCCTTAAGACTGCAAGTCGTCCGCAAGGCGTTCAAGACGGCCGCGGACGCTGCCATCAATGACCATATCACCCGCACGGATGATTACGCCTGCCATTACAGACTTATCAATTTTGCAATTCAGCTTAACTTTGCGTGACAGACGTTTTTCCATAGCGGCGCTGATTTTGGTCAGCTGTTCGTCACTCAGTGTAGTGGAAGAGATTACCTCAACGTCCGCGGTCGCATCATGTGCGGCACGTAGCTGGATAAACTGAGCCAGTACATCGGGAAGCGCCGGTAAACGTTTGTTTTCAGCCATAACCTTAATCAGGTTCTGGCCGGCTTCATCCAGTTCTGAGCCGCAGATAGCGATGAACCGTGCAGACAACGCTTCCGGCGCAAGCGCGCCGGAAAGAAGTTCTGCTACCTGTTCATTGCGGGCTACCTCGGTAGCGAACGCCAGCATCTGCTGCCAGCGATCGATACTCTGATGCTCAACAGCAAAGTCAAAAGCTGCTTTGGCGTAGGGGCGAGCTACGGTAGTAAATTCAGACATCAGCCCCTCCCTCCTTACAGTTCAGCGACCAGTTTATCAACGATGTCGCTGTTAGCAGCTTCATCCACGGAACGTTCAATGATTTTCTCGGCACCGGCAACAGCCAGCATCGCGACCTGCTTACGCAACTCTTCACGTGCACGTTTGCTTTCGGCTTCAATTTCAGCCTGTGCCTGAGTGACGATCTTGTTACGTTCCTGCTCGGCTTCGGCTTTCGCTTCGTCCAGAATCTGCGAACGACGTTTGTTAGCCTGTTCGATGATTACCTGAGCTTCTTCTTTCGCTTTTTTCAGCTGGTCGGTCGCGTCAGCCTGTGCAAGATCCAGATCTTTTTTGGCACGTTCGGCAGAAGCAAGGCCATCAGCAACTTCTTTCTGGCGCTTTTCGATAGCAGCCATCAGCGGCGGCCATACGTACTTCATGCAGAACACTACAAACAGGATGAACGCGATGGCCTGGCCGAGGATTGTTGCGTTTAAGTTCACTGCACAATGCCTCTTGTTAAGTTAACTTTTTTCTGCGGTCTGACGACCGGCAGAAGCCGTTCATCGTCGAACAGATGTCCAACGATGAACAATCTGGTTTACGCGACGGCGAACATCACGTACAGGCCCAGACCAACAGCGATCATTGGGATTGCATCCACCAGACCCATTACAACAAAGAACTGCGTACGCAGCAGAGGGATCAGATCCGGTTGACGCGCGGCGCCTTCCAGGAATTTACCTCCGAGGATGCCGATACCGATCGCAGCACCGATTGCCGCTAAGCCCATCATCACAGCGGCAGCCATGTACAGCAGATCCATATTCAGGTTTTCCATGACAGTCTCCAGTTTGTTTCAGTTAAAACGCAGTAGTGTTGATAAAAAAATCAATGTTCTTCAGATGCCATCGACAGATAGACAATCGTCAGTACCATGAAAATGAAAGCCTGCAGCGAAATGATCAGGATGTGGAAAATGGCCCATGGCACACTCAGAACCCACTGTGACCACCACGGCAACAGGCCGGCAATCAGGATAAAAATCAATTCACCCGCATACATGTTGCCGAACAGTCGCAGACCAAGTGAAACCGGTTTGGACAGCAGGCTCACGCCTTCAAGGATCAGGTTGATCGGAATGAAGACAGGGTGATTGAAGGGTTGCAATGTCAGCTCTTTAGTAAAGCCCCCAATGCCTTTCATCTTGATGCTGTAGAACAGAATCAAAATAAATACGCCCAGCGCCATAGACAGCGTGATGTTCACGTCAGCTGAAGGCACAACACGCAACGCTGGCAGCCCCAGATATCGCTCGCCGATAGTCGGCAGCAAATCGATAGGCAGCAGGTCCATAAAGTTCATCAGGAAGACCCAGACGAAAATCGTCAGAGCCAGCGGTGCGATAACTTTGCTTTTACCGTGGTACATGTCGCGGACGTTGTTGTCGACAAAGCCAACAATCAGTTCAATCGCCGCCTGCAGTTTTCCCGGAACGCCGCTGGTGGCTGATTTCGCAACTTTACGAAACAGCACCAGGAATACCAGTCCCAGCACCACAGAGAAAAACATGGAGTCAATATTCAATACCCAGAACGACGGTGCGTCGTGCGGATTCACTAGCTCGAAGGTACGCAGGTCCAGCTGAAGGTTTTTCAGATGGTGGCCTATGTATTCCTGCGGCGTAGAGATTTCTCCTGCAGCCATGATGCCTCTTACCCTTTGTTGTTAATTACAGCCGGTGCGACGATTTGCACAATCAGCACCGATAACCAGGTCAGTCCGAGCGGCGTAAATGCCGCCCCAAACACCGCCAGCGCCACGACAAGCAGAAGAATGGTTGCCAGAACCTTCAGCACTTCACCCAGAGCAAAGCTCCAGGCCACACGTCCTTTAACCGGGTCTCCTGCCTGATGACGCCAGGCAAAAATCATAAACAATACGTTTGGCAGCCAGGCTGCCAGTCCACCCGCAAGCGCGGACAGGCCCCAGGTCAATTCTTTCAGGGCAAACAGCGCGCCGATTATGACAAAAATCACCAGCTGAAGCAGCAGCACGGTTCGGGCAAATTTTACTCTGTAAAGGGACACTGACATGACGCTGAAACTCTCCTGCCCCGTCGGGGATATGTCGCGTGTCGTATAAAACTGCCTTTGCCACTTTGAGTCAAGCAGCAAAAAACGAGCAAATTATACGGTGCGGGCCTGCGATTTCAATCGATAAGTAGCGAAATGGTGAACAATTATTTAAATTTCTTTCGCGAGGCCTGTTTTTCAAAATTACCTGCGTCGGCGAACAGACGGAAAATCCGGCCAGTTCGCACAAAATATTGTGCACAAAGCGTGCAGGAGATCACAATTCAGTAATATATTCTCCGACCGCTGACCGGGATAAATCTTAATAATCGAGATAAAATATGATTAAAATCAAAGCTTTGAAGACAAATGCTCTATTTTAGAGTCGCTGGCCGTAAATCGGCGGATTAAAACAATTAATTGACATTTGTCTTCGCCAATTATCTGCGGTATCTCGTCAGCGCATTGAAATTAACAGGCAAAAATATTTTGTCATGCTGTTCGGAAAAAGGCGCTTAGCCCGACAGTGAAGTAATATCATTGCTAACACATTGTGAAATTATCGTTAAATGTAACCAGGTATTTCCGATAATTTCAGCCCGTCATTTTAACCTTACTGAAACATTAGCGGCCTGAAATTTTTTCTTACCGTCCGCTCGAAAAGCTAAATTTGCGCCGCGTTTTTTGTTCCTTTACCTTAACGCTGCTTATTATCCCCTGCCCTGCTCACCGTCCTGCCCACGCTTTTGCCATAAACTAAGCCAAATAAAGCACTTACTGTCTATGTGCCTACTCAGCTTTTGCGAGACAATCAAGCTAAAAACGCCGATTTTTAGCGCTATTACTGAAGCAAAAACCGGCTAGTTAGCGACGCCGTCCGGGCTTTTCAGCGGCTTAATTATCACCAGATGACGCTCCCCTTCCAGCTCCGGCACAAAGAGTTTTACGGTTTGCTGAAGCGTAAACCCGTCCGGCAGCGAGGCGATTTCGTCCGTTGGCACCACGCCTTTTAGCGCGTAAAAAAGCCCGTTTTCGGCAGGCAAATGGTGACACCAGCTAAGCATATCGTTTAGCGAGGCGAAGGCGCGACTAATAACGCCATCGAAAGGCGGCTCGTTATACTCTTCTACCCTGCTCTGTACCGGCTCGATGTTATCAAGCTTCAGTTCATGCTGTACCTGCTTAAGAAAGCGTACGCGCTTGCCCAGGCTGTCCAGCAGCGTGAAATGCGCATCGGGACGTACGATGGCCAGCGGTACGCCAGGCAAGCCTGGACCGGTGCCCACATCAATAAACCGGTTTCCCTGCAGATGCGGCTCAACCACAATGCTGTCCATGATATGGCGTACCAGCATCTGCTGCGGGTCGCGTACCGAGGTCAGGTTATAGGCCTTGTTCCATTTATGCAGCATTTCTACATAGCCGGTCAGCTGCTGTTTTTGTTGATCGGACAGGGAAATATTGGCGGCTTTAAGCAGCGAAGAGAGTTTATTAATCACGATGACATCCGAATACAGTATGAAAAGGGGCGAAAACTATCGCCCCGCGTAGCGTCAGGCGCTTTTGCGCAGCAGTCCCTGCTTTTTCAGGTAAATCAGCAAAATAGAGATGGCAGCCGGCGTGATCCCCGAAATACGGGAAGCCTGGCCGATCGATCCGGGTTTGTGGTCGTTCAGCTTGGCGATCGCTTCGTTAGAGAGGCCGCTCACCTGACGGTAATCCAGATCGACCGGCAGCAGCGTATTCTCATTGCGCAGCTGGCGATCGATCTCTTCCTGCTGGCGGGCAATATAGCCTTCGTACTTCACCTGAATTTCAACCTGCTCGGCAGCCTGAGCATCGGCCAGCGCTGGCGCAAAGGTGCTCAGCGTCATCAGCTGCTCATAGGTCATCTCCGGACGACGCAGCAGATCTTCACCGTTGGCTTCCTTGGTCAGCGCAGCGCTCAGCACGCCGTTTACTTCTTCGACGGTTTCTGATTTTGGATGAACCCAAATATCGCGTAGACGCTGGCGTTCCTGCTCAATGCTTTCCAGCTTTTCATTGAAGCGTGCCCAGCGTGCATCATCAACCAGGCCGAGTTCGCGGCCAGCAGCAGTCAGACGCAGATCGGCATTGTCTTCACGCAGCATCAGGCGGTATTCCGCTCTTGAAGTAAACATGCGGTACGGCTCTTTGGTGCCCAGCGTGCAAAGGTCGTCGACCAGTACGCCAAGGTAAGCCTGATCGCGGCGCGGTGCCCAGGTTTCTTTGTCGGCAGAAAGACGTCCGGCGTTCAGACCAGCCAGCAGTCCCTGCGCAGCAGCTTCTTCATAACCGGTGGTGCCGTTAATCTGTCCGGCAAAAAACAGACCTTCGATAAATTTGCTTTCCAGCGTTGGCTTCAGATCGCGTGGATCGAAGAAGTCATACTCAATGGCATAGCCGGGACGCACGATCTTCGCGTTTTCCATGCCCTGCATAGAGCGGACAATCTGCATCTGTACGTCAAACGGCAGGCTGGTTGAAATGCCGTTCGGGTAAATTTCGTTGCTGGTCAGTCCTTCCGGCTCCAGGAAGATCTGGTGTGCGTTACGATCGGCAAAGCGCATGACCTTGTCTTCGATCGATGGGCAGTAGCGTGGTCCAACGCCTTCAATCACGCCTGCATACATCGGGCTGCGGTCCAGGTTATTGCGGATCACGTCATGCGTTTTTTCGTTGGTATAGGTGATATAGCAAGGCACCTGCTGAGGATGCTGTGCAACATTACCCATAAACGAGAAGACCGGCAGCGGCGTATCGCCATGCTGGGGAGCCAGCACGCTGAAATCAATCGTTCTGGCATCGATGCGCGGTGGCGTACCTGTTTTCAGGCGGCTAACGCGTAACGGTAACTCACGCAGTCGACGGGCCAGCGGGATCGAAGGCGGATCGCCTGCACGTCCACCGCTGTAGTTGTCGAGGCCGATGTGGATCTTACCGTCCAGGAAAGTGCCTACCGTCAGTACAACCGCTTTGGCGCGGAACTTCAGTCCCATCTGGGTTACTGCACCCACAACGCGATCGTTTTCCACAATCAGATCGTCAACGGCCTGCTGGAAGATCATCAGGTTTGGCTGATTCTCCAGCGCGGTACGAACCGCCTGCCGATAGAGCACGCGATCCGCCTGAGCACGAGTCGCTCGTACCGCCGGGCCTTTGCTTGCGTTTAGTATCCTGAACTGGATACCCGCCTGGTCAATAGCATGCGCCATCAGACCGCCAAGCGCGTCCACTTCTTTAACCAGATGTCCTTTTCCGATGCCACCGATCGCCGGGTTACAGGACATTTGTCCAAGCGTATCAATGTTATGCGTTAAAAGCAGGGTTTGTTGACCCATTCGGGCTGCCGCCATGGCGGCTTCCGTGCCCGCATGACCACCACCGATCACGATGACGTCAAAAGGATCTGGATAAAACATGGTACTGAACCTCGCGGTTGTGCGATTGAATGATTGGGGGATGCCCGGGGCGTGAATTCTACTCAACTTTGCCCGAAGGTGAAAGCGCAGGGCCAGACACGTATTAAAAAGAAGATCTTTTTTATTTAGAGATCTCTTTATTAGATCTTCTATTAGGATCGTCGATCGCTGTGGATAAGCCTTTTTTCTCTACCAGGATCATTGGCTTATTCAGGATCGTTTGCTGTGAAAGATCGGTGATCCTGTCGCGTATAAGCTGGGATCAAAACAGCATGTTATGCACAGGTACCCGCAAGCTGTCAGGTTGTTCTTTGGATAAACACCGGTTATTACCGCTTAATTAGCGTAGTTATCCACAGTTGATCGCTATTTAAATCGCCAGATCCGGGGAAAATTTACAAAACCTGGCCGTTTTTTTATGCGCCGGAAGGTGAAAAGCACGATCCGGACGCACGATCGTTACGCGATCAGCTCTTTCCAGCTCTCAACCCAGATCTCGGCGGGATCTTCCGGAATTTCGTGTTCCATAACGTCAATGTCCAGGCGATCGCCAACGCGTTTTGCGCCTCTTGCCGTTAACAGCTTGTCCATTTTGTCGATAGCCCCGCAAAAAAGATCGTATTCGCGGTTACCAATGCCGACGGCGCCATAGCGAAGCTGGCTCAGATCCGGCTGCTTCTCTTCTATTTCGTCAAACAGCGGTTGCAGGTTGTCCGGCAGGTCGCCCGCGCCGTGAGTCGACGTCACCACCAGCCATAATCCGCTTAAAGGAAGCGCTTCCAGTTCCGGCCCGTGCAGCAGCTCGGTAGAAAAGCCCGCTTCTTCCAGTTTTTCAGCCAGATGTTCAGCTACATACTCTGCGCTGCCTAAGGTGCTGCCGCTGATTAAAGTTACGTCCGCCATGTGGGATCCCTGTCGCTAAAGGCGGGTATTGTACGCTGTGATCAGCATGGGATCTACCTGTGCATAAGTAAGGTTATTAATGTTGAGGTGGCTATCTTACTTACCATTTTCTGCCCGAGCAGTGCTTGCCCTCCTCACATACTAAGGTATGCTGCCGGTGCTGCGCGCTGGTCGGCCAAAAACTGGCTGCGACGATGTACGCCACAGGTATCCTGTGGCGACCGGTCTGGCTGTGACGATCTTGATGTTGGTCGCGGTGATGCGCTTACAGAAGGGATCTTATTTGCCTATCCACAGAAGTGAACTGTGGATAATTTTGTGCACAGATCAGGGCTTGATCGTGCGCATGATCGGGTTTTGCAGGGAAATTAACGTCTCGGTGGACTGGATCTCGTCGATAGTCTGGATCTTGTTGATCAGCACCTGCTGTAGCGCATCAATCGAGCGGCACATTACCTTAATAAAGATGCTGTAGTGGCCGGTGGTGTACCAGGCTTCGACAACTTCATCAAGCGCGTCCAGCTTTGCCAGCGCGGCGGGATAGTCTCTGGCGCTTTTTAAAATAATGCCGATAAAGCAGCAGACGTCATAGCCCAGCTGGCGAGGATCGATCTCTACGCGGGTGCCTTTAATGATACCGGCCTGCTTCATCTTCTCTACACGAACGTGAATGGTGCCGGGACTGACGTTGAACTGCTTGGCCAGCTCGGCATAGGCGGTACGGGCATTGGCCAGCAGCGCGTTAAGAATGCCGCGATCGAGATCGTCAGGTTGCAGATTATCGGCCATAAAGGCTCCTGGATTGAGGATTATTCAGTAGATATCGGGATAATGTGCAGGAAAGAGAGAAAACAGGCAACAAAGTAAGATAAAAGCGAGCGCGAAGCCGCGCCCGCCAGAGATTAACGTTTACGCCAGACCGTCAGCTGTGCAACGGTATGCTGATATTTACGGGCCGTTTCGCGGATCACGAAAGGCACGTCCTGCGGTGCGGCAATTTCTTCAAAATCCTCTGCCAGCAGGCGTTGTAGAGCCTGATACGTCGTTAACGCTTCGCCGTTTTCACGGATACCGCCCAGCCAGTTCTCTTTTGGCGTGTACTCTTCCAGCCAGGTATAAGGCGAAGAGAGCAGCAGCACGCCGCCGGAGTTGATCATTCTGGTGATATCCTGCAAAAAACGTTTCGGCTGACGCAGCCGGTCAATCAGATTAGACGCCAGCACCAGATCGTAACCGTGTTTTTGCGGCTTCAGGTTACAGGCATCCCCCTGCATAAACTGAATACGGCTGGCCTGCTGCTGACCCAGACCGAAATCTTTCAGCCTTATCTGTCGGTATTCGACCAGCTCGCCCTCTTCTTGCGTCACGTAGCGGAAATCTTCACCACGGGTCAGCTGTAACGCCACGTCGATAAAGCGTGCGGAATAGTCCATGCCGACCACTTCATCAAAGTGACGGGCCAGTTCAAAGCTGGCGCGGCCCGTCGCACAGCCGATATCCAGCGCGCGCCCACGCTTATCCGTCATCTGGCAGGCGATATCCACCAGCGCTTTGCCGTAGTTTTCCGTGCCGAAATAGTTGGGGCCATACTGGAAGTCCAGATACTGCGACACCATGCTGTCGGTTTCGTAAGGATTCAGCGTCGCTTTTTCCTGATGTGTGGAAACGACATAGCGGAAACCGGCATGCTGGAAAAAGTGGCGGCGAAAAGCATAGCGGGATGATTTAAGCGTCTCGTTGCCGGTAGAAATCCAGCTGCCGCCTTTAATTAAGGTATGCTTACCGTCAAAAGTTGGCGTTGAGAAGTCATCATAAAGCGGATGCACTTTAAACCCTTCCAGGCCGTTAATCGGCGTGGTGGTCCACTGCCAGACATTGCCAACCAGATCGAAAAACTCGCCCTGCGCAAAACGATCCACCGGGCAGGAAGAAGCCCACCAGGCCAGATTGAAATTGCCCGGCGCCTGCTGCCAGCGGTCGCCCGCCAGCTGTTCGCGCAGCAGCAGCCATTCGGCTTCGCTGGGCAGCTGGACAGACTTCCCGGTTTCGTCCGCTTTCCAGCGGCAAAAGGCCGCCGCTTCCAGCTGGTTAACTTCCACCGGCCAGTCCCACGGCATAGCGACCTCTTCGGTCATCAAACGCAGCCGCAGATTATCGGCATCGTTCAGCGAGCCTGTCCAGAAAGTAGGCATGGTCGCTTGCGTAAAGTTACGCCAGCCCAAACCTTCTTCATCCCACCAGCGGTCGTCCTGATAGCCGCCCGCCGCGACAAATTCAAAAAACTCCGCGTTGCTTGCCAGCATCTGACTGGCTTTAAAGGGTTTAACGTCCGTAGTCAGCGTACCGTATTCGTTATCCCATCCATAGGTATCGTCAGTTTTCCCCTGCGTCACGCGCGCGCCTTCAACGGAGATAAGCTTGTTCTTGGGGACGCTCTGGCGATCGCGGCGTGCATCAGGGCAGGCTGGCCAGTGCGGCTGGGGCTTAACCCACTCAAGCGGTAGCTGGCGGATCAGTACGCTGGAGGTTTCCAGATGAATGCGCTCGTGCTCAATACCCATCAGAATCACCCATGCCGGGCTTTCCCAGTCGACAGGCAGCGTCAGCGGCATCGTTTTGATGAAGTCTTCCACCAGCGAGCGCACTTTGCCGCGGTAGTCACGCATTTCAGCCAGCGTAGGCCATGCATAGTGGGTTACATCCAGATCGTCCCAGCTCATTTCATCCACGCCGATAGCCATCATCGCTTCGATACGATCGTCAACGCGCTGCTCAATCAGCCCAGCCGCCATCAGTTTGTTGATATAGAAGGTGGCGGTATGGCCAAAGTAAAAGATCAGCGGATGGCGTAGAGAGATTGCCTTGTTGTAGTAGGCCTGCTCGCTGGCGAGGCAATCGAACAGGCTTTCATAAAGCGTCCAGGTCTGTTGGAAATAGCTGAGCAGTTCCCGGCGTTTTTCTTCTGCGTCGTTGCCGGTTAATAGTACTGTGCGGGTTGGCGCCGGTAGCGCTGCCGCCGTCTGGTGATGTTGTGCCACGTAAAACTCCTGAGGGAACCGTAGAAAACGTTCATATGACTATAGCAGGAGAGTATTGCCGGATAGTGGCACAGGGAAGATTAGCGCTGCCAGCGCCGCAGCAGACGGCTTTTCAGGCCGGTATCAAAGCGCCAGATATGGTCGAAGATACGCATAATGCCGGGTTTTCCATGATCGGACAGCGCAACAGCATGAAAGCGTTGCTGCTGGAGCAGCTGATGCTTTTTAATATTTTTTACCAGCTCTTCCGGCAGGCGCTGCGCGATAAAATCGGAAATAATCACCGCGTCGGCATCGTTCCACTGCGGCATCGCCAGCTTAATCAGTACGGCTTGCAGGCAGGCGGCCAGATCGGTGCCGCCGCGAAAGCGCTGGCTTAAAAAGCGGACGGCTTGCGCAATACCGTCTTCCGCAGTCAGCTCATAACCTATTACTTCGTGAGCGAATAACATAATGTAGCAGCGGCGATTATCCGCCAGCGCAATTTTCAGCAGCGCCAGGCAAAAGGCTTTGGCGCAGCGTTCGTTAAAACCGCCCATAGAGCCGGACGTATCGACGCAAACCACAAAGGGACCGCGCGGCTGTTCGTCATGGTGCTGGTGGGATACCGGGCGCAGCGAGACCTTGTCATGCCAGGCTTCGCCCTGTAGCCGATAGGTCAGCAACCGCTTCTCCACCAGCCTGCGGTAAAACTCCAGCTCCAGTTCGCTGATGCCCAGCGCGGCCAGTTCTGGCGGCAGCAGGCGCAGGATATCGTCACTCTGATGCAGTCCGCTCACCTCTTCCGGCACGGATTCGGGCTCTCTGACCAGCTGGTGGAAGGTTTCCAGCGGCGCATCCTCGCTCAGCACGGCTTTGGCTTCGCGGCTGCGTCCCAGCTGTTCTGCCAGCTTTTGCAGCATCGGCTGCTGCCCCAGAAAATCGCCGTAGTCAACGAGCAGCTGATAATCGCCGCGCTGGAGCGGACATTTGCTTAAATCCCACAGCCTGCCTGCTGCGGCTTCGCTGTTGTCCGACAAGACGGGGGCCAGCTGGCCGCTCATGGCCAGCCGCTGCTGTAATTCTGCCAGCAGCTTGTCGCGTTCCTCATCGAGCAGCTGGTGGTTTAGCGACAGGGTTTGTAACGTCAGGCTCAGCCGCCAGCGCTGTAGAAAAAGCGTTTGCTGCGGCGCGCTCATACTGTGCCCTTCGCCGATATGGGCTACCAGCTCGCGGGCTTTTTCCAGAAATGGCGACTGGTGATTTGCCAGATAAAGCATGATTTCCGGCAGCTTCTGGCAAAATGCTTTGTTACCGAGCGCCTGGCACTGCCGAAAAAGTTCGAATTCGTCGGCCAGATCGACGGGAACTTCCGTCTGCTTCAGCTGCGCCAGCATCTCCGTTTTCCAGCGCGGCAGATCGGCCAGCAGCGCTTTTTTCAGGCCGGGAAATTTTTCGAGGAAAACGGCCAGCTGGGGGCTGGCGAGCAGCGCCAGAAACAGTTCTTCGATCAGATCGCCTTCGCTGACCGCCAGAAACGCGCTGAGCGTATCCAGCGAAATCAACGGCGTGCCTGTTTCAGCTGGTCTGCAACCTGTTGCAGACTCTCTTCAATCTTCGCCAGCCAGTCATCGCTGATAAATAAACAGCGGTGATGCTGACTGAACAGCGTGCGCTGCGCGTGAAGCTGCTCTTCTACTTCGTCTAACGCCGTAACAATTTCTTCCGGCAGTCCGCCAGCCTGCTGCACGCCAGGCAGCATCAACCGCGAAGGTTGCAGGCTGACATCACGTAAAGTCAGGCAGTCGTTCCCGTCCACGTGTAAATCCAGCGTCTGGGCAAAACCAATGCCGTTAAGCTTGCCGCGCACATCGCCGCCTTTCAGCAGCCAGTGATGCAGCGGCTCGCGGCCAATAACGATATGGTTAACCTGCATATCGTGCAGCATCAGCGGCTTTTGCAGCAGCAGGGTCAGCGTTTCTTCCGCCAGGCTGGACGGCAGTTCGTAATGGGGTTTACGGCTGAACATTCCGCCGTGTTTTTCCAGCTTTATCGCCTGCTCGACGCTTTTTTGCTGCTGCAGGCTGAGGCGGCGTGAAGCGATCTGCTGTAATTTGATCAGCATGGGCTGCTGCTGCCACGCCTGCTGGGTGATCAGATTCTCCAGTTCGCGATCCAACAGCTTCATTGAGGCGACGTCGTGCCACAGGCAGTCTTTCAGCAATATCAGGTCAACCGGGGCGATAGCTTTGCGGCCGCTGTAAAAGGCGCTGGCCTGTAATAAATGAATCGCTTTTTTCCAGCGCCTGTCGGAAATATAAGGCGCTTCCGGCTGGCTTTCTAACTGCTGGCGCAGCAGGAAAATCAGCTCAAAGACGTCGTCCGGTAGCGCGACCTGGGTAATCCCTTTCTGCCATTCGCTATACTCTTCATCAGTAATACAGAGCGAGGCCGTGACGGGATTGCTGTTTTCATCCTGCTGGTGGGTCAGCATGCTTTTGAAATTCTGTTTTTCGTGCACATTGTCCAGCCACAGGCGGATCAGCATGCGGTCATAGAGCGCTTCCAGCCCGCTGTCGGCTTCAGGCAGTTCGTTTGACGCGGTAACCAGCAGACGCATCGGGATCTGCTCTTCGCAATCGCCGTTGCGAAAGCGGCGCTCGTTAATGGCGGTCAGCAGGGTATTCAGAATGGCCGGGCCGGCTTTCCAGATTTCATCCAGAAACACAATTTCGGCATCGGGCAGATAGCCTTTCGTCAGCCGCTGGTAGCGCCCTTCATCTTTCAGCGCCTGGATAGAGAGCGGACCAAAAACTTCTTCCGGCGTGGAGAAACGGGTCATCAGATATTCGAAAGCGCGGGCGTGCTGAAAAGCAAACTTCAGGCGGCGGGCAATCAGGCTTTTGGCGATGCCCGGTGGTCCAAGCAGAAAAACGCTTTCACCACTCAGCGCCGCCAGCAGGCAAAGGCGGATAGCATGGTGTCTTTCGTAAAGTCCCTTTTCTAAAGCGTTACTAAGGCGTGCAATTCTTTCCGCCAGGAGGTGGGGCTGGGACATCATCAAACATTTATCCTTTTCTACGTTCAGGCCAGGGGAACTGGCGAGCGCAAACACTACTGGCTATGATGCTTGAAAGAGTTGATACGAGTCAGCTTTTTTCTTGTCAAAGGGTGACACAGACCATTGAAGTTGCTTTTCACATTTCAATTAAGGATAGGCATTCATAATGATTCGTGCATACTGTGCGTTTTTTGATGGCTTGATGAGCCTGGCGTCTGTCGATCGTCAGCTCCAACGAAAGATTCTTCTATGAGTTCTGATAAAAAGCAGTCCCTTGGCGCAGTTACCCTGGCGGCAATAGGCGTCGTTTATGGCGATATTGGCACCAGCCCTCTCTATACTTTGAGGGAATGTCTGTCCGGTCCGCTCAGCTTCGGCGTTAAGCATGATGCCGTTTTTGGCTTCCTTTCTCTGATTTTCTGGCTGCTGGTGCTGGTTGTTTCGTTAAAATATATCAGCTACGTGATGCGCGCCGATAACGCAGGAGAAGGCGGCATATTAACGCTGATGTCGCTTGCCGGTCGCAATACGGGGGCCACCGCTACCGCCATTCTGGTGATAATGGGGCTAATAGGCGGCAGCTTTTTCTATGGCGAGGTGGTGATAACGCCCGCCGTTTCGGTTCTGTCGGCTATCGAAGGTCTGGAAATTGCGGCGCCAACGCTCGACTCTTACATCGTGCCGCTGGCGATAGCCGTATTGACGCTGCTGTTTGTGATTCAGAAACACGGAACAGGAATTGTTGGCAAACTCTTTGCCCCGGTGATGCTGCTGTGGTTTCTCGTGCTGGCCGTTCTGGGCGTACGCGGGATTATGCTTAATCCGGACGTGCTGCACGCGCTGAATCCTTACTGGGCAATACATTTCTTTGTTGAATACAAAACCCTTTCTTTCTTTGCGTTAGGTTCTGTCGTACTGGCTATTACCGGCGTAGAGGCGCTTTATGCGGATATGGGACACTTTGGCAAGCTGCCTATCCGTCTTGCCTGGTTCCTGGCGGTGCTGCCATCGCTGGTGCTGAACTATTTTGGCCAGGGCGCGCTGATCCTCAAACATCCGGAAACCATCAAGAACCCGTTTTTCCTGCTGGCTCCCGACTGGGCGCTTATCCCGATGCTGATTCTGGCAACGTTTGCCACGGTGATCGCTTCGCAGGCGGTAATTTCCGGCGTCTTCTCGCTGACTCGTCAGGCTGTGCGCCTGGGCTATCTGCCACCGATGCGCATCGTGCACACCTCGGAGGAAGAGTCCGGGCAAATCTATATTCCGACTATTAACTGGATCCTGTTCTTCTCCGTGGTGATAGTGATTGTTGGCTTTAAGCATTCCAGCAACCTGGCGGCCGCCTACGGTATAGCCGTGACCGGGACTATGGTGCTGACGGCGATCCTGTGCAGCACGGTGGCGATAAAAAACTGGCACTGGAATCGTTATATGGTGCTGTTTATCCTGCTGTGTATGCTGTGCATCGACGTGTCGCTGTTCTCGGCCAACCTGGTAAAACTTTTCTCCGGCGGCTGGTTGCCGTTAAGCCTGGCGCTGGTGATGTTTGTCATTATGACTACCTGGAAAAGCGAGCGTTTCCGCCTGCTGCGCCGCATGCACGAGCACGGCAACTCGCTGGAAGCTCTGATCGCTTCTCTGGAGAAATCGCCGCCGGTACGCGTACCGGGCACTGCGGTTTATATGTCGCGCGCGCTCAACGTTATTCCGTTCGCAATGCTGCATAACCTGAAACACAATAAAGTGTTACATGAAAGGGTAGTGTTGCTGACGTTGCGTACGGAAGATGCGCCTTACGTCCATAACGTGCGCCGCGTTTCTATAGAGCAACTCTCACCAACGTTCTGGCGCGTGGTGGCCAGCTATGGCTGGCGCGAAACGCCAAATATGGAAGAGATTTTCCATCGCTGCGGTCTGGAAGGATTGAGCTGCCGAATGATGGAAACCTCGTTCTTTATGTCGCACGAGTCGCTGATTATTGGCAAACGCCCGTGGTATTTAAGGCTGCGCGGCAAGCTGTTTATGGCGCTCCAGCGCAACGCCCTGCGCGCGCCTGACCAGTTTGAAATCCCGCCAAACCGGGTTATCGAGCTGGGAACCCAGGTCGAAATTTAAAATGAAAAGCCGCACACCGTGCGGCTTTTTTTACGCCTGCTGCCAAAAATATCAGCTTACATTCTCACCGCTTTTCCCTTGCGTAAGAGACGGCTTCCTGTGCTACAGCTTAAAAGCCATACACATTTTGCAGCCTTTGGCTGCCTGGAACCGGATAAAAGGGAAATGTTATGAGGTTAAAACATGCAAAAGAAGTAAGCGCGCCACGCAAAATGGTTTATCGGGCGTTGACGGATATTCAGCAGGTTGAAAGCAAGGAGGCGGCAAGATGAAAAAAAACCATCCTCACTATAAGGTCGTTGAGCCGGGCGAGCCGCACCCGCTGGGCTGGAACGTACCGCCCGTGGACGATTTGCGCTCGGCTATTGAGCTGCTGAAAAAACATCCCGAACACTATCTTGAAACCGATCGCGAAGTGAACCCCATTGCCGAACTGGCTGGCGTTTACCGTTACGTCGGCGCTGGCGGCACGGTAATGAGGCCGACCCGCGCTGGCCCGGCCATGATGTTTAACAACATCAAGGGATTTCCTGATTCACGCGTGCTGGTTGGGCTGCTGGCAAGCCGCACTCGCGTTAGCCAGCTGTTGGGTGCCCCTGAACGTGAACTGAGCATGCAGATGGGACAGGCCCGCATGGCCGTCATTCCGCCGGTGGATATTGGCGATAAGCCTGCGCCCTGCCAGGAAGTGGTTTATCGCGCGGAGGATGAAGGCTTCGACTTACGCAAGCTTCTGCCCGCGCCAACCAATACGCCAGAGGATGCCGGTCCTTATTTCTGTATGGGGCTGGCGCTGGGTAGCGATCCGGATGACCGGGAGAACGTAGACGTCACCATTCATCGTTTGTGTGTACAAAGTAAGGATGAGCTGTCTATCTTTTTTGCGCCCGGACGGCATATTGACGCCTTTCGCCGTAAGGCTGAAGAGCGAGGCGAGCCGCTGGCCATCTCCATCAATATGGGGCTGGATCCGGCTATTTACATTGGTGCCGAGTTTGAGGCCCCGACCACGCCCTTCGGTTTTAATGAGCTTTGCGTAGCGGGTGGTTTGCGCAACAAACCGGTAGAGCTGGTAGAGTGTCTGACCGTACCGCAGAAAGCTATCGCCAGAGCCGAAATTGTTATTGAAGGCGTTATTCTGCCAGACGTGCGCGTAGCGGAAGATCAAAACAGCGGCACGGGCAAAGCGATGCCGGAATTTCCAGGCTACACCGGGGAAGCCAATCCTTCTTTACCGGTGATTAAAGTGAAAGCGATTACCACGCGCAAAAATCCCATTCTGCAAACGCTGGTCGGGCCGGGCGAAGAGCACGTTAGCCTGGCGGGCATTCCTACCGAAGCCAGTATTTACAACGCGATGGAAAATGCGCTGCCGGGTTTACTGAAAAACGTTTACGCGCACAGCGCTGGCGGCGGTAAATTTCTGGCGATATTGCAGTTAGCCAAACGCAGCGCCGCCGATGATGGCAATGCCCGGCAGGCCGCGCTGATTGCCCTTGCCGTCTATCGCGAACTCAAGAACGTGATTCTGGTGGACGAAGACGTCGATCTGTTCGACAGCGACGATGTGCTGTGGGCAATGCAGACCCGTTTTCAGGGTGATTTGGACACGCTGTTTGTGCCTGGCGTAACGGGCCACGTGCTGGATCCTTCGCAAACGCCGCAGTACAACCCAAAACTGTCGGCTAAAGGCACAACCTGTAAAACTATTTTCGACTGCACGGTGCCTTATCATTTGAAAGAGCACTTTGTTCGCGCGCAGTTTAAGGAAGTTGACCCCAGCCTGTGGGCGCCTTCGCTTTTTCCCCAGGCTGAAAAATAAAATGTCTGCCCGTTTTCCTTTTTAAGCCCGCCGCTGGCTGTCCGGGACATCGGGCGCAATGACTGTTAACAGGAGCAAAGCCTGGCTATCTCCGCCGGGCTTGTTTATCTGTCAGCCTGGTAGCGAGCAATAAAGCTGGCTATTACTGCGTGATGCAGGCTTAGAGCAGCCGTTCGGGCTTATCACCACGTCAGCGTTACCGCAAATCCCCCTTCGCTTCGGTTCGCAAAATTTATCTGCATGCCGTGTAGCCGTGCTATGCGACTGACAATGGAAAGCCCTAGCCCGCTACCCGACATCTGCTGGCCTGGCGGACGATAAAACCGCTGGCCCAGACGCTGTAAATCGTCTTCGTTGACGCCCGGCCCGTTGTCGATGACCGCTATGCTATGCCAGTCGATCTTCAGCCATATGCCGCTGCCTGGCTGACCGTAGCGAAGCGCGTTCTCCAGCAAATTACGGATCATTAGCGACAGCAGTAATGCGTTTCCCGTGCGGTTAACGGCACTATCTGGCGCTTCCAGCGCGATCTCCATGCCCGCTGCCTGCGCCTGATAGTAATGATCCGCGACTGCCTGCTGTACTATCTGGCACAGATCCAGCGATTCGGTCGCCAGATCTTCCGCGCTATCCAGCCTTGAAAGCGTTAGCAATTGATCCACCAGGCGAGATGCGCGATCGATGCCTACGTCCAGGTTTTGTAGCGCGTGATGCCGCAGCTGGCTGTCATCATGGGCAAGCTGGGCGACTTCGGCCTGCACTTTTAACGCCGCCAGCGGGCTTCTTAGTTCATGGGCGGCATCTGAGGTAAAACGTCGCTCCCGCAGCAGCATTTCGCTGACCCGGAAAAACAGCGCGTTCAGCTCTGCCAGCAGCGGCTTGACCTCCTGCGGCACGTTGTTTTCCACCAGCGGCGTGCCGTCATCGGGCGAACGATAGTGAAGCTGGCGAGTAATTCTTTTTAACGGCGCCAGCTCGTGCGTGACCAGCCACAGCAGCAGTATCAGCATGACCGGCAGGGCAATCAGCCAGGGCAGCAGGTTGGCAGAGACAATATCCTGAGTCATCTCATCGCGGTATTCCCATTCCTGACCCACCACGACCAGGTATTTTTTATCCGGCGTCGGTAGCCAGACCATACGCCACAGATCGTCATCGCCTTTTAGCTTACCGTCGATAAAGCCGTTGCGCTTCCAGGTGAAGATAAAGTCTTTGCCATTGTCGCCATCGTTCATCACCATGCGGCCATCGACGGTGAAAACGGCGAAAGCCAGCGCGTCATCTTCCTGTTCGCCACGGTGGGACTTCAGCACCTTTTTCGTTTGCGGTAGCTTCAGCAGCTGGTGGTTTAGCTGCTCCGGATTCATGGCTGCCAGGCGCTTGGCAAACAGCATCTGCTGAGTATCAAAAAGCTTGTTAATGTTGTGGCGTGTTTGCCACCAGGCGCCCACGCTGGCGGCTCCCCAGCAGATCGACGTCAGCAGGATGAAGCCCATCATCAGGCGCAGGCGCAGACTCAGGCGCTGCATCAGCTATCGCCCAGCGTATAACCGACACCGTGGACGGTGCGGATAAACTGGCTACCCAGTTTTTTACGCAAATGATGAATGTGCACTTCTACCGCATTGCTGGATACGTCGTGGTCCCAGCTATAGAGTTTTTCTTCCAGCTGCGCACGGGTCAGAACACGGCCTGCATTCAGTAAAAACAGTTGTAGCAGCGCCAGTTCGCGCGATTTCAACGCCAGCGGCTCGCCATTTAGCGTCGCCGTATGCGAGCCGGGATCCAGGGTTACCGCACCGTGGCTTAAGGTGGGTTGAAGCTGGCCGTGACGGCGGCGGATCAGGGCCTGGAGCCTGGCCGCCACTTCACTCAGGGCAAAAGGCTTGCAGAGATAGTCATCAGCGCCCTGCTGGAGGCCAGTAACCCGCTGTTCCAGCGCGTCTCTTGCCGTTAATATCAGGACGGGTTCGTCATGGCCCTGTTGCCGCCAGCCGCGTAAAATATCCAGCCCGTCCATGGCCGGCAGGCTCAGGTCCAGAATAACCGCATCGTAGGAAGCCGCCGCCAGGGCAGCCTGGCCCGTTTTGCCGTCGGTAAACCAGTCAATGCTAAAACCCATCTTGCCCAGCCCCGCTTTTATGCCGTCACCAATCAGGCGATCGTCTTCAATGACTAAAATTTTCATGGCAGTGTCCCTCTGTGGTTAATGGCTTTATACGGAAAGTTAGCTGACGTTGTACAGGCAAAAAAGGAAGAACGTCTGCGATTTACGGCAAGTCTCGCAAATCCAGAAACCTGTCTGTTTGTTTTAAGATCCTGTTAAGAATTGTTTGTTTTAATCCATAGCGAACAGCAAAACATGCAGTGAACGCTGCGCAATTTTATGGAATAAAGGTGACTACGATGAAAAAAACGACCGCACTGTTAACCCTCGCCGTTCTGTTTTCCGGTTCCGTCTTCGCTGCCCAGACGGGGGGATTCAGCGATCCGAAAGCGCCAACGATTAGCGCACCTCAAGGCGGCTTTAGCGCGGAAGAAACGGTCGTTAAGGTAAAGCAGGCGCAGGAGATGAAGGATGACTCATGGATAACACTGCGTGGGAGCATCGAAAAGCGTATCAGTGAAGATGACTACATTTTCCGTGATGATACCGGCACAATAAAGGTAGATATTGACCACAAGCGCTGGGAAGGCCAGACCATTACGCCAAAAGATAAGGTCGAGATCCAGGGGGAGCTGGATAAGGATTTCAACTCGGTTGAGCTGGATGTGAAAAAAATCCGCAAGCTGAACTAACCGTTGGACGCTGGCTGGCCCGGTATGGCGGGTACAGGGCGCTGCTCGCAACTAACCCGCGGGCATCTGCCCGCCGGTAGCTAGTCCAGCATAGCCGCCAGATGCATCACCGCTGGCGAGCGGTCGAACCGTCGCCACGCCAGCGCGATATCGGTATTGAGCGCCGCATCGTTAACAGGTCGAAAGACCACATCAGGGTGCGTGATACAGCAGAGCGACTCAGGCACAATGGCAAAGCCAAAACCAGCGGCGACCATGCCGATGGAGGATGAAATTTGCGGCGACTGCTGACCGGCATGTGGTTGAAATCCTGCGCGCAGGCAGGCGCTGAATACCAGCTCATACAGGCTTGGTGCCACTTCCCGTGGGAACATAATTAGCGTGTCGTCGGCCAGCTGCGACAGTGAAAGCTGCGGTTGTGCACTCAGCGCGTGGCTGGAAGGCAGCGCCACCAGCATTTTCTCACTGGCGATGACCTTCAGATTAAAAGCCTTGCTGCTTTCACAGGGCAAACGGACGAAAGCCGCGTCCAGTAAACCTTCCTGCAGATCGTTCATCAGCGACGCCATATTTTGTTCCTGCGTCAGCAGCTTCATGGCCGGATAGCGCGCCTGAAACGTTTTCATCAGCGCAAATACCGCAGGATGGAAGGCAACCGAGCTGGCTACGCCCAGCGAAAGCTGGCCGGTCACGCCGCGTGCAATCCCCTTCGCTTTTTCCAGCGCGTGGCCGGTTAGCTCCAGTATCTGGCAGGCATCGTGATAAAAAGCCTCGCCCGCTTCCGTCAGTTCCACACCGCGCGTCAGCCTTTTCAGCAGCGGCGTGCCTATTTCCCGCTCCAGTCGCAGAATTTGCTGACTAAGCGGCGGTTGCGAAATCCCCAGCATTTCTGCAGCGCGCGTAAAGTGATGCGTTTGCGCGACCGCGACAAAATAACGCAGATGGCGGAGTTCCATATCAAATTCGTCTCAAAGTAGTGGGCTTTCTATATTGGAATCAGTTACTGAAACGAGTCAACATTCAGTTAGTAATTCTGAACTGTTTTAGCGGCGAGGTAAGTAATGAAACATTCTGTAACTGATTGTTTGTGTGAGCAACAGTTGGCTTCTACCGTGAGCGCGCTCCGCCAGCATAGACCAGAAAGCGTTATCTATCAGACCTCTTTGATGAGCGCGCTGCTTAGCGGCGTCTACGAGGGTAACGTCACCGTGGCCGACCTGCTGAAGAAAGGAGATTTCGGCCTGGGCACTTTTAATCAGCTGGACGGTGAACTGATTGCCTTCGACAGCGAAGTTTATCAACTGCGTTCAGACGGCAGCGCGCGGGAAGCCCATCCGCAGCAGAAAACACCCTTCGCCGTGATGACTTTTTTCCAGCCGCAGTATCGGCACCGCTTTTCCGCGCCGGCCAGCCGCCAGGCTATTCATGAGCTGATTGATAGCCAGGTCACCTCGGATAACCAGTTTTGCGCACTACGGATCGACGGCCGTTTTTCTGCTGCTTCGACCCGTACCGTCCCGTGCCAGCATCGGCCTTATCGCTCTATGCCTGAAGTGTTAGGACATCAGCCGACGTTTCACTTCAGCCAGCGCAACGGCGTACTGATTGGTTTCCGTACGCCGCAATATATGCAGGGCATCAACGTGGCGGGCTATCACGAACACTTTATTACGGACGACCGTCAGGGCGGCGGCCATCTGCTGGACTATCAGCTGGAAGAGGGCGAGCTCACCTTCGGCGAAATCAGCAAGCTGGTTATTGACCTGCCTGGCGACAGCGATTTTTTACAGGCCAATCTGAATCCGGAAAACCTGGATTCCGCTATTCGCTCCGTTGAAAGCTAATCCTGAGGAATTAAGATGAAAAATCCAACCGAAACAGCAACCTGGTTACACGGCGCCGATCTGGTTGTCGCACAGCTTGAAGCTCAGGGCGTAAAACAGGTTTTTGGTATTCCCGGCGCAAAAATCGATAAAATGTTCGATTCGCTGGTCGATTCTTCTATCCAGACCATTCCGGTACGGCATGAAGCGAATGCGGCTTTTATGGCCGCCGCCGTAGGTCGTCTGACCGGCAACGCGGGTGTCGCGCTGGTTACTTCCGGACCGGGCTGCTCAAACTTAATCACCGGTATGGCTACCGCCACCAGCGAAGGCGATCCGGTAGTGGCGCTGGGCGGACAGGTGAAGCGCGCGGACAGCGCTAAAAAGGTGCATCAGAGCATGGATACCGTGTCGATGTTCCGTCCGGTCACCAAATATGCCGTTGAAGTCACGGATTCCAACGCGCTGGCGGAGGTCGTTTCCAACGCCTTTCGTCACGCGGAACATGGCCGTGGCGGCGGCGCGTTTGTCAGCCTGCCGCAGGACATAGTCGATCGGCCTGCCAGCGGCCAGATACTGACCAGCAAAGGCCAGGTATTGCTTGGCCCGGCACCGGATGCGGCTATCGCAGCGGTGGCCGCGCAAATCGCTAAGGCCAAAAATCCGGTACTGCTGCTGGGCCTGATGGCCAGCCAGCCGGAAAACAGCGACGCCATCCATCGGCTTCTGGAGCGGAGCCGCATTCCTGTAACCAGCACCTATCAGGCGGCTGGCGCAGTCAGACAGGAACACTTTTCACGTTTTGCTGGCCGTGTCGGGCTGTTTAACAATCAGGCTGGCGACCGCCTCCTGCGCGAAGCGGATTTGATTATCACTATTGGCTACAGCCCGGTGGAGTACGAACCGGCCATGTGGAACAGCGGCGGTGCCACGCTGGTACATATCGACGTGCTGCCTTCCGACGCGGATAACTGCTATCTACCGGATGCGGAGCTGGTGGGCGACATCGCTTCTACCATCGATAAGCTGGCCGCGCGCATTGAATCCCCTTTGCAGCTTAGTACGGAAGCGGCTGCCATCCTGCAGGATCGTCAGCAGCAACGTCAGCTGCTTTCGCTGCAGGGTAAAAACCTGAATCAATTTGCGCTGCATCCGCTGCGGATCGTGCGGGCCATGCAGGACATCATCAATAACGACGTCACGCTAACGGTAGATATGGGAAGTTTCCATATCTGGATTGCCCGCTATCTTTATAGTTTCCGCGCTCGTCAGATCATGATTTCCAACGGCCAGCAAACCATGGGCGTAGCGCTGCCCTGGGCTATCGGTGCCTGGCTGGTGGATCCGAGCCGCAAAGTCGTTTCGGTTTCCGGCGACGGCGGCTTTCTGCAGTCCAGTATGGAACTGGAAACCGCCGTCAGGCTGGGTGCCAATATTCTGCATATCATCTGGGTCGACGAGGCCTACAACATGGTGGCCATGCAGGAAGAGAAAAAATATCAGCGCGTTTCCGGCGTGAAGTTCGGGCCGGTAGATTTTAAAGCCTATGCGCAGTCGTTTGGCGCTGCCGGATTTGCCGTGGAAAGCGCGGCCGAGCTGGAACCAACGCTGCGTAAAGCGATGGATGTCAACGGTCCTGCGGTGGTTGCCGTGCCGGTCGATTATGCCGACAACCCGATGCTGATGGGCCAGCTGCATCTGAGCCAGATCCTTTAAGACACGTTCATGGAGATAAGATGAAAACGAAAGTAGCCTTAGTGACAGGTAGCGGTCAGGGAATCGGTAAAGCCATTGCGCTGCGTCTGGCAAAAGATGGTTTTGCCGTTGCGGTTGCCGACTTTAATGCGCAAACCGCGCGTCAGGTCGCTGACGAGATCGCCAGCGCAGGCGGCAAAGCTATCGCAGTGACCGTGGATGTATCAAAGCGCGATCGGGTCTTCGCGGCGGTTGAGCAGGCGCGCAAAGAGCTGGGCGGTTTTGACGTTATTGTCAATAACGCAGGCGTAGCGCCTACCACGCCAATTGAAGAGATCACGGAAGAAACGGTCGATAAAGTTTACGATATTAACGTAAAAGGCGTGATCTGGGGCATGCAGGCGGCCATCCAGGCGTTTAAGGCAGAAGGACACGGCGGCAAAATTATTAATGCCTGTTCGCAAGCGGGCCACGTTGGCAATCCGGAACTGGCTGTCTACAGCTCCAGTAAGTTTGCGGTGCGTGGACTGACGCAAACGGCCGCGCGCGACCTGGCGTCGGCAGGCATTACCGTTAACGCCTACTGCCCCGGCATTGTCAAAACGCCGATGTGGGACGAAATCGACCGTCAGGTTTCCGAAGCGGCGGGTCAGCCGCTGGGTTACGGCACTGCGGAATTTGCCAAACGCATCACGCTGGGCCGCCTGTCAGAACCGGAAGATGTATCGGCCTGCGTCTCTTTCCTGGCAGGGCCTGACTCGGATTATATGACCGGGCAATCGCTGTTAATTGATGGCGGCATGGTCTTTAACTGATTTATGCGCCAGCCGCTACCGTGCGGCTGGCTTTTTGTCTCGTAGAAGCTTTCAGCTGTAAACCCGTTTTTTGATGCCTTTTCAGCTACCGCTACAAACCGCACTGTTTCTGTCACGACCGGATATTGCCCCTCATTCTCCCCTGTCGCAAATTTAGCGAAACGTTTCGATAGCGATCACATTTCCATAAATTGCCAATTGTATTCCGCCAGGGTTTTTTTACACTGCCGGTTAGCGAAACGTTTCGCTCTGGAGTGAAAGATGAAAAAAGGCGCTTTACTGAATTCTGCAATTTCGTCCCTGGTTTCCCGCCTGGGCCATACCGACACGTTAACTATCGGCGATGCCGGTCTGCCCATTCCAGCCGGGCCGGAGCGTATCGACCTGGCGCTGACTAACGGTATACCCGGCTTTATGCAGGTGGTAAAAACCGTTACTGAAGAGATGCAGGTTGAGAGCGCCATCATCGCGGAGGAGATTAAATCTCATAACCCACAGCTTCATGACGAGCTTTCTGCTCTGCTCGACTTACTGCAACAACGCCAGGGAAATACCATCTCTGTTCAATACGTTACGCATCAGCAGTTCAAACAGTTAACGCAGCACAGCCAGGCGGTGATCCGCAGCGGAGAATGTTCGCCCTATGCGAATATTATCCTTAGCGCTGGCGTTACTTTCTGAGGCCGCCATGCAACCTTTACTGCAACTTCAGGGCATTGAAAAATCCTTTCCGGGCGTGAAAGCACTGTCCGGCGCGGCGCTGGCGGTCTATCCCGGTCGCGTGATGGCGCTGGTCGGTGAAAACGGTGCCGGAAAATCCACCATGATGAAAGTCATGACCGGCATCTACGCGCGCGACGCGGGTTCCATTAAATGGCTGGGGGAAGAGGCCAACTTTAGCGGGCCGAAGGCGTCTCAGGAAGCCGGCATTGGCATCATCCACCAGGAACTGAATTTAATTCCGCAGCTTAGCGTGGCGGAAAACATCTTTTTAGGGCGCGAGTTCGTCAACGCTTTTGGCGCTATCCGCTGGAAACAGCTTTATGCCGAAGCGGATCGGCTGCTGCAGCGGCTCAACCTGCGTTTCAGCAGTCACAAGCTGGTGGGCGATCTGTCGATTGGCGATCAGCAAATGGTCGAAATAGCCAAGGTGCTGAGCTACGAGTCCAGAGTCATCGTAATGGATGAACCTACCGATGCGCTGACCGATACCGAGACAGCCTCGCTGTTTCGCGTCATCCGCGAGCTGAAAGCGCAAGGCTGCGGCATTGTTTACATCTCCCATCGTATGAAAGAAATCTTTGAAATTTGCGATGACGTAACGGTGTTCCGCGATGGCCAGTTTATTGCTGAAAGAGCCGTCGACACGCTGGATGAAGAAACGCTGATTGAGATGATGGTCGGCCGCAAGCTGGAAGAACAGTATCCAAGGCTGGATAAGGCACCGGGCGACATTCGTTTAACCGTCGAAAACCTCAGCGGGCCTGGCGTGAACGACGTGAGCTTTACGCTACGCAAAGGCGAAATTCTTGGCGTGGCCGGATTAATGGGCGCTGGCCGTACCGAGCTGATGAAAGTGCTGTATGGCGCGTCTCAACGCAGCGGCGGCAGCGTCACGCTGGAAGGGAAAAAGATAACCACGCGCACGCCGGAAGAGGGTTTGCGTAACGGCATCGTGTATATCTCTGAAGATCGTAAGCGCGACGGACTGGTGCTGGGTATGTCGGTGAAAGAGAACATGTCTTTGACCGCGCTGGACTATTTTAGCCACGCTGGTGGCCGCTTAAAGCACGCCCAGGAACAGCTGGCAGTCAGCGATTTTATCAAGCTGTTTAAGGTAAAAACGCCGTCGATGGAGCAGCCGATTGGCCTGCTGTCGGGCGGAAACCAGCAAAAGGTCGCTATCGCGCGCGGGTTGATGACGCGCCCTAAGGTACTGATTCTGGATGAGCCGACGCGCGGCGTGGATGTGGGCGCCAAGAAAGAGATTTATCAGTTAATCAATCAGTTTAAAGAAGAAGGGCTGAGTATCATTTTAGTCTCTTCAGAAATGCCGGAAGTGCTGGGTATGAGCGATCGCGTGCTGGTGATGCACGAAGGTCGTCTGAGCGGCGATTTTCCGATTGAACAGGCCAGCCAGGAACGTCTGATGGCAGCGGCAGTAGGCAAGCAACATAGCGCGGAGCTGGTAACACCATGAGTACTCAAACCCTTCAGGCCAGCAGGATCTTTAGCAAGGCCTGGCTGCTGGAACAGAAATCGTTAATCGCGCTGGTAGTGCTGATCGCCGTGGTCGCCAGCCAGAGCCCAAACTTTTTTACCGTGAACAATATGTTCAACATTCTTCAGCAGACATCGGTTAACGCCATTATGGCGGTTGGCATGACGCTGGTGATCCTGACTTCCGGTATCGATCTTTCGGTAGGATCGCTATTGGCGCTGACCGGGGCGGTGGGCGCTTCGCTGGTGGGAATAGAAGTGAACGCGTTGGTGGCGGTGGCGGCCTCGCTGGCGCTGGGCGCGCTGATCGGGGCGGTGACCGGCACCATAGTGGCAAAAGGCAAGGTGCAGGCGTTTATCGCGACGCTGGTAATGATGCTGTTGCTGCGCGGCGTGACTATGGTTTACACCAACGGCAGCCCGGTTAACACCGGTTTTAACGATAACGCCGATCTGTTTGGCTGGTTTGGCATCGGGCGGCCGCTGGGCATTCCAACGCCGGTCTGGCTGATGGCGCTCACCTTTCTGCTGGCGTGGTACATGCTGCACCATACTCGCCTGGGTCGCTACATCTATGCACTTGGCGGCAACGAGGCGGCTACAAGGCTATCGGGCATCAGCGTTAACCGCGTCAAAATCATCGTTTACGCGCTGAGCGGCATGCTGGCGGCGCTGGCGGGCACTATCGAAGTGGCTCGTCTCTCTTCTGCACAGCCAACGGCGGGAACGGGTTACGAACTGGATGCTATCGCCGCGGTTGTGCTGGGCGGTACCAGCCTGGCAGGCGGAAAAGGCCGCGTGATGGGCACGCTGGTTGGCGCGCTAATTCTCGGCTTCCTGAATAACGGACTGAATCTGCTTGGCGTCTCGTCCTACTACCAAATGATTGTGAAAGCCGTCGTTATTCTGCTGGCGGTGCTGGTCGATAACAAAAAATAACTCCCTACAGGAACCGATAATGAAAATGACTAAACTGACGGCGCTGGCGGTTCTGCTTGGCGCAACCCTTAGCGCTAACGCGCTGGCAAAAGATACGCTGGCGCTGGTGATCTCCACGCTGAACAATCCCTTTTTCGTTTCGTTAAAAGATGGCGCGCAGAAAGAAGCGGACAAGCTGGGTTACAACCTGGTGGTGCTGGATTCACAGAACAACCCGGCAAAAGAGTTGGCCAACGTGCAGGATCTCTCCGTGCGCGGCACAAAGCTGCTGCTGATTAACCCAACCGATTCCGATGCGGTCGGCAACGCGGTGAAAATGGCGAATCAGGCCAATATCCCGGTTATCACGCTCGACCGCGTTGCGGCACAGGGTAAAGTGGTCAGCCACGTTGCCTCGGATAACCGTTTAGGCGGCAAAATGGCCGGCGACTATATTGCGCAGCGCGTTGGCGAAAAGGCCAAAATCATTGAGCTGGCCGGGATTGCCGGAACCTCTGCGGCTCGCGAGCGAGGCGAAGGCTTTAAAACGGCGGCCGATGCGCATAAATTTGTTATCCTTGCTAGCCAGCCCGCAGATTTCGATCGCACCAAGGGTCTGAACGTCATGCAGAACCTGCTGACCGCCCATCCGGACGTGCAGGCAGTGTTTGCGCAAAACGATGAAATGGCATTAGGTGCGATGCGCGCATTGCAAACGGCAGGCAAATCTGATGTGGTAGTAGTCGGCTTCGACGGCACCGCGGACGGCGTAAAAGCCGTACAGGGCGGTAAACTTGCCGCTACCGTGGCGCAGCAGCCGGAGCAAATCGGCGTTATCGGCGTGCAAACGGCCGATAAAGTGCTGAAGGGCCAGCAGGTTCAGGCTATCAACCCCGTTGACCTGAAGCTGGTCACTAAATAAATCAAAGAAAAGCATGGCACGCGCCACCTCTTGCAGGTGGCGCCTTTTTCTGGACGATCCCATGACTAAAATCGGCAGGCTGGCGGTACTCGGCAGCATCAACGCAGACCATATTCTCAATCTGGCTACCTTTCCTCGTCCCGGCGAAACGGTGATCGGGAAACAGTATCAGGTTGCCTTTGGCGGTAAAGGCGCTAATCAGGCCGTCGCGGCCGGACGCAGCGGCGCAGAGATTACCTTTATTGCCTGCACGGGCGACGACGATGTCGGGCAACGTATTCGCCAGCAGCTGGCAGACGATCGGATTGATGTCTCTTGCGTCGAGGCGATAGCGGGCGAATCCACCGGCGTTGCGCTGATCTTTGTGAATGAAGATGGCGAAAACAGCATCGCTATTCATGCAGGCGCCAACGCTTGCCTGACGCCCGAGCGGGTGGAAAAGCAGCAGCAGGTTATCGCCAGCGCGGACGCGTTGCTGATGCAGCTGGAGTCGCCGCTCGAAAGCGTGCTGGCGGCGGCAAAAATTGCGCATCAGCATCAAACCAAAGTGATCCTTAATCCGGCTCCGGCCACGCCGCTTTCCGATGAGCTGCTGGCGCTGGTGGATATGATTACGCCAAACGAAACCGAAGCGGAAATCCTGACGGGTGTGCCGGTTGCCTCGGATGAGGATGCCGCTCGCGCAGCAGCGGTACTGCACGGTAAAGGGATTCATAGCGTGTTGATTACCCTGGGCCGCCGCGGCGTATGGCTTAGCGAAGCCGGTCAGGGACAACGCATCCCCGGCTTTAAAGTACAGGCGGTAGATACTATCGCAGCGGGCGATACCTTTAATGGCGCGTTAATGACCGCGCTGCTGGAAGAAAAGCCGATGCCGCAGGCGGTCCGTTTTGCTCATGCGGCGGCGGCTATTGCGGTGACTCGTGCCGGCGCGCAGCCTTCGGTACCGTGGCGAGAAGAAACCGATCGCTTTTTGCAGCAGCAGGAGTAGCTCGTGCCTACCATGAAAGATGTCGCTCGCCTGGCGGGCGTGTCGACATCCACCGTTTCCCACGTCATTAACAATAACCGCTTTGTCAGTGAATCAGTGCGGGAGAAAGTCACTTCGGCCATTACGGCTTTGAACTATGCACCTTCTGCCCTGGCCCGTAGCCTGAAACTCAATCAGACCCGAACTATCGGCATGCTGCTGACTGCCAGCAGCAACCCTTTCTATTCGGAAGTGGTACGCGGCGTAGAGAGAAGTTGCTATGAGCGTGACTACAGCCTGGTGCTGTGTAACACCGATGGCGATGAAAACAGAATGAACCGCAGTCTGGAAACGCTGCTGCAAAAGCGAGTCGATGGCTTGCTGATTATGTGTACGGAAAGCCATCTTCCTTCACCGGACATTCTTAACCGCTATCCGGCTATCCCTACGGTAATGATGGACTGGTCTCCTTTTGACGGCGGCAGCGATATTATCCAGGACAACTCGCTGTTGGGTGGGGAAATGGCCACGCGCTATTTGATCTCCCGTGGCTATAACCGTATCGCCTGTATCGCTGGCCCGCAGGATAAGACCCCCGCCCGCTGGCGGCTGGAAGGCTTTTATCAGGCAATGTCGCGTGCAGGGTTGAACGTTCCCCCGGGCTATGTCGTTACCGGTGATTTTGAATTTCAGGGCGGCTACAACGCAATGAATCAGCTGTTGGCATTAAATCCACGGCCGGAAGCGGTTTTTACCAGTAATGATGCGATGGCCGTAGGCGTTTATCATGCGCTTTATCAGGCGGGGCTTTCCGTTGCCAAAGATGTGGCGGTAATAGGCTACGACGATATTGAGCTGGCCCGCTATATGACGCCGCCGCTCACGACTATTCATCAGCCGAAAGATGAGCTGGGCGAACTGGCCATTGATACGTTGATTCATCGCATGGCCGATCCCGACGGCAGCCAGCAGCTGCTGGTGCTGACGCCGGAACTGGTCGAACGTGGTTCAGTGGCGGAGCGTTAAGCGCCTTTTTTACGCTTTTCGCGGTTAGAGATTAAGTGCCTGCCGTCGCCGGGCTTCAGCAACATAAATACCAGACCGGAAAACACCGTGACTATCCCCATCGTCAGGAAGGTGGCATGAAAGTGATCGACGGTCGTGCCATCAAAGTTTTCATAAAATCGTAAAACGGCCGCGCTGACCGCCACGCCAAAGCTAATCGCCAGCTGCTGGGTTACGGCAAGCATGCTGTTACCGCTGCTGGCATTACTGTCATTTAAGTCCGCTAACGTGATGGTATTCATAGCCGTAAACTGGGTAGACATTGCCATGCCCAGCACAAACAGCGGCAGTAGCAATATCGCCAGGCCTGCTGCTGGCGTTTGCAGTGAGAAGCTGGCAACCAGCACCCCAATAATAACGCTGATTCCCGTTAAGGTTTTGCGGTAACCGAACCAGCGCAGTACCTGGGTTACCGTAGACTTAGCCAGAATAGAACCCAGCGCGGTTGGTGCCATCATGCAGCCCGCAAGAATAGCAGAGTAACCAAACCCAACCTGTAACATCAGCGGCATAAGGAAAGGAATACTGCCGGTACCCAGACGCGAAGCTATGTTGCCGAGAATGCCTACCGAGAAGGTACGGGTTTTGAACATTGGCAAAGGAATAAGCGGCGTGGGGTGGCGGCGTGCGTGCACTATATAGAGAAGAAGTAAAAGAATACCGCCGCAGGTTACCGCCAGGGCCAGGCTGGTGGCGACAATCTTCTCGCCGAAAAGCTCAATGCCGCTGGAAAGCAACACTAGTCCGATGCCAAACAGAATAAAACCCAGCACATCGAAACGGCGTCGCGGGGTGGTGAAGTCCGGCATATATTTTCGCGCATAGACAATCCCTAAAATCCCCATCGGAATATTAATCAGGAAGATCCAGTGCCAGGTTGCCCAGGTAACCAGCACGCCGCCCAATAGCGGGCCAAGAACCGGGCCGACCAGACCGGGCATGGTTACAAAGTTCAGTACGGGCAGCAGTTCACTACGTGGATAAGCTCTTAGTAATGCCAGCCTGGCAACGGGCATCATCATCGCGCCGCCTACCCCCTGCACTATCCTGAAGACAACCAGCATTGTCAGGTTGGCAGAAAGCGCACAGGCCAGCGAACCGAGCGTAAATAAAGAAACGGCGGTGATAAACACTTTTCGCGTGCCGAAGCGATCGGCCAGCCAGCCGCTTACTGGAATCAACATAGCGACAGTAAGGGTGTAGCTGATAACGGCGGATTGCATCGCCAGAGGGGAACGGTTAAGGCTTAAGGCGATAGCGGGAAGAGCAGTATTCAGTATCGTGGCATCCAGCGCTTGCATAAAGAAAGCCATTGCGGCGATCCACGGAAGTCCGGCCATACTGCGCGCGGATTTAATCATTGGGCATCCTTCTCAGTCATTATTGCCATTGCCGATATGACAACCCTGCAAAGTAAAAAGAAAAGAATAGCACCGCGAAGCGGCATGGCGTGACGCTTATAAAGGTGAATAGCGCGTAATTTGCTGGTTAAATATTCTTAAAATGTACGCTTATTGCGCTGTTGTTGAAAAAAGAAACGGTCGAAAGTTTTTTTCAAATAAAAACTTGTCAGCCGTCGAGAACTCCCTATAATGCGCCTCCATCGACACGGAACAACGGCTTACCGGCCGCCGGGTTGAGAG
>NZ_JAHSPF010000007.1 GCF_019132875.1 Erwinia phyllosphaerae
GGTCGTTAGCTCAGTTGGTAGAGCAGTTGACTTTTAATCAATTGGTCGCAGGTTCGAATCCTGCACGACCCACCACTTTAAAAGTGGTAACCGGTGTAAAGCGTGAAGGATTTGAACCTGCAGCAGGTTCGCGTTGAACAAGGTGAAACAACGTTGCACCGCAACGGGCCGAAAGGCCGAGGGACACCGAGTTATCCTGCACGACCCACCATTAATAAAGCAGTAACCAGCAGTAACCGCCAGATGCGGGTCGTTAGCTCAGTTGGTAGAGCAGTTGACTTTTAATCAATTGGTCGCAGGTTCGAATCCTGCACGACCCACCACTTTAAAAGTGGCAATCAGTGTTAAGCGTGAAGGATTTGAACCTGCAGCAGGTTCGGATTGAACAGAGTGAAACAACGTTGCACCGCAACGGGCCGGAAGGCCGAGGGACACCGAGTTATCCTGCACGACCTACCACTTTAAAAGTGGTAAGCGGTGTAAAGCGCAAAGACAGCGTTCTTTCGCTCAGGAAGTACCGAAGTGGGTGATTAGCTCAGTTGGTAGAGCATCTCCTTTACACGGAGGGGGTCGGCGGTTCGAGCCCGTCATCACCCACCACTTCGGGTCGTTAGCTCAGTTGGTAGAGCAGTTGACTTTTAATCAATTGGTCGCAGGTTCGAATCCTGCACGACCCACCAATGTAGAAAGGCGCCCTAAAGGCGCCTTTTTGCTATGCGTCATTCGTCAGGGTTCGAACCTGCAGCAGGTCGAGTCGACCAGAGGGAGACAGCGTTGCTGAAAGCAACGACCCGAAGGGCGAGGCTTTAGCCGAGTCATCCTGCACGACCCACCAGTGTAGAAAGGCGCCCTAAAGGCGCCTTTTTGCTATTCGTTATTCGTCAGGGTTCGCCCCCTCTCTTTCTTTATGCTGCTACAGCACCTTTTCAGTCTCAGTTGCCGCTTGTCATACCATAAGCTTTCTGTGTCGGCTTAGTCTCACCGTAGCACTTGCACGGACTCAATTACTGGTACCGATCTCACTGCTTTTTACCGCAACACAATTGCCTGTCCAGCAGCAGACGCTAATCCGATTAAACCACCGCTTTAACGCTTCGCCAGCTTCACAGGCGTCAGGTTTTGCCAGATATGCATCACCGCGTAGCTTCGCCACGGGCGCCATGCTTCTGCCATCTGCTCCGCTTCCCTGGCCGTCACTCCGCCCAGGTTTTTCCTTATCACAATATCTGCTGCCGGAAACGCATCTGGCCAGCGCAAGGCTCGCAACGCAATATAGTGCGCTGTCCAGTCACCAATCCCGGGCAACGCCGTCAACCGGGCTATCATCTCTTCTGGCTGGGCGGCAGAGCCAACCAGCTCTCCTCGCGTACTGGCATCTGCCAGCGTCAGCAGCGTGCTGGCGCGTGCGCGGACGATGCCCAGACCGGCTATCTCCTCAGGCGTGCTTAGCGCCACCGCAGAAGCTTCTGGTGATAAATGCGTGAGTTCAGGAAAAGGCGTAGCGAAAGCTTCACCAAAAGCGCCAGCAAAACGCCCGCTAAGGGTCGTGGCGGCTTTGACCGTAACCTGCTGCCCTAATACTGCCCGTACCGACATTTCGAAAATGTCGAACGCCCCAGGCACGCGTAATCCTGGATTTTTTTGCAGGCTCGGGCCCAGCAAAGGATGCTGGCCCAGTCGATCGGCAATCGCCGCCGGATGCGCATCAAGATCGAACAGATTTCGTAACCGCCTGATCAAGGCCGACAAAACCGGCGTTAACGAGTGGGTAAACTCAACCTGCAATGAATCTTCTGATTTGGTCACGCGGATCCAGCCTGTGTGCTCGCCAAGACGAACCGTACGCGCATAGCTAACACTGTCCACCGCCTCCACGCCTTTTAACGTTCGCTGGCGTAGAAAATTCAGCAGGGCTTCCCAGTCGAAAGGCGGCCTGTAGTGTAATTGCAGCGTAGAAGTTTCCCGCCTGCCCGAAACAAGGTCCTGCTTGCGCAGGCGGCTGGGCGGCATCCGGTAACGCTTGTTAAACTCGTCGTTAAACCGCCGCAGGCTGTTAAAACCGCTGGCAAGCGCAATGTCGATAACAGATAACGTGGTTTCGGTAAGGAGCTGCTTCGCCAGCAGTAGCCGACGGGTCTGTTTCAGCTCCAGCGGCGAAACGCCAAGCTCTTTATGCACAATACGCCGCAACTGCCGCAGACTAAGAGAAAAGCGAGCAGCAAGCGTTTCCAGACTGGCATTCTCTTCCAGCACCCCATCAGCGATATATTCAAGCAGGCTATCCGCAATACGGCGGCTGCTGTCTACGGGGGCATTTCCCGGTGCCAGCTCGGGGCGACAGCGCAGGCAAGGACGAAAATGCGCTTTTTCAGCAGCGGCGGCGCTGTCAAAAAATAAACAGTTTTTTGCCAGCGGCGCTTTCACCGGGCAAACCGGACGACAGTAAATCCCCGTTGAAATCACGCCTACGTAGAAAACGCCGTCAAAACGACCGTCGCGTGAAGTAAGCGCGCTATACGCAACCTGTGCATCAATCATTATCTCTTCCCGCCAGCTCTCTTTCAGGCAGATTAAGCGGCTTTCCACCCACGTGCCAGCCATTTTCGGACAGGTTACTATTTCACTCCGGTGACCGAAAACGGCTGGCGTGCGCAAAGATATCGCGGATAATAAACGCCTCAATCCACAGGAAAGGGAGCCGAAAGATGAACTATTTTTTTAAACTCATGCCGTCGCCGGTGGGCATATTAAAACTGATCGCCAGCGACAAAGGCCTTGCCGCTATCCTGTGGGAAAACGAGGATCCAAAACGCTATCGGCTTCCGGCCTTGCTGGCAGAAGGCTCACATCCTGTCCTGCTGGAAACCGAACGCCAGCTGACGGAATATTTTGCCGGGCAGCGCAGGCAGTTTACCGTTGCGCTGGATTTTGTGGGCACGGAATTCCAGAAAAAGGTTTGGGCGGCGCTGGTGGCTATTCCTTTTGGCGAAACCCGCAGCTACGGGGAAATTGCTCGCGCCATCGGCAATCCTGCCGCTGTCCGTGCGGTCGGTGCGGCTAACGGCAAAAACCCTATCTCTATTATTGCCCCGTGCCATCGGGTTATTGGCGCTAACGGCAAGCTGACCGGCTTTGCTGGCGGTCTACAGGCCAAAGCTTTTTTATTAAAAATAGAAACGACCGATAACTTTCAGCTAAGTTAATGCAGTAAAAAAGTCAGCGACAGCGGCGAAAGATTCGGCTATCTTGTTTAGCATACAAAACAAACCGGGCGGAATAACGCGAGCAGAACGTTATAACCGCCACTCTGGTTAAGTTGATAAAACGAGAGCCGCGTGATGAGCCTGATGTTCGATCCCGAAACCGCTATCTATCCTTTTCCCCCCAAGCCCGCCCGTCTGACGCCCGATGAAAAGCAGTTTTACCGCGATAAAATCAAACGGCTGCTGAAAGAGCGCGATGCCGTAATGGTGGCGCACTACTATACCGACCCGGAAATCCAGGCGCTGGCGGAAGAAACCGGCGGCTGCGTGGCGGACTCGCTGGAAATGGCGCGTTTCGGCAGTCAGCATCAGGCTTCTACGCTACTGGTCGCCGGCGTTCGTTTTATGGGGGAAACGGCCAAAATCCTTAGCCCTGAAAAAACCATTCTGATGCCGACGCTTCAGGCGGAATGTTCGCTGGATCTGGGCTGTCCGATTGATGAATTTACCCGTTTTTGCGATGCGCATCCTGACCGTACCGTGGTGGTTTACGCTAACACTTCTGCGGCGGTGAAAGCGCGAGCCGACTGGGTTGTTACCTCCAGTATTGCCGTTGAGCTGATTGAACACCTGGATAGCCTGGGCGAAAAAATTATCTGGGCACCTGACAAGCATCTTGGCCGCTATGTTACGCGCCAGACAGGGGCAGATATCCTGTGTTGGCAAGGTGCCTGCATTGTGCATGACGAGTTCAAAACCCAGGCCCTTATGCGGATGAAGGCGCTCTATCCGGACGCCGCGGTTCTGGTTCATCCGGAATCGCCGCAGGCCATTGTCGATCTGGCGGACGCGGTCGGCTCAACCAGCCAGCTGATTAAGGCGGCCAGAACGTTGCCGCAACAGCAGATGATTGTCGCCACCGATCGCGGCATTTTTTATAAAATGCAGCAGGCCTGTCCGGATAAAGAGCTGCTGGAAGCGCCAACGGCGGGCGAGGGGGCAACCTGTCGCACCTGCGCGCACTGTCCGTGGATGGCGATGAATGGCTTACAGGCTATTGCGCAAGGCCTGGAGTATGGCGGCAGCGAACATGAAATTCATGTTGATGCGGCGCTGCGTGAAGCCGCGTTGCTGCCGTTGAATCGTATGCTAACCTTTGCTGCAACGCTATAACCTCTGATTTCAGGAACAAGGTGCCAACATGGATTTTTTCAGCACGCAAAATATTCTGGTTCATATTCCTCTGGGCACGGGCGGCTACGATCTTTCGTGGATAGAAGCGATCGGCACGCTGGCCGGTCTGCTTTGCATCTGGCTCGCCAGCCGGGAAAAAAACATTAACTATGCTTTTGGCCTGATTAACGTCACGCTGTTTGCCGTGATATTTTTTCAGATCCAGCTTTACGCCAGCCTGTTGCTCCAGCTGTTTTTCTTTGCCGCCAATGTTTACGGCTGGTATGCATGGACCCGCCAGACCACGGAGAATCAGCAGGCGCTGCAAATCCGCTGGCTGGGCCTGCGCAAAACGCTGGTCTGGCTGGTAGTAAGCGTTGTGGCGATTGCGCTAATGACGCGCTATATCAACCCGGTATTTGCATGGCTAACGGAGATCGCCGTAAAGCTGATGCAGGGAATGGGACTGGCGGTAACCATGCCGCAGCTACAGCCGGACGCGTTTCCGTTCTGGGATTCATCTATGCTGGTGCTTTCCGTCGTGGCAATGATTCTGATGACGCGTAAATACGTAGAAAACTGGCTGCTGTGGGTGGTGATTGATGTGATTAGCGTAATGATATTTGCCCGCCAGGGCGTCTACGCGATGTCGCTGGAATATGCCATCCTGACGCTGATTGCGCTGAACGGCTCGTGGTTGTGGATAAAAAGCGCCCGTCGGGCGGGCGCCATGGCAAGTTAATGATGATGGTGGGCATGAGCGGGGTCATGTTCATGCCCGCTTTTTCCCCAGGCAAGCTCGCAGTCGCCGTCTTCACAACTCTGATACTCCATCTGCACCGTGGCATGTTCAATCTGGTAATGTTCATGCAGATAGTCATGGATGCGGTGCAGCAGCGCATCGTGATCGTAAGGCGGGATCACCTGGACATGCAGCGTAATAACGGGTTTTTCTCCGACCAGCCATAAATGCACGTGATGCACGTTACGCACCTCGGCAATGCCCTGCGTCAGCTTTCTTTTAAGCTTTTCTACGTCCATTTGCGGCGGCGTACCTTCCAGAAGCTCGTGGAAGCTCTCTTTCATCAATACCCACGCGCTGCGCAGCACTAATACCGCGACCAAAATCGACAGCAGTGGATCGACAGGTGTCCAGCCGGTAAACATAATGATCAGCGCGGCGGCAATCGCGCCGACGGAACCCAGCAAATCACCCATGACGTGCAGCGCAGCGGCGCGCACGTTAATATTTTTTTCTTCACTCCCGTGATGCAGTAGCCAGAACGACAGCAGGTTAGCCAGTAACCCCGCTACGGCGATACCCAGCATATAGCCGCTCGCTACCGGCTCTGGCTGCATAAAGCGGCGTACCGCTTCCCAGACAATCAGCGCCGTAATCACCATCAGAGCCAGCGCGTTGACGAAAGCGGCGAGCGTGGTAAGCCTTAACAAGCCAAAAGAGTGGCGGGCATTAGGTTTGCGGCTGGCAAACTGAACGGCCAATAAGGCCATCAGCAGCGCCGCCGCATCGGTGAGCATGTGGCCAGCATCCGCCAGCAGCGCCAGCGAGCCGGAAACGATGCCGCCAATAACTTCGGCCACCATAAAAACGACGGTTACTAAAAAAGCCGCCAACAGACGGTTGCGGTTTCCGCCGCTATGAGAATGCGAGTGCGCCATAAATATCCATTTTTCTAATAAACCAGCTTAATCATATCAATAAATTATGCGCCCGCGGCTATTCTCCGGCGAGCTTTTTAGTGCAGGCTTTTCTCTTTTTCAGACTGTTTGCCAGCAGGGAAGGCAAACCAATAAAAAAGGAGAGCCGTAGCTCTCCTCAGAATTCAGCGCACTTGCTTACTGCGTAGTGCCGTCAGTTTTGGTGTCTGCGCCTGGGCCAACTTTTTCATTGATATTCGGGCATTTGCCATCTTTACACTGGGTGTTTTTATCGATTTCATTTGCCGTCATTTTTTTCTTGGCGTGATGCTTCGTGGTCTTATGTTTGGTTGGCGTCGTTGCATCACCGGTATTGTTGATCTGGCTGTTATCAACGTGGTTAGGGGCCAGGTTTTGTTTGGCACCACCCGCAACCGCGCCAGCATCGGCGGCCTGGTTTGACGTGCCGTTACCGGCGATAGCCGCAGCGCTACCCAAAGACATTGCTGCTGTCAGGATTACAATTGCAAACTTTTTCATCATCTTACTCCATTAATTTTTGGCATATTGGCGAACCAAACCCTGCTTAAAAAGCGGTTTGCATAAAAAGGGTGGAGAGAAACTCTCCTTTCGCATGGATTGCCATCGTAAAGCGGGCGATCTCTATACGTTTTTTATAAATGTTAAGCATTAAAAGTGTAGTAAAAAGTGTCAAAACAGCAACTCGCGCTGATAATAATTTGCGCAAAGTTGATTTACAGCCTTACCCGCACGCGATAGATTGGTTGCGATGCGCCTGGTGTGCAGTACGGCTTAGTAAATATCTGGAAATATTATGAATTATCAGAACGATGACTTAAGAATTAAAGAAATAAAAGAACTTTTACCGCCTGTTGCGTTACTTGAAAAATTCCCTGCCACGGAAACGGCGGCAAAGACTGTTGCCGTTGCCCGTCAGGCGATCCATAACATCCTGCAAAAAACGGACGATCGCCTGCTGGTGGTGATTGGGCCATGCTCCATTCACGATACCACTGCCGCAACCGACTATGCCGCCCGCCTGCTGAAGCTGCGCGAAGAGCTGAGCGACTCGCTGGAAGTGGTGATGCGCGTTTATTTTGAAAAACCGCGTACCACCGTGGGCTGGAAAGGGCTGATTAACGATCCGCATATGGACAACAGCTATCAGATCAACGATGGTCTGCGTATCGCGCGCAAGCTGCTGCTTGATATTAACGATACTGGCCTGCCGGCGGCGGGTGAGTTTCTGGATATGATTACGCCACAGTATGTGGCCGATCTGATGAGCTGGGGCGCAATCGGCGCACGTACCACGGAATCGCAGGTGCACCGCGAGCTTTCTTCCGGCCTTTCGTGCCCGGTGGGATTCAAAAACGGTACGGACGGCACGATTAAAGTGGCTATCGACGCGATTAACGCGGCCAGCGCGCCACACTGCTTCCTGTCGGTAACCAAGTATGGTCATTCCGCCATCGTAGAAACCAGCGGCAATGGCGACTGCCATATTATTCTGCGCGGCGGCAAAGAGCCTAACTACAGTGCTGAGCACGTTAAAGCGGTGAAAGAGGGCCTGCAGAAAGCAGGGCTGGAGCCGCAAATCATGATCGACTTCAGCCATGCCAACAGCAGCAAGCAGTTTAAAAAGCAGCTAACGGTGGCGGATGACGTGGCGCAGCAGATTGCTGGCGGTGACAAGGCGATTATCGGCGTAATGATTGAAAGCCATCTGGTGGAAGGTAACCAGAGTCTGGAAAGCGGCGAACCGCTGGTTTACGGCAAAAGCGTGACCGACGCCTGTATCGGCTGGGAAGATACGGAAACCGTGCTGCGCCAGCTGGCCGATGCGGTGAAAGCGCGTCGCGGCTAGCACCTGCTTGACCTGAAAAAAATCCGCCTTTCGGCGGATTTTCTTTTCGGGTCAAAAAGCCTGTACGGCCTTTTCACCGGCACAACAGCTTTATTACTTCGCTTTACCCTGGTTTGCCACGGCCGCCGCTTTAGCAGCGATTTCGTCGGCATCACCCAGATAGTAGTGTTTGATTGGCTTGAAGTTTTCGTCAAACTCATACACCAGCGGCACGCCAGTTGGGATGTTCAGCTCAAGAATCTCTTCTTCGCTCATATTATCCAGATATTTCACCAGCGCGCGCAGCGAGTTGCCGTGAGCAGCGATGATCACTTTCTCGCCTTTCTTCATGCGCGGCAGGATGGACTCATTCCAGTATGGCAGCACGCGGTCGATGGTCAGCGCCAGGCTTTCGGTCGTTGGCAGCTGCTCGGCGGTCAGGGAAGCATAACGCGGGTCGTGGCCAGGGAAACGCTCATCGGCGCGATCCAGCTCCGGCGGCGTTACCGCAAAGCCGCGACGCCACTGCTTAACCTGCTCGTCGCCATATTTCTGCGCGGTTTCCGCTTTATCCAGACCCTGCAGCGCGCCGTAGTGACGCTCGTTCAGACGCCAGGATTTTTCAACCGGCAGCCAGACCTGATCCACTTCGTCAAGAATGTTCCACAGCGTGTGGATGGCACGTTTCAGCACGGAGGTATAAGCGAAATCGAAGGTGAAACCCTCTTTTTTCAGCAGCTGACCCGCTGCTTTCGCTTCGGTACGCCCTTTATCGGAAAGATCAACATCGTACCATCCGGTAAAGCGGTTTTCGTTGTTCCACTGGCTTTCGCCGTGACGTACCAGAACCAGCTTAGTTACAGCCATAGCTTAACTCCTTAATAATCTGACGTTTCTAAGATAATGATAAAGCGAAAATTGCCGACGCAATTCTAACTGGCCATTACCATAGCGGAAATCTTCATCGCAGGTAAGCCCGCGGCCTACGCGATGCACGTTTTTCATGCGTTTAATCAAACTGCCGTTAGGCGGTAGCGCGTCACGGACTGATACGATTCACCTGGCTGTAGCCAGCAGTCGGGCTGCGGCCATTCGGCATGATTAGGCGAGTCGGGCAGAAACTCGCTTTCCAGCGCTATACCCTGAAAGGCAGTATAGACGCCCTGTTCCCGAGCCGGTGTGCCTTCCAGATAATTACCTGAATAGAGCTGTAGCGCGGGTGCGGTGGTAAAGACGCTAAGCTTTAACCTGCCGTCGGCCGACCACAGCTCGGCGTTGGGAGCATCCCTGTCGGTGCTGTTCAGCAAGAAGGCGTGATCGTAGCCTTTAACCGCCCGCTGATCGCTATCCAGCAGGAAGTCGCGCGCCACGCTTTTCGCTTCTCTGAAATCGAATCCCGTATCGGTTACGTCGGTAAGCTCGCTGTTGGGGATGCCTTCACTGTCGACCGGCAAATAGTAGTCGGCATGCAAACGCAGTCGATGATGGCGCGCGTCGGCATGCTCCGCATCCAGGTTGAAATAGGCGTGATTGGTCAGGTTGACCGGACAGGCTTTATCCACCGTTGCGTGATAATGAATAGAGAGCGTGTTGTCATCTTCCAGACGGTAGAGCAGCGTCACGGTCAGGTTACCCGGATAGCCCTGGTCGCCATCGGGCGAATGAAGTTGATACTCCACCTCCTGGCAGGCCTGGCGCACGATCTGCCAGCGACGACTGTTAAACCCGTCTGGGCCGCCGTGAAGCTGGTGGCTGCCCTGATTGGCCACCAGCTGCCAGCTTTTGCCCTGGTGACTGATAGTCGCACTGGCGATGCGGTTGGCATAGCGTCCTACCGTCGCGCCAAGGTAAGCGGTCTGATTAAGATAGTCAGAAGGCGTGGCGCAGCCCAGCAGCGCCTCGCGCACGCTGCCATCCTTCATCGGAACGCGAGCGGAAAGCCAGGTTGCGCCCCAGTCCATAAAAGTGACGACCATTCCGCCCGCGTTGCGCAGCGTGGTGATACGCCACGGCTGGCCGTCAGGCGCGTGGGCTTTGTCGGTCAGCATTGGCTTGCACCCTCAGAAGCTTTGCAAACGTAAAAGGTTTCTTTGATGCCGGACTGCGCTTCATACTGCTGTGCAACCGCCGCCTTCACGCTATCGACCAGGTCCAGCGGCATCAGCGCTACCACGCAGCCGCCAAAGCCGCCGCCGGTCATGCGCACGCCGCCGCGCTCGCCAAGGGTGGTTTTCACGATGTCGACCAGGGTGTCGATTGGCTTCACGGTAATTTCGAAGTCGTCGCGCATAGAGGCGTGCGACTCCGCCATCAGCACCGCCATGCGCGCCAGGTCGCCTTTCGCCAGCGCGTCGGCGGCTTCCAGCGTGCGGGCATTTTCCGTCAGGACGTGACGCACGCGTTTGGCTACCAGCGGCTCCAGCTCGTGCTCCATCGCAGCAAACTGCGCCAGCTCAACGTCGCGCAACGAGGTTTTACCAAAGAATTTTGCGCCCGCTTCACACTGCTGACGACGGGTATTGTATTCACTGCCTACCAGGTTACGACGGAAGTTAGAGTTGATAATCACCACGGCGATATCTTCCGGCATCGGCACCGGACGCGTCCCCAGCGTACGGCAGTCAAGCAGCATAGCGTGATCTTTCTCACCCAGCGCTGAAATCAGCTGGTCCATGATGCCGCAGTTACAGCCGACAAACTGGTTTTCCGCTTCCTGGCCGTTAACGGCAATTTGCGCGCCGTCCAGCGGCAGATCGTACAGATGGCGGAACACGGTACCGACCGCCACTTCCAGCGAAGCGGAAGAGCTCAGACCCGCGCCCTGCGGCACGTCGCCTGCAATTACCATATCTACGCCGCCAAAGTCGCCGTTGCGCTTTTGCAGGTGTTTTACCACGCCGCGCACGTAGTTTGACCACATCTGCGTGTCATGCGGAACAATCTCTTCATCCAGCGAGAAAATGTCTTCCTGATTTTCATAATCGGCGGCGATGACGCGCACTTTGCGGTCGTCGCGCTTTGCGCAGGCGATCACGGTCTGATAGTCGATAGCGCAGGGCAGTACAAAGCCATCGTTATAATCGGTATGCTCGCCGATCAGGTTAACGCGGCCCGGGGCCTGAATCATCTGCGGGGCGGCATAGCCAAATTTTTCACTGAAAATCTGTTGGGTCAGGGCTTTTAAAGTCATGGTTATGCTCCGGTCTCGCGGAAATGAATATCGCTAACGGCACGCAGACGCTCGGCAGCCTGCTCCGCTGTTAAATCACGTTGGGTTTCGGCCAGCATTTCGTAACCGACCATAAATTTGCGTACCGTCGCGGAACGCAGCAGTGGCGGATAAAAATGGGCGTGCAGCTGCCAGTGATCGTTGGCATCGTCGTTAAAAGGTGCGCCGTGCCAGCCCATCGAATAGGGGAAAGAGCACTGGAACAGGTTGTCATAGCGGCTGGTTAACTTCTTCAGCGCCACGGCCAGATCGCTGCGCTGCTCGTCCGTTAAGTCCGTCAGGCGTTTAACGTGCGCTTTTGGCAGCAGCAGCGTTTCAAACGGCCAGGCCGCCCACCACGGCACCACGGCCAGCCAGTGTTCGGTCTCAACCACGGTACGGCTACCGTCGTTCAGCTCGCGACGCGTGTAATCCACCAGCATCGGCGACTGGTGTTTTGCAAAATAGGCACGCTGTAAATCGTCCTCGCGCTTAGCTTCGTTAGGCAGAAAACTGTTAGCCCAGACCTGACCATGCGGATGCGGATTAGAGCAGCCCATCGCTGCGCCTTTGTTCTCAAAAACCTGCACCCAGGGATAGTGCTGGCCCAGGTCTGCGGTCTGTTCCTGCCAGGTACGCACAACATCTTCCAGCGCGGTGACGGAAAGCTCCGGCAGCGTTTTGCTGTGGTCCGGCGAGAAGCAGATGACGCGGCTGGTGCCGCGCGCACTTTCACAGCGCATCAACAGATCGTCGCTTTCCGGCGCGTCCGGCGTATCGGTCATCAGCGCGGCGAAGTCGTTGGTAAACACATAGGTGCTGCTGTAGTCCGGATTTTTATCGCCGGTGATGCGTGTATTGCCCGCACACAGGAAACAGTCCGGATCGTGCGCGGGCAGCTTCTCGTGGGAAGGCGTTTCCTGCGCGCCCTGCCATGGGCGTTTGGCGCGATGCGGAGAAACCAGAATCCACTGGTCAGAAAGCGGGTTGTAACGGCGATGAGGGTGATCGACCGGATTGAATTTTTGCATGTTAAGTCCTGATAAAACCGGGTAAGGGCAAGCCTGTAAGAAAAATAGCACAGCGCAGCGCAATAAAGCGTGATCGAGTGTGAATAAATGGAATCGTTTACACAAGATGAAAATTCCTTAAAGTCAGGCTTTATGGCTGGAAAATCCATAGCGGCCCGGCCTTTATCGCCTTCTTGTGGTAGCGGTTACACCTGATATCAGCAGGTTATTTACGCTGTTGAAATATGAAAGGAAAAGGGATTTTCAGAATAATCGGTCTGTGCTGGTAGCGTTTGCCCATTGATGGAGCAAACTTTGTACCAGCAAGCCCTGGCCACCTGCGAGCAAGATTGTGCTCCAAAAGGAGACCGGAACGTATAAGAGGCACGCTGGTGCCTCAATCGGCGAGGTAACGGAATAAAAAATCCCTCCGGTTAAACCTGAGGGATAAAAAAATTAAAACTCGCGCTTCACGATAATATATCCGTTATATCTCACGCCGCACTCGTAATCATTAGCTATAGCGGAAACTAAAAATATGTTTTCCTGACCTGTTTTATTCCGGATCGAAAACTTTATGATTAAATTTTCCGGGTGGCTTTCGCTATAAATATTCATGTAATCTTTAACTGAAAGCCATTTATCCGGATTGGCTCGATATCTTTCCAGCGCATAATGTCTGGCCAGCGCTTCGCTTACGGGTTCATTATATAATAATTCGGTGCGGATTTTTTCTTTATCAATGCTGTTTGGATCTACTCCCATATTGTTGAACATATCATCCATTAGCGCAATACCTGTGCTGGACAGGGGGGATTTACAGTTATTATCCTTAACCTGTTTGGCAGAGCAGTTGATGCTTAATAATATAAAAAAAAAATGACATATTTCATATTACTATTAATTCCTTGTCCAGACTGTTCCATATAAGATTACGAAAATCCCTGTCGAGAATGATACAGCCATTTGAAGCCGTACCGGGATTCTTTCTACTCTCGCCATGAATCAAAAAACCATCCCGGCCACACATGCTATTATCCGGATACGGCTTTAATCTTAGCGTAAATGGCCCTGCTTTTCGATGCGTGAAAGGAACACCAACTATCCTGTATCTCCCTCTGGGCAGCGGGCCTCTGTTTCTCAAACATTCATAATCAGGGTTGTTTTTATAGCCTGGTGCTCCCGCATATCTGGCTTGAAATTTTAATTTGCCGTTAAGATAGAAGTTCTTACTCGTTACGTTATAAGTCCATGCCATAATTTTATATCCTTTTTTAAATACACGCTGTCCTTTGAGCCTGCGCATATAGCATCTAACAGGATCTGTTAAAATTCCAGTGGAGAGCGCCCGGAAATAAATCAAGTATGATCTGCATCAGACAAAAGTTGACTTTATCTATAACTGGCGTACTTTCACTATAGTTTAGGGGGCGTGCGTATATAAATTAATAAATTTTCAGCCTGTTCTTTGACTTTAGGTTCTGAATATAGCCGCGAAAGCTAATATTATTAGACTGGTTATAATGTCGAGGGTCACCCTGATTTTTTTGCTATAAATATCATTTCTTACTTTTGAAAAAGGCAAAAGTGCCGGAAAACCGGCACCTTTTATCGCTGGCGGGCGTGATAAGTTACAGGGCGTCCAGCTGATAGCGATAATTCTCGCCTTCCGGGACGAAGGTCAGGCGATGGGTAATACACTGCGGCGCGTCTTCAGCATGATGCGAAACAAACAGCAGCTGCGTTGCGCCTTCGCCAATCAGCACATCAACAAAGCGGCGCACCAGCTGACGGTTAATGGAATCCAGACCCTGTAAGGGTTCATCCAGAATCAGCAGGGCAGGATGCTTAACCAGCGCGCGGGCAATCAGCACCAGCCGCTGCTGTCCCCAGGAAAGGCTGTGAAAAGGCGCATCCGCTACCGCGCTCATCCCTAATACCTGCAGCCACTGGCGGGCCAGGCTCTGCTGGCGATCGGAAACGGCCTGGTAGATGCCGATAGAATCAAAATAGCCGGAAAGGATGACGTTGCGCACGCTGCTGCTGACGCGGTAATCCAGATGCAGGCTGCTGCTGACGTAGCCAATGTGCTGCTTGATATCCCAGATGGTCTCGCCGCTGCCGCGACGGCGGCCAAACAGCGTTAGATCGTTGCTGTAGCCCTGAGGGTGATCGCCCGTCACCAGGCTAAGCAGCGTTGATTTCCCCGCGCCGTTTGGGCCAACAATTTGCCAGTGCTCGCCAGGATTTACCGTCCAGTCAAGATGGTTAAGAATGGCCCGATCGTTATAGGAGACGACGCCGTCACGCAGTACAATCAGCGGCGCTCCGGCAGGCAGGGTATGCTTTGCCGAAGCGTCGTCCGCTTCCGGCAGCGTCATCCCCTGTAAGTTTTCGCTGTGCGCCAGCTGTGCAACCAGCGCTTCGGCAAGAATCGCTTCCCGAGGCCCAACGTGCGTTAGCTCGCATTCCGCCAGCACGCCAACCTGCTCAACAAAATCGGGAATATCGTCAAAGCGATTCAGCACCAGCACTACTGTGTAGCCCTGCTGGTGCAGCTGCGCCAGCACCTGAGCCAGGTTGGCGCGCGAAGCCACATCCAGCCCGTCAAAAGGCTCGTCAAGCACCAGCAAATCGGGTTCAGCCATCAGTGCCTGGCACAACAGGGCTTTACGCGTCTCACCTGTCGACAGATATTTAAAGCGGCGATCCAGCAAAGCCGTAATGCCGAAAAGCTCGGCCAGACGCTGGCAGCGGGCCGCGTCGTGGATCTCATCCTGAACGATCTCAGCCGTGGTACGTCCCGTATCTTCTTCATCAGGGCTCAGCATATCCGTATTGTTGCGCTGCCATTCTTCCGAGACCAGCTTTTGCAGCTGCTCCAGGGAAAGACGGGCGGGGCGGACGAACTGGTTGACCAGCGTTCCCTTAGCGGCGGTTAGCTCGCCAGCCAGCGCGCGCGCCAGAGAAGATTTGCCGCTGCCGTTTGCGCCAACGAATGCCCAACTGGCGCCTGCCTGGATGGTCAGCTCGTTCAGTAACAGCGTACGGGCCGCGCTAAGATGAAACGTGCCTTGCGAAATTTGCAACGTAGACATTGTTTATTCCATTTTATGCATTGTACCTGTCACTATTAATCGCCAGCGGCGGCCCTGTCAAACATGACTGACGCTTTCAGAGCAGCGTGGCGATAATTACCCGATCGGCATTAAAATGTGCTGTCACGGCGATGCCGGGCTGGAGTTTTTGTTCCTCTGCGCGCTGGTTGGGTAGCGTGGCGCAAAGTACCTCACCGCCGGGCAGAGTAACCAGCGCTTCGCTGTGGGTTTCGCCTTTTACCAGTTCGCTGAGCGTACCGCTGAGCTGGTTATCCGCAGCGGAGGCAGCCTGAGTGACGTCTATCCAGGGAGCTTTGATCAACACCAACACTTCCTTGCCGGTGGTCAGTTCCAGACGGTTAGCGCTCTGTTCCGTTAACGCTGCTTTGATACGCGTTGCGCCATCTGCCAGCAGTACCTCGACGTGCTGCTGCACGGTCTGAGCATCGCGCTGGACAATCGTTCCGAACAGCTGATTACGGGCGCTGGTTTGCAGCGAAAAGCGGGCGATGGCGCCTAATAAACTGCCCAGCGGCACGTCATCCTGCAACACGTCAAACGCCTTTTGCTGAATCTGTTCCATCAGGGCATAAAGCTGGATCAGCCTCTCACCATAGGCGGTTACCTGTGCACCGCCACCGCCTTTGCCGCCCGTTGCGCGCTCTACCAGCGTTCTGTCGGCCAGCTGATTCATTTCGTTAATCGCATCCCAGGCGCTTTTATAGCTGATGCCCGCCATTTTCGCGCCCTGGCTAATCGACCCGGTCAGGCCAATTTGCTTAAGTAGCTCAATACGACGGGGATCGGCAAACAGCCGCTGTTGCAGCTTTAAAATTAAGGAAAGTTCAGCCTGCATAAATGCTCCTGCAAAAAAGGGATAGCCAAATTGTACACGCTTGTGCGCCCGTAACGTAAAAACCGCGAAAACGCACAAAAGGTCAGTGCACTTTTTTGTTCCATGGATACAATAGTTTCTTTTATTCAATAAGGAAGAACGCCATGCTGGAATTACTGATTGGACTTGGGGAAGCAATCCTCATGGTACCCGTGGTGATGGCGATTATCCTTGGGCTGATCTACGGCCTGGGCGAAGTGTTTAACGTCATTTCTACTCTTGGTCACCGCAAAGACCAGCCAGCGAAAGATCGTCGCTAAAACCCCTTCCCGTACGCCCGGTTTTCGCCGGGCGTATTTTTTTGCGAGCCGTCTCAACTTCTGCCTTTTTTTGCCGATAAAGATCATGACACTGCCTGGTAAAACGTTATAGTGACTGCTTTATAACGATACCTCGGGGAAGATTATGTCTGTGAAATTACGCCAGTTATTTATCGGTGCCGTCGTGACGGCCGGCCTTGCAGGCCACGCGGTAGCGGCAGAAAACATCACCGTTTTTGCTGCGGCCAGCCTGACCAATGCGCTACAGGATATCGCCAGCACTTATCAGCAAGGTAAAGAGGTGAAGATCGTCTCTTCATTCGCTTCTTCTTCTACGCTGGCCCGGCAAATTGAGCAGGGCGCGCCTGCCGATCTGTTTATCTCTGCCGATCAGCAGTGGATGGACTACGCCGCCCAGAAAAAAACCATTGATGAAGCCAGCCGCTATACGCTGTTGGGCAACGATCTGGTGCTGATCGCGCCAAAAGAAGCTAAGGCGCAGCAGGTTGATATTTCTAAAACTACCGACTGGAAAAGCCTGCTGAAGGGCCAGCGTCTTTCGGTAGGCGATCCGGACCACGTTCCGGCCGGTATCTATGCCAAAGAGGCGTTGCAGAAGCTGGGTGCCTGGGAGACGGTCGAGCCGGTGCTGGCGCGCGGCAACAGCGTTCGTGCCGCGCTGGCGCTGGTGGAGCGTAACGAAACGCCTTACGGTATCGTTTATGGCTCCGATGCGATGGCCAGCCAGAAAGTAACGAAGGTTGGCGTTTTCCCGGCTGACAGCCACAAACCCGTGGAATATCCGATGGCGATGCTGAAAGGCCATGACTCCGCCAGCGTGACCGCGTTCTACAATTACTTAAAAGGGCCGCAAGCTGCGGCCGTGTTTAAACACTACGGATTTACGCCTCTGTGATATTAAGCGATCCCGAATGGCAGGCGGTTATCCTGAGCCTGAAAGTTTCCAGCGTGGCGGTGCTGTTCAGCCTGCCGTTCGGTATCCTCACGGCCTGGATTCTGGTGCGCTGCCGTTTTCCCGGTAAAACCCTGCTCGATAGCCTGATCCACCTGCCGCTGGTGCTGCCGCCGGTGGTCGTCGGCTACCTGCTGCTGATCGGTTTTGGCCGTCGCGGCTTTATCGGGCAGTATCTGTATGACTGGTTCGGCTTCACCTTTGCCTTTAGCTGGCGCGGTGCGGCGCTGGCCTCGGCGGTCATCGCTTTTCCGCTGATGGTCAGGGCGATTCGCCTTGCGCTGGAAAGCGTCGACAGCAGGCTGGAGCTGGCGGCCCGCACGCTGGGTGCAGGGCGCTGGCGGGTTTTCTTTACCATTACTCTGCCGCTGACGCTGCCCGGCATTATTGCCGGTACGGTGCTGGCCTTTGCCCGCTCGCTGGGCGAATTTGGCGCGACCATCACCTTTGTCTCCAATATCCCTGGTGAAACGCGCACCATTCCTTCCGCCATGTACACGCTGATTGAAACGCCGGGCGCGGAAAACGCGGCGGCCAGACTCTGCCTGATTGCCATAGCGCTGGCGCTTTGTTCGCTATGGCTATCGGAGTGGCTGGCGCGCTGGGGCCGGAAAAGGTTGGGGGGCGCATGCTAGAACTCAATTTCAGCCAGCGTCTGGGCGAGGCGACCTTACAGGTCAACGCGCAGCTGCCCGCAAAAGGGATCACGGCTATCTTTGGCGTTTCCGGGGCTGGAAAAACCTCGCTGATTAACGCTATCGGCGGCCTGACCACGCCGCAGGAAGGTCGCATTCTGCTCAATGACCGTCTGCTGTTTGATGCGGAGTCGGGTCTGAATCTGCCGCCCGAAAAGCGGCGCATCGGCTATGTTTTTCAGGATGCGCGGCTGTTCCCACACTATCGTGTAAAAGGCAATCTTACCTATGGCATGGCGAAAAGCATGCGCTCACAGTTTGACGCTCTGGTCGCGCTTTTAGGCATTGAACAACTGCTGGATCGCTTTCCTTTCTCGCTTTCCGGCGGTGAAAAACAGCGGGTGGCGATTGGTCGCGCCTTGCTTAGCGCGCCGGAAATCTTGCTGATGGACGAGCCGCTGGCCTCGCTGGATCTGCCGCGCAAGCGCGAGCTGCTGCCGTATCTGCAAAAGCTGGCAAAGCAGATTGATATCCCCATCCTGTACGTCAGCCACAGCCTGGAAGAGATTGTCCGGCTGGCCGATAACGTGCTGGTGCTGGATAAGGGTGAAGTGAAAGCGCTGGGCACGCTGGAGAAAGTCTGGGCCAGCAGCACCATGCGTCCGTGGCTACCGCGTGCCGAGCAGAGCAGCGTGCTGCGTGTTCAGATTCTGGAGCAGCATCCGCATTACGCGATGACCGCGCTGTCGCTGGGCGACCAGCATATCTGGGTTGACCGGATTAACGCGCCGCTGAAGACGCCGTTGCGTATTCGCCTTCAGGCAGCCGACGTGTCGCTGGTCCTGCAGCCGCCGCTCAACAGCAGCATTCGCAACGTCATTCCGGCGCAGGTCAGCGAGCTGCTGGATATTGATAACCACGTCGAGGTAAAGCTGCTGGTGGGGCAAAGCGAGCTGTGGGCGCGCATAACGCCCTGGGCCCGCGATGAGCTGATGATTAAACCGGGCATGTGGCTTTATGCCCAGATTAAAAGCGTAGCGATTGCTACTTAGGCCGTGCTGATAGCTTTAAGGCTGACTCTGACCGTGCTGATAGCGGCTAAAGCCGACTACAGAATCTCCCGGTAAATCGTTTCGCTGATGCCGGGTTCAAGATTGGTGCCGATAACACGGTGTGCACGAGCCTTAATCGCGTCGTCGGCATTGCCCATCGCCACGCCCAACCCGACATTTTCCAGCATGCTCAGGTCGTTATAGTTATCGCCAAAAGCCAGCACGTTGCTCATCTGCAAACCTTCAGATGCAACCCATTCCGCCAGCCGTTTGCCTTTGCTGTTGCCCGCTTTGGCGATATCCACCTGATCATGCCATGACCATTCACAGGCCAGGCCCAGCTCTTTTTCGACGCCGTCGGCGAACTGCTGTAAAGCGCGGGTATCGGAATGAGACAGGGCAAACTTCCAGATGGATTGCGCTTCTTGCGCCGCTTTCGCCAGGCTTGGCACTTTAGTAAACACCGGGCGCTGATGTTCCGGCAGTGACAATCCCCAGTTAATAGTGCGGGTGACGTGGCCGGTTTCGGTCTGGTAAAGCATGGCGTTATCGACATACAGCAGGCCGTGGATCGCGGCTTCATCCAGCATCTCAATTACCCGCAGCGCCTGCTCGGGCGGCAGCGGATCGGCTGCCAACACCTTTTTTGCTTGATAATCATACAAATAGGTGCCATTACAGCAGATTGCAGGTGTATCCAGCGCCAGCGCCTGATAAAAAGGATGGATGGCAACGTGATGGCGGCCGGTGACGATAATCACTTTTACGCCAGCCTGTCGGGCTTTTTGCAGCGCTTCCAGCGAGGCGGGAAGAATCGTTTTACGTGGCGTAAGCAGCGTGCCGTCCAGGTCCAAAGCAATAACGCGATAACTCATAAACAGTTCCAACGATAATCAACACGAATTTTCGAGTCTACACCTTGTGACGAGGTTAACAAAATTGCCTGGCAAAAATCCGCCAGCATAGCCGGGAAAAACACGCTACGCTGAAGCAAAACAGATCGCCAGGAAAAAAGGAGCATTCATGAAACAGGTCGTTTACACCGCCAGCCCCGAAAGCGGGCAAATCCACGTCTTTCAGCTCGAGCAACAGGGCGCGCTAACGCTGTTGCAGGTTGTCGATCTGCCAGGTCAGGTTCAGCCGATGGTGGTCAGTCCAGACAAAGCCTTTTTGTATGTCGGCATTCGTCCCGACTTCCGCGTTATCGCTTTCCACATCGACAGCGAAGGCAAGCTGACCAAAGCGGGAGAAGCACCACTGCCTGGCAGCCCGACGCATATTTCCACCGATCGCCAGGGCCGCTTTATTTTCACCGGCTCTTACAACGACGCCTGCGTCAGCGTAACGCCACTTGATGCAGAAGGTCTGCCGGGCGAACCGCTACAGGTGATTAAAGGCCTGGACGGCTGCCATTCCGCCAATATCGATCTGCGTAACGACACGCTGTTTGTTCCGGCGCTGAAGCAGGATCGCATTTGCCTGTTCGATCTGCAGGAGGATGGCCAGCTGACGCCGCACGCGCAGCCGCAGGTTAATACTGTGGAAGGCGCTGGCCCGCGCCATATGGTGTTCCATCCCAATCAGCAATACGCCTACTGCGTTAACGAGCTGGACAGCACCGTAGACGTCTGGCAGCTCAATAACGCCCATGGCGAAGTGGAACGCGTACAGAGCCTGGATATGATGCCAGCAGGCTTCAGCGACACGCGCTGGGCGGCAGACATTCGCTTAACGCCGGATGGCCGTTACCTTTACAGCTGCGATCGTACGGCCAGCGTCCTGACCGTGTTCAGCGTCAGTGAAGACGGTGGTTTGCTGACTGTCGAAGGCCATCAGCCGACGGAAACGCAGCCGCGCGGTTTTAACATTGACGCCAGCGGTCAGTATCTGATTGCGGCAGGACAGAAGTCGCACCATATCGAAGTCTATAAAATTACTGCGGAAAGGGGACTGCTGCAGCCGCTGGCTCGCTATGCGGTTGGGCAAGGCCCGATGTGGGTGACGATAGCGGAAATTTAAACCGAGACAGGCGGCAGAATTGCCGCCTGTTTTAATCAGCTGTAAATAGCGGTGATGGAAGCGCTCGCCAGCTGGTGAAAATGCACGTTAAAGCCCAGCATCGCGCCGCTGGCCTGCTCGTCCACATCCAGTTTCTCTACGTCCAGTGCGTAAACGGTAAAGATATAGCGATGGCTTTCGCCTTTTGGCGGTGCCGCGCCACCATAGCCCGCCTTACCAAAGTCGGTACGGGTTTGCACTGCGCCCGAAGGCAGATCGGCGATGCCGGAACCTGCGCCCTGCGGCAGCACGCGCGTATCGGCGGACAGATTTGCCACGCCCCAGTGCCACCAGCCGGAACCGGTTGGCGCATCGGGATCGAAACAGGTCACCACAAAGCTTTTAGTGCCGGGCGGCACATCATCCCAGGCCAGATGCGGGGACAGATTATCGCCGCTGTAGCCCATACCGTTAAAAACCTGCCGCTCTGGCAGTTTGTCGCCGTCGTGAAAATCCTGGCTAAAGAGTTTCATTTCCCCTCCTGGTTTATTGATGAAGCAGTTTCAGCAGCTCCTCGGCTGCGGCTGCGGAGGATGCGGGATTCTGGCCGGTTACCAGATGACCGTCGGTGATGGCATAGCTGCCCCAGTCATCGGTTTTTTCATACTCCGCGCCCAGCGTTTTCAACGCATCCTCGACCAGGAAAGGTACCACATTCGTCAGGCCAACGGCGTCTTCTTCACTGTTGCTGAAACCGGTAACTCGTTTACCAGCCACCAGCGGCGTACCGTCCGGCTTCTTAGCCTGCTTTAACACGCCCGGCGCGTGGCACACGGCGCCCACCGGCTTACCGTTGGCGTAGAAACTCTCAATCAGTTCGATGCTGTGCTGGTTTTCGGCCAGATCCCATAAAGGGCCGTGTCCGCCAGGATAAAACACCGCATCAAACGTGCTGCTGTCGATATCGGCCAGCTGTTGCGTATTGGCCAGCGCCTGCTGAGCGGCAATATCTTTGCGAAAGCGCTCGGTATCGGCAGTTTGCGCATCGGGCTCGTCGCTGACGGGATCGAGTGGCGGCTGTCCGCCTGCGGGCGAAGCCAGCACGACATTCGCGCCGGCATCGCGGAAAACGTAATAAGGCGCAGCGAACTCTTCCAGCCAGAAGCCGGTTTTTTTACCGGTGTCGCCAAGCTGGTCATGGGAGGTCAGCACCATTAAAATTTTCATCTTACACTCCTGATGGTTTGTCACCGGCTACGCGAATCAGCACCTTGCCGAAGTTTTTGCCTTCCAGCATGCCGATAAAGGTTTCCGGCGCGTTATCCAGGCCGTCTATCACATCTTCGCGGAATACAAAGCGGTCTTCGGCTACCCACTGGCTCATCTGCTGGAAAAACTCTTCGAAGCGGTGGCCGTAGTCCTGAGTAATGATAAAACCTTCGACGCGCAGGCGTTTGCGCAGGATCGCACCCTGGAACTGCGGCAGGCGGTCGGGGCCGCTGGGCGTATCGGTGCTGTTGTAATCGGCGATTAATCCACAGACCGGAATACGTCCCTTAGTGTTCATCAACGGCAGGACGGCCTCAAACACCGGGCCGCCAACGCTTTCAAAATAGACGTCGATACCATCGCGACAGTAGCGCTTCAGTGATTCCGCCAGATCGCCAGAGCGGTGGTCCAGGCAGCGGTCAAAGCCCAGCACCTCTTCGGCATAGCGGCATTTCTCTTCGCCACCGGCGATGCCAACCACGTAGCAGCCTTTCAGCTTAGCGATCTGACCGACCATCGATCCCACCGCGCCGGTAGCCGCCCCGACCACCACGGTTTCGCCAGGCTGAGGATTACCGATATCCAGCAGGCCCATATAGGCAGTAAAGCCGGTCATCCCCAGCATGCCCAGCGCCCATGACGGATGCTTCAGTACCGGGCCGCTGAGTTTAAAGAGGTCTTTTCCGTCGGACAGGGCAAAATCCTGCCAGCCGCTCTGGCTGACTACCCAGTCGCCCGGCTGATAATCTTCATGGTTAGACTTTTCAACAACGGCAACGGTGCCCGCGCCCATCACATCATTCACGGCGACGGGCGGGACATAGGAGGGCGCGTCGCTCATACGACCGCGCATATAGGGGTCCAGCGATAGCCAGACGGTCCGCAGCAAAATTTGGCCTTTCCCTGGCTCGGGTACGTGCTGCGACTCCAGACGGAAGTTAGCTTCGGTTGGCGCACCGTGTGGGCGTGAAGCCAGTACGATACGGCGGTTTGTCTGTTTGTCTTGCGGCATGGTTCTTTCTCCTTAACGAGGTACAACTTGTAAGAAGCGTAGTGCATGCGCGTCTCTCTCGCCTGGTCGACTGTGCCATGCCGCTCAAGGCTCAATCCAGAAAAAGGCCGGGCTGCTGCACCGCTTCGGCTATCGCATCCGTCAGCTTTTTAAGCGCCTGCGGCTGAATAATATAGGGCGGCATCAGATAAATAAGTTTGCCGAAAGGCCGGATCCAGACGCCGCGCTCGACGAAAAAGCGCTGAAGTGCGGCCATATTGACCGGACGACGGGTTTCAATCACGCCAATGGCACCCAGCACGCGGGCATCGGCAACTTCAGGCTGCGCTTTTAGCGGTAACAGCCCGGCGCGCAGCTGTGTTTCAATCGCGCTGACCTGCTGCTGCCACTGATTTTCCTGCAGCATGGCCAGGCTTTCGCTGGCGACGGCGCAGGCCAGCGGATTGCCCATAAACGTTGGGCCATGCATAAAGCAGCCCGCCTCGCCGTTGCTGATGGTGTTGGCCACTTCGCGCGTGGTCAGCGTGGCGGAAAGCGTCATTGTGCCGCCGGTCAGCGCCTTACCAACGCATAAGATATCCGGCGCGATGCCGGCATGGTCGCAGGCGAAAAGCTTGCCGGTGCGGCCAAAACCTGTCGCGATCTCATCCGCGATCAGCAGCACATTGTGACTATCGCACAGCTCTCGCACCGCTTGCAGATAGCGCGGATGGTAAAAACGCATCCCGCCCGCGCCCTGGACAATGGGTTCCAGAATGACCGCCGCCAGCTCATGCGCATGCTGCGTAAGCAACCACGCAAAATCAGCGATATCGTTTTCCTGCCACTCATCGTCAAAACCGCAGGCGGGCGCGGCGGCAAACAGATGATTCGGCAAATAGCCCTGATAAAGCGAATGCATAGAGTTTTGCGGATCGCACACTGACATGGCGGCAAAAGTGTCACCGTGATAACCGTTACGCAGCGTCAGAAAGCGCTGACGCTTTTCGCCGCGCGCCTGCCAGTATTGCAGTGCCATTTTCATCGACACTTCAACGGCCACCGAGCCAGAATCCGCCAGGAAAACGCACTCCAGGCCCTGCGGCGTCATCTCTACCAGACGGCGACAAAGCGCCACGGCCGACGGATGCGTAATGCCGCCAAACATCACGTGCGACATCTGCGCAATCTGCGCGTGCATCGCCTGGTTCAGGCGCGGATGGTTGTAGCCGTGGATCGCCGCCCACCATGATGACATGCCGTCCGTCAGTTCCCGGCCATCATCCAGTTTTAGCGTGGTCTCGAACGCGGCCACCACCGGATAGACCGGCAGCGGTTTGCTCATGGAAGTGTAGGGATGCCAGATATGGTCACGGTCGAAGGCGAGATCGTTGGGCGTCATAAAATACTTGTAAACCAAAATTAAAAAAATTAGTTTACAAGTATAACCGTAAAAAAGGCGGTTGATAAAGCGCCCTCGTTTGTGGCGCTTTACGTTTTTTAGCCGCCTGAGACCTTATTTACCCCCTTTCTGGAGCAAGCAATGGCAAATCGCTGGACAATCGCACAGGCGCAGGCCCTTTTCGACAAGCCTTTTCTGGAGCTGATGTTTGAAGCGCAGCAGATCCACCGTCAACATTTCGATCCGCGTCAGGTGCAGGTCAGCACGCTGCTGTCGATCAAAACCGGCGCCTGTCCGGAGGACTGCAAATATTGTCCGCAGAGCGCGCGTTATAAAACCGGGCTGGAATCCGAGCGCCTGATGGAGGTGGAAGAGGTGCTGGTGTCAGCGCGTAAAGCCAAAGCCGCAGGGTCAGACCGCTTCTGCATGGGCGCGGCGTGGAAAAACCCCCACGAGCGCGATATGCCTTATCTGGAGCAGATGGTCAAAGGCGTGAAGGCGATGGGGCTGGAAACCTGCATGACGCTCGGCACGCTCAGCGACGAGCAGGCGAGCCGCCTGGCGCATGCCGGACTGGATTACTACAACCACAATCTGGACACCTCGCCAGAGTTTTACGGCAGCATCATCACCACGCGCAGCTATCAGGAACGCCTTGATACCCTGGGCAAAGTGCGCGATGCCGGGATCAAAGTTTGCTCCGGCGGTATTGTCGGGCTGGGCGAAACCGTGAACGATCGCGCCGGTCTGCTGGTACAGCTGGCAAACCTGCCGGTGCCGCCGGAAAGCGTACCGATCAACATGCTGGTGAAGGTCAAAGGCACGCCGCTGGCGGACAACGACGATGTCGATCCTTTCGATTTTATCCGCACTATCGCCGTGGCGCGTATCATGATGCCGACCTCGCACGTACGCCTCTCTGCCGGTCGCGAGCAGATGAGCGAGCAAACGCAGGCGATGTGCTTTATGGCTGGCGCGAACTCGATTTTCTACGGCTGCAAGCTGCTGACCACGCCAAACCCGGAAGAGGACAAAGATTTAATCCTGTTCCGCAAGCTGGGCCTGAATCCGGAACATACCACTACCGCAGCCGGTGATAACGAGCAGCAGCAGGCGTTAGCCGGTCAGCTACTGACCGCCGACACCGAGCAGTTCTATAACGCGGCCCTGTAATGAGCTGGCAGCAACGTATCGGCCTGGCGCTCGACGAGCGGCGGGCCAGCCAGCAGTTTCGCCAGCGCCGCGTTCATCAGCAGAATGATGCCCGAACGCTTTGCGTTGATGGTCATCGCTACCTGAATTTCTCCGCCAACGACTATCTGGGGCTGAGTCAGGATCCGGCGATTATCAAAGCCTGGCAGCAGGGCGCTGAACGCTACGGCGTGGGGGCGGGCGGATCGGGCCATGTCACCGGTTACGGCTTGCCTCATCAGGAATTTGAGCAGCAGCTGGCCAGCTGGCTGGGCTATCCGCGCGCGCTGCTGTTTATCTCTGGTTTTGCGGCGAACCAGGCGGTTATCGCGGCGATGATGCAAAAAAATGACCGCATCCTGGCCGATCGGCTGTCGCACGCTTCGCTGCTGGAGGCGGCCTCGCTGAGTCCGGCCACGCTGCGGCGCTTCGCCCACAATCAGCCGCAGGCGCTGGCAAAATTGTTCGAGAGTTCGCCCGAAGGCGAAACGCTGGTCGTTACCGAAGGTGTCTTTAGCATGGACGGCGACAGCGCGCCGCTGGCGGATCTGCATCAGCTGGCCGCTGCGCACCAGAGCTGGCTAATGGTGGATGATGCGCACGGCGTTGGCGTGATCGGCGAACAGGGGCGCGGCAGCTGCTGGCAGCAAAAAGTCCGGCCAGAGCTGCTGGTGGTGACTTTTGGTAAAGCATTTGGGCTAAGCGGCGCGGCGGTACTCTGTAGCGAAGAAACGGCAGATTACTTGTTGCAGTTTGCTCGTCATCTGATTTACAGCACGGCGATGCCACCCGCGCAGGCTTTTGCCCTACAGGCGGCGCTGGAGGCGGTACAACAGGGCGATGAGCTGCGTGAGCAACTGCAACGCAATATCGCGCTGTTCCGTGCTGGCGTTGATAAGTCGCTCACCTTGCTGCCTTCCGCTACCGCCATCCAGCCTTTACTGGTGGGCGAGGAAGCACAGGCGCTGCGGCTGGCGGGCAGGCTGCGTGAGCGAGGCTGCTGGGTGACGGCTATTCGCCCGCCAACCGTGCCGAAAGGCACCGCGCGCCTGCGCATCACGCTAAGCGCGGCGCACGGCGAAGAAGATATTTACCGCTTACTGGAGGCGCTGCATGACGCAAACGGTCAATAAGGCGGCGGTCGCTCAGGCCTTTGGCAAAGCGGCGCAAAGCTACAACCAGCATGCTGAGCTACAGCGGCTGAGCGGGGAGAAGCTCTTCTCGTTTGCCCGCAGACCACAGCACTGCCGGGTGCTTGACGCGGGCTGTGGGCCAGGCTGGTTTAGCCAGCGCTGGCGCAGCGCGGGCCATCATGTGACGGCGCTGGATTTATCGGTGGAGATGCTGGAGCAGGCCAGGCTACACGACACCGCCGATAGCTATCAGCAAGGCGATATCGAAGCGCTGCCCTTTGCCGATGCCGGCTTTGACGTCTGCTGGAGCAACCTTGCCGTCCAGTGGTGCAGCGATTTACGCCTGGCGCTGCACGAAATGCGGCGCGTTACGCGTCCCGGTGGACAGGTACTGTTTTCAACGCTGGCGGCGGGGTCGCTTGGCGAGCTGAATCTGGCCTGGCAAACGCTGGATCTACCCGCGCCCGTCAATCGTTTTTTGAGCGTGGCGGAAACAAGCGCAGCAGCAGCCGAACTCGATCTGCGGCTGGAGCAGCACACGCTGACGCTGGCATTTCCTGACGTGTTGAGCGCCTTGCGATCGCTAAAAGGCATTGGCGCAACGCATTTACACCACGGGCGACGTGGCGGGCTGCTAAGCCGGGGACATTTACATCAGCTGGCGCAGAGCTGGCCGCGCGACGAGCGCGGTTTTCTGCTCAGCTATCATCTGCTGTATGGAGTTATCGATGGTGAGTAGTTGGTTTATTACCGGTACGGATACGGAAGTAGGAAAAACGGTTGCCAGCACCGCGCTGCTACAGGCGGCAAAAGCTGCCGGGCTGCGTAGCGTAGGCTATAAGCCTGTCGCTTCCGGCTGTGAAGTAACGGCGGACGGTATCCGCAACAGTGACGCGCTGGCTTTACAGCAAAACAGCGTGCTGGAACTGCCTTACGAGAGTATCAATCCGCTGGCCTTTCTGGAGCCGACCTCGCCGCATATTGTGAGCGCGGAAGAGGGCAGGCCGATAGAGCTTTCTCGTCTTTCCGCCGGTCTGGCGGCGCTGCAACAGCAGGCCGACTGGGTACTGACGGAAGGCGCGGGCGGCTGGTTTACGCCACTAAGCGAAGAACACACCTTTGCCGACTGGGTAATACAGGAACAGCTGCCGGTGGTGCTGGTGGTTGGCGTCAAGCTGGGCTGCATCAATCACGCCATGCTGACGGCGCAGGCCGTCCAGGCCAGCGGGCTGCGGCTGGCAGGCTGGATAGCTAACGTGGTACAGCCAGCGGGCAAGCGCCACGCCGAATATATGGCGACGCTACGGCAGCGCTTACCTGCGCCGCTGCTGGGTGAAATCCCTTACCTGACGAACAGCGCCGACTTCGACCAGCTGGGCCGCTATGTTCGCCTACCGGAGTAAGTTAACGGCCGTTCAGGCCGTTAGCCAGGTGTTCACCATGCTTTCATCCAGCTGCGCAACTTTGCCATGCGCCACGTTGCGCCCGCGGTGCAGCAGCAGGAAATAGTCGGCCACTTTACGGATAAACGAAATTCGCTGCTCCAGCAGCAGGATAGTCAGCCCGAAATCGTGATTCAGCCGGTGGATCAGATTGCCCATCTCCTCCTCCAGCCAGGGCGACATCCCTTCCGTTGGCTCATCCAGGATCAGCAGCTTCGGCTGCAGCACCAGCGCTCTGGCCAACGCCAGCTGCTGCTGCTGGTCCAGCGCCAGCTCGCCGCTGCGGCGGTGACGCAGCGAATACAACGCCGGAAACAGATCGTAAACCATCGGCGGAATAGCCGGATGGCCCTGCTGCCCCACGCCCGCCAGCAGCGCTATCTGCAAATTCTCCTCAACGCTAAGCTGAGAAAAAAGATGACGGCCCTGCGGCACATAGCCAATGCCCAGCGCGGCGCGTTTTTCGACCGGCTGCGCCAGCAAATTCTGCGGCGGCCTGTTCCCTTCCTGCCAGGTAATGGAGCCGCTATTGATTGGCAGATGGCCCATAATACAGTTCACCAGCGTGGTCTTACCCATGCCTGGCCGACCCAGTACGCCGGTGCAGGTGCCCGGCGGCAGCTCCAGATCGACATCCCACAAAATATGATTCTGTCCATAAAACTGGTTAATCGCATGTAAGCTCAGCATCTGACACTCTCCTTCGGACGGTTTTCGATCGCGCCTCCGTTTGGCAATGGATGGCGAACAGTCACGTTTTGGCAACGTCCGCAGTTTGCGCTTCACACGCTGACGTAGTGAAAGCGTGAGGCGGTCACAGAGTGTTGCAATTAGCAGGCCATAATTTAATAGAATCGGATATTTCGTAGAGAAGCGCAGTTTACCGCCGCAATTGGTCAGAAAAAGTTAACAATTGCCCCGGGGAACAGGTTGCTGCACTTTGTCAGTGCCGGTTGCTTAGCGATAATGGTGCAGACGCCTGTATAAAAGGCAATACCGGGCGCTACAAAGCAAAAAGAAAAAGCGTAAATAAGGCTGGTTTCGTTCAGGAAACTATGCGTGCCAGCCCGGCTAACGGGGGACAATGAATAAAAATAATAAAGAAAAAAATTATTTTGCGTACGCGCGCGCATGAACAGGGAATTTATACACAGCAGACGGGCAGGGCGCTGAATTCACTTATCCACCATTCCTGTGGATAACCATGTGTATGACTGACTGAAAACCTTTGTAAAGCGAGAGCGGACGCGGCCTGGGCTTGAGTTGTTGCTAAACTCAGCGCCATTAACAGCGTAATATTTTTCAATAAGTTAATGAAAATCAAGCGGCAGAAAGGGCCAGGCAGTTTCGCCGTCGTCATTTCAACCGCGCGTATTGACAAATGTTAAACTTTCATCCTGGCTGGGGATAACCTTGCCGCTTTCCTGCCGCTTAAGCATTTGCCGCTGCTCTGCATCCGCAAGATTTTACTTAACGTAGCCAGCATGCAGAATAACTGTGCTTATATCCAGTATTTTTCGCTGGCAAAATCGCCATAGCGGAGTAAAATTACAACCTTGTCCGCGCTTTTCACTACCAGGTAGCCATTCAATGAGCAAAGTTTTTAAACTTAATTCCGCCTTTAAACCTTCCGGCGATCAGCCTGAAGCCATTCGCCGCCTTGAAGAAGGGCTGCAGGATGGACTGGCGCACCAGACGCTGCTCGGCGTAACGGGGTCGGGCAAAACCTTTACCGTGGCGAACGTGATAGCCGATCTGAACCGTCCGACGATGGTGCTGGCACCCAACAAGACCTTAGCAGCGCAACTTTACGGAGAGATGAAGGAATTCTTTCCTGAAAACGCCGTCGAGTACTTCGTCTCCTACTACGACTATTATCAGCCGGAAGCCTACGTGCCCAGCTCGGACACCTTTATCGAGAAGGACGCCTCGGTTAACGAACATATCGAGCAGATGCGTCTTTCCGCGACCAAAGCGCTGCTGGAGCGCCGCGACGTCATCGTGGTGGCGTCGGTGTCGGCCATTTATGGTCTGGGCGATCCCGACTCGTACCTGAAAATGATGCTGCATCTGACGCGCGGTATGGTTATCGACCAGCGCGCCATTCTGCGCCGACTGGCCGAGCTACAGTACAGCCGTAACGATCAGGCGTTTCAGCGCGGCACCTTCCGCGTGCGTGGCGAAGTTATCGATATCTTTCCGGCGGAGTCGGACGACTACGCGCTGCGCGTTGAGCTGTTTGACGAAGAGGTCGAGCGCCTCTCTATTTTCGATCCGCTGACCGGCCAGATTAGCTCGGTCATTCCGCGCTACACCATCTATCCTAAAACGCACTACGTGACGCCGCGTGAGCGCATCCTGCAGGCGATGGAAGATATTAAGGTAGAGCTGGCCGATCGCCGTAAAACGCTGCTGGCCAACAATAAGCTGCTGGAAGAGCAGCGCATCTCCCAGCGCACGCAGTTTGACCTGGAGATGATGAACGAGCTGGGCTACTGCTCGGGCATCGAAAACTATTCACGCTACCTGTCGGGGCGCGGGCCGGGCGAAGCGCCGCCCACGCTGTTCGACTATCTGCCAGCCGACGGCCTGCTGGTGATTGATGAATCCCACGTTACCATCCCGCAGATTGGCGGCATGTATCGCGGCGACCGCGCGCGTAAAGAGACGCTGGTGGAATATGGCTTCCGCCTGCCGTCGGCGCTGGATAACCGTCCGATGAAGTTTGAAGAGTTCGAGGCGCTGGCCCCGCAGACTATCTATGTTTCGGCGACGCCGGGCAACTACGAGCTGGAGAAGTCGGGTGGCGAAGTGGTGGATCAGGTGGTCAGGCCAACCGGGCTGCTGGACCCGCTTATCGAAGTGCGGCCGGTCGCCACGCAGGTAGACGATCTGCTGTCGGAAATTCGCAAGCGGGTGGCGATTGACGAGCGCGTGCTGGTCACGGTACTGACCAAGCGCATGGCCGAAGACTTAACCGAATACCTGACCGAGCACGGCGAGCGGGTACGCTATCTGCACTCGGATATCGACACGGTCGAACGCGTCGAAATCATTCGCGATTTGCGTCTGGGCAAGTTTGACGTGCTGGTCGGCATCAACCTGCTGCGAGAAGGGCTGGATATGCCAGAGGTGTCGCTGGTCGCTATTCTGGATGCCGATAAAGAAGGCTTCCTGCGTTCCGAGCGCTCGCTGATCCAGACCATTGGCCGCGCCGCGCGTAACGTTAACGGCAAGGCGATCCTGTATGGCGATAAGATCACCCCGTCAATGGAAAGGGCGATTGGCGAAACCGAGCGCCGCCGCGAGAAGCAGGAGATCTACAACCAGGAAAAAGGCATTGTGCCACAGGCGCTGAACAAGAAAATCGCCGATATTCTGGAGCTGGGCCAGGGCCTCAGCAAGAACAAAAGCAGAGGGCGCAAGCCAGCCGGTCCGATTGTGGAAGAGGATGCGGCGGTGGTCGACCTGTCGCCAAAAGGCCTGCAAAAACGCATCCGCGAGCTGGAGGCGAAAATGCAGGAGCACGCGCAGAACCTGGAGTTCGAAGAGGCGGCCAACGTGCGCGACCAGCTGCACGAGATACGCGAGCTGTTTATCGCCGCTTCTTAAGAGTGGCTGCTGGCCAGCGGCGCGTTAACCCAGCCGCTGAATGGCGTGCTCCAGCGCGCTGTGCAGCAGCTGGCGGTCGTGGCGATATTTGATATCCACCGCCTCCAGCGGCTCCTGCACAATCAGCCGGTCGCTAACGCCCGACGTATCGACCTGTGGGCCAACCACCACGGCATCAATCACCTTTCGGCCAATATACTTTTCCATGATCGCCAGCTTGTCCGCCAGGGTAAGCTGTGCCGCCGCCGGGCTTAGCTCTTTGCCCAGGTTACCGATAAACACCATCGGTGCCGGCGTGCGGCGCAGCGCCTGCGCCATATCGGGCAGCAGCAGCACCGGCATCAGGCTGGTATAAAAACTGCCGGGCCCGATTAAAATCAGATCGGCTTCGTGAATGGCCTCAATTGCTTCTCTGGTGGCGCTGACCGTGTCGGAAAGCATCAGCTCGCGCGGCGACTGTTGCAGCTTGTCGATGGCCGTTTCGCCGTAGACTTCGTTACCGTCGGCATCCAGCGCCATCAGATCCACCGGCTGCTCGGACATCGGGATCAAAAACGCATCCACCTTGAGCAGATTGCGGATCAGGTTGATCGCTTCGATCGGCCGGACGCTCAGGTGATCCAGCGCCTTTAGCATCAGGTTGCCCAGGTTGTGTCCGGCCAGCTCGCCCTGACCGCCAAAACGGTATTCAAACATGGCCGAAGCGATGCTGGGCTCGGTTATCAGCTGGTTCAGACAGTTGCGCATATCGCCCCAGGCAATGCCGCCTTCCGCACGGCGTATCCGGCCGGTTGAGCCGCCGTTGTCGGTGGTGGTGACAATGCCGGTCAGGCGGGAGCCAAGCGAGGAGAGCGCTGATAAAACGCGGCCCAGTCCGTGACCGCCGCCAAGAGCAACAACGCGATCAAGGTCGGCCAGAGTGCGGTTACGCATAAAATTCCTTCAATATGTAAGCCTGGCGGCAAGGCTGCCCGGCAATTTTGTCTTATTTTACGCCAGCGTAGCGCGTTATGCGGCAAAAAAACGTTATATATCAAAATACATAGCGAAATTCCCTGCTGGCAACCGCGCTTCGTTAGCAGTAGAATTTTACGACCAAGATTTACCATACTGGTAAGTCACACTTAGCCCTGGTGCCTAAGTCTTCGGATACGGTGCCCCGGCCGCAACCTCGAGTTGCCAGGGTGCAGAAAGAAATGCCTGCATCTCCCGAAATCTGGAAAGGTGTTCTGGTGTCACAATTTACTGATAGCTTCGACCGCAGCTTTTATTATCTGCGCCTGTCGATCACCGACGTATGTAATTTCCGCTGTAACTATTGTTTGCCCGACGGCTATCGGCCGCAGGGCGGCAACAACAAAAGCTTCCTGTCGCTGGATGAAATCCGGCGCGTTACCCGTGCCTTTGCGGCGGCGGGAACGGAGAAGGTGCGCCTGACGGGCGGTGAGCCTTCGCTGCGACGCGACTTTACCGACATTATTGCCGCCGTGCGTGAAAACAGCGCGATTCGCCAGCTGGCCATGACCACCAACGGTTATCGTCTGGCGCGTGACGTGGCGCAATGGCGTGCTGCGGGCCTGACGGCGCTGAACGTCAGCATCGACAGCTTGGATGCGCGCCAGTTTCATGCTATCACCGGCCAGGATAAATTCCACCAGGTGATGGCGGGCATCGACGCGGCCTTTGAAGCGGGCTTCAGCAAGGTAAAAGTGAATACCGTGCTGATGCGCGACGTCAACCACCACAGCCTGCAAACTTTCCTCGACTGGATCCGCAATCGGCCAATCCAGCTACGCTTTATTGAGCTGATGGAAACCGGCGACGGCGGTGAGCTGTTCCGCAAGCACCATATCTCCGGCGAGGTTATTCGCGACCAGCTGCTGCAACAGGGCTGGGTGCGTCAGCTACGCGGCCGCAGCGACGGCCCGGCGCAGGTCTTCTGCCATCCGGACTACGCGGGTGAAATCGGCCTGATTATGCCATATGAGAAAAATTTCTGCGCCAGCTGTAATCGCCTGCGCGTGTCGGCCGTCGGCAAACTGCATCTCTGCCTGTTTGGCGATGGCGGCGTGTCGCTGCGCGATCTGCTGCAAAGCGACGACCAGCAGGATGAGCTGCAGGAACGTATTGCCGCCAGCCTGAAAACCAAAAAGCAGACGCATTTTCTGCATCAGGGCAATACCGGCATTACACAGAATCTCTCTTTTATCGGCGGCTAACGCATGGAGTCAACAATGGGAAAATCTACGGCGGAATTTGTGGCGCTGAACGTGGCGGTGCTGACCGTTTCCGACAGCCGGGACGCAGCAGAGGACAGTTCAGGCGACTATCTGCGCGAGGCGCTGAGCGAAGCGGGACATCAGGTGCTGGATCACGCGCTGGTTAAAGATAACCGCTATCGTATTCGCGCTATCGTTTCCAGCTGGATCGCCAGCGCGGACGTGCAGGTTGTTATCGTTAACGGCGGCACCGGTTTTAACAGTAATAACAGCACGCCAGAGGCGCTGCTGCCGCTGTTTGACCGGGAAATCGACGGGTTTGGCGAGCTGTTTCGCATGGTCTCTTACGAGGATATCGGCGGCTCTACTATTCAGTCGCGCGCCGTTGCCGGTATGGCCAACCAGACGGTGATTTTCGCCGTACCCGGCTCAACCCGCGCCTGTGAAAGCGCGTGGGAAAGAATTATCCGTGAACAGCTGGATGCCCGTACCCGTCCCTGTAATTTTGTTTCGCACCTGAAGAAGCCTTAAGCCATGTCGCAACTAACCCATATCAACGCCTCCGGTGAGGCACACATGGTGGACGTTTCCGCCAAAAACGACACCGTACGTGAAGCGCGTGCAGAAGCCTTTGTGGTGATGCATCCCGATACGCTGCAAATGGTCCTCGACGGCAGTCACCATAAAGGCGATGTCTTTGCCACGGCGCGCATCGCCGGTATTCAGGCAGCCAAGCGCACCTGGGAGCTGATCCCGCTTTGTCATCCGCTGCTGTTAAGCAAAGTAGAGGTTACTTTGTCTGCCGATACGGCTAACAGCCGGGTGCGGATTGAATCGCTTTGCCGCCTGACCGGCAAAACCGGCGTCGAAATGGAGGCGCTGACGGCGGCTTCGGTGGCCGCGCTGACCATTTACGATATGTGCAAAGCGGTGCAGAAAGATATCAGCATTGAACAGTGTCGCCTGCTGAGTAAAAGCGGCGGCAAGTCCGGCGATTTCAAGGCGGTCAGCCATGATTAACGTGCTGTTTTTTGCCCAGGTGCGCGAGCTAATCGGTACCGACAGCCTTAGCGTCAACGAAGAGTACGCCACCGTGGAGGCGCTGCGGGCGGCGCTGGCCGGACGTGGCGATCGCTGGTCGCTGGCGCTCTCCTCCGACAAGCTGCTGGCGGCGGTTAACCAGACGCTGGTATCACCGCAGCATCCATTATGTGCCGGTGATGAGGTTGCTTTCTTCCCGCCGGTTACCGGAGGTTAAAATGGCAACGCGGATCAGAGTAGGGCAGGCACCGTTTGATATGGCGGAAGAGTATCGCTGGCTGGCGGCCTGCGATGAGGATGGGGCCGTGGTTACCTTTACCGGCAAGGTGCGTAATCACAATCTGGGTGACAGCGTGGCTGCGCTGACGCTGGAGCATTATCCCGGAATGACCGAAAAGGCGCTGGAGGAGATCGTGGCGGAAGCGCGCACGCGCTGGCCGATGCAGCGCGTCACGGTGATCCACCGTATCGGCGAACTGTTTCCCGGCGATGAAATCGTGCTGGTAGGCGTCAGCGGCGCGCATCGCGGCGCGGCTTTTGCCGCCGCCGAATTTATTATGGATTATCTGAAAACCCGCGCGCCTTTCTGGAAAAGAGAAGCCACGCCGGAAGGCGATCGCTGGGTTGAATCCCGCGACAGTGATAAACAGGCCGCCTCACGCTGGGAGTAGCGTCACGCCGATGCCGCGCATCTGTCAGGCTCTGCGGCGTGCGGTATGCTCATCAAGCCGTTGACAAAATTCCGCAAAACCCAGGCCCTGGCTTAGCGATTTGTGCACAAGCTGCTGCTGGGTTTCAGGGACCAGGCCGTCTACCGGTGGGTCGGTATCCAGATTGGTAGGGAAGGAGTAGCCGCGCGCCGCTACGGCAATCAGCGCGTTGCGTTCCGCCTCTGTCAGGTTGCCGTACTTTATGACCGGATAGATCAGCTTGAGTATCTTCTCATGGTTAACCTCCTCCATCGGCACGCCGAAAGCGGAGGAAATTTGCAGCAGGTTAGCGGTACGCAGCTGGTCGTGAGTGGTGTTGTTGCCTGCGGCATGAAACAGCGCGGGATTGAAAAACAGACCGTCTCCTTTTTGCAGCGGCAGCTGTACAAAGTGCTTATTAAAGTAGTCGACGAACTCCGTGCGGCGGCAGGCGAGATAGCCCAGCTCATACTGGTGCGACCAGGGCAGCAAACGAGTCGGGCCGGACGCCAGCGGCATATCGCTATGCGCCACGGCACCCTGAAGCGTCAGGTACTGCGTTAAAACCTGCACGGGAACGGGAAAGCCGGCGGCAAACTCACTCTGTTGAAAACCAAGATGATAGTCACGATGCGCCCGCTGCGCTTCGCCGCCCGGACGCACCTGGTTAACCTGCGAGACCATACGCCACGCCGGGCCCAGCCACGCCTGACAAATCAGCCCCAGGGTGGGATTGGCATAGTATTCACTGAACGTTTCAGGACTGGCTTCCGCCAGTTTTTGCAGGGCGTTCCAGATGCGGCCATTGTTCCCGGCACGTGAAAAATGGTCGGCCTGGACCTTCGACTTTGCCTCCTCCTGCATTATCGATTCGAATATTTGCGAAGCCCGATCGACCAGCTCGCTCTGGGGATAGAGGCCGCGCACCACCAGCACGCCGGGGCCGTCCGAAAACGCGTTATGCAGCTCGTTTAGCACCGCGCGCTGGTCGGTCATGGCGGCATCGTCCAGCACTTCGCGGTCATAGATCAGCACGTTAGCGTGAATAGCCGTTGCCAGCGGATAAGCCTCTGGCTCGAGCTGCTGCTCGCAGAGCGCGATAAAATCGGTAACGGATGCCTGGTCTTCACTGGCGAAACAAAACTTTGTCATGTTGGCCTCGTTGTCTGGCTGGCGGGGCAGCGTCCTTGCTGCTTACCTGTCCTTAAACTGACAAAAGCTAAGGGGTTACCCAGCTGCGTTCACGCGATGAACGCAGGGCCGCATCCACCAGCTTCTGAATTTCCCAGGCTTCCTGAAAATCAGGCCCTTGCGCTTTGCCTTGCATGATGGACTGAATAAACTCGAGCATTTCAATGGTTTTCAAGTCGTTAAAGCCAATCTGGTGGCCCGGTGCCGGACAGAAAAGTCCGTAAGGCGCATGATCTGGCCCGGCAACGATTGTGGTAAAGCCGTTTCGGCTTTCCGTGTCCGTATTGCGGAAGAACTGCAGTTCGTTAAAGCGTTCCTGATTAAAAATCAGCGCGCCTTTGCTGCCGGTCACTTCGAAGCCCAGCTGCATTTTATGGCCGGATGCCACCCAGTTGGCCTCTATCTGCCCACTACAGCCGCGGGCAAATTTCACCGTCAGGCGGGCGATATCGTCTACCTCAACCGCTTTCATTGTTGCGGAACCGGCTTTTTCGGGCCGCGCTTTGACTACCGTATCAAGGTCGGCAAACATTCCGGAAATCGGCCCCAGCAGAAAGCGCGCCATGCCCAGGATATGGCTGCCCAGATCGGCTACCGCGCCCGCGCCGCCGCTGGGATCGAGTCGCCATGACCAGGGAAGCTCCGGGCTGGCCATAAAGTCTTCCGCGTGAATACCGCGAAAACCGGTAATCTCACCCAGTTCGCCGTTGGCGATCATCTGTTTCGCCAGCTTCAGCAACGGATTTTTAACGTAGTTAAAGCCTACCTGGGTAACGACGCCCGCTTCGGCGGCCGCGCGCGCCATGCGTTCCGCCGTCTCGCTATTCGGTGCGAGCGGTTTTTCGCAGTGCACGTGCTTGCCTGCCGCAATAGCCGCCAGCGATTGCTCGGCGTGAAAGCGGTTAGGGGAGGTAATGGAGATCACGTCGATTTCCGGATCTTCAATTAAATCCTGCCACTGGCTGGTCCAGCGCTGAAAGCCAAACTGCGCCGCTGCGCGTTCCGCCGCCGCGCCGTCGATATCCGCAACGCTGACCAGCACCGGCTGGACGTCGCCGGAAAAGGAGGCCGCTGCCCGCCATGCCATCGCATGCGATTTTCCCATAAAGCCGGTGCCAATTAAGCCAATTCCTATCTTACGCATTGGAGTTCCTCTCACTCTATAGTTACGGCAGCGTGGCTGTCGGCTGAACGCTGTGCGGCATCGGCCAGCTTCAGTGCCTGGCAGCCGTCGTGTACGGTAGTTGGCAGCGGGCTGCCGGTTTTAATGGCGTCGATAAAGGCTTCCATTTCCAGCCGGTAAGCGTCGGCATAGCGCTCCATAAAGAAGTTCAGCAGCGGCCCGCGCGCCTCTGTTTCTTCGCCGCGATAGTGGCGAACGCTGGTTTCGCGCAGGTTGTCATTCAGCAGCATGCCGCCCGAGCCGAATACCTCCATGCGCTGGTCGTAGCCGTAAACGGCCTGGCGGCTACAGTTAATCTGGCACTGCTTACCGGAGGCGGTACGCATCTGCACCATGACGGTATCGTAATCGCCGAGCGCTTCCAGCGCCGGTTCCAGCAGGCGGCTACCGGTAGCAAAAATTTCCACCGGCTCTTCGCCTAACAGCCAGCGCGCCAGATCGAAGTCATGGATGACCATGTCGCGAAAAATTCCGCCCGACGTTTGCAGGTAGCCCATAGGAGCGAAGCCGGGATCGCGGCTGGTGATAATGACCTGGTGAAGGTCGCCAATATCGCCCTGCTGCACGCGTCGGTGAATCTCGCTAAAGCCCGGATCGAAGCGGCGATTGAAGCCCAGCATGACGCGTTTCGCCGCGTCGCCCAGCGCTTTTTCCGCCGCGCGGGCTTTCTCCAGATCCAGATCGACCGGTTTTTCACACAGTACGGCTTTACCCGCTCTTGATGCCGCCAGCATCAAATCGATATGGGTATGCGTTGGCGTGCCAATTACCACCGCATCAATATCCGGGTGGTTAATGGCTTCAAGCGGATCGCTCATGGCGATGCCGCCCCAGCTGGCCGTTAACGCCTGCGCATTGGTAAGGATCGGGTCGGCAACCGCCGCCAGCGTAGCGTCTTTATGTCGCGCAACGTTGAGCGCATGAACCTGGCCGATGCGGCCGGCACCGAGAATGGCTATTTTGATCATCACAATCTCCGCTTAGAGGTAAGTTATTGTTATTGCGTATTAGGGTGTAGGACTCATCAGATCGTTTACCGCCAGCACCTGCTGATTAACCACCAGCCCGGTATCCAGCTGGCCCTGGAAGTAGTTGACGATATTGGTGGCCGCCGAGACCGACATGCGCATGGCGGCTTCCTGGGTCAGGCCGGCGGTATGGGGGCTAAGAATAAGCCGATCGGTCTGCGCCAGCAGGGGTGAATCCGCTCTGGCCGGTTCATCTTTCAGCACGTCCAGGCCAGCGCCAGCCAGATGACCGGACTGCAACGCCTGCGCCAGCGCTTCTTCATCCACGATGCCGCCGCGCGCGGTATTAATCAGAAAAGCACCGGGCTTCATCATGGCCAGCTCATCCTTGCCGATTAACGGTTTTTCACCATTAAAAGGCAGATGCACGGTGACCGCGTCGGCCGCACGCAGGCCATCCTCAATCTCCGCTACGCGCTGCACGTGATGTGTGGAAAACATCTCGTCCGGTAAATAAGGGTCGTAAGCGATGACTTCCATATTGAAGCTTTTTGCCAGCCGCGCGACTTCGCGTCCGATACGGCCAAAGCCGAGAATAAACAGCTTTCTGCCGGCAATTTCCATTGCCGAGAAGCTGTTACGGCGATTCCACTCGCCCTCGCGAATGCTGCGGTCGAAGTAGCAAATGCGTTTCGCCACTGCCAGCAGCAGCGACAGCGTATGCTCGGCTACCGACAGCGAATTGACGTCGCCGACCACGGTCAGCGGAATATTGCGAGAGGTTAAGGTGTCGACATCGACCGAGTCATAGCCCACGCCGTGTCGCGAAACGATCTGCAATTGTTGTGCGGTCGCAATCTCTTTTGCGGTTAACGGCTGGGTACGGATCAGCAGCGCATCGGCCTGCGCCATAAACGGCGCGTAGCTCTCGACGCTGACTTCGTCGACCAGCTGAAGGGTGATGCCCGGCGCGTTTTGCAGTACCGCCAGCCCGGCTTCATGAATTTTTCCGGCAACCAGAACGTGTGGCATCTTAATATCCTCCCGTCTTCGTGGCGGACGCAAAGCTTGTTTCGCTACCCTGAAGCTCGCGGAACTGCTGCACGCTGGCGGCGGCGGCCGAGCGCAAAAGCTGTACGTCGTTCGATACCGTGACCAGATCAAATCCCCACTCTACGGCTTTAGCGGCATAGGCCGCCGTTCCGTTGTGCAGACCCACCTTTTTTCCGGCGCGGTGGGCAACGGTAAGAATGTGTTTGATGGCGTCCACAATTTCCGGCTCTTCGCGATCGAAACCGGTGCGGTATTTGCGGCCTGTCAGGCCCAGGGTTAAATCCGCCGGGCCGATATAAACGCCATCCAGACCCGGCGTGGCGACTATCTCTTCCAGCCGGGCAAACGCCTCGGCCGTTTCGATCATCGCAAAACAGACCACCTGTTCATCCGCGTGCTGGCCATAATCCTGCCCGGCGGAAAAGGTCACGCGCGTTGGGCCAAAGCTGCGGCTGCCGAGCGGGGGATAGCGCACGCAGGAAACCAGCGCCTGCGCCTGTTCTGCATTGTTAACCATCGGGCAGATAATGCCCCAGGCACCGGCATCCAGCGCTTTCATAATGATGCCGGGTTCCAGCCACGGCACGCGAACCATCGGCGCAACGCCGCTGGCGCGCATCGCCTGTAGCATGATTTTCGCCTCATCGTAGCCAACAAAACCGTGCTGCAGATCGATAGTCAGCGAGTCATAGCCCTGCGCCGCCATGATTTCCGCGCTGAAGGAGCTGGCGATGCTCAGCCAGCCGTTCAGCACCGGCTGCTCGTCCTTCCAGCGCTGTTTAATGTTATTAAGTTTCATTCCTGCTCCTTAAAGAACAATTTGCGCCAGTTTGACGTTCATATAGTCGAGGATGCCTTCCGAGCCGCCTTCGCGACCCATTCCGCTGGCTTTGACACCGCCAAACGGGACTTCGGCTGCGGCCAGCGCATAGCTGTTGATACCGACCATGCCGGACTCAAAGCGCGATACCGTTTCCCGAATCAGCGCCGGATCGCGGGTAAAGGCGTAGGCCGACAGCGCGAAATCAGAATTATTCACGCGCTGCCATAAATCTTCATGGTTGCTAAAGGAGGTAATAGCGGCGATAGGGCCAAAGTTCTCTTCGGCCAGCGCCTTCGCGTCATCCGCTACGTCGGCAAGCACGGTCGGCGCATAGAAATAGCCGTTACCGATCGCCAGCCTTTCACCGCCGGTTACCACGCGGGCGCCTTTGTTGCGCGCATCGGCTACGATGGCCTCGATAGCTTCCAGACGGCGAGCGTTAATTAACGGCCCCATGGTGGTGGCTTCGTCCAGACCATAACCGGTTTTAAGCTTGCGGGCGCGGCTGGCAAAGCCTTCAACAAAAGCGCTATACAGGCTTTCATGCACATAAAAGCGATCGCCGGTCACGCAAACCTGGCCGCAGTTCGCAAATTTTGTTGCCACGGAAAGGTCGAGCGCTTTTTCCAGGTCGGCATCCTGATAGACAATGACCGGCGCGTTGCCACCCAGCTCCATACTGAGACGCTTGATGGTATTAGCCGAGTCGCGGATCATCTGCTGGCCCAGCTGGGTTGAACCGGTCAGTGAGATTTTGCGTACAGTGGGCGAAGCCATCAGTGGCTCGTAGGTGGCCGCAGTCGGGCCAACCACCAGGTTTGCCACGCCAGCGGGCAGGCCTGCTTTACGTAAACACTCAAAGACCATCATTGCCGATCCCGGCACTTCGCTGGAGGGACGCAGCACCACGGTGCAGCCTGCTGCCAGCGCGGGAGCCAGCTTGCGCGCCACCAGCACCACAGGGAAGTTCCAGGCGGTGAAGGCCGCCACTACGCCAACAGGCTCGTGAAACACCTCGCAGCGGCCGCCGGGAACGCGGCTCTCAACGATGCGGCCATAGATGCGGCGAGCTTCTTCCGCATACCAGATAAACTGATCGGTAGAGAGTTCCCATTCACGCTTCGCCTGCGCCAGCGGTTTGCCGCTTTCCAGCGAGATAACGCGGGCTGCCTGCTGGGTTGCCGCAACCATTTCACGCGCGACCGCCTGTAAGAAATCCGCGCGCGTCCAGCTCTGCAACGCTTTCCACTGCGTAAACGCCTGTTCGGCGGCTTTCAGCGCATCGTGGGTATCGGATACCGACGCGGCCTGAATTTCTCCCAGGCTATTTCCATTGCCGGGATCGATAACGTTAATACGCTCCTGCCCGCTCCCTTTACACCATTTGCCATTTATAAACTGTCCAAAATCGTCATACATGGTTGTCGCTCCTCCGGCATCGGCTCCGGCTCAATGGGATGCGCGTTACCCCTTCGGGTAGTGCTCTGAACCTCTCTGCCAGAGCGGCGTCAAGAGGCTCTCACGCATCAATTATTGCAATATTAGGATCGAAGCAAAAATAATTGCAATAGCGGGCAGCGTTTGCAGTAAAAATTGCGAAATCAGACATAAAATAAGGAAATACAGGAGGTTATATGCGGTTAATTTTCAGCTTTGTAAATTATTAAGCTATAAAAATGTAAATTCTTCGAGATTAATCACAAATTTTATTCATGGGTTTTCCCAGGCTGCACAAAATAGGTTAGAAATAATTGCATTCAGGGTTTACTTGCAATTTTTATTGCTTTAGCGTGCTGGCTAATCAGGGCACGTCACAGGAAATACCGATGGATAAAGCAAAGAAAACCAAAGCCGCGCCAAAGCCGCTGCCGCACGACAACTACGAACAGGTGGTGAATGAGATCACCCAGCGCTACCCGCAGTTGTCAAACCGCCATCAGCAAACCGCGCGCTATATCACGCAGAACCCGAATATCGTGGCGCTGGAGTCTATTAACGCCGTGGCGGCAAAATGCGGACTGCATCCTTCGGTGCTGGTGCGCTTTGCGCAGGTGTTTGGCTACAGTGGTTTTAAGCAGATGCAGAGCGTGTTTCAGACGCGCCTGGCTACCGCAGCACCGGGCTATAACGAGCGGATTACCGCGCTGGAAAGCGACCTGCGTAAAAACGATGAAAAGGGCAGCTTTGGTTTTCTGCAAAGCCTGGTGATCCGCGATATCGCCACCTTGCAGCAGCTGCTGGATAACGTGAGCGAGCAAAACCTGGATGAAACGGCGCATTTGCTGAAAGAGGCCGAGATCGTTTATATCGCCGGGCAGTTACGGTCTGAACCGGTTGCTTCGTTATTGCGCTATCTGCTGACCATGCTGAACCGTCGCGTCGTGCTGCTTGATGCCGCTGGCGGGCTGGCCCCGCAGATGGCTAATAACATGCGCGAGAACGATGTGCTGATTGCCATCGCTTTCCGCCACTATGCCAAAGAGGTAGTCGCCATCGCCGATGAGGCAGGGGAACGCAACATTCCGGTGGTGGCTATCAGCGACAGCCAGCTATCGCCGCTGGCGAAAAGCGCCAGGGTGCTGTTTACCATTCCTGAAGAGGAATATAGCTTTTCGCGCTCGCTGGCCGCGCCGGTTTGCCTGGCGCAAAGTATTGCTATGGCGCTGGCTGCCGCGTTACAGCCCGACAGGGCGCAGCCGCATATTGAAACGATTACCGAACGCGAAAGCCGGGTGGAAAGCCAGCGCAAACGCAAGCGCGCTTAGCGTACGTTATCAGGGACTCTCGCACTTTTGGCGGGAGTTCTGTCGCCTGAGAATGCAACTAATATTGCTTTTATGAACTTTATGCAATTAACGTTTTTATAAAAACCGCGATGCCGCTTTGGCGCATCTCATCAGAGTGAGTAGAGATATGGCTACGATTCGTTGCACGACAGCTCAGGCGATAGTTCGCTACCTGAGCCATCAGTTTACCGAAGTTGACGGCAAGCGCGTGCCGCTGTTCCCCGGCGTTTACGGGATTTTTGGACACGGTAACGTGACCTGTCTGGGGGAAGCGCTGGAAGCCGTTCAGGATACGTTGCCGACCTGGCGTGGGCAAAATGAACAGTCGATGGGGTTTGCCGCCGTCGGGTTTGCCAAAGCGATGGCGCGGCGGCAAATCATGGTGGTGACCGCCTCGATTGGCCCGGGTACCACCAATCTGCTGACTGCCGCTGGCGTAGCGCACACCAGCCGCTTACCGCTGCTGATGATTTGCGGCGACACCTTTGCGCGTCGCCATCCCGACCCGGTTATGCAGCAGGTTGAACACTTCAGCGACCCGACGCAAACCGTGAACGATGCCTTTAAAGCGGTCAGCCGCTACTGGGATCGCATTACCTGGCCTGAGCAGATCCTCTCTTCGTTACCGCAAGCGGTCGCTACCATGCTCGATCCGGGCGATTGCGGCCCGGCGTTTATCGGCGTTTGTCAGGACGTGCAGGAGATGGCGTATGACTTCCCGGAAGAGTTTTTTGCGCCTCGTCTGCATCTGATGCCGCGTCCGCGCCCGGATCGTCAGCTACTGGCACGTGCGGTTGAATGCCTGAAGCGAGCGAAACGCCCGGTGATTATCTCTGGCGGCGGCGTACGTTACTCCCAGGCGGAAAGTGCGCTGGAAGCCTTTGCGGTAGCGCATGGCATTCCGGTAGTCGAAACCATCGCGGGTAAAGGTGCCTTCACCCATGACCATCCCATGCACATGGGGCCGGTCGGTATCTTAGGTTCAACCTCGGCCAACGAGCTGGCGGCAAAAGCCGACGTCATTCTGGCAGTCGGCACGCGCCTGATGGATTTCGTTACCGGCTCCTGGTCGCTGTTCGATCACAAGGCCCACTTTATTTCGTTGAACGCCGCGCGCTTCGATGCGCATAAGCATCTGTCGCTGCCGCTGGTATGCGATGCGCGTGAAGGGATCGGCGAGCTGGATGTGGCGCTTGGTGGCTGGAAGGCGGACGCGGCCTGGCTGGAAAAAGGTCGCCAGGCTTTTGTCGGCTGGAATACGTTGATTGCTGAAAAACAGGAGCGCGTGGTGAGCGACAGCGAACCGACCTATGCGCAGGTAGTGGGCGTGGTTAACGCGCAGGCCGCAGCCGAAGACTACATCATCAGCGCGGCGGGCGGCTTACCGGGCGAGCTGGTGAAAGGCTGGCGGGTAAAAAATCCCGGCACCTTTGACTGTGAATTTGGTTTTTCCTGTATGGGCTATGAGCTTTCCGCGGGCTGGGGCGCAGCGATGGCCGGTCACGATCGGGATGTGTTTGTGATGATCGGCGACGGTACCTACATGATGATGAACTCCGACATCTACTCCAGCGTGCTTTCCGGCCACAAGTTCATTCTGCTGGTGTGCGATAACGGCGGTTTTGCCGTGATTAACCGGCTACAGAATGCCAAAGGCGGCGCATCCTTTAATAACCTGCTGAAGGACTGCCGGGTGAAAGAGCCTTTCCACGTTGATTTTGTCGCCAATGCGCAATCAATGGGCGCGCTGGCGCGGAAGGTCGAATCGCTGGACGCGCTGGAAGAGGCAATCCAGTGGGCAAAAACCACCGACCGTACCACGGTTATCGTCATCGATACGCATCCCCATAGCTGGACGCCGGGCGATGCGTGGTGGGATGTTGGCGTGCCAGAGGTCAGCGCACGCGAAAGTGTTAACCAGGCGCGTGAAGAGCACGTTGCCGGACGTCAAAAACAGCGGGTTGGATTCTAATCAGGAGGGAAATATGTCACTAAAAGCAAAAATGGGCATCGCGCCTATTGCCTGGTCAAACGACGATTTGCCCCAGCTTGGCGGCGATACGCCGCTGTCGACCTGCCTGTACGAGAGTCATCTGGCGGGTTTCCAGGGCGTAGAAACCGGCGGGAAATTTCCAAAAACCAGCGCAGAGCTGAAGCCGATGCTGCGTGAATTCCAGCTGGATCTGGTTTCCGGCTGGTACTCCGGCACGCTGCTCGACAATAGCGTGGCAGACGAAATCAAAAAAGTAACGCCGCAGCTGCAGCTGTTTCGCGACTGCGGGGCCGCCTGCCTGGTTTACGGTGAAACGGCAGGCACTATCCAGAATCAACAGCATATAGCGCTGGCCAACCGCCGTCGGCTCAGCGATGAGCAGATTAGCGAATACGGCAATAAGCTGTCTGAATTTGCCGCCTTTTGCCGCGAGTTCGGCGTTCCGCTGGCGTTTCATCACCATATGGGAACGGCCATTGAAGACGAGCACGATATCGATCGGCTGATGGCCGCCACGAATGAGGATGTCGGTTTACTGTTTGATGCCGGGCATCTCTTCTTCGCCGGGGTCAATCCGCTCAGCGTGTTGAAAAAACACGGTAAGCGCATTAATCACGTGCACACCAAAGACGTGCGTCCGGACGTGCTTGCCAGCCTCGACTGGCAGAAAGATTCATTTCTTGATGCAGTGCTGAAGGGCATTTACACCGTGCCGGGTGACGGCGGCATCGATTTTGACGCCATTGTTCGCGAGCTGGCGGCCATCGGTTATCAGGGCTGGTTTGTGGTTGAAGCGGAACAAGATCCGGCAAAAGCGCCGCCGCTGCAATATGCGCGTATCGGCTATAACACCCTGCGCAGAGCGCTCAGCGACGCAGGCTACACACTGATTCAAGGGGAATTCTGATGAAGTTAAACGATAAAGTCGCCATCGTCACCGGTGGTACGCAGGGACTGGGTGCCGCCATTGCCCGCCATTTTGTACAGCAGGGTGCCAAAGGCGTGGTGATTTGCGGACGCAATCAGGCCAAGGGTGAAAGCATTGCCAAACAGCTTAATGAGGAAGGCGAAGGGCGCGTGCATTTTGTCAAAGCGGATCTCTCTTCGGTAGAAGATTGCCGTCAGGTGGTTGCGCATACCGACGAGCTGTTCGGCAGGGTTGACGTGCTGGTGAACGCGGGAGCCATGACCGATCGCGGCAGCATCCTGGATACCTCGCCCGAGCTGTTTGACCAGATTTTTGCCACCAACGTGCGCGGCCCGTTCTTTCTGATGCAGGAAGCGCTCAAAGTGATGCGCCGTGAAAACATCGCGGGTAGCGTGGTCAATATTTGCTCGATGTCTGGCCTGGCAGGACAGCCTTTTATTGCCGCGTACTGCGCGTCGAAAGGGGCGTTGGCGACCTTAACGCGCAATGCTGCCTATGCTCTGCTGCGTAACCGCATCCGCGTCAACGCCCTGAATATTGGCTGGATGGCGTCCGAGGGTGAAGATCGCATTATGAAGCAGTATCACGGCGCACAGGATGGCTGGTTGCAAAAGGCGGCGGCCGAGCAGCCGTTTGGCCGACTGATTAACCCGGATGAAGTGGCGCGTGCCGTGGCGTTTTTAGCCAGCGAAGAGTCAGGCTTGATGACCGGCTCGGTGGTGAATTACGATCAGTCCGTCTGGGGGGGTTACGATCAGGCTCCGGCCCCGGCATCACCGCTTTAACATTTTGCTATACGGCTGGCGCGCGCTGGCCGTATACGCCATTTTACGAACCTGCTGCGTATGATGGAGCAATCATGGATTTACAGCGCTTAACGGCTATACACACTTTCTATAGCCAGTTTCTTATGACAATTTATAACGTTTCTTCGCAAGAAACCGAACGTGACGAAGCGGCGATTAAAAGTGACATAAAAAAATGGCTGGTAAAACACAAGCGAAATAAAACTTTTGGTGTCGCATGCCGCCACGAAATTATTTTTTTCGAAAAAGAAACCGATAAAAACAGTATTAGCGACCTACGCTTTAAGATCTCTAATCTGGAGAAAAACTGTAGCTTAATCAGGATGGAGCTGGAGTCGTTAACGCCTGAGCTAAGCAATAAGAAAAGATAACTTTGCGCCGTAGTTTTTTAATTATTATAAGGATATGCCGTTATTGATTCTTTCACGGGTATTTGCCTGTTGCCCGGTATAAACCGCTGTTGGCTATAGTCCCCAACCCTACAGGAAATGATGATGAATATTCGAAATCTGCTGCTGCTTGCGTGCTCGCTTTTACTTAGCCTGAGCGTAAGTGCTAAAACGTTTACCGTCGGCGTAGCGCTGGCTAATTTTGATTTAAACTTTATCTCTATTTTGCGAACCCAAATGCAAACGGAGCTGAAAAATAACGATCTCACCGGCCAGTTTGTCGATGCCAAAGGCGACGTGGCGCTTCAGGTGCAACAGGTTGATGACTTTATCAATCAGGGCGTCGACGCCATTATCCTCAATCCGGTTGATACGCAGGGCGTATTGCCCATGATTGCCGCCGCCAAAAAAGCGGGAATTCCGCTGGTTTTTGTCAACCGTAAGCCAGAGACAAAGCTGCCTGTCGGCATGGCGTATGTCGGTTCTGACTCGGCGCTTGGCGGCCAGATGCAGATGGAGGCGCTGGCGAAACGCATGAACTACCGCGGTAACGTCGCCGTCATTATGGGCGCGCTATCAACGGAAGAAGCGCGTGAACGTACCCGCGCGGTTGAAGCCGTTATCGCCAAATACAAAGATATGAAGGTAATTGAGAAGCAGACGGCTAAATGGCAGCGCAACGAAGCCGTGGACGTGGTTTCCAGCTGGCTGCTGAACCAGCGTCCCATTGACGCTATTGCGGCCAACAACGATGAGATGGCTATCGGCGCGATCATGGCGCTAAGTCAGGCGAAAAAAGAGAAGATCCTGGTGGCGGGCATCGACGGTACGCCCGACGGGCTGCAATTTATTAAAAACGGCAAGATGGCGCTAACTATTTTCCAGGATGCCAGAGCTCAGGCGACTGGCGCAGTGCAGGTTACTAAAGCGCTGCTGGACAAAAAACAGGTTAAAGAACTTAATTGGGTACCTTATCAGGTGATTACGCAGGATAACTATGCGCAGTTTGCTGCCAAAAACTGATCCCGTATCCACGCGTTAGCGGCACCGGGCCAGACGATAACAAGCTGGCCCGGTGCCGTCTGTATCAGGCCTGTTCAGTGGTTAAACCATGCGCGCTGCGTCACAAAAAGTTTCCTCTGCACCCTTTTTAACCAAAGGGTGACGATATAATCGTTTGAATTTAATAGATATTAATAATTATATACCGATTTCTTTTAAAATTTCTGCACCTGGGTGCAGAAAACGTTTGCAAAGCGCGTATCGAATTAACATAATCTCAACAATGAGTTAAAAAAAACTCTCAAAAGTTATCATGCGTTTAAAAAGCGTTTACCTGGCGGCACCTTTGCACTTTGAGCGTTTCTTTTTACAGCCGTTTGGCGTCCAATAGGGGCATTAACGTCCATTGCCCTTAAGTGACCGTATGACAGACGCGAAGAAACCTCAAAAACAGCCCAAAGCAAACGCTACCGCCGTCGCAAAGTTGGCGGGCGTATCGAAATGGACGGTATCACGCGCCTTTACGCCGGGAGCCTATGTTGCTCCGGATACCAAAGAAAGAATCATGGCCGTAGCCGCCGAACTGGGCTATCGCCCCAATTTGCTGGCCCGTAGTTTGACGAAAAGAAATACACATATCATCGCCATCGCGATGGATGAATTTAAAAACACGCATGCCATGAGAATTCTGGATGCCGCTACAAAGCAGCTGCAGGCCAGAGGATATCTGGCGCTGGTGCTGAATATCACTGCCGGTGATGACTATCAGTCAGTGATAGAGATGGCGGACCAGCTGCAGGTTGACGGCATTCTGTTTTTCGCCAACACGCTCAGTAACGAACTGTTTGAAATTGCGCACAGCCTGCACTCGGTGCCGCTGATTCAGATCTGCCGCAACAGTGAAGAACACCGCAACATCGAGAACATCAATATTGATGGCTTCCAGGCGGGGCGCGAAATTGGCCAGCTGCTGATAGCGCAGGGCTATCACCGTTTTGGCTACATGAAAGGGCCAGATACCGACTCCGGTCACCTGCTGCGTATGGACGGTTATCAGCACGAGCTTTCGTTAGCTAACCTGAACGTCGACCTGATGCTGCTGGCGGGCAAATATGAGCGTAAAGCCGGCTATTCCATCATGAAGGACTATCTGCTGAACACGCCAGCAGAACAGCGGATTGACGCCATTTTCTGCGAAAATGATATCCTGGCGATTGGCGTGCTGGAAGCGCTTTACGAAGCGGGCGATATCAACAGCATAGCCGTGGTGGGATTTGACGGCATAGATGAAGCGGATTCTCCGGTCTGGAACCTGACGACTTACGATCAGCAGACTGAAAAACAGATTAGCGAAGCGGTGAATCGCCTGACGGGCGAAAATAGCGATGAGCAGGCGGCCTGGCGGACAGGTAAATTAATTTTACGCAAGAGCCATATAAAACGTTAATTCAATTCAGCCCGTGCCGGTGGTGCGGGCTGAATAATAAACTGGTTACCCTGCAAAAATAGTTAACCTTATTGAACAATATAACTAATAAAAAATTTCACGTTTACTTTTAATCAAAACATCAGGAATTGCTATGCCAGATACCATGTCCAACACCCCTTAATTTTTATCGTTAAGTGACAGTCCATTTCATAACTTTTGTCTCCTCAAGAGTCGAATTAACTCGTCGCTAAAAAAATAATGCCTCTTTAAGGCAGCTTTTTTACTTTGTTTTAAACAGGGTAGGGTTTTTATTGCCTTTTTTCTTCACGGATAAAAGCAATAACAATCATGCTATTAAAGGAAAGAGATATGAACAGAAGAGAAGCGATCTTTTCTATTAGTTCACTGGTAGCTTCGTTAACGGTGGCAACTAAGCTCAACGCGAAAGAGTTGCATAACGTTCCGCTTGATACCCGGCTTACCCCCGACGCGCTGCCCGTTCCGGCAATGCAGGGCGGATACCGTATCCTGACTAATGAAACCGATCGCAAAAATCTGGCGGCGATTTTCGACCGCCTTATTCCTGCCGACGATCACGGCCCTTCAGCAACGGAAGAGGGCGCGATTGAGTTTCTCGATGACCAGCTGGCGGGCGACTACGGCTCCGGCGCGGCACTCTATCTGGAAGGGCCACTCCATCCTGAAAATGAAGAAAAATTGATGGGTAGCCCACAATTTCTGGCTTCGCCGCGCGAGCGCTACATCACCGGCCTGAAAGCGCTGGAAGCCTGGGCTCAGCAGAACCACCACGCCTCTTTTTATACCCTTAACGCGGCGGACATTGACGCTTTCCTGACCAACATGGAAGCCGGAAAAATCAATCTCGGCGCAGACGTAAACAGCCAGGCCTTCTTTGAGCTGATGCTGCAAAACGTTCGTGAAAGCTATCTTGCCGACCCACTGTATGGCGGCAACAAAACGATGGCCGGCTGGAAAATGATCGGTTTTCCTGGCGCGCGTTATGACTACCGGCAGTACGTTGATCGTCGCGGTGAAAATTTACAATTAATTCCTGTCAGTTTGATCCCTAAAGACTGATTTCTGGAGCTGAGTCAATGTCACAAATTAGAAATAAAACCGATGTCGTGATCGTCGGATTAGGCTGGGCCGGATCGGTCATGGCAGAAGAATTAACGCGCGCTGGCCTTAACGTGGTGGCCATCGAGCGTGGCGCCTGGCGCGATACCTCTACCGATTTCCCGGTTGCCGTCGATCCGGATGAACTGCGCTGGCACACCCGTCGTCAGCTATTGCAGCCGATGAGCGTTGAAACCACCACTTTCCGTAACAACACCAGTCAGGATGCCGCGCCGGTTCGTAACTGGTCTGCCTATCAGTTTGGCTGGAACGTCGGCGGAGCGGGTACGCACTGGGCGGGCATGTCATGGCGTTTTTCCCCGTGGGATTTTGAAGTCGCTACCCAGACTCGCGAACGCTACGGCGCGGCGAAAATGAAAGACCTGCAGCTGCAGGACTGGGGCGTTACCTATGCCGAAATGGAGCCTTTTTACGACCGCTTCGAACGCATCGCCGGAACATCAGGCATCGCGGGCAATCTGCAGGGTAAAACGCAGCCTGACGGCAACCCGTTTGAAGGGCCGCGCAGCCGCGATTATCCAACGCCGCCGCTGAAAGATACCCACTGGCTACGCAAGTACCGCACGACCACGCAAGGCATGGGCTACCACCCGTTTACCATTCCTGCGGGCAACCTGTCCCAGTCCTACGTCAACCCGCTGGGCGTGACGATGGGGCCGTGCACCTACTGCGGTTTTTGCGACTTCCACGGCTGCGGCAACTTCAGTAAATCTTCGCCTCAGGCCTGTATTCTGCCTGCGCTGATGCGCCGTCCGAACTTTACCGTACTGACCGAAACAGAAGTGCTGCAGGTTATCAAGCATGAAGACGGCAAGACGGCCAAGGGCGTGCGCTTTATCACCAAAGAAGGCGTAGAGGGCTTCCAGCCGGCGGACGTGGTCTGCATCACCGCTTACCAGATGGATAACGTGCGCATGATGCTGCTGTCCAAAATCGGTGAGCCTTACAATCCGGAAACCGGTCGCGGCACCATTGGCCGTAACTACAACTATCAGAGCTGCTCCTCGGTCACGGGCTTCTTTGACGGCGAGTTTATGAATCCGTTTATCGGCGGCGGCGCGCTGGCGGTACAGATTGATGACTTTAACGGCGACAACTTCGATCACAGCAAGCTCGACTTTATCGGCGGTGCCGGGATCATGGCGTACAACACCGATGGCCGTCCGATTCAGCATATGGACAGCCTGCGTACCGGCACCAAACGCTGGGGCAGCGAATGGAAGGCAGGCTACGCGCGCGATTATCAAACCGCCGCCACGATTTTCTGCCAGGGCACCTCAATGCCGGTACGCGGCGCTTACCTCGACCTCGATCCCGTCTATAAAGATCGCCACGGCCAGCCGCTGCTGCGCGTGACCTTCGACTGGAACCAGAACGACGTCAGGATGGTGAACTACGTGACGGATAAAGCCAAAGCCATCATGAAGGAAGCCGGGCCAACCGCTACCATTTTTGAACGCCAGACCGACAGCAGCTGGAACCCTTATCTGCAGGAAAGCTCGCATACTATCGGCGGTGCCGTGATGGGCGCTAATCCACATACGTCGGCGGTGAATACTTATCTGCAAAGCTGGGATGTGCATAACGTCTTTGTGGTGGGCGCGTCAGCGTTCCCAAATAACGGCGGCTATAACCCAACGATCACCGTTGGCGCACTGGCTGTACGAGCCGCGCAGGCAATCCATCAGACCTATATCAAAAACCCTGCTCCGCTGGTAAAGGCCTAACGTGATGAAGAAAAAGACAATTAGCTATAGCCTGGCGGCGCTGGCCGTCTTAGCGGGCATTGGTGTTTTTGGCAGACTCTGGGTGGTGATGGACAGCTCACGCTCAAGCGTTGCCGATGATAAGGTCCAGCTCGCGGATTTCCACAGCACCGATGCAGCGGCGATCAAGCGCGGTGAATACGTTATGCGCCTGAGCGATTGCGCAGCGTGTCACGAGCAGAACTTTGCCGGGGGTTACAAAATCTCTACGCCGTTTGGCGAACTGCAAACGTCCAATATTACGCCAGACCGGGAAACCGGTATCGGTAAAATGACGGAGCATGACTTCTTTAACGCGATCCGTCTGGGACGCGGTGAGAAGGGCTTCCTTTATCCGGCGATGCCGTATACCGCCTATGCCAAACTCAGCGATCGGGATATGCACGATCTCTGGGCCTATGTTTCAACGATGAAGCCGGTAAAAAACAACATCGATGAAAACGGCGGCATGAATTTCCCGTACAACATTCGCCTGGCGATGGCGGGCTGGAACCTGCTGTTTTTTGATAACAGCCCGTTCAAACCGGAAAGCCTGAAAACGGCCAGCGCCAGCGGCGAAGAGCTTGACCAGATCAACCGGGGTAAATATCTGGTTGATGGGCCGGCACACTGTAGCGTTTGCCATACGGCCCGCAACGCGCTGGGCGGCGAAATCGGCAGTAAATATCTTCAGGGCGGTCAGCTGGGTGCCTGGTATGCGCCAGATATCACACCAAACCCGCATACGGGTATTGGTGACTGGAGTAACGAGCAGCTCATGCAGTATCTGAAAACCGGCTCGGATGGCCAGAGCGTCGCGGCTGGTCCAATGTCGGAAGCGGTAGAGCACTCGCTGCAATACTTCAACGACAAAGATCTGCACGCCGTTGCCGCTTACCTTAAACACCTGCCTGCGTCCAGTACGCCAGCGCAAGCGGCGTTTACCATGGATGAAACCAGCCGGAAAAAAGCCGCGCTGAGTTTTGAAGTGAACTGTAGCGCCTGCCACGGCGGCAAGGGAGAAGGCATCAGCGGCATGGTGCCGGCCTTTGCCGGTAACCGCTCAATGCTGAACGATCCGACCAATATGATTTCAGCCATGCTGAACGGAACGCGAGCGGCAAATACCGCCGATCGTCAGACCGCTGCCGGCATGCCTGCTTTCGACTGGAAAATGAACGATCGGCAGATGGCGGACATCCTGACCTACGTTCGCAACTCCTGGGGCAATCAGGCTTCGGCCGTGACGCCTGAGCAGGTTGCGGCAATGCGCAGTAAAACCAACGCAAGACAGCAGGTGACGGCGGATACCGGGAAATAATCCGGGTTTGTAGCAGGCTTTACGGCCTGCTCTGACTGCAACTAAACCTGCATCACGGCCCGCGGCACAGACGGCGCGGGCTTTTAACCTCTCTGCATACGCCTTTTACAGCGCACGCTGCCAACACTTCCTCTAAGCCCTTCAGCTCAACGCAACACAGAGTGACTAAGCTGAAAAAGCGCCGGTATCGCTAAATGGCGATTGCGAAAATCCTTTTCATGCGCTATTCCGTACGTTCCGGGCCTGTTTTCAACCGCGCCATTCTTATCTGCCATTTATTTTCACAGGGAAAGTTATGTCTTGTTATCAACGCCTGCTGCTGCTGACCGTGCTGGTACTGGCTGGCTGTAGTAATCAACCAGAAAAAAAACTGCCCGAGCGGCGTCCGGCTGAGGTTAAAGCGCAAATCAGAACGCTGCTGCCGGCCAAAGTCAGCGACCGTCAGGGCTGGACGGACGATATCTTTGTCGCCTTCAGCAGCCAGAAACTCGATCCTTCAGTCAGTAACGTTTGTGCCGTGATTGCCGTAGCCGATCAGGAATCTTCGTTTAATGCCGATGCCAGCGTGCCGGGCCTGCCGAAAATCGCCTGGGGCGAAATTGATCGCCGGGCGGGCAAGCTGCACATTCCTTCTTTTGTCGTGCGCACCGCGCTGATGATTAAGTCGCCAAACGGTAAAAGCTATACCGAGCGGCTGGATAAGGTGCGCAGCGAAAAAGAGCTGAGTGATATCTTTGACGACTTCATCAATATGGTGCCGATGGGCCAGACGCTGTTTGGCAAACTAAACCCTATTCATACCGGCGGCCCGATGCAGGTCAGCATCGAATTTGCAAAGGCGCATGCCGAGGGCTATCCCTGGTCGGTTGCCGGTACCCTTCGTCAGGAAGTGTTCAGCCGTCGCGGCGGCGTCTGGTTCGGCACGCGTCATCTGCTCGGCTACCCGGCCAGTTACAGCCAGCCGCTCTATCGCTTTGCGGATTTTAACGCGGGCTGGTATGCCAGCCGCAACGCGGCGTTTCAGGCGGCCGTTGCCCGGCTGAGCGGCATTAAGCTGGCGCTGGACGGCGATTTAATTCAGTACGGTTCCGAGGCGGCCGGCTCAACGGAGCTGGCCGTGCGCTCGCTGCATTTGGGGATGAGCGACGGCGCGATTCGTAGCGCGCTGGATAAAGGCGAAACGCTGGCCTTTGAAAAAACCGATCTCTGGCAGGAAGTCTTTGCGCGAGCAGATAAAAACGCCGGAAAACGGCTACCGCGCGAGATGCTGCCCGGCATTAAGCTGGAAAGCCCCAAGATTACCCGTAACCTGACCACCGCCTGGTTTGCCCAGCGCGTGGATAGCCGTTATCAGAGCTGTCTGGCTCGTGGACGCTAGTTAATTTCAATGCTTTTTAATTCGTCGATCAGCCAGCGCAGCGCGGGCTGATGATCGAAAAGCGCGTGCGTTAACAGCACCAGCTCAAAAGCGGGCGTTCCTTCCGGCAGCTGTAGCATGCGCAGCGGTAGCATCTTAACCAGCTCCTGAGCAATGCGCCGTGGAACGCACATCAGATAGCCCGAGGCGGCAGCCACTCTGCCGCCAACGGCATAGCTTTGTACCACCGTAGTGAGCGGACGATAGTGATGACGCTCGGCCAGCCAGCGATCGATATGATCGGCACCGGAGCTGATCGCAGGCAGATGGATCTGCGGCTCAGTGATCAGATGTTCGATCGCCAGCCGATCGGGCAGATCCTGACGCTCATTAACAGCAATAGCGACATACTCATCGGTTAACAGCCGATGCTGCGTAAAATAGTGCGGAATATGCTGCAGGTTATCCACGCCGATAAAGGCGTCCAGCTGGCCCATTTCCACCCGCTCCAGCTTTATCCTTTCTGACAAAATATCGACCGATAAGCGTACGTTTGGCGCCGTGGTTTTAAAACGCGCGGTCAACGGCGGCATAAACAGAAACTCAAAATAGTCCACTGCGCCAATATAAAAGGTATGCGCATCCTTAAGCGGATCGAAGGGATGCGCGCCGCGCGTCGCCACATCCAGCTTATGCAGGGCATTTTCAATAATGGGAATGATCGACAACGCGTAGGGCGTCGGTTCCATTCCCTGTCGCGTACGAACAAACATCTCATCGTTCAGCTGTTCACGAATGCGACCCAGAGCATGGCTAAACGCGGACTGGGTAATATTGGCCACGCGCGCGGCGCGGGTCACGTTTTTTTCTCTGGCGAGAATGGGCAGCAGCCGCAGCAGGTTAAGGTCGAGCATGACTATGCATCCTGTTCATTATTCCATGCAGATAATACATTTTATTCATATCTATGGGCATTGCTATAGTCGCTTAAGGAAAACTAATGAAATAACGAAAGGTGCGGATAATCAAAAGATTGGAGCCGGAAACCTGACCATCTTTGCGCTGCGCCGTCATGCAGGCTAATGCTGTTGTTCAATAAGGGGAGTCGTGAATGAGAAAAGTAACGCTGGCCGCCACGCAAATGGCCTGTAGCTGGGATCTGGATAAAAATATCGCCAGCGCGGAACGTTTGGTTCGTCAGGCGCATCGGCAGGGCGCGCAAATCATCTTAATCCAGGAACTTTTCGCCACGCCCTATTTTTGTATCGATCAAAGCCCGCAGCATTATGCGCTGGCGCAGGAGATTGAAGGCAGCCCGCTGGTTGCGCATTTTGCCGCGCTGGCCCGCGAGCTGGAGGTCGTGCTGCCGTTAAGCCTGTTTGAGAAGAGCAACAACGCTTATTACAACTCGCTGGTAATGATTGACGCCGACGGCACGCAGCTGGGGACCTATCGCAAAACCCATATTCCCAACGGGCCAGCCTACCAGGAAAAGCAGTTCTTTGTGCCTGGCGACAGCGGCTTTAAGGTTTGGGCAACCCGCTATGGCAAAGTCGGCGTGGGGATCTGCTGGGATCAGTGGTTTCCGGAAACGGCCCGCGCGCTTGCGTTGCAGGGCGCGGAGCTGATTTTCTTTCCTACGGCTATTGGCTCGGAACCGGCTTATCCGGATATCGACAGCCAGCCTCACTGGACGCGCGTGCAGCAAGGGCATGCGGCCGCCAACCTTATCCCGGTTATCGCTTCTAACCGTATCGGCACCGAGCAAAGCCAGAGCGTTGCCGGATTAGAAATGACCTTTTACGGCTCGTCTTTTATTGCCGATCAGACCGGCGAGCTGGTCAGGCTGGCCGGAAAAACGGAGGAGGAAGTGCTGACCTACACCTTCGATCTGGATGCCATCGCCAGCCAGCGCGCCGCCTGGGGACTTTTCCGCGACAGACGCCCGGAAATGTACGCCATGCTGGCAACCTCTGATGGCAAAGCCGGGAGCTGAATATGTCATTGCTTACGACACCGCAGGCCGATGGCTTTGCCATGCCCGCTGAATGGTCACCGCAGCAGGCTGTCTGGATAATCTGGCCGTACAGAAAGGATAACTGGCGAGCGGATGCACGCCCGGCGCAGCAGGCGTTTGCCGCCGTTGCCACAGCCATTCTGCAAACCACCGCCGTCTTTACCGCCGTGCCGGAGCAAGATATGGCCGAGGCGCGGGCAATAATGCCCGCAAGGGCAACGCTGGTGGCGATAGAGAGCGATGATGCCTGGATACGCGACAGCGGGCCAACGATAGTGGTCAACGGCGCGGGAGAGCGTCGCGCGATTAGCTGGACATTTAACGCGTGGGGCGGTCTGGCTGGTGGGCTTTATGCGCCATGGGATCGCGATGAGGCTATCGCCAGCCAGGTTGCCAGCCACCACGGCTTGCCCTGTTATCAAACCGGGCTGGTGCTGGAGGGCGGCTCAATACATGTCGATGGGGAAGGAACGCTGCTGACCACGGCCGAATGCCTGCTTAATCCTAACCGTAATCCGCAGCTGGATAAAAACGCGATTGAGCAGCAGCTGCGCGACTATCTGGGCGTCAGCAAAATTATCTGGCTGCCTTACGGCGTGTTTAATGATGAAACGGATGGGCACGTCGACAACCTGTGCTGTTTTGTTCGGCCGGGCGAGGTGGCTTTACACTGGACCGACGATCGGCAAGATCCGCAGTATGCCCGTTCGCTGGCGGCGCTGGAAATATTGCAAAACGCCACGGACGCGCGGGGAAGGGCGTTGAAAATCTGGAAAATCCCGGCACCCGGGCCGTTTTATAGCAGCGAAGAAGAGAGCAGCCAGATCCAGCAGGGTACGGCTATCGACAGACCGGCAGGCAACAGGCTGGCCGCTTCCTACGTTAATTTTCTGCTGACCAACCGGCAGATTGTCTACCCGCTGTTTGCGACGGAAACGGATAGCCTGGCGGCAAGCGTCCTGGGCGAAATGTTTCCCGGCTATCTCCTTACCGGCGTACCGGCGCGGGAAATCTTACTGGGTGGCGGTAATATCCACTGTATTACGCAGCAGATCCCGCTGTAGCAGAAAGAGAGGTAGCACCAGTCGGCATCGTATGTAGCGCGGCCCGTGCAGGCCGTCGCTAACTTGTCGGAAAGCATGGCCCGTGCAGGCCGTCGCTAACTTGTCGGGGAGCGTAGCCCGTGCAGGCCATCGCTATCTTGTCGGGGAGCGTGGCCCATACAGACCTCGCTCTCTTATTAATCCCCGGCTGACGGCATTTTCATGCCGTCAGCCGAGACCTTATGCCGATTCCAGCCGGAACCGTTGTACCGTCTGCGCCAGCTGCTGCGCCTGATCTTCCAGCGAGGCGGCAGCGGCGGACATCTGCTGTACCAGCGCCGAGTTTTGCTGCGTTGCGCCATCCATCTGGTTGACGGCCACCGTTACCTGGCCAATCCCCTGAGACTGCTCGTCCGAGGCATGCACGATTTCGCCGATAATGGTTTTCACCGAGTTGACGGCGGTGGTCATCTCCTGCATGGTTCTGCCCGCATCCTGCACCAGTGAAACGCCCGTCGTGACGCGCTGCGTCGATTCGCCAATCAGCGCGGAGATATCTTTTACCGCGTTGGCGCTGCGCTGCGCCAGGCTACGGACTTCTGCGGCGACCACCGCAAAGCCGCGACCCTGTTCACCAGCGCGGGCGGCTTCAACCGCCGCGTTCAGCGCCAGAATATTGGTCTGGAAAGCGATGCCGTTAATGATGCTGGTAATGGCGCCGATCTTCTGCGAGCTTTCGTCGATCTGCTGCATAATTTCTACTACCTGATGCACCAGCTGCTCGCCTCGTTTGGCAATAGTCGTGGCGTTATCGGTCAGTTCGGTGGCGCTATGGGCGTTATCCGCATTGTGCTTCACGGTAGCCGTAAGCTGTTCCATACTGGCGGCGGTTTCCTCCAGCGCGGCGGCCTGCTGTTCGGTACGCGAAGCAAGATCCAGGTTGCCGGAAGCTATCTCTTCCGCACCCTGGCGAACGGAGTCGCTGGCGGAAATAATTTCGCTAACCATAGTGCGCAGCTGTTTTTGCATGGTTTGCATGGCAAAGAAAATACTTTCCCGATCCTGTGCGCCAACCGGGATATCCGCCGTCAGGTTGCCTTCCGCTACGCCAAGCGCGATTTCAGCCGCCTGGACAGGCTCGCCGCCGACCGGCCTGGAGATTTTACGACTGAACAGCACGCCCAGCACGGTGCAGACAATCACAATACTCAGCAGCATCATGATCAACGCATGCATCAGCTGGCGGTTAGCCTCGGCCATTACCGCGCTGACCGGCGCAACCACGCCCAGATACCACGGCAGCGGGCTGTTGCCGATGTTAACCGGACGCCAGGTTTCCAGCACGTCTTCACCCAACACGCTGTCAAAATGCTGGACGACGTTTTGCGTAAAGCCGCTGGTTTCGCCCTTGTAGCCTTTGCCCGCCTCGGCTTTATCCGGGCTGGAGACCACCAGGCCCTTATGAGAAAGCAGCAGCGCGTAGCCGGTACCGTTATAAGGTTTAATCGCGCCCACGCTTTTTTGCAGCGCCGCGAGCGAAATATCTGACGTGGCGACGCCTTTTAGCTCGCCGTTATTCATTATCACCGCCGCCACCGAGGTGAGTAGCGTCGGCACGCCGTTATAGGCGTAGCTGTAAGGTTCGGTCAGCACATCTTTTTGCAGCTTCTGCGGGATCAGATAGTAGTCGCCCTGGCCTGGCGTAAAAATCGACTCCAGATTGTGCATGGCAAAGTTGCCCGCGCTGTCGCGATCGACAAAGTAGGCGAAACGGCCAGCGGGCGGCGTGCCGGGCTGGGCGGCGAATTCGGCGTCTTTGCCGTCGAATGCGTTGGCTTCAAAGATGAGCGAGAGCGACAGATAATCCGGGTTCTCCTTCATGGCGTATTTCATCAGCTGCTGGCCCGCTTTACGGTCGGTAATACCGGCCGCTGGCAAAGCAAGAACGCTTTGGCCCATGTCTCTGGCAACCGTCCGCGCATAGTCCAGCTGTTGCTGCACGCTAAGCGCGTTGCTTTCGGCTATTTCGCCCAGATACTGCTCGGCGATTTTGTGCTGCTGCTGGCTGGACTGCCAGCTAAGCAGGCCAATAGTGATGGTAAAACCGAGCGTGATCGTCAGCGCACCCGTCAGGAGCATCACGGTGCGGGTGCTCATTTTTCGTTTTTGGTATGTCGTCATCAGAAATTCCTGGCGTTGGTTAAAAGTATTCTGACTTCCCGGTAAGCTTTCTCCCTGTGTTCAGACTATCGGCAAAATTTGTGCAATCTTTACGCAACATAAAAAACCATTCCCACGCGGCAGGGCAGAGAAAGTTTTTTGTCACGAAAAAGCCTCTGCTGCGGCTGGCCCAACCTGCCCGGACTGTGCCAGACTTAGCAGTAAATTCACTAAGGAGAGCATCATGGAGAGATATCCTCGTTCCAATGGTTCCATTGTTTCAAATGCCACTACGGGCCTGCAGGCCTACATGGCGCAGGTATATGGCTGGATGACGTGCGGACTGCTGCTGACCGCCTTTGTTTCCTGGTACGCGGCGAGAACGCCAGCCGTCATGGAGCTGGTTTTCTCCAGCCGTATGACCTTTTTTGGCCTGATTATCGTGCAGCTTGGCCTGGTGTTCGTGCTGTCCGGCATGGTGCATAAGCTGAGCGGTGCGGTAGCAACCGGCCTGTTTATGCTCTATTCGGCGCTGACCGGCCTGACGATGGCGAGTATTTTCCTGGTTTACACCTATTCCTCTATCGCCAGCACCTTTGTGGTAACGGGCGGCATGTTCGGCGTAATGAGCTTTTGGGGTTACACCACTAAACGCGATCTGAGCCGCATGGGCAGCATGCTGTTTATGGCGCTGATTGGCATTGTGCTGGCGTCGGTAGTCAACTACTGGCTGAAAAGCACCGCGCTAATGTGGGCGGTTACCTATATCGGCGTGCTGGTGTTTGTCGGTCTGACCGCGTATGACACGCAGAAGCTGAAAAATATCGGTGAGAGTATCGATACGCGGGATAAAGAGAATCTGCGCCGCTACTCTATTATGGGTGCGCTGACGCTTTATCTGGACTTTATCAACCTGTTCCTGATGCTGCTGCGCATCTTTGGCAACCGCCGCTAGGAAAATTAAAAAGGGCGAATTCGCCCTTTTTTTACGCCTGTTTCTGCATCTGCTGCTGGTTTTTACGCCGCAAGCTTTTGGCCCGACTTTCCAGCCACAGGTAAAGCACCAGCGCCAGCAGCAGCGGTGCAATAAAGTAGATTACCCGGTAAGCCAGCAGCGCGGCGATAATCGTGCCGTGCGACAGATGTTCGCCGCTCAACAGCGCCAGGAAGACCGCCTCCAGCACGCCAATCCCCGCCGGAATATGAATAATCACGCCTGCGATACTGCTGATTAACAGCACGCCTAACACCTGCGGGAAATCTACCTTGTGCGCGAAAAGCAGCCAGATAATCGCACCCATTACCAGCCAGTTAGCGCTGGAAACGGCAAACTGCAACAGCGCCATCCGCAAAGAGGGCAGCGCCAGCTTGTGGCCTTTGATCGTCCAGCGGCGACGCTTTGAAAACGCGCACAGCGCCAGATAGACCACCACAAAAGCCAGCAGGCCCGCACCGATGGTGCGCAGCGTGCCTTCGCCAATAAACCAGCCTTTGGGAATGGGTACCCAGCCGCTGCTGAAGACGACTCCGGCCACCAGCACGTAGCCCAGCCAGTTGGTAGCAATGCTCAGGGAAAAGATACGGGTAATGGTGCTGCCGCTTAAGCCAAGCCTTGAATAGAGCCGGTAACGCATTGCCACGCCGCCGACCCAGGTGCTGAGGGTCAGATTGAAGGCGTAGCAGATAAAAGAAACCAGCATCACCTGGCGCTTTTCCAGCTTGTGGCCGCAGTAGGCCTGGCCAATCAGATCGTAAACGCCATAGGTCAGATAGCTGACCACCACCAGCGCCACGGAACCTAAAATAGCGGCGCGGTTATAGTGGGTAATTACGTTCAGTACGTCATGCCAGTTAACTTTGCGGGCGTAGATCACCAGCAGTACGATCACCGCGATAAAAAACAGGCCGGTTAGCCCCTTTTTTACCCATTTCCAGCGAGAATGTGAGTGAGACATCAGGGTTTAGCCCTCTCTTTTTCGCTATCGGACTCGACGCGATCCTGGGTTTCCATCTCCGGCTGTACCGGTGGCGCAATCTGCGCCAGCTTCGGCGTGTGTGCCGGTAGCCAGCCTGCAATCGCCGGGAAATGGCGCAGAAAGTGAAACACCACCACGCCTTTTGCCAGCTGCCACCAATTCTGTTTGGGGAGCTTACTTTCATCCACGCGCTCGCAGTCCTGCGTCAGCAGCCGAGACAGCTCGGCACGCATTATCTGGTTAAACGAGCGGTCGTGAATGATCAGGTTGGCTTCCAGATTCAGCGACAGGCTTAGCGGGTCAAGATTGCTGGAGCCGACGGTCGACCAGAAGTTATCCTGCACCGCGATTTTTGCGTGCAGCGGACGACGAATATATTCATAAACCTCTACGCCACCGCCGACCAGATAATTATAGAGCAGCTCTGCGCCGACCTTGACGATAGGCATATCGGGCTTACCCTGCACGATCAGCTTAACCGAAACGCCTCGCTGTGCCGCCGAACGCATTTCGCGCAGCAGCCGATAGCCGGGGAAAAAGTAGGCGTTGGCGATAATCACTTCCTCTTTCGCCTCACGCAGCATATTAATATAGTGCTGCTCGATATCGTCGCTGTGCTCATCGTTATCGCGCCAGACAAACAGCACCTGCGCATCGCCCGGTGTTTCATTGCGGGTGAAGCGATGGCCACGCTGTCCCCACCAGCGTTTCGGCGTGTCTTTACTGTTAATCGCCTCTTTTACAAAACGCGTAATATCTTCCACCACCGGGCCTTTGACCTCGACGGTATAATCCTGCTTTGCTTCCGGGCCGTAGCTGGAATTGTGCTCGGCGGAATAGTTAATGCCGCCAACAAAGGCTATCTCGCCGTCGCAAACCACGGTTTTTCGGTGCATGCGGCGGAAAACATTTGTCCGCATGCCGAACACCAGCGGGCGCGGATCGTAAAAAATAAAGCGCACGCCGGCCGCCGTCAGGCTACGAATAAACTCCGGCGACAAATCGTTAGATCCATAGCCGTCCAGCAGCATCTCTACTTTAACGCCGCGGGCGGCGGCATCCAGAATAACCTGCTGTAATGCACGGCCAACCTCATCTTCGAACAGGATAAATGTTTCCAGCAAGACGCTCTGGCGCGCCCGCCGAATGGCTTCAAAAACGCGGGGAAAATATTGTTCGCCATTTGCCAACAGGCGCAGGCGGTTACCGTCACGCCATTCCGTTTTCATAAATGTATCTCCACAGCCAGCGGCGCGTGATCGGATAAGTGCGACCAGGGTCTCAGCGGTATTTTGTGCGGGCTGCTGATGCCGACGTTACGAACGTAAATTCGATCCAGCCTCAGGAGTGGAAAGCGGGCAGGGAAGGTACGCGCCGGGCGACCGGTTTTCCGGCTGAAGACTTCTTCCATAGCCGCTCCTCGTTGTAATATTTTATTGGCTTTCAGCTGCCAGTCGTTGAAATCCCCTGCGACCACCACGGGCGCATCCGACGGCAATGTATTCAGCAGGTCGCACAGCATTTTCAGCTGGGCGGCACGATGGTCGTTCCGCAGACCTAAATGCACACAGACCGTGTGCAGAACCTTATCGCTGCCCGGCACCGCTATCTGGCTATATAAAAGGCCGCGTTTTTCCGTACCCTCTACCGATATATCCCGGTTTTCATGCGATAAAATAGGGAAACGTGACAGCAGCGCATTGCCATGATGGCCTTCCGGGTAAACGGCGTTGCGGCCATAGGCGAAATCGTTCCACATCATCTCGGCTAAAAACTCGTAATGCGGGGTCTCTGGCCACGCCGGCACCTTTAAGGAGTGTAGGTCATGAGAGCCCATCACCTCCTGTAAAAAGACGATATCGGCGGCAGTGGCCCTGACCGCATCGCGTAATTCCGGCAAAATAAAACGCTTGTTTGAAGCGCTGAAACCCATGTGTGTGTTGATCGTCAGGACTTTTAATGAAAATCCTTGCGGTTTTTGTGACATACTGTGCGCGCTCTCCTCTTCGGATCAGGAAGAGTAAAGTGTAGTCCTTGTCACAAAAGCGTGCTGCTAAGTGTAGAAATTTACGGCATTAATTAAGAACTACGGTAGTCTGATAAAATGCGTTGCCACTTACTGTGGTAACCAGACTTGGGCAGATCTTTGTGGGGTCTGCCAGGAGATAAAAACATGAAATGGTCCAATCGCGTTCAGATTGTCACCGGACAAACCTACGTCCACATCACGCTGCACCTGCTGCTGATTGCCGCCCTGATCACGGGCTGGAAACATCATGCGCTGTTTCAGGTCAGCACCGTTTTAGTCACGCTGTATGCCTGCGTCTTTATCGCCATGCTGCCGGCCCAGCGCCTGGCGCGTTTGCGCCGCCTGGGCGATTTTCTGGAAGACGTGACCACCACCTACTATTTTGGCGCAGCAATGCTGGTGCTTTATTTGCTGTCGCGCGTGGTGCATAACAATCTGCTGTTAGGCTGTGTTGGCGTTGTTATGCTGACCGGTCCTGCCGTGGTTTCGCTGCTGGCCAAAGAGCCGGTTCGCGCCCGACGTTAAAGCAGAGCGGGCCACTCTGGCCCGCTTATTACCCTCTTTTCTTTCCTTCGCTGTTACCATGCCCGGCTGTTTTATCCGCTACCCGTTCGATTGCTGACGCGCAAAACAGCGCCAGCGTGCCGTCTTTTTACCGGTTAAAGATATTTCGCTGCATAAGCGCAACATCTGTTATAATCCGGCGCTTACGCACCGTGGTTTGTGCCCCCTTTCAAGCGTCAGGCTAAGCCTGGCGTCACAGTATCCCCCTGGAAACTACACCGCTTGCTGCGGTCAGGGCGGAACCGGAGTCAGTCAACTTTATGTCTTTTGATTCTCTCGGCCTTAACGCCGATATTTTGCGTGCAGTAACCGAACAGGGCTATAACGAGCCAACCCCTATTCAGCGCCAGGCTATTCCTGTCGTACTAAGCGGTCGCGATCTGATGGCCAGCGCCCAGACCGGCACCGGCAAAACCGCCGGTTTTACGCTGCCTCTGTTGCAGCTGCTGAGCAGCCACAACCCGCATCCAAAAGGACGCCGTCCCGTCCGCGCCCTGATTTTAACCCCGACCCGCGAGCTGGCCGCGCAGGTTGGCGAAAACGTGCACGACTACAGCAAATACCTGGACCTGCGTTCGCTGGTGGTGTTTGGCGGCGTCAGCATTAATCCGCAGATGATGAAGCTGCGCGGCGGCGTTGACGTGCTGGTGGCAACGCCGGGCCGTCTGCTGGATCTGGAACATCAGAACGCGCTGGATCTTTCTAAAGTAGAGATTCTGGTGCTGGACGAAGCCGACCGCATGCTGGATATGGGCTTTATTCACGATATCCGCCGCGTGCTGGCCAAGCTGCCGGCGAAGCGTCAGAACCTGCTGTTCTCCGCGACTTTCTCTGACGAGATTAAAACGCTGGCGGAAAAACTGCTGCATAACCCGGAAGAAGTGGAAGTGGCTCGCCGCAATACCGCTTCTGAACAGATTACCCAGCACGTGCACTTTGTAGACAAAAAGCGCAAGCGGGAACTGCTTTCTTTCCTGATTGGCCGCGACAACTGGCAGCAGGTGCTGGTCTTTACCCGTACCAAGCATGGTGCCAACCATCTGGCTGAGCAGCTGAACAAAGATGGCATCACCGCTGCGGCGATCCACGGTAACAAGAGCCAGGGCGCACGTACTCGCGCGCTGAGCGACTTTAAAGACGGCAACATTCGCGTGCTGGTGGCGACCGATATCGCCGCGCGCGGCATCGATATTTCCGAACTGCCGCACGTGGTTAACTATGAGCTGCCAAACGTGCCGGAAGATTACGTGCACCGTATTGGCCGTACCGGCCGCGCGGCCGCGACGGGCGAAGCCCTGTCGCTGGTTTGCGTAGATGAACACAAGCTGCTGCGCGATATTGAGCGCGTGCTGAAGCGTGAGATCCCGCGTATCGCCATCGAAGGCTATGAGCCGGATCCGAGCATCAAAGCGGAGCCGATTCAAAACGGTCGTCAGCAGCGTGGTGGCGGCGGCGGCGGTGCGGGACGCGGTGGACGCGGCGCGCCAGCGGGTAACCGTGGCGGCGAACGTGGCCAGGGCGCGGGACGCAGCAGCAGCGGCGAACGCAGCCAGAGCGCGCGTACCGGCAACGGCGGCGGGCGTAGCCAGGCTGCCAGCGGCGAGCGCACAGCGTCAGAGCGTCAGGGCAACGGTCCACGCCGTCAGGGCGAAGGCGCGGCGGGTGCGCCTCGCAACAAAACTCGCCAGCGTCGTTCTAATCCGGCATAACAAAGATGCAGGGAACCTGGTTCCCTGATTTTACTGTCGGCACGTTTTGAGTTAGCCAACACGCCAGGCGGATCTCTCCCCCTGCAATCCCAGGCTGCTCTACAGCGCGGAGCGCAATGCGTTCCGCGCTGGCATTTTGTCGATATCTTATCTCTCTAACCAGCAACGGTTTGTGACATGCGCGTTTTACTTGCCCCGATGGAGGGCGTGCTTGATTCACTGGTGCGCGAACTGCTCACCGACGTCAACGATTACGATCTCTGCATCACCGAATTTTTGCGGGTGGTCGATCAGCTTTTGCCTGCCAAATCTTTTTATCGCCTTTGTCCTGAACTGCATCATGCCAGCCGTACGCCATCCGGCACGCTCGTGCGCGTTCAGCTGCTGGGCCAGCATCCGCAGTGGCTGGCGGAAAACGCGGCTCGCGCGGTGGAACTGGGGTCCTGGGGCGTTGACCTTAACTGCGGCTGTCCTTCAAAGCTGGTTAACGGCAGCGGCGGCGGCGCTACGCTGCTAAAAGATCCCGATCTGATTTACCGTGGCGCGAAAGCCATGCGTGAAGCCGTACCCGCACATCTACCCGTCACCGTTAAAATCCGGCTTGGCTGGGACAGTGATTCCCGGCAGTTTGAAATTGCCGATGCCGTGCAGCAGGCGGGTGCCAGCGAGCTGGTCGTGCACGGTCGGACAAAAGAGGATGGTTACAAAGCAGAAAAAATTAACTGGCAGGCTATTGGCGAGATCCGCCAGCGTTTGCGCATTCCTGTCATTGCCAATGGTGAAATTTGGGACTGGCAGAGCGCGCAGGATTGTTTGCGGATTACCGGTTGTGATGCAGTAATGATTGGGCGCGGCGCGCTTAACGTGCCAAACCTGAGCCGGGTCATCAAATATAACGAACCTCGTCTGCCGTGGCCGCAGGTGGTCACGCTGCTGCAACGTTATGTGCAGCTGGAAAAGCAGGGCGATACCGGTCTTTATCACGTTGCCAGGATCAAACAGTGGCTGGGCTATTTACGTAAAGAGTATCTGGAAGCGAGCGAGCTGTTCAGCCAGATCCGGGCGCTAAAAACCTCTGGCGACATCGCTGGCGCTATCGATCGCTACGCGCGTATCGTAGCGGCAAACGGTGCCTGAAAATTACAACTTTGTAACAAATGGCCTGATTCTTTCCGCGATCTCTTAGCCCGCTAAGGTTATGATGTGAGCTTCATCACACTCATTTTCGGCTCTGACATGTCTGCAACTCCGGCCCTATCCAGCGCACAGCTTAACAAACGCATCATTTCGGTAGTGATCTTCACCTTCTTTTGCTATCTCTCCATCGGCCTGCCGCTGGCAGTGTTGCCGGGCTACGTGCATAACCAGCTTGGCTACAGCTCGTTTATCGCCGGGCTGATTATCAGCCTGCAATACTTCGCTACTCTCGTCAGCCGCCCACAGGCAGGGCGCTATGCCGATCTGCTGGGACCAAAAAAGGTCGTGCTGCTGGGGCTGGTGCTGTGTGGCGCCAGCGGTTTGTTCAGCGTGCTGGCGGTCGTTTTTAATGCAGCTCCCTTAACCAGCCTGATTTTGCTGGCTAGCGGACGCGTGGTGTTGGGATTTGGCGAAAGCCTGACGTCAACAGGAGCAATGTTGTGGGGAATCAACATTGTTGGCACCACGCAGAGCGCACGCGTTATCTCCTGGAATGGCGTGGCGACCTATCTGGCAATGGCGATGGGTGCGCCGCTGGGCGTGATGCTGAATTCTGCTTTTGGCCTCTCCGGTTTTGCCGTACTGATTATGCTGATGGCGTTTTTTGGCGTCTGGCTGGCCATTCGACGCCCGGCAGTGGTGGTCACCATAGGCCAGCGTATCCCGTTTAACCAGGTGTTTTCACGCATCTGGCCCTTTGGGCTTTGCCTGGGGCTGGGCACGATTGGTTTTGGTACGATCGCTACCTTTATTACGCTCTATTTCGCCAGCCACGGCTGGAGCGGCGCGGCGTTCTCCCTGACGTTGTTCAGCCTGGGCTTTGTGATGATGCGGCTCATCTTTAGCAGCTTTATCGGCCGGTTTGGCGGTCTTCGCGTCTCCGGATTTTCTTTTGCCATTGAGTGTGTCGGCCTGCTGATTATCTGGCAGGCGCACTCATCGCTGATGGTGGATATCGGCGCATTCCTGACCGGCTCCGGCTTTTCACTGATTTTTCCCGCGCTGGGCGTGGAGGCAATCAAGCAGGTTGCACCGCAAAATCAGGGTTCGGCGCTGGGTCTCTATTCCGCCTTTCTGGATTTTGGCCTGGGTGTCACCGGACCGGTAGCCGGGTTGCTGATCGGCCAGTGGGGTATTGATTCCATCTATTTAGTGGCCGCCGTGGTGGTATTGTTTGCGCTGGCCGTTATCGTTCGGCTCCCGGCACGCGCTGCGGTGAAAGCGGGCTAGAGAAGCGCTAAGTTATCTTCAGATGGCACAGCGGAGAGGCTATCCGGCAAAATCATCCTGCCGGATAGGGTTTTGTCTGGCGGCCTGGCGTTTCGTGGGTTTCTATCAATGTTTTAACGGCATCAATAATGCCGGGCCGTAATTTATGGAAATCATCAATATATTTCCATACGTCTTTCTCTGACATATCACCATTATGACTCGATCCGAAATCCAGCATTAAAATAATTCGTTTATTGTGCACGGTAAAGTCGGCATAAACGATACATGCATTTGACGTAGCATGGTGTTGATGCTTGTTGAAGATATAGCTGACAGGAAGGATGTGAATATGAAAAATGGGTTCAAAAAGAGCGGCTTTGGGACGCCTGAAGGGACCGAGCTTGCCGAAGCCGGATTCATTATCAGCGAGCTTAAATGCGGCGTGCTGCATCCAGAGATGGGGTTCCGTCAGATAACCGCTTAGCGCCGCGCTTTTTAAATCTGCACAGGCTTTATCAATAATATTATCTAAAGCACGCTTGTTTTTAAGCGTTATGGTCTGATAAACCCTGAAAGCAGGAGAGTAAAGCTTATCAGGCTTCTTCAAACCTCGGATCTCCATCCTTGCCACAGCTGGTGCTGTACTCTTCTGAGATCCTTACTGCTCTTTGCAACGCTTGAGCTGATGCATTGACGTAAATAACCTGAGGGTTAAGGCCAACACGAACCATTTTACGTCCGACAGGTTTTTTACCTGAAAGCATAACAAGGGATGCAGCCACGGCATTACCTTTAGCCGGGTCAGGAATTTTTTTTGGGGTTGAGTGAAGATTAAGCTTCATTTTTTCATCCTGATTCACGTCAACATTCGTTATCAACAATATTGCTATAGCCGTATTCTGTTTTATCAATAGCCTGGTTATTGTACGCCCGGCAGGCTACAGGTAGCAACTTGCATTTATTTTATACGGCCTGCTTTTACCAGTGCAGCCGGGCCGTATTTGTGGTCAAAACCGCGTAAACAGCCAGTAAAGCGTGGCGGAGAGCAGAATCGACACGGGCAGCGTCAGGATCCACGCCATTGCCAGGTTGCGCAGCGTGGCCATCTGCAGGCCAGAGCGGTTGGCTGCCATCGTGCCCGCCACGCCGGAGGAAAGAACGTGCGTGGTCGAAACCGGTAAACCAAAGCCGTCCGCTGCACCAATTGTCGCCATCGCCACCAGTTCAGCGCTGGCACCCTGAGCATAGTTCAGATGCGCCTTACCGATCTTTTCCCCGACGGTGACCACAATCCTGCGCCAGCCGACCATGGTGCCCAGCCCCAGGGCAATAGCAACGGTCACCTTAACCCACCAGGGAATAAAGCGCGTGGCGTTATCCAGTTCAGCTTTTAGCGCATCCAGATCTCGCTGGGTTTGCGCGGGCAGTTTGAACTGCGGATCGCTTTTCAGATGCTTAATGGTTTCAGAAGCCAGATACATATCATTACGGGTATTAGAAACCGCCCGCGCCGGGATTTTATCAACCGTGCCGTATTGACGGATCTGATTGCCAATCGCGCCGGTCAGCTCGGCCAGTGCGGGCAGCACCTGAGGATTAAGCTTGTCGGTACGAACGTAGTCCGTCAGCACGTGGTAAGAAGAAGCAGGTGCTGGCGCATTGTTTGACTGGCGCATCAGCTCCTGTTGCGTCACGGTAGCCAGCGCCGCAACGCGTGGGCTTTGCTCGGCAGGAATCGAGCGGTTCAACGCGTAGGCCATCGGCATGGTCCCGACCAGAATCAGCATAATCAATCCCATACCTTTCTGCCCATCGTTAGAGCCGTGCGCAAAAGAGACGCCGGTGCAGGTCAGGATCAGCAGCCCACGGATCCAGGTCGGCGGCTTTTTATTTCCCTGCGGCGCGCTGTAAAGTCGGCGATTCCTGACGACTCGCTTCATTAACAGCATCAGCAATCCCGCGCAGACAAAGCCGACGATCGGCGACAGTAATAAGGCATAGCCCACTTTTAACGCCTGATCCCAGTCCACGCCGCTGGTGCCGGTACGGCCATGAATCAGCGCGTTTGCCACGCCCACGCCAATAATGGAGCCGATTAACGTGTGCGAGGAGGAGGCGGGCAGCCCAAACCACCAGGTGCCAAGGTTCCAGATAATGGCCGAAAAGAGCAGGGCATAAACCATTGCGAAACCGCCGCCGCTGCTGGCCTGTAAAATCAGCTCGACCGGCAATAAAGAGATAATGCCAAAAGCGACCACGCCGCTGGAGAGCAGTACGCCAAGAAAGTTAAAAAAGCCAGACCAGATTACCGCCACGGTTGGCGTGAGTGAATGGGTATAAATCACCGTGGCCACGGCATTTGCCGTATCGTGAAACCCGTTAACGAACTCAAAGCCCAGCGCGATAAGCAGCGCCAGACCCAACAGCAAATAAGGCACATAGCTGGTGCTTTCGCTGCCTGCATCGGTAACGTCATGAAAAAGGTTAACGCCGGCAAAGGCGATGCCTATAAGCATCAGCAGAATAAACAGCAGTACCGATAATCGGCTGTTTTTACGGTAAACGGGACGACTACCGGCCATCTGATACCGATCGATTGCGCTGTTCTGGCTCATAAGTCCTCTTTGCTGTGGGCGGAAAGAGATAGCTGTCTTAAGCAGATGTACGCAGGATTAATGACAGTAAGATGACGAAGCCCGTCGCGATTTATCTTAAAAACAGGCGGTCAACGTGCCAAATCGGACCCTGCTTGCTCTGTTTATCAGACATATTCCCCTGCTTAGCGAAACGGTTATCGTTTAAGGTATAGGAAACATTCGCTCATCCTGCGCTCAAAGGTAGTACCTGTCTATATGCATCTTCTTTTATGCCGTTTGCGGCTTTCCGGTCTGCTTGTCCTGTTTTTTCTTACTCCCTGTGTTCATGCCGATACGGTCTGGATGAAAAACGGCGATCGCCTGAGCGGCACGGTGCGCTCGCTTAGCGGCGGCAAGCTGGTGATGGATACCAGCTACGGCGGCACGCTTTCGCTTAACTGGAGCTCGGTCAGTACGCTTTCCAGTGAAAAAGCGATCGATGTACGCAATGGCCAACAGGTTTTCAAAGCACAGCTTGAAGCGGCCGATCCGGGCTATATCGTGGTGCGGCGCGGCGCGGATGAACAGCGGGTGCAGATAACCAGATTTGAAGAGTTTATGAAGCCCAAACCTAAAACCGATGCGCTGACCTGGACCGGTAATATTGATATGGGGATCAGCCTGAAAAAAGCGTCTACCCGCACGCAGGATTCCCACTTCGCCTATAACAACAAGGTCAATATCGGCAAATGGCGTAACGACTTTGGCGGCACCTATACGCGCGAAAAAGAAGATGACACCATGAACACCGAAAACTATAGCCTGCGCTACGCGCTGGACTATCAGTTTCGCGATCGGCTTTTCTGGCAGGGCAGGGCCAGCTACAAGCGTGACTGGGTCGAGGATTTATCACAACAGGCGCTGCTTGGCACCGGCCCCGGCTACCAGTTCTGGGACGATGAGCTGGGCTCGTTTTCGCTGGCGTTACTGGGCGGCGCGTTTACCTATGGCTATAGCGACGGCAGTTCAGACAGCCACCTTGGCGCTTCGCTGCGCTGGGACTATCAGCGTTTTCTACAGGGCAGAAAGATCGCGCTGTTCAGCCACGGCGACGTAGGGCATTCGCTGGGCGATAACATCTTCACTATGGATGCCGAGGTCGGCCTGCGTTATCAGCTTACCAGCTGGTCGTCGTTAAATATTACCTATGGACATAACCTGGTTAGCGGCACGCGCGATACGTTAAATGAACGTGACTTCACCACCGGGCTGGGGCTGAAGTGGTAAGGAGGGCGCCTGGGCAATGTAAAACATCTCAAAAAGGCATAAAAAAACGGGCCGTTTGGCCCGTTTTTGCTGGTCAGCGAGACGCCACTATCAGGACTGCGTAGCCGCGTTAGCTTTCGCTGCCGATTTGCTGTCCTGGTAGATTGGGCCAGGCTGCGTGGGCACAACAAAGTTGCTACTGCTAGAGGCAGGGGCCTGGGTTGCCGCCGCGCCGCCGCCAGAGGTCTGACCGTTTGCATTTGTTGCAGGCTGGCCGTCTACGGTTGGCGTATCGGCAGCCGGGGCCGCGCCACCGTTAGCGCCCTGCGGCGTTACCGGCGTGGCTGGCTCTTCTTTAGGCTGCGCGCCTTCGTTTTCCTGTACCGGAATCGGAGCGGCATAGCCATTACCGGCCGCGCCGTTCACTTTAGTTGGCATACCGGTACGCGCTTTCAGCGCTTCTTCCAGCGTCGTGCTGTCTACGCTGCTGTCCGCCACAATCTTGTTCACGGCCGCGGTTAACGTCAGTGGAACCGGCTCGCGTGAATTAAACTGCTCTTCGGTCTGCGACAGAGGATTGTGCACCTCGATATAGCGTGAACCGTCTGGCTCTACGCTGGCCTTAACCGGCTGATCGATAAACTGTACGCGCGTGCCGACCGGCACGTTGTCGAACAGCCATTTGATATCGTCAGCGCGCAGGCGCACGCAGCCGTGGCTGACGCGCAGGCCGATGCCGAAGTTGGCATTGGTGCCGTGAATAGCATAAAGACGGCCAATATAGAGCGCGTACAGGCCCATCGGGTTATCAGGGCCGGCCGGGAAAATTGGCGGCAGCGGTGAGCCCGCGGCAGCAGCATCTTCATGCATTTTTTTGGTTGGCGTCCAGGTCGGGCCATCTTTTTTGCTTTGTACCGTGGTGGTCCAGTTCATCGGCGTATCTTTACCCAGTTCGCCTACGCCAACCGGTAATACCACCACCGTTTTGCCGCCTTTTGGATAGTAATAAAGGCGCATTTCGGCGCTGTTGACCACGATACCTTCGCGCGGCGCGTCGGGCAGGATCAGCTGCTGAGGAATAATTAATTTGCTACCGGCTTTGGGCAGATAAACATCCACGCCCGGATTCGCTTCCAGCATGTTGCTCAGCCCCATCTGATACTGAGCGGCAAAAGCCTCCAGCGGCAGCTTGCTGTCGGCAGGCACGGTAATTTCAATATTGTCGCCAAGCAGACGGCTGTTAGCGGCGGGCAGGTTATAAACCACGGCAAAAGCAGACTGGCTATAAGCGGTAACGGCCAGCAGTAAAGTGGCTAACGCGCGGATGCTCTTTTTCATATTCTTCAAGGTATAGCGCCATGTAAACTGTGGATAAAGAAGCCTGTGCCGGTCAAAGGTGACCGGCTGCACATTATATGGTCATAAGCGTCCGGAATAAACCTGCATTTGCGCCTGGCGTGCCAGCTTTACGCAGATTTATCTGGAAATAACGCGTAAAAAATGGCTTTGCGTTACGGCTGCCATAGCGGGTCGTCGCCGTTCAGCTTGCGGTTAAGGAAAAATGCCGCGCTAATCAGGGCCAGATGGCTGAGCGCCTGCGGCGTATTGCCCAGCGCATAGCCTTGATGATCAAACTCTTCCGCGTAAAGCCCCAGCGGATTGGCATAGCTTAGCAGCTTTTCAAACTCGAAATGGGCTTCATAAACTCTGCCAGCGCGCGCCAGACATTCGACATACCAGAACGAGCAGGCGGTAAAAGATCCTTCCGTGCCTTCCAGCGCATCAGCCGGTGTTTCGGCGCGGTTATAGCGTTTTACCAGGCCATCGTTAACCAGCTGTTCTTTAATCGTGTCCAGCGTCTTCAGCCAGTCGGGATCGGTTGCGCCCACGAATCTGACCAGCGGCATCAGCAGCATAGAGGCATCAACAAAATCACCGTGTCGCGTGGCAACAAAATGGCCTTTTTCTTCGTTCCAGAAGTTGCTCCAGATATCTTCACGGATCTCATCACGGACGCGCAGCCAGCGTTCGTAAGGAAACGAGAGCGATCGTTTCTGGCCCAGCCTGATTGCACGATCTAACGCGACCCAACACATCAGGCGGGAGTGCAGGAAATGTTGCGGTTCACCGCGCATCTCCCAGATACCGGCATCGGGCTGATTCCAGTTTGCCCCCACGTAGTCAATCATTTTGCTAACGTGCGCCCAGCCACGATGGGAAATCGCTTCGCCATATTTGTTGGCAAGATAAATCGCGTCCATCAGCTCGCCATAAATATCCAGCTGTTTCTGATTCCAGGCGTCGTTGCCAATACGCACCGGCGTGGAATTAGCATAGCCAGAGAGATTGAGCAGCTCGCTTTCGTGTAGCTCGGTGCCGCTGTCAAGACGGTACATCACCTGGAGCTTTTCCACGTCGTGATGGCTGTTTTCCACGCAGTGACCAACCCAGTGGGTAAAGTGCCTGGCTTCTTCCACATAGCCGAGCCGCATCAGCGCATACATGCTAAACGAGGCGTCACGCAGCCAGGAGGCGCGATAGTCCCAGTTGCGCTCGCCGCCCAGCTCTTCCGGCAGGCCAAAGGTAGCGGCGGCGGCGATGGAGCCGTGTTTCCACGAGGTCAGCAGCTTTAGGGTCAGCGCGGAACGCGTCACCATCTCCTGCCAGCGTCCGCGATAGCTGCTCTTGGCGCTCCAGTCACGCCAGAAATGCAGCGTTTCCTGGAAACAGACGGCGGTTTTTTCCTCATCGACTTTTTCGTCGTCCGCGCAGCCGAGGACAAACTCGCGGTGCTCACCGGCTTTTAAGGTGAAGGTTGCCGTTGCGGCATTTTCTGACGTGGCAAAATCGGCTTTTCCGCTCAGGCGCAGCGTCGGCTGGCTGTCCGCGCTAAACAGCACGCCGCCTTCATGCAGGCTCGCTATAGTTTCCGCTCTGGCATAATCGTGAACTGGCGCGCAGCGTAGCGTAAAGGTTGCTTCGCCATGAACCACTTTTACCCGGCGGATCAGGCGCGGCCGGGTGTCTTCCCGATTGCAAAGCGGCATATAGTCGGTGATTTCCGCCACGCCGTTATGATCGAGCCAGCGAGTCTGCAAAATATTGGTGTCAGGCAAATAGAGCTGTAGCCGTCGCGCTTGCGGCCAGTCTGGCTCGATACTGAACAGGCCCGCCTCATCGCCATCCAGCAGCGCGGTAAAGACAGAGGGACTGTCAAGATTCGGCCAGCAGAAGTAGTCGATTGCCCCGTCGTTTGCCACCAGCGCGCAGGTGCGCAGGTCTCCGATAACGCCATGATCCTCAATCTTTCTTTTTATTTTGCTCATTCCTTCCTCTGGCTAATTGTGCAGGCTGTTTTTTAACTATAGACAGTGCCCGCCAGCGGCGGCGTCAGGAAGCGCAAGCAAGTGTAAACGCCGCTGAAATTCCCTCGCCTATACTTAATTTTTTATCGTGACCGAGGAGCCATCCATGAGTAAAGCAGAGCAGAAAGTTGCCGTTGTCACCGCCTCCGATTCCGGGATAGGCAAGGCCAGCGCGATTATGCTGGCGGAACAGGGATACGATATCGGCATAACCTGGCGTTCGGACGAAAAGGGCGCGCAGGACACGGCCAGCAAGGTGCGTGCGCTGGGTCGGAAAGCAGAAGTTCACCAGCTGGATCTCGCCGACCCGCAAGAAGGCGGCAAGGCGCTGGAGGCGCTGATTGGCAAGCTTGGCCGTATTGACGCGTTGGTTAACAACGCGGGCACCAATGATAAAGCGGCGTTTCTGGAGACTTCTTTTGACTCGTGGCGCAAGGTGTTCAGCGTAGACGTGGACGGCGCGTTTATCTGCGGTCAGATCGCCGCGCGGCACATGGTGGAGCAGGGCGACGGCGGACGTATCGTTAATATCACCTCCGTGCATGAGCATACGCCGCTGCCGGATTCGGTTGCCTATACGGCCGCGAAGCATGCACTGGGTGGATTGACTAAAGCGATGGCGCTAAGCCTGATGCCGCACAATATTCTGGTAAACTCGGTCGCGCCCGGTGCTATCGCCACGCCGATGAATGCGATGAGCGACGACGATGCCCATAAGGTTTCCATTCCGGAAATCCCGGCAGGCAGGCCAGGCGACCCGCGCGAAATTGCCAGCATGGTCGCCTGGCTCTGTTCCCAGTGGGCAAGCTACACCACCGGCCAGTCCTTTATTATCGATGGTGGCTTTACCCTGGCGAACCCGCAGTTTTATATCGGCAAATAAGGTTATAGAGCCATTGCCCGGCCCGCTTATTTGTCCCGTTCGGCTGGCGAAGCTACCAGCCGTCGTCTTCTCGCCTGCTGGCAGGATCACCAGCCTTCATCTTCCTGTCTGCTGGCAGGATTACCAGCCTTCATCTTCTTGCCTGCTGGCAGATTCATCAGCCTTTATCTTCCTGTCTGCTGGCAGGATTACCAGCCTTCATCTTCTTGCCTGCTGGCAGACTCATCAGCCTTCGTCTTCCTGCCTGCTGGTAGGATCACCAGCCTTTATCTTTATGCCTGCTGGCAGGATCACCAGCCGTGATTTTTTCCAGCCGGTAAAACCCTGCCTTTATTTATCCGGCAGCTACAATCACTCATCTTCATCCGGCTGGCGAGCAGCACGGCGCTTAAACCAGATCCTGATGCCCCAGACCAGCGCGACGATCAGCACCACCCAGAAAACCTGTTTCAGATGATGATCCAGCTTGTGCAGCCAGGGTGCGATAACCTGGCCGCCCACGTAGCCCAGCGAGACGAAAATCACTGCCCACAGCACCGCGCCAATTACGTTCAGCAGAAGAAATTTTTGCGGTTTTAAACCGCTGGAACCGATGATAATCGGACCGATAATGCGCAGGCCGTACATAAACCGCACGCCGATAACAAATAACACGGGCCGTTTGCGGATCAGGTTATTAGCTTTTTTTATCTGTTTCTGATGTTTCTTAAAACGCTGCAGAATGGCGGTGCCATAGTGGCGGCCGATAAAAAACAGCGCGGTGTCGCCCAGGATGCCGCCCGCCATTGCCACCAGCACCACCAGGCCATAGTGCAACAGCCCTTCATGTGCCGCTACGCCGCCCAGCAGCGTAAAGGTTTCCCCTTCGGCAATACACCCCAAAAATAGCGCCAGATAACCGTACTGCGTGATCAAATGATTGATATCCATTTACTGTTGCTCCTGCGGTCAGTGCGCTAAAAGCTTTTAGTCTAAACGCTGTCGGCTAAAGCGGGAAAAAAGTTGCCCAAAAGCGCGATTTTTTTCGTAATAAACAGAAGCGGTTAGCATAAAAAAACGACGGTGAAAAAATAAACAGTTGAGGATGGCTTATAATTCAGTCTGACCCGCCAGTTCGCAACCGACCTGTAATAAGGAGTGAAGATATGAACCATGTCTGGGGACTTCTTGCGCATCCTGACCGTGAAATGCGCGATATCCGGCAAGAAAACGAATCCGTTTCGCATCACTATACGCACCATGTTTTGCTGATGGCGCTGATTCCGGTTATTTGCGCCTTTATTGGAACGACGCAGCTCGGCTGGGATTTTGGCGCGCGCAGCACCATTCAGCTTACGCTGGTAAACGCTTTTGCTCTCGCCGTGCTGTTTTATGCGCTGATTTTGGGCGGCGTAGCGGTAATGGGCCGCGTGATTTACTGGATGGCGCGTGACTATCCACAGCGTCCCAGCCTGCAACGTTGTACCGTATTTGCGGGCTATGTTGCCACCCCGCTGTTTGTCAGCGGCCTGGTAGCGCTTTATCCGCTGGTCTGGCTGTGCGTGTTTGTCGGCGCGCTGGCGCTGGTTTACACCGGTTATCTACTTTATATCGGCATCCCTATGTTTCTGAATATCGACCGGGAAGAGAGCCTGCGCTTTTCCGGTTCCACGCTGGCCATCGGCGTGCTGGTGTTCGAAGTATTGATGGCGCTGACCGTTATCCTGTGGGGTTACGGCTACCGTCTGTTCTGAACCCTGCGCCGTCGGGCCCCCGGCGGCGCTGTTGTTAACGCCCGGAAACGAATATCTCTTAGGAAAAAGATTAGCCTCCAGCGTATGATGCGCTTGCCAGCCCCCGCGTGGCGTGCTTTGTGCGGCGGCGGCGTATGGCTGTGCCATACCTGAATCACTATCGATTAAGTTTCCAACGATGCCTGCAAAAATTCGCTTGTCTCTTCTGACTTTAGCTTTGCTTTTTTCCGGACAGGTTCTTCCGGCCGTGGCCAGCCCGCATCCCGCTGAGGTCGCTTCGCTTTCGCAGCCGCAAATTGCCTCAGGCAGCGCGATGATTGTCGATCTGAATAGCAATAAGATCCTCTACGCCAGCCATCCCGATCTGGTGCGGCCAATGGCCTCAATCACCAAGCTGATGACGGTGATGGTCACGCTGGATGCGCATCTGCCCATGGACGAAATTCTGAAGGTAGATATCAGCCACACGCCAGAAATGCGCGGCGTTTTCTCCCGCGTGCGTCTGAACAGCGAAATCAGCCGCAGGAATATGATGTTGCTGGCGCTGATGTCCTCGGAAAACCGGGCCGCCGCCAGCCTGGCGCATCACTATCCCGGCGGTTATGACGCTTTTATTCGCGCTATGAACGCTAAAGCGCGCGAGCTGGGCATGACCCATACGCGTTACGTCGAACCAACCGGCCTGTCGATTCAAAACGTCTCGACCGCCCGCGATCTGACAAAGCTACTGATCGCTACCAAACGCTATCCGCTGATTGGGCAACTGAGTACCACGCATGAAGATATGGCTACCTTCACTAACCCGAACTACACGCTGCCGTTTCGCAACACCAATCACCTGGTTTACCGTCCCGACTGGAATATTCAGCTGACCAAAACCGGGTTTACTGATGAGGCCGGGCATTGTCTGGTAATGCGTACCGTGATTAAGCAACGTCCGGTTGCGCTGGTGGTGCTGGATGCTTTTGGTAAGTACACGCATTTTGCCGACGCTAACCGCCTGCGCAGCTGGCTTGAAACAGGAAAAGTGTCGCCGGTTCCCGCCGCCGCGCTGAGCTATAAAAAGCAAAAAGCGGCGGAAATGGTTAGCAATACGGGTAATGGCGAAGTTACCGAATAGTTAAGCATCCGCTGGTTTTCGGGCAGGCAAACGCCTAAAATAGCGCGCGCTTGCCTGTCCGAGCGTCTGATATCTGGAACTCTTCATGTCGACAATAATGACTTTTTTTCGCCTTTGCCTGTTTACGTTAATCGCTTTTTCACCCGCGCTGGTGTACGCCGCTGACGATGACGCCAGCCAGCAGCAGGCTGCCGGAACGCCAGCCAAACTCAACGCGGCGGTTGAACTGCCTAAAATGCAGAAGGTGCTGGATAAGATTAAACAGCAGGTTTCTGGCGAAACCAACGACAGCAAGCTGAACGCGCTGAACGATATGGCGCTGGAACTTTCCAGCGATGCCGACACGCTGATGCAGTCCATTACGCCGCAGCGCACGCAGCTGCAGGCGCAGCTTGATGTGCTTGGTCCGGCGCCAAAACCGGAAAGCGGCGTTAAAGAGACGTCAGAAGTCACCAGCAAGCGTAAAAATCTGCAAAACCAGAAAAGCAAAATCGACGATCAGCTTAGCCAGGCGGAAGCGGTTAAAACGGGCGCGACCAATCTTTCCGCGCAGATCGTTAACCTGCGTCGCGATGCGTTAAAAACGCAGCTGGCGCTGAACGCAGGCAGTATTTTTGGGCCGCGCTTCTGGTCGCCGCTGTTTAACGGTCAGAGCGATGACAACGAGAAGGTTAAAGATTTCCTTACCGAGCTGGCGGATACCGCCGTGCTGGCATGGCAGCCGGGCTGGCGCATCGGCACGGCTTTCTGGATTGTGCTGGCCGGACTGGTCGCGACCTTTGGCCGTCGCTATATGGAAGAATTTCTGGCGTGGGTAGGAATTAACCGGCTGCCGGAAGGGCGCTTGCGCCGCAGTTTCCTGGCGGCCGCTATTGCGATGACCACGCTTGCCGCTATCGTGCTGGCCTTTAATTTTCTTGACCTGGCCTTTACCCGTCAGCCTGACGTAACGGATGACGTACGCGACTTTGCCGACAAACTGGTAGGCCTGAGTATTTTCTGCGGTTTGATCGCGGGCCTTGGCCGCGCGTTTCTTTCTACTCGCCGTCCTTCCTGGCGCTTGCCGACCATTTCCAACGAAGTGGCGCTGGCGCTGAAACCTTTTCCGCCGCTGATGGCGGGCCTGGTGTTTGTTTTCCAGGCGCTGGAAAATCTCAACAGCAGCGCTAACACCAGCGTTGCGACGACGGTACTGGCTAACGGTATTACCGCGCTGCTGATTGGCGCAACGGCGCTCTCCATCAGTTTCCGCACCAATCGCGTGCGCCGCAAGCTGGTACTGGAAGGCGGACAGCCAGAAGCCAAATCCACGCTGGTTGGCCTGATTCAAATGGCCATTACCCTGATTGGCGTGGCAATTATGGTGACGCTGGTTATTGGCTATGTGACGCTGGCACGCTTTTTAAGCTATGAACTGATCTGGGCGGGCATCGTTTTCGGTTCGTTTTATATTCTCAGCCATCTGATTTCGGACGCCTGTGAATCGCTATTTTCCACCAGCAATCCTACCGGTAAAGGCATTCAGCGCTCGCTGAACATTGATGAACGTCACCTTTCTCAGGTCGCTACGCTGTTGGGCGCACTGGGTAAGACGGTCCTGGTGCTGATTGCCGCGATGGCCATGCTAAACGGCACCTTCAGCAGCGCCGCGCCAATCGAGCTGGTGCAGAAAGCCATTGAGTTCTGGGGCGGAAAGGGCCTGGAGTCGCTGAATATTGTTCCGGCGCACGTACTGAATGCGCTGCTGTGCCTGGTTGTCGGCATTTACGTGCTGCGTTCGGCCAGGCGCTGGCTGGATCAGGATTTTCTGCCGAAGACCACCATGGACACCGGCATGCGCGTTTCGCTGATTACGCTGTTCAGCAACGTGGGCTACGTGCTGGTTATCCTGCTGGCGCTGTCGATAATGGGATTACAGTGGAACAAGCTGGCGTGGATTGTCAGCGCGCTATCGGTTGGTATCGGTTTTGGCCTGCAGGAAATAGTTAAAAACTTTATCTCTGGTCTGATTTTGCTGACCGAACGGCCGGTTAAGGTTGGCGATCTGGTCAGCATCAGCGGAATTGAAGGGGATATTCGCCGTATTAACGTGCGCGCTACCGAGATCCAGCTGGGCGACAAATCTACCGTTATCGTGCCTAACTCGCAGTTCATCTCGCAAAACGTGCGTAACGCCACGATGGGCAATGCCCAGGGCGTAGCGACCATTACCCTGACTTTCCCGCTGGATATCGATCCGGTAAAAGTGCGCCAGCTCCTGCTGGACGTTTATATCGATAACGAGCGTATTCTGGAGACGCCGGAACCGTCGGTTTCATTTAAAGATCTGACGCCAGCCGGCATTGTGCTGGCCGTTACCGGCAACGTCGCCAGTCCGCGCCAGGTTTCCGGCGCCAAGAGCGATTTGCTGTTTGATATTCTGACCCGTTTGCGCAAAGAGGGCATCGTGCTTTCCACGCCGCAGACAATGATTGTCGAACAACGTAACGGTCAAAAAGTGGTGGTGCAGGAAGGGGACGCCTAGGCACCTTTTCGCTGCAGAAGCACTTTGGGAAGGCGGCTCTGGGGGATAACAGCAATAACCAGAACGCCGCCTTTTATTGCTGTATAATAAATCATGTGGCTGGCGCAGGGAAAACTAAACACCTCCGGCCATAAATTTTCCTGTTCGTCATGGCCTATGCCAGGATTTTCCGCCAGAAGCTTTAATGCAACCTGGAGGCTGAGTAAATAATTCTTAGCGATAGCTTTGCCCCATGTTCTGATTGAATAGTCCTTTATCTCGCGTAAATCCTCACGCGCGTCATCCGTAAACACTATGCGGGCCATTATAAATCCTTCATTAATCCATCAAATACCGTCTCTATATCGTGAATCTGGCCTGCTTTAGCCTGCGCAAGTGAATGCGCCAGCTTGCTGCGCAGAGTTTGTAGCTTCAGTTGTTCTATTTCTGCATAGTCGTCGGCAGAAATGACCACTACGGAAGGCTTACCATTCTTTGTGATGCTCACTGGTTCACGCTGTGCTTTGTTAATCACCTCGCCAAACTGGATTTTGGCTTCGCTGGCAGTAAAACTAACCATGGTGGCTTCCTTATGGGTTAAATCGGTACGAAAAGTACAATTCATACCGATTTTAACGCCGCTCTTACTCCTGCGCTAGTCTGTTTAATAAGCAGGATTGCCAGCTTAACGCTTCAGCTTTTGACCGCAATCGCATGCCGCCCAGTTTTTTGCTTTGGTGGTTTTACCAATGCCGGGGTTAAAGCTATTGGTCGGATCGAGCTGCTGATAAAAGGCTTTCAGCTGCGGTTTTGCATGGTAAAGATGGCCGACATTGTGCTCGGCCGGATATTCTGCACCGCGTTCGCTAAGGATTTGCAGCATTTTCTCTTTAAGTGCATGCACATCCACACCTTTTTTCACAATGTAATCCTGATGAAAGACGTGGCAAAAGAAGTGGCCGTAGTAGAGCCGATGTACCAGCGCGTCGTCGAATTCGGGCGGCAGTTTCTCAAACCAGTCGCGATCGTTGCGGCGTAACGCGATATCCAGCGCCAGAATATCTTCCACTTGCTGATGATGTACCGCGTGATAGCGCACGGCGGCACCTGCTGCGGCAAAACGATGTAAAAAGGCTTTGCTGCCTTCTTCAGGCGTACACTCAAAGAACTCACCCTCGGCCTGCTGGAAGTACGTGCGCAGATACTGACGCGCCTCTTCCACACCCGGCCCGGCCATTTTCAACATCAGATGATGCTCAAAACGCTGGCGATAAGCCTTTAGTCTGGCAGGAAGATGCGCAGGCAAAAGCCCGCTGATTTTTTGCAGCACGCGATCGGTAAAGTTGGGCTTAATAAAAGAGACCCGTCTTAACCAGGCGTCGACGCGGCCTTTCAGGGAGAAAAACAGCGGCATTTTGTCAGTGCCGAGTTTGTCGATGATCACAAAAGTATCTTTGCCGTAGGTTTCGGCAATATCAAAAATATCGCGATGCAGATATTCGCCCGCTACCGGTAGTTCGCTGAATTCGCTCAGAATATGGCGGCGTAGCTCGTCTAAAACCGCCGGCTGGTTAGTGCCAATATAAAACACCTGCTGCGCGCTTTCACTGGCAAAGGTATCCAGACGTACGGCAAACACGGCTAGCTTGCCCGCGCAGCCGGAAGCCTCAAATAATCGCCGCGCATCCGCGTTAAAGCGGGATGGCGTATCGGCTTCGACTTCACGCACGCGTTCCGCGTAGTCATGGTCTGAGGCGTGGCGCTGATCGTAGCGCACATCCTCGGGCCGCCAGGTTTCATCATCAAGACGGCTGAGGATCTGTTCCGGCGTGCTGCCCAGCTCAATGCCAAGATGGTTAACCAGCGTCAGCTTGCCGCTGGCGTCCTTTTGCGCATAAAGCGCCATTTCGCTGTATGCCGGGCCGCGTTTAATCAGCGAACCACCGGAGTTATTGCAGATGCCGCCCAATACCGACGCGCCAATGCAGGAAGAGCCAATCACCGAATGCGGCTCCCGGCCCAGGGGCTTAAGGATTTTTTCCAGCTGGTAGAGCGTGCTGCCGGGCAGGGCCAGCACCTGTTTACCTTCATCCAGCAGCTGGATTTTATCCATCCGGCGGGTACTGATAATCACGATATCGCGATCGTAGTGGTTGCCGTCCGGCGTCGAGCCTTCGGTCAGGCCGGTGTTCGCCGCCTGCATCAACACAATCACGTCTGCCGCCACGCAGGCCTGTAAAATACGCCACTGCTCCAGCAAGGTGCCGGGAAACACCACGGCCAGCGCGTCGCCTTCGCCGGAGCGAAAACCTTTGCGGTAGCGTTCAGTTTTTTCAGGATCGGTAAGCAGATGGGCGCGCCCGACAATGCGGGCCAGTTCAGTAACCAGCTTGCGGCCGGTCGGTGAGGGTTTATTCATGTCCTTGTGTCCTTGTTAGTCGCACGTCATAACTTTAGCACCGCTGATTTATTACGGCTCTCACCAGCTTGAAAACTACCTGCTATCCTCAACTTATGGCACACTCGCCACTTCTGTCGTCACGTTCTGCCGCCGTCTATATAAAGAGAAACCAACCTGATGAAATGGATTTATTCTGTTAGCTTTGCCGCCGCGCTGGCGATGCAGCCAGCCTTTGCTGACGGTAATCACGTGCAGCACCCGTTAACGCCCGAGGCGCGTGACGCCTTTGTGACTAACCTCTTAAAAAAAATGACGCTGGATGAAAAAATCGGCCAGCTCAGGCTGATCAGCGTCGGCCCGGATAACCCGAAAGAAGCTATCCGCGAGATGATCAAGCGTGAGCAGGTTGGCGCGATTTTTAACACCGTGACCCGCCAGGATATCCGCGCGATGCAGGATCAGGTGATGCAGCTCAGCCGCCTGAAGATCCCTCTGTTTTTTGCCTATGACGTCGTGCATGGCCAGCGTACCGTTTTCCCGATTCCTTTAGCGCTGGCGGCCAGCTGGGATCTGGATGCCGTGGCGGAAGTCGGGCGAATTTCAGCTTATGAAGCGGCGGACGACGGCTTGAATATGACCTGGGCACCGATGGTTGACGTCACGCGCGAGCCGCGCTGGGGGCGGGTATCGGAAGGCTTCGGTGAAGATACCTATCTCACCTCGGAAATGGGTCGCACCATGGTTGAATCGATGCAGGGAAAAAGCCCGGCGGATCGCTATTCGGTGATGACCAGCGTGAAGCACTTTGCCGCCTATGGCGCGGTGGAAGGCGGACGCGATTACAACACGGTGGATATGAGCCCTCAGCGGCTGGCCCAGGACTACCTGCCGCCGTACAAAGCAGCGCTGGACGCGGGCAGCGGCGGCGTGATGGTGGCGCTCAACTCGATTAACGGCGTGCCGGCCACGTCGGATAGCTGGCTGCTGAAAGATTTATTGCGCGACGACTGGAAGTTTAAAGGCATTACCATCAGCGATCACGGCGCGATCAAAGAGCTGATGAAGCACGGCGTTGCCAGCGATCCGCAGGATGCCGTACGGCTGGCGATCAAGTCAGGCGTTAACATGAGCATGAGCGACGAGTACTACAGCAAATATTTGCCGGACCTGGTGAAAAGCGGCGCAGTCAGCATGGCGGAAATCGACGATGCCACGCGCCACGTGCTGAACGTGAAATATGATATGGGGCTGTTTAACGATCCTTACAGCCATCTTGGCCCGGCAGAAAGCGACCCTAAAGATACCAATGCCGAAAGCCGTCTGCATCGGCCAGAAGCGCGCGACGTAGCGCGGAAAAGTATCGTGCTGTTAAAAAACCGCCTTGAGACGCTGCCGCTGAAAAAATCGGGCACCATCGCCCTGATTGGCCCGCTGGCCGACAGCAAGCGCGACATTATGGGGAGCTGGTCGGCGGCTGGCGTCGCAGCGCAGTCCGTTACCGTAATGGAAGGGCTGAAAAATGCCACGGCGGGTAAAGCAACCATTCTGTATGCCAAAGGTGCCAACGTCAGCGACAATAAAGGCATTCAGGACTTCCTGAACCTGTATGAAAACGCGGTGACGGTGGATGCACGCACGCCGCAGCAAATGCTGGATGAGGCCGTTGCCACCGCGAAAAAAGCGGATGTCGTGGTCGCCGTCGTCGGTGAAGCGCAGGGTATGGCGCACGAAGCCTCCAGCCGTAGCGACCTTACTATTCCACCTTCGCAGCAGGCGTTAGTCAGCGCGCTGAAGGCTACCGGTAAACCGCTGGTGCTGGTGCTGATGAACGGCCGTCCGCTGACCATCGTTAAAGAGAGCCGCGAGGCGGATGCGCTGTTAGATACCTGGTTTAGCGGCACCGAAGGCGGCAACGCTATCGCCGACGTCCTGTTTGGCGATTACAACCCGTCCGGCAAGCTGCCGATGTCGTTCCCGCGCTCCGTGGGTCAGATTCCGATTTATTACAACCACCTGAACACGGGCCGCCCTTACAACTTTGCGCACCCTAACAAATACACCTCGCACTATTACGATGCGGAAAACGGCCCGCTCTATCCGTTTGGTTACGGCCTGAGCTACACCAGCTTTAATGTGTCGCCGGTAACGCTTTCGGCAAAAACGATGCCGCGCAACGGCAAAGTGAATGCTTCCGTCACGGTAACCAATACCGGCAAGCTGGATGGCGCGACGGTGGTGCAAATGTATCTGCGCGACCAGGTTGCCAGCATCAGCCGTCCGGTAGAAGAGCTAAAGGGCTTTAAGCGCATTATGCTGAAAGCGGGCGAATCGCAGACGGTCACTTTTCCGATTGATGTCGATGCGCTGCGCTTCTGGAATGCCAGAATGCAGCACGTGGCCGAGCCGGGCAAGTTCAGCGTGATGATCGGGCTGGATTCGGTACGGACCAACGAAGCGGAGTTTGATTATTTATAATCAGGCCGTGAAAAAGGAGAGAGGCGATTAATCGCCTCTTTTTTTATTTTGCGTCTTCAGCAAAGTTCAGCAGCGCGTCACCGTCCAGGCGGTAGCGCACCCATTCGCTTTGCGGCAGCGCGCCGATGCTTTTATAAAAGTCGATAGCGGGCTGATTCCAGTCCAGCACGCTCCACTCCAGGCGACCGCAGTTGCGCTGTACCGCCAGCCGGGCGATATGCTTGATCAGCGCTTTGCCAGCACCAAAGCCGCGTGCCTCAGGTGAAATATAGAGATCTTCCAGGTAGATACCGTTGCGTCCAAGCCAGGTCGAATAGCTGGTGAAGAACACCGCATAGCCGACGATCGCGTCATCCGCTTCGCAGATTAGCGCTTCCGTTTTGCTGTCGGCGGCAAACAGCGTGGTGCGGATTTCCTCCGCTGTGGTCACCACTTCTTCCGGCGCTTTTTCATAAACGGCCAGCTCATAAATCATATCGAAGATAGCCTGTGCGTCGGCCGGACTGGCCTGGCGGATGGTGATACTCATGACTTTTTCCTTCACCTGCGAATTAATCGGCTAAGCATAAAGGTTATTGACCGCAGAATTAAGCGCTATCCACTTTCGCCACCCCGGAGAATCAACGCTTCCTCACTGTAGCTAATCGGCTTAACCCATTCTATGATACGGCCTTTTCGCACTGCCGCGAGAAAGTGCCATTCAATCAGGAAACGCGTGCGCATGACTCCTTTACAAGATCTGGATTTAAAACAGCTGGAAGCGTTTGCTGCGGTGATTGCCTCTGGCAGCGTGACGGCCGCCGCCAGAACGTTAAACCGTTCTCAGCCCGTCGTGTCGCGCCTGATCCAGGAACTGGAGCAGTCGCTGGGCTATCCGCTGTTTCTCCGCAACGGGCCGCGCATCCACCCCACGGAAGAAGCGCTTCAGCTTCATCAGTATGTGCAAAAAGCGTTGCTTTCATTGCAGCAAATTCGCCTGCGCGCGCAGGAGATAGGGCAGCAGCAGCATCGGCCCCTCAGCATTGCGGCCACTCCGGCGCTGGCGGCTGGCCTGCTGCCGCTGGCGCTTTCTCTGCTGGGTTTGCAGAATAAAGTGCAAATTATTAGCGAATCTGCCGAGCAGACCGCGCATGCGGTGATCACCGCAGAAGCAGAAGTCGGCCTGTGCAGTCTGCCGCTGGAGCACCATGCGGTACAGCTGCACTGGATTGGCCAGTCACGTTGCGTAGTCGCTCTGCCGCAAGACGACCCGCTGGCCGCAGAACAGCACGTCACGCTCGCCAGCCTGGCCGGACGACGTCTTATTGCGCCGTGGAATCCGCAGCGGCTGCGCGGGCGCTTTGCAAAAGCGTTGAAAAAGCTAAAAACCCCGCCGCATGAAACCATCGAAACCAACTCTTCCGCCAATATTCTCGCCTGCGTTCGCGCCGGGCTGGGCGTGGCCATTCTGGAGCCGGTTACCGCCTGGGGCATGCCGCTGGAAGGCGTAGCTATTCGCGCGCTGGATGAAGATATCCCCTACTTTTTTGGCGTCATTACGCCGCAGGGTCGCCAGCTTTCAACCGCGGCACAGGCGCTGATTAACGCGCTGGAAACGGCCGCTACCGATTTGCTTCCCGCTTTCCAGCGTCTTGCGGCAAGCGAGCATCCACGCATCATGCGCTTGATCAATCAGGATTAATCCGTCCGTCACCGCTCTTATACCTTTTTGTGCATAAGTTATAAGAAATCCATAGGTCATTTTCCCGGCGTTTTGCTTGACGCTCTCCTCCCTGCACAGGATGATGCCACTCCTGAATTATTACTATGCGTATATCTGATAATGAATGCGCAATTATGTGATAAATGAATCATTAAGACGGGCCAGTGCGCCTTATCGCATTCGGCCTGCTCTGACGTTCCCGGCTCGGGAACAGACTAAGGAACGAGGTTTTTGTGACGCTCAGGCCTGAGGAATACCACTATGGCGCATGCTAATTCACCGGCGGGGCTGGCCGCTCTGGAAGCCCGGCTGCAGCAGGATCTTGAGTTCCTTGAGCTGCCTGCGAAATCCTGGGTACCGGAACGGACTTATCAGAACGAGAAAGTGCGTGATGTCGTGGTGCTTGGCGCAGGGATGTGCGGGCTGGCGGCAACGGCGAAACTGGTGCTGAGCGGGATTGATAACGTCCTTGCGCTGGACGCGGCTCCGGCCGGACGGGAAGGGCCGTGGGTTACTTTTGCGCGGATGGAAACGTTACGTTCGCCGAAAACGCTACAGGGTCCGGCGCTTGGCCTGCCGCAGCTCACTTTTCGCGCCTGGTATACCGCGCAGTGGGGCGATGAAGCCTGGCAGGTGCTGAATAAAATCCCTAAAGACCAGTGGATGGATTATCTGGTCTGGTATCGCCATGTGCTAAACCTGCCGGTACAAAACGGGGTACGGATGACGGGGATTAGCCAGGCAGGCGATCTGATCGCGCTGGAGGTCGAAGGCTTTACCAGCCGCAGAATTTTTACCCGTCGGCTGGTGCTGGCGACCGGACGCTCGGGGCTGGGTGGCTTTGCCGTGCCTGATTTCCTGCAGGGCATCGATCGCGCTTACTGGGCACACTCCGCTGACGATATCGACTTTAATGCGCTGAAGGGCAAACGCGTGGCGGTCATCGGCGCGGGGGCTTCTTCGATGGACAACGCCGCGACGGCGCTGGAAGCGGGCGCGGGCGCGGTGGATATGCTGATTCGGCGTAAAGCCATGCCGCGCATCAACAAGATGACCGGCATCGGCAGCCAGGGCGTGGTTCACGGAATGCATCAGTTGCCGGACGCGTGGAAATGGAAATTTGTTGATTACACCGCCTCGACGCAGACGCCGCCGCCGCGCTCTTCCACGCTGCGCGTTTCCCGTCACGCCAATGCGCGGTTTTTTCTGGACTGCGGCATTAAGGCGGTAAAACAGGAAGCCAGCGGGCTACTGATTGAAACCACGCAGGGCGAGAGGCGTTATGACTTTTTGATTGCCGCCACCGGGTTTGCCAACACCTTTAATGGACGACCAGAGTTTGCTGCTATCGCACCTTATATTCGCAGCTGGGCAGATGGTCGCTATCAGCCGGAAATGGGCGCGCCGCGTAGCGGCATGACGGATGCGCCGGATCTGGGGCCAGCGTTTGAATTTCGCGAGCGAACGGCGGGCAGCTGTCCGATGCTGGCGCATATTCACTGCTTCAACGACGCCGCAATGCTGACGCACGGTAAGGTGTCCGGTGATATTCCGGCCGTTAGCGCCGGAGCCGATCGTCTGGTGCGCGGCATTGCGGCTTCGCTGTTTGCCGAAGATGTTGACAGCCACTTTGCCAGCCTGGTCGCCTACGACAAGCCCGAACTGCTGGGCGATGAATGGACGGATTCCACCCCTTTGTTAAAACAGGAGAACGCGTGAACGACGCTATCGATAAGGCTGTCGGCCTGTCGCCGGAGGAGGCGCTTTACGCTACCCGCCGTTTTCGGCCCGAATTTGTACAGGGGGCAGAACAGTGCCGCCTTTCCGTACTGCAACCCGCTAACGAGCAGGGGCTGAGCGCTGAGTTACGACTTGCGCTGGCCTGTCGTATGGCGACGTTAAACAAGGATGCGGTACTAACGGCAGACTACGATGCACAGCTGGCTGCCGTGAAACCGGCTCCGGACTTGCTGGCGCTGGCTGCGGGCGAAACGGCCCTGGCGGAGCCGCTGGCGACTATTGCTCGTCACGTCGATCTGGTCACGCTTACGCCGGCCACAGCGCAGGCGGAAGATATCAGAAAGCTGGAGCAGGCCGGACTGAACAATCCGCAAATTGTCGCGCTTTCCGAGCTGATTGCTTTTGTTAATTTCCAGACGCGCGTGGCCATCGGCCTGCGCCTGATGAGGTCAGTATGATCCCCGTGGTTCGCCTGAAGCCACTTAGCTGGCATCCGTATATTACGCCGCTGGCGCTGGCGGACGCCACGCCGGAGCAGCTTGCGGCAATGGAAGTGACGCCGTCCGGCAAGAAGATTTCTGAATACGTCCGCACGCTGGCGCACGATCCAGAAAGCTATACGGCGCGCACCGTGCTGTTTAACGCCATCATGTATGTCGAAGGCGGCCTGAACCGCGCCGATCGGGAACTGGGCGCGCTGGGCGCTTCGCTGGTCAACGGCTGCAAATATTGCGCGGTGGTGCATGCTCGCCGTCACGCCCAGCTAACCCAGAGCGAGCAGGTCGTCAGCGCGCTTTACTTCAGCAAGCCGGAAGAGCTTGGCCCGCGCGATGCCGCCATTTATCGCTTCGCCTGCCGCCTGTCCGTAACGCCTTCGCAGGCAACGGCGGAAGATATTGCCGCGCTGCGTGAAAACGGCATGGATGAGAATGAGATCGTCGATCTGATTCACGCTATCTCGATCTTTGGCTGGGCAAACCGTTTGATGCACGTGCTTGGCCACGCTACTTACGCAAAAGGGTCTACAAATGCTTGAACTTAATGATATTAAGCTCTCATACGGCAACACGCCGATCCTGAAAGGCGTCAATCTTTCGGTGAAGCGCGGCGACGTCGTGTCCATCATCGGCCCCAGCGGCACCGGCAAGACCACGCTGCTGAGATGTATTAACTATCTGGCTAAGCCCACTTCCGGCACCATCGTGCTTGATGATATCCGGATGGATTACCAGGCCGTCAATAAGGCGGCGGTGCAGGCGATTCGCCTTAAAACCGCAATGGTTTTCCAGCAGTTCAACGTTTTTCGCAATATGACGGTGCTGGAAAACGTAATGGATCCGCTGATGGTTGTGCAGCGTAAGTCGAAAGAAGAGGCGCGCGCTATTGCCGGGCAGGAGCTGGAGCGCGTCGGGCTGGGCGCGAAGCTGGATCGCTATCCGTCGCAGCTTTCCGGTGGGCAGCTACAGCGTACGGGGATCGCCCGCGCGCTGGCCGTGAAGCCGGACGTTATTCTGTTTGATGAGCCGACCTCCTCGCTCGACCCTGAACTGGTGGGCGAAGTATTAAAAGTGATCAAAGAGGTCACTTCCTCAGGTATTACCTCACTGCTGGTTACCCATGAAATGCAGTTCGCCAGAAGCATTTCCAGCCGCATCGTCTTTATGGACCAGGGCGTGGTTGCCGCAGAAGGTACGCCGGAAGCGATTTTCGACAACCCTTCGCAGCCGCGCCTTGCCCGCTTCCTGAACGCTGAACACGTCTGATAATAAAAGGAAATACTATGCCTGCAATCACTACTCTGCGTCGTCTGGTCGTTACTGGCGGCGTTGCCATCGCGCTTATGGCTTCTGGCGCTAACGCCGCCGACAGCGTTCGTACCATCAAAGTTGCGACCTCGGCCGAATCAAAACCGCTCTCCTGGGGCGCTATCGGTGTTGAGCCGCAGGGCTACGAGCCGGACGTGCTGCGAGCGGTTAACACTAAGCTGCCGCAGTATAAGTTTGTGCTGGAAGGCGCGGCGGATATTGCTCAGGAAACCGGCCTGGTCACGGGTAAATATGACATGGCGACCGGCGGTTACTACAAAGCGCCCGCGCGCAGCAAACAGTTCCTGATCCCGGACAGTCCGATTGGCGCCAGCCTGATGAAGATCTACAGCCGTAAAGACAGCAACATCAACGGGATGAAAGATCTGGTTGGCAAAAACATCGTGCCCGTGACGGCAGGCGGCGGCGTTTATAAATTTGTTACCCAGTGGCAGCAGGAGCACCCTGGCGACAAAATTGATATCAAAGCCTCCAGCGCCGGTATCCCTTATCCGGATCGCCTGAAAGAAGTACAGAGCGGCAAATATGACGCGCTGATCCTGCCGTCAAACCTGGGCGAGCAGACGGTTATCGATAACCAGAAGCTGAATATCCAGGCGAGCGAACCTGTGGTGACCAACAACACCTACGTGCTTATTCATAAATCTGACCAAAACAAAGCGCTGAACGATGACGTGAATAACGCCCTGAAAGCGCTGAAGGATGACGGCACGCTGGACAAGCTGGCGCAGAAATGGTTTGGCGAACCCGTCGTAAAATATATGAAGTAATTCTTCGCGGCGACCGCCAGAAAAGCGGCCGCTGCGAAAACAGGAGCGTTGCATGAATCTGTCTTCCATGATCCCCGAGCTGCTTTCGGCACTGCCGCTGACGCTCGCGATTATGTTTGTCGCCCTTATCGCCGGGTTTTTTCTGGCGCTGATAGCCACCACGCTGCGAGTGCGCAGGATTGCGGGACTGAGCCTGCTGGCCGATCTGTACGTTTCCTACGCGCGCAGCGTGCCCGTGGTGCTGCAACTGTTTGTCGCCTTTTACGGCTTGCCGCCGATTGCGGCCCTGTTCGGCGTGGATGATTTTCTTTCGGCGACCACGGCTTCCATGGTTGGCCTGAGCCTTTATCACGGTGGCTATCTCTCGGAGGTGATGCGGCCCGCCTTTCTGGCGGTTGAACGCGGTCAGCACGACGCCGCCGACAGCTTTGGCTACAGCTTCCGGCAGAAAATCAGCCGTATCGTTGGGCCGCAGGCGCTGCATATCGCGCTGCCTGGCTACGGAAACGCGGTGATTTACCTGATCCACAACGTGGCGCTGGTGATGTATATCGGCGCGGCCGACGTAATGGCGACGGCGCATTTGATCATGGAACGCGACTATAACCAGTACCAGTTTGGCACTTACCTGGTGCTGGCGGTGCTCTATTCGCTGCTGTGCCTGATTGTCTGGCTAATCGTGCGCTTTTTCGAACGTCGCTACAGCTGGCATGCGGACAAGGCCACGGCGAAGATTAAATTGACGGCAAGCGTCTAAAGAGGGGCGATCATGTTTGAAATGGACCTGCTGCTGCCGGATTTCTGGAGCATTCTGGATGCGGTGCCCGTTACGCTGGCGATGGCGCTGACCATCTTTATTTTCTCGACGCTGCTTGGCGGCCTGTTTGCGCTGGTCGAGCATAAAAAGATCCCGCTGCTGCGCCAGCTGGTGGTCACCTATAAAATTGCTTTTAAGGGTGTACCAATGGTGGTGGTCATTTTTCTGGCCTACTACGGTTTACCGCCAGCGCTGCACTTTGTGGCCTCGCTGTTTGGCCTTCCTTTTAACGCCCATTCGCTGCCTAACTGGGTCATTATTATCGTGGCGCTGACGGCCTGCGTGGCGGCGTTCCAGGCGGAAGTGGTCAAGGGCGCGCTGAACGCCTTTGATGCGGGTCAGGCAGAGGCGGCATACTCGCTGGGCTACAGTCACGCTCAGCTGTTCCGCCGCGTACTGTTTCCGCAGATTATCGTGTCGGCTATTCCAGACCTCGCGAACTCGTTTATGGTGATCATGAAAGCGCTGTCGCTGGCCTTTGCTATTGAAGTCGTCGATATTTTTGCCCAGGCTCAGCTTACCGCCGCGCTGAACTTCTATTACCTCGAAGCTTTCGCCGTGGCGGTGGTGTTCTATATGGTTATCGCCTGGGCGGTGACCAAGCTTGCCGATAAGATCGAGGCGGCGCTGCGCGTGCGTACCTAAAGCTGTTAAGCTGGCTCTGGAGCAGTGAAATACAGGTCGGAAGCCGATGTTACGCTTCCGGCCTTTTTTATTAGCGGAGAAATATGCTTTCAGTCAGAGACAGAATTCAGCAGCAGGTTTTTCGCCTTAACGGTCTGGCGATGAACGATTTTGACCTCAGCCAGCCGCCGGGCGATCCGGGACTTTATGGGCCGGACAGCGCCATCTGGCAGGTACACGGCGACTTCTCTTCAATGCTGTGCGGCGGTATCTCGGCGCTGCTGATGCAAATGCTGCATCCTCAGGCGCTGGCGGGCGTCTGGGATCACTCCACCTTTCGCGACGATATGCTGGGCAGGCTGCGGCGCACCAGCCAGTTTATCGCCGTTACCACCTTCGGCAATACGGCGGACGCGCATACGCTGATTGAGCGCGTAAAACGCATTCACCTGCGGGTTTCCGGCGTTGACGGGCAGGGCAACGCCTATGCCGCCAGCGATCCGGCTTTGTTAACCTGGGTTCACGTGGCGGAAACCAGCCGTTTTCTGGCCGCCCATCTGCGCTATAAAAATCCGCATCTGAGCCTGCAGGACAGAGACCGTTACTATGCTGAAGCGGCCGTGGTAGCCGAAGCGCTGGGCGCAGCTCAGGTGCCAAAAACGGTGCAGGAGGTGGAAGCTTACCTGACAGCGATGCGGCCGCAGCTGCGCTGTGATCAACGAACGAAAGAAGTGCTCGCGATTTTGCTGAATACGCCTGCGCCCAGCTGGCAGGCGCGACCGGCTATGCACACGATGATGATGGCGGGTATTGAGCTGCTGCCGGAGTGGGCGCAGCAGCAGTTTGGCTTTCGCTTTTCCGGCTGGCGGCAAAGGGTGATCCGGCGGCGCATGAAATGGCTCGCGGCGGGGCTGCGCTGGTGCGTACGGCGCGGTGGCTATTATCGGGCGATGAAGCGCATGGGGCGCGAAATTTGAGATTATTACCCTTGCCGTAACATGGCGCGCGCGGGCATCCTGCTCTATTCTCCGGGTGAGGATGACCCAGAACTCTTGTCGAGGCGCTATGACACAAACATACCGGCTGGCTGAAGTCTTTAATCAGCAACAAACGCTTATTGCCACGGTTGAGCAGGATGAGCGCACCGCCTATTTCTATCTCCGTCCCACCGAGCCTTTTCGCGGCAAGTTTGCCGTACGCGGCTGCTGGCTGAGAAATCTGCTGCCCGCGCCTGCGCAGGAAGACCTGGATGCCATGGCGCAAGGCGTGCCGCCGCTGCTTAGCGCGGAATATTGCCGTACGCTGGAAGCAGAACCCATACTGCAACCCGCAGGTTTGCAGGTTGTCTGGACGCCCGGCGACGACGGTGCCGCGCTCTGGTATCAGGGGCAGCTGCTGGCGGTGATCCCAGGCTGGAGCCTTTATCAGGACAAGCAGGTCAGCTTTTCGGCTGGCTGTATTAAAGAAAATCGACTGACCGCGCCGCTCGGCTCCGCTTCTACCAATGCTTACTATGAACAGGCGGTAAAAGATCGGCACTTCTGGCGTGACTGGCACGACGGCCACCTGTGGGAACCCGTTCAGCGCGACATGCTGCGCTGTTATGAAGCGCAGTATGGCGACTCGCTGAAGTACTACTCCATCGATCAGGGCAACTGGCCGCCGATGGCGATTTCCCAGCATTACCATCAGGGAAGCTGGTATTTCCTGACGCTGGGCATGTGCATTCGCCCTATGCCGTGGGTAGATTTTCTCTATGAGGACGCCACGCATCATCGCCGTACCGAGCTGGCGATGGCAATTGATGCCGAAGTGATGAGTGAAGAGAACGCGGTGCAGATGGCCAGCGCGCTGGCGAACTTTGCCCATTTCCCGTGGGCGCGCCTGAGCTGGCTTGGCGAAGGGCATACGCTTTCTTCCGCCGTGGCACCGGTTGGCTTTGAAGGCTTTTTGCTTTCTGCCGAATTAGGCGAGCGCTTTACGCTACCGCAGCGGGAAGGGGAAAAAGTCAGCCTGCTGTGGGCAACGCCGGTCACGGCTGCCGAACAGGAGTTTGCCGAGAAAGAAGCGCGCGGCGGTTTTGAACTGGTTGAGCGCCTGACCGAATCCGGCCACGATCACATCTTCCGACCAAGGCCGCAGCTGGTGGAGCCGGTTAAGTAATCATACTTTCGCACGATTTTACCCAGCCGCCAGGGCCGCAGATGTGCCACAATTATCTGAGGGAATTCTGAAGAGGTAGGCATGTCTGCAATTGAAGTTATCCTGGTCGATAGCCAGGACCGCGCCGTCGGCACCATGGAAAAGCTGGAAGTCCATCAAAAAGGATTACTTCACCGCGCGGTCACCGTCTACGTATTTAACTCCCGCCATCAGCTGCTGTTGCAGCAGCGCGCCAGCGATAAATATCACTGTGGCGGGCTGTGGAGTAATACCACCTGCGGCCATCCTTATCCGCAGGAGTCTACGCGCCACGCTGCCGAACGACGTCTGCACGAAGAGATGGGGCTAAAGCTGAGTCTCGAACCTGTGTTTGAACTGAGCTACCGTTTACCGCTGTCGAACGGGCTGATTGAGCATGAGTATGGCCATGTCTGGTTCGCCTTAAGCGACGAGCTGCCGCAGCCCAATCCGCAGGAAGCAGAAAGCTGGCGCTACGCTTCGCTGGCGGAGATCCGGCAGGAGATGACGGCGCATCCCGAGCGCTTTACGCCATGGTTTCTGCATACGTTCGCGCGTATTCCCACAGAGCTGGCTCGCTTTACCACCGCCACGCTGGCGGGCTAGCCCTTCAGCCGGCTAACTGACCGATTACGGCAAGGCGTTACAGGCGGCCTGTTTTAGCGAGGGCGCACGGTAAAATCTTCGGCATCCACATCGTAACCCGACGGCTCCCAGCGCACGAGCAGCAGCGCCAGTAACCCGGCCAGCGGCGCAAGACCGATAACCCAGAAGACGTTGGTGCCCAGCGCCGCCGACAGCAGGGGAAACAGAAACAGCGACAGCGTAGAACTACCGCGCATCAGCGTCTGGTTCATCCCTACGCCCACACCGCGCAGCGAAGTTGGATAGCTCAGCGAAGCAAAGGTCATGGTATGCGAGCCGGGGCCGAAGCCCTGACCCAGCAGAAACAGCGCCAGCATGGCAATGGCAACTGCCGCCTGCGCGCCGTCGTCCGGCCTGCCAACCAGCGCCAGGCCGAGCAGCGCCGCAAACTGACAGCTATAGCCCGCCACCGTCATTTTCCACGCGCCGAAACGCGGCACCAGGCGCACCGCCAGTAGCCCGCCGACAAAGGCAAACAGCAAATTCAAAGCCAGCGACACCAGAATGGTGGTCAGCATTGACTGCGCCAGAAAGCTGGAAATAATCACCGGCAGCCCGAAGGCGACGGCGTTATAGGCAAAGGCGGAAGCAACAGCGGTCACGGCGGCAAGCAAAGTACGGCGCAGATAGACGCCTTTAAACAGCTCGCCGTAGTTGCGCCAGCCGGCCCGGCGAACCGGCGTCGCGGGAGCCAGTTCAGCCTCTTTGGCGACCACGGCATTGATGCCATAGGAGTGACGCAGGATAGCGGCGGCGCTTTTTAAATCGCCCTGGTTAGCGGCCCAGACCGGCGACTCGCTCATATAGCGGCTGCGAATGGCAATAATCAACAGCGCGGGGACGGCACCAAAGCCAAGAATGATCCGCCACAGCCAGCCCGCGTGCGCTTCCGGCAGCACGGAATAGAAAAACAGCACCAGTAAGTAAGAGATGGAGATGGCGGCATACCAGGTCGGACACCACATGGCGATGCTGGCGGCCTTGTTGCCTCGTCCTTTAAGCTTTGAAAATTCGGCCAGGAAGGCCATCGCCACGGGGAGGTCGATGCCGACGCCCAGCCCCATCACAAAGCGCGCCCCGGCTAAGACATATTCGTTTGGGGCAAAAGCGCAGGCCAGCGCGGCGACCACAAAGAAAAACATATCGGCCATAAAAACGCGGTAGCGGCCAATTTTATCGGTGAGGTAGCCACCAGTCAGCGCGCCGACGATAGCGCCGAAAGCGATAGCCGAAGCGACCATGCCCGCGCCCGCAGGCGTCAGCGAAAATTCCCGCGTAACATCTTTCATGCCGAAGGCCAGCGCGCCAAGGTCGTAGGCGTCCAGAAAAACGCCGCCCAGCGCAATCGCAATCACGATATGGGCATTGCTCCGCGCCTGCGTGCTGTTATTCACCAGCCGTGAGACATCTGCCGCGTGACGGATAGTCAAAACCTCACCGCCCGGTTCATTCCCTGCCGTGGCGACATGCGCCGAAGAAGCTAAGTCAGTCATGATGTTATGTTCTTTTTATAGCAATAATACGTGAGCATACTCCGCGAGCTGGCGAAGTTAAATTCCGGCTGGTTATAAGTTAAAACTAAAAGAATCACTGTTAACAATGGGTTTTAAGTGGTTAATTAATGGGCTACTCTTGAAGCTGACCTGCTAATAAGGAACAAAAAATGGCAAAGGGTATGGGGTTGGGCAGCGCGCTGGCGCTGGTAGTTTTGCTGGGGCTGGGCAGCAGCGCGCAGGCGGCCGAGCCGGTAAAGGTCGGCTCAAAAATTGATACGGAAGGGTCGTTGCTGGGCAATATCATTTTGCAGGTGCTGGATAAGCACGGCGTGAAAACCATTAACAAAATCCAGCTGGGCAACACCCAGGTTGTCAGAGGCGCGATTACGGCGGGCGAACTGGATATTTATCCGGAATATACCGGCAACGGCGCCTTCTTTTTTCACGATGAGAAAAACCCGGCCTGGAAAAACGCGCAGGCTGGCTATCAGCGGGTGAAAAAGCTGGATGCGGAAAAGAATCATCTGATCTGGCTGACGCCTTCGCCCGCCAACAATACCTGGACTATTGCGGTACGCGGCGATCTGGCGCAGAAAAACCAGCTGGCGACGCTGGCTGACCTTAGCGCCTATCTGAAAAAGGGCGGCACATTTAAGCTGGCCGCGTCGGCAGAGTTTATCGAGCGTCCGGACGCGCTGCCCGCTTTCGAGCGCGCCTATGACTTTAAGCTTAACCAGGAGCAGCTGCTGTCGCTGGCCGGAGGCGATACGGCGGTCACGCTGAAAGCCGCTGCGCAGCAAACCTCCGGCGTTAACGCCGCTATGGCCTACGGCACGGATGGCCCGGTTGCAGCGCTGGGGCTGCAAACGCTGGGCGATCCCAAAGGTGTGCAGCCTGTTTATGCACCGGTGCCTGTGATCCGCGAGGCCGTGCTGAAAGCTTATCCGCAGATCGGCGACTGGCTACAGCCGGTTTTTGCCTCGCTGAGCGAACAAACCTTGCAGCAGCTGAATGCCAAAATCGCGGTGGAAGGGATGGATGCGAAACAGGTAGCTGCCGATTATCTGCAGCAGAAAAAATTCTAGCCGTGCAGCGTTAACCATGGCTATGGGTATTCACAATCGCGTGACGCTGCTGTTGGCTTTGCTGCTAACGGCGGCGCTGTTGCTGCTGCCTTTTCTTAACTGGGCACCTAATCGGCTGGTTTCCGGCCAGCCGCTCGCCTTGCCGCAGATAGCAAAAGGTACGTGGCTGCTGCTTCCCGCACTGCTGCTGCTGGCGTTAGCTTTTGTCCCGCAAAAGCGCCTCACTTTGACACTTACCTTGCTCTGTAGCGAGGCTTTGCTGGTGGCGCTGGTCGCCGCTGGCGGCATGGCGGCGGCCGCGCTGGCGCAGCACGGTAGTCCGCTGGCCAGGACCTCTTACGGCAGCGGTTTCTGGCTGGCCGCCGCGCTCGCCTTACTGATTGCGGCCGATACCGTCAGTCGCCTGACGCCTGGTCTGCTGTGGCGGCTACTGCTGAACGGGCAGATTTGGTTGCCGGTCATCGTTTTATTAGCGAGCGGTCAACTGGACGCGCTGTCGCTGCTGAAAGAGTACGCTAACCGCCGCGACGTCTTCGATCAGGCGCTATCACGGCATTTACTGATCCTGAGCGGCACGCTGGTTCCGGCCCTGCTGGTGGGTATTCCCCTTGGCTGGTATTGCTATCGCCGTCCCGCTTTACAGCCCGCGGTTTTTTCTACGCTGAATATTATTCAAACCGTCCCGTCGGTAGCGCTGTTTGGTTTGCTGATGGCACCGCTCAGCGGTCTGGCGCGTGCCTTTCCCGCGTTATCCTCAATAGGCATTAGCGGTATCGGCATCGCGCCCGCTCTGATTGCGCTGGTGCTGTATGCGCTTCTGCCGCTGGTGCGCAGTATTGTCGCCGGGCTACAAAACGTGCCGGAAGCGGTGACGGAAACGGCGCGAGGAATGGGGATGAAGAGTGGACAAATTTTCTGGCAGGTGGAGGTGCCGCTGGCTTTGCCGGTGCTGCTGGCCGGACTGCGCGTTACCACTATCCAGACCATTGGCATGACGGTGATTGCCGCGCTGATTGGCGCAGGCGGCTTTGGCGCGATTATTTTTCAGGGGCTGCTTAGCAGCGCGCTGGATCTGGTGATACTGGGCGTTATCCCGGTCATTGCGCTGGCGGTCATCGCCGATACCTTATTTAAGCTTCTGATCTCCATAACCGAGGCCAAACGTCAGTGATCGATTTTAACGCGGTAAGCAAGCAGTTTGCAGGCAAAGCGGCGGTCAGCAACCTGACGCTGAACATCGCCAAAGGCCAATTCACGGTGCTGATTGGCACCTCTGGCTGCGGCAAATCTACCACCCTGAAAATGATTAACCGGCTTGTTGAGCACGATGCTGGCACTATTCAATTTGCTGGCGAAGAGATCCGCCGCTTTAACCCGCAGGCGCTGCGCCGCCGTATGGGCTATGCCATCCAGTCGACCGGCCTGTTTCCGCACTGGACGGTAGAAAAAAATATTGCCACGGTGCCGACGCTGCTCGGCTGGTCAAAACCGCAAATTGCGCAGCGGGTGAGTGAACTGCTGGCCTTGCTGAACATGGATGAAAGCTTTCGCCAGCGTTATCCGCACCAGCTTTCCGGCGGTCAGCAGCAGCGCGTCGGCGTAGCGCGCGCGCTGGCTGCCGATCCGGAGGTGCTGCTGATGGATGAACCCTTCGGCGCGCTCGATCCTGTGACGCGCGCCACGCTGCAGCAGGAGATTGCCCGCATTCATCAGCTTTCCGGCAAAACTATTGTGCTGGTGACGCATGATATTGATGAAGCGCTGGCCCTGGCTGACAGGCTGGTGTTAATGGATAAAGGCGAGGTTGTTCAGCAAGGTACGCCAGTCGAACTGTTAACAAAACCCGCCAGCGAGTTTGTCCGGCAGTTTTTCGGGCAGAGCGAGTGGGGGATTCGGCTACTGTCGCAGGCTTCTGCCGGCCAGGCGGCCAGGCGCGGGGAGTGGCTGGAAGAAGATGCCATTGTAGAAAGCATGACGCTTCGGGAGGCGCTATCGGTGTTTATCGCGCGCGGCACCGACAAGTTACCCGTACGCGATGGACAGCTGCGGCCGCTTGGCGTGCTGCACTTTGCCGATCTGCTGCAGCAAAAAAGGAGCTGAGATGCGCTGGCTACGCGACCCGCTTATCTGGCTGATTTTGCTGTTTATCGCGCTGCTGCTGTTAATGCCCTACAGCGGTACGCTTTTTGCCAGCTGGTTTCCCGATCTGGCGCGGCCGCTTTATCAGCAGGAGAGCTTTATCCGTCTGACGGTGGCACACGCCGAGCTGGTGCTGATTTCCAGCCTTATTGCCGTTGTTATCGGCACGGGGGCGGGGATTGCAGTGACGCGCCCGGCGGGAAGAGAGTTTCGTTCGGTAGTGGAAACGCTGGTGGCGGCGGGGCAGACTTTTCCGCCCGTTGCGGTGCTGGCGCTGGCCGTGCCGGTTATCGGTTTTGGCGAGCAGCCTGCGCTGGTGGCGCTGGTTTTGTATGGTTTATTGCCTGTTCTGCAAGGAACGCTGGCGGGTATTGATGCCGTACCGCAAAGCCTGCGCGAGGTCGCTCAGGGCGTAGGCATGACGCCACGCCAGATCCTGTACAAAGTAGAGCTGCCGCTGGCCGCGCCCGTTATTTTAGCTGGCGTTCGTACATCGGTGATTATTAATATCGGCACCGCCACCATTGCCTCAACGGTGGGCGCTAATACGCTGGGTTCGCCGGTTATTATCGGGCTAAGCGGTTTCAATACGGCTTATATCATTCAGGGCGCAAGCCTGGTGGCGCTGCTGGCCATCGTAACGGATCGGCTTTTTGAGCGCCTGCTGCGGCTGTTTAAGAACGGATAAGAATGGTATAGCCGGTAAGCATCACGCCGCCGATTCCGCCTAACGCCATCATCAGAAAGATACAAATTACGCCAATTTTCTGCCAGTTCATGCCGTTGTCCGCCTGCCGTAAAAAAGAGAGCAAAGTATATCGCTTTTGTTCGGCGGACGTTAAGTTTTTGTGGGTTTTAATCGCGCAGGAAGCAGCGACCGGCGCTGCACGGCAATAAAATTAGCTGACCAGATGGGTAATTGCGTAACCCTGTTCCTGCCAGTGGGTCATCTGTTCCTGTTGGCGGCGAGTCAGCGGTTTTCCGGTAAAAATAAACAGCTGCTGGCCCGGAAACAGCTCCGGCCTTGGCAGCTCCAGCGGTTCTGCCAGCACGTCCATGCGCCAGCCTTGCTGACTGAGACGCCAGGCTTCCAGCCAGATGCGGGTGCGGTCTTCCGTGCCCCAGCCGACAATCAGCGCTTCTTTACCGGCTTTTTTGCGGCAGCTGGCCAGACAGAAGGTCACATAATCAATCAGGATACCGTCAAGCAGGCTGCACATTGTGCGCGCGGTGTTTTGATCCAGATTCAGACGCTGCCGAATAGGCAGGAAGACGTGGTCAATCAGCGCTGCTGCAGGATGTTCGCGTCCTACCGTAGCGACTATTGCGCGCAGCTTAGCCGGTCTGACGTGGCGTAATACCGCCATCATCTCTTCCTGCAGGCCGGTCCAGCCATCATGCACGTTCAGGCTTTCGCCTTCCAGCAGCGCCTTAACTTTTCCGACCGGTACGCCGCTCTCTATCCAGCGCTTAATCTCTTCGATGCGCTGAATATCTTCATCGTCAAACTGACGATGACCGCCTTCGGTACGCTGCGGTTTCAGTAAACCATAGCGGCGTTGCCAGGCGCGAAGCGTGACCGGGTTAATGCGGCAGCGTTCGGCGACATCACCAATACTGTATAAAGCCATGCCTTTCCTCAAACCTTGTTTGACTTCCCTGAGCCTAACTAACTCTCCATTGTTGTACAACTATTATTTGTTTGTACAACTTGGCGCTGCGCCAGTACTGTTGTATATCTTACTGAATCATGCCCGAAAAACCGATTGCGGCAGGCTTTGTTAGCCCTGGACAACCTTTTTATTTTACCCGTTACTTACTGGCTGGAAAAGGCCGTTTTACAGGATAATCGCTTCCCTATGACCACTATTGCCTACCAAACGCTGAGTGCCGAAGCGGCGAACCAGCTTAGCGATGAGTTATACGAGGTTTTGAGCGCCTGCGTGCGTGATGGCGCCAGCGTCGGTTTTATCAATAACGATCCTGAACCTATGGCCAACTTCTGGCAAAGCGCGATTGCGGATCTTGCCAGCGGAGAGAAACAGCTGCTGGTAGCCCGGCAGCAGCAGAGAATTGTGGGCACCGTCATCGTTGAGTTCTGCCGTAAGCCTAACGGCAACCACCGCGCGGAAATTGCCAAACTGCTGGTTCATCCTGTCGCCCGGCGTCAGGGCATCGCACGGGAACTGCTGGCACGTGCAGAGCAGCTGGCGCAGCAGGAAGGCAAAACGCTGCTGGTGCTGGATACGCGCACCGGCGATGTGGCAGAGCAGCTTTATCTGGCGCAAAACTGGCAGGTTAGCGGTCAAATTCCGGCGTTCGCGCGCTCGACGGAAAACCAGCTGGATGCGACAACGGTAATGTATAAGCTGTTGTAAACGGATAGCTGAAGCGCACTATTTCAGGCTGATAGCCGAAGCGTACTCTGCCAGGCGGATAGCTAAAGCGCACTATTTCAGGCTTATAGCTGGAGCGTACTCCGCCAGGTCAATAGCTAAAGCGCACTGGTTCATACGGATAGCTAAAGAGTACTCCGCCAGGTCAATAGCTGAAGCGTACTATTTCAGGCTGATAGCCGAAGCGTACTCTGCCAGGCTAATAGCTGAAGCGCACACCCTGCGTATCATGGCATTCAGTGGATAAAGATTGAATGCCGCCGCGATTTTCCGTAATGTGATTTTGCTCACATCTTAAGCGCCCGCTCGCTGACCCGTTATCAACCCTTATCAGACCCGCGACGGCGGGTAGCCGAAGGTATTATGTTTCTGCTGAAAGTTATCACGCTCAGTTTTCTTTGTATGCTGCTGCTCTCTTTTGCGCAAAGCTACGTTAAGGCCACCCACAGTGGCGTAGCAATTACGGGGAAGGACTGGGCCACGGCACGTCGCGACTCGGCCGGGATGGCACCCGATGCGCAAAAATTTGTCGATACCGCCATTGTACAGGTTTACGTTGCGCCCACTTTTGGCTGGCGTGGGCTTTTTGCCGTCCATCCGTGGATTATTTATAAAAGGGCGGGCGAGGACCATTTCAATCGATATGAAGTGGTGAGCTGGGGCAGCCGTAACGTGATTCGCCATAATTACGCGCTGCCCGACGGCTACTGGTTTGGCGCGAAGCCCAGGCTGCTGCTTGACCATCGTGGCGCGGCGGCAGCGGCGATGATCCCCCGTATTGAAGCGGCAATTAAAAGCTATCCGTGGCCGCATAGCTACCGCGTCTGGCCTGGCCCAAACAGCAACACGTTTTTAGCGCACATCGGCAGGGAAGTGCCGGAGCTGAAGCTGGATCTGCCCGCTAACGCCATTGGCAAAGATTTCCGGCCGCTGAGCAATCCTGTAGGTTTGCCTGCATCCGGCAAGGGGGTGCAGATTTCACTGCTGGGCGTGCTGGGGCTGACGCTGGGCGCGGAAGAAGGGCTGGAATTTAACGTGCTGGCTTTTAACTTTGGTATTGATTTCAGGCATCCGGCGTTGCGTCTCCCCTTTACCGGCAGGCTTGGGATGAGTAAAACCGCAACGGATAACAATGGCTGATAGCCTCTCTCTATCGGGCCGGTCAGCTGAGCGATGACGATGGTGACGGGCCGAGGCTTTCTGGCCGCTGCAAAGCGATAAATTGCGAGCCGGGCTGAAGGATTGCGGCAAAAGGCTGACGCCGACGAAATACTGTGTAAAAATACAGGCCGTTTTGGTGAAAAGTGGTTGTTATGGCGCTAAATGCTGCGTTAAAAGCGCAAATTGCCGGCTGGTATAAAGCTCTCCAGCAGCAGATCCCCGATTTTATTTCCCGCGCGCCGCAGCGGCAGATGATTGCCGAAGTGGCGAAAACGCTGGCGGGCGACGATGGCCGTCATCTGGCGATCGAAGCGCCAACCGGCGTGGGGAAAACCCTTTCTTATCTGATTCCGGGTATCGCCGTCAGCCGTGCCGAAGAGAAGCCGCTGGTGATCAGTACCGCTAACGTGGCGCTGCAGGATCAGATTTACAGTAAAGATCTGCCGCTGCTGCAAAAGATCATTCCCGATCTGCGTTTTACTGCTGCTTTTGGTCGCGGTCGCTACGTTTGCCCGCGCAACCTTTCGGCGCTGGGCGGTGACGAAGAGAAGCAGGGCGATCTGCTGCTGTTTCTGGATGATGAGATGACCGCCAGCAAGGATGAGCGCGCGTTGTGCAGCACGCTGCAAAAAAATCTCGATCGGCACCAGTGGGATGGCCTGCGCGATCACTGTGAAGACACCATTGAAGATTCGCTCTGGCAGCGCATCAGCACGGATAAAACCAACTGCCTGGGCAGCAACTGCCACTGGTTTCGCGAGTGTCCGTTCTACCTGGCCCGCCGCGAAATCGAAAATGCCGACGTGGTGGTTGCCAACCACGCGTTGGTGATGGCCGCGCTGGAGACGGAATCGGTGCTGCCGCCGCCGAAAAACCTGCTGCTGGTGTTGGATGAAGGCCATCACCTGCCGGAGGTAGCGCGGGACGCACTGGAGATGAGCGGCGATATCACCCCGGCCTGGAGCACGCTTCAGCTCGATCTGTTCTGCCGCCTGGTGGAGCAGTGCATGGCGCAGTTCCGGCCTAAAAAACCGCCGCACCTTAGTAACCCGGAGCGCCTTAAGGCCCACTGTGAAGAGATGCACGAGCAGCTACAGCAGCTGTCGCATATCCTGATACAGCTGTTGCCAGGCCAGCAGGAAAGCGAATACCGTTTTGAAATGGGGCTGCTGCCGGAAGAGGTGATGACGCTTTGCGCCAGGCTGTTTAAGCTCAGCGACGGGCTGCGCGGGCTGGCAGAAGCGCTGCTGAACGACCTGGCGGAAAAAACCGGCCAGTTTGACGTGGCGCGTCTGCATCGTACCCTGCTGCAAATGAACCGGGCGCTCAGCTGGTTTGAAGCCAGCAGCAAGCTCTGGCGCCTGGCCTCAATGGAGCAGGCTTCGGGCGCGCCGGTTTCCAAATGGGTTACTCGTGAACTGCGCGAAGGCAATCCGCACCTGCTGTTCCACTGTGCCGGTATCCGCGTCAGCGACCAGCTGGAAAAGCTGCTGTGGCGCAAAATCCCGCATGTGGTGCTGACCTCCGCCACGCTGCGCTCGCTGAACAGCTTTCAGCGCCTGCAGGAAATGGCCGGATTAAGCGAAAAAGTGGGCGACCGTTTCGTTGCGCTTGATTCGCCGTTTAACCACGTCGAGCAGGGCAAGTTAATCATCCCGCAGATGCGCTATGAGCCGATGCTGGCGAACGAGGTTGAACACCTGGCAGAAATGGCGCACTTTTTCCGTCAGCAGATCAAAGAAGGCAAGCACAAAGGCCTGCTGGTATTGTTTGCCAGCGGCCGCGCGATGCAGCAGTTTATTTCCTACCTGCCTGAGTTACGGCTGATGCTGCTGGTACAGGGGGATAAACCCCGTCCGGCGCTGGTGGCGCTGCACCGCAAAAAAGTTCAGCAGGGCGAAACCAGCGTGCTGGTTGGCCTGCAGTCTTTTGCCGAAGGGCTGGATTTAAAAGGTGAACTGCTGTCGCAGGTGCATATTCATAAAATTGCTTTCCCACCGGTAGACAGTCCGGTTATTTTGACCGAGGGTGAATGGCTGAAAAGCCTCAGACGCTATCCGTTTGAGGTTCAGAGCCTGCCGAGCGCCTCGTTTAACCTGATTCAGCAGGTGGGCAGGTTAATCCGCAGCCATCACTGTTTTGGCGAAATCGTTATTTACGATCGCCGCTTATTGAGCAAGAGCTATGGCGCACGCCTGCTGGGCGCTTTGCCGGTTTTTCCTATTGAGCAACCGCCAATGCCGGAAGGTGAGCTGCCAAAAGCCGTTCCCACAGCGGTGGTTAAGAAGAAAGTACGTCGTCGTCGCTAACTATCGAACAGGGCAGAAGCATGGGTTATCAGCAAATTATTAAAGAGGTTGGACGCGGAAAAAATCACGCGCGCGATATCGATTTCGATAGCGCCCGTGATTTTTATCGCCAGGTGCTGGCAGGCGACGTACCGGAGCTTGAGCTGGGCGCGATTATTATTGCGCTACGCATCAAAGGGGAAGGCGAGCAGGAGATGCTGGGCTTTTATCAGGCGATGCAGGAGTCGGTGCTCAGCCTGCAGCCGCCAGCCAGCCTGCCCATGCCGATAGTGATCCCCAGCTACAACGGCGCGCGCAAGCAGGCTAACCTGACGCCGCTGCTGGCTTTGCTGCTCTCCGCTTTGGGTTTTCCGGTGCTGGTGCATGGCGTTAGTGACGATCCGACACGCGTAACCAGCGAGGCTATTTTTACCGCGCTGGGCATCGAACCAGCCGACAGCGCAGAACAGGCGCAGGCACAGCTGGAAGAAGGAAAAGCGGTGTTTGTATCGGTTGAAACGCTTTGTGCGCCGCTGGCGCGTCAGCTTTCGCTGCGCTGGCGTATGGGCGTACGCAACAGCGCCCATACGCTGGCAAAGCTGCTGACGCCCTTTGGCGAGGACGCTGCGCTACGGCTTTCCAGCGTTTCCCACCCGGAATATATTGCGCGCGTGGGCCAGTTTTTCCACGCGGTGGGTGGACGAGCGCTGCTGATGAACGGCACGGAAGGCGAAGTCTACGCCAGTCCGCAACGCTGCCCGGCCATTAATCTGATTGCCGGTAGCGAACCCGAAGTGCTGGTAACGCGGCAGGAAGAGAGCGGCATCGGTCGTGATGAGCTTCCTGCGGGTAAAGACGCAGAGATAACGGCTGAGTGGATCAAACGCTGCCTGAACCGGGAGGTCGCGGTGCCGCAATCGCTGCGCCTGCAGCTGGCCTGCTGTTTTGTGGCTACAGGCCGGGCGGCCGATGTGGAAAGCGGGCTGGAGCAGGTGGCGAAGGCGGGCTATTGATGCTTGCAGGCCGCAGATAGCATAGCGGGTTTTCATGCGGCGAGAACCGGCATGGAAGCCGTTTTGTGTACATTCGTTAACGGTTTTCTGGCACCGCAAAATTTTTTTTGAGCCCGCGCTCAGCTTTCACTCTTTTTACAGGTGGATCTAAAAAAGAGCGCGGGCGTGGCCGAAGAAACTATCTGGTTGGCATAAGCTTTTCCGCCAGCGCGGCCCAGAAAGCGATACCTTCGCTAATCAGTTCATCGTTAAAATCGTAACGCGCATTATGCAGCGGTGCGGAAGGCGAAGCGCCGTCTGCGCCGAGCCAGAAATAGGCACCGGGGCAAACCTCCAGCATGCAGGCAAAATCTTCCGAGGCCATAGAAGGATTGATTTCCCAGTGCACCTGTTCCGCAGGCAACAGCGACAGCGCGCAATCGCGAACCTGCTGCGCCGCCACGGCGTGATTACAGGTAACTGGATAATCCGTCAGATAATCAATGCTGCCGTCAATTCCCAACGGCGCGGTGAAGGTGGTGACAAAATCGTTAATCATGCTGCGCACCCTGGCGCGCACATCGCTTTGCAAGCAGCGCAGCGTACCGCGCAGGGTGACGCTTTCCGGGATGACATTAATAGCTTCACCGCCGTTAATCTGGGTAATGCTGACCACCGCCGAAGAGAGCGGGGACAAACGCCGCGCGGGAATGGTTTGCAGCGCCAGGATCAGCTGCGCCGCCGCTACCACAGGATCGGCCCCGTTTTCCGGCATAGCTGCATGGCAGCTTTTGCCGCGCAGCGTAATTTCAAAGGCGTCCAGCGAAGCCATCATCGGCCCGCTGTTTACCGCCAGATGGCCGACGGGCAGGCCGGGCCAGTTATGCATCCCATAAATAGCCTCCATCGGAAACAGCGTAAACAGGCCGTCGGCCACCATTTTGCGTGCGCCGCCAAGGTTTTCTTCCGCGGGCTGAAAAACGAAATGCAGCGTGCCGCTAAAACGGCGCGTAACGCTGAGATGTTTTGCGGCGGCCAGCAGGATAGCGGTGTGGCCGTCATGGCCGCAGGCGTGCATGATGCCCGGTTGCGTCGAGCGCCAGGCTCTCTCACCCAGTTCGGTAATCGGCAGCGCATCCATATCGGCCCGAAAACCGATTGCAGGGCCGGGGCCGTTTTCCAGCGTGCCGACCACGCCAGTGCCTGCCAGACCGGTATGCACCTGTAAACCAAAAGAGCGCAGAAGTTCTGCAACCCGTCGTGAAGTATGATGTTCCTGATAGCCCAGCTCCGGCTGCGCGTGAAACTGCCTGCGCCACTCGGTGGCTTCCTGAATCAGCGGGACGGGGATCATGTCTTCTCCTTTGCGGGCGTTGCGTCTGCCGTCGCGCCAGGCTGTCAGGCCGGGCGCAGACAGAACATTTACATCAGCAAATTTTCAATTTCTTGCCAGTTTTTTACCCGCCGATAGCCGGTAACCTGAAGATTATGGGGGGCGGAATACAGGATGCCTTCGCCGCAAAAACCGCTAAAATTTTCAGCGTTGTCATCAATCATATAGTCTGCATTGATAATGCTTTTGTTGCCGCAGAACACAATATTGCTGGGTTTAATCGACGGGAAGTGGGTGTTGAGCCAGCGGAATTTGGCGTTAAACGAGGTCGGCACCTGCATAGCCGCAGTAGTAATAAAAATTTCATACCGCTTGCCCAGTTCGGCAATGACGCGCTGGCTACCCTCAATCACTTCAAGATCGCCAAAAAAATCGCTGTCTTCGCTGACCAGCGTGAAAATTTCCCGCAGCATTTCCGGTTTTTCGGCGGCAAGACTGAACAGATTCAGTTCGCTATGCGTTAGCTTCAGGGAAAAATGATGATTAAAAGTGGCGACCATTTTAGGATGAAAATCGGCGATAACCTCATCCATATCAATAGCAATTCTCTTCATTATCGCTCCATACCTGCGATCGGGATTGCGGACATCATAACAAAAAACCGCCAGCCGGATTGTCGGCATTGCCTTAAAAGCGAGGCGCTGCGTCGGCGCTTCGCTTGTTATATCCTGCTATGACCTGCGCGCGTCCGGTCGGGTTAAATCAAAGCGCTGCTCGTCGCTGATGGTGTAATAGGCGCTGGGGCCGCCCGCGCGCAGGATGGGATTGGCTTTGGCGGTCTGATAAATGCCGTCGAGCAGTAAAGCCTGGTCGATATGAACGGCAATCACTTCGCCCAGCACCAGCCATTGTTCCAGCTTACCGCCATCGGCGTCCTGCAACTGAATAAGCTGCGTTAGCTTACATTCAAAATTGACCGGACTTTCCGCTACCATACTGGCCGCAACCTGCGTACCCGGAATAGCCGTGACGCCAGAAAGCGCAAACTCATCTTTATCACGTGCGACTGAAGCGGAGCTTTCGTTCATCGCTACCGCCAGTTCGCGGGTAGCCAGATTCCAGACAAACTCACCGGTTTCGGCAATGTTTGCCACGCTGTCTTTCCAGCCCTGACTGGAGAAACCGATAATCGGCGGCTTATAGTTAAAGCAGTTAAAAAAGCTGTAGGGCGCCAGATTGCGATCGCCGCTGGCGCTTTGCGAGCTTATCCAGCCAATCGGGCGCGGGCCAATAATGGCGTTGAGCGGATCGTGAGGCAGGCCGTGACCAAGGCGAGGCTGGTAAGAATGGCGGGAACGCGGCATTAACAACTCCTGAAGAATGGGGTAATCCTTAATATTAGCCGTTAGAAAGCAGGAAATCAGGCGGGAATTGTTTACGATCTTTACCGCAGCAGGTATCTTACGCGCCTGCAGATAAGAGAGCCGTTCATGAAAAAGAGTGTCGAAAAAACCCAGCTTCATCCCCGTAACCGCCACCGTGGCCGCTATGATTTTCCCGCGCTGATTGCCAGCCATCCGCCGCTGGCAGCGTTTGTTGCGACCAACCAGTACGGTGATGAATCGGTAGATTTTGCCGATCCGGCGGCGGTAAAAATGCTTAATCAGGCTTTGCTGAAGCATTTTTACCAGATCGAACAGTGGACCATTCCGGACGGCTTTCTCTGCCCGCCAGTGCCGGGACGCGCTGATTATATTCACCACCTGGCCGATCTGCTGGCGGAAGATAACCGTTCAGTGGTGCCGCGTAATATCAACGTGCTGGATATCGGCTGCGGCGCGAACTGCATCTATCCGTTGATTGGCTATCGCGAGTATGAATGGCGTTTTACCGGCAGCGAAGTTAATGAAGAAGCAATGCGTGCGGCAAACGCGATTATTAGCGCTACGCCCGGGCTTAATCGCGGAGTGCGTTTGCGTCGCCAGAAGAGTGCGCAGGCTATTTTTAGCGGTATTATTCATAAAAACGAGCTGTACCATGCCGTTCTTTGTAACCCACCTTTTCACGCTTCCGCCAGCGATGCGCAGCAGGGCAGCCAGCGTAAAGTCCGCAATCTGGGACTCGGTAAAGATGCGCCACTAAATTTTGGCGGCCAGCAGGATGAACTCTGGTGCGAAGGCGGCGAAAAAGCGTTTATTGGCCGCATGATTACCGAAAGCGTCAGCTTTGCAAAACAGTGTATCTGGTTCACCTCACTGGTTTCGCGCCGGGAAAATTTACCTGAGCTTTGGCGCGCGCTGGAGCAGGCCGGAGCCGTTAGCGTTCGCACTATCGATATGGCGCAGGGTCAGAAACAGAGCCGGTTTATTGCCTGGACCTTTATGGAGCAACCGGCTCGCGAGCGCCAGATGACGCGCGTTTAGCCCGACGACAGCGGCATCCTGCCGCTGTTACGTAAAAAGCTCAGGATTTACTCTGGCGCCGGCAGCGCTGGAAAACTGGCTGCCGCAGCCAGATCGCTACCCGTTTGCATTACCTGAACCGTTGGATGCGGTGCTCTGATCCCGGCCGCATCGAAGTGTTTCTTAACCATATTGTCGAGTGCAAACCGCACCGTCCACTGCTTTAGCGGCTGCGTAGTGAAGGAAACTCGCACCGTAAATGCCTGATTGGTAAGGCCTACCAGACCTGCAAAGGAGGGCTCGCCGATTACCATGCCGCGAATCGTCTCATCCTGCATCAGTTCACTTACCGCCGCCTGTAGCGTAGCGTTAACTTTATCGCTGTCTTCGCGGCGATCGACATCATAATTGGCGACAAAAGAGCCGATACCGCGCACAAAGTTGGCAAAAGTCGTAATCGAAGACCACGGGATAATGTGATAAGCGCCGGTATCCTGACGTACCCCGACCGAACGTATCGACATACGTTCTACCGTACCGGTAATCGCGCCTATAGTCACCAGATCGCCAGTATTCATGCCGTTTTCGAACTGAATAAAAATACCGGTAATAATGTCTTTTACCAGCGTTTGCGAGCCGAACGAAACCGCCAGCCCCAGCGCGCCCGCGCCTGCCAGCAATGGCGCAATATTAACGCCAATCTCCGACAGCAGGATCATAATGGTAATAGTACTGATAACTACGGCCAGCGCGTTGCGAAACAGGGTCAACAGCGTGCGTGTTCTGGCGCTTGGCATCGGGCGACCATGAGAATCCGAGGCGAGACGGCTTTCTATCAGGCTGGCAAGCAGCGTCCAGCCAACTGCCGAAAAGAACAAAATCATCACGATACGGATAATCACATCAACCATTTTGACGCCCGCGCCAACCGTCAGCCAGTGCCACAGGTCGAACAGGTTCCAGGCGTTTAATAACAGCAGGCAAACGGCGAAGACGGTCAGGATCCGCGCCAGTTTCAGCATCACGGAAATCCAGCCGTTAACCCTTTTTTGCAGTTCAGGATAGTTACGGCGCAGCTCCGGCGAAAGGATAATCGTTTTTGATATCCAGCGGCTAAGCACGCCGGAAATCAACGCACCAAGGCCGATTATCGCCAGCGAGCGCACGGTGGCGGACATCATAAACTTCAGGCTGTCGCCGGGATTAAAGATAGAAAGCAGGAACAGCGCAATAAAGTAGGCGCTGGCAAGCCAGTACCAGACCATGGCAAAAGCGCGGATAAACAGCGAAAAGAAGCTCATTGAGCGGTCGGCTAGCCGATTCAGTTCCAGCTGTATGGAGCGACGGTTATGGAAAATCAGGTAGAGCGCCCAGGCCGTGATAAAGCACATCAGGATAAGGTTCACCAGCGCGGCAACCTGCACGTTAACCTGATTGGAAACAATAGGCACTATGACCAGCAGCCCATAACCGATAACGCCGCTCAGCCAGCTGAGGCGAGTCTCCCAGTAGCTGGCGCGTGCATCAGAGAGATGGAAAAAGCGCAGCTGCGGATAGCGCGGACAGAATATTAACCGCAGGATCGCCTTGAAAAATTCAATCAGCGCAAAAGCGTTAAGAAATAAACCCTGCTGGTAAGCAATGGTACGGCTGCCTGCGTTCAGCGAATCGCTCAGCATTTGCCCCACAAACAAGGCAATGCCCAGCAGCAGTAGATCGACAACAAACGCGCCCAGGATCATCGCGGGCAAATGTAGCCAGCTGGTGCGATCGCCGTTTTTTCTTCTTCCCCATTCGCCCATGCGGCGAAAAAGCGGCGTAACGGCCCAGCGGAGCAGCCAGTAAAATGCGAACAGCGCAACGGCCAGCATCACAAAGTGGCTCAGCGCGTTATAAAACGTTTTGGGATTAAAAGCCTTGTGCGGTGCATCAGTGATATTGCGATGGAGCTTTTGTACTTTTCCCAGCATTTCGCCGCCAAAATGACGACTGACGTTGGTAACGCTTTCCAGGACGGTTTTATCATCATCGGCCGTTGGCGGCGTGAGCACCGGATCTTTTGTGGTAGACGTACTTGTAGAAGCGCTGCGTAACTGATTAATCAGCTCGGCCCGGGACTGGTCATTCTGCAAAATATTCGCCAGCGCGGCATAGGCAGCTTTTTTATCTTCTAAGCTCGGTTCGCCGCCTTGGGGAGCCGAAGCGGATTTTGTCTGGGAAGCAGCCACGGCGGCGGCAGGTAAGCTAACGGCCTGGGCCTGGCAGCCAAAAATAGCAATGACTAACGGTAACCATCTGAACGCCAGGCGCCAGAAGGGAAGGGTTCCTGACATCGTATTCTCCTGTGACGACGCAAAGAAGCGTCGACCAGCAAGTATAGCCTGCCGGGAAAAAGCGCAAGCCGAAGAGGCGCTTTTTAAGAGAGGGACGAGAAAGCGGGGCGGCAAACTCCCGCCCCGAAGACTATCAGGAAACGTGCTGTAGGAATTCCTGCAGGCGCGCGCCCGGCGGATTATCGATCAGTTCTGCCGGGTCACCATCTTCTGCGATGCGACCCTTATCGATAAAGATCAGACGTGAAGCAACCTTCTTCGCAAAGCCCACTTCGTGCGTCACGATGACCATCGTCATGCCTTCTTCGGCCAGATCCTGCATGACCTTCAGAACTTCATGGCGCAGCTCTGGATCGAGCGCGGAAGTTGGTTCATCAAACAGCATCATTTTAGGCTTGACCGCCAGCGCGCGGGCAATGGCCACGCGCTGCTGTTGGCCGCCGGAAAGCTCGGACGGGAAATGGTGCGCGCGCTCGGCCAGGCCAACTTTGCCCAACAGCTCTTTTGCCAGACGTTGCGCGTCAGCTTTTTTAGCGCCGCGCACGCGGATTGGACCAAAGGCGACGTTATCCAGCGCGCTCATCTGCGGAAACAGATGGAACTGCTGGAATACCATACCTGCTTCCTGGCGAATTAAACGGTCATCAACTTTCGGGTCGTTAACCTTCAGGCCATCTACAATCAGCTCGCCGGTAGTGATCTCTTCCAGCTTGTTGATGCAGCGCAGCAGCGTGGATTTGCCGGAGCCTGACGGCCCGATAATCACAACAACTTCGCCTTGTTTAATCGATAAATCGATATTGTGCAGAACCTGCGTTTCGCCAAAGTGTTTGGAGACGTTTTTAAATTCAATCACAGGATCTTCATCCTTTTCTCAATGCGACGCAGAACAAAGCTCAGCACCAGCGTAATAAACAGGTAGATAACGGCTACGGCGCTCCAGATTTCCAGCGCGCGGAAGTTGCCGGCAATAATTTCCTGGCCCTGGCGGGTCAGTTCCGCCACGCCAATCACGATAAACAGCGAGGTATCTTTAATACTGACGATCCACTGGTTACCCAGCGGCGGCAGCATACGACGCAGCGCCAGCGGCATAATGACGTAACGCAGCGTTTCACGGCTGGATAAGCCCAGCGCGAGACCTGCTTCACGAAAGCCTTTGTTGATTGACAGGACGGCACCACGGGTGATTTCTGCGATATAAGCGCCGGAGTTGATCATGATGGTGATCACTGCCGCACTGAAGGGGTCGATGCGCAGATCGCTAAACGCCATCGGCAGAGCAAAATAGATAAACATGACCTGGACGACAATAGGCGTACCACGGATCAGTTCAATAAATACCAGCGCAACATTGCGTGACAGCCAGCCGCCGTAGGCGCGGGCAAAACCCGCTACAAGGCCGATAATCAGGCCGCCAATCAGGCCGAGGACGGAAATCCACAGCGTCAGTCGGGCGCCCTCAAGCAGGGCCGGAATAGATGGCCAGATGGCGCTCCAGTCAAACTGCATTCTTAATTCTCCGGTTTAAAACCATATTCATTGGTGTAAAACCGCAGGCGCACGGCGCGCCTGCGAAAGGTAAAGCGCTGTTATTTAGGCTCAGAACCGAACCATTTTTTATAAATAGTGTTGTAGGTGCCGTTTTCACGCAGGGTTTTCAACGCGCCGTTGACCTTATCACGCAGTTCGTCGCTGCCTTTCGGGAAGGCGATACCGTAATCCTGTGCTTCGATTGAGTCGCCTACCGCTTTAAACTGGCCTTTGCCTGCGGTATGGATGAAATAAAGAATATTTGGCGTATCGTGCAGCACGGCATCCGCACGGCTGGTGCCCAGCTCCATGTAGGCGTTATCGATGTTAGGGAACTGGCGCAGGTCTTTGCTCTTGATATGCTGTTTTGCGTAATCTACGGAACCGGTGCCGCTTTTTACTGCAACCACTTTGCCATCCAGATCTTTGATGCTTTTGATCTGGTCGTTATTGGCTTTAACCATCACCAGCAGGCCGCTTTTGTAGTAGCTGTCAGAGAAGTCGATAGCCTTTTTACGTGCGTCGGTAATGGTAATACCCGCCAGCGCTACATCAACGTTGTGCGTTTGCAGGCCGGGAATAATGCCGCTGAAATCCATTGGCTTCAGGGTGTAATCCAGATTCAGCTGTTTAGCGATAGCAGCCCACAGCTCCACGTCAAAGCCAACATATTCGTTACCCTGTTTAAACTCGAAAGGCACAAAGGCGGTGTCGGTAGCAACAACCAGTTTTTTTTCTGCGGCAGTAGAAGAGACGGCGAACGCCAGCGTCAGCGCAGCCAGGGAAAACTTAACAAGTGACTTCATCTTTTTATCCTTATTGCAGTCGGACAAGCACTTTGTCCGATTGATGCCGGGCTATATGAAAAAAGCGTGCCAAGTTTTCAAAATATATGAAAAACAGCACGTTGAGTCAATGAAACCGCTGTGGATACGTATTAAGCGATGCAATGCACCATAATGGAGCACCATAATAGTGCGTCGTGTTCATTATGGTGCAGATCAGTTTTAGCCTGGCAGGGAGTAAAAAACAAAAGAAAAAGAGAGGGAGGCAGAATTTTATCGCAGCTGGCTGTCTTTACTGCCGCGACGGTTATAAAGAGTGGAAGCCTGCTTTTCGTCACGCTGCTGCTGACACTGTACGCAATACTGCACGCCAGGCAGAGCGAGGCGTCTGGCTTCCGGAATAGGTTCACCACAGTTTTCACAATATTCCGCACTGACGCCGTTATGCATCGAGCGTCTTGCACGATTAACGGCATCTTCTACCGTTGAGTCAATCTGTTCCTGTACGGCATCATCACGTGCCCAACCACTGGCCATCGTTATCTCCCATATAGAAAGAGCAGATGAAAGGCCTCATCTGCTCTGAAATCTACTCTACGAAAAGGGGGCTGAATTAACAGCCCGCTGAGTCTTATTCGATATTAGACTCGATGAACCACAGGAATTTATCCAGGTCACGCGAAGCCGCAGTGAAAATATCAGCGGTGTCTTCGTCTTCTACTTCCGTAATGGCTTTACGGGTATCGTTAGCAACAACGGCATAGCGTTCAGCCAGCGCCTTCAGGTGATCCTGAACGGTGTGGATGTTCAGCGGATAGCTTTTCAGCGGCGTCCTGTCGTTAACTACCTGAGTCGTACCCAGCGCGACACCGCCCAGCTGAACTACGCGCTCGGCGATAGTATCCTGGTGATCGGTAATCGTGGTACGGAAACCATCCAGCATTTCGTGCACGCCGATGAAGTTTGCGCCGCGCATGTTCCAGTGCGCCTGCTTGGTAATCAGGGACAAATCAATGAATTCCGTTACCAGGCGATTCAGCACTTCAATCGTGGCTTTTTTCTCTTCGTCAGCCACATTGTTACGCGTGTAATGCAGATCGGATGAAGTCGTTTTTACCAGTTTAGCGGTACTCATCATTAATATCCTCTTAATGGTCAGTTGTCCTGAATGTACCGAATAAGTGTAGCAGGACTTTTGCCCTTTGCCACAAAGGTGCTGCCTATCGAAAAAATAGCGGGCGTCTTGCAGCTTAAGCTGCTGGTATTTCTGCGTTTTCGCTGGGTAGATGCGATTAATAAATATTCTCATTTAAACAGGATTTAATAACGCGCTGATAATTAAAGTATTTTTATTTTGTTTAAAAAGGGAAACTTACCAGCAACGTTAACGTAGTCGACAGTAATGATATAAAAGTGGCTCGGAATAGTCTGAGTGATATTAAATTATTAGCCATTAAAGCCGGGAACCTGAATTAATTCACCGGCATGAGATAATTCGGCAATTTATTCGCCAGGTTCGCTTACGGGTTCAATTTCCGGCCTGGCAGATTGCAACGTCAACGTTGTTCCGACGGAGGCCAGCACGATAGCCAACAGCCCGGCCCACTGCGGCAGCGTCAGGTTTTCGCCCAGAAACAGCATACCGGAAAGCGCGCCCATCGCTGGTTCAAGGCTCATTAGCGTACCAAATGTTTTTGCCGGTAAGCGGGTCAGCGCCACCATTTCCAGCGAATAAGGGAAGGCGCTGGACAGCACGGCAACGGCCAGCGCGACGGGTAAAATTGCCAGGCTCCAGATACCGCTATCGGCAAAGGTAAAACCTAACGGAACAAAAACCAGCGAGGCGATTAGTGACCCCATCGCAACGGTCGCCGGGCCGTGTTCAGCGCCGGCGCGGCGACCACTCAGAATATATACAGCCCAGCAGGCACCGGCCAGCAACGCCAGCAGCGCGCCCTTGATATCCACGCCGGAAATTGAATCGCCCAGCGGCAGCAGCCACCACAAACCGGCCAGCGCCAGCGCCACCCAGACAAAATCCAGCAGCTTTCTTGCTCCGGCTAACGCCAGCGTGAGCGGCCCGACAAACTCCAGCGCGACGGCAATACCCAAAGGTACGGTACGTATCGACAGATAAAAGGAGTAGTTCATTGCTCCCAGCGCCAGCCCGTAACAAAGCAGCGGCAAAATTTGCTGGCGGCTGAAACGCAAACGCCAGGGCTTAAAAACGAGACAAAGGATTAACGTGCCCAAACCCAAACGTAAGGCCGTAATGCCTGGCGCGCCAACAACAGGGAAAAGCGTTTTGGCTAAGGCGGCACCGCCCTGAATAGAAATCATGGCGATTAACAGCAGCGAAACAGAAAACCAGACTGAGGAAGTGCGGGAAGAAGACATCCTTGAAACCAACCTTATTTGTCTGTCAGAAGAGGAAAAAGTTCCGTCGAGTGTACCAACAGACGCCGATAAAAAGTGGCGAAAACAGCATAAACAGGTGAGGAAATTCGGAAAAACAGGCCTGCTGACGTAAAGAAGTGTCAAAATTAATTAAGATTTATCTCAATGAACAAATTTTTACATTGCGGGTCAGGCGAGGCGGTGTTGGCTTAAAGTTGAATAAAAACAGATAAATACAATCAATCATTAACGTCCTGTTACACCAAACATTGTCTTGGACAACAAAAACGGGGCAGAGTTTCTGTCTGAGGTTTGTTATATTTTCAGCGTTGTCAGGAGATAAGTACTTTCACATTTGAGGTGGTTATGAAAAAAATTGCATGTCTTTCAGCACTGGCTTGTGTACTGGCAGTTTCTGCTGGTTCAGCGATGGCACAGAGCACTGTTTCCGGTGGTTACGCACAAAGCGATATGCAGGGCGTGGCTAACAAAGCTAACGGTTTCAACCTGAAATACCGCTACGAAAACGGCACCGATGCCCTGGGTTGGATCGGTTCTTTCACCTACACCGAGAAAGATCGTACCGACGCTGGCGTGTATAACAAAGGCCAGTACTACGGCATCACCGGTGGTCCTGCTTACCGTCTGAACGACTGGGCAAGCATCTACGGCGTAGTAGGTATCGGCTACGGTAAATTCCAGCAGAACGGCGCAGACCGCGTGAAGTCTGACTCAAGCGACGTTGGCTTCTCTTACGGTGCTGGCCTGCAGTTCAACCCGGGCATCGAAAACGTTGCTCTGGATGTTGGCTACGAGCAGAGCCGTATCCGCAGCGTAGACGTTGGCACCTGGATTGCTGGCGTAGGCTACAGCTTCTAAGCCTGCTAAAAACCGGTTTCGACCGGTCGATAAAAAATCCGCCCACGTGGCGGATTTTTTTATGGCCGATCAACGGCGGCGTTTTTTCTCTGTTGTGAGCATTTCCAGCAGCATCAGACGCAGCGTAAAAGGCGAGCGACAGAACAGCTGCAGTAAAAGTGGCTTTTTCATATTGTCCTCCTTCGTACGCTTTATCACCAGATATAGCACAGGCTATACTTCGTAGCCAGTGCTATTGCGCGAAAATTTGTGCTTCTTTGAGCTTCGTTTACAATGTGGCACCAACAGGCTGCCGCGAGCCGTTACGCGTCAGTTGATAATAAAAAGAGGAAGCTGAATGAGTCGTCGCGCTAAAACCACAGTGCCTGCGCCACTGAAAGAAATTGAAGAGCACGTCGAAGGCTTTCGTCAGGTTCGTGAGGCCCACCGCCGTGAGCTGATCGATGACTATGTTGAGCTGATTTCCGATCTTATTCGTGAATTTGGCGAGGCTCGCCAGGTTGATATGGCGGCGCGCCTTGGCGTATCCCAGCCCACCGTGGCCAAAATGTTAAAAAGGCTGGCGACGGTCGGGCTGGTCGAACAGGTACCCTATCGCGGCGTCTTTTTGACCGCCGAAGGTGAGGCGCTGGCCGAAGAGAGCCGCAAGCGACATCATATTGTCGAGACCTTTTTGCTGGCGCTGGGGATAAGCCCCGATACCGCCCGGCGTGATGCCGAAGGTCTGGAGCATCACGTCAGTGATGAAACGCTGGCTATTTTTCAGCAATTTTACGAAAGCCGTCAGTAACAACTTTTTGGTGAACCATGGTCACGCTGCTCAGGCCTTTTTTGCACGATCGCTTTTTGCATCTGCTGGTACTTGCCGGGCTGCTGTTGGCCTGCTTCGCGCCATTTTCCCTGCGGCAGCTGCCTGCCGCCGTAGACTGGTCAACCATTTTGACGCTGGGTGGGTTATTAATGCTCACCAAAGGTATTGAAGCCAGCGGCTATTTTGACGTGCTGGGACATCGGCTGGTGCAGCGTTTCCGCTCGGAACGCTCGCTGGCGCTGTTTCTGACCGCGGCGGCGGCGGCGCTCTCAACCTTTCTGACCAACGACGTCGCGCTTTTTATCCTGGTGCCGCTGACGTTGACCTTACGGCGCTACTCCTCGTTGCCGGTCACCCGCCTTATTATCTTTGAAGCGCTGGCCGTTAACGCCGGTTCGCTACTAACGCCCGTCGGAAATCCGCAAAACATTCTGCTGTGGCAACACGGCAAGCTGGGTTTCGGCGGCTTTATTATGCAGATGCTGCCGCTGGCCGTCGTGTTGCTGGCCAGTTTACTGCTGCTGACCGCATTTAGCTTTTCCAGACGGCGGATAGAGCGCACCGACCAGGCACCTGAAACGCAATGGCAGAAGCTGCTACTGCTGGCAAGCGTAGCGCTCTATTTAGTCTTTATTACCGCCCTGGAATCAGGCTACGCGGGGTGGGGCGTACTGCTGATTTTTGCCGTGTTTTTACTGATAGCGCGCCGTACGCTGCTGGCTATCGACTGGAGCCTGCTGGCCGTTTTTATCGCCATGTTCGTCGATGTGTTCTTATTAACGCGTCTGCCCGCGATACATCATCTGCTTGAGCAAATTAGCCACTTTTCTGCCGGTGAAAAATATCTGCTGGCCATTGGTTTATCACAGGTCATCAGTAACGTTCCGGCAACCATTCTTCTGCTGGGGAATTTACCGGCCAGCACGCTGCTTGCCTGGGCTGTAAATATCGGCGGTTTTGGCCTGCTACCCGGCTCGCTGGCTAACCTGATCGCCTTACGTATGGCTAAGGATCGTACCGTCTGGTTACGCTTTCATTTTTATTCTTTGCCGATGCTGGCATGGGCGGCCGCACTGGGCTGGTGCCTGCTTTTAGTCATTAATGCGGTACAGGCCTGAGTCTTGTCTGACTTCGTAAAGAAACACTGGCATTTGTCAATTTAAGCCCTATGTTTATAACAGCGTTAATCTTGCGGGCTCGGTTTGAGCCCGCCGTAACCTGATGAGAACTATGGCTAATCAATCAAATTCTTCCTCGGACGTAGATCCGCGTCATCAGCATGACCCTGCGGCAAACGGTGGTCAGGATAATAACCAACAGCAGGACAAAAAGCAGAACGAAGACGAGCAGCCGGAGCGTAAACGCCCGGGTAAAAAACCCCTGATCATTCTTGCCATCGTTGTGGTGGTCATGGTTATTGTCGGCTTCTACTTCTGGTTTACCGGTCGCAATATTGAGACGACGGACGATGCCTTCACTGAATCGGACGCCGTTACCATTGCGCCTAAAGCTTCCGGCTACGTCACTAAACTGCTGGTTACCGATAACCAGCGGGTGAAAAAGGGCGATCTGCTGGTCGTTATCGATCCGCAGGATAATCAGGCGCAGCGCGACCAGGCGCAGGCACAGCTTGGTCTGGCTATCGCTCAGCTGCATCAGGCTCAGGCGCAGCTGGCGCTTTCTCGCGTGCAGTATCCGGCGCAGAAAGATCAGGCGCTGGCGCAGCAGGCTAAGGCGCAAGCCAACTATCTTAATGCGCAGGAAGATTACAAACGCCAGCGCGGCGTCGATCCTCGCGCCACTTCGCAACGTAACATCGATGCTGCCAGCGCTCAGTTAAGAAGCGCGAAGGCCGAACTGCAAAGCGCCCAGGCTCAGGTTGAGGTGGCTTCGCAAATTCAGCTACAAATTCGCCAGCAGGAAACTAACGTTGAAGCGCGCCAGCAGCAGGTTGAGCAGGCGAAGGCGCAGTTAAATACGGCGAACCTGAATCTTTCCTATACCGAGGTGCGTGCGCCTTACGACGGTTTTGTCACCAAACGTAATGTACAGGTCGGTACGCTGGTGCAGGCTGGCACTTCGCTTTTCTCGCTGGTCTCGCCAAATGTCTGGATCACCGCCAACTTTAAAGAGTCCCAGTTAGAACGCATGAACCCTGGCGACAAGGTGAAAATTTCCGTAGACGCCTGGCCGGATATGAAGCTGGAAGGTCATGTGGACAGCATTCAGATGGGTTCCGGCTCGCGCTTCTCTACCTTCCCGTCGGAAAATGCCACCGGCAACTACGTGAAGATTGTGCAGCGCGTCCCGGTAAAAATTGTGATTGATAAAGGTCTAAACCCTGATAAACCGCTGCCTTTGGGCCTGTCGGTAGAACCTGAGGTAACCGTGGAATGAGTCAGGGCCAGAGCTGGAAGCCGGCCAGCAATCCCTGGCTTGTCGCCATGACCGTAACGCTGGCGGTGTTCATGGAGATCCTGGACACCACCATCGTTAACGTGGCGCTGCCGCACGTCGCCGGTTCGCTGTCGTCCAGCTACGATGAATCAACCTGGGTGCTGACTTCCTATCTGGTGGCGAACGGTATCGTGCTGCCTATCTCGGCTTTTCTGAGTCGCGTTTTCGGTCGTAAACAGTTCTTTTTGATCTGTATTGTGATGTTTACCGTCTGTTCGTTCCTGTGCGGCATTGCCACCGAGCTTTGGCAGATCATTCTGTTCAGGGTGCTGCAAGGGTTTTTTGGCGGCGGGCTACAGCCAGTACAGCAGTCGGTGCTGTTGGATTACTTCAAACCGGAAGATCGCGGCAAGGCTTTTGGCCTGTCATCCATTGCTATTATCGTGGCGCCGGTGCTTGGCCCAACCCTGGGCGGCTGGATTACCGATAACTACAGCTGGCGCTGGGTATTCTTTATCAACATCCCGGTTGGGATCCTTAGCGTGCTGGCTATCTATCAGCTGCTGGAAGATCCGCCGTGGGAACGCAAAATGGCGAAGGGCAAGCTCTCTATCGACTATATCGGCATTAGCCTGATTACGCTGGGACTTGGCTGTTTGCAGGTGTTTCTGGACCGGGGCGAAGACGACGACTGGTTTAGCTCGCCGTTTATTATTACCTTTGCCATTATGAGCGCAATCGGGCTGGTCGGCGCGGCTTACTGGCTGCTGTATGCCAAAAAGCCGGTAGTGGATCTGCACGTGCTGAAAGACCGTAACTTTGCCGTCGCCAGTCTGCTGATGTCCGGCATGGCAGCGATACTGTATGGCAGCTCGGTGGTGATTCCGCAGCTGGCGCAGCAGGATCTGGGCTATACCGCAACCTGGTCCGGGCTGGTGCTTTCGCCCGGAGCGGTGCTGATTGTCCTGACGATTCCGCTGGTGCTGAAACTGATGCCGATCGTGCAGACCCGCTGGATTATCGCTTTCGGCTTTACCTGCCTGTTCGTCTCTTTTATCTACTCGGCAAAGCTGGCGCCGAATATCGACTTTACCACGCTGGTGATGATGCGTAGCGCGCAAACTATCGGGCTTGGCTTCCTGTTTGTACCGCTGACAACCGTGGCTTTTGTCACTATTCCGCAAAAACTGAATGCGGACGCCTCGGCGCTGTTTACCATGTGTCGTAACGTAGCGGGCTCAATCGGCATTTCGCTTTCCACCGCGATGATCACTGAACGTGAGCAGGCTCGTAGCGCAAGCATGGTGCATAACATGACGCCGCTGAACGAGCCGTTCAACCTGACGGTAGAACGCTGGGCGCAGGGAGTCAGGGACTTTACTTCCGCCGTTGGCGATCCGGTCACCGTGGCGACCGGACAGCTCTATAAAGAGATGATTGCCCAGGCGCGCATTCTGGCCTATATCGACGTATTTATGGGCCTGAGTATTCTCGCCCTGGTTCTTATTCCATTTTGTTTACTGCTTGCGCCGATTAAGAGCGAGGGCAGTGCAGGAGCACACTGACATGAACGTTTCTCCTTTGTTTACGCGTTCGCGACTCGGCGTGCTGCTGGTTGCGACTATTACGCTATCGGCCTGTACCGTCGGGCCTGACTACCAGCCGCCCAAAGCCGCCACGCCGTCATCGTTTAACTCGCTGGCGTCGGATCGCGCCTCAAAGCCGCAGGCTACCGTGACCAATCCGGGCTGGTGGAAATCTTTTAACGATCCGCAGTTAAACAGCCTGATTGACCGCGCTATCGCCGGAAACCTGAGTCTGCAGCAGGCCGTGCTGCGTATCGCCGGCTCGCGTCAGCAGCTTAATCAGGCGCGCGGTGCCTGGTTTCCTTCAGTGAATGGTAAAGCGTCGGCGCAGCGCCAGCAGCTTGGCCTGAAGGGGGAACTGGAATCAAATGGCGTTTACCAACAGCTTGACGCGGCGAATACCGATGCCGACGTGAGTTCGGCACTGAATGAGCTGACAGAACCGGTTGGCCTGTATCAGGGTAGCTTTGACGCGTCCTGGGAACTGGACCTCTGGGGCAGGGTACGACGTCAGGTTGAGGCCGCAGGCGCGCAGCAGCAGGAGTCGCTGGAGAGCCGCAACGATGCGCTGGTTTCTCTTGAAGCGGAAGTGGCGCGAACCTATTTGCAGCTGCGCGGCGCGCAGTTGATTAGCCAGACCCTGCAAACGCAGCTTGAAGTCGCGCAGCAGACGCTGGAGCTGACGCAAAGCCAGCAGCGTAACGGGCTTGCGCCGCAGATGGACGTGGAAAACGCTCGTGCGCAGCTACACTCCCTGCAGGCGCAACTGCCGCAGTATGAAGCGCAAATTCATCAGGCGATGAACGGGCTGGCGGTGCTGATCGGTAAGCCGCCAGGCATGCTGGATGCAGAGCTTGCCGCACCTAAAGCGCTGCCGGCCTTGCCAAAAGAGGTGGCCGTCGGGCTGCCCTCTACGCTGGCGCGGCGTCGTCCGGACGTGCGTCAGGCGGAAGCCCGTCTGCATGAAGCGACGGCCAATATCGGCGTCTCCGTTGCACAGCTGTTTCCTGACTTCTCGCTGACCGGCCAGTTTGGCCTGCGCAATACCGACGCCAGCTATCTGGACAACTGGAGCAGCCATTTTTACACCTATGGCGCGTCGGTTTCCCTGCCCATCTTCCAGGGCGGTCGCCTGGTTTCCGGCGTGAAGCTGGCAAGGGCAGAGCAGGCCAATGCCGCGCTGGGCTATCGGCAAACCGTGCTGACGGCGCTCCAGGATGTAGAAAATGCGCTGGTTAGCTATCGTACCGACCAGCAGCAGGTCGAAGGCCTTGATCAAACGGTCGACGCGCTGCAAAACGCCTTTAATTTGGCGAATGATAGCTATGGTAAGGGCCTTTCTTCGTTTATCGACGCCCTGACCGCGCAGCGTCAGCTGTCCCAGGCGAAGCAGCAGGCTGCTTCAGCCAGGGTTCAGTCCAGCCTGGATCTGGTCGCGCTTTACAAGGCGCTTGGCGGCGGCTGGGAGCTTTACCAGAATGTGAAGCTACCTGACTATTCCGTGTTTGGCCCTGCGGAAACAGGCGATGTGCCCGCAAGGTAAGCGTTAACGGGCGGGCGATAACTTCTTGCTTATCGCCCATCCTTTTTATTACTCAATTTTTCGCTTTCGATATTTACCCGTCTTTTCCAGGCTACTCTGTCCGCACCTCTTCATGATGCCTGGCCAGCTTTATTGCCGCTGCGGCTGAAACTTTCTCATTCTTTCAGGCAGCTTTATTACTGCTGCGGCTGAAATTTTCTCGTTCTTTCAGGCAGAGTTATTGCCGCTGTGGCTGAAACTGGCTCGCTCTTTCAGGCAGCTTTATTGCCGCTGCGGCCGAAACTTGCTCGCTCTTTCAGGCAGCGTTGTTGGCTGCCGTCAACTTTCTGGCCGGTTAAAGCAGCTCCTTCTTTTCGAAATAATAGTGAATACTTTCCATTGTTGTGGAATATAAATTTTAAAAGGCAGGGTAGGTCATTTCAAATTTTCCTGGAGCCAGGTCAGTGAAAGCGGAAATATAAGGTCTATTTATGATACTTGCGTCACAAATCTGACCAGGTGATGAGAGCTGTGCCGCAAAATTTAATTTTCATTGTTTTTTTAAATGAAAGAAAAAGACTAAGTTAAAGGCCTGGGAAAGACACCAGGCTGCCCGCTCCTGCCAGCCTGACCTGTGAATAACGATAAGAGGTCGATAATCATGCCGAAAGAACAATATCTCACGCCCAGTCGGGCATCTGGACCCAACAGCACGTCGCGAACGGAGCCTTTTGTTAAGGTTATTGCCCTTATTGCTACGCTGGGTGGATTACTGTTTGGCTACGATACGGGCGTGATCTCCGGCGCGCTTCTGTTTATGGGCACGGAGCTGCACTTGACGCCTTTTACTACCGGGCTCGTCACCAGTTCGCTGCTGTTCGGTGCCGCGTTTGGCGCACTGATTTCCGGGCATTATGCTGCGGCAGCCGGGCGGAAGAAAATCATTATTGTTCTCGCAGTTATCTTTGCGATCGGTGCGCTGGGAACTTCGCTGGCACCTGACGTGCACTGGATGATTTTCTTCCGCCTGGTGTTAGGCGTAGCGGTAGGCGGCGCTTCAGCGACCGTCCCGGTCTACATTGCTGAAATTGCGCCCGCTAACAAGCGCGGCCAGCTGGTTACCTTGCAAGAGCTGATGATCGTCTCCGGGCAAATGCTGGCCTATATGTCCAACGCTGGCTTTAATGCGGCCTGGGGCGGTGAAAATACCTGGCGCTGGATGCTGGCGATTGCGACCGTGCCCGCCGTCGCGCTGTGGTTTGGTATGATGTTTATGCCTGATACGCCACGCTGGTATGCGATGAAAGGTCGCCTGGCGGAAGCGCGCAAGGTACTGGAGCGTACGCGAGCAAAAAGTGATGTTGAATGGGAACTGACGGAAATTGAAGAAACGCTCAGCGAAGAGGAAAACAGAAATAAACCCAGCCTGAAAGAGTTACGCAAGCCCTGGCTGTTCAAACTGTTTTTAATCGGTATTGGCGTGGCGGTTATTCAGCAGCTTTCCGGTGTGAACACCATCATGTATTACGCGCCTACCATGTTGAAAGCGGCAGGGATGAGTACCGATGCGGCGCTGTTTGCCACTATCGCCAACGGCGCTATTTCTGTCTTGATGACCTTTGTCGGCATCTGGCTGCTTGGCCGTCTGGGCCGCCGTACTATGACAATGATCGGCCAGTTTGGCTGTACTGCCTGCCTGCTGTTTATCGGTTGCATCAGCTACTTTATGCCGGAAACAATTAATGGCCAGGTTGATGTGATGCGCAGCTATCTGGTGCTGCTGGGTATGCTGATGTTTCTCAGTTTCCAGCAGGGTGCGCTGTCGCCGGTAACCTGGCTGCTGCTTTCCGAAATCTTCCCGACCCGCCTGCGCGGCATCTTTATGGGCGGCGCGGTATTCGCCATGTGGATTGCTAATTTCCTTATCTCGCTGGTTTTCCCTGTCTTGCTGGCGAAGGTAGGGCTGGCTGGCGCCTTCTTTATCTTCGCCTTTATCGGCCTGTTTGGCGCGGCGTTCGTCATTAAATGCGTGCCGGAAACGCGTAACCGCAGCCTGGAGCAGATTGAGCACTATCTGCATGACTGGCTAAGCAGCGACGGTGAGGCTCGGCCTCTGCCTGCGCCAAAACGCAAAGCGGAAAGCCATTAGCGAAAACGCAAGGCTTGAGGGGGTGGCGGTGTATTCGCCGCCCCTTTTTTTTGGCATAATACGCGCTGATATTATCCCATCGCAAATGAAAGGCTATCCTGTGCTAGTTTCCAGCAACGTCACCATGCAGTTTGGCAGTAAGCCGCTGTTCGAAAACATCTCTGTCAAATTTGGCGGCGGCAACCGCTATGGCCTGATCGGTGCCAACGGTAGCGGCAAGTCCACCTTTATGAAAATCCTCGGCGGCGACCTTGTGCCATCGGCGGGTAACGTTTCCCTCGATCCGAATGAACGTATCGGTAAGCTTCGCCAGGATCAGTTCGCTTTCGAACAATATTCCGTGCTGGATACGGTCATTATGGGCCACGGTGAACTGTGGGCCGTTAAAGAAGAACGCGACCGTATTTACGCTTTGCCAGAAATGAGCGAAGAAGATGGCTATAAGGTTGCCGACCTGGAAGAAAAGTATGGCGAAATGGATGGTTATACCGCCGAGTCTCGCGCCGGTGAACTGCTATTAGGCGTGGGTATTCCGCTTGAGCAGCACTATGGCCCGATGAGCGAAGTGGCGCCCGGCTGGAAGCTGCGTGTGCTGCTGGCGCAGGCGCTGTTTTCCAATCCGGAAATTCTGCTGCTTGACGAACCAACCAACAACCTGGACATCGATACTATTCGCTGGCTGGAGCAGGTGCTGAACGAACGTAACAGTACCATGATTATTATTTCGCACGACCGTCACTTCCTGAACATGGTCTGTACGCACATGGCCGATCTGGACTACGGCGAGCTGCGTGTTTATCCGGGCAACTACGATGAATACATGACGGCGGCCACCCAGGCACGTGAACGTCTGCTGGCGGATAACGCCAAGAAAAAGGCGCAGATTAACGAACTGCAATCCTTTGTTAGCCGCTTCAGCGCCAACGCCTCAAAATCTCGTCAGGCAACCTCGCGTGCTAAACAGATTGATAAGATCAAGCTGGATGAGGTGAAAGCCTCCAGCCGCCAGAACCCGTTTATTCGTTTCGAGCAGGATAAAAAGCTGTTCCGTAACGCGCTGGAGTTACAGTCACTGACGAAAGGTTTCGACCAGGGGCCGCTGTTTAAAAACCTCGATCTGCTGCTGGAAGTGGGTGAAAAGCTGGCGATTATCGGCCCTAACGGTATTGGTAAATCGACCCTGCTGAAAACGCTGGTGGGCGAGCTGCAACCGGATAACGGCACGGTCAAGTGGTCGGAAAATGCGCGCGTTGGTTATTATGCTCAGGACCATGCCCATGATTTTGCTAACGATCTGACCGTTTTCGACTGGATGAGCCAGTGGATGCAGGAAGGCGATGACGAGCAGGCTGTACGCAGTATTCTTGGTCGTCTGCTGTTTAGCCAGGACGACATCAAAAAGCCAGCGAAGGTGCTGTCCGGTGGTGAAAAAGGCCGCATGCTGTTTGGTAAGCTGATGATGGAAAAACCGAACGTGCTGATTATGGATGAGCCAACCAACCACCTGGATATGGAATCCATCGAGGCGCTGAATATGGCGCTGGAGATGTATGAAGGCACGCTGATCTTCGTTTCTCACGACCGTGAGTTTGTTAGCTCGCTGGCAACGCGCGTGATTGAGATGACGCCAGGCAAAGTGAAAGACTTTACCGGTAACTACGAAGATTACCTGCGCAGCCAGGGTATTTTCTAAACCTTATAAAAGGGCCGCCGGTAAAGCGCGTGATGTTTGTTGGCAGCCTGAGGCGGGGCATCTGCTCCGCCTTATTGAGCCACCTGGCTCAGGTCAATGTTGCGTTCAGATTTTCAGGATGGCGGTTTTTACAAACCACAAGAGAATGGCCGTGAGGGCCGGCACCATTAGCGTCCATAAAATTCTGTTGTTGAGGTCGTCAAACCTTTTATCTATCCTTTCGAATTTTTCATCAATTCTTTGAAACTTTTCATCAATTCTTTCGAATTTAGCATTAGTGCGCACTTCGCTGGCCACTATTTCCTGCACCAGTTCGGCTTTAAGCTCCGCAACGTCGGCCTTAGTAGCAAAATTCTCCGAACGAGAAGTTAATACCGCCAGATCGAGCTTGATCTGCTGCGTATCTTTTTCAAGCCGCTCAACGCGCTGTTCCAGATTATCCATGTCGCCTCCATATTCCTTTTCTTCAGGCCAAAAATCGTCCATATCCTCCAGGTACAGATAACTCTCCATGTTGCTCTTCCTTGTGTGCTTACGTTACTCCTGTAGTGGTTGCCAGTCGATAGCATGCAAAAGGTTGCGCCAGTTAATGCTTTGCTGGCCGGGAAAGAGTAGGGGATTAACAGTGATGAAAAAATGAGGGAGGACAAAAAACAGACGATTTCTGGTAATTATTACACTATCTCTACCCGATTTCTTCCGCCCGTTTTTGCCTGATACAGGGCTTTATCGGCCTGGCTTATCAGCGTCTGACGATCTTCCTTCTGGCTACGCTGAATAACGTGAACCCCCACGCTAATCGTAACTACTCTGGCCTCATTTTCACTGTTGCGATGAGGGATTTGCAAGGCGGCGACGGCTTCTCTGACAGCATGGGCCAGACGCAGCGCGGTTTCCGCTTCGCAATCACAAAGGATTACGGCAAACTCTTCACCGCCATAGCGTGCAATCAGATCGTCGGCGTGATGATCAACGCTTTGTAACGCGTTGCCAACATACTTTAAGCATTCGTCACCGGCAAGATGACCATAGGTATCGTTAAAGCGCTTAAAAGAGTCGACGTCAATCATTAACAGCGCCAGCGGCGCGCGCAGGTTATTGGCTCGCTCAAGGCTACGGTCGAGATAGAGATCGAACTGTCGGCGGTTTGCCAGGCCGGTAAGGCTGTCCACCAGCGCCAGCGTTTGCAGCGTGCGGTTCATTATCGCCAGGCGATCGCGCGCCATCGCCAGCTCTTCCTGATCGCGGATGGTATGGCCGATATTGCGCATCAGCAGCCAACCCAGCGCGGCGATGACCGCCAGCAGCAAGGCGCACAGCGTCAGATAAGCCACCAGCTCCGTTAACCAGGCCTGCACCAGCTGTTGTTTATCGTAGCCCACCGCTACCACCAGCGGATAACGTTTCAGGCTGGCATAGCCAAAAACGCGCTCAAGTCCATCTACCGCCGCCTTATAGGTTGCCGTGCCGCTGGTAGAGGTTTTCAGCAGATGCTTGAACAGTGGACTATCAGAAATATTGCGGTTAACCAGCTCGTTGGCAAAAGGCCGAACGTAGAGAATATTGCCCGTATGGGTCATTAGCGCCAGCAGGCCACGCTCGCCCAGATTATAGTAGCCAAACGTCTGGCGAAAATAGTCAAGGCGCAGCGTTGCCAGCAGCACCCCTCTGAATGAGCCATCGCGATTATTCAGCCGCATCGATAAAGGAATAATCAAATCGCCGGTGCTGCGGCTGCGGATAACTTCATCAATATGCAAATCAAGATCGCTGTGCTGCTGATGATATTTGAAGTAGGCGCGGTCGGCATTATTGCGGCGCTGGTCAAACATCCCCTCGGAAGTTAACACCCAGTTGCCCTGGCTGTCGTAAACAAACAGGCCGTGCAGCTGCGGCAGCGAAGCCTTGCGTTCCATAAGCAGCGTGCGCAGGTAGGCCTGGCGTTCAGGATCCAGCCCGACCAGCGTGATCCGATCGCGGAGATCCTGCAGGGTCAGCTCGACCGGCAGAATCGTATCCTCGGACTGTCGTGAAAGCGATTGTGACAGATTATGCGCATCGTTCTGGGTTTCATTAACGATGCGCTGCCAGATGCTGTAAACCACCCAGCCGTTTACCAGCACAACGGCACTTCCAATCACCAGCAGGAAGATTATCAGCAGGCGGCGCAGGCCATGCATACTGACATCCGGGCGCGGGTGATGCTCTTCGCTCATGGCATTCTCCCTGGCGCGAAATTCGCAGTGATATAACTATAGTGGTCGCAGAGAGAATGTGTTGTTTTTACGCCAGAAAAGGGCAGAAATGGGAGCTGGCGACGCAAAAATAAGACGTCCGTCTGGCCTTATTTTCCGCAAACTTCACAGTGTGGATCTTTCGCCAGCTTTAAAGTACGAAACTGCAGGGTCATCGCATCATACATTAGCAGTTTACCCGCTACGCCGTCGCCGAAGCGGGTCAGCAGCCGGATCGTTTCCATCGCCTGGAGAGAACCTATAACGCCAACCAGCGGGGCCATCACTCCGGCCTCCACGCAGCTGAGCGCGGCATCGCCGAACAAGCGGCTCAGACAACGATAGCAAGGCTCCGTTTCCTGCCAGGTAAAAACGCTAAGCTGGCCTTCCATGCGGATTGCCGCGCCGGAAACCAGCGGCGTTTTGCTGGCGAAGCAGAGGCGATTCAGCTGTTCGCGGGTGGCTACATTATCCGTACAGTCCAGCACCACATCGTGACGAGCAACCAGCTCGCACAGCTCCGTATCCTCAAGCTGCCGATCGACGGTTTTTATGCTGATATGCGGATTAATGTCGCTCAGCTGTTGGCGGGCAGAGTCCACTTTGGCCAAACCGATTTGCGCATCGTGATGCAGGATCTGCCGCTGTAAATTGGAGACGGAAACCCGATCGAAATCCAGCAGCGTCAGATGGCCAACGCCAGCCGAGGCCAGATAAGGGCTGGCGCTACAGCCCAGTCCGCCCAGCCCGACAATCAGCGCGCGGGACGCTTTCAGCTTTTCCTGACCGTCAAAATCAAAGCCGCGCAGCACGATTTGACGGTTATAGCGCAGCATTTCTGCATCGCTGAGTTCCGGATTCATTAGCCCTCCAGCAGGCTGTTAAACGGCTCGACTTCTACCCATTCTCCGGCCTGGACATTGCCGCGCTCACGCTCCAGCACGATAAAACAGTTCGCCTGGCTGAATGAGCTAAACACATGCGAACCTTGCGCACCGGTAGTGTGGACCTCGGCTTCACCTTGTGCATTACGTACCAGCCGACCACGCTGGAAGTCGAGTCTTCCCGGTGTTTTTTTCAGGTTGTCGGCGCTCTTTACGCGTAGACGCGGCGGCAGAGCAGGAGTCGCCAGGCCGCTAAGCTTTGCCAGCAGCGGCTGCACCAGCTGATAAAACGTCAGCACGGCAGAAACGGGATTGCCCGGCAAACCGCAGAACCAGCTGTTTTGCAGACGGCCAAAGGCAAACGGCTTGCCGGGCTTGATGGCCAGCTTCCAGAAGCCAACCTTGCCAAGCTCTTCCAGCATGGCTTTGGTATAGTCCGCTTCACCGACCGAAACACCGCCGCTGCTGATAACCACATCGGCTTTGCTGTCCGCTGTAATAAAGGCTGTGCGCAGGGCCGCCTGGTTATCGCGGATGATGCCAAGATCGATCGTTTCGCAGCCCAGTTTTTCCAGCATCAGACGTACAGCAAAGCGATTGGTATCGTAAATCTGGCCTGCCGCCAGCGGCTCGCCAACGGGCTGCAGCTCATCGCCGGTTGAAAACACCGCCACGCGCAGCTTACGTTTTACGGTGATTTGCGCGACGCCCAGCGAAGCAAGTAAAGGAAGCTCGGCCGCGCCAAGACGAATACCCGCTGCCAGCACGCTGCTGCCCTGAGCGATATCTTCGCCGGGCAGGCGAATATTTTGTCCGGCGTTAGCCTTCGCCAGAAAACGTACTTTCTCGTCGGCCTGCTCGGTTTCTTCCTGCATTACCACGGCATCGGTGCCTTGCGGCACCGGCGCGCCAGTCATAATGCGGACGCAGCTGCCGGCGGGCCATTCGCCGTCAAAAGGGGCACCGGCAAACGCTTTTCCGGCGACGGCCAGCGGCTGCTCCAGCGCTAAATCGGCAAGACGTACGGCATAGCCATCCATCGCAGAATTAGCAAAGGGGGGAACATTAATGGGGGAAATCACGGCAGAAGCGGTAATTCTGCCTGTAGCCGCCGTTAACGGCAGGGTTTCTGTTTCGGTGACGGGCGTAACGCGTGCCAGCATGGTAGACAGCGCATCGTCAAGGGAGATCAGTCCCGCGGTAAAAGCTTCCATAACGTCCTCGGTGTGCCTGTGCTACAGACAGGCATAAAAATTCAGATGGCAATTATTATGGCGTGAATTGTCAGCGGGGTCACGTTATGCCATCGTCAGGTTATAAATCATAAGCTTTCGTTATTATGATTCGCTTAACATTCTGCTTTACATCACTTTACCGCCTGCCTATAGTCAAAAACGGTCACATTTATATAAAACTATTCTAACTTCGTGTTTTTCTTGCCGATTTGGCACGCAGGGTAAACCAATGAGCAGAGCAGCAATTGCGATCCACGGCGGCGCAGGCGCCATCGCCCGAGCCAGTATGAGTGTAGAAAAAGAGCGGCAGTATATCGAAGCGCTTTCCTCGATTGTGGCCAGCGGGCAGGCCATTCTGGCGCAGGGCGGCAGCGCGCTGGACGCCGTAACGGAGGCTGTGCGCCTGCTGGAAGAGTGTCCGTTGTTTAACGCAGGCAAAGGCGCAGTCTTTACCCATCAGGGAACGCACGAGCTTGATGCCTGCATTATGGATGGGCGCTCGCTCGATGCCGGCGCGGTAGCCGGTGTGAAACAGGTGCGCAACCCGATACTGGTGGCACGGGCCGTGCTGGAAAAAAGCCCCCATCTGTTTTTTATCGGCGAAGGCGCAGAAGCTTTTGCGCTCGAGCAAGGTTTTACACCCGTTGCGCCCGATTTTTTCTCTACGCCAGAAAGGTGGGAACAGCTACAGCGTGCGCTTGCTGCGCAACAGGTAATGCTGGATCACGATGGTGCGTCGCCTTCCCCGGACGATCCGCTCGATCCGGATCGTAAATTTGGCACCGTAGGCGCGGTGGCGCTGGATCGCCAGGGTAATCTGGCTGCGGCGACCTCAACCGGCGGCATGACCAACAAGCAGGCCGGACGGGTAGGCGACTCACCCATTGTTGGCGCAGGCTGCTATGCCAATAACGCTAACGTGGCCGTTTCCTGTACCGGAAGCGGCGAAATATTTATGCGCACGCTGGCGGCCTATGATATTGCGGCGTTAATGGAATACGGCGGCCTGTCGCTTAAAGAAGCCAGCGAGCGAGTGGTGATGGAAAAAATCAAAGTGTTGGGCGGCAGCGGCGGCGTCATCGCTATCGATCGCGAAGGCAATATTGCGCTGCCGTTCAACAGCGAAGGCATGTACCGGGGTTTTGGCTACGTGGGCGACGCGCCAAACGTGGGTATCTATCGCGAAGAATAAGGGAGTCAGGATGGCCAGTGGAAGCGAACTGCCCGCCGGGCAAGTATTGTCGGTCAGAGAGTTGAGCGTCAGCTTTACGCAAGAAGGCGAAATCGTTCATGCAGTTAAAAACCTGTCGCTTGACGTCCGGCGAGGCGAAACGCTGGCTATTGTTGGCGAGTCCGGTTCAGGAAAATCCGTCACCTCGCTGGCGCTGATGCGGCTAATTGAGCAGGGCGGCGGGCGCATCGACAGCGGCGAAATTCTGCTGCGGCGGCGCAACGGCGAAGTGATTGACGTTACCCGCGCGTCGCAGTCGCGACTGCGAACGGTGCGCGGTGCCGATATGGCAATGATTTTCCAGGAACCGATGACTTCCCTGAATCCGGTCTTCCCGGTCGGCGACCAGATTGCGGAATCCATCGTGCTGCATCAGGGTAAGAGCCATCGTGACGCGCTGAAAGAAGCGGAGCGAATGCTGGATCTGGTCCGCATTCCTGAAGCGAAAAACGTGCTGGGACGCTTTCCGCATCAGCTTTCCGGCGGCATGCGTCAGCGAGTGATGATTGCGATGGCGCTCTCCTGCCGGCCCGCGCTGCTGATTGCCGACGAGCCAACCACGGCGCTGGACGTGACGATTCAGGCACAAATTTTACAGCTGATCCGCGTACTGCAAAAAGAGATGCAGATGGGGGTGATTTTTATCACTCACGATATGGGCGTGGTGGCGGAAATGGCCGATCGCGTGCAGGTCATGTATCGCGGCGACGTTATTGAAACCGGCCCGGTCGACGCCATTTTTCAGGCACCCCAGCAGGAATATACTAAAGCGCTACTGGCCGCCGTGCCTAAACTGGGCGCAATGCACGGCAAGCCGTTCCCCGCTCGCTTTCCGCTTGTCAGCCCGGAAGAGGGCGAAGCACCCGACAGCATTCAGGATACGGTGGTAGCCAACAGCGAACCAGTTTTACAAGTGCGTGATTTGGTCACGCGCTTTGACATACGCAGCGGCATCCTGAACCGCGTTACGCGCCGAGTTCATGCCGTCGAGAAAGTCAGTTTCGATCTTTATGCCGGAGAAACGCTGGCGCTGGTGGGCGAGTCGGGCTGCGGCAAATCCACCACGGGCCGCTCCTTACTGCGTCTGGTGGCGAGCCAGGGCGGCACTATCACCTTTAACGGGCAGCGTATCGATAATTTAACCGGCGCAGCCTTATCGCATCTACGTCGTGATATTCAGTTTATTTTTCAGGACCCTTACGCTTCCCTCGATCCCCGCTTGACGGTTGGTTTTTCCATTATGGAACCCCTGCTGGTGCACGGCGTGGCAAAAGGTAAACAGGCCGAAGAGCGCGTGGCGTGGCTGCTTGAGCGAGTAGGGTTATTGCCGGAACACGCCCGCCGCTATCCGCATGAGTTTTCCGGCGGCCAGCGGCAGCGTATCTGTATCGCCCGCGCGCTGGCGCTGAACCCAAAGGTGGTTATCGCTGATGAGTCCGTCTCCGCGCTCGATGTTTCCGTACAGGCACAAATCGTCAATCTGATGATGGATTTGCAGCGCGAGTTTGGCATTGCTTTCCTGTTTATTTCGCATGATATGGCAGTGGTTGAGCGCATCAGCCATCGCGTTGCGGTGATGTATTTAGGACAAATTGTTGAAATGGGTTCGCGCCAGGCCGTCTTTGAAAATCCGCAGCATCCTTACACGCGCAAGCTGATGTCCGCCGTGCCGGTCGCCGATCCTGGCCATCGCCGCCGCGAGCGAGCGCTGCTGGTAGATGAAATACCCAGTCCAGTCAGGGCCGTGGGCGACGAACCGGAAGTGGCAAAGCTTGTGGAGGTCAGCGCCGGACATTTTGTGGCGCGTCATGCCGTGGTCTGATTTTGCTGCATAACTTAATCTCAGGAGAAAAATAATGATCGATAGCAAACGCAAGCTGCTGTTAGCGGCCGGCATCCTTAGCGGCCTGGCGGCGGTTCCTGCCTGGGCCGCAAAAGATGCGGTGATCGCCGTTGGCTCAAACTTCACCACGCTTGACCCCTACGACGCCAACGATACGCTGTCGCAGGCGGTGGCAAAATCCTTCTATCAGGGGCTGTTTGGCTTTGATAAAGAGATGAAGCTGACTAACGTGCTGGCCGAAAGCTATGACGCCAGTAAAGATGGCCTGACCTACACCATCAAACTGCGTAGCGGCGTTAAGTTCCAGGACGGCACCGACTTTAATGCTGAAGCGGTAAAAGTGAATCTCGACCGCGCCAGCAATCCGGATAACCATCTGAAACGCTATAACCTGTTTAAGTCCGTTGCGACCACGGAAGTGGTTGATCCGCTGACCGTTAAAATCACGCTGAAACAGCCGTTTTCCGCCTTTATCAATACGCTGGCCAGCCCGGCTGCAGCGATGATTTCGCCGACCGCGCTGAAAAAATATGGTAAAGAGATCGGTTTTCATCCTGTCGGCACCGGCCCTTACGAGCTGGAAACCTGGAACCAGACCGATTTCGTGAAGGTGAAAAAATTTGCGGGCTACTGGAAAAAGGGCTATCCGAAGCTGGACAGCATTACCTGGCGTCCGGTGGTTGATAACAATACCCGTGCGGCGATGCTGCAAACCGGCGAGGCGAACTTTGCTTTCCCAATCCCTTATGAGCAGGCCAAACTGCTGGAGAAAAACAGCAAGCTGGATCTGGTCACCTCGCCTTCGATCATGCAGCGCTATATCAGCTTTAACGTGACGCAAAAACCGTTTGATAACCCGAAAGTACGTGAGGCGATCAACTACGCTATCAACCGTCAGGCGCTGGTAAAAGTTGCTTTTGCCGGTTATGCCACGCCAGCGACCGGCATCGTGCCGCCTTCCATTCAATATTCGCAAAGCTATCCGGCACCGGAATACAACCCGGCCAAAGCGCGCGAACTGCTGAAAGAAGCTGGCTATCCAAACGGCTTCACCACAACACTATGGTCTTCTCATAACCACAGCACCGCGCAAAAAGTGTTGCAGTTCACCCAGCAGCAGCTGGCGCAGGTGGGCATTAAAGCCACCGTTACCGCCATGGATGCCGGACAGCGTGCCGCGCAGGTGGAGGACAAGGGTCAGAAAGAGAGCGGCGTAAGAATGTTTTATACCGGCTGGAGCGCGTCAACCGGCGAAGCCAACTGGGCGCTGACGCCGCTGTTTGCTACGCAGTCATGGCCGCCAACAATCTTTAATACCGCTTTTTACAGCAACCCTCAGGTTGATAACGATCTGGCCGAGGCGCTGAAAACCACGGACGACCAGAAAAAAGCGTCGCTGTACAAAGATGCGCAGGACCGGATCTGGAACGATCGTCCATGGGCACCGCTGGTGGTGGAGAAGCTGGTTTCAGCCAACACGAAAAATCTGACGGGATTTTATGTCATGCCGGACACCTCGTTCAGCTTTGACGATGCCGATCTGAAGTAACTGCCCGGGCGGCGTCTTAACCGGGACGCCGCTGTAAAAGCGCAGGGAAAAGTATGCTTAACTATTTTATCAAACGTTTGCTGGGGCTGATCCCAACGCTGCTAATTGTTGCGGTGCTGGTTTTTCTGTTTGTGCATATGCTGCCGGGCGATCCGGCCAGGCTGGTGGCCGGGCCGGAAGCGGACGCAACCGTCGTGGCGCTGGTACGTCAGCAGCTGGGTCTGGATCAGCCGCTAATTCAGCAGTTCTGGCACTTTATCAGTCACGCTGTGCAGGGTGATTTCGGTCAGTCGATGGTTTCACGGCGACCGGTTTCTACCGAAATTGCCCAGCGCTTTTTGCCCACGCTTTGGTTAACGTTAGCCAGCATGCTGTGGTCGGTGCTGCTGGGAATGACCATCGGTATTGTTTCTGCCGTCTGGCGTAACCGCTGGCCTGACAGGATCGGCATGACGCTGGCCGTTTCCGGCATCTCTTTTCCCGCCTTCGCGTTGGGGATGCTGTTGATGCAGGTTTTCTCGGTTCAACTGGGCTGGCTGCCGACCATCGGCGCAGACGGCTGGCGCAACTATATTTTGCCTTCGATCACGCTTGGCGCGGCCGTTGCAGCGGTCATGGCGCGCTTTACCCGTGCCTCTTTCGTCGAGGTCATGCAGGAAGATTACATGCGAACCGCGCGAGCAAAAGGCGTGCGTGAAACGCTGGTGGTCGTAAAACACGGTCTGCGCAATGCCATGATCCCGGTTGTGACCATGATGGGGCTACAGTTCGGTTTTCTGCTGGGCGGCTCCATCGTGGTGGAAGTGGTTTTCAACTGGCCTGGCCTGGGCCGTCTGCTGGTGGATTCAGTAGAGATGCGTGATTATCCGGTGGTACAGGCGGAAGTTCTGCTGTTTTCACTGGAGTTTATTCTTATCAACCTGGTGGTCGATATGCTTTACGCGGCGATTAACCCGGCCATTCGCTACAAATAAGGACAGGCGATGAAAAACTGGCGACGTAGCGCGGCGCTTTCCGCGATGCCTGCATTAAATCAACATCGCGTGCGGACACCGTGGCGGGAGTTCTGGCGGCGGTTTCGCCGTCAGCCGGTGGCGCTGACGGCAGGACTTTTCGTGGTGCTGCTGATTATGGTGGCCTTTTTTGCGCCATGGCTGGCACCTTTTGATGCAGAAAACTATTTTGATTACGATCGCCTGACCGAAGGGCCTTCGGCGATGCACTGGTTCGGCGTCGATTCGCTGGGCCGCGACATTTTTAGCCGCGTACTAGTGGGAACGCGTTTGTCGCTGATCTCTGGCTTCTTTTCGGTAGCGATTGGCGCGGCTATCGGCACGCTGTTAGGGTTGCTGGCGGGCTATTATGAAGGCTGGTGGGATCGCATTATTATGCGCATCAGCGACGTCCTGTTCGCCTTTCCCGGCATTTTGCTGGCTATTGCCGTTGTCGCTATTATGGGTAGCGGGATGGCTAACGTGGTTATCGCCGTCGCGATCTTCAGCATTCCCGCGTTTGCCCGCCTGGTACGAGGCAACACGCTGGTACTTAAGCAAATGACCTATATTGAGTCCGCCCGCAGCATTGGCGCGAGCGATACCACCATCATACTGCGCCATATTTTGCCGGGTACGCTTTCATCTATCGTGGTCTACTTTACCATGCGTATCGGCACGTCAATTATTACCGCGGCCAGCCTCTCATTTTTAGGGCTTGGCGCACAGCCGCCGACGCCGGAGTGGGGCGCAATGCTGAATGAAGCCAGAGCCGATATGGTGATGGCGCCGCACGTGGCTCTCTTTCCGAGCCTGGCAATATTTTTGACGGTACTGGCCTTTAACCTGCTGGGCGACGGCCTGCGGGACGCATTGGATCCCAGGCTGAAAAACTAAGGCAGCTGTGCGCGCTCTGATTTCCTGTGCCAGACTTATTCTTTTCTCCAGAGGTCAGGCCGTGAAGGAATTTGATTATCAGCAGGATTTTAAAACTATCGATTTTCGCCAGCATCCGGAGCTATACCAGGTAGGGCGCGGCGAACAGGGCGTGCTGATGGTGGAACCTTACAAAGGTGAAATCTTGCCGCACTGGCGTTTCAAAACGCCCGCCATTGCCGAGGCTTCCGCAAAAAAAATTATGGCGCTGTTTGAAGAGTACCGCGCGAAGGATGATTTCGTCGGCATGGATATGGCAAGGAAATTCATCCAGATGGGCTATACCCGCGCAAGGCGTTACGCTAATCATAAGGGCGGACGCAAGTATGACGAAGAGCGACAGGTGCTGCCTTATCACGTTAATGAAGAGAAAGCGGCATCGGCCGCGATTTTTAAAACGTACTGGGACAAGCTGCGCGCAGATGAAGACTATTTGCAGCGGAAGAAGGCGCATCAGGCTAAATATGGGTGACGGGACACCTCGTACAGCCCGTTCTACCGGGTTACAGAAAGGGGGCTGGCCGGACTAAAAAAGATCTTTGCCCGGCTGTAAAAGCCTGATGCCGCGCAAAGGCGGCATCAAAATTCTGGTGTGACTTTATACGCCAGAACGGCCTATTTCTTTGGTGCTTCACCCGCGATCATCTGCTCTTTTTGCGCACCTGAACCTGGCTTAGCCGGGCCAAGAATAGGCTCTTGACCTAAAATATCCGGCTTTTCTTTTGCCGTAAATTGTCCGACGCCATCATAGGCCGGACCTTCACTCCAGCGGCCTTTCGGCAGCGGTTTATCCAGCGAAGTATTCAGACAGTAGTAAGAATGTTCCTGCGCTTCCTCAGACTGCGGAAAGCTGTTCGGAATCGGCATAGAAGCGCTGATACCGCCCATGTCTTCGATGACCGCCAGCCACTGCTGCTGGTGCATGGTATCGCGAGCAATCAGGAAGGAAAGGAAATCCTTCATGCCTTTATCTTCGGTCAGATTATATAAACGAGTAGCCAGAACGCGGCCGGTCGCTTCTGCGGTGACGTTAGCCAGCATATCCGCTGCAACGTTGCCTGAAGCATAGATATGGCTCATATCAAACGCCATACCGTTGGCGTTGACTGGCATAGCCGCCAGGCCAGAAGAGAGAATATGGCGTGGGTTCATTCCGCCGAGAATGGCGTTAACCACCGGGTCTTTTGCCGATTCTTCCTGGTAAGAAAGCGGTGCGCCTTCAAGGTTAAGCGCGACGGCATGGCCCAGCATTTCGATATGTGCCAGTTCTTCCGTAGCGGTAGAGATCAGCAAATCTTTGATACGTGGATCGCCACGTGTTCCCATAGCCTGAAAAAAGTACTGCATAGCAACGCGAATTTCACCTTCTACGCCGCCGATAGCCTGCTGTAACAGCATGGCAAATTCTGGATCGGGCTTGTCGACTTTTACCGGATATTGCAACTTCGATGAATGGTGGAACATAGTCTCCTCCAGATACGCTATTGAAATAAATTACCCCATAAAGCCTGGATGACTTTGCGGAAAATGAAAGGAGAAAGCGAAAAATTTTATTTAATGAGTAAGTTTCAGGTGGGGTAAGGCTTATTTTATCCTTGAGTGTTATGCTAATGTCCAGATAGATTTAATGGTTATAGCTGGGCGATTTTTGTAGTTGAATTCATGCCTAAACCATAAATTGTTATTTTAAATCAAACAGATAAAATTAATTCCGCTGTTGTTGTGAGGTCTTTTCTTTATATTGTCTTGCCAGGTATTTTCTAAGGTAAGATATTTCTTATATCGATGTTTTTACATTGCTGCTAGCGGCATGAGCGACCATTTAATAATGAGGTTTTGATCTTATATAAAATCGTTTTAATTATCGCCCTCCCATATTACTAACAGGTTTTTTATTATTCAAAAAGGATCTGCAAGCTTAAGTTACGGGCAGGAAGGTAGGGAGCTTTGGAATATAACGTTCACAATACAGCGAGCCTCTTTTTATCGCAGGCTCGCTATAGGGGCCAGGAGAAGGTGGTCAATCAGGCCGCTGCGCCTTTGGTTTGCGTAGCCAGATGGTTTGCCCATAAATTCGTCACCCACTTCACGCCTTTAGTCGTAAAGCGAGCCTGGGAAAAGGCGTGCTGGTTCTCGCCCACGCTGGTATGAACCGTAAAGTAGCCTGCCTGCACGTGATGCTGTTGCGGCATCAGCGCGCCGTTAGCGCGATACATAATATTGCGCTCAAACAGGAACTGGCGGAAATCGGGTTCTTTTACCTTTAGCATCTTGCAGAGCTGACGAAAACCGAGCGAATCTTCCACCTGTACAAAACGGTCAAAGAATTCCGCCTTTGGGGCGAACAGTGCCAGCTGTTGTTCGGCAGCCTGACGCTGTTCAAACTGTTCTGCCCAGGCGCGTGCGGCCGCTGCCGGGTTAGTGAAGTCCGGCAGACGGGTGGTTTTCTCGCGCTCCTGCCAGATATCCAGCGCCTGAGCAATGAACGCAGGTGCAAGGCGAGCCACCGCCAGCAGCGAGTCGCGCTTGTTCAGGCAGTATTCCTGACGCATCTCACCTTCGCGTTCGTATAGGTTCACCGTCAATGGCTGCGACAGACGCTGCGTCGTTTCCAGCGTCTTGATCATACGTTTCACTTCGCCGTGCGCAAGGCCGACCAGTCTGGCAATTTCACGGCTGCTCATCGAGACCGGATTATTTAGCGTATTGAGGTTTTCTGTCGAAATCATCATAGGTTTCACCCTAAGCTTTCCAGGAGACACCCGAGCGGGCAGTAGAAATATTATACAATACGCTGTTTAAATATCCAGTACTTTTTTTGGCCGATCCAGTAAGCTGATTCCATTACGCATTTTGCGTTTTTGTAAAGATGACGCCCTCGCAGCGCGGCTCCGCTAGATTTAATGCAGCTCATCCTTCAGGAGAAAAACATGTGCCGACTGCTGCAAACGTGTTTGCTGGCAATAACGCTTTTTACGCTCGGTAACGCCCAGGCTGAAGAGGTTACCGTTACTGAACTGCAAACAAATCTGAACCATCCCTGGGCCATTGCTTTTTTGCCGGATAGCCAGGGAATATTAATTACCGAGCGCTCCGGCCAGCTTCGCCTCTGGCAACAAGGGAAGGGGCTTTCTGCGCCCCTTAGCGGCACACCGCAGGTTTGGGCGCACGGGCAGGGGGGCCTGCTGGATATCGCGCTGGCTCCGGACTTCGTGCAGAGTCGCCGCGTCTGGCTCAGCTACACCGAAGCGGATAGTCGTGGTCATGCAGGCGCAGTGGTGGGGTACGGAGTATTAAACAGAGAGAACACGCAGCTACAAAATTTTAAGGTTGTGTTGCGGCAGGAACCGAAGCTTTCCAGCGGGGCTAACCTTGGTTCGAGGCTGGCTTTTGACGATAAAGGTTATCTGTATGCCAGCTTTGGCGATAATTTTCAGGCCGACAGCGCGCAAAATTTGCAACAGCTGGCCGGTAAAATCGTGCGCCTCAAAAGCGACGGCAGCGTGCCGGAGGATAATCCCTTTGTCGCTCGGCAGCATGCTCGCGCTGAAATCTGGAGCTACGGCATGCGCAATCCGCAGGGGCTGGCGTTGAATCCCTGGACCCGGCAACTCTGGGAAAGCGAGCATGGCCCACGCGGGGGTGATGAGATTAATATTCCGCGTAAAGGCCAGAACTATGGCTGGCCGCTGGCTACCTGGGGCATCGATTATAGCGGCGAAAAGGTACCCGGCTCCAAAGGCGGAAAGGTGCCCGGTACCGTACAGCCCGTGTTTTACTGGAAAGTTTCGCCAGCCATTAGCGGCATGGCTTTCTATGACAGCTCGCGTTTTCCCCGGTGGAAAGGTTCGCTGTTTATCGGCGCGCTCAAGGAAAAGAGCCTGATCCGGCTACAGGCAGAGGGTGAACGGCCCGAAGAGAAAGCGCGACTATTGGCAAACCGTGGTGAGCGCATCAGGGATGTCAGAGTTGGGCCAGACGGCTATCTGTATGTGTTGACGGATGAAACAAACGGCAAATTGCTCAGGATAGGGGCGTTAAAGTAAGACCTGCGGGCCGCGTTAACGACCCGCAAAAATTATTTTACCCAGCGACAAACTTCCCAGCCGCGCTGCTGCGCCAGCTGATGTAGTGATTCTGCCGGATTAATAACGCAGGCGTGATCGGCCTGTTCCAGCATTGATAAATCACTAATAGAATCACTGTAGGCCCAGGTACGATGGCATCTGGCCTTAACAGTTAGCCAGCCATCCGTAGCGGGGCCTTCCTGCTGCCAGGTCATGCTGCCGTAGTGCCGGCCGCTATAACGATCGTCAATAATTTCTACACCGGTGGCACATGCGCCGTGAGCGCCGAGGTGTTGCGCAATAGGCACAACCAGATGTTCACCACTTCCGGAGACAATCATCACCGTATCGCCGCGCTGCTGGTGCCAGGCTATTTTTTCACGCGCGGAAGGATAGACCCTGGGCAGAATGTCGCGTTGAATAAAACGCCTTACCCAACCGGAAACGGTGAGCGTGCCCATTCCTGCCAGCGGCGCAAGAAGCGTATTCATATAGTCATTTATCGACAGGGCACCCTGGTCGTACTGCGTCGTTAACGCCTGCTCTTGCTCAATCATCGAGGCGGGAGCAAATCCCTGCGAAACCAACCAGCGTAGCCACAGGCTGGTGCTGTTATCACAGATAAGCGTTTCATCAAGATCGAACAGAGCTAAGTCCATCACGGCAACCCCCCTAAGCAATTTTATTCAGATTAGCGGAGTTTTGTGACCAGCTTAGCACGACGGATAAAAATCAGAATTAGACCTGGTGACCGCCCTTGAAGATTCTCTAATAAAGTAGAAAAAACTTTACGGGAAGTCGGTTCTCTTTGCCCGCCAGAAAAGTTAGCGTAGTGGACGATCCGTCAGCCGCCGAGATAAATTTTTTATCTTTCATAAGGATATCCTGTTCCCGCCATGAATAATTCGCGCTTTTCTGCCGTTATCGGCACCGTCATGCTTCCCGTCCTCTGCCTGGTATCACTCCCCTACAGCCAGGCAGCAGAGCCGCCCGCGCCGCCGCAGATTGAGGCCAAAGCCTGGATACTGATGGATTATCACAGCGGAAAAGTGCTGACCGAATTTAATGCCGACAGCCGTCACGATCCGGCCAGCCTGACGAAAATCATGGCCAGCTATGTCATCGGTCAGGCGATAAAAGCGGGAAAAATTCATGATGACGATTTGGTCACCGTCGGCAAAGATGCCTGGGCTACGGGCAATCCGCTGCTGAAAGGATCATCGCTAATGTTCCTGAAACCCGGCGACCGTATTCCCGTATCCGAACTGAACAAAGGTATTGTTATCCAGTCAGGTAACGATGCCAGCATTGCCCTGGCCGATTATGTTGCTGGCAGTCAGGACTCTTTTGTCGGGTTAATGAACGGCTACGTCAGGGCGCTGGGCCTGAACAACACCCATTTTAAAACCGTGCACGGACTGGATTCCGACGGTCAGTACAGTACCGCACGCGATATGGCGCTGCTTGGCCAGGCATTAATTCGCGATGTACCCGCAGAATATGCGCTGCACAAGGAGAAAGAGTTCACCTTCAACCGCATCAAACAGCATAACCGCAACCGTCTGTTATGGAGCACCAATCTGAACGTAGACGGCATCAAAACCGGCCACACGGCCGGTGCGGGCAACAACCTCGTTGCTTCGGCAACGGAGGGGGATCAGCGTTTAATCTCGGTAGTACTGGGCGCGGCAACGGACGCCATTCGCTTTCGGGAAAGTGAAAAGCTGCTGACCTGGGGCTTCCGCTTTTATGAAACCGTGACGCCCATTAAGGCCGATAAGCCTTTTGCTACCCAGCGCGTCTGGTATGGCGATCGTAAAGAGGTCAATCTGGGCGTCGCGAAAGACGCAGCCTTAACGTTGCCTAAAGGCGAACTAAAAAATCTCAAGGCAAGTTTTGTATTAAATGAGCCGCAGCTTACCGCGCCGCTGGCCAAAAATCAGGCTGTGGGTACGATCGATTTTCAGCTCAACGGCAAGACTATTGAGCAGCGGCCGCTGGTGGTAATGGATGAAGTAAAAGAGGGCGGTTTTTTCAGTCGAATCGGAGATTTTATATTGATGAAGCTGAACGGCTGGTTCAGTAAGTGGTTTTCCTGAGGGCCTGAGGCAGATGGCTGAAAGAGATGAAAACGTTCAGGGCCAGCGCAGGCTAACCCTGAACAGAACGATTTATACCAGGTCGTAAGCGATAGCGGAAATAGCGATCAGGCCCAGCAGCACAACAAATACGTTACTGATTTTACCGCTGTACTGACGCATAGCCGGCACTTTATTGATGGCATACATCGGCATCAAAAACAGCAGCACGGCAATAACCGGCCCGCCCAGCGTTTCAATCAGCCCCAGGATGCTTGGATTCTTTGTGGCCACAAACCAGGTGGTGAAAAACATAAATACCGCTGTTATCCGGTTAAGTTTATGCTCCGCCGGGGCCTTGTTCTTACCCATAAATTTCACTATCAGGCCGTTAAATCCTTCCCGTGCGCCAAGATAGTGGCCCAGGAAAGATTTGGTAATGGCAACCATAGCAATCACCGGAGCCAGCCAGGCCATCAGCGGCGTGTCAAAATGGTTAGCAAGATAGGAGAGAATAGAGATGTTTTGCTCTTTCGCTTCCGCCAGGTTTTCCGGCGACAGGCTCAGCACGCAGCTGAACACAAAAAACATCACCGTAATCACCATCATTAAATGGCTGCGGGCCAGAATGCGTGAACATTTCTCTTCGGCACCCTCACCATATTCCTGACGTTTTGCAACTGCAAACGCGGAGATAATCGGCGAGTGGTTGAACGAGAAGACCATAACGGGGATCGCCAGCCACAGCGTCATCCACAAGCCTTTGCCGCTGCTAACGCTAACGTGATGGAACAGAGCGCTGTTCCAGTGCGGAATCAAAAAAAGCGCCAGCGCCATCAATACGATGACAAAGGGATAAACCAGCACGCTCATGGTTTTAACGATAAGCTCTTTGCCAAAACGGACGATGGTCATTAAGCCAAGGATCAGAATCAGCGACAGCAGCGCTCTTGGCGGCGCGTTCAGGTGCAGCTGATGGGTGACAAAGCTTTCAACCGTATTGGTAATGGCCACGCTGTAGACCAGCAGAATAGGGTAGATGGCAAAAAAGTAGAGCAGCGTAAGCAGACTACCGGCGCCCGTACCGAAATGCTCTTCTACTACGCCGGTAATATCTTTATCGCCGCGGCCGGAAAGGACAAAGCGACACAGGCCGCGATGGGCGAAGAACGTCATTGGAAAAGCCAGCAGCGCCATGATAACCAGCGGGATAAGCCCGCCAATCCCGGCGTTGATGGGCAGAAACAGTACGCCAGCGCCGATTGCCGTGCCGTACAGGCCCAGCATCCACATGGTGTCGCTTTTACGCCAGTCTGAGAGCGTACTGGTCGCTACCCCGGCTGTTTTAGTTGATTCCATTGACGATCTCCCGGTTAAAAATAGTGAATTAAAAAACGCAAAAGCAAACATCTGCTTTTCTGTCGGACGTTGTTTAATTAACTACTCTGGCTGAGGCGAGCGACACTCTACCATTTGGAACGCAAGAAGGAAGGGGAAAATGCTGCGGTTGATAATCATCTCACAATATTCAGATGTGATTTTTTAGAGTGTTAAGCTGAAGCTGGTTTTAATGGCAGAGAGATGTTCTATAAGAGACCGCTTATGGCAGTTCAAAGAACCATATTTTGGTGTTTATCGTTTGGTTAAATAATGTTCAGGAAGAGAGGTGTTAAATTTAAAATGATTTTAAATCAATAGGTTGCGTATATCGGCGTATTGGTTTTGTTCAGTTGCGCAACGGAAGAATAAAAAGTCTTTATTATTCTGTACCGTTGCGCAATAAGGTAATGTTGGTTTAAACGCCAGCGACAAAGCGCTTATTGTCCTCAATATCAGGAATATTATTCACGTATCCAACCCTTACGAATAGGAAAGGCGAACAGAAAGCGATAGATTGAGGAAATATTCTGCAATAAGCGTCGTCCACAAAATTGCCACGCAATCTGTGCGCACAAGCAAGAGAGCATACCCAGCAGTAAGCCGCCTAACATATCCATCGGCCAGTGCACGCCAAGGAAAACGCGCGACCAGGCAATCAGCAGTCCGGCGACCAGTAGCAACACGCCCGACCAGACGCGATGCCAGCAAAGAAAGGCGATAGCAAAGGTAAAAATAATGGTGCCGTGATTACTGGGGTAGGATTCGGTTGCGTCATGCGCCATGAACTGATGGCCAATACCTACTACAAAAGGCCGCGGATGTGGCCAGGCCCGCCCAATCAGCCAGGAGGTAATCAGCGCCACTGCAAGCGCCATGGCTGTTTTTAAGACCAGTTTACGTTGTGAATGGAGCTGGTTTTTCTGTCCCCATAACCACAATGCGACAATCAGCACGGGCACGACGGCAATTAAATCACGAGCGACTAAGGTTGCCAGCGAAATCAGCCAGGACGGTGTATCAGGGGTAGCGTTAATCCAGAGAAACAGCGTCCGGTTCAGCTCTTCCAGCATGTTTTTTCCTCGTCATGTTCAGCAGATACGCGGCGTATCTGAAAATGAAAACCGCTAAGCCAGTCCGGCATCAGCAAATAAAGAACGTCATAGTGGCTGGCGGGGGCAGGTAGCCTGCCTGTTTTATAAACGCCCCATAGATATCAGCCGGATAGAGTAGAAGCGGTCAGGCGAAAGATAAATAGTCTCGTTCTTAATCAGGCAGGTGGTTGTGGCTTTGTTAAGAATTGATGACAGAGGATTTTAACCGTGCAGAAAGAAAAAAACCCGTCAATCACAGGATTAACGGGCTCCACAATCTGGGGATTTCAAAGAAAAGCAGTGGCATTAATTAAGACTTCAGCCCGATATAAAAGTTCGCCTGAAATCACAAATTATTTTACCCACCTAAAACAGGCCAGATCAGCACGATAAATGTACCGGCTAAGGTCAGCAAAACGTTAGCGATGGCATAGGTTCCGGCATAACCCAGCGCGGGAATATTACTGCGGGCCGTGTCGCTGATAATTTCCATGGCCGGTGCGCAGGTTCGGGCGCCCATGATGGCGCCGAAAAGCAGCGCACGGTTCATTTTTAATACCCAGGCGCCAAAAATAAAGCTGATGATCACCGGCAGCAGGCTCACCACCAGCCCGGCTGCCAACATCAGCAGACCGGTATCGCCCATATTATGCGACAGGCCGCTGCCCGCGCTTAAACCGACGCCTGCCATAAACACCATCAGGCCAAACTCTTTAACCATGGTTAAAGCGCCCTGTGGAATATAGCCAAAGGTTGGATGGTTGGCGCGTAAAAAGCCCAGCATAATGCCGGAAAATAATAGCCCGGCGGCATTACCGATACTGACGCTAAAGCGACTGAACTGGAAAGTGATCATGCCGACCATCAGGCCGATAATAAAGAAGGCGCAAAACGCCAGCAGATCGCTAACCTGGCTATGAATGGAGATAAAACCGATGCGATCGGCGACGGATTTAACGCGTCGGGCGTCGCCGCTGATCTGTAAAACATCACCTTTATTCAGAATGATGTTGTCATCAATTGGCATCTCAATCTGGCTACGGATAACCCGATTCAGAAAACAGCCGTGGTCCGTTAGCTTCAGCTGGCTGAGGCGCTTATTTACCGCATTGTTGTTTTTCACCACGATCTCTTCGGTGATAATGCGCATATCCAGCAGATCGCGATCGAAAACTTCTTTTCCGTTACGGAAGCTGGGATCGAGACGAGAGTGAGCGTCCGGGTAGCCGACGAGGGCAATTTCATCGCCCTGTTGTAAAACCGCGTCGCCATCCGGGTTTGCCAGAATCCCGTTGCGGCGAATGCGTTCTATATAGCAGCCGGTCTGGCGATAGATACCCAGCTCGCGGAGATTTTTGCCGTCGATCCAGGCGACCAGCTCAGGCCCGACGCGGTAAGCACGAATAACCGGCAGGTAGACTTTGCGCTGCTCCGCATCCAGCCCGCGCTCGCGGGCAATTTGCTGAGCGCTGGTAGGCAGATCCTGATGCTGTAACTTAGGCAAATAGCGCGCGCCGAAAATCAGGCTGACCAGACCAATCAGGTAAGTTAACGCGTAGCCGAGGCTAAGGTTATTTTGGGCCTGTCTTAACGTTGCGGCATCCGACAAGCTGTGCCGTAACGTATCGCCTGCGCCAACCAGAACCGGCGTAGAGGTCATTGAGCCAGCCAGCATGCCCGCCGTCAGGCCGATATCCCAGCCAAGGAGCTTGCCTAAACCCAGCGCGATAAGCATGGCGCTCAGCACCATCACCAGCGCCAGCATCAGATAATTTTTACCGTCGCGAAAGAATATGGAGAAGAAATTAGGCCCGGCTTCCACGCCGACGCAAAAAATAAATAACATAAAGCCAAGATTAAGCGCGTTGGGATTAATATTGAAATGCTGTTGGCCAAGCAGTAATGAAACTACCAAAACACCAATGGAATTACCCAGTTGAACAGAACCCAGGCGTAATTTGCCCAGGCATAGCCCCAGCGCTAATACGACAAATAATAACAGAATGTCATTTCCACTTAACAAATCTGCGACGTTTATATTCACGGTTTAACTTCTTGTTTACGAGTAACGTGTTGAATTAAAGGATTTTTTGCGCTAAATTTATGGCACTGCCAGCAGAGCAGCGGCAACATTCAGGATTATCCGCGAATTACAGCCAGGACCAGATAAAACGGTCGTCATTTTAATCGCTTCACGCTTTTTCAGCCAGTAAAAGCCGTCGCAAATACGGCTTTTTGTTAATCGATAACGGGGAAGATCGGTCGGAGTTCATCAGGCCAGGTGATCACATCAATTACCGAGAGAAGATCCTATTATGTTTAAGGGTATGTCCTGGACAAGCGTAGCGCTTAGTTTTGTTCTCTACAGCATTGTATTTTTAGCCGTACGTTATGGCATGGTGATTAACGGCTCGCCATGGGCAAAAGCGCAGCCAGGCCTGCTGATGTTCACGCTACCGGGTGCTATCGCCGCGCTGACGACGAAAGATCATCCGCTTACGGTGGCGTTGTTCGGCGCTATACCAGGCGCGCTGTTTTGTTTCGGCATTTTGCATTACTTTTCGCTGCACCACTGCTGCTTTTTACAGGAGCTGGCGTTTGATACCAGCGCTGTATTCTGGTGTGGTTCAGGTGCGCTGGGCGTCATGCTTTGTCGAACGCTGTTCTGGCACGAGCATACCTGATGCTGTTCCGGCACAAGCTTATTTAATGCCGTTGTGGCATACGCATAGCTGATGCCGTTGTGGCGTACGTATAGCTGATGCCTTTGTGGCGTACACATAGCTGATGGCGTTGTGGCGTACACATAGCTGATACCGTTGTGGCGTACGCATAGCTGATGGCGTTGTGGCGTACACATAGCTAATGCCGTTGTAGCATACACATAGCTGATGCCGTTGTGGCGTACGTATAGCTGCTGCCGTTGTAGCATATGCATAGCTGATGCTGTTCCGGCATTAGCCTGCTTAAGACGGGCAATGCGATAAGAGCTGGCATGTGGTCAGAGCATAAAAAAAGAGGGCCAACAGGCCCTCTTTTTTATGCAACAAACAGTGTGTTGCAAACAGACTTACTGGAACAGGCCCAGGTTTTCTTTTGCATAGGCTTCAAAATCGGTGCAGCCGCCAATGTGGGTCTGGTCGAGGAAAATCTGCGGCACGGTTTCAACAGGCTTGCCTACGGTTTTTTCCAGATCCGCTTTGGTGATGCCTTCAGCGTGAATATCCACATAGCGGAAGTTAAAATCTTCACGCTCTTCGGTCAGCTTTTCAGCCAGTTCTTTAGCGCGGACACAATAAGGACAGCCAGGACGTCCAAAAATTACAGCAAACATAGGTTTCTCCTCAAAGGCCGGATTTTATGTGATGTACATCACAATTTATCATGTAATGGCGTCTATGATGCCCACTTCTTTTGTTGAAAGAAAGAAGGATTTGCCTGTCAGTTCGATTCGTTTCATCTATATATAACAAAACGGATACGCTTAAGCGTCATCGTCCTTTAACAAAGGAAGCGGTATGCGCAACTTTACATTGAGCCGGATGCCCAGAGCGGTAGTGCTGATGGAAGCGCTGGGAGGAATAATGCTGTTGCTCTCTTACTTCGTGCTTCATCAGATGCTACCCTTGCCCGCATCTTTTTCTGGCCCTGGCGCCGCCACGATAGTATTACTCGTCGGCGTCCTGCTGATGCTGCCAGCCGCCGTAGTGATAATGTGGCGTACGGCAAAAGCGATGGTGCCAGAGTTGTTTCATTCGGGCCATAAACCCTTACCAGGAGAGAAGCATGACGCCGACCATTGAGCTACTTTGCTCGCACCGATCTATTCGAACCTTTACTGACCAGCCCGTCGGCGATGCCGAGCGCGAAGCAATTATCGCCGCTGCGCAGTCGGCTTCCAGCTCCAGCTTTTTACAATGTTCTTCTATTATTCGCGTCACCGACAAAGCAACACGTGCGAAGCTGGCCGAGCTGAGCGGTGGGCAGAAGTATGTGAGCCAGGCCGCCGAGTTTTGGGTGTTTTGCGCGGATTTCAATCGCCATCTGCAAATTTGCCCTGAGGCGCAGCTGAGCCTGGCAGAACAGCTGCTGCTGGGCTGCGTTGATACCTCACTGATGGCGCAAAACGCGATGATTGCCGCAGAATCGCTCGGACTGGGTGGCGTCTATATTGGCGGTATACGTAACGGTATTGAGGAAGTCACCGAACTGCTTGGCCTGCCTAAATTTGTTCTGCCGCTGTTTGGGATGTGCCTGGGCTGGCCGGCGCAAACGCCTCAGCTTAAGCCGCGGATGCCCGCTGCGATGCTGGTGCATGAAAACCGTTACCAGCCGATTGCACCGGATGTACTGGCTGCCTATGACAAACAGCATGAGGAATATTATCTGACCCGTAACAGCAACGCGCGGCAGGAGAGCTGGAGTGAACATATCCAGAAAACCATCATCAAAGAAAGCCGTCCATTTATGCTGGACTATCTGCACAAGCAGGGCTGGGCCACGCGTTAAGCATCCTTTCGGAGATATCGGGTGAAAATAGCGATACTTTCCCGGGACAGCTCGCTTTACTCCTGCAAGCGGCTGTTGGCTGCGGCGCGTGCGCGCGGCCACTGCGTTGAGGTTATCGATCCGCTTTCTTGCTATATGAATATCAATCCGGGCTCGTCGGCTATTCATTATCGCGGCAGGCAGCTGGAGCACTATGATGCGGTAATCCCGCGTATTGGACCGGCCATTACTTTTTACGGGACGGCAGTACTACGCCAGTTTGAAGTGTGCGGCAGCTACCCGCTGAACGAATCTGTCGCCATCACTCGCGCCCGCGATAAGCTGCGCTCGCTGCAGCTGCTGGCTCGTGAAGGCATAGCGATGCCCATTACCGGATTCGCTCATTCACCCGACGATACCAGCGATTTAATTAAAATGGTGGGCGGCGCGCCGCTGGTGGTAAAGCTGGTCGAAGGTACGCAGGGCATCGGCGTGGTGCTGGCGGAGACGCGACAGGCGGCAGAAAGCGTGATTGATGCGTTTCGCGGCCTGAACGCCCACATTCTGGTGCAGGAGTTTATTAAAGAAGCGCAGGGCAGAGATATCCGCTGCCTGGTGATTGGCGGTAAAGTCGTCGGCGCCATTGAGCGGCACGCCAGGGAAGGCGATTTCCGCTCAAACCTGCATCGTGGCGGCAAGGCGTATAAGGTACAAATTACCGACAGCGAACGGGAAATCGCCATTCGCGCGGCGGCAACGTTGGGATTAGACGTCGCGGGCGTAGATATTTTACGTGCAGAGCGCGGGCCGCTGGTTATGGAGGTTAATGCTTCGCCGGGTCTGGAAGGTATTGAAAAGGCCACGGGTTGCGACATCGCCAGGCTGATGATCGTCTGGCTGGAGCAGCAGGCGCGTCCAGGTTTCTGTCTGAAAACCGGTGGTTGAGGCGATATTTATCTCACAGCCGTGGTGTTTAAAAGCATTTTTACGTAAGCTAGGGCGCAATTTTAAGGCAGTAAGAGACCAACTACATGGATTCACTCGTCGTTCCCGATATCGATCTTCTGCGACGTTGGCTGGATCAGCAAAGCATCACCTGGTTTGAGTGTGACTCCTGCCAGGCGCTTCACCTGCCGCATATGCAAAATTTCGACGGGGTGTTCGATGCCAAACTGGATCTGGTAGACAATGTCATTTTGTTTTCAGCGCTGGCAGAAGTAAAGCCAACGGCGCTGATCCCGCTGGTGGGCGATCTTTCCCAGATCAACGCCAGCTCGCTGACCGTGAAAGCTTTTGTCGATATTCAGGATGATAATTTGCCCAAGCTGATTGTTTGCCAGTCGTTCTGCGTGACGGCCGGGCTTACCTACGGCCAGTTTGTGCATTTTATGAAGCAAAGCGAAGAACAGATCTCTATGGTGGTCATGGAGGCCTTCGCCAACCATTTGCTGATTGCTGGCGAAGAAGAAGACCGCAGCGAAACAATCTCATCCCACTCGATGCTGCATTAAACCGCGCGGCGTTTCAGGGCCTGTAGCTGGCCCTGCCTTCTCTGTTTTTCCTTTTGCCGCTATTTTCATCATTTTTTCCCGCTATTCCTCCCGCTTTTATGCTGCTATAAGGCCATAAAACCCGAATTTTATCTGGCATTTCGGGCGCTTTGTTGCTCGCATGAAGAGTAAACGTGACTAAAAATCGATAAATGGGGTTTTTTGCATCCCGCTATGGCCTGGCCCTGCTTACAGGACTATCCTTGCGAAACTGTATTTATCATGCAGCGTCGCATAGGTTTTTTCTATTTAACAGTACGATGCCTAATCCGTTATTTTAAGGAAGCGCGTCGTCAGCCTGGCCGTATTCGGTGTGATTATCTTTTTTGAGGATAGAAAATATGTTCAACCAGCGTAAAAAATGGTTGTCAGCTATGGTAGCTGGCGTGGTGATGGCGGTTTCTGCCGGATCGTTTGCGGCTGACAAAACGCTGCACGTCTACAACTGGTCTGATTATATCGCACCGAATACCGTTCCCGATTTTGAAAAGCAGACCGGTATCAAAGTCATTTATGACGTTTTTGACTCCAATGAAGTGCTGGAAGGCAAGCTGATGGCGGGCAGCACCGGCTACGATATCGTGGTGCCATCTTCCAGCTTCCTGGCTCGCCAGCTGCAGTCCGGCGTGTTTCAACCGCTGGATAAAAGCAAGCTGCCAAACTATAAAAACCTCGATCCCGATCTGCTGAAAAAAGTCGATCAGCACGATCCCGGCAACAAATATGCGATTCCTTACCTGTGGGCGACCACCGGCATCGGCTATAACGTTGATAAAGTGAAAGCGGCGCTGGGCAAAGATGCGCCCGTTAACAGCTGGGATCTGGTACTGAAGCCAGAAAACCTGGAAAAACTGAAAAGCTGCGGCGTCTCTTTCCTGGACGCGCCTGAAGAAATCTTTGCTACCGTGCTTAACTATTTGGGCAAAGATCCTAACAGCAGCGACGCAAAAGATTACTCCGGCGCGGCGACCGATCTGCTGCTCAAACTGCGTCCGAGCATTCGTTATTTCCACTCTTCGCAATACATTAACGATCTGGCCAACGGCAATACCTGCGTGGCTATCGGCTGGGCTGGCGATGTATTACAGGCTAAGAACCGCGCGATTGCGGCGAAAAACGGCGTGAACATCGCCTACAGCATTCCAAAAGAGGGCGCGCTGGCGTTCTTCGACATGCTGGCTATTCCAAAAGACGCGAAAAATCTTGATGAGGCCTATCAGTTCCTCAACTACCTGCTGGAGCCGCAGGTGATGGCCAATATCTCGAATAAAGTGTTCTACGCCAGCGGCAACAAAGCCTCGGTACCTTTAGTGAATGAGGATATTCGTAACAATCCGGGCATTTACCCAACGCCGGAAACGATGGCTAAATTATTTGTGCTGAAAGTACAGGATCCCAAACTCGATCGTGTGCGTACGCGAGCATGGACTAAAGTTAAAAGTGGTAAGTAACTGAAGCCTGGACTGATTACAACAGAGGCGACCCGCCTCTGTTTTCTTATATGGCATGCCCGCTTTTACAGCGTTGGAGTGTAATGGAAGTGAACGACGCGATCTCTCGCCCGCAAAAAAAAGTCAGCAAGGCCGTAACGCCGCTGCTGGAAATCCGCAATCTGACCAAGTCTTTCGAAGGACAACACGCTGTTGATGACGTCAATCTGACCATTTATAAAGGTGAGATTTTCGCGCTGCTGGGCGCTTCCGGCTGTGGTAAATCGACGCTGCTGCGTATGTTGGCTGGCTTTGAGGCTCCCACTTCCGGGCAAATTATGCTGGATGGCCAGGATCTTTCCCACGTGCCGCCGTACCAGCGCCCCATCAATATGATGTTTCAGTCCTACGCGCTGTTTCCGCACATGACCGTAGAGCAGAATATCGCTTTTGGTTTAAAGCAGGATCGACTGCCAAAAAATGAGATTGCCGATCGCGTAGCGGAGATGCTGACGCTGGTGCATATGCAGGAATATGCAAAGCGCAAACCTCATCAGCTTTCCGGCGGTCAACGTCAGCGCGTGGCGCTGGCCCGCAGCCTGGCTAAACGGCCCAAGCTGCTGCTGCTTGATGAACCAATGGGCGCGCTGGACAAAAAGCTGCGCGATCGCATGCAGCTTGAAGTCGTGGATATTCTGGAGCGCGTCGGCGCAACCTGCGTAATGGTTACGCACGACCAGGAAGAAGCGATGACGATGGCTGGCCGCATCGCCATTATGAACCGTGGGAAATTTGTGCAGATTGGCGAGCCGGAAGAGATTTACGAGCACCCAACCACGCGCTACAGCGCCGAATTTATCGGCTCCGTTAATCTTTTTGAGGGTATGCTGCGTGAACGCCAGCCCGACGGCCTGGTTATCGACAGTCCGGGCCTGATCCATCCGTTGAAGGTGGATTCTGATGCTTCGGTTGTGGATGGCGTGCCGGTACACGTTGCGCTGCGTCCGGAAAAGGTGATGCTGAGCGAAAATGTTCCTGCCGATGGCTGTAACTTTGCCGTCGGTGAGGTGGTGCATATTGCCTATCTGGGCGATCTCTCTATTTATCACGTGCGTCTGCACAGCGGCCAGATGATTAGCGCGCAGCTGCAAAATGCTTATCGCTTTCGTAAAGGCACGCCAACCTGGGGAGACGAAGTACGTCTTTGCTGGGATGCGGACAGCTGCGTCGTTCTGACCCAGTAGCGGGAGGTTTTATGGTGCAACACTCTGTCAATAAACCTGCCGCCAGGCGTCCGGGCTGGCTGAACAGGCTGCGGTCAAGCCGTAAGGTCGTTATCGCGCTGCCTTATCTGTGGTTTATCCTGCTATTTTTGCTGCCGTTTCTGATCGTATTGAAAATCAGCTTTGCCGACATTGCCCGTGCGATCCCGCCCTATACGGATCTGGTTAGCTGGGCAGATGGTCAGCTGACAACGGTAATTAATTTTGGCAACTATCTGACGCTAACGGACGATCCGCTCTATATCGATGCTTATCTGCATTCGCTTCAGGTTGCGGCTATTTCGACCATAGCCTGTCTGGTGATTGGCTATCCGCTGGCCTGGGCCGTGGCGCACAGTTCGCCTTCTACGCGCAATATTCTGCTGCTGCTGGTGATCCTGCCTTCATGGACATCCTTTTTAGTGCGCGTTTATGCGTGGATGGGGATTTTAAATGACAACGGGATTTTGAATCGCTTTTTAATGTGGAGTCATATTACCGATCATCCCGTTGCGATCCTCTATACCAACCTGGCGGTCTATATCGGCATTATTTACTGCTATTTGCCCTTTATGGTGCTGCCAATCTATACCGCGCTGACGCGGATTGATTATTCGCTGGTGGAGGCTTCTCTGGACCTGGGCGCGCGTCCGCTGAAAACTTTTTTCAGCGTGATTGTGCCGCTGACCAAAGGGGGCATTATCGCAGGCTCAATGCTGGTATTTATTCCGGCTGTTGGCGAGTACGTGATCCCGGAACTGCTGGGCGGCCCGGACAGCATTATGATTGGCCGCGTGCTGTGGCAGGAGTTTTTTAACAACCGCGACTGGCCGGTCGCTTCGGCGCTGGCGGTGATTATTTTGTTGATTCTGATCCTGCCGATTATCTGGTTCCATAAGCATCAGAACAAAGAGCTGGGGAATAAAGCATGAGCGCCTTACCAACCGTGCGTTCGCCATGGCGCATCGCAATTTTGCTGGTCTGCTTCTTTTTCCTCTATGCGCCGATGGTGCTGCTGGTGGTTTATTCATTCAACTCTTCGCAGCTGGCGGCGTGGGAGAGTTTCTCGCTGCACTGGTACAACGTCCTGTTTCATGACGATGCGATGATTAGTGCAGTAACGTTGAGCCTGAGCATCGCCGCGCTGGCGGCAACGGCCGCGGTCATTCTGGGGACGGTTGCGGCAGTCGTGATCGTGCGTTTCGGCCGTTTTAAAGGCTCTACCGGTTTTGCTTTTATGCTGACCGCACCGCTGGTTATGCCGGACGTCATTACCGGCCTGTCGCTGCTGCTGCTGTTTGTGGCGATGGGGAACACCTTCGGCTGGCCGGGCGACCGCGGCATGTTAACTATCTGGCTGGCGCACGTGACTTTCTGTACGGCTTACGTGGCGGTGGTGATTAACTCCAGGCTGCGCGAGCTGGACAGGTCTATTGAAGAAGCCGCGATGGACCTCGGCGCTACGCCGCTGAAGGTATTTTTTGTGATAACCGTTCCTATGATTGCGCCCGCTATCGTTACCGGCTGGCTGCTGGCCTTTACGCTGTCGCTGGATGACCTGGTGATCGCCAGCTTTGTTACCGGACCTGGCGCAACGACGTTACCGATGCAGATTTTTGCTACCGTGCGTCGCGGCGTGAATCCGGAAATCAACGCGCTGGCTTCGCTGATTTTGTTTGTGGTAGGGCTGGTTGGCTTTATCGCCTGGCGCTTTATGGCGCATGAAGAAAAGCAGCGCATCCGCGATACGCAGCGGGCGCGCGGTGGGCATTAAGTTTATTTAAAAGCTAAGGCGCGAAGAAGTCCGGCAGAAATGCTGTAACTCTCAAAGCAACGTCACTGCCTGACTGCAAGCCGATTGGATAAACGGCCCGTCTGGCGCATGAATGCGCCAGACGGGCCAGCAGGGATGATTTGTCCGTGTTCCGCCGGCTCTTGCTGGCTTTGAGCGGCAGCGACGTTCCGGCGCAGTTTTAGCAGGCTTCAGCTAGTTTCAGTATCCTGCGGACGCAAATCGTTATCCCAATACTTTTATCACGCAGGCTTTAAAAATCTTTACGGCGCCAGGTAGCGCATTCAGTTCAAAACGCATATCGGGATGATGCAGGCCTGGCGTCAGGCCCGTGCCTAACCCCCAGAAACCCGCTTTTATTTGCGGACGCTGTACCGGATAGTGAAAAAAATCCTCGCTGCCGGGCGTGGAGCGAACCGGCATCAATGCGGCTTCGCCGAGCACCTCCTTAATAGAGTCAGCTACCAGCGCGCTCATCTCCTCGTCAATTTCGGCAGCGGGCATAGCTTTCATTACCTCAATTTGCGCCGTAGCGCCAAAGGCCGCTGCACTCTGGATAATCGCCCGTTCAACACGGCTTTGCAGCAGCGTCATATCCTCGTTTTCCGCCGCGCGCAAATCAAAAACCACGCGGGCTTCATCAGGAATAGAGTTAGTTACGCCCGCATCGCACAGAAAGCGCGTCGCTTTAGCACTCCAGGTTTTTCCCGGAGGTAAATGCACGGCATTAACGGCCTGCACGGCGCTGGCGGCGGCATCCAGCGCGTTCACACCTAAATGTGGCCTTGCCGCGTGGGCGGTTTGCCCGCGTATTGTCGCTTCAAGCGTTACGCAGGCCGAATAATACATCGCGGGAATCGCTGTCCCGACCGCGCACTCTTCGGCCGGACGGAGATGAAAGCCGACTATCATATCAACGTCATCAATAGCGCCGCCGGCGATCATCGCCAGCGCGCCGGTGCCCAACTCTTCCGCAGGCTGGAAAATCAGCTTCAGGCGGCCTTTTTTAATCGCCTTTTCCGCTATCAGTTCCTGAGCAGCGGTCAGCACAACGGACGAGTGTGCATCGTGACCGCAGGTGTGGCGCGCGCAGGGTTCGCCGTTAATCACGTGGCCCAGCGCATCCATATCGGCACGCAGCGCCAGCGTCGGGCCAGCTACGCCGCTTTCCAGCGTAGCAACAATGCCGGTAGTACCGTTGAAATTATCCGTAACCTGAAAACCAGCGGTCTTTAATTGCTGACTTAAATAAGCGGAGGTTTTAAATTCCTGGAAGCCCAGCTCCGGAATTTCATGCAGGTAAGCGTAGTGTTCAAAAACTTTTAACAAGGCAGGTTCTCCCTTTTACTGTCAGGCGATAGCGCGCATCACCAACATGGCGATAACGGCATTAAAAATGCTGGTTAGCATCAGCAGCGGCCAGTATTTTTTAGGTACGTCGGCCACGCCCAGCAGGCGGCCCATATACTGCAGCTGCGATCCCATCAGGAAGATAGCCGGCGCCAGAATAGTCACGTCGGCCCCGGTCAGCACGCCTTTCGCCAGCAGGCTGACGGCGACCCCGGTTCCGGCAGAGGAGGAAAGCCATGCGGTTAATAAGACGGTTACGGCTTCGCCAGGCAGGCCAAACAGCCCCATCACCGGCGCAAAGAGCTTGCCAATAAAGGTCATTATGCCCAGCAGATTAAGCATTTCGGCAATCACATAGGCCATGATGACGTTCGGCATCAGATTATGTATGGCAATGTGGAAGCCTTTGCGCGCGCCCACGACAAAAACGTCAAAAGGATTACGGGAAACGATGACCGGAGGATTATTTTTCATGTTGAAACTCCTGCTTATAGAAGGTCGTTAATACCATGCGTACCACGGCGGCCCCAACGAATTTAAGGACGAACATTAACAGCAACGGCACCAGCACGGGGACGGAAAGAGAAACAAACAGCGCTGAGCCGATGGCAAAATAGTTATTAATTAAGCCTGCGCCGGAGTATTGCCAGGCGGCCATAATCACAACGTCCTTTTTACTGATTTGCTGCTCATCGTGTAGCTCTTTGGTCAGCGCCGCGCCGGCATCGGTGCTTTGCAAATCGGTAATCAGGGCCAGACCGCAGCGTCCCGGAATGCCTAATAGCGGTTTAAGCAGCGGCGTCAGCAGCTTGTGCGCAGCGCGAATTGCACCGTAATGGGTAAATATTTCCAGCAGGCCCAGCGCCAGCATCACGGTGGGAACTAATGAAAGGGCGAACAGAAAACCCGCTTTAGCGCCCGTGCCGCCTTCACCAACAAAGGTTGCGCGTGCGGTATCTTTGATGGTGCCGAACTTGCCGCCCAGCGTGGTGAAGTCGAAAGCGCCCAGCCATTTTGCATCCTGCACGTTTAAAAACAGCCCGGAAAAAAACAGAATGGCGACGATGAGTGCCAGATAAGCCCCCAGACCTGGCGACCAGCGCTGGCGGTTTGCCGATTCAGTATCCATAAATAAACTCCCTGCGTAGTAACTGTCGCTATCAAGCGCGTTCGGTGGAAATAGCCCGCAAACTGGTCTAAACATAATTTGCGGCCGTTTCAGCTTATAGCTAAGCAGTTATCGTGCCAGGGCAATCAATATGGATAAAAATGGGCCGACGGAGAGCGTTATCAGCTGCTCTGGTCGCGAGCAAAAACCGCAACGGCTGAACAGGCAAAAAAGAGCAGGTCAATGCCAGAGCGGCATGGCTGCACCAAAACAGGGCTTTGGTGGAGAACAAAATGTCAGAAGTGCTGAAACATGAAAAGGTAATGACGGATCCTTATGCCATTCCCGTTCCTGTGCTGGTGGCCGCTACTGCTATCATAATGACACGCTGTCTGGGCATCGCACTGGAAGTGCATGAGATGGGCCTGGCGGAACTGGTTAATTTTGTTCAGCTCACGGCACAGTCCTGGCGCGATACGCTGATTTTTATCGCGGGCCAGCTGCTCTTTTTTATTCAATTACGCTGCGCTTTCGCCCTGCTGCATGGCCGCCACTGGGGACGTACTGGCTACGCCTTGTCACAGCTGGTGGTCGTCAGCTATATGCTGTTGGTTCATGCAGGCTGGCTTGATTCAGCCCTCTTTACCAATGTTAAAGAAGGGCAGCTGCTTATCATGCAAAAACTGCCTGACCTGCTGGTGCTGATGCTACTGTTTGTGCCAGCATGCAGCCGGGATTTTTTCCGGCAGCGCTAAACGGACAGTGATACAATTCCCGCCCGTTTTCGCTTTAGAGATCCCCCATGCATTGCGCCCTTTATGATGCCGACCGCTGTCGATCCTGTCAGTGGCTGGACCTTCCCTATACCAGACAGCTTGAACAGAAACAGGAACGGCTGCACCAGTTGCTGGCAGAGCAGACCGTGGAAAGCTGGCTGCCGCCCGCTGTTTCTGCGCAGCAAGGGTTTCGTAACAAGGCGAAAATGGTGGTAAGCGGCAGCGTAGAACGGCCAGTGCTGGGGATCATGCATGCCGACGGCACGCCCGTCGATCTTTGCGCCTGTCCACTTTATCCTGACAGCTTTAGCGCTGTTTTTGCGGAGCTGAAGCCGTTTATCGCTCGCGCAGGCCTGACGCCTTATAACGTGGCGCGCAAACGCGGCGAGCTAAAGTTTATCCTGCTGATGCAAAGCAGCCTCACGGGGGAACTGATGCTGCGTTTTGTGCTGCGTTCAAAAGAGAAGCTGGCGCAGCTCAAGCGGGCCATCCCGGAATTGCAGCAGCGGCTGCCGCAGTTAAGCGTCATCTCGGCCAATATCCAGCCGGTACATATGGCGATTCTGGAAGGTGAAGAGGAAATCGCGCTAAGCGAAAGCCAGGCGCTGGCCGAACAGCTAAACAATGTGCCGCTCTGGATCCGGCCACAAAGTTTTTTCCAGACCAACCCGGCGGTGGCCGCCTCGCTTTACGCCACGGCAAGGGCCTGGGTAAGCGACCTTAACATCAAAAGCATGTGGGATCTTTTCTGCGGCGTAGGCGGTTTTGGCCTGCACTGTACGACGCCAGAGATGACGTTAACCGGTATCGAAATCAATGCCGAAGCGATAGCCTGCGCAAAACGCTCGGCCGAGCAGATGGGGTTGAACAAGGTCAGCTTTGCAGCACTGGATTCTACCGCTTTTGCTACGGGCGAAGGCAGCGTGCCCGATCTGGTGCTGGTCAATCCGCCACGTCGCGGCATTGGCGCAGCGCTTTGTGATTACCTGAGCAGCATGGCACCGCCGTTTATTCTTTACTCCAGCTGTAACGCGCAGACGATGGCCAGCGATATTGCCCGGATGAGCGACTATGCCATTGTCAAAGTGCAGCTTTTCGATATGTTCCCGCATACCGCGCACAGTGAAGTATTAACGCTGTTACGGCGACTTTGACTCGGGGGGGAGCGGGCTGGCGCTGCCAAACCAGCGTAGTCTGAGCGCCTGCAGCGTACCGTCTGCCGTCATGCTCTGTAACGCTGTATTGAGCTGAACCAACAGTGCATTATTGCCTTTATGCACCGCAATGCCCAGGCCGGAACCGAAATAGCGGGCGTCCGTTACCGGTTCGCCAACGACGGCCAGGTCAGGATTGGCCTTTATCATCGCCTGCATAGAGGGCGTTTCGCCGAAAATACCGTCCAGCCGGGCGTTGCGGATATCCAGTAGCGCATTCTGGTAATTGTCATAGCTCACGGTAACAATCTCCGGCCACGAAGACTGCAGCCAGGCCTGGAGCGTTGTGGCATCGGCCACGCCAACGCGCTTACCTTTAAGCTGAGAAAAAGAGGCGTATTGGTTTTTGATAGCGATGACGGTGGCAGAGCTCTCCAGATAGGATTGGGTGAAATCTGCCTGCGCCCGCCGCTCTTCCGTAATATCCAGTCCGGAAATCACCGCATCAAAGCGATTAAACTTAAGCGAAGGCAGCAGGCGGTCAAAGTCGCTGTTAGCAAAAGTACACTGCCGCTGCACTTTTTCGCAAAGCGCCTTTGCCAGATCGATATCAAAGCCAACCAGCTGATGCCCTTCGTTGAAATAAACAAAGGGGGGATAAGTTGCCGAGACGGCGAAACGAAGCGGGTCGCTGGCTTGCGTACCGGCACTAAATCCGATGAGAAGAAAGGCCCAAACCTTAAGCATGGCTCCAGTCCTTGCGCGAGTATTATCGGGTTAGTATGCGCGTTGTACAGACGACGCTATCCAGTAATTAAAAGCCAGATGATAGTTGTTTTTCCGCAAATGCCGGTGGTTGCCCACCGGCGCGTTAGTTTCTGTGCTCGAAAGCCAGCGCGCGACGCTCTATTAACCGCATCATCAGCGTCAGCAGTCCATTAACGCAAAGATAAATAAGGCCTGCTGCGGCAAAAACCGTTACGTCATAGGTACGACCATACAGCAGTTGCCCATGGCCCATGACTTCCATTAGCGTAATGGTGTAAGCCAGCGAGGTACTTTTAAACACCAGCACCACTTCGTTGGAATAGGAGGAGAGGGCGCGTTTAAAAGCGTAGGGCAGCAGAATGCGCAGCGTATCCTTACGGTTCATACCCAGCGCCGCACAGGATTGCCACTGCCCGGATGGGATAGCTTTCACCGCGCCGTAAAAAAGCTGGGTAGTGTAAGCCGCACTGTTAAGCGACAGCGCCAGCAAGGCGCAAAGCCACGGCTGCGACAGCAAATGCCACAGCCACGGAATCGCCTGGATAGACGGAAACTGCCCTGGCCCGTAGTAAATCAGGAAAATCTGTACCAGCAGCGGCGTGCCGGTAAACAGCGTGATGTAAGCACGGACAACCTGATGCAGCAGCGGTATCTTCAGGGAAAGAATAACGGTAAAGAGCAGCGACAGCAGCAGGGCCAGCAGCAGCGAAGCAACCGTCAGCGTCAGGCTGGTATGCAGTCCTTTGAGCAGTTCGGGTAGATAGCTCAGCATCAGTGACTCCCCTGTTCAAAGCGGGTGGTGCGGGCTTCAATGCGCTTTAAAACCTGCTGGCTAAGCAGCGTAATAACCAGGTAGATCGCAGCGGCAATCATATACCAGGTAAAAGGTTCCTGAGTGCGCGAAGCGATACTTTTCGTTTGCAGCATAATGTCGTTAACGCTAATCAGCGACACCAGCGCGGTATCTTTCAGCAGTACCAGCCACTGGTTGCCTAAGCCCGGCAGCGCGTGACGCCACATCTGCGGCAAAATCAAACGAAAGAAAATAGCGGAGGTTTTCATACCCAGCGCCTGGCCGGATTCCCACTGGCCCTGCGGCACCGCTTTTAGGGCACCGCGCAGCGTTTGCGAGGCGTAAGAAGAGTAGAGAATGGCTAAGGCGATGACGCCGCAGAGAAAAGGGCTAACGTCGAAATTTTCGATGGCCATTTGCACCGGCAGCGTAGTGAATCCCAGATGCAGCGTAAAGCCATCCGAAAGCGTTAACAGCAGCTGCGAAGCGCCAAAATAGACAAACAGCACCACCAGAATTTCCGGCAGGCCGCGAAACAGCGTGACCAGGCCCGTACCAATCCACGCTATGGGACGCCAGCTGGCCGACTCCCAGACGGCGAAAATCATCGCCAGAATCAGTCCTGCAATCAGCGCAGAAACGGCAAGGCCGACGGTCATCCCGGCGGCGCTTGCAAGAGGATAAAGTTCGCTCATTCCGTTATTGCTGGAACCATTTGGTGTAGATAGTTTTGTACGTACCGTTGGCTTTTACTTTATCCAGCGCGGCGTTGAATTTGCTCTGCAGGTCGGTGTTTCCCTGACGCACGGCGATGCCCAGACCGGTACCGAAATAGGCTTTATCCGTGACTTTTTCACCGACCGGTGCCAGTGCGGCATTTTGCTTCAGCCACTCGTTAACGACGGCAGTATCGCCAAACACGGCATCAATACGGCCGTTTTTCAGATCCAACACGGCATTCTGGTAGCTGTCGTAAGGCACCGTGGTGACGCCGGTCATTTTGTCCGTCAGATATTTTTGATGGGTAGTGCCGTTCTGTACGCCGACACGTTTGCCTTTCAGTGCGCTCACGTCTGCGATTTTACCCTTTTGCGCGATGAACAGCGCGGAGTTGTCGTAGTAAGCTTTAGAGAACAGAACCTGCTTTTCACGCTCAGGCGTGATGTCCATACCCGCCATCACCGCGTCAAAACGACGGAATTTCAGGCTTGGGATCAGGCTGTCGAACGCCTGATTAGTGAAGGTGCAGGTTGCGTCAATCTCTTTGCACAGGGCATTAGCCAGATCGACATCAAAGCCCTGGATTTTATTTTCTGAATCCACGAATTCAAAAGGAGGGTAAGACGCTTCGGTAGCAAAACGGATGGTCTGCGCAGCGCTCGCGCTCAGGCTTACACCGGCTAACAGCGCGGCAAGTACGATTTTTTTCATCATTATGTCCTGCATCAGTGCGAAAGATAGTTGGCAAACGCTTCGGTTTGCGGCTGTGTAAAGCGGCTGGCGTCACCCTGTTCCACAATATAACCATTTTCCATATAGACGACGCGGCTGGCCGTCTTGCGCGCCACCTCCACCTCGTGGGTGACGATCACCTGCGTAATATTGGTTTCTGAAAGTTCCTGAATGATCGCAACGATCTGCGCGGTGATTTCTGGATCCAGCGCCGCTGTGGGTTCATCAAACAGCAGCACCGCAGGTTCCATCATCAGCGCGCGAGCAATGGCCACCCGCTGCTGTTGACCACCAGAAAGATGCAGTGGAAAGCGATCGGCAAATTTGGTCAGGCGCAGACGGTCCAACAGTTTTTCTGCACGCGCCAGCGCCCGATCTTTGCTCAGGCCCAGCACGCGGCAGGGCGCTTCGATCAGGTTTTGCATCACCGTCAGGTGTGGCCAGAGATTATACTGTTGGAAAACCATCCCAACGTTCTGGCGCAGCTCACGAATAGCGACATCGCCAGGGGCTTTGCTGAAGTCAAAATGGTGGCCGGCAATAGCCAGCGTACCGGAGCGCGGCATCTCCAGCAGATTCAACACGCGCAGCAGCGAACTCTTGCCCGCGCCGCTTGGCCCCAGCAATACCAGCGTTTCGCCTTCCGGGCATGACAGTTGTATATCAAAAAGCGCCTGATGGGCACCATAAAAGCAGTTTACAGCGTTAAGTTGAATACTCATGCGCAAAAAGTGAATAGCCATTAGTGCTGCGAATCTTAACGTCGACGGCATAGTTATGCAATCAACGCCGTGGAAAATTCGCTTATGCAGCGAAGTTATCCTGAAGGCTAGCACAAAATGACGTTAATCGAATGAAAATGCAGCGTTATTGTGATGATAGACGGTGAGCTACGTTAAAATTTTGTTTAGAAAAACAGGGTGGTTAAAATTGCAGCATGTTAAGAGTTCCGTCTCGCAGCATAATCAGTGCGAGACGGTGCTTTCCGGATAAGCGATTATTTCAGCAGTCGCTGGCTGAGTGAACCGCCTTCAATATGCGGAGCCGGGCTGGTATAACGCACGTCGTCAACCGCCCAGCAGGTGCCTTCGCGCACCATTAATACTTCATCCTGCCATTCCTGCGGCTTGTCGCCATCACGGCTTAGCTTAACGCGCAACGGAATATTTCGCGCATCGCGGTTAGGAATGGTTGAGGCATCCGCCACGCTGGCAGAGCCAGGGCCAGCTGCCAGGCTGGAGAAAATATCGCCCTGTAGCGCAGCTTCTTTCTGCGGATTGTTACTGGCTTTCAACAGCGTCTGATAAAGCTTATCGCTCAGGTAAGGGCGATATTTTGCCAGCAGTGCAGCATCCGGCAGGCCCTGAGTCGGTTGACTGGTGCGTAAATCATAAAACTGTTGCGCAACGGTATCCGGGCCACCGTCGACACAGGGAGAGGTACGGCTGCCGTTATCCTTATAGACCGGTTCTACCGTGGTACAGGCACTGAGCAGCAGTGCCAGCGGAGCCAGAGCGGCGAGTAATTTCATCTTGATTTCCTTATGGTTTCTGGATGGCGTTTTTTAGCATAAAGTATAGCTGGTTCGCCTGGCGATAAGAGCTAAAACCCACAATCTGCACACAAGGAGTCAATGATGCAATTTTCTACTACCCCGACGCTGGAAGGGCAACCCATTACGCAATACTGCGGCGTGGTGACTGGCGAAGCGATTCTGGGCGCTAATATTTTCCGTGATTTCTTTGCCGGTATCCGCGATATCGTCGGCGGTCGCTCGGGCGCCTATGAGAAAGAGTTGCGCAAGGCACGGCAGATAGCTTTTGCCGAGCTGGAAGAACAGGCCAAAGCACTGGGTGCGGACGCCGTGGTTGGCATTGATATTGATTACGAAACGGTCGGCAAAGATAGCAGCATGCTGATGGTCAGCGTCAGCGGCACTGCTGTAAAAACAGGTCGCTGATGCGTTTGCTGATGGCCGTGGCGGCGGCGTTAATGCTGAGCGCCTGTACGTCCGGGCTGGAGAAGCAGGATGGCTACGTGGTTGACACTCGCCATACGGCTTACGGCGCCCGGCCGCGTATCAAAACGCTGGTTATTCACTATACGGCAGAGGATTTTCCCCGGTCGCTGGCCACGCTGACCGATCGTGAAGTCAGCGTGCACTATCTGATAGCGGCTAAACCACAGCGGCACGGAAATCAGCCCACGGTGCTGCGGCTGGTGCCGGAAACCGAGCTGGCGTGGCATGCAGGTAACAGTTTCTGGCGTGGCGCGACAAGGCTGAATGATACCTCAATCGGCATTGAACTGGAGAATCCGGGCTACCGCCGTACCACGAACGGGCGGGTCTGGTATCCTTTTTCCGGCGAGCAGATAGCGGCGTTAAGGCCCTTAATACGAGATATCGTTTTTCGTTACAACATACAACCACAGAATGTGGTTGGGCACAGCGATATCGCGCCACAGCGTAAGCAGGATCCCGGCCCGCTGTTTCCCTGGCACTGGCTCTACGAGCAGGGATTGGGCGCGTGGCCGGATGCTGAACGCGTACAATATTACCTGGCGGGCAGGGCGCCGGAGCAGCTAACCGATCGGGCTTCCCTGCTGGCGTTGCTTTCGCGTTACGGCTACGAAGTCACGCCAGCGATGTCTGACCAACAGCAACAGAAGGTCATTGCGGCTTTCCAGATGCATTTTCGACCGGCAAACTTTCAGGGTATTGCCGATGCACAAAGCGAGGCAATAGCCAGAGCGCTGCTGGAAAAATATGGCGAAAATTAGCTATTGGCTAAAAACGCTTTCCATTCGGCCACCACTTTTTCCAGCGCCTGGCGATCCACATCCAGATGGGTAACTATGCGGGTAACCGCGCCGGTAGGCAGAATAATGCCTTTTTCATGCATCCACGCTTTAAGCGGCGCGATCTGCTCTTGCGGCAGGCGCACAAAAACCATATTGGTGTTCTGGCTGGAAACCTGTACGCCAGCTTCTTTTAGCTGTGCCGCCAGCCAGGCCGCGTTGTCGTGATCTTCCTGCAGGCGTGCGACGTTATGTTCCAGCGCGTAAAGGCCAGCCGCCGCCAGTATGCCCGACTGACGCATGGCGCCGCCGGTCATTTTGCGCCAGCGTTTTGCTCGCTCTATATACTCTTTGCTGCCGCACAGTAGTGAGCCAACAGGCGTGCCAAGGCCTTTTGACAGGCAGATAGTCAGCGTGTCGCAATATTGTGCCAGGTCCTGTAGCGTCACGTTTAGCGCTACCACGGCGTTGAAAATGCGCGCGCCATCGACGTGTAGCGCCAGCTTATGTTGACGGGTAAATTCCCACGCTTCCTGCAAATAGCTTAGCGGCAGGACTTTGCCATTATGGGTATTTTCAAGGCTTAACAGTTTAGTTATCGCAAAGTGAAAGTCGTCAGGCTTAATAAATTGTTCGACTACGTCCAGCGGCAACGTGCCGTCTTTGGCGGCCAGGACCGGCTGGGGTTGAATACTGCCAAGCACGGCGGCCCCGCCAGCTTCGTACTTATAATTGTGGGCCAGCTGACCCACAATATATTCTTCGCCACGCTGACAGTGGCAAAGCAGCGCAACAAGATTAGCCTGGGTTCCCGTCGGCAGGAAAAGCGCCGCCTCTTTTCCGCTGAGGGCGGCCGCTTTGGCTTCCAGCGCGTTAACGGTTGGATCATCACCATAAACATCGTCGCCGGTTTCAGCCGCCATCATGGCTGACAGCATAGCTGCCGAGGGGCGGGTTACCGTATCACTGCGTAAGTCGATCACTGTTGCGCTCCTTGATGTAAGAACGGACGCCGAAGCGTCCGTAACATTAGCTCTGCCAATGTTTTACCGCAGCCAGTTAGTTTTTGCCAGCTCTACCACTTCATCACCGCGACCGCTGATAATAGCGCGCAGCATATAGAGGCTAAAGCCTTTGGCCTGCTCCATTTTGATCTGTGGCGGCATTACCAGCTCTTCACTGGCGGTGATAACGTCCAGCAGCACAGGGCCGTCGTGCGCCAGCATCTCCTGAATAGCGCTATCCAGCTCGGATGCACGCTCCACGCGAATCCCTTTTACGCCACAGGCTTTAGCAATATCGGCAAAAGCAGGGTTATGCAGCTCGGTGCCGTCTGTCAGATAGCCGCCGGACTGCATTTCCATCGCCACGAATCCCAGCGAGCTGTTGTTAAATACCACCAGCTTCACCGGTAATTTAAGCTGGGCAACGGTAAGGAAATCGCCCATCAACATTGAAAAACCGCCGTCGCCGCACATGGCAATAACCTGGCGCTGCTTATCAATTGACTGCGCGCCCAGCGCCTGAGGCATGGCGTTTGCCATCGAACCGTGGTTGAAAGAACCCAGCAGGCGACGCTTGCCGTTCATTTTCAGGTAGCGCGCGGCCCACACGGTCGGCGTACCGACGTCGCAGGTGAAAATAGCATCTTCGCTGGCGAAATGGCTGAGCTGCTGCGCCAGATACTGCGGATGAATCGCCTGCTTGTCATTTGGCGTTGCCAGGTCATCAAGGCTTTTTCTGGCATCTTGATAGTGCCGTAATGCTTTATCAAGAAAGCGACGATCTTCTTTTACTTCAAGCCGTGGAAGCAGTGCGCAAAGGGCGGCTCTGACATCGCCAACCAGCGCCATATCAACGTGGCAGTGCGAACCAATGCTGCCCGGGTCGATATCGATCTGAATGATTTTTGCATCCGTGGGATAAAAGGCCCGATACGGGAAGCGCGTACCCAGCAGGACTACCGTATCGGCATTCATCATGGCATGGTAGCCCGATGAGAAGCCGATCAGGCCGGTCATCCCTACATCGTAAGGGTTGTCATACTCAATATGTTCTTTGCCGCGCAATGCATGGACGATAGGGGCTTTGAGCGTCTCCGCCAGCTGCACCACTTCCTCATGCGCACCCGCACAGCCATAGCCGCACATCAGGGTGATGTTTTTAGCTTCATTCAGTACCTGCGCCAGCTTGTCCAGCTCGCTTGCCGGTGGCTGAACAATGGGAAACTGCGGCGGATACCACTCCGCGCTGGCACCTTCTGGCGCAGGGTGTAGCGCAATATCGCCAGGAATAACCACCACCGACACGCCCCGGTTAATAATGGCTTTCCGCATGGCGATAGCCAGCACCTGCGGAAGCTGTTCAGGATTAGAGACCAGCTCGCAATAATGGCTGCACTCTTTGAACAACTCCTGCGGATGCGTTTCCTGAAAATATCCGCTACCGATTTCGCTGGAAGGAATATGCGCGGCGATAGCGAGTACCGGCACGTTGTTGCGATGGCAGTCATACAGGCCATTAATCAGATGCAGGTTGCCTGGCCCACAGGAGCCGGCACAGACGGCCAGTTCGCCGCTAATCTGCGCCTCGGCTCCGGCCGCGAAGGCCGCCACTTCCTCATGGCGGGTTGGCATCCATTCAATGGTGCCCATGCGATTCAGGCTATCGCTCAGGCCGTTAAGTGAATCCCCGGTTACGCCCCAAATGCGCTTCACGCCGGCGTTTTCAAGCGTTTTTGCCAACAGTGCGGCTAACGTTTGCTTCATCTCTGACTCCTTTTCTATGTTTGGTGAGTCATCTTCCCGATGGCAGAATGATCTTCAGCAAAAAGCATAGTCCAGGCTGAGTGAAGGGAAAGGTAAGAAACAACCGGCTTTTCCTGGTATAAGTAAATCATCCGACAGAAGAAGTATCCGCAGGCAGCAATGCTGCCAGATCTTCTTCCACCGTAGATATCGTTCGCAGACCAAATTCTTTTTTTAATACCGCCTGCAAATTTGCCGTCAGAAAAGCGGGTGCCGTGGGACCGGTGTAAATATTCTTCACGCCCAGCGACAGCAGCGTCAGTAAGACGACAATGGCTTTCTGCTCGAACCATGAAAGCACCAGCGACAACGGCAGTTCGTTAATATCGCAATGCAGTTTTTCCGCCAGCCTGAGCGCCAGTGCTACCGCCGCATAGCTGTCATTGCATTGTCCTGTATCCAGCAGGCGCGGCAGGCCGCCAAGCGTGCCAAAATCGAGCTTGTTAAAGCGATATTTTCCACAGCCCAAAGTAAGCAGCAGACAGTTATCGGGAATCGCCGTAGCCAGCCCGGTAAAGTAGTTACGCAGATTACGCGTGCCATCGCAGCCACCCACCACGAAAATATGTTTAAGCTGGCGCGCTGCTATCAGATCGAGCACGCTATCGGCAGCATCCAGCAATGTCTGTCGGCCAAAGCCGACGGTAATATGATGAGGCGGTTCGTCCTGACAAAAGCCAGGCATCGCTTGCGCCTGGGTAATCACCGCAGAAAAATCTTCGCCGTGCAAATGGGGCACGCCAGGCCATCCGACGATGCTGCGCGTCCAGATGCGCTGCTGATAATCGCCTCTGAAGGGATCGATAAGACAGTTGGAGGTCATGATGATCGGGCCTGGAAAAGCCGCAAACTCTTTTTGCTGATGCTGCCAGCCGCTGCCGTAATTGCCGGCCAGATGAGGATATTTTTTCAACTGCGGATAACCATGCGCAGGCAGCATTTCGCCATGGGTGAAGATGTTGATGTTGCTACCAGCCGTCTGCTCCAGCAGCAGCTGCAAATCTTTTAAATCATGTCCCGAAATTAAAATAGCTTTACCGGCGACCGGCTGTGTATTGACTAAAACGGGTTGCGGATCGCCATAAACGGTTGTCTGCGCTTTATCCAGCATAGCCATAATGGCGAAATTCATTTTGCCAATGCGCATGGCCGTGGCCAGCAGGTCGCTACTGTCGCTCGGCATGCTGCCCAGCCAGGCCATGATTTGATGAAATTGCTGATAGATCTCGTCGTCAAAATAGCCGTGTACGTGGGCGTGCTCCAGATAAGCTGCCGCGCCTTTCAGGCCGTACAGGCAGAGTAACCGTAAGCCAAGGATGTCTTCGTGCTCCTCTTGCCGATTCAGGCGAAAACGCAGCGCTTGCTGCCGCAGCTGATGGGGCTCGTTACCTTCCGGCACAATTTCCGCCATCGGGTGAAGTTTCATGTGATAAGGCTGCTGGCAGTGCGCTTTTAAGGTTTTGCGATAATTCACGGCCTGTTGCGCCAGCGCGACGATACGGCGATGGTCAAAATTTACGTTGGTTAACGTAGCAAAGAGTGCTTTTGGCACGAAGCTGTCGATCTCATGTAGCACAATCCCTTGCCGACGAGCTTCTAACGCCCATGCGGAAAGTCCCTGCAAAAGGGCGACCAACAAATCTTGCAGGTCGGAAGTCTGCGCCATTTTTCCGCAGGCGCCCTGTGTGCCGGTACAGCCGTTTCCTGCTGCACGGCGCTGGGTCTGTTCACACTGCATGCAAAACATACTGTTGCTCCTGAAAGGTGCATTTAAAATGCAACATTAGTGCACAATGCGTGTGTATGTTTTACAAAATGGCTCCGGGTTGATTTAGCGCAAACTATTCGGGCTAAACGGCGGACACGAAAGGTTTTTTAAGAAAAAAGGCGGGAAATCGGAAAGGGGATATGAGGAATTAATTTACAGGAAAACGGCCTTGAAAAATGACAGGACGGCTCCATTTTACTAGTGTTGGTAAATGTTGCCCATAAAAATGCCAGCGACGCTGGCTGGCATTTTATCGCAAGGTTGGTCAGAATGACTGAGGCAGATCAGGCGCTGACTGCTACTGCCGCATTGACAGGAACGATAAGGCTGGCGTGATTGCCTTTCGGCCCCTGATGCACATCAAACTGCACCTGCTGCCCGGCTTTCAGCGTTCTGTAGCCATCCATCTGGATAGTGGAGTAATGCGCGAAGATATCTTCGCCGCCACCGACCGGACAGATAAAGCCGAAGCCTTTGGCATTGTTGAACCATTTAACAGTACCCGTCTCCATGCTTTGATCCCTCGCAAGACGTTCAAATGGGTGAGGTAATGAGGCACAAGCCTCCTGGCTGGTTAAAACGCATCCAGCTTACGCCTGTACTGTAGAGAAATGCGGCCAGGCGTCAAGCGATTGCACGGTTAAGGCGAGCACGAAATCATCAAAATTTGAGGCAGTTAACGCTATTGCTATTTTTGTGATGAAGGTCGCGTAGTAACAAGATGCCGTAAAAATTCATCGGCACCGGACAGCATTCTGAGCGTGCTAAACTTACCCTTAGAGATGTTAGTCTGGCGCAAGCGAGTAACGTTTTCATATTGGGTACGTATGGGAAACACTAACGATTGGCTTAATTTTGAACATCTTGCAGATGACAAACTTCGGGAAGGTCTCAAGCCGCCTTCTATGTATAAAGTTATTCTGAATAATGACGATTATACACCTATGGAATTTGTTATTGACGTACTGCAAAAGTTCTTTTCTTATGATGTTGAACGTGCAACGCAACTGATGCTTACGGTTCACTATCAGGGAAAGGCGATCTGCGGTGTTTACACCGCCGAAGTGGCAGAAACCAAGGTCGCGCACATTAACAAGTACGCGAGGGAGAATGAACATCCGTTGTTGTGTACGCTGGAAAAAGCCTGAATAAGGCGATCTATTGGGGGAGGTGCCTATGCTCAATCAAGAACTGGAACTCAGTTTAAATATGGCTTTCGCCAGAGCGCGCGAGCACCGACATGAGTTTATGACCGTCGAGCATCTGCTGTTGGCGTTACTGAGTAACCCATCAGCACGAGAAGCTCTGGAAGCGTGTACGGTTGATATCGTGGCGCTGCGGCAGGAACTCGAAGCCTTCATTGAACAAACAACGCCGGTATTGCCGGTTAGCGAAGAAGAACGCGACACGCAGCCTACGCTCAGCTTCCAGCGCGTATTGCAGCGTGCAGTTTTCCACGTACAGTCCTCCGGCCGTAGCGAAGTAGCTGGCGCAAACGTGCTGGTCGCTATCTTCAGCGAGCAGGAGTCGCAGGCGGCTTATCTGCTGCGTAAACACGAGGTCAGCCGTCTTGACGTCGTAAACTTCATTTCTCACGGCACGCGTAAAGACGAAGCCGGCCCTGCGCCTGGCGCAGAAAATCCGGTCAACGAAGAGCAAGCAGGCGGGGAGGAACGTATGGAAAACTTCACCACCAATCTTAATCAGCTTGCTCGCGTAGGCGGTATCGATCCGCTGATCGGGCGGGATAAAGAGCTGGAGCGTACCGTCCAGGTTCTCTGCCGTCGCCGGAAAAACAATCCGCTGCTGGTGGGTGAATCGGGCGTGGGTAAAACGGCCATTGCTGAAGGGCTCGCCTGGCGTATTGTGCAGGGCGACGTGCCGGAAGTGATGAAAGATGCCACCATCTACTCTCTGGATATTGGTTCGCTGCTGGCCGGCACCAAGTATCGCGGCGACTTTGAAAAACGTTTCAAAGCGCTGCTCAAACAGCTTGAGCAGGATAACAGCAGCATTCTGTTTATCGATGAGATCCATACCATCATCGGCGCTGGCGCGGCTTCAGGCGGCCAGGTGGATGCTGCCAACCTGATTAAACCGCTGCTGTCCAGCGGCAAGATCCGCGTAATGGGTTCCACGACCTATCAGGAATTCAGCAATATCTTTGAAAAAGATCGCGCGCTGGCACGTCGTTTCCAGAAAATAGATATCACTGAACCTTCAGTTGATGAAACGGTACAGATCCTGAACGGGCTGAAACCGAAGTACGAAGCGCATCACGATGTTCGCTATACCGCAAAAGCGGTGCGTGCAGCGGTAGAGCTGGCGGTGAAATATATCAACGACCGCCATTTACCGGACAAAGCTATCGACGTTATTGACGAAGCAGGCGCGCGTGCACGACTGCTGCCGGTCAGCAAACGCAAGAAAACGGTCAACGTGGCGGATATTGAATCCGTGGTGGCCCGCATCGCGCGTATTCCTGAGAAGAGCGTTTCGGCAACGGATCGCGATACGCTGAAAACGCTGGGCGATCGTCTGAAAATGCTGGTATTCGGTCAGGATAACGCGATTGAAGCTTTAACCGAGGCGATTAAAATGAGCCGCGCCGGTTTAGGCCAGGATCGCAAGCCTGTCGGTTCTTTCCTGTTTGCTGGCCCGACGGGCGTAGGTAAAACAGAAGTTACCGTCCAGCTGGCGAAAGCGCTGGGCATTGAGCTGCTGCGTTTCGATATGTCGGAATATATGGAACGCCATACCGTCAGCCGCCTGATTGGTGCGCCTCCGGGTTATGTCGGCTTCGATCAGGGTGGCTTACTGACGGATGCGGTCATTAAACATCCGCATGCGGTAGTGCTGCTTGATGAGATTGAAAAAGCGCACCCGGACGTCTTTAACCTGCTGCTGCAGGTGATGGACAACGGTATGCTGACCGACAACAATGGCCGTAAAGCAGATTTCCGTAACGTAGTGCTGGTCATGACGACTAACGCCGGCGTTCGCGAAACCGAGCGTAAGTCAATTGGCCTGATCCAACAGGACAACAGTACTGACGCAATGGAAGAGATCAAAAAAATCTTTACGCCAGAGTTCCGCAACCGTCTCGACAATATTATCTGGTTCAAACATCTGGATGCCGTTGTTATCCATCAGGTGGTGGACAAGTTCATCGTCGAACTGCAGGCACAGCTGGATGCGAAAGGCGTGTCGCTGGAAGTCAGCGATGAAGCGCGCAACTGGCTGGCAGATAAAGGTTACGATAAAGCGATGGGCGCGCGTCCAATGGCGCGTACGGTACAGGAAAACCTGAAGAAACCGCTGGCAAACGAACTGCTGTTTGGTTCACTGGTGGATGGCGGATCGGTTTCGGTGGCGCTCGATAAAGAGAAGAACCAGCTGACCTACCATTTCCTCAGCGCCGAAAAGCGCAAAACGGAAGGGACTGTACACTAAAGTTGAAAAGCAAAAGGCCGGAAAATTTCCGGCCTTTTTTTTACCAGTACGCTACGCAAAACGTTTGCCAGTCTGGCGAATATGAATTTAGCGAATACGGAAGGTAATGCGACCTTTATTCAGGTCATAAGGAGTCAGCTCAACGGTAACTTTGTCCTGCATCGAGATGCGGATATAGTTTTTGCGTATTTTACCGGAAATGTGAGCGGTAACGATATGGTCATTCTCTAATTTAACACGGTACATGGTGTTAGGTAACACTTCGATTACCTCACCCTGCATTTCAATATTGTCTTCTTTGGCCATCATATCCTCTGGATGTTATAACCTTTGCCATTAATCGGCAAATAATGCCGAATTTCGGACTTTATGTAAAGAACTGCTGGCGGTTCCACCAGCGTCAGCCTCTCCGCCGCGTGAAACACGCAGAAGAGGCACACGATTAATCAGTAGTTGGCACAACACCAGGGAATAAGCGGTCTGCAAAATGGCTTTTTTATTCGCGGTTGCGCGTATTGAAAAGTAAGAGACAAAGTACGTAATATTCCTGGCTGCTCCACTCCCACTTCGCCAGTAACGAAGGCGATGGATAAACAACATACCAAACGCCTATATTATAACACCGTTATGGCCTTCTGGCTGCAAAACATCACGGCGAACGCTTAAAAAAGCGTTCGCTGCTGCCAGCAATCGGTGGAAAGAGGCTGATTAGCCAGCGAATCAACCAGCTTTAAATAGTCGTTGCGGCTGATTTCTTCAGCACCTAATGAGGCAGTATGCGGATTAAGCACCTGGCAGTCAATAAGCTTGCCGCCCTGCTGCTGGAAGTAGCGGCTGAAAACCAGCAGCGCCGTTTTTGAGGCATTTTCGCGACGGCTAAACATGGATTCACCGCAAAATATCTGTCCAAGCGCCAGGCCATACATGCCGCCCACCAGCTCATTATGGTGCCACACCTCAACAGACTGCGCATCACCCGCATCAAACAGCTTTTGCCAGGCATGTTTGACCGCAGGTGTTATCCAGGTCCCTTCGTCACGATCGTCAGCGCAGCCTTCCACCACTTCGCTAAAGCTTTGATTCAGGGTAACGCGGTAGGGCGATCGCTGATGAAAACGCTTCATGCTACGGCTCAGGTGAAATTTTTCCGGCCAGAGGACGGCGCGCGGATCGGGTGACCACCACAAAATAGGATCGCCAGGAGAAAACCAGGGAAAAATACCGCGATGATAGGCGCTCAGTAAACGCGGCACGCTGAGGTCGCCGCCCATCGCCAGCAGGCCGTTAGGTTCCCGCAGGGCCTTTTCCGGCGGTGGGAAATGAAGTGACTCTCTGGAGAGCTGAATCAAACGCATAGTAACTGTCTCTGTAACACGAGAGGCTATGACTATAGCGCAATCTGCTGGCAGAGAGAGCAGTAGCGGCTGCGTTTTGAGATTAATTCGACGTGGTTTCCCTGCTCAATGATCTGTCCGTCTTCCATAACGCAAATTTTGTCAAAATGCGCCAGATCCTGCAGGCGATGGGTCACCATAATCAGCGTTTTTCCCTGGGCGGCCTGGCGGATTAACGCTAAGATTTGCCGCTCGGTTTGGCTATCAAGCCCTTCAGTCGGTTCATCCAGCAGGAGCAGCGGGCCGTTATGCAGCAGCGCACGCGCCAGACCAAGTCGCCGTAACTCTCCGCCTGACAGCTGACGCCCGCCTTCGCCCAGCCAGGCGTTAAGCCCTTGCTTATGAGCCAGCAGCGTTTGCAGGCCTACCCGATCGAGCACGCTGGCAAGCTGCCGATCGCTACTGTCCGCCGCCGCTATCAGCAAGTTATCGCGCAGCGTGCCGTTGAACAGATGAACCCTTTGCGTTACTACGCTCGTCGCTTTACGTAACGAAGCTTCATCCCACTCTTTTAAAGCACGCCCATTCATTAAAATCATCCCTTCAGATGGATCCCATGCGCGGGTCAACAGCTGAAGTAACGTTGATTTTCCACAGCCGGTGCATCCTGACAGCGCAACATGTTCCCCTTGTGCTACTTCGAGTGAGATATTTTGCAGGGCCGCTTTGCCCGCCGTATAGGCGAAACTGACATTGCGCAGGCTTAAACAAATGCCGGCTGTATTTGTTTTCGTGGATGGAAACACGACGGTTGGCTGCTGCAAAATAAGGCTGCTGACGCGCCGGGCCGAGGCCATAACTTCTCCAAGATGCAGAAAGGCGCTGCCGACCGGTGCCAGCGCTTCAAAAGCCGCCAGCGTGCAGAATAAAAACAGAGCAATAACTGCGCCGGCCTGGCTATCTGCGCTTAGCCACAGCATCAGCACAGTGGTTATACCTGTTACGGTCATCAGTACAGCCTGCGATAAGCCGTTAAGACTGGCACGAGATCGCTGCACGCGAAGCCATTGTTGTTCCGTTTCATCCAGCACGGCGTAAAAACGCGGCTCCGCACCGTAGATTTTAAGTTCTGCCTGGCCACGCAACCAGGTCGTTAGCCGATCGCGGTAAAGCGAGCGCCAGTGCACCAGCGCTTCGCCTCCTGACTTACCCAGATAATAGAAAAGGGGAGGCAGCAGCAGCAGGCTCAGCAGCATGATTGCGCCGAGAGTCAGCGCAAGCGACCAGTTCAGCCAGCCCAGCCCTAGCGTAACCGCCAGAATAGCCGCAAGCGCGCCCAGCAGAGGAGAAATGAGCCGTAAATAGAGGTGATCGAGCGTATCTATATCGGCGACCAAACGCTGCAACAAATCGCCCTGACGAAGATGCGAAAGACCGCCCGGGGAAAGCGGGATCAGTTTATCGAAAGTGAAAACACGCAGGTGTTCAAGAATGCGAAACGTGCCGTCATGGCTGACCAGACGCTCGCCATATCGGGCAGCTGTACGGAGGATTGCCGCGCCGCGAACCCCGGCGGCAGGCAACATATAATTAAAGCCATAGAGACCTGCCGCACCTGCCAGCGAGCAGGCGGCCAGAAACCAGCCGGACAGCGTCAGTAAGGCAATACTGGCTAACAGCGCGACTATCGCCAGAAAAATCCCCAGCGCCAGGCGGCCGGTATGGAGGCGGTACAGGGCTAAAAAAGGGCGTAATAGCTTCATCTGTTTTCTCCAGCAGGCTGGAAAAATGTTTCTATTAACATGCCGCTTTGCAAAAGCAGCTGGTCTTTATCTTTTTGTGGGAAAATTTTGCCACTGTGCATTAGCCAGATCCTGTCCCAGTGCGTCAGCTGATCCAGCCGGTGCGTAATAAGCAGAGTGGTTTGACGACGGGAGGCGGCTTTAAGAGCCTGATTAACGTAACGTTCGCTTTCGCTGTCGAGACTGGCTCCCGGCTCGTCAAGCAGCAGCAAACGGCAGGATTTGTACAGCGCTCTGGCAACGGCAACGCGCTGTGCCTGGCCCACGGATAAGTTGGCTGCCTGTTCCTGCACAACCGTCTCTATTCCTTCGGGCAGGTCGGCAAGAAAACGTTCGATTCCTGCAAGCTTGCAAACCTGCGCCAGTTTTAACGGGTCGTTACTGCCGTCCAGCGCGATATTTTCACGCAGTGTTGCAGCGGGAAGATGGGGATTTTGCCCGACCCACGCAAGCTGCTGCTGCCAGAAGGGGGGTGAGATTTCGCGTAATTCAATGTCATTGATTTTTAACGATCCCTGATAGGGCAAATAGCCTGATAGCACATTAAATAGTGACGTTTTACCCGCGCCGCTTTGCCCAACAATTATGATGCGCTGTCCGGGTTCGATAACAAAATTCAATGGACCCGCCAGAACCGTCTCGTCAGGCGCGACAACCCGTAGATCCGTAGCAGTAATCGTTATGCCCCGGCTCAAATCGGGCGTCAATGCGCCCGGCGGTTGTCTTTCTGCTGTCAGGAATTTTTCCAGTGCATCAGCTGCGCCTACGGCCTGTGCTTTCGCATGGTAAAAAGATCCTAATTCCCTGAGCGGTTGAAAGAACTCTGGTGCAAGTATCAATGAAAGAAAACCGGCAAACAGCGTGACGCCAGCGCCATAGTGTCCAAAATTTAGCTCGCCGAGGTAAGAGAAGCCGAAATAAACGGCAATAACGGCTATCGAAACAGCGGCGAAAAATTCCAGAACGGCAGAGGAAAGAAAGGCCAGCCGCAGCACTTCCATAGTGCGCTGGCGAAACGTGGCGGAGGCTTCGCGAATGCGCTGGCTTTCTGCCATAGCCTGGTAAAACAGCCGCAGCGTTTCCAGACCGCGCAGACGATCGAGAAAATGACCGCTGAGCCGCGCCAGCGCCTGAAAATTGCGTCGGCTCGCGTCGGCTGCACCCATACCGGCTAAAGCCATAAACAGGGGAATAAGCGGTGCGGTAATTAATAATATGAGCGCCGCCATCCAGTTGATCGGGAAAAGGAAAATAAGAATGAGGCAGGGAATTAGCACGGCCAGCCACATTTGCGGCAGATAGCGGGAATAGTAATCCTGCATGTCTTCAATCTGCTCCAGCAAAAGCGTTACCCAGCTTCCGGCTGCTTTGGTTTTGACTATCGCCGGACCGGCTTCGCCAAGCTTTTTCAGCACCTGCTGCCGCAACTTTTGCCGAATTGCACAACCGCAGGCAAACGCTGCTTTTTCGCGTAGCCAGAGCAGGAAAGCACGCAGCAAAAAACAGCTAAAAAGCAGGATAAAATAAGGCGATAAACTTTCGCGAGGAAGCCCGTCGATAATAAGTGACTGTAGCAGCGTCGCCAGCAGCCATGCCTGACAAAGGATCAGCAAAGCGCCACCCGCGCCCAGCGCCAGCGAAACCTTAAACCAACCGTGACCGTAAATACGCTGCTTTCTAAGCCAGAGTAGTAATTCTTGCTGCCGTAATTTGTTCATGCTCTGCCGTAATGCTCTACATTCAGCCAATCAGTAGCTGAATGCCTTACAGTTACCAGGGGAAATTACCGGTAATGGTACCGCGCAGAAATGAAAAAGGCGACCCGTCCGGGGTCGCCTCTGGCAAGATAGCATCAGGCTTGTAACAAATTACTGAGACTCTTTAACCAGACCATCCAGATAGCGTTCGGCATCCAGGGCGGCCATACAGCCTGTTCCGGCCGAGGTAATCGCCTGGCGATAGATATGGTCCATCACGTCACCTGCAGCGAAGACGCCGGGAATGCTGGTTTGCGTAGCGTTGCCATGCAGGCCGGACTGCACCTTGATATAGCCATTTTCCAGCTCAAGCTGATCTTTAAAAATAGCCGTATTTGGGCTGTGACCAATAGCCACGAACAGACCCGCTACGCTCAGCTCTTTCTGCGAATCATCAAGCGTTGAGCGTAGACGCAGTGAGCTAACGCCCATCTGGTCGCCCAGGACTTCATCCAGCGTCTGGTTAGTGTGCAGCACGATGTTGCCGTTGCGCACTTTTTCCATCAGCCGGTCAATAAGGATCTTTTCTGCCCGGAAGCTGTCACGACGGTGAATCAGATGCACTTCTGCAGCAATGTTCGCCAGATAAAGCGCTTCTTCTACCGCCGTATTACCGCCGCCGATCACCGCGACTTTCTGGTTACGGTAGAAAAAACCGTCACAGGTCGCACAGGCTGAAACGCCACGGCCTTTAAATTCTTCTTCAGACGGCAGGCCAAGATAGCGGGCTGAAGCACCGGTTGCGATGATCAATGCGTCAGCAGTGTATTCGCCGCTGTCGCCCGTCAAGCGGAAAGGGCGGTTTTGCAAATCGACGTCGTGAATATGATCGAAAATAATTTCGGTATTAAATTTTGTCGCATGTTCGTGCATACGTTCCATCAGGCCCGGCCCGGTTAGATCGTGCGGATCGCCCGGCCAGTTTTCTACTTCTGTCGTCGTGGTCAGCTGGCCGCCTTTCTCCAGGCCGGTAATCAGCACTGGATTCAGGTTGGCGCGTGCCGCATAAACGGCTGCGGTATAACCTGCGGGACCGGAACCTAAAATAAGTAATTTACTGTGTCTGGCCTTGCTCATGAGACCCTCTCGAATTGACAACCATTTGCTGATTGTAGGGAATTTGCCGCGGCAAAAAAAGCATTCTGCGATTTTGTTAGCAATGGTTGTAAAAGGTTTAACCAATTTGCTCCCGAACGCTGCGCCATAGTGGGGCAATCCGGGTCGCAAGATGGTGCAGTACGGTAAATTTTCCATTATAAAACAGTTACGCAGCGTCACATCTGGCATGTTGTACTGATTTTAGTTGTTTTACTTTGACAATCGGCTGCGCTTTTGCGAAAACAGTGTAGGAAGCAGAGGGCATTCAGGCTGACAGGACAGGTTCTCTCTGTCCTCCGTGGCCGGATGAACTCAGTCTGTCATTGGTCATGACGCATGGTGTGGACAGACAACATGCGTCATACGGATGGGCGTGATAAACCGCAGCAGGCTCCAGACTTCACTTAGAACAGCCCTGTAACGGAGTAACCTTGTTCAGGGTATGGCAGGTCAAGGGAAGGCATTTAGAGAGACAATAATAATGGTAGACAATAAAAAACGGCCTGGAAAAGATCTCGACAGGATCGATCGCAACATCCTTAACGAACTGCAGAAGGATGGACGCATCTCAAACGTCGAGCTTTCCAAACGCGTAGGTTTATCACCTACACCATGCCTTGAGCGTGTACGTCGTCTTGAAAGACAGGGGTTTATCCTTGGCTATACCGCCCAGCTGAATCCACACTATCTGGATGCGTCGCTGTTGGTATTCGTTGAGATTACTCTGAATCGTGGTGCGCCTGACGTGTTTGAGCAATTTAACGCCGCGGTGCAAAAACTTGAGGAAACTCAAGAGTGTCATCTTGTTTCAGGCGATTTCGACTATTTGTTGAAAACGCGCGTGCCGGATATGTCGGCCTATCGTAAATTACTGGGTGAAACCCTGCTGCGCCTGCCGGGCGTAAACGATACGCGGACCTATGTCGTGATGGAAGAAGTGAAACAAAGTAACCGGTTAGTCATTAAGACACGGTAACACAGGGCAGGTGCAAAACCTGGTAGTTTTCGGTACACTCCTGTGAATTCATACAGGTTCAGCGTCGGGCTTGCCCGACGCTGTTGCCTCCATAGTTTACAGGCACCTGGAGAGTACTCTTGAGCCAGGAATACACAGAAGATAAAGAAGTGTCCTTACAGCCGTTAAGCAGTAGTCGTCGGCTGCTGGAAGCATTGTTGATCGTTGTTGCTCTTTTTGCCGTCTATCTGATGGTAGCGTTGTTGAGCTTTAACCCTTCCGATCCCAGCTGGTCGCAAACCGCCTGGCATGAACCAATCCACAATCTGGGTGGCAGTCCGGGCGCGTGGCTGGCCGATACGCTATTTTTCATTTTTGGCGTCATGGCCTATGCCATTCCTCCTGTTATCCTCGGGCTATGCTGGATTACCTTTCGTCAGCGACATTCGCAGGACTATATTGACTACTTTGCCGTTGCGCTGCGCCTGATTGGCGTACTGGCGCTGGTAGTCACTTCTTGTGGTCTTGCTGCGCTAAATGCTGATGATATCTGGTATTTTGCCTCCGGCGGCGTTATCGGCAGCCTGTTAAGCAACGCCATGGCCCCCTGGTTTAGTCCGGCAGGCGGCACGTTAACGCTTCTTTGCGTTTGGGCTGCGAGTGTGACGCTGTATACAGGCTGGTCGTGGCTGACCATTGCTGAAAAAATTGGCGCGGCGGTCATGGGCATATTGACCTTTGCCAGCAACCGTTCACGTGATGAAGAGCGTTGGCAGGAAGAGTACGATGACGAAGAACATGAACCGGCACCTGTTTTAAAGAAAAGCGCGCGTCGTGAAGAAGACGATGTGCTATTAAATCAGTCAGCAAATTTTTATGAAGATGATGACAGCGACCCGCTGTTAAGCAAGCCTGCGGCTGCTCCGGCTGCTCCGGCTGCTCCGGCTGCTCCGGCTGCTCCGGCTGCTCCGGCTGCTCCGGCTGCTCCGGCTGCTGTAGCTTCCCATACAGCTGCAGCACAGGGTGCGGCTACGGCGACCTTGGCAGCATCAACCCCGGTATCATCGGCAGCTGCTCCCGCCTCCACGCATACTGAACAGGCATTTTCGGCCGTCAAAGCCCCGGAACTTTATCGTTTTGAAGTGCCGGCAGAGACACCTGCACCAACCGTGCCCGTTGCTGAAGAAGATGATGCTCCGCGCATGGGTAACTGGCAGGAAGCCTCGGCTTCACCTTTTGATTTTTCTACGCCGCAAGCTACTCATTCCACTGAGATAGAACCGCATGCGGCTAATGTAGCGCAAGCGAGTGCTGTAGCCTCGGCGGCCTTTATGCCTGGCTTCAGCGCTACCAGTGAAACCACTAATCCGCAGGTGAAGCAGGGAATCGGGCCAGCGTTACCGCGGCCTAATCCCGTTAAGCTTCCCACCCGCCGCGAATTAGCTTCCTACGGTATTAAACTGCCGTCGCAGCGTATTGCAGAGGAAAAGGCGAAGGAAGAAGAGCAGCGCCTGCAGCAGGCCGTTGATTCTGAAGCAGAGCAGCAGGATGAAACGCATCTGCGCGAGGCTTTCGATGCTCAACAACAGGCTCGCTATGGGGAACCGGCTGCGGCTGAAGCAAGTGCGGAAGATGAGGAAGAAATCCGACATCAGGCCGAGCTTGCCCGCCAGTTTGCCGGGCAGCAGAGCGAGCGCTATGCCGGGCAGCGAAGTACCTCGGCGATGGTAGCAAATACCGCGGGTGCTTTTGATTTCTTACCGGCGGAAGAGGCGGCTAAAGTCGAAGGCGCTTCGTTTACGTCATCAGCTGCGGCGGAGCCAGTCAAACCAGCACCGTCGTGGCAGCAGCCAGCGCAGCAGCAGGAACCTGAGCAGCCAGCTACACCGTCATGGCAGCGGCCAGCACCACAGCAGGAACCTGAGCAGCCAGCTATACCATCATGGCAGCAGCCAGCCTCGCAGCAGGAGCCTGTACAGCCAGCTACACCGTCATGGCAGCGGCCAGCGCAGCAGCAGGAACCTGAGCAGCCAGCCGCTCCTTCGTGGCAGCGATCAGCACCGCAGCAGGAGCCTGTACAGCCAGCTACACCGTCATGGCAGCGGCCAGCGCCACAGCAGGAGCCTGTGCAGCCAGCCGCACCTTCGTGGCAGCAGCCAGCCCCACAGCAGGAGCCTGTACAGCCAGCTACACCTTCGTGGCAGCGACCAGCGCCACAGCAGGAGCCTGTACAGCCAGCTATCCCTTCGTGGCAGCAGCCAGCACGGCAGCAGGCTCAGCCAGCTACACCTTCGTGGCAGCGGCCAGCACCACAGCAGGAACCTGAGCAGCCAGCCGCTCCTTCGTGGCAGCGACCAGCACCGCAGCAGGAGCCTGAGCAGCCAGCTACACCTTCGTGGCAGCGATCAGCACCGCAGCAGGAACCTGAGCAGCCAGCTACCCCTTCGTGGCAGCAGCCAGTACAGCAACCGGAGCCTGCGCCAGAAATAAAGGTGGAAGATAGCCTGTTCCACCCATTCCTGGTGCGTCATGAGCAGCCGCTGGAAAAACCAACCACGCCACTGCCAACGCTGGACTTGCTGACGGCTCCACCAGCGGAAGCCGAGCCGGTAGATATGTTTGCGCTTGAGCAAACGGCACGGCTGGTTGAAGCTCGCCTGGGCGACTATCGCGTCAAAGCAGAAGTCGTGGGTATCTCTCCAGGACCGGTTATTACACGGTTTGAACTGGATCTGGCACCTGGCGTTAAGGCTGCTCGTATTTCTAATCTGTCACGCGATTTGGCCCGTTCGCTTTCCGCAGTAGCGGTACGCGTCGTGGAAGTTATTCCCGGTAAGCCGTATGTGGGTCTTGAATTGCCTAATAAGCATCGCCAGACCGTCTATATGCGTGAAGTACTGGAATGCGACATGTTCCGCGATAATCCTTCGCCGCTTTCCGTGGTGTTGGGTAAGGATATCGCTGGAGAGCCGGTCGTGGCCGACCTGGCAAAAATGCCGCATTTACTGGTAGCGGGTACTACCGGCTCGGGTAAATCCGTTGGCGTAAACGCCATGATTATCAGCATGCTCTATAAAGCCACGCCGGAAGAAGTGCGCTTTATCATGATCGACCCGAAAATGCTTGAGCTGTCGGTTTATGAAGGTATTCCGCATCTGTTAACAGAAGTGGTTACCGACATGAAGGACGCGGCTAACGCATTGCGCTGGAGCGTGGGCGAAATGGAGCGCCGCTATAAGCTTATGTCTGCGCTGGGCGTGCGTAATCTGGCTGGCTATAACGAGAAGGTCAGGCTGGCGGAAGAGATGGGGCGTCCGATTCCGGATCCGTTCTGGAAGCCGGGCGACAGCATGGAAACGTCGCCGCCAATGCTGGAAAAGCTGCCTTATATCGTGGTGCTGGTTGACGAGTTTGCCGATCTGATGATGGCGGTAGGCAAAAAAGTGGAAGAGCTGATTGCCCGTCTGGCACAGAAGGCGCGTGCGGCAGGTATTCACCTTGTACTGGCAACGCAGCGCCCGTCGGTAGATGTCATCACCGGCCTGATTAAAGCCAACATTCCAACTCGTATTGCCTTTACGGTTTCCAGCAAGATCGACTCGCGTACGATCCTCGATCAGGGCGGTGCCGAATCGCTGCTGGGTATGGGCGATATGCTGTATATGCCGCCAAACTCCTCAATGCCGGTACGCGTGCACGGTGCTTTCGTCAGGGATGAGGAAGTGCATGCAGTGGTTCAGGACTGGAAAGCTCGCGGTCGTCCGCAGTATATAGAAAGCATCACTGCGGGCGAAGAGAGTGAAAGCGCTGCCATGGGACTTGATGGCGACGAAGAACTCGATCCGCTTTTCGATCAGGCTGTGTCGTTTGTTGTTGAAAAACGTCGCGCCTCGATATCTGGCGTTCAGCGGCAGTTCCGCATCGGTTATAACCGAGCGGCACGCATTATTGAACAGATGGAAGCGCAGAGCATAGTTTCGCCGCCGGGCCACAACGGCAATCGCGAAGTGCTTTCACCGCCGCCGCATGAGATGTAACGCGTAACCAACGGGCCGGATTATCCGGCCCGTTGAATTTCCAGCGATTGTCTCCATATCATATCCGTGTAATCAGCTAATTCCCCTGTTGTTATCTCTGCCGCCTGGCTACAGTTAAGGCTGCCCGCTAACCGGGATAAAAAAGTTTCAATAAGGATGCCGTAAATGAAAAAATTGACGATCACATGCTGCCTGCTTGCTTCTTTTGCTTCTGCCAGCGTCATGGCCGATGCCTCTGCTGATTTACAGCAGCGCCTGGATAAAGTAACCAGTTTTCATGCCAGCTTTACCCAAAAAGTTACCGACGGCAGCGGCCAGTCCGTTCAGGATGGGGAAGGCGAGCTGTGGGTAAAACGTCCCGATTTATTCAACTGGCACATGACCGCGCCCGATGAAAGCGTACTGATTTCCGATGGCAAAACCCTGTGGTTTTACAACCCGTTTGTTGAGCAGGTCAGCGCGACCTGGTTGAAAGACGCCACCAGCAATACGCCATTTATGCTGATCGCTCGTAACCAGCGCAGCGACTGGAAGCAGTACAACATTAAGCAGCTTGGTGACAACTTTGAGCTGACGCCAAAATCGACCGACGGCAACCTGAAACAGTTTACGATTAACGTTTCAACCAACGGTACCATTAACCAGTTCAGCGCGGTGGAGCAGGATGGTCAGCGCAGCAGCTACAGCCTGAAAAGCCAGCAAAACGGCGCGGTTAATCCTGATAAATTCCGCTTCACTCCGCCAAAAGGCGTGACGCTGGACGATCAACGTCAGTGAGGTCAGCGTGAGCAACCTGTCTCTGGATTTTTCCCATAACGAGTTTCAACCCCTGGCCGCGCGCATGCGGCCTCGGACGCTGGCTGAATATATCGGACAGCAGCATCTGCTGGCTTCCGGCAAACCTTTGCCGCGCGCTATCGAAGCCGGACATCTGCATTCGATGATCCTCTGGGGGCCGCCAGGCACGGGTAAAACCACGCTGGCGGAGATTATTGGTCACTACGGCCAGGCTGACGTTGAGCGCATCTCCGCTGTTACCTCCGGCATCAAGGAAATTCGGGAGGCGATTGAGCGAGCGCGGCAAAGTCGTCATGCCGGACGGCGTACCATTCTGTTTGTTGATGAGGTTCATCGCTTTAATAAAAGCCAGCAGGATGCGTTTCTGCCGCATATTGAAGATGGCACTATCACTTTTATCGGTGCCACTACTGAGAATCCCTCATTTGAGCTAAATTCTGCATTGCTTTCCCGCGCGCGCGTTTATCTGCTGAAGTCTCTGACCACTGAAGATATTGAGCAGGTCCTGGATCAGGCGATGAAAGATGGCGAGCGGGGCTACGGTAAGCAGAATATCATCCTGCCGGATGATACCCGCAGGATGATAGCCGAGCTGGTAAATGGCGATGCTCGTCGTTCACTGAACACGCTGGAAATGATGGCCGATATGGCAGAAGCGGATAGCAAAGGCCAGCGTATCCTGACGCCACAACTGCTTACTGAAGTATCCGGCGAGCGGAGCGCCCGCTTCGATAATAAAGGCGATCGCTTTTACAACCTGATTTCAGCGCTACATAAATCGGTGCGCGGTTCCGCGCCTGACGCGGCACTTTACTGGTATGCACGAATCATTACGGCAGGCGGCGACCCGCTATATGTCGCGCGCCGCCTGTTAGCTATCGCTTCAGAAGATGTTGGCAATGCCGATCCCCGGGGTATGCAGGTAGCGATTTCCGCCTGGGATTGCTTTACCCGGGTTGGGCCAGCGGAAGGTGAACGAGCTATCGCCCAGGCTATCGTCTATCTGGCCTGCGCGCCGAAAAGCAACGCCGTCTATACCGCTTTTAAAGCGGCGATGCGTGATGCACGCGACAAGCCCGATTTTGATGTTCCCGAGCATCTACGCAACGCGCCAACGAAGCTAATGAAAGAGATGGGGCTGGGCGCAGAATATCGTTATGCGCACGATGAGCCCGGCGGTTATGCCGCAGGAGAGAACTATTTTCCGGCTGAAATGGCACAGACGCGTTATTACCAGCCAACCTCTCGCGGGCTGGAAGGGAAGATTGGTGAAAAGCTCGCCTGGCTTGCCGGACAGGATCAAAATAGCCCGACAAAACGCTATCGCTGACCCCCGCCTTGCGGTAAGGTTAGCAAGGAATTCAACGCATTCTCCGGGATGCGCCCATCTCTTTTTACTAATCACAGGACAAGCATGCTCGATCCCAATCTGCTGCGTAATGAGCCAGACGCAGTCGCTGAAAAACTGGCACGCCGGGGCTATAAGCTGGACGTTGATCTGCTGCGCTCGCATGAAGAACGCCGCAAGGTTTTGCAGGTCGAAACCGAAACGCTGCAGGCTGAACGCAATTCCCGATCCAAATCTATCGGGCAGGCCAAGGCGCGTGGGGAAGATATCGAGCCGTTACGTCAGGAAGTGAACGCGCTGGGCGAACGCCTGGACGCGGCCAAAGCGGAACTTGATGCGTTACAGAATGCCATTCGTGATGTGGCCCTGGCCATTCCTAATATCCCTGTTGACGAAGTGCCGCCAGGCAAGGACGACAGTGAAAATCAGGAAATCAGCCGCTGGGGCGAGCCGCGCAAGTATGATTTTGCGGTACGCGACCACGTGGAGCTGGGCGAGATGGCTGCCGGTCTGGATTTTGCCGTCGCCGCTAAGCTGACTGGTTCACGTTTTGTGGTAATGAAAGGGCAGATTGCCCTGATGCACCGCGCGCTTAGCCAGTTTATGCTGGATCTGCACACGGAACAGCACGGCTATCTGGAAACCTACGTTCCCTATCTGGTTAACCACGCAACGCTTTACGGAACGGGACAATTACCAAAATTTGGTGAAGATCTTTTCCATACGCGTCCACTGGAAGAAGAAGCTTCCGCCAGCGACTATGCGCTGATCCCAACGGCCGAAGTTCCTCTGACCAACCTGGTCCGTGACGAAATTCTGGAAGAAGAATCGCTGCCGCTGAAGTTTACCGCCCATACGCCATGCTTCCGTTCTGAAGCCGGCGCCTATGGTCGTGATACCCGCGGTCTGATTCGTATGCATCAGTTCGACAAAGTTGAAATGGTGCAGATTACCCGTCCGGAAGATTCCATGCAGGCGCTTGAAGAGCTGGTCGGCCATGCCGAAAAAGTTCTCCAGCTGCTTGAGCTGCCTTATCGTAAAGTGCTGCTCTGCACGGGCGATATGGGCTTTGGCGCATGTAAAACTTATGACCTGGAAGTCTGGTTACCGGCGCAGGATACCTATCGTGAGATCTCATCCTGTTCGAATATGGGTGATTTCCAGGCGCGCCGCATGCAGGCTCGCTGCCGCAGCAAAACCGAGAAGAAACCGCGTCTGGTCCATACGCTCAACGGTTCTGGCCTTGCTGTAGGCCGTACGCTGGTCGCGGTGCTGGAAAACTATCAGCAGGCGGACGGCCGTATTGCCGTGCCGGAGGTTCTGCGACCTTATATGAAAGGGCTTGAGTTTATCGGCTAGTTTCCCTTTCTGATAAAAAACCTGTGGCTTAACGGCCGCAGGTTTTTTTTATTTGTCGCGGTGTAACGCTGCCGCTTTAACGCCTGTCATATCCAGCAATAAATATAATCGATTAAAAATTCCTCTTTGTTTTATTTCCTTTTATTTCAATGATATAAATTTAATTTCAGCATTTTGAACATTATTTGGCTTTTTACGGATAAAAAAAATAAATCGGCCCACGGCAAATTGTGCGGTGGCCAAATTCAGGCCGTTGACTTTAATCCGGCTGGTGGCATTATTCGCGCAAAATCATCTCTCTTTTGGTCGTCTCCTGACTATGTCAACCTGGTCCCGTCCCGTTATTATGCTGCTCTGCGGTTTACTGCTGCTGACGATTTCTGTCGCCGTGCTGAATACGCTGGTGCCGCTCTGGCTTACGCACGATTTACTGCCTACCTGGCAGATTGGTGCCGTCAGCTCCGCTTATTTTACCGGCAACCTGGTCGGAACATTAATGGCGGGATGGCTAATTAAGAGACTGGGCTTTAATCAGGCCTATTATATTGCGACAGCCTTATTCGCCCTGGCGACGGCCGCTATGGGTCTCGAACAGGGGTTCTGGATGTGGTCGATCTGGCGCTTCGTTGCCGGCATTGGCTGTGCGCTGATCTGGGTCGTCGTGGAAAGTGCTCTGTTATGTAGCGGCACGTTACGCAACCGGGGACGACTACTCGCTGCCTACATGATTGTTTACTACCTTGCGACGGTTATCGGCCAGCTGTTAGTCAGCAAGATTTCTACCGAACTGCTGCATACGCTGCCGTGGGTAACCGCTCTTATCGTTGCCGCTATTTTGCCGCTGGTTTTCACCCGAATTACGGCAAAAGGCGAGAGCGAAGAGGCTCCCGGACGGATGTGGTCCATGCTGCGCCGCCGCAGCGCCAGGCTGGGGATCAATGGCTGTATTATTTCCGGGATACTGCTTGGCTCGCTGTATGGATTAATGCCGCTCTATCTTTCTCATCAGGGTATGAGCGATGCAACAGTAGGCTACTGGATGGCTTTGATGGTCAGCGCAGGCATTATCGGCCAGTGGCCGGTTGGCCGTCTTGCGGATCGCTATGGCCGTCTGCTGGTGCTGCGCGTGCAGGTCTTTGGCGTGATTTTGGGCGCGCTGGCAATGCTCAGCAATGCCGCAATGGCACCAGCCTTGTTCGTGCTGGGCTGTGCCGGGTTTACGCTTTATCCGGTCGCTATGTCGTGGGCATGCGAGAAAGTGGCCCACCATGAGCTGGTCGCAATGAACCAGGCGCTGCTGCTGAGTTACACCACCGGCAGCCTGGCCGGACCAGCACTTACTTCTATGCTGATGCAAAGCTATTCCGACCGCGTGCTGTTTGTCACTATTGCTACGGTAGCGCTGGTTTATCTGGCTATGCTGCTACGTAAGGCCGACCGTCACGCTACGCCGATCGCCCATGCCTGATCGGCTTTGGTAGAGTGAGCGGGTTTCTTCCGCTCGCTAATACATTACCTTGTGGCCGTACTCTTCCAGGATATGCTTGACCCGCTCCATCGTTTCCGTCCTGGGAGGATGCACGCCGTCAAGCTTGTACTCTTCGCCCATCGCCAGCCATTTATGTTTACCCAATTCGTGATAGGGCAGCAGCTCTATTTTTTCTACATTGCCCATATCACGCGTAAATGCACCCAGCCGATGCGCCGAATCATCGTCATCGGAATAACCGGGCACCACGACAAAGCGTATCCAGGTACGAATATTCTTTTTGGCAAGATAGCGAGCAAAATCCATAGTGCGATGGTTAGAGACGCCAACCAGAATCTGATGGATGTCATCGTTTATCTGCTTTAAATCCAGCATTACCAGGTCGGTTACTTCCAGCAGCTCATCAATCACCGGATCGTAACGACGCACAAAGCCGTTGGTATCCAGGCAGGTATTGATTCCTTCAGCACGGCAAGCGCGAAACCAGTTGCGCACGAACTCTGCCTGCAGAATGGCTTCGCCGCCGGAAGCGGTAACGCCGCCGCCCGATGCGTTCATAAAGTGGCGATAGGTCACCACTTCCTTCATTAGCTCTTCAACCGTAATCTCCTGACCGCCGTGGGTATCCCAGGTGTCACGGTTGTGGCAATAGAGGCAGCGCATCAGGCAGCCCTGAAAGAAGGTGATAAAGCGGATGCCGGGGCCGTCAACGGTCCCGCATGATTCAAACGAGTGGATACGGCCTTTTACTGACATTGCGATGTTTTCTCCACGGTAATCCCGCCTTCAGGCAGGGACGCAGTCTGCAGCTGCGTTAAGTCTTTTTTGCCAGCGACCCACAAGATGGCTGGCAAAACAGACTAAAAAAGCTCCGGCGACCCGGAGCTTTTACTCTTTACATGGTTTTAGTGAAGGTACGGGTAATCACATCCTGCTGTTGTTCTTTCGTCAGGGAGTTAAAACGCACCGCGTAACCTGAAACACGAATGGTCAGCTGAGGATATTTCTCTGGATCGTTCATCGCCTCCAGCAGCATCTCGCGGTTCATGACGTTGACATTCAGATGCTGCCCACCTTCGATGCTGGATTCGTGATGGAAATAGCCATCCATCAGACCGGCAAGGTTAGCCTTACGGACATCATCATCTTTACCCAGGGCGTTAGGCACAATGGAGAAGGTGTAGGAGATACCATCTTTCGCATAGGCAAAAGGCAGTTTCGCTACGGATGTCAAAGAGGCGACAGCACCTTTCTGGTCACGTCCATGCATTGGGTTTGCGCCCGGGCCAAATGGTGCGCCTGCGCGGCGACCGTCTGGCGTATTACCTGTTTTTTTACCGTAAACCACGTTGGAGGTAATTGTCAGCACAGACTGCGTTGGTACCGCGTTGCGATAGGTCTGCAGCTGCTGAATTTTCTTCATAAAGCGTTCGACGAGGTCGCAGGCGATATCGTCCACGCGCGCATCATTATTACCAAACTGCGGATATTCACCCTCAATTTTGAAATCTACCGCCAGGCCATCTTCATCACGTAAAGGTGAAACTTTAGCGTATTTGATAGCGGACAGTGAATCGGCAGCCACAGACAGACCGGCGATACCGCAGGCCATGGTGCGGTAAACGTCACGATCGTGCAGCGCCATCAGTGAAGCTTCGTAACTGTATTTGTCATGCATATAGTGAATGACGTTCAGGGCGGTTACATACTGTTTTGCCAGCCAGTCCATAAAGTGATCCATACGGCCCAGCACTTTGTCATAGTCCAGCACGTCGTCCATCATTGGCGCTTCTTTCGGGCCCACCTGCATTTTAAGCTTTTCATCCATGCCACCGTTAATGGCGTAAAGCATGGTTTTAGCGAGGTTGGCGCGTGCACCGAAGAACTGCATCTGTTTGCCCACGATCATTGGGCTAACGCAGCAGGCGATAGCGTAATCGTCGTTATTGAAATCCGGGCGCATCAAATCGTCATTCTCATACTGTACGGATGACGTATCGATAGAAACCTTGGCCGCAAATTTCTTAAAGTTCAGCGGCAGCTTTTCAGACCAGAGAATGGTCATATTAGGCTCAGGTGAGGGGCCCATCGTGTAAAGCGTATTCAGGAAGCGGAAGCTGTTTTTAGTGACCAGCGTACGCCCGTCAACGCCCATGCCTGCCAGTGACTCTGTCGCCCAGATAGGGTCGCCGGAGAAGAGTTCGTCATACTCTGGCGTGCGCAGGAAGCGAACCATACGCAGTTTCATTACCAGATGGTCAATCAGCTCCTGAGCGTCCTGCTCGGTGATTTTGCCAGCCTGCAGATCGCGTTCAATATAGATATCAAGGAACGTAGAAACGCGGCCAAACGACATTGCCGCGCCGTTTTGCGATTTGACCGCGGCCAGATAACCAAAGTAGGTCCACTGTACGGCTTCCTGAGCGCTTTTCGCTGGTTCAGAAATATCGCAGCCATATTTTGCAGCCATCTCTTTAATCTGCTGCAGCGCACGATGCTGATCGGCAATTTCTTCGCGCAGGCGGATAGTCGCTTCAAGGTTAACGCCATTTTCAAGATCGCTTTGCAGTGAAGTGAACTGAGCAAACTTGTCTTTCATCAACCTGTCGATGCCGTAAAGGGCAACGCGACGATAGTCACCGATAATGCGGCCGCGACCATAAGCATCCGGCAGCCCGGTTAATACACCCGATTTACGGCAGCGCAGAATGTCGGGCGTATAAACATCGAAAACGCCCTGGTTATGTGTTTTACGGTATTCGGTAAAAACCTTTTTCAGGCCGGCATCCAGTTCGCGTCCGTAAACTTTACAGGAGCCTTCCACCATTTTGATGCCGCCAAAAGGGATCAGGGCGCGCTTAAGAGGCGCTTCAGTTTGTAAGCCAACAATGGTTTCCAGTTTGCGATCGATATAACCGGCGTCATGAGAGGTAATGGTGGAAGCCAGATCGGTATCAAAATCCACCGGCGCATGGGTACGGTTTTCCAGCTTAATGCCTTCCATCACCTTATCCCACAGGGCCGTGGTTGCCGGTGTCGCGCCACTCAAAAATGCTTCGTCACCTTCATAGGGAGTATAGTTTTTTTGAATGAAGTCACGGACGTTGATGCTGTTCTGCCATTCGCCTTGTGCAAAGCCTGCCCAGGCAGCTGCCTGGTTTACATTTTGCTCGCTCATGTGATCACCTTTTAAATGAAGTTCTTTTATTCCTGCTGCCTGGCAGCAAGGTCAAATCCTGTTGCTGGCAATCAGTGATGATCGCCGTCCCGCAAATAGATAACCCAGTACGTCAGGCCGACCAGCAGCCCACCGCCGATAATATTGCCGAGGGTGACGGGGATAAGATTATCGATAATAAAATTAATGACCGTCAGATCTGAAAAGTGTGCCGCTGTTGTCCCGGTGGCTTGCCAGAAAGCTGGCGAAGCGAAGTCTTTGATAACGATAGCCATGGGGATCATGAACATATTGGCAATGCTGTGCTCAAACCCGCTGGCAACGAACATGGCAACCGGCAACACCATAGCCAACATTTTGTCCGTCAGGCTGCGCCCGGAATAGCTCATCCAGACCGCCATGCATACCATCAGGTTTGCGAGCGTGCCGAGACAGACGGCTTCAAGAAAAGTATGGTGCATTTTATGGTCAGCCGTTTGCAGAACATTTAACCCCCATGCACCATTTGCCACCATATACTGGCCAGCAAACCAGATCAGCCCGACAAAAAACATCGCGCCAAAGAAATTCCCGATATAAACGTTAATCCAGTTACGGGCCAGCTGCCCCCACGTAATGCGTCCGCTGGCTTTCGCCACCATGGTCAGAACGGTCGAGGTAAACAAGTCTGCCCCGCACACCACCACCAGCATCAGCCCCAGAGAGAAGCACAGGCCGCCGATCAGTTTTGCCACGCCATACGGCATGGTTTCCGTGCCGGTGGTGGCAGTGATATAAAAAACAAAAGCGATGGAAATAAATACGCCCGCGGTGATAGCCAGAAAAAAAGTGGTAAAAGGGTGTTTTGCTGCTTTATAGACGCCCGCTTCTTCAGCGACTTTAGCCATTTCAGACGGCAGGAGTAAATCGAACGGATTGCCAGCTTTCACACTAACTTCTCCTGAAATTATTGAACGATGAAATAATAACAAAGGAGTACGGCAGGAAAATTGATATAGATCATATTGAAACGGTACATTGCCGTTTCGAACAGGGAAGAAAAGCTTATTTTTTTCTTAAATTATTGATAATAAAGCTTAAAATAAATTTTAAAGTAGCTATATATTTTTTAAGGCTTAATGGAGCGCGCCCGGCAACCTTATTCTAATATATCGGCGTTTTTTATTTTTGCAGAAATAATCCGGCAATCTTTTCTAATCTTAAATAAAATTAATATTTAAGTCTGGTTAAAGCTGGTCTTAAAAAGCCCGCCTGTTCTGGCGGGCTAAAAAATTATTTCCAGTAGCGACGCTTAGCCTGCTGCAGCTTCTCGTAGGCTGCGAGTAGCGCCTGATGCGCCGGGAAGGCCAGCAAATCTTCATCCACGCTCTGCAAACCATAAAAAGGCGCTTCGCCGCTAATGGCGGCGGAAGCGGCATCTACGGCTTCCTGACCATACATACGGACAAATGCATGGTGATATTGCACAGGATCGCGTTCATCTTCCTGGCTTAGCAGCAGCAGCGTTTGCAGGCAGCGATAGTAGTTAGCCCGCTCTGGCGTAAAGATAGAAGCGTTGAATTCCATCGTCCACTCTGTCCAGATTAGCGCCTGATCGATATCACCGCCTGCCAGTGCCAGCATGGCTTTCAGTTCGCCAATACGCAGCGTATACCAGCCGTTATCTTTACCCGTTGCCAGGCCCAGCAATTCGCGTACGCGAGTAAAGTCATCGTGGCCGTCTTCGTCCAGACGCTCGATCAGTGCAAGATAATCTTCTTTTTCCCACTGGCTGTCAGGCAGAGAAAGCAGCGTTTCTCGCAAATAGGCGCCCATGCTGTTATTGGCCAGCAACAGATCTTCCGCAGGATAAATATCAGACATGCCGGGAACGATAATACGGCAGGCATAAACGTCAAGGTGTTGATAATCTGCGATATAAACTTCTTTATCTTCCGCGTTGAATATTGCCATCAGCGTGGCAAATTCTTCTTCGGTCGATCCGGCAAAGCTCCAGTCAACAAACGGATAGTCCGCGTCGTCTTTGAACATATCCCAGGAGATCAGGCCGCTGGAATCGATAAAGTGGGTTTCCAGATTAGCGTGCTCAGCCACTTCTTCATCGTCAAAGGTCGGTGGGGTAAAGACATCCAGATCTTTCAGCCCACGTCCCTGAAGCAGTTCGGTTACGGTACGCTCCAGCGCTACGCCGAAGTCAGGGTGCGCGCCAAAGGAAGCGAAGCAGGTGCCGTTTTGCGGGTTGAACAAGACTACGCAGATCACCGGATAATTGCCGCCGAGCGAGGCATCATAAGAGAAGATCGGGAATCCTTCTGCTTCCAGCTTTTCAATCGATTCCACTACGCCCGGATAACGGTTAAGCACGTCCTGTGGAATCACGGGCAGGCTGATTGACTCGGCGATAATGCGGTTTTTGATATAGCGCTCGAAAACTTCGGACAGCCCCTGTACGCGCGCTTCGTTAGCGGTATTGCCCGCTGACATGCCGTTAGAAACATAGAGATTACCGATGATGTTCATCGGAATATAAACCGTCTCCTGGTCAGACTGACGCGTGAAGGGCAGGCCGCAAATACCGCGCGCGGCGTTACCAGACTGCAGATCGATTAAATCGCTGGCGTTCAGAGAGGCTTCCGGATCGTAAAAATCTTTCAGGCGCGGATCCAGAATGCCTTCCGGCAGGCTATCGTCATCCGGTAACGGGAACCACTTTTCATTCGGATAATGGACAAAGTCGCCGTTAGCGATAGTGTTGCCTAACCAGAAATCTGCAAAAAAGTAGTTTGTTGACAGGCGCTCAAAATATTCACCCAGCGCGGAAGCCAACGCCGCTTTTTTGCTGGCACCCTTGCCGTTAGTGAAGCAAAGCGGACAGTCACGGTCACGAATATGCACGGACCAGACGTGAGGAACCGGGTTCAACCAGGAAGCTTCTTCGATATTGAAGCCCAGATCCTGTAATTTTTGCTGGAAGCGTGAGATAGAGTCTTCCAGTGCGGCATCTTTGCCTGGAATATAGGTTTGCGTCATAGTGCCCACTCATTTTGGGTTGTGTCGAAAGCGCGCAATGATACGGGGTTTCCCGTAGGTTCGCTATGCGACGAAATGTTTTATCCCGGCTATTGTGGCATTTCCGCTCTCTGAGATCCGGTATGAAAATAACTCCGCTGGAAGGGCCTCACAAAATATCGCTTCTGTTGCAATTCACGCTACATACTGTTGCGGCGCACGGCGCATAACTGGTCGGTTGACCTGATTAAACATTGCAGCGTCCGGATGGCAATGATAAAACCGATAGCAGAATCGATACCGATTGAACTGAAAGTGGTGAGGGGAAATGAGCCAGGTTTTCAATTTTAGCTCCGGTCCAGCAATGCTGCCGGTAGAAGTGCTACGTCGTGCCGAACAGGAACTCTGCAACTGGCGGGGGTTAGGTACCTCCGTTATGGAGATTAGCCATCGCAGTAAAGAGTTCACTCAGGTTGCGGTAGAAGCAGAAAGTGATTTTCGCGATCTGCTGAAAATCCCCTCAAATTACAAAGTATTGTTTTGCCACGGCGGCGCGCGCGCGCAGTTCGCGGCTATCCCTATGAATCTGCTGGGTGACCATACTACGGCGGATTATGCCGATGGCGGTTACTGGGCGCATAGCGCGGTAAAAGAAGCGGAAAAATACTGTAAGCCTAATGTTATTGACGTTAAGACTACCCTTGACGGGCTACGCGCGATTACTCCGATGAGCAGCTGGGCGCTTTCAGATGAAGCAGCCTATGTGCACTATTGCCCTAACGAAACGATCGATGGCGTAGCCATCAACGAAGAGCCAGATTTTGGTGATAAAGTTGCGGTAGCTGACCTGTCATCAACCATTCTTTCACGGCCTCTTGATATTAATCGCTACGGCGTACTTTACGCAGGCGCGCAGAAGAATATTGGTCCCGCTGGCTTAACGCTGGTGGTGGTACGTGAAGATTTGCTGGGCCATGCTCAGAAAGCGCTGCCGTCCATTCTTGACTACAAGGTGTTAAGCGAAAACGACTCTATGTTTAATACGCCGCCAACCTTTGCATGGTATCTTTCTGGCCTGGTATTTAAGTGGCTGAAAGAGCAGGGCGGCGTGGCAGAGATGGACAAGCGTAATCAGGCTAAGGCCGATCTGCTTTATGGCGTTATCGATAACAGCGATTTTTATCGTAATGATGTCGCCATCGCGAACCGTTCACGCATGAATGTGCCTTTCCAGCTGGCGGACACGGCGCTGGATAAAGTTTTTCTTGAGGAATCCTTTGCCGCCGGTTTACACGCCCTAAAAGGCCACCGTGCGGTGGGCGGCATGCGCGCTTCAATTTACAACGCAATGCCGCTGGCAGGCGTAAAAGCGCTGACCGATTTTATGACGGATTTTGAACGTCGTCACGGTTAAACCTTTTACCCGGTTTTGATACTGAAACCTCGCCATAGCGCGGGGTTTTATCGCATTTTATCTGGAGAATAAGTTTCACATGCAGGAATCCCTGACTTTACAACCTGTCGCGCTGGTAAACGGCACCGTTAATCTGCCTGGTTCAAAAAGCGTTTCCAACCGCGCTTTGTTGCTGGCAGCACTGGCAAAAGGTACTACTCGCCTGACTAACCTCCTGGACAGCGATGACGTGCGTCATATGCTTAACGCTTTGCAGGCACTGGGCGTAAGCTTTACGCTTTCTGAGAGCCGGACAGAGTGTGAAGTGGTTGGTCAGGGTGGCCCGTTACGGTCAGAACACCCGCTGGAGCTGTTTTTAGGCAATGCGGGCACCGCGATGCGCCCGCTGGCCGCTGCGCTTTGTCTGGGCGCTAACGATGTCGTACTGACGGGTGAGCCGCGGATGAAAGAGCGTCCGATTGGTCATCTGGTTGATGCACTGCGTCAGGGCGGCGCGCAGGTGGATTACCTTGAGCAGCAGGATTACCCGCCGCTGCATATTAAGGGCGGTTTCAGCGGCGGCAATATTGCTGTTGACGGTACGGTTTCAAGCCAGTTTTTAACCGCGCTGTTAATGACGGCTCCTCTGGCTCCCCAGAACACGACCATCACTATCAAAGGGGAACTGGTTTCTAAACCCTATATAGATATCACGCTTAATCTGATGCGGGCCTTTGGCGTGACGGTGGAAAACGATAATTACGGTGTATTTCATATCAAGGGCTGCCAGAATTACGTTTCGCCAGGCGATTACCTGGTGGAAGGCGACGCTTCTTCTGCCTCCTATTTCCTTGCCGCAGCCGCCATTAAAGGCGGTACGGTTAAAGTCACGGGGATTGGCCGCGGCAGCATGCAGGGCGATATCCGCTTTGCTGACGTGCTGGAAAAAATGGGCGCGGTTATTGAATGGGGCGACGACTATATCGCCTGTACGCGCGGCGACCTGAACGCTATCGATCTGGATATGAATCATATTCCTGATGCCGCAATGACTATTGCTACCGCTGCGCTGTTTGCCAAAGGCACCACGGTAATGCGCAATATTTATAACTGGCGCGTAAAAGAGACGGACCGTCTGGCCGCCATGGCGACTGAACTTCGTAAGGTTGGCGCGGAAGTAGAAGAAGGGTACGATTACATTCGCGTAACGCCACCTGAAACGTTAACGTATGCCGAAATCGGCACCTATAACGATCATCGTATGGCAATGTGTTTCTCGCTGGTGGCGCTGTCTGATACGCCTGTTACTATCCTCGATCCAAAATGCACCGCCAAGACTTTCCCTGACTATTTCGAGCAGCTTGCTCGTCTTAGCCAGCCCGCATAAGTTAGCCATCCCGCTGCATTCTGGTGCAGCGGGATGCGAGCTATCTCACGCTCTGAAGATCTGTTTTTTTGTTTAATCCTCATTCGCCTGTCGATTAATTTCAGCACGTCTATGCTTAAGGGGTAACGATCGGGGCTTTAGCCGCGTATAATATGCGTCGAAATTTGCCTGAGCAGGTTAGACAGGCATTCCACCGACAGGAGAACGACATGACGCCTATAGCCCAGGTGATCACTATTGATGGTCCAGGCGGTGCCGGTAAGGGAACCTTGTGCAAAGCCATGGCTGAAGCGCTTAACTGGCATCTACTGGATTCAGGCGCTATTTATCGCGTGCTGGCGCTGGCCGCATTGCATCATCATGTAGATATCACCTCTGAAGAAGCGCTGGTTCCGATCGCCGCGCATCTTGATGTTCGCTTTGTTTCAAAAGATGGCGAGATGGAAGTGATCCTTGAGGGTGAAAACGTCTCCAGCGAAATTCGTACTCAGGACGTCAGCAATACGGCTTCAAAAGTTGCCGCTTTCCCTCGAGTGCGGGAAGCGTTACTGCGTCGCCAGCGCGGATTTCGCGAGGCGCCAGGGCTAATAGCGGATGGTCGCGATATGGGAACCGTCGTGTTTCCGGATGCCGCCGTGAAAATTTTCCTGGACGCCAGCTCTGAAGAGCGAGCCCATCGTCGTATGCTACAGTTGCAGGAGAAAGGCTTTAGTGTTAACTTTGAACGCCTTTTATCCGAGATAAAAGAGCGCGATGAGCGTGACCGTAACCGTGCGATTGCACCGTTAAAGCCAGCAGAAGATGCGCTGGTACTGGATTCAACCAGTATGTCAATCGAGCAAGTGATTGAAAAAGCTTTAAATTATGCCAGAGAAAAGCTGTCACTGCCGTAAGCCTCGCGATAACCGATTTTTTTAACCCTTTGATATGGACGTCATGGGGCATGTGAAACAACCCCATCCGGCAGGAAGTCAGATGGACGTTAAATTGAAGAATCCTGAAGATTATCAATATGACTGAATCTTTTGCTCAACTATTTGAAGAATCCTTAAAAACAATCGAAACCCGCCCGGGTTCCATCGTTCGTGGCGTTGTTGTCTCTATCGACAAAGACGTAGTTCTGGTTGATGCGGGTCTGAAATCTGAATCTGCAATTCCTGCAGAGCAGTTCAAGAACGCAGCCGGCGAACTGGAAATCCAGGTAGGCGACGAAGTTGACGTTGCTCTGGACGCAGTAGAAGACGGCTTCGGTGAAACCCTGCTGTCCCGTGAGAAAGCTAAGCGTCACGAAGCATGGATCACGCTGGAAAAAGCTTACGAAGATGCTGAAACTGTTACCGGTGTTATCAACGGCAAAGTGAAAGGTGGCTTCACAGTTGAGCTGAACGGTATTCGTGCGTTCCTGCCAGGTTCACTGGTAGATGTGCGTCCGGTGCGCGACACGCTGCACCTGGAAGGCAAAGAGCTTGAGTTCAAAGTAATCAAGCTGGATCAGAAACGTAACAACGTGGTGGTTTCACGTCGTGCGGTTATCGAATCCGAAAACAGCGCAGAGCGCGATCAGCTGCTGGAAAACCTGCAGGAAGGCATGGAAGTTAAAGGTATCGTTAAGAACCTGACTGACTACGGTGCATTCGTTGATCTGGGCGGCGTTGACGGCCTGCTGCACATCACTGACATGGCATGGAAACGCGTTAAGCATCCAAGCGAAATTGTCAACGTGGGCGACGAAATCACTGTTAAAGTGCTGAAATTCGACCGCGAGCGTACCCGCGTTTCTCTGGGCCTGAAACAGCTGGGCGAAGATCCATGGGTCGCTATCGCTAAGCGTTACCCGGAAGGTACTCGTCTGACTGGCCGCGTGACCAACCTGACCGACTACGGCTGCTTCGTTGAAATCGAAGAAGGCGTTGAAGGCCTGGTACACGTGTCAGAAATGGACTGGACCAACAAAAACATTCATCCGTCTAAAGTTGTTAACGTTGGCGATGTTGTTGAAGTTATGGTTCTGGACATCGACGAAGAACGTCGTCGTATCTCCCTGGGTCTGAAGCAGTGCAAATCTAACCCATGGCAGCAGTTTGCAGAAACCCACAACAAGGGCGACCGCGTTGAAGGTAAAATCAAGTCAATCACTGACTTCGGTATCTTCATCGGCCTGGACGGCGGTATCGACGGCCTGGTTCACCTGTCTGACATCTCCTGGAACGCTACCGGAGAAGAAGCAGTTCGTGAATACAAGAAAGGCGACGAAATCGCAGCCGTGGTTCTGCAGGTTGACGCAGAGCGCGAGCGTATCTCCCTGGGCGTTAAGCAGCTGGCAGAAGATCCGTTCAACAACTACATCTCTCTGAACAAGAAAGGTGCCATTGTTAACGGTAAAGTAACTGCAGTTGACGCTAAAGGTGCTACAGTTGAACTGGCTGACGGCGTTGAAGGTTACCTGCGTGCTTCTGAAGCATCTATCGACCGCGTAGAAGACGCAACTCTGGTTCTGAACGTTGGCGACGATGTTGAAGCCAAGTTCACCGGCGTTGACCGTAAAAACCGCGTTGTTAGCCTGTCTGTTCGTGCAAAAGACCAGGCTGACGAGAAAGAAGCCATCAACACTGTTAACACCAAACAGGAAGAAGGCAACTTCTCTAACGCTATGGCTGAAGCGTTCAAAGCAGCTAAAGGCGAGTAATTGCGCTTGCATCAGGGCAGCTCTGCTGTCCTGAAGCCGTTACTGTCAGAGCTTTTTCCCACAGGGATTAACCGGAGGATTTATGACCAAGTCAGAACTGATTGAAAGACTTGCTGGCCAGCACTCTCATATTCCGGCGAAAGTCGTTGAGGATGCGGTAAAAGAGATGCTTGAACACATGGCCACTACGCTGGCGCAGGGTGAACGCATCGAAATCCGGGGCTTCGGCAGTTTTTCTTTGCACTACCGCGCACCTCGTACCGGACGCAACCCTAAAACGGGTGATAAAGTTGAGCTGGAAGGTAAATACGTTCCGCACTTCAAGCCCGGTAAAGAATTACGCGATCGCGCAAATATTTACGGCTAAAGCTTCCGCATTACACTGCAATAAAACGACACTTCGGTGTCGTTTTTTTTGCTTTAAAAACAGGCTAACTGAAGCGTTTTGACTGCTGTTTTTAACTATCTGAACTTCTCTCGCATAAATACTGCAACCCGCTGTAATTCACTCCTTCTCTTTGCGCTATCTCTTCTGAAAGAGAAAAGTGCTGGCTGATTCATTTACCCAAGCCTTGCATACTCTTCGTTGTCGTTACAAAGGAGAGATGCTGATGGCTTACAGCCTGAGCCGACTGGCAGCAGGGATGATTACCGCAACGCTGCCGCTAATCTGGTTACCTTATTTGCCGGAGGCGCGCTATAACTGGGTGCCTGTAGCGCTGGCCGGGATTTTAATTGCTGTTAAAAAAGGCAAAGAGGCCGCTATTTTTCTTATGCTTTTTTTCTGGGCTCTGATGCCTGCTCAACGTCTTTTGCAGCAAACAACGTTCCTCTCTGCCGGGCCGGTGAACGCTACCGTCAGGATTAAGCAGTTACTGCCTCAGTCACAAAAAATCAAGGTGCGGATTGTCAGCGTGGGGGAAAAAAGGCTCTTTCCACCCGTTTATGCGTTAATCAATTCGCCTGAGATAAACCAGGCGTTTTGCGCCGGGCAGCGCTGGCAAATGACGCTTCGCCTGAGGCCGGTGCATGCCCGGCTTAACCAGGGCGGCTTTGATGCTCAACGTTTTGCGCTGGCTAACAGCACACCGCTAACGGGGAAAGCGCTGGCGTTAAATCCTGTCGATCTTAACTGTAGCTGGCGGGAAAGCATTATTCAGCGAAGCCAGAAACACCTTCAGACATTGCCCTGGCAGTCAGTGCTGCTCGCGCTGGCTTTTGGTGACCGAACTACGCTCAGCAGCGAGATAAAAACCGTGCTGCGCGAAACCGGTACGGCGCATCTGATGGCCATATCGGGAATGCACATTGGCCTGGCCGCCAGCTCAGGCTGGCTGCTGGCGAGGATAATCCAGCTATTTTTCCGCAGCCACTGGATAGGCTATCGCTTTCCTCTGGGATGTGGTCTGGTACTGGCGTTAATCTATAGCTGGCTATCCGGTGGGAGTCCGCCAGCTGTAAGGGCGATACTTGCCTTAACGATCTGGAGCCTGCTTCGCCTGACAGGCAAAAACTGCACCAGCGGACAGGTACTAAACATTGCTATTGGCACAATTCTTTTTTTCGATCCGCTAAGCGTGCTATCAGACAGCCTGTGGTTATCCGCAACGGCAGTGGCAAGCCTGCTGCTCTGGTATCACTGGTTTCCTCTGGCTGGCCGCTTTTCAAAACAAAAGAAATGGCTGTTATTACGGCTGCTTCACCTGCAGCTCGGTCTTTTTGTCCTGTTAATGCCGCTACAGATCTTCATTTTCCACGGCATCAGCGTAAGCGCATTGCTGGCAAATTTGTGGGCAGTACCGTTAGTGACTTTATTAACGGTCCCGCTACTGCTTGGCGCAATCCTGCTGCTTCCTTGCGCGCCGCTGAGCCAGTTTTTATGGTGGCTGGCAGACTGCTCGCTTGCACTGGTATTCAAACCGCTATTTTTATTGCCAAAAGGCTGGATTGGCGTAAGCGAACAGGTTTTATGGCTGAGCCTGTTCTGCTTGCTGATGATGGCAGTCTGCCGTTTTCACTGGTGGCGTAGTTCACCTCTGACCGTGGTCAGTTTCTGTCTGGCTTTGTTGTGCTGGCGGCTAAATATTAAAGAACCTGAATGGCGCCTGGACATGCTGGATATTGGACACGGGCTAAGCATAGTCATTTCACAACGTGGTAAAGCGGTCATTTACGATACGGGCAACAGGTGGGGCAGTGGTGATGCCGCGCTCAGTCAGATAGTGCCCTGGCTACGCTGGCAAAGGCTGACCGTACAGCAGATTATTTTAAGCCATGGCCATCTCGATCATATCGGCGGCCTTAACAGCCTGCGCGCTAATTTTCCTGCGGCGACCATCCGTAGCGGATTAAACCTGCCCGGACATCTGCCTTGTCAGAAAAACCTCAGCTGGCGCTGGCAAAGCCTGACGTTTAAAGTCCTGTGGCCGCAAAAGATGACGATACCCAGCGGCAATAACCAGTCCTGCGTCATTCTGGTCTCCGATGGTAAGAGGAAAATCTTGCTGACGGGCGATATTGAAACGCCAGCCGAGCTGAAACTGGTCAGTTTTTATGGTGATAGATTGCGAGCCGATATCATTCAGGTACCCCATCATGGTAGCGGCACATCCTCTTCGCCGCCGCTGCTCAGAAAAGTCGCAGGTAGCGTCGCGTTGGCCTCCGCCGCGCGCTATAACGCATGGAAATTGCCTGCTAAACGTATTATCACACGCTATCATGAAAACCATTATCGCTGGTACGACACCGCCGCCGATGGACAAATAGCCCTTGAATTTTATAGAGAAAACTGGCGTGTTTTAACCTATAGAGCGCAAATAATGCCCCGCTGGTACCATCAGTGGTTTGGCGTAGCCCGTTATTCCAGGTAGAATGAGCGGCTATTTCAATTAGAAGCTGGTTAACTAATGCATCAGGACAAAGATCTCTCCACCTGGCAGACATTCCGACGCCTCTGGCCGATGATCAAACCATTTAAAACGGGACTGGCAGTCTCTTCTGTCGCTCTTATCGTCAACGCAGCAGGTGATGTGCTGATGATGTCCTTGCTAAAACCGCTGCTGGATGACGGTTTCGGCAAAGCAGATTCTTCCGTACTGGTCTGGATGCCGCTGGCCGTAATCGGATTAATGTTGGTACGTGGCGTCTCCAGCTACATCTCCAGCTACTGTATTTCATGGGTTTCTGGCAACGTGGTGATGTCGATGCGCCGCCGTCTGTTTAGCCATATGATGGGCATGCCGGTCGCCTTCTTCGATCAGCAATCTACCGGCACACTGCTGTCGCGAATCACCTATGATTCGGAGCAGGTGGCCTCATCCTCTTCCAGCGCGCTGGTCACCGTGGTGCGTGAAGGTGCATCAATTATCGGTCTGTTTATCATGATGTTTTACTACAGCTGGCAGCTGTCGGTCATCCTGATTTTACTGGCACCGGTGGTTTCTTTCGCTATTCGCACCGTGTCAAAACGCTTCCGTAGCATCAGTAAAAACATGCAGAACACCATGGGGCAGGTGACCACCAGTGCTGAGCAGATGCTAAAGGGCCATAAAGAAGTCCTGATTTTTGGCGGTCAGCAAATTGAGAGCCAGCGGTTTGACGTCGTCAGTAACCGCATGCGGCAGCAGGGCATGAAGCTGGTTTCCGCTTCCTCCGTCTCCGATCCTGTTATCCAGCTGATCGCTTCGCTGGCGCTGGCTTTTGTCCTTTATGCCGCGAGTTTCCCAAGCGTGATGGCGACCTTAACAGCCGGTACTATTACCGTGGTGTTTTCATCAATGATCGCGCTTATGCGACCGCTGAAATCCCTGACCAACGTCAACGCGCAGTTCCAGCGCGGCATGGCGGCCTGTCAGACGCTGTTTTCCATTCTGGATAGCGAGCAGGAAACGGATACCGGTACCCGGGTAATCGAACGCGCTCGCGGTGATATTGAGTTCCGTAACGTGACCTTCACCTACCCCGGGCGTGAAACGCCGGCGCTGCATAACATCAATTTGTCTATCCCGGCAGGGAGAACGGTGGCGCTGGTAGGACGTTCTGGCTCGGGGAAATCAACCATTGCCAGCCTGATGACGCGTTTTTACGACATTCAGCAGGGCGAAATCCTGATGGATGGGCATGATTTACGTGAATACACGCTCAGTTCGTTACGTAATCAGGTCGCGCTGGTTTCGCAAAATGTTCATCTCTTTAACGATACCGTGGCCAATAACATTGCCTATGCGCGCAACGAGCAATACAGCCGTGAAGATATCGAAAAAGCGGCGACCATGGCGCACGCGATGGATTTCATTAACAAAATGGATAACGGGCTGGATACGGTCATCGGTGAAAACGGCGTGCTGCTCTCGGGCGGACAGCGCCAGCGCATTGCGATTGCACGCGCGCTGCTGCGAGACTGCCCAATCCTTATTCTTGATGAGGCAACGTCTGCGCTGGATACCGAATCGGAGCGGGCCATTCAGTCAGCGCTGGACGAGCTGCAGAAAAACCGTACCTCGCTGGTGATCGCTCACCGTCTTTCCACTATTGAAAAAGCCGATGAAATTGTGGTGGTGGAAGATGGGCATATCGTAGAGCGCGGCAGTCATGCCGAGCTGCTGGCGCATAAAGGCGCCTACGCTCAGCTGCACAAAATGCAGTTTGGTAATGATTGAACGCCTCTGGAGCGGCCGGTCAGCGCTATGGCGACTGCTGCTGCCGCTCAGCTGGCTGTACGGATTAATCAGCCAGCTGCTGCGCTATAGCTACGTTTGGGGCTGGCGTAAAGCCTGGCAAGCGCCTGTGCCTGTAGTCGTTGTGGGTAATCTGACCGCGGGCGGCAACGGTAAAACGCCGGTGGTTATCTGGCTGGTGCAGGCGCTGCAGCAGCGTGGTTTACGCCCTGGCGTGGTCTCCCGGGGCTACGGCGGTAAAGCCCAAACCTATCCGTTAAGGCTTAATGAGCAGACAACCACGCGCGAAGCAGGGGATGAACCGGTACTGATTTATCAGCGGACCGGCGCGGCGGTCGCCGTTTCTCCCCGGCGCAAAGAAGCCGTGCAGGCATTGCTGAGCCAGAACGATATTGACATCATTATTACCGACGATGGCCTGCAGCATTATGCGCTGGCGAGGGATTTTGAAATCGTGGTGGTTGATGGCCAGCGTCGTTTTGGCAATGGCTGGTGGTTGCCGGCAGGCCCAATGCGCGAACGGGCTTCACGGTTGCAAAGTGTGGATGCCGTGATTACCAATGGCGGCAACGCGCATGCAGGTGAAATACCTATGCAGCTGGCACCGGGTTTCGCGGTCAATCTGCTGACTCGCCAGACTTTGCCTTTAACCTCTCTGGTAAACGTGGTCGCAATGGCCGGTATCGGTCATCCGCCTCGTTTTTTCGCTACGCTTCGCCAGCAGGGTATTGTGCCGGTTAAAGAGGTTCCCTTTGCCGATCATCAGGACTACAGCGCCGGGCAGCTGGCATCACTGGTCGATGAAAATCAGATTCTGTTAATGACTGAAAAAGATGCGGTGAAGGCGCGCGGTTTTGCCGCAGCAAACTGGTGGTATTTGCCGGTTGATGCCGAACTGCCAGTGACTCAGGGCAATGAGTTACTGGAGCGTATTGTGTCCCTTAAGTCGCCGAAAAATCATTAAATCGCTAAACTGAATGCACCTTACCAGACAGGTGCATTATGTCTTCTTATTCTCTTTCTCTGCCGCAAGCGCGGAATGTTCATCTGGCTGCACAGGGCCTGCTGCAGCCGCCTCGACGTAAGGCGCAGTTTAGCGACCTCGTTAATGCTGTGCGGCAAATGTCTTTGTTGCAGATTGACACCATCAATGTAGTGGCTCGCAGTCCTTATCTGGTACTTTTTAGCCGCCTTGGCGACTATCCGCAGAGCTGGCTGGAAGAGGCCTTATCGACCGGCAAGCTTTTTGAGTACTGGGCGCACGAAGCCTGCTTCATTCCATCCGAAGACTATCCTTTGCTGCGCCATCGCATGCTTGCGCCAGAAAATATGGGCTGGAAATATAATCAGCAGTGGGTGAACACATGGCAGCAGGAAATTACACAGCTTCTGGCCCATATTGAAAAGCACGGGCCAGTCAGATCAGCCGACTTTGCCGCGCCTGAAGGACAAAAGTCCGGCTGGTGGTCGTGGAAGCCGCACAAACGTCACCTGGAAAACTTGTTTACCTCTGGCGAGCTGATGGTTGTTGAGCGCCGTAACTTTCAGCGCGTTTACGATTTGCGTCAGCGCGTGCTTCCCGAGTGGGATGATGCCGTTCACGCACTCAGCGAAAACGACGCCGTCATGCAAATGTTGCGTAACAGCGCGCGCAGCCTGGGCATATTTCGCCCGGCCTGGCTTGCTGATTATTATCGGCTTAAGCGCGCGCCGGTAAAAGAAGCGCTGGGCGAATGGCTGAGTAGCGGTGAGGTGGTGCCGGTAGAAGTTGAAACGCTGGGGCTGTGCTATCTGCATTGTTCACAGCTACCGATACTGCAAACTGACCCTGAAGCTACCTGCACAACGCTGCTTTCACCTTTTGATCCGGTTGTATGGGATCGCAAGCGTGCGCTGGAGCTGTTTGATTTTAACTATCGACTGGAATGCTATACGCCAGAAGCAAAGCGCCAGTATGGCTATTTTGTGTTACCGATTTTGCATCGCGGCGCGCTGAAAGGCCGTCTTGATGCCAAAATGCTACGTAAAGAAAAAAGACTACTGGTAAAGCAGCTGTGGCTGGAAGCGGGAGTAAAGATAAATGCTTCGCTACTGAACGATTTGCGCCAGGCCATTACGCGTTTTGCTCGCTGGCAGGGAGCCGAAACAGTTCTTTTATCTCATCTGCCGCGCGAAGCCAGCGACATGCCGCTGGAATGGACAATATAAAGCGTCCGGGGAGGTTAACCGCTCATGGAAGAGCTATGATATTCTAACGCTCTGTCTGACCGGATCCACCAGGGAGATACCATGGATCATCGTTTACTCGAAATCGTCGCTTGTCCGGTTTGTCACGGCAAGCTGTATTACAATAAAGATCAGCAGGAGCTTATCTGTAAGCCTGATGGTCTGGCTTATCCGGTACGTGACGGCATCCCCGTGCTGTTAGAAACCGAAGCGCGTTCGCTGTCGCTGGAAGAGACTCATCCATGAGTTTTATCGCGATCATTCCGGCACGTTATGCTTCCACACGGCTGCCGGGAAAGCCGCTAATCGATATTCACGGCAAGCCTATGATTGTTCACGTCATGGAGCGAGCTCGCGAATCCGGTGCGGAACGTGTGATTGTAGCAACGGACAATGATGACGTCGCGCGTGCGGTAGAAGCCGCTGGCGGAGAAGTCTGTATGACCCGGTCCGACCATCAGTCCGGTACGGAAAGGCTGGCTGAAGTTATTGAAAAATATCAGTTTGCTGACGATGCACTCATTGTAAATGTGCAGGGTGATGAACCGATGATCCCACCGGTTATCATTCGTCAGGTCGCTGATAATCTGGCGAAAAGCAGTGCCGGGATGGCGACGCTGGCCGTGCCGGTCACGTCAGCAGAAGAGGCGTTTAATCCTAACGCGGTAAAAGTGGTCAGAGATGCCCAGGGCTATGCGCTCTACTTCTCTCGCGCCACTATTCCGTGGGATCGTGAACGTTTTGCTCGCTCAAAGGAAACCGTTGGCGACAACTTTTTGCGCCATATCGGTATTTATGGCTACCGCGCGGGCTTTATCCGCCGTTATGTCAGCTGGGAAACCAGCCCGCTGGAGCAAATTGAGCTACTGGAGCAGCTGCGCGTACTGTGGTACGGCGAAAAAATTCACGTCGACGTCGCGCAGGCTGTTCCGGGGGCTGGCGTCGATACGCCGGAAGACCTGGAACGCGTCCGGGCGGCTATGCAGTAACTTTTCAGGGCCGGCTGCGGCCCTTTTTCTCTGCTTCTTACACCAGGTTTAACAACGGGCCCGCAACCAGGAGCAGCAGATGAAACAACTTCTTTCCGAGCTTTCCACGGTACTTGGCGAAACGTTAAGCCGTCTTGAATGTATTAGCCAGCAACCCTATGCCAGCCTTTACTCGTTATATGACGGCAAAGGCCATTCGTTGCCGCTGGTGGCAAAATATTACACCGCCCGGGGTATCGCCTCTCAGGAAGCCTACAAATTGTCGATGCTGGGCCGGGAAAGTACGGTGCGTATGCCAACGGTCTACGGCATGATGGTTAGTCAGCAAACGCCTCAGCACGAAGTGTTGCTGATGGAAAGAATGGGCGGCGTATCGGTAGAAGCGCCAACGCGTACGCCTGAGCGCTGGCTACAGCTACAGGATCAGATTGTCGCCGCGCTGCTGGCCTGGCACCGCATTGATAGTCACGGCCTCGTTGGCACGGTAGACAGTACCCAGGAAAACAACTGGCCCGCATGGTACAAGCAGCGAGTAGAGATCTTATGGTCCACGCTGGGCTATATGCGCCCGGAACGCCTGTCGATGGAAGATCACCGTTTCCTTTTCCGCTGCCGGCAAAGCCTGTGCTCTTTTTTCACCGATTTTGACGATCCCTGCGTGCTGGTGCACGGCAATCTTTCGCTGCAAAGCATGATGAAGGAAGCCTGGAGCGACCAGCTGCTTTCAATGGTCAATCCGGGCACGATATTGTGGGCACCGCGTGAATATGAGTTATTCAGGCTGTGTGAGGAAGGCCAGCCAGAGGCGCTGCTGTTTCACTATCTACAGCGCGCGCCCGTGGCGGAAGGCTTTATCGCCAGGCGCTGGCTCTACATGCTCTGGGACGAAATTGACCGGTTAATCCATTCCGGCCAGTTCAGTCGGGAACGCTTCGACCTGGCGATGCGTTCACTGCAGCCCTGGCTCGACTGAAGGCGAGTTTATCCGTTGCCAGATGCGGCCTAAAGTTTCATAAATAGCGCGTTCACTGTGGCCAAGCCAGAGTGAAGAAGGCAGCGCTTTCTCCCAGGGATTAAGCGGCGAGGCAATAGCCAGCTGGTTAGCCGGAGCGGGCAACGGATGCAACCCCTGCTGCTGGAAAAACAGCATCGCGCGCGGCAGATGTGAAGCGGACGTGACCAGCAAGAAAGGGGCAGAGCCAACCACTTTAGCGACCTCGACCGCTTCCTGGCTCGTATCTCGCGGCTTATCCAGGGTGATAATTTCGCTGCGCGGCACGCCCAGCGTCTCTGCCACCCTGGCCGTCACTTCCGCCGAGCTGACAGGATTTCCTTGCGCAGCCGCACCGGTAAAAATTATTTTCGCGCCCGGATTAGCCCGCCATAAGCGGATCCCTTCCACCAGCCTGGGCAAACTATTGTTAATCATATTCGAACCCGGCGCCCATTGCGGATTCCAGGTGTAACCGCCTCCCAGCACCACCACATAATTCACCTTTTGCGCTTTCCGCCACGTAGGAAACTCTTTTTCGAGCGGCGCCAGCAGGCTATCGGCAACCGGCTGAAGACTGATCAGCAACAAAATCAGCCAGGCAGAAGAGAGTATAATTTTCCCGGTTTTTTGCCAGCGGCTGAACCAGAGCAGGAAAAGGGCAACCGCCATCAGTAACAACAGCAGCGGCAAGGGCATTAACAGACCACCAATCGCTTTTTTAAGCGTAAAAAACATGGAAAACGCTTCCTTTTGTCCGAAAAAACGCCACCCGAAAGCGAAGCAGTGACGGAAAGGTTCATTCTCCCTCAGTGTATGCCAAAATAGCCGCCGGATTCACCTTTTGCCCAGCCCGGAGCCCGCTTATGCAGGATCGCAACTTTGACGATATCGCGGAAAAATTTTCGCAAAATATCTACGGCACAACCAAAGGCCGTATCCGCCAGGCCATCGTCTGGCAGGAGCTTGACGAAATTTTAGCCATGCTGCCGCAAAGACCGTTAAAAGTGCTGGATGCAGGCGGCGGCGAAGGGCAAACCAGCTGCGGGCTTGCCAGCCTGGGGCATCAGGTTTTACTCTGCGATTTATCTGAAGAAATGCTGCAGCGGGCGCGTCTTCATGCCGAAGAAAAAGGCGTGAGCAGCAACATGCAGTTTAAACAAATCAGCGCGCAGCAAGCAGGCCAGCATTTGGATCGGCCGGTCGATCTGGTATTGTTTCACGCTGTGCTGGAATGGGTTGCGGAGCCGGAAGCGGTACTGGCCGCTTTATACGATGCCCTTGCGCCAGGCGGCGTGCTCTCGCTGATGTTCTACAACGTCAACGGGCTGATGATGCAGACGCTGGTACTGGGTAATTTCGGCTATATGCAGGCCGATCTGCGCAAAAGAAAGCGTAAGACCCTGTCGCCAGACTATCCGCGTGAACCGAAGCAGGTTTATCGCTGGCTGGAGCAAGCCGGCTTTATCGTCGGCAATAAGACCGGCGTGCGCGTTTTTCATGACTATATGCGTGATAAACAGAAGCAAACGGAAAGATTTGAAGAAGTTCTGGCGCTGGAAAAGCGTTTTTGCCGCCAGGAACCATTTTTAAGTTTGGGTCGCTATATCCACGTAACAGCGCAAAAGCCCATAAAGGACCAAGCATGAGTGAATTTTCCCAGACAGTACCGGAGCTGGTTGCATGGGCGCGGAAAAACGATTTTTCCGTCTCGCTGCCTACCGAACGTCTGGCTTTTTTACTGGCAATTGCCACGCTTAACGGCGAGCGCATGGACGGTGAGATGAGCGAAGGCGAACTCACGGACGCCTTTCGTCACGTCAGCGAAGGATTTGAACAGACCAGCGAAACCGTCAGCGTCCGCGCGAATAACGCGATTAACGATATGGTGCGACAGCGTCTGCTTAACCGCTTTACCAGCGAGCACGCAGAAGGCCACGCTATCTATCGCCTGACGCCGCTCGCTATCGGCATTACCGACTATTACATTCGCCAGCGGGAATTTTCCACGCTGCGGCTTTCCATGCAGCTCTCTATCGTGGCTGGCGAGCTCAAGCGTGCGGCGGATGCGGCAGAGGAAGATGGCGATGATTTTCACTGGCACCGCAACGTTTTTGCGCCGCTTAAATATTCCGTGGCGGAAATCTTTGACAGCATTGATATCACCCAGCGCATCATGGATGAGCAGCAGCAGGCGGTAAAAGATGATATCGCCCAGCTGCTGAATAAAGACTGGCGCGCCGCTATTTCCAGCTGCGAAATGCTGCTGAATGAAACGTCCGGCACGCTACGTGAGCTTCAGGATACGCTGGAAGCGGCGGGCGATAAGCTGCAGGCGAACCTGTTACGCATTCAGGATGCCACGCTGGGCAGTCCGGATCTTGGCTTTATCGACAAGCTGGTGTTCGACCTGCAAAACAAGCTGGACCGTATTATCAGCTGGGGCCAGCAGGCCATCGACCTGTGGATTGGTTACGACCGCCACGTGCACAAATTTATTCGTACCGCCATCGATATGGATAAAAATCGCGTCTTCGCGCAGCGCCTGCGTCAATCTTTGCAAACCTATTTTGATAAACCCTGGGCATTAACCTACGCCAATGCCGAGAGGCTGTATGACGTCCGTGATGAAGAGCTGGCGTTGCGTAATGAAGAAGTCACGGGCGAGCTGCCTTCCGAACTGGAATATGAAGAGCTGAGCGAAATTCGCGAGCAGCTGGCGGCCATGATTGAAGAAGCGCTGGCTATTTACAAAGCCCAACAAAAACCGCTCAACCTGGGCCTGGTCATGCGTGACTATCTGGCGCAGTACCCGCGAGCCCGCCACTTTGACGTGGCAAGAATTGTCGTCGATCAGGCCGTGCGTTTAGGCGTCGCCGAAGCTGATTTTTCCGGTCTGCCCGCAGAGTGGCAGGCCATTAATGATTACGGAGCCAAGGTACAGGCGCATGTCATCGATAAATATTGAACAAGTCATGCCGGTTAAGCTGGCGCTGGCGCTGGCTAACCCGCTTTTCCCTGCGCTAGACAGCCAGCTGCGTGCGGGCCGCCATATCGGCATTGAAGAGCTGGATAATCACGCGTTTCTGATGGATTACCAGGAATATCTGGAAGAGTTTTATCTGCGTTATAACGTAGAACTGATCCGCGCGCCGGAAGGTTTTTTCTATCTGCGTCCGCGCGCCAGCACGCTGATTGCGCGTTCGGTACTCTCCGAGCTGGATATGATGGTAGGTAAAATTCTTTGCTATCTCTACCTCAGTCCCGAGCGTCTGGCCAATGAAGGCATCTTTACCCAGCAGGAACTCTACGACGAACTGCTGGCGCTGGCCGATGAAAGCAAGCTGCTGAAGCTGGTTAACCAGCGCTCAACCGGTTCCGATCTGGATCGCCAGAAGCTTCAGGAAAAAATGCGCGCTTCGCTGACGCGTTTGCGCCGCCTGGGCATGGTGTGGTTTATGGGCCATGACAGCAGCAAGTTTCGCATTACTGAATCCGTTTTCCGCTTTGGGGCAGACGTGCGCAGCGGAGACGATGCTCGCGAAGCACAGCTGAGAATGATCAGAGACGGCGAAGCGATGTTTACACAAGCAGATGAAAGCGAAGAAAGCCATGAAGCCGCTCAGGCGGAGGAAGAAGAATGATTGAACGCGGAAAATTTCGCTCCCTGACGCTGATTAACTGGAACGGTTTCTTTGCCCGAACTTTTGATCTTGACGAGCTGGTTACCACGCTGTCCGGCGGAAACGGTGCCGGTAAATCTACCACGATGGCTGCTTTTGTCACCGCGCTGATCCCCGATCTTACGCTGTTGCACTTTCGTAATACCACGGAAGCGGGCGCAACGTCCGGCTCGCGCGACAAAGGTCTACACGGCAAACTGAAACCGGGCGTTTGTTACGCAGCGCTGGACGTCGTCAATTCGCTGCATCAGCGAGTGATTGTGGGCGTACGTTTGCAGCAGGTTGCTGGCCGCGATCGCAAAGTCGATATCCGACCTTTTAGCATCCACGGTTTGCCAACCTCAATTAATCCGACGGAAATTCTGACCGAGACGGTCAATGCCCGTCAGGCTCGCGTTCTGCCGCTTAGCGAACTGAAAGAGAAGTTCGAAGCGATGGAAAGCGTACAGTTCAAACAGTTTAACTCCATCACCGAATATCACTCGCTGATGTTCGATTTGGGGATAGTGGCGCGGCGTCTGCGCACGGCTTCTGACCGCAGCAAATATTATCGTTTGATCGAAGCTTCGCTGTACGGCGGCATCTCCAGCGCTATTACGCGCTCGCTGCGTGACTATCTGCTGCCGGAAAACAGCGGCGTGCGTAAAGCTTTCCAGGATATGGAAGCGGCGCTGCGTGAAAACCGTATGACGCTGGAAGCCATCCGCGTTACGCAATCCGATCGCGACCTGTTTAAGCACCTGATATCAGAAGCGACCAGCTACGTTGCTGCCGACTATATGCGCCACGCCAATGAGCGGCGTATTCATCTTGACGGCGCAATGCAGCAGCGTAGCGAGCTGTTTGGTAGCCGCAAGCAGCTGGCCGCCGAACAGTATCGCCATGTGGAAATGGCGCGCGAGCTGGCAGAGCACACCGGGGCGGAAAGCGATTTAGAAACGGATTACCAGAGCGCCAGCGACCACCTGAACCTGGTGCAGACAGCCATGCGCCAGCAGGAAAAAATCGAGCGCTACGAAGGCGATATCGATGAACTGACCTATCGGCTTGAAGAGCAAAATGAAGTCGTTGCCGAAGCGCGCGAACGCCATGAAGACAACGAAGCGCGGGCGGAAGCGGCCGAGCTGGAAGTGGACGAGCTGAAGAGCCAGCTGGCCGACTATCAGCAGGCGCTGGACGTGCAGCAGACGCGCGCTATTCAATACCAGCAGGCGCTTGGCGCCCTGCAGCGCGCGCAGGAAATCTGCCGGCTTGGCGAGCTGAATATCGACAATGCTCAGGAGTGGCAGGAAACATTCCGGGCTAAAGAGCAGGAAGCGACCGATAAGCTGCTGCAGCTGGAACAGAAAATGAGCGTCGCGCAGGCCGCGCACAGCCAGTTTGAGCAGGCTTTTGAACTGGTTGCGCGTATTGCCGGGCCGGTGAGCCGCAGCGAAGCTTATCAAACCGGACGTGAACTCCTGCGCGACGCCAGCAATCAGCGCTACCATGCAGAGCAACTGCAATCGCTGCGTTCGCGCCTGTCCGAAATGGAACAGCGTCTGCGCGAGCAGCAGGAGGCCGAACGTTTGCTGAACGAATTCTGCAAACGGTACGGTCAGCAATATGAACCACAAGAGCTGGAAGCCTTACAGTTCGAACTGGAAGCCCGTATTGAGCAGCTCTCCGAAAGCGTGGCGGACGCTGGCGAGCGCCGCATGGTGATGCGGCAGGAGCTGGAGCAGGTGCGTGAACGTATTGCACGCCTGACCAGACAGGCGCCGCAGTGGCTGAACGCGCAGGAAATTCTGACGCAGCTGCGTGAACAAACGGGGCAGTCGCTGGAAAACAGCCAGCAGGTTACCGAGCACATGCAGCAACTGCTGGAGCGCGAACGCGAAACCACCGTTGAGCGTGACGAAGTTGCCGCGCGCAAACGTGACGTTGAAAACCAGATTGAACGGTTGAGCCAGCCTGGCGGCTCCGAAGACGCGCGTCTGAATCACCTTGCCGAACGTTTTGGCGGGGTTTTGCTGTCAGAAATTTATGACGACGTCACCATTGAAGACGCACCGTACTTCTCCGCGCTATATGGCCCGGCACGCCACGCTATCGTGGTACCCGATCTGTCGCTGGTGCGTGAGCTGCTGGACGGGCTGGAAGAGTGCCCGGAAGATCTTTACCTGATTGAAGGCGATCCGCAGTCTTTCGATGACAGCGTATTTAACGTCGAAGAGTTACAAAAAGCGGTCGTGGTCAAAGCAGGCGATCGTCAGTGGCGCTATTCCCGTTTTCCCAAAGTTCCGCTGTTTGGTCGCGCCGCGCGTGAAAATCAGCTGGAACTGCTGCGCGCAGAGCGGGAAACGCTGGCGGAACGCTACGCCACGCTCTCCTTTGACGTGCAGAAAACGCAGCGCCTGCATCAGGCATTCAGCCGCTTTATCGGTGGACATATCGGCGTCGCTTTTGAAGCAGATCCGGAAGCGGAAATTCGTCAGCTGAACGGCCGTCGTGGCGAACTGGAACGCGCTATTAGCGCGCACGAAAGTGAAAACCAGCAGCAGCGCCAGCAGTTTGACCAGGCTAAAGAGGGCGTGGCTCAGCTCAACCGGCTGATGCCGCGCGTCAATTTATTGCTGGACGAAACGCTGCAGGATCGCTACGAAGAAATTCTGGAAAGGCTGGATGAAGCTCAGGAAGCCGCACGTTTCCTGCAGCAGCACGGTACCAACCTGGCCAAACTGGAGCCGCTGATTGCGGTACTGCAAAGCGATCCGGAGCAGCACGAGCAGCTCAAACAGGACTATCAGCAGGCACAGCAGGTACAGTGCGATGCTCGCCAGCAGGCGTTTGCTATCACCGAGGTGGTACAGCGTCGCGCGCACTTTAACTACGCTGATTCGGCAGGCATGCTGGATGGCAACAGCGATCTGAATGAAAAACTACGCCGTCGTCTTGAGCAGGCTGAAGCAGAACGCGCACGCGCACGCGAGCAGCTGAGAGGCCATCAGGCGCAGCTGACGCAGTATTCGCAGGTGCTGGCCTCATTGAAAAGTTCTTACGATGCCAAGCGCGATATGCTGAAGGAACTGCTCCAGGAGATGCAGGATATTGGCGTGGCCGCCGATGCGAGCGCAGAAGAGCGGGCGCGCATTCGTCGTGACGAACTCTATGCCGCGCTGAGCAATAACCGCAGCCGCCGCAATCAGCTGGAGAAACAGCTTACCTTCTGTGAAGCCGAGATGGACGCGCTGCAGAAAAAACTGAAGCGCGTCGAGCGCGACTATCATCAAAGCCGCGAGCAGGTCGTTAACGCGAAAGCTGGCTGGGTAGCCGTACTGCGCATGGTTAAAGACAACGGCGTCGAACGTCGACTGCATCGTCGTGAGCTTGCCTACCTGGGCGGTGACGAGCTGCGCTCAATGTCGGATAAAGCGCTGGGTGCGCTACGTCTGGCGGTCGCCGATAATGAGCATCTGCGCGATATCCTTCGCCTGTCGGAGGATCCAAAACGGCCAGAACGGAAGATTGAGTTCTTTATTGCCGTCTACCAGCATCTGCGCGAGCGTATCCGTCAGGATATTATCCGCACAGACGATCCGGTAGAAGCGATTGAGCAGATGGAAATCGAGCTAAATCGTCTGAGCGAAGAGCTAACCGCCCGTGAACAGATGCTTGCTATCAGTTCCCGCAGCGTAGCGAATATCATTCGTAAAACTATTCAGCGCGAGCAAAACCGTATTCGCCAGCTGAACCAAGGCTTACAGAACGTCAGCTTCGGTCAGGTTCAGAGCGTGCGCCTGAATGTAAACGTACGGGAGACGCACGCTACGCTGCTGGACGTGCTTTCCGAACAGCATGAACAGCATCAGGATCTGTTTAAAAGCCAGCGATTGACCTTCTCGGAGGCGCTGGCGAAGCTTTACCAGCGACTCAATCCGCAGATTGATATGGGACAGCGCACGCCGCAAACTATCGGCGAAGAGCTGCTGGATTACCGTAACTATCTCTCTATGGAGGTTGAGGTTAACCGTGGTTCCGATGGCTGGCTGCGCGCCGAGAGCGGGGCGCTTTCAACAGGAGAGGCTATCGGTACAGGTATGTCGATTCTGGTTATGGTAGTGCAAAGTTGGGAAGAAGAATCCCGCCGCCTGCGTGGTAAAGATATCTCGCCGTGCCGCCTGCTGTTCCTTGATGAGGCCGCGCGTCTGGATGCCAAATCCATTGCCACGCTGTTTGAACTTTGTGACCGTCTTGAAATGCAGCTGATTATTGCGGCACCGGAAAATATCAGCCCGGAAAAAGGTACTACCTATAAGCTGGTGCGTAAGGTAATTAATAATACCGAACACGTTCACGTTGTCGGCCTGCGTGGTTTTGCGGCAGAACCCACGACCGCGAACGCCTCTGAGGAAGCGACCGCCGGGCAGCTGACTTCCTGACGGGAATAGCACAAAATAATCGGCGACGGATATAGCAAAAATCAGGTCGCCGATCTACTCTCTTCAACGGCATTTGTGACCTCAACGCAAATGCCGTTTTCTTTTCTATACTTATAACAATAGTTAATCAGGGCTATCGTTCATACAGACCCGTTAAAGGAGGCAAGGGATGTTGCTGACAGGATCGAATTTAAAAAAATTAAGCGCAGGTCTGTTTTTGACACTGGTTGTTGGCTCAGCTAATGCCGCCGTCAGGCATGCGGCTACCTCAACGTCGGCTGTTCACGCGCAGTCAGAGTTACAGTCGCTGTTTGCCAGCGGCTACAAACCCTTTTATCAGCAAATGCTAACCTCGCTTTATGCTGCCAGGCATATGCAGCCAATGTGGCAGGATCGGCAGGCCATTAAACAATTTCAGCAACAGCTGGCAGAGGTTGCGCTTTCTGGCGTACAGCCGCAGTTCACGCAATGGGTGAAAATGTTGACCGACCCTTCGGTAAGCGGCATGAAACGAGATGTCGTGTTATCGGACGCGATGCTGGGCTACTTACAGTTTGTGGCAGCTGTACCCACTAAAGGGGAGACGTGGCTTTATAGCAACGTGCCCTATAAGCTTGAAACGCCTGCTATGTCTGCGATCAATCAGTGGCAGCGGGCGGTTGAGCATGGGTCGCTGGACGTTTTTGTTGCTTCCCTGGCTCCCCAGCATCCGCAGTACGTCAGAATGCATCAGGCGTTAAAAGCGCTGCTGGCAGATAACCGTGCCTGGCCGCAGCTCACTGACAGGCAGAGTCTGCGGCCGGGACAACTGAGTGATGACGTGCCGGCGCTGCGAGAAATTTTACAGCGCAGTAATATGCTGACGGCTAACAGCGATACGCCAAAACCGGATGACGATGTGGTTCCAACCACGCCAGTGCCTGCGTCCGTAGTGGATGAGGATGCGGCAGTGCAGCCATCTTCTACGGCTGCTAATGGCGACGCTGTAGCCGGGTCTTCCGCCTCGGCTGCAAATAGCGACGCGGTAGTCAGTCCTTCAGCTTCCATTGCCGATCGGGCACCGCAGCCAAATACGCCTGAGCTAGTGGGTCACGTACAAACTGCTGCACCGGTCAACCCTGCCCATGTCTATTCAGAAGAGCTGGTGGAAGGGGTTAAACGCTTTCAGCGCTGGCAGGGACTTGAGGCGGATGGCGTTATTGGTCCACGCACTCGCGAATGGCTGAACGTATCGCCTCAGCTACGCGCTTCACTGCTGGCTTTGAACATACAGCGGTTGCGACTACTGCCTGATGACATGCATAACGGCATCATGGTCAATATTGCCAACTATTCGCTGATTTACTATTTGAACGGCAGTCAGATCCTTTCTTCTCGAGTAATTGTTGGGCGACCAGATCGTAAAACCCCGCTGATGCGTAGTGCGCTCAATAATGTCGTGCTGAATCCGCCGTGGAACGTGCCTACCACCCTGGTGCGTCAGGATATTGTTCCAAAGGTTAAGCAAGATCCGGGTTACCTGTATAAACACAATTATACGCTGCTTTCCGGCTGGAGCAGCGATGCGGAAGTCATCGATCCTTCGATGATTGACTGGCGGATGATTTCGGCAGCTTCGTTCCCTTACCGGATACGACAGGCGCCTGGCGCGACCAACTCGCTTGGCCGTTACAAATTTAATATGCCAAGTTCAGATGCTATCTATCTGCACGATACGCCTAACCATAATCTGTTCCAGAAAGACATTCGCGCGCTAAGCTCTGGCTGTGTGCGCGTCAATAAAGCTTCGGATCTGGCTAATCTGCTTCTGCAGGATGCAGGATGGAACGATACGCGCATTTCCAGTACCCTGAAGCAGGGGGATACGCGTTATGTCGCTATCCGTCACCATATTCCGGTCAATCTTTATTATCTGACGGCCTGGGTAGCAGACGATGGCAGGACGCAGTATCGAACAGATATTTACAATTATGACCTGACTGCCCGCTCCGGTGCGCAGGTGTTGACAAAGGCTGGTCAATTATTGCTCTAGTAATTGATTCTTCAGGTTTTACTCAACTGTAGTTCGATCGTCCTGCAAAACGGGCACGACAATCACTCCCTGAATTGCCGTGCCCGTCACGTTTCGTTGGTTGACGCCGCATTTTTACCCGGTTAAGGTTCCCGACGGTGAATGTTTCCACCGTTTTTAAAACTTGCCGGGTAACACAGATTAATGGATAAATTCAACTCACATCGCCGTAAATTACTGGCTCTGGGCGGCGCGGCATTAGGCTTATCGCTCCTTCCCGGACAGGCTTTTGCTTCGCTTTCTACTTCGCGTCCCCGCGTTCTGACGCTAAATAATTTACATACCGGCGAAAGCCTTAAGACTGAGTTCTTTAATGGCAAAAGCTACGATAAAGATGAGTTAACACGCCTGAACCATTTTTTCCGTGACTATCGTGCCAACCAGATCAAGAGCATCGACCCCCATCTTTTTGACCAGCTGTACCGCCTGCAGGCTCTGCTTGATACGCGTAAACCCGTCCAGCTTATTTCTGGCTATCGTACGCTGGCCACCAACAATTCACTACGTGAACGCGGTAGCGGTGTTGCTAAACACAGCTATCACACCCAGGGCCAGGCGATGGATTTCCATATTGAAGGAATTGCTCTGAGCAATATTCGCAAAGCTGCGCTTTCCATGAGGGCGGGCGGTGTAGGATACTATCCGCGAAGCAACTTTGTGCATATTGATACCGGGCCGACAAGGCACTGGTAAAAATCCTGGCGTGTCGGGATTAATGGAGCCCTATGAATTATGAAATTATTCCGGTAACGGCTTTTTCGCAGAACTGCTCGTTGATTTGGTGTCCGACTACCTTACAGGCAGCGATTGTCGATCCGGGTGGTGATGCGGAGAAGATACGGGCGCAGGTCACTGAAAAAGGCGTAACGGTCACGCAGATCCTGCTGACGCATGGCCATCTGGATCACGTTGGCGCGGCGGCCGAGCTGGCGGCTTTTTATGCCGTTCCCGTTATCGGGCCGCATAAAGCCGACGCTTTCTGGCTGGAGGGTTTGCCAACGCAGAGCCAAATGTTTGGCTTCCCTGAATGCGCACCGCTAACGCCCGATCGCTGGCTGGATGAAGGCGAAGTTGTACACACCGGCGATATCTCGCTGGAAGTCTTACTCTGTCCGGGACATACGCCGGGCCATATTGTCTTTTTCGATCGGGTCTCGCGGCTGTTGATTTCCGGCGACGTTATTTTTAGCGGTGGCGTAGGCCGTACCGATTTCCCTCAGGGTAGCCATACCGATCTGATTGATGCCATTAAGCGTAAGCTTTTACCCCTTGGCGATGACGTAACTTTTTTGCCAGGCCATGGCCCGATCTCTACACTTGGGCGCGAACGGATTTCTAACCCTTTTCTTCAGTAGCAATATCTTCATTTTCATTAAAGACTGCATAAAAAAGCCTGCCCGGTGCAGGCTTTTTTTACATTATTTAGCTTTGCTTCAGACCTGCCTTTACAACACGGCGGCAATGGCTTCACACAGCGGAGCCATATTATCCGGCGTCATGCCTGCCACGTTCACACGTCCTGAATTAACCGCGTAAACGCCAAACTCTTCGCGCAGTCGGATAACCTGTTCTTTAGTCAGCCCGCTGAAAGAGAACATGCCGTTTTGGTTGATGATAAAGCTGAAATCACCTTTAGCACCTTTTTCCTGTAGCGTATTCACGAACAGCTGGCGCATGCGATGGATGCGCTGACGCATATCGGTCAGCTCCTGTTCCCAAAGCGTACGCAGCGAGTCATTACTTAGAATCGTTGCTACTACCGCAGCGCCATGGGCCGGCGGGTTGGAGTAGTTAGCGCGAATAGTTGCCTTAACCTGACTAAATGCGACGTCCGCAACGTCCGCCGTGCTGGCCACCAGGGTGAAAGCACCGACGCGCTCGTTGTAAAGCCCAAAGTTCTTTGAGTAAGAGCTGGCGACAATCAGTTCTTTGTGACCAGCGGCAAAAATACGCAGGCCTTCCGCATCTTCTTCCAGACCGCGAGCAAAGCCCTGGTAAGCGAAATCAAACAGCGGCAACCAGCCGTTGGCCAGTGAGAGTTCTGCCAGCTTGTGCCACTGCTCAGCGGTAGGATCGATGCCGGTCGGGTTATGGCAGCAACCATGGAAGAGTACGACGTCGCCCGCTTTGGCTTCACGCAGGGCGTTCAGCATGCCGTCGAAGTCCAGCGCATGATTAGCCGCGTCATAATACTGATATTCACAGACTTCCAGACCCGCTGCCTGAAAGACATTTTTATGGTTTGGCCAGCTTGGGTTGCTCACCCAGATACGCTTTGCGCTGGTCTGGGAAGCAATAAAATCAGCGGCAATACGCAGCGCGCCAGTACCGCCTGGCGTCTGGGCCGTGCGGGCACGTTTTTCGTTCAGGATAGCGTTATCGTTGCCGAAAAGCAGCGCCTGCGTACACTGGCCAAAATCAGCCAGGCCGTCAATGCTGAGGTAATTTTTCGTGGTTTCGTTTTCCAGCAGATACTGCTCGGCTTTTTTCACGCTGGTCAGTACCGGCGTTTTACCGGTTTCATCTTTATAAACGCCGATGCCCAGATTAATTTTATCAGGACGATCGTCTGCGCGGAAAAGATCGGCTAAGCCAAGAATAGGATCTGCAGGTGCAGCTGAAATACGTTCAAACATAGTGGAAGTCCGTTATAACCCGAAACGAAGTGGTTATTCAGGGTAACGCCAGCAGAAAAAAATTGCTAACCGTTTGCGTTAAAAAAATGGGTACGATGCCGCAGGCAAAAGAAGCAGAGGTGCCTGACTGGAAAAGGGTAGCTGTCAGCTTTAATCAACCTTTGCGGCATCAAAATACCGGCCAATGCTTATAGCCAGTGAAAGCCTTTTGCCATAATGCTGGAAAGACCTAATGCGACCATAATTAACGCGCTGAACATGAGACGGAAATCAGACCGCATATCTTTGCGCACGTCTCTTATCTCGTCACGAACGTCTTTTATTTCACCGCGGACATCTTTTATCTCACCGCGGACATCTTTTATCTCACTACGAACATCTTTTATCTCAACACGAACATCCTTAAGCTCATTTCTGATTTCGGTTACATCATGCCTGAGCCAGTCGATGTGGGTTTCGACTCTGACAAAGCGGCCATGGGAAATTTCTTCCTGCGGTTTTGCTTCGCCTGGCTTTTCTGAAAGGTTGAGTACCAGTGGGGAAATCATATCCATATAAAAGCTCCTTCTCCTGAACGGTGTTCATTTTTTCACCTTTCCTGCATGTCGGCAATACTTTTTCTGACGCTTTTCAAGGTTTGCGGGCTGGCTCGAAATATGATGAAAGAGCAGGGATTCATTGCATGAACGGGATAAAATGATTGGCCTGAAATGCGGACGCAGCAAATGCTATTAGAGGTATTAGAGGTATTAGAGGTATTAGAGGTATTAGAGGTATTGGAGGTATTGGAGGTATTGGAGGTATTGAAGGTATTGAAGGTATTGGAAAGCTTATGGTGCTGACAGGAGAAAGCAGACATAAAAAAGCGGGGCCCGAAGCCCCGCTCGATAATACAAGCGTAACGGATTAGAACTGGTAAACCAGACCTACTGCTACGACGTCATCAGTGTTCAGACCCAGAGCGTTGTCGTCATCCAACAGGTTGATCTGGTAGTCAACGTAGGTAGACATGTTTTTGTTGAAGTAGTAGGTGGCACCCACATCAACATATTTGTACAGGTCAACGTCGCCTACGCCTTCGATATCCTTGCCTTTAGACTGTTCGTAGGCAATAGAAGGACGCAGACCGAAGTCGAACTGGTATTGCGCTACGATATCAAAGTTCTGCGCTTTGTTAGCAAAACCGTTCACAGCATTGTCATCATTATCAACAATATTATTGTTAGTAATAAACTGTGCGTTACGGGTTTCGCCGTAGGAAGCTGCCAGGTAGACGTTGTTGGCGTCATATTTCAGCGCGGTAGCCCACTGCTGGGTTTTGTCGCCACGACCATAGAAAGCGCTGTTCTGCGCATCGGTACGATCGCCAGAAGCATAGGCACCGACGATAGCTACGCCAATTGGTGAGGTATAAGAGGTAGAGACACCCCAGCCGTCACCGTTTGAACGACGAATGTCGTCACGATCGTTTTTGCCCTGGTACTGTACGGCAAAGTTCCAGCCGTCAACCAGGCCAAAGAAGTTGGTGTTGCGGTAGGTAGCCACGCCGGTAGAACGACCTACCAGGAAGTTATCGGAGTAGCCAGAGTAGCCGCCGAACTCAGGCAGCATATCGGTCCAGCCGATAGCGTCGTAAACTACGCCGTAGTTACGGCCGTAATCAAGAGAGCCATACTCAGCAAATTTCAGGCCGGCGAAGCCCAGACGGGTTTTATTACCGTCTTGCGCGTCGGAACCTTCGCTGTTGTTAGCCTGGATGTTGTATTCCCACTGACCATAGCCGGTCAGCATATCATTGATCTGGGTTTCACCTTTGAAACCAAAACGCACGTAGCTCTGGTCGCCATCGTTGCCGCTGTCGTCTGAGAAATAGTGCAGACCATCAACTTTGCCATAGAGGTCCAGCTTGTTGCCGTCTTTGTTATAGATTTCTGCTGCATTGGCTGCACCAGCGGCTAACAGGGCTGGGATAACCAGTGCCAGAATATTGCGCTTCATCATTATTTATTACCCTCATTGGAGTTATCTGGACACCTGCCACTGCCGTCAATAATTCTTTACAGAACTACGATGAGAGTTTGGTGTCTTCCTGTGTCTGCACGCATCTTTCCATTGGCAGTCCGGTTAATCCACCTCGAAAATGCTACAAATATCGAATTGGTGTTTCACGGAGAAAATTTTTGTTTCTATATGTAAATATAGCGGAACTTTGTGAACCATCTCATAATTTGCAAAAATAAAAAAAGGCCAGCGAGGCTGGCCTTAGTTATATATATGAATTTCTTATATTTAATACATAAAATCAGAAGCTGGCGTTGCGCGGCGTTCTTGGGAAGGCAATAACGTCCCTGACATTTTGTACGCCGGTAACATAGGCAATCAGGCGTTCAAACCCTAAGCCAAATCCGGAATGAGGCACGGTGCCATAACGACGCAGGTCGCGATACCACCAGTAATCTTCTTTATTCAGACCCATTTCGGCAAGGCGTGCATCCAGCACGTCCAGACGTTCTTCACGCTGTGAACCACCAATGATCTCGCCGATACCGGGTGCCAGCACGTCCATGGCGGCTACGGTTTTTCCGTCATCGTTCAAACGCATATAGAACGCTTTAATGTCCTTCGGATAGTTTTTTACTACCACAGGGGCTTTAAAGTGCTTCTCAGCCAGATAACGCTCGTGTTCTGAAGAAAGGTCAATGCCCCACGAAACCGCGTTTTCAAACTTTTCACCGCAGGCTTTCAGAATTTCAATGGCATCGGTGTAATCGACCTGCGCGAAATCAGTAGTCACAAACTGTTGCAGGCGTGTAATAGCTTCTTTGTCTACGCGCTCGGCAAAGAAAGCCATATCATCCGCACGCTCTTCCAGTACCGCTTTAAAAACATATTTCAGCATCGCTTCCGCGAGCGCAGCGTTATCTTCGAGATCGGCAAAGGCAATTTCCGGCTCCAGCATCCAGAACTCAGCCAGATGGCGACTGGTGTTAGAATTTTCAGCACGGAAAGTTGGGCCAAAAGTATAGATTTTGGAAATGGCGCTGGCGTAAGTTTCGCCATTCAGCTGCCCGGAAACGGTCAGGAAAGCTTCTTTGCCAAAGAAATCTTCATCGTAATTAACTTTGCCTTCCGGCGTACGCGGCAGATTTTCCATATCCAGCGTGGATACACGGAACATTTCACCCGCGCCCTCTGTATCGGAGGCGGTTATCAGTGGGGTAGAGACCCAGAAAAAGCCCTGCTCGTCAAAGAAACGGTGCAGCGCCTGTGCCAGCGTATGGCGAACGCGAGCGACGGCGCCAATCAGGTTAGTACGTGGACGCAGGTGAGCAACCTCACGCAAATATTCGATACTGTGGCGCTTGGCGGCCATCGGATAAGTATCCGGATCGTCAACCCAGCCGACGACTTCAACCGCGCTGGCCTGGATCTCAAAACTCTGGCCTTCGCCCGGTGATTCAACAACCTTACCGGTGACAACGACAGAACAGCCGGTAGTCAGGCGCAGCACTTCATCCTGATAATTATTCAGAGAATTATTGACGACAGCCTGAACAGGATTAAAGCAGGAGCCATCGTAGACGGCGATAAAGGAAATACCGGCTTTTGAATCTCTGCGGGTACGTACCCAGCCGCGAACGGTGACTTCGCTGTCAACCGCGATCCGGCCTTGCAGTACATCCGCTACAGGCACAACGCTCATAATAAAGTCTCTCTTTTATCAGAATTAAAATTACCCGAAATCGGGGCGATCCTATGTTACTTGCCGACAGACGAGAAACAAGAAGAATTCGTTGTGATGCGGGAGATTTATTACAGAGCTGGCGGCGTAAAGAACAAAGCGGGAAAGAGATACGCTATCTCTTTCCCTTCGTGCCGGGGACTAGCTGGCTTTTTTAACCAGCGGCAAATCGAAAGCCTTACGCAGGGCGCGTACAAAAGCTTTATCCTGGCAAATAGTTTTACCCGGACTATCAGAAAGCTTGGCAACGGGTTTACCGTTACACTCAACCAGTTTAATGACGATATTCAACGGCCTTACCTGAGGTATATCGCAAGTTAAACGCGTGCCGATACCAAAAATAACCTCGATTCGCTGGCCAAAATGGCGATAAAGATCTACCGCTTTGTTTAAATCCAGATTGTCAGAGAAAACCAGCGTTTTGTTTTCAGGATTGATACCCAGCTTTTCATAATGGGCTATCGCTTTTTCACCCCATTCAACAGGATCGCCGGAATCATGCCGCAATCCCTGATAGCTACTGGCAAAGTTCAGGCCGAAGTCACGCAGAAAAGCATCCATAGTGATACAGTCAGTCAGCGCAATGCCTAAACGGTCCGGATATTCTTCCAGCCACGCCTGCAGCGCTGCTCGCTGGCTGTTGGCCAGCACGGGACTGATCTGCTGATGTGCCTGAAACCATTCGTGGGCCTGAGTGCCTACCGGTGCCAGCTGTAGCTGGCGTGCGATGTCATAGTTGCTTGATCCAACCAGCCATGGGAAATCCGTTTTCAGCGTGCTGACGATGCTCATTTGCACATCGCGGGAAAAACGGCGACGCGTACCGAAATCCATAAGCTTAAAGCGGGACATATCCATCCCGGCCGTCAGCGTATTAAATTCGCGCAGCTTGCTGTGCAAACGATCGACGGCAATTGCCGGCGTCGCCTGCGGTGAGCGATGGCGATGTACCACTTCACTGATCAATGCCAGCAGCGGTACCTCCCACATAATGACTTCCAGCCAAGGGCCAGCAATACGAATATCCAGTTTCCCCTGATGATTACGTATACGAACCTGAGAAGGATCATAGCGGAACTGTTTCAGCCATTGCAGATAATCCGCTTTGAAAAAGGGCAGGCCGGCAAGATAGCGGCTTTCTTCTTCGCTAAGCGCTAACGACTGCATCATCGCGACCTGCTGAGCTATTTCAGCAGCATAAATACCTAAAAGATCGTCGCCCCGGCAGCGAAACTCAGCCACCACGGAGACATTCTGATAACGGTGGAATACCGCCTGCTGCATATGCAGTTTATAGGCGTCCGTATCCAGCAGTGTGGTCAGTATCGGGGAAGCATGTCGTGTCATGGTGCGTTTCAGCATCCTCTGGCGAAGAGCGTTATCCCTGGTTGAAAGAGTGTAAATGACGCAGGAGTATAACTTGAATCCTCATTTATTGAACCTGATCACAGCATAATTCCACCGGACAGGTCGAGGGCAATCCGTGCGCTTGTTAAAAAAATGTATTTTTTAACAGCAATTGCCGCCTGGCGCGTCGAATGGACATGGCAACATTCTGCTAAGCGGAATAGACTTGCATTAACTAATTGTCGACGTGAGAAGGACTTATGACGCAACTGCCACAAGCCAAAAATCGCCATGATTACCGGGCGCCAGATTACACCATTACCGATATTGATCTGACGTTTGAACTGGACGCCGCCCTGACCCGAGTGACCGCAGTCAGCCGCGTAAAGCGTCTGGGCCAGGCCGATGCGTTGCTGCGTCTTGACGGGGAAGAGCTCTCGCTGATTTCACTGGAAATCGATGGTCAGCCCTGGACGGATTATGCGCTGGAGGAGGGCAGCCTGATTGTGTATCAGTTGCCTGAAGCCTTTACGATGAAAATCGTCAACGATATTCATCCGGATAAAAACAGCGCGCTGGAAGGTCTCTACAAATCAGGCGAAGCGCTTTGCACCCAGTGTGAGGCGGAAGGTTTTCGTCATATCACGTGGTATCTGGACAGGCCTGACGTGCTGGCACGCTTTACCACTACCCTTATCGCGGAAGAGAAGCTTTATCCTTATCTGCTGGCAAACGGCAACCGCGTTGACGGCGGAGTGGCAAAAAATGGCCGTCACTGGGTCAAGTGGGAGGATCCTTTCCCAAAACCTTGCTATCTGTTTGCGCTGGTAGCGGGCGATTTCGATGTTTTACGCGACAGCTTCATCACACGGTCAGGCCGCAACGTAGCGCTGGAGATTTTTGTCGATCGCGGCAATCTCGATCGTGCCGACTGGGCGATGACCTCGCTAAAAAACAGCATGAAGTGGGATGAAGAAAGGTTCGGCCTTGAATACGATCTGGATATTTTTATGATCGTTGCCGTCGACTTCTTCAACATGGGCGCGATGGAAAACAAAGGGCTAAACGTCTTTAACTCCAAATATGTCCTGGCAAAGGCAGAAACCGCCACCGACAAAGATTACCTGGGCATTGAAGCGGTAATCGGCCACGAATATTTCCATAACTGGACGGGCAACCGCGTTACCTGCCGTGACTGGTTCCAGCTTAGCCTGAAAGAGGGCCTGACGGTCTTCCGCGATCAGGAGTTCAGCTCCGATCTTGGATCCCGTGCCGTTAACCGTATCGACAACGTCCGCATTATGCGTGGCGCGCAGTTTGCAGAAGACGCCAGCCCAATGGCGCATCCGATTCGCCCCGAGCAAGTTATTGAAATGAATAACTTCTATACGCTAACCGTGTATGAGAAAGGCTCAGAGGTGATTCGTATGCTGCACACGCTGCTGGGAGAAGAAAACTTCCAGAAAGGCATGAAGCTCTATTTTGAACGTCATGACGGCAGCGCGGCTACCTGCGATGACTTCGTGCAGGCAATGGAAGATGCTTCAAAAATCGATCTTACTCAGTTCCGCCGCTGGTATAGCCAGTCCGGCACGCCCGTATTGTCCGTTCGCGATGACTACAATGCCGAACTGGAACAGTATACGCTGCACGTAACTCAGATGACGCCACCAACAGCCGATCAGAAGCATAAGCTACCTCTGCATATTCCACTGGATATCGAGCTTTATGACGGTGAGGGTAACGTCATTCCGCTACAGCACAACGGCCATCCAGTGCATCATGTGCTGAACGTAACGGAAGAGTTTCAGAGCTTTGTATTCGATAATGTTTATCACCAGCCGATCCCCTCACTGCTGCGCGAGTTTTCCGCTCCGGTAAAACTGGATTACAACTGGAGCGATACGCAGCTCACTTTCCTGATGCGTCATGCACGCAACGATTTCTCCCGCTGGGACGCGGCGCAAAGTCTGCTTGCTACCCACATCAAACTTAACGTGGCTCGTTATCAGCAAGGCCAGCCGCTCTCTCTGCCGCTGCATGTTGCTGATGCTTTCCGGGCGGTGCTGCTGGAAGAGCATAGCGATCCGGCATTGATGGCGCTGATCCTGACGCTGCCGGGCGAAAATGAGATTGCCGAACTGTTTGACGTTATCGATCCCGTAGCGATTGCGGAAGTTCGTCGTTCGCTGGTGAGCACGCTGGCAACCGAGCTGGCCGATGAATGGCTGGCAGTCTATAACGCCCATCGCGTTGACGACTATCGTGTTGATCATGCGGATATTGGCAAACGTGCATTGAGAAATATTTGTCTGCATTATCTGGCTTTCGGCGAAGTGGAGCTAGCCGATAAGTTAATTACGGCACAATTCCACCAGGCGAATAATATGACCGATTCGCTGGCTGCGATGGCCGCTTCCGTTGCTGCGCAGCTACCGTGTCATGAGACCTTACTCACTGAATTTGACGAACGCTGGCATAAAGATGGACTGGTGATGGATAAATGGTTTGCCCTCCAGGCGACCAGTCCGGCACCGGATGTGCTCAGCCGGGTGCGTGCGTTGCTTAGCCATCGTTCGTTTACGCTAAGTAATCCTAACCGAATCCGGTCACTGATTGGTGCTTTCGCTTCCGGTAACCCTGCTGCTTTTCACGCCAGTGACGGCAGTGGCTATCAGTTCCTCGTCGATATTCTGACGGATTTAAATACGCGTAATCCTCAGGTTGCGGCAAGAATGATTGAACCGCTTATTCGCCTGAAGCGTTACGATACCGATCGTCAGGCGCTGATGCGCAGTGCGCTGGAGCAGTTGAAAGGTTTAGATAAACTGTCGGGCGATCTGTATGAAAAAATCAGCAAGGCGTTGACTGCCTGATAGTGATTTTAACGGGTAAAGCAGGCGATATAATTGCCTGCTTTTTTATAAGTCTATTTTCCAGTAACAAACAGAATTTATCTTTAATTGTCAGGAATACCGCAACAGCTTTTATTCAAAATTAATGTAAATATAAATAAATGCAATAAGATGTTTTTATTATTACTATCTGATTCAATCTTATGACGGTTTAAATTCTCAATAAATATATTTGCATCTGTTGCTTAACAAAAAATAGATGTTTTTATAGATATTTTAACTTATCTGGGTGCTATGTGGCGAACATCGGTTGTATTCTGGCTTAAGTTATTATTGTGTACCCGGTTGCTATAATTCTATAACTTTCAAAAAAGCTCTAATTGTTTCTTAATTCATTCACAATTAAAAATAATTTCCTTGCCTGGTCGGTTTATTTTTAATAAATTTCACAAATTAAAGTCCTTGCGGCTTGAATATCACTAACAGGGATGTCTTTATGTTTTTACGTGCGTCATTCAGTTTTATCATGAGCGTGGGTTCAACGCTTATTTACACAACGGGCTTGCTCTCTTCGGCCTGTTATGCGGCAGAAAGCATCCCTCTGAATAATGGTTCACAGGTGATTTCCCAGCAGCAACAAAGGCAAAAGGCGATGGAAAAGCACTTGAACCCAACGGCAAAGGATGTGCGACTGCTGCCATCTGTTTCCAGTTCAGGAAAAGTCACTTTTCCCCAGGAGAAAAAATGTTTCCTCATTAAAGAAATTTTTATTGAGGGAAAAGGGAAGCTGCCGTGGGGAGAAACGTTACAAACGCTGGCTAACCAGGCGTCAGGAAAGTGCGTGGGCGGCGAGGGCATCAATCTATTGGTCAGAGTGCTGCAAAACCGATTAGTGGAGCGCGGCTATATTACTACGCGCGTTATCGTACCGGAGCAGAACCTTAAAAGCGGTACGCTAAAGCTTAAGTTAGTATTAGGGCGTATCGGTAAAGTTAAACTCGATGAAAAAAGCGATCGTTATATTCGCCGTTACAACACCTTGCCGGCCCATGCCGGCAGCTTGCTTAATTTACGCGATATTGAGCAAGGTCTGGAAAATCTGCAGCGTTTACCAACCACGCAGGCCGCGATAAAAATTATGCCCGGTGAACAACCGGGAGAGAGCGACATTAATGTTAACTGGCAACAGCAAAAAATGTGGCGGCTGGGCGTAACGCTGGACGATGCGGGCAATGTCAGTACGGGGCGCTACCAGGGCGCGCTTTCGCTTTCCGTTGATAACCCCTTATCCCTGGGAGACTTACTCTACTTTTCAACTTCCAAAAATTTACATAATAAGAATCATCAACAGAGTAAAAATATTACCGCCCATTATTCAGTGCCTCTGGGTTACTGGACGCTTGGCGCTACTGCCTATCACTACGAATACCTGCAAAGAGTTTCCGGCCTGTATCAGGATTTTCGCTACGGTGGTCAGATAAAAAATGTGGATGTCCAAATCAGCCGCGTTTTGCATCGCGGCCGCAGTCACAAAACCAGTTTTACCTATAACATTCTGGCGCGTGAATCCAGCAACTATATCCAGGATGTCTGGCTACCCGAACAGGCAAGGCGTACCTCTGCATGGCGCCTGGGACTACAGCACCGGCATTATTTAGGGCAGACCACGCTGGACGCGGCGGTCAGCTATCAGCGCGGCACCCGCTGGTTTGGTGCACAGCCTGCGCCGGAAGAAAGATCTGGCTATGCGACCGCGCTTGGCAAAATCGGCACGCTAAGCCTGCAGGTGAATACGCCGTTCCAGCTGATGAACCAGCAGTTTCGCTTTAACACTTCCTATTTTCAGCAATTCAGTAAAACGGCGTTAACTTCACCGGATCAGATTTCAATCGGAAATCGCTATACCGTGCGCGGTTTTGATGGTGAAAGAACGTTAATGGCCAGCGAGGGTTGGTTTCTTCGTAACGATATTGCGTGGCGGACACCGTTACCCAATCAGGAACTCTACTTTGGTTTCGATTACGGCAAAGTCAGCGGTTCTGGCAGCGAATACTTAGCTGGCACCCATCTTGCTGGTGGCCAGTTGGGAATAAGAGGCAACGCTTTTAACGGCAGTTACAATCTGTTTGCCGGGGTACCTTTCTCGAAACCTGACGCCTTCGCCACCAGCCCGGTCACGCTTGGCTTTACGCTTTCATGGAATTATTAAGTCTTTCAGGTTTTAAAATAGCGTAGAAATTATGGCAGGAGCGCTTGATATGTCAGCACCAGAAGAAAGTCATGTTTCCGCGAATTTAGGCAGGGATAATAAAAACGGTGGAAAAATTAAGGGTAGATAATCGCAACTGCTTTCTTATTCTTAATGGAAAACGGCAACTTAATTAATCTTCCAGTTATTTTTAATAAATAACTGCATGGATAGCTAAATGAACAGTGACAGTGATGCAGCCGTGAGTCTGCCGCACAGGTAGCATCACGCCTGTCATAAACGTTGGTATATCCATCGAGTCTGCTTCTTTTCCTTAAAAGAAAATAGCGAGAAGCAGACCAGATGGTTTTAACGACCTGTTTAATACATTAACTTTCAATAAGGACATTATAATGAACAGAAATCTGTATCGACTTATATACAGTAAAGCGCGCGGCATGCTGATTGCGGTGGCGGAATTTACTCGTTCTCAGCGTGCGGGTACAGCAGTATCTTCATCCGGCAAGCGTAGCGCAAAACTCATCTGCAAGCTTAGCTCAATCAGTTTTGGCGTTTTGCTGGCTACGGGCGCGGTGCAGACGGTACAGGCCGCCATCGTCGCCGACGCCAACGTGGCGGCCGGGCTACAGCCGACAATTATTAACAATCCCGGCATGGCTACGCAGGTCGATATTCAGGCACCAAGCGCTGGGGGCGTATCTCGTAACGTTTATAGCCAGTTTGATGTCGATCGCAACGGTGTCATCCTGAATAACTCTCAGCACGGTGCTTTCACTCAGAATGGTGGCATGGTTGCAGGCAATGCTTCACTGGCACAGGGAGCGGCTAAAATTATTCTGAATGAAGTTAACTCCAGTAACCCGAGCCAGCTAAATGGCCTGATTGAAGTTGCAGGTCAAAATGCCCAGGTGGTAATCGCTAACCCATCAGGCATTACCTGCAACGGTTGCGCATTTATTAACGCTAACCGCGCCACGCTAACCACTGGTCAGGCGCAGATAAAAGACGGCGTATTAACGGGATACCGGGTTGAAGGCGGTGAGGTCGTGGTTGAGGGAGAGACTGTATGGGATAACAATCAGGACTATACCGATATTATCGCCCGTTCGGTCAAAATAAATACTCAAATGTATGCCAACGATCTGAAAATCACTACGGGCCTTAATAATGTAGATGCAACGAATACAAATATTACCCGGCTCGATAATGCCGGGAGCGGTAAAGCACCTGAGCTTTCTCTGGACGTATCCAGCCTTGGCGGTATGTATGCCGGGAAAATTACGCTGGTAGGAACGGAAAAAGGCGTAGGGGTGAGCAATGCAGGCCAGATCATGGCAGGCGACGCTTTAACAGTGCTGAATGAAAATGGCGATATCCGCAATACCCGATATATGCACGGTGGGAATAAGCTGATTTTGGCCGCAAAAAATGTTCACAATGAGGGTAAAATAACCTCTGAAAAGGCTATTGAAATCGACAGTAGTGGAGCGGTCACCAACAATGGTCATATTTCTACCGATAGCTTCGAGGATGGTAATAGCGGGATAACCATTAAAGCCGCCAGTCTGGAAAGCCGTGGCGATATTACTACCGGCGAAAGCTGGCAAAAAACGGGCAATATCAATATCGACACTACAGATAAACTGATTGCTACCGGCCATATCAGCGCGGGCGGTGACCTGACTATGCAGGGTAAGACGGTAAATTTGAGTGGAGGCAATACCCAGGCTAATAACATTAAGCTTATCGCCCGCGACGGAATGCTGGACACCAGCAATGCTCGTGTAGAGGCTTCGCGGCAGCTTACCATTGCCAGTAGCAAATTAAATAACAAGCAGGGCATTTTATTCGGGGAAGAAGTAGCTGTTACCACAGGCGATATTAATAATCAATATGGCAGTATTCATGGCAGAAATAATTTTAAGCTGAAAGGAAACCGTATTACTAACACTGGCGGGGCGCTGGTGGCGGGTGATTCACTGGACATCACCGGTAACGAAATAAATAACCAGGCCGGACAAATCTACGCTGAAATGGGGGATGTCAGGCTTAACGTTACCGGAGATGTAGTGAATACTGATGGCGGCCAAATCCGCGCTAACGGCAAGCTGCTTATTACTGCTGGTGGTAGTATCGATAACGCAGGTGAGATAATTAGCGGTGCTCAACTGATGATGACCGCAAAAGATATCAACAATAACAACATGCTATATGCAGGTGACAGTATTGAATTAAACAGTGATGGCGCTGTCACTAACAACGGAATAATTCAGGCCGAAGGTGATGTAAAAATAGCAGCCGCAACGCTGAATAGCAGGGGAACCATCAGTGCCAGAGATCATATCCGAGGCACGGGTAATATCAATATCAGGACTACCGGCGCTCTTATTGCCACTGGTCAAAACCTGGCAAATGGCAATCTGACTATGCAGGGTCAGACGTTGGATTTGAGCGGCAGCACAACCCAGGCGGCAAATATTACACTGGCGGCCAGCGATACGTTAAACACCAGTCATGCACAAGTTTCTGCCAGACAGCAACTTACTGCTACAGCCCAAAAAATCGATAACAAAGACGGTCTGCTTGAAGCTGAAGTCATCTCTGTTACGGCTGATTCGCTGGACAATCAGGCGGGAAGCATCCGTGCCATCAGCGAGCTGGCGCTAGCCGTTACCGACATCAATAATGAGCAAGGTTCCGTTACCGCAGCGGGTAAGGATATTTTCGCTAAAGCTCCCGTACCGGAAGATAAAGCGCCTTCTTTTTCTGAATGGGATACCAATGGCGACGTATACAGGGAAATCACCTCTGTTATTGGCCGGAGATTTTTCCAGGGAAATATGCTTTCGGACATACTTAGCCATCTGTACGGAATACTTGTCAGCGGTGGTGAAATCGACAGTGATGTTATCCAGTCATGGGTTTCTTATGTCAGCGGTGGGCGCCAGCCTGAGCCCTATGAGGCGGCCATTAACACAGTGGTAAAAATCCTTACGGAAAAATGGTCGAGTCAGTCAGTCCCGGACGTCACGCCGCCTGCGAATGAAATCGTTGATGAAGACAAGGGCATAGCTGACGAAATCGTTGATGAAGACAAAGGCATAGTTGACGAAATCGTTGATGAAGACAAAGGCATAGTTGACGAAATCGTTGATGAAGACAAAGGCATAGCTGATGAAATCGTTGACGAAGACAAAGGCATAGCTGACGAAATCGTTGACGAAGACAAAGGCATAGCTGATGAAATCGTTGACGAAGACAAAGGCATAGCTGACGAAATCATTGACGAAGACAAAGGCATTGCTGACGATAAAGTGCCTTCCTTCTCCGAATGGGATACCAATGGCGACGTATACAGGGAAATCACTTCCGTTATTGGCCGAAGGTTTTTTCAGGGAAACACGCTTTCGGACATGCTTAGCCACCTGTATGGAATACTTGTCAGCGGCGGTGAAATCGACAGTGATGTGATTCAGTCAATAGTTAACACGGTCAGCGGTGGGCGACCAACCGAAGCGTATGAATCGGCCGTCAACACGGTGGTAAGGGTACTTACGGAAAGATGGTCTGGTCAGTCAGCCCCGGCAGTCCCGGACGTCACGCCGCCTGCTAATGAAATTGTTGATGAAGACAAAGGCGAATGGTACATCCCGCCAATGGATATTGATGGCCATCAGGCACTTGAGCAGTGGCCACTGTCCGCCCTGACTCTCCAGCAGATTAAAACTGCTATAAGCAGTGGCGATATCAAATGGCAAAACACTTCAAAAGACTTTGTCGCTGACGTCGTTAACTATTTTGCCTGGACCCTGGCAAAAGGCGGCGAGATTAATGAACAGTTAGTTCATGCCATTGCCGCGCAGGTTTGGGGAATGGGCGTAACGGCAGAGAATGACGCTTCAATCGCCAGCATTGCCAATATTGTTACCGCTAACTGGCCTGCTAAATAAGGCCGATAAGCCGCAGCAACAGGGATAATAATGTCCTGACTGATACCGCCCTTTATAACAGGGCGGTATTTTTTTATAGCAAGCACCTGAACCGACAGAGTGTTTTATTAACGCTGCGCGTAACGCTTTTCCGCTTCAACCGGCGAACGCTTCATTACTCTGTCCAGCACTTCCGCTTCCAGCTCTGCCAGCCGTACAGAACCTTTGCGGCGCGGACGTGGCAGATCGACAGTTAAATCCAGGCCGATTTGACCTTCCTCAATCAGCAGTACGCGATCGGCCATAGCAACCGCTTCACTCACGTCATGCGTGACCAGCAATACGGTAAAATGATGTTTTTGCCAGAGTGATTCAATCAGATCCTGCATCTCAATGCGGGTGAGGGCATCCAGCGCGCCTAAAGGTTCATCCAGCAGCAGCAGACCGGGACGATGAATCAGCGCCCGGGCCAGCGCCACACGCTGTTTTTGCCCACCTGAAAGCGCCGCTGGCCATTCTTTGGCGCGATCGGCCAAACCCACCGCTTCTAACGCTTCCAGCGCTGCACTTTTCCAGGCCTTGCCTTTCAGCCCCAGGCCAACGTTATCAATAATGCTTTTCCACGGCAGCAGGCGCGCATCCTGAAACATTAAGCGCGTATCATCTTTTGCCTCGCTCAGGGGCGCACTGCCAGCCAGCAGCTCACCGGATGTGCTTTTTTCCAGCCCGGCCAGCAGGCGAAGCAGCGTACTTTTACCGCAGCCGCTGCGGCCCACTACGGCAACAAACTGCCCGGAAGGGATATGCAGATCGATACTGTTCAGCACGGTCCGGCCATGATACTGCTTGCTGACGCTATTAATAACCAGAGGCGTCCCGGCATTCAGACGTGCTGGAGAAGACGTTATCTCGCTCATGCGTTTTCCTCTTTCAGTTGATAAGCCGGATGCCAGCGCAGCCAGACGCGTTCCAGTAGCAGCGCGCTGACGTCAGCCAGTTTCCCGAGCAGGGCATAGAGAATAATGGCGACCACCACAATATCGGTCTGTAAAAATTCGCGGGCGTTCATGGCCAGATAGCCGATGCCGGAGTTGGCAGAAATGGTTTCTGCCACAATCAGCGTCAGCCACATCAATCCCAGCGCAAAACGGACGCCAACCATGATGGAAGGCAGCGCGCCGGGCAGCACCACCTGGATAAACAGGCTCCAGCCAGACAGCCCGTAGCTGCGGGCCATCTCCACCAGACCACGGTCAATATTGCGGATACCGTGATAGGTATTGAGATAAATTGGAAACAGCGTACCCAGGGCAACCAGAAATATCTTGGCGGATTCATCAATACCGAACCATAAAATCACTAGCGGGATAAGCGCCAGGTGCGGCACGTTGCGCAGCATCTGTACCGAGGTATCCAGCAGACGTTCGCCCAGGCGCGACATGCCGGTAATCAGTCCCAGAATCAGGCCGATGGATCCGCCAATGCTAAAGCCCACCGCCGCGCGCCAGCTGCTAATAGCCAGATGCTGCCAGAGCTCGCCGCTGGCAGAGAGTTTCCAGAAAGTAATCACGATGGCTTCAGGCGAAGGCAGAATGCGGGTAGAAAGCCAGCCCGTTTGCGAAGCGATCTGCCAGACAACGACCAGCGCAATCGGCAACGCCCATGGAATCAGCTGATTCCCGATACGATTAAGCGTTTTACTCATGGCAACCTCAGCTTTGCGAAACTTTTTGTGGAGCGAAGTCGTGAGCTACGGCTTCACCATGCGCCACGATGGCGTTTGGACGAGGAATTTCCGGCACGTTTAAATCAAGGTGCGGAAACAGTAATTCGCCCACGCGATACGCTTCTTCCAGATGCGGATAGCCGGAAAGAATAAAAGTCTCTATCCCCAGGTCGGCGTATTCCTGCATTCTGGCTGCAACCGTTTCGCCATCGCCTACCAGTGCGGTACCCGCGCCGCCACGGACCAGGCCTACGCCAGCCCACAGGTTAGGACTGATTTCCAGCTTATCGCGACGACCACCGTGTAAAGCCGCCATGCGATGCTGACCAACAGAATCCGTTTTGGCCAGCGCGGCCTGTGCTTTAGCAATGGTGGCATCGTCAAGGTGCGAAATCAGCCGCTCGGCAGCTTTCCATGCCTCTTCGTTGGTTTCACGTACGATAACGTGCAGACGGATGCCGAATTTTACCTTGCGCCCCTGTGCCGCCGCCTTTGCCCGTACCTGGTCTATTTTTTCTTTGACCTGAGCAGGCGGTTCTCCCCAGGTCAGATACACATCAACCTGTTCGGCGGCCAGATCCTGTGCCGGCTCGGAGGAGCCGCCAAACCACAGCGGCGGACGCGGCTGCTGCACAGGTTTAAACATCAGGCGAGCGCCGCGAACGTGCACATGCTTGCCTTCATAATCTACCGTTTCGCCTTCCAGCACTCGGCGCCAGACGCGGGTGAATTCCGCCGATTCCGCATAACGCTCACGATGATCGAGGAACACGCCATCGCCCGCTAACTCTTCTGCATCACCGCCGGTAACAAGATTAAACAGCGCGCGACCGTTTGACAGGCGATCCAGCGTCGCGGCCTGGCGAGCAGCCTGGGTAGGTGAAATCACACCGGGGCGCAAAGCCACCAGAAAACGCAGGCGCTGCGTTACCGGGATAAGCGAGGCCGCAACCAGCCAGGCATCTTCACAAGAGCGGCCTGTAGGGATAAGAACCCCGCCAAAACCCAGGCGATCGGCGGCCTGCGCGATTTGCTGCAGATAACCATGATCGACCGGACGTGCTCCTTCAGTGGTGCCTAAGTAGTGACCGTCGCCGTGAGTAGGCAGAAACCAAAAAACGGAAAGGCTCATGGTGAAACTCCTTGCGTTGCGGAAGCGTCATGCCAGATACGACTGGCGATATCGACCTTCACCGGCATTAAATGATTGGCATAAAAAAGATCGGCGGTATGCTGCTGGGCCTGTACCGTTTTTTCGCTGACCGGGCCGATAACGGTAGGAGGACGGTGGTCAAGATAGCTGGCGATTACCGGCTTCGGCAGGCCAATCGTTTGTGAAAGCAGTTCGATACTCCGGTTGCGATCGCTACGCGTGAGTTCATCCGCCTGGCTAAAAGTGTCCAGGACAGCAGTCACAAAGGGGCCATTAGCCTCGGCAAAAGGTCGCGTTGCCAGATAGAACGAGCCGGTCAGATTCAGCCCGTTACCATCGGCAAGCACCCTGACTCCGCCCTGGAGTAGCGCAGAGGAATAGTAGGGATCCCAGATTGCCCAGGCATCGACATCGCCTTGCTGAAACGCGGCACGAGCATCTGCTGGCGTCAGATAAGCGGGCTGAATATCGCTAAATTTCAGGCCTGCTTTGGTTAAAGCACGCAGCAGTAAATTGTGTGAACTTGAGCCTTTCTGGAAAGCCACCTTATGGCCTTTCAGATCGGCGACGCTCTTAATCGGGCTATTTTTTGCTACCAGAATCACTTCCGACTGCGGTTTTGGTGGTTCAGAACCGACATAAAGCAGATCGGCCCCGGCAGCCTGGGCAAAAATCGGCGGGATATCGCCGGTACTGCCCAAATCGATACTGTTAACGTTTAGCGCTTCCAGCATCTGCGGGCCAGCGGGAAACTCGATCCATTTAATCTGCGTATGTGGAAAACGCTTTTCCAGCAGCTGGTGCGAACGGGCCAGCGCCATACTGACCGATCCCTTTTGATAGCCAATACGAAACGTTTTTGGCGCGGCAGGCTCCTTGGCCAGTACGCTACCGGTCAGAACACCGCTGATAGCCAGCGCGGAAAAAAGACGTAAAAACAGGCTCATTTATTCTTCCTTATACCGCAGCGGCCAGCAGCTGATGGCGGCGCGTCAATGCTTGCCAAAAAGTGTCTACAGATTCTGCGATACGCTCGGCCAGCACGGGCGCAAGTTCAGGCTGGCGATCGTAATGGCTAATCTGGCTGTCGTCGGCAAACACGCCGTGCAGCACTTCCTGCGCTTTCAGGGCGTTCAGTACCGGCTTGAGCGCATAATCGACCGCCAGCATGTGCGCCACGGTGCCGCCGGTTGCCAGAGGTAGAACAACCTTATGTTCCAGCGCGCGCTCTGGTAAAAGATCGAGTAGCGTCTTTAATGCGCCAGAAAAAGAAGCTTTATAAACCGGCGTCGCCACAATTAGCCCGTCAGCGTTTTCAAGATCTTCCTTTAACGCCAGCAGCGCAGGGGAGTCGAAACGGGCATATAACAGATCTTCAGGGTGAAAATTATGCAGGTTCCAGGGGATAACCTCGACGCCGCGCTGTTCAAGTGCCTGCTGGCAAAGGGTCAGTAAAGCGGTTGACCGCGAAGGATAGCGAGGACTGCCTGCCAGAGTAATAACGCGCATCATCTCTCCTTATAACCAAAAGTTATTGATTAAAATATTTCCCGAACTGATGGAACTATCCTGACAGAGTGCGTAAGGAGGCTTAAATGATTTATCCGGCATATTTAAGTCATTTTCTGGATAAGTGAGCAGAGGCTAATGGGAAACAGCGAAAAAAGAAGAGGATAAGGGGACGCAATCGTTTTACTTTCCGCGCAAAGGACTTTACCATTTTCCTCCGCGCCTGCAGCGTCACTGCGTCGGCAAAATGCGTCTCTCACGGGAAACTACATAATAAAGGTGAGCAGGCGTACGCCTCAGTGTTGAGGGTTGCTCTGGCAACCAGTCCTTTCCCGATCCGCCTGGATCATTCAGGAGCGAACATGTATAACCTGGCCCGTAAAGCGCTTTTTCAGCTGGATGCTGAACGTGCGCATGAATTTACTCTTCAGCAGCTGCACCGCATAACCGGTACGCCGCTTATCCACCTGGTGCGCCAGACTTTACCCTTTAAGCCTGTTAACTGTATGGGGCTGGTTTTTAAAAATCCGCTGGGCCTTGCGGCAGGGCTGGATAAAAATGGCGAATGTATCGATGCTTTTGGCGCGATGGGGTTTGGCTTTGTCGAAGTGGGTACCGTGACGCCGCGCCCGCAGGCGGGTAATGACAAACCGCGCATGTTCCGCATACGAGAAGCCGAAGGCATTATTAACCGTATGGGTTTCAATAATCTTGGCGTAGACCATTTGGTCAATAATGTTAAGCAATCCCGTTTTGATGGCATACTTGGCATTAATATTGGCAAGAATAAAGATACGCCTGTTGAAACTGGAAAAGACGATTATCTGACCTGTATGGATAAAGTTTATCCTTATGCAGGTTATATTGCGATCAACATCTCATCTCCGAATACGCCGGGCTTGCGTACGCTGCAATACGGTGAAGCATTAGACGATCTTCTGATAGCTATTAAACAAAAGCAGCAGGAGCTGGAAGCGCGCCACCATAAATATGTCCCGGTTGCGGTAAAAATTGCGCCAGATCTGGCGGAAGAAGAGCTAATTCAAATTGCCGATAGCCTGGTGCGTCATAATATTGATGGCGTTATTGCCACCAATACGACGCTGGACCGCTCGCTGGTCAGCGGCCTGAAACACAGTGAAGAAGCGGGCGGCCTCAGCGGGCGTCCCGTGCAGCTACGCAGTACGGAAATCGTTCGTCGCCTGGCGCAGGAACTGCAGGGACGACTGCCGATTATTGGCGTAGGCGGAATCGATTCGCTGGTTGCAGCGAAAGAAAAAATAGCGGCGGGCGCCTCGCTGGTGCAAATATATTCCGGCTTTATTTACAAAGGGCCGCCGTTGATAAAAGAAATTGTTACCCATCTCTGATAAAAACCCGTTATAACGGCGCCAGGGGCTTTATTTTCGCCTCTGGCTCGTTTATATTTTCTCCTGTTTACCCATTTTCAGCCTGATTTGGCCGGATGCATTATTCCCCGGACGATTAATAGCAGGTCTACTTATTACGGGACACTTCATGAGGATTAAACCTGACGACAGCTGGCGCTGGTATTTCGATGACGAACAGGATCGCATGATGTTGGATATGGCCGATGGCATGCTGTTTCGCTCCCGCTTCCCACGTAAAATGTTAACGCCGGATGCCTTTGCCGCAGCCGAATTCTGTGTTGACGATGCCGCCCTGTTTGTTAATTTTGATGAAAACTGCCGCGACTGTGATTTAAATCCGCAGCAGCGTGGCGAACTGGTGCTGAACGCGCTGGTGGCGCTGCGCTTTCTGAAACCGCAGATGCCAAAAAGCTGGCATTTTTCCACGCACCCTCGCCACTGTACGCCGAAAGATGGCGAGCTTGTGGCGGTACGCCTGAGTGAAACCGGCGAAGAGGCTACGCTGCTGGTGGTCGAAGCGGGCGAAAACGCGGCACTCTGCCTGTTAGCCCAGCCGCAGCTGGAGCTGGCGGGCAAAACGATGCAGCTGGGTGATGCGATCAAAGTGATGCACGATCGCCTGCTGCCGGCTATCAGTCAGCACCACTTTACCTTTGCGCGCGCCGTTTAGCGCTCAGCCAGCTGTACGTCGCCATCCGGTATACAGCTGCAGCTTAATAGCGTGCCGTCTTTACGCAGCGCGCCTTTTTTCAGCTCGCGAACCTGGCCAGATAGCAGCCTGACGCGGCAGCTGCCGCAAACCCCGGCACGACAGGAGTAAGGGATGCGGAATCCCTGCTGCTCCAGCTGTTCCAGCACAACCTGCTGGTTATTGCCGCAAAAAGATTCACCCTGCCAGCTAATCGTCAACGGCGCTTCGGCCTGGCTGACTGGCGCAAGGGTTTCCGCCACTTCACCCGCGCCGTACAGGCGTGGTGATTGACGGGTAATCACTTCCAGCTCGTCGCCCACGCGCACAATACCGCTGCCCAATGCCACCAGATTCAGGCCAAAATCCACATCTCCGCTGCCGTCCGCGGCGGTACGGAACTTTTGCAAAGTAGTAAGCGGCTCGCCGGTCGGATGCTTGCGCCCACGTTCAGGACTGACGGTGGTAAAAATGCAGCGGCTACAGGGTTTAGGGACGTCGAATAAAATCGTGCCTATTTTCACCCTTGACCAGCTGTCTTCTTCCCATGCTGTCGCACCCGTGACCACCAGGTTAGGGCGAAACTGCTCCAGCCTGACGCCAGCAGGACAACGGCTGCGCAGGTCATGTAGCGACGCTTCGTTAATCAGCAAATAAGGATAGCCGTCGGCGAAACCCAGCGGCACCTGCTCCAGCCGTTTAACGCGGCGCGTCATGTCAGGTCCAACCCAGCGCAGCTGTACCGGCCGTGGGAAAAAGCCGCTGAGCCATTCATTAATTTCTGCAGGCGCAACCAGCGCGGTAAAATGGTTGCCCCAGACTTCCGTAGGCGCCGGATCGGCGGCAAAATCGGCAAAGCGAACGGTGGCGCTACTGCCATCAGCCGCAGCAAGAAATAATCCTTCAGGCGTTAACGCTGGCGTAAAAAGCACCATTTCCGGATATTGACGAGCGGTAATAAAGGTACCGTCACTATCCGTAAGCATAAAAAAACGATCAAACGCCAGCCCGCTGGCCAGCGCCTGGGCGTGCGAGACCTGCGTGCCGCGCATCGATTTGACCGGGTGAATAAACAGACGAGACAGACTGACCATAGCGCTCTCCGGCAGAAAAGAGGGCGTCAGCGTAAAAAAGACCTGAAAGCGGCTGACGAAAAGAAGCTAACTTTATGACATGCGCCCTGGATTAGCTATAATGCGCAGCAATTTTCCAGATGATAAGTGACGTTATGAATTCTCTGTTTGCCAGTACGGCGCGTGGGCTCGAAGAGCTGTTAAAAAGTGAACTGGAAGCGATGGGGGCAGAAGAGTGCCAGGTCGTCCAGGGCGGCGTACATTACCAGGGGGACGATCGTCTGATGTATCAAAGCCTGATGTGGAGCCGCCTGGCTTCCCGCATCCTGCTGCCGCTGACCGAATGCGGCGTCTACAGCGATTTGGATCTCTACCTGGGCGTGCAGGCTATCGACTGGCCAGCCATGTTTGGCAGCGATAAAACCTTCGCCGTACACTTCAGCGGCCTGAATGAAGTGATCCGCAACAGCCAGTACGGCGCGTTAAAGGTTAAAGATGCCATCGTCGACAGTTTTACCCGTAAAAATCTGCCGCGTCCCGATGTCGATCGCGAGCAGCCGGATATTCGCGTCAACGTCTGGCTGAATAAAGATACCGCCAGCATCGCCTTAGACCTGAGCGGCGAAGGGCTGCACCAGCGTGGCTATCGCCAGCAGACGGGCATGGCTCCGCTGAAGGAAAACCTGGCGGCGGCAATCGTATTGCGCTCCGGCTGGCAGGCAGGAACGCCGATGGTCGATCCTATGTGCGGGTCGGGTACGCTGCTGATCGAAGCGGCCATGATCGCCAGCGATCGCGCGCCGGGCCTGCATCGTACGCACTGGGGCTTTACCGGCTGGAATAAATTTGACGATGCGCTGTGGCGTGAAGTCACCAGTGAAGCGCAGGTTCGCGCTCGTCGCGGGCTGCAGGAAACGACCTCGCGCTTCTACGGCTATGACAATGACAGCCGCGTTATTGAACGCGCGCGCGCCAACGCCCGTCGTGCGGGCCTGGCCGATGTTATCAGCTTTACCACGCAGGACGTGCTGAAGCTGACCAATCCGCTGGAAGAGGTAACCGGTACCGTATTAAGCAACCCGCCGTACGGCGAGCGTCTGGAAAGTGAACCGGCGCTGATTGCGCTGCACAGCCAGCTGGGTCGCCTGATGAAGCAGCATTTCGGCGGCTGGAACCTGTCGCTATTCAGCGCCTCGCCAGAGCTGCTGAGCTGTCTGCAGCTGCGCGCCGAGCGCCAGTTCAAAGCCAAAAACGGCCCGCTGGACTGCGTGCAGAAAAACTATCAGCTGGCGGTTAACACCACTGGCGTGGCGCAGATTGCGGAGGATTATGCTAACCGCCTGCGTAAGAACCTGAAGAAGCTGGAAAAATGGGCGCGTCAGGAAGGGATTGAATGCTATCGCATGTACGATGCGGATCTGCCGGACTATAACGTTGCGGTCGATCGCTATGGTGAATGGGTAGTAGTACAGGAATATGCGCCGCCAAAAACTATCGATCCGGGTAAGGCTCGCCAGCGTCTGTTTGACGTAATCGCGGCCACGCTGAGCGTGCTGGAACTGCCTGCTAACCGGCTGGTATTGAAAACCCGTGAACGTCAGAAAGGCAAAAGCCAGTATCAAAAGCTGGGTGAAAAGGGCGACTTCTTCGAGGTTTCCGAATTTAATGCGAAGCTGTGGGTAAATCTGACCGACTACCTGGATACCGGCCTGTTCCTGGATCACCGCATCGCGCGCAAAATGCTGGGCCAGATGAGTAAAGGAAAAGACTTCCTTAACCTGTTTGCCTATACCGGTAGCGCCAGCGTGCATGCCGGGCTGGGTGGCGCTAAAAGCACCACGACCGTCGATATGTCGCGTACCTATCTGGAATGGGCGGAGCGCAATCTGCGTTTGAATGGCCTGACCGGACGCCAGCACCGTTTAATGCAGGCCGACTGCCTCAGCTGGCTGCGCGATTCTGACGAGCAGTTCGATCTGATCTTTATCGATCCGCCGACCTTTTCCAACTCCAAACGTATGGAAGAGAGCTTCGACGTCCAGCGCGATCATCTGCTGCTGATGAAAGATTTGAAAAGGCTGCTGCGTAAAGGCGGCACCATTATGTTCTCTAACAACAAGCGCGGATTCAAAATGGATCTTGCCGGACTGGCGGAACTGCAGCTCAACGCTCAGGAAATTACCGCAAAAACCCAGTCGCAGGATTTCGCCCGCAACCGTCAAATTCACAACTGCTGGCTGATTACTCACGCCGGTAAGGAATAAGTTTTATGTCACTGATCAGTATTCATGGTGCTTACCTGTCATTCAGCGATGCGCCGCTGTTGGATAACACTGAGCTTCATATTGAAGAGAACGAGCGCGTCTGCCTGGTAGGCCGTAACGGCGCGGGCAAATCAACGCTGATGAAAATCATCAACCGCGAGCAGCCGCTTGACGATGGCCGTATCATCTATGAGCAGGATCTGGTTATCGCGCGTTTGCAGCAGGATCCGCCGCGTAACGTAAAAGGCTCAGTTTACGATTTCGTTGCCGAAGGCGTGGATGAGCAGGCCGAATACCTGAAAGCCTATCACGCCATTTCGCATCTGGTGATGACCGATCCCAGCGACAAAAATCTTAATGAGATGGGCAGGCTGCAAAGCATTCTGGATCACCAGAACCTGTGGCAGCTGGAAACGCGTATCCAGGACGTGCTGAAGCAGATTGGTCTGGATGGCGATGCACCCCTTTCCTCGCTTTCCGGCGGCTGGCTGCGTAAAGCGGCGCTGGGCCGCGCGCTGGTCAGTAATCCGCGCGTGCTGATGCTGGACGAACCGACCAACCACCTGGATATCGAAACCATTGACTGGTTGGAAACCTTCCTGAAGACGTTCCAGGGCAGCATTATCTTTATTTCGCATGACCGCTCGTTTATCCGCAATATGGCAACGCGTATTGTCGATCTGGATCGCGGCAAGCTGGTTTCCTGGCCGGGCGACTACGATCAGTTTTTGCTGGGTAAAGAAGAAGCGCTGCGCGTGGAAGAGATGCAGAATGCCGAGTTCGATCGCAAACTGGCGCAGGAAGAAGTCTGGATCCGCCAGGGCATTAAGGCTCGCCGTACCCGTAACGAAGGCCGCGTGCGCGCATTAAAAGCGTTACGTCGCGAGCGAACCGAACGCCGCGAAGTGATGGGCAAGGCCAACATGCAGGTTGAAGAGGCGAGCCGCTCCGGCAAAATCGTCTTTGAACTGGAAAACGTCAGCTACGCCGTGGACGGCAAGCAGCTGGTTAACGACTTTTCTGCTCAGGTACAGCGCGGCGATAAAATTGCGCTGATTGGCCCGAACGGCTGCGGTAAATCTACCCTCTTAAAGCTAATGCTGGATCAGCTGAAGCCGGACAGCGGCCGCGTGCATATCGGGACCAAGCTGGAAGTGGCCTATTTTGACCAGCACCGTACCGAACTCGATCCCGATCGCACGGTGATGGATAACCTGGCGGAAGGCAAGCAGGAGGTCATGGTTAACGGCAAGCCGCGGCACGTGCTGGGCTATCTGCAGGACTTCCTGTTCCATCCTAAACGCGCAATGACGCCGGTACGCGCTTTGTCCGGCGGCGAGCGCAACCGTCTGCTGCTGGCACGTCTGTTCCTGAAGCCAAGCAACCTGCTGATCCTCGATGAACCGACCAACGACCTGGATGTTGAAACGCTGGAGCTGCTGGAAGAGCTGATTGATGGCTACCAGGGCACCGTGCTGCTGGTCAGCCACGATCGTCAGTTTGTCGACAATACGGTAACCGAATGCTGGATTTATGAAGGCAACGGCGAAATCGGCACCTTTGTGGGCGGCTATCACGATGCGCAGCAGCAGCGGAGTGCCTATAAGCAAACCCGCAGCGCGGCGAAAACGTCGACCACGCCACAACGTCAGGAAACCGTAAAAAACGAAGCGGCAAAGCGCCCGGTCGCTAAAATGAGCTATAACCTTCAGCGTGAGCTGGAACAGCTGCCGCAAAAGATGGAGCAGCTGGAGGCGCAGCTCGCTTCGCTACAGGCCAAAGTGGCCGATGCCAGCTTCTTTAACCAGCCTCATGACGTCACGCAGCCGGTTCTGGATGCCTTAGCCAGCGCGGAGCAGGAGCTGGAAGTGGCCTTTGAGCGCTGGGAATATCTGGAATCGCTGAAAAACCAATAATACCGAGGTAATTTATGTGTTCATCGCACCAGGCCGACCAGTGGATGCTTTGCCCGCAGTGCGACCTGATGACACAGTTGCCGTCGCTGACGCCGGGCAGTAAAGCTAACTGCCCGCGCTGCAACACCACGCTGGTGATGAACTGGGACGAGCCGCGCAAGCGGCCAACCGGCTATGCGCTGGCGGCGCTGTTTATGCTGGTGTTGGCCAACCTGTTCCCGTTCGTCAATATGCACGTGGCCGGGATGAGCAGCGAAATCACGCTGATGCGCATTCCGCAGGTCATGGTGTCGGTTGATTACAGCAGCCTGGCGACGCTGTTTATGCTGTTTGTGCAGACCGTTCCCGCGCTCTGCATGGTTATCATTCTGTTACTGGTCAACTCTGTCAGACTGTCCGTACCGCTAAAACGGCTGCTGGCGCGCGTGCTGTTCCAGATTAAAGCCTGGGGCATGGCAGAGATTTTTCTCGCTGGCGTACTGGTCAGCTTCGTCAAGCTGATGGCCTATGGCGACATTGGTATCGGCACCAGCTTTATTCCGTGGTGTCTGTTTTGCCTGCTACAGCTGCGGGCTTTTCAGTGCGTCGATCGCCGCTGGATGTGGGAGCGTATCGCGCCTTTACCCGCGCTACCGGCAAAACCGATCGCCGGCGTTAGCGGTTTGCAGCAAAATTTACGTTCCTGCGGCTGCTGTACGGCAGTGCTGGCGGCTGAGCAACAGGTATGTCCGCGCTGCGGCACGGTGGGGCACGTTCGCCGCAGGCATAGCCTGCAATGGACAATGGCGCTGCTGCTGACCTCGCTGCTTTTATATATTCCCGCTAATCTGATGCCCATCATGATCACCGATTCGTTGGGAAGTAAGATCACCTCTACGATAATGGCGGGCGTGGTTCTGCTGTGGAGTGAAGGCTCTTATCCGGTGGCCATGGTTATTTTTGTCGCCAGCATCATGGTGCCCTCGCTGAAAATGTTGGCTATCGGCTGGTTGTGCTGGGACGCTAATGGCAAAAGCAAGCCGCACCAGGACAGCGAACGGATGCATAAAATTTATGAGGTGGTGGAGTTTGTCGGGCGCTGGTCAATGATTGACGTTTTTGTGATCGCCGTGCTCTCGGCACTGGTACGCATGGGGCAGATAATGAACATCTATCCCGCGACGGGCGCGCTGTTGTTTGCGCTGGTCGTCATTTTAACTATGTTTTCCGCCATGACTTTCGACCCGCGTTTGACATGGGATCGTGTAAGTAACAAAACTCAAGAGGAGCCAGACATTGCAGGAAAATAATCATGGTGTGGCAACGGTTGATAAAATCAAACGTTGGTCACCGGTCTGGATAATCCCCATCGTTACCGTTTTAATGGGGGCGTGGATCCTTGTTTATCATTTTACCCATCAGGGGCCGCTGGTCACGCTGATTACCACCAATGCCGAAGGTATTGAAGGCGGGAAAACGGCCATCAAAAGCCGCAGCGTGGATGTCGGCACGGTTGAAAGCGCCGTATTAACAGACGACTTACTGCATGTGAAAATTACCGCGCGCCTTAACACCGGCATGGAAAAATTGCTGAAAGGCGACAGCGCTTTTTGGGTAGTCAAACCTACTATCGGTCGGGAAGGCGTCACCGGCCTGGGCACGCTACTCTCCGGTTCTTATATTGAGCTCCAGCCCGGCAGCAAGGGCGAACAGCCTGAAGAGTATAAGCTGCTGGATGCGCCGCCGCTGGCGCCGCCGGATGCCAAAGGCATTCACGTCACGCTGGACAGCGCGAAAGCGGGGCAGCTTAATGCCGGCGATCCCGTACTGTTTCGCGGCTATCGCGTTGGTTCGGTAGAGACCAGCCACTTTGACGCCGACAAGCGCATGATGACCTATCAGCTCTTTGTCGCGGCGCCTTACGATCGTCTGGTCACCACCAATGTCCGTTTCTGGAAAGACAGCGGCATTGCGGTAGATATGTCTGCTTCGGGCATGCGCGTCGAAATGGGCTCGCTGACCACGCTGTTCAGCGGCGGCGTTAGCTTTGACGTGCCGGACGGCTGGGATCTGGGACAGGCAGCGGCTAACAAAGCGGAATACAAACTGTTTGACGATCAGCGCAGCATTCAGGATTCGCTCTATACCGTGCATAAAGATTTCCTGATGTTCTTCAGCGATTCCATCCGCGGCCTGCAGCCGGGCGCACCGGTAGAGTTCCGTGGCATCCGCCTGGGTACGGTAGCCGAAGTGCCGTTCAAATCGACGAAGATCGCACAGCAGCTGGGGAATGACTATCGCATCCCGGTGCTGATCCGCATTGAGCCGGATCGCTTTGACAGCATGCTGGGCAAGGATTTCGATATCGAACAGCACCTGAAAGAGGGCATCAAGGCTGGCCTGCGAGCCTCGTTGAAATCGGCTAACCTGTTGACCGGTTCGCTCTATATCGATCTGGACTTTGACAGCAATGCCAAACCGGTGACCGGCCCGGACTCCTTTGCTGGCTACGAGCTGATCCCGACCACCAGCGGCGGCCTGGCGCAAATCCAGCAGAAGCTGATGGCTACGCTGGATAAAATCAACGCGCTACCGCTGAACCCGATGATCAATCAGGCGACCGGCACGCTGAAAGAGAGCCAGCGTACCATTCGCGAGCTGCAGAAAACGCTGGACAACATCAACCAAATCACCGGCAGTAAGTCGATGAAAGAGTTGCCTGCGGATATGCAGAAAACGCTGCGCGAGCTGAACAACAGTATGAAAGGCTTCCAGCCTGGCGCACCGGCCTATAGCAAACTGACCGGTGATATGCAGCAGCTTAACCAGGTATTGCGCGAGCTTCAGCCGGTATTAAAAACGTTGAACAGCAAGAGTAATGCGCTGGTGTTTGAAGCCAAACCTGGCCACGACCCGCAGCCGAAGAGGGCGAAATAATGAAAAAATGGATACCCGTGGCGTTTGCTTTGACACTGGCTGCCTGTAGCAGCACGCCGGAAACGACCTACTACCAGCTGCCTTCGGCGACGAAAAGCACGCTGGCCAGTACCAGCGCTGATGCGATGCGCCCAACGGTCTTTGTGCAACACGTTTCGGTGCCGGATTATCTGGCCGGAAACGGCCTGGTTTACCAGAGCAGCGATGTAAAATACGTCATCGCCGCCAACAACCTCTGGGCCAGTCCGCTTGACCAGCAGCTTCAGCAAACGCTGGTTGCCAACCTGAGCGAGGCGCTACCTGGCTGGCTGGTTTCCTCATCGGCGCTGGGCGAGCAGCAGGACAAGCTGACCGTTAACGTAACCGGTTTCCAGGGACGTTACGATGGCCAGGCGGTCATTAGTGGCGACTGGGTGCTTGAGCATCAGGAAAAGGTCATCAGGCGCGCCTTTACGCTCACGCTGCCGCAAAAAGAAGATGGCTATGACGCGCTGGTCCGGACGCTGGCGGCAGGCTGGCAACAGGAAGCGCAGGAGATAGCGCGGGCTATCAGCAGTAATTAAGAAAATTTAATAATCTTATTAAGCCCCGGCATACAGCAATTCAGAATGTTGTACGGTCGGGGCTTTTTTTTACCAATTACAGCTGGTTATTCCGTTTTTAAGGCTAATGCAGGCAATACGTTGCCGCTATGCTCGCACAAATTTATGACATTGGCGTGAATTTTGCGCATTGATTTCTGTTTTGAATGGCGTTAGAACTGAATTGTGATTGCGTACGCACTCACTGATTTCTTTCCACCAGATTCCACCTGACCTGAAGAGGGGATTGCAGGCATGATGAAGAGACAGAAACGAGATCGGCTAGAACGGGCACATTCCAGGGGTTATCAGGCCGGTATTTCCGGGCGTCCCAAAGAGATGTGTCCCTATCAGATGATTGATGCGAAATCTCACTGGTTGGGAGGCTGGCGACAAGCCATGGAGGACAGGACGGTTACCGCTTAATCCGGACTGTTTTAGAAAAGGAAAAAACCTCCGCCCGGGCGGAGGTTTCTGTTTTCAATGTTTAGAAAGCGGTAGTGTCTTTAAACAGACCTACTTTCAGATCGGTAGCCGTATAGATAACGTTACCGTCAACCAGCACTTCACCATCAGCCACGCCCATCACCAGTTTACGGTTGATCACGCGCTTAAAGTGAATGCGGTAAGAAACTTTTTTCGCCGTTGGCAGAACCTGACCGGTAAATTTAACCTCGCCCACGCCCAGCGCACGGCCTTTGCCTTCCGCGCCCAGCCAGCCCAGGTAAAAACCAACCAGCTGCCACATCGCGTCCAGACCCAGACAGCCAGGCATCACAGGATCGCCAATAAAGTGGCAGCCAAAGAACCACAGATCCGGATTGATATCCAGCTCGGCCTCGACAAAGCCTTTGCCGTATTTGCCGCCATCCTCATTCATCTCAACCACGCGATCCATCATCAGCATGTTTCCTGACGGTAACGGCGGGCCTTCGGCACCGAACAGTTCACTGCGGCCAGAGGCAACCAGATCTTCTTTGGTGTAGGATTTGCGTTTATCTACCATGTTTTCAATAAGCCTTATTTTAATGAAGCACGAAGGTTAGCTTACAGCTGTAAGCTGAGCAAGCCCGATTAGCTCTGGTTAAACCAGTTTAGCCAGCGCAGCGGCCACGGGCGTTGTCGGCCTTCGTGCTGGTTTATCTGCGCTATGCGTTCCTGTATCGTTCTTAACAGGCAAGGCGCGTCTTCTTTATCCCACTCGACTGCTGTCAGCAAAGGCAGCGCTTCTTCTACGCTTTCCACTGCCCAGATATGGAATTTCCCTTCTTTTACCGCATCCACCACTTCCTGCTGCAGAGAAAGATGGCGAACGTTGGCGGCCGGAATAATCACGCCCTGGCTACCGTTAAGCGTACGCTGATGACAAATATGGAAAAAGCCTTCGATTTTCTCGTTAAGGCCGCCTACAGGCTGCACCCGACCAAACTGGTCGACGGAGCCGGTTACCGCTATTTGCTGCGTAATCGGCTGATTGGCCAGTGCGCTGATCAGGGCGCAAAGTTCGGCCAGAGAGGCGCTGTCGCCATCCACTTCGGAATAGGATTGCTCAAAAACCACCGAGGCGGAGAAGGGGAGCTGCTGCTCCAGCTCCAGCTCAGCTATCAGCCAGGCCTGCATAATCATCATGCCTTTAGCATGAATATTACCGCCCAGCTCGGCTTTGCGCTCTACGTCATGGAACTCGCCGTCGCCAACGTGTACGACGCAGCTGATACGTGAAGGTTCACCAAAGGCGCGTGGATGTCCCGGAAACTCAATAACCGAGAGGGCGTTGATCTGACCAATCATTTCGCCTTCGGTTTCAATCAGGATTTGCTCCAGCAGAATTTCATCGCGAATACGCTCGGCAAGGAAGCCTTCACGCCATTCCCGACTTTCCAGCGCGGCCTGAAGATGTTCGCCAGAGATAACGTTATCATCGCTGTGGGCCAGCGCGTCCTGGAACTGGCGAGAAAGCCAGACGGGGCAAAGCGGCAGCGTATCCTGATCGCCGGTATAGCGTACCGCTTCGCGCATCAGCACCGGCCAGAGATTATCCGCGATAACGATGTCTTCATCGGCGGCTACCGAACGCGCCCACTTGATCCACAGGCTAAAAGCTTCTTCATCAACAATCTGAATGTTTTCTTCAAATTCAGAATAGAAGGCCAGCGAGACCAGCTCCGGTTCCATCTCCTGAAAATCCGCCAGCGCATCGCGCTCGCCGGTCAGAATGAGCCGGAAATGCATGGGCATCGGCGGCACGGAAACCGGCAGCGGCCGCGCTTCGTCAGGCGAATGCCAGCTGAACTGGCCGGTCGTCAGAATCTGCTTCAGGCGCAGCCACAGCAGCGGTTGAGCAAGCAGAGCACGGAGTGAAAGGATCAGCGTGCCGCCGTTGGCCTGATGTACCAGACCCGGCTCCAGCGTGAACGCATTATGATACTGACGAAAACAACCGAACAGCTGCTCTGCTTCTGTCCAGTCGGCAAAGTGAACGCCGCCCGTACTCGCAAAATTGTCCTGCTCTGACTCGGCGGGACGCCAGCTGATTTTCGCGCCTTCAATATGATAATGACCGCCGTAAAGCGCGGGGCTTTCTTCGGTAAAACCCGCAACGACATCCTGCAGCAGCGACTGATACTGCACGTGCTCAGGTGTTTTCACCAGCATGAGCGGCAGCTTTGCCGGGCTTTCCAGCAGCAGGCTAAGGGTGCTGAACAGGCGAGACTGCACGACGGCAAAATAACAGGAGTCATCGGGAAGCTCAGAAAAAAGCGGCTGAACGCTGTCGGTATCGGGCTGCAGGGCACGCCATTCAAGTTGGTTGTTGGTCAAAGTTATCGTATTTTTTTGAAATGAGTAATGCGGCATTATACAAGATTTCAGCCTGTTAAGCATTGCGCAGATCCATTTCAGGCACTGATAAACAGCATTTGCGAGTTGGCTCTGGTTTTCCGTGCGGCTCGGTGAAAAAAACTGTTATCCTGAATAAGATACAGACTTAGCATGAGATTGCGATGAAATATCAGCAACTGGAAAACCTTGAAAGCGGATGGAAGTGGGCCTATCTGGTGAAAAAACATCGGGAAGGCGAAGCGATCACGCGTTATCTGGAACGAAGCGCGGCGCAGGTTGCTGTTGGTGAGCTACTCGCGATGGAAAATCGACCGACAGAAGTGCTGACGTGGATTAGCCGACATATTAATCCGGCGCTTGAAAACCGCATGAAGCAAAGTATTCGTGCACGCCGCAAGCGGCATTTTAACGCCGAGCATCAGCATACGCGCAAGAAATCTATCGATCTGGAATATCTGGTCTGGCAGAGGCTGGCCGCGCTGGCGCAGCGGCGTCACAGTACGCTGTCGGAAACCATTGTGCAGCTGATTGAAGACGCTGAACATAAAGAGAAGTATGCCAGCCAGATGTCCTCATTAAAACAGGACTTACAGGCTATTCTGGGCAAGGCGGACTAAGCAGGTTTTCAGGAAAATTAACGGCCAGTTGAAGGGATAAACAACATCAGGCGTCAGCCTTCTCGTTTTTATCATTCAGCATCAGAGAGCAAATTGCTGAAGATCGCATACAAAAAACCCCGCCGAAGCGGGGTTTTTTATCAAAGCGTTAAACTTAACCCTGAGGCTGAGTTACAACGTCTTTGATGCCTTTAACCTGAATTTCTACACGACGGTCTGGACCCAGACATTCGATCAGGGCTTTACGGCCTTTCACGCTGTCACAGGTGTTGCCGGTAACTGGGTTAGATTCACCCATGCCACGTGCAGAGATCTTGTTAGAAGGGATGCCTTTAGAAACGAGGTAGTCAACAACGGACTGAGCACGTTTCTCGGACAGTTTCTGGTTGTACTGGTCAGAACCGATACGGTCGGTGAAGCCCAGAACAACAACGCTGCCGTCTTTCGGATCCAGAGAGCTCAGCTGGGTGTACAGCTGATCCAGAGCCTGCTGGCCTTCAGGCTTCAGAGTCGCCTTGTTGAAGGTGAACAGAACGTCTGATTTCAGGGTGAAACGCTTGGTTTCAACAACTGGCGCTGGCGCTGGAGCCGGAGCCGGTGCTGGAGCTGCTTCATCCTGACCGAAGCGGTAGGAAACACCTACGCTCAGCATGGCGTTGTCTGGACGAGTACCAACGGTGTTTGCATCACCGATGTTGTTCACCCACTGATAATCCAGGCGGGTAGCCCAGTTTTTGGTCACAGCATACTCAAGGCCCACTGCTGCCAGCGGAGAAACGCCGGTGTCGTGGTCGCTGATGCGGTTGCCGTTGTTGTTCTGCTTAGAGTCTGCGCGCCATACCATGCCGCCCAGACGGGTGTACACGTCCAGATCGTCATAGATTGGGTAGCTCAGTTTAGCAGCCAGCTGAACGCCCTGTGCTTTATATGCGCCATTTACTACATTGCCTTTGTAAGGCATACGGCCCAGCCAGTCATAACCCAGTTCGAAGCCCAGGTATTGGTTAGCCTGGTAACCACCGAACGCACCAGCGCCCAGCTGGCTTTCGTGAGTTGGACCGTCGTTGTTTGCATAACCGTTACCGTAGTAACCAGTGTCGTGGTACTGAGACCAGCCCAGTTTCGCACCGGCGTACCAGGTGTCATCTTTAGGGGCGGCCTGCGCTACGGTAGCGAAGCCAGCCAGTGCCACTGCAATTGCGATAGCTGTCTTTTTCATTTTTGCGCCTCGTTATCATCCAAATAGGCAATGAGCTTTCATTAGCTCTTTGATTAATCCTTCGCCGGGTTATGACGCTCGATTATGACTCATCCAAAAAAGGGAGATTATTGAGCACCCTGGCGACGTAAAGTCTACAACGTACCAGCAAAGTTACAAGTAAGATGTGAAGGAGGCCTGAAAAAAAACGGAGGTTTAGACACAAATTTACATATTTAACTTATGTGAGGGACGAAATAAAGGAGGGGGAAAAGAGGGCTAAACCATTGTCACGCCGGGTCATAGCATAATCAGACGCTTATCAGGCCCGGCGAAGAAGTTTATGATGGGAAAACTCTTATTTTTACTTAATGATACAAACTTGAGTGAATCTTTAAGCCATTAAAGGGTCTGGAGGTCGCCATTTCGGTCGGATCCGGGCGCATAATTAACCCCAGGGCCTGGCCACAAAGAGCAGCATTATGCAGTCGTTGCCGATCGTCTGATGACAATTCCTCCGGCAGCCAGCCGAGCACTACGCTGTAGTTTCCTGTTTGCAGGGCCTTTATCATCGCTTCCAGCGTATTAATGGCCGCTGTTCCCTGAACCTGCATCACTTTATCCAGCGGCAGGCCGGATTGCGCAAGCCAGCTACGGCTTAGTTTTTGCTGTGGCGTCAGCCAAAGCTGCCAGCGTGACTGGGTGCCGAGCTGTTGCAGTAGAGGTAAAAGCAGCATTTGCGTCATGCCTGGCTGATTCTCACTGTAAATCAGTTCGCTGATAAGGCCAGTAGCTTCGTTTGTTGTCGATGCGGCACAGGCTGAAGCCTGTTGAAAACGGCGATTAGCAAAAAGAGATTTCATGGAATGAGTATGCATATTGGCTTTGCTCGCAGGTCACTGTATGGATATACAGTATAAGGGTAATGCATAAAGATCAACCTTATTTTTTGAAAACGCCTCGCAAAATCACAATCCAGGCGACCCACACAGCAATTATTAATTGAACCTGTAACGGTGATTGCATACCTTTCTTTTCCAGAGAAAACGCCACGGGAAGGCATCATTTATCTGGAAGGAGAGAATTATGTGTGACTCAAAAACGCAGATTGCCAAAGCCAAATGTCAGCTTGCTGAACTGGGCGATATCGACAGTCGTAGCCAGTTCGGCGGCTACAGTCTGTCTGTCGATAACGTTGTTTTTGCCCTGGTAGCAGAAGGAGAGCTCTATCTGCGCGCTTGCGAGCAGGTGAAGCCCTATCTGACCGAGCGGAAAATGAAACCTTTGCACTTCAATAAAAGAGGCGTGCCGGTCGCGCTGGACTACTATCGCGTTGACGAGCCTTTATGGAAAGAGAACGAACAGCTTCTGGCGCTTTCCAGGCTTTGCCTGCAGGGCGCACGTGAGCAGAAAGCCCGGCAGCAACAAAATCAGCGTTTAAAAGATTTGCCTAACCTGACCGGAAAGCTGGAAATGTTGTTAAGGCAGGTAGGCATCAGCACCATTGCCAGGCTCAAGCAAGAGGGGGCCAGACGCTGCTGGCTTAAGCTGTACGCCAGTAATAAAAATGTCGGCATTAATATTCTGTTTGCGCTCGAAGGCGCTATTACAGGGCATCATCATGAAGCGCTGCCGGAACATATCAAAACAGAACTTCGGCGGTGGTACAAAGAAACGATGCGGCGTCAGATGGCCAGGCAGCAAAAACCTTAAGCCGCAGAGAGTTTTTTCTTAAGCCGGGCTATTTCCGGCAGCAGCGCGACCAGCAGGCCAACTTGCTGCAATACCAGCGGTTCTTTCGTTTCCGGCGCGGCCTCGGCCTCGGCCAGACGTACAGACAGATTATCCAGCAGTCTGGCAGCCTTACTGTCGTCTACGATATCAACGTGCAGTACGTCATCAACGTAGCAGACCGCGTCGTCCATCAACTGCAGAATTGGCTGGCTGGTCATTTTTTCACGGTGCGCGCCCAGGGCCGAGATGTAGCTGAGAAAGGAGTGGTTAAGGCACAGCAGGCGAAAAGCATCTTCTCGCAGGCTGGTCCCGGTATTTTTCTCTGCTGAAATATTTGAAACCACGGAGGCAAGTTCCGCATCGCCATTATGGGCATCGCGGCGTGCTACGCGGTAATCCAGCCGGTTATCTTTACCCTGGTGATACTGCACAAGGATAGCGTCCAGGTAGCGACAGTTAGCGTTCAGCGTACGCTCCGCTACGGCAGAAAGACGGCGGAAGCGCCAGTCGGGCCAGATAAAAGCCACGGCCAGCCAGGCGATGCCGCAGCCCAACAGCGTATCGATAATACGCGGCAGCGCGACCTCAAAACCTTCACCGAGCAGGTTAAAGCAGCACAGCACCAGCAAGGTAATAAACAGCGTGGCGGTAGCATATTGCGACTGGCGGAAAGCAAAAAACAGTACGCCGCTCAGCACAATCAGCACAAGCTGGCCTTCCACGGAAGGCACCAGCCAGAGCAACGGCAAGCCGATCATAATGCCGACGACCGTACCGGCAATACGCAAGGCCAGCCTGCGCTTTGTGGCGTTGTAGTTGGGCTGGCAGACAAACAGGCTGGTCAACAATATCCAGTAGCCATGTTCAAGCCCGGTCAGCTTGATAAAAGCGTAACCGGTACACAGCAGTAACGACATGCGTACGGCGTGGCGAAAAAGTGGCGACTGCGGTGATAAATGGCGGCTCAGGCGCAGGCGAATATCGGCCCAGCCAGTCAGGCCTTCGCTGGAAAGGCGGCCATCGCTGTTATCCTGTAATACCTGCTCGGACTCAATCGTCGCCAGCTGCGCGTCTATTGCCTTCAGGTTGTGCAGCAAATAGTGCATTGCTTTGATTTCACCGCTGGCTGGCTGCGCCTTAGTGATACGATCCAGTGCGGCCTGTAAATGAACAAATGCACGTTCAAAACGCGCATCATGCTGCCAGGGTTCACGCAGTAAAATGCAGTTAGCCAACTGCTGGCAGGCCTTAGCCTGCATGGTTAGCAGCCGTTGAAAACGGAATAAAATATCGCTGTAGCGGTACGCTTTGCGCAGCGCATGGTATTGCGCATGGGAAGAGCTGGCGCGCTCGTGAATATCCTGCGCCACAAAGTAATAGTGCAGCGTACGTCGGGTGCTTCGCTGCCCCCTGTCGCCACGCAGCCGCGACTGAATGGAAATTTTTGTCTGGTTCAGCGTGGCAACCAGCTGGCTGTTGGTCATCGCGGCTTCAATCAGCGAGCCATCATCGTTTTCTTCAATATCGGGATCGAACAGGCCTGCTTTGGCTTCCAGATAACGCGCCAGACCCTCAAAGCAGCGGGCAATATTTTCCTGCAGCGGCCGTACCGGAAAAAGGGTGTGGCCAATAAGCGTCAGCAGGTTGTACCAGACAGCGCCCAACAGCAGGAGCGCAGGCTGCATGTACCACTGCTGAAACAGGCCAAGCCCAAGCAAAGTGTAAACGGCAATCAGCAGCGCGCCAAAAGCGATAGTGGCATAACGCTGACCCAGCGCGCCCAGCAGGATGAATCCCCATGTTGAGAGCGCGAGGCCAATAATAAACAGCCAGGGATAAGGCGACAGGAGCTCAATAGACACTGACGCCACGCAAAAACAGATCAGCGTGCTCAATAAATTGCGCAAACGACCGCTGAGCCGATCGTCAAGATCGGTCAGCGCTGCGGCCACCACACCCAGCGTTAGCGGAATAGTCCAGGTAATCTGGCCCAGCCATAGCGGCACGGCTGTAGTACCGGCCAGGGCAAAAAAGATCCGCAGGTTATAGAGCAGCGCGCTGTTATAAGCATAGCGGCGCAGGCGTGGCGTCAGCGTTAAGAGCATAGTTAGTTAAACCGGCTACGGGCGTTAGCTTCGCGGGCGGCCTTTGCAACTTCAACGCTTACCACACGGCGTCCCACAGGCCACAGCGCGATGGCAGCAATTTTGAAATGAGCGATGCCGGTAGGAATGCCGATAATCGTAATGCATTGTGCGATACCAACCAGAATATGCGTCACGCAGAGCCACCAGCCGCAAAAAACCAGCCAGACAATGTTCAGCAAGGTGCCGCCAGAATTCAGGAAAATATTTTTCCGGCCGGGATTGAGTTCGTCAACGTGCACCGCTTCGTTACCGAAAGGGAATAGGGAAAGTTTAGTGATTTCCCAACAGGAACGGGTTAGCGGCAGGGTAATAATAAAGATAATGCTTAACAGCGTAGCGACCAGCCAGCCAATAGTGGTCAAAAATCCGCCCATGAAAAAATTCAGAATGTTTAAAATGGTACGCATCAGATAGTGTCCTCCTGGTGCGAAAAAAGAGAAGGGTCAATACGTTGATTATACCGTGTTTTAGCGCTGGAGCGGTACTCCCTTGCCGGGTAAACTGTCGCGATTAAGCTATCCGCAGCCCGAGGCCATTAATGGAACTGAAAGCAACATCGCTGGGTAAGCATCTGGCACAGCACCCCTATAATCGGGTTCGCCTGCTCGCGGCAGGCGTGGAAGTCAGCGGTGAAAAACACGAATACCTGATTCCTTTCAACCAGCTAATAGCAATCCGCTGTAAGCGTGGGCTGGTCTGGGGCGAGCTGGAGTTTTCTCTGCCGGATGAAAAGGTCGTGCGGCTACACGGTACCGAATGGCAGGAAACGCAGCGTTTTTATCACTACCTCAATCAGGCCTGGCAAAACTGGAGCCAGAGTATGAGCCCGATCGCGGCCGCAGTTTTACAGCAGCAGGTAGATAAACTGCGCGAGGCCGAACAGCAGGATAAATGGCTAAAACGTAATGAGGTTGTTGACTGGCGTAAGGCTATCCTGACCGCTTACGCATCACAACCTCTGCCGCTTGCCCGGCTGGAAACCTTTGATAACTGTCGTGAAGCCTGGTATTTCTGCCAGCGTTGGCTGGAAAATAGCGAAACAGAGCGGCAAAAACGCAATGAAAAGTGGTCAGAAAAGATGCTGGCGCAGTATGCGGATTTTTTTAACCGCTTAGAAAGCTCGCCTCTGAACGCGGCGCAAATCCGGGCAGTTATCAACGGCGAAGAAGCGTTGCTGGTGCTGGCCGGTGCCGGTAGCGGTAAAACCGCCGTGCTGGTGGCCCGCGCAGCCTGGCTGCTGTTACGCAAACAAGCTACCGCAGAACAAATTCTGCCACTGGCTTTTGGCCGGTTAGCGGCTGAAGAAATGAATAACCGCCTTAAACAGTGTCTGAATCATGACGATGTTGTTGCGCGCACCTTTCACTCGCTGGCGCTGCATATTATTCGCGAAGGCAGCAATAAAATGCCGGTGATTAGCCAACTGGAAAATGATGCCGTACAAAGACAGCAGCTGTTAATCGAAGCCTGGCAACAGCAGTGCAATGAGAAAAAAGCCCAGGCCAACGGCTGGCGGCAATGGTTACAGGAAGAGCTGGGCTGGGAGCTGGCGGAAGGCGTTTACTGGCAGGATAGCGAGCTGGTTAAACGCCTGGGTAGCCGACTGGATCGCTGGCTGGGACTGATGCGTATGCATGGTGGCGCGCAGGCGGCCATGATTGAATCCGCGCCGGAAGAGGTTCGTGAGCTGTTTGGCAAGCGAGTTAAACTCATGGCACCGCTGCTGAAAACCTGGAAGAGCGCGTTAAAAGAAGAGGGCGCTGTCGATTTCAGCGGCCTGATCCATCAGGCCATTGCCATTCTGGAAAAGGGACGTTTTATCAGCCCGTGGAAGCATATTCTGGTTGATGAGTTTCAGGATATCTCTCCGCAGCAGGCCGCATTACTCACGGCGCTGCGTAAGCACAATAGTCAAACCTCGCTCTTTGCCGTGGGTGACGACTGGCAGGCTATTTACCGGTTTAACGGTGCCGATATGGCGCTAACGACCGCGTTTCATCACTACTTTGGGGAAGGCGACCGCTGCGTGCTGGATACTACGTATCGTTTTAACGCGCGGATTGGCGAGATCGCTAACGCTTTCGTGCAGAGTAATCCGCAACAGTTAAGAAAACCCCTGAATAGCCTGAGCAAAGGCAATAAAAAAGCCATCTCACTGCTTCCTGAAGCGCAGCTGGAAACGTTACTGGATAAAATCAGCGGTTATGCCACGCCGGAAGAACGGGTGCTGATACTGGCGCGCTATCATCATTTACGGCCTGACTTGTTGAATAAAGCAAAAACGCGCTGGCCCGGACTGAATATCGATTTTGCCACCATCCATGCCAGTAAAGGGCAGCAGGCGGATTACGTATTATTAACGGGCTTGCGTAGCGGAGAGGACGGTTTTCCGGCGGCGGCAAGAGAGTCAGTTATTGAACAGGCCTTACTGCCCCCACCGGAAAGTTTTCCCGACGCCGAAGAGCGTCGTCTGGCTTACGTAGCGATAACGCGTGCCAGGCAGCAGGTCTGGCTGCTGTTCGACAGCGTTTCACCTTCTGCTTTTGTTGCAGAGTTTAAACGCCTGGGCGTACCGGTATTACGTAAACCCTGACTCAGCACGCCCGATTGCTTACTGTAGACGCTCCTGCAAATAGCGCTCATAGTCGGGAACGGAAACGGCAAGCTGCTGAGCAAACAGCGGAGAATGGATAATAAAATCGGCGGTTGAGCGATTGGTCGCAACGGGGATGTTCCACACCGTAGCCAGGCGCAACAGTGCTTTGACATCAGGATCGTGCGGCACCGCGTTCAGGGGATCCCAAAAGAAGATCAGTACGTCGATTTTACCTTCGGCAATCATTGCACCTACCTGCTGGTCGCCGCCCATCGGGCCGCTCAGCATGGCAGTTACACTCAGGCCGGTCGCGCGCTGAATCAGGTTACCGGTCGTGCCGGTAGCGTAAAGCAGATGCTGCTGCAACAGCGCTTTATGGCTGTCGACCCACTCCATCATCGAAGCTTTACAGTGATCGTGTGCGACCAGCGCAATATGTTTTTTATCCCGTAGGGTTCGGGTAGTTTGTTCCATGACAACATCCTGTTCCGCATTGAAAAAACAACTATACGGTTTCCAGTTACAGGATGCCAGAGGCTGGCGATTAGCCGGTGCGCAATGCCTTCACGAGCAAAACCAGAGGCTGGCGATTAGCCGGTGCGCAACGCCTTCATGATCAAAACCAGACGCTGGCGGGTAGCGGAATCAACCTGCTGATACCACAATTGCAGAATGCGGCTTGCCGGATACGCATTGTCGGCAAAATCAAGTGTGCTATGGTCTGCCATATTGCCGGTAGTATGAGGCTGTGCAAAGCGGGGAACGGAAGCCGGGTGGCCCTGCATATTATAGGCAGCCATCGCCTGCTCAAAGTTTATGCTGACGTTAGTCGCCAGCCGATCGTGCTGGCTTTCTACCTGGTTGCCCTGTTCATCGTGCAGCCTGAAATCAGGATGGCGAGCAAAGGCCCGGGCCTGCTGAAGCGTATGCAGGGCAGGCAGCGTAATAGCGATAGTTTTTGTCGACGCCGTAAAGGTTACGATCAGTGGTGGAGAGACCCAGGGTGAGGCATCAATATTTTTGTCCACCCGGAAAAGAACCTGATGCTGACCGCGCTCAAGTTCAATGCCGTCAGCGCCTTTTAATAAAGAACCGGAGATTTTATGGCCATCAAGCACCAGCAAATCCATATCAGGTGCAAGTTTTAACGTAGTTGCCTGAGCCGCTGTCGCAACCCACATCGTCAACAACCCTGTCAGGAGCAGATCCAGCTTCATTATTTCTCCAGATGTGCAGGAACTTAAAAAAGAGCGAATGTATCAAAGTCTTTCAGTATGACAGCATATTAACATTTTTACATATTTATTCATGTTAAATCTTCTGCGGTAATGGACAAAAATATCAGTTATGTTCATCTCGGGTGTTCCGGACACGCAAACTTTTCTGGAGAAAATAATGGATAACAAAGTCATTGCAGATGTGTTAACTACCACCCGGCATATTGCCCTGGTAGGGGCCAGCGACAATCCTGGCAGAGCAAGTCATTACGTGATGGCTTATTTGCTGGAGCAAGGGTACAAAGTCACGCCGGTTAGCCCTAAGCTTGCCGGACAAACGCTGCTGGGCCAGCAAGTATATGCAACGCTGGAAGAGATTCCCGAGCCTGTCGATATGGTCGATGTTTTCCGTAATGCGGAAGCGGCTTATGGCGTGGCGCAGGAGGCCATCGCTATTGGTGCGAAATCGCTGTGGCTACAGCAGGGCGTGATCAATGAACAGGCCGCGGTACTGGCGGCGGATGCAGGTTTGACGGTGGTAATGGATCGCTGCCCGAAAATAGAGATCCCGCGGCTTGGTCTGGAAAAATAAAAAACCCCGCGTTGCGGGGTCTTTGTCAGTTTCTGAGGCGCGGTGCCTGAAGCTGCTCGCGAATTGAAGCGGCAAGCTCATCCATGGAGGGATGCTCGGGATGTTCACCCGGGATCTCCCAGCCCAGCTGGGCTTCTGCCAGATAGGTATGTACCGTTTCGCCGTTATCATCTTCCATCACCACGTGATACCAGGGAGCATTACGTAGCGAAGCGCTGTCGGCAATATCATCTATTTGCGGATCCTCTAACGAATACTCCGGATCCACATCAACAACAACACCTAAAAAACCAAGCAGCTTATGCCGCACCTGCTGGCCAGGCCCAAATTTGCTGGCAATCATTGTGACCTCCTGAGAAACATAGCCCTGCCAAATAGATGGGGGCAGGGTAAGCGTTTTCAAGTCACAGTACGCGGCAGGCAAAACCTTTCAGGTAAAGTCCTTCCGGATAGCTGGCGATCACCGGGTGATCGGCCGCCTGACGGAACTGCTCTATAAATTGTACATCACGCTGCGCATCCAACGCGGCATCCGCGATGATTTTCTGGAATAATTCCGTAGGCATCAGTCCGGAGCAGGAGAAGGTTAGCAACGTACCGCCAGGATTCAGCAGCTGCATCGCCAGCATATTGATATCTTTATAGCCACGGCAGGCACCGGCCAGCTGATTTTTATTCTCGACAAATTTTGGCGGGTCCATCACGATCAGATCGAATTTTTCTCCGCTGTCGCGATAGCGACGCAGCAGTTTAAATACGTCATCGCGCAGAAACTCTGCTCTGGAGAGGTCCAGCCCGTTCAGCTCTACGTTCTGGCGCGCAACGTCCAGCGCAGCCTGAGAGGTATCCACGCTGATTACCTGCTGGCAGCCGCCCATTAATGCGGAAACAGCAAAACCGCCGGTATAGGAAAAGCAGTTCAGCACGCGCCCCTCTTTTGCATAGCGTCGGGTCGCCAGACGGCTGTCGCGCTGATCGAGGTAATAGCCTGTTTTGTGGCCGGTCTGAATATCCACCAGCAGCTTCATCCCGTGCTCGGTGATAGGCAGAAGTTCTGGCGGCGTTTCGCCTACAACCACGCCCTGCGTCAGTTCCAGACCCTCTTTTTTACGTACCGACACATCTGAACGGTCATAGATAGCGCAGTCCGGATAGCAGCTTTGCAGTGCGCTAATCAGGGCCGCACGCTGGTATTCGGCACCCGCGGAAAGCAGCTGCAGCACCAGGAAGTTGCCAAAGCGGTCGATGGTCACGCCGGGCAGGCCATCGGACTCGCCGGCAATCAGCCGGTAGCTGTCCAGATCGTCACGCACTGCCAGCCAGTCACGCAGCTGCTGCGCCGCCTGTAGACGTTTAATAAAGAAGGCGATATCGATTGCCTCATCCTGTTCCCAGCTCCAGACGCGAGCGCGGATTTGTGAAGCAGGCGACCAGGCGGCGCGGGCCAGCCATTTTCCCTGGCTGTCACAAACGTCCAGCGTTTCACCCGGTTGGGCTTTCCCTTCCATGCGGGCTACGGCACCTGAAAATACCCACGGGTGACGACGAAGTAAGGACTTTTCACGTCCTTTGGCAAGAATTAAACGAACAGTCATATTTGCTATGCTTACAGTCAGAAAATCAGGCGCTATTGTCCGGTGCCTGGCAGCAAAATGCAATCTGTCTCTGTGGAGGTAACATGACGGTAATCTGTAAAAGAGCCTGGGTACATGGCGTAGTGCAGGGCGTGGGCTTTCGCTATACCACGCAGCAGGAAGCCAGGGCGCGCGGCTTAAAAGGCTATGCCCGCAACCTGGATGATGGCAGTGTCGAAGTGCTGGCCTGTGGCGAAGAGCAGGAAGTAGAAGCGCTTATCGCCTGGCTAAAAGCGGGTGGGCCAAAAGCGGCCAGGGTTGATAAGGTATTAGCGGAGCCTTTTCAGCCTCACGATGAACCGACGGGCTTTACCACGCGATAGCGCTCCCTGTTTATCCCGACAGGCAGGGCAAGTCAGAGGCATTTTGCCGGTTTGGGCAGGCCTGCGATTTTGGTGGCCTGTTTCGCCGGGCCTTCAGGGAAAAGCCGGAACAGGTAGCGGCTGTTACCTTTCTCCTCGCCATATTTTTTTGCCATCGCCTTAACCAGCATCCGTACGGCGGGCGAGGTATTGAATTCCAGATAGAAGTTCCGCACAAAATGGACGACTTCCCAGTGGGCTTCGCTCAGTACGATACCTTCTTCCTCGGCCAGTTGCGGAGCCAGTGCTTCGCTCCAGTCGGTAGTGTTGAGCAGATATCCCTGCGCGTCGCGTTCAATTTCTTTGCCGTCAAAAAACACTGTTTTGCCTCTTATCTGTTGTTGGCCGCCAGTTTAGCAAAAAACATCGTCGGCATGCAGTCTGGCAATCTCGCTATAAAAAAGCCCCGCGTCGCGGGGCCGGATAAGCAATAACCATTTTGTTAGTTGTTACGCGACATACCCAGAATACTTAACAGGCTAACAAAGATGTTATAGACAGAAACATACAGGCTTACCGTGGCGCGAATATAGTTCGTTTCGCCGCCGTGAATGATGTTGCTGGTTTCCCAAAGGATGGCACCGGATGAGAACAGGACAAACATCACGCTAATCGCCAGGTGCAGCGCCGGGATGTGCAAAAAGAGATTGGCCAGCACCGCTACCAGCAGTACGACAAAGCCAGCCATCATCATGCCGCCAAGAAAAGACATATCCTTACGGGTAGTGAGTACGTAAGCGGAGCAGCAAAAGAACACCAGCGCGGTGCCGCCCAGAGCCAGACCGATAACGTCACCCATTCCCGCCGACAGCAGCGAGTTTAAGATGGGGCCAAGGCAATATCCGAGGAAACCGGTGAAAGCGAAGGCGGCCAGAATGCCGGCAGGGCTATCCGCCAGCCGGTAGGTCAAAAACATCAGGCCGTAAAAACCGACCAGCATAATAATCAGGCCCGGCGCGGGCAGGGCGAACACGGTACTTAGCGTGGCGGTAACAGCCGAGAACGCCAGCGTCAGCCCCAGCAGAAAATAGGTATTTCGCAAAACTTTGTGCGTGGCAAGCAGCGAGCTTTGCCGGGTAGTAGAGATAATGCGATCCATAAAAATGCCTCTTAAGGTCATCAGATGGCAGTGAGAATAAGCAGCGCTTCGTATTGCGGGAAGGCGTTTTACCCTTCTTTACTCGTGGTCATGGAGATTATGTGAGCGAACTGGCGTTTATTACGACAAAAAAACCGGGTTTGGCTGTTTTTGCGGCAGTTGAACCAGACCCTGCTTTACAACGGCACGGAGGATGTTTATAGTTCGGCTCATTGCGGAGGGGTGGCCGAGTGGCTGAAGGCACCGGTCTTGAAAACCGGCGACGGGAAACCGTTCGAGAGTTCGAATCTCTCCTCCTCCGCCATCAAATTTAACGGGTCAGCGAAAGCTGGCCCGTTTTGCTTTCTGCCTTATAAGATTTAAGCTGCTTCCTGCTTCCTGCTTCCTGCTTCCTGCTTCCTGCTTCCTGCTTCCTGCTTCCTGCTTCCTGCTTCCTGCTTCCTGCTTC
>NZ_JAHSPF010000008.1 GCF_019132875.1 Erwinia phyllosphaerae
GCTTTAGCGCGGTGGTCCCACCTGACCCCATGCCGAACTCAGAAGTGAAACGCCGTAGCGCCGATGGTAGTGTGGGGCCTCCCCATGCGAGAGTAGGGAACTGCCAGGCATCAAACTGCGATAACCCTGACCTCACGGTCAGGGTTTTTTGCATTGGTGCGTAAGGAAACCTGTTTCTCAGGACAGCACTCTGCATTTGTGCGTCACGAAACCCGCTTTAAATGGCAGTATTTTACATTTGTGCGCCGCAAACCCGCTTCTCTGGGCAGCATTCCGCACTTATGTGTCAGAAAGCCGCTTCTGATAGCGGTACTTTGCACTGGTGCGTCAGGAAATCTGCTTTCTGGGGCAGCACTTTGCATTTCTGCGCAAAAAACCGATGTTTGTATATAAGTTTTGCCGATGCTATCCGGGAGAGCAAAGATCCTGGCCACTAATAAAAGCGGCTCATCTGGCCGCATGCCAGAGCGTATAGCCAGTCGCAGCCCCCGCTATGTCCCAGCTAAAATCTTTCCAGCTCCAGCCCGAGCCGCCTTCACGACTATCATAAAGCTCTTTCGATGCGCCCAGGCTGACGGAAAACAGCAGGCCAAAACTGCCGCTGTGGCTTTCACGCCAGTTCTGACGTTCACCGTATTCGGCACCTGCAGCAGAAAGGAAAGCGGAGGAAAAAAAGTGTTCGGCCTTATCTTTGCCGGTCCAGCTGTCGTGCGCCAGGTGTGTACAGCCAGAACAGCACAGCAGAGGAAGGAGAAGAGAAAAAATGCGCATAAAAAAGCCCTGTCAGGTTAACAAGGCTTAGTATAGAAGTTACAGAATGCGGCTGATCAATCTGTCGATGCGAATACGCCGCAAACGACGGATTAGTTTTCTGACCTTAACCGGATAATCAGCAATACTTTCCAGATCGCGATAATGCTGCACGACGGTCGTATGCTCACGGATCAGACCCAGCTCTTTCTCTCGCTGAGCGGCCAGCTCCTGTAGAGGATCGTGAATGAGTACCGCATTTTCCAGATCCAGCCGCCATGCGCGAGGGTTCAGGTTGTTGCCGGTAATCAACATCCACTCGTCATCCACCCACATTCCTTTAAGGTGATAGCTGTTCTCGTCATCTTTCCACAGCCGCACGGTAAGCTGCCCGCTGCTGACATAGTATTGCAGACGACTCAGAAAACGACGCAGATTGATTTCATACAGGTAGGGAAGTGCGCCAATAATCTTAAATGGCTGATCCTGAGGAATATAGAAGTCGTTCGCTGTCTTATCGCCCACGATGATTTCGACTTCTTTTCCACGGCGCAGCAGCCAGATGATATTACGTACCAGGATAGCAGGCAGGTTGAAGTAAGGCGTACAGAGCGTTAACTTCTGCTCGGCACAGGGCATAAGATGATAAATTGTCTTATTAAGCAGGCTGCGCTTACCTAAACCAACCAGCGGCGTAACCGCCAGCTGCTCGTTATTGGCATCACCCGTAAAGTCATAGTCGAAGCCGCGTAGCTCCTGGCGGAACTGGCGCGTTTCGTTTTTGATTTCCGGGCTTTTAGGGCGCTCGCGCTGGTCGAGACGGTGAACGGCTTCGGCCTGTATCAGGTTAACATCGATCCAGTTCAGCAACGTATCAGCCAGCACGGGATTAGTAATCAGCTGATAACGATCGTAGCGGTATTTTTCATGCTGATGAAGATAGACATCATTCAGGCTCGCGCCGGTATAAAACAGCGTGTCATCAATGACCGAACCTTTAAGGTGCAGAACGCCCAGCGCCTCGCGCGTGTTGACCGGTACGCCGTAAACGGGGATAGCGATATCCGCGTTCTGCTCCGCCATTTCGCAATACCAGTCTGCATTAGTCGCGCTATGTGCGGCACCTATCCGGCCGCGCTGTGCGCGATGCCAGTCCACCAGTATTCTGATATCCAGCTCCGGGCGGAGACGTTTAGCCGCGTAAAGGGCGGAAAGAATGGAACGCCCGCCGTCATCGTTTTCCAGATAAAGGGCAACAATGCAGATACGCCGCGTCGCTGCCGCTATTTTTTCCAGCAGCGTTTGTCGAAAGTCCGCAGGCGAATACAGCGTGGTGAAATCAGCAACCGACTGAGACAGTTTTGGCAGTTGCGCAAGGTGCTGTTGGTGTTTGTTACGTTTGAATTTAGACAGCATCACAGTGCGTTTCTTCTCTGTTCATAGAATGGCCTTTTGCCATAAAATCATCACCATAACCGCTGATAGTATCAAAAGTTTGCCGCGCTGTGGGCAGTTTTACGTTTCCAGACATGATTAGCCTGTTTTCAGAGCCAGTGAAAGCGTGACGATGCCATCTTCAAGCTGAATATTAACGCTAAACCCGAGCTTACGCGCCAGCGCGATCATGCCCCGGTTGCCGGGCATGGTGATGCCGTTAAGCTGCTGCAGGCCGTGCTGGCGAGCGTAATCGATCATTTTTTCCAGTAACTCTCTTCCCAGTCCCTGTCCTTTAAGATCGGAGCGCACCAGTACGGAAAACTCTGCATCTGCGTTATCCGCGTCTGAAATAGCACGCGTCACGCCAACAATCTCCTGCTGCTGTGGACGAACTGCCACAATGGCCATTTCTCGATCGTAGTCGATTTGCGTCATGTTAGCCAAATCGTCATGGGTAAACTCGTTGATCTCACTGAAGTAGCGGTAGTAAAGATCTTCTTTCGTTACCCGGGTAATAAACTGCCGTAGCAGAGGCTCATCTTCAGGCAGAATCGGCCGGAACAGCAGCGACTCGCCGCTTTTTAACTTCACCGTCTCTTCCAGATGATGAGGGTAGGGGCGAATAGCCAGACGCGCTTCGGGGTCGCCATGAAAAGCGGCGAGCTGCATGGTGACATCGAGCAGAGAAAAGGTTTCTCCCGCCGCCAGCAGCGGATGAATATCCAGCCGCACGATCTCCGGGCAGTCTACGATCAGATTGGAAACCTGTACCAGTACCTGGCTGAGTCCGGCGATATCCAGCCCCGAAAGCGAGCCGCGGCTGCGGATCTTACCGTTTTTAATTGCCTGAATAATAAGATAGCGGGCAAGCGCCATATTTAGCGGCGGCAAAGCCATGGCGGCCTGCTGCTCCGTCAGCCATTCCGTGCCGCCTTCACCCAGCATGATGACCGGCCCAAAAACAGGGTCGTGCTCCACCACAATGCGCAGCTCTTGAGCGCCAGCGCGATTAGCCATACTTTGCACCAGCAAGCCGTCAATGCGCGCCTGCGGCAAGGTACGCTTAACCCGATCGATAATAGCTTCCGCTGCCTGCTGAACCTCACTGGCCGACCGTAAATAAAGCATCACGCCCTGAACATCAGACTTATGTGCGACATCGGGGGAACGCAGCTTCAACGCGACCGGATAGCCTGCCTGGCTGGCTATTTGCACCGCCTCGGCGCTATCGCTGGCTATCCATGTCGGCAGCGTGATTAAGCCGTAAGCCTGTAGAATACCGTGTACCTCATGCGTATCCAGTGTGGTAATGCCCTGCTCCAGCGCCTGACGGATAAGCTGATGGGCTTCTGCGGTATTAAGAGCCAGGTCAGCCGGTAGGGCGGGCGTCTCTCGCAGCTGCTTTTGATTGCGTCGATACGCTACCATGTGCATAAACGCCGTAGTAGCGCCTTCTGGCGTACGGTAGGTAGGGATACCCGCTTCGCTAAAATAGCGGCGAGCTTCAGGAGCTGAGAACTCGCCACACCAGTTAGTTAATAGCGCAATTTGCTTACCGCGTGGGTGATCAGCTACGGCGTCGATGACGCGCTGTGCCGTTAGCGTGGCAGGCGCAACGGCGCTTGGCGCATAAATCACTAACAGAGCATCAATATCATGGCTTGCCAGCAGAAGGGAGACCGCCTGATGATACCGTTCCACGGTAGCGTCATCTTTTAGATCCAGCGGATTACCAACACGGATCTCTTCCGGGAGCAGGCTTTGTAACGTTGCACGCAAATCTTCACTTAGCGTAGCCAGCTTGCCGCCACGCGCGTCGAGCGCATCCAGTGCCAGCGCGGCTGGTGCGGCGCCGTTGCTGATAATCATTAAACGCTCGCCACGCAGCGGCCGCATATAGCTCAATGTTTCTACGGCAGAAAAGAGCTCATGCGTATCCTGCACACGTAACAGGCCAGCCCGCTGGATAGCAGCATCCCATGCGCCGTCAAGGCCGCCTGTCCCCAATAGCTGACGGGCCTGGTGCGAACGACCGCTTTTAATCACCAGCACGGGTTTATTTCTGGCCGCGCTACGCGCCGCTGAAACAAAACGTCGGGCATCGCTTAACTGCTCCAGGCAAAGCAGAATGGCGCTGGTTTTACCGTCGCGCGCCAGAAAATCGAGCAGGTCATCCACATCAATATCCAGGCTATCGCCCAGCGCAATAAACCAGGAAAAACCCAGCTGCCGCTGCTGCGCCCAGTCCAGAATCGTATTGGAAACGGCGGCAGACTGGGAAATAAAAGCCAGCTTGCCTTTGCCAATGGGGACGGGAGAAAAGCTGGCATTCAGGCCTTGCCAGGGCGCAAGCAGTCCCAGGCTGTTGGGGCCAAGCAGACGGATCTGCCACTGGCTGGCGCAGGCTCTCAGCGCTTCACGCTGGCTGGCTGGCGAAGAGAGGATAATGCAGGCTTTACAGCCGCACTTACCCAGCGCTTCCAGCAGCAGAAGATTGTGACGACTGTGAGTGCAAATTACCGCCAGGTCAGGCGCAAAGGGCAAGCTGGCGACGTCAGGCCAGGCCATCACGCCGCAAACCGCTTTATATTTCGGCGTCACGGGAAGCACGGAGCCGCTGAAGCCGCCGCCCAGCAGATTACGCATCATCAAATAACCTGCTCGTTCGGGCCGGGGTGAAGCACCGATCACCGCAATGGATTGAGGTCGTAACAGCGCTTCCAGTCCTTGTTGGCTCATAGCGGGCTCCGGTAGAGAAAAATTGAGTTTACCTCCATCCGCCTGGCAGCGCTGTAGCGAAATTGTGATCGACCGCATAAAGCGGCGGGCTGAGCTTTTTCACCCGCTATAAAATCCTGTCTCTGGTCAGCGATAATTGTGGAGCAGTAATCATTCCCTGTAACTTAATTCACTACATTTGGCAGACTTTTTAAATGGCGCTTTACATCTAATTTTTAGCCTGGCCTGTTAATTATTGAAATTGTCTTTGGCTGAATGCCGGTTGATAATTATTCGTCAATTAAAATCAACGTTATTCTTGATAAGGATAACATCGATGATAATAAATACTTTCATAAAACAGGGCGCGCATCTGGCGGTAATAAAGGTAACAGAATGCAATTTATAAAAAGTAATAGCTTGCAGCTTAAGCAACAACAAGAAGCGGCTGAATATTTTAATGGATATAAAACGGTAAAATTAAATAAAACCTTACTGTGCATGCTCCTGTCTCTGGCTATTGCGCCTGCGTCAGGCTATGCCCACGTAAATAAAAAAATAAAAGCCCAGGTAAATAATTTATCTCAGCAAAACGATACGGTTAAAGGCAAGAGTGCCGGTGACGGACTGGTTACTCTACGCAGTGAGAGCATTGAAGAATACAGCACGATAAAAGAACGGTCTGCGGGTGATAGCCTTTGTCTTACCCTCAATGCAGACAATAAAAACGTAGCTTTTTCTACTTGCGAAAATACAACGCGTCAGCGCTGGAAAGTTTCCCCGCAAATGGTTGGTTATTTTAAAATTACCAGTCAGGCACTGGCTGGGGAAAGTACGGAATATTGCCTGGGGACGACCGGCACAACGCCAGCTATGATGGAATGCTCGGGCAGCGGTTATTCATCTTACCGAGCATGGCAGATTACGCCTCGCCAGATCGATAAGCAAACAGATTTATTCTATACGCTAAAAAACAAATATCGTGAAGATCTGGGGAAAAAGGAAGTTCTGGGACATTCTGCAAATCGCCTGGCAATGGTAAGCGAGAGCCAGACCAGTGCGTTTTCATGGCAATTGTCACTCCCGGATATGGTCCACACTCGTCCGGTAACGGGCGCGAAGAAAGTACTTGTCATACATAGCCATTACAGCGATCGGGCTGCTAATCCGCTGGAAAGAATGAAGCTGGCCGTATTTGGTACCGGGCACGATACCAGTTCGCTGGCCAGTGCGGTACGTATCGCTTCTCACGGTAAACTAACGCTAACAGGCGATGTCGTCAGCGATATTAACCTTGGCCCACGTCCGACAACCTGCTCCAGTAGCGTGGTTGAGCAGGCAAAAAAACTGGCAGAGAAAAAAGGCATCAATCTTAGCGGATACGATTACTTTTTTGTCGATCTTCCTTCATCCCCTTGTTCATGGTCAGGACTGGCGTCCATGCCGGGTAACTGGATCATAGGCAATAACAGTGGCGAAAAGCACTGGATGTGGCAGCACGAGTTCGGGCATAGCCTGGGCGCTCCGCACGCTACCTCGCTGGAAAACTGTAGCGTAGATGATCATGGCGTGGTGCAGCTTGACGATAAATGCAAAAGCACTGCAGCCAGCGACCCTTCTGATTCTATGAACGGCGGCGGCCGTCGGCTCTATCCGGCCCCTTACGCTTTATATACCGGCTGGCTAACCGCAGAACAGTTTCCGGCAATTAAAAATGATGGCGACTACACGCTGGCACCGCTTTTTAATAATGATAATAATATTAAAGGGTTAAGGGTTTTGCGCAGCAACGGCAGCTATCTGACGCTGGAATATCGTCAACCTTCCGAAGGTTTTGAGGACTGGGCGACAGACAGCCCGTTCGTTAACGGCGTGATTGTACGCATTGCCACATTTGGTAGCAAAGTTACTAATCAGCTGGTGGATACCACACCGGGCAGCGCTGGCGGAATGAGCGACGCACCGTTAATGCCGGGCAAATCAATTGATGATTTGCTTTCTGGTAAACGCATTACTCTGCTGAAAGTGGATGCTCAGGGCGCACACGTGCGGATCCAGAATATTGCCGATGCGGAAAATGAGGAAGACGTTGATCCGGTAGCCGTTGTGCCGCAGAACTTCACTGTTATTGCCCGTCAAAACGAAGCGACCATTCGCCTGTTGGACGGCAGTGCCAGTAAGGGTAAAGAGATGGTCTGGAAAAGCCTGACGGGTAACGGTGTTTTTGCCCTGCAGGAAGGTGAATCCGGCCCGGTTGTTCAGGAGAGCAAAGTAGCCATAGCCCGTGCTATTTTCCCGGCCGGAGAAACGGGAACGGCAAAGTATGAGCTGACGGCCACCGGCTCTCACGGAAAAACGGACAGCAAGACGGTTACCGTTACCGTGGTGCCAGCCGAAGCCACAATTACCGGTAAAAATAGCGTCGCGCATGGTCAGGTAGCCACCTTCAGCAGCGAAGGAAACTTTAAGCCGGATACCTGGCTATGGGTTCTTCGCCGCAATGGCGAAGCCGTAGAGCTTTCCCATCAGTCAACCTTTACTCTGGATACGCAGCACGTGGCTGCCGGTAGCTATCAGGTAGAGCTTGAAGCCTCCGCAAGCAACAGGCAGTACAGGGCGAACGCTATATTTTCTCTGGCTATCACAGAGGAGAAGCCGGATACGCCACCAGAGCCTGAAAAACCAGATGCGCCGACTTATCCAGCCTACGTCGAAGGTACGCCTTATAAAGCAGGCGACACCGTGACCGCGTCAGGCGGCGTCTACAGCTGTAAACCTCATCCTTACACCGGCTGGTGTGCCGGAGCCGCATGGGCTTACGCGCCGGGAACTGGTTCGCACTGGAGCGAGGCTTGGGACAAGGTAGGTTAATGCCATAAATCAGAAACGGGGCGGCCCTCATCAGGCCGCCCCGTTTTTTGACTGTCTGCGAATGGGCGATCAGAGAGACAAGGTTTTCTGCTGATGAACAGGATGGTGCGGCTTGCCGGCCAGATAGCGCTCGCGAAACAGATCGAAGTGTTGAAAAAGCGCGTTGCCTGCGGCGTTATCGCCCGCCTGTAACAACAGCTCTGCTGCAACCTCTGCCGTACAGTGCTGACCCTCGGCATGCGCCTCGCGGAGTTGGTAATTTGAAGGACGGCTAAGCGTCAGCGACATGACCGGCAGCGCGTCCAGCCAGGGACTTTTACGGAACATCTTCCGGGCTTCCGTCCAGGTGCCATCCAGCATAATAAACAGCGGTGGTTTGCCGCTTAACGGCGGCGTATTCAGCACCGGACGACCAGCGTCGGCGTAAGATTCTGGAAACACCACCAGCGGCTGGACGTCAGGATCGGTAACCGCCGCCAGCAGTCGCGGGTCGGGCTCGGTGCGCGACCAGCCAAACGCCAGGGTATCCGGCAGAATATCGGCGATCAGGCGCCCCGTATTGCTGGGCTTCATGGGTTCGCTGTCAAACATCACCAGACAAAAACGGCTACGCGCCGCCACAGGCTGTAGCGTGGCACACAGACAGTTCTTTTTTGGTAATAAGCAGCGCTGGCAGCGGGGAATTCGGTTGCCGCGAGCGAGAAAAGGGCGGGTGGCGCGGGCAAGGCGCTCGGCACGCAGGCGAAGAACGGCGTTTTCAGTCATCATACTTTGTCTGGGGAAAACGCCATTCTGGCAGAAAAACGGGTAAAACAGTAGGGCCGAACGGCCTTAAAGATTTTCGTCCAGCCATTCGTTGAACGGGGCTTTTGGCATGGCGCCGCTGAGCATATCCACCATCTGGCCCTGTTTGAAGATCATAATGGTTGGAATACTACGAATACGAAAACGCGCGCTGATCTCAGGCTCCGCTTCGGTATTCACCTTCACAAACCGCATTTTACCCGTGCGCTCGCCGGCAACGTCTTTAAATACTGGCGCAAAATTAACGCAGGGGCCGCACCAGGGCGCCCAGAAATCCACCACGACGGGCAGGTCGTCCTGCAAATATTTATCCAGCGTGGCGGTGGTGGCGTTAATGACTTCACCATTAAACAGCTCGCTGCCGCAGCGGCCGCATTTCGCATGGTCCGCAACTCGCTCCTGCGGCACGCGATTAGTTGCCTGGCATGAAGCACAAACCGTATTCATAGCTCTACCTCAGTTGGTGGTAAGTATTTACTTACCTTATTTCGGAAACGATAGCGATAATTATGGTCGTCCTGACGTTCGGCAACAAAGAGATTTGTTCAATGGGTATAATAGGTAAGGACTGACAGGCGGGCACGCAAACCAGGTTTTCTCGGAAGTTAATAGCTAAGCAGTGCCACATCAGGTAATCTGCGCGCTTCGCGCTCAGCCAGGTGGAGGGAAAATGAACGACGAATTTAAAGGTAAAAGCGGCAAAGTCAAAGTGATGTATGTCCGCGGCGAAGAAGAAGGCAGTAAGCGCGGGGAAAATCCCCGTACCGGGAAAGGCGGAGTGCGCCCAAAAGGCGATCGTCGTCCTTCACGAGACGCAGAAAGTAAGCCGCGTGGCGGGCGCGATCGCGACGTAGCACCAGGCGATTCACCGTGGCGCACCATTTCACGTGCGCCTTCAGCGGTTGATGATAAACCGGATCACGGCGGCATCAGCGGCAAGAGCTATATCGATCCGGAGCAGATCCGTCGTCAGCGTATGGAAGAAACGCGCGTGTATGGCGAGAACGCCTGTCAGGCGCTGTTCCAGAGTCGTCCGGACTGCATCGTGCGCGCCTGGTTTGTCCAGGGCGTGACGCCGCGCTTCCGTGACGCGCTGAAGTGGATGGCTGCTAACCGCAAAGCCTACCATGTAGTAGACGAAGCGGAGCTGGCGAAAGCGTCCGGTACCGAGCACCATGGTGGCGTCTGCTTCCTGATCAAAAAACGTTCCGGCATGCCGGTACGTGAATGGCTGGCCAAAGCACCGGCAAAAGATTGCGTGCTGGCGCTGGAAGATATCGGCAACCCGCATAACCTGGGCGGCATTATGCGCAGCTGTGCGCATTTTGGTGCGAAAGGTTTGCTGGTGCAGGATGCCTCACTGCTGGAATCCGGTGCGGCAGTCCGTACGGCGGAAGGCGGAGCGGAACACGTGCAGGCTATCAGCGATGAAAGCTTTGCGGCGGGTCTGAATGCGTTTCGTCGTGCGGGCTATACCATCGTGACCACCTCCAGCCATCAGGGCCAGCTGCTCTCAAACGTTGAGCTGCCGGCAAAAATGGTACTGGTGTTGGGGCAGGAAAGCGAAGGTTTGTCAGACAGCACGCTGGAGCAGGGCGATCTTAGCGTCTCAATTGGCGGAACCGGTAATGTTGAGAGCCTCAACGTTTCCGTGGCCACCGGCATTCTGCTTGCAGAATGGTGGCGTCAGAACGCTTAAGCCATAAAAACGGGCCATCGCGGCCCGTTTTTTTTATGCGTAAAATCAGTGAGCGCCGCCTCCGCCGCCACCTGAACTAAACGGTGGACGAGCAAACCACACCAGCACCAGCAAAAACAAAAAGACGCCTGCCGAAGCCCAGAAAATCTCATTAGCGGAAATAATCAGCCCCTGATTGGTAACCTGCTGCGCAATCCATGATGACGCCTGATCGTGGCTCATTCCCAGCTGCTGTAGCTTGCCGTACATCTCCTGCGAATTATGATTGTAAGCATTCACTGACTCTGTCAGCTGGTTGTGATGCATGGCTTCCCGATCTGTCCACATCGTCGTGGTGATCGACGTACCAATTGAACCCGCCAGCGTTCGCGTAAAGTTTGACAGGCTGGATGCCGCCGCCAGTCTTTCCGGCGGCAGGCCGGACAGCGTGATGGTCGTTAACGGCATAAAGAAGCAGGCCACGGCGAAGCCCTGAATAAACTGCGGCCAGGCCGATGCGCCAAAATCCATACCCGGCTCAAAGGTATAGGCTCGCCAGTAAAAGCAGATGGCATACATGATAAAGCTGAACGTCACCAGCTTGCGCATATCCAGCTTATGCGCGAAGCGTCCGATAATGGGCGAAAGGATAACAGGCAGTACGCCCACCGGCGCGGAAGCCAGCCCGGCCCAGGTCGCCGTATAGCCGTAGACCTCTTGCAGCAGCTGCGGCAACAGCACTATCGAGCCAAAATAGAGCATGTAGGCGAGACTGATGCACAGACAGCCAATGGTAAAGTTGCGCGACTTAAACAGCGACAGGTCAATAATCGGATGGTCGTCCGTCAACTCCCAGACCAGCAGCACCGCCAGCGCGACCACGGCCACAATGGTCAGAGTGACGATCTCCGGCGAACTGAACCAATCCAGCTCTTTACCCCGGTCCAGCATCATCTGCAGGCAGCCGATACCAACGATAAGCAGCACCAGCCCCACCGAATCGATAGGGCGGATCACCGTTGCCGTTTCCCGGTTGCGCAGCGTTTGCAGCGTCAGCATGACCACCGCAATACCGATAGGCACGTTGATAAAGAAAATCCAGCCCCAGTGGTAGTTATCGCTGATCCAGCCGCCCAGGATCGGGCCGCAAATCGGCGCGACAATCACCGTCATTGCCCAAAGCGACAGGGCGATACTGCGTTTTGCCGGCGGGTAATTGCTAAGCAGCAGGCTTTGCGACAGCGGAATTAACGGGCCGGCGACCACGCCCTGAATGATGCGGAAGAAAATCAGCATCCCCAGACTGTTGGACATTCCGCACAGCCAGGAAGCCACGGCAAAAGCCGCCGTAGCCCAGAGAAACAATTTTACCTCGCCGACGCGCTTAGCCAGCCAGCCGGTGACGGGAATCGAAATCGCGTTTGCCACGCCAAACGACGTAATTACCCAGGTGCCCTGAGAGTTAGACGCGCCCAGGTTACCGGCAATAGTCGGAATGGCGACGTTAGCGATGGTGGAATCCAGCACCTGCATAAAGGTTGCCAGCGACAGCGCAATGGTCATCAGGACCAGCGGCGTCCCTTCAAGCGGTTTTTGTGCCATAACGGCCTCAGCCTGCGTTCGCGTGAATAATGTCGGCAATCAGCCGGTTAACCGGAGCCAGATCCAGCGCCAGCGCGCTGCTTTCATAGGCCGGTTTACTGCGAACGCTGGTGGCCAGCACGCTGCCGTCTTTATGGGTGGTATCGATGTTAACCAAAGTAGAGAGACCAATACGCAGCGGATGACGGGCAACCTCATCGGCATTCAGTTCGATACGTACCGGCAAGCGCTGCACTACTTTAATCCAGTTACCCGTGGCGTTTTGCGCAGGTAACAAGGAAAACGCGCTGCCTGTCCCCATATCCAGTCCGACAACCTTGCCGTGGTAGACCACGTCATCGCCATAGATATCGCTGGTTACGGTGGCGGGCTGACCAATGCGAACGTCGGCCAGCTGCGTTTCTTTAAAGTTGGCGTCCACCCAGAGATTTTTCTCTGGCACCACAGCCAGCAGCGGCGTGGTCGTGGCAATCTGTGAACCAACCTGTACGCTGCGCTGGGCGACAAAGCCGTCAACCGGACTGACAATTTCGGTACGCTGTAAGGCCAGCCAGGCATCGCGTACTTCGGCCGCGTTCTGCTTGACCGCAGGCTGGTTTTCCAGCGAGGTATTTAAAATAGCGGCCTGATTAGCATTATACTGCTGCACCGCAACGTCCAGCTGAGCCTGAGCGGTAGCAACGGCATCACGCGCATGCTGTAAATCTTCGCGGCCAATCAGGTTAGCGGCACCTAACGGCTCGCGGCGCTTAAGGTCAGCCTGCGCCTGCGCCAGGGCCGTTTTTTGCAGTTCAATAGTCGCCTGATACTGCTTGCCGTTGATAATCAGCTGATGCGTCTGACGCACGCTGGTGGCCAGCGCGGTCTGCGCTTTTTCAAAAGCCTGTTCGGCGTCGGTCTTGTCCAGCGTGACCAGCACGTCGCCTTTGCGTACGCGATCGGTATTATCAAACCAGACTTTATTTACACTGCCGGAAACCTGGGCCATTACCTGCACCTGATTGCCCGCCACATAGGCGTCGTCAGTTTCCTGAAAATGGCGCAGCACCATAAACCAGTAAACCAGCCAGGCGATGCCGATTACCGCGAACACCACGGCCAGAATGATCAACGCGCCTTTGCGTTTTTTCTTGTTATTGGTGGACTGCTGCGTTTGTTGTGCTTCTGCACTCATGGTTTTCTCCACGTGTTTCCTGCCTGGTCTGTGCCGTTGACGGATTTGAAAATGCCAGCGGATTAGCGCTGGCATAAATTAGGTTGCGGCTAAAATAGCGATTAGCGGCGGAAGTTGCGTCGCACAATATGCTATTAGCTGGGCGTTTAGCGAGAAAGGGCGGTAAGCGCTTCTTCCTCGTCCATTCTGTCAAGACGACCCAGCAGCTTGCGGGTAATACCTTCCAGCTGGCTCTTTTCAGCAGAGCTAAGGGCAGACCAGAGCAGCTGCAGCGACTGGTGCTGAGGCGGCAGCAGCTGGCGCAAAAACTCATTACCCTTTTCGGTAAGATGCAAATGCAGGCAGCGGCGATCGTTATCGCTTTCGCGACGCTCAATCCAGCCACGCTTTTCCAGCTCGTCGGCAATGCGGGTCGCATTAGTACGGGACGAACCCAGCGCCGCGCTGAGTTCAGAAGGCTGAATACTATGATTTTCCTGCGCATCCAGCGTAATCAGCGCCATAAACAGCGTCTCGTTAATCCCCTGCGCCTTGAGCATTTTATTGCGGTTTTCCAGCAGTTTGCTCTGCATATGCATACAGAGCCGCGTCAGCATGATTTCCTGTAAAGGAAAATCTTTCTGGCGGTTGGCGCGGAAATTCAGCATCTGTTCAATGGGGGTAAACGAACTTTCCATCTGGGGGAACCTCATAAGTTGCAACTGGTATTGTAACAATGGCGGTCAGAATAATCCTGCCGGTTAATGCCGGGCTTGCCATCCGTAATGTCCAGGTCATTCCTTAACCCAGGGCGCTATGCGGTATCAAAACGGGATACCGTTTCAGGTTTTTTACCTGTAAAACCCAGCCTTTGAGGCAGGCAAAACGATCGGGCGCGGAGAGCATCAATTTATGCCAGCCATAACGCCGGGCGATCGCTGCAACCGGCAGCAGTGCCGCTCGCAATTTATTAACGAGCGCGCCTGATAGCGAAGCGCTCGTTTCGTAACAAGGCGTCTGATCCAGTTAGAAACTTAATAGTTTCATGAGAAAAAATAACCATTCTGAATAAGTACACTGCTAACCATACCAGACTGTGTAAACGCTTAACAGGCCAGCCGCGCTGAAAATGTTGCAATTTGTTGATGAATGGTTAAGGCACGTTAAGCTCGTAGCGCGATCCGCGCCACCAGTTCAACAGATTAAGTACGGTGATGAAAGCACCGACCGCGCAGACGCCGTGCCAGCCAGCGTGTTGATAAGCCGAAGCAGACAGCAGCGAACCGGCCGCGCCGCCAACAAAATAGCTGGTCATATAGCCTGCGGTCAGGCGGTTACGGGCTTCCGGCATGGCACGGTAAATCACGCTTTGGTTGGTAATATGCACGCCTTGAACCGCCAGATCTAACAGGATAATGCCGACGATCAGCGCCAGTAGCGAATGCGTGCCGGCAGCGGTAAAGGCCCACGAAACCAGCATGATCAGCAGGCCAACGGTAGTCGTCAGGCGTGCTTTGCCTTTGTCGGCCAGCGATCCCGCCTGGCGTGCTGCTAGCGCACCGGCCGCGCCGACCAGGCCCAACAGGCCAATCTGACCTTCCGAATAACCATAAGGCGGCGAAGCCAGCAGAAACGCCATTGAGGTCCACATGATGCTGAAGTTGGCGAAGGCCAGACAGCCGGTGATAGCACGGGTTCTGAGCATCGGCGTGGTGGAGTAGAGCGTAAAAATGGAACGTAGCAGCTGAGGATAGTTAAGCGGTACCGATTGCTTATAGCGGGGCAGATAGTGCCACAGCGCCAGCGCCATCAGCACCATCAATACGCTGGCGACCCAGAAAACGGTACGCCAGCCGCCCAGCTGCGCCAGCGCGCCAGCTACGGTACGGGCCAGCAAAATCCCCAGTAACAGGCCGCTCATGACCGTACCGACCACCTTGCCGCGTTTTTCCGGCGCGGCCAGCGTGGCGGCAAGCGGTACCAGGAGCTGCGCCACTACGGAAAACAGCCCGGTTAATGCCGTACCCAGCAGCATCATGGAGATATCCGTCGACAGTGCGGTAATCACCATACCGCCTGCGGCCAGCAGGCTCATCACGACAATCAGCGCTTTGCGCTCCAGCATATCGCCAAGCGGCACCAGCAGCAGTAATCCTGCGGCGTAACCCAACTGAGCGGTGGTAACGATAAAGCCGGCCTGGTTAATGGAAAGCTCAAAGGTACGTGCGATGGTTTCCAGTAATGGCTGCACATAGTAGTTACTGGCGACGGCAAGGCCTGTGGCGACAGACATCAGGGCGACAAGGGCGGAACTAAGACCGGGCTGAGGGGATTTCATGGTAATAATCAGAAATTTAAAAAGGATATCTGGATAGTAACCTGAAAAACTATTTTATTTACAGAATTATTTACAAAGCTAATCAGTTCAGAAAAATAGTGCGCTGGTGCAGCGGAGAGGAAACTTGCCTGCCAGAGGGAATCTGGCCAGACGATAAAAATGCAAAAAGCATTTTCCTTGATTGTGTAGCTCGCGCCATCCATGGCGCGGAGTACCTTACTTTTCTGGCCGTGCTTCCTGGCGCTTCAGGCGATGAGGTTATCCATCAGCAAAACGAGGCAACCCGCATCTACTTAACCGCCAGCGCATCCTTGATCCAGCCGTCGAACTGCGCCTGGTGCGCTTTAATCCAGCCGTCAACGTGCGCGTTAATATCCGCCTCGCTGGACTGGCCCTGATGCATACGCGCGTTCTGCGCATTGATATCGGCCAGCGGCAGCTTCATCTCGGCAAACAGTTTAGCCGCCGCCGGATTTTTCTCCGCCCAGGCTTTATTGGCCACAATGTGCATGCTGTTGACCGGGAAGCCATAGTTAGCGCCGTTAGGCAGTTTCGTATCCATATCTTTCTGGGTGCCCGGCATTGCCGAGAACGGCACCTGTAACCAGACCACATCGCGACCCGGTACCAGCGTGTCGCTGACCCAGTAAGGTGTCCAGGTGTAATAAAGAATCGGTTTGCCTTCTTTAAAGCGGGTAATGGTGTCGGCAATCATCGCCGAGTAGTTCCCCTGGTTATGTACTACCGTATTGCTCAGGCCATAGGCTTTGATCTGATGGTTGATAACCGCTTCGCAGCCCCAGCCGGGCGTGCAGCCGGTGAGATCCGCTTTACCGTCGTTATTGCTGTCAAAAAGCTTCGCCAGCTTGGGATCTTTAAGCTGATCGAGGCGGGTAATGTGGTATTTCTCAGCGGTTTTCTTATCGATCAGATAGCCCTGGGCTGCGCCCTGAACGTAGGTGCCCTGACGATAAAATTTTGCGTCGCCGCCCGCCGCTTTATACATATCGTCATGCAGCGGCTGCCAGTTAACGGCGGTAAAAGTCGCATCGCCGGACGCCAGCGAGGTATAGCCAACGTTGTAATCCACTTCGCTCGGCTGCTCCACGGTATAGCCCAGTTTTTCCAGCGCGCGGCTGACTAACAGCGTCTGGAAAGTTTCTTCTGTGATGGTGCTTTGAATGGGCTTAACGGTAATGCCTTTTCCCGGCAGATCGGCGGCAAAAGCCGGTAAGGCCAGCGTGGTGAAGGCGGCGGCTAACAGTGCTTTACGCATAGTCGTTCCTTATTTTTTTAAGAGGAAGCTGGCGGCGACGATACGCCGCCAGAAAAGAGTGTTATTTGCTAAAAGGACGAGTGAGCAGGCCCAGCGGGCCACTGGCATACCAGTGACGCGAGCCACGGCTGCGGCTGTCGCGGCCAACGGACTGCGTCAGGCGGTCAAGAATGATGGCGAGTATCACAATGCCCACGCCGCCGACGGTCGCCAGCCCCATATCCAGGCGGCCAATGCCGCGCAGCACCATCTGGCCAAGACCACCAACGGCGATCATTGAGGCGATAACCACCATCGACAGGGCCAGCATCAGCGTCTGGTTAACGCCCGCCATAATGGTTGGCATTGCCAGCGGCAGCTGCACTTTAAACAACATCTGACGCGGGCTGGCACCGAAGGATTCGGCGGCCTCGGTTAAATCCGCAGGAACCTGCTTAATGCCCAGGATCGTCAGGCGCACAATGGGCGGCAGGGCAAAAATGATGGTGACCACTACGCCCGGCACGTTGCCAATGCCAAACAGCATCACGATAGGCACCAGATAGACAAAGGCGGGCGTTGTTTGCATCGCATCCAGCAACGGGCGAATAAATTTCGCCGCCTTATCGCTGCGCGCCAGCCAGATGCCCAGCGGTAATCCGATTATCATGCAGAACAGCAGGGCGGTCAGTACCAGCGCCAGCGTCACCATCGCCTGAGACCAGGCACCGATAGCGCCAATAGCCACCAGCGAAACCAGCGTGGCCAGACCCATGCCAAAGCTGGAAATCTGCCAGGCAATCAGAGCAAACAGCACGATGGCCACGGGTGCCGGCATGCCCAACAGAAAGTGCTGGAAGGCGCTAAGGATGTAGTCCACCGGCACGCGAATGCCCTGAAAAAGCGGACGAAAGTGCGTGACGATCCAGTCGATCCCACTGGTTACCCAGCTATCCAGGGGGATCAGCGTCTTGTGAAAAGGATCGAGCAGGCTAAAGTGTTCCGCTTGCGGGGCTGGCGCGCTGTTTAGCCAGTCGCCGCCGCTTGCTACAGCATCATGCGTGCTGGCCGCAGCGTCATGGCTACCGGCGGGCGTACCCCAGGCGTCCGCGCCGCTGGCACTGTCCGCAGCAGGAGCGCCGCTGGCATTGCTGGCGCTGTCCGTAGCAGGAGTGCTGGTGGCATTGCTGGCGCTGTCTGATGCAGCAGAAGCGCTGCTGGACCAGGGATCGCTGGCTGCTGCGGCATCGGACGGGCTGGTGGTTGCCTGCGCTGTATCCGTCACGTTGGCGCTGCCGTGAACAGCATCCGTTGCTGGTGCACTGGTCGTGCTTTGCGCCGCGGTGTCAGCCGCCGCGCTATTCTGTGCGGCAGGTTGAGCAGAAGCAGCCTGCCACGGGTCGATAACTTGTGTACTCATGGCTGGCTCCCCTCGCGATCTAATGCCTGTAGTAACATGCCTTTGGAAATGATGCCGACATACTGGTTATCTTCTCCGACGATGGGCACCGCACAGGGAGCCTGCGCCACATGCGACAGCAAATCGTTAAGCGAGGTGTCCGCCGGCATCGCGGCAGGCGAGGGCAGAATGGCCTGGTCCAGACCTCCGCCAGCAGCCAGCGCGGCCTTTAGCGAATCCGTGGACACCACGCCAACAAATTTCTGCTTCTCCAGCACGTAACCATATTCGCGGTCTTCGTCCTGCAACAGCTTGATAGCCGAACGCGGGCCAAAGCCCGGCGCTTTACGCATCAGGGCACTGGCGCTGCGGCGGGCGATATCTTTGGCGCTGAAGACATGGCTGATATCTACGCCGCGAAAGAAAGTGCGCACGTAATCATTGGCGGGGTTATTCAGAATTTCATCGGGCGTGCCCACCTGAATCACTTCGCCGCCCTGCATAATGGCAATGCGGTCGCCAATACGCATCGCTTCATCCAGATCGTGAGAAATAAATACGATGGTGCGTTGATGACGGGACTGTAGTTTTACCAGCTCATCCTGCATCTCGGTGCGAATTAGCGGATCAAGTGCTGAGAATGCTTCATCCATCAATAATATATCCGGATTAATCGCCAGCGCGCGGGCTAATCCAACGCGCTGGCGCATACCGCCAGATAATTCGTCCGGATAGGCATGCGCGTAATTATCCAGGCCCACCTGACGCAGCGCCTCCAGCGCTTTTTCCTGTCGCTCCTGCAAGGGGACGCCAGCTAATTCCATGCCGAAGGCGGCATTATTTAGCACCGTAAGGTGAGGCATCAAAGCAAATGACTGGAATACCATGCTGATTTTATTTCGGCGAACCTGACGCAGTTCACTGTCAGATATTTTGGCGATATCGACACCGTCAATAATAACCTGGCCGCGCGTGGGTTCTATCAGACGATTGAGAAGGCGAACCATGGTGGACTTGCCGGAACCGGAAAGGCCCATGATCACAAATATCTCGCCTTCTTCAATGGCCAGACTGGCGTTCTTTACGCCAAGAGAAAGCCCAGTTTTCTCAAGCAAAGCCTCTTTGCTGATTCCCTTTTCGATATGCTTGAAAGCGCGATCGGGATTTTCCCCAAATACTTTATATAAATTCTTTACTTCGAGTTTAATAGCCATGCACTTATTTTATTCCTGATTATCAGTTAATTTTCTTATATATCAGAACGTCCTGGTTAAATATTAGCGGCCTATACCCTAACACACTCTCAGCCTGAGGCAACCCTTTGCGCGGCGCGGGCGCTTTGTCAGTGAGACCTGAATCTCTGTAAATGCCAGAGGGGGTAAGGGATGAGCGGGAATTTCTTTGCGGGAAAAAAGAGTGATATTTCTTGCAGAAAAGAGATCCGGGCCGGGAAATTATTCGTGGAAAAGGAAGGTAAAGCGCTAAATAAAAAAGGCGTAAACAGGGAAACAGGGCGGAATAAATTTTTATTGAACGGGCGATCAATAAAAAACAGTAATACGGAGGGAGAAAGGGAAACTCTCCCTCCGCTTTAGCGCTAAAAATCCCAGTCTGCGTCTTCGGTATCCACCGCTTTACCCATGACGTAGGATGAACCGGAGCCCGAGAAAAAGTCATGGTTTTCGTCGGCATTGGGCGAAAGGGCGGCAAGAATGGCCGGATTAACATCGGTCAAATCAGCCGGGAAAAGCGCCTCGTAGCCCAGATTCATCAGCGCTTTGTTAGCGTTGTAATGCAGGAACTTGTTCACTTCTTCGCTCCAGCCTACGCCGTCATACAGGTCGGCGGTGTAGGCCAGCTCGTTCTCATACAGCGCCAGCAGCAGCTCAACGGCAAACTGCTGCAGTTCGTCACGGCGGGCCTGACTCTCTTTTTCCAGCGCTTTTTGATACTTATAGCCAATGTAATAGCCGTGAACCGCCTCATCTTTAATAATCAGGCGGATCAAATCAGCCGTATTGGTCAGCTTGCCGCGGCTTGACCAGTACATCGGCAGATAAAAGCCTGAATAAAACAGAAAGGACTCCAGAAATACGCTGGCAATTTTCTTCTTCAGCGCATCGTCGTGATGATAATGTTCCAGCACGATGTCGGCTTTTCGCTGCAGGAAAGCGTTATTTTCGCTCCACTGATAGGCCGTATCGACATCGCTGGTATGGCAAAGCGTAGAGAAAATAGAGCTGTAGGAGCGTGCATGCACCGCTTCCATAAAGCTGATATTGGACATCACCGCTTCTTCATGCGGCGTTATCGCATCCGCCATCAGCGCCGGTGCGCCGACGCTATTTTGAATAGTATCCAGCAGCGTCAGGCCGGTAAAGACGCGGATGGTAAGCTGCTGCTCCTCGTGGCTCAGGCCGTTCCAGGCCGGAATATCGTTAGACAGCGGCACCTTTTCCGGCAGCCAGAAGTTAGAGGTCAGGCGGTTCCAGACTTCCAGATCCTTTTCATCTTCAATCTGGTTCCAGTTAATGGCGTGGACGCGTTTTAGTTTCATCATGATTGTCTTCCGGGGCAAATACCTTCGCCCCTTATAGTTAAGTCAGAGCGAACAGGAGACACAGCCTTCGACTTCGGTGCCGAGCAGGGCCATCTGACGCAGACGAATGTAGTAAAGCGTTTTAATGCCTTTTTTCCAGGCGTAGATCTGCGCCTTGTTGATATCGCGCGTGGTGGCGGTATCGCGGAAAAACAGCGTCAGCGACAGCCCCTGATCGACATGGCGCGTGGCTTCGGCATAGGTATCAATAATGGCTTCTGGCCCGATATCGTAAGCATCGCGGTAAAACGCCTGGTTATCGTTATTCATAAACGGCGCGGGATAGTACACGCGGCCGGTTTTTCCCTCTTTGCGGATCTCAATCCGCGAAACGATCGGGTGAATACTTGAGGTCGCGTGGTTGATATAAGAGATAGAACCGGTCGGCGGAATCGCCTGTAAATTCTGATTATAAATACCGTGCCTGATGACCAAGTCACGTAGTTCGCGCCAGTCCTGCTGTGAGGGCAAAGCGATGCCTGCTCTGGCAAACAGCGCGGCGGCTTCGGCAGTGCGTGGCTGCCAGGGTTGATTAACATACTTATCAAAGTATTCACCGCTGGCGTAACGGGAGTCTTTAAAACCGGCAAAGGTCTCGCCACGCTCCTGAGCAATCAGATTTGAAGTGCGCAGCGCGTGATAGGTGATGGTATAGAAATAAAGGTTGGTGAAATCCAGCGCTGCTTCACAACCATACTGAATACCTTCCCGCGCCAGGTAGCCGTGCAGGTTCATCTGTCCAAGACCAATAGCGTGCGACAGCGAGTTGCCTTTTTCGACAGAAGGAACGGAACGGATCTGGCTCTGATCGGAGACCGCCGTCAGTCCGCGCACCGCGATTTCTACCGTGCGGCCAAAGTCAGGCGAATCCATGGTATGCGCAATATTCAATGAACCCAGATTACAGGAGATATCCTTGCCGATATGGCGATAGCTCAGATCGTCGTTATAGTCGGTCGGCGTATTCACCTGCAGGATTTCAGAGCAGAGGTTGCTCATATTGATACGGCCTTTAATCGGGTTGGCGCGGTTAACCGTATCCTCAAACATGATGTAGGGATAACCCGATTCGAACTGGATTTCCGCCAGCGTCTGGAAAAATTCGCGCGGATTAATGAAGGTGCGGCGGATACGCTCATCCGCCAGCATCTCTTCATAATTGTCAGTGATGCTGATATCGGCAAAGGGCACGCCGTAGATTCGCTCTACGTCATAAGGTGAAAAGAGCGCCATGGGCCGGTTCTCTTTCGCCAGCTGAAAAGTGACGTCAGGAATAACTACGCCAAGCGACAGCGTTTTAATACGAATCTTTTCGTCGGCGTTTTCGCGCTTGGTGTCCAGAAAACGCAGAATATCGGGATGATGCGCGTGCAGGTAAACGGCCCCCGCCCCCTGACGCGCCCCCAGCTGATTAGCGTAGGAAAAAGCGTCTTCCAGCATTTTCATCACCGGAATGACCCCGGAAGACTGGTTTTCAATACGCTTGATGGGCGCACCGGCTTCGCGCAGGTTTGAAAGTAGAAACGCCACGCCGCCGCCACGTTTGGAAAGCTGTAGCGCAGAGTTTACCGCGCGGCCAATCGACTCCATATTATCTTCAATGCGCAGCAAAAAGCAGGAAACCAGCTCGCCGCGCTGCTGTTTGCCGCAGTTTAAGAAGGTTGGCGTGGCGGGCTGGAAGCGGCCGGAAAGCATCTCCTCCACCAGCGCCGTCGCCAGCGGTCGGTCGCCTTTGGCCAGCGTGAGCGCCACCATACATACGCGTTCGGTGAAGCCTTCCAGATAGCGCTTGCCGTCAAAAGTCTTCAGCGTGTAGCTGGTGTAAAACTTCCATGCGCCTAAAAAAGTCTGAAAGCGGAAGCGGCGCTGATACGCCTGTTCAAACAGCTGGCTGATAAATTCAAAAGGGTAAGCGTTCAGCACCTCGGCTTCGTAATAGCCTTCGGCAACGAGGTATTGTAAGCGCTCACTAACTGAGGCGAAGGTCAGCGTATTTGGCAGGACGTGCTGCAAAAAATAGTGCCGAATCGCCTCGCGATCTTTTTCAAACTGAATATTGCCGTCAGCATCATAAAGATTGAGCATCGCATTCAGGGAGTGATAATCGGCCTCTGTCGGCGTTATAAGTGTGCTGTCTGTGCTTGCCAAAATTGGGTTACTCCCCTGGATACGTTAGCGACGTCTTCTTCTGTGCCCAACAGCTCAAAGCGATAGAGGCACGGCACGCGGCATTTTTGCGCAATAATGCTGCCGGCCAGGCAATAAGCCTCGCCGAAATTACGATTGCCTGCGGCAATGACGCCACGGATTAGCCGACGATTATCAACGTCGTTCAGAAACTGAATGACCTGCCCGGGAACCGCGCCTTTGGCCGTGCCGCCGCCATAGCTCGGTACGACCAGGATATAAGGCTCGTTAACCCGCAATTGCCCGTCCAGCGGGATGCGGCGGCACGGCAGGCCGGTGCGTAAAACAAAGCGGTGCGTGTTTTGCGACTGGCTGGAGAAATAGACCAGTGACATTCGCTCAGCCTCGCATTGCGGCTTGACTCAGGGCAGAAATCTTATCGGGACGGAAGCCGCTCCAGTGCTCCTCTTCAGCCATCACCACGGGAACCTGGCGATAGCCCAGCGCTTTTAAGGTCTCCAGCTCTGTGGGATCCTGGTCCAGATTAACCAGCTGATAATCGATGCCCTGTTTGTCCATCGCGTTTTTAGTCGCGTTGCACTGGACACAGTTATCTTTCGTGTAAATAATAATGCGCATGATTCGTATTTCCCTTTATGATCGGATGTCTGGCACGAATATTGCTGTCACCAGCTCTGTAAACGTACCGCCAGAATCGCCGCTAAAAGCTATATGTTGCGTTATTTCATTTCTATAGATACTAGATGTAGCGTTAAGCTATTGCAACCTTGCTTCCTGTAAGCGTACTTCAGCCAAACGGCACAAACCCTTGTGGCACCTGAATCTAACCTCATTAAAAAATATTTCGGTTAAATGTTGCGCATGTGCTTTCTGGCAGGACGCTGGAATGGCGATCGGTGCTCTTGCTTTGCCCACAGCAGGAAAAGAGCGACTGCATAAATTGACGTCATAACGGTGTATAACTACAATGACTGCACAAAGTGACTTCAAGGGATAAGGGAATGAAAGGATTCGTTTCATCGCTCAGGAAGAAACAAAGAAATACCCTTGAGCAGGTATTTAAAACACCTGTCTTATCAGGCATCAGATGGAGTGATATTGAAGCGTTGATTAAAGCGCTGGGTGGTGAAGTAAAAGAAGGGCGCGGATCTCGCTGCAAGTTTATTCTTAACGGCAGCATAGCCAGCTTCCATCGTCCCCATCCTTCGCCGGATACAGATAAAGGCGCAGTCGAAAACCTACGTGACTGGCTTGAAAGCACAGGAGTAAAACCATGACCAAAGCACTGCCTTTAAACACCATTACGATTGCCGGGCAACCCGCTATCGTCAGCTATGTTCCTGAGCTGAAAGCCTTCAGAGGACGCTTTTTGGGATTAACGGGTTATTGTGATTTTGTGTCGGATAACGTTCAGGGATTAACTAACGAAGGTGAGATTTCGCTGCGTGAATATATCGAGGATTGTAAATCAGCTGGAATTGAGCCCTTTGCGCAACAGGAAAAAGTGAAAACTTTTACTTTACGCTACCCTGAATCCTTTGGAGAGCGTCTGAATCAGGCTGCGGCGGAGTGTGAAACGTCTGTTAACGCCTTCATTATTGAAACGCTGAAAGAGCGAATGAAACACGCATAGTTCCGAATATAAGATATCAGGCGGGAAAATAGCTGTGGAATAGCGTAAAGATAGTTCTGTTTCAATAAGTCAAATCCCCGCCTGGGCGGGGATTAGTCGTTACGGTGTAGTCAGAAAAATCAGTCGCGGGAAGCGCTGGTGGCAATCAGTGCGCCAAGGAATACGCCGATAGCTGCGCCAATGCCTACGCCGTGCCACGGATTATCACGTACAAAAGTATCTACATGCTCGCCTGCGTCTTTAGCGACGCGGGTCACGCGATTGCCGCCGTTAAGTTTTGCGCGCGTCTCTTTCAGCAGGGTCTGTGCCTTGCTGCGAGCATCATCAATTTCTTCTTTCGATTTGCTGCCGTAAGTTTTTAACAGGCCGTCAAGGGTATCGGCCAGCAGAGTGACGTCCTGGTTAATATCAACATCTTCATTATTTGTTGTCCGGTTAAACATTTAGCTCTCTCCTGGAAATGATACGGACTATTTACTATAGACTATCAGAGAGATATTTCTTGTGATGGTCTGGGCTACACCCTGTTTCTGGACAATTCCGAAAGCCCTGCGCCCTGGCGCTAAGGTAAGGTGTCGGGGTTGGCAAGTATTAGAGGATTAAGCATGTATCTACGCCCTGATGAGGTCGCTCGCGTACTGGAAAAAGCGGGATTTGAAATGGACGCCGTTACCGCAAAAGCTTATGGCTACCGCCGTGGCGACAGCTATGTGTACGTTAACCGCGAGGCGCGTTTAGGCCGGACTGCGCTGGTGATCCATCCCACGCTAAAGGAAAAGAGCCATAGCTTTGCGGAGCCGGCAAACGAAATAAAAACCTGCGAGCACTACGTGCAGTTTCCTATGTATCTGGTTGGCGACAGCCGCGATCATTATGGTATTCCTCACGGCTTCAGTTCACGCGCGGCGCTGGAACGCTATCTGGAATCCGTGTTCGACTGACCGTTTTCCGTGCCTTTATCCGCATCGATCGCAGGCGCTGAAAAGCGCCGATTTACGCTTCCTGACGTTGCAATACCGTGGCAGACCAGGTATAACGCTTGTCCTATGTAGAAGTTTAGACGTCTATACGGATGACGGCATGCAGCAGACTCAGCAGGACAGTTCGCAACAATTTAAACGCAGTATGAAGGCTCGCCATCTGGTGATGCTTTCATTAGGCGGCGTTATCGGCACCGGTCTATTTTTTAACACCGGCTATATTATCTCCACGACCGGCGCGGCCGGTACGCTGCTGGCCTATCTGATTGGCGCGCTGGTGGTGTATCTGGTGATGCTCAGCCTGGGCGAGCTTTCCGTCGCCATGCCGGAAACCGGTGCTTTTCACGTCTATGCGGCGCGCTATCTTAGCCCCGCGACAGGCTACACCGTTGCCTGGCTTTACTGGCTAACCTGGACTGTAGCGCTCGGCTCCAGCCTGACCGCCGCCGGTTTCTGTATGCAGTACTGGTTTCCGCAGTCGCCTGTCTGGCTGTGGTGCCTGCTGTTCTGCACGCTGATCTTCCTGCTTAACGTCATCTCTTCCCGCTTCTTTGCCGAAGGGGAGTTCTGGTTCTCGCTGATTAAAGTGGTCACCATTCTGGCGTTTATCGTACTGGGCGCGGGCGCGATGTTCGGGTTTATTCCGCTGAAAGACGGCAGCAGCGCGCCGTTTTTCCATAACCTGACCGCTCACGGCTGGCTGCCGCACGGCGTACTGCCGATTCTGATGACGATGGTGGCGGTTAACTTTGCGTTTTCCGGCACGGAACTGATCGGCATTGCCGCAGGCGAAACGGAAAATCCGCATAAGGTATTGCCGCTGGCGATAAAAACCACCGTGGCGCGGCTGATTATTTTCTTTGTCGGCACCGTGCTGATCCTGGCGGCGCTGATCCCAATGGATCAGGCGGGGATCGTGAAAAGCCCGTTTGTGCTGGTGTTTGAAAAGATCGGCATTCCTTACGCGGCGGATATCTTCAACTTCGTCATTCTTACCGCCATTCTGTCGGCGGCAAACTCGGGTCTTTATGCCTCTGGCCGCATGCTCTGGTCGCTATCAAACCAGAACACGCTGCCGCGCTGCTTCGCAAAGCTGACGCGTCGCGGTATTCCGCTGACGGCAATTTCGGTAAGCATGCTGGGCGGACTGCTGGCGCTGTTTTCCAGCGTTATCGCGCCGGATACGGTATTTGTCGCGCTCTCTGCGATTTCTGGCTTTGCCGTGGTAGCCGTCTGGCTGAGCATCTGCGCGGCGCACTTCTTCTTCCGTCGTGCCCATTTGCGTTCAGGCAAGCCGCTGGCCGACCTGAAATACCGGGCGCCGTGGTTCCCGCTGACGCCGATCCTGGGCTTCGTGCTTTGCCTGCTGGCCTGTGTTGGCCTGGCTTTCGATCCGGAACAGCGTATCGCGCTCTATTGCGGACTGCCTTTTATTGCCGTTTGCTACGGTGCTTACTATTTCACTCAACTGCTGCAAAAACGCCAGGAGGTTCAACGTGTCACCGATTGATTCTGTGCAGAAACTGGTTGCTGCTGGCCTGGTGCTGGACGGCGCGATGGCAACCGAACTGGAAGCACGCGGCTGCGACCTTACCGATACGCTCTGGTCGGCAAAAGTACTGATCGAAAACCCCGAGCTGATTTACCAGGTACATTACGACTACTTTGCAGCGGGCGCGCAGGTTGCCATTACCGCCAGCTATCAGGCCACGCCGCAAGGCTTTGCGAAGCGCGGGCTGAATGAAGCCGATTCGCTGGCGCTGATTGCCATAAGCGTAGAGCTGGCCATAAAAGCGCGCGCGGATTACCTTGCCGCCGCTAAGCAAACCACGCCGCTGCTGGTCGCCGGTTCCGTCGGCCCTTATGGCGCTTATCTGGCAGACGGCAGCGAATACCGCGGCGACTATTCTTTACCGCAGGCGGAGATGATGGACTTCCATCGGCCACGCGTTCGCGCGCTGGTAGACGCGGGCGCGGATCTGCTGGCCTGCGAGACGCTGCCTTCTTTTGCCGAAATCGAGGCGCTGGTTGCTTTGCTGGCCGAATTCCCGGCTACCCCAGCCTGGTTCTCCTTTACGCTGCGCGACAGCGATCATCTGAGCGACGGGACGCCGCTGGCCGACGTGCTCGCCTTTCTGGACAACGTTCCTCAGGTTGTGGCGCTGGGCATCAACTGCATCGCGCTGGATAAGGTGACGGCGGCGCTGAAAGTGTTTTCCGCGTTAAGCGCAAAACCGCTGGTGGTCTATCCCAACTCTGGCGAGCAGTATGATGCCGCCAGCAAAAGCTGGCACAGCGACGCTTCTACCTGCACGCTGGTGGATAACCTTGCCGAATGGCAGGCGGCTGGTGCAAAACTGATCGGCGGCTGCTGCCGCACCACGCCAGCCGATATTAAAGCTATTGCCCAACGCTGCCGATAACCCTCTCAGAGCTTTACGCGATCGCGCTCGTTATCGGGCGCGATTAATAAATCTCGCCTGACTCTGCGTAAACTATTCTCAATATTTAACCTGGCAGGAAAGCTTATGAGACTCGTGTTACTGGCGCTGGCTTCGGCGTGGCTTTTGAGCGGATGTGCAACCATCGTGGGCGACAAGACCCAGGATGTGACCATCCAGAGCTGGCCGCAAGGCGCAAAATTTGTTGTTCAGGATGAAACGGGCAGGGCAGTGGCGGAAGGGTTCACCCCAAAAACCGTGACGCTGGCAAAATCTGACGGCAGCTACTTTGGCAAAAAGAAATTCCTGCTGATGCTGGAACAGCCGGGCTTTGTCCCGCAAACCATCCCGCTGAACGAGAAGGCTAACCTCTGGTATCTGCTGGGTAATATTCCGCTTGGCGGCTTCCCGGGCTGGCTGCTGGTCGATCCGTTTAACGGCGGCATGTACAACATTGAGCCGCCGCCCGCGAAGATTATTATGAATCCGATTGGCGCGCGCAGCTAAATCCGTAAGCCGCCGGCGCAGAACCGGCGGCTGAAAAGCATGGGGATTAGAAGTTGTAGCCAACCACCAGGTAGTAACCCCAGCCGGTCGATTTCACTTCAAAATCACCGCTACCGAAATTCAGCTCCTGGCCGTCAGCCCACTGGCCGCCGTTGTGGAAGTAGCGCGCCACCACCGAGTAGTGCCAGTTATCGTAAGCCAGCGACAGAATGTGGCTGGAGGCGATAGAGTTGCTGGTACGGGAAGCGTCGCTCTTGTCGCGCAGATCGGAACCCCAGTCAAAGTTGGTAAAACCAACGTAGCTCAGATTACCGCCCCACAGCGTAGTCAGCGGCACAAAGTATTTCACCTTGAAGCGATAGCCGTCCCAGCTGTTCTCGTTCGCTGCGCCATAGTTCTGCCACTGGTATTTGGCATAGACGTTCAGCGACAGGTTAACCGGGGTATGCGTATCGATATCGGTGCCCAGACCCATATACCAGGTATTCTGGCGGCTGCTGCTGTTGCGGCCCATATCGTAGATATAGTTGTTGGCGAAGTACCACTCTTTAATCGGCCCGATGCTCAGGTCGGTGTTGGTCAGCTTGTCGATAGAGAAGCGAGGCTCAATCTCCATAAACATCGGCGAACCGTGGTCAAAAATGCCGTTAGCGTTAGAGTTGCCGGTCCCGAAGAAGTTGGTCAGATCCAGATAGCCATAGAAATCGAACCAGTCTTTTTTAGCAAAGGCTTCATATTCCAAATAAACATCATTATTGAACTGCGGCCCGAAGCGAGTGTGAGTACTGCCGACGACGTTCACGCTCTGGTGCCACCAGTCGGAAACGTACTGCGGCTGTTCAGGTGCAGCAAAAGAAGCAGCGCTGTAAGAGAGAGCAACCAGAGCGCCAGCCATCAGAGATTTATATTTCATTATATTACCACATGCTTATCGACCATTTTCTGCAGCCCGCGCGATGGTCTTATCAGTCATTATCCGGAACGGAACAGGAAGGCGGTTTTCAGTACCGAAAACACCCGTATCGAATGCCGGAGCAGTGTGCCGTCATCCGCTGCTAAGGAAATAGAGATCGCTCACAGTTGTCAAACTCTGTTTCATTTCACTTTAATTAAAGTGTGATGTAGATCACACAAAGGACGGAACTTAAGCGCCGTAACCCTTGTCACCGCACAAAGGCTGTTTTTCATCCGGGGTAAACGTTTGCCTGGCCGCTCAGGGGCAAATATGTGCAAAGTGGAAGCGGAGACCCCGAAAAAAGCAGCGGGTAAAGCACGGTAGGCTATAAGTAATTCTTATGTTTTGAGCGGGAAAAGCACGGTGTCGGCTTGCGTGCATTAATACCGATATGTAAATGTTTATATATCGTTTTTAAGGCTGTACGATCGCCGTTTTTTCGACAGTTAACGGAGCCAGTATGCAGCTGTATATGTTTTATGTAGGCGGCAACGCCGGAAAATCGAATATCGAAGTACATGACATTCAGTTTGTCGCCGCCAACGAGCCGAAAGAGGCCTGGCCAGCGCTGCGTGAAGCCTGGTTCGGCGACGCGGATAAGATCCATATTGATGGCTATGCGCGAATTAACTGGGCCGATGGCTACAGCATTACGCTTGCCGATACGCCGCCGAAGGATAAAAACCGGCTCTTTTTTGTTAACGCGGGCGCTTATCATCCTTCAACGCTGGCCGAGCTGCACGCCTTCGATCTCTTTGTGGCGACAAGCGTTAAGGAAGCAAAGGCAAAAGGCCTGGCTTCGCTGCTGAACGGCGCGCTAAAGCAGCATAAAGATAATCTGACCGACGTGGACGACTGCCTGCTGCTGGATAAAGTCGGCAATCTTTACGTGCATCTTACGCCTTGTGAAAAGGGAACGCCTTTTCGTCCGGAGTGGCAGGGCTATCAGCCGATTGGCCTGTGAGTTATCGTAACCTGCTGACCTGCTGACCTGCTGACCTGCTGACCTGCTGACCTGCTGACCTGCTGACCTGCTGAAATCTATGCGGGCTGCACCGTCTTAAGGTTGCCTTAATCTTTTTCCGGGAGACTCTCCTTATCACGATAAGGAGAGAACCATGCAACAGCAGCGCGTAAGGCCAGCCAGTGAATATGCCACGGTGATATTCAGCGTTATCGTTATTCTGACTTTCCTGAAAATCTGGTTCAGCAGCTAAGTAAGGTTCAGGATGTGAATTTGATCGAAGCCCGGCAGCCGCTGGCCTGCTGTCGGTTTTCCAGAAAGAACTGCGCTTTATGTAGCTGAGCGATACGGCTGACGATGCTCAGCCCCAGTCCGATGCCGCCATAACGGCTGTCCATACGCACAAAGGCGCGGCTCAGCTCGCCGCTTTTACTCTCATCAATGCCTACTCCCTGATCTTCTACCGCCATCACCGCGCCGGAGTGATTTTCCACGCGTACGGCGATCACCGTGTTGGTCGGGCTATAGCGATGGGCATTCTCGATCAGGTTTCTTAATAAAACGCGTAACAGCGTCGCGTCGCCGCGTACCGTTGCGTCGTCCACGATGGTTATCTCCAGCTGCTGCCCGCGCTGTTGCAGCATTGATTGCATCTCCGCACTCATTGGCGCAATCACATCTTTTGCCAGCGAAACCCGCTGATAGTTACCGGCGGTAAAAGATTGCCCGACTCGCGCCAGCTGGAGCAGTTGCGCCACGCTATTGGTCATTTGATCCAGCCGCTGGATCAGTGGCTGTACGTTGATCCTGTGCTTCTTTTCCAGCAGTTCCAGGTGCAGCCGGAGCCCGGCCAGCGGCGTACGTAATTCGTGCGCTACATCGGCGGTAAACAGCCTTTCACGCTCCAGACTGGTGGTCAGTCGCGTAATCAGCTGGTTAACGGCCAGAGTAACGGCATCGATTTCCCGTACCGATCGAGGACAGTTGACCGGAGAAAGGTCATCTTCGCTACGGTTTTCCAGCTGCTTTTGCAGCTCTGACAGCGGCCGCGTGATCCATTTCACCACCTGAAAACAGAGCAGCAGCGCGAGCGTAATCATAATCAGGCTCGGCACGGCCAGGCTGGCGACCGCCTCGTGTATCTCTTTTTCCACGTGTTTTCGCTGGTCATGGTTATGCAGCGCCGCGTCTACCAGCAGCTGGATCTGCTCCTGGCTTTCATGCCATAGCCAGGCCACGCTGATCACCTGACAAAGTAACAGGATCAGGCCAACCGCCATCAGCAGGCGAAAACGCATCGTATTACCGCGATGCTGGAAAAAAGATTTAATCATCAGCGCGTTCTGTCCCGTCCTTCATCAGCGCATAGCCAAAACCGCGTACGGTACGGATCGCCGTTCGACCAATTTTGTCGCGCAGATTGTGAATATGGACCTCAAGCGTATTGGTAGAAGGCTCGGTTTCCCAGTTATAAATATCGTTATAGAGAATTTCGCGGTGCACCGGCTGGCCGGCTTTCAGCATCAGGCGCGCCAGAATGGCGTACTCTTTTGGCGTCAGCTCCAGCAGCCGGTCGGCAAGGTGTATTTGCCGATGGGTCATATCCAGCGAAAGCTGCCCAAACACCAGACGGCTGTCGCCCTGGTTAACGTCGCGGCGGATCAGCGCCCGGATACGCGCCAGCAGCTCGTCCAGCGCAAAAGGTTTAATCAGATAATCATCTGCGCCCGCATCCAGCCCGGTAATTCTGTCGCCGACCGTGTCCCGCGCCGTCAGAATCAATACGGGCTGCATTTTTTTCTGGCGGCGCAGACGCAGCAAAAGGCGCAGGCCGTCTTCATCAGGCAGGCCCAAATCCAGAATCAGTAAACTGTACAGTCCGCCCGCCAGACAGGCTTCAGCATCGCGGCTGGTGGTTACGCCATCGCAAACATAGCCTTCGCCTTCCAGCGCCATTAACAGGCCCTGCAGCAGCAGGGCATCATCTTCTACAACCAGAATTTTCACTGATTTTTACTCCGACAAGCCGTCAGGATATCGTCGCCAGGGGCATATTCATGCGTTACGGTGCCGGTCAGGCCCAGCATCGTGGAAAAAAGATTATCCTGTGACCAACTTTTTCCGCTCAGTTTGTTCATACAGCCCATATCAACCGCATGACGCTGCTGATAATCAGGCGACAGCCAGATGAGCATAGGGACATGTTTTTGCTCTTCAGGGGCAATGGCATAAGGCATGCCGTGCAGATAGACCCCGTTTTCACCCAGCGATTCCCCGTGATCGGAAAGATAAACCAGACTGGTGGTAAAACGATCCTGGTGTGATTTTAATACATTAATCGCTTTATCAACGATGTAATCGACGTAAAGCAGCGTGTTGTCATAGGTATTGACCAGCTGCTGCTGCGAACAATCCTGAATTTGATTGGTATCGCAGGTCGGCACGAACTGCCGGAAACGCGGCGGGTAACGATTGTAATAGGTCGGGCCGTGGCTGCCGATGGTGTGCAGCACGATTACGCCGTTGCCTTTCAGCTGGTTGATGTAGTCGTCCAGTCCGTGAAACAGCACGTCGTCATAGCATTCGCCGTCGATACACATACCGGGCAAATTCAGGTGCGTCATATCCTGGTGCGGTACCCGGTCGCAGGCGCCTTTACAGCCGCCGTCGTTTTCGTTCCACAGTACGCTGATGCCCGCACGCTGCACGATATCCAGCAGGCCTTCGCGATGGCTGGCCAGCACGTCGTCATAGTGCGCGCGCGGCATTCCGGAAAACATACAGGGCACCGACACTGCCGTAGAAGTGCCGCAGGAAATCGTCTGCGGGAAATAGGTAACGTTATCTTTTGCCAGCAAAGGGTTAGTCTGGCGCGAATAGCCAGAAAGCGAAAAGTCCGCCGCGCGCGAGGTTTCACCCACGATTAAAATAGTCAGGCTTTTTTTATCGCTGTTTTGCAGCTGGGCGCTTTGATGCGCATCTTCGCCCATTCTGACCAGCGGCAGATGCGTTAGCTGATTGTGTTTATACCAGGAAAGGGAAGCCACAATGCTGTTAGAAGGGCTGAGTGACTTCACCAGCTCTTTATTGTTGCGGAACAGCGAGGCGTAGTCTTTATAGAAAAACAGCGCTACCAGCAGGATCAGCAAAACGGAAACAACCATGCTGACAGCGCGCATCAGTAGGCTTTTCAGCAACGAAGCGGGTACCTTAATACGGATCCAGAACGCCAGCGCGGCGGCCAGCACGCCGGACAGCAGCAGGCTGACCACAAACTGCGGCGTCATCAACGCAAAGGATTCCGACGCGGTGGTATCCAGCATATTCACAATCATCGACCGGTCGAGGACGATATTGTAATTCCAGATAAAGTACTGCGCGGCAGCGGAAATCAGGCAAAACAGCGCGATAAGCAGCTTGTCCAGCCAGAAGAACGACGCCAGCGTCAGGACAATATTGATGACGCTGAACGCGACGATCGGCATAGAAAGAAAGACCAGCGTGCTGTGCAGATCGCTGAGCGGCATCGCGGCGATAACCTGCCGATAAAAGGCAATATTAAGAAACACAGCAATGTAAACGGAGAAGATTATCAGGAAAAAGTGCCGACTCAGCGAAGCTCTTTTTAATTTTATCAGTGACATACCAGCGTTCCGGGCAAAAAAAGATCTGCCAAGAGTGCCAGTGAAAGGTTAGGAAAACCTTAAGAAGCTAAGGTTCGACAGACGCGATAAATGCTACAACCCGTGCGGCACAACGTAAGGCTAGCTTCATTTACTTTTAAGCTCGCCCGTTAGCCAGAACTTCTTATAACGGGCAGGCGAAATGCCTACCAGGTTTTGCAGTGGTGGAAGGAGTTCTTCTCTGTGCTGCGCATGACCGGTTATGACGGCTACGTATCGCTGGAGATGGAAGATTTGACCATGAGCGTTGAGGCAGGGCTGCAAACCTCTATCGATGCGCTGAATGCGAGAATTAGTCGGTAATTGCCGGAAACAGGTTTCAGAATGAAGTATCAGAAGCCTGGCCTTGATACCAGAAAACTGGTGTAAGGACGTTATAAAACAAAAGGCCGCAAACGCGGCCTTTAGCTTACAGAAAGTGAACGATTAGTCAGTTACTTTCTTTTTCAGATCGCTGGCGCCTTCTTTGGTCTTATTCCAGCCTTTCTGCGTACCTTCTTTGGTTGCATCCCAACCTTTTTCAGTACCTTCTTTGGTTTTATGCCACGCTTTCTGCGTGCCTTCGCTCGCTTTGCTGGTGGTGCTGTGGCTTTTGCCTTCAGCAGCGTGTTCAGACTTCAGCTTCAGCTCTTTGCCTTCATCCTGCGCCTGATGCAGTTTCTCTTTCGCCGTGTTGGCGTTTGCATCCGCAGCAGCTACGGTGTCATCAGTTGCGTGTGTGGCAGCGAAAACGGGAGAAGCCAGCAGAAGAGCTGAAAGTGCGATAATCGTTTTTTTCATAATATCCTCACCAAACGTTATTGATCCATTGTGTAGTTAAGCATGGCACGGCTTTTTACATCGCGCCTTAGGAATAAACTGTATTTGAGCATAGTGCAATTGAGTGATTTTGCTTCTTTAACCAGGGTATTAACGGTGAAAAGAAGAAAAAAATGAGTAACGCAAGGGGAGGTGCGCAGCTTCCGAATCTGTGTGAAAAGGCATCTCAGAGACGGGTTTTTATTGCCTATGGCTTGTTTTTGCGTAGCGGGTTCCGGTTTTAATACAGGACCACAAATGAGTGTTGATGAACAGAAATTAAGCGGCGTAAACTGCAACGGCACCGGCAAAATCCGGTGGCGGAATTGGCGTTCTGCTTAATGAATCGGTGGCATTTTCAGGTTGTCGTATTATCTGTAATGCCAAAACCCGGTACGTGCTTATGTATGAGAAAACATTTTCATGCATAATCCATGGCGGACTGGGTAGGGGCTTCTTCGGAAGCGCCGGATCCGATTCACCGGTACGCCAACCCTGCTCAGTCCACCTCCTTGTGAAGTTGGCGTTTCCCTGGTGGTGGTATCCTCATGAATCGGAGATACATTATGAACTACCCAATGTTTGACTATACCCCAACCGATACCGAAGAACTTTGCGACCAGTGTCTGGCGCTTGCCTGGACAATCACTGAACTGACCAATCCGCAGGTACGCGATACGCTGCTTTGGGTGCTGCTGGAACGCATCCAGATGCTGAGTGCCTGCTTTGCCAGTGAAGAAGAACTGTTGGAAGTATAAAGGAGGGGAGCCGCCCACTTTGCGACCGGTGGGCGGTGATGGATAGCCTGCAGAACGTTTTATTACTCATGTATAGCTGGTGCAAGCCAGGCAAGTGGGAATGATTTTATTACTGTCGCTACGCAAGGACGGTAACCTAATCAGCCCCGTCTTTTACTATTTTTCCGTTTTTCCTCATGCGATATATTTCATCATGAGTAGTAAAAGAAAGTCCCATGTTTTTACTGTCGCTAACAGAGAAAACTCTGTTTTTCTCTATACAATTTTTAGGTGGCTTCATGTCGTTAAAGCACCGCCGGTCATATTTTCCTTCTTCTTTATAACCATCGCCAAAATCCCAAAATACTATGGAGAAAAACCCATCATTTGCGGGTTTTGGAATATTATATTTTGCTTTCAATATGTCCTTATTTTTTAGCCACCAGTTTATTTTACCTCGATCGGTAAAAGGAAAGTTTCTTACAAGAACAGAAGTAAACTCTCTATCCTCATGAACTGCCACAATCTCTACAGAACGTACCGACAACCACAGAAGGACGCCTGACAGAGTGCAGCCAATCAGTAACAGCGCATAAAGCATTTTTCTACTTTTTACTTTCACTACGGCCTCCGGTAATATCAATAGTGGCTTCCATATTGGTCATGAACGGTTTAAAGCCAAACTGATTGTACCGCTGGAGAACAAACCAGATACGAAAGAAATGAAACTGACTAAATTTTTATTTTTGAATATGGTGTAGAAGAGCTGTAGTGCGATCATCGTGAAACATTCCTTGTATCATCGTCCGTCAGAAGAGAATACGCGGCGGTAAGTTGGAGTGTAAACTTAGCGCATCTCTGGAAAGGCAAGGGAAAGCAGTTCTATTCTTTTTTGAATTTTACTATCTTTCCATCTTTCCCCATGCGATATTCCCCATCATCTACGGTAAATATAAGCCCTCTGTTTTTACTGGAGCTGATTGAAAATACTCTGTCTTTTTCAATGCAGTTCACAGGTTTTTTCATATCTTTGAAGCAAAGTCTGTCATATTTCCCTTCCTCTTTATAACCCTCTCCAAATAACCAGAATGTCAGGTAAAAATAACCATCTTTATCAGGTTTTGGAATGTCATATCTGTCTTTTATCATATCCTTATTTTTTAACCACCACTTAATTTTGCCTTTATCAGTCGGTGGAAAAGTAGTGACCAGGACATCACTAAAACCACTACTTCTGTGATGAACGGCTATGATATCCACGGGACGCAGAGACAACCAAAGCCAGTAGCTAAGTAGCACGCAGCCCGTTAGAAAGAGCAAGGCAATTATTTTCTTATTTTTCAATTTCATTTGTGAGTCCCTGTAATTTCTATGGTGGATTCCATATTGGTCATAAATGGCCTGAAGCCAAACTGATTGTACCGCTGGAGAACAAACCAGATACGAAACAAATGGAACTGACGGAATTTTTCACTCATAATATCATCACCATCCAGACCAAAATGATCCTGGACTTTGTAATGCACCATTGCCCGGAAATGGCCATTATCAATATGTAGTGATTTTATAGTGATATGCGTTGCCCATGTATCATGAACGGTGATACCCATGCCATTAAAATTATCCTGGAATCTGTCGAATTTAGGTAATTTACCACCAGATATAGCTTCATATAGCTTTGCGTTTTCAATAGACGGATAAATGTTATTTTCCCAGTCTATATTATCTTCGAACGCTTTCTGTAATAACAGACGTGTACTATTTTCCTGCGAATCATCCTTAATAATATGATCCTTTAAAGCTCTATCCAGCGAAATGTCGCGGAAGGGTGTACCGCTGCTGTTCTGCATATGGGTGATCATCTTTTCGATCAGGTGACTGTACGGCCCGTGAAGAGAAAATTTATGGGATAACCAGCGGAATTCATCAAACAGCATTGCGGCACACTGCTGACGGGTAATCTTTTTACCCTGGCCGCGCAAATTACAGCAGAACATGGACTGAGGACGATCCATTGAAGAACGCCGGGTAAGCGTCCAGGGATCTACCTGGTCAGAAATGTAATCCAGCCGGTATTGGGATTTTAACTGCGCTTCGGTCAGATCCCCGTAGCGCATATCACTGGCGCTATAGTCGTCCATCCACTTTTGGGTTTTGAATATGGTGCAGGGGAACTGTAGTGCGATCATCATGAAACATTCCTTGTGTCATTGTCCGTCAGGAAATAATACGCGTTGATGGGCTGGAGTGTAAACGTTGTGTATCCTAAGCCCGTAATTTTTCCAGGTTTAGGACAGGGATGTGGGCCAGGGAATACGGTAACTAACTATAATTATTAAAAAATTATAGTTTTATGATTTTTAGTTGGTGAGTTTTGGAAAATGTGAAACAGGCATGCGGTGATGCGCTGGCAGAAACTGGTTTTTTTCTGTCAACTTTATGTTTTTATCTGATTTTATGAGTTCCAATTTTATTGGTGTACCAGTACCTTTTTGTCTTACAGTTTTATCGTCTGTTCAGGCGATAAAGTAGCAAGGATGCAGCCTGATTTATCGGCTACCGTCAGCCCTGGCCGGAGCAGGGCTAGCAGAGATATCGATGTATTTCCTTAATGCTACTGGACGGCTTACCCCGCGAGGATCCGAGAATGGTAGTTTAAATGTGGGAGATGCAGATATTTTACTGTCCATGTAGTATCACCAATGAAGCTGAAGCTTGCGGAGTGGGGCAAAACCTCCAAATCTCGAAAGTGACCTGAAGTATAAGCGCCTCCGATAGTCAGTTCTTCTACGACACCTTGAGAAATATCCAGCAGCAGGATCGTCAGCATTTCTTCAAAAATGACGTCATCCGTTACGAATAAAAGATAGCGACGCGCATCAACTTTTACCGCAGCCTCAAGCACTTTTCCCGGAACGGTAATTCCCGTTGAGTTGCCGTCAATCAGCACTTTAGACCGGGCCTGGGTGATATCTGTTGCTTCATTTACTTCCGATAACGATAGTGTCGTAACTTCTTCCATCTTTATTTCCACCAGTTGCCCATTTCCCATGCCGCTAAAGCACCACCGACATTGAATCAGATAAAACGCTGCATCAAGTGTTGCACGAAAATCACAACTTTCAGGCTATCTCAGATACAAAAAAGCCCGCAAGGCTTTCAAGCTGGCGGAATCTGATTTTTTTCTTCAATCATTTTTTTTTTAATGATTTTTATAAGTTCAACTTTTGTTGGTATACCTAAGTGTATACCAATGCCGTTTCGTCTATAGGTTTTCAATACGTTAAAAGGTAGCGGTCAGGGTCGGACAGTCCCACCAGTTATCGTCGTTATGTAAGGCTAAAATTAAATAAGATGTTGATGTGATCCCTTAGCATGAAAGAGCAATTTTTGGATCTGATGCTCAGTAAAACGGGCTTTACGCATAGCGATCTCCTTTGTTGGAAAAATGATTATGCCGGAGGATCTCTAAATGTGAATGGCACGATTATGCGGGATACTTACACTGGCAGGTTAGCTGTCTCAGTTAACACGAACCTTAGCCCTCTGTGTTGGTGATTACATGCAGCTATTAAAAAGCGTAAGATGTTCCCGGTAGACTACTCGACCTATAAGGTGATTTTTCTGGCTATCAAGGATGAGTCGAAGAAATGGATTATGTCGATCCACAACTGGCGGCTGGCAATGAACCGTTTATTATCGAGTTCGGTGATCGTCTGAGTGCTCACCTTTAATATGGTGGCAATTGCATAGAGTAATTTACAGGGCCCGCTTAAAAAGCAGCGTTGTTACGCGCCATCTTAGCCATGCCTCTATACTATTATCAATTACAGTCCCTGCATCAAACTTCTGGCTGCTGATTCCAGCATCCGGGACTTTCACTGTCAAAAAACTCTATCAAAATGTTTTTCCCAAGATTATCTTTGATTAATTGGTTGGCTCTATTGCAATACGTTTGGTCTCTTCTGAATACAGATACTGCGACTTTTTTTATGCCTGCACCAGCCATTCGTTTTAGTAGATGCACATCATGCTCTCCCATTCCCCAGCCTAGAATCACAAGATTTTCACGCTGTTCGGTAAGTACTTCCCGGTAAACCGTTGAAAGATAAGAGCTGCTCTGAATCGAGTTTACTTTTTGTTCATGCGTTCCTTCACTAACAAACAGCGGAACAACTTCCTCGCTTTGCCACCGCCTGAGAATCGATTCAAGTAAACCTGCATTCTTAATATGAATTTTACTCTCTTGTTCAATACGATTACGGCACAATATGAGGCTGCCATGTGGATAAAAAACAAGTGTATTAGATTGTTCATTTCCAAGCATTCCTCTTAACCGTTGCCAGTCCTGCTCAAAAAGGCCTCTGGCAAGAAAGCAGTCCTTAAACCGATGATGATCGTTGAGACCCAGACCATATGTCATTGTCCAATAGACGATCAGATCGTAGTTAAGCGAAATGACTGTGTTAAATCTTTTCAGAAACTCGTAAATATATGGCAGCTGTTCATCAACTTCATCATGCTCAGGATGCACATCTCGTACAGCTTGAATAAGGCATTCACGTATTCGGAGGTAGGCCTCATGAGTGCGGGCATCTTCAATTTCTAATGATTTGTTGACGTTTGACGCCTGCCAAACAATACGCAGAATGAGTTCGAAATCCTTAGTTTGGAAAAAGTCAAAAAGTTTTCGTACATCTGCCTCCAGACTCTCTTTTTGGGTGACGTGTTCAAGAAGAGAGCCATATGCAAAACGAGGACTGACGGCGATGCTTGCGCCATTACCCAGCAAAATTGTCCCATCATATCGTGGTGCCAGCTCAGACCAAGGGAGAATGGTAAACGACATCTTAGTTATCTGCTCCAATAGTGAATTTTTCTAAATAAAAAACAATTTACAGCACAGATGCTGACTGTTTGCATTTTCAACATTGCCGGTTCAACAGTCTTGCTTGATGGTTTTAAGAAAATATTTTATTTTTCAGTTGATTGAGTACGTTCTCGCATGACCGATACAATTATCCATATAGATATTATCTTCCTGATTTTATAAACTATCTAGCTAAGAATACCCCTTTCAGGAAATTGAACGATGCCCCGATTCAGCAATACTATTTTATGGTCAGGTCATGAGCACTGAGGCTGTCATGAGTGACAATCATTTAACAGAACCTCACGAGGCAGGGTTTACTTTCTATGAGTTTTTCGCGGGTGGCGGTATGGCTAGGGCTGGGCTGGGAAAACAGTGGCGATGCCTTTTTGCCAACGACATGGACCCGATAAAAGCATCGACTTACATCGATAATTGGGGGGACGAACATCTCGACATGCGTGATGTTCGAGAGGTTACCTCCTATGAACTGCCGCTCCACGCTGATTTAAGCTGGGCGTCATTTCCTTGCCAAGATTTGTCTTTGGCCGGTAATGGCTTGGGAATTGGCGAAAGAGATTCCAGTGCCGATAGAACCACGCGTTCCGGTGCGATATGGCCGTTCCTCGATTTAATAAGCAGGCTCGGCGAGGAAAACCGTAAGCCGCCGATTCTTGTGCTTGAAAATGTTCTTGGATTGCTGACGCTGGATAAAGGGAGCCATTTCGCCGCGATCTGCCATCAGCTAAGCAAAACTGGCTATCGGTATGGCGCAATAATCATTGATGCAAAGCACTTTTTACCACAGTCCCGACCCCGCGTATTTGTCGTTGCGATTAGTCGCCGTGTTCCCATTCCTGAATGTTTGGTTTCAGAAGAACCTTTGTCGCAATGGCATTCACCTTCGCTCCTACGCGCCTGCGATGCGCTGGAGAAGGAAGCTCGTAATGACTGGATCTGGTGGTCGCCTGGCAATTTACCAGGCACCAGAATGAGGGAACTGGACGACTTAATCGATTTTGAGCATGAAAACGCGCTATGGCATTCTGCCGAGGAAACACAACGGCTTATCAGTATGATGGCACCGGCTAATCTGGCGCGTCTGGCTAACGCGCAGACATCCGGAGAGACAATTGCAGGCAGCCTTTATTTACGCATGCGCAAAGAAAAAGGCGTCAACCGGCAACGGACAGAAATAACGTTCTCGACAGTTCTTGGTTGCCTGAGAACGCCAAAAGGCGGAGCTTCTCGTCCTCGTATTATCGTTGTAAAAGGCAGCCAAGTGAAAACGCGTTTGTTGTCGGTCAAAGAAGCGGCGGCGTTAATGGGGTTGCCGGATGATTTTATCCTCCCGACTGCGTATCAGTCAGCATTTAAAGTGATAGGTGACGGCCTTGCCGTTCCTCCAGTTCGTTTTCTGGCAGAACGTATTCTGGAGCCACTGGCGATAGCAGTCCGAATCAATAGTAAGCGGACGGAGGATATACGTGAATGAACTGGACGTCTCTCGTTACGCCCGATGATTGGGAAAGTAAACTGATTGATTATTTTCTCCGGTTCGGTGCCGGCGGCGACGCGCAGGATATTCGCTGGTTTGAAGTTACGCCGTCGACGCTTGCGGCAGCATTCGCCGACAGCAGTGCTAGTGCGAATGAAATTGAAGAAGCGTTTCGAACCTGTATGTCAAAAATACGGGATCTGCCGCAGCGCCTTGAATACGGTATGATAGAAAAGTCAACTCGTGATACGCCCGGATTTTTTACTTATCTGGTCATGACTTTGCTTATTAGCAGCCAATTCGACGCACAGGAAAAGCGCAATGACTTTCGTCTGAAGCTACAGAACTGGCTGCAGACCTCGCATAGTTTTCAGAACTTATCTGGCGTCAACCAGATGTGGGAGGCATTAGCCGACTGGCTTAACCAACGTGTTCAGGAAGGTGAGTCTTACAGGCATCTTGTCTTGCCGCCGCGGAATGGCTGGGTTCAAATCGGTCACACCTTGCGGTTGGCATTCCCTAATAAAGCCGATCTACGCCTGATGAGCGAGTGCTTGGAACGTTATCCGCAATCGGCCACTGATCCGCGCCAGTTAATCAAGTATTTTCAGATTGTTATTCAAAGACCTGGCGTTTCTTATGCGCTGAAGGAGGCTTATGCCGAATTCAGAGATGCGTGGTTACTAGGGCACCGCGCACTATTCGATATGCCTTTCTGGCACCTGCGTCAACGGGCGTTCGAAATATCATCCGGCGCACCGAATCATCAAATCATTATTGATATGTATGTCGACTTTGACGGTTCACGATGTTATTTCAGTAGTGTAGGTGAGACAGACGAAACCGTTTTTCATCCTGTGTTATCCAAAGCTCTTAAAGACCGTGGTGCCGGGAGCAGCGAAAATCTGGGGAAGGCGTCGCAGGCCGGCTTGCTATTTTTTGATGAGATCGGGCACGGGCGCTGGAGAGCGAAACCGTCTCCTGACGTAAACTCGCAACGGTTTCATATTGCCTTATCCAGTAAACATTCTGTACAGATAAGCAAGCGTCTCAACGGTTATATTGTAGAGGGCGATTGGATTTTAACGGCTCAGCCTCTGAACCTGGTTTCGGCGATGGATATATTTCGCTTACTAAGACCCTCTTGGGGCACCCAGGGTGATGAGGTCACGCGTCCTCAGTTATACGGTGGAATACGCCTCCCCGGCGGATGGCTGGGATTACCCGCATTTCTGCCTTTTATTGAGTCAGATACCCTACGCTACAAAATATATTCATCCGGGAATGATGAAGCAGGAATCAACGTTTCTGTTATTGATGGCCGTTTGATTTCTTCTGTACCTCTTAACTGTGAACTTTACATCGAGCCAACGCTTAAAACGGGAGAAAAAACTCCGCCGTGGCGGCGTCGCGCGCGTTTTTTTACCTACGCTGTACCGCACCCGACTTTAGGCGAAAGTGCAAGATACCGGTTTGAGCCGTTTTGCGACTGGTCGACGTCTTCACTTAAGGCGCCGACATTTAATTTCGAAGAGCAGTTTCAGTGGGAAGATAGCGAAGTATGTTGCGATCATCTTCTAGAGGCGATATACGCCAGCGGAGCAAGCGGCTGGGAAGAAGCCGAGTTAATCGCTCTTCTAAGGCATGTAGACGGAAAGATCAACGTATGGCATTTGATTCGTTGTTTACAAAATGCGGGTCTGATCGAGCCACGCTTGCGTCCCGGATGGAAAGGCCGAGTATGGACGCTGGTTAAATCTTCATTGCTTCATATTCGTAACGGAGAAAATTCTCTAATTGTTGTGGAAGGCGCAGTCTGCGCAAGACTGATGGATGATTTTCAAAAAGTGGTCGCTGGGTTGGGCGGAAAAAGTTTTCGTCGTTGCGGCGTTAGCCTTTGGTCGCCCCCTGTGTTTGGGGCTGTACTCGCTGATCCTGTTGCGTTATCTCAGCGTCTAGGATGGCCGCTTATCGAAGCCTCATCGTCATCCGATACAATACCGCTTTCACTAGCCACGACAGAACGCGCTGCTGAACTACATGATCTAGCTGCGGTCTGGGACTGGCATTCAGGGCGATTTCAGCAACATGGTTTCCAGGATAAAGAATCTGCGTCGCTGTCACTGCATATTCATCCTGGCGGGCGAGATCATGATATCTATCGGGTTGTTTCCGGAAGAAAAACAACACATTATCTTTCCCGAACCGCAGCTATTATCGCCGCTGGCGCAAATAACAGGGAACCCATGTTTGAACGCGTCGCTAAAAATCATCTGCTGTGTCTTATCAATGATTGTGGCCTGCCCGACGTATTGGCTTCGGGAATACGGCGTCACGCGCTCAGAAACGGAGGTCCGATGGACTCCGGTTACACCTATCCCGTCGATGACATATCTTTCCACTGGCTAGAGTCGCTACTTCCGGGATGTTTTTATTCTCTCTCGTCAAATGGCGAGGACGATTCAAGCCGAGTAGTTTCAGTCAGTCGCCATTCTGGCGGAAGAATACGTCCGATATGGAGAAACGGTCGGCTAACACTGACGCTGCGATAATAAGGAAAATTAAAAATGGGCAACATCCCTTTGTATCTGGGTCAATATGATCGCAGAAATTATCAGTCCTACCTTACAGCTATTGCGCAAGAAACACCTGATGGCTGGCGTACGATCGAGAACCCTAAGAAACTATTTCCTCGTACGGGTGAGGTTGAGTTTAACGATTCTGATGCTTTGCCGCTCCGTAAGGGCGAATGGGCCGCTTTTCATGTTGGGCCAGGTACTCGTAACAGAGCGCAGGCGAAACGTGCTCGGCGTATTTATCCTTATTATGATTTATCTTCCGGCCAGTCGCTGCTGGAAGCGCGTCGCCAATTAAGCTTTGATGGCATAACGACAGATGGCGAACCGGGGTTGTGGGCTATTCGTTTTGGGCCGGATGGCTTGATTCTGGCAAATCTGGCTGAGTCGAAAACTGGCTGTCTGATCATTTCCAGGAGCCAGAACGTTTATGAATATGATTTCCGTGAAGGCGGCGTGATTTCCGTATCAGGCATATCTGAAAACGGAAAATTGTTTTATATGCCCGATGCCGATGCGCTGCCTACCCAGATCCATGACTGGACGCCGGATAAGCAGTACATCGAATACGTCATTCAACTTCTTTCCTGCGCTGATTTGACGGTCGAGATCTCTTCATGGCTTCGAGTGCATACAGACGAGCAAAACGGAAAATTATCTTCCGGCGTCGATGCTCTTCTGGCTGCTGCTCAAATGCTTCGGGCAGGAGAGTTGGCTAAGAAACTGGAAGAGGAGGATTCTCTGACTCGTCAATTTACCGAAGCTGTATTGAAGGACCAGCACATCACCCGCCTTCTCGAGCATCAGATACAAAGCATCGCGGAAGAAGAGCGAGCCACGTTGCGCGCCCAACAGCATAAGGCGCTCGATAATGAATTTTCGGCGGAACGGCTGCGACGTCGTGAAGTTATTGAAATGGAAATGACCGTTTTTGATAAGACAAGGAAAAGTGAAATCGAGGAGGAGATTGCACAATTATGGCAGCTCAAAAAAGAAAAGTTACAGACTGATTTTGCAGAAAATAAAGCAGATTTAGAACAAATGCTCAATCAGGAAAAAGAGTATCTCGAAAGCGAAATTAGCCGTCTGAAAGACGCCAACAATGAGTTATGCGCCCAGAACGAAAATCAGCATCATATATTGGCTTCCTTAACCTACGATCATGAAGCATGTTTAACATCTTTAAGAGAGACCGAGGAACGTACTGCCCAGGCAAAAATTGAACTCGAAAAGATGGATATCGCGATTGCTGAGAAGTTTCGTCATATGGCTTATTCAGTGTTCCCCAAAGTATGTCTTCCGATGCAAGCGAGAGTAGTATCATGCGAAGAATTCGGTCAGCTCGTAAGAGAGAACAAATTGCTGACACCTAGCGGAAAAATATTGATGACGCAATTTCTTGCGTTGATGTTGGCCGGTGAATGTCCGTTGTTATTTGGTCCGGAAACACAAGATTTCCTTGCTGTTGCTGAATCGCTGATTTCTTCAGGCCGCTCAATTCGACAGATTGCCGATCCAACGATAATTTCCTGCGAGGATCTATGGGTTCGTGCGGGAAATAATATGGCAACGCCGCTTTACCAAGGATTATTGTTGAGTGAGGCTTCTTGTCCCCGAACGATCCTCGCCGTGATTGAACGTGTCGAATCTTCCGCCGCGCGTTTCTGGTTGCCAGCGCTGAAAGATCGATTGTACCGAGGTGATTTACACCGACGCTTTCTGATTTGCGGCACTATTGAAAACGAAGATTGTGAAGAAATGGAAGAAATTAAGGGACAACATCTTCGCCTACGAATGGAAAATGTCGTCATTCGGAATGCGATTGCGCTATCTCCTTTATATCTTTCTTCAGAAAATCATAGCGAACTGGACCCCGGTCCAAAATCGCAAGATTCTTTCCCTGACAAGCTCGCTATCGCGGATGAAATGTCAGCTGGACGTTTGGATCTAGCAAATACACTACGGGCGATGAGAACGGCACATGAGGTGGTGCCGCTTGATACTGAAAACAAAGCAATGCATCAAAAATATTTAGTCGATTTATATGCAGATTTAAAGAATGACGAGATGTATGCCCAATAAATTATAGGAGAAGGAAATCATGTTAGACCCTATTGGCGGATTTCGCCGTATTCAGGACTTCTTCATTTCATATATAGAAACTAGCTTTCGAATTGCCGATCCTTCAGTCGCGGCCTCAAGACGCAATCTTCTGAATAGTAGCGGAGAATTTGCCGCGGAGCCTTACATTGAACCTGTTTTGCGGTATGAGTCTTCTGATAAAACGCTTGAAGCTCTGGCCGAGATGGATGGTGGACCGCTAAATAGCTTGTCTCCCAAAGGCCGTAAGGCGTTCGTTGAACTAGCGTTATCCGGTCTATTTGATTCGAAACTAGGTGACGAAGTCTGGTCGCGTCGTTCAGTCCATGCACCGTATAGCCACCAGACGCAAATGCTGGAGCGCGGTATTCTTCCCGGTAGACCCTGCATCGTGACATCGGGTACAGGTTCGGGAAAAACCGAAAGCTTTATGTTGCCTATATTGGCTGCATTATCGAATGAGGCTGTCAGCTGGGCCGCGCCTTGCGAAGGCTATCTGCAAAATCGGTGGTGGGCTGGCGAAAAAACAAACTGGACTACTCGTCGAGAAGGAGAACAACGCCCGGCGGCCCTCAGGGCGATGGTGCTTTACCCGATGAATGCTCTGGTTGAAGATCAAATGGCGCGTTTGCGTAAAACGCTGGATTCCGAAGGGGCGCGTGGGGTTATGGAGCAGCATTTCTCCGGAAACAAGATATTCTTTGGGCAATATACCAGCGCAACACCGATTACAGGCTATGCCAGCCATCCACGTCTTTCCGGAGTCAAATCGGAAAAAAGTCGCCGTGCTCGTAATCTTGAAAAGTTACGTAAGGCATTGAAACGGATTGATAGCGATCAGCAGGCTGCACGCGCGTTCGATGAAAAAGAAAACACTGCGGAAAAGACTCGATATATATTTCCTTCGACAGACGGCGGGGAAATGATGTCTCGCTGGGATATGCAGGCTGCTCCGCCTGACCTCCTCGTCACTAACGCCTCAATGCTCGGGGCAATGCTTTCGCGCGAAGTCGAAAACGGTATATTTGACGCTACGCGCGAATGGTTAATGAATAACAACGACGCATACTTCTATCTGGTATTTGACGAGTTACATTTATTACGTGGTTCTGCTGGAACTGAAACCGCGATGTTGATTAAGTCGCTAATTGTAAGACTCGGGCTTGACGACCCGAAACATCGCTACAAACTGCGTTTACTCGCGTCTTCAGCATCGCTGCCGATGGATGGCGTGGATGGAGAGCAATCTCGTAAATACCTACGCGATCTATTTTCGCCCTTCGGTACTTACCGCGATTCTCTCGATCCCGGTAGTGATGATCCTGATTTCTGGCGTAACTGCGTCATTAAGGGAATACCTTATGTACCATTGAAACCAGAAGGAAAAATCGCTGTACGGCCTTTCGCCGCATTGATGCGTGTTGCCCTCGAGGGGCAGGAAAATGTCGTACGCAATCTGAAAATGACGGACGCGCTTAGTCAGGCCTTGTCTAATGTCTTCATAGCTCTAGACGTGAAAGCACAAAATAGCATGCAAGCCATTAAACAAGCAGCTGAGAAAGCAGCAGCGTTGCTGACCAATGCTTGTATAGAAGATGGCAGCGAGTTGCCGCGAGCGATGCCGCCGGGAATAATCATTGATAAGGTTTTTCTGAAGGAAGACCCAAGTAATCAAGGTGAATTGGAATTAGCATTACGCGGATTAATGCTGGTGCGTGCGCTGCCAGAATCGGAGATAGATTGCGATAAACCCGCCAACGTCACACCAGCTTTTCGCGTGCATACATTCGTCAGAAATATTGAGGGTTTCTTCGCCTCCGTATTGCCGGGAGAGCAAAAGGCGAAATTCTCCGATTTTTGTTTGGAGCGTGGTTTGTCGCACGCTCCAGCAGGCCAGGGGGAGAAACGAGGTCGCCGTTTATTCGAGATGTTGTACTGCGAGGCATGTGGAGAATTACTGATCGGCGGTCAGAAGGGACAGAAGGGTGGTAAGACAATCGAATTATTACCTTCGGCGACCAATCTGGAAAATCTTCCAGAACGCCCCGGCGCTGAATATTACGACGATATGACGTTGGATGAATTTGCGGTTTTCTGGCCTGTCGATACTACTCATTCAAGCCCGGTAGGCTGCGAAAAAGGTTGGGATGTCTGGGATAAGGCGGTGCTTAATCCTGTTACAGGCATTGTGACTATCGGGCAGGAAATATTTCCGACAAATACTGACGCGGTTCACGGATATCTATATTTCCAAAAAACAATTCCGGGTAAAAAAGGCGAGCCGACAAAGAGACCCTCCGCGCAGCCTTTCTGCTGCCCTAACTGTGGCATTGACTACTCCAGCCGGCCTGCCAGCAATCGTACCAGAACGCCCATTCGCGCATTTCGTACTGGTGTGACTAAGTCATCCCAGCTTGTGGCGACAGAATTATTTGAATTGCTACATGCGATCGGTGCGGAAGCAAAGAGTATTGTTTTTTCAGATAGTCGGCAGGATGCGGCATCTATGGCGCTAGAAATTGAACGATTGCACTTGCGCGATCTACGCAGGGAAATATTGGTCGCAGCAGCCAGAACGATGCTTAAAGAAGCAGAAAAGAATTATATATCAGAAGATATTCTTAAAGATAAGATGACCAAAGCCATGCTGGCTAATGATGATAATGAGTACGGCCGACTATATGCTATAAAAAAAAATCAAGAGGACATTGCTAATCTTTGTAAGTATAAACGCATAAAAATAGATAGGCTATTAGAGTCTGAAGGTGATTCAATCGGAAGGATTACATCTGAGCTGGTTGGGTTGGGAATATCACCATATAAGTATCGTTCCAGTTCAGATGATGAGGATAGCAATGTTTGGCATGCTAATTTTACTAAAGAAGATACGGTGGTTAAATATAGCGATGGACTATCTTCTCATGAAAAAATGAAGATAAAAACAAAAGTCGCCGGCGATCAATTTGAGCTGATAGATGATGTTATTTTTGCTAATACCTTCTTCGCGCTAGAGGAAACAGGTCTGGCATATCCATGTATATCAGATAAAGATGATTTACCAGAGTTAGATGCATGGTTAAGGGTGTTTTCAGGGGCGTATCGCGTTACAGATAATAAATATTTTGACTCTACACGTACTCGTGATTGGTATGAAGGCAGTCATGTTGAAAAAGAAAAAGTTAAGCGCGTTGCCAGAGTATTATTCGGTGATAGAGGGTATCAAGAAGGTTTGACACGTATTTTAAATCAATTCTCTCAGCTTGAGCATAAGGCTGGGCGAATTAAGATCGGTAAATTGTTTCTCAAAGTTAGTAAGCCAGGCGATAGTTATTGGCAATGTAGAAAATGTGGGCGAATTCACTTACATTTGGGTTTTAAGAATTGTACTCGCTGCTTAACCCCACTTGAAGTTGAACCCAGCGGAGCTGTCGAAAAGCTATGGAAAGAAAATTTTCTTGGTAAACGCATTGTTCGTGGAGAGCAAGACGGAGTTAAACGTTTCAGGCTGAACGTCGAGGAATTGACGGGGCAGACAGATGATTTCTCTGATCGCCTACGTAAATTTAAGGGCATTTTTGTTGATGAAATGAGTGAACTCGAAAAATTAGATGCGGAAATCGATATGCTTGCCGTTACCACGACAATGGAAGTTGGAATTGATATCGGTTCACTTCAGTCGGTTTATCAAGCCAACATGCCTCCTCAGCGGTTTAACTACCAGCAGCGTGTCGGCCGCGCTGGGCGACGTGGACAGGCTTTTTCTTTCGTTATCACATTTTGCCGCGGAAGAACTCATGATGCTTACTATTTCGCTCATCCTCATGCGATCACCGGAGATCCACCACCGCCGCCTTTTTTGGCAGTAGATCACGATGCCATTCCATTAAGACTTATGCGGAAAGTATGGCTTAGAGCTGCATTTACTCTTTTACGTGAAGAGGATCATAAAAAGGGAATAGCTTTCCCTGGAGATAAACTAGTTCCGCCTGATATTCATGGCGAATATATTTCTACGCATGATTACTATCATAGCGATGAAACTAATTGGGCTGAGCGGTTGCTGGGAGCGTTGAAAGCAACTCAGAATATACATAATCGATTTATTAAAGCAGCAACGTTCGATCCAGAACAAAAACAACGTCTTAATTCAAGATTAAATGCGGAAAACATAATTGATGAAATCTCTGAACTGAAAGTTTATGTCACTGAAGAGGATATAGGGCTTGCACGTTTCCTCGCCGAGCACGGAAAATTACCAATGTATGGAATGCCGACTCGGGTGCGCAACCTTTATTTGGGATTGAGGAAAACAAAAGGTCTAAACGCGCAAGAAGAATACGAATGGTCGACGATGGATCGTGATCTTGATCTCGCAGTTTTCGAATATGCTCCTGGCTCAGTATTGATTAAGGATAAGAAAAAGCATGAGGTAATAGGTTTCACCGGTAATTATCAAGAACCGCAGGTCAAGAATAACCGAATGTCGGATCTTTCGACGGTAGGCTCGTGGCAGGAGTCATGCAGCCATGTAGCAGTTTGCCCGGCATGTGGTTCAGCCAAGCTAGAGCTACATAAACCTGACAACGACATTAATTGCGAGGATTGCTGCACGCCGATTAGCCCTAACGAATTCAAGCTTTATATCACACCAGCTGCTTTTCGTACGGATTTCAAACCCAAAGACGATATGGATAGCTTTATTCGCATGTCGTTGAAAACTACAGCAACAGTATTACATGAAGGCGTTCCAACAGAATGCGGTTCCTTCACGGTGCAACGCGGCGAAGTGACCATTCTACGTCTCAATGATGGTCCCATTAATGGAGAAAAGGAAGGCGAACGATTTAATGTTGACTTGGTGAACGATCAAAAAGCACCAATGCCCTTTTCTACATATTGCCCGCCAGTTAATGGCGAGCAGGCTATCGATTCAGATTGGCTAAAATCGCACGATAACCCACGTTGGCAGTTTCGCGGCGAGAATAAAAGTTTTGGGCTTGTATCAAGCAAAGAGACAGAGTCTCTTCATCTTGAAATAACGAAATTCGATACTCGCCTTAATATGGATATGGTTGCCAGATACGGCGAGTACATGAATTTACCTTCGCGCGCTGCGGCTATTAGTGCGACCCAGATCTTGACGCATAAGGCAGCGCTCTATCTGGATGTTTCGCCAGATGAATTTGAAATGCTTGAACCTCGACTGCATCTTGGTAAACCCAGACTGCAAATCGCCGATGCGTTAATCAACGGTTCAGGACTATGCAGACGGCTTGCCGAACCAGCTACTGCTAACGGCTTCCCTCTGATAGTCAAACTATTACATGAGATTCTCGAAGAAAATAACAAATGGCCGATGATTGATTTTTTAAACAAAGATCACCCGATTCAATGCCAAACCGCGTGTTACAAGTGCATACAGCGCTATGGTAATCGCCAGTATCACGGTTTACTCGACTGGCGTTTAGGTTTGGCCTATTTACGTGCGATGGTTATGCCCGAATTCGCATGTGGTCTGAATGCCGCAGACTGGAACCAGCCGGAAATGAAGGGATGGCTAGAAAGAGCATTTCAGTTAGCGGAAGACGTCGAGGCTCTACGACCAGCAACAATCAAATTGTTGAAAGAGTATTCGTTACCTGTTCTTATCGAAATTCAGGATGGAAAAGAACTCTGGCGTGCAGTTGTTACACATCCCCTATGGCAATCCAAGGAACCTGAGCGAAATGCTCTGATTGATTCCATGAGGCTAGCTGATGGGAGATCTTCACTTAAGTTTATTGATACATTCGAGCTGGAAAGACGACCATTACGTGCTCTTGCTAACCTTAAGTCTTGTTAAAATATAGCAATAGTGCTGATAATTGTTGATTGATGTGGTTTTATTGGATGCGCTTTCAATATGAAAGCGCATTATATATAATCACAAGACATCGCCGGATATTAATTTACAAACTTTATACGACTATTATCCAGAGTTAAGGATAGATATAACAATGCAGCGCGAGTAGTTTGATGCTTGGTTTATTAATTTATATTCCCCTTACAGTGCAGAGATTACAGGTGAAGAACTTTGTTCTTTTTAATAGTGTTAAGTTATCTTAATGCATGTGCTACTTAATCCGGGGGTGATGGTTCTATTATGTACTATTCTAAGTTAAAATAAGGAATGTTTTTCAGTTGGAGAACACAAAGTCAGATATCCTATACACTCATTAAATCTACATTTAATGCTCCGGTGATATTGATATTGATATTGATATTGATATTGATATTGATATTGATATTGATATTGTAGAAACTATAACTTAAAATAGTTGAGGAATTTAAGGGGGGATAAGTGTTGAGTTGGAAGTGATGCTGCTTTGAGTGTCGTTTTCGGTAGTTAAAAATAGTCATTAGTTAGTTTTTTTACTGTGCTATTTTTATTTCTTAAACTTAACAAGCTTAATGTCGAAGGCGGCCTTGGTCAGTGTAATTAAAGTTAAATTAAACTCTTCTCAATTTCCTAATGTAGGCTTCCCGCATAATTTTTCCATTAAGGTATCTTATTAAAGAAAGTAGGGGTATACTCACTTATCAATTGAATAGCAGCTGGATAGCATTATTTTTAATAATAATTTCATATTGCTAGTGGTAGCTAGCATTTACCATAAAATCTCAATAAGATAAATGCGATGAAAATTTTTGATAATGATGGTACTGAACTAAATGCAGAGTGCTCTGTAGTTGAAGAAGATGGGGTTTATGGATTAATCCTTGAATCTTGGGGGCCAGCACACAGAAATAAAGACTACAATATAGCCCTCGATTGTATTATTGAGCGGATGATTAATTACGGTGTGCAAAACGTCGTTGTCTATCTTGCCTCATCGACAGCCAGAAAACACATGCCGTCCATAGCTGAAAGAAAAATCCATCCAGGTGAATATTTTGCTTTAGTCGGCAATAGCCCTAGAGATATTCGCCAAGAAATGTGTAGCTATCAATCTCATTTCAGTAGTACAGGCAGAAAAGAAGTACCTTCAGGTAATAGGACTAAACGAATAATAATATGTATTCCTACAGTCAATAGTGAAAAGTTTTGGGACCGTGTAATATATGGTGAATCATTAGATATCTTGCAGCCTACAGATGATGAAATAATTTTGAACACAAGGGTTAGCCGACTCTTAAAGAAACCTTTGGCCGAACCAGACGGATATAAATCACCAAGCTCGATAGAGCGACTTCAAAAGGTCTATGTTAGAGATCCAGCGGTAAAAGCTTGGATCTTGCAGCAAAGTAAAGGCATTTGTGAAAGTTGTGGTGAAAAGGCACCATTTTATTTAAATGATGGCAGTCCGTATCTGGAAGTACATCACGTAGTACCTCTTTCATCAGCCGGAGCGGATACCACAAGCAACTGTGTTGCAATTTGTCCTAATTGCCATAGGGCCTTACACTACAGCCAAAATGCAAAAAAACTAATTGAAACTCTTTATGTTAATATAGGCAGATTAAAGAAATGACTTCGTTCTTTACTAAGTGAATCGTTGCAGTGTACTTCCGCTTTTGGGACGCAGCGTACAGACTGGGAGGATATCAGGTCTGCTATGAATGAAGAATGGGCATCGTTGCATGGAAAGAATAACTGTTATGATAACTAATTGATGAAAAGGCATTCAATAGATAGAAAGCGGCGAAGGTAATAGAAGGGAGGTGTAATGAGGTATTTAGAGAGTTTCTACTTAAAGCCACGCACAGCTTGGCACTCACGTAATCAACAAAGTGTCGTATTGATTACCGTATTGTCAGAATATCCCATAGACTATTTTAGTTTTAATTGCACATTCAAACTTGCCGGGATGCCGCTGATATCAGGAGACAATCAATCCTGACCTAGCCTTGGTCATACAAGCATCTGAGTAGGTCATTACCATCATCCGGGACGACGGTAATAGTATTGTCTGTGTTAGTCAATTGGAGAAGTAAAATAATTAGAGTAATTATAAAAACCGCATATAATATTACCTCATAATTCCAGTGTGTTGCATTCCCCCTCATTCCTATTACTTCTTGGATCTTACATATCCGTAATTCAAACTATAAACATTAAATGGTTGCGGGTACCTAGTGAGTACCTTAGAAATAACTTTACTTGTTTTTTCAGGGGGTAACCATTTAAAGATAATTATTGTATTTGTCGTGATGTCATAAACGGAGTTGCTCAATGACAAGATTTTGATGTCAGAATAGTGAGATACACAAAAAGCCTGAGAGCGACCACCCAGCATATAAATGTCTTTGTGAGTAACTACTTTCTTCTTTAATACTACTTCAGACTGGCTATCTTTATAGCGGTCGATGCCTAGCTTAATATTCTTGATGTTATTCCTGTGTTGATTGAGGGCATTATGAAAGTAACACGATTTGTAAACTGCTATAAGATTAAGAATGACCTCATTTCGAGCTGGATTAGTTTGATAGATAAAGGATTGTTCGCCGATTTTAAGTGATACCCCATTCTTAAAACTCTTCACGACATCAACGGAAGAAGACCATGAGGAAATTCGTTCCGGAAGACTATGACGCGCAAACACGCTAAACACACCATCCTTCTTCAAATTTATTTTCCTGTAACAAGGGAAGTCAACCGTTCTATATTCTGCAGGGAGTTGTACACATAGTTTTTCTAATTTTTTTCCTCGAGCTGTAGTTGTACTTAGCTGCCAATCATTGATAGCTTGAAGTATTTCCAATGTAAAAGGATTATTCATGTGGCATCCATATATCTTTAGTTGCGGATTGAAGTTTAATTCTATATTTTTTAACTTGTTAACACATCATTTTTTGCCAGTTCCATCATCATTGAGGTTGCATCTTATTGATAAAATTCTACCTATCTTTGCGAGGTTCGCCTTTGGTAGGGAGCAGGCATGCCCGTACGGCAGAGTAAGCTGTGAGCGAAAAGTGGAAGCTCGCAATTAAGTCGCCCCGGCTATTGCTAGTATGGTCGTGTGTTAATCAACGGGAAATAGGCTACCGAGACTCTCCGCTTAGAGGCATGCCCACATTACGTGGGTAGGATCACCCTGCATCTGACTTAGTCATTTCAGACCAGTTGCCATGTGTTTATCTTCCATAACACCGGAGAGTTCATGAAATTTCATCACAATTCTCCATTATGATAAGACAAAGAATTTATAATTCACGAGGAAGGAACACTCTCCCCGCAAGATTGATACCGATAATATTGCAATCAACTTTCACTCTGGCTCGCAGCAATTATGCCCTCTGGGCAAGGCCCGCTGTGAGCGACTTGTGGGAGTGGCGCTCGCATTCTCGATTGTTTTGAAGCGCAGCAGAAAACTAGTACGACGACATGTGCTTGTTAGGCATTTTTTAAGTAATCCTGCTGAAATTTGTTTGTAAGTTCAATCCTTTTTATCTCGCTTGGGGTAAATAGCAATTGTACGAAACTCTCTTGTGCTGCGTGTAAGTTTCCAGTGTTTTCTATTTTCCCTTCCGACTTTAACTTATCTTCTAATTCATGAATGAGGCGTACCAATTTTTTACCTCTTGATGTCAGTGGCGCCATAAATGATGGCAGCATTTGACGATCATGCCAATCAATCATACAGTCAGAGAAATCAACATCAGCTATATGCTGGTGTACGATGAACTTTATATAATCAAACAGAAAGTTATGTTCTGAGTCGCCCATTCCGACACCAAAAGGTGAATTTTGATTTTCCAGCTCTGTTTCTGCTATAGTCAATGCTACATCCATACTAAAATATAAAGAGCGACAGATATTAGTCAGCCCGGAGCAGAAAAGATTTAAATATGAGACTGGGAACGAGGCGTTTTTACTTTTTGCCCTAATCAAATAGTCAAGAACATCTTCGACCGACATGAAGTCTTGATCTATAACTGCAAACCCTTCAAAGAGTGTTTTAGCACTTGTAGATTGTAAAATATTTGATTTGGGTATAGTAATTCCCTTTGTATCTGTTGGCTTGGCAACTCTTAAAGCTTGGCGAGCATCTTGCCAATAACTTAAATTTGTATCGGGGTTGTGGATAATTATGAGTACAGGCAACGGGAATCTTTCCCAATAAAATCGGTGCTTCTCTTCTGGGTGGAAAAACCAATCTCCGTTGCTTTCCTTAAAAAAGGAAGGACCTGACTTTATTTGAACAGCAATCAACCTTCCTGTGGCAAACCCCTCAGGGCTAACATACTCAATCTGGCCATCAATTCCAACGTCAGCCATTGGATTTTCACGCCAAATCTGGCCCATTTTTGCCATAGCTTCTGCTACAGCATTTACACCTAATCTTTCTTGAGAATTAGTCTGGTTATATTTGGGAAACATAATTTCCTCGATTGTCTAATGACGACTACAGTGGCCGCAGGATCTGGTACGGAATTGCCCAAGAATTTAAGTGACTAGTTTTTCGGTCCGTTGCTTTTTTCAACCGGTTTTTACTCAAACCGAGAAAGCACTTCCGACAAATATGTATTGTCTATTCATCAGTTGTTTGAAATTAACTCAATGTAGTTGCTATTTTTTCTTCAGTAAGTTATAGGATTTTTGGGGAAACTGTAAAGCTATATTAGACAGTGTTTGTCCGCTTTTGGCACTTAGCGGCCGATGAGTCTGCATCGTGCGCAACGTTTGGACACGATGTAATTATGCCATAGCAATTAATTTGATACCTTTAAACCCATTCTCAATAATACTTCCTCGGTTTGCCGCTGTAACAAAATTTGCCCACCATTGCATCATTGGACGTCGCTGCTCTAGGTAATCGCTGCGGTTATAAGCACGCCGAACCTCATTCTTATCCACATGAGCAAGTGCTGCCTCAATAACATCAGGCGGAATGCCTTGTTCATTAAGAGCCGTACTTGCAATTGATCTCAGCCCATGCGAAACGAGCACTCCATCAAAACCTGCACGTTTTAGCGATGCGTTAACGGTCTGGCTATTCATTGGCTGGTTGAGCTTGATACGGCTAGGAAAGATAAATTCTCGGTTCCCGCTTAACGGCTTCATCATCTCCAGTATCGCAATTGCTTCATCTGACAATGGAACAGTATGGTCGCGGTTCATTTTCATGCGTGCTGCGGGAATCTTCCACTCTCGTGCTTCTATGTCTACCTCTTCCCAGCGAGCTTCAGCCGCTTCGGTAGGGCAGGTGATAGTAAGAAGCTGCCACATGAACAGGCATCGAGTTGAAAGGCTTATGCTGGCCGTTCGCATCGTCTGCATCAACTGAGGCAATTGATCAGGGTAGATACTGGGCATGTTCTTCTTCTGCGGCTTCTCAAATGCCTTGCCAATATTGACGCTAGGAACAGCATCAATCAGCCCCGTGTTTTGGGCATAGATCATGACCTCATTAATGCGCTGGCACAGGCGGCGGACGGTTTCCAGTGCTCCTCTGGCCTGAACCGGTTGCACGGCCTGAACCAGAGTGTGAGCTTTGATATCTGTAACGCTGACGTTACCAATCGCAGGAAAGACATCTCTTTCCAGAGAGCGCCATATATCCTCTGCATAGTCCTCAGTCACACTAGTTTTCTTCACATTCCACCAACGTTCTGCCACGAGTTGGAAAGTATTAATTTTGGCTTCAAGCGAACTGCGTAGTTGTTCTTGCTGATGTTCCTGTGGATCGGTTTGTTTCGCCAGGAGTAAGCGAGACTTTGCCCGATAGCTTCGAGCATCGGCAAGGGTAACTGACGGGTAAGGGCCAAGGCTCTTCTTTGCTCGCTTCTTAGTGACAGGGCGAATGTAGCGAAATTGCCAGATTTTACTCCCGCTGGATTTGATAAGTAGCTCAAGGCCATCGCCATCATAGAGAACGTAGTCCGATTCCTTGGGTTTAGCAGATTCGATTTCTTTAACGGATAGAGGTTTGTCTTGCCATTGCCGGGTTTTCATAGTTTTAGGCACCTCAAAAACAATAAGGCTTTATGAGGTGCCTAACAAGGTGCCTAAAAGGTTCGGATTTAATTATTTGGCATCAGACTTCGCGGGACATCTTGCAGGCACAAAAAAGCCCGCAAGGCTTTCACCGTGCGGGCTTTCAGGACTTTAGCAGACGATTCTGGTATCGCTGCTGAAGAATTTGGTGGAGCTGGCGGGAGTTGAACCCGCGTCCGAAATTACTACACCGTCGGCACTACATGCTTAGTCCAGTCTTTACATTCGCCTGTTAGCTGCGAACGGACACGCCACTAACAAACTAGCCTGATTGAATTTAATGCTTCAGCCCCAGGCAGGACATCCACACGATCTCTTTTGGGTTTGACCTCTCTTGATCCCCGTCCTAAGAGCGGAGGCTAGGGAGAGAGGGCTCTTAGCAGGTTATTAAGCTGCTAGGGCGTAGTTTTCGTCGTTTGCGACTATTTTTTTGCGGCTTTTAACGAGGCCAACCGCCCCTCGGCATGCTCCTTGGGCTTCGCAAATCCCGTCGAATCCAGAATCAGCCCCAAGTACTGTTAAGCAGTATAGCAGAAAAACTTATCGCTTTGCCAGTGGCTTAGCGATTTGCGTGCTTCATAATACGTGCTTTGTCTAATTTCCACTCACGATCTTTAATATCATCGCGCTTATCGTGCTCTCTTTTACCTTTCGCCACGCCGATTTTTAGCTTTGCCCAGGCATTTTTCCAGTACAGCGACAGCGCAACAACGGTATAACCTTCGCGGTTAACGCGTCCGTACAGTGAATCAAGTTCACGCTGTTTCAGCAGCAGCTTACGGTTGCGTGTTGGATCGCAAACAACATGCGACGAGGCAACCGTGAGCGCCTGGAAAGTTGAACCGAACAGGTAAGCTTCGCCATCGCGCAGCAGGATGTAGCTGTCGCTGATATTGGCCTTACCGGCGCGAAGAGATTTGACTTCCCATCCCTGGAGCGACAGACCCGCTTCGAACTCTTCTTCAATGAAGTATTCGTGGCGCGCCCGCTTGTTCATGGCGATGGTGGCAGAACCGGGTTTATGTGCTTTTTTCTTTGTCATAGTGCAACTTAGTGTACATGAAGCGGTGAATGATGGCATCCCCTGTAACAAAAAGCGCGGGGAAAAGCGCTATTTTAGCAGAACGCTGGCGGCTGAGAATTTTTGTTTGCAAGCCGTCGATGGTATTATTGTAAAGTTTAAGATTAACAGGAAACGTTATGTCCCAGATTAGTCGTTCTGCGCTGGTGCCCTACAGTGCTGAGCAAATGTTCCGATTGGTAAACGATGTGGATGCCTATCCGGAGTTTCTTCCAGGGTGCACCGGCAGTCGCGTGCTGGATTCCAGTGAACAGCAGATGACGGCATCGGTGGATGTTTCCAAAGCCGGCATCAGCAAAACGTTCGTCACGCGCAATACGCTAACCAACAATAAAAGCATTCACATGCAGCTGGTTGACGGGCCTTTCCGCAAGCTTACCGGTGGCTGGTTGTTTACCGCACTGAGCGAAGACGCCTGCAAGGTCGAACTCAACCTGGAGTTCGAATTTACCAACATGCTGGTAGAAATGGCGTTCGGGCGGATCTTTAAAGAGCTGGCCAGCAGCATGGTACAGGCTTTCACCAAACGCGCGAAAGAGGTCTACAGTGCCTGATATCGCGGTAGAAGTGGTCTATGCGCTTCCGGAAAAACAGTATCTCTATACGGTTACTGTGGAGGAGGGGGCCACTGTCGAGCAGGCGATCAAAGCTTCCGGGCTGCTGGAGCTGCGTAGCGATATCGATCTTGCCAGCAATAAAGTGGGCGTGTTTAGCCGTCCGGTTAAGCTGAGCGATGAGGTGCACAGCGGCGACCGGGTGGAGATTTATCGTCCGCTACTGGCCGATCCTAAAGAACTGCGCCGCCAGCGTGCAGAAAAAGCAGCAAAAAAATAAGGCGCCGTCAGCGCCTTATCTCTTCTTATGATGTTTTAAACCACCAGGTCTGGCTTTACCGCCAGGCATCCTGATTTGCTTTACATCACAGCCTTCTGAATGCTTAGCCTTTAGAGCTAAGCTGAGGCTTGTTGTCGATGTTGGTCAGCACGCCATTGCTGTCAAAGGTCAACGTCAGCGTCTGCTGCGTTACCGGCTCGTGGCCCGGTTCCTGACGGAAGACGTAATACCAGACGTTGCTGCCAAAAGGATCGCGCATCATCGGCGTACCCAGGGTGTATGCCACCTGCTGTTGGGTCATGCCGGTATGGATTTTAGAGACGTCATTTGCAACCAGGTAGTTGCCCTGGTTGATGTCTGGCCGGTAAACCACTCGCTCCAGAGTGGAACATCCAGCGGTCGTCATCAGCAGAACCACCGCCGCAGCAGTCAGCGTTTTACAGCGCATAAGTATCTTTATTCCTTTTCGGGCCAACACCTTGGGCATCAGGCTATTTATTTTCAGTATCGGTTTATCGCTTCGATAACAGCGTCAGACGTCGATGATAATAAACCTTTCCGCAGTTGGAAACCTCTACGGAGCATGGTTATGACCTCGGGATGCCAAAAAAGTGCGGTTTCAGGCCGCTAAAAGCTCTTTTGCGTTAGCCAGCGTGTTGCGGGTGACCTCGCTGCCGCCCAGCAGGCGTGCCAGCTCCTGCAGGCGGGCGCGCTTGTCCAGCGGCTGCATATGCGTTTCGGTCATGGCGCCATCCGTTTCTTTGCTGACGAAAAAATGCTGATGACCGCAGCCAGCAACCTGCGGAAGGTGGGTGACGCACATAACCTGGGTAGATTCGCCAAGCTGACGCAGCATTTTGCCCACAACCGCTGCGGTTGGGCCGCTGATACCGACGTCGACTTCGTCGAAAATCAGCGCTGGCGTATCCATTTTACGTGCGGTGATAACCTGAATTGCCAGCGCGATACGCGACAGCTCGCCGCCGGAAGCAACTTTAGACAGCGGCTGAAGTGGCTGACCCGGGTTGGTGGTCACGCGGAATTCGATGCGGTCGGCACCCTCTAAGGTCAGATGGTCAGGATTAAACTGTACCTCGATAGCCAGCTGGCCGTGCGGCATCGAGAGCGCGTGCATGCTTTCGCCAATCAGCTGGCTCAGCTCCTGTGCGTAGTGCATACGGCGCTGATGCAGCCTTTCCGCGCAGCCCATAGCGGTTTGATGGTGCTTCGCCACGGCCAGCGCCAGCTCTTCCTGATTGCTTTCCTGCTGGTCAAGCTGTGCCTGTTCATCCAGCAGCTGCTGATGAAAGCCCGCCAGCTCTTCCGCAGAGATCCGGTGCTTGCGTGCCAGCGAGATATAGCGCGACAGGCGCTGTTCCAGCTCGTAAAGACGGTTAGGATCCAGATCCAGACGCTCGCAGTAGTGGCGCAGCTCGTCGCTGGCTTCGCTAACCTGAATGGCGGCTTCATCCAGCATCACGCAAACGCCGTTCAGCTTTTCATCAAGCGCGACCAGCTCGCCCAGCAGCTGCTGCACGGTATAAAGCTGGTTCTGTAGGGTGGCATGCTCGCCGTCGGCCAGCATCATCAGCGCCTGCTGACTGGTTGACAGCAGCTGGCCGCTGTTGGCCAGACGCTTATATTCTTCATCAATAGCTTCATACTCGCCGGCCACCGGAGCGAACTCGTTCAGCTCTTTCAACTGATACTGCAACAGCTCGCGGCGCGCTTCACGCTCCTGCGACAGCTGCTGATGCTGGGCCAGAATGCGACAGCTCTGGTTCCACAGGCGGTAGCTCTGCGCCATCTCCTGCATCAGGCCGTTTTCGCCCGCATAGCCGTCAAGCAGGGTTTTCTGATGCTCCGGCTTCAGCAGCAGCTGATGCGCGTGCTGGCCGTGAATCTGAATCAGTAGCTGACCGAGATCGCGCAGTTGAGAAAGCGGGACAGAGGTGCCGTTAATAAAGCCGCGAGAACGACCGTCGCTGCTGATCACGCGGCGCAGCAAACACTCATTGCCCTCGTCCAGCTGGTTTTCCACCAGCCAGGCAAGCGCAGAAGGGGTATCTTTTAGCGAAAAGCGGGCACAGAGGTCGGCGCGGGTTGCGCCCTGACGCACCATATCGGCTTCAGCGCGACCGCCCAGGCAGAGGCCGAGCGCGTCGATGGCAATAGATTTACCCGCGCCGGTTTCGCCGGTAATCGCGGTCATGCCACGCTGAAAATCGATCTCAAGTTCACGAACAATCGCAAAATTACTGATGGTCAGTTGTGCCAGCATAGAAGCGTTCCTGTATGAAAACACAGATATGGTTTTTCATACAGTATATACTGGTTCTATAACCAGTAAAGTAGCTGGCAGCGGATTTTAAAACAATTTTTTCGACCAGCCAAGCTTCGAGCTTAACGTGTTGAAGTAATTATAATTTTGCGGATGTATCAAATTCAGATGATCCTCATTACGGCGGATCAGCACGTCTTCCCCTTCCTGAATAGGCAAGGCTATCTGGCTGTCGCAGCTCACTTCTAAATCGCCACGCATGTGCGAAAACTTCAGGCGAATAGTGCTGTTGCTGTTAATGACCAGCGGTCTTGCGGACAGCGTATGTGGGAACATCGGCACAATGGCGATAGCGTCCAGTGAAGGCGTCAGGATCGGGCCGCCTGCCGAAAGCGAATAGGCGGTAGAGCCGGTTGGCGTAGAGATAATCAGGCCGTCAGAACGCTGGGAAAAGGCGAACGTCTCGTCAATATACACTTCGAATTCGATCATGTGGGCGACTTTGCCAGGGTGCAAAACAACCTCATTGATAGCCGTACCGATACGTGGTTCGCGCCCCTGGCGGCAGACCTGCGCTTCCAGCAGAAAGCGGCTCTCCGTAATGTATTTCCCTTCCAGCACGTCGGCCAGCTGCTGTTGCGCATTATCGGGATCGAGATCGGTTAAGAAACCCAGATTGCCGCGGTTAATACCGATCACCTTAATGTCGTAGCGCGCCAGCACTCGCGCCGCGCCTAACATATTGCCGTCGCCGCCCACTACCACGGCCAGATCGGCCTTTTGTCCAATGTCCGACAGCGAGCCGGTTTCCACATCGGCAAGCTTCAGCTCACGGGCAATCTGCTGCTCGATGATCACCTGATAGCCCTTTGCCGTCAGCCAGCGATAAAGCATTTCGTGTGTGGTCAGCGCGGTAGGATGGCGCGGATGGCCCACGATACCGATGCAGTTAAAATGGTTGTTCATGATGCTGGCATTCCTCATGAGGTAAACTACCTCAGACAATGTGACGGGTTCCCTTGAAACCGCAATTCTGATCCCCATAATAAGCGAACCAGCGAGATGAATGTGCACAAACGCGGAGAAATTCATGAGTAGTAAAGAACAGAACACACCAAACGAGCAAGTCTCAGACGATATTGAGATGGAACAGGCCACCCAGGACGCAGAGACGGCAGAAGTGGTGGATCCGCGCGACGAACGCATTGCCGAACTGGAAGCCCAGCTGGCGCAGGCGCAGGGTGGCGTGCGTGAAGCGCAGCTGCGTGCTCAGGCGGAAATCGAAAATATTCGTCGCCGTACCGAACTGGACGTAGAAAAAGCGCATAAATTTGCGCTGGAAAAGTTCGCCAACGAGCTGCTGCCGGTGATCGATAGCCTGGAGCGCGCGCTGGAAGTTGCCGACAAAGAAAAGCCGGAACTGGCTGCGATGATCGAAGGTATCGATCTGACGCTGAAATCACTGCTTGGTGCGGTGCGTAAGTTTGGCGTAGAAGTCATCGGCGACGTTAACGTGCCGTTTAACCCGGAACTTCATCAGGCGATGTCGATGATGGAATCCGAAGACGTGGCGCCAAATCACGTGCTGATGGTTATGCAGCGTGGCTATACGCTGAACGGTCGCCTGCTGCGTCCGGCGATGGTCGCCGTTTCTAAAGCCAAAGGCTAAAACCGGTCATCACTGACGACGCGGTTAACGTCTCAAAGCCTGAATAATAAACTGCACCCCAAAAGTTGGCTGGCCAACTGAGTAAGGTGCAGTTTTTTAATGCCGAAAGCCGGGTCTTACTCAGGTAAAACCGGCGTCCAGTCGATCGGCTTTTCGCCGTGCTGCTCCAGCCATTCGTTGGTCTGAGAGAAATGCGCGCAGCCAAAGAAGCCACGGTGGGCAGAAAGGGGAGAAGGGTGGGGCGCCTGCAATACGTGATGGCGCTCGCGATCGATAATGCTGCCTTTTTTCTGCGCGTGCGAACCCCACAGCAAAAACACCACGTTCTCGCGATTTTCATTAATAGCGGCAATAACGCGATCGGTAAAAGTTTCCCAGCCAAAGCGAGCGTGCGAATGCGCCTGTCCCGCCTCTACCGTTAACACGGTATTCAACAGCAGCACGCCCTGGCGCGCCCAGCTTTCCAGAAAGCCGTGGTTCGGGCGCTGGAATCCCGGAATATCGGTCACCAGTTCTTTATACATATTAACCAGCGAAGGCGGTACGGCCACGCCAGGCAACACGGAAAACGCCAGCCCGTGAGCCTGATTCGGCCCGTGATAAGGATCCTGACCCAGAATCACCACTTTGACATCGCCCAGCTCCGTCAGGCGAAAAGCATTAAACACGTCTTTCTGTGGGGGATAGACGGTTTTGCCCGCCGCGCGTTCGTTCGCCACCATCGACAGCGTTTCAATGAAGTAAGGTTTTTCTTTTTCCTCGGCCAGCACGTCGTGCCAGGTCAATGCGTTGCCCATCTCCGCCTCCTTTAGAGTAATCAGCGGGTAGCTTAACGCGGATCGCCACCGTGACAAACTTAAAATAAATTTTAAATTTACAAAATAGTTTTGTAATCAATGCGTGATAAATCATCGGGTTGATGACCCAGGACAAATAAGAACAGGGTCATTTTTGATTTTGGTCAAAATGGTTGCGGTGAGGGACTGTTATATAAGTGACCGTAGATCAATTTCTATTTGCTGACGCTTCGTCAGTAAAAATAGCCTGGGAGGCAATAATGATTTCCGGAATTCAGATTACCAAAGCGAATAATCCTGCTCTGCTGAACTCTTTCTGGCTGCTTGATGATGAGCGCGCAGAAGCCCGCTGCGTCTGCGCTAAAGCCGATTATCAGGAAGACCAGATTGTTGCGGTCAGCGACCTTGGCCAGATCGAATACCGCGATGTTCCGCTGGACGTGCAGCCTCAGGTACGGGTAGAAGGCGGTCAGCATCTGAATGTAAACGTGCTGCGTCGTGAAACGCTGGAAGAGGCCGTTAAGCATCCGGAAAAGTATCCGCAGCTGACCATTCGCGTTTCTGGCTATGCGGTGCGCTTTAATTCTTTGACGCCAGAGCAGCAGCGCGACGTTATTGCCCGCACCTTTACCGAAAGTTTGTAATAAACGCGAAGGATTGTGCCAGCAGCGCCGGGATAACTTGCCTGGCGGTGTAAATAACATCAGGGAAGAAAAAGCGTTATTTATTGAAAAATAACGGTTGTTTATAAAACAAGAAAGGCTGTTGACGTTTAAACAGGTGTTTGAAGGAAAAGCTAAACTTAACGCACAAAAAGTTTCAGTTATGTAATAAAAAAACCGCCTGATAAAGGCGGTTTTTTTGTGGTGCGGTTTACTTATTCAGCGCTATCGGTTTTTGGTGCGGCGCTTGGCTTACGACGCTTGCCGATATTTTTGGCATCGCGATGGCGTTTCTTCACGCGCGGCTTGTCGTCGCTCTGTTTCTTTTCTTTCTCTTCTTTACGCTTCGCCAGCACTTTCTTGGACGGCTTGCCGTTCAGCTTCTCGCTTGGTGTACGCGTGGTCGGACGCAGTTCGTCAATGGTGCGCGCTTTCAGCGGCTCATTGATATAGCGGCTGATTTTGCCCAGCAGCAGGTGGTCATGTGCCTCAACCAAAGAGATAGCCACGCCTTTTTTACCTGCGCGACCGGTACGGCCGATACGGTGCAGATAAGTGTCGGCGGTGCGCGGCAGGTCAAAGTTGAAAACGTGGCTGACGTCATCAATATCAATACCGCGCGCGGCCACGTCGGTTGCCACCAGCACGTTTACACGGCCGTCAACAACGCGCTTGATCGCTTCGTTACGCTTGAACTGCTCCAGCTCGCCTTCCAGATAGCTGGTGTTGATACCGGCCTCGCGCAGCCAGCCGCACAGCTCATGCACGCGCTCGCGCTTACGAACAAAGATCACGGAACGGGTAACTTCCGGCTGCTGTAACAGGTGCAGCAGCAGCGCGGTTTTGTGCTTCACATCGTCAGCACGGTAATACCACTGCTGGATTTTTTTACGCTCGCGCCGCGCCGGATCCGCTTCGATTTCTACCGGATCGTTCAGCAGACGCTCGGAGAAGTCTTTAATCGCATCACCTTCCAGCGTGGCGGAAAACAGCAGCGTTTGCTTGCGCCAGCGGGTTTCTGCAGCAATGGTTTCGATATCCTGGGCAAAGCCCATATCGAGCATGCGGTCGGCTTCATCCAGAATCAGCGTTTCCACCGCGCGGCAGTCAAAGTTTTCTTCTTTGATGTACTGCAGCAGGCGGCCGGTGGTCGCTACCACCACGTCCTGGTTTTCGCTGAACACTTCCGCATGGTTCATATAGGCCACGCCGCCAGTGATCGTTGCGATATCCAGATGGGTATTTTTTGCCAGCTCGCGTGCCTGATCGGCAACCTGCATTGCCAGTTCACGCGTTGGCGTCAGGATCAGGATACGCGGCGGGCCAGATTTTTTGCGCGGGAAGTCCAGCAGATGCTGGAGCACGGGCAGTAGATAAGCCGCGGTTTTGCCTGTACCTGTTGGTGCCGAACCCAGAACGTCGCGACCCTCCAGTGCAGGCGGGATCGCAGCGGCCTGGATTGCCGTGGGGCGCGTGAAGCCCTTTTCCTGCAGGGCACCCAGCAGGCTTTCATCAAGTTCGAGTTCGGAAAAAGTGGTTACAGTCATGGTCTACCTCAGTTTGGGGCGCTGATTATAGACAGATTGCGCACGATCTTCATCTGTTTGTGTAGAATGAATGACTTTTCCTTACATCTCAATTGTCCTATGCTAGCGCCGTTTCCCTTTCAGGTCGGTCAAATGTCTCAACAAAAAGCGGTATTGCGCGCTAACGGCTTTACCTTCAAACAATTTTTTGTCGCTCACGATCGCTGCGCCATGAAAGTCGGCACCGACGGCGTACTGCTGGGCGCATGGGCACCCATTGCGGGCGCGACAAGCGTACTGGATATCGGTACCGGCAGCGGTCTGATTGCGCTGATGCTGGCACAGCGTACGGGCGAAAACGTCGCCATCGACGCCGTAGAGCTGGATGAGCAGGCGGCCAGCCAGGCGCAGGAGAATGCGCTGTCGTCGCCCTGGGCCAGCCGCATACGGATTTACCAGGATGACATTCGCCACTGGACCAAAGGGTGCGAACGTCGCTACTCGTTAATCGTCAGCAATCCGCCTTATTTTATTCCCGGCAGCGAGTGCGCCACGCCTGAACGCGCTTCTGCCCGCTACACCACGGACCTGACTCACGACGTTTTACTCTCCTGCGCTGAAGATCTCATTACGGAAGAGGGCTTTTTCTGCGTAGTGCTGCCGACAGCGGCGGGCGACAGGCTGGTGGAGCTGGCGCAACAGCACGGCTGGCATTTGCGCTACCGGACAGACATTGCCGATAACGATAACCGGCCGCCAAACCGCGTTCTGCTGGCGCTTTCGCCTGCGTCCGGCGAACCGTTTCTGGACCGGATGACGATACGCGGGCCGGATCAGCATTATTCAGAGGCGCACTGTAGCCTGACCCGCGATTTTTATCTTTTTCGCTAATCAGGGCGTCAGGATCGTCGGCCTGGCTTCCGGCAGCTGCTGCGGATAATCCAGCGTATAGTGCAGGCCACGGCTCTCTTTTCGTTCCATCGCGCAGCGCACCATCAGTTCCGCCACCAGCACCAGATTTCGTAACTCCAGCAGGTTATTGGAGATGCGGAAGTGAACGTAATACTCTTCAATCTCCTGCTGGAGCAGGTTAATACGGCGCAATGCCCGCTCCAGTCGCCTGGTGGTGCGCACTATCCCTACATAGTCCCACATAAATAGCCGCAGCTCGTGCCAGTTGTGCTGGATGATAACGCGCTCATCTGAATCATCGACGCGGCTTTCATCCCAGGCTGGCAAATCTTCAACGGTGGGCACCTGCTTAAGATATTCAGCAATATCTTCTGCCGCCGACCAGCCGTAAACCAGGCATTCAAGCAGCGAATTGGAAGCCAGCCGGTTTGCGCCATGCAGGCCGGTGTAGCTGACTTCGCCAATGGCGTACAGCCCGCTAAGATCGGTGCGCCCGTGATGATCGACCATTACGCCGCCGCAAGTGTAGTGAGCAGCAGGCACAATCGGAATGGGTTCTTTCGTCAAATCAAAACCCAGCGTGCTTAGCTTTTCTGCGATGGTTGGAAAGTGCGCCAGAATAAAATCAGCCGGTTTATGGCTGATGTCCAGATACATGCAGTCCGCGCCCAGCCGTTTCATTTCATGGTCGATGGCGCGGGCAACGATATCGCGCGGGGCCAGCTCGGCGCGCGGATCGAAGTCGGGCATAAAGCGCGTGCCGTCGGGGCGTTTTAAGAGGGCGCCTTCACCACGTAGCGCCTCCGTCAACAGAAAATTTCTGGCTTCCGGATGAAACAGGCAGGTTGGATGGAACTGGTTAAACTCCAGATTGGCTACGCGACAGCCTGCACGCCAGGCCATTGCAATGCCGTCGCCGGAGGCCACGTCCGGGTTAGTGGTGTACTGGTAAACCTTGGCGGCTCCGCCCGTCGCCAGCACCACGACGCGAGCGCGGCAGGTTTCTACTTTTTCGCGTTTTCGGTTCCAGATATAAGCGCCCACCACACGGCGTTCGCCGGGAAAACCTGGCTTATCGGAAGCAATCAAATCCACAGCGTTGCTGCGCTCAATAATGTGAATTGAAGGATGACTAAGCGCCTGGCTGACCAGCGTGGTTTCTACAGCGCGACCGGTGGCATCCGCGCTGTGCAGAATGCGCCGATGGCTGTGACCGCCTTCGCGCGTCAGGTGGTAGGTATCCTGCGAGTTTTCTTTATCGAACAGCACGCCATTATCAATCAACCACTGTACGCAGTGGCGGGCGTTGCTGGCGATAAAGGAAACCGCTTCACGGTCGCAAAGCCCATCACCGGCAATCAGCGTGTCTTCAACATGTGATTCGATACTGTCGGTTTCATCAAACACGGCCGCGATGCCGCCCTGGGCGTAAAAAGTAGATCCTTCGCTGACCGGCCCTTTACTTAAAACAATGACCTGATGCTTTTCTGCAAGGCGCAGCGCCAGTGAAAGACCGGCCGCGCCGCTGCCAATAACCAACACGTCACAACTATACTCAGAAGATAAGCTCATAGTGTTTAATTTACTAAACAGGTTGTTTGTTGAGCATAGCGCCGATCGCCGCGGGTAAAAAGGTTTTTTTCCAGGCAATCGGAAAATAAGCGGACGTAGCGCGGTTCAGACTGGCCCGAAAAAAGCGCGGGGTTGTGTATTTAATTTTGTAGCGGTTTATTATGATGAACGCGCAAGATTTTAACGTGAAAAAGCGCCCTTCATAGAGTACTCTGCGGCGATGCCATACATGACACCGCAAATATAACGGCGCAACGGAACTTTACTCATGACCATCACTCTAAGCGCATGCTTGCTCAATTATGAGTTACGGGTAGTTCGTACAGGCGTGGAAAAAGATTTGGGGAGACATTACCTCGGATGAGCGAGCAGTTAACGGATCAGGTTCTCGTAGAGCGAGTTCAGAAAGGAGATCAGCGGTCATTCAATTTACTGGTAGTGCGCTATCAGCATAAAGTGGCGAGCCTGGTGTCCCGCTATGTGCCCTCAGGAGACGTACCTGATGTAGTGCAGGAATCATTTATTAAAGCCTATCGCGCGCTGGAGTCATTTCGCGGGGATAGCGCTTTTTATACCTGGCTCTATCGAATCGCCGTCAATACGGCAAAAAATTATCTGGTTGCTCAGGGGCGTCGACCGCCGGCCAGCGATGTGGACGCTATTGATGCGGAAAACTTCGAAAGTGCTGGCGCGTTAAAAGAAATATCGAACCCTGAGAACTTAATGTTGTCGGAAGAATTGAAACAGATGGTTTTTCGCACCATCGAGACGCTGCCTGAAGATCTTCGCATGGCGATTACGCTGCGCGAGCTGGATGGGCTGAGCTATGAAGAGATAGCCGTCATCATGGCGTGTCCGGTGGGGACGGTTCGCTCGCGCATATTTCGCGCGCGCGAAGCCATTGATAATAAAATTCAACCGCTTATCCAACGTTGACGTGAGCGGATACAGGAAGGGTACTGAGGCATGCAGAAAGAACAACTTTCCGCTTTAATGGACGGCGAAACGTTAGACAGTGAAGTTTTGTCCGCATTGTCTGAAGACGCCGCGCTGCAAAAACAATGGGAAAGCTATCATCTTATCCGCGATACCCTGCGGGGCGATGTTGCGCCGGTTATGCATTTCGATATCGCTGCGCGTGTTGCTGCCGCTATCGAAAACGAACCCGTTAAAAACAGCAGCACGCCGCTCATTCCAGAAGCGCAGCCAACGCCAGAGCACTATGGCAAAATGCCGTTCTGGCACAAGGTCCGCCCGTGGGCGGCACAGATTACCCAGGTTGGCGTAGCCGCCTGCGTGTCGCTGGCGGTGATTGTCGGCGTGCAGCACTATAATCAGCCGCAGGAAGGGCAGTCCCAGTCGGAAGCACCGGTGTTTAACACGCTGCCGATGATGGGCCAGGCTTCTCCGGTTAGCCTGGGCGTGCCTTCTGAGTCAAGCAGCAATGCGCCGCAGCAGGTACAGGATCAGCGTCGTCGCGTTAACGCTATGCTGCAGGACTACGAACTGCAGCGCCGTCTGCATTCTGACAGCCTGCAGTTTGAGCAGACCCCTGGACAGCAGGCCGCCGTTCAGGTTCCGGGTAACCAGTCGTTAGGAATTCAGCAGCAGTAATGAAGCAGCTTTGGTGCGCCGTCAGCCTTATGGCTGGCAGCCTGATTTCCTTCTGTGCCCCGGCGCAAACCACGTCCGGGGCGCTGTTGCAACAGATGGAGCAGGCCAGCCAGTCTCTCAGTTACGAACTTGCTTATATTAACGTCTCGCGGCTTGGGATTGAGTCTTTACGCTATCGCCATGCCGTACTGGATAACAAGGTCTATGCTCAGATGCTGCAGATGGACGGGCCGCGCCGTGAAATTATTCAGCGCGGCAATGAAATCAGCTATTTTGAGCCGGGCCTGGAGCCTTTTACCCTGGCAGGTCAACATATCGTTGACTCTTTGCCCTCGCTGGTCTTTGCCAATTTCCAGAAGCTTTCAGAATACTATGACTTCGTGCCGGTAGGGCGCACCCGCATCGCTGACCAGCTGTGTGAGGTTATTCGTATCGTTGCCCGTGACGGCACGCGATACAGCTATGTCGTCTGGCTGGACAGCGATACAAGGCTGCCGCTGCGGGTAGATTTGCTGGATCGGGATGGCGAAACGCTGGAGCAGTATCGCGTCGTCAGCTTTGCCGTTGACGACGGCGTGCGGAAAATGATGCAGAGCCTGGAAAAAGCCAGCCTGCCGCCTTCGCTTTCCGTGCCGGTCAGCGATAAGACCACGTTTAGCTGGAAACCGAGCTGGCTACCTGCCGGGATGAAAGAAGTGACCCAGAGCCGCAGGCAGATCCCTTCGGTGAACAAACCCGTGGAGTCACGGCTTTACTCTGATGGGCTGTTCAGCTTCTCAATCAACGTCAGCGCGGCCGATAAAGACAGCGTCAGCCAGCTATTGCGCACAGGACGTCGTACGGTGCAGAGCGAAATACGCAATAATAAGGAAATTACGGTAGTCGGTGAGCTTCCGCCATCAACCGCCAGGCGTATCGTTGACAGCATAGGTGTCGCAAAATGATGAGAGAATGGGCCACGGTGGTTTCCTGGCAAAACGGCGTAGCCACGCTGCATTCAGAACTGAAAACCTCGTGCAGCAGCTGTTCTGCCCGCAAGGGGTGCGGCAGCCAGGTGCTCAACAAGCTTGGGCCGAAAGATGCTCACGTGATGAAAATCGCCAGCGCCGAGCCGCTTAAGCCTGGTCAGCGCATCGAGTTGGGGATTGCAGAGAAAAGCCTGCTCAGTTCGGCGCTGCTGGTTTACATGACGCCGCTGGTGGGATTGTTTCTGCTGGCCGGTTTGTTCCAGATGCTGTTCCACAGTGATTTGGCCGCCGCCGCTGGCGCGCTGCTGGGCGGCATCGGCGGGTTTATCGTGGCTAAAGGTATTTCCAGCTATCTGGGTAAATCCGCTTCATTCCATCCAGTAATTTTAAGCGTGGCGTTACCGCCAGACGCGCTGCGTGTTGAAACTGATTAATCCCCTGAAAACCCGCACAGCCGTCCGTCGCGCTGTCGGGTATCCGTGTTCCGATCCGCTGTTTATGCCCTATGGTTATACGGCGGATTATTTCTGACTGTTTCCAGAACGTGCTTTCCTGCAAATGGCGCTACAGTAAGAGTGGCAGCCAAAAAAGCGCGTCCCGAGCGAAATCATGCGCTATGCGTGTGAATTCTTTCGTGGCGGGGGCTAACAGTGTAAGATGCGTGCTCATTGATGGCGGGTACATTGCAGTCGGCCTGAACGACGCTGTCCACCGTAAGAACTAAACCGAACGTTTAAGCGAAAATATTCATATAAATGAAGCATATAAGAAACTTTTCTGTCATCGCTCACATCGACCACGGCAAATCGACGCTCTCTGACCGTTTGATTCAAATTTGCGGTGGCCTGACCGAACGTGAAATGGCCGCCCAGGTCCTGGACTCAATGGATCTGGAACGTGAACGCGGCATTACCATTAAGGCGCAGAGCGTCACGCTCGACTACCACGCGCCGGACGGTGAAACTTACCAGCTCAATTTTATCGACACGCCGGGACACGTGGACTTCTCCTATGAAGTGTCGCGCTCGCTGGCGGCTTGTGAAGGCGCACTGTTGGTGGTTGACGCCGGACAGGGTGTAGAAGCCCAGACCCTGGCGAACTGCTACACCGCGATGGAAATGGATCTGGAAGTAGTACCGGTACTGAATAAAATCGATTTGCCGGCTGCCGATCCCGATCGCGTATCGCAGGAAATTGAAGATATTGTCGGTATCGACGCGACCGATGCGGTGCGCTGCTCGGCTAAAACCGGCCTTGGCGTGCCGGACGTGCTTGAACGTCTGGTGCGTGACATTCCACCGCCGGAAGGCGATCCGGAAGGCCCGCTGCAGGCGCTGATTATCGACTCCTGGTTCGATAACTACCTGGGCGTGGTGTCGCTGGTACGTATCAAAAATGGCACGCTGCGCAAAGGCGAAAAAATCAAGGTGATGAGTACCGGACAGGTCTATAACGCAGACCGCCTGGGTATTTTCACGCCAAAACGCGTCGATCGCGACGTGCTGAACTGCGGCGAAGTAGGCTGGCTGGTCTGCGCCATCAAAGACATTCTGGGCGCGCCGGTTGGCGATACGCTGACGCTGTCACGCAATCCAGCGGAAAAAGCGCTGCCGGGCTTTAAGAAAGTGAAGCCGCAGGTTTACGCCGGTCTGTTTCCAATCAGCTCTGACGATTATGAAGCCTTCCGCGACGCGCTGGGCAAGCTAAGCCTGAACGACGCCTCGTTGTTCTACGAGCCAGAAAGCTCCACCGCGCTGGGCTTTGGTTTCCGCTGCGGCTTCCTGGGTCTGCTCCACATGGAGATCATTCAGGAACGTCTGGAGCGTGAATACGATCTGGAGCTGATCACCACAGCGCCTACCGTAGTCTATGAAGTGTTTACCACCTCAGGCGATACCATTTACGTGGATAGCCCGGGCAAGCTGCCGCCGCTGAACAACATCGAAGAGCTGCGTGAGCCGATTGCCGAATGTCACATGCTGCTGCCGCAGGAATTCCTGGGTAACGTCATTACGCTTTGTATCGAAAAGCGTGGCGTGCAGACCAACATGGTTTACCACGGTAACCAGGTTGCGCTGACCTATGAAATCCCAATGGCGGAAGTGGTGCTCGACTTCTTCGACCGTCTGAAATCCACCTCGCGCGGCTATGCGTCACTGGATTACAACTTCAAACGCTTCCAGGCTTCCAACATGGTACGCGTCGATGTGTTGATCAACTCCGAGCGCGTCGATGCGCTGGCACTGATTACCCACAACGATAATGCACCGTACCGTGGCCGCGAGCTGGTTGAGAAGATGAAAGATCTGATCCCGCGCCAGCAGTTTGATATTGCGATTCAGGCCGCCATCGGCAACCACATTATTGCCCGTTCCACCGTTAAACAGCTGCGTAAAAACGTCCTGGCGAAATGCTACGGCGGCGACGTCAGCCGTAAGAAAAAGCTGCTGCAGAAGCAGAAAGACGGTAAGAAGCGCATGAAGCAGGTCGGCAACGTCGAGCTGCCGCAGGAAGCTTTCCTGGCAATCCTGCACGTGGGTAAAGACAGTAAATAAAGCCTAACACTACGAGGGAACTGGAATGGCTAATATGTTCGCCCTGATCCTGGCGATAGCAACGCTCGTAACCGGTATTATCTGGTGCGTTGACCGATTCAAATGGGCACCGGCTCGTCGTGCGAGCCAGGCGCTGGCCGACGCGGCGGCAGAGAATGCCGGCCAGAAAAAAACGGTAAAGCAGCCGGGCTGGGTAGAAACGGCCGCTTCCGTTTTTCCGGTGCTGCTGCTGGTCTTTGTGGTGCGCTCTTTTATTTATGAGCCGTTCCAGATTCCGTCGGGTTCGATGATGCCAACGCTGCTGATCGGCGATTTTATTCTGGTGGAAAAATTTGCCTACGGCATTAAAGATCCCATCACCCAGACGACGCTGATCCCAACCGGTCATCCTGAGCGCGGCGATATCGCGGTATTTAAATATCCGAAAGATCCGAGCATGGACTATATTAAACGCGTTGTGGGCCTGCCTGGCGACCATGTCAGTTACGATCCGCAGAGCAAAACCGTGACGATCAATCCAGCCTGCGCGCCAGGAAAAACCTGTGATACGGCGCTGCCGATCACCTATTCCGACGTGCAGCCAAGCGACTTTATCCAGACCTTCAGCGGCTTTGACGGTAACGAAGTTGGCAACGGCTTCTGGCAGAAACCGCAGGGTGAAACCATTCAGGGCGGCCTGCGCCTGGCGACGCGTAACGAAACGTTGGGCAACGTCACTCACCGCATTCTGCTGGTGACGCAGGCGCAAAGCCAGGCAAGCTCTTACTATCAGCAGCCGGGCCAGCCGCAGGCGAGCTGGGTCGTGCCTGCCGGCATGTATTTCATGATGGGCGACAACCGCGATAACAGCGCCGACAGTCGTTACTGGGGCTTTGTACCAGAGAAGAATCTGGTCGGCAAAGCCACCGCCATCTGGATGAGCTTTGAAAAGCAGGAAGGGCAATGGCCAACTGGCGTTCGCCTTAGCCGCATCGGCGGTATTCATTAGCGCAACAGCTAAACGGGTGGCTCCCTGCGGGGAGCCACTGCACACGAAACAGTCTCGTGTTGGCGTGTCCAGCCCTGTTCCCTGTGCAGGAAAATTTTCGCATTAAGATATTGGTAACGCATGAACCCCATCGTAATTAACAGGCTCCAGCGGAAGTTGGGCTACACTTTTACCCATCAGGAACTGTTGCAGCAGGCGTTGACCCATCGCAGCGCCAGCAGTAAACACAATGAAAGACTGGAATTCCTGGGCGATTCTATTCTCAGCTACGTCATAGCTAACGCGCTTTACCACCGTTTTCCCCGCGTGGATGAAGGTGATATGAGCCGTATGCGCGCCACGCTGGTGCGCGGCAACACGCTGGCGGAGATGGCCCGTGAATTCGATCTGGGTGAATGCCTGCGCCTGGGACCAGGCGAACTGAAAAGCGGCGGCTATCGCCGCGAGTCGATTCTGGCCGATACCGTAGAAGCGCTGATCGGCGGCGTTTTCCTGGACAGCGATATCCAGACGGTAGAACAGCTGATCCTGAACTGGTACGCCAGCCGCCTCGATCAGATTAGCCCGGGCGACAAACAAAAAGATCCAAAAACGCGTCTGCAGGAGTATCTGCAGGGTCGCCATCTGCCGCTGCCCTCCTATCTGGTGGTGCAGGTGCGTGGCGAAGCGCATGACCAGGAATTTACTATCCACTGCCAGGTGAGCGGCATGACGGATCCGGTTGTGGGAACCGGCTCCAGTCGTCGCAAAGCTGAGCAGGCAGCGGCCGAACAGGCGCTGATTAAGCTGGGACTTGAATGAGCGAACAAACCACCCATTGCGGCTTTATTGCTATCGTAGGCCGCCCGAACGTCGGAAAATCGACGCTGCTGAACCAGTTACTGGGGCAGAAGATTTCTATCACCTCGCGTAAGCCGCAAACTACGCGTCACCGCATTACCGGTATTCATACTGAAGATGGCTATCAGGCCATCTACGTGGATACGCCGGGCCTGCATATGGAAGAAAAGCGCGCCATCAACCGCCTGATGAACCGCGCGGCCAGCAGCTCAATCGGCGACGTTGAGCTGGTTATTTTTGTTGTCGAAGGCACCAAATGGACCGATGACGACGAAATGGTGCTGAACAAGCTGAAAGACGGCAAAGTACCCGTACTGCTGGCAATCAATAAAGTTGATAACGTCACCGATAAAACTATCCTGCTGCCGCATATGCAGTTCCTTGGTCAGCAGATGAACTTTATGGATATCGTGCCGATCTCTGCGGAAACGGGCAAAAACGTCGACACCATCGCCAGCATCGTGCGTAAGCGTCTGCCGGAAGCGGAGCACCACTTCCCGGAAGAGTACATCACCGACCGTTCGCAGCGTTTTATGGCGTCAGAAATGATCCGCGAGAAGCTGATGCGTTTCCTGGGTGCCGAGCTGCCTTACTCCGTAACCGTGGAAATTGAGCAGTTTGTCACTAACGAACGCGGCGGCTATGACATTCACGGCCTGATCCTGGTTGAGCGCGAAGGCCAGAAAAAAATGGTTATCGGTAACAAGGGCGCGAAGATCAAAACCATCGGTATTGAGGCACGCAAGGACATGGAAGAGATGTTCGAAGCGAAAGTGCACCTTGAGCTGTGGGTGAAGGTCAAGTCCGGTTGGGCAGACGACGAGCGTGCGCTGCGCAGCCTGGGTTACGTAGACGATCTGAAATAAATGGAAGGCTGGCAGCGCGCATTTGTTCTGCATGGACGCCCCTATAGCGAAACCAGCCTTCTGCTCGACCTCTTTTCAGAAAACTATGGCCGTATTCGCGTGCTTGCCAAAGGCGCACGCGGTAAACGTTCCAGCCTGAAGGGCGCTTTGCAGCCCTTTACGCCGCTGCTGGTTCGCTGGGGCGGTCGCGGCGAAGTCAAAACGCTGCGCGGCGCAGAACCTATCTCGCTGGCTCTTCCTCTTTCCGGCATCTCTCTCTACTGTGGCCTGTACGTTAACGAACTGGTTTCGCGCGTGCTGGAGCAGGAGACCGCTTTTACCGAGCTTTTTTTCGATTATCTGCACTGTATTCAGGAGCTGGCCGCGGGCACAGGATCGCCGGAACCGGCGCTGCGCCGCTTTGAGCTGGCCATGTTAGGCCATCTTGGCTACGGCGTAGATTTTCTGCACTGCGCGGGAAGCGGAGAAGAGGTGACGGATGAAATGACCTACATCTATCGTGAAGAGAAGGGCTTCATCGCCAGCCTGGTAAAAGGCCATAAAAGCTTTACCGGACGAGAGCTGCGAGCGCTGGCGGAACGTAGCTTCCCGGATATGGATGCGCTCAGGGCGGCCAAGCGCTTCACGCGGATGGCGCTCAAACCCTATCTGGGCGGCAAGCCGCTGAAGAGTCAGGAGCTTTTTCGTCAGTTTGTGCCGAAAAAACGCGCGGACGCGCCGCAGTAACGTCGCCTGGCTGTACCGAAAGACGGCGCGAACGATGTACACTGTAGAAATCGTACATCATTTCGAGGTTTGTTATGGCTGAACTCCTGTTAGGCGTCAATATCGATCATGTTGCCACCGTGCGTAACGCTCGCGGCACCAACTATCCCGATCCGGTTCAGGCGGCATTTGTTGCCGAACAGGCTGGTGCCGACGGCATCACCGTCCATCTGCGCGAAGATCGCCGCCATATTACCGACCGCGACGTTAAAATCCTGCGTCAGACTATTCAAACCCGCATGAATCTTGAAATGGCCGTCACCGACGAAATGGTCGATATCGCCTGCGAGATTAAGCCGCATTTTTGCTGTCTGGTACCGGAAAAACGTGAAGAAGTCACCACGGAGGGCGGCCTGGACGTGGTTGGTCAGCTGGAAAAAATCACGCTTGCCGTTGCACGCCTGCAGGAAGCCCACATTCAGGTTTCGCTTTTTATCGATCCCGATCATCAGCAGATTGATGCCGCAATGGCTTCCGGCGCGCCTTACATCGAAATTCACACCGGTGCCTATGCCGAAGCGGCAGAAGGCGCCGTGCGTGATGCAGAATTCCGTCGTATCAAAGATGCGGCAGCCTATGCGGCTGATAAAGGCCTGAAGGTCAATGCCGGTCACGGTCTGACTTATCACAACGTGCAGCCCATCGCCGCGCTGCCGCAGATGCATGAGCTAAACATTGGCCACGCGATTATCGGAAGAGCCGTCATGAGCGGTCTGGCCGATGCGGTCAGCGAGATGAAAACCCTGATGCGGGAAGCGCGTCGCTAATGGCTATTCTCGGGCTTGGCACGGATATTGTCGAAATCGACCGCATTGAGGGCGTCATCTCCCGTTCGGGCGACAGGCTGGCAAAGCGCGTGCTGAGTGAAAACGAGTGGCGGCAGTATCAGGCGCATCAGCAGCCGGTACGTTTTCTCGCCAAGCGTTTTGCCGTGAAGGAAGCTGCCGCAAAAGCCTTTGGTACCGGGATCCGCGGTGGCCTGGCCTTTAATCAGTTTGAAGTTTATAACGACGAGCTGGGCAAGCCGGGGCTGCGCTTTTTTCAGCAGGCGGACGAGGTGGCAAAAAAGCTGGGCGTGGCACACGTTCACGTTACGCTGGCGGACGAACGCCACTACGCCTGCGCCACCGTGATTATTGAAAGCTAAAAACGTCTTGCTCTGCTAACCGGCAAGCGTCGATAGCGGTTGCAAAAGCATTGTCGTCAGGCATTCGGGCCGCGCCATTCATGGTGCGGCCTACGTATTTCCTTCAGGACGCGGCGTGATGCAGCAACACAAACTTATCCCACAGGCTGTCGCTGCTTTCCACGCAGTCCGGATCGGTAATAATCGTGTTATCAATCGGGCAAACCTGCTGGCAGGTTGGCGTATCATAATGGCCGACGCATTCGGTACAGCGATTGACATCAATCTGATAAATAGCCTCGCCCATTGAGATCGCCTGGTTTGGGCACTCGGGTTCGCACATATCGCAATTGATACAGCGCTTGGTGATTAATAAAGCCATGACGCTAATACCCATAGTCGGAGAAGGGGCGTAATTTAACACACCGGGCCGCGGTTTCCCACGCCCGTTCATCCGCAGGTTAAAACTGTTTAAACGTCTTCAGGGATGCCAGAGCGAAGATTTGGCAATACCCGCGACATACTGCATCTGCGTGACTTCCTCCACCGGCAGCCGAATTGGCGCATGATCCTCATTAACCGGTAGCAGGTGATAGTAGCCGTCCCGCTTAAACAGAAAGGTTTTTACCATCACTTCACCATTGCTGGTCACCACCAGTACCTCATCACCCGGATGGAAGTTCTGATTGGGTTCGACAATCACAAACTCGCCTTCCTTAATCCTTGGCATCATCGAATCACCGACGCACTTTAGCGCATAAACATCGCGATCGCAGGATGGCCAGCGCAAAAAACCATCACCGTTGCCGACAGGATATTGCATATCGCTCCAGTAGCCGCCGTGGCCAAGTTGGGTATTACCTAAAACGGGCACCTTATGCAGCACCAGCGAGTGCAGGTTCCCGGCTACTTCTGCTATGTTGCTGTGTTTGGCCAACTGGAGATCCTGCTCGATCAGATCCGTAGGCGAAACCTGAAAGTAATCTGCAAGATGCTTAAGCGTGGTGTACTTAGGATCTTTAACTTCTCCCGTCAGCAACCGATGTAGCGTCGACTGCTGTAGATTAACCTTCTTGGAGAGTTCAGTGACGCTGCCGATCCCCTCTTTTTCCATTAAATACTTGATGTTGTTATTGAATACCTCGATGTCGAAAACCATCTCTTCTTCCTTTTTGTTTAGCAATGGCATTGCATTTATGCGTTTTTGCATTAAAATAAGCTGTATCAAAGCGGATTTGGTTTGATGCTATGCATTTTAGTATAGCCCGCTGCTGAAGTCATCCTGCTGTACGGGCAGGTTCCGAAAATGAGAGAAGAAAAGGAGGTCGGTTAATGCGTGATATTCAAAAAGTACTGGAGCGTTGGGGGGGTTGGGCGGCGGCAGAAGGAAGCCAGCTGGACTGGTCGCGAATTGCGGCGGGTTTTAAGGCTTTGTTGCCGGACGACAAAAGATCGCGGCCTTCGTGCAGCGACAGCGATGGGTTAATCGTTGATGCAGCAATAGCCAAACTGCATAAGGTAGGACGGCAGGAAGAAGTCGAACTGCTGCAGTTGCACTATATCTATAATATTTCAAAATCGGCGATTGCCCGGCAGAAGAAATGCTCGGAAGGGAAAATAAGGAATCAGCTTATGATTGCGGAAACCTTTATCGATGCCTGTATCATTATGAGTGAGGCGGAGCTGGAAATGGACGCCTGGTAAAATTCCGTTATTTACAAAACGGTAATAAAGCATACCTATTATAATAGCTGAGTAAAATCGGCCCGGTTCCCTTTCGCTTTTAAAACCGGATTTAATAAACAGCAAAAAAATTTCAATAACGCTTTTCGTAACGAATTATCGCAGGTAAATTAGCAACATGGATTTTTAGATTTCGTCAGACCTGCTATTTTATAACAATGCGCTCAGGCCGATACCGTTCTGGTAAAGGGGAGCGCATTTTTTATGTCTGGAGATTACGATTATTTTTTAAATGGGGTTTTCGTAACGAAATTCATGCCGTAAAGTAATAGCATGAACTTTTGCTTACTGACGAAGGCAAGCTGTCAGATATGACGATTAGTGTTATTTGATGAAGTTATTTTTTTCGTGAAAATTTTAAATAAAGGTTTTCGTAACGAATTCTGTGCCGTAGTGTAGCAGCATGGAAATACGAAAAGAGCTGCTGTTCCATCTCGCCGTAATAAATGGATTAATAAAAAACCATAATAAAAGTCATCAAATATATTCTTCGTCGCTCTGACTAAACAGGAGACCATATTTAAAGCATGTTTCCACAGGAGCCAGGCTTTTGGGCTACTTTGTGCCTTTGGCTTTACAGCCATAAAACGGAGTGGGGATATGCCGGTATTGCCGCAATGTTTTCACTTTTACGCAGCGCTTATGCCAGAGCATCCTGGAGCAAGCGTGTACTTGACGCGGTGTCATGTAGCGCGCTGGCTTTTTTCGCCGCGCCAACGCTTCAGGTTGTTGGCGCACTGCTTAACTGGACGCTGCCTGATGCCGCCGCACAGGTTTTTGCTGTTTATATTGGCTATGTCGGCAATGATTATATCAGCGATAAAATAAAGGGGTGGATAAATCGCAAAACGGGAGGACTAAATGAAAATCAGCCGTAACGGCATCCGGTTTATTAAACAGGAAGAGGGGGAGCGGCTTATCGCCTACCGTGACAGCCGCGGCATATTAACTATCGGTGTAGGCCATACGGGACTGATTAATAACCAGCCCATTATCGATGGAATGAGTATTACCGTTGAGAAATCGCTCGAATTACTGCTGGCTGATATTGCGCAAACTGAAAAAGTCATAAACGAACAGGTAAAGCTCAGCCTGACGCAGAATCAGTATGACGCTTTATGTAGCCTGGTTTTTAATATCGGTACTCGTGCTTTTTCTCAATCAACCGTGCTGAAAAAAATAAACGAAGGAGACTATCAGGCAGGTGCCGCAGCAATGCTGCTGTGGAAAAGAGCGGGTAATCATTCAGATCTTCTTCTCGCGCGCAGGCAGCGCGAAGCCAGGCTTTTTTTATCATAACCATCGCGCTAACTAACGGCGGACTGTAGTTTACAGCTCGCTATGACAACTATTTTCTATAATTTATTTAATAAAGGAAATCAAGATGATTGAAGTTAATTCATTTGCAGAACTCCGTACCACGCAGCCTTCCGCTTCTGGTGAAATTGCCATGCTGAAACGTTATTACGATAAGGACTCCACTTTTCAGGGCGGCGGTCGCTTTGTTGGCTTTCTTGATAATAAAGTAGCGGCATCGGCAGATGACGGCGGCTCTATGGCGGTGGCAACCGGCGGCGGTTATTACTGGAAGCGTATTATCGATAACGTCGAGGATATTAATATCTATCATTTCGGCGGCAAGCGGCTGCGTGGAGACAGCAGCTTTGATGCGGATAACGGTACGGTTAACCACGACGCCTGCGTAAATATGTATAAGTGGGGCCAGGCTTTCTCCTCGCCGGTAAGCGATACCACAAAAAATCCCGTGCATGGCGTAGGCATTCGTTTTCCTGCCGGCAAGTTCCTGGTTAACCCGGTCGATCTTACCGGCGAAGGTGAAATCAACTATTTCAGCCTGTACGGCGACGACGGCGAATACGGCATTTCGCCACGCACGATTATTATCTCTGATAAATCGGCCGCGACGGTATTCAAGGTTGCGGCACGCCGTACGGCCATTCGCGGGATCTTCTGGGATGGCCAGGCCGAGGCGGACACCACCACCAATACGGACGTTATCACTGCGGCTATGGTCAGCAACACCCAGCCGTTTTTTGAAAATACCGTTATCGAAGGGGAATACGTCAATATTACCTGCTGCCGTATCGAAAAGATTGGCGGCTCCGCGTTCAAGCTTCTGGACACGCTGGATACGCGCCTGGATCAGATTTACAGCAGTACTACCTATGCCCGCGTCTTTGACATTCAGTGGTCTGACTCCCTGGTGGGCAAATGGGATCACTCTACGGCGGTAGAGCTATCAAACTGTAATTTCCAGAAAGGCTATGCCGACGCCACGCTCTATATGCCGCGCGTTACCCAGGGCCTGATCCACAACGTCTGGATTGAGCATACCCGCTATCCGGGCGATCTGAGCAACGGCCAGTGGATTATTGACGCGCTAAGCATTGAATCTTCAGATAATCCCCTGAAGCTCAACTACACCAGAGCGACGATCCGCGGGTTGAGTCTACAGTCGGGCGGGAAAGTGGATTTAACTAAGGCAGGTACTTCCTGGCTCTCCGGCTATGAATATGGCTGGCGTCGTGATGAAAACTTCGGCACGGAAATGACCGGCTCGCTGAAGGCGGGATGGTATTCCGGCTATCGGGTCAGCAACAGCACCGATGCTGATAAATGGTTCCGCGTCGGCAAATTCTTCTTCCCACACGCCAACCAGCACTGGCATCTGGAAATGCACGGTAAAACGCTGCGGGATACCGTTACCTTGCCTACGGACGCGCCTTTATTGACCAACGTTTGCGGTAAGGCTTATTTAAATCTTTATCGCGGCGCCAGCTCGGTTGGCGGCAACCTGCATTATGAAGGCGATGCGGGCGTGACGGACTGCATTGTGCGCACCAGTGACAGTAAAGGCCTGTATGGTGAAGTCTGGATTAAGCTCAAAGCGCAGTGTGGAGACGTAGTCGTCAATCTGAAAACGACCGGGCCATCGCGGTTCGAAGCCGGGGAATGCTCGCTGTTCAGCGCTGACTTCTCAGAAGTCACCGATCTGGACACCGATAACCGCGTCAAGCTGTCCACGGTAATGAACTTTCACAACGGCTCAGCCGGTTATGGTTTTGACAGCAGCGTCGTCACGCTGGCAACGGCGGTTGCCGATGCGCCAGCCTCGACCGCGACGCCAGCAGGCTATATCACGGTTAAAATTAACGGCGTTAACAGGAAGCTTGCTTATTTCTGATAAGCGAATAAGTTCAGTAATGAAATAAATGAACGCTAAAACAATAGCTCTTGTCGTTCTTTTTGTTGCTGCGATGGCCGCTGCGCAAACGGCGCATTATTACTACGTTCATTATAAAGAGACGCGTAATCAACTCGGCCAACAGCAGCAGCAGCTCGAGAACTTACGGCAGCGGGTTAATGAAAACGCCGCCCTGGATAAAAAATATGTTTTGCAAACGCAGCAGGCTAAAGAAAATATCCGCCAGCTTGAGCGCGATGTGGCTTCTGGCCAGCGCAGGCTGCAGTTCGCCGCCGGTTGTCACAGCAGCGCCGCGCCCGGCACCACCGGCATGGCTGATGCAGCCAGCCCCGGACCTGATGACGCCGTTAAACGGCATTATTTCACTCTCAGGGAAAGAATAAATACCGCGCGAATACAGATTGCGGGCCTGCAGGAATATATCCGTCAGCAGTGCCTGAAATAAACAGGAGGTGGTTTGAATAATAACAGCAGTGAAACTGCGGGATGGCTGACGCCCGTCAGCGACGATCCCGCTTATGACAATGCTCTGGAAGAATATATTAAAGGACTGGTTCAGGGCATTTGCGGTCTTGATGAGAATTATATTATTTCCGTAGATAGTGCGAATTTCTCTTCTGTTATTACAGCAAGCGAAAACAGCTGCGCTTTTACGCTTAATAAAATTTCCACCGAAGGCGATGCTGCGCTGGTTAATCAACAGGAGGAAAAGGCAGAGCTTTATCAAAACGAAATTATTGAATGCCTGCTGCATTTTTATGGTTCTGCCGCACAAGGCTACGCCGCCCGTTTTCGGGACGGCAGCCAGCTGTCGCAAAATCATGCGCAATTACAGCAGTTATCGCTCGGTATCAGGGAGTGCAGCCCATTGACGACCGCATCCGAGCTTATTAATGACACCCGGAAACGGCGTTACGAAATGACCGTCACTCTGGTTCGCAAAATTGTCCGTGAATACGGAATTCATTCGCTGGTGGCAACGCCGGTCACTATTTTTGGAGAATAAAACATGCCTCAAGGACTCCCTTTATCCGGAATCGTCAACGTCGACATTATTATGTCACCCGCTGCGACAGCAGGCCGTAATTTTGGCGCCATGTTGATTATGGGAACGTCGACCGTTATTCCGCTGACTGAACGCCTGCGCCTGTATACCAGCGCCGCCGATATCGGCACGGATTTTGGCCTGGATTCCGCTGAATATCAGGCCGCTTCCCTCTATTTTTCCCAGTCGCCGCAGCCGCAGCAGCTCTACATTGGCCGCTGGGCGAAAACGCTGGCTTCTGGCGAAGAAGGCAAAACGGAAACGCTGGCCGAGGCCGTGAACGCCGCGCTTGAATACGCCAGCTGGTACGGGCTTGCCGTAGCAACCGCAGCAGATGATGTGGTCAGCGATGAGGATATCCTGGCCGTTGCAGCGGCTATTGAAGCCGCTGGCCAGAGCCGCGTTTTCGCCGTCACTACCGCCAGCGAAGCCACGCTCAGCGCCACCTCAACCACCGATCTGGCGGCACGGCTTAAGGCAGCGGGCTATGCGCGCACTTTCGTGCAGTATTCCACCCACAGTCGCTTTGCCGCCGTTTCGGCATTTGCGCGCGCCTTTACCGTCAACTTTAGCGGCAGCAACACCACGCTGACGCTGAAATTCAAAACGGAGCCGGGCGTCACTTACGAAACGCTAAGCGCCAGCCAGGCCGCCGTGCTTGAAAGCAAACGGGCCAATGCCTATGTGCTGTTTGCCAATGACAGCGCCATTTTGCAACAGGGCGTGATGGCTAACGGCGACTTCTTCGATGAGCGCCACGGGCTGGACTGGCTGCAAAACTACGTGCAGACCAATCTCTACAACCTGCTTTATACCTCAACCAGCAAGATCCCGCAGACCGAAGCGGGCATCACCAGGCTGTTAAGCAACGTGGAAGCCTCTATGGACCAGGCCGTGACTAACGGGTTGATTGCGCCAGGCGTCTGGAACGGCGGCGCGATTGGGCAACTGGCCGCTGGCGACACGCTGACTAAAGGTTATTACGCGTATGCGCAGCCGCTGGCGCTACAGGCGCAGGCCGATCGCGAAGCGCGTAAAGCGCCGCTGATTCAGGTTGCCTGCAAACTGGCCGGTGCCGTGCACTACGCCGATGTTCAAATCAATGTTGTTCGATAAGGAAAAATAATTATGTCTGCATACTCATTTATGGATGTTACCGCATCTTTTACCGGCCCTGGCGTAGCGTTCGATCTGGGCAGCGGCTCTGGAACCTCAGAGGAAGGTATCGTCGTGACCATGAAGGAAAGTAAGAACAGCATGACGCTGGGTATTGATGGCGAAGGGATGAACTCTTTACTGCCGGGCAAGTCCGGTCAAATCACCATTAATTTACTGCAAACTTCCCCGGTAAACAAAAAGCTCTCCCTGGTCTATAACGCGCAGAGCCAGCTTTCTTCAACCTGGGGGAAAAATATTATCGTTATTCGCAATAGTTCTTCCGGCGAAATTATTACCGCGCGCGGCGTCGCCTTTCAGAAGCTGCCCGATCGTAAATTTGCCAAAGAGGGCGGCACCACCGCCTGGGTTTTCGACTGCATCAAAGTCGATATGGTTATCGGGGAGTATTAATCGATGGAATTTACGCTTAACGAAATCCCTTTCCGCATTGCAAAACTGGACGTGTTTCAGCAGCTCAAGGTTTCACGAAAACTTCTGCCGCTGCTGGCTGGCCTGCTGGCGGACATCAATACGGTGAAATCTGCGGCGGCAGCGGGCGACTATTTCCAGGTGCTGGAAAAAGCCCTGCCGGCCATTGCCCAGTCGCTGGCGAATATGAGCGAGGAAGATACCAATGCGATTCTGCATCCTTGCCTTGCCGTGGTCTCCCGGCAGCAGGGAAAAGGCTGGGTGCCGATCTTCTCTCAGGGCGTGTTGATGTTCGACGATCTGGATTTGCCCACCATGCTCAGGCTGGTATTGCGGGTAGTGGAGGATTCGCTGGGTGATTTTTTGCCCGAACTCCCCGTCAACAAGACTGCCGACCCGACAGCGGCCTGATGCTGGAAACGCTTCCTGACGGGGAAGATTTTCTGATGCGCCCGGTAGAGGCCGGGCTTATCAGCTACACCGCGCTCAAGGATGGCTCAGTGGATCTGGCGGATATTGGCCGCCTGAACGACTGGCTGGATCTGAAAGCGGATAATCAACACCGCATTGAGCAATGGAAACAGGCCAATGAACGCTGAAAATACAAAAAATTTTCTGATGGTGCTGGAAAATCAGCTGGCGGCGGAGGCCACCGGCTGGCAGAAAGTCAGGCAGCTGATCCAGCAGCCTGACTTTCAAAGCAACGACCAGACGGCAAAAGCGCTCGATTTGCAGAAAATCAAACAGACGGTCGAACAGGCAGGCAAAGCGCTGGTGGAATACATCAACCGGTTTGCCAGTCGCCTGGAGCAGCTCGGCACCAGGGCGAAAAATGCCGGAATGGATGCCGGTGATTTGAAAGCGCTTGAGTATGGTGCCGGACAAACCGGCTTAAGTAATGAGGCTATCGCTAAAGCCTCAGCGATGCTGACCACGCCAGGCGCGGAGGCGCGCCTGAATAAATTAGGCGTAAACACGCGCGACGCCAGTGGGCAGCTGAAAGCGAGCAGCGAGATTTTCAGTGACGCCAGCAACACGCTTGGCGCACTGCCGCAGTCTCAGGCACTGGAAACGGCTAAGCAGCTGGGACTGGCACCCGATGTGCTGGTTGCCATGCAAAACGGGCTTGGGAAGTTTATCGGCGACTATAACCAGCTTTCCGCTTCCGTCGGCGTCAACATGGCGACTGCCGTTTCCGGTTCCGACCATTTTATGACGGCTCAGCGTAAATTTGACGAGGTGGTGGAGCTGCTGCAAACCAAAAGCAGCGGGCGGCTGACGAATGGGCTGGGCGATATTTTCGATAACCTGAGCAAACAGCTGCTGGATAATGCTCCGGACGTACAGCGCGTGCTGGATGGCGCGGTCACCTTACTGCTGTGGCTGGCCGAAACAGGCGAGCATGTAGCCATTCGCCTTATTCAGGCCGTAGCCGAACTAAGCAGCTGGTGGGGCTCTCTGGATGACACCACGCAGGGGCTGATTGGGGCGCTGGGCGCAGTAGCCGCCGCATGGCTGGTACTGAACAGCGCTTTTTTAATGTCGCCGATTGGCATTGTGATAGCGCTGGCCGCCGGGCTGTTTGCCCTCTATGACAGCTACAAAACCTGGCAGGAGGGCGGAAAGACATTTATCGATTGGGGTGCCTGGGCACCGGGCATTAATGCGGCCAAAGATGCGCTGAGCTGGCTGCTGGATAAGTTCACTAAGCTGAAGGACGGCACGCTTGACTGGAAAAGCGGTCTGCAAACGCTGGCCGCTTTTATGTCCGGAAACTGGTCACCGGCCATGACCGGCGCGGTAGATCGGGTTAAGGAATATTTTAACGGCTTTTTTACGGATATCGCGAATAAAGTGGCGAACAGTCCCGTCTGGAGCCTGCTCCGCAAACTGCGGATTATATCGGACAAAGATACTCAGGACATGCTCAACGCGTCACATCCTTTTACGATCTCACAGGCAGCGGCAAATCCACTGAGCGAGCAGCACGTTCGCATTCTGAACAACGTTATGGGCCTTTCCACCCTCGACAATATGATGGGCATGATGCCGTCAGGCAGAACCGGTCGGGCGCCCTGGCAAAATGAAACAGGGTCAGCAACGACGGATAATTCTGTGGGCGTGCAGCAGGAAACCAATATCTATGTGCAGGGCGTTAGTGACCCGCACCTGGCGGCCAGAAAAGTGGCTGACGGTCAGTTCGACGTTAATTCGCTTCTGGTACAGAAATTAAGAAGGGTGCCCGTATGATGGACTTTTCCCCCACGCTTTTTATGCAGAAAAAACGCAAGATCGGCCTGCTTATTCCTGATGTGGTCATCAAAGAAACCCACACGGATAAACTGACCCTGACCTCGCATCCGGTGGAGTCCGGCGCGAATATTACCGATCACGCCTGTATGGAGCCGGCGACGTTAATTATGGAGGTTGGCTTTTCCGGCGGCGGTTCACTGGTCGATTTTATGGATACCACCGCTTTTGGCCTTCAGGCTTATTTAAGCCCGGCGGAAAGCTATCAAAAATTGCGGGATCTACAAAGCAACAGGCAGCCGTTGAGCGTGGTAACGGGTAAGCGATTATATAACAACATGTTAATTAACCAGCTAACCGTCACCACGGATACAAAAAGTGAAAATGTGCTTTTTGCTTCGCTGGTGTTAACCGAAGTTTTAATAACCAAAACCCGCACAACGGACAGTGCAGAAAAAGAAAATATGACCCAGGGCGCAGCGACGTCTGCCGTGCAACATAACGGCAAGAAAGTGACTAAGCCAGGTCCGACGAACGTTTCGCTGATAAGAGGGGGCAGCTAATGAAAATTACTGAAATACCCCTGACGCCCGATAATCAACAGTTTGATATCTCGATTAATAACATCAACTATCAGATGCGGATCCTCTGGCGGGAAAATAGCTGGTTTCTCGATCTCAATGACGGCAACGGAGCGGCCATCATTACCGGCATCCCCTTAATCACGGGTGCAGATTTATTAGCGCAATATGCCTATTTGCAGCTGGGTTTCGGCCTGTGGGTATTATCCGACACCACGTTAAATGACGCGCCAGGCGAGTACGATCTCGGTTATTCCGCCCATCTTTGCCTCGTTACGGAGGCACTATGAGCATTAACTGGATGCGCTATTTTGAAATCCTGCTGGAAGATAACAAAGAGTCCGTCAGGCTTAGCGATTTAAAAGTTGAGTTTAAAATTGACACGGATGTGGCAAGCAGCGGCAGCAGCGCGTTAATTACCGTTTATAACCTGAGCCAGGCAACCAGTAACGCCATCATGCGTGGGGAATATAAAAAGCTGCGCGTGAGCGCTGGCTACAGCGGGGTGACGCCCGAAGCCAACAGCAGTGACCAGGAAACCATCCCGGTGGTGCCTGCCTGGATGGTGGGTAAAGTGCAGGAGAATCCGCCCGTTCAGGCCGAAGAACAACACTACGGCGAGGTTTTTAGCGGCGAAATTCGCTATGCCTGGCTCGATAAAAGCGGAACGGGCACCGCTAACGGCGTCGATCGCGTATTAAAAATTCAGGCCATTGACGGCCACAAAGCGGTGATGGAGGCCTCGCTAAACACTACCGTAGCCGCTGGCTACGAGCCCGCCACGCTGCATACGTTAATGATGCGTAGTTTTAACCCTTATGGCGTGACCGCTGGCGCGACGGGAAAAATGCCGACAACCCGCTTTCCGCGTGGTCGGGTGTTTTATCAAACCACCGCTCAGGCGATGGATAACGTTGCCGCTCAGTGTCGGGCAAGCTGGCAGTTTGTTGACGGCAAGCTGCAAATGGTGCCGGAAGAGAATTACGTTAACCGCATTACCGTGCTCAACAGCCAGACCGGGATGGTGGCCTCACCCACGTTAACTGCGGAAGGCATCACGCTTAAATGCCTGATTAATCCCACTATCAGCCTGCATAGCCTGGTGCAGGTTAATCAGGCCATGCTTAGCCAGACGTATTATTCGATGGAGGCGGTAAATAAAGCGGCCGCAAAGGGAGACGAGAAACAGCATCAGGCTAATAAAGCCGGGGATGAGCAAGGCAAGTTGCCTGCGGATATTTCTGCGGACGGCGTCTATATCGTCAAAGGCATCAGCTATCTGGGCGATACCAGAGGGACAAACTGGTATATGACCTTAACCTGCGTGGTGCGCGATAAGCAGACGCCGCTGGAAAGCACCACGCATTCGTAACATTCTGCCCCAGCGGGCTCTGGAGTTTTTATGCCAGTTTCTATCCAGTCAGTTATCGGCGGGGAAGCGCAGGCGTATCGGGCTTTAGCGGACTCTGTGTCCTCAACGCTACGCGTCGCTTTACCCGGCATTATTCAGTCTTTCGATCCCGACACCGTCACCTGCGTTGTGCAACCAGCCATTAAGGGCAGCAGGCGCGACGCCAGCGACCAGCCGGTTTCACTCAGCTTACCGCTGCTGGTTGACGTTCCCGTGGTTTTCCCACGCGGCGGCGGCTGCACTATCACTTTTCCTGTGCAAAAAGGCGATGAGTGCCTGGTGATATTCAGCGATCGCTGTATCGATTTCTGGTGGCAAAACGGTGGCGTGCAGGAACCGGTCGATCCGCGCCAGCACGACCTTTCCGACGCGTTTGCGCTGGTCGGGCCGCAGTCACAGAAAGAAAAAATCAGCAACATCAGTACGGAAGCTTTACAAATCCGCACGGACGAGGGCCAGGCCTTTATCGAGCTAAGGCAAAGCGGCGAGGTCAACATCACCAGCACGTTGTTAACGGTGAACGGCAACCTTCAGGTCAACGGGGAGATCGCTTCAACCGGCGATCAGGTCGCAAAAGGCGTTAGCCAGCTTGGTCACGTCCACGGCGGCATCCAGAGCGGAAGCAGCTATACAAAGGGGCCACAATGAGATACCGACGAGAAGACCAAAACGGCGATTACGCGTTTGGCAAAGGGGACAATACTTTTCTGATCAATTCACCGGAATGCGTGGCGCAGGCGATTAAAACCCGTTTACAGCTTTGGTACGGACAGTGGTTTCTGGATACCACCGAAGGTACGCCCTGGCTGCAATCGCTAACTGGTAAGCAAAACAGTGCCGCGATGGAACTGGTGCTGCGCCAGCGCATTCTGGCAACCGAAGGCGTTAAGTCAATTCTCGCCTTTAGCTCTACTTTTATTTCATCATCCCGCCAGGCTGTTTTCACCGTGACGGTGGAAACGCTTTACGGTACGGCGACAATTACAAGCGAGGCATAATGGCTCTCAATGCAGACAGGCTGGGGTTATCGGCAACGATAACGGCCCAGGGGATCGGCGCGCCCGATTACCAGACAATACTCAGCACGCTGACCGGCTATTTTCGGCAAATTTATGGTACGGATGCGTATCTGGAGCCGGACAGCAAAGACGGTCAGATGGTAGCGATTGTAGCGCTGGCCATTCACGACGCTAACAACATGGCGATTGCCTGCTACAACTCGTTTTCTCCTTCAACGGCAACGGGCGATGCGCTAACGCGTAATGTAAAAATCAACGGCATCATGCGCAAACCGGCAACCAACTCGACGGTCGATCTGTTGCTGACCGGCACAACCGGCACCACCATCGTTAATGGCTCGGTCAGAGACAGCAACAACGTTATCTGGAATCTTCCAGCAACCGTGACGATTGAGACCACAGGCTCGGTAACCGTGACCGCCACCTGTGCAGACAGTGGGGCAATAGCAGCGGGGGCAGGGTCGGTGAATCAAATTAACACGCCTACCCGAGGCTGGAATGCGGTCACCAACCCCGGCGCTGCCGCGACGGGAAGCGCAGCCGAAACGGATGCTGAACTGCGAGCCAGGCAGGCGAAAAGCGTCTCCCTGACGGCCTTAACGACCTCAGATGCGCTGGACGGTGCGATTTCCAATATTGCTGGCGTGACGGAGCACAAGCTCTACCAGAACGATAGCGACAGCGCGGACGCAAACGGCCTGCCTGCGCATACCATTTCGGCCGTGGTAAAAGGTGGCGATGCGGCAGCAATCGCCGATGTGGTCCGTAAAAAGAAATCTTTGGGCGTTGGTACCTACGGTAATACCACCATCACTATTTCCGACAGCTATGGTATACCGCAGCCAATTAGTTTTTCCCGCCCGGTCGCGGTGCCAATTTATCTGACGCTGGAGCTGAAGGTGCTGACGGGTTATACCAGCCCTGTCGCAGAGAAGATAAAAAAGACGCTGGCCGCCTATATTAATAGCCTGGGTATTGGTAATAGCGTGTTAATTAGCCGACTGTATTCCCCGGCTAACCTGACCACGGGCATCGACAGTACGGACAGCCAGTTTTATGACATTCTTGGTCTGCAGGCGGGCAGCAGCGAATCGGCATTATCGTCAGCTAATATCACCATTGGCTACAACCAATACGCCAGCTGTGAGGTAAATAATATTACTATCACGGTGACGTCATGAGTAAATATACCGATCTTATTACTAACTATCATCGCGGGAAGCCATTATTCGTTGACCATATTGATCTTGTAACAAGGTCTCAGCAAGAAACTATTTCTGTTTTCAATGAGATTGTTACGGCATTAGATATAGACAGCGCGACTGGCGACCAGCTGGATATTTTAGGCGAATGGATAGGGCGGGACAGGCGTATTAATGCGCCTGTCGAAGACTATTTTTTCACCTTCGATAAGGCTTCGCTGGGTTTTAATCTGGGAAGCTGGAAAGACAGGTACGAACCCGATTCTGGCATTATTAACGTTGATGATGAGGATTATCGCACCATGCTGCGCGCTAAAATCGGCGCAAACCGATGGGACGGAACGGCGGATAGCCTGCCTGGCATACTGCAAAGTATCTATCCTCAGCAGGATATAAAAATAACCTTTACCGATAATCAGGATATGACGGTAACGGTTTATGTTACGGCAAAAAATATTTCTACCATTACCTCAGAGATTATTAAGCAAGGTTATCTGGCCATCAAGCCTGCCGGTGTCGCGGTAAACTATAAAATTAACGGAGAATAGATATGGCAAAAAATGATTTTAAGCCCTTTGCAACGGGTGAAGGTGCCAACGTGCTGTCGCAGGCAGAATTTGAAGCACTGGATGCAGTAGAAAATGGTTTTCAGACGGGTATTGCAAGAAGCGAACAGTTAAATAAGGTATGGCGTCAGGCTTCGACCATAGCCTCTGTTGTCGCAAGCTTTATGGCTGACAAATCCGGAAGTGATGTCGTCGATAACGGTGACATTGCTACCCTACAGGCAACTTTATTGAAGGCACTATTGAGTAATTCGAAAGCGCAGCTGGATAGCCACTATTTGCAGACCGAAAAGAATCTTGCGGATCTCAACAGTGCGGAAAAAGCACGAGGCAATCTTGGCCTTGGCAGCCTGGCTTTAAAAAATAGCCTTAGTGCAGCAGATGTTGGGGCATTTCCTGCAGCGGGGGGATCCGTGGGAAGTCAGGGGATTAAATCACCTGGCGTTTTCGTGAATAACCATACTATGCCTGGAAACAGTCAAGGTATGTATATGCTATGGAACGAAACCAACGGCGGCGGTGAAGGGGCATTAGTTTGTAACAAAGGTACTGGCGACGGCGGGTTTGTACTTCGTACTGTTAACTCAACCAATACCGTTGAAACAGGCAGAATAACAATCAATGGCAGCGGCGACTTGAATACCTCTCGTTACCTGACTGAAATGGGACAACGCGCCTATAGTCCTAATAACCCGCCTTCACAATTGAATGGGGGAGGCTGGTTCAAGGATGTTGCGACAGGATTTATTATTCAGTGGGGAACGACTTCGAACGGGTCAGCTAATATTGAAAATCACAATTACAACATTGCTTTTCCACATGCTGCTTTAGTTACTATTGGTACGCTTGGTGTAAACCAGGATCCTGGACGGGTTGTTTATTTGCAAGCCACAAATAATACTGTATTTTCTTCCAAAACCACAAGTAATGGAATTGGGTTTTCCTGGATAGCTTTAGGATACTAATATGAATAATTATTTTTATAGTAAAAAAAGTAATGGATTTTATCCGGCTTCTATGAAGGGAATATATGAATTGTCACCTGATGGCTGGCCCAGCGATGCGGTTGAAGTTAGTGAAGAGGATTATAATAATCTTTATTCAGGGCAGGCTAAAGGTAAAAAAATTACTGCAGATGATAAAGGCTATCCGGTTCTGATTGATCCACCTGGGCCAACTCAGGAAGAGCTTATCGCTGCCGCAGAAGAAAAACGTGATATGTTAATAGCTGAAGCAGCGATAAAGATAGCGCCACTTCAGGATGCTATTGATCTGGATGAGGCTACTCAGGATGAACAAATTAAGCTTACAGCCTGGAAAAAGTATCGAGTTTCATTAAACCGTATTGATATCAGCAGTCCGCAGGAAATTGTTTGGCCGGGGCAACCTTAATTTTGGATAAACATCAATGATTTTAAATAATGAGATAATAGTAGAGATGAAATTTGCTTTGATTTTAAATTAAATGCATTTGTCAATATATTAAGTAAAATTTAATCCAGGATTTTATCTTACAAGTCACAAGGTTTGATTATGTTATTTATAAGGGTGAACAGTACAGCACTTTATTCAAGAGGATGTAATTTTTATCTGATGAGGGGAAAGTAGGCGTTCTTATTTATATCTAAGTCAATATTGCTCTGCTCATTTTCATAAAGGTGGTGATGCAGTTTTTTTATTGCCATCACCACTCTACCTGATAAAATAATGAAACCTTCAGTTTTTATCCGCTGTAAATTATTTTGAGCGGTAATGTCTTATTGTATGTATTATACTGGCTGTCGCTAAGGAACAAATAATCATTGCGGAAACAAAAAATATTCTTTGCCCTGATGAATATAGAGTAGGCGATAATCCAAGCATTACGGTGCTTGCATAGGAGGATACATAAACTACCATCATAACTAGCGCTATCTTAAACTTTCTCCGCAAGAACCAAAACAATAATATTGTAGCACCCGAAAAAAATAACACGGTTATAATTCGGGCGATTGAAAAAAAGCTTGATATACTATCCGAATTGAATTTAAATATTGTATCGAAATTCATTTCATTAAACATATGTCGCTGAAATAAGATTAAAGATATAGTCAGTAAAAGCAGAAAGGATGAGGTGATTTTCACCCGTGAGTCAGGAGAAAGCACTATGAGTGAGCAGTAAATGATAGCTATGGCAATCGGCTGTATTGAAAAGAACTGGTCAAAAGAAAGATTTAAACCAGATGCAATTTTTCCATAGAACGTCATATTAACAAAATCTGGATTCCATCTACCTATTTCCAGATGAAACCTGGAAGCATTTCCCGGGCAAAAAATAATATACAAAAAGACCAGCGTGGTAGCGATCAATGCGCATATGGAAACGCCACGCCTTTCATTTTTAAATAAAACTATTATGGCTACCAGTAAAATAATGTTTGTCACGACAATTTGTTCATTGAAAGAAGAGAGGGTAAATAAAAAAAAGACGAGTGAGTATATCATCTTTTTGTTATAAATCCCCTTACACCCTTTAATTAAAGCATATCCGGCAACAGCAAGCGCGAATGGCCATAAATAATTCAATGAACCAGTTATCCATAAAATCCCTTCCTTAAAGAAACCTTTTTTTAGAGATGATATTATTAATGTCAAAAATATTATACTAGTCAGAAAAAGTTCTTTTTTATTCTCAGAGATGATATAAGAAATAGCACTGACTGCTATTGCGAAAAAAAAGGCGTTACACAACTCCCAAAGGAATCTGTGTTTTATTATACTTATTAAAGCAAGTTCTATTGGGGTACGGGAAGACCAGCCTTGATATCTGCTTATCAAAAAATCCACTATATTTATATCGTAAGACTCTTTTAAAAACCATAAGTCATCTGAGTAATAAGAAATACCCTTTGCGTGGAGATATAAAAATGCGCATGAAAATATGGTAACTAGCATATAACCGGTTGTTTTTACCATTGCTTTTCCCTTTAGTTTCCTTTTATAAATTAATGTCATTATATGTTATCACAAATAGCGACTTCGTTTAATTATTTATTGTGTTTACTTTGCTGATTGACTCACAAATCTATTGCGGCTCAATTTTTTTGGAATAAATAATTATTATCATATCCTGAAATGTTAATACTTCATCTGGATTGCCAGATTGTTTTTTAATAATTTTAGATTGCTTATTTTCTGCAGGGTTGGAAGTGGGTTTTTACGTCAGGGGAATAGCTATAAACTGACGATTGGGAGCAGATTTTATAAATTTCTCTGATAGCCGGGAGCGTAAGGTTTGAGAACGCGATGATTTAACATCCAGGATAAGATCGTCATTGAAAAGTACAGGCATAATATGTATTCTTCCACCAGATAGCCAGTTAACATTATTTGAAAGATGCCAGAAGTCATCGTAACCAAAATTTAAATGGTTTTTCTCTAAAAAAGACATGTGCTGATTAGTCAGCTTCTTCTGATCTTGAAAAGGCTTATCGGTAATATGATATGAATAACATGAAGATGCCACGTAAAAAAACAATAAAAACAGGTAAAATGGATTTTTAGTTAAAGCATAACATAATGTTGATATAATAACAGAAAAGCAAATAACATTTACAAAAAACCTTGCGCTAACTATAGAAGGTAAATCATAACTAATAATAAAAGATGAAATTATCGCAGCAATAGTCAGAAAGCTGAAGAGCGCGATAAAAACAGTTTTATTATTATGCTTTAAACATTTATATAAAGCCCAGACCACCATCATCGTCCAGATAATCAGTGAAGATGTACAGGCCAGAAAATTGTCTACAAAAAACAAGTTAAGGCTTTTTCCCAGTACCTGAACCGTCCATTGAACATTGATAAGCCATTGATCAACCGGAACCAGTTTAAAACGTTGAATGGGCAATCCAGGCATTCTTGGCAGGACATGCGTCATCGACAAAATAAACGCGACAAACACGATGCCGGTAGTTTTCACCGATATTACTTTTTTCCATGAAAAATAAATATTCACCAATAACAAAGGTAAAAAGTAGGTAGCTGAGAACCACGGATCGGAAACGGCAACCAGTAGGGAAATAATACTATAAGCAACAGCCAGCGGAACAGAGTTCTTTTTGAGATTATAAAGGCTCAAAGCCAGACAGACTGCGCCAAAAAAGTTTGTAGAGTAATGTGAAAAGGGATGAGCAACAAAACCAAATGTATAAACAAAAGCGGGAAGGCATACTAAAGCTAATATCGCCAGGAGTGCATGCCAGGTGCGGGTAATGGAATATAAAATTGCTGCAAGAACGATCGCCGTCATCGCAACAAAAACCGACGTTGATAGCGTTAGTGGAAAAATGCCATCATCGCCCGTTAATAAAAAGAAAAGAAAATTGATGGGGTAAACGGTAAAATACCAGTTGTCGGGCGTGGGTGCCCAGTCTTTAAATACGGATATACCTTCAGCAAGTAAGGCTCGCCAGACCAGAGAACTGTTGGCGGCATCCGGTTCAATCGGAAAGTGTCTGCTGGTTAACCCGTAAGCAACCCAAAATGTAAGGATTGAAATGATTATAAAAAAATAAAAACGATTTATCTTAGACACTGTTATCAATCCCTGATTTTTTCAATACTGTTAACGCTAGCCAGTAAAATTAACGTGCTCAGTAACGCTATATATTCTATTGAGGTCAAAACGACATCCGTCATACCATAGAGTAGCGCAGATAATGCCACAATGGAGACGGGATTATCAAAAATACCCTTTGTACCATTATCAAAAATTAACTTTATAAAGAAGAAGAGAAGGATCAATACGCCAAACACGCCAAAAAGAGAAGCGTACTGTATAAATTCATTATGTAAATGAACATCAATATATTCAAGCGCGAATGAATTTGGATGATTAACGCCAAGCCAGCTACGCAGGATTGTATTTCTGGTGGTTTGCGTTTCGCCAAAGGGATGCTGCTTTATAGCGACAATGCCTGATTGCCAGAGTGAAAAACGTGAGCCTAAAGAGGTATGGTCGTCGCCTTTTGTGAACAGGCTTATTTCCTGCTGCGTCGTTTCAAATCGAGATAAGATGATGTTTTTGCTTAGTAAAGCAACAACAAAAAAAGCTAAAAGGATGGCAACCAGCGGCAAGGGTTTAATCACTTTTCCACGCCATAAGGCGCTAAGCATAATCGCTATAGAAAGCAGCGTATGGATAAGCATTGCCGAACGCGTTTCGGTAAGAAGTATAATGTAGATGGAAAGCAGACAGGTTAAGATGATTGCCGAAAACCTGACGGGTAAGGATTTTATCTGGTTCAGCATCGTCATCATAGCAAGTGCCATCGCACTATAAGCATAGGCGGTCATCGTGGCACGGTTTATACCAAGAACAATTCTGTCAACACCACTTATATGCTGCCAGATACCATAGACGCTGGAAAGGATAAAGGCAGCAGATAATGAAATCCAGGTTAGCTTAAATAATAATTCTTTATTAACCAGTTTGTTCTTCACGCCCCATAGTGTAAATAAGGCAATAAGAGAGGCCAGGAACCATCTTTTGGCAGGCGTAAACAGAAGGCCATTATCAACATTGGGAACGATATTAAATGATACAACAAGCGACCACGTCGAATACATTGCTGCCAGAAGCAGGCCGGGAAGTATTATTTTTGCAGAAAAGAGAGTGGAACGGATACTTTTAAAATTGAGTAAAATCCCTGCACCACAAAGATAGCTGCAATTATAGAATGCAATTCGGCCTGCTTTTTCATGGATAAAGCCAAGGGGAAGGATAAGCAAAAGTAGAATTAAAGAAAGACTGAATATCACTCTGGTGATTTTTTCGGTCCTTGCGCAGCCATCATGAAGAGGAAGTGAGTCGTACATTCGGGATATTTTCCTTGTTACAAGGGAATGTTTTACTAATTTAGTGAACTCTACCTGAATAAACTTCCGATAACACCTGGTTCATATAGCATTTTCATATCTTCAGGATAATTATCTCAGGCCCTGCATTTTTGGTGAAAAACCAGCCATCTTATTTTAAAAAATGGTTTTCGTTTATAGCTGATTTATATAGGAAAATCAAAAAAACATAGCCAGCATCTGTGCATAGATTTTGTTTACATTCGTTAAAAGAGTCTGGCAAAGCGCGTAAACCATATTACCTGTCAGATGCTTACCCGTTTTTTTCTGCCAGTGGCTTATCACACCAGCTTCTTCACCAGCGCCTCGCTGTGGCGAATATGACTGGAAGCCCGTTCGGGATCGTGCTGGACCAGCGCCATAAACAGCAGATCGGTCAGCGCCAGCTGTGCCGAAGTAGAGGAAATTGATGCGCTGCTTGTGCTTTGCTCCTCAGCCACCGTATAGAGACAGTGGGTTGCGCATTGCTGCAACGTATTTGGCGTAAAACCGGTAAATGCCAGCACGCTGGCACCCGTGCGCCGTGCTTCCTGCGCGGCCAGGTTAATTTCTCGCCGCTCGCCGGTATAGGAAATTGCCAGCAGCACATCATCCACCCCGAGCGCCTGCACGCTGGCTAATAGCGCATGCATATCCTGTTCCGCTACCGCATGAATGCCAATCTTCATTAGCTTCCACGAAAAATCTTTTGCTACCAGGCCAGAAGCGCCAATACCCACCAGAACGATTCGCTTTGCATTTTTTAACAGGTTTAGCGTCTGTAACAGCTTCTCTTCACTATTGATATCCAGCGTGGCGCGGATCGCCGACTGCTTCTCCGCCAGCAGTTTTTCGCCAACCACTTTTAAAGGATCGTCGCTTAAAATAAGGTTGTGGACGGTAATAGCATCCTTTTCCGCCAGCGATTCGCTCAGCGCCAGTTTTAAAGCCGGGAAACCTTTATAACCGAGCTTTTGCGCAAATTTAACCACGCTGGACTGGCTAATACCGGCTTCTTCCGCCAGCTTTTGCGAGCTAAGATGACGCGCCCGATCCGGCTGTGACAGCAGGAAATCAGCCAGTCGCCTTTCGTTCAGGGCCAGCGTGGGATAAAGCTGGCGAATACGTAGCAGTGAACTCATCCTGGTACTCCTTTCAGACTGGTCTGCACACGGTTCAGCAGGCAAACTACCCTGACCAGAGCGGTTCGCTGATGGCCAGCGGGCAGTCAGCGGGCAGATGAGAATATAATATTCAGCAATTTAGCCCGACAAAGAATTAAAAATTCACCTGAGAGGATAGCATGAATTTAGACTCACTGATTTCAGAAACACGCAATGTTGAGACAATGGAGCTTGACGGCCTGTCCACGCTGGAGATGGTCACAAAATTTAATGAGCAGGATGCGACTGTGGCTGACGCCGTGCGGCAAACGCTGCCGGAAGTGGCGAAAGCAGTCGAGGCCGCGGCTTACTCGCTTCAGCAGGGGGGGCGACTAATTTATATGGGCGCAGGCACCAGTGGACGCCTGGGCGTGCTGGATGCTTCCGAATGTCCGCCAACGTTTGGCGTGCCGCACGGTATGGTAGTGGGCCTGATTGCTGGCGGGCCGGGAGCGTTACTGAAAGCGGTCGAAGGTGCGGAAGATAATGAACAGCTGGGCATAAGCGATTTACAGGCGATAGCGTTGAAGCCGCAGGATATGGTAGTGGGCCTGGCCGCTTCTGGCCGGACACCTTATGTTATCGGCGCGTTGCGCTTCGCCCGCCAGCTGGGCTGTAAAACGGCGGCTATTTCCTGCAATCCTGACTCCCCCATAGCGCGGGAAGCGGAGATCGCCATTTCTCCCGTTGTAGGGCCGGAAGCGTTAACGGGATCGACACGTTTAAAATCCGGTACGGCACAAAAGCTGGTGCTTAATATGATTTCAACCGGCGCGATGGTCAAAATCGGCAAGGTTTACCAGAATCTGATGGTCGATATGCAGGCTACCAACGTTAAGCTTGTCGATCGCGCCTGCCGTATGGTTTGTCAGGCAACGGGCTGCGAAAGGGCGGAAGCGGAGAGCGCGCTACAGCAAACGGCTTATGAAGTTAAGCCCGCCATCCTGATGGTGTTAAGCGGCGTTGATGCCGTACGGGCCAAAACGTTGCTTAGCAAACATCGGGGCTTTTTGCGGGCGGCGCTGCAGGAAAGCGGTCACTCTTCATAAAATTGTTATCCGATAAGGTTCGCGCCTGAAGTTTTGACACTGTTATCTCAGCGTTCACTATTATTACTGGTTAGCAAGCGGCGTGAAAGCGCATGGTTTATGGGATCCCCCTGAGGAGAAAGGTTTGATTACTGGCCAGGAACGACGCGTGGTGTTTTTCGATCTTGACGGCACGCTGCATCAGCAGGATATGTTCGGCACTTTTATGCGCTATCTGTTATGGCGTCAGCCGCTTAATCTGTTGCTGGTGATACCTTTGCTGCCGGTAGTGGGTGCAGGCATGCTGTTAAAAGGACGCGCGGCACGCTGGCCGATGAGCCTGCTGCTGTGGTCAATAACGTTTGGGCACAGCGAAGCAAGGCTGCTTGCCAGAGAGAAAGCTTTTGCGCAGTGGTTCCGTCAGCGGGTAACGGCCTTTCCTGTCGTGCAGCAGCGGCTTACGGACTATCTTAACAGTGCTGATGCGGACGTCTGGCTGATTACTGGTTCACCACAGCCGCTGGTAGAGCAGGTCTATTTCGACTCCTCTTTTTTGCCGAAGGTAAAGCTGATCGCGAGCCAGATGGCGCGCGCTTACGGCGGGCGAGTGCTGGCGATGCGCTGTCTGGGGCATGAAAAGGTTGCGCGGCTTGAAGAGCAAATCGGCACGCCTCTGCAGCTTTACAGCGGCTATAGCGACAGCAAGCAGGATAATCCGCTGCTGTTTTTCTGTCAGCACCGCTGGCGCGTGACGCCGCAAGGGGAACTGCAACAGCTTGAGTAAAGGGGTATACTGCCCGGCGTTTTTTGGCTGGAGGCTCAGGTGAGCAATACCCTTAATGATGAAAAGTGGATGCGCTATGCTTTGACGCTGGCGCGCCGTGCCTGGGAAGAGGGCGAAGTACCGGTCGGTGCCGTGCTGGTACAGAACGACAGCGTCATCGGCGAAGGCTGGAATCGGCCTATCGGCCATCACGATCCTACTGCCCATGCGGAAATTATGGCGCTGCGCCAGGGCGGCAAGGTGCTGGAAAATTATCGCCTGCTGGATACCACGCTATACGTTACGCTGGAACCTTGCGTGATGTGCGCAGGCGCGATGGTACACGGCAGAGTAGGGCGGCTGGTGTTTGGTGCCAGAGATGAAAAAACCGGGGCGGCGGGCTCATTGCTGGACGTGCTGGGGCATGCGGGCATGAACCATCAGGTTAAAGTCGAGGAGGGCGTGTTGGCCGCAGAGTGCGCGGCAATGCTGAGCGACTTTTTCCGTTACCGCCGAGCAGAGAAAAAAGCGTTGCGCGATAAGCTACGCGCCGAAGCGCAGAAGGACGCGGAGTAATGTTTTGTTGTTGGGCCTGACGTTGCCGATAAATTAACGTCAGGCCGGAACGCAGACAGGCGAGTATCTGTCCATAAAGGAGCATTTTGCGCGTCCATGCGCGAAAACGGCGATATCGATATCGGTCAGCCAAACTTTTTCAGTTTACCGCTACCTTCGGTTCAACGGCCGGATAGCCTTTACCAAGCTGTGCTTCCAGTGCCGCCTGCTGCGCCAGCTTCCTTTCCTGATCCTGCAAATAGCCCACCAGGCTGAGCTGGTAGATGCGGATATTCTCCACATAGTTATAGGCTTCCTGGCCGCGTGCATAGCCGTAGGTCGTCTGGCTGTAATAGCGTTTCTGGCTCAGCATCGGCAGCCGCTGCTTAACGTCGGCCCAGCTGTCCGGGTTGCCTTTCTGCTTTTCGGTCAGCCTGCGCGCGTCCAGCATGTGGGCGTAGCCCATATTATAGGCCGCCAGCGCGAACCAGATGCGTTCATCCTCGGGGATGGTCGGCGGCACCTTGGCCATCATCCGCACCAGATATTCACTGCCGCCGCGAATGCTCTGTTCCGGATCGGTTCTGTCGCTAACGTCAACGCTGTCGGCCGTATTGCGCGTCAGCATCATCATGCCGCGTACGCCAGTCGGCGACGTAGCCTGCGGATTCCAGTGCGATTCCTGCCAGGAAATGGCCGCCAGCAGGCGCCAGTCGATCTCCTGGGCATATTTTTCAAACAGCGGCCGAATGCCGGGCAGGGTGCTGTCGATAGCGCGCAGAAACGTGCTGGTATCAACATAGTCAAAAGTCCCGACGTGGCCCAGATACTTCTCATCCAGCCGCGCCATCGCGCCTTCTTCCGCCATCTGGTTAAAATAGTCCAGCATTGCGGCATACAGGCTGTCGTCATCGTCGTGCGGCATATACCAAGTGACCGGCTCTTCATCGGTAATATCAAAAGCCACCGCCAGCTGCGGATGAATACGCTGCAGCAGCGCGATCGACACCGAATCGCCTACCGTATAGTCAAGCTTGCCGTCGGCCACGGCTTCCAGCAGCGCGTTCGGGCTTTGATCGGTAGAGATTGCCCAGTCGAGATCGGGATACTGATTCTGTCTGATATCGCGCAAGGTAGAGGCGAAGGCAGAATCAGAAGCCACCGTCAGACGTCCCTTTAGCGCACCCAGATTTGGCGGGCGTGGCTTGCCCATCCGGTAAACCAGCTGCTGAGAAACAGAATAGTAGGTTGGCCCGGTACGAAAGTGCGTAAGGCGATCGTTGTTATAAATCAGGCCGGCGGCCAGCATGTCCGCTTTGTTATTTTCCAGGTCGTCAAACAGCTCGCTGAGGTTTTGACGCACCGTGATTTGCAGTTTTACTCCCAAATAACTGGCGAAGCGTTTTGCCAGCTCGTAATCCATACCGGCTGGCGCTTTATTCACTGTGTAGTAAGTCAGAGGCGAATTGAGCGTGCTGACGCGCAAAACACCCCGCGATTTTATCTGTTCTGTTCGATCCAGCCCGCTGCTGTGCCACGGGATTGACGGCCACAGCGCCAGCGCGAGCAGCAGCGTTACCAGCCCGACAAACAGATAATTAATTTTCAGGCGTTTCAAATGGTTATCTCTCGATGTCTCTCAGGATTCTGTCTGTAACGGCAGTATTTATGGTCTGAAATGGCCCTGAGCGTGGGGCATTTTGCGCAACTCCACCGACCTGCGCAACTGAATTCATCCGGAATTGTGCGCTTTTCAGGCAATTCCTCTGTGCGATAAATTCTGCGCAAACGGTTTCGTAACAGGTGGGGATTCTCTATAATAGCGCCCGTTTTCCCTGTTGCGCCCAAAGAAGCGTCGCCTGGCGCTCTGACGAGAGATCTTTAATGATGGAAATTCTGCGTGGTTCGCCCGCTCTGTCGGCATTTCGTATTAACAAACTGCTGACCCGCTTTCAGGACGCTCACCTGCCGGTGAGTGACATTTACGCCGAGTACGTCCATTTCGCCGATGTCAGCGCGCCCTTAAGCGAGGATGAAAAATCCCGTTTGCAGCGCCTGCTGAAATACGGTCCTTCTCTCGCCGAACACACTCCCGAAGGTCGCCTGCTGCTGGTGACGCCGCGTCCGGGAACCATTTCTCCCTGGTCTTCCAAGGCGACGGATATCGCCCATAACTGCGATCTGCCACAGGTATTGCGCCTGGAGCGCGGCCTGGCTTTCTATGTGAAAGCGCCGCAGTTTACCGAAGCGCAGTGGAGCGGGCTTGCCGCGCTGCTGCACGATCGTATGATGGAAGTGGTGCTGAGCGATCTGTCTCAGGCTGAGCAGCTGTTTGCCCATCACCAGCCGGCACCGCTCACCAGCGTCGACGTGCTGGGTGAAGGCCGCGCGGCGCTGGAGCAGGCTAACCGCAAGCTGGGCCTGGCGCTGGCAGAAGATGAAATCGACTACCTGCAGCAGGCTTTTGAAAAACTCGGGCGCAACCCGAATGACATCGAGCTTTATATGTTTGCGCAGGCAAACTCCGAGCACTGTCGTCACAAAATTTTTAACGCCGACTGGGTAATCGACGGCGTGCAGCAGCCTAAATCGCTGTTCAAAATGATCAAAAATACCTTTGAGAAAACGCCAGACCACGTTTTGTCCGCCTATAAAGACAACGCGGCGGTAATGGAAGGTTCTCAGGTAGGCCGCTTTTATGCCAATGCCGACAGCCAGTACGATTTCCATCAGGAAGAAGCACACATCCTGATGAAGGTGGAAACGCATAACCACCCAACGGCTATCTCGCCGTGGCCTGGCGCCGCTACCGGTTCTGGCGGTGAAATTCGTGATGAAGGCGCAACGGGGCGCGGCGCGAAACCGAAGGCGGGCCTGGCAGGCTTCTCTGTTTCTAACCTGCGCATTCCAGGTTTTGAACAGCCGTGGGAAGAGGATTTCGGCAAGCCGGATCGTATCGTCACCGCGCTGGATATCATGACCGAAGGCCCACTGGGCGGCGCGGCGTTTAATAACGAATTTGGTCGTCCGGCGCTGACCGGCTACTTCCGTACCTATGAAGAGCAGGTTAACAGCCACAACGGCGTCGAGCTGCGCGGCTACCACAAGCCGATTATGCTGGCTGGCGGTATCGGTAATATTCGTGCCGATCACGTGCAGAAAGGTGAAATCACCGTTGGCGCGAAACTGATCGTACTGGGCGGCCCGGCGATGAATATCGGCCTGGGCGGCGGCGCGGCTTCCTCAATGGCTTCCGGCCAGTCTGATGCGGATCTCGACTTTGCTTCCGTACAGCGCGATAACCCGGAAATGGAACGCCGCTGTCAGGAAGTGATCGACCGCTGCTGGCAGCTGGGCGAAGAAAACCCGATCCTGTTTATCCACGACGTCGGCGCGGGCGGTCTTTCTAACGCCATGCCGGAACTGGTCAGCGATGGCGAGCGCGGCGGCCGTTTTAATCTGCGCGACATCCTTAACGATGAGCCAGGCATGAGCCCGCTGGAAGTCTGGTGTAACGAGTCGCAGGAACGTTATGTGCTGGCCGTTTCGCCAGAAAAACTGGCGCAGTTTGATGCGCTTTGCCAGCGTGAACGCGCGCCTTATGCCGTTATCGGTGAGGCGACGGAAGAGCTGCATCTGACGCTGAACGACAGCCATTTCGATAACAAGCCAATCGATATGCCGCTGGACGTGCTGTTGGGCAAAACGCCGAAAATGACGCGCGACGTCAGCACGCTGAAGGCCAAAGGCGATCCGCTGGCGCGTGAAGCGATAACGGTTGCCGATGCCGTGCATCGCGTGCTGCATCTGCCGACCGTGGCGGAAAAAACCTTCCTGATAACCATAGGCGACCGTACTGTTACCGGTATGGTTGCACGCGATCAGATGGTTGGCCCATGGCAGATCCCGGTTGCTAACTGCGCCGTGACCACTGCCAGCCTGGACAGCTATTACGGCGAAGCGATGGCGCTGGGCGAACGTGCGCCGGTCGCCTTACTGGATTTCGCTGCTTCCGGTCGTCTGGCCGTGGGCGAGGCGCTCACTAATATCGCCGCGACGCAGATTGGTTCACTGAAGCGCATCAAGCTTTCCGCGAACTGGATGGCGGCAGCAGGCCATCCGGGCGAAGATGCCGGGCTGTATGAAGCGGTGAAGGCCGTAGGCGAAGAACTCTGTCCGGCGCTGGGAATTACGATTCCGGTCGGCAAAGATTCAATGTCGATGAAAACCCGCTGGCAGCACGGCACCGAGCAGCGCGAAATGACTTCGCCACTCTCTCTGGTGATCACCGCTTTTGCCCGCGTGGAAGATGTACGTCGTACCGTTACGCCACAGCTGCAACCAGACCGCGACAACGCGCTGCTGCTGATTGACCTGGGCCGTGGCGTTAACGCACTGGGCGCAACCGCGCTGTCGCAGGTTTACCGTCAGCTGGGCGACAAGCCTGCCGACGTGCGCGACGCTACACAGCTGGCCGGTTTCTTTAACGCCATGCAGGCGCTGGTGGCTGAAGAGAAGCTGCTCGCCTATCACGACCGTTCCGATGGCGGCCTGCTGGTCACGCTGGCAGAAATGGCCTTTACCGGCCACTGCGGCATTGAGGCGGATATCGCCGCGCTGGGTAGCGATTCTCTGGCGGCGCTGTTTAACGAAGAGCTGGGTGCGGTGATCCAGGTTGCTGCTGAAGATCGCCAACACGTTGAGCAGATCTTTGCCGATCACGGCCTTGCCGACTGCGTCCATTTCCTTGGCCACGCGCTGCCTGGCGATCGTTTTGTTATCACTTCCGGTGATTCGGCGGTCTATAGCGAAAGCCGCACGACCCTGCGTACCTGGTGGGCGGAAACCACCTGGCAGATGCAGCGTCTGCGTGATAACCCAGAGTGTGCCGATCAGGAACACGAAGCGAAGAAAAACGATCTCGATCCTGGCCTGAACGTGAAGCTGGCATTCCGGCCGGAAGAAGATGTCGCCGCTCCTTATATCGCTAAGGGCGCTCGTCCGAAAGTGGCCGTGCTGCGTGAGCAGGGCGTTAACTCCCATGTGGAGATGGCTGCCGCGTTCCATCGCGCTGGTTTTGACGCGGTTGACGTGCACATGAGCGACCTGCTGGCTGGACGCCGTGGCCTGGAAGAGTTCCAGACGCTGGTTGCCTGCGGCGGCTTCTCGTATGGTGATGTGCTAGGTGCCGGGGAAGGCTGGGCGAAATCTATTCTGTTCAACAGCCGCGTGCGCGACGAGTTCGAAACCTTCTTCCACCGTCCGCAAACGCTGGCGCTGGGCGTCTGTAACGGCTGCCAGATGATGTCTAACCTGCGCGAACTGATCCCGGGAAGCGAAGCCTGGCCGCGCTTTGTGCGTAACCAGTCCGAACGTTTCGAAGCTCGCTTCAGCCTGGTAGAAGTGGCGGCCAGCCCGTCGCTGCTGCTGGACGGCATGGCAGGCTCCCGCATGCCGATTGCCGTTTCCCACGGTGAAGGTTTTGTCGAGGTGCGTGACGAAGCGCATCTGGCGACGCTGGAGCACAAAGGACTGGTAGCGCTGCGCTTTGTCGACAACTTTGGCAAAGTGACAGAAAGCTACCCGGCTAACCCGAACGGTTCACCAAACGGCGTCACGGCCGTGACCAACGAAAGCGGTCGCGTCACCATCATGATGCCGCATCCGGAGCGCGTTTTCCGCACCGTCAGCAACTCCTGGCATCCGGCGGAGTGGGGCGAAGACAGCCCGTGGATGCGTATTTTCCGTAACGCGCGTAAGCAGTTAGGTTAATACGCCAGGCGTAATAAAAGGGCAGCTTCGGCTGCCTTTTTTAATCCCGTATCCCGTTTGTTGTAAATCAGCGACACGGCCAATATTATGTGTCGCTAAATAGCGACACATAACCCATTGATTAAGCTTATCTATTAAGGTTAATCCTAAAGATGTTTCTTTCTGGCGACACTTTCCTGGCGCTGTGAAAACCGGCTCGCCTGCGCATAAACCCATCATGTTTTTTTCTTCTTATTAATCAATGTAATAAAAAATAAATTTAAACATGGCACGGGTTTTGCTATAGTTTATCCAGTGGCTCATTCACCTGGTTATGACAGCCCTGCGCAAGCGGTCAAGCGCTTCATAACAACCTCGAATGACGCACAATACGGTGCCTGCCGTCCACCGGACCGATAACAGACCAGCAATGGCTTTATCACACCACGGGCGCAACGTTGAGTTAGGCACCACCTTTTTCGGCATGGCGGTTATTACCGACATCGCTCTAGCGGCAGGCTTTTAAGCCTGCCGTTTTTCATTCTGCCGCAGGGCTTTCTTCCGGCGTCGCACTCAGCTAGCATCGGGCTGAACTGTCTAAAGAGAGCTGCGCGTGAAAACATGGCGTTTTTTTCCCCAATCCTTACGTCAGCTGGTGCTGATGGCCTTTCTTCTGGTGCTGCTGCCGCTGCTGGTGCTGGCGTGGCAGGCATGGGAAAGCCTCTCCGCCCTAAGTAACCAGGCGGCGGATACCAACCGCTCGACCCTGACCGACGTGCGGCGCAGCGAGGCGATGGCGCGTACCGCCCTTGAGCTGGAGCGAAGCTATCGCCAGTACTGCGTGCTGGACGATCCGATGCTGGCCAATCTTTATCAAAGCCAGCGGACCAAATATGTACAGATGCTCGCGGAGCAGACGGCAGCGTTGCCGAACGAGAAGCTTTCTCAGACGCTACAGCAGCTGCTTTCCCGCCTGGATAAAATCAGCTGTGAAAACAGCAGCCCGGTAAAAGCGGCCTCCGATAATCTGGAAAGCTTTTCCGCCACTAACGGCCAGCTGGTGCAGTTTACTCGCGAAGCGGCCTTTTCTCGCGGGCTACAGCTACAAAGAGAGATAGCCGAGCGCGGCCAGTATTTTGGCTGGCAGGCGCTTATCCTTTTTCTGCTGAGCCTTGGCCTGGTATTGCTGTTTACCCGCATGATTATTGGGCCGGTAAAAGCCGTGGAGCGCATGATTAACCGCTTGGGGGAAGGGCGTTCCGCCAGCCATAATCTGGCCTTAAAGGGGCCGCGCGAGCTGCGTTCGCTGGGGCAGCGCATCCTGTGGCTGAGCGAGCGGCTGGTCTTTCTGGAATCGCAACGGCACGAGTTTTTACGACACATCTCGCACGAACTGAAAACGCCGCTGGCCAGCATGCGGGAAGGCACGGCGCTGCTGGCGGATGAAGTGGCCGGCCCGTTAACGGCTGACCAGCGCGATGTGGTTACTATTCTTGATGAAAGCAGCCGTCATTTGCAGCGGCTGATTGAGCAACTGCTGGACTATAACCGTAAGCTTTCGGAAGCGCAGATAGTGTTGAAACCCGTTGAGCTGGGGCCGCTGATTGACCGCATCGTCGACAGCCATAATCTGACGGCGCGCAAACGTATGATGCAGACGGACATCGCGCTGGCGGCCAAAACGTGCCGGGCAGAAGAGACGCTGCTGACCAGGGCGGTCGATAATCTCTACTCGAATGCGATACACTACGGCGACGAATCCGGTACTATCTGGATCCGCAGCTGGCCAGAGGGCCGCAAGGTCATTATCGAAGTCGCTAACAGCGGCTCGCCAATTCCCGAAAGCGAACGGGCGATGATCTTTGAACCGTTTTTTCAGGGCAGCCAGCAGCGCAAAGGCGCGGTAAAAGGCAGCGGTCTGGGACTCAGTATCGCCAAAGATTGCGTGAACCGTTTACAGGGCGATCTCAGGCTGGCGACCAGCAAACAGGCGGACGTTTGCTTTCGCATCGAACTCAATTCTATCGTCGAGCATAAATAATGAGATCTTCACTCTTTTTTGCTGCGGGATTTTTTGCGCAGCCGGGCAAACTGACCGCTATCACGCTGCTGGCCGGCTTGCTGGCGGCCTGCGCAAGCCATAAGCCAGACGCCAGAATAGCCGGGCTCCACGAGGCCAAAGAACCCGAAGCGAGCGTGATTGACTATCGACTGGTCGACTGCGCGCTCATCTGGAATGTTGAAGAAAGCAAAACCGATAACGCGCTTTACTGGCTACGGGCGATGGACTGTGCCGCCAGGCTATCGCCAGCCGATGCCCGCGCCGAAGCAAGACGCCAGATAGCTGACAGCTGGCAGGCCGCGTTTAAACAAGGGGTGCTGATGGCTAACGGTAACGTCACGCCGATTGAACGACGCCAGTATATGCTGCATCTTGACGAATTTGGCCGCGACTTTCCGGCCCCGGTCAGAACGTTACAGCAGCTGTGGCGCGATAACCAGATGGCGCAGCTCCAGCTTTCAGAAGAGCGCACGCGCTATCACCATCTCCAGCAAACCAGCGACGCCCAGCTGGACACGCTGCGCCAGCAGCAGGTGGCTTTAAGCGCAGAATTAAAGGTCACGCGCCGCAAGCTTGACTCGCTAACGGACATTGAGCGCCAGCTTTCATCTCGCCACTCTCCTGACAGCACAGACAATCACAACGATAAAAGCGGCGTGGAAAAGGAGACCCGACAATGAAAAAATCGGCCAATCTGCTGCTGGTGGACGACGATCCGGGCCTGCTGAAGCTGCTTGGAATGCGCCTGAGTAGCGAAGGCTTTAGCGTCTTTACCGCCGAAAGCGGCGCGGAAGCGCTACGCATGCTGCAAAACCAGCGCATCGATCTGGTGATCAGCGATTTAAGAATGGACGAGATGAACGGCCTGGCGCTGTTTGGCGAAGTGCAAAAAAGCCATCCCGGCATGCCGGTTATCATCCTGACCGCGCACGGCTCTATCCCGGAGGCCGTTTCCGCCACGCAGCAGGGCGTTTTCAGCTTCCTGACTAAACCTGTCGATCGTGATGCGCTGTATAGCGCTATCGACCAGGCGCTTGCCCAGCGCGCGCCGGCCAGCGACGATGCCTGGCGTGAAAGCATCGTTACCCGTAGCCCGCTGATGCTGCGGCTGCTGGAGCAGGCCAGAATGGTCGCGCAGTCGGACGTCAGCGTGCTGATCTCCGGCCAGAGCGGTACCGGTAAAGAGGTGTTGGCTCAGGCAATCCATGCGGCCAGTCCGCGAGCGAACAAGGCCTTTATCGCTATTAACTGTGGCGCACTGCCGGAACAGCTGCTCGAATCGGAGCTGTTCGGCCATGCTAAAGGTGCCTTTACCGGCGCGGTCAGCCAGCGGGAAGGGCTGTTTCAGGCGGCGGAAGGCGGCACGCTGTTTCTTGACGAAATTGGCGATATGCCGCAGGCGCTACAGGTTAAGCTCCTGCGCGTTTTGCAGGAGCGTAAAGTCCGGCCGCTCGGTAGCAACCGCGATCTGGATATTAACGTGCGCATCATTTCTGCCACCCATCGCGATCTGCCAAAAGCGATGGAGAAAAAAGAATTCCGCGAGGATCTTTTTTACCGTCTGAACGTGGTCGCGCTACGTATTCCGGCACTGCATGAACGCGCTGAAGATATTCCGCTGTTGGCAAACCATCTGTTAAAACAGGCGGCCGAGCGGCATAAACCCTTCGTGCGCAGTTTTTCTACCGACGCGATGAAGCGCCTGATTGCCGCCAGCTGGCCGGGTAACGTACGGCAGCTGGTCAACGTTATTGAACAATGCGTGGCGCTAAGCTCCGCGCCGGTTATTGGCGAGGCGCTGGTAGAACAGGCGCTGGAAGGCGAAAATACGGCGCTGCCTGGCTTTGTAGAGGCCAGAAACCAGTTTGAGCTGAACTATCTGCGTAAGCTGCTGCAAATGACCAGGGGTAACGTAACCAACGCGGCTCGCCTGGCGGGACGCAACCGCACGGAATTTTATAAATTACTGGCGCGTCACGAGCTGGATCCCTCTGATTTTAAAGAGTAGTTTTTTTGTGCCGCTTCAGGGTCGGGATGTGATAGGTTATCCACCCGGAAAAGAGTCGGGCTGTCCGCTGTCCGTCCACTAAAATACACTTATCCTCCGGCTGGTGAGGGAATAACAAGGGCCTGTCATGAAAAAGATTGATGCAATTATCAAACCGTTCAAGCTGGATGACGTGCGCGAAGCGCTTGCCGAAGTAGGGATCACCGGTATGACCGTGACCGAGGTAAAAGGTTTTGGTCGTCAGAAAGGCCATACCGAACTCTATCGCGGCGCGGAATACATGGTCGATTTTCTGCCAAAGGTGAAGATTGAGATCGTGGTGGCGGACGATATTGTCGATACCTGCGTGGAAACGATCATGAAAACCGCCCAGACCGGAAAAATCGGTGACGGCAAGATTTTTGTATTCGATGTGGCTCGCGTAGTACGTATTCGTACCGGCGAAGAAGACGAAGAAGCTATTTAAGCCGCTCGAGCGCTGATGAAAGGCCGATAAAGCCATCGGCCCTGGGCTACTTTTCTGAGCCAGTCTGCCTGGGCCACTTCTCAGAGCCAGCCTGTCTTGAGTTACTTCTCAGAGCCAGCCTGTCTTGAGTTACTTCTCAGAGTCAGTCTGCCTGGCGCTATTTCTCAGCGCCAGTCTGCATCAGGCTACTGTTCAGAAACCACCCCGCAATAGCCAGCTGTTCAGAAAGCTATCTGCTCAGACGCCGCTCCAGGGCGGCGTCCTGCTTAACAGGCTTAAGCCCACGCCTCGCTTAAATCACCTTATGCGGACCAAACACTTCGTAGTGGATCCGATCGGTATCTGTCCCCATTTTTACCAGCTGTGCAGCAACAAACTGCATAAACCCAATCGGGCCGCAAAGATAGTAATGCGTAGCTGGATCGCTGAACTGGTTTTTTATCGGCAGCAGGTTCATCAGGCCCGGCACGTTATAGCGATTGTGGTCTTCAGGCTGCGGGTCTTTATACCAGATATACTGAGAAAAAAGTGGAAGCTGACCGCCAGCGGCGGCAACCTCAGCGGCAAAAGCATGCGTTTTGCCATTATCAGCCGCGTGGAACCACTGCACGCGTGCCGGATGTCCGGCCGCCGCCAGTACCTCAAGCATCGCCAGCATCGGCGTCTGGCCAACGCCTGCGGAAATCAGCGTGACCGGCGTTTGCGGCTGCACGTTTAGGAAGAAATCACCGGCCGGAGCCGCGAGCTGTACTTCGTCGCCCACGCGCGCATGCTGATGTAACCAGCCGGAAACCGTTCCGCCTGCTTCATAACGCACGGCAATTCGGTAATCTTTGCCGTTAGGCGCGCGAGTCAATGAATACTGACGGATTTCCTGATTGGCAAAGCTTTCGTTGCGCACCCATACGCCCAGATATTGTCCGGCCTGATAGTCGGCTACCGGCTTGCCGTCCGTGGGAACCAGCAGGAAACTTTTAATCACTTCACTCTGCTGGGTAATCTCTGCAATACGGAAGGCGCGCGGTGTCCGCCAGCCGCCCGGCTGCTGCTCCGCGGCTTCATACAGCTCTTCCTCGCGCTTGATAAACACGCCAGCCAGCACGCCGTAAGCTTTTCCCCAGGCATCCAGCACTTCCTGGCCGGGGCTGAGCATTTCATCCAGCGTGGCCAGCAGATGCTCGCCGACAATCTGATACTGTTCCGGCTTCACTGCAAAGCTGGTGTGTTTCTGCGCGATTTTTTCTACCGCGGGCAGAATAGCGGGTAGATTTTCAATATTACCTGCATAGGCGCAGATGGCGTTGAACAGCGCTTCCCGCTGATTGCCATTGCGCTGGTTACTCATATTAAAAATGTCTTTCAGCTCGGGATGATGGGTGAACATCCGCTCATAGAAGTGAGCGGTGAGGGCGGGACCGGTTGCCAGCAAAGCGGGAATGGTTGCCTTAATGGTGCTGATAGTCTGGGCGTCTAACATAGCGTGCTCCTGGGGATCTCTATAAGTTGCATTTTAAATGCATCTTATAGCGAAACGGCCTGTTTTGTAAATATCCCTCTACTAAACAGGGTGATTTATTACCGCATAAAACAAGCGAAGATGAAAAATTTGCATTCGCATGATGAGGGATTATCCAGCTCGCCGCGTGGAGAAAACGATTAATTAACCCTTGCCAGCCGTAGAGCCAATCGTTTGCGTAAAAACCGCGCTTTCTGGCTATCCCTGAACGGGCAAAACGGTTTACACTGTTGGCCTTCGCCCAAAAGGGCCGTTCAATGCCGAATAGATTGTTAGCTGAGTCAGGAGAAGCGGATGTTAAAGCGTGATATGAATATTGCCGATTATGATGCCGAGTTGTGGCAGGCAATGGAGCAAGAGAAAGTGCGTCAGGAAGAGCATATTGAACTGATTGCTTCGGAAAACTACACCAGTCCGCGCGTCATGCAGGCGCAGGGATCTCAGCTGACCAACAAATATGCCGAAGGCTATCCGGGCAAGCGCTACTACGGCGGCTGTGAATATGTGGATATCATCGAGCAGCTGGCTATCGACCGTGCGAAAGAGCTGTTTGGCGCAGACTATGCCAACGTGCAGCCGCATTCCGGCTCACAGGCCAACTTTGCTGTTTATACCGCGCTGCTGCAGCCGGGCGACACTATTCTGGGCATGAACCTGGCGCACGGCGGCCATCTGACCCACGGTTCACCGGTTAACCTGTCCGGTAAGCTTTATAACGTGGTGCCTTACGGCATCGACGAAACCGGCAAAATTGACTACGACGATCTGGCTGCACAGGCGCAGAAGCACAAGCCGAAAATGATCATTGGCGGTTTCTCTGCCTATTCCGGCGTCTGCGACTGGGCAAAAATGCGCGAGATCGCAGACAGCATCGGCGCTTACCTGTTTGTTGATATGGCACACGTTGCTGGCCTGATCGCCGCAGGCGTTTATCCAAACCCGGTTCCTCATGCGCATATCGTTACCACCACCACGCATAAAACGCTGGCTGGCCCGCGCGGCGGCCTGATCCTGGCGAAAGGCGGCGACGAAGATCTGTATAAGAAACTGAACTCTGCCGTCTTCCCTGGCGGCCAGGGCGGCCCGCTGATGCACGTAATTGCCGGTAAAGCGGTAGCGCTGAAAGAAGCGATGGAGCCAGAGTTCAAGGTCTATCAGCAGCAGGTTGCCAAAAACGCTAAAGCAATGGTGGAAGTGCTGCTGGAGCGCGGTTACGACATCGTTTCTGGCGGTACCCACAACCATCTGTTCCTGATCGATCTGGTGGCAAAAAACCTGACCGGTAAAGAAGCCGATGCGGCGCTGGGCCGTGCCAACATCACCGTAAACAAAAACAGCGTGCCGAACGATCCGAAAAGCCCGTTTGTGACTTCCGGTATCCGTATCGGTTCCCCGGCCGTAACCCGTCGCGGCTTTAAAGAGGCCGAAGTACGCGAGCTGGCTGGCTGGATCAGCGATATTCTTGACAACGTCAACGATGAAGCCACTATCGAACGCGTGAAAAAGCAGGTGCTGGAACTGTGCGCCCGCTTCCCGGTATACGCATAAAATTTTAGCTTTAACGATAAAACGGGACTTGATGTCCCGTTTTTTTTGCCTGAATTTTGCCGGAGGGAAAATGGCAATTCGTTCTGCCTGGTGGCTTGCGCTGGGTTACTTCACCTATTTCTTTGCCTATGGCGTCTGGCTACCTTTCTGGGCCGTGTGGCTAAAAGGCGTCGGCCTGGATGCTGAAAAAATCGGTCTGCTGCTTGGGGCTGGCATGGTTGCCCGCTTTACCGGTAGCCTGCTTATCGCTTCCCGCGTCACCAATCCTTCTCGATTAATTACCGTGCTTCGTCTGCTGGCTGGCTTATCGCTGCTGTGCGCGCTGGGCTTCTGGATCGGGACTTTTTGGGTCTGGCTGCTGCTGGTGATGATTGGTTTTAACCTGTTTTTCTCGCCGCTGGTGCCGCTCAGCGACGCGCTGGCCGCCACCTGGCAACGGCAGATTGCGATGGCCTACGGGCCGGTCAGGCTATGGGGATCGCTGGCGTTTGTTATCAGCTCTGCGTTGACGGGCGTACTGGTTAACGCTTTCTCTTACCAGGCCATTTTATGGCTGCTCTGTGCGGGCGTGGCGGCCATGCTTGGCGGCATGCTGTTTCGTCCGGCGGTAATGCCGCAGGGCAGCGAAAAGCAGGTGGAACGCGCCAGCTGGCAGGACTGGCAACGGCTGCTGAAGGAAAATGCGGTCTGGCGCTTTTTGCTGTGCGTAATGCTGATGCAGGGTGCGCACGCGGCTTATTACGGCTTTAGCGCTATCTGGTGGCAGGATGCAGGCTATTCCGCCAGCGTGGTGGGCTACCTCTGGTCGCTGGGCGTGGTGGCGGAAATCATTGTTTTTGCCGCCAGCGGTAAACTGTTTCGCCGCTGGACGGCGCGTGATTTGCTGCTGCTTTCCGGCATTTGCGCGCTGATCCGCTGGAGCCTGCTGGCCTCGACAACCGCTTTACCGCTGCTGGTGATAGCGCAAATTCTGCACTGCGGCAGCTTCACCATTTGCCATCTTGCTGCCATGCGCTTTATCGCAGCCAGGGAAGGAGCGGAAGTGATTCGCCTGCAGTCCGTTTATTCAGCAGTCGCAATGGGCGGCGGCATTGCGGTCATGACGGTCGTCTGCGGCTTGCTGTTCCCGCATCTGCACGGCAATATTTTTTGGGTGATGGCGCTGCTGGTCGTTCCGGCGCTCTTTCTGCGTCCAAAAGCGGCCGGTTTATGATTCAAGCAGCAGCCGGATACGTTCCTGCTGATGAGACTGCAACGGCAGTTCCGCATGAATTAACGGCGGAGAATAGAGCGGCAGCGGCGTGGCGTAAGGCGTAATCACCAGCGCAATACCTTTCGGCGCGCTGCTGCGCTGATACTCGATGACATCCAGATATTTAATGCTCAACGGCAGCAGCGTCAGTTCTCTGAGCTGCTGTTCGACCTGCTTTTCCAGCTCGCGATCTTTTCCGGTCAGCAACAGCACCTGTTTTTCCTGTAGAACGTTCTCCTGCATCAGCCAGGCACCAAAGATAATGGCAATCAGCCCCATCTCTTCCTGCGAGAAAGCCAGCCCGTAATGCTGCTCGAAGTTGACGATCGCTTCTTTGGTGGTGCGCAGCAGCCGGGGATAGAGCTGGACCACCTCGTCCGACAGGCTGTTATCAATGCCGATGCCGAACAGGCAGCGTTCCAGCGCCTGAGCAAGGTGGGTATAAAGCTGTTCGCCAAGCTCGTCTGGATTGCTAAAAAAATGGCCCGAAAGCATTTGAAAGCGCTCGATCAGCAAGTGCACTTCTTCATGCAGCTGGCGCTGGTAGTCGAAACGAATGTCGGCCACCACGGGGGCATGAATCTGGCTAAACAGCAGCGCGAGCAAACAGGCAACGCTGCTGTCCGGCGCGTTTTTACAGCGTTTCTGCCAGTGGTTAACTATCTCCTGCGCTACCCTGAATTCTGCGCGCGCTGACAGCCAGGCCTGCTGCGATTCGTTAAAGGCCAGTTCCGCCCGGCAGCACAGTACGTACTGCATAAACAGCGGCAAAAACTGGCGGTCACGGTCAGTAAAATCCCGTGCCAGTCCCTGCGAGCAATGTTGGATCAGCGCGCTCAGGTTATGCTCATCGTAGAGCAATTTTTCCATTTGCAAACGTTGCAGCTGCTGTTTGATGGCGGGCGAAAATTGCTGGCGAACGAAATCGGGCGTCAGCCGCAGCGCACGTCTGAGCCAGTGCAGCAGGCACAGCTGCCGATCCAGTTCCGCACCTTCGATCGCAAAGCTTTCGCTGGCTGGCTGTACAACAGCGAGCCTGTGATAGCGCTGGATTTCTGCCGCCACCTCCGCTATATCTTGCCGGGCAACGGCAGGATCAACGCCGTTGAGCTGGCAGACGAGATCCAGCGTTACGCTGGTCGGAAGATAAAGCAGTAAAAGCAGGTGGCAGCGTCGCTGCGGGCTGGAGAAAGCAGCAGGCCCGGATAAGGATTCTGTCATGGTCTGCCGTCTCTGTTAAAAGTACTTCGCTAAGAATAGCGTGATTGCCTTTGACTAAACCGACAGTCCCAACATTTTTTTGTAGCTTTTAAGGCAGGTCACAGAATTGACTGTCCGAGCAGAAAAGGAGCAGGTATTGTTACGTTATAACGTTTTCATTACTCTGGTTTTCATGGCACTATTTGCCATGGCACCGCTGGCCTGGAGCCATCCCCATAGTTTTATCAGCATGCAGACGACGCTGGTGCATCAGGACAATCAGCTTACCGGCCTGAAAATGCGCTGGGTAATGGATGAAATCACTTCTGCCGATTTGCTCTACGACGCGCGCTCTGCCAAACCTGATTCCGTTATCTGGAAAAAGCTGGCCGCAGAAGTCATGGCAAACGTGCTTGGGCAGCACTATTTTACCGAGTTCTGGCATCAGGGAAAGCCGGTAAAATTTGGTAATTTACCGCCGGAATACCGGTTGCTGAAACAGGGAAATAAAGCCGTGCTGGAGTTTATTTTACCGCTGGGCGAGCCGCAGCCGCTGGCCGGACAACGCTACAGCTTTTCCGTTTTTGATCCGACTTACTTTGTTGATATGACTTTTGATTCTGAAAAAGCGTTACATATTCCTGCGGAGCTGGCCCGGCAGTGCCGCTTCAGCTTAAAAACGCCCGATCCCAATACCTCCTTGCAGGCCTATGCGCTGTCGCTGGATAAGGCTGACGCGCCGCCAGCCGATATGGATTTAGGCCGCCAGTTTGCCCAGACGGTAACCTTACTATGTCAGTAATCTCCTGTTTATCGCCTTCGCGCCGCCGCTGGCTTCAGGCCTGGCCGCTTTATCTTTTGCTTTTGCTGTTTACCGCAGCGGGCATCACGTTGTGGTTCTCCTGGCCGCAAATTTTATTACAAAGCGTGGTGTGGCAGCGGAATCTGCACGTTGAGATGACGGCGCTGCTGCAACAGGTTGCAAGCCAGCCGGGTCAGGTCGGCGTAACGCTGATGGGCTTTAGCCTGGTTTACGGCATTCTGCACGCGCTGGGGCCTGGCCACGGCAAAGTGGTTATCGCCACTTTTCTGGCAACGCATCCGACAAAGATGAAAACCAGCATCAGGCTGACGCTGGCCGCCGCCGTATTGCAGGGCGGCGCGGCGATTGCGCTGGTAACCATGGTGCTGACGGTGCTGCAACTCTCTTCGCGCCAGCTGCATATCAGCAGCTACTGGCTGGAAAAGGGCAGCTACCTGCTGGTGGCGGGGCTGGGTCTTTGGCTGTGCTGGCGCGCGGCCGCCAGGATGGTTCATCTGTTGAGAAAGCCCAAAATGGTTATCCGTAACGTGCTGCCCGCTACGCAGGTTGGTGTGCATCCGCATCAATATCAGCACAAACATCAGCACCACGAACAGTGCGGCTGCGGCCATCAGCACGTGCCGGACAGCGGAATGCTCGACAAAGCGGTCAGCGGCAAAACCAAAGCGCTGGTGGTGCTGTCGATGGGCCTGCGCCCCTGTTCCGGCGCGATTATGATGCTGCTGTTTGCTAAAGTGATTGGCGTTTACTGGTGGGGCGTGTTGTCGGCGCTGACGATGGCTGTCGGCACGGCGATCACGGTAACCGCTATGGCGCTGCTGGTACAGGTTTCCCGCGCGCTGGCGCTAAAGCTCAGTCAGAATAAAAAAGGGCAGGGCGGGCAAAAACTTCTGTGGGCCTGTCTGTCATTTACGGGTGGGCTACTGCTGGTGGCAATCGGCACTATTCTGTGGCTGAGCGCGCAACCGGCGATGTCCGGCGGTATTCGACCCATGTTTTAAGCATAAAAAAAGGCTGAACGAAGGTTCAGCCTTTTATCACCGGGACGACTTAGCGCTTCAGCGCTTCGCTCAGCTCGTCACGCATAGAGGCCAGCATCGCTTTCACCACGCGCGGATTACCCGCTACGATGTTGCCAGAATGCATATAGCCATGCGCGCCCACGAAGTCGGTAACCAGGCCGCCCGCTTCACGTACCAGCAGTTCGCCTGCGGCGAAATCCCACGGCTTCAGACCGATTTCGAAATAGCCATCCACGCGACCCGCGGCCACATAGGCCAGGTCCAGCGCGGCAGAACCGGAGCGGCGGAAGTCCGCACACTGGGTAAAGAGTTTGCCAACGATATTGATATAAGGCGTGGCGTGCTGCTTCAGCTTGAACGGGAAGCCGGTAGCCAGAATGGTGCCGTCCAGATCGCGAGCGGTAGAACCACGCAGGCGATAGCCGTTCAGCTGGGTGCCCTGGCCGCGAACGGCGCTAAACAGTTCGTTACGCATAGGATCGTAAACCACGGCCACTTCGGTGCGGCCTTTAATGCGCACGGCGATAGAAACGGAGAAGTGAGGCAGACGCTTGATGAAGTTGGTGGTGCCATCCAGTGGATCGATAACCCATTGCACATCCTGGTCTGTTCCGGCTAACTCACCACTCTCTTCGGTAATGATGGTGTGCTGCGGATAAGACTTGCGAATCACCTCAATAATCAGGCGCTCGGCGTCGCGGTCAACATTGGTAACGAAGTCGTTGCTGCCTTTCTGGCTGGCTTCAACGGCGTCCGGAGTTTCATAATTTTTGGCAATCAAATTACCGGCCTTGCGCGCAGCGCGCACGGCGATGTTGAGCATCGGATGCATCGGTCTCTCTCACTGGATGTTAAAGAACGGAAAACGGCGCGGATTATAACAGCGGGTTCATTAAAAGTCCTGAAAATATGTTAATATCCCAAAATTATCTCACAGACCTGAATCCCTATGCTGCAAAACATCCGAATCGTGCTGGTGGAAACTTCTCACACCGGCAATATGGGTTCCGTCGCTCGCGCGATGAAAACCATGGGCCTGACCAACCTTTATCTGGTTAATCCGCTGGTAAAACCTGACTCGCAGGCGATTGCCCTGGCCGCCGGTGCCAGCGACGTCATTGGCGAAGCGCACATTGTCGACACGCTTGATGAAGCGCTGGCCGGATGTAGCCTGGTCGTGGGCACCAGCGCTCGCTCGCGTTCGCTGCCGTGGCCGATGCTTGACCCGCGCGAATGCGGTATCAAAAGCGTGCAGGAAGGCCAGCAGGCACCGGTTGCGCTGGTGTTTGGCCGTGAACGCGTGGGCCTGACCAACGAAGAGCTGCAAAAGTGCCACTACCACGTCGCTATCGCCGCCAACCCGGAGTACAGCTCGCTAAACCTGGCGATGGCGGTACAAATCATCGCTTATGAAGTTCGTATGGCCTGGCTACAGTCGCAGGAAAGCAGCCAGCCGGAATATGAAGAGTCGCCTTATCCGCTGGTGGACGATCTGGAACGTTTCTATCAGCACATGGAGCAGATGATGGTCAGAAGCGGTTTTATCCGCGAAGGCAATCCTGGCCAGGTGATGAGCAAAATGCGCCGCCTTTATACGCGAGCGCGCCCGGAGCGTGACGAACTGAATATTCTGCGCGGCATGCTCTCTTCGCTGGAGAAGCCAAAGAGCGAAAAGTAACCGAAAAAGCACAGCGGTAACGCGGGTAATAGTTGAGTAAATTACCAGGTTAAATACTTGAGTGATTTACCAGGTTAAATAGTTGACCAAATCACTCGGGAATGGCAGACTTGCGACCATCGAATGTTTCTGAATAACCGAGGTCGATTACGCCATGAGACTGACATCCAAAGGCCGTTATGCCGTTACTGCTATGCTCGACGTTGCACTTCACTCACACCAGGGACCCGTCCCTTTAGCTGATATTTCAGAGCGTCAGGGCATCTCCCTGTCCTATCTGGAACAGCTGTTTTCTCGCCTGCGCAAAAATGGCCTGGTGGCCAGCGTTCGCGGGCCGGGTGGCGGCTATCTGCTGGGTAAAGAGGCTGGCGCAATCGCAGTAGGCGCGGTAATTACCGCCGTGGATGAGTCCGTAGACGCGACCAAATGTCAGGGTAAAGAAGGCTGTCAGGGCGGCGAGCGCTGTCTGACCCACGTACTGTGGCGCGATCTGAGCGAGCGCATCAGCGACTTCCTGAACAATATTACGCTGGCCGAGCTGGTCAATAACCAGGAAATCCTGGACGTGGCCGACCGTCAGAACAACACTGAAAAAGCTCGCGTGCCGGTGGGCCGTGTGCTTGAAACTATTAACGTCAATCTGCGTGCCTGATTAAAGCGGCGGTGCCCGCGCCGCCCGTTATACCGTTTCGGAGACGAGCATCGCCGATAGATCGGTCGCGTTGAATGACATACTACATGTACGGAGTTCAACGCAATGAAAGTCCCGATTTACCTCGATTACGCCGCGACTACGCCCGCCGATCCTCGCGTAGCGGAAAAAATGGTGCAGTTTCTGACTATGGACGGCACCTTTGGTAATCCGGCTTCCCGTTCCCACCGCTTTGGCTGGCAGGCTGAAGAAGCCGTTGACGTCGCCCGCAACCAGGTTGCCGAACTGATCGGTGCCGACCCCCGTGAAATCGTCTTTACCTCTGGTGCGACCGAAGCCGACAATCTTGCTATTAAAGGCGCTGCCGAACTCCATCAGGAGAAAGGCAAACACATTATTACCAGCCAGACCGAGCACAAAGCGGTGCTGGATACCTGCGTTCAGCTGGAGCGGGAAGGGTTTGAGGTAACTTATCTGCAACCCCAGGCCGACGGCATCATCACGCTACAGCAGCTGAAGGATGCGATGCGCGACGACACCATCCTGGTTTCTATCATGCATGTAAACAACGAAACCGGCGTGGTGCAGGATATTGCCGCCATCGGCGAACTGTGCCGCTCGCGGGATATCCTTTTTCATGTTGATGCCACCCAAAGCGTTGGCAAACTGCCGCTGGATCTCAGCGCGCTGAACGTCGATCTGGCCTCTTTCTCTGCCCATAAACTCTATGGCCCAAAAGGGATCGGCGGCCTTTTTGTCCGTCGCAAACCGCGTATTCGTATTGCTGCGCAAATTCACGGCGGCGGACATGAGCGCGGCATGCGTTCCGGTACTTTGCCCGTGCATCAGATTGTCGGCATGGGCGAAGCTTACCGTATCGCTAAAGAAGAGATGAGCAGCGAAACCGCTCGCCTGAATATGCTGCGCAGAACTTTGTGGGCTGGCCTGAGTGAAATCGAAGAGGTTTACCTTAACGGCAGCCTTGAGCAGAGCGCCCCCAATATTCTGAACGTCAGTTTTGCCCACGTCGACGGCGAGTCGCTGATCATGGCGTTAAAAGACCTGGCGCTTTCTTCCGGTTCCGCCTGTACTTCCGCCAGCCTGGAGCCTTCTTACGTTCTGCGCGCGCTGGGACTGAGTGAAGAACTGGCACACAGCTCGCTGCGTTTCTCGCTGGGGCGTTTTACGACTGGCGAAGAAATTGACTACGCCATTGAGCTGGTACGCAAATCAATTAGCCGCCTGCGCGATGTTTCTCCGCAGTGGCAGGCTTTCAAAGCGCGCTCCCGCTAACCCTTGCGGCCGCTGAGCGGTATTTTTCAGGATTCTGACGGGCTGATTCGGCCCGTTTTTCATTTATTCTGTTACTCTGGAAAATGAACAGGCAGCAACATTGACTGCCGCGTCCGGCTTTTCAGGCCGGAATGACTGTTTTTAACAAGGAGCGATGCGATGACAACCACGCCAATGATCATTACGCTGTCAACGGCAGCGGCAGATGCACGCTGGGGCGAAAAAGCGACCCTGACCAGCAACGACAGCGGAATGACAATTCACCTGGTGGGCGGCGATGCGCTGACCACTATCCAGCGTGCGGCACGCAAAATTGATGCACAGGGGATCCGCCACATTAGCCTGGAAGGCGACTGGGATCTGGAAAAGAGCTGGGCATTCTGGCAGGGCTATCGCGGGCCAAAAGGCGAACGCAAAGTAGAGTGGGCCGCGCTGAACGAGGCCGACCAGAAAGAGTTCGATCGCCGACTGAAAATTATCGACTGGGTACGCGACACCATCAATTTGCCGGCGGAAGAGCTTAGCCCTGAGCAGCTGGCGCAGCGCGCGGTCGATCTGCTTTGCGGCGTAGCGGGCGAGAAAGCCAGCTACCGTATCACCAAAGGCGAAGATCTGCGTCTGCAAGGCTACGCGGGGTTACACACCGTTGGCCGCGGCTCTACGCGCAGCCCGGCGTTGCTGGCGCTGGATTACAATCCGACCGGTGACGACAGCGCGCCGGTATTTGCCTGCCTGGTCGGCAAGGGTATCACCTTTGACACCGGCGGCTACAGCCTGAAGCCGAGCGGCTCAATGGATTCGATGAAGTCCGATATGGGCGGGGCGGCGACGCTGACCGGTGCGCTGGCGCTGGCCATTAGCCGGGGACTGGATAAGCGCGTCAAACTCTATCTTTGCTGCGCCGACAATATGGTGAGCGGCAACGCTTTCCGCCTGGGCGATATTATCCGTTATCGCAACGGCAAAAGCGTTGAGGTAATGAATACCGATGCGGAAGGGCGCCTGGTGCTGGCCGATGGCCTGATTGACGCCAGCGAACAGAACGCGGAGCTGATCGTTGACGCCGCCACGCTGACCGGCGCGGCCAAAACCGCGCTGGGGAATGATTATCACGCGCTGTTCAGCTTTGACGACGAGCTGGCGCAGTCGCTGCTGGTCAGTGCCGGTAGCGAAAACGAGCCTTTCTGGCGTCTGCCTCTGGCCGAATTCCATCGCGGCTATTTACCCTCCAGCTTTGCTGACCTGAACAATATCGCTGCACCTTCCCATACGGCGGGAGCCAGCACGGCGGCCGCTTTCCTGTCGCATTTTGTTAAAAATTATCAGCAGGGCTGGCTGCACATTGACTGTTCGGCAACCTATCGTAAGGGCGCTGTCGATCAGTGGTCGGCTGGCGCGACCGGGCTGGGCGTACGTACCGTGGCAAATCTGCTGCTGAAATAGTATCTGTAGCCGGGCCAGGCGGCCCGGCACCTTGACGGAATGCAATAATGAACGAAACCAATCAACGCCTGGAAGAGGTGTTGCAACTGGCGGCCACCGAGCCTGCGCATCGTCCGGAATTTTTCGCCTTGCTGCTGGATGCAAGCGTCTGGGTACCGGGCAAAAGCGCGGAGCAGTCCGCCACGGATGAAGTCGAGCTGCAGCACTGGGAGAAGGACGACGGAACCAGCATTATTCCGTTCTTTACCTCTGAGCAGGCTTTACAGCAGGCGGTAACCGAAGAGCTGCCGTTTCTGGTGATGCCGGTGCGCACGCTGTTTGCCATGACCCAGGGCGAAACGCTGTTTCTGAATGCAAAGTTGCCCGTCGGCAAAGAGTTTTCCCCGCGTGAAATCAGCAATCTGCTGGGTGAGAACGGTAATGCGCTCAGCCAGCAAACGGTGCTGGAAGGCGGCACGACGCTGCTGCTGTCGGAAATTGCCGAACCGCCCGCGCAAACTATCGCCTCATTAACGCAGCTGTTCGCTAAATATAAACAGGTACGGCGTGCCTGGGTTGCGCATATTAAAGAAGCGGCAGAGCAGAAGCCGAATTTACTGATTGGTATTGAAGCTGACAGCGATATCGACGCCATTATTCAGGCTGCCGGTAGCGTCGCGACCGATACGCTGCTGGAAGATGAGCCGGTAGATATTTGCGAAGTGGTCGAGAATGACAATATCGGCCATTTTTTCACCGCCCATATCACCCCTTTTTATGAGCGGCGGTGGGGGAGTTTTTTACGATCGCTGAAGCAGGATCGGATTATCTAAGTGACAAATGCGCCCGAATTATTTAGCTTTTTCGGGCGTTTTTTGTCTGCCAATTAAAAAAGAATTTATTCAGGTAACTTAATAAAGCGCCGCTGAATTGTTCATCTCTTTTTTAGCGTGCGGGTGCAGGCTCAATCGGTAAATCATCACGGCTTCCCCATTCGCCCCAGGAACCGTCATAGAGCGTCACGTCTTCTACGCCCAGCGTGTTCAGGGCCAGAATCAGCACCACCGCCGTTACGCCGGAACCGCAGCTGGCCACAATCGGCTCGTCCAGCTTCACGCCCTGACGCTGAAAAATGGCTCTCAGCGCCTCAGGTGATTTTAGCTCGCCGTTTTCCACCAGCTCGTTCCACGGCACGTTCAGGCTGCCGGGAATATGGCCGCGATGCAGGCCGGGGCGGGGTTCATCAACTTCAGCGTTAAAACGGTTGGCTGCCCGCGCGTCGATAATTTGCGCGCCGCCTTCGTGGCTAATAACCATGACTTCGGTAATACGCTTGACCGCCGCCGGATCGAAACGCGCCTCGAATTCCGCCTCTGGCAGGGCGACATCGCCGGATGCCAGGTCGAAACCGGCCTCGCGCCAGCCTTTCAGCCCGCCAGCCAGTACCGAAACGTTTTCCACGCCGAACTGGCGCAGCATCCACCAGGCGCGCGGCGCTGAGAAAAGGTTGCCTTCATCATAAACCACCAGGTGTTTATCGCTGCTAATGCCCAGCTCGCGCATGGCTACGGCAAAGGCTTCCGCACGCGGCATCATATGTGGATAGGGGCTGCTACTCTCGGAGAGCGCTTCAATATTAAAAAAGGGAGCGTCAGGCAGATGGCTGGCGCGATACTCCGCCTGAATATCACGCACCTTTTCCTGGCCTGGCGGCAGCATGCGCGCGTCCAGTACCTGGAGATCGTCATCGGCATAGTGCTCTGCCAGCCAGTCGGCGGTTACAAAAAAAGAGGAAGTCATAGCGGCCTCGCTGTAGGGATAAGTGTTTTGAGTGTCGGCTATCCTGACGGCCATCACAAGCCTTTGCCCGCACCGGTTTACGGTTAACGTCAGGTTTGCGCTATTTTTGTACGATTCGGCTGCTGCGTTACTAATCTGTATGCAGTTAAGCGATTTTTTTAATGATTTGTTGAATCTCCGATAGGCAACAACGGCTATCAACCCTATAATCGGCGCCATTTTCTCGGCCGGGGAGCCTTTTCACCGGCTAAACTAGACGTTAAACAGGGGTCAATATGACTATCGAACGTACTTTTTCTATCGTAAAACCGAACGCGGTGGCAAAAAACGTAATTGGTGCCATCTTCAACCGTTTTGAAAGCGCTGGCTTCAAAATCGTTGGCTGCAAAATGCTGCACCTGACCAAAGAGCAGGCTGAAGGCTTCTACGCAGAACACCAGGGCCGTCCTTTCTTCGACGGTCTGGTTGAATTCATGACTTCTGGCCCGGTAGTGGTTTCCGTTCTGGAAGGCGAAAACGCCGTACAGCGTCACCGTGACCTGATGGGTGCAACTAACCCGGACAACGCGCTGGCTGGTACGCTGCGTGCCGATTACGCGGACAGCTTCACCGAAAACGCTACCCACGGTTCTGACTCTGCCGAGTCTGCAGCCCGTGAAATCGCGTTCTTCTTCGGTGAAAACGAAGTGTGCCCACGCACTCGTTAAGATTATTGACGGCCGGGCTGTGCGGCGCGTTTACAATTTATTTTCATAACGCCCTTTAATCCGCAGAGCCACTGCCTGTACAATAATGCGCCCCTGGTGAGCCTGCTCAGCGGGGGCGTTTCATTTATACTCCTTAACCCCCAGCGCCATAACGTGTAACAACGAGGCCAGAGAAAATTATGTCAGAACAAATTGTGACCCCGTCGTCTGCTATCACTACGCCTAAGAAAGAAAAAATCAACCTGCTCGATCTGAATCGCCAGCAAATGCGCGAGTTTTTCGTTGGTCTTGGCGAAAAACCTTTTCGCGCCGATCAGGTGATGAAGTGGATTTATCACTACTGCTGTGATGATTTCGACGAAATGACCGACATCAACAAAGTTTTTCGCGGCAAGCTGAAAGAGCTGGCCGAGATCCGCGCGCCGGAAGTGGCGGAAGAGCAGCGCTCGGCGGATGGCACCATCAAGTGGGCCATTACCGTTGGCGGCCAGCAGGTCGAAACGGTCTATATTCCGGAAAAAGATCGCGCCACGCTGTGTGTTTCTTCCCAGGTAGGCTGCGCGCTGGAATGTAAGTTTTGCTCAACCGCGCAGCAGGGCTTTAACCGCAACCTGCGCGTTTCGGAAATTATCGGCCAGGTATGGCGTGCGGCGAAGATTATCGGCGCATCCAAAGTCACCGGCCAGCGTCCTATCACTAACGTAGTGATGATGGGCATGGGCGAACCGCTGCTGAACCTTAACAACGTAGTGCCGGCCATGGAAATCATGCTGGACGACTTTGGTTTTGGCCTGTCAAAACGCCGCGTAACGCTTTCTACCTCGGGCGTGGTGCCCGCGCTGGATAAGCTGGGCGACATGATCGACGTTGCGCTGGCCATCTCTCTGCATGCGCCAAACGACGCCATCCGCGATGAAATCGTCCCTATTAATAAAAAGTACAATATCGAGACTTTCCTGGCCTCGGTCAGCCGTTATATTTCCAAATCTAATGCTAACCAGGGCCGCGTGACCATTGAGTACGTCATGCTGGATCACGTCAACGACAGCACCGATAACGCTCACGAGCTGGCCGCGCTGCTGAAAGAGACCCCGTGCAAAATTAACCTGATCCCATGGAACCCCTTCCCTGGCGCGCCTTATGGCCGTAGCTCAAACAGCCGCATCGATCGCTTCTCTAAAGTGTTGATGGATTACGGATTTACCACTATTGTGCGTAAGACCCGTGGCGACGATATCGATGCCGCCTGCGGACAGCTGGCCGGCGAGGTCATTGACCGCACGCGTCGTACTATGCGGAAAAAACTGGCTGGTGAAGCCATTTCTGTGAAAGCGCTCTGAAACCAGGCAGCGAGTAGCTAAAGCGACTTGTTCGCTTAGTGAAAGGGCGTAACATCGCTTCCGCTACAAGGAGGCGATTATGGGTAAAGGATTACCGATCTGGCTGGTTGCATTACTGTTTTCAGGCTGTAACCTGTCGCCACAGCGCAGCGAGCTGGCGGAGACAAGGCTACAATTAGGGCTGGTTTATCTGGCGCGCGACGAACTGGCACCAGCCGGGCGCAATCTGCGTCAGGCGTTGGCCCTGGCGCCAAAGGATTACCGCTGCCAGCTGGCGATAGCTCGCTATTATCAGCGTACGGGCGACAGCGCGGCGGCAAGCGCCAGTTATCAAAAAGCGCTGGGGCTGGCAGAACAAAACCGTGACGTAATCAATAATTACGGTGCGTTTCTCTGTCGATTAGGGCAGTATGATGCGGCTCAGCAGCAGTTTAGCAAGGCGGTGGGTTTAGCAGGTCGCGCCGACGCGCTGGAAAATGCCGGATACTGTTATCTCCTGGCGGGAGAGCAGCAGAAAGCAAAAGCCGCGCTAATGGAAGCAACGCGAAACGATCCGCTGAAGGGGGCTGCACTGCTGGCAGAAGCCGAAAGGCGATTTGGAAAGAATGAGCGCGATACGTCGCGGCTCTTGTTAGATGTTTATCAACGCAACTTTGCCGCTTCGGCGCAAAGTTTGTGGTTAGAGATTCGCTTCGCCGCGCTGGCTAAGCGTCCCGAAGCCATCAGGCTTGCCGGGGAGCAGCTGGCGCGAAATTTTCCACAATCGATACAGTACCTGCATTTTTTAGCTAATGAATACTGAAGCCACTGATAAATCAGCAACAAATTCAACAGGCGAGCGCCTGCGCGAAGCGCGTGAGCAGATGGGCCTTTCTCAACAAAACGTTGCGGAGCGCCTTTGCCTGAAACTTTCCACCGTACGCGATATTGAAGAGGACAAGGCGCCTGCGGATCTGGCGTCAACCTTCCTGCGTGGCTATATCCGATCCTACGCCCGGCTGGTGCACGTGCCGGAAGAAGAACTGCTGCCGATGATGGCGAAACAGGCACCCGTGCGCGCCGCCAAAGTGGAGCCGATGCAGAGCTTTTCGCTGGGCAAACGCCGCAAAAAGCGCGACGGCTGGCTGATGATTTTCACCTGGCTGGTGCTGTTTGTGGTGGTGGGCCTGACCGGTGCCTGGTGGTGGCAAAACCACAAGGCCGCGCAGGACGATCTGGTTTCGATGGCCGATCAGAACGCGGATACCAGTAACGGGCAGTCGATTCCGCTGAACGACAGCGGCGCAGACACCACTCAGCCTGCTGAAGCCACAACTGCCGGGCAGGCACCGGCAGCAGAGGCGACAGCGCCAGCCGACAGCGCGCAGCCTCAGGCAGCGGCTGCGGCTACGCCAGCGCAGCAGGCTCCGGCCGCTGCCGCTGCGCCGGCTGCGGTTTCACCTTCCCAGGTACCGGCAGATAATGCCGGTAATAGCCAGATGCCAACGGCCGCCGCGGCCGTTAGCGCGGAGGCAAAGGCGCTGGTGATGAATTTTAGCAAGGACTGCTGGCTGGAAGTCTCCGATGCAACCGGCAAAAAACTGTTCAGCGGAATGCAGCGCAGTGGTGGTAAACTCAGCCTTACCGGCACCGCACCATATCGTCTGAAGATTGGCGCGCCGGGCGCAGTTCAGATCCAGTATCAGGGTCAGCCGGTCGATCTGAGTCGTTTTATCCGTACCAACCAGGTTGCCCGCCTTACAGTCGGTGCGCAATAACGCATCTTCTGGTCGCGAGTAATTCCGGAGAAAGAATATGCATAACGAAGCACCCATTATCCGTCGCAAATCAAAGCGCATTTACGTCGGCCAGGTGCCGGTGGGCGACGGCGCACCCATAGCCGTCCAGTCCATGACCAATACGCGCACCACCGATGTGGCTGCCACGGTCAATCAAATCAAAGCGCTTGAGCGCGTTGGCGTGGATATTGTTCGCGTCTCTGTTCCTACCATGGATGCCGCGGAAGCCTTCCGCCTGATCAAGCAGCAGGTCAACGTCCCGCTGGTTGCTGATATCCATTTTGACTACCGCATCGCCCTGAAAGTCGCTGAATATGGTGTTGACTGCCTGCGCATTAATCCCGGCAACATCGGCAATGAAGAGCGAATTCGTCAGGTCGTCGACTGCGCGCGCTACAACAATATTCCTATCCGCATCGGCGTTAACGCCGGGTCGCTGGAAAAAGATCTGCAGGAAAAGTACGGTGAGCCAACGCCGCAGGCGCTGCTCGAATCCGCCATGCGCCACGTCGATCATCTCGATCGCCTTAACTTCGACCAGTTCAAAGTCAGCGTTAAGGCCTCCGACGTTTTCCTGGCCGTAGAATCTTACCGCCTGCTGGCTAAGCAGATTGAGCAGCCGCTACACCTGGGCATCACCGAAGCAGGCGGCGCGCGAGCCGGTGCGGTAAAATCCGCCATCGGTTTGGGGCTGCTGCTGTCAGAAGGCATCGGCGACACGCTGCGTATTTCGCTGGCGGCCGATCCCATTGAAGAAGTGAAGGTCGGTTTCGATATCCTGAAATCGTTGCGCATCCGTTCCCGCGGCATCAACTTTATCGCCTGTCCAACCTGTTCGCGTCAGGAGTTTGACGTTATCGGAACGGTTAACGCGCTGGAGCAGCGGCTGGAAGATATCATTACGCCGATGGACGTCTCGATCATTGGCTGCGTGGTCAACGGGCCGGGCGAAGCGCTGGTCTCTACGCTGGGCGTAACCGGCAGCAACAAGAAAAGCGGCTTTTACGAAGACGGCGTGCGCCTGCGCGAGCGCCTGGATAACGACGATATGATCGACCAGCTGGAAGCGCGTATCCGCGCCAAGGCCGCGATGATGGACGAATCCCGCCGTATCGATGTACAGCAGCTGGAAAAATAAATGAGTGCGGGCCGGGTTTGTCTTAACGACAGGCCGCGCCCGCCGGAATAAAAGAAGAGAAGAAAAGTGGCGAAGAATATTCAGGCAATCCGCGGCATGAACGACTATCTGCCGACAGATACCGTCGTCTGGCAGCGCATTGAACAGATCCTTAAGCAGGTGCTGGCCAGCTATGGCTATAGCGAAATCCGCCTGCCGATTGTAGAGCAGACCCCGTTATTCAAGCGCGCTATCGGTGAAGTGACCGACGTGGTTGAAAAAGAGATGTACACCTTTGACGATCGCAACGGCGAAAGCCTGACGCTGCGTCCGGAAGGAACGGCGGGCTGCGTGCGTGCCGGTATCGAGCACGGTCTGCTGTACAATCAGGAACAGCGTCTGTGGTATATCGGGCCAATGTTCCGCTACGAGCGTCCGCAAAAAGGCCGCTATCGCCAGTTCCATCAGATTGGTGCGGAAGTCTTTGGCCTGCAGGGCCCGGATATTGATGCCGAACTGATTATGATGACCGCGCGCTGGTGGAAAGCGCTGGGTATCGCCGACCACGTTCGCCTTGAGCTGAACTCTATTGGTTCGCTGGAAGCGCGCGCTAACTACCGCGATGCGCTGGTGGCTTTCCTGGAAACTCATAAAGACGTTCTGGACGAAGACTGCAAGCGCCGCATGTACAGCAACCCGCTGCGCGTGCTGGACAGCAAAAATCCGGATGTTCAGAACCTGCTGAACGATGCGCCAGTGCTGGGCGACTACCTGGACGCGGATTCGCGCGAACACTTTGATGGCCTGTGCCAGCTGCTGGATGCCGCGGGCATTGCCTATACGGTCAACCAGCGCCTTGTTCGCGGTCTGGATTACTACAACCGTACCGTTTTTGAATGGGTTACCAGCAGCCTGGGCGCGCAGGGCACCGTTTGTGCCGGCGGACGTTACGATGGCCTGGTAGAACAGCTGGGCGGACGCGGCACGCCAGCCGTGGGCTTCGCGATGGGGCTGGAGCGTCTGGTGCTGCTGGTGCAGGCAGTTAACCCGGAATTTGAACCGACGCGCATTGTCGATGTCTATGTTATCGCTTCAGGGGCTGGCGTGCAGGCGAGCGCTATGCAGCTGGCGGAAAAACTGCGTGACGCCGATCCCTCGCTGAAGCTGATGACCAACTTTGGCGGCGGCAACTTTAAGAAACAGTTTGCCCGTGCCGACAAATGGGGCGCGCGCGTGGCGCTGGTGCTGGGTGAAGAAGAAGTCGCCAACGGTCAGGTCGTCATTAAAGATTTGCGTAACGGCGAGCAGCAAAAGCTGGCGCAGCAGGATGTAGCCGCCACGCTGGCAGCCATGCTGCAGCAGACAGCCGCGATTTAAGGAGAGAGTTTGCGTGGAAGTATATAGCAACGAAAATGAGCAGGTCGACGCGCTAAAAGGTTTCTTTGCGCAGAACGGCAAAGCGCTGGCAATCGGTGTGATCATCGGTATCGGCGCGCTGGCAGGGTGGCGCTACTGGAGCAGCCAGCAGGATAACGGCAGTCGTGAAACCTCGGCGGCCTACCAGCAGGTTTCTACCGCGCTGGACGGCAGCAAGCCGGCCACGCTGGATGCGGCAGCAAAATTTGTCAGCAGCAACAGCAACACCTATGGCGCGCTGGCCTCGCTGGATCTGGCGAAGCGTTATGTTGATAACAACCAGCTGGATAAAGCTGCGCTTCAGCTGGAAACCGGACTGAAAGCCACCAAAGACGCTGACCTGCAGGCCGTGCTCAACCTGCGTCTGGCGCGTATCCAGCTGCAGCAGAAGCAGGCGGATGCGGCGCTGAAAACTCTGGATGCGATCAAGGGCGACGGCTGGACGGCAATTATCGCCGACGTTCGTGGCGAAGCATTGCTGAGCAAAGGCGACAGCAAGGGTGCTCGTGAAGCCTGGAGTAAAGGCATCGGCTCTAACGCCTCATCGGCGCTGAAAGAGATGCTGCAAATGAAAATGAATAATCTGCCGGGTTAAGATCCGGGCAGAAATTGCCGCAACAGGCTCAAGAGGGATTTCATGGAATTGCGTAAGATACTGCTGCCGGGACTGATTTCAGTCACGCTTCTCAGCGGATGTTCATGGTTTAGCGGTGAAGAAGACGTGGTCAAAATGTCGCCGCTGCCAAAAGTGGAAAATCAGTTTACCCCGGAAACAGTCTGGAGCACCTCGGTAGGCGATGGCGTAGGTGATTACTACTCCAATCTGCATCCGGCCTGGTCTGAAAACACGGTCTATGCCGCCGATCGCTTTGGCATTGTAAAAGCCCTGAACGGGGCTGACGGCAAAGAGCAGTGGAAAGTTGACCTGTCGACCAAAACCGGCTTTTTCTCTAAAAACCTGCCCGCGCAGCTTTCCGGCGGTCTGACTTACGACGGCGGACGCGTCTACGTCGGCAGCGAACGTGCTGAGGTTTACGCGCTGAACAGTAACGACGGCTCCATTGCCTGGCAGACTAAAGCGGCAGGTGAAGTGCTTTCTCGTCCGGTGGTCAGCGACGGTCTGGTGCTGGTTCATACCAGCAACGGCATGCTACAGGGACTGGATCAGAGCAGCGGCGTCGTGAAGTGGACCGTGAATCTGGATGTGCCAGCGCTGTCGCTGCGCGGTGAATCGGCTCCGGCTACCGCTTTCGGCGCGGCCATTGTCGGCGGTGATAACGGCCGCGTGAGTGCCGTAATGATGAACCAGGGCCAGATTATCTGGCAGCAGCGTATCTCTCAGCCTGGCGGCGCGACGGAAATCGATCGCCTGTCAGACGTTGATACAACGCCGGTAGTGGTAGATGGCGTGGTCTATGCGCTGGCCTATAACGGCAGCCTGGCGGCGATGGATCTGCGTTCTGGTCAGATTATGTGGAAACGCGAGATCGGTTCCGTACATAACATGATTGTTGACGCTGGCCGCATCTATCTGGTCGACCAGGACGATCGCGTTGTCGCTCTCAGCACCGATGGCGGCGTGACCGTCTGGCGCCAGAGCGATCTGCTGCATCGCAACCTGACTACGCCAGTTCTGTATAACGGTTACCTGGTGGTTGGCGACAGCGAAGGCTATCTGCACTGGATCAACACGACCGACGGCCGTTTTGTCGCTCAGCAGAAAGTGGACAGCTCCGGCTTCCAGACTACACCAGTAGTCGCCAGCGATAAGCTGCTGATTCAGGCGAAAGGCGGCGAAGTTTACGCTTTTACCCGCTAATTTCAGCTTAGCGGCGTTATACAACGGCTCCTGAAGGTTCAGGGGCCGTTTCGTTTTTCTACAGGCGTGGTATCCTCTACGCCTTCAGCCTGCGTGTGCGTCAGCATAAGCTACTCTCAGTGAAGGGTCGTCAGGCGTTTAATTTTTGTAATGAGGCTTCAATATGGTACCTGTGGTCGCGCTGGTCGGGCGTCCCAATGTGGGAAAATCTACTCTGTTTAATCGTCTGACGCGCACGCGAGATGCGCTGGTGGCGGATTTTCCCGGGCTAACCCGTGACCGTAAGTATGGTCGCGCCGAGGTCGAAGGGCGTGAATTTATCTGCATTGATACCGGCGGTATCGATGGCAACGAAGAGGGTGTCGAAACCCGGATGGCCGAACAGTCGCTGTTAGCGATTGAAGAAGCCGATGTCGTACTGTTTATGGTGGACGCGCGTGCGGGCCTGATGCCTGCCGATCAGGCCATCGCTAAACATTTGCGCTCTCGCCAGAAACCTACTTTCCTTGTAGCCAATAAAACCGACGGCATGGATCCGGATTCCGCCGTAGTGGACTTCTATTCGCTGGGTCTGGGTGATATTCATCCTATCGCCGCCTCGCACGGTCGCGGCGTGACCGGCCTGCTGGAGATCGTCCTGCTGCCGTGGATGGACGAAGTTGCGCCGCAGGTGGAGCTGACCGAAGAAGAAGAAAACGAAGCCTACTGGGCTGAGCTGGCGGCAAAAGAGAACGGCGACGAGGCAGAGGAAGAGGAAGACGACTTCAACCCGCTGGATCTGCCGATTAAGCTGGCCATCGTCGGTCGTCCTAACGTCGGTAAATCAACGCTGACTAACCGTATTCTCGGTGAAGATCGCGTTGTGGTTTACGATATGCCAGGCACCACGCGCGACAGCATCTATATTCCGATGGAGCGTGACGGTCGCGAGTATATCCTGATCGACACCGCTGGCGTGCGCAAGCGCGGCAAAATCACCGAAACGGTAGAGAAGTTCTCGGTGATTAAAACGCTGCAGGCTATCGAAGATGCCAACGTGGTGATGCTGGTAATCGACGCGCACGAAGGCATTTCCGATCAGGATCTGTCGCTGCTGGGCTTTATCCTCAACAGCGGTCGTTCTCTGGTGATCGTGGTGAACAAATGGGATGGCCTGACGCAGGAGATCCGCGACGAAGTTAAAGAGACGCTGGATTTCCGTCTTGGCTTTATCGATTTTGCCCGCGTGCACTTTATCTCTGCTCTGCACGGCAGCGGCGTTGGTAACCTGTTCGAATCTGTTACCGAAGCCTACGACTGTTCCACGCGTCGCGTGAACACTTCTATGCTGACCCGCATTATGAATATGGCGGCAGACGACCATCAGCCGCCGCTGGTGCGTGGCCGTCGCGTGAAGCTGAAGTATGCGCACGCCGGTGGTTATAACCCGCCAATCGTCGTTATCCATGGTAATCAGGTAAAAGACCTGCCGGATTCCTATAAGCGCTATCTGATGAACTATTTCCGTCGCTCGCTGGAAGTGATGGGGACGCCTATCCGCATTCAGTTCAAGGAAGGGGACAACCCGTTTGCCGGTAAACGCAACCTGTTGACGCCTAATCAGCAGCGCAAGCGCAAGCGTCTTATGAGCCATCTGAAAAAGAATAAACGTTAATCCTTCAGGGAAATATCAGGGTGGCAAAACCTGAACGTGGGTTTTGCTGCTTTCCTCTGCCTGAATTCGTTATTTTGTCAGGCTCGCTTTAAAGCACGAGATGCTTGTTGAAGCAGGCTGGCAGCATGAGGCACGCTCTACAGCAGGTCGCTATAGCCGCAATGTATTATTATCGTTTATTAGTAACGATATATAGTTAAAATCCTCGCCTGATTGTCAGTTCCATTTTATAGAAATAGTAAGATGTTAAATATTGCGGTTTCTATAATCTGTAGCTCTCTGTAAAAATATTATAATAATATAACTTTTGATGGTAATTATTACCATGATTGCTTCAAGGTTTTTATTGCATGCTGATATTTAGTTGATATCATATGTTATTAATACAATGTTTCCCATAACTTGATTTAAGCTACTGAAAGGATTCTTTATGCTAGTTTTTGACAGGAAAATCTCCCGCAAGCGTTTAAGTGCTTTTAAAGCCAGAACGGATCAAAGAAATCAGGATGAACAAAAAAAGGTTGATATCTTAAAAGCCTGGGACAGGGTCTTAAATTCTGCTGACAGAGATTTAAAGATCGTTCATTGCATCTCTTCCCGCGGCAGCACGTCTCATATTGGAACAGCTGTTAGATCCTCTCCGTTTTTGTTTAGCCCGGCAGGGCAGTTGTTATCAACCTGGGATGTTATTTCTGCAAGTTGCATCGGTGGTAAGGCTATGCGTGGTGGTCAGCAGTTAGGGGCGGCCCCGTTAGATATACATTTAAATCTTATCGTACCGGTACAAAACATCATCGGCACACATTTTAGCGACGTTTGTTTTAATAATTTTGCTGGTCTTGAAGGTAATTTGCCTGGGGGGCGAGTTATCGATAAAAATTTGCTGGCGGAAAGTATATTAAAAGGCAGGGAGAGACCTAACGCTCATGGTTTTAAAATGCAAGAGCCATATAATATTTTACGGCATCCCGATGAATTCCGTACCAGAATGATTAAGGGTATTGGAAATTATAATGAAATTTTGCTGATAGGGAGGCCGGGGGTAAGGTTATATACGCATTTTCCCTGTACGGATGTGATAAAACTAAAAGATATTTCGTTCAGGCCAAATTATATGGTTAATTCAATGAGAACAAGATCGTGTAATGAGGAGTTTATCAGGAAATTTAATGAAGATCTTGAATTCATCAAAAAGCTGCTGCGTATTAATTGTACTAATAAGCTTATCTTTAGTCTGGGAAAACATCCGGCTGTGCAAGCACTGAATCTTTCTATCCACTTTGAAGCGGCTGGCTTCAGGAAGCAAAGCGATTTAATATATATACTGGTCAGCTAGTAAAAAATTTATGCCCTGCAAACGTTGGGCAGAGTGGCAGAGTGGCAGAGTGGCAGAGTGGCAGAGTGGCAGAGTGGCAGAGTGGCAGAGTGGCAGAGTGGCAGAGGGACAGAGGGACAGAATGGCAGAGTGGCATACTTGCTGATGAGCCTGATAGAGCCTGGCGCAAAATAAGGGATTGATCATTCCAGCCTGAATCCAGCACGCGTGCGGTTATGTTATATACTCAGATAAAACAGGAGAATAAGATGAGCGAACACTGTCCGGTTTGTCAGCATCATCTTATCGCCAGAGGCGAACGTTTCTACTGCGCCAGCTGCCAGCGTGACTTTGCGGCTAAAGCGATTTGCCCGGACTGCGGCCAGTCATTACAAATTTTGAAGGCCTGTGGTGCCGTTGACTATTTTTGCCCCAACGGCGACGGATTGATTTCCGGCAGGCGCGTTGTTTTTAAGCCGCTGAGTGAATCCTTATAAATTATCCTTAAGCTTATCCTCCTGTAATTGATCGGTCCTGGCACTTTCCCCGTCGGATTAACGCTGCTTTTATCTTCCGCCCTTTCTCAGTAATCACTTTTCAATTTCAGCCCCTCGCTCATTGTGTTCCGTCAGCCAGGCTGAACGGTTTTGCACCGAAATTGTTTCGCCACAGTTAATTTTTAGAGCGATAAACTTTCAAAGAAATCATAAGTGTGAAATTTGTTAATTTTATGTGTAGTCATTTACGAACCACATGGTACAATTTTGCCGTTAACTAAAGCGACTCTGGCGGTATACGCGCGCTTTGGTTAAGGCGACACGGGGTAAACCCGCAGTGAATTGTTAATAAAAAGAGTGACCATAGCAGAATGTTGCTTCGCTTCGGCTGACGCCGGCCAGGCCTGTGCACAGCAGGAAGATTGCGCTACGGCTCTTTTTTTCCCAGGAGTATTTTTACCATGTCTCAAACCAATACCCGGTCTGCAAAATGGCTGGGGCTGTGGAGCGTTGTGCTGGGCCTGATTTTACTGGCTACCGGCCTGTTCTTTGTTATCTTCGGCGGAAAACTGGTGGCGCTTGGTGGCAGCTGGTATTTCATCATCGCCGGGATTTTTACCATTATTTCTGCTATCCAGTTCTTCCGCCGCAAATCTTCCGCCGTAGCGGTTTTTGCGCTGGTCTTTATCGGCACGCTTATCTGGGCGTTGCTGGATGTTGGCCTGGATTTCTGGCCGCTGGTTTCGCGGCTAATGACCATTGCCGGGCTGATGCTGCTGGCCGTAATAACGCTGCCCGCGCTGCGCAAGCGTGAAGGTAAATCTTCTGCGGCCAAACCGGCCTGTATTGCGGCGGCGGTCCTGGTGGCAGGCATGGTGGTAACTTTTGTTCAGATGTTCCAGCCACACGCGCCGGTTGCTGACGGCAGCGAACTGCCGCTGACCCCGGTAAATAAAGCAACCGAACAGAAAAACTGGGATAACTACGGCAACACGCCGGGCGGTAGCCGTTTTGTCGCGCTGGATCAGATCACGCGTGATAACGTAAAAGATCTGAAAGTGGCCTGGACCTTTCATACGGGCGATATTCCTGAAAGCCCGACCGGCAACGGCGCGGAAGACCAGCAAACACCTTTGCAGATTGGCGATGTACTTTACCTCTGTACGCCGCATAACAACGTTATCGCCGTAAATGCCGACACCGGTAAAAAGATTTGGGAGCACGTGGTTAACGCACAGGCAGAAGTCTGGAACCGCTGCCGCGGGCTGGCTTATTTCGACGCCACTAAACCCCTGACTCAGCCTTCTGTGCCTGGCTCTACGCCAGTGCCGCAGCCCGCGCTGGCGGCTGGTGATACCTGTCAGCGTCGTCTGCTGATGAACACCATTGACGCACGCCTGATGGCCATCAATGCCGATAACGGCGAGCTGTGCCAGAACTTTGGCGACCATGGCGTGGTGAATCTGAAAGCAGGCCTGGGCGAAGCGCAGGATCCAAAATATCAGTTAACCTCCGCGCCGACGCTGGCCGGAACCACCGTGGTGGTTGGCGGTCGCGTGGCGGATAACGTTCAAACCGATATGCCTGGCGGCGTTATTCGCGGCTTTGATGTTATTACCGGCCAGATGCGCTGGGCTTTCGACACGGGCAACGACGATCCAAATGCAAAACTGCAGCCGGGCCAGAACTTTGCTCGCAGTACGCCTAACTCCTGGGCGCCAATGTCCTATGACCCAACCATGAACACCGTGTTTATGCCGATGGGCAGCTCTTCGGTGGATCTGTATGGTGCGACGCGCACCGCATTAAACCACAAGTATGGCGCGTCGATTCTGGCGGTCGATGCGACTACCGGTAAAGAGAAGTGGGTTTATCAGACCGTGCACAACGATCTGTGGGACTTTGACCTGCCGATGCAGCCAAGCCTGATCGACTTCCCGCTAAAAGACGGCACCAGCAAACCTGCCGTGGTTATTGGCACGAAAGCGGGGCAGATTTATGTGCTGGATCGCCTGACCGGCAGGCCGCTGACCGAAGTAAAAGAAGTCCCGGTTAAAAAAGGTAACATTCCAAACGAGCAATATACGCCGACGCAGCCTAAGTCTGTCGGCATGCCGCAGATTGGTGCCGAAACGCTGAAAGAGTCGGATATGTGGGGCGCAACGCCGTTTGACCAGCTGGTCTGCCGCGTGGCCTTTAAATCTATGCGCTATGACGGCCTGTACACCGTGCCGGGTACCGATAAAGCGTTAAGCTTCCCTGGCTCGCTGGGCGGCATGAACTGGGGCAGCCTTTCAACCGATCCGAATAATCACTATATCTTCGTTAACGATATGCGTCTTGGCCTGTGGGTGCAGATGATCCCGGCTAACACCGGCGCGATTGCGCGCGGCAGCAACGGCGGTGAAGCGATTAATACCGGTATGGGCGCGGTGCCGCTGAAAGGCACGCCTTACGCCGTAAATAAAAACCGCTTTATGTCACCGCTGGGTATCCCGTGCCAGAAGCCGCCATTCGGCACGCTTTCCGCTATCGATCTGAAAACCCAGAAGCTGGTGTGGCAGGTTCCCGTCGGCACCGTGCAGGATACGGGTCCGTTTGGCATCAAAATGCACGCGCAAATGCCGGTAGGTATGCCAACGCTGGGCGGCACGCTGGCGACGCAGGGCGGCCTGGTGTTTATTGCGGGAACGCAGGATTACTATCTGCGCGCGTTTGATTCGGCTACCGGCAAGGAAGTGTGGAAAGCGCGTCTGCCGGTTGGCAGCCAGGGTGGCCCAATCAGCTACAGGTCGCCGAAAACAGGCAAGCAGTACATCCTGATTTCAGCAGGCGGCGCACGCCAGTCTCCGGATCGCGGCGACTACGTCATTGCTTACGCGCTGGATAAATAAGCGTAAAAAGAAAGCCCCGCCAGCAACGGCGGGGCTTTTTTATTTATTGCCCATCCTGCCAGAGCTGCACCAGTTCAGGCGGCGCCTGATCCTCAGGGATCAGAATCACGATATTGCCCGACTGGTGCTGCGTGGCGTAGCTAATTTCAATACGGTAATAGCGCTGATCGCCTCTTCCGGCGCAGTTTTGCCCTCCCGGTGGTTCTCCCATAGGCAAGACGCGGCGCAACACGCCGCAGACATGTTCCCGCTGTGGAGGATCTAACTGCGCCAGCGCAATACGTCTTGCGCCGGACAGCTTAGGAATAAAAGCAAAACCGCCTTCGCGCGCCACGTCAATAACCGCGTCGTCGCTCAGTTCCGGAAGAGAATTCATAGTACGCCAACCTCTTTCCAGGCATTTTCAATCGCCTGTGCTACCGATTTATTAAAACGTTTTTGACCGTGGCTAACGGTAAGCTTCGCAAAGGTTTTAAAGTCGGCATCCTGCGGCAGCGCTTTATCGCACACCGTGTCGTACCATGCGTGACCCGCCAGCTCCCACGCATAGCCGCCCAGCGCTTTCGCCGCCAGGTAGAAAGCATGGTTAGGAATACCGGAATTTAAGTGCACGCCGCCGTTATCGTCACGCGTCTGCACATAGCCTTTCATATCCGCTGGCTGGGGATCTTTGCCCAACAGCGGATCGTCATAGGCCGTACCGGGTGCCGCCATAGAGCGCAGCCCTTTACCATTGATCCCTTTAGCCAGCAGCCCCTCACCAATCAGCCAGTCTGCCTTGTCGGCGGTCTGTTTATGGTGAAACTGTTTCACCAGCGAGCCAAATACGTCCGAGAGAGATTCATTCAGCGCACCGGCCTGTTCAAAATAGATCAGACCAGCTTCGCTTTCGGTGACGCCGTGCGACAGTTCATGCCCCACCACGTCCAGCGCGATGGTAAAGCGATTGAAAATTTCGCCATCACCGTCGCCAAACACCATCTGCTGACCGTTCCAGAATGCGTTCTGATAGCCCTTGCCATAGTGCACGGTACCTTTCAGCGTCAGACCTTTATTATCCAGCGAGTTACGCTGATAAGCCTGCCAGAAAAAGTCGTAAGTCACGCCGAGATAATCGTAAGCTTCGTTGGCCGCAACATCGTTATTGCTTGACTGACCTTCGCTGCGTACCAGCGTGCCGGGAAGATTCTGCGTCTGCTCTGAATCATAGATTTCTCGCTCGACCTTGCCTGGCGTCGCGGTTTTCGCGCCGTCCGGTTTGATCCAGCTTTCCGCCATCAGCGTCTGCACGTGCGCCAGTGTTTGACGCGCGCAGCTCTGCTGCTGGCCGGAACCGTTATCAATGATTTTACGCAGAATATAGGGAGGAATGACGCCATAATTCATACCATGCTCCTTGGTCAACAGTAAGTGTCCAAAAAGTATAGTGGCTACATTGCGTACGCGCATGACGGTCCATTGCACATTTTAACAACAAATGCGCAATGCGCTGACGAGGAATATAATTTACTGAAATCTATAATAACAGAGCAGGTTAACTGGCCCTGTAAGGCAGTCAGCCTGCGCTCTTTTTGGCTCGCGTTTTTTTAAGCGGCGTGATTGTCGTGACTTCGCTTTCGACCCAGCCGTCGTCCAGTCGCGTTTGTAAGCGGTCACCGGCCTTAAGCTGCGCGGTCTTTTTGACAACCTGGCCGTCGACGGCGGTGGTCACGCTAAAGCCGCGCGCCAGGGTTGCCAGCGGGCTGACGCCTTCCAGCTGGGCAGCCAGCGTGGCGAACTGCTGCTTGCTGCCGTTAAGCTGCGCCTGCATTGCCTGCTGAAGACGATAGCGCCACTGTTGCAGCTGCTGTTGCGCACGATGCAGACGCTGCTGCGGCTGCGTGGCTGCCAGGCGCTGTGCCGCGCGTTCCTGCTGACGAGTAGCCTGACGCAAGCTTGTTTGCATGGCGTCATCCAGCCTGCGCTGTAGCTTCATCAGCGTCGTCTGCTGACGGGCCAGGCGCAGCTGTGGATGCTGCTGCTGCAAACGATGATGCAGCCGCGTGAAGGTGCGGCTTTGCTGAGCAAGGTAGTAATCCATTGCCATTTCCAGCCGCGTTTGCTGCGACTGTAGCTGGCGCAGCAGCTCAATCTGGTTCCGGCTTACCAGTTCCGCAGCGGCGGAAGGGGTAGGGGCGCGTAAGTCCGCAACGAAATCGGCAATAGTGACGTCCGTTTCGTGGCCTACGGCGCTGACGATGGCGATGCGGCTGGCAAAAATAGCCCGCGCCACCCGCTCGTCGTTAAAGCTCCAGAGATCTTCCAGCGAACCGCCGCCGCGCCCGACAATCAGCACGTCACACTCCTGACGAATATTTGCTAATTCAATCGCCCGAACGATGCGGGCCGGTGCGTCGACGCCCTGAACCGGCGTCGGATAGATGACGACCGGCAGTGAAGGGTCGCGTCGATGAAGAACACGTAAAATATCGTGCAGCGCCGCGCCGGTAGAGGAGGTAATCACGCCTACCTGGCGCGCCGGATCCGGCAGCGGCTGTTTATGGCTTTGCTCAAACAGACCTTCGCTTGCCAGCTTTTGCTTTAGCTGTTCAAACTGTTGCTGAAGCAGACCGTCACCGGCAGGCTGCATGCTTTCGGCAATCAGCTGATAATCGCCGCGCGGTTCATAAAGCGTAATCGTGGCGCGAACCAGCACCTGCTGACCATTTTGCGGGCGAAACGTGACGCGTCGGTTGCTGTTGCGAAACATCGCGCAGCGTACCTGAGCACCATCATCTTTAAGCGTAAAGTACCAGTGGCCGGAAGAGGGCTGGGAAAAGTTAGAGATCTCGGCGCTCAGCCAGACCTGGCCCATCTCCATTTCCAGCAGCTTGCGCACCGTGGTATTCAGGCGGCTGACGGTAAAAATATTGGCGGTTGGCGGTAGCGACATGTGATAGAGATCAAATTTTAAATCAGAGGGTTAATTAACCGATACTACATGGCTGACCGGAGGGATCAAGAGTTTTTCGTAAATAATGCTGGAGGCAATCGATTACGCCCTGTATAATGCCGCGGCAATATTTTACAAGTTCTCATTCACCCTGAGGTTGAGATATTGCTATGCTAAGAATCGCTAAAGAAGCCCTGACATTTGACGACGTGCTGCTCGTTCCTGCTCATTCGACTGTTCTCCCTAACACAGCCGACCTCAGTACCCAGCTTACTAAAACCATTCGCCTGAATATTCCTATGCTCTCTGCGGCTATGGACACCGTTACCGAAGCGGGTCTTGCTATTGCGCTGGCGCAGGAAGGCGGCCTGGGCTTTATTCATAAAAATATGTCTATTGAGCGCCAGGCGGAAGAAGTTCGCAAGGTGAAAAAACACGAGAGCGGCGTCGTAACCGATCCGCAGACCGTGCTGCCAACAACCGCGCTGAGCGATGTGAAGATCCTGACCGAACGCAACGGCTTCGCTGGCTATCCGGTAGTCAACGGCAACAACGAGCTGGTTGGCATTATCACCGGTCGTGACGTCCGTTTCGTTACCGATATGAGCCTGCCGGTTTCTGCCGTGATGACGCCAAAAGAGCGTCTGGTGACCGTCCGTGAAGGCGAAGCTCGCGAAGTTGTGCTGCAAAAGATGCACGAAAAGCGTATCGAAAAAGCGCTGGTGGTGGATGACAGCTTCCATCTGCTGGGCATGATCACCGTTAAAGATTTCCAGAAAGCCGAACGTAAGCCTAACGCCTGTAAAGATCACGAAGGCCGTCTGCGCGTTGGCGCGGCTGTAGGCGCTGGTGCGGGCAACGAAGAGCGCGTTGATGCGCTGGTGGCGGCTGGTGTTGACGTGCTGCTGATCGACTCTTCGCACGGTCATTCTGAAGGCGTTCTGCAACGTATTCGCGAAACGCGCGCTAAATATCCGGATCTGCAAATCCTCGGCGGCAACGTGGCAACCGGCGCTGGCGCGCTGGCACTGGTAGAAGCCGGCGTCAGCGCTGTGAAAGTGGGTATCGGCCCTGGCTCCATCTGTACTACACGTATCGTTACCGGCGTGGGCGTACCGCAGATTACCGCTGTTTCCGACGCGGTTGCCGCCCTGGAAGGTACCGGCATCCCGGTTATCGCTGACGGCGGCATCCGCTTCTCTGGCGATATCGCCAAGGCTATCGCTGCTGGCGCAAGCGCGGTGATGGTCGGCTCTATGCTGGCCGGTACGGAAGAGTCTCCGGGCGAGATCGAACTCTATCAGGGCCGCTCTTTCAAATCCTATCGCGGGATGGGATCGTTGGGTGCCATGTCTAAAGGTTCCTCTGACCGTTACTTCCAGACCGACAACGCGGCAGACAAGCTGGTACCGGAAGGCATTGAAGGTCGCGTAGCCTATAAGGGCCGCCTGAAAGAGATCGTGCATCAGCAGATGGGCGGCCTGCGCTCCTGTATGGGCCTGACCGGCTGTGGCACCATCGAAGCGCTGCGTACTAAAGCAGAGTTCGTCCGCATCAGCGGCGCCGGTATTACCGAGAGCCACGTGCATGACGTGACCATTACTAAAGAGTCGCCAAACTACCGCATGGGTTCCTGATAACCCGGCCTGACGCCCGGCGCTGACCGGGCGTTTTACTTAATCCCTGTATTTGTTTATCGCTCTGGAATAGCCCAATGACCACGGAAAATATCCATAAACACCGCATCCTGATCCTTGATTTCGGCTCGCAGTATACGCAGCTGGTTGCACGTCGCGTGCGTGAACTGGGCGTTTACTGTGAACTGTGGGCGTGGGACGTCACTGAAGAGCAGATCCGCCAGTTTAATCCAAACGGGATTATTCTGTCAGGCGGCCCGGAAAGCACCACCGAACACAACAGCCCGCGCGCGCCGGAATATGTCTTCACGGCTGGCGTACCGGTCTTCGGCGTTTGCTACGGCATGCAAACCATGGCGCTGCAGCTGGGCGGCAAGGTAGAAGGTTCCAGCGAGCGTGAGTTTGGCTATGCGCAGGTTGAAGTTGGCGTGGAAAGTGCGCTGACCCGCGGTATCGAAGATTCTCTGAGCGCCGACGGTAAGCCGCTGCTGGACGTCTGGATGAGCCACGGCGACAAGGTTACCGCTATCCCGTCTGACTTTGTCACCGTTGCCAGCACCGACAGCTGCCCGTTTGCCATTATGGCTAACGAAGAGAAGCGCCTGTACGGCGTGCAGTTCCATCCGGAAGTGACCCATACCCGCCAGGGGCTGCGCCTGCTGGAGCGTTTTGTACTGGATATCTGCCAGTGTGAAGCGCTGTGGACGCCGGCAAAAATTATTGAAGATGCCGTTGAGCGCCTGCGCGAGCAGGTAGGTAACGATAAAGTCATCCTGGGTTTGTCCGGCGGCGTGGACTCTTCCGTTACCGCCATGCTGCTGCATCGCGCCATTGGCGATCGCCTGACCTGCGTATTTGTTGATAACGGTCTGCTGCGCCTGAACGAAGCCGAGCAGGTAATGGATATGTTTGGCGACCACTTCGGCCTGAATATCATCCATGTGGAAGGCGAAAAACGCTTCCTTGACGCGCTGGCGGGCACGGATGAGCCGGAAGCCAAGCGTAAAATTATCGGTCGTGTCTTTGTCGAAGTCTTTGACGAAGAAGCGCTGAAGCTGGAAGACGTTAAATGGCTGGCGCAGGGCACTATCTATCCTGACGTGATTGAATCCGCCGCTTCCGCCACCGGCAAAGCGCACGTGATTAAATCGCACCATAACGTAGGCGGCCTGCCGAAAGAGATGAAGATGGGGCTGGTCGAACCGCTGCGTGAATTGTTTAAGGATGAAGTACGCAAAATCGGTCTTGAGCTGGGCCTGCCGTACAACATGCTTTACCGTCACCCGTTCCCTGGCCCTGGTCTGGGCGTGCGCGTACTGGGCGAAGTGAAGAAAGAGTATTGCGATCTGCTGCGCCGTGCCGATGCGATCTTTATTGAAGAGCTGCATAAAGCCGACCTGTATAACAAGGTCAGCCAGGCGTTCACCGTCTTCCTGCCGGTTCGTTCCGTAGGCGTCATGGGCGATGGCCGTAAATACGACTGGGTTGTATCGCTGCGTGCGGTAGAAACCATCGACTTTATGACCGCGCACTGGGCGCATCTGCCTTATGACTTCCTGGGCCGCGTTTCTAACCGCATTATTAATGAAATCGACGGTATTTCCCGCGTGGTTTACGATATCTCCGGTAAGCCGCCAGCGACGATTGAGTGGGAATAAGTTCACGTCTGGCAACAGCCTGCACGTAAAAGCAATAAACACCTCTAAGCCCGCATAACCGCGGGCTTTTTTAAGCACTTGCATCCATAAGCGTCGTTTCGAAGAATATAAAATCAAACTACTCGGTTGCCGTCACCCCCTGGCAAAATGACAGCACGCCTTCATCTCATTAGCCGAAATCTTTAAATCGGTTGTAGAGGCATGCTTGCCGCACCCAAGGTTACAGATGCTGGATTTTCATCAGTGTTGCCGCGTTTTCCCAGGCGACTTTATTGCGTTCGCTGTCGGAGATGTTCGCGTTGCGGATCCAGTCCGTCGCGGTTTTCGTATCCTCAAACGGATAGTCTACTGAAAACATCACATTATGCTCACCCATAGAGTCCAGCGCACAGCGCAGCGCAGCGTCGTCGCAGACGCCAGAAGTGGTCAGCATGATGTTACGGCGCAGATACCATGAAGGCAGATGCTGAATCTCATATTTTGTATTGGCAATTTTATAACGACTGTCGAGACGCCATATTTGAATCGGGAGCGTTTCACCCATATGCCCCAGAATAATTTTGGCCCCCGGGAAGCGGTCAAAGGTGCCGCTAAATACCAGCCGAAGCGCATGTGAACATGTCTCTGCGGCCCAGCTCCATACTGGCCCCCACATTTCCGGATGATTAGCATACATGTGTGGGTAATCAGGTGGGTTGCCCGGATGAATATAAACAGGCACGGCCAGCTCTTCTACCCGTTGCCAGAAAACATCATAACGGCGATCGTCCAGGTAAAGCCCGTTTGTTTCCCCGTTAATCATCCCTCCCTGCATTTGGAGCTGCCTGACGCAGCGTTCAAGCTCATCTGCGGCGGCCTGCGGATCCTGCATGGCAAGGTGAGCGAAACCACCATAGCGCGTCGGGCGTTTTTGCATTTCTGCCGCCAGCCGGTCATTGGCATAGCGCGCCAGGCGAACGGCTTTATTCGTGTCCGGCTCAATCTGCACGCCAGGGCCGGAAAGAGAGAGTACGGCAAAATCAATGCCGTGCTCATCCATGATATCAAGCCTGCGTTGACCAAAATCAGAAAGGGGCGTCACGACTTTATCCACCAGCCCGCTTTTCAGGTTCTGCTGGGTTTCATGCAGATATCCCTCGAACTCGGGCAGCATAAAGTGCTCTTCAAGCGCAATGATGCGTTTGGGCTTGAGCTTTACCTGAGCGAGCTGGCTGGCTGCGGAGGCACTCAGGGTACCGCCTGCCAGTAAAGACGTCCCCGCGACCACTGATGCAGCGGCTCCGCGAAGAAAGTTACGGCGATCTGACATGAGAAAAATGCTCCTCAATAAATTAATTTAAGAAACGACTATCGTTTCTAAATTAATATTAGCTAGCCGACCGTTTTAAATCCCAGCGTAAAACGTCTCCGGCTGTAACTAACGGCAAGGTTGAGTAAATCGAGCTAGAGGAGCAGCGGCCTGAAGTCAGTTAAAACCCGGTCGATGATTAGACCCATTTCAGACTCGGTTGGCGCTGGGGTGATCCCCAGTGAGATATCCCGCAGTAGAGGAGTGACGATTAGCGCCTGCAGATAGGCAGCGCCGTTCTGCGGCCAGGAGGGGTTGATCCATCCCGCGGAACGCGCCTCTTCAAGCCAGCGGTTGAGCATGCTGCTGGCATTAACAATTCCGCCGCTCCGGTAAACGGCAAGCTTCTCACGCTTATCGGCCTTTTCATTTTGTAGATACTTGTAAATAGCTACTGATTCTCTTGAGAGCACACGCGATCCCAGCGCGATAAAAAAGAGGCGCAGTTTGTTAAGCACATCTTCCTTGCTGGAAGCCTTATGCAGCTCGGGTAAGGTGCGGGTTGACGTCCAGGCCACGATCATTTCATTTATCAGCATGTCTTTGCTGTCGAAGTATTTATAAATGGTTTTCTTGGCAAGCCTGCTTTGCCGGGCAATTTCGTCAATGGAAACAGCGGAGACGCCTTTAACCTCAATAATATCAATCGCCGCTGAGAAAACGGTCTTTCTAATTAACGCCATCGATTTTGCTGGTCTGCCGCGGGCAGCTGTTTCTTTCATCATCGTTACATTCCAGATTATCCTTTTTAAAATGTAACATGCGCAGGGGATGGCGTCTTCTGGATGGGAGAGAGCAAGGGCTTAACGCTGGTCTCCTGCTAAATTTACCCACAAGCAGCAAAAAGGATGGCGTCTCAGAATCAGTATTGAACGGCTACCGGAAAGCATGGGTCATCAGAAAAATTTGTGCAAAAAAGGAGCCGGTTTCAGGCAATCTTCGAGCTGTTTCGCAGTCTTAAAACAACGTTAAAAAAACCAGTCCTGAGCAATTTCAACCCGTGCTAAAGTCCGGCCATGTCAAACGGAATGACAGGATGAAAGGATGAAGCTGACTCCAACCCCGCATGATGCTTTCTTTAAGCAGTATCTGAGCCATGTAGAAACGGCCAAAGACTTTTTGCGGATTCATGTACCCGTCGCGCTACTTCGCGATTGCGATCTTAACACCTTGAGGCTGGCATCCGGCAGCTTCATTGAAGATAATTTGCGGTCCTGTCATTCAGATGTGCTTTATGCGCTGAAAACCAAAGACGGCGAGGGATATATCTATTGCCTCATTGAACATCAAAGCTCGCCGGACAGGCAAATGAGTTTTCGTCTGATGCGTTACGCCATAGCAGCCATGCAACAGCATCTGGATGCTGGCCATAAAAAGCTGCCGCTGGTTATCCCGATTCTGTTTTATCACGGAGCTGTCTCGCCTTACCCTTACACCATGGACTGGCTACAGGGATTCAGTAATCCCGATCTTGCCAGGCAGCTATATAGCTGCGAGTTTCCTTTGGTTGACATTACGGCGATTGCTGATGATAAAATCATCACTCACCGTCGTGTCGCTATGCTGGAGCTGCTGCAAAAGCATATTCGCCTGCGGGATTTAGCGACGCTGGAAGAGCAGCTGATCGCGCTGTTAAAAAACGGGGAAATTCATGATGAACAGCTGATATTGCTGGTCAATTACATAGTGCAAGCGGGACAGGCGACCGACGCGGAAGGGCTTTTGCGCCGACTGGCGCAGCGTTCATCAAAGCATAAGGAGATACTGATGACTATAGCAGAGCAGCTGGAACAAATTGGTTTGAAAAAAGGCCTTAAACAAGGCCGTACTGAGGGCGCAAAACAGGCGAAACTGGAAGTCGCCCGCAAAATGCTTGCTGGTGGGCTGGACCTTAATATGGTCAGAAAAATGACGGGGCTGCCGACCAAAGCGTTAAAACAGCTCGCCCATTAATGTGCGCGGCGGGAGCCCATGCTCCGTGGCTGTTACAGTCGCCGGCAAATAATGGCCGCATCATCCGTCTGCGTGCGGCCATCTTCGTTTTATCGACCAGTCATTATTTAATGGTATAGCAAAAAAAGTTGTGTTCAGCCCCGGGGGAGATTAAAAACCCGCCAGTATCGATCAGGTGATGGGGAGGCATGGATGAAGCTTAATTCACTGAATTCTAAGGATATTGGCAGGATTTCTTTATATGGATTGTGTATATCCCATTGACATATCCCGTCATTGTATTAAGCTGATTCCTGTATAAAATTTCAACAGAAAGGGACAGGAAAAAAATGGAAAAAACGACCGTATTTAAAAGTAATCGCAGCCAGGCGGTTCGCCTGCCGAAGGCCGTTGCTTTACCTGAAGACGTAAAACATGTGGATATTATTGCCGTAGGGCGCACACGTATTATTACGCCTGCGGGTGAGGGCTGGGATAGTTGGTTTGAGGGAGAAAACGTCACGTCTGATTTTATGCTTGCGCGCGACCAGCCAGAGCAACAGGACAGAGAAGCATTCTGATGCTCAAATATATGCTGGATACTAATATCTGCATTTATACGATTAAAAATAAGCCTCAGAAAGTACGTGAAGCTTTTAATCAACACCATGGACGGATGTGTATAAGTTCGGTGACACTTATGGAGCTGATTTATGGCGCAGAAAAATCCGCCAGCCCGGAAAAGAATTTAAGAGTCGTCGAGGGATTTGTTGCCAGGCTCGAGGTGTTGAGCTACAGCAATGATGCTGCCATTCATACCGGTCAGGTTCGCGCTGAGCTGGCAAGGTCAGGTAAGCCTGTTGGGCCTTATGATGCAATGATTGCGGCTCACGCCAGATCGCTGGGCTTGATTCTGGTCACTAATAATATGCGAGAATTTATTCGTGTTCAGGGATTACGTCTGGAAGACTGGGGCCAGGATTAATTATTACTAGCCCTGCCGCTTAATGAACATTATCCACTGTTTCAGTGTCGTATACGGCAAGCTAGTCATGTTTAAAGCGGGCAACCGGAAAACGCCCGGTTACCCGTCTTATTTAATGGTGCAGCAAAAAAATCGTCGCCAGACCCAGAAAAATAAAAAATCCGCCGGTATCGGTCAGGGCGGTGATAAGCACGCTGGAACCCACGGCGGGATCGCGCTTCAGTTTGGTCATAATCAGCGGGATCAGCACGCCCATTAGCGCAGCCAGCAGCAGGTTCAGGATCATCGCCAGCATCATAACGCCGCCAAGCTCTGCGTTGCCGTACATTGCCCAGGTGATGCCGCCCATAATGCCTCCCCAGAAGAGGCCGTTTATCAGCGCGACGCCAAGCTCACGCGCAATAAGAAAAGAGAAGTTGCCCGGCTCAACCTGATGCAGCGCCAGCGCGCGCACGATCATCGTAATGGTCTGGTTACCGGTGTTACCTCCTATGCCAGCCACGATGGGCATTAGCGTTGCCAGCGCCACCAGCTGGGAAATGGTATCTTCAAACAGGCCAATCACGCGCGAAGCGATAAACGCGGTGCAAAGATTGATTGCCAGCCATGTCCAGCGCGTACGCACCGCTTTTCTGACTGGTGCAAACACCTCTTCTTCCGGATTAACGCCGCCCATTTTACGAATATTGCTGTCGTTCGCCTGGTTAACTAAATCGATAACGTCTTCAATGGTGACGCGACCCATTAGCTTGCCTTTGGCATCAATAACCGCAGCGGAAATCAGGTCGTAACGCTCAAACGCGCCTGCTGCATCTTCAGCTTTATCATCCAGGCGAAAGGTCACGGGCCGATCGTTCATTACTTCAAAAACGCGCTTTCCCGGCTTGTTCAGCAAAATATCCATCAGCGTTAGCTCGCCCAGCAGCGTGTTGTTTTCGTCGGTAATAAAGAGCTTATCGGTGCCTTCCGGCATGACTTTTTTGCGGCGTAGGTAGCGCTGAACGGTGGCAAGCTTGATATCGGCAGGGACGGTAACCAGCTTGAAATCCATAATGCGGCCAACACGGTCGCGAGCAAAATCCATGACCTCCAGCACGCGCGAGCGCAGTTTTGGCTCCAGCGAAGTCAGAAGGCGGCCGGTAAGATCGCGTGACAGATACTTGGCCAGATAAACCTGTTCATCAATATCCAGAGGTTCAATCGCCTGTAACAAATCGCGATCGCTCATCTCTTCAATCAGGCTTTCCCAGACGTTTTCAGAAGCTTCAACCAACACTTCACCACGGCGGTCGGTATCAACCAGCTGCCAGAGCGCCTGACGTTCGTCTTCCGGCAATGCTTCCAGCAGATCGGCGATATCGGCCGCGTGCAGAACGGGAAGATAGTTTCTTAATTCCTGTACCTGTTCCTGGTGGGCTTTTTTTTCGGCTTCGGTTTGTTTTAACGGCCTCTGGAGTAGGGTATCGACCAGATCGCCATCGTTAAGCAGCAGGTTAAGAATACGATTACGGATTTCAGCGAGTTGCTGAGCATGCGACTGAGCTACAGACATAAAAATTCCCTTGCGTCTGGTAAAAGACTATCAAAGGAGTAAGTATCGCTTAAATTGAGCAAATTAAAGGAATAAGTTGCACTATTTCAGACCAATTTCGCTGTCTGTTATCAATTATTTAACTTGAGAGCAGGAACCGCCGTATCCTGTTTCTTCTGCTTGTGGTGCTCTATGGCGCCAGGCACAACGTAGACCAGTCGGCCTACCAGAATAATAAAGCTGACAAACAGTATGATACGGGTCATACGACCGGTCTTTTGACGTTTTCTGAATGACATAGCGCGGTTCACGCAAAGTTTCCTGAAGTTAGCCCGGAGGCAATAGCTTAATTTAGACACAGCATGCCCTGGAGGTCAATGCCAACGGGCCCGTACGCAAGAAACCATACAGGATTTTTGCGATCTGCTTTCTGTCTGCGAAAGAAAGCACTCTTTACAAATCATAAAAAAGACAGGTAATTGATATATATCAACTTTAATGCCGGGATTACGCATAGTATGGCGGATACTCCCGCACTGGAATTATCACTATCGACAGGAACACCCCTGTTACCGCGGATACGTTCGCATCAACACTCTCTGGTGCATCTTCTGGATTCGGGCAGTAGCGCCCTGTTAATCAGCGAATATCATGAGAATCACGGCACCGCTTAACCGCTTTCGTCATAGCCCCTGGGGACTGGCGCTTATTCTTCCTGCATTGTTAATGCCGCTGGCCGCCCAGCTCTCCGTACGGTTATGGATGCTGGAGGGCTACGTTTACCTGATCTATCTGCCGCTGGCCCTGATGATCGCTTTGCTGCTGGTTTACGACTGGAGTGCCTTTCCGGGCATTGTCGTGGCGCTGATCATCTATTATTTCAACCGTTACTCGCCAACCACGGCAGCCGTTATCAGCTGTACCTGGTGTATAGCGCTGCTAACGGGCTGGGCAGGTTACCGTTTACAGACTAAAAGGCGGTGGGGCGTTGATTACGGCAAGCTACGCCTGATGCCGGTACGCCTGTTCTGGCTGGCGTTTTTTATTCCTGTGCTGCTGGTGCTGCTGATGCAGGCCATTGCTGCGGCAGGCGTGGTGCCGCTAAAAGGGTCGATTTTCTATGCGAATCCGCTATCGCTGCATACGTTACTGAACCTCCAGTCGGTGCTTTTAACCTGCATAGCGATGATGCCGGTCTGCTATCTGCTGATTCGCAGCCTGCGAAGCCAGGGATTTTTACGCCTGATTATTTTGCGTACCCGCCAACAATTTTCACCGGAGGTGGGCAGGGCGGAATATATTATCTGGCTGTGCCTGCTGGTCTTTCTGCTGAGTATGCTGCTGGAGGTTAATATCTCGCAGCGCAATCTGCTGACTACCGACTATGGCCTGCCGCTGATACTGCCGCTGATGCTTTGGGCTGCGATGCGCTTTGGATACCTGTTCACCAGTTTTATCTGGGCGTTACTGCTGATGACGCTCTACCAGCTGCGCGATCGTTTTCTGCATCCTGCCACCGGGCCTTATCAGCTGGCCGTGATTTCCGCCAATCTGCTGGTGTTTAGCCTGTGTCTGCTGCTGATGGCGGCGATCACCACGCGGCAGCGGCGTATCCTGGCCCGCACTAAAGCGGCAGCTTTAAACGATCCCGTGATGAATTTGCCCAACCTGCGCGCCCTGAGCATCGCGCTGGCACAAAGTCCATGCTCCACCCTCTTTTTTCTGACCATTCCCGATCTGGATCGCCTGAGCCGCACTTACGGGCTGCGCCTGCGTATTCAGTACAAACGCAGCCTGGCCGGTTATTTACGGCCTGTCATGCAGCCGGGTGAGGATGTCTATCAGCTGCCCGGTTTTGATCTGGTGATGCGGCTGGAAGGCAACAGCCAGTCTGCACGCGTAGAAACCATCGCGGCCTTGCTGAAAGATTATCACTTACTTTGGGATGGATTACCGGTTCATCCCAACGTGGGTATCAGCTATTGCAGCGTGCGGCCGCCGGTCAGTTATCTGTATGAGCTGTTAGGCGAGTTAAGCGGCATGGCGGAACAATCTCTGACCAGTGGCTTAACTGAAAGCTTACAGCAGAACATGACGCTACCGATGCAATGTCGCATTGACAGAAAAATCGCGTTGCTGAATGAGATCCAGCTGGCGCTGAAATCTGACGGCTTTGCGCTACTGGCGGAGAAGATTTGCGGCGTACGAGGCGATGATTATTACCAGGTGCAGCTTTCGTTGCAGGACGATCGTGGCGAACGCGTCTCTTCCGCGCAGCTTTTTCCCGTCGTTACGGAGTTTGGCCTGACCTGGGAAATGGACTGCTGGCGGCTGCATAAAATTTTAGCTTTTATCAATGACCAGCGGAAAGTGCTGCCGGGTATCAGGATGGCATCTGGACTTTTTACCGCCAGCCTGTGTCGACCAGGCCTTGCGAAAGAGATTGAGGGGCTGCTGCAACATTACGGCGTGGAGCCATGGCAGCTAATTTTTTGCCTGGAAGAGTCGCCGATGCTGATGGAGCAGGGCGGAGGCTATCATGCAATCACCCAGCTACGCGCTCTTGGTTGCCGCATAGCTATTGATGATTTTGGTCGTAGCTACGCCAGCTATGCACTGCTGAAAGAGATTCAGGCAGATATGCTGAAAATTGACGGAAGCTTCGTCAGTAACATGCTCAATAACAGCCTGGATTTTCAAATTATTGAATCGACCTGCATTCTTGCACGGTTGAAAAAAATGCAGATTGTGGCGGCGGATGTGGCAGCGGAAGAGGCGGATAATTTACTGCGCAGGCTTGGCGTGGACTATTTGCAGGGTGAACTTTACGGTAAGCCCTGTCCGCTGCAAAGCCTGGCTGAAGAGAAAACGGCACCGAAAGATGCCGCCCTGATTACTCTTTAACCCGCTCTTTTTGCGCCAGCAGCGTGGCGAAGCGCAATGAAATACGGTTGCCGTGCTCGTCCGTGCGGTGGAGCTGCCCGGGATGTTCGTTATATTTCACGATGCGCCATTTGCGATAATATTCGCTCAGCTCTCCGGATTTGAACGCGAAAGGAAACAGCGTGCAGGGATAGTCTTCGGTATCCATAGCCGAGACGATCAGGTTGTAACCGCCTCTTACCGTGCTTGCCTGCATATCGGCAATCAGCCGTGGGATGGCTTCCGGCTGCAAAAACATCATCACCACGGTTGAAAGCACCAGATCGAAAGCGCCGTTAAAACGCAGATCGTTAAAATCTTTCTGTTCGGTACGAATGCCGGTCAGGCCTTCTTCTGCAATGATTTGGGCAAGGCGTGCCGGATTGCGATCCCACGCCGTGACGTCAAAGCCTTTCAGATGCAGATAAAGCGAATTGCGCCCGCTGCCACAGCCGAGGTCGAGCGCCCGTCCTTTGAGCGCCAGCTGGCTTACCGCTTCTGCCACCTCGGAGTGCGTGGCGGTCAGCTGATACTTTTCGGTGTAGTAGCTGTCGGGCCTGACGTTCATTCAGCCAGCTCTTCAATAACCAGCTGCCAGCCGGTGACCTCTTTCCAGTAGCTCTGCTCGCGTTCCAGATCGAGCTGAACCAGGTTGTTCTGGCTGAAGTAATCCTTAGGGAAGGTCAGCGTCCAGTGGCCATCGTCGGTCGCCAGCAGCAGCGACTCCGGTCTGGAGGTGGCCTGGCGCTGATTATTTAACAGCGTACCCAGACGCAGCAGAAACACCAGCGGCAGAAACTGCTTCTTCTTGTACAGCGTCAGGCGCGGCAGCTCGTCCACTTTTACCGCTTTGCGATGGAAGCGAACCAGCGTGGCCAGCAGCGTTTGCTGATCCTGGTTAAATCCCGGCATATTGGTGTTTTGCAGGATATAGGAAGAGTGACGATGCATCCCACTGTGGTTAATCGTCAGGCCCACCTCGTGCAGCATGGCCGCCCACTTTAACAGCGCGGAAAGCTGTGGATTGGCCTGCTTAACGTTCTGCTCGCGCCACTGCTCATAGAGCTGCTCCGTGGTGTCCAGCACGCGCTTAGCCTGATCGCTGTCGATAGCATAGTGGTTGGCCAGGCTTTGGGCGGTACGGCTACGAATATCCTGATGGCGGAAGCGGCCTTCCATTTCATACAGCACGCCTTCGCGCAGTGCACCGTCAGACAGCCGCAGTTCGCGGATCGCCAGCGCGTCAAACACGCCACAGAGGATCGCCAGGCCGGGTACAAAAACAACTTTGCGCTCGTCCGAAAGCCCCGGCAGGCTCAGGCTGTCGAAGGATTTATGCTTCATCACCTCGTCATAAAGCTTCTCCAGCCTCTCCGGCGTCACCAGCTTGTCTTTTTCGCCCATCGCCTGCAGCACTTCTACCGTAGCCTTAATAGTGCCGGATGCGCCAAGCGCATACTGCCAGCCAAGCAACCGATACTGCCAGGCCAGCGTTTCCAGCTTCTGCGTGGCGGCCAGGCGCGCGCGGCGGAAGTTTTCTTTACTGATGGCGCCGCCGGGAAAATAAAGGTTAGCGAAGCTGACGCAGCCCATGCGGCGGCTTTCCACCAGCTTGGGCTCAAAGTCTTCACCAATCACCAGCTCGGTAGAGCCGCCGCCGATATCAATGACCAGCTTGCGGCCTTTTTCCGGCTGCGTGTGCTCCACGCCCATAAAAATCAGCCGGGCCTCTTCATGGCCGGAAATGACTTCAATAGGGTAGGGAATGACATCGGCCGCGCGCTGTAAAAAGTCTTCCGCATTGACTGCCTGGCGCAGCGTATGCGTACCGACAATCGTCACGTTGGCCGGGCTGAATCCCTGTAAGCGTTCGGCAAACAGCGCCAGGCAGCTCAGGCCACGCTGGATAGCTTCTTCTGCCAGCACGTTATTGTTGTCCAGCCCGTCGGCCAGATGCACGCGCTGCTTCAACCTGCCGAGCACCTGCATGGCACCGTCTACCACGCGGGCAATCACCATGTGAAAACTGTTCGAACCCAGGTCGATTGCGGCGAATTCCTGAGGTTTAGGCGTATTTTTCTGGGATATTGGCATAGTGAATTAGTCAGGTTGTTCCAGTGATTTAATGTAATCGTAAATAGCCAGCTGCGCGCGGACCTTACGGCGGTTACCGCGCGGCACGTAGCGGTTGCTCAGCTCTTTATCTACGAAGCGCGCCTTAAGCGTATCACTGAAGAGGATGCTGATAATATCCAGCACCCGCTGTTTCAGAATAGGGTCAAGGATGCAGCAGGCGACTTCGATACGGTAATCGATGTTGCGCGTCATCCAGTCCGCGGAGGAGAGAAACACTTTTTTGTCTCCACCGTTATCAAAAATATAGACGCGATCGTGTTCAAGATAACGGTCAACGATGCTGATAACGCGAATATTGTCGCTGATACCGGGCAGATTAGGGATGAGCGAGCACATGCCGCGCACCAGCAGATTGACCTTCACGCCTACGCTGGAGGCGGTATAAAGGCGATCGACCAGGCCCTTATCAACCAGGTTATTAATTTTTAACGTTATGCCGGCCGGAACGCCTTTTTGCGCGTTGGCGATTTCGTTATCAATCAGCTGATAAAGCATCTGCCGCGAGTTCTGCGGCGATACCATCAGATGCTCAAAGGTGACCGGGCGATAAGGATTCTCGATAAAGTTAAAGACGCGCCGGACTTCATTGGTAATGCGGGCATCGGCCGTCAGCAGTGAATAGTCGGTGTAAATACGCGCCGTTTTCTCGTTAAAGTTGCCGGTACCGATATGCGCATAGCGCACGATCTCGCCGTTTTCACGGCGTGAAATCAAAAACAGCTTGGCGTGGATTTTCAGGCCTGGCGCCGAGAAAATAACGTGAACGCCCGCTTCGGTCAGGCGCTTCGCCCAGTGGATATTGGCTTCTTCATCAAAGCGTGCCTGTAGCTCTACGACCACGGTCACTTTTTTGCCGTTATAGGCAGCGTGGATCATCGCATCAATAATGCGCGAGTTTTTTGCCACGCGATAAATGTTGATTTTGATCGCCAGCACGGCCGGGTCAAACGAAGCCTGGCGCAGCAGCTCCAGCACGTGCTCAAAGGTATGGTAAGGATAGTAGAGCAGCACGTCGCGGTTGCGGATAGCGTCAAAGCCGTTGCGGAAGCGGTCAAACCAGATATGGCGCAGCTGCGGCAGCGGCTTGTTGACCAGGTTGGCTTTGCCGACGTTAGGAAAACCAATAAAGTCTTTAAAGTTGTGGTAACGGCCGCCCGGCACGATAGAGTCATAATTGCTGATATTCAGCTTCTCGCTGAACATCTTCACCATCGCATCGGGCATATCACGTTGATAAACAAAGCGGACTGGTTCAGCGGTCAGGCGCTGCTTCAGGCTGGAAGACATCAGCTCCAGCAGGCTGGACTCCATCTCCGTGACCAGATCGTATTCCGCGTCGCGGGTCATTTTCATCGAATAGGCGTTAAGCGCATCATAGTCGAAGAAGCCGCGGAAAATGTCGCCCAGACAATAACGTAAAATGTTATCAAGCAGGATCATTGGCTTGCGGCGGCGCGGCGTTTCCGGCGGCAGGTTAACGAAGCGCGGCACTTTATCCGAGGGGATTTCCAGCAGCGCGTAGTTAATCTCTTCGCCGCGAATAATCTCTACCGCCAGATAGGTGTAGTCGTCCTTCAAAAATTCAATCAGGTCGGTATCGGGGTAAACCAGGATCGGCGTGATGTGCTGCCGCAGGTCGTGTTTAAAGTAGTGACGCAGCCAGCTTTGCTGGTTGGGAGAGAGCTGTCGTTCGTTAATCAGGAAAATTTGGTTGCGTGCCATTTCAAGCAGCAGATCGTTATAAAGCCCGTCAAACTCTTGATCCGCTTTCAGCACGCGTGCCTGGATTTTTTTTAACAGATGGCGTGGCGTATCGGGTGACCCTTGCTCTTCGCCAATCAGGATACGGCGTTTTAAATCAGCAAAGCGAACTTTATAAAACTCTTCCAGGTTGTTGGAGTAGATACCCAAAAAGCGCATCCGCTCAATCAAAGGGTTAGTTTTGTCCGCCGCTTCCTGTAAAACGCGTTCATTAAAAGATAACCAGCTTAGTTCTTTCTCTATATACAGCTTTTCCTGACCCATTTTTACTCCGTTCCACAGATCCTGTAAAAAACCAGGCATTGTCTCCAGGCATTATGACGAGAGTATGACAGCGATGTCTATGGACAATGTTGATTGTCTTATGAATCACATACGGGCAACATAAGGCGCTTGCGTACTCTAAAACGAACCCTGGCATGAATCCAATTCCCATTCCTGCACACTACAACGATCGGCGGCGACAGTTTATTGACCGGCTGACACGACGCGTCGTTATGGCGTGCGGCCTGGCTATTTTGTTAGTGATGCTGCTGCTGTTTATCTGGCTGATCTGGGTCGTTGTCCCGCTCTTTTCTTCGCCATCCATCGGCAGCGGCACCCGCATCGTTTTAAATCAGAACCAGCCGGCCGTCGTGATGGGCATGGATGCAAAACAGCAATGGGGCTGGCGAATTGATAACCAGGGGCTGGCTGCCTTTATACCGCTGAACGGCAAGGCGTCAACGGAAGGATTACAGGTGGCGCAGGGGACGTTCAGCGTCGCTACCTCACCGGATAATAACAGCGTGCTGCTGAAAAGCGCGGCGGGCCTGACGCTGGTGCAGCCGGACTTTAGCCGAACCTTGCCACACTGGACATTGCCGCTGGGCGACACGCCGCTGGCTGACGATCCTGACGCCAGAGTAATCAGTCTGGCACAGCCGACGGAAAGCCGCTGGCTGGCAGCCGAAGCCAGCCCGACACGCGTCACGCTATTTCGTCTGCAACCCTCCCGGGCACCGGTCAGCTTTAGTCTGGAGGTGGCGAACGTTAATCAGCTGCTGATTTCGCCCGATGGCAAGCTGCTGTACGGCCTTGCAAAGAATATTCTTCGCGTCTGGCGTATCACCGACAGCGGGTTGACGCTGCGTGAATCCCATACTTTCTTACAGCAGCCGGAGCGCATCGCGCAGCTTAATGGCGGTAGTACGCTACTGGTGGCCAGCCACGACGGCATCGCGCAGTGGTTCGATATTGCCAGCTCGACCGGTCCGCATCTGAATTTTATTCGCCATTTCGATCGTGCCCGCAACGAGCTTCTGCTGCTAAGCGAAGCGCACCGTCGCGTGTTTGCCACGTTAAGCGCCAACGGCGATTTGCAGCTGTTCGCCAGCAAGCAGAAAGGCGTGGTGCTGCACCGCCAGCTTGAGCCTGGCGTGCTGAATGCGGCTTTTGCACCGGGCGGCGATGGCTTGCTGGTGGAGCGGCAGGGCGGCTGGCAACACTACCGGCTCACCAATCCATGGCCTGACATCAGCTGGCAAAGCCTCTGGCAGAAAGTCTGGTATGAACACTACCCGAAAGCGGATTACGTCTGGCAGTCCACCTCGGCCAACGACGACTACCAGGGGAAATTTAGCCTGGTGCCGATGGTGGTCGGTACGCTGAAGGCGGCCGGGCTGGCAATGCTGTTTGCTACGCCGCTGGCGCTGGCTGCCGCGATGTATACGGCGTGGTTTATGGCACCGGGGCTGCGGCGCTGGGTCAAACCGGCTATAGAGATGATGGGCGCGCTGCCCAGCGTGGTGATTGGGCTGATTGCCGGACTATGGCTGGCACCACAGCTGGCAGAGAGGCTGGTTGGGGTTGTGCTCTGGCCGCTGGCGCTGGCGGCCACGCTGCTGCTGTGCAGCTGGAGTTCGCAAAGGCTACCGGAAAAATGGCGCAAACGGCTGTGCGATGAAGGCCGCGAAATCTGGATATTGTTACCGGTACTGCTGCTGGTTACGCTGTGCTGTGTCTGGCTATTGCCCATGCTGGAAAACCGCGTTTTCGGCGTTAGCCTGCTGGAAAACCTGTGCGGTGGCTACCAGCAGCGTAACCTGCTGATAGCAAGCGTAGCGATGGGCTTTGCGCTGGTGCCGCTGATTTTTACCCTTGCGGAAGATGCCATTTTCAGCGTTCCGCCTTCGCTGGGGCAAGGATCGCTGGCCCTGGGCGCCACGCAGTGGCAGACCTTAATTCGCGTGGTGTTGCCGGGAGCCTCCGCCGGGATCTTTGCCGCGCTGATGATCGGATTTGGCCGGGCGATAGGAGAAACCATGATAGTGCTGATGGCCACAAGCAATACGCCGGTTACGGAAGGCGGCCTGCTACAGGGGATCCGTACGCTCTCCGCCAACGTGGCGATTGAAATGCCGGAAGCCGCAGCAGGCAGCGGGCACTATCGCGTGCTGTTCCTTAGCGCGCTGGTGCTGCTGGTGTTTACGCTGGTGGTCAACACGCTGGCCGAGCTGGTACGTCAACGGCTGCGTCAACGCTTTAGCCAACAGGAAATGCAGTAATGAACGCAGCCCGTAACCATCGCTGGCGATGGCTAACCGCAGGGGCCGTGGCGCTGAGCCTGCTGGCCTTTTTACTGTTAATTACGCTGCTCGCCTGGCAGGGGATGCGCTATTTCTGGCCGCAGCCGGTAACGCTGTTTAAGGTAAGCGGGGCGCAGCAGCTGGTGCTGGGCGAGGTCACCAGTTCGCAGCTCCTTTCCCGCCAGCGTTTGCAGGCCAGCGGTGCGGCACTGCCCGACAACCTACCGGCACAGGTAACGCGCTACCTGGTCAAAACCGGCAACCGGGATTTTAGCGACGCCGATTTTCACTATCTGTTGAGCAGCGAAATTGTTTCCTCAACGCGGCCAACCGGCATTATTGCGCTACAGCGCCGCGTGGGCGGTATCGCTTACGGTTGGTTCGATGGCCTGCGCGAAAACGGTCAGCCGCTGATAGCGACTAATATGATGCGGGAACTCCAGCAACGCATCAAAGCCACGCGCGAACGCCAGCGGCAGGCCGAGAAGATCCGGCGCGTGGCGATGGCGCAGCTCAATGACGAGATGGAACAGCTGGATCGCAGGCGACAGCGTTTACAACACGAGCAGCAGTACGCGGCTCAGGCGCAAAGCATCTATCAGGCAGACCGTGCGGAACTGCAGCGACAGTTTCGCCAGCAGGCGCAGGCGCTTGGCGAGCTAACGCGCGAAAATGAGAATACCTCGCTGGTTTTACGCGACGTGACCGGCCAGCAGCATCTGATTCCGCTTAGCCGCATTGTGGCGGCCTGGTATCCTAACGCCATGAGCTATGGTGAAAAATGGCGTCATTTCGGTCATCAGCTGTGGCATTTTGTCAGCGGCTTTTCCGGCGGTAGCCTGGGCGAAGACGGCGTATTTCCCGCCATTTTCGGCACGGTGCTAATGGTTCTGTTAATGTCTGTGGTGGTTATGCCGCTTGGCGTGGTGGCGGCTATCTGGCTGCATGAGTATGCGGGAAACAGCCTGCTGACGCGCCTGGTGCGCATCGCGGTCGTTAACCTTGCCGGCGTCCCCTCCATCGTTTATGGGGTCTTTGGCCTGGGGTTCTTTGTCTGGCTGGTGGGCGGTAGCCTGGATAAGATCTTCTTTGCGCAATCGCTGCCCGATCCCACTTTCGGCACGCCAGGCCTGCTTTGGGCCTCTTTGACGCTGGCATTGCTCACGCTGCCGGTGGTGATTGTCGCTACGGAAGAGGGCCTGTCCCGCATTCCACAATCGTTGCGTCAGGGCAGCATGGCGCTGGGCGCGACCCAGGCGGAAACGCTGTGGCACGTGGTGTTACCGCTTTCGATTCCGGCTATGCTGACCGGCCTGATCCTTGCCGTTGCCCGTGCGGCGGGCGAAACCGCGCCGCTGATGCTGGTTGGCGTAGTAAAAATGGTGCCGGAACTGCCTGTCGATACGATATTCCCTTATCTGCATCTCGATCGTAAATTTATGCATCTTGGCTTCCAGATTTACGATTTGGCCTTTCAGAACCCCAACTCCCAGGCAGACCGACCGTTGGTTTTTGCCACGGCGCTGCTGCTGGTGCTGATTATTCTGGCGTTAAACCTGCTGGCGATGGTGCTACGCCATCGGCTGCGGGAACGTTATCGCGCGCTGATAAATTAATGGAGAAAAGCGTAATGCCGAACAAGCTGGAAACCGCGCTTGAGGTAGATGACCTGTCATTATGGTATGGCGAAAAGCAGGCGCTGAATGCTATCCAGCTGCGCGTGCCGAAAAACCGTATTACCGCGCTGATTGGGCCATCCGGCTGTGGAAAATCGACGCTGCTGCGCTGTTTTAACCGGATGAACGATCCTATTGCAGGCTGCCGCATCGCGGGCGATATTCGCCTGCATCAGCAGTCAATCCTGAGCGGTAAGGAAGATCTGGCGGCGCTGCGCAGGCGCATCGGCATGGTGTTTCAGCGTCCTAACCCTTTTCCCAAGACTATCTATGAGAACGTAGTGTACGGCCTGCGTTTACAGGGCGTTCGCGACAGGCGAGTGCTGGATGAGGCGGTAGAAAGCGCACTGCGGGCGGCGGCGCTCTGGCCGGAGGTAAAAAACAATCTCTGGCAGAACGCCTTAACGCTCTCCAGCGGCCAGCAGCAGCGGCTGGTGATTGCCAGAGCGATAGCCATCGAACCGGAGATCTTACTGTTGGACGAGCCTACTTCGGCGCTCGACCCCATCGGTACGCTGGTGATTGAAGAGCTGATGAGCACCCTTAAGCAACACTTCACGCTGGTGCTGGTCACGCACAATATGCAGCAGGCCGCGCGCGTCTCAGATTTTACCGCGTTTATGCATCAGGGCAGCGTGGTGGAATTTGATGAAACAGACAGGATTTTTACCGCGCCGCGCCAGCGCCGTACCGAAGATTATATTACCGGGCGCTATGGTTAATGCTTTTGCATGCCTCAACACGACGGGAAAAATTTGCAGGCGAGAGAAGAAAGCAGGGCGCTTATAAAAAATAAAACCGCTAATCAAAGCGGTTTTATTATGAGAATCCGGGTTCAGTTCCCGGCGTAGCCTTCCGGCGGTAGCGGCTGATTATCCAGCCAGGCCGCGCCATCCTGCATTTTCACTCGGCCATCCACAAACCAGCTGACGACCAGCGGATAGATAGCGTGCTCCTGATGCTGCACGCGCGCCGTTACGTCCTCTTCCGTATCACCCGCAAAAACCGGAACTTTGGCCTGCAAAATCACCGGGCCGCCGTCCAGCTCTTCGGTAACGAAATGCACCGACGTACCGTGTTCTTCGTCGCCGTTTTCAATCGCCTGGCGATGCGTATGCAGCCCTGGATATTTGGGCAACAGGGAAGGGTGAATATTCAGCATGCGGCCCGCATAGCGGGCCACAAAAGCGGCGCTGAGAATGCGCATATAGCCAGCCAGAATCACCAGGTCAGGCGCATAGGCGTCAATTTCCAGCATCAGCTGGCGATCGAAAGATTCCCTGTCGGCAAACTGGTCGGCGGTCAGCACATGGGCAGGCACGCCTGCATCACGCGCGCGCGTCAGTCCATAAGCTTCGGCTTTATTGCTGAATACGGCAGCGACGCTGCCGTGGATTCGTCCTTGCTGGCAGGCGTCCAGAATAGCCTGGAGGTTGCTTCCCTGTCCGGATACCAGCACGACGAGCCGCTTCATGCGTTAATCACCACGCGCTCGTCGGAATCGGAAGCCTTGATTACGCCAATTTTCCAGGCTTTTTCGCCCGCGGCGGTCATCAGCTCTACGGCTTTATCCGCTTCGCTGGCGTCCAGCGCAATCACCATACCGACGCCGCAGTTAAAGGTACGGTACATTTCAAAGCGGCTGACGTTGCCCGCTTCCTGCATCCAGCCAAATACTTCCGGCCACTGCCAGCTTGATTCGGACAGAACGGCCTGGGTATTGTCCGGCAGCACGCGCGGAATGTTTTCCCAGAAGCCACCGCCGGTCAGGTGAGCGATAGCGTGTACGTCAACCTGCTCAATCAGGCTCAGGATATTTTTCACGTAGATGCGGGTTGGCGCCAGCAGATGATCGGCCAGAGATTTGCCCGCAAGCATAGTGGTTTCAGGATTCGTGTTGCTGAATTCCAGAATCTTACGCACCAGCGAGTAGCCGTTAGAGTGCGGGCCGCTTGAACCCAGCGCAATCAGCACGTCGCCATCTTTGACTTTGCTGCCGTCAATGATTTCTGATTTTTCCACCACGCCGACGCAGAAACCCGCCACGTCGTAATCTTCGCCGTGATACATGCCCGGCATTTCGGCGGTTTCACCGCCAACCAGCGCACAGCCAGACTGTGAACAGCCTTCTGCGATACCGGTAATTACGCTGGCGGCCGTATCCACGTCCAGCTTGCCGGTCGCATAGTAGTCCAGGAAGAACAGCGGCTCGGCGCCCTGTACCACCAGATCGTTCACACACATGGCAACCAGATCGATGCCGATGGCATCATGGCGCTTCAGATCCATCGCCAGACGCAGCTTGGTGCCGACGCCGTCAGTGCCGGAAACCAGAATCGGTTCGCGGTATTTTTGCGGCAGTGCACAAAGGGCACCGAAACCGCCCAGTCCACCCATAACTTCCGGGCGGCGGGTCTTTTTCACTACGCCTTTAATGCGGTCGACTAAAGCATTGCCAGCATCGATATCTACGCCGGCGTCTTTATAGCTGAGAGAGGTTTTGTCGGTCACTGCGAATCCCCACGCGGTTTGCGGTTGGTGGTTGGTATAAAGCGCGGCAATTCTACCAGCGCAGGCAAACGTTTGCGAGCACCATCTTAGCGGTGCATTGCGGATAGATGAATTTTAGCCAATTCTTATCATTGCGTAATATCTTCCAGAAGTGGGATTAAGTGATAGGTACTGGCTGCCAAATGGCGCTATAATCCCGCGATTTTTTTTTGCTACAGATTCCGGGAGAACAACAATGAAGATCGTGGAAGTCAAACACCCGCTGGTCAAACACAAACTGGGCCTGATGCGTGAGCAGGACGTGAGCACCAAACGTTTTCGCGAGCTCGCTTCAGAAGTGGGAAGTCTGCTGACTTATGAAGCCACATCGGATTTAGAAACGGAAAAAGTCACCATCGAAGGCTGGAATGGCCCGGTGGAAATCGATCAGATCAAAGGCAAAAAAATTACCGTGGTACCTATCCTGCGCGCCGGTCTTGGCATGATGGAAGGCGTGCTGGAACACGTCCCCAGCGCGCGCATCAGCGTGGTTGGCGTATACCGCGACGAAGAAACGCTGGAGCCGGTGCCTTATTTCCAGAAGCTGGTTTCCAATATTGAAGAGCGCATGGCGCTGGTCGTTGACCCGATGCTGGCTACCGGCGGCTCCATGATCGCCACTATCGACCTGCTGAAAAAAGCGGGCTGTACCAGCATTAAAGTGCTGGTGCTGGTGGCCGCGCCGGAAGGCATTGCCGCGCTGGAAAAAGCGCATCCGGACGTGGAGCTGTACACCGCATCTGTCGATCAGGGACTGAATGATAAAGGCTATATCATTCCTGGCCTCGGCGACGCGGGCGACAAGATTTTCGGAACCAAATAGAGAGCAAATAAGCCGACCAGAGAGTCGGTTTTTTATTGTGTAAACCAGAGGGCAATTCACCATGACGCGTCGCGCTATTGGCGTAAGCGAGCGGCCACCGCTGCTGCAAACCATTCCACTCAGCTTCCAGCATCTGTTCGCCATGTTTGGCGCGACGGTGCTGGTGCCCATTTTGTTTCATATAAATCCGGCGACCGTGCTGCTGTTTAACGGCATCGGCACGCTGCTGTACCTTTTTATCTGCAAAGGAAAAATACCGGCCTATCTGGGTTCAAGCTTCGCTTTTATTTCGCCGGTCCTGCTGCTGCTGCCGCTGGGTTATGAAGTGGCGCTGGGCGGTTTTATCCTGTGTGGCGTGCTGTTTTGCGTGGTGGCGCTGATCGTTAAGAAAGCCGGAACGGGCTGGCTCGACGTAATGTTTCCACCAGCGGCGATGGGCGCGATCGTGGCGGTCATCGGGCTGGAACTGGCTGGGGTGGCGGCAAACATGGCTGGACTTCTGCCCGCCAACGGCGCGGCGGCCGATAGCAAAACCATCCTGATTTCGATGGTGACGCTGGCGGTAACGGTATTTGGCTCCGTGCTGTTTCGCGGCTTTCTGGCGATTATCCCCATTCTGGTCGGCGTGCTGGTCGGCTACGCGCTCTCTTATTTTATGGGCATCGTTAACTGGTCGACGGTGGAAGCCGCGCCGTGGTTTGCCCTGCCAACTTTTTATACGCCGCGCTTTGAATGGGCAGCCATGCTGACCATTCTACCCGCCGCGCTGGTGGTGATTGCCGAACACGTTGGTCATCTGGTGGTGACGGCGAATATCGTTAAAAAAGATCTGCTGAAAGATCCGGGCCTGCATCGTTCTATGTTTGCCAACGGTATCTCCACCGTCTTCTCGGGGCTGTTTGGCTCAACGCCAAATACTACCTATGGTGAAAATATCGGCGTAATGGCGATTACCCGTGTTTACAGCACGTGGGTAATTGGCGGCGCGGCGATTCTGGCGATTTTACTCTCCTGCGTTGGCAAGCTGGCTGCCGCTATCCAGGCCGTTCCCGTGCCGGTGATGGGCGGCGTTTCGCTGCTGCTGTATGGCGTGATTGGCGCATCGGGGATACGCGTGCTGATTGAATCCAAAGTGGATTATAACAAGGCGCAAAACCTGATCCTGACCTCGGTGATCCTGATTATTGGCGTGAGCGGCGCGACGGTGCATATCGGTGCGGCAGAACTCAAAGGCATGGCGCTGGCTACCATCGTCGGCGTTGGCCTCAGCCTGATCTTTAAGCTGATCTCGGTGATCCGCCCCGAAGAGGTTGTGCTGGATCCGGAAGATCGCGATCCGCAGTGAGTTTCGGGCAGCCTTGCTGCCCGTTTCATAATCCCGTCAGAGTTGTGATAAACTGCCGCCGGATTTCGACCCATTATTGAGGTGCTTCTGAACACTCCGGCACAGCTGTCATTGCCACTCTATTTGCCAGACGATGAAACTTTCGCCAGCTTCTGGTCGGGAGAGAACCCGTCGCTGGTCGCCGCGCTACAGGGCGCGTTACGGCAGGAACACGGCAGCTATCTCTATTTCTGGTCGCGCGAAGGCGGCGGGCGCAGCCATCTGCTGCACGCGGCCTGTGCGGAGCTTTCCGCTCGTGGCGAAGCCGTAGGCTACGTGCCGCTGGACAAGCGGACATGGTTCGTGCCCGAAGTGCTGGACGGCATGGAGCAGCTGGCGCTGATCTGTATTGATAATATTGAGTGCGTTGCCGGAGACGAGCCGTGGGAAATGGCGATCTTCGATCTCTATAACCGCATTCTGGAAACGGGCCGCACCAAGCTGCTGATTACGGGCGATCGTCCACCGCGCCAGCTAAACCTGAAGCTGCCGGATCTGGCTTCTCGCCTTGACTGGGGCCAGATCTACCGTTTGCAGCCGCTGTCGGACGAAGACAAGCTGCAGGCGCTACAGCTGCGTTCGCGCCTGCGGGGCTTTGAGCTGCCGGAAGACGTAGGCCGCTTTCTGCTGAAAAGGCTGGATCGTGAGATGCGCACGCTGTTTATCACGCTGGACAAGCTGGATCGCGCGTCAATCAGCGCCCAGCGCAAGCTGACCATTCCCTTCGTAAAAGAGACGCTGGATCTTTAAAGGATCTCCAGCACCTGCTCCGGTGGTCGGCCCAGGCGTGCCTTACCGTTAGCGACCACAATTGGCCGCTCGATCAGGGCTGGATTGTCCGCCATCGCTGCCAGCAGCTGCTCTTCGCTAAGCGTTTTATCACCAAGATTTTGCGCTTTGTAATGCTCTTCTTTGGTTCGCATCAGCTCACGGGCGGAATGAAATCCTGCCTGCCGCAGCAGGTTTTTCAGCGTGGTGATATCCGGCGGATTTTGCAAATAAAGCACTACTTCCGGTTCGATCCCTTTACTGTGTAATAAGGCCAGCGTCTCGCGGCTCTTTGAGCAGCGTGGGTTGTGATAGATCTGTACGGTTGCCATTCATTCCCTATTTTTTCTGATACTGGCGGAAGCGCTGTTGTAGCGCGCGAAGCTGATCGATACGCGCATCATAGCGAGCCTGCTTCAGGCTGCCCAGCGTGACGGCGGCGCTGGCGTCGCTCAGGCTTCTGATGGCCTGGTCCAGCTGGCCATTCAGCGCCAGGCTTTCTGCCCGTGCGGCTTCTTCTTCATCGGTTAGCCCCTGGTCGGCAGAAGCCTGCGCCAGCAGATCCCAGCCGTTAGGGTCATCTTTATTTGCCCACGTGTAGCGATAAAGAATTTTGCTGGCGTTAGCTGGCTGTTTTGCTTCTACGTAAGCGTTGGCCAGATTAAGCTGGATCACCGGGCTGGCTTTGACTTTACTGTTCGCCAGCAAGGCTACGGCGCGCTGAGGTTGCTTCAGGCCAATATCAATATCGGTCATCAGATCCAGATACCAGACGTTATCGGGATGTGCGGCCAGCAGTGGGGCAATGATTTTGCGGGCGTTGTCATAGCTTTTTGCCTGTAAAAACTGCACGGCTTTACCATACTGCGCTGCCGTCTGCTCGCGAGTGTTGCCTTTACTTAACTTATCCAGCAGATCGTCGTTAAGCTGATTCCTGCCGGTGGCGTACATGCCCAGCACGCGAACCTTTGCCATATAGAAATCCTGCGAAGATTGCACCACAACGGGCTTCATCTGGCTGGCGCGGTTGCGCGCATCCGACAGGCGGCTATCCGGCAGGGGATGCGTCAGTAATATCTCCGGCGGTTTTGACGAAAAGCGCGACTGGTCCGCCAGCTTTTGCAAAAAGTCGGGCATTGCCTGCGGGTCGAAACCGGCGCGCTGCAATACCTGAATCCCAATACGATCGGCTTCCTGTTCGTTCTGCTGGGTAAAGCTGATGATGCCCTGCTGCGCACCGGCCAGCGTGCCGCTTAATGCCGCCATCCCGGCCTGCGGATTAGCCATCGCCAGTAAAATGGAGCCTAAGGCGCCCACCCAGGTCAGCGGCGCGTTACGCTGCTGATCTTCCATGGCGCGGGCCAGATGGCGTTGAGTCACGTGGGAAATTTCGTGCGCCATTACGGATGCCAGCTGGCTTTCGTTATCGGTATAGCGAAACAGAGCCGAATGCAGCACCACGTTGCCGCCAAAAAAGGCGAAGGCGTTCAGCTCATCATTGCTGACCAGAAAAAAGTGGAAAGGTGTTTTAACCGACCAGGCGTGGGCGACCAGCCGCTGTCCCAGCTGATTGATATAGTCATTCAGCAGCGGATCGTTGATCAGCGGCGCGCTTGCCCGCAGCTGGCGGACGTAAAAATCGCCCATCGCCAGCTCCTGATTAACAGAGAGCGTACTGCCTGCCGTCGTGCCGATATCCGGCAGGTTATCGCTCACGTCAGCCTTTGCTGGCGACAGGGCAAGCGCAGGAAGCAGAATAAGCGAAGCCAAAGCACAGTATTTCCATCGGTTAATCATGCAAAATCCCATTTTGATGACGTCCTCGTTTGTCGGGCAAAGCGGTCGGTCTACAGGCTATCTTACCCAGCCGGCATACGGAAGGAAACGCTTTGCAGGATGAATAGTTGCCGCGTAACCTTATCGAAAAAAATGAAGGTAAAGAGGCTACGTTGCCCGGACAAATCGCCGTTGTAGAGTAAAATTGCGTAAATTTATTCAAAAAAACTGAAGGTATCGTAAATTTTGTTTAAGCATACTCCTAAAATCGGCTCTGTGGTGATGGCAATATGCGCAAGCCGCAGGCTGCTTTCTTCTTTATTTATCCAGCATGGCTTAAAAACCTGATGCCATTCTTAACTGAAATTAAATTCAGTGAAAATTAAAGATCCCTGCTATCACTAACGCAAATCAATAAAAAGATGTTTTTTACTTTAATGTAATGGATCTAATTATTTTTTATCTTCAGCTTTTTTATTAAAGTCTGATGTTTATTTTAAAACTTTTGCTGGCGCCGCCGTTTCGAAAACAGATTACAGCTTATTTACAGGGTGTCATATTTTCTACAACCTGTATCACCAATCTCATTGCCGCTTACGGGCAGCGAGCTAGTCCTTTTTAACCTTTTCAATTCTTTGTTTTTCATGGAGAGCATACAATGCGCCCAGTGGTATCCTACGTATTAGTGGCTGTGATTGCCGGTTTTGTCGGAGCGAGCTTTACCGCTGCGCCCGCTATCGCTGATAAAGTTAGCCAGCATTTTGGCAGCGAGCCAACCGATCCGGAAGGATTCTGGAGCACCCCGGCCATCGACGGCTACGGTAAAATTCATTACGAAGCGGACGCGGCCTATAAGCCTGCACAGGGCGACAGCAACAAAATTGTTTTCCAGATTACGAAAGCGGAAAATGGTCCTAACGATCCTAATTTAGGACTGCAGCGAGTAGCGCGCGTGGTGAACTTATATATCGCCTCCGGCGTTCCGCAGGATCAGCTTAAATTTGTCGTTTCGGTAACCGGTGACGGTACGCCAGCAATGCTGAATAACGAGCAGTACAAGAAAATGTTCGGCATTGATAACCCGAACCTGAAACTGATTAGCGAACTGCGCGCTAAGGGCGTTGACGTTTCGGTTTGCGATCAGTCCGTGGCTTTCCACCATTTCCAGCACGACTGGATCGATAGCTCCGTTACCCATGCGCTCTCCAGCCCGACTACCGTTTCTACGCTGGAAAACAAGGGCTACGCTTTTCTCGCCATGTAACTTTTCTTGATTCAGAGCGGGCCGCCGGCCCGCTTCCCGTCAGGCTACACCTCCGACCACAAAAAATTGAGTTAAAACCACTAAGATTATTCTTAATCGTGACGATACTCATACTATTGAATCATGCAACACCAGGGCATGATCGACCAGCAAACTAAACGCGCACCTAAAATAAGAGCGACATCTATGAAATGTTTCCTCGAGGTAAATCCATGAGGCTTCATCGGCCAAAGTTGGATTTGCGTACGCTTATTACGCTATTAGCCATCGCCAGCATTGTGATCACGCTGGCCAGCTCTCTGTACGCCACCTGGCAGGTACAGCGGGAGGTGCTGATAACCAATACGCTGGAATCGAACCGTGTCTATGCCACCAAACTCGCCTCGACCACGGAAATGTTTTTTGAGCTGGCCAGGTCGCAGCTGGCTTACAGCGCCAAAACACTGAGCCAGGATATGCAGAATGATGCATTAATGGAAAGCGAGGTAGCAAGGCTGCGCGAGCAGACCAGCAGCTTTAACTCGACGGTGGTGGTGGATGCCAACGGCTGGGTCAGGGCAATTTCCCCTGATTCTCTGATGCTGAAAGGCATACATCTGACAACTGATGCGACTCGTCAGGCGCTGACAGAGCGTAAGCCGCTTATCAGCCAGCCTTCGATTTCTGTCGCCCACAATCTGATGGTGTTTGTTTCTTATCCCATCCGGGCTGCTGACGGCACCTATCTGGGTTTTGTTGGCGGTACCATTTACCTGAAGAAAAAAAGCATTCTTAATGAACTGCTGGGCGAGCAATTCTATCGCGATGGCTCTTCACTTTACGTGGTCGATAGCGAAAACCGCGTGCTTTACCATGAAAACAACGCGCTGATTGGTCAAAAAATTGCGCTACCGATCGGTAACGGCGTTAAGCAGAAAAGTGGTTATCAGCTGGTCAAGGATAACAACGGCGCGACAATGCTGGCGAGCTACGCCACTGTTGCTACGCCTGGCTGGATGATTGTTGCCATGAAACCGGCAAAAGCTACGCTGACGCCGCTCAGCAGCCTGATGCTGAAGGTTTTGCAGCGCGCCATTCCGTTTGCGCTGTTAACGCTGGTTTTCGCCTGGTGCGTGGCGCGTCTGATTGCCCGCCCGCTGGGGCAGCTGGCACGTAATGCCAGCCAGATGGACGCGCCGGGCGTTTCAACAGAGATCGGCGTCATTCAGTCATGGTATTACGAAGCGGCAGAAATTAAGCGTGCGATGCTGACCGGCATCGGCCTGCTGCAGGATAAAATTGGCCGACTGAAATTTGAAGTACAGACTGATCCTATGACGGCACTGCTTAACCGGCGCGGCCTGAATGCAGTGCTGGAATATTTCCTTGCCACCCGCCAGTCTTTTTCCGTGCTGGCGCTGGATATCGATCACTTCAAGCGCGTAAACGACAGCTGGGGACACGATGTTGGCGACAGCGTTATTAAAAACGTGGCCCAGCAGCTGAGCAAAAGTTCGCGACAAACGGACGTGGTATGCCGCAACGGTGGCGAAGAGTTTCTGATCATTCTGCCCGGTGCCGATCGTGAAATGGCGGCCGTTATTGCGGAACGCGTGCGCAAAAAAATTGAGCAGCTGGAGATTATTCCGGTCGGGCACATCACCCTTTCTATTGGCGTGGCGCTGTGGGAAGCCGATGACACGCCGCTTGAGCGTATTTTCAAGCAGGCGGACGATGCGCTTTACGCCGCTAAACATGCAGGCCGTAACCGGGTAGTGGTAAGCCATCAGCTGGAAGAGAGCGCGCAGGAGATTTACCGCCAGCTTGGTTAAGGCAAAAGAGGGCGGTTACAGGGTGTTTATTCTGACGATTTTTAAAAGGGTAGCGTGCAGGCAGGGCAGGTAAAGAGCGTTTGAATAAGGGCTGTCGTTTAATACGGGCGAAAAGAAAGCGTTCCGCCCGTTAAATTTTTACGCCGACTTCAGGTAGTCCATCACGATATCGTGGTGGTTGCTGGTTTTGAAATCGTCGAACACTTTCTCAATCTTACCGTCGGTGCCAATTAAAAAACTGATGCGGTGAATGCCGTCATAGGTTTTGCCCATAAAGGTTTTCTCACCCCAGATGCCAAACTGCTCGCAGACCTGGTGATCTTCATCCGAAAGCAGAGTGAAGTTCAGCATTTCTTTTTCAACAAATCGCGACAGCTTTTCCTGCTTATCCGTGCTGATGCCTAAGACTTCCACGCCAGCTTTTTTCAGCTCATCCATGCTGTCACGCAGACCACACGCCTGAACGGTGCAGCCTGGCGTCATCGCCTTCGGATAGAAATAAACCAGAACGCGCTGTCCCTGGAAGTCGGTCAAGTTTACCTGCTCGCCATCCTGATCGGGCAAGCTAAATGTGGGTGCGAGATCGCCGGCTTTCAGTGGATTCATCACTACTCTCCATTTTTTCATCGTGCTGTGGATACTGGACGACGCTAATAGTGCCTTGTGCATGTAACTCTGTACAGAGGCTGTTAAACGCCTGCTCAATAATTGCAGCATCCTGACTGGCAGGACTGTGAGCGGTAATCTGAATATAGAGCAAGGATGGCTTATTTTCTGCCGCAGGCTGCGTGCGCGACACCAGTTCGGCAATATTCATCTGATGTGAATCAAAGAGATCGGTAAAGCGTTCAATGATATGCGCGGAGTCCGTGACTTCAACCTGTACCCAAACGGTGGCGGGCATCGGCGGTCTTTCGCGAAAGGTCGTGCGCTTCATGACGATTAACAGTTCCAGCTCGGCCCCTTTCAGCGGTAGCGTCGACTCAATCAGCGCAATAGCGTTCCAGCTGCCGGAAAGCAGCATAATAAAGGTGAACTCGTCGCCCAGCATCGCCAGACGGCTGTCTTCAATGTTGCAGTCGCAGCTGCTGACGTGACGGGTAATGGTGTTAACTATCCCCGGACGGTCGACGCCTAACGCGGTGATAACCAGATGATGTTGCTCTGACTGCGGCAAAATAATGCTTCCTGTCCGTCGTAGTGATTAGCAATTGTGATAACTCTTAGGTAAACATAAAAAATACCCTGTGCCAAGGGGGCTGGCGGGCTTGCCCGCTTGCTTTTCCACGACGGACAAACGTACCATGAAGCACTTGTTTGTGGAGGGGATGGCTAATGTTTACGGGAAGTATAGTTGCGCTCGTTACGCCGATGGATGACAAAGGGTCTGTCTGTCGTGCAAGTCTGAAAAAACTGATTGATTATCATGTTGCCAGCGGAACGGCGGCAATTGTCTCCGTAGGAACCACGGGCGAGTCGGCAACCTTAAGCCATGATGAACATGGCGACGTGGTGATGATGACGCTGGAGCTGGCCGATGGCCGCATACCGATCATCGCCGGAACCGGCGCTAACGCCACGGCGGAAGGCATCGCGTTGACGCGGCGTTTCGAAACCAGCGGCGTAGTAGGTTGCCTGACCGTCACACCATACTACAACCGTCCTACCCAGGAAGGCCTGTACCAACACTTTAAAGCCATCGCCGAAAGTACCGATCTGCCACAAATGCTTTACAATGTGCCATCGCGCACCGGCTGCGATATGCTGCCGGAAACCGTGGGTCGCCTGGCGAAGATTAAAAATATTATCGGAATCAAAGAGGCGACCGGGAACTTATCGCGGGTTAGCCAGATCCAAGAGCTGGTTGATGACGATTTCGTGCTGGTCAGCGGTGACGACGTTTCTGCCCTCGACTTTATGCAGTTGGGCGGCAAAGGCGTTATCTCGGTGACGGCGAACATCGCCGCGCGTGAAATGGTGGAGCTTTGTGCGCTTGCCAAACAGGGCAACTTCCAGGAAGCTCGCCGCCTTAACCAGCGTTTGATGCATCTGCATCAGAAGCTATTTATTGAGCCTAATCCTGTCCCGGTAAAATGGGCGGCTAAAAAATTAGGATTAATTGCAACCGATACGCTGCGTCTACCGATGACGCCGATGACTGATGCCGGTCGTCCGGTTGTTGAGCAGGCACTGAAAGACGCAGGCCTGCTGTAAATTTAGGGAGAAGTAATGGCTTACACAGTACAAAAGTCGGCAATCGCGAAAGTGGTTGGCCTGTCGCTGGTGATGTTGCTGGCGGCATGTTCAAGCGACCAGCGCTACAAGCGCCAGGTCAGCGGTGACGAATCTTACCTTCAGGCTGCGGACGTTAACGAACTGCACGCGCCTGCCGGTATGATCCTGCCGCTGCAAAACGGTGATTTCGACATTCCTTCCGCCAGCAGCAAAGGCGCCATCGGCAAGCAGCTGGACATTCGTCCACCGGCGCAGCCGCTGGCGCTGATGAACGGCACCCGCACGCAGTTTGCCGGTAATTCAGGTGTGCTGCTGCTGGACAATAACCGTAGCGGATCGCTGTGGCCGCAGGTGGTAGATATCGTGCAGGCACGCAACTATGCTATCGCCAGCCGTACCGACGCCAGCCAGACGCTGACCACCGACTGGGTACAGTGGAACCGTGCGGATGAAGATCATCAGTATCGCGGCCGCTACCAGATCAGCGTACAGCAGCAGGGCTATCAGCAGGCGCTGACCGTGAAGCTACTGGAGCTGCAGCAGGAAGGCAAAGCCGTTACTTCACCCGTACAGATGCAGCGCTATACCGCGCAGATGCTTAACGAGCTAAGCAGCGGCCTGGACAAGAATGAAACCACGCGTGAAAACGCGGCGGCAAAAGGCAGCGTGGCGCAGATCAACGTGCAGAGCGGTGCGGATGATACCGGCCTGCCGAACCTGATTGTACGCGCGCCGTTTAACGTCGTCTGGCAGCGTCTGCCGGCCGCGCTGGAACGCGCAGGTATGAAGGTAACCGATCAGAACCGTCCGCAGGGCAGCCTTAGCGTGACCTACAGTGAGCCTTCCAGCGAAACCTGGGACCAGCTTGGCGCGAAAGATCCTGAGCTGACCAACGGCAAATATAAGCTGCAGGTCGGCGACCTGGATAACCGCAGCAGCCTGCAGTTCCTGGATCCAAAAGGACACTCGCTGACCCAGTCGCAAAACGATGCGCTGGTGGCGGTGCTTCAGGCGGCATTCAACAAATAATCGCAAGGCCGGCACGTTCCGGCCTTTTTTATTTGCCGCTGCGTAATCGATTGCTTCGGTTTTTTCGCGGTCGATCATACAATAGATGCAATAGTTCATATCCGGCCGTTCTGGCGTGGCTAAGGCCAGGGCGAAAGGGGATTTCACGTTTGGAGTATAGAGATGAAAAAGCAAGCTGAGTTGTATCGCGGCAAAGCGAAAACCGTTTACAGCACCGAAAATCCGGATCTGTTGGTACTCGAATTCCGCAATGATACGTCAGCACTGGACGGTGAACGCATCGAACAGTTTGATCGTAAAGGAATGATTAACAATAAGTTTAACCATTTCATCATGACGAAACTGGCAGAAGCGGGCATTCCTACCCAGATGGAAGCGTTGCTTTCCGATAACGAAGCGCTGGTTAAAAAGCTGGATATGGTGCCGGTTGAATGCGTGATGCGTAACCGCGCGGCGGGCTCGCTGGTAAAACGTCTGGGTGTAGAAGAAGGCATGATCCTTAACCCGCCGCTGTTTGACCTGTTTTTAAAAGACGATGCGCGTCACGATCCTATGGTGAACGAATCCTATTGCGAAACGTTTGGCTGGGTAAGCAAAGAGAACCTGGCGCGTATGCGCGAGCTGACCTACAAAGCCAACGAGGTGCTGAGCAAGCTTTTTGCCGATGCCGGTCTAATCCTGGTGGACTTTAAGCTGGAGTTCGGTCTGTTTAACGGCGAAGTCACGCTGGGCGACGAGTTTTCACCGGACGGTGCCCGCCTGTGGGATAAAGAAACGCTGAACAAGATGGATAAAGACCGCTACCGTCAGAGCCTTGGCGGCCTGATTGAAGCCTACGAAGAAGTGGCTAACCGCCTGGGCGTCAAGCTGGACTGATTTTTCAGGCTGCGGCACCTGCCGCAGCCTCTGTTTTACCTCCCATACTGTTCCTGCATTCTGAATCTGCCTTTTGCTCCGGATTAATCAGCATCACCGCACTGGTGCCAGGCGCTGCGCACGACTAAAATCACTCCATCATTTTATAAACCAGGGGTTAATGTATGCGTTGGCAAGGGCGCCGTGAGAGCGATAACGTGGAAGATCGCCGTAATGAGTCCGGTACGGTAGGAACCGGGAGAATGCGGATTCCACGTGGTAAAGGCGGTATTGTCCTGCTGATTATCGTGATGATTGCTGGCTATTATGGCTACGACTTAACCCCCTTACTAAACGGTGGTTCCTCTTCACTTTCCCAGCCAGCTTCGCAACAAACTACGGCGCAGCAGGATGAAGCCGCAAAATTTACCTCGGTGATGCTGGCAACCACCGAAGACACCTGGCATAAAATCTTTCAAAAGATGGGTAAAACCTATACCCCGCCAAAGCTGGTGATGTATCGCGGCTCGACGCGTACCGGCTGCGGCACGGGCCAGTCGGTGATGGGGCCTTTTTACTGCCCGACCGACAGCACCGTTTATATCGATCTCTCGTTCTATGACGAAATGAAAAACAAGCTGGGCGCGGATGGCGATTTTGCGCAGGGCTATGTGGTCGCGCATGAGGTAGGCCATCACGTGCAGCGTTTGCTGGGCATCGAGCCAAAGGTGCGACAGCTCCAGCAGCAGGGTGGGCAAAAGCAGGCGAATCAGCTTTCGGTCAAGCTGGAGCTACAGGCCGACTGCTTTGCTGGCGTGTGGGGACACTATATGCAGCAGGAAAACGTACTGGAACCGGGCGATCTGCAGGAAGCGCTGAACGCCGCCGAAGCGATTGGCGACGATCGCCTCCAGCAGCAGAGCCAGGGACGCGTGGTGCCGGACAGCTTTACGCACGGCACGTCGCAACAGCGCTATAGCTGGTTTAAAAAGGGTTTCGACAGCGGCAATCCTGGCCAGTGTGATACCTTCGGTGGCTGATTTACGCGACGTCAGCGCACAAACGGAACGGCTACGCCAGCAGGGTATGCGGCGGCTGATGGTAGTCAGCGGCGATTTTGCATGGTGCCAGCAGCAGGTGCAGCAATGGGTGTCGCTGTTGCCCGGCGACTGGCTATGGCTGGGCGATGCGCCGCAAAGTCCGCTGCACTGCGCGCCCGGAGCGGCAAAAACGCTGCTTGGCCAGGAGTTTCTTCATGCCGTTTTCGATGCGCGTCACGGGTTTGATGCGCAAGCGCTGGCGATTGTAGCGGGAACGCTGAAGGCGGGCAGCTGGCTACTGTTGCTGGTGCCAGAGTGGGCCAGCTGGCTAACGCAGCCCGATAACGATTCGCTGCGCTGGGGCGAAACGGCCGCGCCTGTCGCTACGCCTAACTTTATTTCGCGCCTGCAAAAACTGTTGCTGGCCGATCCGCAGGTGGCAAAGCTTTGTCAAAATCAGGCTCCCGTTTTGCCTGCGCCGCTACCGGCGCCAGCCTGGCAGCCGAATGACGTTTCGCAGCAGCAGCAGCTACTGGAGCAGTTACTGACGGAGAAGCCGGGAATTTACGTGCTGACGGCACCGCGTGGGCGAGGCAAATCGGCGCTTGCCGGATCGCTGGCAGCGCGCTGGCCCGGTCGCTGTCTGATTTCAGCCCCGGCAAAAGCGGCGACGGAGGTGTTGGCCAACTTCGCCGGTGACGCTTTTCATTTTATCGCGCCCGACAGGCTGCTGGCGCTGGAATCATCGGAACTGCCACGGGATATCGACTGGTTGCTGATCGACGAGGCGGCGGCTATTCCCGCGCCGATGCTGGAACGGCTGGTCAGGCTTTTTCCCCGCACGCTGTTAACCACCACGCTGCAAGGCTATGAAGGAACGGGACGCGGCTTCCTGCTAAAATTTTGCGCCGGGCTGCCGGACGTAACGCTTTGCAAGCTCGACAAGCCATTACGCTGGGCGCAGCAGGATCCGCTGGAGCACTTTATCGAACGGGCGCTTCTGTTTAGCGAAGCTGAACCGGAAACCCGCGGTACGGACGTGCATTTCTGTTTTCCGCGCCAGCAGGACTGGCAGGATAAGCCGGAGACGCTTGAAGCGATCTACCAGCTGTTAACCAGCGCGCACTATCGCACTTCGCCTCTCGATCTGCGGCGGATGATGGATGCGCCAGGCATGCACTTTAGCGCGGCTTTGCAAGGCAAAAGCGTTCAGGCCGCTTTGTGGCTGGTGGATGAAGGTGGTTTGTCGGCCGAACTGGCGCAGGCCATCTGGGCGGGGCTGCGCCGTCCCGCCGGGAATCTGGTTGCCCAGTCGCTTGCCGCACACGGCGGCTGGCCCGAGGCGGCGCAAATGCGTTCCCGCCGCATCAGCCGTATTGCGGTCACGCCTGCGCTACGGCGGCACGGTATTGGCCAGCAACTGGTACAGCAAAGCATTGACCAGGCGCAAGGTCTGGATTTCCTTTCCGTCAGCTTTGGCTACACGCCAGCGCTGTGGCATTTCTGGCAGGCCTGCGGTTTTCAGCTGGCACGTTTTGGTACGCGGCCGGAAGCCAGCAGCGGCTGCTATGCCGCCATGGCTATTTTACCGTTAAGCGAGCGGGGCAGGGTGCTCGCCGGGAAGGCAGCCCAACGTCTGGCGCGCGACTGGCGCTGGCTACAGCCTTTGCTGGATGGCGTGGAGCTGGCATTTCCCGCCATGGCAGACGACCAGCCTGATGACGAAGACTGGCGCGAGCTGGCGGGCTTTGCCTGGGCGCAACGCTCGTTCGACGCAAGTATCGGCGCGCTGGGAAGGCTGTTGACCAATACTTCGCAGCCGTTGCCTTTATTGCAGGGAATGCTGTTGGCGCGGCTATCGCAGGCCGAGCTGATCGGGCTGTCGGGGCTGTCAGGCAAAAAAGCGTTACTCAACGGCTGGCGGCAGGAGGCCGAGCGGGCATTGCTGGCACTGGATAAAAACCGCGCTGAAGAGTGGCGAAATAGACTAATTCGCATGAAGAGTGGCGAGATCGACTAATCCGCATGAAGAGTGCGGATGTGGCAGAGAGGACGCAAAAAGCCGGGGACTGGCCGACGGGCACAGGACAAAAGTAACGACAACCGGCAGGCACGGCCGCCATGTCTCGCGGCCATGCCCGTGGTGCTTTGCCTGAGGGACAGGCAAAGCAATCCGGCTACTTTTTCTTTGGCCAGTCGTCGTCGTCATCCCACTTATCGTTGAAATCACGATGCGGCGGCAAATCGGGTTTGTTGTCCATATATTTTTTGTGGTCGATACGCTTCAGGTCTTTATAGACGTTCATCAGTATGCCGACCATCAGCACGATACCTATCAGCCACCAGTAGTGTTTAAGCCATTCCATATTTCATCCTTACGCGATTAACTGTTCCATGATGCGTTGGTACATTCTGCTCAACAGCTGTAGATCGGCGGCCTTCACGCACTCATTGATTTTATGAATGGTCGCGTTGACCGGCCCCAGCTCTACCACCTGCGCGCCCATACGTGCGATAAAGCGGCCGTCGGAAGTACCGCCGGTGGTCAGCAGCTGCGGCTTAATTTCATTATAGTGCTCAACGGCGTTTACCACCGCCTCAACCAGTTTGCCGGTCGAAGTCAGGAATGGCTGACCGGAAACCACCCAGTCCAGCGAGTAGCGCAGCTGATGACGATCCAGCAGATCTTTTACGCGCTGCTTGATCATCTCATCGGTCAGTTCCGTACTAAAACGGAAATTAAACTGTACGAAAAATTCGCCCGGAATCACGTTGTTGCTGCCGGTTCCGGCCTGCACGTTGGCAATCTGCATACTGGTAGGCGGGAAAAATTCGTTGCCCCGATCCCATTCCGTTGCCGCCAGCTCGTTTAAAGCAGGCAGCGCGCGGTGTACCGGATTATCGGCCAGATGAGGATAAGCAACGTGGCCCTGCACGCCGTGAATGGTCAGGTTAGCGGTCATGGAGCCGCGACGGCCATTTTTAACCACGTCGCCCACTACTTCGGTGCTGGAAGGCTCGCCAACCAGGCAATAGTCAAGACGTTCGTGGCGCGCCATAAGCGCTTCGACCACCTTCACCGTACCGTTGGTGGCGCTGGCTTCTTCATCCGACGTGATCAAAAAAGCCAGGCGGCCTTTGTGGTTGGGATGGGTCGCGACAAATCTTTCGGCTGCGACAATCATCGCGGCCAGCGAGCCTTTCATATCGGCCGCGCCGCGCCCAAACAGCATGCCGTCGCGAATGGTGGGTTCAAACGGCGGATTAATCCAGCGGCTGGCGTCGCCCGCCGGCACCACGTCGGTATGGCCGGCAAATGCCAGCGTTTCGCCTTTGCCGCGCCATGCCCAAAAATTCTGCGTGTCGCCAATATTCATTGCTTCAACGGTAAAGCCCAGCGCCTGAAGGCGCTCGATCATCAGGGCCTGGCAACCGGCATCATCCGGGCTGAGGGAAGGACGACGAATAAGCTGCTGCGTCAGCTCAATGACCGGACAAAACATAATCAGGACTTCTCCACAATAAAAGACGAATAGCTGGCTTCATTAAAGCCCAGCAGCATAGAGCCATCGGCGCGGCTGAGCAACGGTCGTTTAATCATTGCCGGTTGTTCCAGCATCAGCTGCTGCGCGGTAGCGGCGTTATTAACCTTTGCGCGCGTTTCTTCGCTCAGCTTGCGCCAGGTAGTGCCGCGCGTGTTAAGCAATGCTTCCCAGCCCAGCACGTCGGTAAAAGTTTGCAGCAAGGCGGCATCCAGCCCGTCTGCGCGATAGTCGTGGAACTGATAAGCTATCTGGTTTGCCTCTAAATACTTCCTCGCCTTTTTTATCGTGTCGCAATTTTTAATGCCGTACATCGTCAGCATGGCGGGTTCCCTTCTTTTTTTTATGGGTTTAATCTATATTCGATACTGCTCGGGCGCGTAGTTTACAACGGATGCGCCTGCGAGGCACGGAAGACGGTATAAACTCAAGAGAGCAGGAATAAGGAGGGGCAATATGAACTATATGACAGCGTCTTCCGCCCATACGGTTGAAGAAACCCAGTCGACAATTGTAATCGCCAGGAAAAACGAGAGCCGTTGCGACGAGTTTAACCATATCGTTGAAGCGGTGCTGGCCGAACACCCGGATGCCAAAACGCATATTGACAGCGAGAGCGGCGGCTATGACAAAATTATCGTTTTGAAGTAACGTGCGAGGGGGCGTGGCCCCCTTAACCGTTTTTCGCCGTACCTGACCTTGCAACGTCCTACCTCCCGGAACATCCTCCGCTTAACTCCTCTTTTTAGCTGATGCTTACCAATCAGCGACTTAGCAAATGCTCTGACGCCTGATGATAAGCAGGCTATTAATTCCTTTAAAAATCAGTCGATAAGAAATGTGCGTTACCTCACGTATTAGGATAAATCCTAATTTTTAGGGGGTTTTCATGGTCGAAAGTAGTTCACTTCGCCTTAGGAATAATCCTATAATAGCCTCACTACAACGAGAGAGGTGATGTATGATCGACTTAGAACTGGGGAACTGGAAAGACTTTATCGAAGCGATGTTGACTCGTAAGTAACACATTCATAAAGAGAAGCTCAGCGACAGCATCAACCAGCTTAACTTTCAGTATCCGACTTAAAAAGGCAGCCCCCGGGCTGCCTTTTGCTTATTATGCGATCGGCTTCTCTTTTAGTGGAAAGCGCCGACGGACCAGCACAAAGAATATCGGCACAAAAATGAGCGCCAGCACGGTGGCCGCAAACATGCCGCCCATGACGCCGGTACCCACGGCATGCTGGCTGCTGGAGCCTGCACCGTTGCCAATAGTCATTGGCAGTACGCCAAACATAAAGGCCAGCGAAGTCATCAGAATAGGACGCAGGCGCTGGCGCGAAGCTTCCAGCGTCGCCTCAAGCAGATCGCGTCCTTTGCTGTTCATGTCGTTAGCAAATTCCACGATAAGAATCGCGTTTTTCGCCGACAGCCCAATAACGGTGAGCAAGCCAACCTGAAAGTAAACGTCGTTTTCGAGGCCGCGCAGCCAGGTTGCCGCCAGCGCGCCGACCACGCCCAGCGGCACCACCAGCATAACGGAAAAGGGCACCGACCAGCTCTCATAAAGCGCGGCCAGGCACAGAAACACCACCAGCAGAGAGACGGCATAAAGCGCCGGAGCCTGTGCGCCGCTCATCCGTTCCTGATAGGACGCGCCGGTCCACTGGACGCCAAAACCCTGCGGTAGCTTGCTGACCAGCTGCTCCATAATATCCATTGCGGTGCCGGTACTGACGCCCTGGGCCGATTCGCCAACGATCTCCACGGCCGAATAACCGTTATAGCGCTCCAGGCGGGGCGAACCCGTTTCCCAACGAGTGGTGGCAAAGGCGGAAAACGGCACCATGCCGCCTGCGCTATTGCGCACATACCATTTATCAATGTCGTCCGGCAGCATGCGGAAAGGCGCTGCCGCCTGAACGTAAACTTTTTTTACGCGGCCACGGTCCAAAAAGTCGTTCACATAGGTTGAGCCCCAGCCGGTGGTCAGCGTGTCGTTGACATCATCGATGGAAACGCCAAGCGCCTGCGCCTTATGCTGATCGATATCGATTCGCAGCTGCGGCGTATCGTCCAGACCGTTATGGCGAACCCTCGCCAGCGACGGATTGCTTTCGGCCATTGCCAGCAGCTGGTCGCGTGCCTGCATCAGCGCATCGTGTCCCAGGCCTGCGTGATCCTGCAATTCCATATCGAAGCCGGCCGAGTTGCCCATACCGGTAATCGCGGGCGGGCTGCTGGCGATAACGCGACCTTCACGGATATTTTTGAACGCTTTGGTGGCGCGCTCAATAATGGCAAAAGCGCTGTTTTCCGCGCCCGAGCGATCCTGCCAGTCTTTCAGGCGCACAAACATTCGCGCCACGTTTTGACCGTTGCCGCCGGGGCCTGCGCCAATAGTTGAGAAGACCGAAAGTACGTTATCTTTTTCCTGGGTCAGATAATATTGCTCGACCTTATTCACCACTTTATTGGTTTGCTGTAGCGTCGCGCCCGGCGGTAGCTGCACCTGGGTGGTGAACACGCCCCGGTCTTCCAGCGGCAGGAAAGAGGTAGGCAAATGCATAAACAGCAGCGCCATACCGGCAATCAGCAGAGCATAAAGCAGCAGCCAGTGTCCGGTTTTTGCCAGAACCCGGCTTACGCCGCGCTCATAACGCTGTGCATTACGGTTAAAAGTGCGGTTAAACCAGCCAAAAAAGCCTCGTCGTTCGTGATGACCTCCCGATGGCAGCGGTTTAAGCAGCGTGGCGCACAGCGCGGGCGTCAGAACCATTGCGACGATGACCGAAAGCACCATTGCGGAAACAATAGTGACGGAAAACTGGCGATAAATCGCGCCCGTGGTGCCGCCGAAAAAGGCCATGGGCACGAAAACAGCGGAAAGTACCAGCGTAATGCCGACCAGCGCGCCCTGAATCTGTCCCATCGATTTGCGCGTGGCCTCACGTGGCGACAGGCCTTCCTCGCTCATTATTCGCTCAACGTTTTCTACCACCACGATGGCATCGTCCACCAGCAGGCCTATCGCCAGCACCATGGCAAACATGGTCAGCGTATTAATACTGAATCCGCAGGCCGAAAGAATAGCGAAAGTGCCCAGCAGCACCACGGGAACGGCGATAGTGGGAATTAGCGTAGCGCGAAAATTCTGCAAAAACAGGTACATTACGACAAACACCAGCGCGATTGCTTCGAGCAGCGTTTTTACCACGTCCTCAATGGAGGCCACGACAAACGGCGTGGTTTCATAGGCGATTTCCGCCTTCAGGCCGTGCGGAAAATAGTGGGAAAGTTCTGCGATACGCGCTCGCACCAGCTTGTCGGTTTGCAACTCGTTCGCGCCGGAAGCCAGCTTAACGCCCAGTCCGGAAGCGGGCTGGCCGTTGTACTGGCTCAAAAAGTCATACTTTTCCGCGCCCAGCGCAACCGTCGCCACATCGCCTAATCGCACTTCTGAACCGTCCTGATTGACCCGCAGCGTAATCTGGCGGAACTGCTCGGGGGTGGTTAACAGCGACTGAGAGTTAATGGTGGCGTTAAGCGCCTGGCGATCTACGGAAGGCAGGCCGCCCAGCTGGCCTACGGCAACCTGGCTATTTTGCGATTCAATAGCGCTGACAATGTCCGACGTGGTCAGCGCATAATTGATCATCTTATTGGGATCGAGCCAGATACGCATTGCGTACTGCGAGCCATAGGCATCCACCTGACCGACGCCGTCGATACGACTCAGCGGATCCTGCACGTTACTGGCTACATAGTCGGCGATATCCTGCTTATCCATGCTGCCGTCCGTCGAGACAAAGGCCACCATCAGGATATTGGTATCGCCCGTCTTGGTCACCGTCACGCCCTGCGACTGAACGGCCTGAGGGAGCTTGCGCAGCGCGGTTTGCAGCTGATTTTGTACCTGCTGGCGAGCTTCGTCAGGGTTGGTGCCGGCAACAAAGGTCAGCGTGATCGTCGCCTGCCCGGTATTGCTGCTTTGCGAGGACATATACATCAGGTTATCGATGCCGGTCATATTCTGCTCAATAACCTGCGTAACCGTGTTCTCCAGCGTTTGCGCAGACGCGCCGGGATAGTTAGCGGTGATACGGACGTTAGGCGGCGCAAGTGCCGGATATTGCTCAACGGGCAGCGAAACGATGGCCAGCGTACCGGTTAAACAGAGCAGAATTGCAATGACCCACGCAAAAATGGGGCGATCGATAAAAAAATTCGCCATCGAATTGGCTCCAGACAAGCTTCGGGAGAAGGCGGCATTGCGGATGGGCCAGCTAAACCCTGTCCGACGGCAGCAGGTTTTTATGATTGTTTGAACCGTTCCACTTTACCCGTGGGGCCGGAGGGAATCGTGGAGAAATTAAGGAAAAAGTGTAAATTATCGTGCCGTAAAATATGGCGGATGCTTACGCTTTTTTCAGCGCAAAACGGAGAGATACCTGGCTGCCGCCGCCGTGCGGATGACTAATCTCCAGCCGACCCTGTAGACTTTTTGCGCGCTCCTGCATAATTGTAAGGCCGTAATGACCCGGTTTTGCCGCCTCGGGGTCAAAGCCCAGGCCGTTATCTTTCACCTCGATTTGTATCTCTTCGCTGTCTGGCTGCCCAATCTGCACGGTAATTTCGCTGGCTTTGGCATGGCGAATAGCGTTCAACAAAGCTTCCCGAACAATTTGTAACACGTGCACCTGCTGCTGGGCATCCAGATGCTGCCGTGTGGCTTTCCCCGTCAGGCTAATCGTTGCCTCCGTTTGCGGGCGAAGCTGGGCTATCACCTGACCAAGCGCGGTAGTGAGATCGGCAGGCGCGACCGAAAGACGAAAAGTGGTTAGCAGTTCTCGCAGCTGGCGGTTAGCTTCGCTCAGCGCCACGTCCGTTTCAGCCACAATCGCCAGCGCGGAGGGCTCTTTGACTACCGCTCGCTTCAGGCGTGCCATCTGGATACGTAAATAAACCAGCGACTGCGCCAGCGAATCGTGCAGCTCGCGGGCGATAGTTGCGCGCTCCTCCATCAGCAACAGATGCCGGACTTTTTGTTCGGCGTGCTCTAACTGTAGCGAGCGTGCCAGCATGGTTGCCAGACCCTGCATCAGCTGTGGCTCGCTGGCGCGCGCCTGCCAGCGCAGCAGGCCGCCTTCTGTCTCCTCCAGCGGCAGGCTGTACCAGGGTAAATTTTCATCCGCTTTGCCTGCGGCCTGCACCAGGCGAGACGAACTTAATTCAATTGCGGTCAGGTTTTCATGCTCCACCAGCAGCCCCAGCACCGGAGCCCAGGCCTTGTCATGGTTACGCAGCATTTCGGAACATTGATAAAGCAGCGCCAGCCGACGGTTCGCCTGGCGCAGATCGCTGGTTTTTTCTTTGATAGTCTCTTCAAGCCAGAGATATTGTCTGTCCAGCGCGCCGGACATTCGCGCAAAAGCCCTGGCCAGCAGAGCGATAGCGATAAACCCCAGCAGGCAGGCCGCAACCACCAGCTTCATTTTCAGCTCTGCCCAGTGCTGTAAGGCAAGAACAAAGCTGTCTATCTGCGCAACGTAATGGGAAATATTTTGCTGATAAAGCTGGCCGTTTCCCGTTTCCAGCCGGGGCCGCAACGCTTGCCAGGCGGCCAGCAGTGCCTGATAGCGCTCCTTAACGCTGGCCGGAACCCAGGCGTGGCGCAGAGAAAGCAATACCGGAGCCTGTACCGATTGCTGATAGCTGGCGATGTCCGCAGCAAGAGCGGGAGAGCGGGTTGCGGTATCCAGCGCCAGGCGATAGCTTTGCATCCGTAGCGAACCGGCCATATTAAGCGCTTCTGCGTCGCGCAGGCTGGCTGAGAGCGTCAACAACGCCAGCAACGAGCAGAAAAAGGCGAGCAGCACGATGGCGAACAGGGCACGACTCAGGCTACGGGTAACGGAACGTTTTAGCATCTGTGGCTCCTGACGGGTTAATACGGCAGTCGGTTAAGGAAGTAAGCTCTGGCTATTCAGCCGAATTTTGTGAACCTGAACGAAGAGGGCGCAGCATTGTAACCCCGGCTGTCGCGAGGACGCAGCAGCAATAGCGGACTATTGCGTCAGATCAAAAATGCCTGGATGAATACTTGCCGTATTACGCAGCGGCGGATAAAGTGGGCTTAGGGTTGCTACTACATAGTCATACAAAGTTACATCAAAGATAAAAAGTAACTATTACTGACGCTTCTTTTGACAAATGCTTAATAGCATCACATTCCTTTAACGCTTTTACCCCTTGCTTACTCTGCTTTTCATCCCGCACGTCATAATCAACTCCGTAACGATTAAACGTTTTCCAGAATCCTGGCAGGAGTTTGCTATGACTAAACTATCCGCAATCTTTGCTGCCGCCGTACTGGCGGCAACATCATTTTCGACGCTCGCCGCGACTCAGGTCGATGAAAGCCAGAGCCAGAATTTACAGCAAATGGGTACGGTTTCCGTCTCCGGCGTCCACGGTTCGTTTGATGATGCTACCGCCCGCCTGGCGCAGAAAGCTGAACAAATGGGTGCCGGCCACTACCGTATTATTCGTACCGAAACCCCCGGTGACTCCAGCCTGTGGAGTGGTAACGCCGAGATTTACCGCTAAGTCCATCCCCATGTAGCCTTTCCCCCCTTTGGAGAGCCGACCGCAAGATGCGGTCGGTTTTTTTATGCGCCATCCAGCAAAAATTACAAAACCTCACGATTTCCGCCACAGAGTTTTTGCGTCAGCTTTACAGAACGGTTAGGATGCATCGCCGCGATTTTTCCCGCTTCCGTCAAGACTATAACTACAGGAAGAGAGGAAAAGCCCGGGCTTTTGCGCAGCAGCGCAATCGTTTGGTTGGCAACAGAACTCAGGAGGCCCGGGAGGGGCAGCCGTAACACTGTGGACAGGATAATTAGGATAGAAAATGAAAGCTGATAAAAAAGCGGTTGCAGACAAGCGCGCCGCAAGACGACGTTGGTTAAATTCTCATGATTCCGGCTATCACAAAGCGATGGACAATCGACATGTACAGATGATTGCTATCGGCGGGGCTATCGGTACGGGCTTATTCCTTGGCGCGGGTGCTCGTTTACAAATTGCCGGACCGGCGTTGGCGATTGTCTATCTGGTATGCGGTATTTTCTCTTTCTTTATCTTGCGAGCGCTGGGCGAACTGGTTTTACACCGTCCTTCCAGCGGCAGTTTTGTCTCCTACGCCCGTGAATTTCTGGGTGAAAAAGCCTCCTACGTGGCGGGCTGGATGTATTTTGTTAACTGGGCGATGACCGGCATTGTCGATATCACCGCCGTTGCGCTTTATATGCACTATTGGGGCGCGTTTGGTGACGTTCCGCAGTGGGTCTTCGCGCTGGGCGCGCTGGCCATCGTCGGTACGATGAATATGATCGGCGTAAAATGGTTTGCCGAAATGGAGTTCTGGTTCGCGCTGGTTAAGGTACTGGCGATTGCCATCTTCCTGATTGTCGGCGTGGTTTTCCTGGGCACCGGCAAGCCGCTGGACGGCAATGCCACCGGTTTCCACCTGATTACCGATAACGGCGGTTTCTTCCCGCATGGTCTGCTGCCCGCGCTGGTGCTGGTACAGGGCGTGGTCTTCGCCTTTGCCTCTATCGAGCTGGTGGGAACGGCGGCCGGCGAGTGTAAAGATCCAAAAACCATGCTGCCAAAAGCGATCAATAGCGTGATCTGGCGTATTGGCCTGTTCTATGTAGGCTCGGTGGTACTGCTGGTTCTGCTGCTGCCGTGGAACGCTTACCAGGCGGGGCAAAGCCCGTTCGTGACCTTCTTCTCTAAGCTGGGCGTGCCTTATATCGGCAGCATCATGAACATCGTTGTGCTCAGCGCGGCCCTCTCCAGCCTGAACTCCGGCCTTTATTCGACCGGTCGTATCCTGCGCTCAATGTCTATGGGCGGCTCGGCACCGAAGTTCCTCTCAAAAATGAGCGGTCAGCAGGTACCTTACATGGGCATTCTGGTTACGGTAGCCGTTTATATCATTGGCGTCTGGCTGAACTATATCGTGCCGTCGCGCGTGTTTGAGATCGTACTGAATATCGCCTCGCTGGGCATTATTACTTCCTGGGGCTTTATTGTGGTTTGCCAGATGCGCCTGCGTAAAGCGATCAAAGAAGGAAAGGCGGAAGACGTCAGCTTCAAGCTGCCGTGGGCACCGTTTACTTCATGGCTGACGCTGCTGTTTTTGGTTAGCGTAGTAGTGCTGATGGCGTTTGATTATCCAAACGGCACCTACACCGTGGCTTCCATCCCGCTGATTGCCGTGATTCTGGTGCTGGGCTGGTTTGGCGTGCGTAAACGCGCGCAGGAAATCGCGCAAGCCGAGCATGCACACGAAGAAAACGTGCAGTAATGCTGGTTTGATAGCGTAAGGCGGCCCTGGTGGCCGCCTTTTTTTATGGCGGCTTTCAGATAGTTTTTCCCTCATTCCGATCTTATGATAAGACACTTCCGCTAACGGCAACGGAGCCGCTATGTCAGCCAAAGTCGAAGTAATTAAAAACAAAGTCCTGTCAGAAAACTGGTTTGTGCTGCGAAATTTCACCTACGATCTGACCACCAAAAACGGCGAAACTATCCGCCATAAGCGAGAAGTTTACGATCGCGGCGACGGTGCCACTATCCTGCTTTACCATCGCCAGAAAAACAGCGTTATTCTGACCCGCCAGTTTCGTATTGCTACCTGGTTAAACGGCAACGATAGCGGCCTGCTGATAGAAGCCTGCGCCGGACTGCTGGACAACGACTCGCCTGAAGAGTGTATCCGTAAAGAAGCGATAGAAGAGACAGGGTATCAGGTTGGCAAAGTAGAGAAGCTCTACGATCTCTACATGTCGCCAGGCGGCGTCACTGAACGGCTACACTTTTTTGCCGCAGAATATGATGACGCGCTGCGGGCAACGGCAGGCGGCGGCGTCGGTGATGAAGATATTGACGTCATGGAAGTGACTTTTCCTCAAGCCTGGGCAATGGTCAAAGATGGCCGCATTAAAGACTGCAAGACCGTGATGCTGCTACAGCATGCATTACTTGAGGGCTGGCTGACGCTGAATTAAGCCTGGGCTGCTGCGCAAGCGAACGGGCAGAAAATTAATAATTCCCGTCTTATAAAGATATATTGTTGCGGCCTTAAAACAGAAGGCCGATCTTTTTTTATTAAAAGTAACTTAATGGTTGTCTTTTAAAGTCTGTGCTACACGTTTTAATAAATTATGCGGGCAGTGAAATTAGATATTTAAAAATAAACGCGCTATCGGCATTATGTTGCCAGGGTATTCCAAAAGATTACACGCGATGAAAAGGTGATGAATATCACATAATTAAGCTCCGATCTGTTTTTCGGAATGAAATAACCTTGTTTTTTAAGGTGTTAAAAAGCGTTATCCTCACCTCAGGATTTGCCCCGTTTTCTTGTCCGATTATTCCGATTGAGTCAAACCTTTGCAAACGGCATGATGAAATAAATAACGTAGCCTGATGCCTTACGCTGTGACAACTTCAGCCGATTTAAGGAGGCTGATTAACAATGACTACGCTATGCTTACTGCTTAACTGTCATTCGGGGATACGGGTTATCAATGCATTACTGGATAAAGTTACCTCTGGCGCTGCTGTTTTTCGCCGCTGCACTGCATGCTGAACCCTTACAAAAAACATTTTCTGACTGGCAGATTACCTGTAATAACCAGAATTACTGCGTAGCGCGCAGCTTTCCGGGCGTGAATGGTCTGGTCATGACCGTAAGCCGTCATGCCGGCGTTAACGATCGGCCTTTTCTACGTATTGACTACGGTAGCCGTTATACCGGCAAGCTAAGCGGCGCGGCATTACAGGATAACCTGCTGCTGGATGGACAACGCCTCAAGCCCGATTTAAAGCACTGGGAAGTCCAGCCGCACCACCTTTCGACCAGCCACGCTATTTCTATTAACGAATTTCTCTCGCTGGTATCAGAAGCGGATAACTTACAGCTTCTTTATCGGCCTCATGCCAATATTTCCCTGCACGGTCTGAAGGCATCTTTGCTACTGATGGATGACGTGCAGGGACGAGTCAACAGCACGAGTGCCTGGATTAAAAAGGGCAGTCGACCTGCCACAGATGTCCCGCCGCCGCCGGTGACTACACTGCCCGTTTCACAAGCGATTCCGCCTGCCTTAACGCGTGAAGAGACGACGGGCCTGCTTGATTACGGCACCTGGCGAATTAATACCGATCGCTGTTCGCTGGATCCGCAGAGAAGGCAGGTCAGCGTTGCGCCGCTTAATGATAAAAAGGCGCTATTGCTGATTGGCTGCGAAATGGGTGCCTATAACGTAATCGATCTGGCGTTCGAAGTTACCCGTAGCCAGCCTTATATAGCCAGAGGATTAACGCTGACGTTACCTTTTACGCCGCCACATCGTAGCGATAAGAAGCTGGAGCTTATCAACGCGGAATATGACGCCAGCCGCGGAGAACTGCTTACGTTTGGTAAGGGAAGGGGACTGGGCGACTGCGGTACCGCATCGCGCTGGCAATATAATGGCCGCGAGTTCGTGCTGGCGGAATATGCCGAAGAGCGAACCTGTGATGCCTGGCACGGCAGCGATGACTGGCCAACGTTGTGGACCACCACCCGAGAGGCACCGGCTCTGGACAGTTCGCAGGACGGGCGTAGCCAGTAAGGTATTCAGGCGGGCGCAGCCAGTAAGGTATTCAGGGCGGGCGCAGCCAGTAACGTATTCAGGATGGGGAAGCCAGCACAGGGGATCAGGACGGGCGCGGTCGTGCCTGATAATCCAAAAAAAATGCCCCACCACGCGGGCAGGGCATCGGGCTTACTCAGCTACAATCAGTGTGGCTTCAGCAGTTTTTCCGCATGGCTGACGATGTTTTCCACCGTGAAACCAAATTCGTTAAACAGCTTCTCGGCCGGTGCTGACTCACCAAAGGTGGTCATCCCGACGATAGCGCCGTTCAGGCCAACATATTTGTACCAGTAATCAGCAATACCGGCCTCAACGGCCACGCGAGCGGTAACGCCAGAAGGCAGCACGGATTCACGGTAAGCGGTATCCTGCTTATCAAACAGATCGGTTGACGGCATGGAAACCACACGAACTTTATGACCGTTGGCGGTCAGCTTCGCTTCTGCACCCAGCGTGATTTCTACTTCTGAACCGGTGGCAATCAGAATCACTTCCGGCGTGCCTTCACAATCCTTCAGCACGTAAGCACCGCGAGAAATGTTTTCCAGCTGGGCCTTAGTACGTTCCGGCTGCGCCAGGTTCTGACGAGACAGGATCAGCGCGGTAGGACCATGGTGACGCTCAATCGCATGCTTCCACGCCACTGCCGTTTCCACCTGGTCGCACGGACGCCAGACGCTCATGTTTGGCGTAACGCGCAGGCTGGCGATCTGCTCAACCGGCTGGTGCGTCGGGCCATCTTCGCCCAGACCGATAGAGTCATGGGTATAAACCAGGATCTGACGCGCTTTCATCAGCGCAGCCATACGCACTGCGTTACGGGCATATTCCACAAACATCAGGAAGGTCGCGGTATAAGGCACAAAGCCGCCGTGGTGCGCGATACCGTTAGCGATAGCGGTCATACCAAATTCGCGTACGCCGTAGTGGATATAGTTACCCGCCAGGTCGTCTTTGATTGATTTAGAGCCGGACCAGATAGTCAGGTTGCTTGGCGCAAGGTCGGCCGAGCCGCCCAGGAATTCCGGCAGCAGCTTGCCATAGGCTTCCAGCGAGTTCTGCGAAGCTTTACGGCTGGCGATCTTCGCCGGATTAGCCTGCAGCTCTTCGATAAACTTCTGGGTTTCCTGCTGCCAGTTTTCCGGCATGCCGCCATCCATACGGCGAGAATACTCTTTCGCCAGTTCAGGATAGGCCGCTTTATACGCTGCGAACTTGTCGTTCCACTCTTTTTCGCGCTGCTGACCAGCCTCTTTGGCATCCCACTGTGCATAGATATCCTGTGGAATTTCGAACGGCGGGTAGTTCCAGCCAAGCTGCTTACGGGTCAGAGCAATTTCTTCATCGCCCAGCGCCGCGCCGTGCGCTTCTTCTTTACCCGCTTTATTCGGCGAACCGAAGCCGATAATAGTGCGGCAGATAATCAGTGAAGGCTTGTCGGTAACGCTTTGCGCTTCTTTAATCGCTTTGGCTACGGCTTCAGCGTCGTGGCCATCAACTTCGCTGATAACGTGCCAGTTATAGGCTTCAAAACGTTTAGCGGTATCGTCGCTGAACCAGCCTTCCACTTCGCCATCGATAGAGATGCCGTTATGGTCATAGAAACCGATCAGCTTACCGAGACCCAGCGTACCGGCCAGCGAGCAGACCTCATGCGAAATCCCTTCCATCAGGCAGCCGTCACCCATAAAGACATAGGTGTGGTGATCGACGATCTCATGGTCAGGACGGTTAAACTGCGCGCCCAGCGTGCGTTCGGCAATGGCCAGGCCAACGGCGTTTGCCAGGCCCTGACCCAGCGGGCCGGTAGTGGTTTCGACGCCCGGCGTGTAGCCAATTTCCGGATGGCCAGGCGTTTTAGAATGCAGCTGACGGAAGTTTTTCAGTTCTTCGATCGGCAAATCATAACCACTCAGATGCAGCAGGCTATACAGCAGCATCGAGCCATGGCCGTTGGACAGGATAAAACGGTCGCGGTCGGCCCAGGCCGGATTGGTCGGGTTATGATGTAAAAAATCGCGCCACAGCACTTCGGCAATATCTGCCATACCCATTGGGGCGCCCGGATGGCCCGATTTGGCTTTTTGCACGGCATCCATACTCAACGCACGGATAGCATTAGCCAGTTCTCTACGTGAAGACATACTTTTCTCCCTGATTTTTGAAGGGGTCAAACTGAGCGAATAAACGCCGGGGGGAAGTTGTTCCCCGACGAAGCGCGTCGGGGAAGCCCATCAACTGAATTACAGTTTAGCGGCCAGCACGTCTTCCAGATGCTGCTGGTCAACGGCGAACTGACGGATGCCGTCGGCCAGTTTTTCTACCGCCATTGGATCCTGGTTATGTTCCCAACGGAACTCGGCTTCAGACAGCGGCGCAGGCTGATGGAACGCTTCCGTAGAAGGCGTCAGTTTACGTTCAACCGGCGCATCGCTGGCCTGCAGCTCTTCCAGCAGGTTTGGCGAAATGGTCAGGCGATCGCAGCCCGCCAGCGCAATGATCTGCTCCGTTTTACGGAAGCTTGCGCCCATAATCACCGTGTTATAACGATGCTGCTTGTAGTATTCATAGATTTTACGGACGGAAACTACGCCTGGATCTTCATCAACCACATAAGGGTCAAGCGGCTTGCGGCTGTTGTACCAGTCATAAATACGGCCAACGAATGGCGAAATCAGGAATACGCCAGCTTCGGCACAGGCGCGGGCCTGAGCGAAGGAGAACAGCAGCGTCAGGTTACAGTTGATGCCGTTTTTTTCCAGCTCTTCCGCCGCGCGAATGCCTTCCCAGGTGGAGGCCAGTTTAATCAGAATACGTGAACGGTCGATGCCGTTATCTTCATACATTCTGACCAGCTTCTCGGCCTTGGTTACGCACATGCCGCGGTCAAACGACAGGCGAGCGTCCACCTCGGTAGAAACGCGGCCAGGCACGCTTTTCAGGATTTCCATACCGAGGTTGACGTTGACTTTGTCGCTGGCGTTAATAATCTGCGTCTCTTTGCTGCCGCCCTGTTTTTTGGCGTAGTCGATAGCATCGGTAATCAGGTGTTTATAGGAGTCGAGGCTGGAAGCTTTCAGGATCAGAGATGGGTTGGTGGTGGCGTCTTCCGGATGATAATTGCGAATGGATTCAATATCGCCACTGTCTGCCACCACGGTGGTGTACTGTTTTAGTGCGTCTAGCTGGTTCATCTCATAGCTCCTTGATATGCAATCTGCAAAACGAATGTAACCGTGCCGGATAGTGGGTTGTCGGCGGGAAGAGCGCCCCTCTGGCGAAACACCAAAGCCGAGCGGCCCGGCCTGCATGTCAGGATTTTGCCAGGTCGGCTTTACCGTCACGGTAGTCTGTTCTCAGGCCAAACATTGCATCAGACGTCCTGTAATAGAAATGCGTTTTCTCTGATTGTTGCAATGGGTTAGCCCGATGGTAAGGCATATGTATAAGAATGCCGCACCCAAAAGTGTAGCAGTTCTTTAGCATTGCGGCAGGGAACCGCACTGGCTGCCACTTTTGCAGGCGTAACGCTGACAAATTTTCAGGCGTGACGCTGACAGAAGATCTCAGGCTGGCAGGAAAGAAGAGGCTGGCTGTCGGTCCACCTGATTTTCATGCCTGAGCCTGCAGAATAAACAGGCTCAGGAAGGATGACAAAGGAAACGGCTCAACTTCTGGAGATGTGTCGCATAATAAAACCGCTAAATCCAGCTTTTGACCGGCAGAAAATCGGTGTAGAGCGCGGCTTCCGGCGTGCCCGGCTCCGGCTGAAAGTCATATTCCCAGCGCACCAGCGGCGGCATCGACATTAGAATAGACTCGGTACGGCCACCGGTCTGCAAGCCAAACAGCGTGCCGCGATCCCATACCAGATTAAATTCGACATAGCGGCCACGGCGGTAGAGCTGGAACTGGCGCTCGCGCTCTCCCCATGCCAGCGCTTTACGCCGCTCAATGATTGGCAAATAGGCCTGTAGAAAACCTTCGCCAACCGCCTGCGTGAAGCGGAAGCAGTGATCAAAGTCTGGCGTATTTAAATCGTCAAAAAACAGGCCGCCAATGCCGCGCTGCTCGTTGCGGTGTTTAATAAAGAAGTAGTCGTCGCACCACTTTTTATAGCGTGGATAAACCTCTTCGCCGAACGGCTGGCAGAGGTCGGACGCGGTTTGATGCCAGTGTACGGCATCTTCAGTAAAGCCGTAGTAGGGCGTCATATCGAAGCCGCCGCCGAACCACCACACCGGATCGGCACCCGGTTTTTCCGCAATAAAAAAGCGTACGTTGGCGTGGCTGGTAGGAACGTAAGGATTTTCCGGATGAATCACCAGCGACACGCCCATCGCCTCAAAGCTGCGGCCCGCCAGTTCAGGCCGGTGCGCGGTGGCGGACGCGGGCATCTGGTCGCCGTGAACGTGGGAAAAGTTTACGCCGGCCTGTTCAAAAATGGCACCGCCGCGCAGCACGCGACTGCGTCCACCGCCGCCGCCTTCGCGCGTCCAGCTGTCCTCTTCAAACCGTGCTTTTCCGTCAGCCTGCGCCAGCTGCTGACAAATAGTATCCTGTAAATTAAGCAGAAACTGCTTTACCTGGGCGATATCGGGTAGGTTCATGATTTAGCCTGACAGTAAAATGACGCGCGAAGTATACGTCAAAAAACCTTAGCCGGGTTGCCGGTAAGCCGCAATCGGCACGTCAGGCTACGGCATCAGCTGTGACGGCGGTTATTGGCGTCAAATTCGTCAAAGTAACCGGTTATGCCGCTAACGATGGCGCTGGCTATTTTACGGCGAAAGGCGGTGGTGCCCAGCAGCCGCTCTTCTGCCGGGTTGGTGATAAACGAGGTTTCCACCAGCACGGAAGGAATAGAAGGGGATTTCAGGACGGCGAAGGCGGCCTGTTCCGTATGCTGGCTATGCAGATGGTGCATCGGGCGGATCTGGTTCAGCACGTGCTTGCCCAGCGTCAGGCTGTTTTTAATGGTATCGGTCTGCACCAGATCGAACAGCACCTGCTGTAGATAGTGATCTTTCTGCGCCACCTTCACGCCGCCTACTTCATCCGCCGCGTTCTCTCTTTCTGACAGATAACGCGCCATCCGGCTGCTGGCACCACGGTTAGAGAGCGCAAAAACCGACGCGCCGTTGGCTGCCGGACTGGTAAAACCGTCCGCGTGAATAGACATAAACAGGTCGGCCCCGTGCTGGTGAGCAATCTCAACGCGCTCACCAAGCGGAATAAAGTGGTCGGTTTCACGCGTTAGCCGCGCTTCGATATGCGGATGGTCGTTTAGCATCTCGCGAATGTGTCCGGCAATCTCTAAGACAACGTGCTTCTCTTCCGAGCCTTCTTCGCCGACGGCGCCAGAATCGATGCCGCCGTGACCGGGGTCGATCATCACAATTTTCTTGCCGTTTTTCTGCGGTGGGGCAGGTTGCGTTTTGCCATGAGAGGTGGTTTTTAGCGGCGCTTCTTTTGCCCGGGCGGGTTTATTGGCCAACAATGCCAGCGCCAGGCCGGAAAGCAGCAGGTTACGGCGAGAAGTCAGCGGAGTCATCGGGCCAAACTTTTTCATTACAACATCCTTAAAGTACAAAGTGCCCATTGTTATAGCGTAACAATGGAACAACGGCGAGGCGGGAACTATTTCAGCGCTTTACTTTTTATTTCAACAGGCTAATGGCGCGATAAAAGCCGTCGCGGCACAGACGAGTTATTACCGTACAGCTTGCAGATAAGCTGACCAGACGGGCCTTGTAAAAGGGAATTATTGAGCCTGGAGCTTGCACCCGCGAAAGAAACCGCGATAATCAGCGAATTATGGTTAACATCTGGGGTAACGCTGTGGAAATTCGCGTATTTAGCCAGGACGATTTTGAAGAAGTCATCACGCTGTGGGAACGTTGCGATCTGCTGCGCCCGTGGAACGATCCTGAAATGGATATTGAGCGCAAGCTTAACCACGATCCCGACCTGTTTCTGGTTGCGGTCGTCGGCGGCGTGGTAGTCGGTACGCTAATGGGCGGTTACGATGGCCATCGCGGTTCCGCTTACTATCTTGGCGTGCATCCCGACTATCAGGGCCGTGGCTTTGCCAACGCGCTGATCAACCGGCTGGAAAAAAAGCTGATTGCGCGCGGCTGTCCAAAGATCAACGTGATGGTGCGGGAAGAAAACGATGCGGTGCTGGGTTTTTATGAAAAGCTGGATTATGAAACGCAGGACAGCATGTTGCTGGGCAAGCGTTTGATTGAAGATCGCGAATATTAACAGACGGCAAGGACGCATTCTCCCGCCATGATGTCTTACACTCCCGATGATTATGATGCGAAAGGCCAGCTAAAGCTGCCGCTGGCGTTCTGGGCCGCTTTGCTGCTTCAGGCCAGAACCTGGCTGCTGTTTATCATGGCGGGCGCTTCGCGGCAGCAGGGTACGGAGCTGCTGGAGCTTTTTTATCCGGACACGCATGCGTTCTGGATTGGTATAGCGCTTGGCGTACCGGCGGCCATCGGTCTGTTGTTGACCGGCTATCGCCAGCGGTTGCCGCGCCTCTGGCAGACATGGCGCTGGGTCTTGTTGCTGACGCTGGCGGCGATGCTCTGTCTACAAATCGCCAGCCTGTGGCCGGGCGACGATGCGCTGTCGCCGTGGCTGATTTTGTTTACCGGTTTTGACGGGCTTGCGCTCGCCTGGTTTGGCTTAAGTCGGCGACTGCGCGACTGCTTTCGTCCGGAGCTGAATGCCGGATAAAACTTTTCTGCCAATTCGTACTCCAACCTCTCTCTGAGCGCGCTGCCGGAGCCTGTTGTTCGCAGTCGCCCGCTTTTTATTTTTCAGGAGTTTGTATGAAAACCGTTCGTCCTTTAGTCCTCGTCACGGCTTTGATGATGGCAGGCTGCGCCAGCTCTGAGGCGACAGCGCCCGCCAGCAGCGGCGCTACCTGGTGGAATCCGCTAACCTATTCGTGGTCCAGCCTGGCGCCCTGGCACTGGTTTGGATCTTCCGTTGAGGTAAGCGAGCAGGGCGTCGGCGGGCTGAATGGCGCAACCGCGATGAACGAAAAAGCAATCGGCGAAGGGCTAAGCGGCAATTATCAGGTGCGGAAAGGCATGCGCGGCGAGAACGGCAACGTGATCACCTTCTTTCAGGCGCTGGACGACAAGCAGGTAAAAGTAGAAGTGCTTGGCGACACCACGGTCAGCCAGATTGACGTGACGGACAGCGATGTTAAAACTTCGACCGGCATTAAAATCGGCACGCCTTTCAGCGATCTTTACAGTCGTGCTTTTGGTTCCTGCTATAAAGCTTCGGGTAGCGACGGCGTAGAGTGTAAAGCCCCGGACAGTCAGCATATCAGCTACGTATTTTCCGGTGAGTGGCACGGACCGGAAGGACTGCTGCCAGCGGATGATGCGTTGAAAAACTGGAAGGTAAGTAAAATTATCTGGCGCCGCTAAGGTTACGCGATTTTGAACTCAGGCGCTGCACTTAGTCATTGCAGCGCCTGAAGATAGCGTGCTGGCTTTACCTGCCTTGTTCTGTCGCCATCGTTGCCACCCACCGCTCTTATCCCACCTCGCGCATAACCAATTCCGGGCGCTTATAGCTTTTTAAACTTCTAAATCACCAAACGGTATATAAAACCGTTACTGCTTTTCGTGTGGTTATAAATAAACTGGATGCTATCAGGGCGTGAGCCGGGCCATCTTTCCGGGATGAACAGTATGACCGCACTATCAACATTCCTCCGCAGCGCTGCTTTACTGCTGTTGGCCGGGTCAGCTCAGGCAACGGAGCTGTTAAACAGCTCTTATGATGTCTCACGCGAACTGTTTGTGGCGCTAAACGCTCCGTTTGAACAAAGCTGGGCGCAGCAAAACGGCGGTGACAAATTGACCATCAAGCAGTCCCATGCGGGCTCTTCTCGCCAGGCCCTGGCTATTCTACAGGGGCTAAAGGCGGACGTGGTCACCTATAATCAGCTGACCGACGTACAGGTTCTGCACGATCGTGGTCAGCTGATCCCGGCGGACTGGCAGCAGCGGTTACCAAACCATAGCTCGCCTTTTTATTCGACCATGGCTTTTCTGGTGCGTAAAGGAAACCCAAAGCAGATCCGCGACTGGCGCGATTTAGTCAGAAGCGATGTAAAGCTGGTCTTCCCTAATCCTAAAACCTCTGGAAACGGGCGTTATACGTATCTGGCAGCGTGGGGCGCAGCGGATAAAGCTGACGGCCATGATAAAGCGCAGACGGAACGTTTTATGACGCAGCTGCTGAAAAATGTCGCGGTATTTGATACCGGCGGCCGCGGCGCGACCACGACCTTTGTCGATCGCGGGCTGGGTGATGTGCTAATCAGCTTTGAATCGGAAGTGAACACCATCCGGAACCAGTATCCGCAGCAAGATTTTGAGGTTATCGTGCCGCACAGCAACGTACTGGCCGAGTTTCCGGTTACCTGGATCGATAAGAACGTGGCGGCCAACCATACGGAAAAAGCGGCTAAGGCTTACCTCAACTATCTCTATACGCCTGCGGCGCAGAAAATCATCACTCACTATTATTACCGCGTAAATAATCCTGAGCTGATGGCGCAGCAGAAAGAACGCTTCCCGCCCGTCGACCTGTTCCGTGTAGAACAGGTGTTTGGCAGCTGGGAGCAGGTAATGAAAACGCAGTTTGCCAGCGGTGGCGAACTGGATAAGTTGTTAGCAGCGGGACGTCAGTAATGTTTGCCATGAAAAGTAAGCGCGTACTGCCGGGCTTTGGACTGAGCCTGGGCAGTAGTCTGTTTTTTACCTGTTTAATCCTGCTGTTGCCAATCAGCGCGCTGCTGATGCAGCTTTCTAAAATGACGCTGGCGCAGTATTGGGAGGTGGTTACCAATCCTCAGATGATTGCCGCCTATAAAGTAACACTGCTGGCAGCAGGGGTTGCGTCGCTGTTTAACGCCTTTTTTGGCATGCTGATGGCCTGGATATTAACGCGCTACCGGTTTCCGGGCCGTGCGCTGTTAGATGGCCTGATGGATCTGCCTTTTGCACTGCCTACGGCGGTCGCGGGCCTGACGCTGGCCGGACTTTTTTCCGTCAACGGCTGGTATGGGCAGTGGCTGGCCCAGTTCGATATCAAGGTCTCTTTTACCTGGATAGGCATTGCCGTGGCGATGGCGTTCACCAGTATTCCATTTGTGGTGCGTACCGTGCAGCCAGTGTTAGAAGAGCTGGGGCCGGAATATGAAGAGGCGGCGGAGACGCTGGGCGCTACGCCGTTTCAAAGCTTCCGCCGCGTGGTATTGCCGGAAGTAGGACCTGCGCTGCTGGCGGGGACGGCGCTCTCTTTTACCCGTAGCCTCGGAGAGTTTGGCGCGGTAATTTTCATCGCGGGCAATATCGCCTGGAAAACGGAAGTGACCTCGCTGATGATTTTTGTACGCCTGCAGGAGTTTGATTATCCGGCGGCCAGCGCTATCGCCTCGGTGATCCTGGCGGCGTCGCTGCTGCTGCTGTTTGCAATTAACACGTTACAGAGCCGCTTTGGCCGTCGTCTGGGAGGTCATTAATGGCTGATGTAACCGCGTTGAACGGCGTTGGCCGCAGCCGTACTGGCTGGAGCAAGTGGCTCCTGATAGCAACGGGCATGATTATTTCGCTGGGCCTGCTGGTGGTGCCGCTGATTGCTATTTTCGCCAGCGCTTTTTCTGACGGCGTAATAGCCATGTTCAGCAATCTGAAAGATGGCGATATGCTGCACTCGATCTGGCTGACCATTTTGATGGCGCTGATTACCGTGCCGGTTAATCTGGTATTCGGTACGCTGCTGGCCTGGCTGGTCACGCGCTTTACCTTTCCCGGCCGCCAGCTGCTGCTGACGCTGTTTGATATTCCTTTTGCCGTGTCGCCAGTGGTGGCGGGGCTGATGTATCTGCTGTTCTGGGGCATTAACGGCCCGGCTGGCGGCTGGCTGGATGCGCATAACATCCAGCTGATGTTCTCCTGGCCCGGTATGGCGATGGTGACTATTTTTGTCACCTGTCCGTTTGTCGTGCGGGAACTGGTGCCGGTTATGCTGAGCCAGGGGAGCAGCGAAGATGAGGCCGCCGTGCTGTTAGGCGCATCGGGCTGGAAAATGTTCTGGCGCGTGACGTTACCTAATATCCGCTGGGCATTGCTGTACGGGCTGGTATTGACCAATGCCCGTGCGATTGGTGAATTTGGCGCGGTCTCGGTGGTTTCGGGATCGATTCGCGGCGAAACCTACACGCTGCCGCTGCAGGTTGAATTACTGCATCAGGATTACAACACCGTTGGCGCTTTTACCGCGGCCGCGCTGCTGACCCTGATAGCGATAGTGACACTGTTTCTGAAGAGCGCGCTGCAATGGCGATTAGAACGCCAGGACAAGCGGCTAACGGAGGGGAATAATGAGCATTGAAATCAGTAAAATTAATAAATCCTTTGGCCGGACTAAGGTGCTGAACGATATTTCGCTGGATATCCCTTCCGGCCAGATGGTGGCGCTGCTGGGGCCGTCCGGCTCCGGTAAAACGACGCTGCTGCGCATTATCGCCGGTCTGGAAAGCCAGAACAGCGGCCGCCTGAGCTTTCACGGCAACGACGTCACGCAGCTGCACGCGCGCGACCGTCGCGTAGGGTTTGTGTTTCAGCACTACGCGCTGTTTCGCCATATGACGGTATTTGACAATATCGCGTTTGGCCTGACCGTGCTGCCGCGCCGCGAGCGGCCTTCGGCGGCGGCAATTAAAGAAAAAGTAACCAAACTGCTGGAGATGGTGCAGCTGGGCCATCTGGCCAGCCGTTTCCCCGCGCAGCTTTCCGGTGGGCAAAAACAGCGTGTGGCACTGGCGCGCGCGCTGGCCGTTGAGCCGCAAATCCTGCTGCTGGATGAGCCGTTCGGCGCGCTGGATGCTCAGGTACGTAAAGAGCTGCGCCGCTGGTTGCGCCAGCTGCATGAAGAGCTGAAGTTTACCAGCGTGTTTGTTACCCACGATCAGGAAGAAGCGATGGAAGTCGCCGATCGCGTGGTGGTGATGAGCCAGGGCAATATCGAACAGGCGGGCGCACCGGATGAAGTCTGGCGCGAACCGGCAACGCGCTTTGTGCTGGAATTCCTTGGCGAAGTTAACCGCTTCGATGCCGAAGTGCACGGCTCGCAGTTCCACGTTGGCGCGCACCGCTGGCCGCTGGGTTATACGCCAGCCCATCAGGGCGCGGTTGAGCTTTTCCTGCGCCCCTGGGAAATCGACGTAAGCCGCCAGAGCAGCCTGGAAACGCCGCTGCCGGTGCAGGTGCTGGAAGTTAGCCCGCGCGGCCACTACTGGCAGCTGGTGGTACAGCCAACGGGCTGGGGCCAGAGCCATGAACCCGTCACCATTGTGATGGAAGGCGAGCAGACCGCGCCAATCCGCGGTGAAAATCTGTTTATTGGCCTGCAGCAGGCGCGTCTTTATAAAGGCGATACGCCGCTGCGGCAGGTTGCCTTTGCGCAAAGCGCCTGATATGTTCTGGCGCAACAAGGTCAGGCTTGCCTGGCCTTTTTTATGTCAAAGAATCGGGATCGCAACTTGACTACGCTAGAACAAACTATCGGCAATACGCCGCTTATCAGGCTACAGCGCCTGACGCCTGCGGGCAGCGAAATCTGGCTGAAGCTGGAAGGAAATAATCCTGGCGGGTCGGTCAAGGATCGCGCTGCGCTGTCGATGATCAACATGGCGGAAAAGCGTGGTGAAATCCAGCCTGGCGATACGCTGATTGAAGCCACGAGCGGCAATACCGGAATTGCGCTGGCGATGATTGCGGCCATGAAAGGCTATACGCTAAAACTGCTGATGCCGGACAACATGAGCGTAGAAAGGCAGGCAGCGATGCGGGCCTATGGCGCAGAGCTGCTGTTGGTCAGCCGGGATCTGGGGATGGAAGGCGCACGCGATCTAGCCCGCGATATGGAGCTTCGCGGTGAAGGTAAGGTTTTAGATCAGTTTAACAACCCGGACAATCCGCTGGGGCACTACGCCACGACCGGCCCGGAAATCTGGCAGCAGAGCGGAGGGCGCCTGACGCATTTTGTGTCCAGCATGGGCACGACCGGTACCATTACCGGCGTTGGCCGCTATCTGAAAGAGCAGGACAGAGCAGTAGAAATCGTCGGCCTGCAACCGGCAGAAGGCAGCAGCATTCCGGGTATCCGCCGCTGGCCAGACGCTTATCTCCCCGGCATCTACCGTCCTGAACTGATCGATAGCATTCTGGATATGACCCAGCAGGAAGCCGAGGAAACCACGCGTCTGCTTGCCCAACGCGAAGGCGTTTTTTGCGGCGTCAGTTCTGGCGGCGCGGTCGCTGGCGCATTACGTATCGCCCGTGCGCAGCCGGGCAGCATTATCGTAGCGATTGTTTGCGATCGCGGTGACAGATACCTTTCTACCGGCGTCCACAATCCAGACCTTCCTGCTTATTAAGGCTCGTTCGCCAGGGCCGTTTTATTCTTATCTTTTTTAGTGCTGCCCCTCAGGCGGCGAAACGGGCTGTTACACTGTAAGGATTGTTTAAATCCAGCTGCTATTGCGGCAATTACAGGCGAAAATAGCGCCTGGCCTACTGAGAGATGACGCATGAAAATTTTACTGGTTGATGACGATCTGGAGCTGGGCACCATGCTCAGCCAGTATCTGATTGCCGAAGGATTTGACGCCACGCTGGTGCTGAGCGGGAAAGCAGGTATTGAAGGCGCGATGTCGGGCGACTACAGCGCTATGATTCTGGATATCATGCTACCGGATATGAGCGGCATTGATGTCCTGCGCCAGGTACGGCAAATTAGCCGTCTGCCGGTCATTATGCTGACGGCGAAAGGCGATAACATCGATCGCGTTATCGGTCTGGAAATGGGCGCCGATGACTATATGCCTAAACCATGCTATCCGCGCGAGCTGGTGGCCAGGCTGCGTGCCGTGCTGCGCCGCGTTGAGGAGCAGCCAGTGATTGTGGAAAGCAAAGAGGTGGTCAGCTGGGGCGAACTGACGCTCAATCCGGCCACGCGCATTAGCGAATGGCAGAGAAAGCCCTTCGATCTTACCGCTTCAGAATTTAACCTGTTGGATCTTCTGCTGCGCTCGCCCGATCGCGTCGTGTCTAAAGATGAGCTTTCGGAAAAGGGGCTCGGTCGTCCGCGCGAGGCTTACGATCGCAGCGTGGACGTGCATATCAGCAATATCCGCCAGAAGCTTTCAGCCTTAACTGACGATGCCGTTACCATCGAGACCGTGCGCAGCATAGGCTATCGTATCCGATGAAAGGGGGCTTTCGCGGTCTTCTTTTCTGGAAGATCCTGCTGGGCTTCTGGTTAACGTTTCTGCTTATGAGCCAGCTGCTGTGGCTAAGCTTTTCGCTCTACGGCAGCAAGCATCACGAGCCTCCTGAAAACCAGGTGGCCCGCCGCATCGTTAACCTGCAAATGACCTCGGCCGTCTCGGTTTTGCAGCGCGGCGGCATGGAAGCGCTTGACGATATGATGGCGGACTGGTCCGCCAGCGATCGCCGCTTTTTTTCCGTGCAGCTAATGAAGAAACCACCCCAGGAGCTGCCGCGCGGCGATCTTAGCCGGGATCTACGGCCAGGCGATTTCCCGAAAGAGGTTATTGAGTGGGTAACCGGAGCCGACGGTCAGCAGTATCAGCTGCGCTATGATGTGCAGGCTTTGCGCGAAGATACCAACATGCAGGCCGGGCACCGTAGTTTCCTTAACATACCGGAACCCATGCTGTTTATTGCCGGCGGCGGCGGCTTGCTGTTCAGTCTTTTCCTGGCGTGGAACCTGACCAGGCCGATGCGCCAGCTGCGGCAGGGCTTTGAACGCGTATCAAAAGGCGATCTGTCGGTGCGGTTATTTCCTCAAATGCGTCGCCGCCACGATGAGCTGTCGACCGTGGCACAGGATTTTGACTCGATGGTCGAGCGTCTTTCGGTGCTGGTTAAAGCGCGTGAAGAGCTGCTGCATGACGTTTCTCACGAACTGCGGTCACCGCTTGCCCGACTACAGCTGGCGACCGGTCTGGCACGCCAGACGCCGGAGTCGGTAGGGCAGTCGCTGGACCGAATCGATGAAGAGGCGCGGCGGCTGGATAAGATGATCGGCGAGCTGCTGACGCTCTCCCGCACCGAGTATCAGAGTATACCGGATGAGCAATATTTCGATCTGCTTGGCCTGCTGGAGGCGGTCGCGAACGATGCCCGCTACGAGGCGCAGGTGCCCGGCGTAGATATTTTGCTGGAGGCTGACGAAAGCAATGACTACACGGTTAAGGGCGATGCCAAGCTGATCCGTTCAGCGGTAGAAAACGTCGTACGTAACGCGCTGCGCTTTTCCGCGCATGGGCAGCAGGTAAAAATCGCGCTTTCTCAGGCGGATGGCTGGCTAACCATTAACGTTAGCGATCAGGGACCGGGCGTGGACGCCGACAAGCTTTCCAGTATCTTTGACCCTTTTGTACGGGTAAATTCACCGCTTTCCGGCAAGGGCTACGGGCTGGGACTCTCTATTGTGCGCAAGGTGCTGCTGGCGCATCAGGGTGAAGTCAGTGCGGTAAACGGCAAAAATGGCGGTCTGGAACTGACGCTGAAATTACCCCACTGGGTGTCCTGACGGCAAGGTGTTTCGCCGCGTTGTTTAAGAAGCCATAAGGCAAATTTGAGCCAATAAAAAAGCCTCCTGACAGGCAGGAGGCTTTTATGGACGCTTAGCCGATTACTTTCTGATACGGATAACCGGCGTTTCACCTACGGTGACGCTACCGGTCAGCTTAACCAGCTCTTTGATCTCGTCCATGTTGGAGATAACGACCGGCGTCAGCGTTGACTTCGCTTTTTCTTCCAGCAAAGGCAAATCGAATTCGATGACGACGTCACCTTTCTTCACCTTCTGGCCTTCTTCAGCAATACGCTTAAAACCTTCGCCTTTTAACTCAACGGTATCAATTCCGAAGTGCACGAACAGTTCAATGCCGCTGTCCGATTCGATGGAAAATGCATGATTGGTTTCGAAGATTTTACCGATGGTGCCATCAACCGGCGCAACCATTTTATTGCCAGCAGGTTTGATGGCGATACCGTCGCCAACAATTTTCTCCGCAAACACCACATCCGGTACGTCTTCGATATTAACGATTTCCCCGGACAGCGGTGCTACGATCTCAATGGCGCCAGATGCGGTATCTGACTTATCGCCAAAAAGTTTTGAAAACAAACCCATGATCTTCTCCTAAGCAGTAATATTTGGCCAGCGTCTTTGGGTTTCAGCAGAGTGTTTTTTCTTCAATGAACTTGTTGACCAGGTTCATTAACTCTTCCGCTGTCGGTTGAGCCAGAGCCTGCTCTGCTAATGCCTTCGCATCTTCAAAATTCGTATTACGAATAATTTTTTTGATGCGCGGGATAGAAATGGCACTCATGCTGAATTCGTCCAGCCCCATTCCCAGTAACAGTAGTGTAGCACGTTCATCGCCTGCCAGCTCACCACACATCCCTGTCCATTTTCCTTCAGCGTGAGATGCGTCAATAACTTGCTTAATTAACGTCAGCACGGAAGGCGTCATTGGGTTGTACAAATGAGAAATCAGATCGTTACCGCGGTCGACCGCCAGCGTATACTGAGTAAGATCGTTGGTGCCGATACTGAAGAAATCGACTTCTTTTGCCAGATGATGCGCGATTGCGGCCGAAGCTGGCGTTTCCACCATAATGCCCGCCTCAATCTTCTCGTCAAAGGCTTTACCTTCGGCGCGCAGCTGCGCTTTCAGCGTTTCCAGCTCGGCTTTCAGCGTGCGGACTTCCTCAACGGAAATCACCATTGGGAACATGATACGCAGCTTGCCAAAGGCGGAAGCGCGCAGGATGGCGCGCAGCTGGGCATGCAGGATCTCTGGACGATCCATAGCGATACGAATTGCACGCCAGCCCAGGAAAGGGTTGTCCTCTTTTGGCAGGTTCATGTATGGCAGGTCTTTATCGCCGCCAATGTCCATGGTACGCACGATAACGGCCTGCGAACCTACTGCTTCAGCCACGGCTTTATAAGCCTGGAACTGCTCTTCTTCTGTCGGCAGCGAGTCGCGGTCCATAAACAGGAATTCCGTGCGGTAAAGGCCAACGCCCTCCGCGCCGTTGCGCTCTGCACCCGCCACGTCACGTACCGTACCGATGTTGGCGCAAACCTCAACCTGGTGTCCATCCAGCGTGATAGCAGGCAGGTCTTTCAGCTTGGCCAGATCGTTTTTCTCGGTCACGTACTGGTTATGAATGGCTTTCAGCTCGTCGATCTGTTCCGGCGTTGGGTTAACGTAAATATGGTTATTTACCCCATCCAGAATCAGGTAATCGCCGTTTTTAACCTGTGAGGTCACGTCGCCCGTACCTACAATGGCAGGCAGCTCCAGCGAGCGCGCCATAATGGAAGTGTGAGAGGTACGACCGCCCAGATCGGTAATAAAGCCCAGCACCTTGTTCAGGTTCAGCTGCGCCGTTTCTGAAGGCGTTAAATCTTTAGCAACCAGCAGCACTTCTTCCGCGATAGCGCTAAGATCGACAATGTGCAGGCCGAGAATGTTTTGCAGCAGTCGTTTACCGATATCGCGCACGTCTGCCGCACGCTCTTTCAGGTATTCGTCATCCAGCTCTTCCAGCGCTTTCGCCTGGCCTTCGATAACCGAATACGCCGCCGCGTCCGCAGAGGCCAGCTCGTCTTTAATCAGGGCTATGATTTCCTGCTCAAGCTCTTCATCTTCGAGCAGCATGATATGGCCTTCAAAAATGGCCTCTTTCTCTTCACCAAACGTTTCTCCGGCTTTGGTTTTGATCGTCTCCAGCTGCGAGGCAGCCTGAGCACGACCGTCGAGAAAACGCTGAACTTCTTGCTCAACCTGATCGGCAGTAATTTTTTTCCGGTTGATGACTATTTCATCTTCTTTCAGCAGAAGCGCTTTGCCAAAAGCGATACCCGGTGATGCTAAAATGCCTGAAATCATAACCCTACCTTTTTAATAACTGATAATCGCGAGCGGAAAACTGCGGCGACTCTGACAGCGAGCGGATGCAAAACCCGGCGGCTGGCTGCGTTTAACCAGCGCTCTACTTTACGAAAACAACAACGCGGACATGCTGTCCGCGATCAATGTTTATAACGAGAGGCTGGTCGCAAAAAAGCGAACGCTTATTCGAGTTCAGCCATCAGCTTAACCAGATGCTCAACGGCTTTCTGCTCGTCTTCGCCTTCTGCCGACAGCGTGACCACGGTGCCCTGAGTCAGGCCCAGCGTCTGCAGCTTAAACAGGCTCTTGGCGCTGGCGGATTTGCCGTTAGAGGTGACGGTGATTTCAGAGGCAAAAGCTTTCGCTTCTTTAACAAACTGAGCGGCTGGACGAGTATGCAGGCCGTTAGGTGCGGTAATGGTGACTTCTTGCTGGAACATTCTGTTTCCCCAACTTAATTTGATTTGGTGTTATCCCAAAGCTTAGCCTGGCGGCGGCGCTTTGGCCTGGATCTCTTGCGCAAATCAGCGCCTGGTCGCGCCAGCAAATGCGCCAAATAATGAAGTGAAAAGCGAACGGCTTTAGAACACAACTATTCGCTTCGCTTTTCCTGTTCCATTATGCCGCGCTTTCTGTCGTCACGCCAAACCGGTAAATCGATTCAGCTTCGGTCATTTCGCGCGGCGATTAATTTTGCGGTTCGAAATAATTGGTTGCTTAGATACCAGACCCGCGCAGGTAAAAGCAATCGGGTGGGTAGCAAAAGTTTGACGCACTCCACAAAAAAGCACCCAAATGGGTGCTTTTTCCGTCAGTTTTGTGCGCGTAAGACCATTACTGCAGCTCTTTCTCGGTAAAGAGATCGGCAAACAGCGCGGTACTGAGATAGCGCTCGCCGGAAGAGGGCAGGATCACCACGATAGTTTTATTCGCGAAAGCTTCATCTTCCTGTAGCTTCAGCGCGGCAGCGACCGCTGCGCCAGAAGAGATCCCGGCCAGAATGCCTTCTTCTTCCATCAGTCGGCGCGCCGTAGAGATAGACTCTTCGTTAGTGATAGCAACCACGCGGTCAACCAGATCTAAATCCAGGTTGCCGGGAATGAAGCCCGCGCCAATCCCCTGAATTTTATGTGGGCCTGGTTTGATCTCTTCACCAGCCAGGGCCTGAGCGATAACGGGTGAATCGGTTGGCTCAACGGCAACGGAAATCAGATCTTTCTTGCCTTTGGTATTTTTGATGTAACGACTGACGCCGGTCAGCGTACCGCCCGTACCTACACCAGCGATAAAGACATCGACTTCGCCATCCGTATCTTCCCAGATTTCCGGGCCGGTGGTTTTTTCATGAATTTCCGGGTTAGCCGGGTTGCTAAACTGCTGTAGCAGCACAAACTTGTCCGGATCGCTGGCAACAATCTCTTCTGCCTTAGCGATAGCGCCTTTCATGCCTTTTGCGCCTTCGGTCAATACCAGATTGGCACCAAGTGCTTTCAGCAGCTTACGACGCTCGACGCTCATGGTTTCCGGCATGGTCAGCGTCAGTTTATAGCCGCGTGCGGCCGCCACATAAGCCAGGGCAATACCCGTGTTACCACTGGTCGGTTCGACCAGCTCGATGCCAGGTTTCAGAATGCCTCTCTTCTCTGCATCCCAAATCATATTGGCGCCGATACGGCATTTAACGCTAAAGCTCGGGTTACGGGACTCGACTTTTGCCAGAATGCGTCCGTTACCAATACGGTTCAGGCGAACCAGTGGCGTGTGGCCGATTGTTAACGAATTGTCTTCATAAATCTTACTCATAACCCGTCCTTAACTGTATGAAAAATGGGAACAGCTAAAAGCATACCCGCTTCCTTTTTTCAAGGAAGTGAAGAAATAGTATATGTTATGTCCTGTCGAAATAAGGGTGACGGAAAAAGCATAAGCCTTATTTTACCGCCCCCAGCTTGCTGCGATAGCGATCGACCCACATCGCCGTCGCGCCGCAAACGGCCACCGGCATAATGGCCAGGTTCAGCACCGGGATCATCGTAAACAGGCTCACCAGCGCGCCAAACTGCATCACGTCCGTCTTGTTCTGCTTCAGCGCTGCCCGCATCTGCCGAAAACTCACTTTATGATTGTCGAAAGGGTAGTCGCAATACTGGATGGAGAGCATCCACGCGCTGAATAAAAACCACAGCACGGGCGCCACAGTCTGACCAAAGCCCGGCACAAAGTAGAGCAGCAGCAGAACCAGCGCGCGCGGCAGGTACCAGGCAAACTTCTGCCACTCGCGCTTCATGATGCGTGGAATATCTTTAACCAGCCCAGCCCAGCCGCTATCCGGCATGGGTTTGCCGGTCAGCTTCGCTTCCAGCTGTTCCGCCAGCAACCCGCAAAAAGGTGCCGCTATCCAGTTAGCAATGGTAGAAAAGAAATAGCTGAAAACCAGCACCACGAAAATGACCGTGAGCGGCCAGAGTAAATAGCTCAACCACTGTAGCCAGCCAGGGACGTGAGACATCAGGGCAGGCAGCCAGTGACCTAACTGAAAAAAGAGCCAGATGAAGGCGCCGCCCATTAACAGAAAATTGAGCACCAGCGGCACGATGACAAAACGTCGGATGCCGGGCAGGCGAATCAGCTGCCATCCCTGTGCAAAATAGTGAATTCCGGTGCCGGAAGCGCCGGTGTTAGTTAGAGCCATTGCGTACTTTCCTTAAGATAACGGGCTGAACGCGCCTATCATAACCCAGCCGTTTACGCTGGGGAGAAGAGTTTTGCGCGAAAAAACAGCAAATAAGCATGTCGTTTAGCGCTTATTTGTCAGAAAATACTGCACGGACTTGCACTTGTGCAGCGGGGCAAATACAGTTAGGGGATAAAGTTTGCCGCGGTGGCAAGGTATTGGAACAACAGAGAATACAATGATGCAGGATTTGCGTCTGATATTAATCGTTGTTGGCGCGATCGCTATAATAGCGCTTCTGCTTCACGGCTTCTGGACCAGCCGTAAAGAGCGCTCGTCCGTTTTTCGCGATCGTCCTCACAAACGTTTAAAACAGGATAGAGAAGAAGCTTTTGACGACGTCGACGATGGCGCTGCACCCGCACGCGGCAAAAGCGCCCGTCCCCGCCCTACGGAAGATGACGAACCGGCACCCGCCAGCTTTGAGGAGCAGGCACCGGCCCGTCCGCCACAGCCGCGCGCTCAGCCGGAACCTGTCCGCCATCAGCCGCCTGTTGATGAAGCGCCAGAGCTTGATCCCCTGTTTGGCGGTGAACTGCCGCATGAAGACGACTACGACGACGAGCCGGTAATCCGCAGGCAGCCGGAAGCGGCACGCGTATCGCCGCAGCCACAATCGCAGCCAGCGCAACAGCCGCAGCCACAAATTCAGCCGTCTCCAGCGCCGCAGCCACAGCGCTCACCCGTGCCGGAACGGCAGGAGCCTGCGGTGCCAGAGCCCGCTCCGCAGCCAGAAGCCGTCGCTGTTCCGCAGCCCGCTGCGCCCGCTGCGGCAAAAGAGAAGCCTAAGGAAACCGTGCTGGTGCTGCACGTCAGCGCCCATGCTGGCGGCGTCCTTAATGGTGAAGCGTTGCTGCAGGGCGTCCTGCAGGCCGGTTTCCAGTTTGGCGAGATGAATATTTTCCATCGCCATCTCAGCCCGGCCGGCAGCGGCCCGGTATTGTTTAGCCTGGCGAATATGGTAAAACCCGGCTCGTTCAACCCTGACGAAATGGGTGATTTCTCAACGCCGGGCGTCTCCATCTTTATGATGGTGCCTTCTTATGGCGATGCGAACCAGAACTTCAAACTGATGCTGCAGTCTGCTCAGCGTATCGCTGACGACGTGGGCGGTGTGGTGCTGGATGATGAACGCCGCATGATGACGCCGCAGAAGCTGGAAACGTATAAAAACCGTATCCGCGACGTGATTGAGGCGAACGCCTGATTCTGACGTCCGCATGACGAACCTTTCTAAAACCCCCGCCAGCCGGGGGTTTTTTATCGCTATGGTGCCGCTATGGAATCCGTACAAAATCAAATTATTGCTCTACAAACCACGCTTCGCCATTACGAATATCAGTATCACGTGCTGGACGAACCGGGGGTGCCGGACGCCGAATACGACCGCCTGATGGGCGAACTGCGCAAGCTGGAGCAGGCCCATCCGGATTTAGTTACCCCCGATTCGCCAACGCAACGCGTGGGCGCTGCGCCGCTCAGCGCTTTTGAGCAGGTGCGTCATGAAATACCCATGTTGTCGCTGGATAATGTCTTTGATGAAGAGAGCTATCTGGCCTTCAACAAGCGCGTACAGGATCGATTAAAAAGCCCGGACGACATTACCTTTTGCTGTGAGCTGAAGCTGGATGGCCTGGCGGTTAGCCTGCTGTATGAAAACGGATTGCTGGTGCGGGCAGCGACGCGAGGTGACGGCACAACGGGTGAAAATATCACGACTAACGTGCGAACTATCCGCGCCATCCCTCTGCGTTTGCATGGCGACAATATCCCGGCACGCGTAGAAATTCGTGGCGAAGTTTTTATGCCGCAAAATGGTTTTGAAGCACTGAACGAAGAAGCTCGCCGTACGGGCAGCAAAGTCTTCGCTAACCCGCGCAATGCAGCAGCAGGTTCGCTGCGCCAGTTGGATCCCCGCATTACCGCTAAGCGCCCGCTGACCTTTTTCTGCTACGGCTTAGGGCTGCTGGAAGGGGGCGAAATGCCGCGTAGCCATCTGGCTCGCCTGCAGCAGTTTAAAGCCTGGGGATTGCCCGTCAGCGACCGCGTTCGTCTTTGCCATACGCCCGAAGAGGTGCTGTCGTTTTACCGCAAGGTAGAAGAAGATCGCACCACGCTGGGTTTTGATATTGATGGCGTAGTGATCAAAGTAGACTCGCTGGATTTGCAGGAACAGCTGGGTTTTGTTGCTCGCGCGCCTCGCTGGGCGATCGCCTTCAAATTCCCGGCGCAGGAACAGATGACCCACGTGCGCGACGTCGAGTTTCAGGTTGGACGGACGGGCGCGATAACGCCGGTTGCCAGGCTGGAACCTGTGCAGGTGGCGGGCGTGATGGTCAGCAACGCCACGCTGCATAATGCGGATGAGATTGAACGTCTGGGACTGCGCATCGGCGACCGAGTGATTATTCGGCGCGCGGGAGATGTTATTCCTCAGGTCGTTGGCGTTATTGAGGCTGAACGGCCGGAAGATGCCAAAGCCGTGGTGTTTCCCGCCCACTGCCCGGTCTGCGGTTCAGATGTGGAGCGAGTCGAAGGCGAGGTGGTCGCTCGCTGCACCGGTGGCCTGATTTGCGGCGCGCAGCGCAAGGGCGCGCTCAAGCACTTCGTTTCGCGGCGTGCAATGGACGTTGACGGTATGGGCGATAAAATCATCGACCAGCTGGTAGAAAAAGAGTACGTAAAAACGCCTGCGGATCTTTATCGGCTGACGGCGGGCAAGCTAACTGGCCTGGATCGAATGGGGCCAAAATCGGCGCAAAACGTGGTGGACGCGCTGGAAAAATCAAAGCAGACCACGCTGGCTCGCTTTCTCTATTCTCTGGGTATCTCGGAAGTCGGCGAGGCGACAGCGGCAAACCTGGCCGCGCACTTTGGTTCGCTGGAGCGGATTATCGCCGCCGATCTGGATGCGTTAATTGCGGTACAGGATGTTGGTAAAGTGGTAGCGGCACACGTACGCAACTTTATGGACGAGGAGAGCAACCGCGAGGTTATTCGCCAGCTGGTAGAGGAAGCCGGAATTCACTGGCCGGCGGTTGCCGTAGTCAATGCGGAAGAGATCGACAGTCCTTTTGCAGGCAAAACCGTGGTGCTGACCGGCTCGCTAACGCAGCTGTCGCGTGATGAAGCCAAAGATCGGCTAACCGCGCTGGGTGCAAAAGTCAGCGGTAGCGTATCGAAAAAAACCGATTTGGTTATCGCCGGAGAAGCAGCAGGTTCGAAGCTGGCTAAAGCGCAGGAGCTGGGGATTGCGGTTATCGACGAAGCGGAGATGATTCGACTTCTGGGTGAATAAATGGAAAAAGAGCACCTGACAGAAATTGCCAATACCGAAATGCCCTTTGGTAAATACAAAGGGCGTTTGCTGATTGACCTGCCTGAGCCTTATCTGCTGTGGTTCGCCCGCAAGGACGAGTTTCCGGCAGGCCATCTGGGCGAATTGATGCGCCTGACGCTGACGATAAAAATTGAGGGTCTGGAAGGGCTGATCAAACCGCTACGAAAGGACTAGACGTACAGGGGGAACAGGTTCCCCCTGTGGATTACTTCTGCGATTCAACCATCGCTTTCCCCGTTTGCTGCTGCTTAGCCGCCAGCTTTTCCCCCGCTTTTTTATAGCGCTGCGCCAGCATGGAGCAGACCATCAGCTGTACCTGGTGAAAAATCATCAGCGGCAGCACGATGATCCCTACCGAGGCGGAAGGAAACAGAATGTTTGCCATCGGCACGCCGTTCGCCAGGCTTTTCTTGGAGCCGCAAAACAGAATGGTAATCTCATCCGGACGATTAAAGCCAAACAGGCGAGCGGCCAGTAAGTTAATAGCCAGGGCGACAAACAAAATGCCCAAACTGCCGATCAGAATATAAAGCAGCGTCATGGCGCCCACACGATGCCAGATACCGTTTACTACGGCTTCGCTAAAGGCGGAATAGACAACCAGCAGAATAGACGCCTGATCCGTTTTACCAATCAGCCCGCGATGTTTTTCAACCCATTCAGCAATCCAGCGCCGCGAAATATGTCCCAGCACGAAAGGCACCAGCAGCTGCAGCATGATTTTGCCAATTTGTTCCAGGTTGCCGCTGGCGGCGTCGTTATGCACGTTCATCACCAGGCCAACCAGCAGCGGCGAAATGAATACGCCCAGCAGGCTTGAGGCCGAAGCGCTACAAACCGCTGCAGCCACGTTACCGCCAGCGAGCGACGTTAGCGCGATAGCGGACTGAACGGTGGCAGGGAGGATACACAGATAAAGGAAGCCGGTATAAATTTCTGTGCTGACCGGCAGCGGATGCCACCAGACAAACAGCAGTCCGAGAAGGGGAAAGAGCACAAAAGTGCTGAACATCACCCATAAATGCAGCCGCCAGTGGCCGCCGCCGGCAATAATTTTTTCACGCGACAGCTTGGCACCGTGCATAAAAAACAGCAGGGCGATAGCGGCCGTCGTCAGCCATTCAAAAAAGGTGACAAAGTGGCCGCGAGCGGGCAGGAAGGTGGCCAGCAGAACGGTGATAATCAGCTTTACCATCAGCGGATCGAGTCGGAAAAAACGCATTGTTAACGCCTCGTTAATAAATCAATGGCCGCTATTGTGCGTCAGAAGGGTTTAGAAATAAAATTGATTTATTGAATTCATATATGAGCAAAATCGATGAATTGTACGCTCAGGCAGTTACGGGTATTTGTCGCGGTGGCACAGCAGGGCAGCTTTAGCCAGGCGGGCCAGACGATCGGCCTTAGCCAGTCGGCGGTGAGCCATAGCGTAAAAGAGCTGGAAAGCGAAATGGGTATCCGTTTGCTCGACAGAACTACGCGTGAAGTCATGTTGACCGAGGCGGGCGAGCAGTTAGCCAGCCGTCTGGAGAGGCTGCTGGAGGAGCTGAACACAACATTGCTGGATGTTCGCAGCTATGGCCAGCAGCGTAGCGGCACCGTTCGCGTAGCGGCCAGCCAGACCATTTCCGCGCATCTGATGCCGCAGTGTCTGGCCGCCAGCCAGGTCAACTTCCCCGAGATTAAAATTATGCTGCGCGACAGGCCACAGCAGTGGGTGTTGCAAAGCATTCGGAATGCGGAAGTGGATTTTGGCATCGTCATTGGCCCGCTTCAGGTTGACGATCTGGAATGCGAAGTGATTCTGGATGAGCCGTTTCTGCTGCTGTGCCGCCAGGACGATCCGCTGGCTTCGATGCAGGTCATACACTGGCAGATGCTGAATAATCGGCAGCTGGTATTGCAGGATTATGCCTCGGGAAGTCGTTTGCTGATTGATGAAGCGCTACGTTTGCAGAAGGTACAGGCGGAAATCGTGCAGGAGATAGGCCATCCGGCAACGCTTTATCCGATGGTGGAAGCAGGCATCGGCATCAGTGTGTTACCTGCGCTGGCGCTGCCCTTACCGCAGGGGCGGCCGCTGTTGGTCAGGAGAATGACGCCGGAGATTAACCGTTCAATTATGTTAGTAAGGCGTAAGAACCGTTCGCTGACGCCCGCAGCGGAAGCCATCTGGCAGGAAGTGCGTCAGCAGGCACTCCTGCTGACGCAACAAAGGAAACTCATGCCGGCGTTTTAGATGTAAACGTTTACAGAGTTGCTGGCGGTCGGGCGGTTAACGCCGTCTGCCACTTTACTGTAGGCAGAGGTGGTGTCCTGCTGGCTATCCTTCTTATCCTGCGCTTTCTGCTGCTGGGCCTGCTGAAGCTGGGCAATCTGTGCTTCAATCATCTGGATCTGGCTTTTGATGACCTGTTCCTGCTCCGTTTTTTGCTCATCAGTCAGCGTCGTGTCCTTATCCAGCGTTTTCAGCTGGGTTTGTAACGTCGTTATCTGTTTATTTAACGCAGCAATTTTAGAAGTGGAACCGCCGCCTGAGCTGCCGGAACCGATAGAGGTATTGGTAGTGGTCGTAATAGTTGTCATCGCTGTCTCCTTGGTAATAGATCAATACGGTTATCGGTAAGTGAGGCCGGAGACTTGAAGCGAAAAAGCGTAAAATAAACGTTAAGAATTCGAAAGCGAAGCGGGTGTAGGGAGCGATAAGCTGCTGGAATGGTTATTAATGTTGCTAACGGGAAAGGGAGCGCTGTAAGTGTTGCTGCCAGGGGAGCACCAGAGTGCAGGTTCAACCCTGACGAATGACGCATAGCAAAAAGGCGCCTTTAGGGCGCCTTTCTACACTGGTGGGTCGTGCAGGATGACTCGGCTAAAGCCTCGCCCTT
>NZ_JAHSPF010000009.1 GCF_019132875.1 Erwinia phyllosphaerae
CCTGACTGCCTGACTGCCTGACTGCCTGACTGCCTGACTGCCTGACTGCCTGACTGCCTGACTGCCTGACTGCCTGACTGCCTGATTGCCTGATTGCCTGACTGCCTGACTGCCTGGCTGCCTTGCAGTGCCATAGTATTCCGACCGTGCAACCGTTCGGTTACGCCGTCTCTCCGTCAGGCTGTTGCCCTGCCACCCGATCGCTTTACCACCCAAACACTCAGCCTTTCCTGCTTCCTGCCCGTTAACCTTCATTCTCTTAAACCTGTCGCGTATTCTCCGTAAAGCTACGCTGCACAATAAATATGATATGCAGACGTATACAAAAAAGGCCTGACTCTTTGCTAAGTCAGGCCCTGTTTGATCACATGTTTTTACGGCAATAGTTACCCGTCAAAATCAGCGGAAACGCGCGATAGATATCAGCATTTTTTTAGGGTAAGAATTAAAGATCTTCCGGCAAAAATTCTTCAGGCCATGTTGTGTTTCCGTCTGGTTTACCGTTTTACGCGGTATCGCACTCAGGGTTTTTTCTTCCAGAGGCAGGCTATCGCAAATACGCCATCCGCGACGCGGGTGAGTTTGAATAATATCTTCACTAATCCCCGCATCCTGTAGCTGTTTCCTTAGTTTAGATATGGTCTGGTATAGCGTATTAGGCGTAACAATCTTTCCATGATCTTCCCAGCCGACCTTATATAAATCGTTATGCGTTACTATTTTCCCACTTTGATAGATCAGCAAATGTAAACAGCGGGCAGCAGTAACATAGGTGGTAAACTCTTCTCCTGTCTTACAGGAAATAATTTTGTTTTGCTGTGGAATAAAATAGACCTGATCATTGATGCAATAAACAATATAATCTTTATTATCCATGGTGTTAATCATCCTTAATATCGAACATGTTTAAAGAATTATAATTATTATTAAAAAAAGCCGCTTGGCCGGAAATCATACTAAATGCATTATGCCAGAAGCAAGCCAAACTGATAACTATTTTGATGTCAGTTTATGTAATTCATGCAGGAGCGATTATAAACTTTTATTTTTTAAAATATAGTTTAGAAGCTAATATTTAACCGGTAAAGAAACTACTTACTTAATCTTAGTTATGTTAAGCGAGAGAACAGTAAACCTTAACGTAAGTGTGAATGCATTCTTTTTTACATTCAACGATTTTTTTGCTGATCCGATGACTTACCGGATTATGATGTATTGTTGCAGGATTGATAAGGTAATATTTTGTAATAGTAGATATTTAATAAATAGGGTAATCAGGAGCCAGGGCGATCGTCGTTGGAACTTTATTACAAATGGGCAGAAGGTCATGTTGGCAGCGTATTAATGAGTTTTGTTTTATTGTAATGAAAATCTGAAAAGATTAATCAAAGCGGTTTTAGTCTTAAGTCATTATCGGGAGGTAATTTCCAGAAAAGATTTAAAAAGTGCAAAATTTATCATAATTCGATTCATGTATATGATTCTCATGGGTTTTTATCAGGTTAATAAATAATTAATAAGTAAAAATTAGATTTATCTTATAGAGGGATTTAAGATAGTTTCACCACTTCTCATTGCGATAGCTGAGCAGGAAGATAGTTGGTAATTAAAATGTTAAGGATATTGCATTTTGGTTTTTATATTTAAGGAGATAGAATGAAGGCTATAAATGGAAAGTATTTATTGCTTGCTGCTTGTGTAGGTTTTTCATCAACAGCCGCCACAGCAAATGATGGCACAATTACTTTTGAAGGCAAAATTGAAGATGCAACCTGTGAAATCAGCGGTGGGGACGATATTGATCCCGATCAGGGGGCTAATTTTACAGTGACTTTGCCCAAAGTAAGCGTTAGCGCCTTAGCAAAACCGGGGCAATTTGCCGGGGATACACCCTTTTATATCAATTTAAGCGGCGAAAATTGCCCGAATGGTAAAGTTGCTAATGTAATTTTTGAACGCGCGCAGAGCACAAATATTGATAGTGCTACGGGTTACCTTAAGAATACGGAAACAACCGGAGGGGCCAGAAACGTCTTTGTGCGTATCTTGAACCACAATAAAGAGGGGTTGAACCTGACGCAGGCTAATGCGCAGCATCAACCTGTTACTATCGATAGTAAAAAAGCCAGTTTTAAGTACTGGGGACAATATGCTGCCGTTGGTAATGCTGCAACAGCCGGTACGGTTAAAAGTGATGTGATCTACTCTATCACTTATCAATAATAAAAAGGGGATTTAATCCCCTTTCTGGACCGTACCCGTTTAACCAGGAAGTTGTAATGTTAAAACCAATTTTATTATTGTCAGCGCTATGCTGGTCGGCCTGTTCATGTGCGGCCATACAAATTCTTGCAACCAGGGTTATTTTATACGAAGCGGAAAAAGAACAGTCATTTACCATAAGAAATACGGGCGATGCACCATCGTTAGTCCAGATTTGGTTATCCAAAAAAGATAACAGCAGCATGAATATTACGGATGATATTCCCCTGGCGATTATGCCGCCAATCGCGCGCATTAATGCAGGCAGTTCTAAGGTGTTCAGATTCTTTCCCACAGAGAAAGCATCGGCCGCTTTGCCAGCAGATCGGGAAAGTATGTTCTGGATAAATGCGCTGGATGTCCCTGCTGTTGATGATGAAAACGTGGCTGAAAATAAGTTAAATATTGCCTTTCGGACGAGGATAAAGGCATTTTACCGCCCCAGTGGTATTAAAGGAACCCTAATAGAAGCAGGAGAGAATTTGCAATGGTCAATGAGTAAAGAAGCAAACAATTTAGTTTATACCGTGAATAATAACTCTCCTTATCATATTTCCGTAGTTGATTTTTCACTGAAAAAAGGGGAGGAAACCATATCCTCATTGCCTGGCGATGTGATTGCTCCATGGGAAATAAAAAAATACAAATTTAAAAACGTAACTGATTCCAGTGCATCATTAAATTACCAGTATATTTCTGATCTCGGCGCCTATATACCAAAAAGAATTGTCTTGTAATTACTTGAATTAACAATGGCATGACATAATGAAAATAAAAGATAAGATAAAAAGTATCTTTTTAGGCTCGGCTATGTTCGTGGTATGTGAAAGCTGTATTGCACTTGAAGAGATAACAGGTGATCAGGCATCTGTAACCGAAAGCAGAAAAGTTAAGTTCAATACGGCATTCATAACTGAATTTAATAAAGATATAGATATAAGCTGGCTAGAGGAGGGAGCGAAAATCACGCCGGGTACTTATCGTGTTAAGGTGTTTATTAATGGAAAGAAGACGAAAACCTATACGATACGTTTTGTTAAGGTAAAAGAAAGTGTTTCCCCTTGCATTCCTGCCGATGTGTTTAAATATGTTACGTTAAATGAAAGTGATTTACCAAACAACTGGCGGGAGACAGGCTGCATTAATCTTTCCAATGTGTTTAAAGGCGCGACGGCAAAGTACGATTATGATAGCGAAACCTTAAGGATTACAGTCCCGCAAATTTATTTAGCAAGCGATATTGAGGGGTTTATCGATCCTTCCCGCTGGGACGAGGGGATTAATGCGTTAAGCCTGAACTATTCTTTAAGCGGTACCACCAGTTCAGGGAGATATTCTAATTACTCGGCGTATTACGGTAATTTGCAAACGCAAATGCGTGCAGGGGCATGGCGCTTTACTACGCTGGATGCGCTTACCGGTGGTAGCACTGATAAAAATAAATTGCAGCATTTGCAGGCTTATGCGCAACGAGCGATTGCTACCGGTCTGGCTGAACTATCGCTGGGCGACTTTAGTACCAGCGGCAATTTCTTTGAAACTATCCCTTTACGGGGGGCAATGTTAAAAAGTGATGAAAGAATGCTGCCGTGGTCGATAAAAGGCTATGCGCCGCAGATAAGCGGCATAGCTTACAGCAATGCAACGATTACTATTACACAAAATAATAACATTATTTATGAAAAAAATATCCCACCAGGCGAGTTTAAAATAACAGATCTGATTGCCCCAGGCTTGGGTGGTGATTTGGAAGTAACGATTAGAGAAAGTAATGGTGCCATAAAAAAATTTAAAGTGCCGTATAACAGTTTGCCGCAACTTGTGCGTAAAGGCCATTTTAACTATTCACTGGCCGCCGGGAAAATACGCCATTATACCAGCATTAATACCCCCGGTTTACTGGAGTCTGGTTTGAGGTATGGCCTGATGCACAACTTGACAATATATGGCGGCAATCGATTAACCACCGATAAATCTTATTTTTCTATGAGCGGTGGTGTGGTGTTTAATGCTGTACCCGGCGCAATAAGTATTGAGCTAACTCAGTCAACTATTATGGATGGAGCGCTAAAAACCAAAAATAACCTACGTGATAACAGCAGGGTTAAAATTGGGCTGGCGAAAAAGCTCAGCGAAACCGACACTTTTATTAACGTATCTGGTTATCATCACCTGGGCGATAGCTTCTATTCCCTGAATGATTATTTAGGGGCCAGAGAAACAAAAAATGGCCGGAATAGCCGCAGTAATAACAGCCTGGAGGTCACACTTTCTCAGCAACTTACACCGGGGTGGGGCGAATTATCACTTATTGGTTTGTGGGAAAAAAGCAGGTATAGCGATGCCTGGGGGGGCCGTTCTTCTTATCTGTTAGGCTATAGAAATAATTATGATTTTGTTAATTACAGTCTGAGTATAAATAAAACATATACTGCATCCGGAAACAGCGATACTGCTTTTTTTGCTAACGTTTCCATGCCGTTAGGATATACAAAAAAATCGCCGCCTGTACTACGCGCTGCCGTAAGTTATAACAATGAACAGGCAAAACTGACAACATCAGTGAATGGTAGCCATCAGGGTAAAGATTATAGTTCAGGATTTAGCAGCTATTTTAGCCAGACAAGCACGAAGCAGTCCGACTTCGGCATTAATGTTAGCCATACCGATACAGTTTTACAAAAAGGAGTTGGCTTTAATCAGAGAAAGGATGGCTACGGTTTTTCAGGCACGCTTGCAGGAGCAGTACTGATTCATGCCGAAGGAATGCAATTTTCACCTTACCTGGGCGATACCGTTGCTTTACTGAAAGCTCACGGTGGCGAGGGTGCCACAGTTTCAGGGAATATTTATTCAAAAATAAAGAAAAACGGTTATGGGCTGCTGGCTAATCTTTCGCCTTATGAAGAAAACAAAATTTTCCTTGATACTAAAGGTTCACCGTTAGGGTTCGATACAGGTGATGATGAATATATTATTGTTCCAACCGCTGGCGCAGTAATAAAGCTGGAGTACAAAAGTAATGCCCAATATAAAAATAATTTTTTGGCCAGGATAAAAGATGTTAATGGTAAAAGCTTACCCTTCGGTACGCGTGTTCAGGATGAGCAGGGCAGAGATATAGGAACGGTCGGACAAGCCGGAATAGTCATTATTTCATTGCCGGATAAATGGCAACCAGTCGTGGCTAAATGGAAAAAAGATAACAAAACAAAAAGTTGTTATATCGAACCGTGGGAAGGAGAGATAGAAAAACAGAGGCAGACAGAAAACAGATCAATAACGCTTATTTGTAAGGAGAGTAAATAAAATGGAGAAGCTATCAATATGGTCGAGGGTCTTGCTCTTGGTGGTTCTGGCTTCAGCAGGTATTTCCTTTGGTGCCCGCGCCTCCTGTAGTCTGGGTTCCCAGCTTCAGACCATTACTTTTCCTGCGATTACCGTAACACCTTCTGAAAAAGGAAGCGTGGGTACTGTATTAGCTTCAGTAACCATGCCGATAGGGAAAATAAACTACTCTTGTGGGCAAAATGTTGCGTCTACCTGGTACTCTTCCTATAGCCGACCAGAAATGACGAAGACCAGCGTTACTAACGTATATTCAACTAATATCAGTGGAATAGGCGTACGCATCAGATGGCCGCAGAGCAGGGGCGATAATAGCTGGATCCCAGGAAATTATAGCTGTCGAGGCAGCTGTAATGAAGCTGCCGATAAAGTTTTGCTGGAAGTGGTACAGACGGGGAATGTTACTAACTGCGGGGAAGTATATGCCGGGCGGATAGCCACCGTAGTTGTTTCTTCTGATGACGCGCCACAAAACACCTTACCCCTGTTAAATATAAACACTCACGGTATCACGGTAAACGTACGTAGCTGTTCTATTTACTCAAGTACTAATAGTATCGATCTTGGCAAATATAGCCTGGCTGACGTTATCAAATCAGGTTTTACCGGCGATAAAAAAGATTTTTCAATAACGGTTGATTGCCCTGAGAAAACGTCGGCAAAAATTACGTTTGAAGGTAAAACAGCATGGGGGATGGAAACCGGCGTGATAGAAAATGCGGGCAGCGCCCAAAATGCTTATATAAAGCTTTATCAAAAAAGCGGTACGCGATACACCGCTAAAGCACTAAATACGTCTGCAAGTTTTGGTAGTTCAGCTTCCTTTACAGGAAAGAGAACGGTTACCTACGCCGGAGAGATGTATTTCAGTAATTCCACCAGGCCTAATGCTACGGCAGGCAGTGTAGTTGCGAATATCGTTTATACCTTAACGCTGGATTAACAGGGATGAGAAATAGTATGAAATTAACCTCAGGGAAAAAAGCCTTTTTATTTTTTATGTTTAGCGGCATAGCTTACTCCAGCCTGGCGGAAACCGTTCCTTCTGTTAATGATGCACAACGTAATATCGATCGCTTAGAACGAGAAAGGCTACAGCAACAGATCACTACGGAAAAACAGAGGGGAAGAGAGATACAAAGGGAAAATCAAAAACAGGATGCAAACGACGAAGCATTAAAATCTGAAAGCCGTTATAAGTTCGATATTAAAGAGATACTTATCGAAAACGACAGTAAGTTCGAGTTTTCTGCACAAAGAAATACGATTATTAAGCGTTATCTCAATACTAATATGGGGGAGCAAGAAGTCCTGGCGCTGGTCAAAGAGTTGACTGATTTTTATATCGGCCAGGGTTATGCCACGACGCAGGTTACTATTGCCCCTGGCTCATTGCGCAGCGGGAAGCTGGTATTGAGAATATTGTGGGGGAAAATTGCAGGCTTTCTGCACAATGGGGAAGCTGCCGGCTGGCGAGAAAAAACGCGTATGTTCAGCGCCATGCCTTTCGCCAAAGAAAGCTTATTAAGTATGAGCGATATCGATCAGGGGTTGGACAACCTGCTGCGTGTTTCCCAGTCGGATAAGCTTGTTATAGAAGCCAGTGAAAAAAGTGGCTACTCGCTGATAAACCATACCGGGGAAAACGTTTTTCCTCTTTCTGTTTATCTGGGTATGAATAATTCTGGCTATCGAGATAGCGGTTGGTATCAATATTCTCTGAACACTTCATTAAAAAATGTATTGGGTTTGAATGATACTTTCACATACTACTATTCTTACAACGATCTTTACGCTGACACAGATAGCCAGTCCGCAAAGAGTTTCTCTTTTAACGTTCCGCTAGGTTACTGGCTGTTTGACAGCAGCTATTACAAGTCAGCCTATAAGAAGATTATCGGTGGTATGTATGGTGGTTATGTCAGCGATGGCCAGTCAGAACGCTTTTCCTTAAAAGCGACCAGAACGCTTTTTCGTAACGCTTCCGGGAAATATTCAGGCTGGTTAAAATTTGAAAAGAAAGATAATGAAAATAACATTATGGGCTTTCCCATCGCTGTATCCAGCAAGAAATACAGCAGTTTAAGTACGGGCTTAACATGGGTAGGCAGTCTGGCCGGGGGATGGGGCTACGCTGATTTAAACATGACTGCCGGCATGCCGTGGTTTGGCGCTGCCTGGAAAGGGGACAGCGACTTAACAGGTTTTGACCTGAATTATAAAAAGTTTAACGGCACGCTCAACTGGGGAACACGGCTTGCCGCTAACGATAGTGGCCGGGTCGCGTTAGATTATGAGTTAAGCAGCGGATGGCAGTTCACCAATGACAGGCTGGTTAGCGATGCTAAATATAGCTTAGGCGATGAATATAGCGTTCGTGGTTATAAAGAACAGATTGTTTCGGCCGAAAGAGCCATCTGGATTTCGAACACGCTAAAATTACCCGTGCAAATCAACTATGCCCGAATTTATGCAGTTTCACCCTTTACCGGCTTTGATATAGGCATGGCCAGGAAAAACTGTGTATCGACAGTTTCATACTGTGAAAGAGATTATATGAGTGGGGCAGTTGCAGGCGTTAAATTAAGCGGAAAAGATTTTTCAGGCTCTGTCGCAGCAGGCTGGCCTGTTAAAAAACCTGCCTCGCTAAGTAATTCAGAGGTAGATAATTACGCGATGTATATGAATTTGAATGTTGGTTTTTAATTTTTTTTAATTAGGGAATGATAATGAAAAATAGAAAGTTGAAATTCGTTGCAAGAAATAAAGCCAATTTACGCCTGAAGCCTGTCATGCTGGCCATGGCGGCAATTTTTCCATGCCAGGTAATGGCCAGTATCGTGGTTGACACCAATGAAGAAAGAAAGCTAAACGTGGGTGCTGCTGCCAATGGTACTCCGCTTATCAACATTAACGATCCCAATAATAAAGGCATTTCTCATAACAAATACGCGGATTTCAATGTTGGCCAACAGGGGATAATTTTTAACAACAGTATGCAGGACGGCGTGTCTGCTACAGGTGGTTTTGTCATTAAGAATAACCAGCTCTCTTCTGAGGCCCAGGTGATCCTTAACGAAGTTACCGGCGCAAAAGGCAGCCATCTTGCAGGTTCGATGGAGGTTTTTGGTCGTAGGGCAGATCTAATCGTAGCCAATGAGAACGGTATTACGGTAAACGGCGTTTCTACCGTTAATGCTAATAATCTTACGCTAAGCACCGGAAGAGTGAATTTCGATCAGGCGGGGAATATCCAGCTGGCTGTTGAACGCGGCAATGTCGCTGTTGAAGGTACGGGAATCAACACGGATGGGTTGAGCTATTTTGATATCGTTAGCCGTAGCGCAACATTATCCGGAGAGATTGCAGGTACTGCCGATGTCAAAATAGTTACCGGGCTTAATGACTATGATACGGCTTCGCGAACCCATTCCGTACGCAGCCTGACGGGCAACGATACGCCTAAAGTCGCCATAAGCGGCACCAATTTAGGCTCGATGTACGGTAACAGAATTCAACTCATCAGTACTGAAAGCGGCGCTGGCGTAACGCATGAAGGCAGCATCGTTGGAAGTCAGGGCATTGAGATTACGGCAGATGGGGAGATCAACCTGGCTGCTACCGTCAGCAAAAATGGCAATATCGAAATTGCAGGCAAGAGCATTACCTTGCAAAACAATGCCAGCACGGGCGTGGGCGGTCTCAGTGCGCAGGGCGACGTCATTCTACAGGCGTTAGCCCAACTTGACCTGAAAAGTAACGTCATAGCTGAAACGGGTATTATCCGTATCAATGCGGGTTCACTACTACAAAGTGCTGCGAGCCTGGTGGCGAAAAGCGGTGCCAGAACCAGTAGTGCGATTCCTTCTATTCAGATAAACGTTGCAGACCGCTATGTCATTAGCGGCACTCTCTATGCCGTCGATAGTCACGGTAATAGAATTGAGGGTGCTCAGGTGGTCCTCAGCAAAGGCAAATATGTTGTAAAAGTCGGTGCTCAGACCATCGACAACGCCATTGTGATGTCTGATGCCCGCCTGACCAGTCTTAACGGGGATATCACTATCACGGCCGGGATGCTGGAAAATAACCAGGCTGTACTGGCAGCGCAAAAAGGTAGCCTGATTTTTAATCTGACCGATAGTTTGGTCAACAACGGTACGGTACAGGCCAATGGATCAATTGAACTAAAAGGCCGCCGTTTGAAAAATGGTGGCATATTTGCCACGACTGACGATCTGAAACTGACGCTGGGCACGGTAGAGAACACGGGTTCAATGTACGCAGAGCGGGTAACAATTACTACAGATGAACTGACTAATACCGGCGAAACGGCGCTCATTTCTGCGGATCAAATGACGCTGGACGGCACCACTGCCGGTAAGCTTGTGGTTAGCAATAGCGATGGAGCTACGATACAAAGCACCGAGGGCGACCTTACGCTCAGCCATATCGATTCCCTTAACAACCGTAACGCAACTATTATTGCAAAAGGCGCGCTGAAGGTGAGCAACGCCGATAAAGTTATTAATGATAACGGCAAGCTCGCTGGTGAAAATATTTCTATTGAAAATGTCAACACCCTTGAAAATAAAGAGGGTAAAATAGCGGCTAATAAAGAAATTTCCATCAATAACATAAAAAAAGTATTAAACGAGTTGGGCGCCATTTATGCTTATGGTGATATTAAATTCACCGGTGTGGATCTGTTAACCAACAGCAATAAGAGCGTTATTTCTTCTCTCAACGGATCGCTCTATTTCTCCACGCTGGAAAATTTGAAAAATATTTCAGGTTCGGTATTAGAAGCTGCTGGTATGATTGTTGCCAGTGATATTGGTCTTCTGCAGAACAGTAGTGATGCGACTCTCCAGTCAATGGGGGGGGTTAGCCTGGAAAATATCCAGACCGTTGAAAACGCAGGTGGTATTCTGACCAGCCTCAGCCTGATAATGAATAACATTAACAGCCTTGTAAACAAAGGTGAGCTGGCGAATTTACAGGCTCTGGATATAATTATTAGCAAAGTGGCCAGCGTCGTTAACCAGAATAACGCATATATTCTTGCGGAGAATATTTTAAAGCTAACCGAGATTAATTCTCTGCTGAACGAAGCTGCTTCCCTTATCCAGGCGGATAATTTATCCATTTCTGCCAAAGAAATCACCAATACCGGTTACGAAAGTACGATTTTCGGGATTGATGAACTTTCTGTTAAAGCAGATAAAGTTAATAACAGCGATCAGGCGGTTATAGTATCCGATAATAATCTCTCTATTACTGCTGATGTCATTGATAACGGTACTGAAGCACAAATCAGCGCGGTTAATTATAACCTGGAGGCAAGTTCTTTAAAAAATTCAGGCGTTATTGTTTCTGAAGATGTCTATGGCGATAGCGTAATTAAAGTAACTTCTTTAGATAATAAGTCTGGCGCAATAAGTAATATGGGTAGCCTGGAAATTTCCGCTACAGATATTAAGAATGAAGATGGCTATGTTTTTGGCGGGTGGTCATTAATCCTAAATAAAGAGGGTGATTTTAGTAACGCTGAAGGTACTATGATTTCGTCTAATAATCTCAACATTAACGCTACTGGTAATGTTAGTATTGATAAGGCAATGGAATCTTTTGGTACAGTTAATATCAGTGGTAAAAATATTTACAATAATGAATCTATTGTTAGTGCGAATAATATTGTTATAACTGGAGTTAAAATTGTAAATAATATTAACTCTCTTATTTACTCTATGGGTAATACTATCCTCAAAGCCAGCGATGCTATTATTAATATGCTGAGAGGCAACATTCTTAGCCAGCAGCAAATGGTAATGGAGGCCGGAACCATCCACAATCAGGCTGGTGTTATCCGCTCGGAAGGAAATATGTTCCTGGACGCGGCCAACATTTACAATGAAAGCACCTATAAGGGTGAGAGTTGGGATTACAGTAGCTATCAAACTGGCAAAAAGACACGAGAAGAAGGTAATAATCTTACATGGGGAAAAACGCACTCCGTTTATATAAGTCTGCCGGGGCTTTCTTCTGATATTGCACTCGATGTGCAGGCGGAAATTTCATCTGGCGCTAATTTATATATTAATCAAGATAGTGAGACGCCAGCGATTGTTAAAAACGAAGGGGGTTTAATCCAGGCTAAAGATAATGTTATGGTCAGAGGCGATCTGTATAACTCGTCAAAATCCTCTAGTATTAACATGCTGGAGTATTTAAAGAATCCGCTGCAAGATAAAATAGCATTGTACTTCTACCACTGGCAGGCTAGCTGGGAAAAAGAGGTAAATTTAGTATTTGATACATTCTATGACATGTTAAATTACCTCTACGGCAACGGAGCTGACAGGGATGGAAATTATGAACAAGTCGACTCCAGTAGTCGGATGAAGTATGATTTAACCATTAAAGATTTAGCGTCAAGCCACGCCCTTTTAAATGAAATGATGAATAAGATGTTTGGCGAGCAATGGAAAGCCACCGATCATTCTTATATGATCCAGCGCTGGGGGGAATTGGTTAAAGGTTCCGGGGAGTCCGTGGGTTCTTCAGGTGCAGGAGAGGGGGGAGCATCGCGAGAAATATCGCTTTTAGAAAAAATGAAAATTTATTTCCTGCCTGCTGAAAAAGCCTCCATCGTGGCAGGAAAAAATTTCGTTCATACTGGCGGAAGTTTTAACAATGGCATCGCACCAGAAATGGCAGATGGCGCGATGGAAAACAAAGTTGTTAATGTTGAAATAGGGGAGGAACAAGTCTCCACTCTTGAGCAGGGTTATGAAGTTAAGGTCAACAAAAAGAACATTTCCGAAATCAGTATGGGCATCAGTACGCTGCCCACGATCGCCACGCTAACGGAAATTAAGGGATTATTTGAAAAATCACAGGCTTTTATTGACCACCTGGCCTCCATTGCAAGTACTTCATCGGTAAACTCGGACACGGGCGCAACCCATACTGTTATACCTATGTATGAAACGCGTTTGCCTATGATCGACCAGTCAAAATATTATGGATCTGATTATTTTTTCAACTCCATAGGTTATAACAGCTCGCAGCCCACGATAGTTATTGGCGACAACTATTTTGTCTCCGAACTTATTCGTCGCCAGCTCAACGAATCTACTGGAAGCTTTTTCGCGGTAAAATACAACGTGGAAGGCGCTGACCTTGTAAAAATGATGTTGGATAATACCATCGAGCTGGTAAGCAGCGAGGCGGGAGCCGATTTTGTCACCGGCCAGCCGTTAACTCAGGATCAGATTGCTAACCTGAAACAGGACATCGTTTGGTTTGTCACGGAGTCTATTGACGGTGTGGATGTGATGGTACCGCGCATCTATCTTGCCAGTAACACCATTGAAGAGGTTAAAACCTATAATGAAACCGGGTCGGCGGCTATCCATGCTGGTAATAATGTTGTTGTAGATGCTGAGAATATTAATAATATTAATGGATCTATCAGCTCTGGCAACGATACCTGGCTGATGGCGGAAGGCGATATAAATAATATCAGCAGCGGGATGAATGCCGGTATAACGGCAGGCGGTTCCGCCACTATGGTCAGCAAATCTGGTGATATCACCAATAGCGGTAGCGGACTCAAAGCGGGTAAAGATATTAATATGTATGCCGAAGAGGGTGATGTCAAAATTATCGCCAGCGTAGGACGAGACGAAGACGGCAATCAAAAAATTGGTGCCTATAACGATGGTCTTAACGCGAAAGGCAATATTAATATCAAAGCCAAACAGGTGGATATTACCGGTATTGAAATTACGGGCGGAGAAAAGGAAGACAATGTCATACGCGTCACGGCCACAGAAGGTAACGTGAACTTTAATGATGTTCATGAAGTAAATTCTTCTTATAGCTACGACTATCAAACTAATGGTATTTTGACTACCCGTACGGAAGAAGTCACCGAATCCTCAGCAAAAGCTAAAGCTAATACGGTTAAGACCGGTGGCGCCTTTATTGTTGATGCTGCTCAGGATGCCGTTTTCGCTGGGGGTGAATACAATGCTTCCAGCGGAGCTATTATGGCCGGTAATGATGTCATTACTAAAACCTCTCAGGATCATTCGTATAAAGAACGTAAGGTTACGGAAAGCAGCCTGGAGTTTGGCTACAAAACTGATGTACCGGGTCTCGGGGCCTCTGAAACTACTCATAGTTCACTGGATGGTGTAGATACAAAAGAGGCGGAATATAATTCCCAGGGGCCTGAAGGTAATATGAGTAACTCTAATACCAAACGCCCCGGCGCGGCTGCAACAGCGGACACGGCTTCTTTTAAAGCCGGCTTAAAAACAAAGGAAACGGTGACCAGGGATTCTAAAATTACGAATAAAAACGCTAACTTTAATTTTACTAACGGCGTTGATATTGAGGCCGGGAATACGCTGGATATCGGGGGGATGGATTTAACCGTGGGCGATAGCGCAACGGCTAGTCTTAGTGCTGAAAATATTATTTCCACAAAATATGAGGATGTGAATAAGTCCTCCACTGAAGTTAAGGAAACGTTTAGCGGGATTAAAGGAGAGGTTCATAGTTCCTTAATAGATGCCTATAATAAAACAGACAATCTTATAGATAAATCACTCAATCAGGACATGGAAGTTGATGCTCTTATGACGGCAGTTGAGATGGGCGGCAATGTTTCTAACGTAATGCTAAATGATTTGGCCGGAGGCTCGGTTTCTGCTGGCTGGTCGCAAAAAACGGAGAAAACGGAAACTGAAACCAGAACAGAAAATGTCAATAAGTTTTATGGCGGACAATTCATTTTCAATTCTAAAAAAGATACTACGCTGACCGGCGTCGATATCAAAGCTGATCAAGTAGATATAGACGTAGGTGGAGATTTTAGCATGGCGGCAGCGAAGAGCCGCACCACTGAATCAACCAGCACATCATCACATAATGTCAGCTTAGCGGGCAGCGGCGGCGGCGGGCCTACCGGTGCGGGTGCGGGTGTTTCAGTAGATTATAGCGGTTCCACCAGCCAGCGCGATATTGATGCCACGTTATATAGCAATTCAAGCATTGACGCTAATAGTGTTCACGTAAAAGTCAAAGGCAATATGGAAATGAAGGGCGCGAACATCAAAGCGGAAACTGCTGATGTTAACGTTGACGGCGATCTCAAGATTGCCTCCATGCAGGACACGTATCGCGAAACAGCCAGCAGTGGAGAGTGGGGTGGCTCGGTGGGTGTGGCTATAACCTCCAAAGGTATTTTGCCTACCGCAGCAGTAAGCGGGGGGGGAGGAAGTGAAGAGCACAGTAGCAATGTCACAAATAAACAATCCGGAATTACCGCGACTGGAAAAGTCATTATCAAAGCAGGCGGCGATCTTAATATGACTGGCGCGCATGTTATTTCTGAAAATCAGACGGGCTCAATTGACGTGGGCGGGGTGATAAATTCACAGGAACTGGTAGACAACATCGATTCTTCAGGCACCTATGGTGGTGGCGGTTTCGGCATGAGTTATAAAGGGACGCCAACCGGGAACTTTTATGTCGACACGCTTGATGAGGTTCATAAAAAAGAGCAGCAGCACAATACCATTAACCTGGATCTTTCCGGTAACAATGTAAAAGGCGACATCAACGCAGATATTGATAAAAAGTCAACGGTAACCCAGGATGATAAGAAAGCAGGAAATAATATTTCTTATACTATTGGCGTGCCTTCGAAGAAGAAAAGTAAAAAAGCGGACAATGGCGCAGATATAAAAAAACCAACTGACAATAATGCCACTAACCCCTCACATACTGTAACGCCTGGCAGCGGCAATAACTCGGCTTTCGTAAGACCGGGCAACGGCGGTAATGCTACAGTAAGACCGGGCAGCGGCAATGGATCAACTCCGCAGAAGCCAGGCAACAGCACGCCTGCTAATAAGCCTTCGCATACGATAGATTCTGGCAATAGTAATAACTCAGCTAAGCAGAGGCCGGGCAGCGGCGGCTTATCTACGCAGCAGCCGGACATCAGCAGGCCAGCCAGCAAGCCTTCGCATACGATTGATTCTGGCAACAGCGGTAACGTCGTTAAGCAGAAGCCGGGAAGCAATAACTCCGCCAGCGTTGAACCCGGACGCCCTTCTACGGATCCTGCCGGCCCGAACTCGTCTAAGCCTGCCAAAAAATGGCCAACGGTTGAGCCTGCGAAACCTATCGTAGGCGGTCCGGGCAGCTCCTCTCGTCCCGAGGGCGGGAATTTTTCCAACTCCGTCAAACCCGCCAATAATTCTCCAGCCTATCAGAGGCCGGACAATAATTCGGCCAATGTAAAACCAGGACGTCCTTCCGCAAATGCCGGTACTGCGGACAGCACAACGCCAGCCAAAAAATGGCCGACGGTACAGCCTGCGAAACCTATCGTAGGCGGCCCGGGCAGTTCTTCTCGTCCGGATGGCGGCAATTTTGCCAACTCCGTAAAACCCGCTAACGGTTCGCCAGCACATGATGGCGCTGACGCAGGAAAGTGGAAAGTGCTGATGGATAACCAAACCATCGAGAAGCCAATAAAATAATTAACCTTGTAGCGGGCAGCGGGTAACGCTGCCCATGCTTATCGATGCGAGGATGTTAACAAGCAGCTTTCATCGCTTTAGTTTTGTTAGCGGCCTGTAGTGTACGCCCTGATTTTCAGGGCGTATTTTTTTATATTTGCAAAGCCGTCGTGGCCCAAACAATTTCGCTTTCACACCACGCCAGAGGCAGAAAAAAGCTTGTTTTTGCCTCTGGATACGGTCATAATCGCACCCGCTCTACCGTTTAAGAAAAAGAATTTCTTTTAAAACAACAGGTTAGTTGTTTTGCGGTCAGGCAGTGAACGTCACCTCTTTGCGGGAATAGCTCAGTTGGTAGAGCACGACCTTGCCAAGGTCGGGGTCGCGAGTTCGAGTCTCGTTTCCCGCTCCAGACAAATAATTTCTTTTTAAGTTATCCACAGCCCGGAAAGGGTTGGGGCAGGCTTTTTGCCGCCGTAAAAAATCTTCTTCAACAGAGTTATCCACAGGATGCCGCTGCGCTTCGTTTATCGCCGGTAAATAAAAAGCGTTACGCCTTGCGTTTAACTGGCTGTTTTTTTTTAAAAAATTAATATTTCAAATTGTTATTCAGATCGCTTGCGGTTTCTGTGTCAGTTGAATGACAACAACTTTTTATTTTTATGCACAACATGTGGAAAACCCTTTTTCCGCAGGGAAAAGCCTGCGTGCTCATTTATGCATCGCGCGGTAAACCCTTTTCAATGACACGCACCAGCCGTTTTTGCTGAGAACTCTGCACCTCAATCGCATTCTCAGCACGTCTTGCCAGCTGGCAAGCAAGCGCCCATTCAATATGTTCATCCAGCATGGCATTTTCGCCATGACGGCGCTCTAATGCAGCAACATTCTCCGGTGACCATGGTGCATTGCCCAGCGCAACGGCAACGTTACGTAACCAGCGCAGGTGGCCGATACGTCTAATCGCCGAACCTTCCGTGACACGCAAAAATGTCTCCTCATCCCAGGCAAAAAGCTCGGTCAGAGGTGGCGCATGCAGTACCGCGCGAGGGCTGAAATCATCCTCATCAGTTAACTGTCCGTAACGATTCCACGGACAGATCAGCTGGCAGTCATCACAGCCATAAATCCGGTTGCCAATAAGCGGCCTGAACTCTTCAGGGATCGCGCCTTCCAGTTCGATGGTCAGATAGGAAATACAGCGTCTGGCGTCAACCACGTAAGGCTCAACGATGGCGCCGGTCGGGCAGGTGGTAATGCAGGCGACGCAGCGACCACACTGCTCCTGCTGCGGCTGGTCAACTGGCAGAGGCAGATTGATCAGCAACTCGCCAAGAAAGAACCACGAGCCGGATTCACGGTTCAACACCAGCGAGTGTTTACCGGTCCAGCCCAGACCAGCCTTGACGGCCAGCGGCCTTTCCATCACCGGGGCGGAATCAACAAAGGGGCGGAATTCAGCCTCTTCACAACGCTCGCGAATGCGATCGCCAAGCTTTTTCAGGCGATTGCGTAATACTTTGTGATAATCACGCCCCAGCGCATAACGACTAACATAACCTAGCTGAGGGTTTTTCAGGGTGCTGGCGAAAGCCGCTTTGGCGGGAAGGTAATTCATGCGCACGCTAATCACGCGTAACGTGCCGGGCTGTAGCTCATGGGGACGGGCGCGCATCATACCGTGACGGGCCATCCATTCCATTTCGCCATGATACTGCTTGTCCAGCCACGCCTGCAGACGCGGCTCTTCCAGACTAAGATCGGTATCACAGATACCAACCTGCTGAAAGCCAAGCTCCAGCCCCCATTGTTTAATATCCAGGGCGAATTGAAAAAGATCGAGAGGATGCGACATGACTAACCTGAACCAGCTAAATAACCCGACCAGTTTACCCTATTCCGTGTGGCCTGTAGAGGCGATAGCGCAACTTGAGCGTGAGGGCGCTGACGCGATGGGCATCACGCTGTTTGAGCTAATGCAGCGTGCGGGCGAGGCGGCTTTCACCAGGATCCGTACGCTCTGGCCTGATAAGCAGCGTTGGTTAATCCTTTGCGGTCACGGTAATAACGGTGGAGACGGGTTTATCGTGGCTCGTCTGGCAAAGTCGGCCGGCCTTGAGGTCACGTTAATTGCCTGTGAAGGATCAAAATCGCTGCCTGATGAGGCAAACCAGGCGCGGGAAGCCTGGCTGAACGCAGGCGGGGAAATTCATGCGCCGGAAACGGCATGGCCTGAGCAAACCGACCTGATTGTCGATGCGCTGCTGGGAACAGGGCTTAACCGCGCGCCGGGCGAGCAATACGCGCAGCTTATCGACAAAGCAAACGCCGCCAGCGCGCCGGTTTTTGCCATAGATATTCCTTCCGGGTTAGTGGCCGCTAACGGTACAACGCCCGGCTCCGTAATAAATGCTGCCCATACGCTGACGTTTATTGCGCTTAAGCCTGGCCTGCTGACGGGCAAAGCTCGTGATGTTGTGGGGCAGCTGCACTTTCACGCGCTGAGCCTCGATGGCTGGCTGACCGGGCAAACTGCTCCTGTTGCGCGTTACGACGCTTCAGCGCTGGCGCGCTGGCTGCCGCCTCGTAAGCCAACCTCGCATAAAGGCGATCATGGCAAGCTGGTAATTATCGGCGGCGATCACGGCACGGCTGGCGCTATCCGCATGACGGGCGAAGCTGCGTTACGCGCTGGTGCTGGCCTAGTGCGAGTACTTACTCACAAAGACAATCTGACGGCGTTACTGACGGCGCGGCCTGAATTAATGGTACAGGAGCTAAGCGCGCAGGCGATTGATGAAGCGCTGGAATGGGCCGACGTCATTGTTATCGGGCCAGGGCTGGGGCAGCGGAACTGGGGTAAAGAAGCGCTGAAAAAAGTAAAAAATAGCGCTAAACCGATGCTTTGGGACGCGGACGCGCTTAACCTGCTGGCAATCAACGGCGATAAACGTCAAAATCGCGTTATTACTCCGCATCCGGGCGAAGCGGCGCGGCTGCTGAACGTAAAGACCAGCGAAATAGAGAGTGACCGCTTACTTGCAGCGCAAAATCTAGTGAAACGCTATGGTGGCGTCGTGGTACTGAAAGGCGCGGGCACGATTATCGCCAGCGAAACGGGCGAAATGGCGATTGCGGATGTTGGCAACGCGGGCATGGCGACCGGCGGTATGGGCGATGTGCTTTCCGGCATCATTGGCAGTTTGTCAGGGCAAAAGCTCTCGCTGTATGATGCAGCCTGCGCTGGCTGCGTAGCGCATGGCGCTGCCGCCCAGGCGGTATCGCAACGCCTTGGCACGCGCGGCATGCTGGCGACCGATCTGTTTTCCGAGCTGTACCTGTTTGTTAACCCAGAGATCCTGAACAGAAAAGAATGAAGAGCCGTGTAATAGCATTGTCCGACGAGGCGGCAACCCTCGCACTGGGAGCCAGCCTGGCCCGCGCCTGTCCATGCGCGGCAACACTTTACTTATATGGAGATTTGGGCGCGGGGAAAACCACCTTCAGCCGGGGCTTTTTGCAGGCGCTGGGACACCAGGGCAACGTAAAAAGTCCTACCTATACGCTGGTGGAGCCTTACGTACTGCCGGATCGCCGCGTTTACCACTTCGACCTTTATCGCCTGGCCGATCCTGAAGAGCTGGAGTTTATGGGCATCCGCGACTATTTCAGCGGCGACAGCCTTTGCCTGGTCGAATGGCCGCAGCAGGGCGCGGGTTTCCTGCCTGAGCCGGATGTTGAACTCTTTCTTAGCTATCAGGGCGCGGCGCGTCAGGCGGAACTGAAAGCTTGTTCGACCCTGGGCGAAGAGATGTTAGCCATGCTGGAAAAGGGCGAACAATGATGTTGCGTATGAAACTGGGCGTATTGCTGGCCGTTTTGCTGAGCACTTTTTCCACGCTTGCCGCCAGCTTATCCGATATCCAGGTGGCCAACGGCAGCGACAAAGCGACGGTGACGCTGAGCTTTAACGGTCAGCCAGTCTACAGTTTCTTTCCGCTACATAATCCGGATCGCGTGGTATTGGATATCCGCCAGAGCGGCGTGATTAAAGGGCTACCTCTGACGTTCAGCGGCGATAATCTGTTAAAACGTATTCGGGCAAGCACGCCGAAAGACAGCCAGAGTATCCGGCTGGTGTTTGAGCTGACGCAGCGTGGTAAAACGCGCGCCGTCACGCAGCGTAACGGCAACAGCTATAACGTCGTTTTTACCGTTACCGGCTCCCGTCCCGCACCGCGCGCGACAGCTAACGTCAGCACGGTATCGCGTTCGCCGAAAGAAAACCCTTTTAAAGGCAATCCGGTTACGGCTGTCAGTAGCGGTGACGAAGTGGCTGCGCCAGGCAGAAAGGTTAGCGCAGCTGATGAAGCCGTTATCGTCGCGATTGATGCCGGACACGGCGGTCAGGATCCCGGCGCTATCGGTGCCAACGGACTGAAAGAGAAAAACGTTACTATCGCCATCGCCCGCAAACTGAAGGCGTTGTTAAACGACGACCCGATGTTTAAAGGCGTAATGACGCGCGACGGCGACTATTTTATTTCCGTCATGGGGCGCTCGGACGTGGCGCGTAAGCAAAACGCTAACCTGCTGGTTTCTATCCATGCCGACGCCGCGCCGAACCGTAGCGCATCCGGTGCTTCAGTGTGGGTGCTTTCTAACCGTCGCGCTAACAGCGAAATGGCGGGCTGGCTGGAGCAGCACGAAAAGCAATCTGAATTACTGGGCGGTGCTGGCGATCTGTTGGCAAACAGCCAGGCCGATCCATATCTCAGCCAGGCAGTGCTGGATCTGCAATTCGGTCATTCGCAGCGGGTAGGTTACGACGTCGCGGTTAAGGTTATCGCCCAGCTACAGCGCGTGGGTTCACTGCACAAACGGCGTCCCGAACATGCCAGCCTTGGCGTCTTGCGTTCGCCGGATATTCCTTCGCTGCTGGTGGAAACCGGCTTTATCAGTAACCCTTCGGAGGAGCGACTGCTTGGCAGTAGCGCTTACCAGCAGAAGATTGCGGAGTCGATATATAAAGGCCTGCGCAACTACTTCCTGGCGCATCCGCTGCAATCCGTCCCAAAGGAGGAAAACCGACCGTTGCAGTCCGCAACGGCGGTTGATGTGCAGCCTAACCCCGCACCGGCTAATACCAGTTACTCCGGTGCGGTTACGCGTCATGTGGTCAAAAGGGGCGAAACGCTCTCCGGCATCGCCGCCCACTATGGCGTGAGCATGGCGATGCTGCGCTCAATGAATTCGCTGAAACGGGATGTAGTCTGGGTTGGGCAGCGCTTAAAAGTACCGGCCAGCAGCGCCAGCGCTACTGTCAGCGCCAGCAGGCCGAAGCGGCATAAAGTTGTCCGCGGCGACTCGCTGACCGGGATTGCTGCCCGCTACGGCGTCAGCCCTAAAGCGATACAGCAGGCCAACAATATGAAATCGCAAAATGTTATGCTGGGGCAGACGTTAACGATTCCAACTTCTTAACAAGGATCCCCTATGCCGATTCAGGTACTGCCGCCACAGCTTGCTAACCAAATCGCAGCCGGTGAAGTTGTAGAGCGTCCGGCGTCGGTGGTGAAGGAGCTGGTGGAAAACAGCCTTGATGCCGGTGCGACCAGAATCGACATTGAAATTGATAAAGGCGGCGCAAAGCTGATCCGTATTCGTGACAACGGCTGCGGGATCAATAAAGAGGAGCTGGCGATGGCGCTGGCTCGTCACGCCACCAGTAAAATCACCTCGCTTGACGATCTCGAAGCGATTATGAGCCTGGGCTTTCGCGGCGAGGCGCTGGCCAGTATCAGCTCCGTTTCCCGCCTGACGTTAACTTCCCGTACGGCAGACCAGACTGAAGCCTGGCAGGCCTACGCGGAGGGGCGCGATATGGCGGTTACCGTCAAACCCGCTGCGCATCCGGTTGGCACCACGCTGGAAGTTCTGGACCTGTTTTACAATACGCCAGCCCGCCGCAAGTTTATGCGCACGGAAAAGACGGAATTTACCCATATTGATGAAATTATCCGCCGTATCGCGCTGGCAAGGTTCGATGTGGCGTTTTCGCTGACGCATAACGGCAAGCTAATCAGACAGTATCGCGGCGTCAGCGAGGTAAAACAGCGTGAACGTCGGCTGGGGGCCATCTGCGGTACGACTTTTCTTACTCACGCGCTGGCGATTGAGTGGCAGCATGGCGATCTGAGTTTACAGGGCTGGGTAGCCGATCCGGCTGGTTCCCGTACCGTTACCGACCTGCAATACTGCTACGTGAACGGCCGTATGATGCGTGACCGCCTGATTAACCACGCCATCCGCCAGGCCTATCAGGATAAGCTGGGCGACGACCACCAACCGGCTTACGTACTCTACTTAACAATCGATCCCCATCAGGTTGACGTTAATGTGCATCCTGCCAAGCACGAGGTGCGTTTTCATCAGTCGCGGCTGGTGCATGACTTTATTTATCAGGGCGTCATCAGCGTGCTTCAGGAAACCGGTGCGGCAACGCTACCGGGTATAGAGAGCGAGGAGCCTGGTGAACGCTGGCAACCGGAAAACCGTCAGGCGGCGGGCGGCAATCACTTCTCTTCCCCAGCATCAGCTAAAGGTGCGGAGCCAGGAGCAGGCTCGAGCAGGGATTCCGGCACCGGTATGGGTTCAGGTTCCAGAGGGCAGACAGGTCCAGGCGCAGGTTCAGGATCGGGCGCTGGAGCAGGCTCAGGGAAACCGGTAGCCAGCTGGCAGCGCCAGGAGCCCGGCTATCAGAAAAAAGAAGGCGCGCTGTATCAAAAGCTTCTGCAAACGCCCGATCTCCCTGCCGCGCGGGAAGCCACGCCGCCACGGCCAGACCCGCGTGAGCAGCAGCAGGAGGCACCGCTTAACGGCCACAGCCAAAGCTTTGGCCGTGTGTTAACCGTGTTGCAAAATGATGTTGCGCTGGTGGAATCGAACCAGCGGCTGGCCCTGATTTCGCTGCCGGTGGCGGAGCGCTGGCTAAAGCAGGCGCAGCTTGTGCCCGGCGAAGAGGGCCTGAAACCTCAGCCGCTGCTAATCCCGGTCAGAATGAAAATGGCAAAGCCGGAAAGGGATGCCATCGGACACTTTTCCGCGCTGCTAAAGCAGATGGGCATTGAGCTGGAAGCGGAAGGGCAGCACGTCACGCTACGCGCCGTACCTTTACCATTGCGCCAACAAAATTTACAAAACTTGATTCCAGAACTGTTAGGCTATTTGGCCGAACAGCCGGACTTATCTGTCGCTCAGGTGGCGCACTGGTTAGCGCGTCACGCGGCGGCCGATCGTCCGCTCTGGAATCACTCGCAGGCGATTGCGCTGCTGGCCGAGGTCGAAAGGCTCTGCCCGCAGCTGCTGAAGTCGTCACCTTCGGACTTATTGCAGTATGTTGATATTGAAATAGCGATGAATACGCTGAAACATGAGTGAATTATCCAGGGCTGGCCGGCCAAAGGCAATTTTTTTAATGGGACCAACGGCTTCCGGTAAAACGGCGCTGGCAATAGCCCTGCGCCAGCAGCTGCCGGTTGAGCTGATAAGCGTTGATTCCGCACTGATCTATCGCGGTATGGATATCGGTACCGCCAAGCCAACCGCTGAAGAACGGCAGCTGGCACCGCATCGCCTGCTGGATATTCGCGATCCGGCCGAGTCTTATTCAGCGGCGGAGTTTCGTCGCGATGCGCTGGCGGAAATGGCAGAGATTACCCAAAGCGGGCGTATCCCGTTGCTTGTTGGTGGCACTATGCTCTATTACAAGGCGCTGCTGGAAGGATTATCGCCGTTGCCCCCGGCCGATCCTGACGTGCGCCAGCGTATTGAGCAACGCGCGAGAGAAGAGGGCTGGGAAGCGCTTCATCGCCAGTTATGTGAAATAGATCCCATTGCGGGGAGTCGTATTCATCCGAATGATCCCCAGAGACTCTCGCGAGCACTGGAAGTTTTTTTTATTTCAGGTAAAACTTTAACAGAACTGACTAAAACAGCCGGAGAAACCCTGCCGTACGATGTGACGCAATTCGCTATTGCACCGCAAAACCGCGAATTGATTCATCAGCGTATTGCACTGCGTTTTGAACAGATGATGGCGTCAGGATTTGAAGCGGAGGCTCGGGCGCTTTTTGCACGAGGTGATTTGCATACGGACATGCCTTCCATTCGTTGTGTCGGTTATCGCCAGATGTGGTCATTTTTACAGGGTGAAATCGATTACGATGAAATGGTTTATCGAGGAATTTGCGCAACGCGACAGTTGGCCAAGCGTCAGATAACCTGGCTACGTGGCTGGAAGGATGTTCACTGGCTGGATAGCGAACAGCCGCAGGCCGCGCTGGCAAACGTATTACAGGTTCTTAGTGCGAAGGCCGGGTGATTGTGTACAATTGGTGCGTTATCGTGCGCAAATTTTTACGCAGTATTTCAGAGCGCAGGCTCTTAAGTAGTAAACAACAAGCATATAAGGAAAAGATAGAATGGCTAAGGGGCAATCATTGCAAGATCCGTTCTTGAACGCACTGCGTCGCGAACGTGTTCCGGTTTCGATTTATTTGGTGAATGGTATTAAACTGCAGGGTCAGATTGAATCATTTGACCAATTTGTAATTTTACTGAAAAACACGGTCAGCCAGATGGTTTACAAGCACGCTATCTCTACCGTGGTTCCGTCCCGTCCGGTATCCCATCACAGCAACAATGCGGGTGGCGGAAGCAGCAACTATCATCATGGTGGCAGCAATCAGGGGGCTTCTTCTCAGCCTCAGCAAGAGAGTGACGACGCAGAGTAATCACTGTTCTTTCAGGGCGGGCTGACCGGTTTTCCAGCGCCCGTCCTGGCAATGACGTTCACGCCCGTTATGTTAATAACGCCGGGCGAAAAGACCATACGCCGCTCTGGCGTGAATGTGCATTAGCATCTGATAAAGCAGTATGGCCATCGTAAAGCAGGTTCAACAAGGTACTGAGAGGTTTTAAGTTTGTTTGACCGTTATGATGCCGGTGAGCAGGCCGTACTGGTACACATCTATTTCTCCCAGGACAGAGATATGGAAGATCTGCAGGAGTTTGAAACTCTTGTTTCTTCCGCTGGTGTCGAAGCACTACGTGTAGTTACCGGCAGCCGCAAGGCGCCACACCCAAAATATTTCGTCGGCGAAGGTAAGGCCGTGGAGATTGCCGAGGCGGTTAAAGCCAGCGGCGCTTCCGTGGTGCTGTTCGATCACGCCCTGAGTCCGGCACAGGAACGCAATCTCGAAGCGCTGTGCCAGTGCCGGGTGATCGATCGCACGGGCCTGATCCTGGATATCTTTGCCCAACGTGCGCGTACCCATGAAGGGAAGCTTCAGGTCGAACTGGCGCAGCTGCGTCATCTCGCCACGCGTCTGGTACGCGGCTGGACGCACCTTGAGCGCCAGAAAGGCGGTATCGGCCTGCGCGGCCCTGGTGAAACCCAGCTGGAAACCGACCGTCGCCTGTTGCGTAATCGCATTACGTTAATCCTTTCCCGTCTTGAAAGAGTAGAGAAGCAGCGTGACCAGGGACGTCAGGCGCGTAACAAGGCCGATGTGCCGACGCTGTCGCTGGTGGGTTATACCAACGCCGGTAAATCAACGCTCTTTAACCGTATTACCGCGGCGGAAGTCTACGTCGCAGACCAGCTGTTCGCCACGCTCGATCCCACGCTGCGTCGCCTGGACGTGGCGGATGTCGGCGAAGTGGTACTGGCGGATACGGTTGGTTTTATCCGTCATCTGCCGCACGATCTGGTGGCCGCTTTTAAAGCAACGCTGCAGGAAACCCGACAGGCGACGCTGCTGCTGCACGTGATTGACGCCGCCGATCTGCGCGTCGAAGAAAATATCGAAGCCGTTGAAGAAGTGTTGGAAGAGATCGAAGCAAACGACATTCCCACATTAAAAATAATGAATAAGATAGACGCGCTGGAAGATTTCGTCCCCAGAATCGATCGTGACGAAGAAAATCTGCCCGTGCGCGTCTGGCTTTCTGCACAGACCGGTGAAGGCATTCCGCTGCTATTTCAGGCGCTGAGCGAACGCCTGGCGGGTGAAATTGCCGAATATAACCTGCGTTTGCCGCCGGAAGCGGGGCGACTACGCAGCCGCTTTTACCAGCTGCAGGCGATAGAAAAAGAGTGGAATGAAGATGACGGCAGCGTAGGGTTGCAAGTACGCATGCCCATTGTCGACTGGCGCCGCCTGTGCAAGCAGCAGCCGGAGCTGGTGGACTACATTGTTTGACGCCCGACACGCGTATCCCGGCCCTGGGATAACACCGCATACACAATAAATGGAGCAGAAACATGGCGTGGAATCAGCCCGGGAATAACGGACAGGACCGCGACCCGTGGGGGAGCAGCAATAATCAAGGCGGCAACTCCGGGGGAAACAAAGGAGGTCGCGATAAAGGGCCACCTGATTTGGATGATATTTTCCGCAAGCTGAGCAAAAAGCTCGGCGGCTTTGGCGGCGGTAAAAACGAGGGCGGACAGCAAACGCCAGGACGCGGTGGACGCCTGCTCGGCATCGTGGCCGTGGTGGCCGTGGTTATCTGGGCCGGCAGTGGTTTCTATACCATCAAAGAGGCGGAGCGCGGCGTGGTAACGCGCTTTGGCAAATTCAGCCATCTGGTGGAACCCGGTCTGAACTGGAAGCCGACCTTTATCGATCAGGTTCGCGCGGTTAACGTTGAAGCCGTGCGCGAGCTGGCTGCTTCCGGCACCATGCTGACCTCGGACGAAAACGTCGTGCGCGTGGAAATGAACGTACAGTATCGCGTCACTAATCCAGAGCGCTATCTGTTTGCGGTAACCAGCGCGGACGACAGCCTGCGTCAGGCCACCGACAGCGCGCTGCGCGGCGTGATTGGCCGTTCTACTATGGACCGTATCCTTACCGAAGGGCGTACCGTAGTGCGTAGCGACACCCAGCGCGAACTGGAAGAGACAATTCGCCCTTACGACATGGGTATCACGCTGCTGGACGTTAACTTCCAGGCTGCTCGTCCGCCAGAAGAAGTAAAAGCTGCGTTTGATGATGCTATCGCGGCACGTGAAAATCGCGAGCAGTACGTACGTGAAGCGGAAGCCTATGCTAACGAGGTCCAGCCTCGTGCTAACGGCCAGGCGCAGCGTATCCTGGAAGAAGCGCGCGCTTATAAAACCCGCACCGTGCTGGAAGCGCAGGGCGAGGTGGCTCGCTTTGCCAAAATTCTGCCTGAGTACAAAGCCGCGCCGGAAATTACGCGTGAGCGCTTATACATTGAAACGATGGAACGCGTGCTTAGCCACACCCGTAAAGTACTGGTTAACGACAAGGGCAATAACCTGATGGTGCTGCCGCTTGACCAGCTGATGCGGGGCCAGAGCGGCACCTCGTCAACGAGCCAGGACAGCAGCAGCAACCTGCTTCGCTTACCGCCAGCATCAGGCGGCAACGAGCGGGCCAGCAGCAGCTCGTCTTATAGCCCGGAAAGCATTATGGACCAGCGTCGGGTCAACGCTCAGCGTAACGATACCCAGCGCGAAGGGAGAAATTAAGGATGCGTAAGCCATTAATCGTCGTATTGATTGTTGTGCTGGTGGTGCTTTACGCGTCACTGTTTGTGGTACAGGAAGGCCAGCGCGGCATCGTTATGCGCTTTGGTAAAGTGCTGCGCGATGATGAAAATAAACCGCTGGTTTATGCGCCAGGCCTGCACTTTAAAATTCCTTTCCTGGAGTCGGTAAAGTCGCTGGATGCGCGTCTGCAAACCATGGATAACCAGGCCGATCGCTTCGTCACCAAAGAGAAGAAAGATCTGATCGTGGATTCCTATATCAAGTGGCGTATCAGCGACTTCAGTCGCTACTATCTGGCCACCGGCGGCGGCGACGTTTCCCAGGCGGAAGTGCTGCTGAAACGCAAGTTCAGTGACCGTCTGCGTTCTGAAATTGGTCGTCTGGACGTTAAGGATATCGTTACCGATTCCCGTGGACGCCTGACCACCGACGTGCGTGATGCGCTGAACACCGGTAGTGCAGGACAGGATGATGAAATCGCTACGCCAGCGGCAGACGATGCCATTGCCTCTGCGGCAGCGCGCGTAGAGCGTGAAACCAGCAGCAAAGAGCCTGCGGTGAATCCAAACAGTATGGCGGCGCTGGGCATCCAGGTTGTTGACGTGCGCATCAAGCAGATCAACCTGCCGACGGAAGTTTCCGATGCTATCTACAACCGTATGCGCGCCGAGCGTGAGGCTGTAGCCCGCAGCCAGCGTTCACAAGGTCAGGAAGAGGCGGAAAAACTGCGCGCGGCGGCGGACTATGAAGTAACCCGCACGCTGGCGGAAGCGCAGCGTACCGCCCTGATGACGCGTGGTGATGGCGATGCTGAAGCGGCGAAGCTGTTTGCCGATGCGTTCAGTCAGGATCCGGATTTTTACGCCTTTATCCGCAGCCTGCGTGCCTATGACAACAGCTTTAACAACAATCAGGACGTCATGGTGCTCAGTCCGGATAGCGACTTCTTCCGCTTTATGCAGTCGCCTTCCAAAACGACGCGTTAACGGTAACATCCTGCAGCCGGAAGTTTTCTTCCGGCTTTTTTATTATTAAGCCCGCGTTGAGTAAATTATATGTTGCGGGGTTTTTAATTAATTGCCTGCCTGAAATGTGATTCTTCCGTATTTTTACTCCCTCCGTTGACCTTTGGTTTAGGTTTGTGTAGCCTTTTTTCTCCTCAGGTCTTTGTCATATTTTAGTGGCTATCAATATCGATCTTCTTTTATAAAACATCATATTCTTTCGGCCTGAAGGATAATGGCTGGAAAAATTGCAAAGAAAGCAGCATTAATAACAGGATAATTGGAAATGGACTCTTCCAGAAAGCCCCGGTGCGTATTTTATTCGCACGATACGATGGGGTTCGGGCATATTCGTCGCAACATGCTGCTTAGCCAGTCGGTGCTGCAAGCCTGCCCCGATGCCGAAATATTATTAATATCAGGCGTTCGCGAAGCCGGAACCTTTACGTTGCCGAAAGGCGCAGACAGCCTCATCCTGCCGTCTTACCAGAAAACCCCGGAGGGAAAATATTGCCCGCGTGCGCTGGGAGAAAAGATAAAGCCGCTGGTTCATTTACGCGCGCAAATTATTTATGCGGCGCTCAATGCCTTTTCACCAGATATTATGATCGTGGATAACGTACCGCGCGGGGCAATGCGCGAACTCGATCTTAGCCTGCCGCTTCTAGCCAGAAAGAAAACGTACATGGTCTCCGGCCTGCGGGATATTCTCGATAATCCTCTGTCGGTCAAAGCGCAATGGGATAAGCAGGAAAACAGCGCGGCGCTACGCGACTTCTATTCCGCTATCTGGGTGTATGGCGATAATCGTCTCTATGACTTACGCAAAGAATATAATTTCGATGCCGCAATCAATAATAAAATTACTTTTACCGGCTATCTGGACGCCAGGCAGCGGGTTCGTAGCCGAAATGACTATGATGTCATCGCCCCGGTAGCCTCGCCTTATGCGCTTTGTGTTGTCGGCGGCGGCCAGGACGGCTTTCAACTGGCAGAGGCCTTTGCCAGAGCGGAACTGCCCAAAGGCATGCAGGGCATTCTGGTAACGGGTTCAATGATGCCGGAAGCGCAGCGCCTTGCTCTGAAGCAGCTTGCCAGTCCGGAAAAAAGAGTCGTGGAATTTGTCGCGGAGCCCACCAGGCTGCTGCGCAACGCCGCCTGCGTGGTGGCGATGGGCGGCTATAACACGCTAACGGAAATCCTGGCTTTTCATAAAGCTGCGCTGATAGTGCCGCGCGTTGCGCCGCGCGAGGAACAATGGATTAGGGCAAGCCGCCTCGCCGGGCTGGGGCTGCTTGACTGCCTTCATCCCGCTAACCTGTCGCCACAGCATCTTAGCGCCTGGTTTGCCCAACCCCATCAGTTTAGCAACCCCCGCAATAAATTGCGTTTTGACGGCCTTGAGCAGGTTGCCTGCCGCGTGCGCCAGATACTGAGCATCAGGGAGAACGCGTGATGTCGCTACAACCGTTGCGTGTAGGCTACGTTCTGAAACGCTACCCGCGCTTTTCAGAGACGTTTATCGTCAATGAGATCCTGGCGCATGAACGGGCAGGCCTGATGGTCAGCATTTTTGCGCTGGGGCCGGTCATGGAAGCGCGTTTTCAGCCCGATATCGGCCTGGTGAAAGCGCCGGTGACGCGGCTGGACAAGCAGCGCAACGCGGAGCACTTTTGGACCCTGGTAAAAGAGGGCCTGGAGAAGCTACCCGATTTTGCGGCACGGCTCGAAGAAGAGCGCGAGCACGATGTACACGAGCTGGCGCAGGGCATTATGATTGCGCTGGCCGTTCAGGCAGATAGTTTACAGCATCTGCACGCGCATTTTGCTACCCAGGCGGCAACAGTTGCCCGTCTTGCGGCCAGGTTTAGCGGCATCAGCTGGTCTTTCACTGCCCATGCGAAAGATATCTATTACCGCTACGAGACCGATATTCAGCTGGCCCGTAAGATCGACGACGCCAGCCATGTAATTACCGTCTCCGATTACAATCTTGGCTGGCTTTGCGAGCGCTATGGGGGTAACAGGCAGAAAGTCAGCCGCCTCTATAACGGTCTGGATCTGCGCCAGTTTCCCTGGCTGTCGCCGCTAAAACGGCCGGCAGAAATCGTAGCGGTAGGCCGCCTGGTAGCGAAAAAGGGCTTTCGGTTATTAATTACCGCGCTTGGGCTGTTGCAGGCTCATGGTATCGCCTTTCACTGCACTTTGATTGGCGATGGGCCAGAGCGACAGGTTTTGCAGGAAGCCGTTCGTGCCGGCGAACTACAGGATCGCGTCACCTTTACCGGTATGCTGCCTCGGCACGAAGTCGCGGCAGCCATCCAGAGTAGCGCGATGGTGGTTGCACCCTGCGTTATCAGCGACGACGGCGACCGTGACGGATTGCCCACCATTCTGGTCGAGGCGATGGCGCTGGGTACGCCAGTCGTCTCAACAACGGTTGCGGGTATTCCGGAGCTGGTTATCAATGGGCAAACTGGTCTGTGCGTGGCGCCAGACAACGCGCCAGAACTGGCCGAGGCGATAACGCTGTTGCTGAACGGGCAGGATATGCGGGAAAAACTGGCGAGGCAGGCGCGTAAAACGATCGTACGCGATTACGATGTCGATCGGAATACGCTAACAATGAGAGAGATTTTCAGTCTGGCGCAGAAATGAATTCTGCTGCTGTAAAAAAGGATTTTACCCATGCGAATTGCCTATATCTGTGCCGACGCTGGCATTCCTGTTTTTGGCTGTAAAGGGGCATCGGTGCATGTTCAGGAAATCTTGCGCGCCTTCCTGAGGAAGGGCGCGGAGATCGTTTTGTTTGCCAGGAGGATCGGCACACCGCCAGCGGATCTGCGGGCGATCCCTGTAGTGCAGCTCGATCCGCTACCGGCGGGTGATGCGCAGGTCAGGTCGGCAGCCGCGCTGGCCGCTAACCCACAGCTGGAGAACGCCTTAAAGGCAGAAGGCCCGTTCGATCTGGTGTACGAACGCTATTCGCTGTGGAGTTTTGCAGGCATAACGTACGCTTGTCAGCGGGGCTGGCGTACCGTGCTGGAGGTCAACGCGCCGCTGATTGAGGAGCAGCGCAAATATCGCAAGCTGGTGGCAGAAGAGGCGGCGGTAAAAGTGCTGCAAAACCTGCTTGCCAGCGCGGCGGCGGTCATCGCCGTTTCCCCGGGCGTCAAACGCTATCTTGGCGGTTTTACTTCCTCACCCGAACGGATCCATATCATTGCAAACGGCGTCGATCCACGGCGTTTCGCCAGCGCATCCGCGCATCCGCAGGTTCATGCAGATACCACCGTGATTGGCTTTCTCGGCACGTTAAAACCCTGGCACGGTCTGGAGCATTTATTAACCGCTTTCGCGCTACTACAGGCGCAGCGCCCGCAAACCAGCCTGCTGATTATTGGTGACGGCCCGGAACGCAAGCTGTTGCAGGATGAGGCTATGCGGCTGGGTCTGAACAACGTGGTGTTTACCGGAGCCGTGAGTCCGACAAGGGTTGCTGAGTGGCTGGCCAGAACGGATATTGCCGTCGCGCCTTATCCCCGGCTGGAGCAGTTTTATTTCTCGCCGTTAAAAATTTATGAGTATATGGCCGCAGCACTGCCGGTCGTCACCACGCGCGTGGGCCATCTTGCCGACGTTGTAGCGGAGGGACACACCGGTATGCTGGCAGCGCCGGACGATCCTGAAGCTTTGTGCGAAGCCTTACTCACGCTGGTAGACGATCCGGTTATGCGCCAGCGGCTGGGCAAAAATGCCCGTCGCTACGTTATGCACAACCACAGCTGGGACAGCGTGGCGGAAGAGATCCTGCGCATCGTCGATCTGTCGAACGGGAGCATGCCGTAATGCGCTTGTCGTGGCTGCGGGTCGCTTCCCGTTTCGCTCCGTGGATCCGCCAGCAGCGTGGCCTGATTATTCGCTCGCTGCTCTGCCTGCTGATGGCAACCGGCACGCGCCTGCTTGAGCCGTGGCCGCTGGCGTTTATCATCGACGATCTGCTGACGCAGCATAATATTCCGGTCGAAGGCAGGCTCAATGACCTGGTGGCGTCTGCTGGGGTGGCGAATCTCCTGCTGCTGTGTGCCGTCAGCGTTATCCTCATTGCGGCAGCCAAAGCCGGACTCAGCTATTGCAGTACAGTCGGCCTGGCTATTGCCGGTAGCCGCATCATCAGTGAGCTGCGTCAGGCGCTGTTTCGCCATCTGCAAACGCTGTCGCCAGCTTTTCACCAGCGGGCGAAAACGGGCGACCTGACCACCAGGCTGATTAACGATATCGGCATGCTGCGCGAAGCGATTATCACGGCGATGGTGCCCATGCTGGCTAACATCCTGATTTTGACCGGCATGTTTAGCATGATGCTCTATATCAACTGGAGAATGACGCTGCTGTCGCTGATGTTAATGCCGCTACTGCTGCTGAGCACGGGCCGCACCAGCAGCAGAGTGCATACGGTCAGCCGCGATCAGCGCAAGCGGGAAGGCGCGCTGGCGGCCAGCGCGTCAGAGTTCCTGGGGGCGATAGGCGTGGTACAGGCGCTGTCGCTGGAGCCGGTGGCGATCAAAAGCTTCGCCAGCGACGATGGGCAAAGCCTGCAGCAGAACGTCAAATCTCGCCGTCTGCTGGCCGCGCTGGAGTGCAAGGTCGATCTGATTATCGCGACCGCCACCGCTTTCGTACTTTACTACGGCGCGAGCGAGGTATTGAAAAACCGGATGTCGCCAGGCGATCTGCTGATCTTTGTTTCCTACCTGAAAAATTCTTTTCGGCCCGTGCGCGAATACGCCAAATACGCCGGGCGGCTTTCCAAAGCGCTGGCGGCGGGGGAGCGCGTCACCGTGCTGATGGACGTCAGGCCGGAGATTACCGATGGCCCTGATGCGCTGACGCTAAGCCATCTCCGTGGCGAAGTCTGCTTTGACAACGTTTGTTTTGACTATCCGCAGCGGCAGGGGGCGGAGAGGCAGACGCTGCATCACGTCAGCTTTCGCCTGGCCGCTGGCGAGTCGCTGGCGATTGTGGGGCCTTCCGGTACAGGTAAATCGACGCTGCTTAGCCTGCTGCTGCGCCTGTACGATCCGCTTGCGGGACGCATCATGCTGGACGGCCACGATCTGCGCCGCTGTAAGATTAAAAGCGTGCGGCAAAATATCAGCTATGTCCCCCAGGACAATCTCCTGTTTGGCCTGAGCGTACGCGAAAACATTGCGCTGGCGGCGCTGGAAGAGGTTACCGACGAGCAGGTTTATAAGGCCGCAAAGCAGGCGCTGGCGCATGACTTTATTATGCAGCTGCCGCAGGGCTACGACACGGTTCTGAGCGAAAGGGGCCATTCGCTTTCCGGCGGGCAGCGTCAGCGTATTGCCGTCGCCCGCGCCGCTATCAGGCAAAGCCCACTGCTGCTGCTGGACGAGCCGGGCACCGGGCTGGACAGCGAAAGCGAGCATCTGCTGATGGCTGCGCTGACGCAGCTGATGCGCCAGCGCACCACGCTTATCGTTACCCACAATCTCTCTTTTGCCGCGCGGGCGCAGCGGATCCTCTTTATGGAAAAGGGGGAAATTGTGGAACAGGGAACGCACGACGTGCTGCTGGCAAAAAAAGGACGCTATGCCGGGCTGTGGGCAATACAGCAGGCGAGCCACAACAAGGAAGAAAGCAATGTTACAGGATCTGGACAGAGAGCTTGCCTGCAAGGATAGCGTTTTACCGGGGCTTGCCGCGCTGCTCGATAGCAAACTCTTACTCGCTCGCCTGCGCAATTTGCCGCAGTTTGCCGGGCTGCGGACATTAACCATTGATTATTTGCGCTATAAGCCTGCGACCAGCTGTGTCGCCACGCTGGTGTTGCAGATGGCTGATGGCAACAGGTGCTACCTTTGCGCCAAGGCATTGAGCACCGAGCGCTTTCCTCTTTCATGGCAGCATCCCAAACGACAGCGGCTGGTCATACGGCAAGATCCGTTCGCGCCGGTAGCGCTGCACGAGCTGGCGATAATCCTTAGCTACCCGCAGCATGACCGGGAGCTTCCTCATCTCTGGTTGCTGAACGCTACGCCGGAACGCGATGCGCTGTTGCGACGCTGGCTGCCTGAAACAGGCGAAGCGGCGCTCGACATTAAAATACTGCGCTACAAGCCCGAGCGTCGCCTGCTGGCGCTGCTGAGCCGCAACGGCCAGTCCTTTGCCACGCTGCGGTTTGCCAGCGCCGGGCGCTATGAGGCGATGCTGGCCGGAAACCAGCTGGGGCAGGCGCTTGGGGAAATCAGCCTGCTGGCAGCGTTGCCGGACTACCGGCTGCTTATCACCCGCTGGATTGAGGGTAAGACGCTTTGTCCCGAGCAGGGCGGTGAGCTATCTGAGCGAGACGTTTTGCAAATGGGACGCAGGCTGGCAAGCGTACATTCCCGACCAGCGTTGATTCCTGCCACGGCCAGCAGCGGCATTGCAGAAGCCCGGCGAGTTTTCAATACGCTGCGCGCCGTAGCGCCGCAGCAGGAAGCGCTGTTTATTTCGCTGCTGAAGACGCTGGAAAACAGGCTGGCAAATAACGTTTTCACCGCTACGCCGATCCACGGTGATTTTACGCTCGACCAGGTCGTCAGGCGGACAGTAGACGGACAGCTCCGACTTATTGACTGGGACAGGGCCAGGACAGGTAATCCTGCTATCGACCTGGCTACCTTTCAGGCCAGGCTGGAGCTGCAGGCTATAGAAAAGACCCTGAGCCAGCCTCAGGCCAGCGCCGCCGTTGCCGCACTGCATGCGGGTTATCGCCAGCAGCGTGGGGATTTACCGCCCTGCCTTGCTGCACAGGTCGCGCTGGCGCTTATGCAGCTTGCCGTTGAGCCATTCCGCAAGCGTGCCGGAAACTGGGCGCAACAGCTTGCGGCGCTGCTCTGGCGCGTTGAACAGCTGTTAACGGAAGAGGCCAGGCAAGCGGCACGGCCAGACGTTGCGCTGTTACCCCTGCTGGATAAAACGCGGATAGCGGAGCCGCTGAGGCAGGTGTTAGGGCTGCCGCCCTCCGCTGTGCTGGCGTCGGCAACGATTTTAGCCTGCAAGCCAGGCCGTCGTGCCATGCTCGAATACCGTTGGGATACCGCGCAGGGCGAGCTAACCACCATTGGTAAATATCGGCATAAAGGATTTAACCCTCACAGCTTTACCGTTCAGCAGGCGCTCTGGCGTGACGGCTTTAACGGCACCGGCGAGCTTATCGTGCCGCAGCCGCTGGCGGCGCTGGCCGAAGAAAAACTCTGGCTACAGCAAAGGGTGGCAGGCAAGCGCGTGACGGATTGCCTGACAGCTGACGGCGGCAGGCTGGCAGAAACGGGTTACCTGGCTGGCAGAGCGTTAGTAAAGCTACAGCATAGCCTGAGCGCCCGGCAGGCCGTAGCAGGCAAAACATGGACGATAGCCGACGAGCTGGCAATGCTGCGGCAGCGGCTGGCGCAGGCAGCGGCGGCGCGTCCGGCCTGGGCCACAAGGATCAACAATGTCAGTAAAGGTTGTGAACGGCTGGCAGGCTCGTTCAGCGAAGCGACCAGCCTGTTTCTTCATCGGGATTTTTATCCGGCCCAGCTGCTGCTCGTCGAGGGAAATCCAGCCCGGCTGGCGGTACTGGATTTCGACCTGGCCGCCGCAGGGCCGGCTGCGCTGGATGCCGGAAACTACGTGGCGCACGTTCGCGAGCAGGCGCTACGCAGCTACGGCGATGACAAAGCCCTGATCCTACATGAAGATGCCTTCCTTACGGTCTGGCTGGCGGATGCAGAAGGTGGTGACATTGCCAATATCAGCCTGTTTACCACGCTGGCGCTGGCACGCCATATTGCTATCAGCCTGCTTTTCCCTGAGCGACACCACACGACGGAAGCGTTGATTACCCTATGCGAAGCGCGGTTAGCGTTATTGGCAAGAGGAGCGCGTTGATGAGCTGGCGTCGCTTTTCTCTTTTGCCTTTTTTGCTGCTCTGCTTTTCATCCGTACTGGCTGCGGATAAAGACGCGCCGATAAAATTCCACTGGCGCGCTATCTATGAGGCGAAGGAGGTAAAAAACAACAGGCTCAGGTATGGCGATGACCGCAACAATAAAATTGAGCTGGAACCCACGCTGCGGCTCAACGTGCGCGGTTTTCAGGGCGCACCGGTTTCCTTTTTTAGCGAGCTGGAGTTTATTCAGAAAAGAAAGCGGCAAACGGCCAGCCAGGCCACTACCGCCAATACGCTTAACTTTAACCAGGCCTGGCTGCGCTTTGATGAGTCGCTTATTCCTGACGTCGACCTTCGCCTGGGGCGCTGGCTGCTGCGCGACGAGCGGGAATGGCTGATTGATGAAAACGTGGACGGGGTATACGCGCGCTTTGGCGACAGGCTGAAAACCGAAGCAGGCGCAGGGCGCGTCAATTACTGGCAGCGTGACCTGCTGGACAGCGGCACGCGCGGGGATAAAACCAATTTTCTGCTGCTGTTTTCACGCTATAAAATACAGCAGCACTGGCGCGTGGGCGGCTATGCGTTCTGGCAGCGCAACCGGGCAGCGGCAAGTGACAGGCAGCTGAATATGGGGCTGCGTTCCTACTCGCCGCCCCGACAGTGGCTGAGCCACTGGCTGGATATCAGCGCGGTACGTGGGCAAAGCGAGAAGCAGTCCCTGCGAGGGTATGCACTGGACGGCGGCGCTACCCTGACCTTTACGGCGCTACCGCTACAGCCACGGCTGACGCTGGGCTATGCCTGGGGAAGCGGGGATGACGGCAGTGAACATATCTCCAGACGCTATCGCCAGACGGGGCTACAAGGGAATGAAGCCCTGTTCGGCGGCGACACCAGATATAAAATTTATGGCGAAACGCTCGATCCTGAGTTAAGCAATATCCATATTTTTACTGCCGGAACGGGCATCCAGCTGGCCAGCAACGTCTCGCTGGACGTTGTTTATCACTTTTACCGTCAGGATCGGCTGGCCGCGCTGATAAAAAACAGTACTGGCTTAGATGCTAAATACGATCGTATGACGACGAAAAAGCTCGGTTCGGCGCTGGATGTGGTTGCGGGCTGGCGGCCTGCTCAAAACCTGAAGCTGGAAGCCAGCGCCGCCTGGTTTACGCCTTCTTCTCGTTTTTATAACGGTTCTAAACGCCATAGCCCTCGTGCCGGCAGCGCCAGCTCGTGGTGGCTGAAGGCGGAGGTCCGTTTCTAGGCGAGGGTGGCCATGCCGCTGGCGTGCCCAGCGATGCATATTAATGGCGTTTTAAGGTGATTATCTGCCTGACAGGCTCTGAACATGAATTCTTTCATTTTCCGAACCAAACCGATAAAAAGCCGTGGCATACTACGGCTCTTTTTTCCGGACGGTCTTTATGAACGCAACTATTTGGCTGGCGCTGGCGCTGGTGCTTATTTTAGAAGGGATTGGCCCGATGCTGCTGCCGCGTATCTGGCGGCGGATGATCCTCACGATGGCCCAGGTGCCCGACAGGCTGCTGCGCCGTTTTGGCGGCGGGCTGGTGGTAGCTGGCGTGGTAATCTGGTACATGGTCAGCGTCCACGGCGGCGGGTAACGCGGTGCAAATGTGCCCGTCGCGGCCAGAGGGCGCGTCGGGCAAAAAAGTACGCAAACGTGTGCTAAAAGAGCTGAAAGACGTGTTTTACGATGGTAGAATCCATTTTTAAGCAATCGGTGATTTTGAAAATGGGTAAGAACGTCGTCGTACTGGGCACCCAATGGGGTGACGAAGGTAAAGGAAAGATTGTTGATCTGCTGACCGAACGTGCGAAATACGTGGTTCGCTATCAGGGCGGTCACAACGCCGGCCACACGCTGGTCATCAACGGTGAAAAAACCGTCCTCCACTTAATTCCCTCTGGCATCCTGCGTGAAAATGTGACCAGCATCATCGGCAACGGTGTGGTGCTTTCTCCTGCTGCGCTGATGAAAGAGATGAAAGGTCTGGAAGATCGCGGCTTTCCGGTACGCGACCGCCTGTTTATCTCCGAAGCCTGCCCGCTGATCCTGGAGTATCACGTAGCGCTGGACGTGGCGCGCGAAAAAGCGCGTGGCGCCAAAGCTATCGGGACCACCGGTCGCGGTATCGGCCCGGCTTACGAAGACAAAGTTGCCCGTCGCGGCTTGCGCGTTGGCGACCTGTTCAATAAAGAAACCTTTGCTACCAAGCTGAAAGAAGTCATGGAATACCATAACTTCCAGCTGGTGAACTTCTATAAAGAAGAAGCGGTCGACTACGACAAAGTGCTGAGCGATATCATGGCCGTTGCCGATATCCTGACCGGCATGGTAGTAGACGTTTCTGAACTGCTGGACGGCGCGCGTAAGAAAGGCGAGCTGATCATGTTCGAAGGCGCGCAGGGCACGCTGCTGGATATCGATCACGGTACCTATCCGTACGTAACCTCTTCTAACACCACCGCAGGCGGCGTGGCGACAGGTTCCGGTATCGGTCCTCGCTATGTTGATTACGTGCTGGGCATTGTTAAAGCCTACTCAACCCGCGTTGGCGCAGGCCCATTCCCGACCGAGCTGTTTGACGAAACCGGCGAGTTCCTGTGCAAACAAGGTAACGAGTTTGGCGCAACCACCGGCCGTCGTCGTCGTACCGGCTGGCTGGATGCGGTTGCCGTACGCCGCGCGGTGCAGATTAACTCGCTCTCCGGCTTCTGCATGACCAAGCTGGACGTGCTGGATGGCCTGAAAGAGGTTAAAATCTGCGTGGCTTATCGCATGCCGGATGGCCGCGAAATGACCACGACGCCGCTGGCCGCTGAAGGCTGGGAAGGCATCGAGCCAATTTATGAGACCCTGCCGGGCTGGCCCGAGACTACTTTTGGCGTGAAAACGCTGGACGGACTGCCGCAGGCGGCGCGCGACTACATCAAGCGCGTAGAAGAAGTAACGGGCGTGCCGGTGGATATTATCTCTACCGGACCTGACCGTAGCGAAACGATGATCCTGCGTGACCCATTTGACGCATAAGATAGTAAGGCCGGGCATCTGCCCGGCCTGATCCTTTCTCCCGCTTTCTCGTCCCGTCTTCTCTTTATCAGCGCTTACTGAAATAAAATGGCCTCGAACGCGAAGGCTGGTTTATCATCATTTACAACACACTCATTTTGAGCGGATTGCTGGCGTTTTTAGCGCCATGCCGTTGAGGTAACCGTGCAGCTAACGAGTTTTACTGATTATGGTTTACGCGCGCTAATTTTTATGGCCGCTCTGCCCGCGGGCAGAATGACCAGCATTACGGAAGTCACCGAGGCTTACGGCGTATCGCGTAACCATATGGTTAAAATTATCAATCAGCTTAGCCGGGCAGGCTATATTGCCGCGGTACGCGGAAAAAACGGCGGTATCCGTCTCGGTAAACCGGCCCGCGAGATCGTCATTGGCCAGGTTGTTCGCGATATGGAACCGCTGCAGCTGGTGAACTGTCACAGTGATTTTTGCCACATAACGCCAGCCTGCCGCCTGAAAACCGCGCTGCACGAGGCCGTGCAAAGTTTTCTGGCCGTGCTGGACGGCTACACGCTGGCTGATTTGGTTGCCGACAACCATCCGCTCTACCAATTGCTGCAGATTGAACACCCTTCAGTCCGCAGCTGATGACAACGGAGGAACCGCTATGTCAAAAGATCCTTTTAAGGAACGGGAAGCTGAGAAATATGAGAATCCTATTCCCAGCCGCGAATTTATCCTGGCGCACTTAGATAAGCGCGAAAAACCGGCCAGCCGCGAAGAGCTGGCAGCCGAGCTGTCTATCTCTGGCGAAGAGCAGACCGAGGCGCTGCGTCGTCGCCTGCGCGCCATGGAGCGCGACGGTCAGTTAGTCTTTACTCGCCGCCAGTGCTATGCGCTGCCGGAACGTCTGGACCTGCTGCGCGGCAAAGTTATCGGCCATCGCGATGGCTTTGGCTTTCTGCGCGCCGAAGGCAGCAAAGACGATCTTTATCTCTCCGCCGAGCAGATGAAAATGTGCATGCATGGCGACGTGATCCTGGCCCAGGCGATGGGCGCGGACCGCAAAGGCCGTCGTGAAGCGCGAGTAGTTCGCGTGCTTGAGCCACGTAATAATCAGATTGTTGGCCGTTACTTCACCGAGGCTGGCGTTGGCTTCGTGGTGCCGGACGATAGCCGCCTGAGCTTTGATATCCTGATCCCACCAGAAGAATTAATGAACGCCCGCATGGGCTTCGTGGTGGTGGTGGAGCTGACGCAGCGTCCGACACGCCGCAGCAAAGCGGTCGGTAAGGTTGTAGAAGTGCTGGGCGACAACATGGGCACCGGCATGGCCGTAGAAATGGCTCTGCGCACGCACGATATTCCACACGTCTGGCCGGAAGCGCTGGAACGCCAGATTGCCAAACTGAAAGAAGAAGTGCCTGAAGAGGCCAAAGTGGGCCGTGTCGATCTGCGCGATCTGCCGCTGGTAACGATTGACGGTGAAGACGCCCGCGACTTTGACGATGCCGTTTTCTGTGAAAGAAAGCGCGGCGGCGGCTGGCGTTTATGGGTAGCGATTGCTGACGTGAGCTACTACGTGCGTCCGGGCACGCCGCTGGATGACGAAGCCGTCAATCGCGGGACGTCCGTTTACTTCCCGTCGCAGGTTGTCCCTATGCTGCCGGAAGTTCTGTCGAACGGCCTTTGCTCGCTGAACCCTCAGGTGGATCGCCTGTGTATGGTATGCGAGATGACCATCTCCGCAACGGGCAAGCTCACCGGCTATAAACACTATGAAGCGGTGATGAACTCCTGGGCGCGCCTGACCTATAACAAGGTCTGGAGCATCCTGCAGGGTAATCAGGAACTGCGCGAGCAGTACCAGCCGCTGGTAAAAGATCTGGAAGAGCTGCATCGCATGTATCTGGTGCTGGAAAAATCTCGCGAGCAGCGCGGCGGCATCTCTTTCGAAACGGACGAGGCAAAGTTTGTCTTTAATGCCGACCGCCGCATTGAACGGGTAGAGCAGGTCACGCGTAACGATGCGCATAAACTTATCGAAGAGTGCATGATCCTGGCGAACATCGCTTCCGCGCGCTTTGTAGAGAAAAACCATGAGCCGGCACTGTTCCGCGACCACGATCGTCCGACGGAAGAGAGCATCAAGAGCTTCCGCTCGGTGCTCAACGAGCTGGGCCTGACGCTGGGCGGCGGCGCGAAACCGCATCCGCTGGACTATGCCGAGCTGCTGACGCAGATCTCGTCGCGTCCGGATGCCGAAATGCTGCAAACCATGCTGCTGCGCTCAATGAAGCAGGCGGTTTACGATCCGGAAAACCGTGGTCACTTCGGCCTGGCGCTGGCTTCCTATGCGCACTTTACCTCGCCGATCCGCCGCTATCCCGATCTGCTGCTGCATCGCGCCATCAAATATCTGCTGGCGAAAGAAAATAACACGCTGCAAGGCAACACCACGCCAACCGGCGGCTACCACTATGAAATGCAGCAGATGCTGCAGTTTGGCCAGCACTGTTCCATGACCGAACGTCGTGCGGACGAAGCGACGCGTGACGTTGCCGACTGGCTGAAGTGCGACTTTATGCAGGATCAGGTGGGCGAAACCTTTACCGGCGTTATTTCCAGCGTTACCGGCTTCGGTTTCTTTGTTCGTCTCAACGATCTGTTTATTGATGGCCTGGTACACGTCTCCACGCTGGATAACGACTACTACCGCTTTGATGCCATCGGCCAGCGCCTGATTGGCGAATCGGGTGGAAAAACCTATCGCCTTGGCGACACGGTCGAAGTACGCGTGGACGCGGTACACATGGACGAGCGCAAAATCGACTTCGCCCTGATCTCCAGCGCGCGTAAACCGCGTGGCGAAGGTAAAACCGAACGCGACCGGGCTAAAAAACCGGCTGCCCAGCACAGCGGCAAGCGTCGTCGTGACCAGGGCAAAAAGGTAAATTTTGAGCCGGACAGTGCCTTCCGTAGCGGTAAAGGCAAAACGGCTCCTGCCGAAGCAGGCGCGAAAAGCGAGAAAAAACCGCGCAAGCAGTCGGATAAAACCCGTAAAATCGCCGCCGCAGCCCGTTCCAAACGCGCGTCGAAGAAAAACGATACCGCCGCATCCTGAAGGCGGCCAGAAGCACAACCTCGCCGCATCCCGGATGCGGCACGCAACGACCAATTGAGTAACAGTGAATGAGTGAAATAGTTTTTGGACTCCACGCCGTACAGGCGCTGCTCGACAGCGATCCGCAACGCTTTCAGGAAGTTTTTATCCTTAAAGGCCGTGACGGTCGTCGCCTGCAGCCGGTAGTGAAAGCGCTGGAAGCCCAGGGCATCGTGATCCAGATGGCCAGCCGTCAGTGGCTCGATAGCCAGGTAGAAGGCGGCGTCCATCAGGGCATCGTGGCGCGCGTTAAGGCGGGCCGCCAGTATCAGGAAAACGATCTGCCCGACCTGCTGGAAAAGCTGGAAACGCCTTTCCTGCTGATTCTGGACGGCGTCACCGATCCGCATAACCTGGGTGCCTGCCTGCGCAGCGCCGATGCGGCTGGCGTGCATGCGGTAATCGTGCCGAAAGATCGCTCGGCACAGCTTAACGCCACGGCGAAAAAAGTTGCCAGCGGCGCAGCGGAAAACGTGCCGCTAATTCGCGTCACCAACCTGGCGCGCACCATGCGTATGCTGCAGGAAGCGAACGTGTGGATTGTCGGCACGGCGGGCGAAGCGGATCACCATCTCTATCAGAGCAAAATGACCGGCCCGATGGCGCTGGTAATGGGTGCTGAAGGTGAGGGCATGCGCCGTCTGACGCGCGAACACTGCGATGAACTGATCAGCATTCCGATGGCGGGCAGCGTTTCTTCGCTGAACGTCTCGGTCGCTACCGGTATCTGCCTGTTTGAAGCCGTGCGCCAGCGCGGTAAATAATCTTTCCGGGGCGTGAGCTGCGCCCCGAAATTTTCCTCTGCCGCTCGCCTGCCGCGTTCTCTTTTGCATACTCAATGGGTGTGTTAACGAGAAGGACGCCGGAATGAACAAAACCCACACCGTTTTTAATCAGCCTCGTCCGCTGACCAACAGCAATCTTTTTCTTTCCGATACGCCGCTGCGCGAAGCCGTGATGCGCGAAGGGGCCGGATGGGACCACGATCTGCTGGCCTCGGTGGGACAACAGCTGGGCAGCGCCGAATCGCTGGAGTTGGGCCGCCTTGCCAACAGTTTTCCGCCCGAGCTGCTGCGTTACGATCCCTGCGGCGAGCGGCTGGACGATCTGCGCTTCCATCCGGCCTGGCATTTGCTGATGCAGGGATTGTGCAGCAACCGTGTCCATAACCTTGCGTGGCAGGACGATGCGCCTCCGGCTGCTTTCGTCGCACGCGCGGCGCGTTTTATGCTGCATGCGCAGGTAGAAGCCGGCACGCTTTGCCCGATAACCATGACCTTTGGCGCCGTGCCGTTGCTGAAAGCGCAGCTGCCCGCGATGTTTCGTGACTGGCTAACGCCTTTACTTTCCGATCGCTACGATGCGCACTTACAGCCGGGCGCGCAAAAACGTGGGTTGCTTATCGGCATGGGCATGACCGAAAAACAGGGCGGCACCGATGTGCTGAGCAACACCACGCGCGCCGAAGCCATGGGCAACGGCGATTATCGCCTGACCGGGCATAAGTGGTTTTTCTCGGTGCCGCAGAGCGATGCGCATCTGGTGCTGGCGCAGGCCAAAGGCGGACTTTCCTGCTTTTTTCTGCCGCGTCTGCTACCGGACGGCAGCCGAAACGCGGTCAGCCTCGAACGCCTGAAAGAGAAGCTGGGCAACCGCTCGAACGCCAGCAGCGAAGCGGAATTTTCTGCCGCCAGCGCCTGGCTGATTGGTGAAGAAGGCCAGGGCGTAAAACAGATTTTGCAAATGGGCGGCTATACGCGTTTTGACTGCGCGCTGGCCAGCCATGCGATGATGCGGCGCGCCTTCTCCGTTGCGCTTTACCATGCGCATCAGCGTCAGGTGCAGGGCAAAAGCCTGCTAGAGCAACCGCTGATGCGTCAGCAGCTTTGTACGCAGGCTCTGGTGCTGGAAGGGCAAACGGCAATGCTGCTACGGCTTGCCAGAGCCTGGTCGACAACAGGCAACACGGCGGAAAAAATCTTCAGCAGGCTGTTTACGCCTGCGGCAAAATATAGCGTTTGCAAACGAGGTATCGGCTTCGTGGCGGAGGCAATGGAGATCCTGGGCGGCATTGGCTACTGCGAAGAGAGCGAGCTGCCAAGGCTTTACCGGGAAATGCCGGTGAACAGTATCTGGGAAGGAGCGGGAAACGTAATGTGCCTGGACGTGCTGCGCGTGCTGACGAGGCAACCTGCGGCGCTGGAGCTGCTGGCTGGCGAGTTTGAGGCGGTAAAAGGGCAAAACCGGTACTTTGACAGTAGCTGGCGGCAGTTACGGCTGCTGTTGCGGCAACCACAGGAAGCGCGGGCGCACGACTTGTGCGACAGGCTGTTTAACCTCGCGTGCGGCGTGCAGGTAATGACGCATCTGGAACCCTGCGTGGCCGATGCCTGGTGTCGGCAAATGCTCGATCCACGCGGGTTTGTTTCACTGCCGGAAAAAGTTTGCCAGCGTCTGCTACTGCGTGCCAGCGGCGGAAGCTGAAGGGCCATACAGGATAGCCGTAGAGTACCAGCGTCCCGGCATGACGGTTTCGCTAACCATCTGCACAACGTAAAACTTCGCGCCGGCCGCATTAGCTTTAGCGGCAATAGCGCGTTCAGCATCGTCCGGCGAACCGCGAACGGACACGCTGACCGTGCCCAGCCGCGTTAACGTCATACTTTGCGCCCGGGTAATTTCCTGCGCCTGAGCCTGCACCGGTGGCGGCGGCTCGGGCCGGGTTGCAAACAGGCTACAGCCAGACAGCAGCAGAACAACAAGCAGAGATAGCCAACGCATAAAGGTTCCTCCTCACAGATAACCTCAAGTGTAAGCTATCCCGCTGTTTTATGATCTTACCTGGAAAACCTGCACCAGATCCGTCAGATGGTGCCCTTTGCGGCTCAGCTCGTGGGCGGTCAGTTCCGACGTGGCGACCAGCTCCGTGCTTTCATGCGTCGCCTGGCCAATCTGGTTCATGGCAATGTTAACCTGGCCGATCCCGGCGGACTGCTCTTTTGAGGCGACGTTGATTTCGCTCATCAGCACTTTCACCTGCTCAATCCGGCCAACGATATCTTCCATCGACTGACGCGTCTGTTCAGAGAGGTCATGCCCCTGAACAACTTTGCTCAGCGAGTTTTCAATCAGCCCATCAATCTCTTTGGCCGCCGTAGCGCTACGCTGCGCCAGCGCGCGAACTTCTGCAGCGACGACGGCAAAACCTTTACCATGTTCGCCCGCGCGTGCGGCTTCAACCGCCGCGTTAAGCGCCAGGATATTGGTCTGGAAAGCAATGGATTCAATCACGTGGGTGATATCGGCAATGCTTTGTGAGGCACTCTTGATATCGGTCATGGTCAGCACCGAACGCGATACCGTTTCGCCGCCTTTGCCCACCGCCGTGGCGGCTTCGCCTACCAGCGTCAGCGCCTGAGAAACGTTCGCGGCGTTTTGCGATACGGTGGCGCTCAGCTGCTCCATGCTGGCGGAGGTTTCTTCCACGCTGGCCGCCTGGCGAGTAATCTGCTCGCTAATATTTTCACTGCTGGAGGCGATAGCGTCGGTGCCGCTGCTGATCTCCTGAGCCGCTTCACGCACCTGGGAAACGATGCGGTTGAGGCCATCGCCGATACCGTTAATGGCCACGATAAGCTGGCCTACCTCGTCATGGCGTTTAGTCTCCAGCGTCGACTGCAGGTTACCGGCCGCATAGTGGCGAGCCAGATCGATGACCTGCTGTAGCGGCACGCTGACCCAGCGATGAGTCGTGGTTACAAAGCCCAGCGCAAACAGCGTTACTAACGCAGCGCCTAAAGTCAGAAACAGGTTACGGGTATGCTCAATCGGCGCCAGCAGGCTGGATTTGTTCACCTCGCCCAGAATCACCCAGTGCCAGTCCGGCAGATGATGCCAGGTCATAAACTGCGTTTCGCCGCTGGCGTCCTGAACCTGGATAGTGCCGGAAGCCTGATTCAACAGCTGCTGGCGGGTGGCTTCAGGCCACAGTGGCAGCTGGCCTTCGCGTTCCGTGTGGAACACATACTGGCCACGGTTTTTGCCTTCGGTATCGTTCAGCACGGAGAAATGCCCGCTGGCACCCAGCGTTTTCGACAGCACTTTTTCACGGATTAGCGCGTACTGTTTTGTAATGTCGACGCCGACAAACAGAATCGCGACGACCTGACCGCTGGCATCTTTCATCGGCTGATACTGCGTGATATAGCGCTTGCCGAACAGCATCGCTACGCCCTGGAAAATCTGGCCTTGCTGTGCCAGCTTCCAGGCCGGGCTGCTGCGATCCAGGCGCGTACCGATAGCACGGTCGCCATTTTCTTTGCGCAGCGAGGTAGAGACGCGCAGAAAGTCATCGCCCGTACGCACGAAAATGGTAGAAATCGCGCCGGTACGCGCCAGGAAATCGTCAACCAGCGTGGCGTCCAGGTTCAGCGTTTTCAGTCCCGCACGCAGCACCGGAGCCTGCTCTGTGCCAACGGTAATAAATTGACCTTGCTCGATAGAAAACTGCTTGGGTAAAAAGCTTTGAAACAGCTCGGTATAGTTGGCGACTTCTTCGCGCAGCGTGCTGTTAAACATGGTGGCCATATCGCCAATGCCGTCGACCTGGTTCTCCATATTCTCCAGGGTTAGCGCCTGCATTTGATTTGACGCGCTGTGGGTGAGCGCCAGCGTTAAGACTAAGAAAAGCGCGGCGACGCTGAGAGAAGTGATCACCGACAGCTTAACGCCAAGGCTCCAGCGGCCAAAAGCGAAGTTTTTCATAAGATAACCTGTTAGATAAGGGGAGGGCTTATAACGGTTAACGGCCAGCATAAGAAAATATTTAGTGACGAATTCCGCACGCAGGTCAAAGAGATGAGCCATAAACTCAAATAACAGCATTATTGGCTGGCTATTTGTTTTTATAACCTGTAGCGCAACGCCTTAAGGAGGAATGATGATTGAAGTCAGTACAGAAATTTTTGCCAATATTGAGTGCCTGCACGCGACGCCAGCCGGAAAAAGGGATGAGCCTTTACCGACCATTCTTTTTTATCACGGCTTTACCTCCTCAAAAGAGGTTTATAGCTATTTTGGCGTGGCGCTGGCGCAGGCAGGCTTTCGGGTGATTTTACCCGATGCCGCTCTGCACGGTTCGCGTTATAACGGCGATACGGAAACCCGGCTGAGCGCTTTCTGGGACATTTTGAAAAGCAATATTGATGAATTGCCGCTGCTGGAGGCCGCGCTGCGCCAGCAGAATTTAGTGGCATCCGGCCGTCTTGCCGTGGCGGGCGCGTCGATGGGCGGCATGACGGCGCTGGGCGCAATGGCTCGCTATTCGCATTTAGCCAGCGTCGCCTGCCTGATGGGGTCCGGCTACTTTATGTCGCTTTCCCATACGCTTTTTCCACCGCTGGTCGTTACCACGCCCGAACAGAAAAAAACGTTTGCAGCCAGAATGGCCGCGCTGGCGGAATATGACGTCAGTCAGCAGCTGGAAAAGCTGGCCGACAGGCCTTTATTGGTCTGGCATGGCGAAGCGGACGAGGTCGTGCCTGCGGCAGAAAGTGTCCGGCTGGAAAAAGCGCTGAGAGAAGCGAAGCTCGACGCCAGACTGACGTTTTTAACGGAGAAAGGCATCGGGCATCGCATTACGCCACCGGCACTTGAGGCGGTCGCGGCGTTTTTTCAACATCATCTCTAGTCTTTCGATTACGGTTTATCTGCTTTACAGCTGCTGCGCCAGTCTCTGGGCGGCAGTGGTGGCTACAGAAGGCTTCTCAACCGACTGGCCGGTGGGTGATTCGATACGATTAATATAAACGTAGCTGTTCGCCGCTTTGCTGGTATGGCTTTTCATCTGCTGCACGCAGCCAGGGTTGCTGGCAAGGGCGGGAGTGGAAAGTACGAGTCCGAGTAAGGTAGCGATTGCGATGGTTTTCATGGTTCAACTCCACAATCAGGTCATCAATCTGACGCCGGGCGTCAGGGTCTTGTCACAACTTTTCAATTGTAGCGCCATTCGGCATAAAGTGTATTAGTAATTCTTGCTTTTTACCGTCACGCTTGTTTGCGTAAATGTTGTACTAACGTGAGGGTTTTTTTCACTGCCGATGCCTGAGGTCAGCCAGGCTGACAAATAATTTACCTCCACGCGCGACTTTACCTTGAGTTTCCCCCCCGCCGTCAGTATGATTACGCGTCAATTTTTCAGCCGCACACAAACACGTTCCTTGCTTCCATGGGCCGCGGTTGACCCTGACAGGAGGCTGAATAATCCGTAAGGAGCAAATTCGATGCGTCATTACGAAATCGTTTTTATGGTTCATCCTGACCAAAGCGAACAGGTTCCTGGCATGATCGAACGTTACTCTGCCACCATCACTGGTGCAGAAGGTACGATCCACCGCCTGGAAGACTGGGGCCGTCGTCAGCTGGCTTATCCGATCAACAAACTGCACAAAGCTCACTACGTTCTGCTGAACGTTGAAGCACCGCAGGAAGCGATCGATGAGCTGGAAACTAACTTCCGCTTCAACGACGCCGTTATCCGCAGCATGGTTATGCGCGTTAAGCACGCGGTAACTGAAGCTTCTCCGATGGTTAAAGCGAAAGACGAGCGCCGTGAGCGTCGTGAAGATTTTGCTAACGAAACCTCTGATGAAGCAGATGCTGGGGATTCTGAAGAGTAATTGACCGTGGAGGCTAATCGACTGACGCTGTCTGGCACCGTGTGCAAGACGCCGATGCGTAAGGTAAGCCCCTCAGGTATTCCACACTGCCAGTTCGTGCTTGAGCACCGATCGATGCAGGTGGAGGCCGGTTTTACCCGGCAGGCCTGGTGTCGGATGCCGGTGATTATCAGCGGCAAAGCCCATCAGGCCATTACTCAAAGTATAACGGTCGGCACGCCGGTTACCGTTTCAGGCTTCATTAGCAGCCATCAAGGGCGCAATGGACTGAACAAAACGGTACTGCATGCCGAGCAGATTGAATTGATAGATTCTGGAGACTAGCCAAATGGCACGTTATTTCCGTCGTCGCAAGTTCTGCCGTTTCACCGCGGAAGGCGTTCAAGAGATCGATTATAAAGATATCGCAACGCTGAAAAACTACATTACTGAAAGCGGTAAGATTGTACCAAGCCGTATCACTGGTACTCGCGCTAAATACCAGCGTCAGCTGGCTCGTGCTATCAAGCGCGCGCGTTACCTGTCTCTGCTGCCGTATACCGATCGTCATCAGTAACGGCTGTTGTCAATTAACGACTTTAAGAGGATAAGGTAATGCAAGTTATTCTGCTTGATAAAGTAGCAAACCTGGGCAGCCTGGGCGATCAGGTAAACGTTAAAGCGGGCTACGCTCGTAACTTCCTGGTACCACAGGGCAAAGCTGTTCCTGCTACCAAGAAAAACGTTGAGTTCTTCGAAACGCGTCGTGCAGAGCTGGAAGCCAAACTGGCTGACGTTCTGTCCGCTGCTAACGCTCGCGCTGAGAAAATCAACGCACTGGGCACCGTTACCATCGCGTCTAAAGCAGGCGACGAAGGTAAACTGTTCGGTTCCATCGGTACTCGCGACATCGCTGACGCTGTAACTGCAGCTGGCGTTGAAGTGGCCAAGAGCGAAGTTCGCCTGCCGAACGGCGTTCTGCGCACCACCGGTGAGCACGAAGTGGACTTCCAGGTTCACAGCGAAGTATTCGCTAAAGTAACTGTAAACGTGGTAGCTGAAGCTTAATCGCTTCGCGACTGCCTGAAAACGCCGGCCCTGTGCCGGCGTTTTTGTTTTTGCAGATTACTGGACCCGCAGAAAAGAGCCATCCGGCTGACGAGTAAACAGAATTTCCCCTCCCTCTGTCGTAACGGCCAGACCGGTGACAACACCGTGCGAGTTCTGGCGGATACGTACCGCCTGACCAGCCTGTAAGTTACTCAGTGGCTTATCGTTTCCTTCCACGCGTGCCATCGCGAACACATCATTCACCGGCAGATTTTGGTCGCGGAACAGCTGCGCCAGCGTTTGCCCGGCTGCAATCTGGTAGTTAAGCCACGCGCCCTGCGAATCTCCTTTTACCGGCGCTGCCTTGTTGGCAGGCTCAAGTTCGGCCTGCAGCGGCACATCCGTCGTCGTTCGCTCCACGTTGGCCGGCTGCGGCGACTGCTGTGGTGAAGGCGACGGCCAGAGAAAGGCCAGTAAAACCAGCGCCCCGGCAATGATAATGCCACGACGATGGAAGGGCGGTAGCGGATCCATCCAGCGTGCTGAGTCAGCCAGCTGCCAGAGCTGGTGCCAGCGCGATGGTGAAGTCGCTTTGGATTTGGACATGGCATCGTCCTCCTTGCGCGATCCTCGCGCGAATGAAAAATACCGCTTAAAAAAAGCCGAAAGCGGCCGGCGTTTCCTTCGTCTGCGGGCAATATGGCCCATGTTGACCTCTACTGAAATATAGCTGATAGCGCGCGTTCCGTCCGGCCTGTATGCCATTAATGGAACAGCGATATTGTTTCCTTTTCACGCCGAAATGTCACCTGAAGAAGATGGTGTTTTACCCTCGTAGCCTGCGCTGTTATGCTTCGTCCTCAGTTTTATTACTCGTAAAGGAAAATCCATGACTACCCCTTCTTTAGACAGCGTAGAAGCGCAAGCAAGTTACGGTATCGGTTTACAGGTTGGCCAGCAGCTGCTGGAGTCTGGTCTGCAAGGTTTGCAGCCAGAAGCATTGCTGGCGGGCCTGCGTGATGCGCTGGAAGGGAATTCCCCGGCCGTGCCTGTAGACGTGGTACACCGCGCGCTGCGTGAAGTGCATGAGCGTGCTGACGGCGTTCGTCGCGAGCGTCAGCAGGCGATGGCTGCGGAAGGCCAGAAATTTCTGGAAGAGAACGGCCAGCGCGAAGGCGTGAACAGCACCGAATCTGGCCTGCAGTTCAGCGTTATCAAGCAGGGCGATGGCGCTATCCCGTCTCGTCAGGACCGCGTACGCGTTCACTATACTGGCAAACTGATTGACGGCAGCGTTTTCGACAGCTCCGTTGCGCGCGGCGAACCGGCAGAATTCCCGGTAAGCGGCGTGATCCCTGGCTGGATTGAAGCGCTGACGCTGATGCCGGTAGGCTCCAAATGGCAGCTGGTGATCCCACAAAACCTGGCCTACGGCGAGCGCGGTGCGGGCGCTTCTATTCCGCCATTCAGCACGCTGGTATTTGAAGTAGAGCTGTTAGAAATTTTATAATTTTGTATTATAGGGTTAACTAATCTCAATTGATTGGTTAAAAGTAGTGGCAACGCACTAACACTGTGTTGTCACCGCTATTTATAATGGCCGTACTTAAATAGAAATATCAAAATAGATTAATTTAATAATTATCTTTAAAGCGAGAAATTTATATTCATTCCTTTCTGTAATTAATTCACCTGTTTAATTTTCATGGTTGACTTATTTTAAAATATGCCCTAACCTCCCTTCCGTGGCTTAAGTCACGCTCTTTATGGACTAATGAAGAGTTATATAAGTCAATTAAATCCTATGAATGATATAGCGTTTAATTAGATCTTTTATCAATTACAAGGAGTTTATCATGCGTGAATTAAAAACCTCAGAAGTAGAAGCCGTTTCAGGTGCAGGTATTATTGCCGATATGTCCGCTGGCATTGGCAATGCCATTGGTAATGTTGTTGATTCAGCCGCAGCTTTATTCGGTAAAACAACGACTTTTGCCAGCATCTCTGCGCAAATGGGCAAAGGTATCGGGCAATTTTTTGAGTTGAACTTCAGCGATGCGATGGACAATCTCCATACCAGTGTTTCTGATATGGTTGGCGCGATTACCTCGTTTTTTTCCAGCTCTGACACTAAGCTCTAATTTATAAATCACAGTAAAAATATTTAAGCTGACGTTTTGCATGGCTTCTTTATTGAACAATGCAGATAAAACGTAAAAATAAGCTTATCAGGCGCTTTAAACGATATAAACAAAGATAGCAATGCGGCTTGTGCCGTATGAGAACTATATTCCAGCGCCTTTAAACTATGTAGGTAAGCCAGCATGTTAAATGCTGGCTTTTTTTACTGCTTATTGATGCAGGTTAATCTGGTAAATAGCGAAACCAATATCGTCACTTCCGGTTTTTTTCAGCGGATAATCCGCTCGTTCTTTTATAAAGTTTTCTGCTTTTTCCGAAGGCGACGTTTCAAACCTGATATCCAGAGGAGTCTGGCCGTGAATTTTTGCCAGCCGCCAGTTTTTATCAGCCTGCGGATTAACTTCGCCAAACTTTTTCGTTTGGGATTCGATATAGGCGGCGACAATAGCGCGGTTTTCATCCGGGGCAGCAAAAGCCACATGCTTTTCTCCCGTCCCGGCGAATTTACCGCTGTAGGCCCGATAGTTATTGGTTGCTACCAGAAAAACAGCGTCTTCAGCAATCGGCTTTGCTTGCCACGTCAGATCGCGGATACGCGAAGCGTTGGCGTTAATCAGCTGGCATTCAGCGTCGTAGCGCGCAGGCTGTGTAACGTCAATCTGATAGTTAACGCCATCAATCACGTCAAAATTATAAGTGCGGAAATCCCAGTTAATCAGCGACTGCGGCTTAGCGCTGGCCGGATCTATCTGGTTGTACTGCCCGGCCGAGCACTCCAGCCACTCTTTAACTTCTTTACCGCTAACCTTCATGGCCACCAGCGTATTAGGATAAAGGTAGAGATCCGCTGCGTTACGGAACGTCAGCTGGCCTTTTTCAACTTCCACATAGCTGGCAGGATCGTTCTTACGGCCGCCCGCTTTAAAAGGCGCGGCAGCGGACAGCACGGGCAGCCGCGCCAGATCCGGATCGCCCTGAATAAAGCGCTCCACGTAATCCCGCTGGGCGTTATTGACTATCTGCACCGTCGGGTCGTCCTGAACCAGTGATAAATAGCTGTACATCACGTCAGCCGATTTGCCGATGGGTTTACTGACAAAATCGCGCGTGGCTTTGTGGTCCGGCTCCATGACCTTCAGTATCGCGCTGTCTTCGGCCGCCAGTGATTTTTTGGCGGCCGTATCGTAAATCGGACGCGCCTGCGCCGTGGCGTCGACAACCTGCCAGCGCCCTGAATCATTATTTAACACCAGATCGACTACGCCAAGATGGTCGCCCCACATACCCGGCATCACCGCAGGAATGCCGTTCAGCGTTCCTTTGGCAATATCAGCGCCTTTGATGGCGGCAAAATCCTTGCCTGGGAAAACTGCGTGAGCGTGACCAAACAGGATAGCGTCTATCCCCGCCACCTGGCTCAGGTAGTAAACGGAGTTTTCCGCCATGGCGTGCCAGGGTTCGCTGGAAAGGCCAGAATGCGGGATGGCCACAATCAGATCGGCACCCTGTTTACGCATTTCCGGCACCCATTTGCGTGCGGTTTCGGTAATATCTTCCACGGTAACCTTGCCGCTAAGATTTTTTTTATCCCACGTCAGGATCTGCGGTGGCACAAAACCGATATAGCCAACCTTGAGCTGGTGCGTTTTTCCTTCCCGGTCGGTTACTTCCACGGCCTTTATCAGGAAAGGTGTAAACATCGGTTTTCCCGTATGGGTATCAATGATATTCGCGTTGATATAGGGAAACCTGGCGCCGCTAATGGCTTTATGCAGATAGTCCAGGCCGTAGTTGAATTCGTGGTTGCCCAGGTTACCCACGGTGTAATCCAGCGTATTCATCGCCTTGTAAACCGGATGAACCTCACCCTGCTGCAATCCTTTAGCGGCGGCGTAATCGCCAAGCGGGCTGCCCTGAATGATGTCGCCATTATCAACCAGCACGCTGTTGGCCACCTCACCGCGAGCCGCTTTAATCAGCGTCGCCGTGCGCACCAGGCCAAATTTTTCGGTGGCGCTGTCTTTGTAATAGTCATAGTCCATCATATTGCTGTGTAGATCGGTCGTTTCCAACAGACGGAAATCCAGCGTGGCGGCATGCAGAACGCTGCTTACCAGCAGAGCGCCCAGCGTCACAATGTGTTTGCTCATCTCTTCTCCTTGATTGGGTGTATTCAGTCCATAACGTCGCAAAGTTTCATAAAACTAATACCTTCTGTCTCACAGATATGTGACCAGCGACAAATATTTTTCTCTTATAGTGACGATATGCCGCTGATGGCGAAGCCTTCAGGACGACGAGCGGCCAGATTTAGTGGAAAAACAGCAGCTCCTGCGGCATAAAATAAATTATGCTATTGATAATTAAGCCCTGACGGATTGCGGTTAGGTCAGCCTGCGGCACCAGGCTAAGATCATACTGAGTACTGGCGTAAAGACGTGCAGCGATCGACCGCCGACGGCCAACGCTAATAAAGAGGTGAAAAATGTTAAACCCTATATGTCAGCTGGCACGCGATGCGGGTGCCGCTATTATGCAGATCTACAATAGCCAGACGCCGCTGGACATCGAAAAGAAATCGGATGACTCTCCGGTAACCGCTGCGGATATTGCCGCACACAAAATTATTCTGCAGGGGCTTGGTGAACTGACGCCGGACATTCCGGTTCTGTCGGAAGAGGATCCGCCAGGCTGGGAAATTCGCCAGCACTGGCAGCGCTACTGGCTGGTTGATCCGCTGGACGGCACCAAAGAGTTCATCAAGCGTAACGGTGAGTTTACCGTTAACATCGCGCTCATTGAAAACGGCAAGCCGGTGCTGGGCGTGGTTTATGCGCCGGTGATGGACGTGATGTACTCTGCCGCTGAAGGTAAGGCGTGGAAAGAAGAGGGCGGGGTGAAAAATCAGATCCACGTGCGCGAAGCTCGTCCGCCGCTGGTCGTAGTAAGCCGTTCTCACAGCGATACCGAGCTGGAAGACTATCTGAACCAGCTGGGCGAGCACCAGACCATTGCTATTGGCTCTTCGCTGAAGTTTTGCCTGGTGGCCGAAGGCAAAGCGCAGCTCTATCCGCGTTTTGGGCCAACTAACATCTGGGATACTGGCGCAGGCCATGCGGTGGCGATTGCGGCTGGCGCACACGTACACGACTGGCAGGGTAAAACGCTCGACTATGCCCCGCGCGAAGCTTTTCTGAATCCTGGCTTTCGCGTGTCGATCTTCTAGCCGCTTTTAGTGGAGGCGAGTTTGCCTCCACGGCAAAAAACTAACGCAGCAGCGTACGTACCAGCTCAATAACCTGCGGTATTTCCTGCTGCGTCAGCGCCCCATCTTTGACAAAACGCACTCGCCCCGTTTTATCCAGCACGATAATAGCCGACCCTTCATCCTCTAACTGCCACGCTTTTTTAGCGATGCCGTTGCTGTCGATAATAAATTGCGACCACGGATACTGTTTTTTGCCGGTACGGATACTGTTGCGTACAAACATGCTGGTGCCGGGAATCGCATCATCGGTATTAATCAGCGTGGTGGTTTGATAACGGTCGCGAGGAAAGTGGGCGGCGGTAATCGCCTCGATCAGCGCCGCGTTCTTTTCTTTAGCCGAGGCGCGGCCAGCGATGTGTTGAACAATCCTGACCTTCCCGGGCAGCGCCGCGCTGTTCCAGTTCTGGTAACTAAATTCATCCTGCTGATAGCGCAGTTCGCCCCTGTCGGCTATACCTACGGGCGGCACGCGCTGTCCGGTAACCAGATTATGGGCGCTGGCGAGCAGCGGGAAGAGGATAAACAGCGTTAGCAGAAGACGAACAAACATAATTTTAATGCCGGAATGAGTAGTCATGTTCCTGCAATAATAAACGTGGATGATGCGTCTGTCGCCGGGATACAACATCTTTGCAACACAACGCACAATTCCGACATGCTTGAAGGTTTATACTGCCTCAACGCCACAAGCTGACAGAGCCTACTGTCATGATGTGTAAAAACAGTAAAAAAAGTCAGCTTTCGGAATATTGGAAGTGAAACCTGGTCTATAGTGTACCCACTTTGTGCTGCAAAGATTCGTACCGAGCCTGGACACGACACAGCACGTATTATCTTTCAGGAGTAGTAACATGAAGATTTTCCAGCGATATAATCCGCTGCAGGTAGCTAAATACGTCAAAACCCTGTTTCGAGGCAGAATTTATATTAAAGACGTAGGCGCATTTGAATTTGATAAGGGCAAAATCCTGATCCCACGCATTAAAGATAAGCAGCACTACAGCGTGATGTCAGAAGTGAACCGTCAGGTTCTGCGGCTGCAGACCGAGTTCAACTAACGCCAGTGAGACAGCCGCAAGGCTGGAAGGCATAAGAAGAAGGCGCGATATTCGCGCCTTTTCTGTTTTTATTCTTCGACTATTTTGCTCAGCACCGCCGTCGCGCTGGTGCGGGCCTCATCAATTCGCGTCACCAGTAGCTGATCGATACGGTAGCTGTCGATATCCACCACCTCAAACTTGTAGCCGTGAAACTTCACGAAGTCGGTGCGCTTAGGGATTTTTCTCAGCATATACATCATAAAGCCGCCGATGGTTTCGTAGTTGCCGGACTGCGGGAATTCATCAATATCCAGCACGCGCATCACGTCATCAATTGGCGTACCGCCTTCGACCAGCCAGGAGTTTTCGTCGCGCGCGACAATCTGCTCTTCCATGCCCTGACCGACCAGATCGCCCATCAGCGTGGTCATCACGTCGTTCAGCGTGATAATCCCTACTACCAGCGCATATTCGTTCATGATCACCGCAAAGTCTTCCCCGGCGGTTTTAAAGCTTTCCAGCGCTTCCGAAAGCGTCAGCGTATCCGGCACGATAAGCGCTGAACGGATCTGCACGCCGCTGTTGAGCGCCATACTTTGGTTGCCCAGCACGCGCAGCAGCAGCTCTTTGGAATCCACGTAGCCGACAATGTGATCGATATCATCATTACAGACCAGAAACTTGGAATGAGGATGGTTAGCGATTTTTTCCTTCAGGCTGGCTTCTTCTTCGTGCAGGTTAAACCACACCACGTTTTCACGCGAGGTCATGGAGGAGGGCACGGTGCGCGATTCCAGCTCAAACACGTTTTCGATCAGCTCATGTTCCTGCTTGCGCAGTACGCCAGCCAGCGCGCCCGCTTCTACGACTGCATAAATGTCATCGGAGGTAATATCGTCTTTGCGCACCAGCGGAATTTTAAACAGGCGGAAAATGATATTGGCGCCACCGTTAAAGAACCAGACCAGCGGGCGAAAGATAAACAGGCACAGCCGCATTGGATTAATAATTTTTAGCGCAATAACTTCCGGCGCAATCATCCCCAGCCGCTTGGGAAAAAGGTCGGCGAAAAGGATAAACAGGCTGGTTACCAGCGTAAAGGAAGCGATAAAGCTGAGCTGTTCTGCCAGCTCCGGGCTGGCAACGCGATCGAAAAGCGTACGGAAAACCGGTGAAAAGGCAGAGTCGCCCACAATACCGCCAAGGATAGCCACGGCGTTAAGGCCAATCTGCACCACGGTAAAAAACATGCCGGGCGTTTCCTGCATCTTCAATACCCGTTGGGCGTTGATATTGCCGTCGTCCGCCAGCAGCTTGAGTTTAATTTTGCGTGAAGCCGCCAGAGAGATTTCTGAAAGAGAAAAAAACGAGCTGATCGCAATCAGCATTAAGATGACAAGCAAGCTGTCTAACATAGAACATCCGTTAAGTGGCCGGGTCAGTCGCTTTTGCTAAAAAGGCGCTGAAGCAGGCCTTGAGTTGAATACCTGTCATTTTTGGCCTGGGCAGCGCGTAGCGCACATCCTGTACTATTGAATAACGCTATCCGTGCCAAAAATGTCTGCACCACTGGAAGGGCAGAATTACGTTATCGGGCCGCAGCGCGGCCTTCGCAGTGGATTATAACCGTGGTGAGGATTGCTTACAATTGCGGCGCTGTAAGAGGTACCGCAGGTTAAGGGGGGTAAGATTTATCCGAGTATACGGCCAATCCCGCTCGCGACAGGCCATTCCTTCACGATCCCCGGTTGTAACCTGGCGATTCTTTGCACACAATAACGCAAAATTTGGCTTTTCGAAGAAAAAGAGCCTCTGAGCCCGCAAAATATTGCCATGCTTAAGCGGGCCATTTCACCCTTTATTTAGCGGTTGTGCCCATCTGGAATCTGGGCTGGCAACAAAATCAGGAGTTAGCGTGCCACGAATTCATGTCTATTGCATGTTATGTCTGATCGCTGCCGCACCCGTCGCTCAGGCGGCTACGGTGCGCTTGCAGGTCACTGGCTTATCCGGGGAATTACAAAAAAACGTGCGTGCCAGGCTGTCGACTATCTCCAGCGAGGAGATCTCTGCCGATGGCCGCTTTCGCGCGCGCGTAAGCGAAGCGATAAAAGAGGGACTCAAGGCGCTGGGCTACTACGAGCCGGAGATTGAGTTTGAGCTGCAGCCGCCGCCTGCGGGCGGAAAACGTCCGGTCCTGCTGACTAAAGTCACGCCGGGCCAGCCGGTCAAGCTCGCGGGCGAAACGGTCATTATTCGTGGCGAAGCCCGCACTGACGAAGATTACCAGCAGTTGCTCAGCAAAGGGAAAGGCAAAATTGGCGGCGTGCTTAACCACAGCGACTATGACAGCTTTAAAAGCTCGTTAGGCAACCTGGCGTTGCGTAAAGGCTACTTCGACGGCGACTACCGCAAAAGCCAGCTGGGCGTCTCCGTCGCGCGGCACCAAGCCTTTTGGGACATCGATTATGACAGCGGCCAGCGCTATCGCTTTGGCGATGTAAGCTTTGAAGGATCGCAAATCCGCGAAGAGTATCTGCAAAACCTGGTGCCGTTTAAAAAAGGTGATTACTACAACTCGCGCGATCTGGCCGAGCTGAACCGTCGCCTTTCCGCTACCGGCTGGTTTAACTCCGTAGTCGTTGCTCCGCAGTTTGATAAGGGCCGTAAAGACAAAATTTTACCGCTGCACGGCGTAGTCAGTCCGCGCACTGAAAACACCATTGAAACCGGTGTGGGTTATTCCACAGACGTCGGGCCAAGAGTCAAAGCCACCTGGAAAAGGCCGTGGGTTAACTCTTACGGCCATAGCTTTACTACCAGCGCGAATATTTCCGCGCCGGAGCAGCAGCTTGATTTCAGCTATAAAATTCCGCTACTAAAAAATCCGGTAGAGCAGTATTACCTGCTGCAGGGCGGCCTGAAGAGAACGGATCTGAACGATACCAAATCTGATTCGACTACGCTGGCCGCCTCGCGCTACTGGGAATCGTCTACGGGCTGGCAGCGCGCCGTTAACCTGCACTGGAGCCTGGATCACTTTACCCAGGGCAACGTGACCAATACCACCATGCTGATTTACCCCGGCGTCAGCGTCAATCGTACGCGTTCGCGCGGCGGCCTGATGCCGACATGGGGCGATTCTCAGCGCTACTCGCTGGACGTTTCCGATACCACCTGGGGCTCGGACATCGACTTTGCTGTTGTCCAGGCGCAGAACGTCTGGATACGCACGCTGGCGGACAAGCATCGCTTTGTTTTTCGCGGCAACCTTGGCTGGATAGAAACCAGCGATTTCGACCGCGTGCCGCCTGATTTACGCTTCTTCGCGGGGGGCGATCGCAGCATTCGCGGCTACAAATATAAAGGCATTTCGCCGCGCGATGACGATGGCAAGCTGACCGGTGCTTCTAAACTGGCTACGGGCTCGGTGGAATACCAGTACAACGTCACCGGCAAATGGTGGGGCGCGGTCTTTATCGATTCCGGGGAAGCGGTCAACGACATCGCCCAAAGCAATTTTAAAACCGGTGCGGGTTTTGGCGTGCGCTGGCAGTCGCCGGTTGGGCCGATCAAGCTGGATATCGCCCGGCCCATTGGCGATAGCGAAAATCGAAATCTACAGTTCTATATCGGTTTGGGGCCTGAACTATGAAGCTCTGGAAAAAGGTCCTTATTGGCATCCTGATTTTCCTGGCCGTGCTGCTCGGCAGCGTGGCATTTTTAATTGGTACGACGACCGGCCTGCATCTGGTACTGAAAGGCGCGACGCGCTGGGTGCCGGGGCTGGCTATCAAACAGGTCAACGGCGGCTGGCGAGATCTGCGGCTGACGGGCGTGCAGTATGAGATGCCGGGCGTGACGGTCAACGCCGGTGAATTTCATCTGGCGCTCAATCTGGGCTGCCTGAAGCACAGCGCCTTCTGCGTTAACGATCTGGCACTGCGGGACGTTAGCGTGGTGGTGGACAGTAAAAAGATGGCGCCCGCGGCACCGGATACCAAAGAAGACGATGCTTCTTCTGGCGATCTCAGCACGCCTTATCCCATTAGTTTGCGTCATCTGACGCTGCATAACGTTACGGTCAAAGTAGATGACACAGCGATCTCGCTGGCGGATTTCACTTCTGGTCTGGGCTGGCAGCAGCGTGCGTTAACCTTAACGCCGACCCACATTCAGGGATTGCTGATTGCGCTACCGAAGGCGGCTAAAGTCGCTGATGAACAAATCGTCCAGCCAAAGGTGCAGCAGCCAAAAACGCAGGAGCCGCCGCTGGGCGAAACGCTGAAAGCGATGTTTGCTAAACCGCTGTTACCGGCTCTGCCCGACTTTAAAATGCCGCTGGATGTGAATATCCAGCAGATCCTTGGCGAACAGCTGCGCATTACTGGCGATACCGATATCGCCATCACGCGGCTGCTGGTTAAAGCGCAAACTCAGGCGCGGCTGCTGCATCTTGAGACGCTGGATGTGGATTCGCCACAGGGACAGCTCAATGCCAGCGGGCAGGCGCAGCTCGCCGATAACTGGCCGGTTAATTTTAACCTCACCAGCTCGCTGAATATCGATCCGCTGAAGGGCGAAAAGATCAAAATGACCGTCGGCGGCGGCCTGCGTGAGCAGCTGGATCTGGCGCTGAATCTTTCCGGTCCGGTACGCATGCAGCTTGATGCCCACACAAAGCTGGCGGAAGCTGGCCTGCCTCTGGCAATGACGCTGCAAAGCTCGCAGCTGCGCTGGCCGCTAAGCGGCGAAACGCAGTATCAGGCGGATAATCTGAACTTCAGCTTTAAAGGCAAGGCGACGGACTATGTGATGTCGCTGAAAACCGCGCTGCGCGGCCAGTCGATTCCGCCAGCCACGCTGACGCTGGACGGCAAAGGCAACGTGGAGCAGTTCTCGCTGGATAAGCTACGGCTGGCGGCGCTGGAAGGCACCACCGAGCTCACCGCGCTGGTGGACTGGAGCAAAGCAATCAGCTGGCGCAGCGAGCTTCAGCTCACCGGCATCAATACCGCGCGGCAATATCCGGACTGGCCAGCGAAGCTGGACGGTAAAATCACCACGCGCGGCAGCCTGTATGGCGGTAGCTGGCAAATGCGCGTGCCGGAGCTGAAGCTGCGCGGCAACGTAAAACAGAATGCGGTCAGCGCCGACGGCTCGCTTTACGGCAATAGCTATAACCAGTGGGATATTCCCGGCATCAGGCTGGTACTGGGCCGTAATAATATTGACCTGAAAGGCTCGCTGGGCGACAAGCTGGCGCTGGATGCCAATATCGATGCGCAGCATCTGGATAACGCGCTGCCGGGCCTCGGCGGCGTAGCCAAAGGCACAGTTAAAGCGCGTGGAGATTTGAAAGCGCCTCAGCTGCTGGCCGACTTAACCGCGACTGGTCTGCGCTGGCAGGCGATGAGTATCGCTCGCGTGGCGTTGCAGGGCGACGTCAAATCAGCCGAACAGGTTCAGGGTAAGGTGTCGCTACGTGTTGATGGCGTGAAGCAGGATGCACTGACAATTAACCGTCTGGATCTGGACGCCAGCGGTGATGAAAAAGCGCATCAGCTGAAGCTGACGGTTAACGGCAAACCGGTTTCCGGTCAGCTACAGCTGAACGGCAGCTTCGATCGTAGCCAGCAGCGCTGGCGCGGCACGCTCAATAACACGCACTTTGACACGCCGGTAGGAGAATGGCGCTTAACGCGCGCTATCGCGCTCGACTACCTTAACAGCAGCCAGACGGTTTCAGTGGGGCCACACTGTTGGCAAAACCCCAATGCCGAGCTGTGCGTACCGCAAACTATCGAAGCTGGCCCGGCTGGCCATGCGAAGGTCACGCTGAACCGTTTCGATCTGGCGATGATTAAACCTTTCCTGGGCGATGATACGCAGCTCAGTGGCGTATTCAGCGGCGATGCCGATGTCAGCTGGACGGCGGATGGCGGCTTACCGCAGGGTCGCGTCTCGCTGAAAGGCAACGGCGTGAAGGTGGCGCAGAATGTCGATGGCAATACGCTGCCGATAGCTTTCGACACGCTAAACCTGAATGCCGCGCTGCGTAACGGCCGCGCGCAGCTCGACTGGTTAATCCGCATTGCGAAAAACGGCCAGCTGGATGGCAACGTGCAGATTACCGATCCGCAGGTTAAACGCGGTCTTTCCGGCAACGTTAATATCAAAAATATCGATCTGGCGCTGATCAATCCGGCGCTGATGAAGGGTGAAAAGGCCGCTGGCATGTTAAACAGCGCGCTACGCCTGGGCGGTAGCCTGCAAAAACCGCAGATTTTCGGCCAGCTCGGCCTGAGAAACGTCGATATTAACGGCAGCTTTATGCCGGTTGACCTGACGGGCGCGAACGTCAATATGGTCTTTAACGGCATGAGTTCTACGCTGGAAGGGCTGATTCAGACTTCTCACGGGCAGCTGGCGCTAAACGGCAACGCCGACTGGGCGCAGCTGAACGCCTGGCGAGCGCGTATCGCCGCGAAGGGTAGCAAGATCCGCGTCACCGTACCGCCGATGGTGCGTATGGATGTTTCGCCAGATCTGGAGTTCGAGGCCACGCCGGAGGCGTTTAACCTCAATGGTCGCGTTGATATTCCATGGGCGCGCGTTATCGTGCAGGAAGTTCCGGAAAGCGCGGTGGGCGTCTCTTCTGACGAAGTCATGCTGGATGAAAACCTGAAGCCGATTGCGCCGAAAAGCACGTCGATCCCAATTAACAGTAATCTGGTGATCCACGTTGGCGACGACGTACGGCTCAGCGCCTTTGGTCTGAAAGCCAAACTGAATGGCGATCTTAAGCTGGCGCAGGATAAGCGCGGGCTGGGACTGAATGGACAGATCAATATCCCTTCAGGCCGCTTCCACGCCTATGGTCAGGACCTGATTGTGCGCAAAGGCGAGCTGCAGTTCTCCGGCCCGGCGGACCAGCCTTATCTTAATATCGAGGCGATCCGTAATCCGGAAGCGACGGAAGATGACGTCACTGTTGGTGTGCGCGTGACCGGTCTGGCGGATGAGCCTAAGGCAGAGGTCTTCTCCGATCCGGCCATGTCGCAGCAGGAAGCGCTCTCTTATCTGCTGCGCGGGCAGGGTTTAGATGCCACCGGCAGCGACAGTAGCGCATTAACCTCGGCACTTGTGGGATTAGGGCTTGCACAAAGTGGGCAGGTTGTGGGTAAAATCGGGGAGACTTTCGGCGTAAGTAATCTCGCGCTGGATACGGCAGGCGTTGGCGACAGCCAGCAGGTTCAGGTCAGCGGCTACGTGCTGCCGGGTCTACAGGTAAAATACGGTGTCGGCATATTTGATTCACTGGCGACGTTAACTCTACGTTATCGCCTGATGCCCAAACTCTATTTGGAAGCGGTGTCTGGTGTTGACCAGGCCCTCGATGTGCTTTATCAGTTTGAGTTCTAGCAATGCGAATAATTGTCTACGGCAGCCTGAGACGAAAGCAAGGCAACAGTCACTGGATGACCAACGGGCAGTGGCTGGGCGATCACCAAATCGACGGCTATGAGCTATACAATCTGGGCCTCTATCCCGGCGTCATTGCGGGTAGCGGCCAGGTTTACTGTGAAGTTTACCGGGTGGACGCCTCTACGCTGGGCGAGCTTGATGCGCTCAGAACCAAAGGCGGCGAGTATAAACGTGAGCTGATGCCAACGCCTTACGGCAGCGCCTGGCTCTACGTTTATCAACGTTCGGTAAAAGGAAAGCAACGTATAACCAGCGGAGACTGGCTACGGCGGGACGACCAGGATCCGGCTTAACCCATAAATAAAAACACCGCTCACTGAGCGGTGTTTTTTTATCTGTCCGCTGCGGCGTGCTGCGCAAAAATGAAGCGTTATTTTGACGGCATTTTCAAACTCTGACAGACTTCTTGTCATCAATATTGATTCTTTAGCAGAGAAAACCATGGCTTCTCAATATGAAAGTGATTTTTATGGCTGGACGCTGGAACAGGCGGGGTTACTGCAAACGGGTAACCTGGATCAGCTGGACACAAGGAACCTGCTTGAGGAAATCAGAAGCATGGGCAACAGTGAACGCCGCGAACTGGAATCGCGCCTTGAGGTGTTATTTATGCATCTGCTGAAATGGCAATATCAGCCTGCTTATCGGGGACGCAGCTGGCAGCTGGCAATCGCGGAACAGCGCAGAAAAATAGTCCGTCGGCTGGCGCGCAATCCCAGTCTGAAAAGTGAATTAGCAGATTTGACGGCGGATGTTTGGGGGGATGCGCTACTTTCTGCCGCAAGGGAAACGGGGGCAGAAGCCAGCGATTTTCCACAGAAGCTGCCGTGGAGCTGGGAACAGCTTATGGACAATGCTTTTTTTCCAGATAGTCATAAATAAAAACACCGCTCATCGAGCGGTGTTTTTTTATCTGTCCGAAAGCGCGGAAGCTTACTTCTTAGCGCGTTCGAAAGAGGCAACGATTTCAGCTTTCGCCGCTTCAGCGTTGTCCCAGCCTTCCACTTTAACCCATTTGCCTTTTTCCAGCGCTTTATACTGCTCGAAGAAGTGGGTGATCTGCGCGCGCAGCAGTTCTGGCAGGTCGTTCACATCTTTAATGTGATCGTACTCTTTAGTCAGCTTGGTGTGCGGAACCGCCACCAGCTTGGCATCTTCACCAGACTCATCGGTCATTTTCAGCACGCCAACCGGACGGCAGCGAATAACCGAACCCGGCTGCAGTGGGTATGGCGTCGGCACCAGCACGTCTACCGGATCTCCATCCAGAGACAGGGTGTGGTTGATGTAGCCGTAGTTGCACGGGTAAAACATGGCGGTAGACATGAAACGGTCTACAAACAGCGTGCCGGAGTCTTTATCTACTTCATATTTGATCGGATCGGCATTGGCCGGAATTTCGATCACAACGTAGATATCTTCTGGCAGATCTTTACCCGCTGGAACCTGGTTTAAACTCATGGTGAATTCCTTTAATCGTCTTAAATCAAGTGACGCTCATTATAGCCAACTGGATATAAAAGTATTCCCCCTTTTTGGGCTTTCGGAATGCTCCAGTATGGCGTGCGTATGCGCTGCTTATGGCGATAAAACCCGGTAGAAAAAGCGGGTTTTAAGCCATAAAAAAGGGCGATGCTGAGATCGCCCTTAACCGAAATTTTGTCTTAAGCGTCCGGGTATTCGCGCAGGAAACGTTCGGTGTCGTCGACCATATCGGTGTTGCCGACAAAGAACGGCGAGCGCTGGTGCAGCGTTTCCGGCACCAGGTCCAGAATACGGTTTTTACCGTCGCTGGCTTTACCGCCGGCCTGCTCGGCCAGGAACGCCATCGGGTTGCACTCATACAGCAGGCGCAGCTTGCCTTGTGGATGGCTGGCGGTGCTTGGGTAGAGATAGATACCGCCCTTCAACAGGTTGCGATGGAAATCCGCCACCAGAGAGCCGATATAGCGCGAGGTATAAGGACGACGGGTAAGCTTGTCTTCTTCCTGGCAGAATTTCAGGTACTTCTTCACGCCCTGAGGGAAACGGATGTAGTTTCCTTCGTTAATGGAATAGGTATAACCCTTTTCCGGGAACGCCATTTTTTCTGCGCTGAGGCAGAACACGCCCAGCGAAGGATCGTAGGTAAAGGCGTGGACGCCACAGCCGGTAGTGTAAACCAGCATGGTGGAAGAGCCGTAAACCACGTAGCCCGCAGCGACCTGCTGGCTGCCCGGCTGCAGGAAATCTTCTTCCGTTACGCGCGTGCCCGGCGGCGTGATGCGACGGTAGATAGAGAAGATGGTGCCTACGGAAACGTTTACGTCAATGTTTGAAGAGCCGTCCAGCGGATCCATCAGCACCACGTACTTGCCGTTTTCCACGCCTTCGAAAATGACGATTTCGTCTTCTTCTTCAGAGGCGATACCGGCAACGATGCCGCGCGCCTTCAGTGCGGCCTTCAGTTTCTCGTTGGCAAACAGATCGAGTTTCATCTGCTGTTCGCCCTGAACGTTTTCTACGCCGCTGGCGCCCAGAATATCGACCAGGCCCGCTTTGTTAATGTCGCGGTGAATGATTTTTGCGCCCAGCTTGATAGCTGAAATCAGCGCCGTCAGCTCACCTGTGGCGTGAGGAAAGTCGTGTTGCTTCTCGACGATAAATTCGCCTAACGTTTTCATAACACAATCCCTGAATCTGCGGTTGAACAGCAGCCTGTGAAACAAACTGCCAACGTATGTCGAGGCAGTTTAGCTGAATGAGGGGTAAAGAACATAGGGCAAATTCCGTTTCTTCCGCACGATGAGGACGCTACACTGTGCACCGACCCTTTCAGTAAACGGACCTTTTATGCGTATTCACATCCTCGGTATCTGCGGCACTTTCATGGGCGGTCTGGCAATGCTGGCCCGATCGCTGGGCCATGAAGTGACCGGTTCTGATGCCAACGTTTATCCGCCGATGAGCACGCTTTTAGAAAAGCAAGGTATTGATTTAATTCAGGGATACGATGCATCCCAGCTCGATCCGGCGCCCGATTTAGTGATTATCGGCAACGCGATGACCCGCGGTAACGCCTGTGTCGAAGCGGTGCTGGAACGTAATATTCCTTACCTTTCCGGGCCGCAGTGGCTGCACGATTTTGTGCTGCGTGACCGCTGGGTAATTGCGGTTGCCGGAACGCACGGAAAAACCACGACGGCAGGCATGACAGCATGGATCCTGCAGGCCTGCGGGCTGGAACCGGGCTTTGTTATCGGCGGCGTGCCGGGGAACTTCGACGTATCGGCAACTTTAGGAAAAAGCCCATTCTTCGTAATTGAAGCGGACGAATATGACTGCGCCTTCTTCGATAAACGTTCCAAATTTGTGCACTACTGCCCGCGTACGCTGATCCTCAATAACCTGGAATTCGATCACGCGGATATTTTTGACGATCTGCGCGCCATTCAGCGTCAGTTCCACCATCTGGTACGTATCGTACCGGGCCAGGGCCGCATTATCCTGCCGGAACATGACAGCAATCTGAAACAGGTTATCGCGATGGGCTGCTGGAGCGAGCAGGAAAGTACCGGGGAAGCCGGACGCTGGCAGGCGAAAAAGCTCACGCCGGACGCATCGCACTGGGAAGTCTGGCTGGACGGCGAGCGCGTAGCGGAAGTGAACTGGTCGCTGGTGGGCGAACACAACATGCATAACGGCATGATGGCTATCGCCGCCGCGCGCCATGTTGGCGTCAGGCCAGAAGATGCAGGACGAGCGCTGGATGACTTTATTAACGCGCGTCGTCGTCTGGAACTGCGTGGCGAGGCCAACGGCATCAAGGTTTACGACGATTTCGCCCATCATCCTACCGCTATTCTGGCAACCATGACGGCGCTGCGCAGCAAAGTGGGGGGCAGAGCGCGTATCCTGGCGGTACTGGAGCCGCGTTCCAACACCATGAAAATGGGCGTGAGCAAGGACGATCTGGCCCCGGCGCTGGGAAGAGCGGACGAAGTCTTTTTGCTACAGCCGCACCATATTCCCTGGCAGGTAGCGGAAGTTGCGGAAGCCTGCGTGCAGCCAGCACACTGGAGCGCAGATGTGGATACGCTGGTAGAGATGATTGCGAAAACCGCGCAGCCGGGCGACTACATTCTGGTAATGAGCAACGGCGGCTTTGGCGGCATTCACCAGAAACTGTTGGACAGGCTGGCTAAGTAACTCTGCGGGGCGCTGCGGGCATATCAACCCGCAGCGTTGTCAGGAGGCTTCGGCCAGTTCGCGCAGATACTGGAAAATCTGGCGGGCAGATTTCGGCGGCTTATTGGCCGCTTTTTCTTTTTGCGCATTGCGGATCATCGAACGCAGCTGCTGGCGGTCGGCATCCGGATAAAGCTGTAGCACGTCGGCCATCGCGTCATCGCCTTCGGCAATCAGACGATCGCGCAGCATTTCCAGCTTGTGGAACAGCGCAACCTGCTGGTTGTGACGGTTCTTCAGCTTGTCCAGCGCCTGGCGGATCGGGTCTTCATCACGCGAACGCAGCATTTTACCAATCAGCTGCAGCTGACGGCGGCGTCCTTCCTTTTTAATTTTCTGCGCCAGCTCAATGGCGGCACGAAGATCCTCGTCCAGCGGGATTTTATCCAGCGAATTGCTGCTCAGATCCACCAGCTCGGCACCCAGGCGCTTTAGCTCCTCGGCGTCACGTTTGATTTCACTTTTACTGACCCAGATAATCTCATCGTCATCTTCTTCGTTGCTATCTGGTACTTCATCGAGCCAGTCGTCAGGCTGCTTGGTCATGGGAGGCTCCCTAAAAAAGAGGCTAATGCTATCAGGAAACTCAGGCTACTGCGAAATTGTTCTCTGAGTCTGTTAGACTCAGGTAAACCTCAACCCCTGAAGAGTCCGGAAATCTGGTGATTTACACCCAGAAAAACCCTCTGTTAATTATATGGTAGGTCAATGAAATTACTCTCCCAAGTTGCAGAACAGCGTAAAACCCTCGAACAGGCGGTAGCGACAGCACTCGAACTGGCCAAAGCCAGCACCGATGGGGCGGAAGTTGCCGTGACCAGAACCACAGGTATCAGCGTAAGCACCCGCTACGGCGAGGTAGAGAACGTTGAATTTAACAGCGATGGCGCGCTGGGCATCACCGTTTATCATCAGAACCGTAAAGGTAGCGCCTCGTCCACCGATCTCAGTCCGGATGCGATTGCGCGCACCGTGCAGGCCGCTGTCGACATTGCTCGCTATACCTCAGCCGATCCTTTCGCTGGCGTAGCGGATCGTGAGCTGCTGGCGTTTGACGCACCGGATCTGGATCTTTTCCATCCTTCCGATCTCGATCCGGATAAAGCGATTGAAATAGCGGCCCGCGCCGAACAGGCCGCGCTGGCAGCCGACGAGCGCATTACCAATACCGAAGGCGGCAGCTTTAACAGCCATATCGGCATGAAGGTATTTGGCAACAGCCACGGTATGATCCAGGGCTACTCTTCCAGCCGCCACTCTGTTTCGGCCAGCGTGATTGCCGAAGCCGGCGGCGACATGGAGCGCGACTATGCCTACACCATTGGCCGCGCGATGGAAGATTTAAAGTCGCCGGAATGGGTAGGTGAAGAGTGTGCACGCCGCACGCTGTCGCGCCTTTCGCCACGCAAGCTTTCCACGATGAAGGCACCGGTTATTTTCGCTGCTGAAGTGGCGACCGGACTGTTTGGCCATCTGGTCGGTGCCATCAGCGGCGGCAGCGTTTACCGTAAATCTACCTTCCTGCTTGATGCGATGGGCCAGCAGATCCTGCCTGAATGGCTGACGATTCAGGAACAGCCGCATCTGCTTAAAGGGCTGGCGTCGACGCCGTTTGACAGTGAAGGCGTACGGACCGAGAAACGCGACATCATTAAGGACGGCGTGCTGCAAACCTGGCTGCTGACCAGCTACTCAGCGCGCAAGCTGGGCTTGAAAAGCACCGGCCACGCGGGCGGCATCCATAACTGGCGTATTAACGGCCAGGGCGACAGCTTTGAGCAGCTGCTGAAAAAGATGGGCACGGGCCTGGTGGTGACTGAACTGATGGGGCAGGGCGTCAGCGGCATCACCGGTGACTATTCACGCGGCGCGGCGGGTTTCTGGGTTGAAAACGGCGTGATCCAGTATCCGGTCAGTGAAATTACTATCGCAGGCAACCTGAAAGATATGTGGCGCAACATGGTCACCATCGGCAGCGATATCGAAACCTGCAGTAATATTCAGTGTGGTTCCGTTCTGATCCCGGAAATGAAAATCGCCGGTCAGTAACGCAATAAAGAAGAGGCCGCCCGGGCCTCTTCTTTTTTACAGCGCGATCTTATCAAAGCTTTTCTCTAAATCTGTTTAAGTCTTCATTGCGGGCTTCACGCCGCTGAAATTAAATCCATAAAAAAGCTACGGCGACTAACAGCAGCAGGCCAAAGATCTTATCCTGATTTTTACTGAACGCGCTCTCTTTGTTTTTGAGAATGACATCCGCTGAATAACTCCAGACCAGATGAGACAGCAAGTTACAGAGCGTAATGATGACGGCTAAGGCAATTCCGTAGACGTGGTTGGTAGCCTGCTGTGAAAACAAAGAAAAAATCGTGATGATAATAGTGATGTTTTTAGGATTAAGCGCCTGGGCTAAAACACCATGAAAGAAGCCGCCGCGAACCTCTTTCTTTTTATTAACGTCAGATTTAGAAGTCAGCATCAGGTAAGCAATATAGAGCATGTAGCCGCTGCCCAGGACTTTAGCTACGAGCGAAAGCATCGTAAATCTGCTTAATATTTCCTCTGCGCCAAACGCCACAATTAAAGAATAAATGAACGGAAGAACCTGTAGGCCTCCGATAAACTTTAATGTCTTCTTAAAACCGGCTGATGATGCAAGGCTTAAACACAATATATTGGTTGGACCCGGAGAGAGAGCCAAAGGTAAATTAACCAAAAGGGCACTAAGTATAAATTTTGTATCCATTAGATATCCTTAAATGCAGACCAGCCGCCATCGACAAACAGAGTGCTTCCGGTGGTAAAAGAGGATTTTGACGACAGTAAAAAAAGAACGGCTTCGGCTACCTCTGCTACTGTGCCGGTTCTTTTTAAAATATGATTGTTATTTATCTTCCGCATTAACGCATCATCATTGTAATATTGCTCAGTCAACGATGTTCTGATTACGCCCGGCGCTACCGAATTTACCCTGATGTTTTTATGCGCCAGTTCAACGGCCAGGCATTTTGTCAGGCCGATAAGGGCGTGCTTGCTGGAAACGTAGGCGCTTCTGTCAGGCTCGCCTAAAACACCTGAAACCGATGAGATATTTACGACGGAAGCGCCAGACTTTAACCTGCCTTGTAACGACTGCACAGCGATGAAAAAGGAGTCTACGTTAACGCTAAACACCTTTTTCCATTCTTTGTAGGTAAGGTCGGAAAGTGAACAAATTTCTCTGATTCCGGCACTGTAAATAATGCCATCCAGTGCTAAGTCATCCGGCAACGCTTTTAATGTTTTTTCCACCTCTTCCGGTTTTGACAGGTCAACAAAAAAGTAGTCGTTTCCAGCATGTTTGGCATCGGGTTTTTTGATGTCAAAGATCGTCAGCTGATGGTTTTCATCAAGTAATTTTGACGCTACTTCTGCTCCAATCCCGCTGGCTCCCCCAAAAATTAAATAATGACTCATTTCTCCTGAACCTTACTTTCCAGGGTGACAAGCAGGATATCTCTGTAGCTTAATTCATCCTCATTTTTACAGCCCAACGGCGTTACCGCATGCAAAAAATCCCTTGTCAAAATCAGCGTATCCATAAAGTTTGATAAGTTTAGAACGCCTTCAATAGATTTTCCGTTTTCCGAAATGATGGAATCGCCGCCAACGGCGTTATCTGATTTAGACAGGAAATGCAAAAAAACTAACTCTTCATCATCTTTATGTAGCCACAGAGGAGAGCTATAGGATGGCGCATTAAATTTTGCACAATAGCGTATTGGATGGACGCCGATATTCATTTTGCGGAGGTGAGGGAAACTGGTAACAATATAGTTAACGTCTTTCGCCAGAATATCGTTGAAAAGGTCGTTTGAAAGCAAGTTCTCAGGCATTGGTCCAAACTTTCTATCTACTCCGCCATCAACGTTATTTGAATCGTATGTTTGAAAATAGTCAGAGCTATCGGCAGGGGAAAGGCCTTTTTCAACGCTGTAAGTATACCGCTGATAAGCGCGTTTTCTTATTTCTCCCTTTGCGTAAGTATCAGGCTTTAGCCTGTCATATTCTTTTCGGAAAATATCCTGATACTGGCCGCTATTTTCCGCCGCTATGTATTCATTACCCTTTACAAAAATATCTTTTACTCTTTCGCTCATTAAAAATTTCTCATCCATACAGTATATTAAGCGGCACATATCTTAAACATCTTGTTAACAAACTCAAGATATACATAAGCTTTAATTATGTTTCAATGTGTTTCTAATGAAAGGTTCATGGGAGGGTACGTAGAGGGTGTCTTCTTAAATATTTGTTTTCATTTGTTTTATTTAAATGGTTGGGTGCTACCTAAAATGATCGCTACCCTGGCGTTTTTCTTATTGCAATGAAATGTTAAGTATTATTTGATGGGTTGGGGCGGACTCTGGTAAAGAAAATGGCGATAGTAGTTTGATACGCTAATGTGAAACTTCTCGCCTTACATCACATGCAAAGATAAATTCCCCACGGCCTGAAATTTTAGCCTGAATTATTGAAGGCAAGGTATGTTATAAATTTAAAAATAAAATTATATTTGTCTGTTAATATATATTTCATTAATGCGAATGTTTTATGACTTTTGGGGGTGGCTATTGCTTTTCTCTATTTTTGGAAGTATTCATAAGCTATTCCTATGCTCTGGCGAATAGCCAGCAATAAAGAGAGCCGCTCAACCCGCTACGAAATCATTCGTCAGCATTTTTTACTGGTGTTCTGTGATTTATCTTCCATTTTCAACATTCTTACCTGACAAACTCCCATTCTGTGAACGGTTACGCTGCCGCTGTCATTATTTCCACTTTGAAACGGAAAAATACGGCCTACACACAACTTCCTGAGGAGACTACTTTATTTTCTCGTAATTAACCCAGGCGCCTGGTCTGGGATGAAATGGAAAATAAAGGGGCGTTGCGTGAAAGATGGAGCAGTGGCAGAGAAAACAGCCGACGAGAAACAGGCCATTCAGGCACTGGCGGATAAAGTAATGGCGCAAATCACGGAGCTTTTTGCCGTCAGAAAAATTTATCCCAACGCCGTACAGCAGCAAATGCTGGTGTCGCACGTGCGGGCGATGGCGCTACGTTCGCTGACCGGAGAACCGCTGCCGGAAGTGGAGGCGGACCTGTTTGAAGATATCTCGCCAGACTCTATGTCACTGGCGCAGCAGGTGGTCGATCTCTTTGGCAACTTACCAAAAGAAGAAGCCTGGCTGCTCTCCGTTCATTTTGAAGTAGCAAAAGAAAATTAATCCTCACTGGAGAAATGGAATATGTCACAGGTTGTAGTGGTTATCGGCGATCGTTTAGGTAAAGGGCAGAAGGTTGCGGCTGGCGTGGAAAAGGCGGGCGGCAAAGCCGTGGTGGTGCCTGGCGTAGCGGCGGATATGAAGCTGGGAGATGCGATGAAAGCGGAAAACGCCACCTTCGGTATCTCTTTTTGCGGCAGCGGCGGCGCAGGCGCTATTACCGCCCAGACAAAGCATGGCTATAAAGCGAAGTACGGCATGCGCTCGGTTGAAGAAGGCGTCACCGCTATCAACGAAGGCGCGACGGTGCTGGGATTCGGCTTTATGGATAAAGAAGAGCTGGGCGAGCGTCTGGTCGAAGCCTGGAACAAGAAGTACGGCGCCTGACCCATGAAGGAGCAATTTACCTCAACGGTAAACGTCAGCGGCAAAGGCGACAGCAAGGAAAAAGCGTTTGCCGATGCGCTAAGCCGGGTACAGAGCACGCTCTTAAAGTCGAGCGGTAAAGTCCTGCTGCGTATTGAACCGCAGGACGTCAGGGTGGTGCTGGCGCGGGAAAGCGTCAGAAAAGAGCGGTTTCTCTTTTTCTTTCTGGCAAGGGAACGGCGGAGTTACAGCGTCGAACTGGAAATTACCGTCAGCGTGAGCGCGATTGACGTCAGCAAAGTCGATTTCATCACGAGCCAGTAATCTAAAAACGTTAGTACAGCCTGGAAGGACAGTGTGATGTTTTTAATTATTCTTTTTAAATCTCTTATTATCGGCGGCCTCGTCGGCGTGGGTGTTGGCGCAGGTGCCGCACGAATGTTCCACGCGCCGACAACGCAGGGTATGGGAGCGTTTCGTACGCTGGGTGAACTAAATTCCTGTGAAGGCGATCCCGCCTCTCACTTCTCTTTTGGTCTGGGTTTCTTTTTCAACGCCTGGGCATCGTCGGTGGCGGCGGGTTCCTTCACTCAGGATGTTGACCACCGCATTATTCCTCACTGGGGCGCAGCGGCGCTGATGATCAAAAACCGCGACCTGGCGGAAACGCTGCACAATCCCAAAAAAATGGCGATAGCCTGCGGCCTGATCGGCATGGTGGTCGTTGCCTTCCTTAACTCTACCGCTTCTGCTGTCCCGGCGGCGCTGCAGGTTACCGCGGTCAAGGTACTGGTACCTGCGGCAAATCTGCTGGTGAATACCGTGATGCCGGTCATTTTCTGGCTGGCGGCTATAGAGGCCGGTAAAAAGTCGGGTTTCTGGGCAACCATTTTTGGCGGCCTTGCCCAACTGATCATGGGCAACGCGGTGCCGGGCCTGGTGCTGGGTATTCTGATTGGCAAAGGCGTAGAGGAGAGCGGCTGGAACCGCATTACCAAAGTAATGATGGTTGCTATCGTGCTGCTGTTTGTCCTGAGCGGCTTTTTCCGCGGCTTCGACATGAAAATGCTGGAATCTTTCCGCCTTGGCGTGCCGGACTGGCTGTCGATTATTCACCAAACCCTGAGCGGCAAATAAGGAGAAAAGAGAATGGAAGAGTCAAAAAGCGGTTTCTGGTATGCCGACTGGTCTTTCCCGATTTTTGTTGGGCTACTCTCCGCCGGGGTCTTTGCCGGTACGCATATGTATTACGTCTATGGCCTTGGCGCGTTTAACGAGGTCGCCTTCGTCTCAATGCTGCGGTCGGGCATGGAAACCGGCGTGTATGGTGCCGTAGCGGCCTTTGGCGCCAGCTTTTTGTTTGCGCGCATTATTGAAGGTTCGCTGGTCGGCATTCTGGATATCGGCGGCGCTATTCAGACCGGCGTAGGGCTTGGCGTTCCTGCCTTGCTGCTGGGCGCGGGCATTGTTTTTCCGGTGGCTAATTTTGCCGCCTCGCTGCTGAGCGGCCTGATCCTTGGCGTGGCTATTGGCTATGTCATCGTGCTGGCTCGCAAATTTACCATCAGCAATAGCGACTCCACCTACGGCGCTGATGTGATGATGGGCGCGGGTAACGCCTCCGGACGTTTTCTGGGGCCGCTGATTATCCTTTCCGCCATGGCTGCTTCCATTCCGATTGGTCTGGGATCGCTGCTTGGCGCGCTGCTGTTTTATCTCTGGAACAAGCCGATTACCGGCGGTGCCATCCTGGGCGCAATGCTGCTTGGCGCGTTTTTCCCTGTAGCGATCTAGCTGCCCGTTAAGGCGGGAGCTTCCGCTGACAGAGGAACAAATTATGTTTGACCTGATTATCCGTCGCGCGCGCTTTATCGACGGTAGCCTGAACGATGTTGCCGTTGCGAACGGCAAGATCGCCGCACTTGGTGAGATAAAAGAGCAGGCCGCGCATGAGTACGATCTGGCGGGGCGCTTTTACCTGAGCGCAGGCTGGATAGATTCTCACGTTCACTGCTATCCCAAATCGCCCATTTATCATGATGAGGCGGATTGCATTGGTGTGGCAACCGGCGTGACCACCGTAGTCGATGCAGGCAGCACCGGCGCTGACGACATCGACGATTTTTACCAGCTGACCCGCAGCGCCAGCACCCGGGTTTACGCGCTGCTGAATATCGCCCGTACCGGCATTGTTACGCAGAACGAGCTGGCGGATATGACGCAGATCGACCGCGTTGGGATACGCGATGCCGTACAGCGACTGCCTGGTTTTATTATCGGCATTAAGGCCCGCATCAGCAGCAGCGTGGTCGGCGCGAACGGCATACGGCCGCTGGCGCTGGCCAAAACTATTCAGCAGGAAAACGGCGGGCTGCCGCTGATGGTGCATATTGGCAATAACCCGCCCGATCTGGACGAGATAGCCGACTTGCTGACCAGCGGCGACATCATTACCCACTGCTACAACGGCAAGCCAAACCGCATTCTGACGCCCGCTGGTGAGCTGCGCGCCTCTGTCCATCGGGCTTTGCAGCGTGACGTACGGCTGGATGTAGGCCACGGTACGGCCAGCTTCAGCTTTGAAGTTGCCCGAGCCGCCATTGCGCAGGGGATCCTGCCACATACCATCAGCTCTGATATCTACTGCCGCAACCGTCTGAACGGCCCGGTACGCTCGCTGGCGCACGTGATGTCCAAATTTTTTAGCGTGGGCATGACGCTGCCGCAGATTATAGATTGCGTAACCGTTAACGCGGCGCAAGGACTGCGGCTGGCGCAGAAAGGACGGCTGGCGGTGGGATTTGACGCCGACTTCACGATTTTTGACCTGCAACATCAGAGCTGTTCATTTATTGATTCCGAAGGCGTTACGGCGTCGGGAGAGAAGCAGCTGTTGCCGCTGGCCGCCGTGGTGGCCGGTCGCTGGTTTGTTACCGAAGAAGGGAAAAAGCAACATGTCTTCGATTTATGAGAAATACGGTTTAAAACGGGTCATTAACGCCTCGGGACGCATGACTATTCTGGGCGTCTCGACCCCGGCGGCCAGCGTGGTTGAGACGGTAAAATATGGTCTTGAGCACTACTTCGAAATAAAGGACCTGGTCAACAAAACCGGCGCTTATATTGCAGGCTTGCTTGGCGCGGAAGATGCGGTGGTAGTTTCCTGCGCTTCTGCCGGGATAGCACAATCCATAGCGGCAGTGATAGTAAAAGATAACGACTGGCTGCTGGAAAACCTGCACGCCGCGCCGCTCAATGTGCCGCATGACATCGTGGTGCCAAAAGGCCATAACGTAAATTATGGCGCGCCGGTAGGCACCATGGTCGCCTTAGGCGGCGGTCGCCTGGTAGAGGCAGGCTATGCCAACGAGTGCTCGGCAGAGCAGCTTTCCGCTGCCGTTACGCCGCAGACCGCCGCCATCCTCTATATCAAGTCGCACCACTGTGTACAGAAAAGCCATTTGAGCGTCGAACAGGCTGTAGCCGTGGCACGCCAGCACAGATTACCGCTGATTGTAGATGCCGCCGCTGAAGAAGATCTGCAGTGCTATTACCGTTCCGGCGCGGATTTAGTGATTTATAGCGGCGCGAAAGCCATTGAGGGGCCAACCAGCGGGCTGGTAATCGGTCGTAAGCAATACGTAGAGTGGGTAAAACGCCAGTCGTTGGGCATTGGACGGGCGATGAAAGTCGGCAAAGAAGGCATTCTGGGGCTGACGCAGGCGATAGAAAACTATTTGCAGCAGAACAAAGTTTCCGGCGCGCAGATGGTAGAAAACATGTCGCCATTTATCGATAGCCTCAATACGCTTAACGGCGTCAGTGCCCGGGTAGTATGGGATGCCGCAGGCCGCGATATTGCCCGTGCGGAGATTCATTTTGATGAAGCGGTGACTGGATTAACCGCCGGCGCAATTGTGCAGGCGTTGAAAACCGGCGAGGTGGCAATCTATTTCCGTGGCTATAAAGCGAATGAAGGCATTGTGGAAGCGGATGTCCGCAGCGTAACGCCGGAACAGCTCCAGACCATTTATTTGAATATTAAAGCTTTGTTATCAGGAGAGAAAAAATGAAGCTGACGCCCGATTTTTATCGCGACCGCGTATGTTTGAACGTCCTTGCCGGTAGCAAAGAGAATGCACGGGAAATCTGGCAGGCGGCAGAAGGGCATGTGCTGGTCGGTGTACTGTCAAAAAATTACGACAGCGTGGCGAGTGCGGTGGCCGATATGCGCGAATATGCTGCGCTAATCGATAACGCGCTTTCCGTTGGGCTGGGCGCAGGCGATCCCAACCAGTCGGCGATGGTCAGCGCCATTTCTGCAGAGATTCAGCCGCAGCACGTTAACCAGGTTTTTACCGGCGTAGCGACCAGCCGCGCGCTGCTGGGCCAGAGCCAGACGGTGGTTAACGGCCTTATTTCCCCAACGGGCACGCCGGGTATGGTGAAAATTTCTACCGGCCCGCTCAGCTCGGCGGCGGCGGACGGTATTGTGCCGATAGCCACGGCGATAGCGCTGCTGAAGGATATGGGCGGCAGCTCGGTAAAATATTTTCCAATGGGCGGCCTGAAAGCGGTAGCCGAATATAGAGCGGTAGCGCAAGCCTGTGCAGAACAGGATTTCTGGCTGGAGCCGACAGGCGGTATCGATTTAGAAAATTACGAGACCATCCTGCAAATTGCGCTGGAGGCAGGCGTCAGCAAGATCATTCCGCATATTTACAGCTCGATTATTGATAAAGATACGGGTAATACTCGACCAGAAGATGTCAGCACGCTGCTGAAGATAACTAAAAAACTGGCTGGATAAACGGACAAGCGCGGGCCGGATCGTGTCGGCCCGTTTTGCCTTTTTACAGGCCCGCGTCGGCCGGGCTATATAAAAAAACGCTAACGACAGGAGAAACGGTGAGATTTCCCAACCAACGCCTTGCCCGGCTGTTTGCCACGCTGCAAAACGAAACGCTGCCTCAGGATGAACTGGCGCGACGCTTTGCGGTTTCAACGCGCACCGTACGTACAGATATCACCACGCTGAATGAACTGCTGGCCGATCACGGCGTCCGTTTTGTATTAAATCGCGGCGAAGGCTATCAGCTTAAAATAGAAGATGCGAAGCGCTACGGCAGGTTACAGCATCAGTCGCCATCTCCCTTACGTATTCCGCGAAGTTCTACCGCTCGGGTACGCTATCTTCTGACTCGTTTTCTCACCTCAGCTTTTTCGCTCAAGCTGGAGGATCTGGCCGATGAGTGGTTCGTCAGCCGCGCCACGCTCCAGAGCGATATGGCTGAGGTAAGAGAACATCTGGCACGCTATCAGCTGGTGATTGAAACCCGGCCGCGCTATGGCATGAAGTTGTTCGGCAGCGAAATGGCAATACGAACCTGCCTGACTGATTTGCTCTATGAAATTGCCCAGCAGGACGTCGACGATCCGCTGCTCAACCAGGAAGCGTTAAACAGCGGCATACTGGTCACGCTACAGCCGCTGCTGAACCACTGCCTTAGCCATTTTAATATCAGAGTGACGGACGACGGCGAATTCTATCTGCGCCTTTACTGCGCGGTAGCCATTCGACGTATCAGCGAAGGTTATCCGCTTTCCGATTTCAGCGCTGATGATGTGGATACGGAAGTGCGCGATGCGGCTCGCCATTTGATTACGCTGCTGCGGCCGCTTGCCGGAAAAGCGATATCACCCTCTGAGGAAGCTTACCTGCGCATTAATATTGCGGCGCGGCGTATTGAAGAGATTTCGCCAGATGCTATCAGTCCGGATGACGGCGAGTCGCTGGTCAATTACATCCTCAGTTACATCAACACGCATTATAACTTTAATCTGCTGGACGATAATCAGCTGCGCGCCGATCTGTTAACGCATATTAAAACCATGATTACTCGCGTGCGCTACCAGATTAATATCCCTAATCCACTGCTGGCTAATATCAAACAGCACTATCCGATGGCATGGGACGTCACGCTGGCTGCCGTTTCCAGCTGGGGGAAATATACGCCTTATGCCATCAGCGAAAACGAGATTGGTTTTCTGGTCCTGCATATTGGTGTCGGCCTGGAGCGACATTATAACGTCGGCTATCAGCGTCACCCGCAGATCCTGCTGGTATGCGATAGCGGAAATTCAACCGCGCGGATGATTCAGGCCATGCTGATGCGCAAGTACCCACAAATTGTGGTCACCAGCATCCTGTCGCTACGCGAATATGAGCAGCAAGAAAATATAGAAGAAGATTTTGTGGTTTCTACAGCCAGGCTTGGTGAAAAAAATAAACCTGTCGTGGTTATGTCGCCGTTTCCGACCGAATACCAGCTGGAGCAGATCGGGAAACTGGTGCTGGTCGATCGCACCCGGCCTTATATGCTGGAAAAATTTTTTGATGCCAATCACTTCTTAATCATCGATCGTCCAATGACCCAGGCGGAGCTGTTCAGAACGCTGTGCGATAAGCTGGAAAAAGAAGGTGCCGTAGATCAAGAGTTTCATGCTTCGGTCGTAGAGCGTGAAGCCATTGTCAGCACGATGCTGGGTGAAGGCATCGCGCTGCCTCACTCGCTGGGCCTGCTGGCAAAAAAAAGCGTTGTCTATACCGTGCTGGCACCGCAGGGTATTTCATGGGGAGATGAGACGGCCTCGGTGATCTTCCTGCTGGCTATCAGTAAAAGCGAATATGAAGAAGCGATGGCGATTTACGATCTGTTCGTCACCTTTTTGCGGGAAAGAGCAATGCCGCGCCTGCGCGACAGTCAAGATTTTGCCAGTTTTAAACAGGTGGCGGCAGAGTGTTTAAGCCGGATGTAAGTTTTTGCCATCAGAGAATAATTATTTCCTTAAGATCGTATTTGAAATAGTTTCTGCCTATTTAATCCTTAATTGCGGACTCTTTCCTTTCTAAATGAATTCTTCATTGCTAGCTTACCCCATTCTGAAAATAGCCGGAGGATCCTCGGTGTAGCCCGGCAATTGGTTTAGTAAATCTTAAAGGAATAACATGATTTATTTAAAGGTCAGGGTGGTTTTTCTGCTCGCTTTTCTTTCGTTCCCTGCGTTTTCTCACTATGACGATGCGTACTTTCATCGTGCTGATAATGCTTTTACTTATAAAAAGAACTGGATGGCTTCAATCAGCGATGAAACCTGGCTAAGTGAAATGGCTTTACCCGGAACGCACGACAGCGGAACCTACAAAATGTCCGGGCGGCCAATTGTTCGCACTCAGGTATTAACAATTAAACAACAGCTTGAATATGGTATCAGGGTCCTGGATATCAGAGTCAGACATACTGGTAATAAACTTGCCGTCCATCATGGCCCTGTCTATCTCCATCTGATGTTTGGCGAAGTTATTAATCAAATTGATGAGTTTTTACAGGAAAACCCTACGGAAACCGTGTTGGTGAGAATCGCTGAAGAGCATAAGCAGGACAGCAATAATACTCGCGATATAAGATATACGCTGAAAGAATATCTGAATAAATCTGCCCATTACCTGGAGACATCAAATGAAAATATTAAGCTTGGGTCAGCCAGAGGAAAGTTTATTTTATTAAGCGATAACTATTATCTGGGTGGAATAAATTATGGCTATTTCAGAGCGCAGGATGATTATTATCTCGGCACCAACTGGGATCTCCATAATAAATGGCTGGAAATCAAAGCGCATTTTGATAAAGCTGTAAAAGGCTACTTTGGCACGTTTTTCATTAATTATCTTTCAGGCTCGGGAGGGACGTTCCCCTACTTTGTAGCAAGTGGGCACTCTTCCAGCGAGACTTCTGCACCACGATTACTTACGGGATTAACTACGCCGGGATGGAAAAATTCCTATCCTGATTTCCCCAGGGTTAGCTGTTTCATCGGTATCTGTTCAATAGCTTTTGAAGGCACAAATATTCTTTCCCGGGATTATATAAAGCGTCTTAACAAACCGGAAACGGGGGCGGCGGCTATCATCGGAATGATAAACGCGGCTACAAGTGAAAGGACAATTGGCATTGTTATGGCTGACTTTCCGGGCGAATCATTGATTCAGGCCATTATTGATAACAACACCTTATTGAAGAAAAGAAACGTGATGTTGAGACAAAGAATTATTAATTAAGCTGATTCAAACAACAATAAAATAAATCCGTATCAGTACCTGATACGGATTTACAGTCTGGGTGGCGTTTTAAAAAACGGCTATTGCAGAATGGTAAACGCGGTGGTGACATGCTTCACGCCGCTGACCCGGCTGGCAATGTCGGCCGCCGCTTTGGCTTCTGCGCTTGTCACCAGACCCAGCAAAAAGACCTCGCCGTTTTCGGTCGTTACTTTTACGTTAGAGGACTTAACCTGGTCGCTCGACAGCAGGTTTGAGCGAACCTTGGTGGTGATCCAGGTATCGGAAGAGGCCGTACCGAAACTGGCTTTTGCGCCCGTACGAATTTCGTTATAAACCTCGGTTGCGCCATCAACGCCTACGGCAATTTGTTTAGCCCTGCTGGCAACATCCGCGCTCGGTGCCTCGCCGGTTAACAGAACTTTGCCCTGATAGGCCGTAGCCACGATGTGGGCTTCTTTTTTAATCTGGTCATCTTTCGCCAGCGCATTGCTGACGCGCAGTTCCAGCGTGCCGTCATCAACCTGCGTTCCCACGGTACGGGGATCGGTTGCCGTTTTGGTTGCTACGGCGGCGCTGCCGATGACCGCAGCGACGCAGCCCTGTAGCAGCAGCGCTGCCAGCATTACAGCGGTTGCAGATAATAGCTTCATGTAAACTCCTTTAAACGTCCTGGTGGGGAAACAAGGTGTTATCGATTAAATCGCACAGGCAATTTACGGTTAACATATGCATTTCCTGAATCCTCGCGCTCCGGTGCGAAGGAATACGAATTTCCACGTCCTGTGGACCCAGTAAACCGGCGAGCTCGCCGCCGTCATAACCGGTTAACGCAATAATCGTCATATCGCGCGTCACCGCTGCTTCAACGGCCTTCACAATATCGCGGCTGTTGCCGCGTGTTGAAATGGCCAGCAGAATGTCGCCAGCGTGGCCCAGCGCCCGCACCTGCTTGGCGTAAATTTCGTCGTGCAGGCGATCGTTACCGATAGCCGTCAACAGCACGTTGTCCGCGCTCAGCGCTACCGCAGGCAGGCTGGGGCGTTCGCTTTCAAAGCGGTTGATCATGTTGGCTGCAAAATGCTGGGCGTTGGCGCTCGACGTGCCGTTGCCACAGCTCAGCACTTTATTGCCGTTTAACAACGATTGCACGATGCTCATCGCCGCGCGTGAAATGGCGTCCGGCAGTGCTTCTGCCGCCGCGATCTGCGTCTGAATACTTTCGGTAAAACAAACTTTTATTCTTTCCAGCACGTTTTTCACCTGGCAAATAGTGGCGAAGAGTTACTCCGCCGTAAAGGCATTGGGCAGCCAGTTAATCCGTACGCCGGTTACCGCTACCACGTCAAAACGGCAGCTGGCGCACTCAAGGCTGCTCTGGCGTCCGTTTAGCCATAAGGCTGCGGCTTTCAGTAGCTTCCGTTGCTTGCTGCGGGTTACGCTGGCTGCGGCACCGCCAAACAGATCGTTACGGCGGTAGCGCACTTCCACGAAAACCCACGTTGCACCATCGCGCATAATCAGGTCAATTTCACCGGCGCGAAAGCGAACGTTAGCCGCGACAAAAATTAATCCTGCTTTTTCCAGCAGGCGGCGGGCCTGTTGTTCATAGCCCGCCCCCGTTTGCTGACGATTCAGGATGCCGGAACGATTTGTCCCTGACGATACTGGCTCCATACCAACTTCCTGTTGATGACGCAGTCCTGAGTGGCGCTCAGGCTACCGGTTTCTCCCTTCAGCTGGAAGCCCGGTAGCTGGCGTACCTCGTTAAAATGGTTGGCCAGCGTCCAGGCATCCACGCCCATCGCATACAGGCGAACCTGAGAATAATCATTGTTAAAGCTTTTTGCTGCCTGCTGCATCAGCGCCGGATTACTGCCCGACAGCAGTGGAATGTCGCTGAACTGCACGCCTTCCATTTCCAGACGATAGTCTGGGCCGCTTCCGGCCTGGTAGCTGCGCGAGCTGGCATAAATCTGCGCCATGCTGCGGCTGCTGACGCGCATAGAGATCATCGGCTTAATCAATGCCATCTCGTCCTGGGTAGCCACGATATACAGCGAATCAACACTGCCGTCACCGCTCGATACAGGTGCCTGTGGCGCCGGAATGGTCAGGCCAGCCACGGTTACGCCCTGCGGCTGCTGTGTCTGCTGGGAAACGATTGGCGTACCGGTCAGACGCAGGCCTGCGCCGCTATTGATACCCTGCTTCAGCTCGCTTTGAGAACCAAACTGCTGCTGCAGTACGGTGCCGCCGCCCAGCTTTTGCCATTCAGCCGCAAATGCCTTGCTGACGCGATCGCCCAGCGAGCTGCGCGGTACCATTAAAAGCGGCGAACGCTTGCCCTGATCCCACATATGATGCGCGGCATCACGTGCTTCGTCTTCAGGAGAAAGCGCAAAGTAGCAAAGATTCGGATGGTTCTGCACCGCTTCCGGCTCGTTAAGCGCCAGGATATTTAACGGTGTCGGTAAAGAGGCTAAGCGATCGACGTTGCTTTTCAGCAGCGGGCCAACTACCAGCGTGGCGCCGTCTTTCTGTGCCTGCGCCAGGACCTGATCTATCGGCTGGCTGCTGGTGTCGTAAACCTGAACCTGTGCCGAGCTTGATGGCGGCGCGGTTTGCGCTACGTTACCGCCTGACGCAGCAGGCTGCGCTGCGCCGTCAGTAGCGGCAGGCTGTGTCGTGTTCCCGGCAGGCTGCGCAGCGGAAGAGTTAGTCGCCGCGTTTTGACCGGCGGCAGAAGCAGGGCTGACTGCTGCGTTTTGACCGGTGGCAGAAGAAGGGCTGGCTGCTGTGTTTTGACCGGTGGCAGAAGCCGGGCTGGCTGCCGCGTTTTGACCAGTGGCAGAAGAAGGGCTGGCTGCTGCGTTTTGACCGGTGGCAGAAGCCGGGCTGGCTGCTGGATTGGCTCCGGCAGCAGCTGTCGCATTACTGCCGTCAGTCTGCGGCGGCACGGCTGCCTGCGCCAGCGCACCATTTCTGGCATCGTCAAAGCCTTTCTGAATCGCTTTGGCAAAAATTTGCGCCTGGCCATTTAACGGCAGCAGCAGCGCAATTTTACCCGTAGAGGACTGCTGGAAATTTTGTACCTGGCTCAGCGCCGTTGGCAGCATTTTGGCCGCAGGATTTTCAGGGTAGCGGGTTTGCCAGTCGCTGATGCCCGCTTTCAGCATAGTTGGGTCGCTGACGTTGGCTTTATAGACGTTGAGCAGATCTAACCAGCCCTGCAGCGTGTTCTCATCCGCGTTGATCACTAAACTGCCGGTTTGCGCTGGCGTCAGCTGGGTCAGCGCCAGCCAGGTAGCATCAATATTCTTTTGCTTATCTGCTGGCGACGTTAGCAAAGGTTCCTGAGCAATATAGGCACGCAGCAGATCGAGAGAGGGACGGCCCTGACCCGCAGCTATCTGCAACTGATAGTAGCGAGCCAGCTGATCTTTTGACAGTGAGCCGGTATTAACCTGCTGTAAAAGCTGGGCGGCACCGCCTGTATCCTGCTGCATCGCCTTTAGCTGTGCCTGTAGCAGCAGAGACTCCTGATGCTGCGTGTCGCTTAGCTGTTGCGGCAGGCTGGCAAGCTGATCGCTGGCCTGAGGAATTTTTCCTTCCTTCAACAGCGCCCTGATTGCGAGTAATTGCCAGTCAACCTTGTTATCATTTGAACTTTGCTGCATTTGCTGCAAATAAGAGTCGGAAGTGCCCGTCGCCGCGCCCTGCACGTCGACCGAGGAGGTTTGCGGTCCCTGGCCGGAACAGCCGGCAAAAATCAGGGCCGCCAGCAGCAGAGGCACGCAGCGTCCTGCTTTGTTATGAATGACTTTCGAAGGAAGCATACTGTATCCAGTTATGTTTTTTTCAAGATGCTCAATATTAAATCGGCAATTCGGATCAAACAATGAAACAACGCGAAGAGATTTCGGCCAGCACGCTCTACATCGTTCCTACACCGATTGGCAACCTGGGCGATATCACCCAGCGTGCGCTGGCGGTGCTGTCAGGTGTCGACCTGATCGCAGCGGAAGATACACGTCATACCGGGCTGTTGCTACAACATTTCGCCATCAATGCGCGCCTGTTCGCATTACACGATCACAACGAGCAGCAGAAGGCGGAAACGCTACTGGCAAAGCTACGGGACGGGCAAAGCATAGCGTTGGTTTCCGATGCCGGCACGCCGCTGATCAACGATCCTGGTTACCATCTGGTACGTCTTTGCCGCGAGGCAGGCGTTAACGTCGTGCCGTTGCCCGGTGCCTGCGCGGCCATTACAGCATTAAGCGCCGCGGGTTTGCCGTCCGATCGATTCTGTTACGAAGGGTTTCTGCCTGCTAAAAGCAAAGGCCGCTGCGATACGCTGCGTGCGCTTGAGCAGGAGTCCCGCACCATGATTTTTTATGAGTCGACCCATCGCCTGCTGGAGAGTTTACAGGATATGGTGACAGTTTGGGGAACAGAGCGTTACGTTGTGCTGGCGCGTGAGATTACCAAAACATGGGAATCCATTTATGGTGCACCGGTTGGTGAACTGCTTGCCTGGGTAAAAGAGGATGAAAATCGTCGCAAGGGCGAAATGGTGCTGATTGTAGAAGGCTATCATGCGCAGGAAGACGCTTTACCGCCGGAAGCACTGCGCACGCTGGCGCTGTTACAGAAAGAGCTGCCGTTAAAAAAAGCGGCTGGCCTGACTGCTGAAATCCACGGCGTAAAGAAAAATGCGTTATATAAGTATGCGCTGGAGCAGCAAGAGGGGTGACAAACCGCGCGGAATGCCCTATTATCCGCGCCGAAGCTGACCAGACAGTCGCCGCTTTGTTGCCGTCCTCCTTCGGGGGAGACAGACAGAGGGGAGGAAAGTCCGGGCTCCATAGGGCAGGGTGCCAGGTAACGCCTGGGGGGCGCAAGCCCACGACCAGTGCAACAGAGAGCAAACCGCCGATGGCCCACTTGTGGGATCAGGTAAGGGTGAAAGGGTGCGGTAAGAGCGCACCGCGCGGCTGGCAACAGTTCGCGGCACGGTAAACTCCACCCGGAGCAAGGCCAAATAGGGGTTCACAAGGTACGGCCCGTACTGAACCCGGGTAGGCTGCTTGAGCCAGTGAGCGATTGCTGGCCTAGATGAATGACTGTCCACGACAGAACCCGGCTTACCGGTCAGCTTCAACATTTTCAGTAGAAAACCCGCTTCGGCGGGTTTTTTGCTTTCTGGCACAGGAGAAAGATGACTGTCCACGATGCTTTTCACTGGTGCTGGCTGAAAAAATTGGCAGGTATTGTGAAGAGATGGTCTGACAGTCTTAGTAGCGCCTGCCTAACATGTAGCGTCGACAGCATGAAAAATTACCACTATAGCTAATAATTTTAAGTGCATTAATAAGCCTTATAATTATATGATAAAAATATCATACATCATGGGGCTAGAGCATGTTTTGGGCTGTTTACATATCTGATAAACCTCATTCGAAGGTTAATTTCAAAATTGGAATGAATCAGGGTGTCTGGGGAGTAAAGGAAAAAAAGAAGGGAACGGTTCAGAGTATAAAAAATGGAGATCTGGTTGCCTTTGTTTATTCCATATCTTGGTTAAAAGCTGAAGGGGCACCACCTCCAGGCTTTTCTCGGATAGGGAAAGAACAAATCCATAATTTCCGGGGGTTGGTACAAAAAATCATAATTGGCCACGTTACAAAGGGTTTTTATAGCTCTTCGACCGAAGTATGGCCTGATGATGATTATCCATACCGCTTCGACTTTGAAATTATACAGGATTATGGTGAGAACATCTTTTTTGGTACAGAGTTTTTCAATGAAGCTTTCGTTGAAGCGGTACGTTACTCAGCCTGTACACAAGGTGCTATTACCGGAGCTAATTCGATAGAGCTGCTGGCAGATATTACCTATAATGTCGATGAACCAGCTAATGAAGAATTGTCTTTTGAAGCATCGGGATATGAAGGCAAGCCTATTATGAAATTACATCAAGCCCGAGAACGGGATCCAAAAATTGTTAAGCAAAAAAAAGACCAGGTATTCGCTAAAACTGGCAAACTTGAGTGTGAAATTTGCTTAATGGATTTTGAAAAAATATATGGAAAATTAGGCCGTGGTTTTGCCGAGTGCCATCACAAAAATCCTCTTTCTCTTCGAGAAAAAAGCGAAGAAACTACACTTTGCGATCTTGCAATTGTCTGTTCAAATTGTCATCGAATGCTGCATAGAAAACGCCCATGGTTAACGCTTGATGAATTGAAAAACATTTATGAAAAGCAAAAGTCTTGAAGACCTACGTGAAAATTTAAATTAATGATAATAAATATTCAATAAAAGTATTGTTTGATTCAGCAGGAAAGACTAGTGGGCTTTCACTTTGGGTCGTATAAATAGCAGAAAGGTAGAGTAAAAGTGGTTCAATCGCCGAGGTTTGAAAAAATTCGTACTTTGCATATCAGTTATTCAATTAGACAATTTATATTCCAGAATCTTTGGTTTTCTAAATAATTGCAAAATAATCCCGGGCAAAAAAGTTATTCTCATGAACTTACGTAAAACCCGCTTCGGCGGGTTTTTTGCTTTCTGGCGCAGGGGGAAGATGCTTGTTCACCGTCAGCGGATTTACTGGCACCGGGCCACCATCGCGGAAACGGCTGTGCGAACATCGGCCTCTCTGGCCTGATAAACGTTAACGTGAGACTGCTTATGGGGCGCAGATGAAATCTCAACCCACGCCACATCCTCATTATCGGTATCTTTTAACTTATACCTGCGCGTACCGCCGGGCAGCGGATCGTCCCGCTCCAGGAAAAGATGCTGATGCGAAGCGGCCGAATAAAGACAACCGGCAACTTCATGCGGGCTGCCGTCCAGGTAAAAAGATTTCAGCTCAGGATGCATACCCACTCGTCCCATATCAACACACCCACACAGCAAAAGAAGGGAAAACGCGACAGACAGCTTTTTCATTGATGAAACTCCTTATATACCTGCGACCACGCTACGCCCATCACCGTCAATCCAGGGTTAACGAGCGTCCATATGTTTCCTGCTATAAGAAAAATGTAGCGTCAGACTGCGCTAAGGAAAAATCTTTGCTTAACTGTAAGGCGTAAACAACAGGAGATAGCCGATGAAAAGATCGATACTGGCCGTCAGGTTAGGCCTGACCGAAGAAGAGCTGGATGAAATGGATCTGGATGCGGAAGATTTGGATGAAGGGAAAGTCGACGAAGAAAAGACGACCTTTTACTTCAACGTGCCTGATAACACGCCGCAGCATATTCTGGGTAAAAAAGGCTGGTCGATCGGCGACAGGGTAGAAGTGCCGATCGATCTTTTTAACCTGAACGGAGAATAAGGCGAGCAGTCAGGTCCGTTATACAGAGGCCAGGCAGCCTACTCTGATAAATCAATTACCAGCACGCGAGCAGGCGTCAAAGCTTTAACCGTGACGTTGCTTTCCTCCTGGATAAACGCGCCGTCACCGCAGGCAAGTGCCTGTTCTTCGTGCGAGGGCGCCGTCACCTGCAAACTACCGTGAATTGATTGAAGGTAGGCTCGCGAGCCGTTTAGCGGTAGCGTGTGCGCTTCGCCCGGCTGGAGCTGCAAATGATAAACCCACGCCTGCTGACGCAGCTGCAGGCTTTGTTGCGCACCGTCTGGCGAAGCCAGCAGCGTGCAGCGAGCATTTTGAGGAATGGACAGGCGTTGTATCGCCGCATTTTCTCGCTGCGGGCAGGCGTCCAGCCACAGCTGCATACGCGTCAGCGACTGCTCTTTGCTGATATTGTGTTCGCTATAGCTGTTGCCCGGCTGCGTAGCCAGCAGCAAAGCTTCACCTGCCTGCGCCACCACGTCGTTACCGTCGCTATCGCGGTACTCCGCCTCACCCTGCAAAATCAGGTTAAGAACGTCAACCTTAGGATAGGTTCTGGGTTGAAAGGAAGCCCCTGGTGTCAGCACTTCCTGGTTGAGCACGCGTAAAGAAGCGTAGCCCAGTAATTTTGGATCAAAATAGTGGCCGAAGGAGAAGGTATAACGCGCTTGCAGCCAGCCGTAATCAGCTTTACCACACTGCTGCACGCTACGACTAATAATCATACCTTTCCCCCTTATCGATCGGCATACCGCACCGACCGTTTCTTATGTCGCTATAGTAAGGCGCTGGACGGCAGATTGTTAGCCAGTTAATCTGCTTACCATATTCAAAATTCCTGACAGAGACCCGCTATGGCTAAAGATCGCGCTCTTACGCTGGAAGCGCTACGAGTGATGGACGCTATCGATCGACGCGGCAGTTTTGCTGCGGCGGCAGACGAGCTGGGTCGCGTGCCTTCTGCGCTCAGCTATACGATGCAGAAACTGGAAGAAGAGCTGGACGTCGTCCTGTTTGACCGCTCCGGACACCGCACAAAATTTACCAACGTAGGGCGCATGTTGCTGGAGCGGGGCCGCGTTCTGCTGGAGGCGGCCGACAAACTGACCACGGATGCAGAAGCGCTGGCGCGAGGTTGGGAAACGCATTTGACCATCGTTACCGAAGCGCTGGTGCCCTGCGAATATCTTTTTCCATTAATCGATAAGCTTGCTGAAAAAGCCAATACGCAAATCGCGCTGATAACCGAAGTGCTGGCAGGGGCATGGGAGCGGCTGGAGCAGGGAAGAGCTGATATTGTTATTGCGCCGGATATGCATTTTCGGGCATCTTCGGAAATCAATACCCGCAAGCTTTACAGCATCAGAAGCGTTATCGTCGCCAGTCCCGATCATCCTATCCATCAGGAACCGGAACCGCTTTCCGAAGTATCCCGCGTTAAATACCGTGGTATAGCTGTTGCCGATACGGCCCGCGAGCGGCCAGTGCTGACCGTACAGTTACTGGACAAGCAGCAGCGGCTGACCGTCAGTTCTATAGAAGACAAGCACCGTGCCCTGTTGGCTGGCCTTGGCGTGGCGTCCATGCCTTATCCTTTGGTGGAAAAGGATATAGCCGAGGGGCGACTGCGCGTGGTCAGCCCCGAATACAGCAAAGAAGTGGATATTATCATGGCCTGGCGTCGCGACAGTATGGGCGAGGCCAAAGCCTGGTGTTTAAGAGAAGTTCCTAAGCTGCTGGCAAAGCGTCACGCGGTAATGAAATAGCGAGACGCCCGCTTCCCCGCTAGCGAAATCGCTCGTCGCGCCCGTGCGGCTCGTTCCAGTCAAAAGCCGGACCGGTAGAAATAATGCCGTAAGGGTTAATGGTTTTATGACTGCAATAGTAGTGATGGCGGATGTGGGCCAAATCGACCGTTTCTGCGATGCCGGGCAGCTGGTAAATTTCCCGCAAAAAGCCGCTCAGGTTCAGATAATCACTAATGCGGTGCCTGTCGCATTTAAAATGCGTGACGTAAACCGGATCGAAGCGCACCAGCGTCGTCCACAGGCGTAAATCTGCTTCGGTCAGGCGGTCACCGGTAAGATAGCGGTGCTGTCCCAGCATCTGTTCCAGCCTTGCCAGTGAATGAAACAGCGCGTTGACCGCTTCATCATAGGCCGCCTGCGTCGTGGCGAAACCTGCCTTATAGACGCCATTGTTTACCGTATCGTAAACCCAGCCGTTCACTTCATCGATTTTGCTGCGCAGATCTGCCGGATAGTAGTCGCCCGCGCGCGCGCCAACCGCGTCAAATGCGCTGTTGAACATTCGTAAAATATCGGCCGATTCATTGCTGACAATAGTCTGCTGCTGCTTATCCCATAAAACCGGTACGGTAACGCGCCCCGTATAGTCCTTATCGGCATGGAGATAAAGCTGGTACAGATACTCATTTTGATAAAGGCTGTCGCCCGTCGCGGCTTCAAAATCCTCATCAAACGTCCAGCCGTTCTCCAGCATCAGCGGATGAACAACGGAAACGGAGATCAGCTTTTCCAGCCCTTTTAGCTGGCGCATCAGCAGCGTTCGGTGCGCCCAGGGGCAGGCGAGGGAAACGTAAAGATGATAGCGATCTGCTTCGGCACAAAAGCCCGCGTCTCCCGTTGGGCCAGCCTGGCCATCAACGGTAACCCAGTTACGCCATGCGGATTCAGAACGCTTGAAACGTCCGCCGGTTGACTTAGTGTCATACCAGTTATCGTGCCATACGCCATCAATTAGCTGTCCCATATTCACTCCATAATCTTAGAAAACAGTTTAAAATATAACTTGTTGTCAGGAAAAAGCTCGTTAATTTGCAGGTATTTTTCTTGCCTTAATTTGTGTAAACCAACCGTTCGGTAAATATTTTATATTTTCCAGTGCAGGCCAATAAAACTGTTATTAATATCTAAAACAGGTTTGTAATTGTTATTAAAATTCTCTTCCGCCTGACCTGGTAAATTTTCTTATTGTCTTTTATCGTGGCATGTTATTTAAGATTTGACTTTATTTGCCTTGTGTTATTAGAATCGCTTTGCGTTTTTATCAACGCGGCCTCTTTTTTAACAAGGAGTAAGTTATGCGTGAATTAAATATTCAGGAAGTGGAAGCGGTTTCAGGTGCAGGTTTTTTTGCCGACCTGGGAAAAAGTATCGGCACGGCCATCGGTAATATTGTTGATGCCGGTACCGCTGCTGGTGGCCTGACTACCGATGCCGCCACGCCGGCAGGAAAGCTTGGGTCAGGTATTGGCAGCATCCTTGAACTGGATGTGGTGAATGCTATTTCCAATATCGGTACCGGCATTGTAGGTATTGTTAATTTTGGCATTAGCGCTGTTTCGCAGCTTTTTAATAAAACGCCCGCGTCTTCCTGATTGAGCGGATGCAGGGCATTGTTAATAAAGCGGCTATGCAATTACCTTTTCTAAAATGCGTAATTAATATGGCCGCTGTTATTGATTTTTATGGAAACAGATAATAAAAGCAGGGTTGAAATCCCTGCTTTTTAGATTGCGTTACCAGCTTTTCTTCAGTACGCGGTCGATGCTGTATTTTCCCGGGCCGGTAATAAACAGCAGCAGATAACCACCTGTGATAGTCAGGTTCTTCATAAAGTTAATGGAGTTACCGTCGACGCTAAAGTTGCTGTGAAACACAAACGCGGTGATCAGCGTAAAAATTGCGGTCGAAATAGCCGTAAAGCGCGTCAGAAGGCCAAACAGAATGGCTAAGCCGCCGCCAAACTCCAGTAAAATCGTCAGCGGCAGCAGAAAGCCCGGTACGCCCATCGCTTCCATGTACTGTTGCGTACCCGCATAGCCAGTGATTTTTCCCCAGCCTGCCACAATAAACAGGATCGGCATTAAAATACGCGCGGCCAGAAAGCCAATATCTTCTAATTTTTTCATGTTATTCCCCAGTGAATTTGATGCGAGCAGGAAAGGCCCTGGCCGTATTAAACCCGGTTGTAGCAGGCGATTAGCGCTAACTCCCGGTTGTTGAGGAAGATAATATTCGCGGAGGGGAAAGATTGTAAGCGAGATAAACTGTTAAAGTCTTTCAGAAAAATTGATTATTCAGGTTCGACATAGCCGAACCTGAAAAGAGAGGCTTAGCGGCCGGGCATAAAATTGCGCACCATACGCACGGTGCTCCAGAGGCCAAGGCCTCGTTTAGCCCAGCGCGAAATGCGGCGTGGATGGCGTACGGACCAGATAGCGGCCAGACCGCTGCCAACCGCAATATAGCGCTTGAGGCTAAGCAGCGTTAACCAGCCGCGATCGTAACGGGCAGTACTCTCCAGCCAGAATTTCTTTTCAAGGCTAAGATCCAGCCGCTGCTGCTGAATCTGACGCAGGAGTTCGGCTTTTCGCTCGTCACGCTCGCGACTCATTAATCATTCTCCAGAAGTTTACGGTCGGATTTCAGTTCTTTACGGGTAACGCCCAGAAGCGTAGAACGGCGCGATTTCGCCAGCGTCCACAATCCAAAGATAATGGCCAGCGCAAACAGCACCGCTGTGGTAATGCCTATCGCCATTAAACGATATTGCGCATCCACAGCCCATACAATGAGCACCATCAGGCTCATCAGGCCAAAAGCGGTAAAGAGCATGGTCAGGCCAACCATAATCAACAGCTGAATCAGGTTCGCCTTCTCTTCTTCCAGCTCTACCACCGCCAGCCTGACGCGGGTTTCGACAATCCCGACCAGAGTGGTGACAATGCGCTGCCCGATGTTGATGACCCCTTTGCCTGGGCCCTGGCTTTGCCGGGAATCTGCCATCGTTATCGACGCGTCAGCAGGACGCCCAGTACCACGCCGATGGCGGCACCGATGCCCACGCTGGTCCACGGATTTTCACGTACGTAAACGTCCGCATTGTCGGCCACTTCGCGTGACGTTTTGGCAATACGTTCGCCGGAATCGCCCAGGCGCGCACGCGTGTCTTTCAGCGCGCTCTGCGCTTTGCTGCGCAGCTTATCCAGTTCGTTTTTGGATTTGTCGGTAGTGCTGCTCAGCACTTCTTCCAGCGTATCGGCCAGGGTCCGTAAATCCGCACGTAAATTATCGGAAGTGATATCTTTTGACATAATAAACTCCTTTCTTAGTCAGTAATGAGAATCCGGCCCGGCCTTAATAGGGCGCCGCCTGGACTTCCTTCAGTTCACGTTGTGCTTCTGCCAGTTTTCGCTCGCGCTTAGCAATTTTCTCTTTATCATTGCCGTCCGCCTTTTCCTGACTTAGCTCCTTTTGCCGCTCTTCCACCTTCTGCTGTTGCTCTTTAATCTTTTCCTGATGGCGAGTCTTCAGCTTGTCGTCCGTGCAGCCGGCGCGAGCTTCCGTCAATGCTCGCTCCAGGCCCGTCACGCGGCGTTGATTGTCGTGCTGGCGAGCCAGCTCAATCTCATGCTGAATATCCTGCTCTTTTTGCAGACACAGCGACTCGGCCGCCTGGGCGAAAGTGGTCAGGGATAAAAGACTAATGCCAAGAATGGTGCGGTATCTCATAAAGTGACCTTCCGTTGTTTGGGTCAGGTACAACCCCGTTAATCCTGTAAAGCTTGCTGGTTACCTCTGGCCAGTTAAGCATAGTCAGAAAATACGGAAAGCTCAAAAAGAGAGAAGATTCTTAGGGATAGGCGACCCGAAAAGGGCTTTCGGGCGCGATATTTAGCCGATATTTTGCTTATGCGCGTGAAGGTGGCTTAGCCATGCCGAAGAGTCTGTCCGCTCCGGTTGGGCGATAGAGAAGCCTTCCGGCAGCAGACGGCGCAACATCTTCTCTGCGGCAATACTCTGCTCCTGAGAATCGAATTTGATCACCAGCGTGTCGCGATCGGGCGTGATGCTTTTGATATGAATGCCTTCAGCGTTCAGACGTTGGTAAACGTAGAAGCCGTCTGGCAGCGTGCTGCCCTGTTGAAAAGCCCGTATCTGTATGGCCGTTTCGCTGCGAAACAGGGCTGGCAGAAAGCTGGCTACGGTCAGCGTAAGACAAATCAGCGCCAGCAAGCCGAAAAGACGCCGACGCGTATAAACTTTTTTTATCATGAGTTTCCTTTCCCATTCATCGTGCGTTTCTTTTTCCATAAAACATAGAGTGAGCCAAACAGGCCGATAACCAGCAGCACCAGCGGCAGCAGCGTCAGGCAGAGCATCAGCTGATCTTCATATTTATGGAAGACCGGCGTTTTACCCAGCGCGAAGCCAAGCACGGTAAGGATCAGCACCCACAGCAGGCCGCTTAGCCAGTTAAACAGTTGAAAGCGTGTATTGCTCAGCCCGGAAATACCGGCAATGGTCGGCAGCAGCGTTCTGACAAAGGCAATAAAACGGCCAATTAAAAGGGCTGAAAGGCCGTGCCGGTGAAAAAGGGCATGAGCGCGCTGATGATACTGAGCCGGCAAGTGGGCCAGCCATCGCTGGACGGTAGGCGTATTGCCCAGCCAGCGTCCCTGAATATAGCCCAGCCAGCAGCCCAGGCTGGCGGCGGTAGTGAGAATAAGCAGCGTCAGCGGAAAACTCATCGTGCCTTTGGCAATCAGCACGCCAACCAGAATCAGCAGGCTGTCGCCAGGCAGGAAAGCGGCGGGCAGCAGGCCGTTTTCCAGAAACAGGATCATAAACAGCACCAGATAGATTGCCCAGACCAGAGAAGGGTCGGCCAGCATTGCATAGTCCTGCTGCCAGAGAGCATGGACCAGCGCTTTTAAGATATCCATAACGTGTCCCTGAATCGTATTTTTAGCCCGGCCCCGGCCACACTGCCAGTAAGTATGCGTGCTGAACGGTTTATTAACACGAGCAATTTAAGGCGTTAAGAAAGAATCGCCCCCGGCCTTAAAGCTGAAAATGGATAAACGACCTGTTTAACCTGAAAAAAGTCTAAAGCCAGCGTTAGCGATGTTGTACAGGCGCAGCAGACCGCTGCAAAGAAGTTTTACACAGGCTGACACAATTGCAATTTATTTCACTATAAAGGGCAGTTTCCATGATAAAGAAACGAGTTTATTGCCGTCTGGCATGGGTTTTAATGTCTGGAGGGTATTTTGACAGGAAAGTGACTGACGCCGCGCAAAATAGCGCGGTAAAAAACAGAGGTTAAGTAAAAAAATCGTTTTGAAAAAGTTCTGTAAAAGCGAGCCGCCGCACATAAGCGCGGCGGCCCAACCCGTTAAGCCTGTTGCTCTATACGACGTTCTTCGGCCATACAGGCTGCGGCGGTAAACAGAATATCCGCAGACGAGTTCAGCGCCGTTTCTGCAGAATCCTGCAGTACGCCAATAATAAAGCCAACGGCTACAACCTGCATTGCCACATCGTTAGGAATGCCAAACATGTTACAGGCCACCGGGATCAACAGCAGCGAGCCGCCCGCCACGCCGGAAGCACCACAGGCGCAAACAGAGGCGACCAGGCTCAGCAGAATAGCCGTACCGGTATCAACATGAATGCCCAGGGTGTTAACCGCCGCCAGCGTCAATACGGTAATAGTGATAGAGGCACCGGCCATACTGATATTGGCACCAATGGGAATCGAGACGGAGTAGGTGTCTTCATCCAGATTCAGTTTTTTCGCCAGCGCCATATTCACCGGAATATTCGCCGCCGAACTGCGGGTAAAGAAGGCGGTTACGCCGCTCTCACGCAGGCAGGTAAAGACCAGGGGATAAGGATTGCGACGGATTTTCCAGTAAACCAGAATCGGGTTAACCACCAGCGCCATCAGCAGCATGCAGCCCAGCAGCAGCCCCAGAAGATGCGCATACTGCCACAGCGCGGAAAAGCCCGTTGAGGCCAGAATCGAGGCCACCAGACCAAAAATCCCCACTGGCGCGAAACGAATCACAATGCGTACCAGATACGTGACCGCGTCGGAAGCATCGTTCAGGAAAGCGCGCGTGGTGTCGCTGCTGTGACGGAAGGCAAAACCCAGCCCGATAGCCCATACCAGAATACCGATATAGTTGGCGTGGATCAGCGCATCGATGGGATTGGAAACCATGCTCATCAGCAGACCGTTTAATACGGCCAGAATACCGGAAGGCGGCGTAATCTCATTGTTGGCTGCGGTCAGCGTCAGCGTCTGCGGCAGCAGATGACTGAAAACCACGGCAACCACGGCGGCAAAAAAGGTGCTCAGCAAATAAAGAATAACGATAGGACGGATATTGGTTTTCTGGCCTTGCTTGTGGTTAGCGATAGAAGAGATCACCAGCACCATAACCAGCAGCGGCGCGACGGCCTTCAGCGCGCTAACAAACAGTGAGCCGAGCAGGCTAACGGACAGGGCGCTCTCTTTCGAAAACCAGGCCAGCGCAACGCCAGCCACCAGACCAATCATAATCTGGGTGACCAAACCTGCCTGCATCAAACGTTGCCACAGGCCGGGACGATTCTTTTGAATACTCATATAAAAACCAGCTGTTAAAGTGATGGAATGCGCGTCAGCGTCGTATGCGCTGAATAAGGCGGCATCTTTGTGTTTGCGCAGGCAGTATAAGGAAATGTGCTGACAGGGGAAATGAAAAATGGCCTGGCGGCAGAGCATCGCCGCCAGGCCTGCAGGTAACTGCGTTATTTTCGCAGCATCTTACGATCGTTACGGCGATTGACCCAGACGTTCACCAACAGCGTGACGGCCAGGATCCCACCAACCGTGCCGAGCGAAACGGCAACCGGAATATGGTAAAAATCGACAATCAGCATTTTGACGCCGATAAAGATCAGTACGATAGCCAGGCCATATTTCAGCATCGAGAAACGTTCCGCCACGTTGGCCAGCAGGAAATACATGGCCCGCAGGCCAAGAATGGCGAACAGGTTAGAGGTCAGCACGATAAAAGGATCGGTGGTGACGGCAAAAATCGCGGGAATACTGTCGACGGCAAAAATAACGTCGCTCAGCTCGACCATAATCAGCACCAGCAGCAGCGGCGTGGCGTAAAGCAGACCGCTACGGCGGACAAAAAACTTTTCGCCTTGCAGATCGTCGGTCATGCGCAGATGGCCGCGCAGCCAGCGAACGATTGGTTTATCGCCGACCGCGCCCTCATCGTCTTTGCCCGCCATCGCCATTTTGACGCCGGTGAACAGCAAAAAGGCACCAAACAGATACAGGATCCAGCTGAATTCAGTAACCAGCCAGCTTCCCGCGAAAATCATCAGGGTGCGCAGTACAATCGCGCCAAGCACGCCGTAAATAAGCACGCGCCGCTGCAACGCGGCTGGCACAGAGAAGTAGCTGAACAGCATCAGCCAGACGAAAACGTTATCTACCGCCAGCGCTTTCTCCAGCACGTAGCCGGTAAGGAAGGCGAGCGTCTGGCTATGGGCGATTTGCGGGCCGACAGCGCCTTTTAAGTACCACCACAGCCCGGCCGCAAACAGCAGCGAAAGAGAAATCCACACCAGCGACCAGACGGCGGCCTGCTTAAGCGACATGGTTTGTGCGCCGCGTCGTCCCTGTAACAGCAGGTCGACTGCCAGCATAATCAGCACTATGACAGCAAAGCTGCCCCAGAGTAACGGCGTGCCTACAGTATTCATCACGTTGTCCTGTACAAAATAAAATGGCTGACGTCAGAAGACGCCAGCCACACTATTTTGATCGTGTGCAAACCTCGCCTTCCGGCAAGGTCTCACTTACAGTCAGAACGCTGACTGCCCGGTAACCGGATGCTTGCGCATCGTAATGACGATTATCCGACGAAGAAGTTACTCCCCTTTGCTGTACTGAAGATAGAGAGGAGTACGACAGCGGTCAATTCTTTTCAGACATATTTAGAAATATTTACACGGCGTCTGCCTGCCTGTTTGATTTTTAACGTATCCTCTTTCACGATAAACATAAAGAAGCGTAAAAAGGCAAAACAACACTATGTCCTCAGGCAGTAAACACGCACTTAACTGGACCAGCCTGCTGGTCGCCATTCCTGTCGGGCTGGTGGCTTCGCTGGTGACGCTGGCTTTCCGATTGCTGATTGAACATCTTAATTTATTGTTTTTTGGCAGCCGCCAGGATGTCACGCAGGCTATTCACGCCTGGCCGTGGTACAGCTGGCCCCTGATCGTCGGCGCTGGCGGCCTGCTGGCCGGTTTTTTCCTGCGTTACGCCACCGCAATTGAACAGAAAGAGACGGTGCGCACCGACTACCTGGAAGTGATCAACGCCCGGCTGGATGCGGTACCTACCAAAACCTCGCTGTTTCGCGCTCTCTCTTCCATCGCCAGCATCAGCAGCGGGGCCTCTATTGGTAAAGAGGGGCCGATGGTGCAGCTTTCCGCGCTGGTCGGCAGCCTGATGGGACGCTTCTGGTTTAAAAAGCTACCGCTGAAAAATACCGACGTAGTCGCGATGGCCGCCGCCGCTGGGCTTTCTTCGGTTTACCATGCGCCGCTCGCCTCCGCGATTTTTGTCGCCGAAATCGCTTTTGGCATCTCTGCCTTACAGCGACTGATCCCGCTGATTATCGCCGCAGGCATGGCCGTGTTAACCATGTCGACGCTGGGCTACCGTTCCGCTATCTATCCTTTTTCCCATGCGCAGTTTGCGCTGACGCCGCAGAATATGCTGCTGGCGGTGGTCATCGGTTTACTGGCTGGTCTGGCGGGCTGGGCCTTAATCTGGCTGATAGCCCAAAGCCGCAGGCGGTTTAGCCGCATAAAAAGTTTACCGTTGCGGCTGGGCACCGGCGGCCTGCTGGTTGGTATTCTGGCTATCGGCAGTACTAACGTGCTGGGCAACGGTTATGAAGTGATTGTGGAAATCATGGCCGGCCGCTTCCTGCTGGCAGGGCTGGTTATTCTGCTGGTGCTAAAAATGTTGGCGACGGCTGTTTCCGTCGGGTCGAATGCGGTCGGCGGTCTGTTTACGCCTTCCCTGCTGATTGGCGCGGTACTGGGCGTGATAGTCGCCAGCCTGGCCGCGCTGGCCGGATTTCCGGTCGATAACCCGATAATCTTTGCTGCCGTCGGCATGGGCGCGGTACTGGCTTCGGTCAGCCAGGCGCCGTTAATGGCCATGCTGATGGTGCTGGAAATGACGCTGAACAGCAGCCTGCTTTTTCCGACAATGATCGCCTGCGCGCTGGCGTTTATGGTGGTTTATCAGCTGCAATCCAACAGTACTTACCCGGTTATTAAAAACCACTTCAGCCGTTCAGACGCCAAATTCGATTTTGATAACGGCATTATTTCGCAGTTTATCGTTTCCGGCGCGGCGCTCCAGCCGGATGATTCGGTGGGAAAAGCGCTGGCGGTTAGTTCATTAAAGCGCGAACGCTTTGTCTATGTGATTAACGAAACCGGGCAGTTTTTGGGCGCGGTCTCCATCCACGACATCTCACGTAAAGTGCTGGATAAAGAGATCACGCTGAACTCGCCGGTAAGCTGCGTCACCGACGCTTCCTTTCCTTACGTTTTTGAAAATCAAACTATTACTGAAGGCTGGGAAGCGTTCGCCCGAATTACGCTGGAGCGCTTGCCGGTGCTGAACAATCCTGTTGAACGCCGGTTTCTCGGCGCATTGACGAAAACCAGCCTGATTCAGAAAGCGAAGGATTTTCTCTGACGGCTTACTGCTGGCGCTGGTCTCGCCAGTTCAGCCAGACGCGCATATCAAACTCCAGCTGGTGATAGTCCGGCTCCATATGGCAGCACAGCTGGTAGAACGCTTTGTTATGATCTTTCTCTTTCAGATGGGCCAACTCGTGAACCACGATCATCCGCAGGAAATCTTCCGGCCCGTCGCGAAACAGCGTGGCAATGCGGATTTCGTTGTTGGCCTTCAGCTTGCCACCCTGCACGCGTGAAATAAACGTATTGGTGCCGAGCGTGCCTTTAATCGGGTTCTGTTTATTATCGAACTGCACCTTTGACAGGGCGGACGCATTCTTCAGATAGCGCTGCTTCAGCTCGCCCACAAACTGGTACAGCGACTTATCGCTTTGAATCGCATGGCCATCCGGGTATTTCTTTTCCAGCCACAGGCCCAGCTTGCCTTGTTTAAACAGCGTTTCTACCTGGGTGATAATCGTGGCGGGATAGCCATCAAGATAACGTAATTGCGTCATAAAATCGGGAAACTCGTAAATAAGTGCCATGATACCATTTTCGCCACCGGCAATTGCCAGTATCGACGGCTTTTCGCATACTGTCATTTCTGGAAATTATGGGGAAGTTATCATGATTGATTACCGAGAGCTATTTAGCGCGGGTGCGGGTTTCGAGGCGTTTGCCAGAACCGGGCTGGCGGGCGAAGTGGCTGCTGTCAAAGCCGCGCGGGCAAAGCTGGCGGCTGAGGTTACGGATGAGCTGAAAGAGCGAGTGAAGCAGATACAGGGTGAATATTACCTGCTGACGGCTGCCGAACTGTGGTGTCCCGACTGCCAGCGCAACGTGACCGCCATGCAGTTTATCAGCGAGCTGCAGCCGACGGTTTCGCAGGCAATCATCAGTAAAAGCCGTGCTGAACGCAGCCTGCTGCCGGCGCTGGCGCTGGATAAAGTGCGGATTCCCTTTACCGTCGTGCTTAACGGCAGGTTCGAGCAGATCGGCACCTTTGTAGAAAGACCGCAAAAAGTCGTTAATGGCGGTGAGGCGGAACTGCAGGCGTATCGCGAAGGCGAGCTGCTGCAAGAAACCGTGGAAGATATTCTGGCAATTATTGAGAAAAACCGCGCTGAATCAGAGGGATGACGACAGCCAGTTTACCCGGGAAAAGCGCGTGTTGATTCCAGAGCTGGCGATGGCGGGTTGCGTCAGACATGCGGGGTATTTTGCCGGGACGTTGTTGGTTTATCGCGACTACGGCAGATAGCGCTATATGCGTGCCGGGTGCTGCCTGCCCAGGCTAATCGCCCGGCCAGCAGGCAGCTCCTTGTCTCAGCGATAAAAGTCAGAAACTTCTCGCGCTCTAATCTCTGTGTACCAGTGGTCACCGCTCCCGATTATCTTGCAGAGCGCTCGGCGATTTTCAGCGGCGGATGCGGCGAATCGTGGGTAAACCTCACCGGCACGCCCTTGCGTGCGGAGCGATAAATCGCCTCCATCAGAATATGATCCTGTAGCCCTTCTTCGCCAGGCGAATACGGCGTGGCGTCATGCAGCACGCAATGCGCGAAATGGTCAATCTCCAGCGTAAACTGATTCTTTGGCGACAGCCGCAGCTCGTTCACCTGTTCAGACTGCTCATGGCGCTGCGCAACCTGCAAACGCTGGCCCTCATAGGCAAAAGCGTTATCCAGTGCGATCCAGCCTTTCTCCAGCCGAATACGCATATCTTTCGCCTCGTGCGTACCGTAGCTGCTGAAACAGTTGGCGATAGCGCCCGATGGAAAACGCAGCGTAAAGGCTATCGTTTCTTCCACTTCGCTAAAGCGGTCGTCGTCGGTGGGATTAATAATCTGCGCGTAAACCTCGATCGGATCTTCCGCCAGCATGGTGCGCACGCCGTTCAGGCAGTAGAGGCCGATATCGGGCAATACGCCGCCGCCGGAAAGCGCCGCGCGCATCCGCCACTGATCGCCCGGCCCCTGAACCTGACTGGTGATGGCTTCTATTACGCGCGGCTGGCCCAGCTCGCCGCTTTGCGTCAGGCGCGCCGCCTCAACGTTAAACAGCTCGTGCTGGCAGCGATAGGCAATCATCAGCTTCACTTTCGCCTGCTGGCAGGCGGCAATCATTTCGCGCGCCTCGTCCGGCGTGTTGGCCATCGGCTTTTCGCAAAGAACGTGCTTGCCCGCTTTAGCCGCCGCGACAACGTGATCGCGGTGCAGCCCGTTTGGCGTCACGACATAAACCGCCTGAATCTTCTGATTATCGGCCATCTTGTGCATTTCGTCATAACGGTAGATAGCATTGGGATCGATACCGTATTGCCGGGCTACCGCCTGCGCTTTTTCGGGCCGATCGGAAACCAGCGCCACGGGACGGGCAAACTGGCTCTCGTTCAGCGCGGGCAGGATCTGGTTTAAAGAGAGACGTCCGAGGCCAACGATGGCAATACCTAAACGCTCATCCGGCGGCAGCGGCGTGGCGGGCTGCGGCTCCGGCCTGTCGGCTGCGCCTTTCCAGTTCTCAAAGGTGACGGCATGGTCGGCGACCTGGCCGACATCAATAGCGTTGGGTGAAAGCGCTTTGCCAGCGGCCGGTAGCGCTGGCCCGGTTTTCGTGCCCGGCCCGGAAGGGGCGTAATGACGCTGAGTTTTAGACATGCGGATCTCCGTTGAAATTAAGATGAATGCTGCTGCGCGGCACGCTGTTTCAGCTTATGCGTCAACACAAAATGGTTAGCGGTAACGACAGCCGCCAGCGCAAGGCACCAGAGCGGCACGGCAAGCAGGGCGGATGCGGCGAAGTGACTATCAAGCAGCGCACCGAAAAAAGCGGCGATAATCCAAATCAGCCAGCGTAACGCGTAGTTTCCGGCGCTGCGGAATTGTCCGGCGGCCAGCGCCCGACCCAGCCTGACCAGCGTGCCGGTCATAAAGGTGACGCCCGCTTCGCTACGGCGAACCTGATTCAGCGTGCCCATCGCCGCACTAATTAACAGCACAGGGCCTAAAGAAAACTTCTCGCTGGTAAAAGGGCAGGCCAGCGCCAGCAGTACGGCGACCAGCAGCAGTAACAGCGGCGCGCGCCACGAGGCCGCTTTGTTGCCCAGCCAGGCCGCCAGCGTGGTTCCGGCGATAAAAGTCAGTACGATGGTTAACAGCGGCAGCGCTTTCGCCAGATCGCCCTGTTGAAAAAAACGCGCCATTTTGGAGCTATTGCCGGTCATATAGACCGCCAGCATCTCTTTGCTGTGCAGGTAGAGCAGCGCATCAGTGACGCCTGCGGCGGCAACCAGGAGCCAGACGAACAGCGTGGTGGATTCAAAACGATACGGCTTAATCACTACAGTTAACACAGCCGTGCTGCGCTCCAGGCTATTTACGTATAATCAAATATATAGGTAACAATCAGGCCTGGCGCGAGCGAAGCGGCGCGATGGATTACAGGCGCTATTGGAAAAAAGCAGAAATTTCAGTCGATAAGGATATGAAAAAAAGAGTCGATCACGGCTGGCGGTACCTGGCGAAAAAAGCGTGATAAGGCTCCCAAAGCGCCACTGATTAAGAAAAAAGTTTACTGTCGGCCCGTTTTAGGGGATAACTCGCGGGAATTTTTATCCTGCCGGAGATCCCATGAGCCAACTCGAACTGAGCCACCGCACGCTGACGCTGCATCGTTTCCCCCAGATGCGCGACGAAAGCCCGCTGCAGGCGTGGGACGCCGCCGATGAATATCTGCTGAAGCAGGTAAGCGAAACGCCCGCTAACGGCGCGACGTTAATCTTCAACGACACCTTTGGCGCGCTGGCCTGCGCGCTGGTGGGCGAAGAGCTTTTCAGTATTAGCGACTCGTGGATTAGCCAGCAGGCGACGAGGCAAAACCTGATGGAAAACGGCATGGATGAAGCCGACGTGCATTTTCTGGACAGTCTGGCAAAGCTGCCCGAAAATCCGGCTCGCGTGCTGATTAAAATCCCTAAGACTATGGCTTTGCTGGAGCAGCAGCTGCGCGCGCTGCGGCTGGTCGTAACGCCGGAAACGCAGGTTATCGCTGCGGGCAAGGCAAAGGATATTCATACCTCAACGCTTCAGCTGTTTGAACGCGTGCTGGGCAAAACCACCACTTCGCTGGCGGTAAAAAAAGCGCGCCTGATCTACTGCACGCCAGATCTGCCTGCGCTGGCCGACGGGGCTGAAACCTACGCCTGGCCGCTGGACGGCACCGATTATCATATTCATAACCATGCCAACGTCTTTGCCCGCAGCGGGCTGGACGTCGGTGCGCGCTTCTTTATGGCGCATCTGCCGGACAACATCGATGGCGAAATTGTCGATCTGGGCTGCGGTAACGGCGTGATTGGTCTGATTGCGCTGGAACAGAATCCGCAGGCCGAGGTGCATTTTGTTGATGAATCCTGGATGGCGGTAGCCAGCAGCCGCATGAATGTGGAAGTTAACCGGCCAGAGGATTTAGCCCGCAGCCACTTTGCGGTGAACAACGCGCTGGCCGGTTTTCCTTCCGATCGCCTGCATGCGGTGCTGTGCAATCCACCGTTCCATCAGCAAAACACGCTGACCGATCATATCGCCTGGCAGATGTTCCGCGACGCGCGTCGCTGTCTGCAATATGGCGGCGAGCTGCGCATCGTGGGTAATCGTCATCTTGATTACTATCGCAAAATGAAAAAGCTGTTCGGCAACTGCACCACCGTCGCTTCCAACCAGAAGTTTGTGATCCTGCGTTCGGTCAAGCTGCGCTAGTTGCTTAGCCGTTTAATCCAGGAATATCGCTGTTGATAGCCATGCTGAAAATGGCCGTTGCGGCGATAGCTGGCCTGCTCTTCCGCCATACAGTAGGTGCAGATTTGGCTTAGCTCAATCTGCGCTTCCGGCACGCCTTCCCGCATTGCCATCCGTTTAGCCAGCTGCGGTAAATCGAACCAGATGCCCTGCGTCGTGGCAACGGCCTGCGCCCTTACCGCGTGCGGGTTCAGATATTGTCTGGTGGAAAAGGCCAGCAGCGGTCGCAGGTTATTGGGATTTTCCTGTCCGATCGCCGTCAGACGATCCTCGCCCAGCTCATAGCAGCAAGGCCCAATCGCTGGCCCGATAGCAATATATAAGCTTTCCGGCGTGGCACCGCGTTCGCAAAGCAGACGAAGCGCATTAATCAGTACGCCTTTCAGCGCGCCGTTAAGGCCTGCATGCACGGCGGCGACCTGCCGTTGCCTGCTGTCGGCAATCAGCACCGGCAGGCAGTCAGCGGTATAAACGGCGACGGGACGCGATCCTGTGCCGATCAGGCCGTCCGCCTCATGGCTTTTTACCGGCAGAGCTTCGCTGTCCAGCAGCACGGTTGCGCTGTGGCGCTGCTGGTTCAGAACGCTCTCCGGCGGCGGCGGTTCACCGGCAGGCTGAAAGGCGTGATCCAGCCAGTCGAAGGAAGAAAGCAGGGCGGAGCGGTAAGCGTGCGGCATCGGGCATCCTTTTCAACATTGAGCAGAAACGATGCCAGCTTAGCCTGGCGGCGGCCTGAAGGGATAGTCTTGTCAGAGACAAAGAGCCAGCCGCGTGCCCTGTTCGATAGCGCGACGCGCGTCCAGCTCCAGCGCTTTATCCGCGCCGCCAATAAGATGCACCGCTATACCGCTGGCCTGAAGCGCTTCCGCCAGCTCGCGGTTTGGCTGCTGGCCCGCACAGATAACCACGTTATCTACCGCCAGTAGCACAGGTTTGCCCTGATGCAGAATATGCAGGCCCTCATCGTCAATTTTCAGATACTGCACGTCGCCCCACATAGCGACGCCACGCATTTGCAGGCTGGCGCGGTGGATCCAGCCGGTGGTTTTGCCCAGGCCAGCGCCGGGCTTGCCGGGTTTACGCTGCAGCAGCCAGATTTCCCGCGCGGAGCCTGGCGGTTGCGGCGCGACCAGGCCACCGGGCTGTTGCAGCGTCTGGTCGATGCCCCATTCACGGCAAAAAGCCGCAATGTTCAGGCTGGTGGCTTCGCCATGCTGGCTCAGAAATTCAGCCGTATCGAAACCAATCCCGCCTGCGCCAATAATCGCCACGCGCCGGCCCACGGCTTTTTTATCGCGTAGCACATCCAGATAGCTCAGCACGCAGGGATGATCGATGCCCGCAATTTCCGGGATACGCGGCGAAACCCCGGTTGCCAGAATAACCCGATCGAACGTCAGCAGATCGCTGGCTTCGACCGTATGATCAAGCTTCAGGGTCACGCCGTTCAGCGTCAGCTGGCGGTTAAAATAACGCAGCGTTTCGCTGAACTCCTCTTTGCCGGGGATCTGTCGGGCAATGTTAAACTGGCCGCCAATAGTGGGCGACCGATCAAACAAGGTGACGCGATGGCCGCGCTCGGCGGCATTGACGGCAAAGGCCAGTCCGGCAGGCCCGGCCCCGACGACGGCCAGGTTTTGCGGCTGCTGCGCCGTTATTTTTACCATCTCGGTTTCGTGACAGGCGCGGGGGTTAACCAGGCAGGAAGTCACTTTTCCGGCAAAAATCTGATCGAGGCAGGCCTGGTTACAGCCAATGCAGGTATTAATTTCATCGCTTTTCCCCTGCTGCGCTTTGCTGACGAACGCCGCATCGGCCAGAAAAGGGCGCGCCATCGACACCATATCGGCGCAGCCTTCATCCAGCAGCGCCTGTGCCACCGCAGGATGGTTGATGCGGTTAGTGGTAATCACCGGCAGGGTAAGATGCTGCTTCAGCTGTCTGGTTACCCAGCCAAAAGCGCCGCGCGGCACGGACGTCGCGATAGTGGGAACGCGTGCTTCATGCCAGCCGATGCCGGTATTGATAAGCGTCGCGCCAGCCTGCTCAATGGCCTTCGCCAGCCGCAGCGTCTGGGGTAGCGTGCTGCCTTGCTCCACCAAATCAAGCATCGACAGGCGATAGATAATAATAAAGTTTTCACCGACCGCCTGGCGCACCGCACGAACAATTTCCAGCGCAAAACGGCTGCGCCTTTGCTCATCGCCGCCCCATTCATCGTCGCGCTGGTTGGTTCTGGTCACCAGAAACTGATTAATCAGATACCCTTCCGACCCCATGATTTCCACGCCGTCGTAGCCCGCCTCCTGCGCCAGGCGTGCGCAGCGGGCAAAATCGTCAATAAGCGTTAAGATGGCATGGTGCGTCAGCATTGTCGGCATAAAAGGGTTGATGGGAGCCTGAAGGGCAGAAGGCGCAACCAGCGCGGGCTGATAGCTGTAGCGGCCGGCGTGCAAAATTTGCAGCGCTATTTTTCCGCCAGCCTGATGCACGGCATCGGTGACGATACGGTGATGCGCCAGCTGCCGGGGATGATTGAGTACGGAAGCGCCGGCCATCACCACGCCCTCCGGCGAAGGTGAAATGCCGCCGGTGACGATCAGCGCCACGCCTGCGGCGGCACGCTCCGCATAAAATGCGGCGAGACGGCGTGGCCCGTCAGGATGCTCTTCCAGCCCGGTATGCATCGAGCCCATCAGCACGCGGTTTTTCAACTGCGTGAAACCCAGATTTAAAGGAGAAAAAAGAGAATGGCTCATAGGCGGGGCCGCTAAAGTGGTCGGATGAGTTCACTGTAGCGGCGGCGCAAAAATTCCGAAAGCGTCACGAACAGAAATGTGACGCGCGTCCGGCTAATCGGTTCGAATACGATCCAGCGCCTGCTGCCAGCGGAAAGGCGTTAACTGCTGGTAGCGCACGCCTTTTCTGGCCAGCGCGTCAACCAAACCTTGCTGGGTGCAGGCAATCCCTTCGCTCATTGCCGGAGATACATTGACGTCTTTCAGCGTCTGCACCACTTCCCGCATCTCTTCCGCGCGGCGCTGTCCATGCTCGGCAACGCGACTAACCAGATAATCCGGCAGCGCGTCGTTCCAGCCCAGCGAAGGAAAACTGGCGTGCAGTGAATCCAGTACCGCCTGCTCCACGCCGTACTGCCGGGCGGCGCTCAGGCATTCGGTAGTCAGCGCTTCCAGTCCCTTAATCATGATGCTACGACACATTTTAATAGCCGATGCCTCGCCCACTTCGCGGCTACGGTAGCGGCCGTTAAGCCCCAGCGCAGTTAATTCGGCACTGGCTGTTTCTGCCGTTGGGCCGCCGATCAGCAAGGGTGTCTGCATACCCTTTGGCGGCACGGGTGCCATTACCGCGACGTCGATATAGGCAGCGCCAGCCGCTTCGACAACGCTTGCGGCAGCCTTTTTAGTGGCCGGTGCGACAGAGTTAAGATCGAAAAAAGTCTGGCCGCTTCGCAGATCCGCCGCCGCTTCCTGCGCCACGTTTAGTGCTTCGGCAGCGGTGACGGCAGAAAAGATCAGCCGGGCATCACGTAGCGCATCGCTTAACGAACTGGCGACGCGTACGTTGCAGGCGGCAGCTTTGCTCTCCATTTCCCGACGGGTTGCGGGCTGCGTTAGTTTGCGATCCCAGATGGTGACAGCCGCATTTTTTGCCAGCCCGGCGGCAAAAATAGCCCCCGCTTCGCCAAAGCCAATAATCGTAATCTTGTTCATCACGCTTCTCCATACTGCTCGGGCCAGATGTAACCTGGGATCTGCACATCGCCAGAAAAAATTAGCCTTGCCGTACGCAGCAGGCCCGCACCGGTAAGCTGATGTTGCGAGTCACGCTGAAGCAAAACGCTAAATTCTCCGCCCGGATGCTCCACGCTAAGCCGCTGATCGCGTTCATTACTGATTCTCGCCAGGCCATCCGCCACGCTACCCGGCAGCAGGCAGGCGCTGGCCACGCTGACCGCGCCCAGCACCCCGATTGAAGCGTGGCAGCGGTGCGGAATAAAAGTGCGGCTGCTGATTGTGCCGCCCGCACGCGGTTCAGCCAGCAATGTCATTTTCGGCACGGTGCGCTGGCTAACGTCGCCCAGATTCATGCGCGGGCCTGCCTGCAGGCGAATAGCTTCAAGGTGCGCTTTTAGCTGCTCATCGTTATCCAGCTGCTCGCGAGTTTCGTAGCCGCTGCGCCCAAGATCCGCCGCGCGAAGCAGCACGACCGGCATACCGTTGTCGATACAGGTGACCTGTACACCGTCAAAAAGGTCGCGGACATTGCCGGTCGGCAGCAGCGAGCCGCAGCTCGATCCGGCGATATCGCTAAAATTCAGCAACACTTCCGCTGCGGTGCCCGGCACGCCGTCAATTTGCAAATCGCCGTCGTAGTCGATTTCGCCGTGCGGCGTGGCCAGTTGCGCCGTAGCCAACTGCCCGGTATTTTCCATAAAGATGCGCACTTCGGTAACGGGCCTGCTGGCGGCCACCAGCCCACGCTCCACGGCAAACGGGCCAACCGCAGCCAGGATATTGCCGCAGTTTTGTCCGTAGTCCACGCTGGCCCGATCGACGTTAACCTGAGCGAAAAGATAATCTACATCGGCATCAGGGCGCGTTGACCGACGGATAATCGCCACCTTGCTGGTGAGCGGATCGGCGCCGCCCAGGCCATCGATCTGGCGACGGTCTGGCGATCCCATCACCGCCAGCAGCACGCGATCGCGAAGATCTTTATCCTGCGGGAGATCTTCGGCCAGAAAGCAGGCGGCTTTTGACGTGCCGCCGCGCATCAGCAGACAGGGAATTCGGCGCTGGCGCATGATTACCCCTCCAGATCGTCGAGCGTTTCTACGTAGCGCAGCCCTTTTTCCGCCAGCCGCGCGCGCATCTGATAAATATCCAGGCCCAGCTCGCCATTTGCCATCCGGGCACGTTTGCTCTCTTCCAGCTCTTCACGCTGACGCGCTTTGTCGGCCACGTGCGCGGCATCGGCGCGTGCGACCACCACTACGCCATCGTCGTCGGCCACGATGACATCGCCTGGCATAATCAGCTGTCCGGCACAGACCAGCGGTACGTTAACCGATCCCAGCGTCTCTTTTACCGTGCCCTGAGCGTAAACGGCCCGTGACCAGACGCCAAAATCCATCTCGCGCAGCGTTCGCGTATCGCGTACGCCGTGGTCGGCGATTAGACCCACCACGCCGCGCGCCTGTAGCGAGGTCGCCAGCAGGTCACCAAAAAAGCCATCCAGACAAGGTGAACCAGGCACCGCCACCACGATATCGCCGGGCTGACACTGTTCAACCGCAACGTGAAACATCCAGTTATCGCCCGGTGCCAGCAGTACCGTTATCGCGCTACCGGCCAGGCTTTTGTTCTGCTGAATGGGCCGAATAGCGGGATCGAGCAGCCCTTTGCGGCCCTGGGCTTCATGTACCGTCGCCACGCCCGAAACCGCCAGCGCGGCGATATCCGCCGCATCCGCCCGCTGGATATTACGTACCACTACGCCTTTCTGCGTAAGACCTTTCATGACAGATCCTCCGTTACGCGTGGGAAGATGCTTTGGTAGCCTTCGCCGTAAATGATATCGCGTGCCGCCGTGATACCAACGTTACGTTTAGCCTGCACGCCTCGCTGCTGCGCCACGCGGGTATAGTATTCCCACAAATGTTCCTGACCGGCCATGCACTGGATAGCAGCATACTTTTTATCCCAGACGCTGGTGATATCCAGCAGAACGTCCGGCTTCCAGTGGCACTGTTCCGGCTGATGCGGTTCAAAGCAGTAAACGGGCGGCGCCGCGATAATTTTTTCGCCGGGGCGATAGCCTTCCGCCTGGGCAATGATACGGGCTTCCTGCGCCAGGTTTGTCGCCATAGGGTGATCGTAGTTATAAGGATCGTGCAGAGAATGGGTCAGCACGAAATGCGGCTGGATGCGACGATAGACGTCGGCCAGGCGAAACAGTGCCTCTTTATCGGCGCGTAACGGATAGTCGCCCATATCAAAAAATTCGATGCTGGCACCAAGAATATCAGCGGCAGCCTGGGCTTCTGAGCGTCGCGCCTGCTTCACTTTTTCTTCCGTCATTTCGCCTTTGCGCCAGAGTTTGGCCGATTCGCCGCGCTCGCCAAAAGAGAGGCAGACAACGTGTACCTGATAACCCTGCTGCTGGTGCAGCGCAATGGCACCGCCAGCTCGCCAGACAAAATCAGCGGAATGGGCGCTGACCACCAGCGCGGTTTTTATCGAAGTTTCAGTCATGTCCAGGCTCCTTTGCGTTTTCTTTATGCTGGCACTTCGCTCCGGCTGACGATAATTCATTTGATTGCAGCAGGTATGCGTTTTATTTATATTGCCGATTGGGTCACGCAAAAGACGAGGCGAAAAATGGTGCAGCAAGTCGACCGGCAGGAACTGATAAACCTGATGCAGGTCAGAGCTTTTTGTCAGGTAGTGACGCACGGCAGCGTATCGAAGGCGGCAAATGAATTATTTCGTACCCAGTCGGCTATTACGCGGGCCATTCACGATCTGGAAGAGACGTTGTCCACGCCGCTGTTTGAACGTCATGCGGGCGGAATGCGGCTGACCGATGCCGGGAAATGTATTTTGCCGCGAGCGGAGAGGGCGCTGGCGGAGCTGCACCTGATCCCGCAACTGCTGGCCCGGCTTTCCGGAAAAAACTGGCGAGGCGAATCTGAACCGCTGTGGTTGTTTAACGTCCGCCGCCTGCAAATTTTCGTTACCCTTTGCCAGACGCGACACATGCAGACGGTGGCAATGAAGCTGGGGCTGAGCCAGCCTGCCGTCAGCGCCGCGCTGAAAGTATTGGAAAACGGCGCGCAAACGGCACTGCTGGAACGTTCACCGCGCGGCATGGCCCCTTCGCTGGCCGGACAGGAAATTGAACCTTCCATCCGTCGTGCGCTAAACGAGCTACGCCATATCCCTGCCGATCTTGCTGCAAGAAAAGGAATTTTGCAGGGAACGGTCAGGATTGGGGCGCTACCGCTGGGCAGAACGCGACTGCTGCCGCAGGCCATCGTAAAGCTGACCAGCCGCTATCCCGGTGTCAGAGTGGTAACCAGCGAAAGCGCGTGGGAAATGCTGAGCGCGGAGATGCGCTCTGGCGATATCGATTTTATTTTTGGCGCGTTGCGAGACAGCAACACCCTTAAGGACATCAGCAGCGAAACGCTTTTTTCGGAAGAAATGGTGCTGGTGGCCCGACGCGACCATCCTTTAACCCGGCAGCCGCTTGACCTTCAGATGCTGCGCGAAGCGCGTTGGGTGCTGCCGCGTTCCGCCACGCCCGCCCGCCACCTGCTCGACAGCTGTTTTAATGCGATGGGCATGCCCGCGCCCGATCCGGTGGTGGAAAGCGGCGATCTGGCGCTAGTGCGCGGCCTGCTGCGTGATTCCGATATGCTGACCGCCGTTTCGGCGCATCAGCTGGAAGTGGAGCTGGCATCGGGAGAACTGGTAGCGCTGCCGACAGCCCTGCTGGATACCCGGCGGGCCATCGGCCTGAGCTATCGTGCAGGCTGCCTGCATTCACCTGCGGCACAAGCGCTGATTGGTTTTCTGCGCGAGGTTTGCCAGCCTGGGTAAAAGATACGTCGCGAACGCGCATCGGATGATCGCCTCGGCAGGCAAATCTGTCAGGCTGGTTTTCCTGCTGCGGAACAAAGCATCTATATCAGGCCGGTTTTCCTGCTACGGAGCAAAGCATCTACATCAGGCCGGTTTTCCTGCTACGGAATAAAGCACCTACATCAGACCGGTTTACCTGCTACGGAGCAATGCATCTATATCAGGCCGGTTTTCCTGCTGCGGAACAAAGCGCTTACATCAGGCTGGTTTTCCTGCTGCGGAACAATGCATCTACATCAGGCCGGTTTGCCTGCTACGGAATAAAGCACCTATATCAGGCCGGTTTTTCTGCTACGGAACAAAGCATCTACATCAGGCCGGTTTTTCTGCTGCTGAGCAAAGCGCTTATATCAGGCTGGTTTGCCTGCTACGGAATAAAGCACCTGCTGATTGCGCGTTTTCTGGAATTCTTCCAGCGACTGGCCGCGCATCGCCGAGTAGATATGCAGATTGGAAACGCCAACTACCGCGCCCAGCTTTTCCAGCAGGAAAAAGCTGACGCCATAATGGATCATGCCGCGCCAGTCGAGCTTGTTCAGCAGCTGCTGTTCTTCCTTAGTCAGCCCCGCTTCGTCATACAGCGCCTGCGGCGTAGCTTTAAAACGTTCGCGCCAGGCTGGCTGGATCATTTTGTGCAGGAAGCGGTTAATACGTAATGCCTTCAGGCTGCGCGCTTGTGTAAAAGGCCAGGTTCCCGGCAGTTTCTCAACGCCGCTAAGCTGTAGGTTAATTTTGTCGCGCTGGCGCTGATGGACTTCCGCCGGCGCTTCTCTGGACTGGTTTTCCAGAATCAGCGTGGCGATGCCGGTCATTGAAGGCAGATAGTAAGCCTGATGCAGCTTCTCAACCTGTGCCGACAGCGCGCCGCGCATAATCAACCACATAATGACTTCAGCGCCTTCCAGCCCGCCAAGCGTGGCGTATTCCGCCAGGGTAATTTCGGTCAGGCGCTGCGGGTCGTTAACCAGCATATCGACAAACTGCGCGTCCCAGTCCGGATTATTAAAACCGCAGCGTTCGCCGTGCACCTGATGTGAAACGCCGCCCGTCGCGACAATCGCAACCTTAAGATCTTCGGGATAGCTTTCGATAGCGCGACGTAGCGCCTGGCCCAGCTTGTAGCAGCGCGCCGCGCTTGGAATAGGGAACTGCAATACGCCAACCTGTAATGGGACAATCTGCATCGGCCAGCCGTTTTCGTAAGGTAACAGCGCCGAAAGCGGCGAAAATAGCCCGTGGTCCAGCGGCTTGTCCTGAAAGAATGACATATCAAATTCATCCGCCATCAGGCTGGAACCGATATGCTGAGACAGCTCCGCATGGCCCTGCACGGGAGGCAGATCGCGTGGACCACCGCCTTCGTCCGCCACCGCATAGCTACTGTCGATGCCGAGCGTAAAAGCGGAATAGTGATCGAAGAAAAAAGAAGTGACATGATCGTTAAAGACATAGACCAACACATCCGGCTTTTTTTCTTCCAGCCAGCGCTGCATGGGTGCGAAGCCATCAAAAATAGGTGACCAGGCCGCTTCCTTCTGCTTATGGTGATCAACGGCAAAGCCAATAGTAGGCGTATGTGAAACCGCCAGTCCGCCAATAATTTTCGCCATTTTAAGCCTCTTCACTTATCGGTTATTGAAGGTGCGCGACAGGGCTGGCAGATCGTTCAGCCCGGCGCCTTTTATCTGCCGGGAAATCCGGACGTTTTTGTGTTGAATAATGGACAGCGCCGCTAACAGAGCCGGCAGCGCTAAAATGATAAAAATCGTCGACTGGCCTGGAAAGATTCCCAGCAGCACGCCGCCCAGCGAGGAACTAAGTATTGCCCCGCTGCGGCCAACACCGTGCATCCAGCATACGCCAGTGGCGCGCATTTCCGTGGGGTAGAAGACAGGAGAAAAAGCCTGTAGGCCATTTTGCGCGCCGTTAATACAGATGCCGCTGATAAACACCAGCACTGCCAGCGCGGCGGGACCAAAACCCCAGATACCTTGCACCAGCAGACAGATACAGCCCGCCAGATAAAACAGGCCAATAACATATTTGGCTTTCAGGCGATCCATCAATGCGCCGACCAGCAGGCCTCCGAGCGCGCCACCCAGTTGAAAAAGCCCGGAGACAATGGCAGCGCGTTCAAGCGATACGCCGCCGGAACGCAGAATGGTAGGCAGCCAGCCGTTCAGCAGATAGATCACAAACAGGCCCATAAAATAGGTCAGCCAGAGGATCAGCGTACCGCGTGCGTAGCCACCGGAAAAAAGCTGTAAAACGCGTGCTTTTTTCGGCATCACCGGCGCATGCAGCACAAAAGCAGTAGCAGCGGTAAAATGCCCGCCGATCTTATTGAGCGTGGCGGCTATTTTTTCGCGGCTAACCTTATTCACCACCATATACATGGCGGATTCCGGCAGCATAAAAAGGAGCACGGGCAGCATTAACAGCGGTACCACGCCGCCAAAAATCAGTACCGATTGCCAGCCAAAATGGGGCAGCAGCGCGGCGGCAATAAAGCCGCTCATGCCGGAGCCAATATTAAATCCGCCATACATGATGGCAATCGCCAGGCTGCGACGGCGTTCCGGCATATATTCCGCCAGTAGCGTGACGCAGTTCGGCATAACGGCCCCCAGCCCTAGCCCGGTCAAAAAACGCAGCAAAGCCATTTCGAAGGGCGAACGGGCAAAAGCGCTGGCCAGGCTAAAGCAGGCAAAACCGCTAATGGCGAGCAGCAGGATCTTTTTACGTCCATAGCGATCCGACCAGGGCCCGGCAATCAGCGCGCCAAGCGCTACACCAAACATCGCCGCGCCCAGAATTGGCCCCATTTCGCTACGGGATATATTCCAGCTCTCAATCAGGGCCGGAGCGATAAATCCCATCACGGCGGCATCATAGCCGTCAAAAAAGATGATGGTGAAACACAGGGCTAAAATCAGCCACTGTTTTGCGGAGATGGGGCGGGAATCAATCCACGCTTTCACATCAACAATGTTGTTATCGCTCATAAGCACGCTCTCTGTTTTTTTTATCAATGCCGGGTCTGAGTAAAAAAAATGCTCTGGTCCCAGGACTGACAGCAGGCTTTAAAAAAACTGTTTGAGGTAAGGGTTGTTGTATTTTTTTATATAAAACAAATAATTAAATTTAATGCATTGCGAGCTGGCCATACCAAATTAGGCGGCAGGCTGGCCTTTGTCTGCCATAAAATGGTTATAGAGATATGAGTTTTGTTTATTGTGTGAGGCGCATCGCTTTCTGTGGTGTCGTTAATCGAGCCGGACGGGACCATTTCTGAGAATGGTGTATTGCCAGCTAAAGATGGGTAGATGATTTGGTCGTTACGCAATTGGCAAAAGTGAGTTGTAAAGAGGTAAAGGCGCTATTTTTGCACGAGTTTGCATTTAGTGATTAAACCTGGAGACGCTGTTGCACGGTTTATCGAGTGCTCACGCAACTCTGGCTTTTGTCGCTGGGATAAAAGAAGAAGGGGAGTAAACTGCGCGGCGGGTGCTCTGGATCTTTCGGTCCTGAGCATACGCAAGGGACAGAAAGAGAAAGACCCCACCTGATAAAATCAAAGTGAGGTCAACCCTTATGCGTAGCAACATAAAGGTAGCCTTTTACCTGCTGAAAAGCAACGGAGGAGGAAGCCAGTGAAGGCAGCAAAGTTACTCTTTTTGAGCCTGATCGTATTCTGTGTAACGCTGTTGATATTTACATGGATAACGCGCGGCTCACTGTGTGAACTCAACATCAGACAGGGAGAAACGGAGGTTGTCGCCAGCCTGGCTTACGAAGCCGGAAGGTAAGGGCAACCCGGCGGCGGGATCCGTCCCGCCGGCCGGATGTTGCGGCATGATCCGCGAGCACCCTTTCTATTTTTCCGCTGCCAGATTACTCAGGCATAAAATCATTATTCAGGTTTTAAATGACTTACGCTTTTATCGGTATCGGTATCGGTATCGGTATCGGTATCGGTATCGGTATCGGTATCGGGATTGGTGTCGGTATCGGTGTCGGTGTCGGTATCGGTATCGGTATCAATGTCGGTGTCGGGATTGGTTCGGCCGTCAGGACAATCTTTTGAACGGGCCGACAATTTTTCATTAAACCCGAATACGCTGTTGCACGGTTTATCGAGTGCTCACGCAACTCTGGCTTTTGTCGCTGGGATAAAAGAAGAAGGGGAGTAAACTGCGCGGCGGGTGCTCTGGATCTTTCGGTCCTGAGCATACGCAAGGGACAGAAAGAGAAAGACCCCACCTGATAAAATCAAAGTGAGGTCAACCCTTATGCCCAACAACATAAAGGTAGTCCTTTACCCGCTGAAAAGCAACGGAGGAGGAAGCCAGTGAAGGCAGCAAAGTTACTCTTTTTGAGCCTGATCGTGTTCTGTGTAACGCTGTTAATATTTACATGGATAACGCGCGGCTCACTGTGTGAACTCAACATCAGACAGGGAGAAACGGAGGTTGTCGCCAGCCTGGCTTACGAAGCCGGAAGGTAAGGGCAACCCGGCGGCGGGATCCGTCCCGCCGGCCGGATGTTGTAGCATGATCCGCGAGCACCCTTTCTATTTTTCCGCTGCCAGATTACTCAGGCATAAAATCATTATTCAGGTTTTAAATGACTTACGCTTTTATCGGTATTGGTATTGGTATTGGTATTGGTATTGGTATTGGTATTGGTGTCGGTGTCGGTGTCGGTGTCGGTGTCGGTGTCGGTATTGGGATTGGTTCGGCCGTCAGGACAATCTTTTGAACGGGCCGACAATTTTTCATTAAACCCGAATACGTCGTTGCACGGTTTATCGAGTGCTCACGCAACTCTGACTTTTGTCGCTGGGATAAAAGAAGAAGGGGAGTAAACTGCGCGGCGGGTGCTCTGGATCTTTCGGTCCTGAGCATACGCAAGGGACAGAAAGAGAAAGACCCCACCTGATAAAATCAAAGTGAGGTCAACCCTTATGCTCCACAACATAAAGGTAGTCCTTTACCCGCTGAAAAGCAACGGAGGAGGAAGCCAGTGAAGGCAGCAAAGTTACTCTTTTTGAGCCTGATCGTGTTCTGTGTAACGCTGTTGATATTTACATGGATAACGCGCGGCTCACTGTGTGAACTCAACATCAGACAGGGAGAAACGGAGGTTGTCGCCAGCCTGGCTTACGAAGCCGGAAGGTAAGGGCAACCCGGCGGCGGGATCCGTCCCGCCGGCCGGATGTTGCGGCATGATCCGCGAGCACCCTTTCGATCTATTTTCCCCGCGGTATTGCAAAAGCAGCGCAGCCTTCTATGCTGCGTTAGCAAATTGTTGTTCCAGGGAAAATAAAATGAGATTTAACGGCCTGACAAAGGGATTTTTTATCCTGATCCTGCTTATCGTAACCGTGGCTTTTTTCGAGGTACTACAACCCTATTATTCCGCCGTGCTGTGGGCGGCGATTCTGGCGGTGATCTTTCACCCGATGAAAAATAAACTGCGCCAGTGGATGGGCGAAAGGAACGGCGCGGCTTCCCTGCTGACCGTGGCGATTATCTGCCTGATCGTAATCACGCCGCTGGCGCTGATCCTGTCTTCACTAGCGGTTGAAGCTAACGTGGTTTACAGCAAAATTCAGGCTAACAGCACGCCGGTACCCACGATGGTAACGGATGCCATACACCATCTGCCGCAGTGGGCACAAAACTATCTGGCCAATCATCAGCTGAATACGGCAAACAGCATCCAGCAAAAGCTTTCTCAGGTTGCGGTGCGCGGCAGCCAGTATCTGGCGGGAAGCGTTTTTCTGATTGGCAAAAGTAGCCTGAGCTTTGCGCTTGGGTTTGGCATCATGCTTTATCTGCTGTTTTTTCTGCTGAAAGATGGTGCCTGGCTGGTAAACGTTATCCTCAGGTCGCTGCCTCTGACGCGCTATGTAAAGCACCACCTGCTGGCAAAATTTGCGGCGGTAGCGCGTGCCACGGTTAAAGGGACGGTAGTGGTCGCCATAGTGCAGGGCGCGCTCGGTGGCCTGGCATTTTACTTTACCGGTATTGATGCCAGCCTGCTTTGGGGAGCGCTGATTGCTTTTCTGTCGCTGGTTCCGGCTATTGGTTCCGCTATTGTCTGGGTACCTGCCGCTATCTTCTTTTTCTCGACCGGTCTGATCTGGAAAGGCGTTTTCCTGGTCGTGTTCTTTGTTGTGATTGTTGGTCTGGTAGACAATTTCCTGCGACCGCTATTGGTTGGCAAGGACACCAAAATGCCGGATTACTTAATCCTGATTTCCACTCTGGGCGGGATGGAAATCTACGGCATTAACGGTTTTGTCATTGGTCCGCTGATTGCCGCAATGTTTATCGCCTGCTGGAACCTGCTTTCCGGACGCGACCACGAAGGCAACAGCGAAGAGCTGGATCAGGAATTTATTGAAGAAGGCAAAACGCCACCGGGCGTCTGATTAAGAGTAAACCTGCGGTCTCGTTTCAGACTGCTGGCTAACCCATGCTCCCTGAGCCTGAATATTATCAAAAACTTCAAACGGCCCCGCAGGGCCGTTTTTTTTATAATCCTTTCGGGATCTCGCGATAAAACCCCATCCCAATCAGTCTGCCAAACAGGAAAGGAAGAAAAGACCGACGGCGCAGCCATAGCTCCATTTTTCCCGGTGGCTTGCTGCGCGGCTTTTGTCCCGCTTTGCTAATCATAATTTGCAGCGATTGCGTTGCCCAGGTGGCAAAAGCGCGCCGACGCTGTACTTTTTGCAATGTTTTCAGGCTTAGCGTGCCCTTTTGCAGCGGCGCCGACAGAATATTGGCTGCCGCCACTGCGTCCTGAATAGCCAGATTGACGCCGACGCCGCCAATTGGCGACATAGCATGCGCTGCATCGCCAATGCAAAGCAGCCCCGGTTTTGCCCACTGTTGCAAACGGTCGATACGAATCTTCAGCAGTTTTACCTGCTGCCAGTTGGTAATTTCCTGTTGTAGCCGAATGACAGAAAAGGGCGAAGCGGCAGCAACCTGCTGTAAAAAAGCGCTAAGCCCGGCGGTTTGCAGGGTTGCTAAACTTCCCTGAGGAATGGAGTAACCGCACTGCCAGTAATCTCCGCGGTCGATCATAATAAAATGCTTTTTAGGGCCGCGGTGGCCGGGCGTCCATTCGGGGTCTTCAGGTTGTTTAGCAACCTTCAGCCATAGCACATCGCGCGGTGAACCAAATCGCCGTAAAGGCAATCCGGCCAGTTCCCGTACTACAGAGTGACGACCGTCGCAGGCGATCACCAGGTCGCTGCGGATTTCCTGTAATTGTTCATCAATGATGGCTTTGACGCCTTTTACCTGTCCCTGCTCTTCAACCAGTTCCTGAACCCGCGCATTCTGGATTAGCCGAAAATTTGGTAGCTGAAGAGCTTTAGCACTGAGAAAGTTTAGGAAATCCCATTGCGGCATAAAGGCAATATACTTGCAGCGCGTAGGCAGGCGGCTGAAATCCGCCATTGTGGCGGTCTGACCGTCTATTTCGCCGTAAAGCTTTTCGGCTTTTTGATGCGGTAGCGCTAAAAATTCTTCCAGAAAACCCAGCCGCCAGATGATCTCCAGTGTGGAAGGATGGATGGTATCGCCGCGAAAATCCCGCAGGAAATCACCATGTTTTTCCAGCACGGTGACGGGAATACCGTTGCGCGCCAGCAGGTAACCAAGCATCAGCCCGGCCGGGCCAGCGCCGACGATGCAGCAGGAAGAAGGTGAGCGGTGGCGATCGGAGTTCATAAGGTCTTGTCCGGCGAAAAATATAACTGATAATAGTTATCATTTGTCGGCCGTGTGGTCAAATAGTGCGGTTGGTAACGCGTAAATTTTTAGTCTGGCGGCAGGGAAGCTTGACGTATTCGGGATGAAAAAAATTGAAAGGTCTGCTTTACAGATACCCATCTGTATTAACTTATCTTGCGAAGGAAAAACCTGCATAGTGCAGGTTTTTATTATTTCACGATGAATCAAGGATAAGAGTATTATATCTATGCAATTGGATCTGCTGATTCACTCTTTTGTGCAATACGATTCTTTTTGGCCAAAAAGGGCGATTCGATAAATCGCCATGAAAGCCATGCCAGTACTAAAGAAAGCAGACAAGAAGTTAGAAACCTTTCCAGCCCAGTTTCAATACCTAATGCTTCTAGTCTTTTACCAATGCCGGTATTCATCAGGGTATGGATAAGGTAAAGAGAAAAAGAAATATCTCCTAATCGTACCAAAAATGCGGGTATGAATTTCCCAATCGTTTTTTCTGCGCCAATTGCAAAAATCATAATCAGCAGATAAATCCATCCTGAATTTAGCAGGCCATGGTTAGCAAATCGCCCATCCTCAAACAGGATGCAAGCCAGTACTAAAGAGCATATAAGCAATACACTCATTACAGCACCGTTTATGCGTTTCAGGACTGGCCATGCATGCCCTACAAGCATTCCGGCAAGGAAAAGAAATATCATGGGATTAGTAATCAGCCCGAAAAATGCTGATTCAGTAGGATAGCCTTCAACCGAAAGTGAAATTCCTTTCCCTGTTAGTAAGGGAACGCCAATCAATGTCACAGCAAAGAATAAGCAAGTAGATAGCCAGCGAAAAGGGGCCATCATTAAAATACCTAAGGCTACATAAAAATATAGTTCGTAATTTAAAGTCCAGCGAATACCAAACATTCCACTATCATCAACATAAAATGGTCCTTGATCAGGGTAAATTGGTCGAAAAAATAAAGCACTAATGAAATTTTCTGTTTTATCCGGGTAATGGAATACGCTCATTGCTCCTGATAAGAAGAACGTGATTAGAAAAATAATGTAATAAACAGGAAGTATTCTCAATGCACGACGCTTCAAGAAATTTAAAGTGCCTTTAAAGTCAGGAGTGCTTTTTTTTGCCGTTAAGGTAATCACAAAACCACTTATCAGGAAAAAAAGGTCTACGCCTGTAGCCCCCCAGCCAAACAACTTATCTCCTGTACCGGGCCAGACATCGTTAATATTCCAGCGAAAATGGAAAAACATGACACTTAAGGCTGCAAGCCCTCTGAGTGCCTGTAGGCCTTTCAGCGTATTTGAACTCATAGTGATTACTCTAATATGTAAGCATAATGCTCAGAATGTGTAAGGATTTCGTCCTTATAACATTAAGGGGCAGATGGCTCCAGAGAAAGGGAGAAAAAAGAGGAAGAAAAGGAGTGCTGTAACTGGCATCCGTGATGCTTTGTGGGAGATATGGCTGCCGATATTGCTGTAATTAGCTGGGAAAAGGTAAAATATAACGGCATTGCCAATAAAGACGATAAAAGATGGTAACTGAAAATATCGAAAAGGCAGTTTTTGAACTGGTAGAAAGCTATAACGGAAGAAGCTTTGTTACGTTTAAGCGATACAAGCTTCAACTGGATACCGATTTGAACGAGGATTTTCGGATTGACCCGGAAGACGCCTATGAGCTGTTAGAACGCTATGCCAAAAATTTCAGTATCAAACTCGGCACGATCACTTTCATTGATTACTTTCCTGAAGATTTCAAAAAGTCACACGATCCTCTGACCATCCGTCTGTTAGTTGAATCCGCATGGGCTGGCCGTTGGCTGGGACAATGAACAACACCTAAAAGCAAACGTCAGAACGCCAGTTTGTAAGAGCTATTAGTCGCTCAGGCGGCTATGAGCAAAAAGCGGACCTGAGCCATCAGAAAAAGTGAATAATATGAAGGTGCTAAATATCACCTGGTCTGTCTAAGTAGCAGGCACATGACCTTAAATCAGGTGATTTAGCTCAAATAGCCGATACATTGCAACCCGGCCCGGATCGGTTACGTTTACTTCACGATATCCCTGCGTACGCGTTACCCATTCTTTTTGCAGGAATAGCGTAAACAGTGCTGAGCCAGCGTCACCGCCAAGGTGGAAACGTCTTTCACTCCAGTCCAGACAGGGGCAACAGGGCTTGCGGCGCATGCGTGAGTTAAGCTCGACGCCCATTTTCTCAAATTGTATTTTGCCGACTGATGTCAGTCCCGAGCTATCGGCTGCAAGCCATTTTTCCCGCAGCATATATTCATAAATATTGACAGCAAGCTCGCCTGCCAAATGGTCATAGCAGGTGCGTGCGTACCGAAGATAGACTGGCGTACTGGAAACAAGGGCCTTATGAGTATGCATAGAAACTCCCATCAGGTTTTCCAGAAGACCAGCGATATGATGGCCCGCAAGGCTGTAATACCGATGACGCCCCTGCGTCAGGCAAATGACCAGCCCGTTGCTGAGAAGTCGGTTAAGATGTCCGCTGGCTGTCGAGGCTGCTATACCAGCTACTACGCTAAGTTCGGTAGCTGTCCATGCCCGTCCGTCCATCAGAGCGCACAGAATACTGACTCTTGACGGATCAGATATGGCGGAAGCTACCATCGCCATTGATGTTTCAAGAACATCATCCGGTTCACTGTCGCACTGTGTTTCAAGAAGTTTCATTCAGAATGTATTGCCCATTTTTGGGTAACTTCAGCTGCCCGGGTATTATCATCCGTAATGAGAATGAGCCGGTTGCTGTGGTCGCTGTACTGTACCAGAATATTGATGCCGTTCCGGGCAATTGTGTCAGCTATTTCTCCCAGCTCGCCCGGGCGTTCCTGAGGTAATTTTCTCAGGAGAGGGCGACACACGTTGTAGACTATAAAACCGGCTTCAGTCAGTACCCTGCGGGCTTTTTCACCATCTTCAACCAGGAAGTGTGCATGTCCGGCCTCTGGTGTAGTAAATACGCTACCGCCTTCAAGTCCTACTCCATTTTCACCCAGTACACCACCCAATGTCCCAAGTGAGCCCGGGCTATTTTTGAGAATAACGTGAATGTCATACATGTTGATTTGTTCCCCTATCAGAAGAGTAATCACGGAATACGCTGGCTACTCGTATTCTGTAGAATGAAAAAATCGATTGTTTACCTTCTTGCTGCGCGGCCTGATGCACCAAATTTCGCCTCCACCCGGCTACAGACTCCTCGTCTTCCCACCAGGATAAAGAAAGAATTTTTCCAGGGTTAGTCAGGCTCTGGAAGCGCTCAATTGAAATAAATCCGGGCGTGTTAGATAAGAGAGGCTTCAGCTCCGAAGCAAGCTGAAGATATCTTTCCTGAGCCTCAGGCAGGGCATCTGCCTCAAAAAGTACTGCAATCATGGTTCGCTCCGTCGTCAATTTTCGACAGTTTAATGACGACGAAGGCATGTTGCTTCGGCAGGCACCGAAGTATGCGTTAGGGAATCCATCGAAACGGGAAAGGCTTGCAGGACGCGCCTGAGTGGGCTTGGTGATGTCTGTTTCTGGCAGGGAACGATGTGGTAAAGTTTTAGCCGATTAAGCCATTTACTCAAGGGAATGATATGGATCCTACGGAGCAGCTGAATGGAGCGTACTTCTACAAAAGAATGCACAACTTTACCGCCGGAGAGCTTTTTTTCTGGGTTTTTCTGGAGAAGGCTCAAAAACAGCCTGGCGCAGATGATGTGATCGTGCTCGCTCTCTTTATTCTTGGTCAGCCAACAAAATCTACGAGAGCAAAGCCAGGCGGGTCAACAAAGGGAAGCAGCATTTTGAGTACAAATTTACGCCACTGGATTAACGATACTTCGCTGAGCAGCAGGATTTTGATGCCGTCCGGGGCATACATAAACAGATTGCGGAAGTTGCGCTGGCCTTTCGTGTCGTGCATCGCCTGATGCATGCGGTCAACGTCGATGGAATTCTGCGTCGCGTCGGTCATATACAGGATATAGTCCGCGTGCGCGCCGTACTGATACTAATGAGACTAAAGCTTCGCATAAGTATGAAATTGGAAAAGTTGAAGGGAATCCCATCTTTTTTCAAATAAAGTAGCGAGCAAGGCTCAACTGGATGCAGGTTTAAAAATGCGGCTTTACTCTCACACATACGGAGGGCGTTTGCCCATTGCTGAGTAGTAGGTTTTACAGTCATATTCTGAGAAATTATAACCCTATACAGGCATCTTCCTTGGTCGTTTCTTCGACCGTATCATTTGAAATTTAAGCCTTCTGGATGTCAGAATATCACTAATACCATTTATTATATCTAATATATATAAAAGAAACGATAATTATCCATGATAAGCTAAGCAATGCTGCGTAGTTCGGGATGAAACGGATAAATATATATACACCTGCCCCAATGATTGCGGCAGGTACCAAATAAAAAAATGACTGGATTAACCATAAAATTGCATGCTTCATTTGCGTAAAATCTCATACAAAGCATCTGCGATTTTCTCTTCGTTATTATCTCCAGAATTCACCTGGTAAATTATTTCAGACATTTGTGGCTCAATAAGAAAGTAAAGCATTTCAAGGTTTTCTTTGCACAGAGCCTGATAATATGAAGGATCATGAAATTTAAGCCTGTTTGCGGCTGATGCGCAACCTGATCCGCATCGGCACCGTGTCCGCCGTCAATCTCGACGACGGGCTGTGCCGCGTGGATACCGGTAATAACACAACCAACTGGCTGCACTGGCTGACTGCCCGTGCCGGTCGCACCCGTTCATGGAATGCGCCATCGGTCGGCGAGCAGGTGCTTGTCCTGTGCCTGGGCGGCGAGCTGGATACCGGCTTTGTTTTGCCGGGCGTGTTCTCTGACGATAACCCGGCACCGTCAGCCTCGGCTGACGCGCTGCACTGGTCGTTTCCCAACGGCGCGGTGATTGAGTATGAACCTGCCAGCGGCGCGCTGAAGGCAACCGGCATCCGGATTGCAACCATACAGGCCACCATCAAAATCATGCTGGACTCGCCCGAAGTCGAATGCTCGGCGCTGCTGAAAACCGCCACGCCTGAAGTGACTAAAGGCGGCACAATGAAAGGCAGTATTCAGCACAGCGGCGGCAGCTTCAGCTCTAACGGCGTGGTCGTTGATTCTCACAAACACGGCGGCGTGAAGTCCGGCGGCGACACGTCGGGAGGGCCGCAGTGATGGCCGTAAAATACTCCGGCATGAGCCGCGACTCCGGCGAGGCCGTGACCGACCTCGATCATATCCGCCAGTCGATGCGCGACATTCTGATAACGCCGGTTGGCAGCCGCGTAATGCGCCGCAGCTACGGCTCGCTGTTATCCGCGCTGACTGACCAGCCGCAAAATGAGGCGTTGCGCCTGCAAATTATGTTGGCCTGCTATATGGCGATTTTGCAGTGGGAGCTGCGCGTAAAGCTGACCGGCATTTCTTATGAATCCGCGTTCGACGGCGGCATGGTGGTTGAAATCACCGGCAGCCGCACCGACTCCGCGCAGGATTTTTCCTTAACCGTTCCCGTGAGCTGATATGGCAACTATCGACCTGAGCCAGCTACCCGCGCCCGACGTGGTGGAAACGCTGGATTATGAAACCTTACTCAATGAGCGCAAGGCCACGCTGGTATCGCTGTATCCGGCTGACCAGCAGGACGCCATCGCCCGCACGCTGGCGCCGGAAGCCGAGCAGCACCGCTGCCGAAGCGAAGCTCGCTGCCTTTGTCAGCGCACAGGCAAGGCTCGGCAGGGACATTCGTAAATCGGCGCTGCACGTTGAAGGCGTTCAGCGCGTGGAGCTGGCGCAGCCCGCTGAGGACGTGGTGCTGGATAAAACTCAGGCCGCGTACTATCGGTGCCGGATTTGTAGCAATTTACCGCGACGGTAGGTAGCAGACGCAGCTCCGGCTCGATATTATCACCGATGCGGATAAGTTTTCGCTGACCGCGTGGATGAAGTACGTGCAGGACATGCAGGCGGTTGATACAGCCTCCGCGCCGGACATTGCCTGGCCGGAAGAGCCTGTATAAAAAAATCCCCGTTATAGCGGGGATGTTAGAGTAATATTTTAGAGGCTGGAACGCTTAATTCTGCCATTCAATCATTTCATCCAGCCGTTTTAAAATATCGGGGAAGTAGCTCTCATTGATGCCAAAATCGCCTTTAACCTGAACACTGTCAGCATGCGCTTCAGGGCGAAGATCATATTCAATAATTATACCATCGTCGCCGATTACTTTCCTGATTATCATATTCAGTTGATGGCACTGGCTTTGAAACTCGAAAGGCTTTATTTCACGTTGAGCAATTAAAGCGTTATGGTGCGCTTCAAATTGCTCGCGTAGTGCCAGCAGCTCGCCTACCGTGAATTCAGTTTGAAACTGTGCTTTCAGGCCAGGAACAGAAAATTCAACAAAAGATTTTATCCAGTCCCAGCGATGATGTTCGGGGTCAATGTCGTTATCGACCACTCTTTCAAAAGGAGAAACCGCAAACGTGAATTCTTCGTCTTTAATATCAAACATTGATGCGTTCCTGTCGGGTTTTAAAAATACATAAAGTGGGTGATTGTCCAGTCGGACTCTCTTACCACAACTTCTAGCGTGTATTTTTTATACTCAGTAGTGGCCTTTTTACGATAGAGCTTGTACATCTCAATTTCGTATCTGTACAGACCTTTAACTTTTCGGGGATCGGCAGTTCGCTTACCATAACGAATAGCTTTTTCCTGAATATGTAAAGGAACATACCGACCCGTCTCATACATATGCTTAGCAGCCGTTTCGGTCATTTTCAGGTTGCGTGCAGATAAGCCGAGCTTAAATCGGGCGCGCAAAAATGAAATTGTTCCCTGGCTAAGCTTTGCTGTAATGGCCGTTCGCGTACCTGCTTCAAATAAAGCACGACCAGTGCGGAGGATGCGGAAAACACCAAAAGCAATCAGCGCAATATCAGTTGGATCGAATAAAGGCGTTTCAAGCGGAGCCTCTTCGAGCCGGAGAAAATGGCCCTGTGCATCATAAATTTGCCAGAGGCCGGGAGCCTGAGCCACGGTGTAGCCGATACACATACCGCTTGTTTCATCAAGCACCGGCTGAGCATTACGCGGTAGATGTTGTGGCCGAAGCTCAAAAAATTCGCCGGGGGGCAATCTTGACTCAAAGGTGTAATACCGTCCTGGTTCCTGCCTTTCTGCTGTTCCTGAGATCATTCTCGTTCCCTCTTTTTGATGATGGCTGTTAATAGTGCCACAGGAAGACAAAACGATCATTCCCCGTTAAATGCCCGCTCATCCTTCAACAAACCGCAACCGCATGCACTGTCCCGCCTGACCTGACAATCTGAGCGCACCCATTACACGGAGTGCATCAGATGTCTGTGTCTGATTACCATCACGGTGTCCGTGTTGTCGAAATCAACGGCGGCACGCGCACCATTTCCACCGTCTCTACCGCGTATGCCACCCCGCGCGCGCTGGGCATTCGTGCAAAAACCGACAACGAAACCGGCTGGAACAAAACGCTTTCTAACGTCGGCGTGAACGGCGTGACCGGTATTTCAGCGGGCGTCTTCTGGGATTTGCAGCAGACCGGCACCGACGCCGACCTGCTTAACGAAGCCTGCGTGACCACGCTTATCCGCAAAGACGGCTTTCGCTTCTGGGGAAACCGCACCTGTAGCGACGATCCGCTGTTTGCCTTTGAAAACTACACCCACACCGCGCAGGCGCTGGCCGAAGCGCACATGTGGGCGAACGACAGGCCGCTGACGCCGGTACTGGTGCGCAAGATTATTGCGGGCATCAACGCCAGGTTCCGCGAGCTGGTCAACGCCGGTTATTTGCTGGGCGCAACCTGCTGATATGACGACAGCGCCAACGACAAGGACACGCTGAAGGCAGGCAAGCTCTTTATTGATTACGACTATACGCCGGTGCCGCCGCTGGAAGATTTAACCCTGCGCCAGCGCATCACCGATTCGTATCTGGCGAACTTCGCCGCGTCCGTTAACAGCTGAGGACTGAACAATGGCACCGCCAAGAAAACTCCAGGGGATGAACCTCTTTAAAGATTCCAACAGCTATCAGGGCGTTGTTAACAGCGTCACGCTGCCGAAGCTGAGCCGCAAGCTTGACGCGTTCCGAGGCGGCGGCATGAGCGGCGTGGTGCATATTGATATGGGCCTCGACGACGACGCGCTGGCTTTTGAATAGAGCATTGGCGGCATCGACGATCATTGCCAGACTGCTGCCTATGCCAAAAGCAGCCGCAATATTTCACGCGAAACAAAAGAACGTTATCACCAGTGCCAGAACATCAATTGCAGCTGTACTTTCAAAACGCATGAAAGCATAGCGGGAATGATTGTTTCGCCAGGCCAAACTAACAGAGTGCCGAACTTTACTCACAACGAGCAGCAGCCTTCGCTGCTTCACTGATAAAGCCTGATAATGAAGCTTGCGAATTTTTTCTTATGCAAAAAATGGCCACCAGTACGAACTGGTGGCCATATTATTAGCGTTTATTAAAATATTCGTAGATAAGGCTGATGATCGCAGATAGCGGTCCCAGCAATTTGCACATCAGGAATAAAATATCTTTCATGACATTCTCCTGCAACAGCACCGGTTAAACCCTGAACTCTGGGCCGGGTCAATACCTGGCGCGTCACCCTTCCTCTGATGCGCCTTACATACTAACTGAACCTGTTAGATAGTGCGGTATCTTTCCCTACGAGGGAGGCATTCCGGCACCACCCGTAAATACCCGACTTGCAAAAATCAATAATTTGAAAAATCATAATGCTAAAGAGTAGCGGCCCGAAAGTTTTTGATCTTATGCCTACAGGCCTATATCCTTTATACGAACCTGTTAGATAAGTGCGGTACAGCCACTTATGGATCACCAATCCGTATCTGGTTTAAAAAGCCTGGCTTTATGCCGGGCTTTTTTGCGTTTAATTAATAATGTTATCCACAAATACCCTGATGTGATTAACCTTGTGGATAAACACTAGATGTTGGGGGTAAGGGAAATATTGATAACAATATGGTGATTATTTTAGTAAGTTCTGCGATCTTAACAAGCCTTGACGAAGTGGCAGTTTTACTGATCCAGAGCTGGCGGTTTTCCTAACTCCGCGTATCTTAAGGCTCCACGTCCTTGTCAACATGCTGGAAAAAAAATTCAAAAAATAGCTGAGCGCGGCTTTATTGCTCAGTTGCAAAAGTAGGCGGATTTTTGTGTGCAAAAAGTATACGCAAAATGACATTACTTCTTAGTATTATTGAAAAAAATCAGCAGCCGAAGCTAAGACATTCTTTCTAAAAACAACCAATAGGTTACATGCTTTTGTGCCTGTCTTTTTTCTACTGCCTGTTACTGAGTTTTTCTTAACACGAAAGCAGGTTTTTTATGCCTGCATCCTGCAAAGGCAGAAAAAACCCATCGCCATTTCATCGCCACTCAAAAAGCACAAACAAAAAAGCCACCCGTAAAAGGTGGCTTAAGTGGATGATTTTCATCACTAAATCTGGTGGCCCCTGCTGGACTTGAACCAGCGACCAAGCGATTATGAGAACGATGTTCATTCATTGTAAATCAATAACTTACTGATTTTTATGAAAAGTTAAAAACGAATGCTATTGAATGTTATTGTACTTCTGAGTCCTGGGGGGACAATAAGGGGGCGATTTTGGCCATTGGGTTTAGCGTCGTTGCCTCTTGCAAATGGCTGGGAGCAAAATGTGCATAACGCATAGTCATTTTGATGTCAGTGTGTCCCAGTATGCGTTGAAGTACTAAAATGTTCCCTCCGTTCATCATAAAGTGAGATGCAAAAGTGTGCCTCAGGACGTGAGACAGCTGGCCATCAGGGAGATCAAGTTCTGCACGTTTTACCGCGCTGCGAAACGCAGAGTAACAAGTGTCAAAGTAGCGCCCAGCGGTCTCAGGCTTTGGAATACTGTCATATACTGCCTGGGATATTGGCACTGTTCTATTGCGATTACCTTTAGTTTTAATAAAGCTAATTTTCAGATTTCTGATTTGTTTTGTGGTCAGAGATTCAGCTTCATCCCATCTCGCACCAGTGACTAAGCAAATATGCGCAACATGGTAAACGTGGGGGTTACGGCTATTTTTACATTCTGCCAACAAACGAGTTATTTCTAAAGCTTCTAAATAAGCGAGTTCCGACTCCTCAGATTTAAAAGGGCGAAGCATCTCTAAAGGATTATCTTGTTTCCAGTGACCCAAGCGTTTTAACTCGTTAAATACGGCGCGGAAATAAGCTAACTCAAGATTCATTGTGCGGGGCGATATTTTCTTTACTCGCTGGGTTCTGGCTATTTCACCAGACATTCTTTTTTTTCTATAAATTGAAAACATTGTTGAGGTAAATTCATGTGCGAGCGGGCTTCCCATACTTTGACAGGCGAATTCCATTGACCTTAGTCGCTTTTCTCCGTCATCCAGTGTTATACCGTGCTCGTCATACCATGTCTGCACTAAGTCGAAAAGCTTGCGTCTGTCTTCTTTACCGTCTAGCCAAGGTTTAGACGCAAGACTCTCCATGATGTAATTCTCGTAACTTATGGCCTCGCCTTTAGTTGCGAATGATTTCCGGATTCGCTTGCTCGCTTTGCCTTTAGGTTTTCCCTCAGGATAAAAATCTAAAAGCCATTTACCGTTACTTTGCTTCTTAATTGACAATTTAATTAAACTTTTTGTTGAAATTATTCTTAATTCTTTCTTGGATGTCTCTGATTTCTGGTAAAGCGATACCAATCATCTTCGGTGAGTACTTTTTATCGTCTGTGCAAGCTTGTCTGAGTTCGGCGACCAAACTATCAGCTTTTTGTTGACCATTATCCATTTTGACTATTGCGTTACAAATAAACCTTACATTTTGAACCATGCTAACAAATTTATGATAAGAAACGGTTTTTTCGTGGTCGTCATATTCTTTTGTAACCAAATCAAGCATTTGATCATAGATTTCGTCAAGGCCCTTATAAAGCGAATCAATTAGCCGATTAAGCTCCGCATTTGACGCATGACGCGAAGTATTGCGGCTGGCAAGATAGGAAGAAATTATCCAGCCTGCAATAGTTGCCAGCAATGAAAAGAAGGGTACCCACTTAAACCACTCTATAGGTTGCTCGGGTGTCATGAGGTGCGCCCTGATAATGCCTCGCTAATGTACTTCTTAACCTCAACCACAATCGAAGGGTCATCTTCACACTTAAGATGATCCTTAAGAAAAACCATTCTTTGAGTTGCAATACCTTTTCTCACTAAACCTCCAAAAGCCTCCTCAAGGAACGATGAGCCGTATCCATAAACGCCGTCGAAATCAACAGCAACGTCTCCCTCTTTCAGAGCGGGTGCGAGAATATCATCGCGAAATTCCTCGCCACTATAGTCACCTAACTTTTTATATCTAGGTCCTGGATACTTCGAAAATTTCTTTACTTCTATGATTTTCATGGTTTTTTTCCTTGAATAGGTAAGTCTAAGCTACACTCAACTATGGTTCCATTTATTGATAGTTTATGATCAAACCATGTCTCAGGTTTAGCTTTCCCTCTGTTAGTGTAGGAGTAAGAGCCCCTGTTCGAATAGACTGCCAGTTTCGCATTGGGAATTTTCTCAATGACTGATTGTAAATCTGGCCCGCCTTTACCTCTATAATCCAGCTTAGTTGCAGATTTTTTCAACTGTAATGAAGCTCTTATGAAATCACTATCACTGGTTAGCGCATGTCCTATGTACTCGGTTATCCTTGAGAAAAACGTCGAGCTTTGAGTTTTAGGAAGCGTTTTTGAGATTCCTAATCCTAAATCACACACCAAAGCTATCAGCTTGTTGTTCATAATTGTTGCAATACACCACCACTTGGTCTTAGGTACACTTCCGTGATAGAGATCTGGCCTATAGGCATGCTCAACCGAGTTAGACATTGCTTCAACTAATGGGCGATAGAGTGCTTGATGATTTTGCCCAGTACTTTCTGTTACTTTCTCTAAAAGCTCGCCAACTTTTGCACTTAAAACCTGTGAGCCTCGAGTAGCTTCCCAGCAGTCGACCATAGGCAACTGTCTCATTTCTCTCTTTACCTTCCCCAACGCAGCATAGATTCCGAGCCAGTTCATAACGCTATCCACTACAGGATACCGATTTTTATCGTTCTGGTTAATACGTGTCGCTGGAGGACGAGTAACACTATATTTCACATACGGTGCTTCAGAGTTGAGACGCTCCAAATTTGCAAGCAGATATAATCCGCCAGAAGCAGTAACCATTTTTGTTTCTCTGAAGCATAAATGAACTTGAGCTATTTTACTTATTCGCCCTTTTTTGGCTGCGTCTTTAATTTTTTGTATGAAATCAACAAATGTGTCACGATAATTTATCTTTGATAAATCTAAAACCGATGGGGCTACTATTTTAACCCTTCCGGTTTCATACTTATTTCCATTTCTTGCTTTTTTTGTTTTTCTATTTTTATTGTAATTAGAAATGGTTTTTCTTAAGCCGCGTTTCAGAGCTGCTCTTAAAATTGATGGGTCATTCCTTTTTTCAATCAATTTCATTTTTCATTTCCTTGAGGAGAAAATTTTCTAAATCACTGTGTTGAAAATATTTAGCTCGTGATGGTCAATACTACTCGTCCCAAAACATTAATATCATCTATGCTGCAATCAAAGGCCATTCCCACGCCACTTACGCGCACTTTTTTAATTGGAATGCGCACAAGATTCCTGATGCTGACTTTACCTTCAATATTTACTAGCCATTCACCATCGAACACCTCTTCATATTTGCGATCAATGATGTACTGGTGTTTATCATCTATCAAACAGAAGGGATCTGATGGCAATGGAACGCCAGGCCGAAAGAAGGCTTTATCGAACAAAACATAGCCGGAATCAAACAATTGGCCATCCACAAGCTTCTTCCTTGCAAACTTCATGATGTCTGTTTCGTCATTGTCAAACTTTTTGCCGTGTCCGGTCGTCAGCCACTCTAGGGAGGCGCCAGTTTCAGCAGCACATCTAACAACCATATCAGCCGGGAACGTCCCACGCTTAAAGCGTGCGGATAAACTACTTGCAGCCATATCAAAATGGTCAGCCAGCTGAAGTTTCTGAGCGAAGCCATAGGCCTCGGTAATGCGGTCTAGCACATCACTACTATGACCAGCTTGTTCAAACGGGAATTTGCTCATCGACTTTCGCTCGATTAGTTTTTTGCAAAATGGTATTGCAAATTTGCATAAATCTAATTAGAGTCTCTCCGTAGTTTGCTAAATGTTGAATATCACTGAATGTTACAGCATTCAGCCGAATCGGGGAGTTTGCCTTATGCGTCCTAATATTACAATCACCATTCCCACACCTTACCTTCCTCTTGATGAATACTGCCGCCTAACAGGTACGGCGATGGGCACTGCACGAGACATGATCCGCGATGGCCGCCTTCCAATACGTAGTAAAGGTGATAAGCCCCGTTCACGCGTAGAAGTGAACATGGCCGCTCTTACCGTTGAAGCTTTAAGCGAATGCAGAATTTCGCTTCAGGCGTAGTTCAGGCTAACAATTCGTAAGGTGCGAATCATGTACGATTATAAAGTTTCAGTACGAAACCATCTTGATGATGCCTGCCGCCAGTTTTCGCTGGCACATAACGTTACAGACCTGGCAAAAAAAGTAGGAATGCAACCGGCCACACTGCGAAACAAGCTGAATCCTGACCAGTCGCACCAACTGACATTACCTGAGTTGCTGGCGATCATCGATCTCACTGAAGACCCAACCATTCTTGACGGTTTCCTACGTCAGATTAATTGTCAGCCTTCTGTGCCGGTTAACAACGCCAGACCTGAAAACATGCAGTTTTGCGCATTAACTGCTGTGGCCAGTGTCGGGGTAATCGCTGGGGAAGCGGTTTCAACGGAAAAGATGACCGTTGCACGCCGCAATCAGATTCTTAACAGAGCCAGTGATGCTATCCGCAGCCTGTCTTTACTCGTCTATTCCGTTGAAAGTCGTTTTCAAACCGTGCCGGTGTTGGCTGCTGCCGTTGATGTGGTAAGCGCCTCAATGCCTGGCATCGTTGCGTGAGGTGAACATGTTCGTATTCGTGAATCTGCTAAAGCGCCAGTCGCCATCGAAGCAGCTGCCTGCGTATGGCCACGGCACCATCCAGCTGCCAAACGGGCAGCGCTGGAATCCTGCTTTTACCCGTAAAAATCATGAGGCAAAGCATGAATGCAAACGATGAAAAATGGCTGGGGGTGCTGCGCCAGATGGTTTCTGGCCATAGCACACAGGCATACAGCATATGGGAGCGGCTTAGCGAACATCAGCGCGGAATTATTCTGCACGCCGCAGGCTTAAAGGCGCGTCATTGTCGTTATTCGTGGAGCCAGTTCACTGACCACGAGTTACACCAGATTAAGCGCGGCCTGCAGCGTCTGAAATGCATGGTTGAAATGTTCAAGGGGCTGGGGCCGCTGGCGTTTCAACAGGAAAAGAAACCATCACCGAGCGTGCTGAGCGCGGCGCGATCAGTGCCCACTGTACCGGGTACACCAGTACATGAACTGATAAAGGCGCGGCAGCAGCTGCGTAAACCCGCTGACAATCGTGCCCACTGAGGAAATGTTATGAACATCATCACCGTAGAAAAAAAAGGGCTGCTTGAAGATTTCCGCGACTGGGGCGTTAACCCGGATTATGCAGAGTTCTTCATCAGCAAATGCGACGCCGAAGGCAGCACTGTTGCACTCAGGTCTTTCGTCTTCAATGACACGATCCACCTGGACGACAAAATACAGTGGCTGCTGGTAAGTTCTGCTTTCTGGTGTCGTGCGTTTCGCGAGGCAGAAACCCACACGCAGCAGACAGAAGCAGTGAGCGCAATCCGCGCGATTTACTTTGCAGCTGGCTTCCTCGGAGCATCTCCCGTTGTGGCGCTTATCCGGTCATGGTGGAGCGTATCTTATGAATTGCATCTGTTGTCATCCCCTAACCAATCACAGATGCAGATGAAGTCCTTCCGTTCCTCAATTCTTAATTCGCTGCTTAAACGCTAATAACCCGCCGCACGATTTTCGGCTTTCCAACGGATAGCCGGGGATTCGTGCGCTCTTAATTGGAGAAAACGCCATGAGAATGACCCGTCAGGATTTAAAAAAAGAAGCGGCCGGCAGCACTGAATTAGTACAGGAGCTGTGCAAGCAGGCGCATGTTGAAGGTGGCAAAGATATGGCAACTAAGCTGTCTGGCCGCCTTGATCGTCTCGCTACGCACGCAGCAAATAAAGGGCTGTCTGCTGTTGAGATTGTTGAACTGATCCGGCAGGAAGCTGAAGCCATTGACGGTAAAGGCGGTGCGCTATGGCAGTGAAGCCGCCACTGAAATGGGCCGGTAGTAAAACCCGCGTCATGCCTGAGCTACTGAAACACCTGCCAGCCGGTAAGCGACTCGTTGAGCCTTTCGCCGGTTCCTGCGCTGTGATGATGAACACGGACTATGACGCTTATCTGATCGCCGATGCGAATCATCAGCTGGTTAATGCGTATGTCATGATGGCGCACCATACAGATGCGCTTCTGACTGAGCTTGAAGCGCTGTTTGCTGCCGGAAGCGTTGGCAGTGAATCACAGCGCGGAGAGTTTTATTACTGTGTGCGCGCCCGTCTTAATCACGGTGGTTTATCGGCTGTAGAACTGGCTGCCAGCTTCCTTTATCTGAACCGCCACGGCTATAACGGGATGTGCCGTTATAACCTGCGTGGTGAATTTAACGTCCCATTTGGGAAATATAAAGCGCCTTACTTTCCTGTAAGCGAGGTGCGCGCTTTTGCTGCGAAGGCAAAACGTGCATCTTTCGTCTGTGCTGACTTCACTGAAACGCTGGGGCTGGTAGGTGCAGGCGATGTGATTTACTGCGATCCGCCTTATAACCCTGTATCAGGTAAGAGCAGCTTTACCAAATATCACTCTTCAGACTTTGATGCAGCCTGTCAGCAGCGACTGGCGGCAATGCTGGAAAACCTCGCTGACAAAGGCTTTCCTGTTGTTGCATCAAACAGTGATAGTTCTTTAACCCATACACACTACGGGTCTGGCCGTTTCAGTCTGCACAAAATTACCGTTGCCCGATCCGTTGGTGCAGCTACTGGCGGCGACAGTACCGCATCCGAAATCATTGCAGTGCTGGAGCCAGCGTGAACCTGGCTGAGTCCGTAAGCCTCAATGGTCAGTATCACGCCGTAAATAAAATGCGGCGTGAGTACTTTGCGCCTGGCGCACCGCAGGGCATCACTCACACAGAGCTTAAACTATGGCATTGTGATTCAACCGATCATGAGTGGCGTAGCCAGTACCTGCATAACATTCCGGATTACCTGTCCGGATATTTTGGCCAGCGATATGAAACGCTTTTAAAGTCATCTAAAAACGGTCGCCGCCGTGCCAATACGTTCTTACGCAATACTATCGGTAAGAGCGTATTGCCACGTCTGAAACTTGTTAACGCAGCATGGCAGCGTGATTACTCAACCGGCATGCCTTCACCTTTCAAAGATAACCTTGATGATCTGCCAGGCTATGATCGGGACCGTGTGCGTGATCTGGCTTATAACATTGCCAGTCACTTAGGCGAGGCTTTCCACTCCTGGGCAGAAATGACCGCGCCCGACGATAAACCTGATGAAGACGAGCTGAAGCAACGCACAGCACAGGGTTATGTATTTCTGGCACAGGAAGCGCTGAAATGCGGCACTACGCCGCCTTTCTGGTTGTCTGTTAAGAAGACAGGCAAGATTAAACGTCGCAACGCTGAAAGCGCGATTCTGCGCATGATGTCACCTGAATGGTGGCGGGTTCGTCTGCAGCGTCGTCGTGATCTGCACCGTGAGCATATGGCTATTGCTGTGGGGCAGGTCCAGAAGGCCGCCAGTCCTTACGTTTCACGCGGAACACTCGGAGAGTGGGCGGAACAGAAAAAGCGTAACCGTGAATTTTTCAAAAAGTTTGATCTGATTAATGAGGAGGGTGATCGCATTGCGCTGGCCGATATGGTCAACCGCAGCAATGCTAATCCGGCTATTCGACGCTGTGAGTTAATGGCACGTATGCGCGGGTTTGAGGATATCGCCAATCATGAAGGCTATGCCGGTGATTTTTACACGATCACCGCGCCGTCACGTTTTCACGCCGTACACAGCAAAGGTGGATTCGTTTCACAGTGGAACGGGGCAAACCCACGCGACACTCAAAAATATCTCTGCTCTGTCTGGGCAAAAATCCGTGCAGCGCTGTCCCGTGCTTGTATACACGTTTTCGGCTTCCGCGTTGTGGAACCGCATCACGATGGAACACCACACTGGCACATGCTGCTTTTCATGCGTCCGGAACACGTTGAAGAAGTACGTGACATTATGTGTTACCACGCGCGGATTGCTGACAGTGAGGAACTGAACACAGAGAAGGCGTTAAAAGCACGTTTTCATGTTGAGCCAATTGATCCCACCAAAGGGAGCGCAACGGGCTACATCGCAAAATACATCTCTAAAAACATCGACGGCTATGCGCTTGATGAAGAAAGCGACGGCGAAACGGGCGGTAACGTGCGTGAAATGGCAAAAGCCGTTTCAGCCTGGGCATCACGCTGGCGTATCCGTCAGTTTCAGCAGATTGGCGGTGCGCCGGTGACGGTGTGGCGTGAACTGCGCAGGCTCGGTGACCAGCAGATTGAGCAGCCGGAAATGGATGCGGTTCTGGCATCTGCAAGCGTGGCTGTTGACTGGGCTGCATACACGCAGGCGCAGGGCGGTCCGCTCGTTGCCCGATGCGATCTGGTTGTGCGTCTGGCTTATGAAATCACCGAATGCGGTAATGAGTACGGTGAAGACGTTCAGCGGGTGCAGGGGGTTTATTGTCCGCGTGCTGCCGGTTCGGAAGTGCCAACACGTCTGGTTAAGTGGGAAAAGGTCGCCAAACTGGCCGAAGCGTCAGCGGAGGCTGGCTTTTCTGGCGGCAACGCCGCCCCTTGGAGTTCTGTCAATAACTGTACGAGGCCGAAGCGCCGCAGGTTAGAAGTGGAGCTGAAAAGCAGGGGGTTTGAGGGCAGTGATGAAGAAATTGATCGCCTCTTAACCGGGGCGGCGATCTCTTTTAGGGGGCATGGTCTTGTGAAGTATCAGGCGGAGCGGTTAATAGACGTTGCTGAAACCAATGAAAATGAGTGCTGGCCGGGATGGCCTTCGGGCTAACTCAGAGTGTTAGCTCATGTTTATAGTAGAAAAATCCCAAAAAAGAATTCATATTTCGCAACGAATATTATACTGTATAGTTATACAGTATTTAATGTAAGGGAGGGTTGAAATGTCTGCGTCGTTAAGTCAGATAGTTAAGGTGGAACGGATTGATTTTATAGTGAAAATGATGACTCATTCACTTGTGGAAGATAAACGCCGCGCATTACTTGATGAATGGCTGGGCGAACTGACGGAAGACCTTTTAGCTGACCTGAAAAGCGAAGCGAGGAGAAGCGCCCCAGTTAGTGAGGGGCGTTCTTATTAGGATGCCTGCAGAAGTTTTAAAGTCAGCTGTTTTTGTTCTGCTGACATGCCGCTGATGACCTGCTGAATCAGTAAATCGCCTTTTTTGGCGCTAGGACTGATTGTGTGGGAAAACGTCAAATTCATAACAAAAGTGTGTCCACATTCAACGTCTGCGCATGAGCAATAAATATCAGCAATATCGCGATGTTTGCGATTTGTTTTACGGATGACCGCCTTTGATTTGCACTCTGGGCACTCAATTTTTAACACGCGCATATTTGCGGCTCCGGCGTTGTAAGTTTGCCTGGATTTTATCCGATTACGCCTCATGCCGCATCCTTGTTCTTTGATTGCTGGGAAAATTTCAGGTGAAGGTGCTCTGGTATTTCCGGATCACTATTCACCGCCATCATGAGGCGGCGCTGAAGTGGTGCCACCTCGTTTTTCTTATAGGTGGCTTCCACCTTTTCCGGGTCACCCAGGCCGGAAGTGTTCTGCGGAATAATCCCCGCAAGCCCAGCCGGAAAGCGGTGCGCGTTCAGCACATCCTGCGCGCTGATGTTCTTCACGTTGGCAAATTCATCTTTCGCGCCAATGTCCCCCATCTGGATAAACTGCACGCCTTCCTTATCGCCGCCGGGGATATTCACCAGAATAGTGCTGAAGTTGCCGATCCCCTTGCTGTTGGCCAGCTGCTGCTCAATTTCTTCCTCCACTTCATCCGTCATGTTCGGGTCCGTGGTGTAGAGAATGCCGCCGGTGTGTGCTCCGTTGTGATAGTACCGGCGGCGGAAAATCACCGCTTCGCTGTTAAGCAGGGCGGAGTGAATGCCGCCGATATAGTCCGGCAGTCCATAAATCTGCTGTTGTGGATCATACATCCGGATAAAAATCACATCCTCTTCGGCATAGACCAGCGGTTCGCCTTTCTGCAGTACCACAAATTCACCGTCTTTGCGGCGGCGCATATACAGGCCGGGCATCGGTTCCAGGGCAACCACGTCACCCCAGCCGTTACGGATTTTAACGAGCGCCAGATCCCCGAACGTCAGCAAATCCATTGCGCCAGCCTCAAGGCTGTCAAATGTCAGACCGCCGCCCAGATAATCCGACAACACCATATTTTTACGCGCGTGCAGGATGCCACCATGCTGGCCGTTAAGATTTACCAGCTGCGCCAGTGCAAGGCGGTCAATCGGCAGGCTGTAGTGATCAAAATCGTTGTCATACCACACATCACGATAATCGGTGCCGGTGGTCAGGACTGGTTCAGGCTTGCCGAAGCGCAGCACGGACATTTTGCGCTTACCTGCCGCCTGCTGTGCGCCGCTGGCGCGTTGCTTATATCGTTTTTTCATGCTGCCTTCTGAAACTTCCATTTGGATTTAGGTTTGTGCTCGTAGTTGAGCGGCTCATTGTCCAGACCGTGCATAATTGCCCAGGCTGCTTCTGCGTGGCCGGTTTCAGCCGTGCGATCAGCGACGAAGGTCACCGCGCTGCCTGATTTCGTGACGGCGCGCCGGATAGACATAAACGACGCGGCCACTTCCTTCAGATCCGCATCCCATTCAATGCGGCCGCTTTCAATGACGTCTGCCGCCTTAAGCACCAGGCGATTCTTAGTGCTCAGGTCGTAGCGGATAGGTTTCAGCACGCGCATGGCAAAGGGGTGAATGTTGTCGTAAACGCCTTGGCCAATGCCGGTCACGTCTACGCCCAGATAGGTGAAGTTGTACCGGGTAAAGAGTTTTTTGATTTCGCTGGCCTGATGGCGGAAGTTCATGCCGCGCCAGTTGATGATGGCCAGCACGCGGAATTTCTCACCGGCCAGCACCGGCGGGGCCATAATCACGAATGTAGACAGGTCGCCGGAACGGGCAGGGTCATAACCGCCCCAGACAGGACGATCGCCAAACGGGCGGCGTGCTTTCGGGTCGTGGTCCTGCCAGAAAGTGATATCAGTGCCGCATTTTTCCAGGTCGGAAAAGCTGAACACCGCGTCTTTACTGTCAACGAAGACGCACATGTACAGCATATCGAACGTGTCTTTGCTGTAGCGGTTGCGCAGTTTGTCGATGCTGGCGAGGTTAAAGCCGTTGGCAATCGCGTCCTCCATTGTGATGACGTAGCGCCACTGGCCATCGGGGCAGAGCCGTCCGCCGTCGCGCATGGCGTCAAACGTGGGAAACACCACGGCGGCGCGCTTTTTACTGCCTTTTTTCCACTCTTCGCCGGTCCAGAACGGGTAAGCCTGATGCGTTTTGGCTGACGGCGTTGAAAAGTAGGTGGTGCGCCATTTGTCGTGTGTGGCCATCGCAGACGCCACTTCATTCAGCCGCGCGAAGTTAGGCACCCAGAAATATTCGTCACAATAGAGGTGGCCGCTGTATGACTGCGCCGTGTTCTTGTTTGTGGACAGAAAGCGCAGCTCTGCGCCATTGCTCAGGCGGATAGGGTTGCCGGTGAGCGTGATGCCGAAATATTCCTGTGCGATGTTGACGATATATGAGCGGAAAACCTCCGCCTGCGCGCGCGAAGCGGAAAGGAAAATCTGCGGGTCGCCGGTCAGCACGGCGTTTTCAAACGCCTCAAAAGCAAAATACCAGGTCGCACCGATCTGGCGGCTTTTGAGGATGTTTCGCACCTGCTGGCTGATGTTCAGGCGCAGGTGTTTCTGGTAGCCAAAAAGGTGTTCTTCAGCCCATAAATTCAGGTCGTCTTCCGTCAGCCCGGATACGTCGTTTTTATTGTATTTGCGCTTGCTGCGAGGCTGGTCACCTTCCTCTTCGCTGTTGCCTGCAGATGCCGGGCGCGCGGCGGCCAGCTTCTCTTTGTGCTTGTTGTGCTGCGTGCGCAACTTGACCGCATGGGCAATCAGCTGATCCAGTTCTTTCAGTTCCAGCTCTGTTTTGCCATCGCGCCCGGTCAGCAGCTGGATGCGGCGCTCTATCGCATCTTCAGTGCTTTCGTGGCTTAGCATATCTGCCCAGCCTTCCTTTTCAGCCCAGTAATAAATAATCCGCGCATTCGGCAGATTTAATTCACTGGCGATTTCCTTCGGCGTGTATCGCCTTAAATACAGGGCGCGCGCAACGCCGCGTAATTCATCACTGTATTTAGCCATCCGTTAATTTCATTCCTTTATTTGCCTGAACGCTATTATGCCGATGCAGAGTAAATAAAAATCCCGCTTTGATTCTTTATGGTTCGCCTAATTGCTGTTATCCGAACACAGCGGAATTTGTCAGGGTGCGGCAGGCGTTTAATTCATTAATAATGGCTCTGCTGTTACGGAGGGCAGGAAAATATATGTCACAGTTATGTACTGACTGGCTGTGTATTGCCACCGAGGGAGATACGGTTGACCGCCGGGAATTAAAACGGGAATGGTTAATTGACGCTGCTGAAACATATGACCCTGAATTATACGCCGCACTTATTTGGCCGGAGCATGAACGCGATTACGGAAATGGGGGCTGTGTAAAACAGGTGATGTGGCAGGAGGGTGATGACGGGCTGGTGAGGCTTTACGCAAAAATCAGTCCGAACATGAGCCTGATTGAAGCCAATAAACGCGATCAGCTTCTTTATTTTTCGGTAGAGCTTACCGAAGACGGAAACTTTCGCGGCACAGGGCGCAGCTATCTCGAAGGGCTGGCGGCAACGGACTCGCCTGCCAGCGTGGGCACTTCACGTATGCGCTTTAGCCAGCGCAAAAAAATCAAACCCGGCTGCTATCGCTATAAGTTTGGCCGGAATGGAAAAGTGGAACAGGAAACAAAAATGAAAAACTGGCAAAAGCTGTTTGGCATTCAGCCTAAAAAATTCGCTGAAGATGACGTGAATACTGACGCGCCTGAAGACAGCGACAAATTACAGGCGCTGGCTGAAGCCCTGAATAATCTGGAAGGCCGTGTGTCTGCAATCGAAACGCAGCTGGCTTCCACGCAGGAAGATGTGGATACCATTGCCGAAGTGGTGGATACGCAGGAATTTGCAACGCTGCGTGAAAATATCGGGGCAGTCATTAAAAACTTTGGAAAGCTGGATAACAAGATTACACAGCTGCCGAAGCGTAAGCCCGGCGATAAGCAGGAAAGCCGCAAATTTAAATTCATCTAATTTCGCCTTCGTCAGGGAAGTTTCTATAAGTCGCATTATTTGCGAGAGGGTTATTTATGAAGTTAAACAAACGCGCACTGGCATTCATTGACGCTTTCTCTGCCGGACTGGCTGAGCATTACAGCGTGACGAATCCGGCCCGCGCATTCAGCCTCACCGATCCGCAGGAAACCAGCCTCCGCGCTGCGCTGCTGGAGTCCGTGGAGTTCCTGAACATGATTACCGTGGCAGACGTGGACCAGCTGAGCGGCCAGGTTGTTTCGGTAGGTGCGTCAGCACTTCACACAGGGCGCGTGGCTGACGGGCGTTTCCGTCGCAAAGTCGGTGTGGAAGGCAACGATTACAAGCTGGTCGAAACCGATTCCTGCGCGGCGCTGAAATGGGATCTGCTTTCACTGTGGGCAAACGCCGGTGATGAAGGTGAGTTTTTCCAGCTGGTACAGACGTTTTCCAATCAGGCGTTTGCGCTGGACATGCTGCGCATCGGCTTTAACGGCAAAGAGGTGGCGACGACAACCGATCCGGAGAAAAACCCGAACGGCGAAGACGTCAATATCGGCTGGCATCAGCGCATGAAAGGCTTCAAAGACGGTTACCAGATTATGACCGATGCGGTCACCCTGGACGATGCCGGTGATTATCACTCGCTGGATGCTATGGCCTCTGACCTGATTAACGCCAAAATTCCGGCGCAGTTCCGTAACGATCCGCGTCTGGTGGTGCTGGTCGGGGCCGATCTGGTCGCGGCGGAGCAATACCGCCTGTATCAGAAGGCGGACAAGCCCACGGAGAAAATCGCCGCGCAGATGCTGGGCAGCACCATTGCCGGGCGCACCGCGATTATTCCGCCGTTTATGCCAGGCAAGCGCATGGTGGTCACGCCACTGTCAAACCTGCACATCTACACGCAGCGCGGCACGCGTCAGCGTAAGGCGGAGTTTGTGGAAGACCGCAAACAGTACGAAAACAAGTACCTGCGCAATGAGGGTTACGCCGTTGAGGAGCCGGAGCTGTATGCGGCCATTGACGAAAATGCGGTGACCATCGGCAAGGTGACCGAACCGGCAGAGGGCTAACCATGAGTCTTTCACCCGCACAGCGACACAGCCAGCGCGTGGCCATGCAGCAGCAGCAGGCGCGGCTTGAGGAAGTGAACACCACGGCCAGCCTTCACCTGCAGATGCAGGAAATCATGGAAGACGTGGCTGTATTACGCAGTCTCGGTACAACGGCAGAGCGCGTGGACATGAAGCGTGATGTGCTGCTGCCGAAGTGGATGCCCACGGTAGAAAGCTATCTCGAACTGGGCCGCGTGTATGCCAATCCGGTGTTCGCGTACTGCGTTGTCTGGCTGTTTGACGTAGGCGAGTTCGATCAGGCGCTGGACTGGGCAGACATTGCCATTGCGCAGGAGCAGGCCACGCCGGAGAACATCAAATCACGATTCCCGGTCTTTGTGGCCGATCAGATGATGAACTGGGCAGAGCAGGCAAGCCAGGCGGGTGAAGACTTAGAACCTTATTTCTCACGGACGTTTGAGAACGTCACGCAGCGCTGGCGGCTGCACGAGGAAATCACCGCCAAATGGTTCAAGTTCGCGGGGCTGCTGCTGCTGCGTGATGAATCAGGACAGGCGCGGGCGGCGGCGTCAGATAGCGTCGAAACGCTGTCTGAGGCTGACCGGCTGCTGGCGGCCGCCGAGGCGAAGTATCACAGAGCAGGCGTAGGCACGATGCGCAAGACGATTGCGGCGCGCATCCGGGCGCTTACGGCTGAATAACGACTACCGCAAGCCGGGTGGGCGCGGATGAGGGCAGAACACGCAGTGTAATGCGCCGTGGATTCCGGTCAGCCCACCTTTTTACGGGGGATTTTATGTTCAGTGGCAAGCCGATTGAATACCAGGACAGCCCGCTGACCAATGACGGATTCTGGCCGGATATGAACCTGTCAGACTTCCAGCGCAGCCGCAGTATTCCGGCTGACGTAGACACGGAAACAGTGGCGAATGCGCTGCTTACGGCGGCAGCGGAGGTAAACAGCGGGCTTGCCGGTGTGCAGGAAATGCACCGGGCGGCAGGATACCAGACCGCTGCTGACGTGCCGGGGGTCAGCATGAACGGCATCAGTCAGCTGGCGGCGCAGTATAAAAAGGCGGTGTATGCCAGGGCAAAAGCGGACCTGATGGGTGAGTTTGCGTCTGTTGGCCGCCGCGAGTCGCATCCGGGACAGGAGAGCGATGAAACGCGCAAGGGATTGCTGGCGGAGGCGTCAGTGACTATCCGCCTGATTAAGGGGCTTAAGCGCGCCACGGTGAGGCAGGTATGAGCACAGAAAGTCAGCTTGAATCACTGACCAGCTTTATTAAGTCAGAAATGCCACAGCGTGCCATGCAGTCATTCACCAGTGAAATGACGGGACTGAAAACCATTCCCGCCGCGCGTGATATGGGGCTGGGGCAGGTGCAGCTTTCGGTGATCCGCTATGACGCAGAACTAATCTGGGAGCGCTTCCCGTACCGTGAGTGTGATCCGCGTCTGCTTATGGCGCTGCTGGAAGTGTGGCAGGCGACTGATACAGAGGACCGGGATTTATTCAGCCAGGTCGGCATCACTAATGCCGATCCGGACTGGGACATTGAGCTGATTGACGAGGAAACCGCAATTGTGACCGTTACGGTGCCGATGGCGGAACGGCTGATTATCGTGCCGGACGAAAACGGGCCGGTTCCTTATCAGGGCGGACGCTACCGGCTGGCCGATCCGGAAATCTGGACGGCGCTGAGCGCGATGATTTACACGGAGGTTGAGGAGTGATTTTCGGGGCGGAGATTAACGCCGCGCAGCTGCGTGACTTGCGCCGCGAGATTGCAAAGCTGGAGCTGCCCGACAAAAAGCGCCAGCGGCTTATCTGGCGCATGGCGAAATATGGCGTGATCCCGGCGGCAAAGCGCAACGTGCGTAATCAGCAGTCACCGGACGGCACGCCGTGGCAGGCAAGAAAAACGCGACGCAGGGGGAAGATGCTGCGCAATCTGCCGAACCTGCTGCATATCCGCGAAATGCCCGAAATTGAAGCCGTCCGGCTTTATCTGCAGGGCGGCGGATACCGAAATGGGGACAAAGCAGTACCGGCAGGGACCGTGGGTTACGCGCAGCAGGAAGGCATGAAAACCAGCGTCAGGGCGCGCGGTAAGGGTCGCACCGCACCGGCAGGGAAAATGGCCACGCTGGCGCAGGCTAAACGGCTGCGAAAGCTGGGCTACAGGGTAAGGCGCGGTAAGCGCTGGCGTAAGCCGCCGTTTAAGGAAATTACCGAAACGATGGGATATGCGCAGGCCGGTCTGCTGATCCGCAAGCTGACAGGGCGGGCGGCAAAAACGGTATGGACTGTCGATGTGCCGTCCCGTCCGTTTCTTGGGATGGGCAGCGACGATTTCAATAAGGCGCTGGCGCGCCAGCTGCAGGCCATTGGCTACGGCTGGGACGTTAATGCGCAGGATATCAGGGGAAGGGTATGAGCTGGCCAAATGTAACAGTCAATCAGCTTAATCAGCTGCAGGGTGAAACAAAGGATATTGAGCGCGTCGTGCTCTTTATCGGACGCGGCGCAACTAACGCCGGGAAGACGCTGCCGGTTAATACGCAGACCGATTTTGATGCGCAGCTGGGTGCGGCGGATTCGGTGCTGAAAAGTCAGGTTATGGCCGCGCTGGAAAATGCCGGTCAGAACTGGTCCGCATTCGTTCACGTCCTGGCCGAAGATGCAGAGCTGTCGGCCTGGGCAGATGCCGTACTGAGCGCGCAGCAGGTGGCATCCGTGGAAGGGGTGGTGTTGTGCGCGGATGTTCCGGATAAGAAAGAGATTAACGCTGCCGCCACGCTTCGCAGCGCGCTGCTGGCGAAGTTCGGGCGCTGGGTGTGGTTCATTCTGTCAGTTGGCGGTCCGGAGACTGGCGAAGCCTGGGCGGATTATCTGACGCGCATGAGCAAGCTGCAGAGCGGAATTTCTGCGTCAGCGGTGCAGCTGGTTCCGCGCCTGTGGGGAAATGAGCCGGGCGTGCTGGCCGGTCGCCTCTGTAATCGCGCCGTGACCATTGCTGACAGCCCGGCGCGCGTGAAAACCGGAGCGCTGGTAAGTCTGGGTAGTGACAGTCTGCCGGTGGACGGCACAGATAAAGTGCTGGAGCTGGCCACGCTGCAGGCGCTGGAAACGCTGCGTTTCAGCGTGCCGATGTGGTATCCGGACTATGACGGGCTTTACTGGTCTGACGGGCGCACGCTGGATGTGGAAGGCGGTGATTATCAGGTTATCGAATACCTGCGTATTGCTGACAAAATTGCGCGCCGCGTGCGTCTGCTGGCCATCGCCCGCATCGCTGATCGCACACTGAACAGCACGCCGGGCAGCATTGCCGCCGCGCAGCAGAGTTTTGCTAAGCCGCTGCGTGAAATGTCGCAGTCAGTCCAGATTAACGGCATTCGTTTCCCCGGTGAAGTGAAATCACCGCGCGACGGTGACGTATCAATCAGCTGGAAAAGCGCTAAACAGGTGGAGATTTATATCGTAATGCGTCCGGTTGAATCACCAAAGGAAATTACCGTGGGGCTGTTACTGGATACCAGCCTGGACAGCACTGAGGGGGCAGCATGAGCCAGCGCATCAGCGGTCAGTCATTCGATGTAAACATCGACGGGGAATTACTTCACGTCGAAAAAATCTCACTCGATATCACGGACAGCACGGCGGCGGCGTCCACGCGCGGCGTCCCTGACGGACACGTAGCCGGGGAAGTCGCTGCAGAAGGTGAGATTGAGCTGAGCAGCAAAACCTTTCAGCAGCTGACCGCGAAGGCGCGTGCCGCCGGGTCATGGCGCGGCATCGATACGCTGGACTTTCTGTTTTATGCGAAGGTCGGCAGCGAAGAAACGAAGGTGGAAGCCTTCGGCTGCAAACTGGTGCTGAGTAACGTGCTGGATATCGATCCGAAGGGCGGCGCTATCAGCACGCACAAGGTGAAGTACTTCGTGACCAGTCCGAAGTTCGTGAATATTAACGGCGTGCCGTATCTGGAAGCGGCGGCAACGGAAAGCCTGATCAGCTAACGGGGATACGATGCAGGACCATGAAAAAACACTGATGCAGCTGCTGGTGCTCGGCGGGATTATCGCGCTGGGCAAGGTGCTGGCCAGTAATGAAAAAATCACGCCGCGCCTGATTGTGGGGCGCGTCATTCTGGGGTCGGCCATTTCAGTCGCAGCAGGTGCGGCACTGGTGCAGTTCCCGGATATGTCGCCGCTGGCGGTGAACGGGGTCGGGGCGGGACTGGGGATTCTGGGTTATCAGTTCTGCGAAATGTGGTTGCGCCGCCGTCTGGGTGGCGACGATAAGGAGAAGTGAAAGTGACGCTATCGGAAAAGCAGCAGTTATTTACCGGGCTGATTGCACAGCTGATCACCTGGGCAAATGATCGCGGGATGCGCCTGACGTTCGGGGAGGCATACCGCACGCCGGAGCAGGCCGCGCTGAATGCGAAGAAGGGCAGCGGCATCGCCAACAGTCTGCACACGCAGCGGCTGGCGGTGGATTTTAACCTGTTTGTTAACGGCGAGTATAAAACCCGCACCGAGGATTACCGGGCGCTGGGTGAATACTGGGAATCACTGGGCGGCAGCTGGGGCGGGCGTTTTAAGTCGAATCCGGACGGCAACCACTTCAGCCTTGAGCATAACGGTGTTCGCTGATGGCCAGAAACGTGCTGTTTTTGCTGGCCGGTCTGGGGCTGGCGTTTCTGGCAGGTTGGACCGGCGCGGAGTGGAAGCGCGACAGCATGGAGCTGGTCGCAGAGCGTGCCGCCGGGATTGCCGCTGACAGGGCGCGTGATCAGCTGCAGGGCGTGGCAAGCGAATCCGCCAGGCAGCTTGAAAACAAACTGGAGGAATTAAAAGGTGCGATACCGGCAGGCATCCGCGCTGAACTGGATAAGCCCGTTTTCAGTAATGATTGCCTGTCTGGTGATTATTTCAGGCTGTACAACGCCGCCAGTGAAAACGCAGAGCATACCCTATCAGGAAAATCTAAAAACAAAATGTCCCGTTAATCTTCCCCGATTAAACGGCACCAACGGCAGAGCCGCAGCAGAATTATTAATTCAGTGGATTGATATTTATTCAACCTGCGCGGCGCGCCATAACCAGCTTATTGACGAAATTAATTTAAGAGAGAAAAAAGCATGAGTGATAAAAAAATTGAAATGACCATCGCAGGCAAAGACATTTCTTTTACGCCGAACGTCACCGCCTATAACAAATATATCAACGAAATCACGATGGGAAATAAAGTTTCCCCGGCGCATAACTTTCTGGTCCGTATTGTCACGCCGGACACAAAAGAAGCGTTGCAGGAATTACTGGCGCTGCCGGGTGCGGCATTACAGATTGTGGGTAAGGTGCTGGAAGAATATACGCCTGAGCTGGAAATCACCGTAAAAAACTAAGTGAGCGGGTCCGTAATATTGACGCCAACGGACTCGAACAATATCTGATTTTACGCCGTCGCTGGCTGCCCGGAGAGGATGACAGCGCGGATAACCTTGCCGCCGCGCTGTGGCTTGATAACCGGCACTGGGAAAACCAGCGCATTGCCATAGCAAACGGCATTGCGCTGGCGTTTAAGGGAAGCGAATGAAACAGCTGGAATTTACGTTATCGCTGATCGACAAGGTAACGCGGCCGCTTCGTCAGGCACAGGCAGGCGTCACGGAATTTGCAGACAAGTCCCGCTCAGCGTTTCAGCGCGTGGGTGTTGGCGGCGCGGCGCTGTGGGGCGTGGGTCAGGCCATCAAAGGCGCGCTGGGTCCGGCCATTGAAATGTATGACGCGCTGCAGGAGCAGACCGCGCGCGGCATCGACAGCACAGCGCTGCAGCAGGTTGAAAAGGACGCGAACCTTTTTGCGATGACCTACGGCAAAAGCGCCGTGGAGTTTGTGCAGTCAACGGCCAGCATTAACGCCGCCATAAGCGGCCTGACCGGTGACGAGCTGCCGAAGGTTACCCGGATTGCCAACCTTACAGCCGCTGCGCTGGGTAGTACGGCAGCGGAGTCGGCAGAGTTCATGGGGCAGATGTTCGGCAACTTCCGTGAGGATGCGGAGCGCCTGGGCAACGTGCAGTTTGCGGAGCAGCTTTCGGGGAAGGTGGCGTTTATGCGTCAGCGCTTCGGCGTGGAAATGGGCGCAATCAAGGATTTGATGGAGGGCGCACGCGGCGTCGGCACAAACTACGGCATCGGCCTTAATGAGCAGCTTGCCGTGATGGGGGAGCTGCAGCGCACGCTGGGTACAGAGGCGTCCGGTTCGTATGAAGGATTCCTGACCGGTGCTGAGGAAGGCGCGAAAAAGCTGGGCATGAGCTTCAAAAATGAATCCGGAAAGATGCTGTCCATGCCGGAAATCCTGATCAAGTTGCAGGCTAAATACGGCGCGAGTATCACCGGCAACGTGGAGGCGCAGAAGGCGCTGGATGATGCGTTCGGTGACAGTTCAGCGGTGGTCAAACAGCTTTGGGGCAACGTGACCGCACTGCAGCGAAACATCACCGAGCTGGGCGGCAATGACGGGCTTAAGCGCACGCAGGAAATGGCCGCGAAGATGGTTAAGCCGTGGGACCGGTTTATTCAGATTCTGGAAGCCATCCGGCGCGTGATTGGTCTGACGCTGATTCCGGTGATTTATCCGCTACTGAACCGCCTGGCGGATATGGGGCAGACGTTCGCGCGCTGGATGCAGATGTTTCCGAACATCGCGCGCGTGGTCGGATACGTGGCGCTGGCCGTGCTGAGCTTTGCCGGTGCAGGGGCGGTGGCCAATATCGTGATGGGCATGGCCACGTTTGTTATGACCGGGCTGCGCGGCATCGTGATGGGGCTGCTGCTGGTAACGCGCCTTTACACCGGGGCGATCTGGCTGGCCAGCGCAGCGGTCAAGGCTTACGCGATAGTTATGCGTACCCTGCGCGGCGTACTGCTGGCCGTGCGCATGGCATCGGTAATGACCGGTGTGGCCATTAACTTCATGAGCTGGCCAATACTGCTGATCATTGGCGCAGTCGCATTGCTGGCCGCAGGCTGTTATCTGCTGATCGCGCACTGGGATGCGATTAAAGCCGCCGTGATAAACACCGAAGCCTTTCAGGCTGTATCCGGTGCGGTGGCCGCTGTAGCCGGTGTATTTGGTAAAGCCTGGGCGTTTATCAGCGAGGGCTGGAATAGCTTCGTGGCGCTGCTGTCCGGTTTTTCCGTGACGCAAACGCTGGGGAATATGGCCAGCGGGATAATGAACCTCTTCGCGAACCTGTGGGACAACATTAAAAAAACCGCGCTGAGTTCACTGAACTGGATTATCAGCAAAATAAACAAAATTCCCGGCGTGGATATTGCGGAATTTGGTGAGCCTGCCGCACCGCCGCCGCGCGTCGAAAATAACCTGACAACCGGCGGCCAGTTAAAAGGTGTTGAGACAGGCGGAATTAATAAAACCATTTCCAGCAACAGCCGGAGCGTAACGGATAACAGTAAACGCATCGAAAAAGTGGAAATTAATACAGGTGGCGGCATGACGCCGCAGCAGCTGATGGAGTGGCAGGAGCTGGCGGGATGAGTGAATTACTGTATATCGATTTGCTGATTGAAAATGGAAACTTTGTTTTAAATACCGGCAAAGAGCCGGTCACCTGTAATAACCGCAAAAGTATTCAGCAGGATATTGCACACGCAATCCTTGAATCCGGGCTGCTGACGGAATTAATCGCGGAGCGCAGTCCGACGATGCGTGCGGATATCCTGACGCGGCTTGAATTACTGATTGAGGACGATGAACGGATTATCCCCGGCACCATTGAGCTGACAGAAGAAAGCCTGTCACGCCTTTGGGTGACGGCCAGCACATATGACTTCGGCGCACTGTCTTACGGGGTGGATATATGACAGACAAACCGCAAGTGGATTTTACGGAGGTGGTGAAAGAAAGCGGGATGCCGGTGACGGAAGTGGAGCTGAAAGCGCACTTTACGGCTATTGCCGCGCAGGAGGGGCTTATCACCAACACGTCGCGCATGTCGCCGTTCTGGCGGCTGGTCACGGCCATTATCACCGCGCCGGTGCTGTGGCTGGCGGACGTCATGATCAACACGGTGCTGGTAAATATGTTCGTGGCCACGGCGGGCGGTCAGATGCTGCGGCTGCTGGCATGGGCGGTAAACGTCACGGCAAAACCGGCCAGCCGCGCTGAGGGCGTGATCCGGTTCACTAAGGAAAGCGCCGGGGCAGATGTGACTGTGCAGGCCGGTACACGTATCCAGACTGAGCGCATTAACGGCGTGGTTTACGAGCTTGTGACCGTTGCTGATTTCACCATTCCGGCAGGGGAATCCAGCGCGCTGATCCCGGTGCGTGCGTCAGATGTAGGGGCCGCGTGGAACCTTGCGCCGGGTTATTACCGCATCCTGCCGGTGGCCGTCACCGGCATCACGCAGGCGGAGAGTGAGGAAGACTGGCTGACCGTGCCGGGCGCAGATGAAGAGAGTGATGACGAGCTGCGCGAGCGCTGCCGCAATCAGTTTAACCTGGTGGGTAACTACCATACCGACGCGGTTTACCGCTCAATGATTGCCGGGGTAGTAGGGCTGAGCATTGATCGGATTTTCTTCCTGCACGATGCGCCGCGCGGGCCGGGAACGGCAAATGCTTATCTTCTGCTGGATTCCGGCGTGCTGTCAGAGCCGTTTATTACGGCGGTGAATGACTACATCAACACACAGGGCCATCACGGCCACGGCGACGATATGCAGTGCTTCGCAATGCCGGAAACCCGGCACGATCTGAGCGTGAAAATGTATCTGAAGAACCTGGACAACGTAACAGCCGAAAATCAGGCGCTGTTGATAAAAAACGCCGGAAACCTGATCCGCAGCGCATTCCGCGAAAACGCTGATTATGACGTTAAAAAGACGTGGCCCTACGCACGCTTTTCATTTTCGAACCTTGGGCGTGAGCTGCACAGGACGTTTCCGGAGGTCGATTCGGTCACCTTTTCGCTGGACGATATCGTCAGTGATTTAAGTGTGCCGCGTCTTAACAGCCTGACAGTGAGCATTGAACATGACTGATTTCGATAAAAAGCTGGCCGGGTTGCGTCTGCCCACGTGGATGCGCAAAGGGGAGCCGGACAAACTTCTGAAAGCCGCGCGCCGGTTCTGGGCGCAGGTTTACGGCTGGATTACGTGGCCGGTCAGCCAGTTTGATCCGCTGACCTGTTCTGAACCGCTGCTGAATCTGCTGGCATATGACCGGGATATTACCCGCTTTAACGGTGAGCCGCTTTCGCTGTTCCGCAGGCGCGTGGCGTTTGCGTTTATCAACGCGCGCGATGCCGGGTCCGTGGCAGGTTTTATCAGCATTTTTGAGCGGCTGGGTATCGGTTATGTGGAGCTGGTTGAGCGCCAGCCCGGCATTGACTGGGACGTAATACAGGTACGCGTTTCTGACAGCCAGATTGCGGACAACGCGCAGCTGCTGCTGCAGATTATCCAGCAGTACGGCAGGACGTGCCGCCGCTATCAGTTTGAGGTGATCACCTCGCAGCCATTCGCCATCCGTGCAGGCTGGGACCAGGGTGAATATGTGGTGTACCCGGCGCGCATCGCCGGGGCGGACGTGGCCAGCGCGACGTTCAGCGCAGGAATTTAAGGAAAAACTATGTCACAGACAGTTATCACGACAGCATTTGAGCAGTGGAAAGCGCGCCAGGCGGAATCCGGTGAGCCGGTTTTACTGGATGGGTTTATTTTTGCGAACGTGCCGGGCCTCGATCCGGCTAAGCCGGTAGACCGCAGTGAGGGCATCCCGCCAGAGGCACAAATCGTTCACCGGCAGGCGGTCACGCGCAAAGGCGTGGTGAATCAGAATGCGGTGGTGCATTCGGTGGTACTGGGCGCGGACACGGGCGATTTTACGTTTAACTGGATTGGCCTTGTGAACAGCGCAACCGGCACGCTGGCCATGATCGTACATGCCCCGGCACAGCAGAAGCTGAAAACCCGTGAAGGCCAGCAGGGCAACGTTCTGACACGTTCATTCCTGATGGAGTACAGCGGCGCACAGCAGGAAACCGGTATCAGTACGCCAGCGGAAACGTGGCAGATTGATTTCACCGCGCGCATGGGGGCGATGGATGAACGTCAGCGCCTGGAAAACAGCGATATTTACGGCCCGGCTGCGTTTTTCGGTGATGGCTGGCTGGTCGGCAAAAGCGGCACACAGTTTTTTGTTTCCCGTGGTGCGGGATACGTGGGCGGGCTGCGTGCGCAGCTGGATGCGGACCAGAATATTACGGTCGGCGTGAAGCCGGTAAAAGTGTGGCTGGACGTGTGCTTTACCGGGACGCTGGCCAGCGTCTGGGGCGTGCAGAGCAAAATCACTGTGGCGGCTGATCTTGCTGATTATGAGCTGGATGGCGTGAAGCATTACGTGTCAGCGCTGGCGGGTATTGACGCCGCCGGGAACATCACGGACCTGCGCCCTAAAGGGTCGCTGGATAATCAGCAGGCCACTGATGCGCTGAAAAAACATGAGCAATCACGCAATCACCCGGATGCGACACTGAAAGAGAAAGGCTTTGTTCAACTGAGCAGTGCAACAGACAGCGCCAGCGAAACGGCAGCAGCCACGCCTAAAGCCGTAAAAGCAGCAAACGACAATGCAAACTCGCGACTGAAGATATCTGAAAATCTTAAAGACCTTGCGGATAAAAACGAAGCGCGAAAGGCTCTTTCACTGGATCAGGTCGGTAACTACAAAGCCGTGCAGGCTAATGGCGGTAAACATTCTTCAGGCGCACACAGTATTTTTATTGACTGGGGCGATGACGGAAAGCTGCACGCGACAGTGGATACAACAGATGTAGGGGCGCTGTTTACCACGGCTAACCCGCCGAGTGCAGCACAGACAGGCGCTTATCCTGTCACCGGTGGCACGCTGAATGAGGAAGCCAGCGTTACCGTAATTTCAAATACTAAAAGTGGTAGTGCGGGGCAGGCACTTTACGCCCCTTTGTTTCGATCCTGTCTCAAAAACAGAGGCGGCGACAGGGATTTTAAGGATGGCGCGTCGGCCTGTTTTCGCATGGTTGAAGTTATCGGAAATTATGCGTTTGCAGAGGTTCTGGTGGATGGTTTTGGCGTGGTCCATTCCTTTGCATTCCGCAATGACGGTAGTTTCAGGGCACCGGCCGCGCTTTACGCAGGAGGGGCCATTGTCTCTACCGATGGCAATGTTTACGGCTCTATCTGGGGAGGATGGATTAGCAACTGGATTAACGGCCAGCTTGGTAACGTAAATAACACTATCAACGCGGTAAATGGCAGAGCTAATGATGCCTGGAACAAAGCAAATGATGCGCAGCTGAACAGGGTTCAGGATGTTGCTCTGGGTGGTGAGGGCGCATTCCTCATTGTTAAAAACGGCCAGCAACGTGTTCCCGGTGGTTGTGTGATGACCGGCTGGAATTATGAAGGCGACAATCCCGGCGGGGATACGGTGTTTTACCGTCCCATTCAGAAATATGTCCCGTCAATGGGATGGGTAAATGTAGGGCATACGGCATGATGTTAATACTCAAAAATTTCACGCAGTACATTCCGGAATATGCGGATTTAATGATCCCCGCGCTTTATTTTCAGAGTGAGAAAGGTGAGGACTGGTATTTTCACCGTATGCGCTTCAGCGATGACACGCTTAAAGTCTGCTTTGACAGCGACGGCGTGATCCGTTCTTTCGGGTTTGACGCATCGCGCCTTTACCCTGGCGGATATTCCGTTGCTGAAGTCGAAAAAGAAGCGGTTCCCGAAGGTATCTCAATTGATGGTTCATGGATGTTTGACGGTTCCGCAATCGTCCCGCGCACCTACACCCAGGCTGAAAGGGTTGAGCTGGCAGATAAAAAACGCCTGTCACTTATTGCTGATGCGGTTGCAGAAATGTCCCCGCTACTGGATGCGGTTGAGCTGGGCAGAGCAACCGCTGAGCAGTCTGCCCGTCTGACAGCGCTGAAAAATTACCGCCTTGATCTGATTGAGCTTGATGTTTCAGACCCGGATAACATTGTATGGCCGGAGCTGAATGATGTGGCGTGAGGCGCGGCTGGCGCTGACGGATGCAGTGACCGCGCTGAACTGCAGCATGGTCCCGGTGCATCCGTGGATTTACGGGCTGGGACAGCAAACCGATAACGGCGCGTATCTGAGTCCGGTTAACGCCACGGCCTATCTGGCGCAGAAGCTGGCAGGCATCGGCGGAAAGTCTGACGTGGTGATTCTGATGGTGGCCAGCCAGACGCATGACAGTTTTATGTCCTCACTGAACCAGCTGACTGAGGTTTTTCCGGCACCAGCGTTTGTGCAGGTAAAGCGGCTGGCGCAGTCAGCCGCCACGCTGGCCACGGAAAAGATGCAGCTGCCTGCAGGTATGAGCGCTGCGCTGCCGCCGTCAGTGCCGCTGTCCGTGCCATCCAGCCGCGCCGCGTTTGCAGCCGCTGCCGTGAAACAGGCACAGAGCGAAGCAGGCGCGGCGGCAGGGCTTGACGGGCTGAAAGCGCAGCTGGCTGCGTTTGGCCAGAAACGTGATGCCATGCTGGCAGACATTGCCGCCGGGCTGGGCGATCTGCAGGGCAAAAGCGCACGGGCATGGGTGTTTACCGGCAGCGGCGATGTGGTGACTACGCTCACGCAGCTGGTGAAAGACATTCCGCAGCCGTCCGCTGTGCATACGGCTGCGGTGATGCTGGTCGGTGACAATCTTGAAGGAATAAGAGGCATGATCCATGAGTACAAACCCGACGCTGGCGCTTAACGGTGAGGGCATCCCGCTTAAAAATATGCGGGTTACCGTTTCAATGGCTTTTCAGGACAAAGACCAGTCCGGGCAGACCAGTTCAACGGCAAAGGCAGAGCAGGGCATCAAGGGAAAAGAGCTGCGGATCAGCGGCGAAATCGGGTTCAGTGATATTGCCCTGCTGAAGCGCATTTTTGAGCTGGCGTCTGCAACTGATGCCAGTGGCCAGCGGCAGAAATACCGCGTGGCGCATGAGGTGGCGCGCGCGGTGAGTTTTCGCGAGGCGACTTTCACTGGCAACGTGGACGCACCACAGCAGGAAGGAAAAATGTCCTGGCTGATAACGTTCACGCTGACTGAGCATGTAAGCGTTCAGGAAAAGCGCGAAGCGCGCGCAAGCGGTAAAACTACGGCCACGAAACAGACCGGCAGCGGCAGCGCGGGCGGCAGAGGGCAGGCCGCAGGCGAGAGTGAAGAACAAATGACGTGGTTTGAGCGCAAAGTGCTTAAGCCGGTGAATGACGCACTGGAATAGCGATGAAACCTGTAACCCGGCTTTACCTGTCAACTGACGAAGTGCATCTGACGGATGCCGCTCTGGTACTGGAGCTTAACAGCTGTGGCCGTGGTTTTATCACGGCAAAGACCAGCACGGATTACACCGGCAAAATGGTCCGCATTGACACCGGCTACCCTGACCGGCTGCTGCGCTGGTTTACCGGATACGTTGAGCGCTCGCAGCCTTCAGAAACCGGCTATCAGCGCCTTTTCATCCGGGAGCTGTGCGGCGTATTTGATCGCGCCTGGCCGTGCGCATTTCAGCACCCGACGCTTCGCCAGATTGCCGCCTGGCTGGAAGAACACAGCGGCCTGACCGTCACCGTGCCGCAGGCAGATTACAGCGACAGGCCGATCCCGCACTTCACGCACAGCGGCACGGGATTTCAGCTGCTGGCCAGTCTGGGGCGCGCCTTCGGGATTAATGATTACATCTGGTATCAGCTGCCTGATGGCAGCATGTATCTGGGCGGCGCTGAAAAGGCACTGTTTGCCGGTAAGCCGGTGGATATTCCGCCGGAGTTCAGCCAGTCCACTGCCGGTGGCAATACGATGACCGTACCTGTGATCCAGTCACTTCGTCCGGGCGTGGAGGTGAACGGCCAGCGCGTGACAAAAGTGCAGCTGAACAGCGACACCATGACAATCACCTGGACGCCGCGAAACCGCACAACAGGTCAGCCGCTGCAGAAAACACCCGTGCAGCGTCAGGTTGAAAGCCATTACCCGGAGCTGGCCAGCGGCCTGCACCTGCCTAAAATGGCGCGCGTTGTTGCCCCGACAGAGGCGGTTAAAAGCGGAAACTTTGCTGACCCCTTCAGGCCACGCTATGCCGTCGATCTGCAGCTGCTTGATGCTGACGGCAATCCGGACGGCAGTACGCCGGTTTATCCTGCCGTGCCGTTACCCGTACCGATGGCCGGTAATGATTCCGGTATGTTCCAGTTCCCGCCAGAGGGTACGCTGGTTGAGGTCGGTTTTACCGGCGGACGCCCGGACAAGCCGTTTGTGCGCCAGACGATGCCGGAAGGGACCAGTCTGCCGGACGTTAAGCCGGGCGAACAGCTGCAGCAGCAGCGCGCGGAAGTATCACAGCGGGTAACACAGGCGGGAGACTGGGAGCGCCAGACCGATCAGGCCATCCGTGAAACGTCCATGAGCCGGGAGGTTAAAGCCGATACTGAAAAGCGTGAGCTGATCAGCAGGGAAACGACTGTGAAAGCAACGGACAGGACCACGGTGATCGGCACGGCGTCACTGATGGCCGGAGCCATTCAGCACGTTACAACCGGCAGTTACAGCGTGGCCGCGCAGCAGAGCCAGCTGATTAAAGTGGGCGGTAATGCGGAAACAGACGTCACCGGCAGCGCGGCGATAAAAGTCGGTCAGGCACTGACTGAGAAAATTGGCCAGCTGCGCCAGAGCATTGCCGGGACGCGTCAGGAAATTATCGCGCCGGTGGTGTGGATTGGTTCAGAGAAGATTAACGTGGCCCAGCTGATGCTTGATACCGTGGCACTTGTGCAGCAGCTGGCTGAACAACTGGCCAGTCATACGCACCCGTCAACAGGACAGCCCACGAACAGCAGCGCTATCGGGCAGAGTGGCCAGCAGGCTGCTGCGCTTAGTAAGAAGTATTCCCCCGTCATTGGCTAAGCCATCACACTGACCCGCTATCACAGCGGGTTTTTTATTACCTGTCACCAGAGCGCCTCAGCCGCACTATGCGTCACGCACATGCGCAGCCATCTCGCACGCCAACCATAGATAGATCATCCGCACAGCGTGGCACTGGCTGCGCGTCAGCCCCGGCAAAATAATCGCTGCGCAGACAAAATCGGCGCTACACCGCACCCGCCTGCAGGTTTTGCATCACGAAAATTTTTCAGTTTTATTTTTTTACAAAGGGCGTGGCCAGACCGCGCCAGTACTGGGGTTCTGCCGGAGTTCGCCAACTGAAAAGAGCGAAAAGAATTTCAGTGTTTTTCAGTTTTCTGGATCTCTGTTGGATCTCAGGATAAATGCAAGTTGTTGAATTTGAATGATATTAAAAATATTACTTCACCTTTTAGATCTCAAGTGGATCTCAGTAAATCTAAGTGAGTAAACCGCCAGCGTAGACAGGGCAAGGGCTGGCGAGGTTTCAGGTCATTTTACAAAACTGAAAACCTCAGTAAGCTATATACTGTTTTTATGTACAGTACTGCTGTTGGCAAGGGGCGAAAAAATGCGACGGTTTTCACTTAATGGCGCGCTTTTTATGTTTATGGAGCGAGGAGAAAAGCTAACTGACGATGCGATCTGGAATGACCGCTGGGGACCGGGTAGCAGATACGTTCTATGGCCACGTGGGGAGTTTTGGGATGTGCGATTCATGCAGGTTAAAAATAATAAACTGGAGTGGATCCAGGTTGCAGATGAGCCATTCAAAAGCCGCGATGCAGCTTGGCAAGTTGCTTATGCTGATTGGGAAAAGCGTATGGAAGCTTTTGAAATAATAAGAAAGACCATACGAGAGTAATTGCAAACTGAAATCTTAATCAGCATATGAAATTAATAGATATTTTATCGGATTTTGATTACTTTGAGTGTTAAAAGAATTGTGTGCTTTAATTTTCATTGGTGCCCAAAAAAGTAAATTGAAAGCAACTTAATTCAAATTATTAGTCGTATTATCGCATATTAAAGCTTAACTGTGATGAAGCAGGTTTTTTTCTTCAGAAGTCATTGGATAGCAGCAGAAGTTCTGTTAAGAATAATTTAACGTTGACGATTTATTTAATCGGACTTAGGAGGTGAGCGTGTTTAATTTGTTAATGTCTGCTGCAGAAGGTACTTGGGATGAGCCAACATGGGTAATCCAGGAGTCAAGATTTTTAGAATATACACATGATGCTATCAAAGATAAGTTTAAAAACTTAAACGATGAAGTTATTGACAAGATTAAAACGTTTCCAGCACTTTTTTGTTATGAGAGTTATGTTAATGCGCCAGCCAAAGTTGGGCAAATAACTGAAATACAAAGAAGGTTTGGTGAGTTAAAAATAACTTTCTCTATACAAAAAGAAATTCCTGAAATCCCTTACGCTCAGCTTTTCCAGATGTTTCCAGATATTGACGTACACCCTTATGGATTTGAGATTAATCGTCATCACTGGGCTATAAAAGACGTAAATTTAATTGAGGTGTTAAAAAAGCATGGTTTTGTGAAAAACCAAGTTCTACTTTCACAACCTAGGCCACCCAAAATATTTATTACTTATTCGTGGGACTCACCTGAACATAAACAGTGGGTTGCTGCATTTGCCGGTAGTTTAAGGCAAAACGGATTAGATGTGACCTTAGATCAATGGCATCTGAGAGGTGGAGAGGATATGTCGGTATTTATGGAGCGATCTATAAGGGAAGCAGACCGGGTTTTGGTGATCTGTTCAGCGAACTATTGCCGGAAAGCACGAGAGCGAGTGGGAGGAGTTGGTTATGAGAGTCACATCCTTACAAACGAAATCTTACAACAAATGGATACTACCAAATTTATTCCTATAATCAGGAGCTTGCCAGATACAAACGCTTTGCCGCCTGCCCTACAAGGTCGATATTACTTTAATCTTGAAGAAGGGGAGGCGTACAACATTCAATTCCATCTTCTGCTACGCGAATTACACAATGCGCCAATGCCAATACCGCCTATTGGTACAAATCCATTTTTATAATTTTAGCGTATTAAGGTGTAAACCTAATGACTAAAGCACGGCACAAAATGAGCCGGGGGGACAAAAAAGGGACACTGAGGTTCTGGAAATAAAAAAGCCACCCTCGAAAGGCTGGCTTAATGCCCTGTTTTTACAGGATAAATTTGGTGGCCCCTGCTGGGTTTGAACCAGCGACCAAGCGATTATGAGTCGCCTGCTCTAACCACTGAGCTAAGGGGCCTGTGGCGCGGGATTATAATGTAACTTGCCGCTGCAATCCAGCGATCCGCTGCTGAGTGCCTGTTTTTTGCGCATATCCTTAAGCATTGTAACTGTTTAAATAACAATCCGTTACCTGAGCGTTATCTCCCGTGTGTATCTCTGTATCCAGCCCCGTTAAAGCAGGTCGCTTCCTTACTTATCATCACCGGTAATAATAGGTGGATGATAAATCGCCGTGCTCCAGTAACGGCTGCTGGCATGTTTTTCGGCCATCCAGCCCTGTTTGCGCAGCTGGCGGGCAATCAGCTTATTCATAATGCCGTGTCCGGCCAGCAGCACATTGCCGCGTGCGGAAAGCGCGATCAGCTTCGCAGCAGCCTGTTCTGCTCGCTGCTCGGCCTGCTGATAAGATTCCACAGAACCGGCATAGCCGCACAGCCACATCAGGCGTAATGCAAAAAGCCAGAGAGAAGGAGGAAGGTTAGGGTAGCCCAGACGCATGATGGGCAGCGAAACCTCACTAAAAAGAGGATCGACAGCATCAAGTTCCAGCCCCAGCTTTTCCAGTGAAGAACGCGCGCGCGGCAGCGGGCTGGCGACAATATAATTCGCCGTGGCGGCAACTTCCCGGCACCTGTCCGGCGGCATGTCCGCCACCAGCGACATATCGTAGGCTTCGCACCATTCGGCCATTGCCAGCGCGGGCAGGCGACCGCCGGAATGATGATCGGGTTTCCCGTGGCGCATAAGAATGATGGTCATAAATTTCCTCAAGGGTCTCAGACGAAGGGCGTTCCGCCGGGGGAAGATGGTTATTGCCATAGCGTCACAGCATTGTCATCTGTAAAGGTTATCTTGCTGACGCTGTAGCCCGTACCAGGATCAGGCGTTAATAAAGATTATTTATGCTGCACGGCAAAGGCACAAAACATTTTGCGCTATGATAAATTAACTTTATGATTTGCAAGAAAATATATATCCTGTTTTCTGTATGAATGTAAAGTTATTCTAATTTATTACGTCAGATTACTTGCTTTATCTACGCGCGTAGATAGAATGCACCGGTAGCAAGAATTCACAGTGTTGATGTTTGTCTGTGCAGCGAAGGTCAAATTTACTTTACGTTTTAATCGACTGGTTACCAAAACCGGCGGGCGCAAAGTAAACAAAACGAAGCCCAACACCAGGGAACCCGTTACTGACCTTTAATTATGGCTCAGCAAAAGCGTGTCATCACTGGCGAATCCTCCGTACTCTGCGGGGCAGCCAGGGAAGGCAAAACAGACCTCTCATCTCAGGGATTTTTTCATGTTGACACAACCTGTCCGACAGGAAGCCTCCTCCTCTGTTTCGGCAGCGGATGAACGTTTAACCACTCCGGAAGGACGTAAAGATTTCTGGCGGGCTACCGTCTCTTGCTGGCTGGGTACGGCGATGGAGTATGCCGACTTTGCCCTGTACGGCCTTGCCGCCGGTATTATTTTTGGCGACGTATTTTTCCCGAACGTGACGCCCGCAATGGCGCTCCTTTCAAGCTTTGCGACCTGGTCGGTGGGCTTTATCGCTCGTCCAATAGGAGCGCTGTTTTTTGGCTGGCTTGGCGATCGTAAAGGGCGCAAAGTTGTCATGGTCACCACCATCATTCTGATGGGGCTCTCTACCACGCTGATCGGCGTCATCCCCGGATATTCCTCTATCGGCCTGTGGGCGCCTGCCTGCCTGGTCGTGCTGCGCTTTAGCCAGGGTTTTGGTGCTGGCGCAGAGCTTTCCGGCGGCACGGTGATGCTGGGCGAATATGCGCCTGCCGAAAAGCGCGGGCTGGTCTCATCGATTATCGCGCTTGGTTCAAACAGCGGCACGCTGATTGCCTCTTTGGTCTGGCTGGCGGTAGTACAGATGGATCAGCAACAGCTGCAGGAGTGGGGCTGGCGCATTCCTTTTTTGTGCAGCTCGCTGATAGCGCTGGTGGCGCTGTGGATCCGCCGTCACCTGAAGGAAACGCCGGTTTTTGAACGTAAAAATGCAGAGATGCAGGCGCAGCGCGAAGGCAAGCTGGTAGCTTATCAGCCTGAAATCCCCCGCACCTTCTGGCAGCGCAGCCGCTCCTTTCTGGTGATGCTCGGCCTGCGTATTGGTGAAAATGGCCCGTCCTATCTGGCGCAGGGCTTTATGATTGGTTACGTGGTTAAAGTCCTGGCGGTAGATAAATCCGTCGCGACCTCCGCCGTCTTTATCGCTTCACTGCTCGGCTTCTTAATTATCCCTCTTGCCGGCTGGCTCTCGGACCGTTTTGGCCGCCGCATTACCTATCGCTGGTTTTGCCTGCTATTAATTCTCTATGCCTTCCCGGCTTTTATGCTGCTGGATTCTCGCGAGCCAGCGGTGGTGATGGCGGTTATCGTTGTCGGCATGGGGTTAGCCTCGCTGGGTATTTACGGCGTGCAGGCGGCGTGGGGCGTTGAGCTGTTTGGCGTTAAACACCGCTACACTAAAATGGCCACGGCAAAAGAACTGGGTTCCATCCTTTCTGGCGGAACCGCGCCGCTGGTTGCGGCCGCGCTGTTCTCCTGGACCGGCCACTGGTGGGTTATTGCAACCTATTTTGCGGTGATGGCAGGCATCGGTTTTCTGACCACGTTCGTGGCGCCGGAAACGCGAGGCCGCGATCTCAACGCGCCGGAAGATGCTATTTAAAATATGCGGGCCGATAAGCGTCGGCCCTTCAGGAAATGAGGTAAGACGTTGGCCAGACAGGGTTTACGCGCAACACGAGCCGACGTAGCCAGAGAAGCCGGAACTTCTGTCGCTGTAGTCAGCTACGTAATCAATAACGGCCCCAGGCCGGTAGCGGAAGCAACGCGGCTGCGCGTGCTGGCAGCGGTGCAGAAGACCGGTTATCGACCTAACAGCCTGGCCAGAGCGCTGGCGCTGGGCTCCACAAAAACTTACGGGCTGGTGGTGCCCAATATCAGCAACGCGTTTGTTGCTTCCTTTGCGCATGCCTTGCAGCAGGAAGCGTTGAGCAACGGCATGGTTATGCTACTTGGCGATGCGGGCGACAGCCGCCAGCGCGAGCTGGAACTGATTAACAGCCTGCTCAGCCAGCAGGTTGATGGGTTGTTTTACAACAGCGTCGATCGTCATCCCTATATTGATATTATTCAGGCCAGCGGCACGCCGCTGGTGATGCTCGATCGGGTTGATCCTGCGCTAAACGTCAATATCCTGCGCGTGGATGAGTGCGAAGCTGCCCGTCAGGTCACCCTACATTTACTTAGCCACGGTTATAAAGAGGCAGGCATGATCAGCGGGCCGCTGGAGATGTTTAACGCCCAGGACCGCCTGGCAGGCTGGCGACAGGCGCTGGCGGAATACGGCGTGACAGAACGGCCAGAATGGATTTTTCCGGCCCCCTATACGCGCGAAGGCGGCTATCAGGCGGCAAAAGAAATGCTACAGGGAGAGCTGCCCCGGGCGTTGTTTATCGCCAATGAGATGCAGGCTATTGGCTGCATCCGTGCGCTGGCAGAGCAGCAGCTTCGCGTGCCGGAGCATATCGCGCTGGTCTGCTTTAACGGTACGGAGCAGTCGGCCTACCATGTTCCTTCATTAACGACCGTGCGTCAGCCGGTAGAAGCGATGGCGAAAAAAGCGCTGGCGATGCTGGCGTCGCCGCAAAACGACGTGCAGCTAAGCGAATTTGCACATCAGCTACAAATTGGCGAATCCTGCGGCTGTACGCTGGCTGCTGCCAACACGCCGCAAAGAAAGATAAAACCATGAAAAGAGTGATTATCGACTGCGATCCGGGCAACGGCATTATCGGTGCCAATGTGGATGACGGACTGGCGCTGGCGCTGGCCATCGGTTCGCCGGCTATTTCTCTGGAACTGGTCACGATTGTGACGGGCAATACGCCGTGCGAAACCGGTTATAACGTGGTTAAAGATCTGCTGAACAGGCTGGATCTGGATATACCGGTACGGAAAGGTGCGACGCGCGCGCTGTTTGAGCCGCCGGAGCCCTGGCGCGAGGCGCTGGATAATCGCGTCTGGCACTCGCAGCTGGATCACCTCTGGCAGGGCGTTCGCCAGCCTCGCGCTTATCAGGCACCGGACGAAGAGGCGGCGGATGCCATCGGGCAACTGATCTGCGCCAATCCCGGGAAGATTACGCTGGTTGCTATCGGGCCGCTGACTAACGTAGCGCTGGCGCTGGAGCGTTATCCGCAGATGGCGGAAGCGGTGCAGGAAATCGCGATTATGGGCGGCGTGTTTGCACTGGATAACTTTATCAAAGACACCAACTTTGGCCTGGATCCGGAAGCCGCGCAGCGGGTGCTGAACAGCGGGGCGTGCATTACGCTGGTGCCAATGGATGTGACCACGCAAACCATGTTAACCCATCAGGATTTACAGCGCATTGAAGCGGCAGATACGCCGCTGGCGAAATTTGTCGGCGAAACGCTGCGTCCCTGGCTTGATTATTCTATGCAGGTCCGTCGGCTGCCGGGCTGCTGGATCCACGATGTGCTGGTGGTCGCCTGGCTGATCAATCAGCAGGTTGCTACAGCGGCAGATTACTATGTCGACGTCGAAGTGCGGCCCGGCATGACGCGCGGAAAATCGTGGCGTTATCGTTTGCCGCTGCGGATTGATATTGCGGCGGGTGAACCGAGCGGCGGCCTGGTTCACGTCCTGCAAACGGTAGATAACGCGCGGCTACTGGCGATGCTGGAGCAGGCACTGGCCCGATAACGTTTTTCCTCAGCGGCGTCGTGCCGTTTTGAAAAGGTTGCTTACATCCTGCATTAAAGCGTGACAACTGCTTCCCTCTCTCACTTCATTTAGCATGATATAAACAAATGATTAACATTTATGCCGTCGTGACGGGCGGACCTTTGTCGTCTTTGAGACAGGAAGAATCATTATGTTTGACTGGACTTCGACACAGCGCAATGTGGCTTTCGCCAGTTTTGCCAGCTGGATGCTGGACGCCTTCGACTTTTTTATCCTGGTTTTTGTTTTAAGCGATATCGCGACGAATTTTCACGTCGGGGTTTCTGAAGTCTCGCTGGCGATTATGCTGACGCTGGCGGTAAGGCCGATTGGGGCGCTGCTGTTTGGTCGCCTGGCGGAGAAGTATGGCCGCCGCCCCATATTGATGATTAACATCACCCTGTTTTCGCTGTTCGAGCTGCTTTCCGCCTGGTCGCCGACGCTGGCTACCTTTCTTATTTTTCGCGTAATTTACGGTATCGCTATGGGCGGGGTCTGGGGCGTGGCGTCGTCGCTGGCGATGGAGACGATCCCCGATCGATCCCGCGGCCTGATGTCCGGTATTTTTCAGGCGGGTTATCCGGCGGGCTATCTGCTGGCCTCCATCATTTTTGGCCTCTGCTACAGCTACGTCGGCTGGCGTGGGATGTTCCTGATTGGCGCGATGCCGATTTTGCTGCTGCCGTTTATCTGGTTTAAGGTGCCGGAATCGCCGGTATGGCTGGCCGCCAGAGCGCGGAAGGAGAGCGTGGCGCTGCTGCCGGTGATACGCAAACACTGGAAGCTTTGCCTCTATCTGGTCGGGCTGATGGCCTGCTTTAACTTCTTTAGTCACGGTACGCAGGACCTTTATCCGACCTTCCTTAAGGTTCAGCACGGTTTCGATCCGCATACGGTCAGCCTGATTGCCATCGCTTACAACATTGCCGCGATGATGGGCGGCGTCTTTTTTGGTTCGCTGTCGGAAAAAATTGGCCGTAAGAAGGCGATGATGATTGCCGCGCTGCTGGCGTTGCCGGTACTGCCGCTGTGGGCTTTTTCAACCGGTTCGCTGACTATCGGCCTGGGCGCGTTTTTAATGCAGTTTATGGTGCAGGGCGCATGGGGCGTGGTGCCAACCTATCTTACCGAGCTGGTACCTGCCAATACGCGCGCGGTACTGCCAGGCTTTGTTTATCAGCTGGGTAACCTTATTGCTTCGGTTAACGCCACGCTACAGTCGCATATCGCCGAAGCGCACAACAACAACTATGGGCTGGCGATGGCGATAGTCGCCGGAACGGTTGCTGTGCTGATTGCGCTGATTGTCGCCTGCGGTAAGGAAACCAGAGGAATTGAAATTACCGCGCAGAAGAAATAGCGCGTCCGGCAACGTGGCTTGAAATTTGTCGCCACGTTGCCGAATCGCCGGGCTATTCCGCTGGCTGACAGACGTCAACTCAGATCCCGCCGGGCTATTGCGCTGGCTGGCAGACGTCAACCCAGATCCCGCCGGGCTATTGCGCTGGCTGGCAGACGTCAACCCAGATCCCGCCGGGCTATTGCGCTGGCTGGCAATCGTCAACCCAGCTCCTGCCGGGCTATTCCGCTGGCTGGCAGACATCAACCCAGGTCGCGTCGGTCAGTTCCGCCAGCAGCTGCGGCGAAATGCGCACCGCGCTGTAAATTGAACCGGCTGCCGGCAACACTTCCTCATACTGCTTCAGCGACAGATCGCAAAAAACCGGCAAGGGCGTTTCCAGACCAAAAGGGCAGACGCCGCCAACGGGATGACCTGTCCAGCTGACTACCTCATCGCTGCTGAGCATGCGGGCCTTGCTGCCCAGCATCGCTTTCAGCTTGCGATTATCCAGCCTTAAATCGCCGCAGGTGACAATCAATATCACCTGGTTTTTCACCTTTAGCGACAGCGTTTTGGCTATCTGGCCGGGCTTCACGTGATGCGCACGCGCCGCCAGCGCCACCGTAGCGGTGCTTTCCGCCAGTTCAATAATACCGATATCCGGCGCGCGTTCGGCAAAGAACTGCCGTACAGACTCCAGGCTCATACTTCAGCTCCTTTACATTCAGGGCGATAAAGCTGCCACAGCACGAGCAGACTGTAAACGGGGAACGGGAAAATGAGATATTTCGGGAACGGAGGCGGCGAAAATTAAACCGGCTTTAGCGTACAGTTACCACATTGCTGTACGGCGGGCAGGCGATAGCGCTGGCAGCAGGTGCGGCGCTGCATTTCGCCATCACGCGGCAGCATGGTGCGGTAGAAAGGATTATCGGAACCATCAGAGAGCGAGCGTGAAAAGAAAAAGGCGTGTTCCAGCTCGGCGTGCAGGCCTGGCCCAAGCAGCGGTGCCAGCTCGCCCAGGAACCAGTGAACGGCAAATCCGCTGTTGCTCCAGATAAGCTTGCCGTTGATGTCGCCGTGCCGCTCGATACCTTCTACGGCGGGAATAAGAAACTGCTGGATCAGCCGGTCCATGCGGCGACGGGGGCTAAGGTAACGCGCCTCTTCATCTTCCTGCACATCAATCCAGAACGCGGCGGCACGGCCGGTTTCGTGGAACTCAACGTGGATATGTTCCGGCGAGCAGTCCAGCGCGCGGTTTTCCAGCAGCAGCGCCATCATCAGCGGCGGTAGAACCAGGCCAAAATACCACTGCGCCCAGAGCGATTGCAGCGGCTTGTTCTCCCTTGGCTGTTCGCCATGCTCCCGATAGATAAAATCGCTGTAAAGCGTATTAAGGCGAGAGAAATTCTCCGGCTGCGACCACTGCGCCAGCGTCATACAGCCTGCGGAAGCCGCCTCGTTTAGCCTGATGGTATCGAGAAAGTAGGCCCGATGCTCGCTGAACAGCGCGCGTAGCGAACCGGCCAGCGGTCGATGGCTCTGCAAAAATATCAGCGGGTGAGAGCCATACTCGGCGCTCTGATAACGGACGGTGCTCATGGGCTATTCCGCAATATCTGAGTGGGAAAACAAATGATAATCGTTCTTGATTGTATCTGAGGGTAGTGGAACGCACAAGCCGCATTTAGTGTGGCGATCCGGCGGGGCAGAGAGAAGCCATGCCGATTTGAATTAATATCATTATAGCCGGTAAACAGACAACAGAATTTCCTGACGATTATTATGGGGATTTGCTTTTAGTTCGTTTTTTAGCAGGTAATAATGATTTTACTTAGGGAGAATTAATAACGACAGGCTTGCTGTTTACTTAACGGAAATATCCTCAGGCTACCGTCTCTGTCAAAATAAATATAGTGCGCGATGTTTTAATTCGCGAGGCAATGCCGGCCTGTACACAGGATAAATTAAGACAAATTGAGAAATGATTTTACCGATCTGAGGATTCAGATCGGCCAGGGAAATTAAAGCGCATCGGCCGGTTTTGCCAAATCTCCATGAGATAATTTTTCCCATGAAAGAATAGCATTACGGCCCCGATTTTTTACCACATAAAGGGCACGGTCAGCATTAGCCAGCGCGTCGGCAAAATTGTTGTCCACTATCGGCGCAAAACCCGCGCTGACGGTTACGTGCGTGGCGACCTGCTCATTGAACAGATGCGGGATTTCCAGTTCCTGAATGTACTGGCGGATGCGCTCTGACAGCTTCATCGCAATGGCTTCGTTAACGTTGGTCAGCAATACCAGGAACTCTTCACCACCATAGCGGGCGACAATGTCGCGTGAACGCACCGCATCGCGAATGGCAATCGACACTCGCGCCAGCGCCTGGTCGCCCATCGCATGCCCGTAGTTGTCGTTATAAGCCTTAAAGTGGTCGATATCCAGCATCAGGATATAGTGATTACCACTATGATTTTCAAAAACATTTTTCAACCTGTTGTCCAGGCCGCGACGATTATAAAGCCCGGTCAGCGGGTCGAGCATACTCAAATCGCTCCAGCTTTGCTTCTCTTCATACAGTTGGCTGACCAGACGACGAGTAAAGCGGTCGCGCCGCCGTTGCAGGATATGATGCAGTGTAAAACCGACCAGCGGCAGCAGAATAGTAAACAGGATGAGCAGCGTATTATGCCCACGATCCAGCACGATAACCGTCATGGAAGGCGGCAGGGTATGCAGGCAAAACGCCAGCAGATGATCGCTCAGCGCAACGGCGCCAATAAAGAAAGCGCTGAACAGGCTTATCAGCAAAAAGCTGTTGTCAAAATAAAAGACTAAATCAAAAGTCAGGACAATTTGCCACGCCCACAACAGGCCGATTGCCAGCGAGGCGACATTTAATATCGGAAATTTAACTCTGGGCCGCAAAAGCATCCAGATTAACAGGAGGGCGCTAAAGGCGGCAATAATTAGCGCAGGAAAGCCGGATAAACCCTTACTTTGTTTTTTGCTGTAAATATAAAATAAAGACGCAGCGGTGTTTAAAACAAGGAATAACATCAGCGAAAGCCGATATTTGCTGTGAAGCAATTCATTATAGCTTTGTAATTTCATTCTTTTCTACTCATGACTGCCTGAATAGCATACGGTTGCCAGGAAAAAGGCAGAGCCGGGAATAGTTGCTGTAATTATTATAAGGTTTTTAGTGGGTACAGAAGCACTGACAATTTAACACTTAATAAGTGTGGTGTCATCTTTAAGCGTCATTATTAAACGGCAGGCAAACAATTCTTGCTGCAAAACGATAAAAGTTCTTATATGCTATTGGTAATCATTATCATTAAGAGGGGTGGGTGATACGATGCTGACGGCAATGATAACCGCCTGCGGATTATGGGGAGTGAGCTGGATGCTGGGCAAAAAACTTGATAGCGCGTGGGGCGTGCTGCTCCCTTGTGCAATCATCCCTTTGATTACGTTGCTAAATCTTTCTTTCAGCGAGTGGCGCATAGTGATGGTGATCGCGCTGCTGGCGACCGTGGTGATGCTGTATCACAAACGGCTGCGGCACTACCTGCTGTTGCCTTCCTGTATTGCGCTGGCCGGCGGCATGGCGGCGATTTCGGTTAATTTCGGCATGCTTTAAATGATAAAAACAGGTGCGAAAAAGGGCCATGGAAAAATAAAGGCAAATTTTTATTGAGTGGGTTCAGACAGATCGGATCAGCAGGGAAAAGGTGGCTAATACACAAAGAGAAACAGCATTGTGGTGCTTTAGCAGCGAGAGATGAGAGTAAAAGAGATGGTTTAACAGGGAGCGATGAGAGCAAAAGAGATGGTTTAACAGGGAGCGGTAAGAGCAAAAGAGATGGTTTAACAGAGAGCGATGAGAGCAAAAGAGATGGTTTAACAGGGAGCGATGAGAGTAAAAGAGATGGTTTAACAGGGAGCGGTAAGAGCAAAAGAGATGGTGTAACAGGAGCGGTGAGAGCAAAAGAGATGGTTTAACAGGAAACGGTAACAGTAAAGGAGATGGTGTAACAGGGAGCGGTGAAAGTAAAAATATGCTTTAACAGCGAGAGATTGTAACAGGGAAGGGAGAGCAGAAAAGGTTGTTCAACGTGGTGCGAAGAGAGGGACTTGAACCCTCACGTCCGTAAGAACACTAACACCTGAAGCTAGCGCGTCTACCAATTCCGCCACCTTCGCATCGTGTTGAACTGTCTATTCATATCACCGCATTGGTGCGAAGAGAGGGACTTGAACCCTCACGTCCGTAAGAACACTAACACCTGAAGCTAGCGCGTCTACCAATTCCGCCACCTTCGCGCAGTGCGCGTAACATGAATAACGTGGTTTTTGGTGCGAAGAGAGGGACTTGAACCCTCACGTCCGTAAGGACACTAACACCTGAAGCTAGCGCGTCTACCAATTCCGCCACCTTCGCGTACCGTCAACATAACAACGTTATATTGCAACCACGGAGGCGCATTCTAGAGATTTTCCCCGGCGCGTCAACAGTTATTTAACGTTGCTGCGGCGATCGCTGCAAAAAGCGGCATTTTACGAACGCACCCGTTCTTCATGTAGAACTCCGCACACAAAGGCCACGTTTTTTGCCAGCGCCAGCGTCAGGCTCAGGGAACACGGGCCGCTCGGAAAGACACAAAAGACGCCATCCCTGGCAGTTCGCAGCGCGGCGTCCCTGCCGCGATACGCTTTCCGATCGACCCGTGTTCCCCTCGCTTCAAATCCGGCATCCGCGTGAGGCAAAAAACCGCGAATCAGCGCTGAGCTTTTGCCGCGCGCGACCAGACGGCGCGATAAACCTTAAAGCGACCCGTCTGCGCCAGCACTTCATGGCTGCCGAAGGTTTCGTCCAGCACCTGGGCATAAGGCAGGAAGGCGTTCGCAACAATACGCAGCTCGCCGCCCATATTCAGATGCTTCGCCGCGCCGCGGATCAGCGTTTGCGCCGCGTCCAGGCTGGTCTGCATACCGTCATGGAATGGCGGGTTTGAGATAATCAGATCGAAACGGCCCTGCACCTCGGAATAAACGTTGCTGGCAAAAACATCGCCCTGCAAATCGTTAGCGGCCAGGGTAGCCTTACTGGCTTCCACCGCCGCCGCGCCTACGTCGGTCAGCGTCAATCGTACTTTCGGCGAGAAACTCGCCAGCATGGCGGAAAGCACGCCCGTGCCGCAGCCTACGTCCAGCACTTTGCCTCTCATATGCGGCGTCAGCGTAGAAAGCAGCAGGTTACTGCCCGCATCCAGACCGTCACGGCTGAAGACGCCAGGCAGCGTTTTGATCGTCAGATCGCCCAGCTCATACTCATTCCAGTATGCTTTAGCATCGAATGTCGGCTGCTCGTCCAGACGACCATGGTAAAGTCCGCAGCGGCGCGCGCTGTCGATTTTATTCAGCTTCGCCCAGCCTTCTACAATCTGTTCTGCGCTACGCACGCCGCTGCGGTTCTCGCCAACGATAAACAGTTCGCTGCCCACGGGCAGTAAAGAAAGCAGGTTTTCCAGCTGGAACAGCGCTTCCGGCTTATTCTTTGGCCAGAAATAGACCAGCGTGTCGCAGTCGGCGACCATTTCCGGCGTCGCCACCAGGCCATAGCAGGCATGTTCACCCATCGTACGGCTGAGGATCTGCCAGTGATGATATTGCTGGGTATGTACCCGGCTCAGCGCGGTTTCCAGTTGGGCGGGCAGGTCATCCTGCAGATCGCCAGCAAACAGCACGCGGCGTTGAGTAAATTCATCACTGTGGCGCAGTATCACTTCACTGGCCGGGGTAAATGCGGACATCGGTGGCTCCTTACAAATCAGAGCGGCGATTATAGTGGTTTGTTGGCGCAGATTCGATGGGTTTGCTAGCATAGCGTCGCAATTGGGCGACCAGACGGGAAAAATGATGTCTTCCAGACGTGACTGGTTATTACAGCAGATGGGGATTACGCAATATACGCTGCGGCGTCCGCGCGCGCTGCACGGCGAGGTATCCATCTCATTGCCGGAGCAGACGCGACTGCTGATTGTGGCTGAGGTGCCGCCGCCATTAAGCGATCCGTTAATCCGCGACGTGCTTGCCGCCATGCTGGTGCGCGAGCACGAAGTGATGGCGCTGACGCCCGACCAGCTGGCGATGTTGCCCGATGAAACCCGCTGTATCAGCTGGTGCCTGGGGCTAAACGTGCCGGTAGCGGTTAACGGTTCTCAACTCGCTTCGCCCGTACTGGCGGAGCTTTATCACAATGCCGACGCCAAACGGGCGCTATGGCAGCAGATCTCCCACTATGAATCCGATTTCTTTACTGACGGCGCAAGATCTTGACCGTGCGTTTGCCATTGAACAGCGCAGCCACGCTTTTCCCTGGAGTGAAAAAACCTTTGCCAGCAATCAGGGCGAACGGTATCTGAACTATCGGCTGGATGTCGGCACGGAAATGGCGGCGTTCGCCATCACCCAGGTTGTGCTGGATGAAGCCACGCTGTTTAACCTGGCCGTCGATCCGGCATATCAGCGTCGGGGCCTTGGCCGCACGCTGCTGCAACATCTGATTTCCGAGCTTGAACAGCGCGGCGTGCTGACGCTGTGGCTGGAAGTTCGCGCCTCGAACCATGCTGCCATCGCGCTTTATCAGCAGCTGGATTTCAACGAGGTTTCGGTTCGCCGCAACTACTATCCCACCGCCGAGGGGAAAGAAGACGCCATCATTATGGCGCTAACAATTTAAGGGCCAGGCATGCTTAAAGAATGGGACTGGATTTTATTTGACGCCGACGACACGCTGTTTCACTTTGATGCGTTCGCCGGTTTACAGCGTCTTTTTCAGCAGTACGACGTGGTATTCTCGCCGGATGATTATCAGGAATATCAGTCTGTTAATAAGCCGTTGTGGGTAGAGTATCAGAACGGGGCGATCACCGCCTTACAGCTTCAGCACCAGCGTTTTCAAGGCTGGGCAGACAAGCTAAACGTCACCCCGCTTGATTTGAATAACGGCTTTTTAAGCGCGATGGGCGAGCTTTGCCTGCCGCTGACCGGCGCGGTCAATCTGCTTAACAGTCTGAAAGGCAAAGTAAAGATGGGGATTATTACCAACGGCTTTACGGCGTTACAGCAGGTTCGCCTGGAGCGTACCGGCTTCCTGGACTATTTCGATCTGCTGGTGATTTCGGAACAGGTCGGTCACGCCAAGCCGCATCCGGCCATTTTTGACTACGCGCTGGAAAAGATGGGCCAGCCGCCCCGTGAGCGGGTGATGATGGTGGGTGACAATCCCGATTCCGATATCCTCGGCGGCATACGTGCCGGACTGGCAACCTGCTGGCTAAATGCGGATAACCGTCCTCTACCTGAGGGCATTAAGCCCGACTGGCAGGTCGCTACGCTCTCTGAACTGCAAGATATTCTTAACGCTTAAGTTTGCCTTTTTTGGTTTTTATCCCTCTCTAAAATCAAATGTATGGCATTGGTATCGCTGTTATGCGGCCAGTTTGGCAAACAGCGATACATTATCCTTTTTATTTTTCCCTCAAAATTACTTCGCGCGACTATACCAAAGTCTAGTGCCAGCCCCGCCTGCGCATTTATAATATTTAGTTATTAAAAAAATTAATTTTAGTAGCTTATCTTGCTATTAAGGTTAACGGTTCGTCACCAGACAGGGAAAATTCCTGGAAAAAGCCCGCCATTCAGACAGAATTTACTTTATTTTTTAACATTAGAATCGCTAACGTTTTTGCGCGTTTGTGGCAAGCGTTGAATAATTGGAAGGACTCTGTAAACTTGCCGCAAATTTTCTCTCGAATGCTTACATTCTTACGGGCAGCCTGCTTCAGTGCTGGCTCGTGCGGTAGCTATGGTGGCGCTCGGTGTGGCGTAAAGATGAACGTTTTTCTCAGCTTACGCGCATTGCTACTATGAAATATCTGCAAATAATCAATAAAGAAAGTCTGAAAAAAAGTGTGTCACACCTACTCGATTTCAAAACCCGAAGGTAGAAAAAATGCCTGAAGGCGTGCCTACGTGACGCAATTTGTTTATGTGATAGCGGAAAAATCCATCACCTTGCTTGATAGTTAATCCGCTAATCGTTAGCCCGCCCATTTTGTGCGGGTTAACGCCAACTTACGGTTTTGTTAATGAAAGCCGTAACGCGCTGGACCCAACGACTCTTTATTACCCTGGCGCAACCAGCGCTAACCAGACCCTTTTTTATTCGGCGCGGTAACCATCGGGCCGACACGCATGTCTGTATACGCCTTTTTCAACCAACACTTCATGAGGACCCGGGTGAAAATTCAAATCGCATTAAGTCTGCTTTTTGTTCTGACGGTAGCGGGATGTAAAGCGCCACCGCCGCCAGTAACGGACGACACTATCGTTTCCAGCACCGTAGACGGCGTAAAGCTGACCTACCGCCATGCGGTACAGCCGCCAACTTCCTTTACGCCGATGGGTGAAGAGTACCGCGCGCTGTATGCCGCTTCGGTCATGACGCGCCCTGATTTTGGCGGCAAGCTGGTCAGCCATCTGGAAAACGGCAAGCCTTATACCGTTTTAGGCGCGGTGGAAAACAACTGGTTTGCCATTGCTGAACAGGGTGAAGAGCAGCTGATTGGCTACGTGCCGCTGCGCGCGGTCGTCAAAAGCGACCTGTACGACAAAACCGTTAAGGCAGATTCACGCCGCAAGCGCGCTCGCGCACCGGCGAAAAAAACCTGCGTGGCGGTAGATGGCGACAGCAAAGCTTGCCAGAACAGCAACAGCGGAACCTGGGTTATCGATTAATAAACGGGCCGACGGCCAGTAATTATGAACAGAAACTTTTTACGCCTGAGCTTTCAGGCGTTTTTCCTGATGGCATTTAGCGTGCTGACAGGCTGCACTTCGCACAGCGTACCCACTCATTACAGCCTGGTCTTCCAGAACTCTCCGCAGGTTAACAACGGCGCGCCGCTTAAGGTTCGCGTGTTGCTGCTGAGATCGGATGCCGATTTCATGTCTGCTGATTTTTATTCGTTGCAAAACAAAACCTCTGCCCTGTTAGGCGGGGCGTTGCTGAACAGCGAACAACTCTTCCTGATGCCTGGAAAAGGCAATAAAACCCTGCAAGGCCCTCTTCCTGCCGAGGCTCGCTATGTCGGCGTGCTGGCGGAATATCAGACGCTCGACGGCAAAAAATGGCGTCTTGCGCTGCCGCTGCCCGTGGGCGCGGAAAAGCAATCGGTCTGGCAGCAGACGGATAACGAGCTGCGCGCCAGCCTTATCGCTAACGACAGCGGCCTGATCGCCGTTCACTGATGCCCAAACGGAACCCTTTATGAACAAAGCAGAAAAAGTGGTCTGGACCGAAGGCATGTTCCTGCGGCCACACCATTTTCAACAGGCGGAAAGCTATCAGCAAAGTCTGCTGAATAACCAGATACAGGCTCAGCGGCCTTATCTGTGGGGCTTTCTGGACTGCGAAATTGACGAGGCCATGTTACGCCAGGGAAAAATTGCGCTGAGCTCGGCCAGCGGGCTGCTGCCTGACGGCACCTTTTTCTCTTTTCGTAACGGACGTGATGGCCCGCCGCCGCTGGTTATTCCTGAGAATCAGGGCAAAGAAAAGGTGGTGCTGGCACTGCCCGCGCGCCGCAACGGTCGTGAAGAGGTTATCTTTGCTGAGACCGCCGACTCGCTGGCTCGCTATGTGACTTTCGAGCAGGAAGTGGACGACTGTAACGCGCTCTCGGTCAGTCCGGCTGCCGTGCAGTTTGGCAAGTTACGCCTGCGGCTGATGCTGGAAAGCGAGCTGTCCGCCGAATGGACGGCGATGGCCGTAGTGAAGGTGGTAGAGAAACGCAGCGGCCAGGTACGCCTGGACAACAGCTACATTCCGCCAATGCTGAACTGCGCCGCCAGCCCGCAGCTTTACGATTATCTCAACGATATGCCGGGCCTGCTGCAACAGCGCAGCCAGCAGATTGGCCAGCGCCTGCAGCAGCCGGGCCGCTTCAACACCGCCGATATGCTCGACTTTATGCTGCTGGCGCTGGTTAACCACCATCTGGGCCACGTCAGCCATTTGAGAAATTTGCCGCTGCTGCATCCTGAACAGCTGTTCGCCAACTGGCTGGCGTTTGCCTGCGAGCTGGCAACCTATACGCCGCAGCGTTTTCCTGATGCGTCGCTGCCGGTTTATGACCACGACGACCTGGCATGGTGCTTCGGCAAGCTGATGCTGATGCTGCGCCAGGGCTTATCGCAGGTGCTGGAAGAGAATGCCATCCAGCTACCGCTGACCGAACGCTCACACGGCCTGAATGTGGCTACCGTGCCCGAAACGTCGATGGTACGCGAGTTTGGCTTTGTGCTGGCGGTACGGGCCAACGTGCCGGCCGATACGCTGCTGACCCATTTCCCGGCGCAGATGAAGGTCGCGCCGGTGACTAAAATCCGCGATCTGGTTCAGCTGCAGCTGCCGGGCATGATCCTGCGCGCAATGTCGGTTGCGCCGCCGCAGATCCCGTGGCACGCCGGCTACAGCTATTTCGAGCTGGATAAGGGCAGCGAGCTTTGGCAGGAAATGGAAAAATCCGGCACCTTCGCACTCCATCTCGCCGGGGATTTTCCGGGACTTGCCATGGAGTTTTGGGCCATTCGTAGTCATTCAGCCTGACGTCAGGAGCAACAAACATGGAGCAACGACAGGCCACCGTACAGGGTGCCAGCAGCCTGAATCCGCTGGTTGCGGCCGCTAACCCTTTGCTGAACGCTATTCCGCAGATCCGCCATTCGGTTACCCATGCCGATCCTGCCGGACTGCGCCAGCGTTTGATCGACGAAATGCGCCAGTTTGAAATGAGCTGCCAGCGCGCCGGACTGCCTTATGAAGTGATTATTGGCGCACGCTACTGCCTCTGTACCGCTATTGACGAAGCGGCGGCGCTGACGCCGTGGGGCAGCCGTGGCGTCTGGCCAGGCCAGGGGCTGCTGGTCACCTTTCATAACGAAACCTGGGGCGGCGAAAAGTTTTTCCAGCTGCTGGCCAAGCTGTCGCAGAATCCGCGCGAGCAGATAGTCCTGCTGGAACTGCTGAACTACTGCCTGCAGCTGGGCTTCGAAGGGCGTTATCGCGTGCTGGACAACGGGCGTTCGCAGCTGGAGACGATTAAAAGCCGTCTGCTGCAAATGATCCGCTCGGTGCGCGGCGGCTACGCGCCGCCGCTTTCTGTGCATCCTGAAGATCATCCGGTGACGCGCAAGCTATGGCGTCCGGTGGTGCCGCTGTGGGCCTGCACCGCGCTGGTCGGTTTCCTGGCCTGTCTGCTCTATATCCTGCTGAACTGGCGGCTCGGCGACGCCACCAGTCCGGTTCTGGCGGCGGTCTATCAAACGCCGCTGCCTGAAGTAACCATTCATAATCCCGCGCCGCCTGCGCCACCCGCGCTAAACCTGCAGGCTTTCCTTAAGCCGGAAATCGACGAAGGGCTGGTCTCGGTGAAAGACGAAGCGGATCAAAGCGTGGTGACGCTGAAAGGCGATGGCCTGTTTACATCGGGTTCTACCGCCGTGCGTGGACGCTATGAAGAAGTGTTAGACCGCATTGCGCAGGCGATGAACAACGTCAGCGGCCGCATCCTGGTGATTGGTTACAGCGACAACGTGCCGATCCGCAGCGCTCGCTTCGCTTCTAACTATGAGCTGTCGCTGGCCAGGGCGAAATCGGTGCAGGAACGCCTGCAGCAGACGCTAAGCCAGCCTGCACGCGTGAAGGCGGAAGGGCGGGGTGAAAGCAATCCGCTGGTGCCTAATACGACTGCCGCCAACCGCGCGCGCAACCGCCGCGTCGATATCACGCTGCTGGTTTCTCCCGATAACACCCGCGCGGAACTGACGTCGCAGCAAGGAAATTAACGGATGATGAATATTCTGTTCGCCATTATGACCAACCGGCTGATGTGGGGCTTTATCGGCATCACCGCGCTGTCATTCATTATCTGGGTGATTGGCCCGGTGTTCTCTATTGTCGATTCCCGGCCGCTGGAACCCGAAGTCAATCGCCAGATCAGTATCGCGCTGCTCTATATCGCCTGGGGCCTGAGCAACGTCGTGCCGCGCCTGTATAACGCCTGGCTCAACCGCAAGCTGATGGGCAGCCTGAACGCCGCGCCGGACGAGAACGATGTGAACGTTAAGCGCCTGACCAGCGAAGATCGCGTGCTGGCGGAACGTTTCACCGAGGCCGCCGAGCTGTTGAAAAAAGCGCACTTCAGCCGCGCGGGCAACCGTCGCTGGACGCAGCGCTTCAGCCGTCAGTATCTGTATCAGCTTCCCTGGTACATGATTATCGGCGCGCCGGGCGCGGGCAAAACCACGGCGCTGGTCAATTCCGGACTGCAATTTCCGCTGGCCGATCGTTTCGGTAAGGCGGCGCTGCGCGGCATTGGCGGCACGCGCAACTGCGACTGGTGGTTTACCAACGAAGCGGTGCTGCTGGATACGGCTGGCCGCTACACCACGCAGGAAAGCGAACAGCAGCAGGACGCCGGTGAGTGGCGTAAATTCATTGAGCTGCTGCGGAAATACCGTGGCCGCCAGCCGGTTAACGGCGTCATTATCACCGTCAGCGTCTCCGATTTGATGACCCAGTCGGCAGAGGCTTCTCGCCAGCAGGCGCTTTCCCTGCGCCAGCGTCTGATGGAGCTGCACGAACAGCTTGGCATTCGCTTCCCGGTTTACGTGCTGGTAACCAAAACCGACCTGCTGCAAGGCTTTCGCGCCTATTTCAGCAAGTTTGACAAAGCGCAGCGCGATCAGGTCTGGGGCTTTACGTTTCCGTGGGAGCGCGCAAAGCAGGCTGACTTCGATCTGCTCAGCGCCTTTACTCAGGAATACGCGCTGCTGCAACAGCGTCTGGATGCCGGTTTGCCGGACACGCTGATGCAGGAAAGCGACGCCAAAACTCGTGCGGAAAGCTATCTGTTCCCGCAGGAGTTCGCGGCGTTACGCCCTCTGCTTAAAGATTACCTGGAAACGGTATTTAGCCGCTCTAACTTTGAAACCGAGTTTTCGCCGCGCGGCATCTATTTTGCCAGCGGCACGCAGGAAGGTTTGCCGTTTGACCGCGTAATGGGGGAGCTGAGCCGCACGCTACAGCTGCCGGAAAGCGAAGGCGGCAGCAGCGGAGCCTGGGACAAAGTAGATAAAGCCGCGCCTATCCCCGGTAATAAAGGACAAAGCTTCTTCCTGAAGGATTTGCTGCAAAACGTCATCTTCCAGGAAGCTGGCCTGGCGGGCAGTAACCGCTGGTGGGAACTGCGTAACCGCGCGGTGCTGTGGTCTGGCTATATTCTGCTGGCGAGCGCGTTGGTCATCGCCACGCTGCTGTGGAGCACCAGCTATCGCAACAACAAAGCTTATCTGGCGGAAGTCCAGGCCAAAGTGCCGGAAGTCACGGCGCTGAGCAAAGAGTTGCAGGCCGCCGATCTCTATTCGCTGCTGCCGTATCTGAACGGCGTGCTGCATCTGCCGGACAGCAAAGATTTCGATCTGAATAATCCGCCGGTAACGCGCCGGATGGGGCTGTATCGCGGCGAAGAGGTCAGCGACGCCACGCAGTCGCTCTACCAGAAATCGCTGAAGCAGCTGCTGATGCCGCAGGTAGCGCAGCTGATAACGACCTGGCTGCGCAATGACAACGGCAGCGACGCGGACTACAGCTACGAAGCGCTGAAGGCTTACCAGATGCTCTATCAGCCGAAGCACTATGACGGCAAATTCCTGCATGCCTGGGTAATGCTGAATATCAGGCGCAACCAGCCGCAGAACGTGACGCAGGCGCAAACCAAACAGCTCGACTGGCACCTGGCGCAGCTGCTGGAAACGCAGATTCAGGCTTCGCCTTATGCGAAGGATGACGCGCTGGTAAAGCGCGAGCAGGCGTTGATTAACCAGATGCCGCGTTCCCAGCGTGTCTATGGTCGACTCAAGCGCCTGCTGGAAAACGATGAGAGCCTGAAGCCGGTTTCGCTGGCCTCGCTGGGCGGCCCGCAGAGCGAACTGGTGTTTTCACGCAAAAGCGGTAAGTCGATTGGCGAAGGCATTCCGGGCCTGTTTACGCCGGAAGGCTACTGGAACAGCTTCGATAAAAACATTGCGGAAGTGACCAAATCGCTGCACGACGACGACCAGTGGGTGCTGGGCGGAACGGTGCAGGGCGAAACGCCGCAGCAGACCGATTACGCCGTGCGCCAGCTCTATATGAGCGATTACATGCGCCAGTGGGATGGTCTGCTACAGGATATCCAGCTGAACAACAGCGCGGATCTCTCGCAGCGTATCAACACGGCGCGTTTGCTTTCCAGCAATAACTCGCCGCTGCGCAAGCTGGTGATAAACCTTAGCCACTATCTGGTGCTGGATAAGGCCGCGCCGGAAGCGCAGAAGCAAGGCGAGGCGGATAAAGAGAGCAGCAGCAGCACGCTGGAAGCACTCTTCCATTCGCGTAAGGTCGCGACCGCCGCCGAACAGCCGCAGACGCCAGAACAGTCAGTGACCGCTCACTTCGCACCGATTACCGAGCTGGCGCAGCCGCTGGAGAAAGACGGCAAGACCATTGCCTTTGACGACTTCCTGCATCAGATCGACGATCTCTATCGCTATCTGACTGCCGTACAGGACGCAGCCAACAGCGGTATGCCGCCGCCAGCGGGCGAAGCGATTGCTCGCTTACAGGCCAGCGCAGGACGTTTGCCCGGTTCGTTACAGAACATGTTTACCAGTATGGCCGTGGGCGCCAGCAGCGATACGCGCTTGCGCGATATGGACAACATTCGCAAGCGTATCAATGTGGAAGTTGGCAGCTTCTGCCGTCAGGCTATTGCCGGACGCTATCCGCTGACACATTCCGCCCGTGCGGAAGTGACCCCGGACGATCTGGCACGCATGTTTGCGCCGGGCAGTGGCCTGATGGACAGCTTCTTCCGTGACAACCTGGCGAACAAAGTTGATACCACCCAGGCTAACTGGCGCTTTATGCCGGGCATTGACGGCAAAACGCTGCCGGGTGGCGAAAGCGTTCTGCGGCCCTTCCAGCAGGCGCAGAGCATCCGTGACGCCTTCTTTGCTAACGGTGCTACCACGCCTTCTTATCGCGTAACGGTGCGTACCGGCCAGATGGACAACGATATTTTAACCATGACGCTGGATGTGGATGGCCAGCTGTTGCAGTACAGCCACGGCCCGCAGGCGGTACAGCTGATGAGCTGGCCCGGCCCTGGCGGCAGCAGCCAGGTTCGTTTACAGCTTGGCCTGGCCAACGGCACCACGGCGACGCTGGTGACCAACGGTGCCTGGGCGCTGAACCGCTTCTTTGACCGCGCGCAGCTTTCCGCCGGTAGCAGCGGCCTGAGCCGTCAGGCTTCGTTTAACGTCAGCGGCCACCACGTCACGCTGGAATTCACGCCGAACAGCATTCGTAACCCGTTCCAGCTGCCCGGTTTTGCCTGCCCATGAACAGAGATAACCCGATGTCCGCACCTTGCTGGTATGGAAAACTGCCGAGCGGCGGTGACTTTTTAAAACGCCGCTTTCCGGAGGCGCTGCTGCAACAGTGGACGAGCTGGTTTCAGGTCGGGCTGCTGCACCGTCAGGAGAGCGACAGACAGGACGACAGGCAATTTGCCAGCGCGCCGGTGTGGAATTTTGTGGTGCCGCCAATGTTGGGTAGCCAGCAAATCCAGATGGGCTGTTTGCTCCCGTCCCGCGACAACGTTGGTCGGCTTTATCCCCTGTGCGCGCTAATGACCTTTTCGCCCTCGCAGTGGGCGCAGCAGCAGCTGGCGATGGCGGGCGAGTGGTATCAGCAGCTGGGGCGAACCCTGCTGAATGCCGTGCGCGAAAGCTGGCCCGCCGCGCAGCTGGATCAGGCGCTGCTGTCGCTGCCTTTGGCCCCGGTGCCGCAAAGGCAGTCGGAAATTCTGGACGTAATTGGCTATCAGGACAGGCCGAGCACGCTGAGCTGGCGTCGCGTTTCAGACTGCTTCGACCCGCAGCACTACACCAGCTTCTGGTGGACTAACCAGGTCGACGGCAATCCGCTTTATACCCACGTTCACAGCGGCAACTTCACCGGACAGCTGTTTAGCATGCTGTTCGATCCCGCCGCTGGCGCGAAGCCGGGACGCCACGGGCTTTATCCGCCGATGTTTGAATAAGGAATCCATATGAATCTTGACGCGCTACTCGCCCCGATTGGCAACGACCAGCCGTGCGGGGAAAACCTTGAATATGACGCTGACTATATGGCGATGGAGCAGGCCAGCGCGGGCAAAGCGGAGCAGCAGTTTGGCGACACCATCATTCCTGCCGAACCGGCGGACTGGAACAAGGTCGAGAAACTGGCCAGCGGGCTGCTGACGCGCACTAAAGATCTGCGCGTGATGCTGGCGCTGACCCAGGCCTGGACGCAGCTGCGCGGATTAAACGGCTACGCCGATGGTTTGCAGCTGATTAAGCAGTCGCTGCTGCTGTACTGGGAACCGCTGTGGCCGGTGCTGACCGAAGACGGCGACTATGACCCGTTTTACCGCATCAACGCGCTGGCGGCTTTAAGTGATAAGTCAGCGCTGACATTGGCTTTGCGCCAGTCTCCGCTGCTGCGTAACGCTTCTGACCAGCTTTCGCTACGCGACGCCTGTGCGCTGCTCGACGGCAGCAAAAGCGAATGTGAAGAGTTCCCGGGCGGCCGCGCACGGCTAATGGATGAGCTGGCTCGTGGAGAACAACCGGGAATTGCCGCTATTCTCAGCATAAGTGAGCGTTTACAAACTATTCGTGAAACGCTGAGCGAGCATTTGGGCGAAAGCGGCGTCCCGGAAATGGAACAGCTGCTGAAAATGGTCAATACCGTGGCCCAGGCCTGTGAAATGACCGACCTCGCCACCCTGATGCCAGCCGCGCAGGAAGAAGCTGAAGGCGCGCCCGTTCAGCAGCAGCCAGTGAAAGCAGCGCATACCGACTGGCGCAGCGTACAGCCGGAATCCCGTGCTGACGCTCAGCTGATGCTGGAAAAAGTAAAACAGTATTTTGTGCAGCACGAACCGAGTCATCCGGCACCGCTGATGATCGATCGCGTGCAGCGCATGATCGAAATGGATTTTATGAGCATTATCCGCGACCTCGCGCCGGACGGCGTACACCAGCTGGAAAACATTTTCGGCCGTCGCGACTAAAACAACTCCCCAACGCGCATACCAATGGAGAATATTATGGCTAGTCAATCCAGCGGGCAGAAATTCATCGCCCGTAACCGCGCGCCGCGCGTACAGATCGAGTACGACGTGGAGATTTACGGCGCAGAACGCAAAATCGAACTGCCTTTTGTGATGGGCGTGATGGCCGATCTGGTCGGCAAGCCGGTCGACAACCTGCCTCCCGTTGACGAGCGCAAGTTTCTGGAAATCGATATCGACAACTTCGATGAACGCATGAAGGCGCTGAAGCCTCGCGTGGCTTTCCAGGCGCAGAACACCCTGACCGGCGAAGGCAACCTGAATATCGATCTGACCTTTAACAGCATGGAAGACTTCTCGCCGGACGCCGTGGCGCGCAACGTCGAGCCGCTGAACAAACTGCTGGACGCGCGTACTCAGCTTTCTAACCTGCTGACCTATATGGATGGCAAAAACGGCGCGGAAGAGCTGATTGCCAAAATCCTGCAGGATCCAACGCTGCTGAAGTCGTTAAGCCATCTGCCAAAGCAGGCTGATGACGCGGCCAAAGAGGGGGATGCGTAATGAATCCAACCCAGCTTGAACAGCAGGGCCAGCAGCCCTGGAGTCAGGACGAGTTCAGCTCGCTGCTGAACAAAGAGTTTCGTCCCAAGACCGACTCGGCGCGGACGGCGGTGGAAAGTGCGGTAAAAACGCTGGCACAGCAGGCGCTGGAAAACACCGTTACCGCTTCTGACGATGCCTATCGCACCATTCAGGCACTGATTGCCGAAATTGACGAAAAGCTGTCAAAACAGGTCAATCAGATTATTCATCACGAAGACTTCCAGCAGCTGGAAGGCGCATGGCGCGGCCTGAATCATCTGGTGAATAACACCGAAACCGACGAGATGCTGAAAATTCGCTTTATGAGCATCTCTAAAAAAGAGCTGGGCCGCACCCTGAAGCGCTTTAAAGGCGTGGGCTGGGATCAGAGCCCTATCTTTAAAAAGATCTATGAAGAAGAGTATGGCCAGTTTGGCGGCGAGCCGTTTGGCTGCCTGGTGGGCGATTACTACTTCGATCACAGCCCGCAGGACGTGGAGCTGCTGAGCGAGATGGCGCGTATCGGCGCGGCTTCTCACTGCCCGTTCATCACCGGCACCGCGCCGGAAGTGATGCAGATGGAATCCTGGCAGGAGCTGGCGAACCCGCGCGACCTGACCAAAATTTTCCAGAACAGCGAATATGCCGCATGGCGCAGCCTGCGTGAGTCGGAAGACGCTCGCTACCTGGGCCTGGTGATGCCGCGCTTCCTGTCGCGTCTGCCTTACGGCATTCGCAGCAATCCGGTCGACAGCTTCGACTTTGAAGAAGAAACCGAAGGCGCGAACCACAACAACTACACCTGGGCGAACGCCGCTTACGCGATGGCCGCCAATATCAACCGCTCGTTCAAAGAGTTTGGCTGGTGTACGTCGATTCGCGGCGTGGAGTCCGGTGGCGCGGTGGAAAATCTGCCTTGCCACACGTTCCCAAGCGACGACGGCGGCGTGGATATGAAATGCCCGACCGAAATCGCCATCAGCGATCGTCGTGAAGCCGAGCTGGCGAAAAACGGCTTTATGCCGCTGGTACACCGTAAAAACTCCGACTTCGCCGCGTTTATTGGCGCGCAGTCGCTGCAAAAGCCGACCGAATATCACGATCCGGATGCAACCGCTAACGCCCGTCTGGCCGCGCGTTTGCCCTACCTGTTTGCGTGCTGCCGCTTTGCGCATTATCTGAAGTGCATCGTGCGCGACAAGATCGGTTCCTTCCGCGAGCGTGAAGAGATGGAGCGCTGGCTAAACGACTGGGTGATGAACTACGTGGATGGCGATCCGGCCAACTCCTCGCAGGAAACCAAATCCCGCAAGCCGCTGGCCGCTGCCGAAGTGCTGGTGGAAGAGCTGGAAGATAATCCAGGCTACTACGCCGCGAAATTCTTCCTGCGTCCGCACTACCAGCTGGAAGGCCTGACCGTTTCGCTGCGCCTGGTTTCTAAGCTGCCTTCACTGAAGAGTGACGATGCTTAACGGCTGATTAAAAGGGCGAGTTTCTCGCCCTTAATATAAGGCTGGAATATTTACTAAGACTATTAAAGATAAAGGGTATGCAAGAAAAATGAACTCACCGCAGAGTATTGCTAATGGTATGTTAAGTTTATTCAATCCTAAAAAACAATCAGGTGTTGAGTTGTTTATGGTAAGTGCATATAAGGGGTTTGCCAGTATACCTGGTGATTTATATGCATTAACCAAAGACTTTCTTGATAGCGATCACCGATGGGATAATGAAACTGACAGGATTAGATTGATCACGCTATTAAAAAAAGGCGCTACCAGTGAAGATTTAAAGAAAATCATAAAAATAGTAGTAGAGCAATACGTAAAAAACCTTAGCGAAAATCAATGTAAGCGCCTGTTAATTAAAATAGGTGCGGGAAAAGTAGGTGAATTAACTTTTAAGCTTTTCTTTGTAAATGAAATAGTATCTATTTTCTTTAGCCGGGTTATTCCTAAGTTTTTGTTTACTACAGGAATGACGGGGATCATATCCATCGGTGCTTCCGTTTCGAGGTCTATCTATACCGCCCGAGACCTACAAAGAGAAAATCCTGCTATTTACACCATGCTACGTGCTAATGGTGATTATGACTTGCTCTATTTTATTGTTAAGGACTATGTAGAACCCTACTTAATCGCCATTACTCTCCAGGAAAATAATTCTCCATTAGCAGATGATGTGTTTGAATATTTTATCGACGGTGTAAGAAATGCTTAAGAAAACCGTTTTAACCTTGGTTAGAATTATATTGTCATTGATCTCTTTTTTTATCGTGTCTTCCCTGGCTATTTACTATATTTTTCTTTTTGACTGGCACATATCGTTCGCAGGGAAGATATTCCACACAGCCATTGTAATTATTGTTCTGGCTGTGTCGGTAATAGTGTATTGGTTTGCAGAAAGAATAAGAAGGATTAATTATTTTTGACTTTTAGCTTTTTAATAAATACATATATTAAAATGCAAATAACTAAAAATAATGCTTTACCAAATAATATTCCGGACGAGCGTACATCAAATTTCTCGTAGGTAAAAACAAAGTATAAAGAAGTGAAGATATCATAAATAGAAAATGCAGAAACTATCATTAATATAATAGTGAATAAATTTATAAGTAAATTTCTCATTGCAATGCACACTCCGTTTTAATATGTAAATATCTTCATACTATAAGCGATTTATAATGCGAATGTCTACGGGGTTAACCGTGCTCTTTTGTGTTTATTATGATTTCATATCGGTATTATAACCTATTCTATAAACCGTAATTTTTTCAGGTGTCAATTTCTGGAGGATGTTTTAGAACATCTTCGGAAAAGGGGAGGAAGGAGTTATCGTAAACTCCTTTTGTCCTGTCGCTGCTTTATTAAAAGCAAAATGTTAAATCAATAAAGAGTAGAAAATAATGGCTATTGATATGTTTATGAAGGTTGACGGCGTCACCGGTGAATCTAAAGATTCTAACCACACCGGCTGGACCGATATCACTTCTTTCTCCTGGGGCGCTTCTCAGCCTGGCAACATGTCTGTTGGCGGCGGCGGCGGTGCAGGTAAAGTAAACTTCAACGATCTGCACGTTAACGCGCTGATCGATAAGTCTACTACTGCACTGCTGAAAAACTGCGCCAGCGGTAAGCACATCACCAAAGTTGAGCTTTCTATCTGCAAAGCAGGCGGTACTCAGGTTGAATATTCCCGCATTACGCTGGAAGACGTGCTGGTGACTAACGTGCAGTACGTTGGCGCAGACAACGGCGACACCGTTGGCATGAGCTACTCCTTCCAGGCTTCTAAAGTGAAGCAGCAGTACTGGGAGCAGAGCTCTTCCGGCGGTAAAGGCGCAGAAAGCAGCTCTGGCTGGAATATCAAAGAGAATAAAGAAGCTTAATGTTATTGAAGCAATCTCCCTTCGGGGAGATTGCTTTGATAAAATCCTTCATTTTAAGTAATTAGTAATGCATAAAATAATAAAAAAATAAGAAGGGATGGTTGATGAGTATAACAGGTAGTGTCGGATTGGGCGGAGTAAACAGACCTGCTGACGTTAAGTTAATACAAGAGCTACTACAAAAAAATGGTTTTCCACGACTTAAAAATGATGGAAGGATGGGGCCTGAGACGCTAAATTCAATTAATAAATATCAGATGCGTTTTATGAGGAAAGCTGATGGTATCATTAATGTTCATGGTCTAACCTTTAATAACCTTGTTTCAAAAAAATATTCGGCCCCTATACCTGGGAAACAGCTACAACCGCCAAAATTTATCGATGATCATCCTGTTGCTGGTCCCTTACAAGTACCTAATGGCCAGGTGACTTTTGATGCGGAAGGGAACGATATTCCTGGGAATCATAATTTTAGTCGGTGGATTCAATGGCCAGGGAAAGCAGGATCTGGCGTTACTATTGGCAGAGGATACGATATAGGTGGGCGCTCGGAAGGCGCTGCTTTCTTTGACCTCTCACGAGCCGGCATTCCTGAGAATCAGGCAAGGCAAATTGCTTCTGGTCACGGAAAAAAAGGTGTTCAAGCTCGTGATTTTGTTCATCAGTACCGTGAAGTTATTGGTACTATTAGTCATCAAATGCAAATAAAATTATTTAATCTTATTTATCCTCAATATGTTAAATCGGCTGAGGTAAACTATAATGGTTATACAATGGATGAGCCTGGTAGAGTTGCATGGAATCAGCTTAATCCAGCGATAAGAGATATTATGGTAGATTTCGTTTATCAGGGATTTACCAAAGGCCCCAATCCTATGATCGCGGGCATGACTAATAATTTTGATACTCTTATCAATTATATTTTAACTAATCCAGTTATGAATTCTTTTGAGCCTGGCAGACGTCGGGTACCCTATCTTCGAAAACATCGTCCATAAGGATAATTATGAATAAATTTATAGGTTTTATTGTTGTCGCTTTTTTGATTCCTTTTTCTACTTCAGTTTTCGCTAGCGATATATGTGATGCACCACAAGCTGAAGGGGATGTTATAAAGTGTTCTGTTCAGAAAAAGGACAAAGCAGAAGACTCGCTAAATAAGCAGTTTTCTGAAGCAAAAAAGACTATTGAGCATGCTTACAGGTCACATACAGACCTTGGAAAAGAATACTTCAATATTTTACTGGATGCTCAGCGTGGCTGGTTAAAGTACAGAGATGCTCAATGTAAACTGGAAGCCTTCGCTGCTGAAGACGGCTCTTCCGCTAACATTGTTGCAACTAACGAATGTATAGCAACTCTCGATAATGAGCGTTCTGAAAATCTAAAAAAAATACCTTATTAATCTTGGTGGCGAATACATCAAGTATTCGCTGTTAAAAACCAATATTAAATAAGGTTTTGGCTAAGCTAATCAATCAATATGTCGAAATTTATTTTTGGGGCCGCTTGTGCGCAAGTAAACCAGATATTTCATGTGTAATATCTTTTATGAAATTTATAAAGTTGATTTTAGCTCTGGCTTTAATAATAAATAGTGCCTGTGCTATGGCTGGAGTAATATTTAGAAAACCTGAATCAGTGTTTGATCATACAGCTATTATTGGAAAGGCTGAAAAGGTAGGCTTATCTAACGTTACTATTGATACCAGGCAAACATTCGACATTATCGTCAATGGACAAAAAATGGGTTCGCTGGTTCAAGGAAAAGGCTGGGTCGGAGACGTTCATAGGATTTGTTTTATTAACTGGTCAACGGAACAGAACCCAACTGCATTTTTTATGCAGACGATCGGGGCTGACGACTGGGAACTCGTTGATTGTGACAAAGTAGAATCTGTAGGTACAATATCTAATCCTGGTGATAAAGAAGTTAAAATTGCCATTTTTTACCGCATATATGCACGTGTTCGATATACGGAGGATTATGTGGTTTTAGGTCTGAAAAATAATAATGAGATTTATTACGATAAAAAAACCACTGAGCGTTTTCAAAATGTTGATTTTAAAAATATCGCCGCTATGCGCAAAGAATATCAGAGCACAAATCACAATAACTAAACACCAGTGAAAAATAAATGAGCCGTCTGCTTCTCTCTCTTTTTTTATACATTCCTTTTTTTGCCAGCGCCAGCGTGACGCTAAGCGCAACCAGCGTTACCTCTTATGAAAAATCTGTTTATGAAGAGGGAGAGAAGCTCGCTATTGAGAACGCTGCTCCTCTGGACAAGCAAAGTTTTTCGCTTACCTCAGATAATAAAAAGCTGGGTGATTTTATTACCGGGCAAGGCTTCAGTGATAAAGAGACTAATATCTGTTTTGTGAGCTGGGCGACGCAAGCCGGAAAAGTTGATCTGCTGGTGCCAACGATAGGAAAAGATGATTGGGAAGCGGAAGTCTGTAATAAGACCATCGCAGTAGGCATTTTATCAAAAGATGAAGAGCCGCAGATTAAAGTCGGGGTTATTTATTTAGCGCAGTCTCCCAATGCTTTGGCTACAGAGTCGATAATTTTCTCTGTAGATAAAGAAAAACAAACGCTAAGTCTGGATCAGGCGTTGACCGGAAAAGTTGGTTCACAGGGTGCAACCTCGCTTGGTAGCCTCAGGCGACTGTACCAGCGCGAGCAGCAGCTACCGGAAAATAAAGCGCTATCAGAGACAGACAAGCAGCAGCCTGGAAGCAGTAACGCGCAATCAGAAACTGAGAAACCACAGCCTGTAATAAACAGCATAAAGCCAGAAGTGGTACAGCAGCCTGCAAACAACGCGAAGCCAGAAGTGGTACAGCAGCCTGCAAACAGCGCGAAGCCAGAAGCGGTACAGCAGCCTGTAAACAACGAGAAGCCAGAACCAGAAGCGGTACAGCAACCTGCAACAAACAACGTGAAGCCAGAAGTAGTGGTAGCGCAGCCAGCAGAACATAGCGTACAGCCACAAACAGAAAAGCAGCAGCCTTCGGAAGATGGCTCGCTGCTACAGGTAGAAAACATTGTTAAGGCTCGCCAGCTGGTAACCGATCCGGGCTGTGTTGATTATCTGCTGACGAAAAATGACGAGCCTGGTGTTGATTTGGTCGAGATAGTAGAAAAACACAGTGATGGCTGTCCGGGCGATCCTGCCATTGAACATCGTCTTTTTAGTGTATACGTCAATCAAAAAACAAAGCAGATGCTTAGCGATAAAGATACCCAGGTTGACGGTACTTTTACTCCACTGTTACCGGCAGGATAATAGAGAGCCTGAAATGAAAAAAATAGTTTTTACACTGATATGGCTAATAGCCGTTCCCTTCGTACATGCAGAACAAGATTGCTCGAAAGAAATTATGAGTCAAGCTGTTGATGCTTGTTTTGTTGCTAATAAAGATGCTACGGAAATTGTGCTAAATAAAGAGTACGTAGCGGCCAAAAAGCGTATCGCTGATGAATATAAATATCATGAAGATAGTCAACAAGCTTTGCTGAAAAATCTACTCGATACGCAGCGCAGCTGGCTTAAATATCGTGATGGCCAGTGCAAAATGGAGGCCAGCCTCGCTGAGGAAACCAGCAGTGTTTATCAAGGCATAATAAGCAATTGTGTTGAGCGCCTTGATAAACAGCGCATCCAGCAATTTAAAGAAATGCCTTACGGTTAATTTAATTTTCATCTCCACCGGAACCCAGCATGAAACGCGTTTTACTTTCTCTCGCTTTATTTACTAACGTCGCCGCAGCCAGCCCGCATCTGGTGGCAGCGGATGCCGATACTTTTACTCCAGCGCTGGCGGAAAAAGCGCTGTCGCTGGATATCGCTGGCGCAGAGCCGTTCGGCCAGCAGACCTTTGCCGTACGGGATAACGGTCATCTGCTGGGCGTAATGGTGCCGGGCAAAGGTCTGCTGCGGGCCGATATGAACGCCTGCTTTATTGGCTGGTCGCGCGATGGCGAAAGCCTGGCGAATCTGCTGCCGACCATTGGTTTTGAACGCTTTAACGGCGAAGCCTGTGAAGACGTAAAAGGCGTTGGTGTCATCTCTTCGCCTGGCGATAACGAAGTGAAAATTGCGGTGATTTATACCGCCACCACGCTGGTTGAAACCTCGCTGGTCGCTGTGGTGCTGGCATACGATCCGCAGTCCCGCTCTCTGGTCGTGGATAACGCGCTGTCGCAAAGAGTGAATGATGCATCAATGGATAGCATAGCGAAAATCCGCCGCTTTTATGCCGGGCATCCTGAGAACACGGCGACCTTCGATAGCCAAAAATATACGGCCAGGATTACCAGCTGGTGTGAAGAAGGTAACGTTGGTTGCGATGACGTAACACTGGATTCCAAAAGTAAACGCAGCGGTAAAAGTATTCTGTTACACGGTAAAACCATCAATATTAACTGCCCGGACGTTTGCAATTTTCGCGGCTATGCCTTTGAGAATGCCGATTACACATACACATTTATTACCAACGATTTTGAGCGCTGGACGATGAATATTACCAAAGGTGAACAGGTTATCGACAGCGTAGAAGGTACGTTTCACTGACGGTTTTGTTTTAACAGACCCTGGCAAAACTGAAGCACAGTAAACAAGCACAACGCAACGCGAACTGGCACAAATATCATTGGGTCATGCACCTGACCAGGTTCTTTGTGTCGGCACAATAAGCCAAATTTTAGTTTCAACTCCCGCCGGTGAACCTTTCCCGGTGCGGCCCGACATTCAACGCAGGAAAACGTGATGCGATTTACGATAATAGCGACCAAACCCGGTCAGCTGCCGCCGCAGAGCAGCTGCGACTTTCTGCCGCCAGGCGGCACCATCGGTCGTGGCACCGATAATAATCTGGTGCTGCCGGACGATGACCGTACTATCTCTCGTTTGCAGGCGATTGTGCATATTACCGCCGACGGCGAGTGCCGCATTACCAATCGCGGCAACGTCACGCTGGTGCACCTGAACGATATTCCGCTGGAGCGCGGTCGCCAGGTTGATTTGCAGGATGGCGATATCCTCAGTATTGATGATTATCGTTTGCAGGTTACCGAGCTGCACTCGGCGCAACCTGCGGCCAGGCCTGCTCCGGTGGCGCGTCCCGTTGTCGCGACACCGAAGCCAGAAAATGCGCCAGCCGCCATTCCTACTGAAATCTGGGACAGCCTTGCGCAAGAATTTTCGATTACCGACAGTCTTTCCAGCCGCGGCAAGCCAACGCCAGCGGGCGCTAATCCGTTAACGGAAAAAGCGGAAGATCGTAATCCGGTCGATCCGCTGGCGCAGCTGGCAGCAAAGCAGGATCCGCTAAACCTGGATCGTCGGGATCGTACGCCGGATTCCCTGTTCAGCAGCGAATCGCTGTTCGATCAAAAAAGCATATTCGACGACAGCACGCCGGGCACGCTAAGCCAGCCGCAGGATAAAAAGCAGAGCCTGGACCCAATGGCGCTGTTTGGCCAGGGCAACAGCACACCAGCGGGAGGTAACGATCCGCTGGGGCTGATGATGGGCAACGCCGTACCGTTAACGCCGCTGGACGAGCCGCAGCCTGCCTTTGTGCCGCCAACGCCAAAAGCGCTGGATAGCGAAAAACCGAAAGCCGCCGCGCCACAAAGCCCGCGTCAGGATAACAGCGCCAGTCTTAACAGGTCGCCGCTGTCTAATGAAAGTACCGATCTCAACAGGTCACCGCTGTTTGGTAACAACGAGGATCTTAATAAGTCACCGCTGTTTGGTGACAGCGAGGATCTTAATAAGTCACCGCTGTTTGGTGAAAGCGAGGATCTCAGCAAGTCACCGCTGTTTGCTGAAAATGCAGATCTTAAGTCACCGTTGTTTAATGAAAACGCCAATCGTGCACCGCTTGCAGAAAGCGCGCAGGATGATGCCGACTTCGGCAGCACGTCGCTGTTTGGTGAAAATGCGGATCTCAGCAAATCGTCGCTGTTTGGTGAAAGTGCGGATCTCAGCAAATCGCCGCTGTTCGATGAAAGCGCGGATCTCAGCAAGTCACCGTTATTTGATGAAAGCACCAGCCGCCATCAGTCAATGCAGTCAGAGGAAAGCGCTAATCGTAGTCAGTCGGTGCCGTTTGACGAGGCGGCACAGCAACCGGCCGCGCAGCAGCAGCAGCAGGACTACGGCGGCATCACGCTGCCAACGCCGCAGGCCGTCGCACGCAACAATACGCCGCCGCCAAAGGGCCGCCTGCGTATCGATCCGGTGGCTAATACGGCCGCGCAGCAAAATAGCACAGCAGGCAACGGTCAACGCCTGGACGGCGAGCTGCTGGACGCGCTGATGGGCGGTATGGGGCTTAACGATCTGCAACCAACGCCGCGTTTCGACAGCGAGGCGATGCAGGAGCTGGGCCAGATGCTGAGCATGTTCTCGCAGGGTACCGTTGCGCTGCTGTCGTCACGCTCCATCCTCAAGCGCGGCGTAAAAGCAGAAATGACGGTGATCCTTGACGAGGCCAATAACCCGTTCAAGCTGCTGCCTTCCGGTAAATCAGTGCTGATGCAGATGTTCGGCAGCCGCATGCCGGGCTTTATGCCGCCGAAGCAGTCGGTCCGCGATGCGCTGGTCGACCTTCAGGCCCACCAGCTGGGCATGATCGCCGGGATCCGCGCCATCATCGCCTCCATGCTGCAATCATTTAACCCGCAGCAGCTGGAAGACGAAGCGCGTGAGGAAGGGGCTATCTCTCGTCTTTCTTTACCGAACAGCCGCAAAGCCGCGCTGTGGGAACACTTCACTAAACGCTACGGCGAAACGGCGGGTGAAATCGAGGATGACTTCCACACCTTATTTGGCGAAGCCTTCCTGCACGCCTACGACATGGAAGTGAACCAGTACAAAGATTCTCAAATCAGATCGGAAGAATGATGAATATCACCATTGCCTCTATGTCGCATCAGGGCGCACGCGAAAGCAACCAGGATCAGACCGGCGAGCACATCGGTGAACGATCGGCCTGTTTTGTGGTGTGCGACGGCGTAGCGGGGCTGCCGGGCGGAGACGTCGCGGCAGAGCTGGCGCGCGACACCATTCTCCAGCGCTTTGACGGCGAGCGGCATCTGGATGCGCAAAGCATTCGCCAGTACGTCAATGACGCTAACCGCGCCATCCGCCAGCAGCAAAAGGCGGTCAGCGACTACAAGCGCATGGGCACCACGCTGGTCAGCCTGTTTATCGACAGGGATTTTGACCTGGCCTACTGGGCACACGCGGGCGACAGCCGCCTGTATCTGTTTCGTCGCGGCTATCTGTACCACGTCACTACCGACCACAGCCTGGTGCAGCAAATGAAAGACGCCGGACACCAGACCGAAGGCATCAACAGCAACCTGCTTTACTTTGCGCTTGGCATGGGCGACGAAGAGCGTGACGCCAGCTATAGCGATGTCGTAGAGATTGAAGACGGCGACGCTTTTCTGCTCTGCACCGACGGTTTCTGGCACGGGCTATCACAAGAAAATATGCAGGAGTCGCTGCATATGGTAAATACGCCGGACGAATGGCTGACGCTGATGCAGGAAGTCATCCGCAAAAACGATCTGCAATCCGCCGTCAGCCAGGACAATTACAGCGCCGTCGCCGTTTGGGTTGGCGATCCACAGGACACCACGCTGCTGCATTCGCTTGAGGCCGCAGCGCAGTTTTTCCCTCTTCGTGATTAAATTAAGGCCTTCAGAAACGATTATGAAATATTGGCTACCAGCACTTTCCCTGCTGATTGCATCCGGTGCCTGGGCACAGGATTACCGCGTCGTGAACGCGAAAACACTGCAAATGGATGTCTGGATTGATAACGTCAAAGACCAGAGGCCTGCCAGCTGGTGCAGGCGCGAAATCCCGCTGCGTATTGTGGCAAACGGCAATAAAAATCCGGTGAAGGTCAAAGAACTGCTGCCGCAGGTTGCCAACCTGATGTCGCAAAACTGTGCAAAACTGGCCTCGTTCCAGTGGCAGCTGACCGACATTAACGGTACGGCGCTGGCGCACGGTAGTGCAGCTAAGGCAGAAGGCTGGCTGAGCAAGATCGAAGTTGCTACGCCAGCGCCGGCAGCAGTGCCTACGACTGCGCCAGCAGCTGCACCGGTAGCGGAAACCGCCGCGCCGGTCGATCCGGCAGATCTTTCGCCGCCAGCAGATACCACGCCGTGGATCCAGTTCAGCCTGCTGGACGGTTGTCACTTCCGCACCTACTGGAACAGCAACAGCCAGACCAGCGCGCTGTTTGTTCCGGCGAAAGGTGGCGTTACCTGCGGCAGCGACGGCTGGCTCAGTGGCGACAGCCAGATTGCGCGGCTGGGCAAAGGCGCGGCCAGAAAGCAGCAGGTCAGCTTTTTGCAGGGCTTCCCGGTGTCTGGTCTGAACAGCAAAGCGGCGGGTCGCGATATGCAGATTACCACCGTCAACAACGAGCGTATGGTGCTGAGCGATGAAAGGTCGCCGCAAAGCTGGATGATTGTGCCTTATGCGCCCACACTAAACGGCTGGCAGGCCGACGGCACGGTCGTGGTGGCGATGAGCCAGCAGGAAGCCAGCGACGCCAGCACGTTAAAAGCGCGTCTGGATGAGGTGCGTAAAGTCTGGTCGCCATACCTGACCAACGGCAAGTTGACTATCCGTCTGGTGGATGAAATCCATCCTCAGCTGAAAGACCCGGCTGCCGGTGCTTACCAAACGCTTAACTAATTGATTGCCCGCCAAAGGAAAGCTATGAAATCTCTGACTGAACTGATGTCCGGCGACACGCTTGCACAAACGCTGGCGCGCGTCGAAAACGACATTAAGAGCCGCCCGGCGGATGCCGATTTACGCGCGGCCTTTGTACAGCTGCTTTGCCTGGCGGGCCACTGGCCGCGGGCGAAAACCCAGCTGAAATCCTGGCTGGCGTTAAAACCGCAGGCACAGCCAACGGTCACGCTGCTGGAGCAAACCATCACCGGCGAAATCCAGCGTGCGGCGGTCTTTGATGGCCTGGCGATGCCGAGAATGCCCGGTGAGGCGTTTGCCTGGGCGGAAGATTTACTGAAAGCGCTGCGTAAAGAGCATGCAGACGACGCCGTTGAGCTGCGCGCGGCGGCTTTTGCCGCAGCCCAGCCCAGCCCGGCTCGCGTTACGACGCAGGACACCACGCAGGCGGTGGAATGGCTGATTGATGGCGATGGCCGTCTTGGGCCAGTCTGCGAGCTGATCGTCAACGGACACTATACCTGGCTACCGTTTGCCGCCATCCACGAGATTCGTTTTCAGGCTCCGGCCAGCGTGACCGATCTGGTGTGGCGTCACGCCGCCGTTACGCTGACCGACGGTAGCGAACAGGTTTGCCAGCTGCCGGTACGCTATCCGTTTACGGATATGGCTGCTGACAATCTGCGGATGGCCAGCGTGACGGAATGGACGCCGCTGGATGACCAGCAGTTTATCGGTCACGGGCAGAAAACCTGGCTGAGCGCAGAGCTGAGTTTTCCGCTGCTGAGCCTGACGCATCTCGTTTTTGCCGGAGCGTTAGCCGACCATGAGTGAAGGCAGGGAACTGCTGCACGGCGGCTACCGCCAGCGCGGCAAAGAAACCATGACGGCTCGCGACAAAATGCAGCCGTCGCTGCTGGACAGACTGACCGATAACGCGCCGGACAAGCAGCAGGAAGCCGCCAGCAGCCGTGTTATTTCGCATAACGCGTTAAGGCGCAGCGTCCTGCGCGATTTGCAGTGGTTGTTCAACAGTATCAACAACGAAGCGCAACAGGATCTCTCGCCGTTTCCGCACGTGCAGCGCTCTGCCTATAACTTTGGCGTGGCGCCGCTGGCCGGACAGCGCATGTCCGATATTGAGCTGACTGACATTCAGCGCAAGCTGACCAACTCTATTCTGCATTTCGAGCCGCGTATTTTGCCTGCGGGTCTCCAGGTACGCTGCGTGTCGGATACCAGCTCGCTGACGCTGCACAACGTGCTGTCGATAGAGATTAAAGGGCGGCTCTGGTGCGTGCCTTATCCGTTAGAGTTCCTGTTTCGTACCGATTTAGATTTAGAAAACGGCCATTTTGAGCTGAAAGATGTAGGGTAATCATGGACAGCAAACTGCTCGATTATTACAACCGTGAACTGGCGTACCTGCGCGAAATGGGGGCGGAGTTTGCCGAACGCTATCCCAAAGTCGCCGGGCGGCTGGGCATGAGCGGCATAGATGTGGCCGATCCCTACGTCGAGCGATTGATGGAAGGCTTCGCCTTTCTGACCTCTCGCGTACAGCTAAAAATGGACGCCGAGTTCCCGCGCTTTTCCCAGCGCATGCTGGAGATGATTGCGCCTAACTATCTGTCACCGGTGCCTTCGATGGCGATTGCCGAACTGTATCCCGACGGCAAAAAAGGCGATATCAGCGGCGGCTTTCTGGTGCCGCGCGGCACCATGATGGATAGCCAGACGCTGAAAAAAAGCGGCGTCACCTGTAGCTACGCCACGGCGCACGACGTCGTGCTGCAACCGCTGCGGATTAGCCAGGTAGAACTGGGCGGCGTACCTGCGGATATCCCGCTTGCCGGAATGGGACTGAGCCAGCGCGGCGCGGTCAGCGCGCTGCGTATTCGGCTGGAATGCTTTAGCGAGGTGGCGTTAAACCATCTTACTTTCAAAGACCTGATGTTTTTCTTAAGCGGCCCCGATATTCAGGCACAGCAGCTGCTGGAGCTAATAATGCAGCACACCGTCGGCAGCTTTTGCCAGACGGTAGAGAAGAACCCACAGCGTATTGTGCTGGACGACGACGCGCTGAAGCAGGAAGGTTTTGCTGCCGATCAGGCGCTATTGCCGGAAGATCTGCGCAACTTCGACGGCTACCGGCTGCTACAGGAATATTTTGCTTTTCCGGCGCGCTTCCAGTTTGTCAGCGTCAGCAGCCTGGGCGAGCTGCCGCTGCGCTGTGGGCCAGAGGTAAACGCGTTTGAAATCGTGCTGCTGCTCGACAAGGCCGACGCGGCGCTGGAAAGAGTGATCGATAAAAGCCATCTGGCGCTGCACTGTACGCCGGTGATTAATCTGTTTCCGAAAACGGCGGAGCGGCAGAAAATCAGCGACAGCGTGCATGAATATCATCTGGTGGTCGACAACATCCGCCCGCTGGATTACGAAATCTATTCGGTGAAGAAGCTTTACGCCACGGGCGATCGGCAGCAGCAAGAACAGATATTCAGGCCGTTCTGGAGCACGTTCAGCCGCGACGAAGGCGACTATGGTGCTTATTTCTCGCTGCGTCGCGAGCAGCGCACGCTGTCGGAACGGGCGCAGCGCTACGGCACGCGTACCGGCTATATTGGTTCAGAAGTTTTCTTGTCGCTGGTAGATGAACGTCATTCGCCGTGGCGTAACGATTTACGTCATCTGACGGCGGAAGTGATGTGCACCAGCCGCGATCTGCCTTTAATGCTGCTGGCGCAGGAGCAGGGCAACTTTATGATGGCGGACTCGGTGCCGGTCAGCCAGTTGACGTTGCGGAAAGGCCCCACGCCGCCGCGTCCGGCGCTGGCGGAAGGGCTGGCTACCTGGCGGCTGATCAGCCATTTGCAGATGAACTATTTAAGCCTGATGGACAGTGACGACGGCCAGGGCGCAACGGCGCTGCGCCAGCTGCTGGGGCTGTATGCCAACCTGGCGGAAGCGCCAGTCGCACGACAGATTGAAGGCATTCGTCATTGCCAGCTTAAACCGGTAAGCCGCCGCGTGCCGGAGCCGGGCCCGATTGTGTTTGCGCGCGGCATCGGCATTGAATTGAGCGTTGACGAGCAGGCGTTTTCCGGTGCAAGCCCGTGGCTGTTGGGCAGCGTGCTGGAGCAGGTGTTTGCCAGACTGGTGGCAATTAACAGCTTTACCGAGCTGACGCTAACCAGCCAGCAGCGCGGCGAGGTCGGCTATTGGCCGGCGCGGATGGGGAAAAGGGCGCTGATATGAACGTGCTGCAAATTCGCAAAGCGCAGCGGCTGCCGGAAGAATTCTGGTCAGGGGTAACGCAGGCGCCCTGGCGCTATGATCTCTTTCAGCTGCTGCGTCGGCTGGATGCCCAGAGCGGCGAGCGTTATCCGCTGGGCCGTGCGCCTTTGCCGCGCCACGAACCGTTGCGTATTGGTCAGGAGCCGTCGCTGGCTTTTGCGCCCGCCACGCTGTCAAAGGCCGCCCCGCGCGACAATACGCCGCTGCACGATATTTCGATTTTAAGCTTTGGCCTGTTTGGCCCCAACGGCCCGCTGCCAACGCACCTGACGGAATATGCCCGCGAGCGCATCACGCACCATCAGGACAGCAGCATGTCGGCCTTTGTCGATCTGTTCCATCACCGCCTGACGCTGCTGTTTTATCGCGCCTGGGCCGATGCGCAGCCGACGGTGTCGCTGGATCGCGAAGACAACCAGCGCTTCGATCGCTATCTGGCCAGCCTGATCGGCATGGGCCAGCCGGGCCAGCTGGAAAAAGGCAGCCTGAGCGACCACTCGCGCTATGCGGTGGCCGGACATCTGACTCGTCATGGACGCGATGTTGAAGGCCTGCAAAAAATACTTAGCCACTATTTCAACGTGCCGGTAAAGCTGGTGGGAAACGTGCCGCACTGGCTGCCGATTGATAACCGCGAGCGGGCAAAGCTGGGGGCGGGAAGACGCGCGCCAAAGCTGGGCGAGTCAATGTTTCTGGGCGTGGCGGTACGCGACGTGCAGCATAAGTTTCGTATTGAGCTGGGCCCGATGCCGCTGGAAACCTATAACCGCTTTCTGCCTGGCGAACCCTGGACAATCGCGCTGCGCGACTGGGTACGTCAATATCTGGGCATTGAATACGTCTGGGAACTCCGGCTGATTTTAGCGCAGAACGACGCGCGCGGTATCCGGCCAGGCGATTCGTCACGACTGGGTTTTAACAGCTGGCTCGGCCATACAAAAGAAGACCGACCGCTGCATGATTTAACCTTCAGCCCGGAACCGGCGGAGCAGATTGCTACCCGGTAAACAGGCCACTCTCTCTGCTTCACGGCAATGCTATTCCATCAGTCATCAACTATCTGGAACCACCATGTCAGAAATTAGCCGCGCCGTACTGTTCGGCAAACTGGACACGCTGTTATTTACCTCGCTGGAAAGCGCCACCGCCTTTTGTAAACTGCGCGGCAATCCCTATGTGGAGCTGGTGCACTGGCTGCATCAGCTTATGCAACAGCAGGACGGCGATCTGCAACAGCTGATCCGCTATTTTTCCCTGGATGAAGCGGCGCTTACGCGCGATATCGTGGCAGCGCTGGATCGTTTGCCGCGTGGAGCCAGTGCGGTTTCGGATCTGTCGGAACATATCGATAGCGCGGTTGAGCGCGCGTGGGTTTACGGCTCGCTGAAGTTTGGCGTGCAGAAAATTCGCGGCGGTCATTTGCTGATTGGCCTGCTAAAAACCTTTAACCTGGCGAACGTGCTGAAGGGCATTTCTCCGCAGTTTGGCCGCATCAGCGCCGACGCGCTGCTGGAGCAGTTCGATAGCGTCTTCGGCAACAGCAAAGAGACCAACGTTACCGCAGCGCCTGTACAGGATGGCGCGGTGCCGCCGCAGCAAAGCACGCTGGCGCAGTATGCGCAGGATCTGACGGCGCGCGCGCGTGACGGCAAGATCGACCCGATCGCCGGACGCGACGAAGAGATCCGCCAGATGGTGGATATTTTGATGCGCCGTCGTCAGAACAACCCCTTGCTGACTGGCGAAGCGGGCGTCGGCAAAACGGCGGTGGTAGAAGGGCTGGCGCTGCGTATGGCCTCTGGGGACGTGCCGGAACCGTTGCAGAACGTACAGCTGTGGCTGCTGGATATCGGCATGTTGCAGGCCGGTGCGGGTATGAAGGGCGAATTTGAGGCGCGGCTGCAGGCGCTGATCAACGAAGTTCAGTCCAGCCCAACGCCGATTATTCTGTTTATCGATGAGATCCATACCCTGATTGGCGCAGGCGGCCAGCAAGGCACCGGCGACGCCGCAAATCTGCTGAAGCCTGCGCTGGCTCGCGGTCAGCTGCGTACCATCGGCGCGACAACCTGGGCGGAATACAAAAAATATATCGAAAAAGATCCGGCGCTGACCCGTCGCTTCCAGACCGTACAGGTACAGGAGCCCGATGAAGAAAAAGCGCTGCTGATGCTGCGCAGCACCGTAAGCCCGCTGGAAAAGCATCACCGCGTGCTGCTACTGGATGAAGCGGTAGCGGCGGCCGTAAAACTTTCCCATCGCTATATTCCGGCGCGTCAGCTGCCTGATAAAGCCGTGGCGCTGCTGGATACCGCCTGCGCCCGCGTCGCCGTCAGCCAGAGCGCTCAGCCGCCGCAGCTGGAAGACTGTTTGCATCGCATTCACGCGCTGGAGATCGAAAGAGAGATAGCGGAACGCGAAGCGAAAGTAGCCATTGGCGACGCAGGCCGCGTGGTGAAAATCGACGAGCAGCTTGCTGAACTGGCCAGTCAGCGTGACGAGCTTAACGCCCGCTGGCAGCACGAGCGCGAGCTGGTAGATGCGATTATCGCCTTGCGCGCGCAGCTGCACGACGACGAAGCGGAAGACGTTGCCGCCGTTCACCAACAGCTTGCCGGGCAGCAGCAACAGCTGAAAACGCTTCAGGGCGAAGCGCCGCTGCTGTTTGCGGCAGTGGATGCCAACGTAGTCGCCGCCGTGGTTTCTGACTGGACGGGTATCCCGCTGGGCCGCATGGTTAAAAACGAGATCGAGGCGGTTCTGAAACTGGCCGACACGCTGAACGAGCGCGTTATCGGTCAGCGTCACGGTCTGGATCTGATTGCCAAACGCGTACGTACCTCCCGTGCGCGGCTGGATGACCCTAATAAACCGGTTGGCGTATTTATGCTGTGCGGCCCGTCTGGCGTCGGGAAAACCGAAACCGCGCTGGCGCTGGCCGAAACGCTGTACGGCGGTGAGCAGAACATTATCACCATCAACATGAGCGAGTTCCAGGAAGCGCATACCGTTTCCACGCTGAAGGGCGCGCCTCCGGGCTATGTGGGCTACGGCGAAGGCGGCGTGCTGACCGAGGCCGTGCGCCGTCGACCTTACAGCGTGGTGCTGCTGGACGAGATCGAGAAAGCGCACCCCGACGTGCACGAAATCTTCTTCCAGGTCTTTGATAAAGGCTGGATGGAAGATGGCGAGGGACGCCATATCGATTTCCGCAACACGTTGATTATTCTTACCTCCAACGTAGGTACGCAGCTGATCGGTGCCATGTGCGCCGATCCGGAACTGGTGCCGGAGCCGGATGCGCTGGCCGCCGCGCTGCGCGGGCCGCTGCTGGAAGTCTTCCCACCAGCCTTGCTGGGCCGCCTGCTGGTAGTGCCTTACTATCCGCTGAGCGATGAGATGCTCGCCAGCATTGTGCGTTTGCAGCTGAACCGCATCCAGCGCCGTCTGGAGCAGAATCACGGCATCGTTTCCGAAGTGGATGACAGCGTTATTGCCTGTATTGTTCAGCGCTGCACCGAGGTAGAATCCGGCGGCCGCATGGTCGATGCCATCCTTACCAACACGCTGCTGCCGCAGATGAGCCAGTTACTGCTGGATGCTCAGCGGCGTGAACAACAGTATCAACGCCTGCGCGTAACCCTGCACGACGGCGAGTTTCAGTGTCAGTTTGCGGCGATCGCGCCCTAGAGAGAGTTGTCCAATATGTCAGAACAAGATATTCCGCGAGCCATTCCGAATGCGCTGCCGGTGGGCTACCGCTTTAACGAGTTTGAAATTAAAGAGGTGATTGGCGGTGGCGGCTTCGGCATCGTTTACCGTGCCTGGGATCACCAGCTTGAGCGCACCATCGCCATCAAAGAGTTTATGCCCGCCTCGCTGGCGGTGCGTAACGACGACCTGACGCTGGTGCTGCGCAGCGAACGTTTCAGCAAAACGTTTCACGCCGGGCTGAACAGCTTTATTCAGGAAGCGAGGCTGCTGGCGCGCTTTAATCATCCCAACCTGCTGCACGTGCTGCGGTTTTGGGTGCAGAACGATACCGCCTATATGGGCACGGCGTTTTATACCGGCACAACGCTGTCGCAGCTGCACAACCGTCGCCCGGAGATGATTAGCGAAGCCTGGATCCGCTGCCTGCTGCCGCCGCTGTTTGGGGCCATCAACACTATTCATCGCGAAGGCTACCTGCACCGCGATATCTCGCTGGATAATATCCAGATTCAGGAAAACGGCGTGCCGGTGCTGCTGGACTTCGGTTCGGCGCGTAAGGCTATCGGCAACCTTTCTGACGAAACCGAAACCATGCTTAAGCCGGGTTTTGCGCCGATTGAGCAGTACAGCGACGATAACGAAAGCGAGCAGGGCACCTGGACCGATATCTATGCGCTGGGTGCAGTGCTGCATACGCTGATTGTCGGTTCGCCGCCGCCGGTCAGCGTGGTGCGCAGCATTGAAGATAACTATAAGCCGCTGGTGCAGCTGAAGCCGGAAGGATATTCGCTGCCGTTGCTGCATGCTATCGATCGCGCGCTGGCGCTCCAGCCGGAAGATCGTCCGCAGACGGTCGATCAGTTTGCCGCGCTGATGGAGCTTTCCGCCAGCGATATCAACGAGATCCATGAGGTGAAGGTCAGCGGGCCTGGCACCATGCTGGTGCCGGTGGCTGAAGAAGAGCAGCCCGTGCCGAAAGCAACTGGCCTGAAGCGCTTTATGGTGCCGGGACTGATTGCGGCGGGTGTGCTGGTGGGTATTGGCGTCGGCGCGCTAATCGCCGGTGGCGCTAGTGATAATTCACCGCAAACGGCTGCGAGTTCTGCTCCAGCAGCAACGGCTGCGGGTACGGATGCCGCGTCATCGCCAACGGAAGTTGCTAAGGCTTCGGCCGCCTCTTCTACTGTGCCGGCCGCTGCACAACCTGTAGAAACGGCCGCTGCGCCGCAGGCGGCTGAACCGCCACCGCCGCCGGAACCTGTCGCGCAGGTTTATCTTAAGCTGCTGCCGGGCGACAAAGTGGCAATGAACGGCAATCCGCAGGCGCTGGTGCCGTCGCCAAACGGTTTTGCTATGCTGCAACTGCCGCCGGGCGACTACCGCTTTAGCGTCAGCAACAACGGCCAGACGCGTAGCCAGACCATCACCGTTGACAGCGAAGGCGTGTGGCTGCTGAATCCACAAAGCTGAGCCTGCATTAGCTGTTCGGTTTTACCCTCCATTCCGCAATAAATCCTTACCCGCCCGGCATCGCCGGGCCTGCCAGTCCGGGAAAAAATTATGTTTGATCGAATCACCGTCCTCCTGCCGGTCGAGGGTCTGCTGTTCTGGAAGCTCAGCGGCCGCGAGCGGCTTTCCGAATCCTTTGAACTGACCGTGGAGCTGCTCAGCACCGACGCGCGCATCGACCGCAAAACGCTGCTGGGCCAGCCGATAACCGTCTGCATCCCCACGCAGGGATTGACCACCACGCGCTACCTGAACGGCAAAATCACCCAGGCGGGCGTCTACAGCCAGGAGCTGAGCGGCACGCGCTACGCGGTCTATCGCCTGGTGATGGAGCCGGACCTGTGGCCGATGAAGCGCGACCGCAATCTGCGCATCTTCCAGGGCCAGACGGTGGTGCAGATACTGAAAACCCTGCTGGGCGAGTACGGCGTGACGGTGGAGGACAGGCTGACCGGCAGCTACCGCGTGTGGGACTACTGCGTGCAGTACCAGGAGAGCAGCTTCGACTTTATCAGCCGCCTGATGGAGCTGGAGGGCATCTACTACGGCTTCCGCCACGAGATGGACAAACACACGATGGTGCTGGCGGACAGCGCGCGGCAGCACCAGCCGTTCGCGGGCTACGAGGTCATTCCGTACCACGCCACGCCGTCCGGCGGCAGCACCGGCGAGGAGGGCATCAGCGTCTGGGAGCTGCAGGACAGCGTGACGCCGGGCATCTACAGCATCGACGACTACGACTTCCGCAAGCCGAACGCGTGGATGCTGCAGGCGCGGCAGAACCCGGCGTCACCGGTACCGGGGCAGATTGACGTCTACGACTGGCCGGGGCACTTCGTTGACCACGACCACGGCGAGTTTTATGCCAGAATCCGCCAGGAAGTGTGGCAGGTGGAGCATCAGCAAATCAGCGCCGTGGGCACCGCGCTGGGCCTGGCGCCGGGCAGCACCTTTACGCTGCTGAACGCGCCGTTCTTCAGCGACAACGGCGAGTACCTGACGGTGAGCGCGTACTACGACTTCGAGGAGAACCGCTACGCCAGCGGCAGCGACGGCAGCACGAAGCACAACATTGCCATTGAGGTTATCCCGTCGGAGGTGACGTTCCGCGCGCCGCCGAAAACGCCGTGGCCGCGCACGCACGGGCCGCAGACGGCGAAGGTGGTGGGGCCGAAGGGCGAATCCATCTGGACGGATAAATATGGCCGCATCAAGGTGAAGTTCCACTGGGACCGGCTGGCGAAGGGCGACGACACCAGTTCGTGCTGGGTACGGGTGTCAAGCGCCTGGGCGGGCCAGGGGTATGGCGGCGTGCAGGTCCCGCGCGTGAACGACGAGGTGGTGATTGACTTTATCAACGGCGATCCGGACCGGCCAATCGTCACGGGGCGGGTCTACAACGAGGCGAGCATGCCGCCGTGGGCGCTGCCGGCAGCGGCCACGCAGATGGGCTTTCTGAGTCGCACCAAGGACGGCAACCCGGACAATGCCAACGCGCTGCGCTTTGAAGACAAGGCGGGCGAGGAGCAGGTGTGGATCCAGGCGCAGAAGAATATGGATACCAA